>NZ_JBFLUM010000001.1:0-3391766 GCF_050470785.1 Microbacterium sp. NRRL B-14842 | reverse complement strand
GGGTCCGGCGGTCTGCGTCGAGTGCGGTCACGGCATCCAGTGTAGGAGGCACACCCTAGGCTGGACGCATGCGCTTGGCCACCTGGAACGTCAACTCCATCCGCACCCGCGTCACCCGCACCGTCGAGTTCGCCGTCCGTGAAGACATCGACGTGCTCGCGATGCAGGAGGTGAAGTGCAAGCCGGAGCAGTTCCCGTATGCACCGTTCGAGGAGGCCGGCTACCACGTCGAGGTGCACGGCCTGAATCAGTGGAACGGCGTCGCGATCGCGAGCCGGCTGCCCGTGACCGACGTGCGCACCGCCTTCGACGGCATGCCCGGGTTCGCGAAGGGCCACGAGGGCCCGGATGCCCCGCAGGAGGCGCGCGCTCTGGGCGTCATGGTCGACGGCGTGCGCGTCTGGAGCCTGTACGTGCCCAACGGCCGCTCGCTCGATGACCCGCACTATGTCTACAAACTGCATTGGCTCGAGCAGCTCAAGCGGTCCACGGCGGCCGAGCTGTCGGCGAACCCCGACCTCCCGCTCGCCCTCGTCGGCGACTTCAACATCATCCCGTTCGACCTTGACAACGGCGATCCCGACATCGTGGTCGGCCGGTCCACCCACGTGTCCCCCGCCGAGCGCGACGCGTTCTTCGCCCTGACCGACGCGGGGGTGACCGATGTGGTGCGTCCGCTGCTCCCCGAGGGCTACACCTACTGGGACTACCAGCGGCTGAAGTTCCCGCGCAACGAGGGCATCCGCATCGACTTCATCCTCGGCTCGAAGACGTTCGCCGATGCCGTCACCGGCGCGTCGATCCACCGCAACGAGCGCAAGGGCGAGCAGCCCAGCGACCACGTGCCCGTGGTGGTCGATGTGGACTTCGGCGGCAACGACGCCGACGACGACCTGCCGATGATCTTCTCCTGACCCTTCGACAGGCTCAGGCCCTTCGACAGGCTCAGGGACCCATCGCATGGCAGACTCAGGGACCCATTCCGTGCGGCTGATCGCGACCGACCTCGACGGCACGCTGCTCGACAGCGCATCCGCGGTGTCGCCGCGCACCCGTGCGGCGATCGATGCCGCGCGGGACGCCGGTGTCGCGGTGGTGCCGGTCACCGCCCGCCAGCCCATCGGCCTTCGCGTGATCGCCGCCGACGCCGGATTCGACGGGTGGGCGCTGTGCGGCAACGGCGCGTACGCGACGCATCTCGCCGAGGGCCGCATGCTGTTCGCCGAGGAGCTGCCGCCCGCGACCCTTCGCACTCTCGCCGACGCGCTGCGCGCCAGCGTTCCCGGCCTGCTCTTCGCGAGCGTACGGGAGGGCGGCGAGACGTTCATCGCACAGCACGGCTACGCGGCGATCGCGCAGCTGTCCGACCACAAGCGCGACCCCGCGACGATGGGCGGCGTCCCGCTGGACGAGGTGCTGGCCGCGCCGACGCTCAAACTCGTGATCCGGCACCCCGAGCTCGCGCCCGCCGCACTCTTCGAGACCCTGCGGTCCCTCGGGCTCACCGGCTTCGAGGCTACGCTGTCCGGCGCCCCGTTCGTCGAGGTCATGGCGCAGGGCGTCACGAAGGCCACGGGACTCGCGCGCCTCTGCACCCACCTCGGCATCGATCGCTCCGACGTCGTGGCGTTCGGAGACGCCCTCAACGATGTCGAGATGCTCCGCTGGGCCGGTCACGGCGTGGCGATGGCGCACGCGGAACCCGTCGTGCAGGAGGCCGCGGACGAGACCACCGCGACCAACGACGAGGACGGCGTGGCCCGCGTGATCGAGCGCCTGCTCGGCTATCGGGCTATCGCCTCTAGGGCGAATACCTGACAAATCGATTCACCCGACATCACCATGTCAGCGTTGTGCCACCGCTACTGCAGAAGTGCGCCGACGAGAGTGAAGACGCCGAAGCCGATGAAGAATATCCCGACGATGAGCATCCTCATCGGCGTCCTCCCGGGCGGCATCGCATCATCAGCTAACGGCTCCCCGTACATCCTCTCCACGCCGTGATGGAAGATCTGGGAAACAGACCTGCGGAAGAGCATCAGGGCAAGCCCGATCACGATCAGTATCGGTCCAATCACTGACTCAGCAGACACGTGCAGTCCCGGGAGCGAAGCTCATAGGTGGTGCCATCGGAGAACTGCTACCCCGCACACGCCGTGCGGCAGCATCCTCCGCTTCATCCCGCGATGGACTGAAGTCAACGAAGGTCTCGTCACAGAACGGTTCGCGAAGCTCGGACCAGTCGGAGCCCGAGAACCGTCCTGCCCCAGGCAGGAAGACCGCTTCTCCGTCGACGCTACGAACGTGAAGTACACCGTCGTCGTCCACCTCCCAACGCGCATCGCCAGCATCTCCCTCGCTGGCGTCAGCGACACAAAGCCGGGCGTCAGCAGACGTCTCGATGTGCCCCAATGAGATTCCCGACAGCTGGGCAGTTCCGTCCTCGTAGAGCTCGATGGTTGTGTTGGCGGCATCCGGGACGTCTGGGTCCTTCGATCGCTGCCAGCTGATCGGGAACTCGAACTGATCGCCGGGCCCCGGTGTCTTCGTGAGAGCAGGAATGACCAAGACCGCGCATATCACCACGAGGAAGATGGCCACCCCCGCCCCCACTACTCCCCACAGCACGGTTTTATTCACTTGCACGCGATCTCTCCACAGTGCTTCAGAATGAAGTTGTAGTACTGAGTACTGGATCGTATTGCACTCGGCGCTCTTCATGTCGCTTCATACTTCCGACCTTCGCCGTCGTGTCCGTTCGCCCGGTTCTGGTCCGGCCGCGCGTCGACGCGCGGCAGTCGGAGACCGAGGAGCGCCACGGCCCCGGCTCCCGCCGTGAGCGCCGCGATGACGCCGATTCCGACCGCCGGCACCGTCGCCGTCGCCACGGCCCCGGCGACCAACGGGCCACCCGCGTCGCCCAGCTCCCGGCCCAGCTCCGCACTGCCCATCGTGCGTCCCATGCGTTCCGCGGGCGTCGATGCCGCCAAGTGCGAGAACGCCACCGGCGTCGCCAGGCCCACCCCGGCGCCGACCAGCACGCCCGTGACGCACAGCACGATCGGCGTCACCCACAGCGCGGTGAGCCCGATGCCGAGGCCGATCAGGAGCAGCCCGCCGACGGCCCCGAGACGGACGGAGAGCCGACCGCGGTCGTGCGCCGCGCCGACGAACGGCTGCACGATGCTCGACACGATCGCCAGCACCGTGACGATCGCCATGCTGCCCACCGTGCCGAGCCCGGCCTGTCGCCCGAGCAGCGGGAGGAATCCCACGGCCACGGCGAGCGCACCGGTCGTGGCCGCCAGCACGAGGGTCGGGACGAGGAACCCCGGGGCGAGGAGCTCCCGGCCGAGGTCGACGAGGGTCACCCGCTTCCGGGGCAGCACCGGCACGGCGGGGACGGCGAGGAGCACCCATCCGGCTGCCGCGAGTCCGAGCACGGCGAGGGCCCAGAACAGTGCAGGGATCCCTCCCACGACCACGAGCACCGCGCCGAGCAGCGGGCCGAGGGCGTAGCCGAGACTCTTCCAGGAGCCGTAGCGCCCGAAGTACCGGCCACGCGACGCCTCGTCCGTCAACCGCGCCACCGCAGCGGACGAGGCCGGCGAGAACGCGGAGGCCGCGGCTCCCTGGCCGAAGCGCGCGATCACGAGACCGACCATGCCGGGGGCCAGAGCTCCGACGACCGAGAACGCGGTGAAGGCCAGCAGCCCGCCGACGATCACCGGCCGCACGCCGACCCGGTCGCTGAGGGCACCGAAGAGCGGTTTCAGCAACACCTCGGCGAGGTCGTACAGCGCGAGCGTGAAACCGAACGCCAGCAGCGTCCAGCCGATGTCCTCGGTCTCGGCGCCGAGGGCCGCGGCGATGCCGTGCGCGCCGAACGCGGTGGTGAACCCGGCGAGGTAGAGCGGTGCCAGGCGCGGGCGCGGCGAGGAGGTCACACCTGATCCTGGCAGACGTACCGCCCGCGTCCGTCGCACGGGGGATGCCGCGCGACAGCCCCCGCCCTACGGTGGAGGGATGGCCTTCACCCGGACGCCGACCCTGCGCGACCAGCGCGGCGACCTCCTCCTCGCGCTCGTCCTCTTCGTCGGCGCGATCCTCAGCGCGGCGCTCTCCTCCATCGCCCAGGTCTACGGCGACGAGCAGGCTCCGCTGTGGACCGCGCTCGTCTACGCCGTCGTCGTGGCGGCGCCGCTCGGGTTCCGCCGACGCTGGCCCGGCACCGTGGCCGTCGTGGTGTCGCTGGCCTACTTCACGGCTGTGACGATCCGGGTGCCGGAGATCTACGTCGGCAACATCGCGATGTTCATCGCGCTCTACACGGTCGGCGCCTGGATGAACGATCGCCGGAAGGCCCTCGTCGTCCGCGTCGCCATCATCGTCGGCATGTTCGTGTGGCTCCTCATCACCATGTACCGCGACGCCATCAGCGAGGCCGACAAGGCGGACGTCGTCGCCGGGGCCATGTCGCCCTACGTGGCGTTCATGCTCATCCAGATCCTCCTCAACGCCCTGTACTTCGGCGGTGCCTATTACTTCGGCGAACGCTCCTGGGCGGCAGCCGAGCAGCGCACCGTGCTGGAAGAGCGCACCCGCGAACTGGAGCGCGAGCGCGAGGTCACGGCCGCGCAGGCAGTGGCCCTCGATCGGGTGCGGATCGCCAGGGAGCTGCACGACGTCGTCGCCCACCACGTGTCGGTGATGGGCGTGCAGGCGGGCGCCGCGCGCCTCGTGCTCGAGAGCGATCCCGCCCAGTCGGCGCGCATCCTCTCCGGGATCGAGTCCTCCGCGCGGGACGCGATCCAGGAACTGCGCCAGCTGCTGGAGACGCTGCGCACTCCCGGCGGCGATACGACCGAGTCGGCGTCGACCGTCTCCCTCGACGACATCGCGGCGCTCGCGCAGGCATCGACCGAGGCGGGTCTCCCCACCGCGTACACCGTGATCGGCGATCCGGTGCCCGTTCCCTCGCTCGTCGCCGTGAACCTGTACCGGATCGCACAGGAATCGCTGACCAACGCCCGTCGGCACGCCGGACCGGGGGCGACCGCGGACGTGCGCGTGCGCTACGACGACGACGGCGTGGAGGTCGAGGTCGTGAACACCGGCCGCGCCATCGCCCAGCTGCGACCCGGTCTCGGACAGCTCGGGATGCGCGAGCGCGCGGCGGCCTCCGGCGGCACCGTCGAGGTCACTCCGCGCGTCGCCGGGGGTCTGCGGGTCCGGGCGCGGGTGCCGCTCGGCACGGCCGTGCCGGAGGGCGCACGATGACCGCGCCGATCCGGGTGCTCCTCGTCGACGACCACGCCCTCCTCCGCGCGGGATTCCGCACGATCCTCGACACCCAGCCCGACATCGCCGTCGTGGGCGAGGCCTCGACGGGAGCCGAGGCGGTCGCGCAGGCCGCCGCGCTGCGCCCTGACGTCATCACGATGGACGTGCAGATGCCCGATATGGACGGGATCGAGGCGACGCGCCGCCTCGTCGCCGACCCGTCGGTGGGCGCCGCGATCGCGATCGTGACGACGTTCGACCGCGACGACTATCTCTATCAGGCGCTCGAAGCCGGCGCGAGCGGATTCCTCCTCAAGAACGCGGGCGCCGAGGATCTCATCTCCGCGGTGCGCGCTCTCGCGGCCGGGGACGGCATGCTGGCACCCGAGGTGACCCGCCGCGTCCTCACCCGCTTCGCCGGAGCGACCCCGGAAGCCGGCGCCGCTCCCGCCCGCGCGGTGGCGAAAGCGCCCGCGACGGCCGTACTCGCGGAGCCGCTGACCGAGCGGGAGGCCGAGGTGCTGACCCTGCTCGCCGACGCCCGCAGCAACGCCGAGATCGCTCGGGCTCTGTTCATCGGCGAGGCCACCGTGAAGACCCATGTCTCGCGCATCCTCCAGAAGCTCGGCGCCAGGGACCGCGTGCAGGCCGTCGTGCTCGCGCATCGGATGGGGCTGGCCTGACCGGAGGCGGACCGCTCCCCCGCGATACTCTCGGAGCCATGCCCGCCGCCGTCCCCGTAACCCGTCCGATCGTCGCCGGGATCGTCACGGCGCTGGTCGGGTTCACGAGCTCCTTCGCGGTGGTGCTCACGGGGCTCGACGCCGTGGGCGCGTCGGCGGCGCAGGCGGCCAGCGGACTCCTCGCCGTGAGCCTCGCGATGGGGCTCGCCTGCATCGTGCTGGCCTGGCGCTACCGGATGCCGATCACGGCCGCGTGGTCCACCCCCGGTGCTGCCCTGCTCGTGGCGACCGGCAGCGTCGAGGGCGGCTGGCCCGCCGCCGTCGGAGCCTTCCTCGTGACGGCGTCCCTCATCCTCCTCACGGCGCTCTGGCCCGCACTCGGTGCTCTGATTGCCCGGATCCCGCCGTCGATCGCCCAGGCCATGCTGGCAGGGGTGCTGCTGCCGCTCTGCCTCGCGCCGATCACCGGGATCGTCGCGAACCCGTGGGGTGTGCTCCCGGTCGTGCTGACCTGGCTGGTCTTCGCCCGTCTGGCTCACCGGTGGGCTGTGCCGCTCGCATTCGTCGCCGCGGCTGCGGTGGTCGCCGTCACGCTGGTCACTGCGGGCACACCGGTCGACCCGGCTGTCCTCCTGCCGCGGTTCGAGCTGACGATGCCGGCCTTCACGGTCGGGGCCCTGGTCGGCATCGCGCTGCCGCTGTTCATCGTGACCATGGCGTCGCAGAACGTGCCGGGTATCGCGATCATGCGCAGCTTCGGCTACGAGGTCCCGTGGCGTCCGGCGATGCTCGTGACCGGTCTCGGCACGGCGCTCGGCGCTCCGGCGGGCGGTCATGCGATCAACCTCGCCGCCATCAGCGCGGCCCTCGCCGCGTCCCCCGACGCCGACCCCGACCCCAGCCGGCGCTGGCTCGCCGGTGTCTCGACCGGAGCGTCCTACCTCGTGCTGGGCGCGTTCTCCGCCGCCTTCGCCACGCTCGTCGTGCTCGCCCCGACGGCGGTGATCCCGGCGGTCGCGGGGCTGGCGCTGTTCGGCGCCTTCGGCGCGGCCGTCCAGCAGGCGATCGACGACCCCGGTGAGCGGCTCCCCGCGGTCGTCACGTTTCTCGTCGCCGCCTCCGGCATCGCGGTGCTCGGGGTGAGTGCGGCGTTCTGGGCGTTGGTCGCCGGCCTGCTCGTGCGCACGGTGCTGCACGCCGGCCGTCCGCCCCGCGGCTGATCCGTCGCAGTCCCCCCTGCGGGGGATGCCCCGCCCCGCCCGCGCTCAATAGCGTGAAGATCATGCGGATCACCTTCGGACGGAGCACCACGACATGACAACCGGACTGCTGGAACTCTCCGGCATCACCAAGAGCTACGGCAGCCGCCGGGTGCTGGACGACGTGTCGTTCACGGTCGCGCCGGGCCGCCTCACCGGCTTCGTCGGCGGCAACGGCGCCGGCAAGACCACGACCATGCGCATCATCCTCGGCCTGCTGTCGTCGGACGGCGGACGGGTCGACCTCGACGGGGCGCCCCTCACCACCAGCGACCGCCGCCGCTTCGGCTACATGCCCGAGGAGCGCGGCCTGTATCCGAAGATGAAGGTCCTGGAGCAGATCGTCTACCTCGCGCGCCTGCACGGATTCAGCAAGCCGGAGGCGACGGAGCGGGCGACCGCGCTGCTCACGGAGCTCGGGCTCGGCGAGCGCCTCGACGACACGATCGAGTCGCTGTCGCTCGGCAACCAGCAGCGCGCGCAGATCGCCGCGTCGCTCGTGCACGACCCCGAGGTGCTGATCCTCGACGAGCCCTTCTCCGGCCTGGACCCCCTCGCGGTTGACGTCGTCGCCGGGGTCCTGCAGGCCAGCGCGGCCCGCGGCGCCTCGATCCTCTTCTCCTCGCACCAGCTCGACGTGGTCGAGCGTCTCTGCGACGATCTCGTCATCCTCGCCGGAGGCACCATCCGGGCGGCCGGATCCCGGGACGGCCTCCGCGCCGAGCACGCCCGCGATCGGTACGAGCTGGTCTCCGCGGGGGACGCCGGGTGGCTGCGCACCGAGCCCGGGGTCACGGTCGTCGACTTCGAGGGCGGCTACGCGCTCTTCGACGCGGACGGCCCCGACACCGCGCAGCGTGTGCTGCAGTCGGCGGTCGCGCGCGGCGACGTCGCGAGCTTCGCACCCAAGCACCCCTCCCTCGCCCAGATCTTCAAGGAGGTCATCCAGTGAACGCCTCGACCCCCGCACGGAACGGGATCTGGCTGGTCGCCGAGCGGGAGATCGGCTCCAAGCTCCGCAGCAAGGCGTTCCTGATCTCGACCGGCATCCTGCTGCTCATCGCCCTCGCCGGCGTGCTGTTCGGCGGCTTCGCGAGCCAGAACAACGACGCCATGCCGGTGGCCGTGACCTCGAAGACCGCGGGCGCCGTGTCCGCCCTGCCCGACGTCGAGGTGACCGAGGTCGCCTCCCGCGCCGAGGCCGAGGAGCTGGTCCGCGAGGGCGACGTCGATGCGGCGGTGCTCGCGGGCGACAACGCCGCGGGCTACACGATCGTCGCCCTGGAGGATGCCCCCGGGTCGCTCGTGTCCGGGCTGTCGCTCTCGCCCGAGGTCGTCATCCTCGAGCCGGTGACCACCAACCCGCTGCTGCGCTACTTCATCGCGATCGCGTTCGGGCTCGTCTTCATGATGGCCGCGGCCACGTTCGGCGGCACTATCGCCCAGAGCGTGGTCGAGGAGAAGCAGACCAGGGTGGTCGAGGTGCTGCTGTCGGCGATCCCCGCGCGCACCCTGCTCGCCGGCAAGGTCATCGGCAACACGGTGCTCGCGATGGGGCAGATCCTCGCCCTCGCGGCCGTCGCCACCATCGGCCTCATTGTGACGGGTCAACGCGAGGTTCTGACCACCCTCGGCGCCCCCATCATCTGGTTCGCGGTGTTCTTCCTCTTCGGGTTCATCCTGCTCGCGGCGATGTTCGCGGCGGCCGCCTCCATGGTCTCCCGTCAGGAGGACATCGGCTCGACGACGACCCCCATCACGATGCTCATCATGGCGCCGTACGTGCTGGTGATCGTGTTCAACGACAACCCGTTGGTGCTGACGATCATGTCGTACGTGCCGTTCTCGGCTCCGGTCGGAATGCCGATGCGTCTCTTCGTCGGTGAGGCGCAGTGGTGGGAGCCGCTGCTGAGCCTCGCGATCCTCCTGGCGAGCTGCGTCGCGGCGATCGTCGTCGGCGCGAAGATCTACGAGAACTCCCTGCTCCGGATGGGCTCGCGGGTGAAGCTCTCCGAGGCTCTGCGCGGCTGATCCCGAGACCCCGCTTTCGCGCCGAGACCCCCTGCTGCACGCGCGTGCAGCAGGGGGTCTCGACGTGTAGCCGGGGTCTCGGCGTCAGAGGATGCCCTCCGAGAGCGTGGTGGGGTTGCCGAAGCGGTGGTTGGTGATCGACACGGCCTGCTCGTGCAGGAACGGGAGCATCTCCACCCGGCCCGCTCCGGTCACGGCGTGCGACCAGACCGCGACGTCGGGGCTGCCGTCGAGGGCCGTGTGCAGCGCGCCGGCGTCGCCGCCCACGAGCCGCACCCGCTGCCACGACCGGGCCCCCTTTGCGTAGCGCTTGGTCCACGCGGCATCGGACTCGGTCTTCACGGTCACGCCCTGGGTCTTGAGCGCCTTCTCCACGCGGGACGGCAGCGACGCGGCCGACACGGTGAACGGGCTGCCGCTGCGCAGGGCAGCGGCGAGCACCCGGACCCCCTCGGCGAGCGGCGCGTCCTCGGCGATGCGGACGTCGACGGCCACGGGACGGTACCGGAACACGTTGCGCTCGACGCCGAGTCCGGACTTGTCGCTCACGGCGCCGAACTCGTCGGTCCACGCGCGCTCGTCGGCGGCCGCGGCACGGCGCAGCCACTCGATGCCCAGCGGGTCGAGCTCGGGTGCGGCGGCCTCCAGCAGCCCGGTCACCGCGGGGGTCACCGCCGCCCCCGGAGCCGCGGCGGGCAGCTCGCCCGCACGCCACTCGCCCAGACCGAAGAGGTAGTTCGGACCGCCGGCCTTGGCCCCGGCGCCCACGGCCGAGCGCTTCCAGCCGCCGAAGGGCTGGCGCTGCACGATGGCGCCGGTGATGCCTCGGTTCACGTACAGGTTGCCCGCTTCGACGCGGTCCAGCCAGGTCGCGACCTCGGCGGAGTCCAGCGAGTGCAGCCCCGCGGTGAGGCCGTAGTCGACCGCGTTCTGCAGCCGGATGGCCTCGTCGAGGTCCTTCGCGTGCATGATGCCGAGCACGGGTCCGAAGAACTCGGTGAGGTGGAAGTACGAGCCCTCGCGCACGCCGGTCTTCACCCCCGGTGTCCACTGCTTCCCCTCGTCATCGAGCTTCCGGGGCTCGACCAGCCAGCGCTCGCCCTTGTCGAGAGTGGTGAGCGCGGTGAGGAGCTTGCCGTTCGCGGGCTCGATGATCGGCCCCATCTGCGTGGCGGGGTCGTCGGGAAGCCCGACGCGCATCGAGGTGACCGCGTCCACGAGCTGCCGCTCGAAGCGCTTCGAGTCCGCCACCGACCCGACGAGGATCGCCAGGGACGCGGCCGAGCACTTCTGACCGGCGTGGCCGAACGCGCTGCGGGCGACGTCGGCGGCGGCGAGGTCGAGGTCGGCCGACGGCGTCACGATGATCGCGTTCTTGCCGCTGGTCTCGGCGAGCAGCGGCAGGTCGGCCCGGAAGGAGCGGAACAGCTGTGCGGTCTCGTAGGCCCCGGTGAGGATGACCCGGTCGACCTGGGGGCTCGCCACCAGGCGGGTGCCCAGGTCGCGGGAGGCGAGGTCGACGAGGGCGAGCAGATCGCGCGGGACGCCCGCGGCCCACAGCGCCTCGACCATCACGGCGCCGCACCGCTGGGTGAGCTTGGCGGGCTTGATGATCACGCCGGATCCGGAGGCGAGGCCGGCCAGCACACCGCCGGCGGGGATCGCCACGGGGAAGTTCCACGGCGGCGTGACCACGGTCACCTTCGACGGCACGAACTCGGCGCCGGGGATGGCCTTGAGATCCTTCGCGCGCTCGGCGTAGTAGTGCGCGAAGTCGATCGCCTCGCTGACCTCGGGGTCGGCCTCGGCGATGGTCTTGCCTGCTTCGTGCGCCATGATCTCCAGCAGCTCGCCGCGGCGGGCGGCGAGCTCGTCGCCCGCGCGGTGCAGGACGGCGGCGCGCTCGGCGGCGGGAAGCGCTGCCCATTTCTCTGCGGCGGACGTGGCGGCCGCGAACACGGCGTCCAGCTCGGCGTCGGTCTCGATGCGGGCCGCGGCGATCGCGTCCCGGCCGAGCGTCGAGGAGACCGAGCGCTGCAGGATCTCCCGGCCCCACGCGCGGTTCGCGGCGAGCGCGGGATCGGTGTCGGGCTCGTTCGCGAAGCCGTCCGTCGTGGCGGCGGGGCGCGGAGCCGTGCGGTCCTGCGTGCGGTTCGGGCCCGGCACCGACGGGTCGGCGACGAGCGCGGCGAGCGAGCGCTCGAAGCGCTCCCGCTCGCGGGTGAGCAGGGTCGGGTTCGAGGCCAGCTCGAACACGGCCGACATGAAGTTCTCGGGGCTCGCGTTCTCCTCGAGGCGCCGCACGAGGTAGGCGATGGCGACGTCGAACTCCGCCGGGTTCACGACCGGCGTGTAGAGCAGGAGACGGCCGACGTCCTTGCGGACGGCCTCGGCCTGCCCGGTCGCCATGCCGAGCAGCATCTCGTACTCCACGAGGGCGCCCTTCTGCCCCTGGGTCCCTGAGGCCGCGCTCCCCTGGGTCCCTGAGCCTGTCGAAGGGCCGGTCACACCACGGGCCTTCGCCAGCAACCACGTGTACGCGATGTCGAAGAGGTTGTGACCGGCGACGCCGATACGCACGGCGTCGAGCCGCTCGGGGGTCATCGCCCAGTCGAGCACGCGCTTATAGTTCGTGTCGGAGTCCTGCTTGGCGCCGTAGGTCGCGAGCGGCCAGCCGTGCACCTTCGCGTCGACCTCCTCCATCGCGAGGTTCGCGCCCTTGACGACGCGCACCTTGATCGGCGCTCCGCCCTTGGCGCGGCGCGCGGCCGCCCACTCCTGGAGCCGCTGCATGGCGCCGAGCGCGTCGGGGAGATACGCCTGCAGCACGATGCCCGCCTCGAGGTCCTCCAGGCCCGGCTGGTCGAGGATGCTCGTGAAGGCCGCGATCGTCAGGTCGAGGTCGCGGTACTCCTCCATGTCGAGGTTGATGAACTTCTGCGTCCCGGTGCGGGCCCCCTTCGCCTCGGCCTTCGCCGCGAGCCGGTACAGCGGGGTGAGCTTCTCCACGACATCGGCGACGGCCTCGTCGAACGACCACATGGAGAGCTGACTGACGACGCTCGAGACCTTGATCGAGACGTAGTCGACGTCCGGGCGGGCGAGGAAGTCGTACGTGCCCTGCAGTCGGCGGCCCGCCTCGCGCTCGCCGAGCACGGCCTCGCCGAGGAGGTTGAGGTTCAGACGGTTGCCGGTCTTGCGGAGCTTGGCGATGGCCGGGCCGAGCTTGGACGGCGTCGCGTCGAGCACGAGGTGGCCGACCATGGCCCGCAGCACGCGCCGCGAGATCGGGACGACGACGTTCGGGAGCTTCGGCGCCCAGAACCCGCCGGCCTTGATGGCGGCCCGGAGGTAGCCGGGCAGCAGCGTGGGCGTGATGTCCGACAGCTCGGCGAGCTTGCGGCCGGCGACCCGCAGGTCCTCCGGACGCATGACGCCGTCGACGAAGCCGACGGTGAAGTCCAGTCCGTTCGGGTCCTTGAGCACCTCGGAGAGGCGCTGGGCGGCCGGCTCGACCGGGTGGGTCTCGCTCTCGGCGAGCCAGCGCTGCACGAGCGCGGCGACCTCTTCGGTGCGGGGGGTGGTGTCGTCGATGACGGTCATGGGGCGGGGGTACCTTCCTCGGCCTCGCACACCCGGGTGTCGTGTGCGGCTGGATCATTGTCCAGCCGCTCGGTAGGCTCCGTCTATCAACCGATTCGAGTGGATTCTGTTCACTCATCCCGAACGATTGGGAGCCGTCGTGCTGGACGCCCACCGCCTGCGTCTGCTCGTGGAACTGTCGCGCCGCGGCACGCTCTCCGCGGTGGCCGACGCGCTGTCCTACAGCAAGGCCTCCGTGTCCCAGCAGCTCGCCGCGTTGGAGCGCGATGTCGGAGTGCCACTGCTGCGTCGGGTCGGTCGCGGGGTGCAGTTCACGCCGCAGGGGAACGTGCTGGTCGCCGAGGCCATCGGCATCCTCGATCAGCTCGAGCACGCCCAGGTCGCCGTCGCCGAGTCGCTCACCGAGGTGACCGGCACCGTGCGCCTCGCGGTGTTCCAGTCCACCGCGCACTCCTTGCTGCCCCGCGCCCTCGCGGCCCTCGGCGAGCGCCACCCCGCCCTGCGCGTCGAGGTGACCGAGCGCGACCCGGAATCCGGCCTCGTGGGCGTCTCCAGCCGCGACTACGACCTCATCCTCGCCGAGCAGTATCCGGGGCGCACACGCCCCATCCACGCCGACCTCGACCGTGTCGTGCTCGCCCACGACGCCATCGCCCTCGCCCGGCGCCCCGGAGCTGCGGGAGCTGCCGACCCCGTCGCCGCCCTGTGGGCCACCCGCGCGGAGCCGTGGGTGCTCGAGCCTGCCGGCACGGCGTCCCGCGCGTGGGCCGAGCAGCTCTGTCGCACCGCCGGGTTCGAGCCGGACGTGCGTTTCGAGCTCGCCGACCTCACCGCGCACGTCCGGCTCATCCACGCCGGGCTCGCGGTGGGGCTCCTCCCCGAGCTCGTGTGGGCGGGCGACACCCCGACGGTCGACCTCGCCCCGCTCCCGCAGGAACCGCGCCGGGAGATCTTCTCCTCCGCGCGGCGGGTGTCCGCGGACGCCCCCTCGATCCGCGCCGTCCGCGCCGCGCTCGCCGACGCCGCCTCCCGCAACCTCCTGGATTGACGCGAACCGACCTCCGGGAATATGCATGCACATGCATCGGTTCATCCCCCGTGTACGCGGACGACGGTGTCCGATCCCCTCCGTCCGAAAGGCACTTCCGTGAGCACTCCCGTCATCGACCGCACCGCCCCGACCGAGCACCCCGTCCTCGACGTCCTCGCCGGCCGCTGGAGCCCCCGCGCGTACGACGCGCAGCATCCGATCGACGAGGCCAAGCTCGCCACCGCGCTCGAGGCCGCCCGCTGGAGCCCCTCCGCCAACAACATCCAGCCGTGGCGCTTCATCGTCGCCCGCCGCGGCACCGCCCTGCACGCCCAGATCGTCGACGCGCTCATGGGCTTCAACCAGGCCTGGGCCGGCAACGCGGCCGTGCTCGTCGTCGCGATCGCCGAGACCGCGACCGCCGACGGCACGCCGATCAGCCACGCGTTCTACGACCTCGGCCAGGCCGTGGCGCACTTCTCCGTGCAGGCCCACCACGACGGCCTCGTCGTGCACCAGATGAGCGGCTTCGACCCCGAGGTCGTCCGCGAGTTCGCCGACCTGGAGGCGCGCTTCACCCCCGCCACCGTCATCGCCGTCGGCGAGTTCGGCGACATCGAGGCCCTGCCGGAGGTGCTGCAGGAGCGCGAGGTCGCCCCGCGCGTGCGTCGTCCGATCGCGGAGACGGTCGTCCTCAGCGCCTGAGCATCGACACACGAAAGGCCCGGTATGCGTCGCGCATACCGGGCCTTCTCGCTATGTGCCGGTCGGGATCAGTCGTCGAGCAGCTCCGCCTCGATCACGTCGTCGTCCTCGACCTCCGGCTCGGGGGTCGTCGCCGTGAGCACGAGGCCCGTACCGTCGGCCGCCACGTCCACGCGGACGGTGTCGCCGTCGTGCACGCCACCCGAGAGGAGGGCGGTCGCGAGCTTGTTCTGCACCTCGGTCTGGATGAGGCGACGCAGCGGGCGGGCGCCGAACACCGGGTCGTAACCGCGCTCGGCCAGCCACGACCGCGCCCCAGGAGTGACCGCCAGCGTGAGGCGACGGTCGCGCAGCCGGTCGTGAAGCTGGTCGACCGACAGCTCCACGATCTGCGCGAGGTCGTCCTCGGTGAGCGCCTGGAACATCACGATGTCATCGAGACGGTTCAGGAACTCGGGCCGGAACGCCTGGCGCACGAGCGCCATCACCTGCTCCCGCTTCTCCTCCACGGAGAGCACGGGGTCGATGAGGATCGGCGAGCCCAGGTTGGAGGTCAGGATGAGGATCACGTTCGAGAAGTCGACCGTGCGCCCCTGCCCGTCGGTCAGCCGCCCGTCGTCGAGCACCTGCAGCAGCACGTCGAACACCTCGGGGTGCGCCTTCTCGACCTCGTCGAGCAGGATCACGCTGTAGGGACGACGCCGCACGGCCTCGGTGAGCTGACCGCCCTGCTCGTAGCCGACATACCCGGGAGGGGCGCCGACGAGCCGGGAGACCGAGTGCTTCTCGCCGTATTCCGACATGTCGATGCGCACCATGGCGTGCTCGTCGTCGAAGAGGAACTGCGCGAGCGCCTTGGCCAGCTCGGTCTTGCCGACACCGGTCGGTCCGAGGAAGAGGAACGAGCCCGTGGGACGACCGGGATCGCTGATGCCCGCGCGCGAGCGGCGCACGGCGTCGGACACCGCCTTGACGGCATCCTTCTGGCCGATGAGGCGCTTGCCGAGCTCGTTCTCCAGGTGCAGCAGCTTCTCGCTCTCCCCCTGCAGCAGCCGCCCGACCGGGATGCCCGTCCAGGCCGCGATTACGGCCGCGATGTCCTCCTCGGTGACCTGCTCGTTCACCATGCGCGGCTCGCTCGAGGCGGTGGCCTCGGCCTGCTCCGCCTCCGCGATGTCGCGCTCCAGGCGCTTGATCGTCTCGTACTCGAGCTTCGACGCCTTCGTGTAGTCGGCGTTGCGCATGGCGAGGTCGCGCTGGGTGATCGCGTCGTCGAGCTGCTTCTTCAGCTCACCGACGCGGTTGAGACCCTGCCGTTCCCGCGCCCACCGGGCTTCGAGTCCGGCGAGCTCCTTCTCGAGTTCGACGAGGTTCTCGCGCAGGGTGCCGAGACGCTCCTTGGACGCGGCGTCCTTCTCCCGCTTGAGCGCGAGCTCCTCCAGCTTCAGCCGGTCGACCTGGCGCTTGAGCTGGTCGATCTCGACCGGAGAGGAGTCGATCTCCATCTTCAGGCGCGACATCGACTCGTCGATCAGGTCGATGGCCTTGTCCGGAAGCTGCCGCGCGGGCAGGTAGCGGTTGGACAGCGACGCCGCGGCCACGAGGGCGCTGTCGGAGATGGTCACCCCGTGGTGCGCCTCGTAGCGGCCCTTGAGCCCGCGGAGGATCGCGATCGTGTCCTCGACGGTCGGTTCGCCGACGTACACCTGCTGGAAGCGGCGCTCGAGGGCGGCGTCCTTCTCGATGAACTCGCGGTACTCGTTGAGCGTGGTGGCGCCGATGAGCCGCAGCTCGCCGCGGGCCAGCATCGGCTTGAGCATGTTCGACGCCGCGACCGAGCCCTCGCCGCCGCCCGCACCCATGAGCACGTGCAGCTCGTCGATGAACGTGATGACCTGGCCGTCCGACTCGGTGATCTCCTTGAGGACCTGCTTCAGGCGCTCCTCGAACTGGCCGCGGTACATGGCGCCCGCGACGAGGGCGGAGATGTCGAGCGAGACGAGCTCCTTGTCCTTGAGGGACTCCGCGACGTCGCCCGCGACGATGCGCTGCGCGAGCCCTTCGACCACCGCCGTCTTGCCGACGCCGGGCTCGCCGATCAGCACCGGGTTGTTCTTGGTGCGACGAGTGAGCACCTGGCTGACACGCCGGATCTCACTGTCCCGTCCGATGACGGGGTCGAGCTTGCCCTCGCGGGCGCGGTCGGTCAGGTTGATGCCGAACTGCTCGAGGGCGGACTGCTGTTCCTGGTTCGGGGATCCGGTCTGCGGGGTGGTCATGCGCTCCTCCTGGAGATGCTCCTTCTGAAAGTTGAGTTTGGTTGACTCAAGTTTAGCATTCGGCGGTGCGCGACTCCACCGCCCCTCACCTCTCGCGGGCGACCTCGTCCCAGACGGCCGCCGCCACCTCGCGCTTGCTCCCCGCCGCGGTCCGCGCCACGACCCCGCCGGGCCCGAGTATGTGCACGGCGTTCTCGCCGCGCTCGAACCCCTGCTCCCAGCCGACCTCGTTCACCACCAGCAGGTCGACCCCCTTGCGCTCCTGCTTGCCGCGGGCGCGGGCGAGCATCTCCGCCTCATCCTCGGGCGTCTCCGCCGCGAACGCGACGATGAGCTGTCCCGCGCCTCGCTTCTCGACGAGCGCGGCGACGATGTCCTCGTTCTCGACGAGCTCGATGGTGCCGACCCCGCCGCGGTCCTTGGTGAGCTTGCGCGCGGAGACCTCGACCGGTCGATAGTCGGCCACGGCCGCCGCCATCAGCACGACGTCGGCCGCCGCGGATTCCTCCTTCATCGCCGCGGACAGCTCCGCGGCCGTGCCGACCCGGACGATCCGGACGTGCGGGTGGCGGGCCTCCGCGAGCACGTCCCCGGAGACGTTCGCCGCGACGAGCGCCACCTCCGCGCCGCGCGCCGCCGCCTCCGCCGCGAGCGCGACCCCCTGGCGCCCGCTGCTCCGGTTGCCGAGGAAGCGCACCGGATCGATGGGCTCCCGCGTCCCGCCTGCCGAGACGACGACCCGCACGCCTGCCAGGTCGCCCGGTGTCAGCAGCGCCTGGGCCGCCGCCAGGATCTCCTCCGGCTCGACCATGCGACCGGGTCCGCTGTCACCGCCGGCCAGCTCGCCGTCGGCCGGTCCGACCACGTGCACGCCGCGTTCCCGGAGCGTCGCCATGTTCGCCTGCGTGGCCGCGTTCCGCCACATCTCCGCGTGCATCGCGGGCGCGACGAGCACGGGCGCCTCGGTCGCGAGCAGCGTCGTGCCGAGGAGGTCGTCGGCCAGCCCCGCGGCCATCTTCGCGAGCGAGTTCGCCGTCGCCGGGGCGATCACGATGAGGTCCGCTCCCTGGCCCAGGGCGACGTGCCGCAC
Source organism: Microbacterium sp. NRRL B-14842 (assembly GCF_050470785.1). Taxonomy (NCBI): domain Bacteria; kingdom Bacillati; phylum Actinomycetota; class Actinomycetes; order Micrococcales; family Microbacteriaceae; genus Microbacterium; species Microbacterium sp. NRRL B-14842. Next base: position 3,373,803 of record NZ_JBFLUM010000001.1, on the reverse strand, counting down.
ACGGGCGACGTCCTCATGCACGCTCGTCGTCACCGGGTGCCGACTCAGGGCCTCCCAGGTCGGCAGGCCCACGAAGCGCAGCGCGTCCTCGGTGGGCACCACGGTCACATCATGACCGGCCTTCGTGAGCAGGCGCACGAGGTGCACCGTCTTGTACGCGGCGATGCCGCCCGTGACTCCGACGACGATGTTCACGCCTCGATTCTGCCCCAGGGTCCGGACGCTAGGGTCATCGCGCACGGATTCGTCGCGGGTCCCGCCCGCCTCGACCGACCTAGACTCGGAAGCGTGTGCACGGTGGTGATCGATGTCGAGGTCGCGGGATCCGCGCGGCTGCTGGCCGTCCGCGACGAGGACCCGGCTCGGGAGTGGGACGCCCTGGGCGAGTGGTGGCCCGAGGAGTATCCGGGGGTGATCGGCATCCGTGACCGGCGGGCCGGTGGGGCCTGGCTCGCCGTGAACCCCGTGGAACGACGCCTCGCCGTGCTCCTCAACCGTGCCGATGTGCAGGACCTCTCCGCGACCGCGGCGGTCTCCCGCGGCACCCTTCCGCTCGCCGCGGTCACCGGTCGCTCCCCGCAGGGTGCGCCGCCGATGCACGGCTTCAACCTGCTCGAAGTGGGGCCGGACGGCGCCCGGGTGCTCTCCTGGGACGGTGCCGAGCTGCGGGAGACACCCATCGAGCCCGGGACGCACATGATCGCCCACGACGACCTCGACGACGAGGAGACCCCGCGCATCGCCGCCTGGCTCCCGGAGTTCCGCGCGCTGGGTCCCGCCGCGGCGAGCGCCGACTGGGCGACCGAGTGGACCGCGCTCCTCGGAGCTTCGGCCGCCCTGCCCCCGGAAGACGACCGCGCCATCATTCGCGACAACCGCCCGCACGGCTACCCGACGCAGTCCCTCCTCTACGCGGTCGCCACGGTCACGCCCACCGGGGTCGACGTCCGCGACGTCACCCTCCCCTCCCCCGCCCACTGGCACTGACCCCTCCTCGCTTCCCGATCCCGTCCCACCCCGCCCCGCGATCCCGCGCGGGATCAAAAACGCACCTCCCAGCCCCTTCTGCGGAGCCATTCTGATCCCGCCCGCCCGTCACTTCTCGCGCGGGATCAAAAACGCACCCGGTCTGCCATTCCGCGGAGCCATTCTGATCCCGCGTCGATGCAGCTAGCCTGCCGGCCGCACCGACGAGATCCACTGCGGAGTGCACGACGCCCGCCCCGGGCGGCTCGGGCCGGAGTGGGGCGCAACGGAGCGGGACGGAAAGAGCTCCGAATGCCACCCCCGCGCGCGCAGTCTTGATCCCGCTCGACAGACGCGGAAGCGGAACGGAAGCCGCTCCGGACGCGGCTCACTCCAGCGCGTTCTTGATCCCGAACGGCAGCGGAGAACGGACGCGGCTGGTGGCGGGACGGAAACGGCCCCGGGGACGGTCCACGCCCGCGCGTTCTTGATCCCGAACGGCAGCGGAGAACGGACGCGGGACGGACGCGGCTGGTAGCGCTACGGAAAAGGCCCCGGGGACGGTCCCCGCCCCGCGCGTTCTTGATCCCGCAAGGCACCGGGGACGGACGCGGGGACGGACGTGGGGACGGAAAACGCCCCGGACACGGTCCGCTAGCGGGCGCTATCAATCCCGCACGTTGGCGGGGCCGTTGCGGGCCCGCGGGACGGGTCCGGCGCGGGCGCAGCGCGAGGGGACGAGGGTCAGGCAGCGGGGGCGGTGGCGCAGGAGAAGCGGGCGCGGTAGGCGGTGGGGGTCACGCCCAGCACGCGGGCGAAGTTCTGCCGCAGGACGGCCGCGGAACCGAAGCCGCAGTCGGTCGCGATGTGCTCGAGCGGAAGGTCGGTGCGCTCGAGGAGACGCTGGGCCTGGATGATCCGCTGCCGCCCGAGCCACGCGGCGGGGGTCGCCCCGTACTCGGCTTTGAAGCGGCGCGCGAAGGTCCGCGGCGACATGAGCGCCCGCGCCGCGAGCTGGTCGACCGTCAACTCGTCACGGAGGTTCTCCACCGCCCAGTCGGCCACCGCGGCGAGCGAGTCCGTGGGTGCGACCGGGATGGGCCGATCGATGAACTGCGCCTGACCCCCGTCGCGCTGCGGCGGCACGACCATCCGACGCGCGATCCGGTTGGTGATCTCCGCCCCGAGCTCCTGTCGCAGCAGGTGCAGGCAGGCGTCGATGCCCGCGGCAGTGCCCGCGCTGGTGATGATGCGGCCGTCCTGGACGAAGAGCACGTCAGGATCGATGTCGATGTCGGGGTACATGTCCGCCATCGTGTGCGCGTACATCCAGTGCGTCGTGGCGCGCCGCCCGTCCAGCACTCCGGCCGCCGCGAGGATGAACGAGCCGCTGCACACGCTCATCACCCAGGCTCCGCGCGCCACCGCTTCGCGGGCGACCTCGACGAGGAGCGGATCGATGTCGCCCCAAGTCTCCCGGGGCACCGGGCAGAACACGACGAGGTCGGCCTCCGCGGCGAAGGACAGATCATGCTCCACGTTGATGGAGAAGCCGATCTTGGAGCGCACGACCCCGGGCCGTGGGGCGACGATGCGGAAGTCGAAGTTCGGCACCCCGTCGGACGACCGGTCCAGACCGAACGCCTCGCAGGCGACCCCGAACTCGAACGGTGCGAAGCCGTCCTGCACCACGCACGCGACGGTCTTCATCACATCTCCCGGAATGGCAGTTTTCCTACGAACAGTGCCCGATCCGCCACTCGTGGCAGCATAACACCGAGCGTAGCTTTTCTGCCATGCTACTCCTCATCCTCCTCCTCGCCCTCAGCATCTGGGCGATCATCGCCACGTTCGTCGAACTGCGGCGCGACGGCTACCGTCGCACCCCCACGGACTGGAGCCGCGTCACCGGACAGGACGCCCTGTCGCAGGCCGACCCCGGCCACGTCTACCGCTGACCTCCCGGCCGTCCGCGAGGAGGGCTACGCTCGGGGCATGAGCGACCCCCAGCAGCCCGCACACCCCTCGCGCGACGGTGCCGGCGACCCGGCCGCAGTCCCGACCCCTCCTCCGCTTCCGGCCGAGCCGCAGTACCCCGGTGCCCAGGCCCCCGCCCCCGGGGCCCCCTACGCGCCGACGCCGGGTGGCGGGCACGTGTTCCCCACCGCCGCTGCCCCTCAGGCCTTCCCCACCGCCACCCCTCAGCCGTACCCGACCGCGCCGGGATCCGCCCCCGGATCAGCGCAGGGCGTCCCGCCCTACGGTCCGCCGGCGCCGCGCACTCCCGGCGACTCCCTCGGGCGCGCCGCCTTCATCGTCGCGCTGGTGACGCTGGCGATCGACGTGTTCCTCATCCTCGCGCGGCCGTTCGTCTACATGTCGGACCGGACCTACAGCATGATCGGACTGATCGAGGGGGGATCGGGCATCCTCACCTTCATCGGCTACGGGGCGGCGCTCGTGCTCGGCCTCATCGCGGCACGGCGGCCGGGACCGCGGCTGCTCGCGGGGATCGCCATCGGTGTCTCCGGCGCCGGTCTGCTGACGGTCGTGCTCAGCTGGCTCTCGTCGAACTTCTACGGCTTCCTGTGAGCACTCAGGCTCCGGAGAGCACCCGCTCGTAGACCTCGATCATGGCGGCCGTCCGCGAGGACTGGCGGAAGGCGTCCGCGACGGCGGGTACCGGCTGCGGCGCGGTCCCGTCCGCGATGTCCGTGGCCGCCTGCCGCAGCGTCGCGGCGAGGGCGTCGACCCGCTGCACCTCGAGGGCGCGTCCGCGGGCGTGCGGCTCCGCCGTCGGCACAGCCCAGAGCCCGCCCTGCAGCTCAGCGGCGATGTCGGGGTCGCACACGACGGAGGGCGTGCCGAGGGTGGCCGCCTCGAACGGCGTCATCCCCTGGGTCTCGAATCCGATGGACGTCTGCACGAGCGCATCGGCGGCGGCGATCCGCTCCAGGGTCTGCGCATAGGAGAGGCGACCGGCGAACCGCACGCCCGCACGCCCCGCGACGATCCGTTCGGCCGCCGCCCGCTCTCCGCCGCCGCCGATCACCTCGAGGTCGGCGTCGATGTCCGCGTCCACCCAGGCGCGGAGGAACGGGAGCAGGCGCTTCTCCGGACTCATCCGCCCGAGCCAGACGAACCGAGGACGCCCCGGCATCCGCTCGACGGGAGCCGCCGCGAGCGTCTGCGCGCGGACGTCGTCGTCGATGCCGTTCCACACCACGTCGACGGTGCGGGCGACGCCGTTCTGCTCCAGTCGCCGCGCGAAATGCCCGGAAGGCGCCGTCACGGCGGCGGCGTCCGCCGCGAGCCCGCGGAGGTACGACCACCCGTCGCTGCCGCCGACCGGCACACCGATGCCTCGGAGGGCGGTGCGGCGCCAGAGGTTGAGCACAGCGAGCACGGGCCGGTGCAGCGGCGTGACCGCGGCGAGCCCCACGTCGACCCGGTTGTGCATCGTGTGCACGACCGGGATTCCATGGCGGGCGGCGAACCGGTGACCGATGAAGGCGCCCCAGAAGTCGGCCTGCACGTGCACGAGGTCGACCGGAGGCCGATGCGCCATCGCCCGGTCAAGGGCCCGATCGGTCGCCCGACCCGGCCAGGTCATCGCGTACTCCCGGTCCAGGGTGATCGGCAGCGACGGGAGGTCGACGTTCCCGGGGGACGATGCAGCGTCGTCACGCCGTGCGTGCATACGGGGCGCGACGACCGTCACGGTATGGCCGGCGCGCTCCAGGAACGTCCGCTGCAGCCGCATCGACACCTGCGCCCCGCCGAGGGAGTCGAGGTGCTGATCGGCGAAGAAGACGACGTGCATCCGCGTCACTCGGGCAGCGGCTCGTCGCGGTACAGCGCCTCGAAGGTGTCGAGCGTGCGGTTGATGTCGTGGATGGCCACGCCGTCGAGGGACGCCTTCTGCATCCGCTCGTACTCGCCGGGGGAGGCGGTCAAAACAGCGGTGAGCTTCGCGGCGAGCTCGTCGACGTCTCCCGGCGTGAAGAGGTGGCCGTTCTCGCCGTCGTGCACGAGGTGGGGCAGGGCGACGGCGTCGGCGGCGACGATCGGCAGCGCCGATGCCATGGCCTCCATCGTCGCGATGGACTGCAGCTCGGCGATCGACGCGATGACGAAGAGGCTCGCGCGGGACAGCAGCGCCCGCAGCTCCTCGTCGGTGGTCCGGCCGTGGAAGGTCACTCGATCGGACAGGCCGAGCTGTGCCGTCAGGCTCTCGAGCTGCTTGCGCTGGTCTCCGCCGCCGACGATGTCGAACGTCGTGTTCAGCGCCGGGTCGAGCTTCGTCATCGCCTTGAGGATGACCTCGACCTGCTTCTCCGCCGTCAGCCGGCCCACGAACACGAGCCGGTTCTCCTCGCGCGGGGCGATGACCGGGGTGTACTGGGAGCGGTCGATGCCGCAGCTCACCGGGATGACGCCGCGCACCTCGACCGTCTTCTCCAGGAAGTCGGCGGCCCGACGCGTGGGCGTGGTGATCGCCCGCGTCAGGTCGAAGGTGCGCTTCGCGTCGGCCCAGGCGAACTTGAGCACCAGGTCGTCGACGAACTTCGGCATGGTCGTGTGGTCGAGGATGTTCTCGGCCATGACGTGGTTCGTCGCGATGACCGGGATGCCGCGCTGCTTCGCGATGCGGGCGAGTCCACGCCCGATCACGATGTGGGACTGGATGTGCACGACGTCGGGCTGCACGGCGTCGAGCACCTTCCGGGCGTAGTGCTTGGAGCGCCACGGCCACACGAAGCGCAGCCAGTCGTGCGGGGCCCAGCGCACGGAGGGCAGGCGGTGGAGCGTCATCGGCTCCCCCTCGATGACCTCGGTGCGAGGCGCGGTGCGACGGTAGGCCTGGTTGGGGGCGACGACGTGCACCTCGTGCCCGCGCTGCACGAGTCCGGCGGCGAGACGCTCGGCGAAGCGGGCGGCGCCGTTGATGTCGGGGGCGAACGTGTCGCACCCGAGGAGGATCTTCAGCGGGCGGGGCTGTACGGCGGTGGCGTCGCGCGACGCATCGATCGGATCGTCGGAGGAGGTCACAGAGATGCCTAACGGGGTGGCGGCCAAGGAGAAGCCCTGGTCGGGCGGTGGCAACTCTACCCGAGGGCCCTGTCCGCGACGCCGAGCCATACCGGCATCCTTCAGCCTCGGCCGATACCGTGAAGCCATGCGACTGCACGCCGACGCCGACCCCCAGCTGTGGATCCCCGTGACGGACTCGCTCGGGTGGAAGGGGCGCCGGCATCGCAAGGCCGCGATCCGGATGCTGCTCGGTCAGGTGAACGCCGCGGTCGGCGCGACGGAACGGCCCGGCTCGCGGTTCGGAGCCTGGGCGATGAGCCAGGCCGCCCCGATGCTCATGAAGAAAGCCGACGGGCGAGTGCTCGCGTGGACCTGGAAGGCGGAGCCGGACCTCGTCGTGGCGATGGCGACGGTGCAGGCGCTCACGCCCGACATCCGGATCGCCCGCGCGTCGATGCCGATGGAGTACGACGACACGACCTCCTTCCCGACCCGGCTCGGCGTGGGCGAGAAGCTCGTGGTCCCGACGCCGCCCTCTCCCTCGGCCCCGCCCTTCGCGACCTACACCTGGGACACCGGCACGCACCTGGTGACGTTGACGGCCGTCTGCAGCGACCGCGAACGCTTCGGCACGCTCATCGGTGCGCTCGACGACCTCGCCGGCAGCCTCCGCATTGCCGACGACCTCACCGGCGGCGAGTCGCCCGACGTCCTCCGCCTCCCGCCCGCCTGACAGCGGATGCCGATGAACACTGTCGCGCGGTCCCCGCGCATCGTCGACGGCTCACGATCGGTCCACCCGAACGGCCGCTTCCCGTCTGCGGCGCTCGGGCTCGTCGGCATCCTTCCTCTGCTGCCCCTGCTGCTGGCGATCATGGATACCCGTCCAGGCTTCCGCCTCATCCTGATCGCACTCGCTCTCTACGCCGGGATGCTCGCGGTGGCACTCTGGTTCTGGGTGCGGTCCTTGCGCGAACGCCTGATCCGAATCGAGGCAAGCGGCCCGCTGCGATTCACGCCGTCCACGGGCGTCCGCATCTCCTCATGGCTCGTTCCCCTGACGGGTTTGCTTCCCGCAGCGGCGGCCTTCCTCGTTCAGGCCCTGGACCTTCCGACGATGGGCGGTCGGCTTCTCGAATGGGGCCCGTACGTGCTCGCCGTCGTCTCGCTCGTCGGCCTCGGCCGGGAAGTCCTCGCGCAGGGCCAGCCGCTGGGTCTCGTACTCGACGAGAGGGGCCTGCACGGAGTCCGCAGATCTGCCCGGGTCGATGCCTCCTGGGAGGAGATCGGCACCACCACGCCTGTCGGCCCACACGGGCCGAAGCTGGCGATCTCGATCGCCGGACGCGCCCCCGTGATCCTCGATGCGCATCACCTAGGGTCTGACCCGGCAGCCGTGGCCTCCGTCGTCTCCTTCTTCCGCGACGCCCCCGATCAGCGGCCTGCGCTGGTCGACGGCGTCGCGGCGATGCGCACCGTCGAGGACGCGCACCGATCCCGCCCGGCGGGATGAGAAACGCGCCTCCCGAAGGGCGGGGAGGCGCGTTTCTGATCCGGCACGGAGCGCCGGGCGCGAGGAGGCCGGGGCTCAGCGGGCGATGCGGAGGGTGCGGACCTCGAAGGGGCGGAGGTGGAGCCCGCCCCCGAGACGGGGCGTCTCGATCTCGTCCTCGATCAGGCTCACCTCGCGCACCCCGCGGTGGTCGAAGCCGACCGAGAGCTCGCCGACCGCACGACGCCCGAGCGCCTCGTACACCCGCACGATGACGTCGCCGGAGCCGTCGTCGGCGAGCTTCACGGCCGAGACGACGATCCCCTCACCCGACACCTCCACCAGCGGCTCGACCTCGCGCGTGCCGCGGATCACCGTGGGCACGCTGTTGAGGCGGATGCCCTCGACCGTGGCGATCGCGGCGTCGGCGCCGATCACGAAGCCGACCTCGATCTCGTGCAGCCCGTGATCCGTGTCCGGGTCGGGGAAGCGCGGCGCCCGCAGCAGGGAGAGTCGCACGGTCGTGGTGACCCCGTCCTCGCCCACCTCGCGCGTCGTGTCGTACCCGTAGATCGAGTCGTTCACGAGGGCCGCGCCGAAGTCCTGCTCGCGCACCAGCACGAAGCGGTGCATCGACGTCTCGAACTTCGCCGCCTCCCAGCTCGTGTTCGTGTGGGTGACGCGCGCCTGGTAGCCGAACTGCGTCTCGGCTTCGGTGTGCGACGCCTGGATGTCGAGCGGGAAGGCGAGCTTGAGCAGCTTCTCGGTCTCGTGCCAGTCGACCTCGTTGCGGAGGTGCACGGTCCTCGAGCCCGCGGCGAGTGTGATCGTCTGCGTGATCGTCGACTCCGAGAACGGACGCACGACGACGATCTGCGCGACACCGTTCACGAGCGATGCCTCGATCGACGAGACCGCGGTGAGGTCGTCGACGCTGTTGCGGTAGTACCGGTCGATGTCCCACGCGTCCCACATGTTCGGGAAGTCCTGGTGCAGCTGGAACAGGTTGGCGGCCGTGCCTGGCGCGACCGTCTCCCGCCCTGTGGCCTTGTCGACGGCCGAGACGATCACGCCCTCGCCCGAGACGAGCACGGACACGAGCTCGTTCTCCAGGCGCCATCCCGGGTGGACCGCTGAGCCTGCCGAAGCGTCCTCGACGAGCGAGACCGCCCCTTCGACGGGCTCAGGGACCCACGAGGCGCCGAGCGCGCGCCCCCGACCGACCGAGGTCGGCTCGAACCGCAGCTCGCGGTCGCCCTCGCCGGCGAGCGACCGGCGCGCGGCATCGGCGATGTCGCGCGCATCCGACAGCACGTCCGACAGCACGGCGACGGCCTCGCGGTGCACCCACGCGATCGACGTGCCGGGCAGGATGTCGTGGAACTCGTGCAGCAGCACGGCCTGCCAGAGCCGGTCGAGCTCGGCCTGCGGGTACGCGGCGCCGGTGCGCACGGCGTCGGTCGCGGCCCACAGCTCGGCCTCCACCAGCGCGTGCTCTGCCCAGCGGTGCAGAGCCTTCGTGGCGTGCTGGCTCGTGAGCGTGCCGCGGTGCAGTTCGAGGTAGAGCTCGCCGACCCACACGGCGGGGTTCGGCAGCTCGGCCTTGGCGGCGTCGAAGAACACGTCGGGGTGCTCCCACACGACCTGCGCGCTGCCCTCGAGGTCGCGCAGCCGCTCGGCCTTGCCCGTCATCTCGCGCGTCGTGCCGCCGCCGCCATCACCCCAGCCGACAGGGGCGATCGACCGCGAGCTGAGGCGGTTCTCCTTGAACTGACGGGAGGCCTTCGCCACCTCCATGCCGCTGAGCTGCGAGTTGTAGGTGTCCATCGACGGGAAGTGCGTGAACACCTGCGAACCGTCGATGCCCTCCCAGAGGAAGGAGTGGTGCGGGAAGACGTTCTGCTGGTTCCACGAGATCTTCTGCGTGAAGAACCACTCGAACCCGGCACGGCGCATCAGCTGCGGGAGGGCCGGCGAATAGCCGAAGCTGTCCGGCAGCCACACGCCCTTCGAGCGGATGCCGAACTCCCGCTCGAAGAACCGCTGCCCGTGCGAGAACTGCCGCACGAGCGACTCGCCCGTCGGCATGACGGTGTCGGACTCGACCCACATGCCGCCCAGCGGCAGGAAGCGTCCGGCGGCGACGGCGGCCTTGACCCGCTCCCACACCTCTGGGCGGTGCTCCTTGATCCAGGCGTACTGCTGCGCACTGGACATGCCGTACTGGAAGTCGGACTGCTCCTCGATGAGCGTGGTCATGGACGAGGTCGTGCGGGCGACCTTGCGGATCGTCTCGCGCACCGGCCACAGCCAGGCGGAGTCGATATGCGCGTGGCCGACGGCCGAGATCCGGTGCGCACTCGCCTCAGCCGGGGCGGCGAGGACGTCGGCGAGCCGGGCCCGCGCGTCACCGGCGGTCTCCACGATGTGCTGCAGGTCGAGCACGTCGAGCGCGTCGTCCAGCGCCTGCAGGATGCGCATGCGGCGCGGCGACGTGGCGGGGAGCTCCGCCTGCAGCTCGAACAGCACCTCGAGGTCGAGGGACAGATCGAACACCTCGGGCTCGAACACTGCGAGGTCGAGGCGCCGCAGCCGGTACAACGGCTCCTTCGAGGAGGTGAGGATGTCGCCCTCCTGCGTCGGCAGGAAGGGGTGGTAGTCGAGGAGGACGGGGTTGGACGCGCCCTCCAGGTAGAGCTCGACGGCCTCGTCACCCGCGGCGCTCTCGGCGATCGGGACCCACTGGTTGCGCGGGTTGATGCTCTTGATCGGCGTGCCGTCGGGGCGGTAGGCGAGGGCCTCGCACTGGAAGCCCGTCATGTTCACGTCGAAGCCCAGGTCGATGAGCGCCTCCACCCGGCGGCCGGCCCAGTCCGCGGGCACCCGACCGGTGAGCTTGAACCAGGTGGTGCCCCAGGCCGGGCCCCACAGCTCGCCGACCGCGGCCGGGGCGAACGGGAGCGCCAGGCCCTCCGTCGGGGCGATGGGCTCTCCGGGGAGCTGGTGCGCCTCGACCGTGAGGGGAACCGCGGCCGAGTGGATGGCGGGGCGGATGCGCTCTTCGAGGACCCGCTTGACGCGGCCGACGGTGAGCGAGGTGTCGTCATGCATGTGGGGGTTCTCCGGGCTCGACGGTGAGGGAAGGCGTTCGATGCTCGCCGTTACTAAAACGATCTAGCACGGGAGTCTACGGTACCGTCTCCCGTGCTTATGAGAGGCTAAACCGATCAAGTAGGGTGATGCCTATGGCCCCGGGGAAACGCGTGACGATCGCGGACATCGCGCGCATGGCCGGCGTCTCCCCCGGCGCCGTCTCGTTCGCCCTCAACGGTCGTCCCGGTGTGAGCGAGGAGACGCGGCAGCGCATCCTCTCCATCATCGAAGAGCACCACTGGCAGCCGAGCTCCGCTGCCCGCGCCCTCGTCGGCGCCCGGGCCAACGCGGTCGGGTTCGCCCTCGCCCGCCCGGCACGCTCCCTCGGCTCCGAGGCCTTCTTCACCGACCTCATCGCCGGCATCGAGTCCCGGCTCTCCGAGAGCAAGGTCGGGCTGCAGCTCCGCCTCGTCGCCGACATCGACGAGGAGATGGAGGTGCATCGGCAGTGGCGGTCGTCGAATCAGGTCGACGGGATCATCCTCATCGACCCGCGCGACGACGACCCCCGCGGCGAGCGCATCATGGCCCTGGACGCCCGCGCTGTGATGATCGGCTCGAAGCCGTCCCCGGACGGCGCGGTGCCCAGCGTCTGGATCGGCGACGACGCCGTCGCGGAGACGCTCTTCTCCTACCTCGCCGCCCTGGGCCACACCCGTATCGCCTACGTCGCGGGCCCGGCGGAGCTGGAGCACACCCGCCTGCGCGCCGAGGTGCTCGAGCGGATGGCGGCGGACGGCGTCTCCGGCGAGGTCATCACGACCGACTTCTCCCCCGCGCGCGCCTCCGCGGTCACCCGCGCGCAGCTCTCCGGCCGGCAGCGCCCGACCGCGATCGTCTACGACAACGATGTGATGGCCGTCGCCGGCCTCCGGGTGGCGCAGGAGATGGGCCGGGCGGTTCCGCGCGACGTCTCACTCGCGTCGTTCGACGACTCCGTCATCGCGGGCCTCATCAACCCGTCGATCACCGCCATGACCCGCGACACGTTCGAGCTCGGCGAGCAGGCGGCCACGCTCCTGCTGCAGCAGATCGAGGCCGGCACCACGCTGCCGAGCGTCCAGGGCCCGACCCCCGTGCTCACCGCCCGCGAGAGCACCGCGCCACCGCCCCGCTGAGACCCCGCCTCCCCGCCCACACCCCGGGCTATCGCCGCGCGTACCCCGGGGTCTCGACGACAACCCGGGGTCTCGGCGTCAGACGACGGTGTTGACGGAGGCGTAGCGGGTGACGTCGGACGCGGACGGGGCGGGGTGGATGAGACGGCGGATGCCGCGCGACTCCAGCGCCGCGGGGTCCTGCGCGGTGCGGGAGGTCACCAGGGCGGGGTCCTCGCCCGCGGCGCAGGCGTCGACCCAGGCCTGGAAGACCGCACCGCCGGGGCTCAGGGCCGCCCGGCTCACCGGCACCTCCTGCTCGTCGACGTCCACCACGATCGCCGTTGGGCGGGCCGGAGCCGCGGTGCGGGTGCGCAGCTCGGGGATGAGCTCCGCGAACCGGCGGCCGAGGGGCTTCGCCGCGCCCTCCTGATCGATGAGCCCCAGGGAGTACTCGAGCTCCGGGAAGTCGGCCAGCTCCCGACTCACGTCGTGCGAGCACCACCACGTCACGCCCCAGAGGTTCTCGGTGCGGAGGGCCGAACGCACGGTGGCCTCGAGGAAGCCGGGCATCTCGCTCTCGTCGAGGCAGTTCGAGGGGGCGCCGACCTCCTGTAGCCAGATCGGACGGTCGGGATCGGTCGCGAACGCGCGGGAGAGCTCGATGAGGTACTCCGCGTGGCGGTCGGCGGCGATCGAGCGACCTCCGTAGCGCTGCGCCGTGCCGTTGAAGATCCAGGAGTGGATGGTCGTCATCGCGCCGAGCCGGGAGGCATGCGCCGGCGTGAACCCGTGGTCGTCCATGTACCAGACCGCGTCGTACTCGCTGTGCACGTGCGGCAGGCCCGGGGCGCCCCGTTCCGCGGCAGCGAGCAGCGCCTCGATCCAGCCGCCGGCCTCGTCGGTCGTGACGGGCCACGGCGAGGGGTGGGTGTGCGCGGAGAACTGGTTCGTCTCGTTGCCGAGGGTGAGGCCGAGGAAGTTCGGCGCGTCCCGCAGGGCGCCCGCGAGCCGCTCCACGAGCTGCACCTGACCGTCGAGGGCCGTCGGATCGGTGAACATGTTCCGGTCGTGCCAGGTGTACAGCCACGAAGGGACGAAGTCGAAGCTCGACAGGTGCCCCTGGATGACGTCGACGCTCACGTCCATCCCGAACTCGGCGGCGATGTCGACCATGGTGCGCACGTCGTCGATCGCCTTCGAGCGGATGAGGGTGCGGTTGGGCTGCAGGACGGTCCAGAGCGGGAACACCCGCACATGGTCGAGGCCGAGCGCGGCGAGGGCCGCGAAGTCGCGACGCACGTCGTCCGGCGTGAAGTCGAGCCAGGAGTGCATCCAGTCCTTCGACGGCGTGTAGTTCGCCCCGAAACGGAGAGGAGCGTCGAGAGCGCCGCGCTGCGTCATGTGTGCACCTTTCGGACCGCGCCCTCCCATGAGGACATGTCGCACCACTATAACGCTTGAGCAACAGCGTCGATAGCGCCCACCTTGACACCGACCGGATCCGATGGTTTCATCTGCTAAAGCGCTGTAGTCCCTTCGTCGGACCACGCCGAATCGCCCGCCTCGAGGAAGAAGCACGATGAAAGTTCCCGCACGCATTGTCGCTCTGGCAACCTTCACGATCGGCGCCCTGGCGCTCGTGAGCTGCACCGGAGGCGGTGCCGCCTCGGACGGCGCCGGCCCCATCGACACCTCCGGCGAGCTCAGCGGAACCATCCAGTTCCAGACCTGGTCGCTGAAGAACGAGAAGTTCACCCCCTATTTCGAAGACCTCATCGCAGCCTTCGAGGAGGAGCATCCGGACGTGACCGTCGAGTGGCTCGACCAGCCCGGCGACGGCTACCAGGAGAAGATCCTGAGCCAGGCGAACGCCGACACCCTCCCCGACGTGCTGAACCTGCCGCCGGACATCGCCTACCCGCTCGTCGCCGCCGGGAAGCTCGTCGACCTGGACACTGCCGACCCCGACCTGAAGGCGACGTACAACGCCGGCGCCTGGGACGCCTACAGCCAGTACCCCGGCGTCGAGGGCACGTACGGCCTGCCGTGGTACCTCTCCAGCGACGCGTCCTGGTGGAACCTCGCCCAGCTCGCCCCGTACGGCGTCACCGAGGAGAACCTGCCGACGACGGTCGACGAGCTGCTCACGCTCGCGAAGGACGTCGCCACGGAGTCCGGCGGCAAGGTCCAGCTCCTCTCCTCGATCCCTGCGCTGGATACCTTCACCGCCGCCGGCATGGAGGTCATCAACGACGAGGGCGAGTTCGACTTCAACACCGACGAGGCGGCCGCGATCATCGAGCAGTACGCCGACGCCTACGCCGCGGGCGCGATGCCCGCCGAAGCACTCACCGGCGACTACGGCGGGAACGCGGAGGCCTACATCCAGGAGAAGGTCGCCTTCACCACCGGCGGCACCGGGTTCACGACCGATCTGCAGAAGGACGCCCCGGCGCTCCTGGAGAACACCGTCGCCACCCCGCGCCTCGGCGTCGCCCCGCTCTACGTCCAGGGCCTCAACGTCTCCGCCGACTCCGACAACAAGGAAGCGGCTCTCGCGTTCGCCGAGTTCGCCACGAACGAGGAGAACCAGGTCGCATTCTCCTCCCTCGCGGTCGGCACCGCCCCCGGCACGGCCGACGGCGGCGACCAGGTCGTCGAGAACATCGCCTCCTCGGTCACCGACGAGAAGCAGCTCGCGGCAATCGACACCGTATTCGGCGCGATGAAGGACGCCAAGGCCCTGCCGTTCCAGTGGACCTCGGACATGGCCACCTACATGACTCAGCAGATCGCCCTGGCCGTGAACGGCGAGGCCGACGCCAAGACGCAGCTCGACAAGATCGTCGAGTACGCCAACGCGAACCGCGTGGACCAGTGACCATGCGCGCGGACACCGGCACCCGGCAGCGGAGGTCGACGATGAGATCCCACAAGTGGTTCACCCCGTGGCTGCTCCTCGCCCCCGCCGTGATCTGGGTGCTGGTGTTCGCGCTCTGGCCGTTCCTCAACACCGTCGTCCTCAGCTTCACGGATGCTCGCCCCCTGCGGACCCCCGAGTTCGTCGGCGGCGCCAACTACGAGCGCATGTTCGGCGACGAGATGTTCTGGAACGCGCTCACCACCTGTCTCATCTATGTGGTCGTGTGCGTGCCGCTGCTCACGGTCCTCCCGCTGCTCCTCGCCCTCCTCGTGCAGAAGAAGCTCCCCGGCATCTCGTTCTTCCGCACCACGTTCTACTTCCCCGTGATCGCGTCGGTCGTCGTGGTCGCGCTCATCTGGACGTGGCTGTTCGACAGCCGGGGCATCATCAACCAGACCCTGGAGTTCCTCGGCCTCATCGACCAGCCGATGGCCTTCCTCGTCGACCGCTGGCTGCTGCTCGGCTGCGCGATCCTGCTGACCGTGTGGAAGGGCCTGGGCTACTACATGGTGGTGTACCTCGCCGCCCTGGGGAACGTGGGCAAGGAGCTGCACGAGGCCGCGATGCTCGACGGTGCGAGCTCGTTCCGCCGCTTCCTCTCCGTCACGATCCCGTCGGTGCGCGGGGCGATGCTCCTCATCGCCGTGCTCATCGCGGTGTCCGCCATGCGGGTGTTCGCCGAGCTCGACGTGCTCTCCAAGAGCACGGGCGGCCCCGGCGGCTACGACATGTCGCTCGTGATGCTCATCCGCCAGGTGGGGTCGGGCCTGAACGGCAACATCGGCTACGCGTCCGCGATCAGCGTGGCGCTGTTCCTCCTCACGCTCGTGCCGCTCGCGGCGATCGCGTTCATGAACCGCGAGAAGAAGGCGAAGGTCTCCGCATGACGACTCTGACGACGCCCCCGGTGGAGAGCACCCCGCCTGCGGAGGAGGCTCCGCGGCCCGGTCGCGAGCGCATCTTCCGCCGCCGCGGCTCCGGCGACTTCAGCAAGCCCACGCTCGGCGGACTCATCGGACGGTACGCGCTGCTGCTGTTCGTCCTCTTCCTCGTGATCGGCCCCTTCGTCTGGCAGCTCTCCACATCGTTCAAGGGCCCCCAGGAGAACATCTACTCCTTCCCGCCCGAGCTCATCCCCCGCGATCCGACGCTGCAGAACTACACGAGGGTCGCCGACATCGTCCCCGTCTACCTCTACGCCTGGCACTCGCTGCTCGTCTCGCTCGGCACCGTACTCAGCAACGTGATCCTGGCCACGTTCGCCGGCTACGCCCTGGGCTGCATGCGCTTCCGCGGGAAGTGGATCGTCATGGGCATCCTGCTGTCCACGCTGCTGTTCCCGGGCGAGGTCACCGTGACGAGCAACTTCCTCACCATCCGCGCTCTCGGGCTCGCCGACACCCTGTGGGGCGTGTTCCTGCCCGGAGCGATCAGCGCCATGAACGTGCTGCTCGTCGCCACCGCGTGCCGGATGATCCCGAAGGACGTGCTCGACGCGGCCACCGTCGACGGTGCGACCACGTGGCAGCGCATCCGGCACATCGTGTGGCCGAACATCCGCGGCATGGTCTCGGTCGTGGCGATCTTCGCCTTCATCGGCGCGTGGGACGACTACCTCTGGCCGCTCATCGTGCTCTCCGACCCGGCCAAGTACACCCTGACCGTCGGCATGGCCTACCTCAACAGCAGCTTCTCGGTCGATCCGCGACTCATCGCCGCCGGCACCATGATCGCGCTCGTGCCGATCGTCATCATGTTCTCGTTCACGCAGCGCTTCTTCTTCAAGGGCGTGCAGGAGGGTGCGCTGAAGGGGTGAGCGCGCCGCTGCTCCGCCCGGCCTCCGGTCCCGCGGATCCCCCGTCGTCGCGCCCGCACGCCGGGGTGCTCCCCGGCCCCGTCTACGCCTACACGTTCGACCCCTCCCGCGGGGCGCAGCGGATCGACGTCCCCGGCCTCGACGGCATCGCCCTCACCCCGGACACCGTGCTGCACTGGGCGTTCTACGCCGACGGCCCCGCCGCGACCCTCGCCCCCTGGGCCGCGCTCGCGGTCACCGTCGACGTGCGGACCGCCGACGGCAGCCGGCTGAGCGACATCGCCGCCGTCCGCGACCGGTACGACTTCCCGCTCACGGCCGAGGGGCAGTTCGCCGCCCGGTGGAGCATGCCGGAGCAGTGGAACGCCGACAGCGTGGCGCTCGCGCCCCTCGGCCCCGGTGCCGGCACGGTCGAGCTCGTCCTCGGCACCGCCGCTCTCGAGGCAGCGCCGGAGCTGCCCGCGGAGGTCACCGGTTTCGTGCAGGTCCTCGTCGAGGAGCGCCCGGCCCCCGGCGACCTCCCACCCGTCGAGCGGGTCGACACCCGGCGCGGCTCCCATTCCGGCCCCCGCTTCTCCCGCGGGAACACGGTCCCGGCGGTCGCCGCGCCGCACGGGTTCACCTTCGTCACGCCGGCGACCGACGCCGCGGACGCACGCTGGCCCTACCGCCCGTTCGTGCATGACGATCCGCAGGGACGGCGTCTCGAAGCCCTGCAGTTCTCGCACCAGCCCAGCCCGTGGATCGGCGATCGCGCGGTTCTTCAGCTCATGCCGTTCTTCGGCACAGCACGGTCGGCCAGGGAGGATCGACGCCGCTGGATCGTCGAGGGAAGCGAACGCGCCCGCCCGCACGAGTACACCGCCGACCTCGGCGACGGCGTGCATGTCGAGATGACCGCGACCTCGCACACCGCGGCCTTCCGCGTGCGGTGCGACGATCCGCGCGCCGCCGTGGGTTTCGTGATCGATCAGCTCACGAACGAGGGGCTGCTCACCTTCACCGACATCGGCTTCGAGGGGTGGATCCCCGAGGGTCCAGAGGACTGGGGGAACGCGCCACGCTGCTACTTCGCCGGGACCGTGCATAGCGCGTCGAACGCCGCGCACGGCGCCCTCGACGACGACGGGCGTGCCCGGGTCGCGGGCTTCGTCCGCGCCGTGGGCGCCGTCGAGGTGCGGGTCGGGGTCTCGTTCCTCTCCGTCGCGCAGGCCCGGCACAGCCTCGCCCTCGAGGCACCTCCCGCCGTCCCGTTCGACGAGCTCCGCGCCCGCGCGGCCGCCGGGTGGAACCGGCTGCTCGGGCGCGTGACGATCCCCCCGCTCCCCGAGGCCGAGCGCCCGTTCCGCGGCCTGGCCGACGAGGAGCAGCGCGCCCGGATCGCCGCCGCGCTCCACCGTATGCATCTGTATCCGAACACGGCGGCGGAGAACACGGGCACCGCGGAGGCACCGGCGTGGCGTTTCGCCGACGTGTTCGCCCCGCGGACCGCCTTCGGCGAGTCGGCCACGGGGGCGCCGGTCGCGGAAGGCGAGCTCGTCGTCAACAACGGCTATTGGGACACGTACCGCACCGAGTGGCCCGCGCTCGCGCTCCTCGACCCCGCGCTGGCCGGACGCCTGCTGGACGGACAGCTCATGCAGTATCGCCGCGGCGGCTGGATGGCGCGGTGGAGCGCCCCCGGGTATGTGGACAGCATGGTCGGGACCTCCAGCGACCAGATCTTCGCCGACGCCGCGCGTTGGGAGGTGCCCTTCGACCGGGAGGCGGCGTTCGAGAGCGGGTGGCGCGACGCGTGCGAGCCGGGCCCGGATCCGCGACGGGGTCGCAAGGGCATCGGCCGTGGTCGCTTCCTCGGCTTCATCCCGTCCGACGTGCCGGAGGGGATGAGCTGGAGCATCGAGAACGCCGTGAGCGATGCCGCCCTCGGCCGGTTCGCCGCCGAGCTCGCGGCGTCGACGGCGGCGGACGGCGCCGCGCGCTACCGGGCCTTTGCGCGGTACTTCGCGAACCGCTCCCGCGCGGCGCGCGCCCTGTTCGATCCTGCCTCCGGATTCTTCCGCGGTCGCACGGCGGACGGGTCCTTCGCACCGGATTTCGATCCTCGCGTCTGGGGCGGCGACAACGTCGAGACGAACGCGTGGGGGATGTCCGTGGGCACGGTGCACGACGGGCCGGGCCTCGCGGCGCTCCACGGCGGCCCTGCGGGACTCGGTCGGCACCTCGACGCCCTCTTCGCCGAGCCCGAGACCGCCGACGAGCGCTTCGGCGGTGCGTACGGCACCGTCATCCACGAGCAGCGCGAAGCCCGCGCCCAGCGGTCGGGCATGTGCGCGCTGTCGAATCAGCCGGCGCACCACATACCCTTCATGTACGCCTTCACGGACCGGCCGTGGCACAGCGCGGGCCTCGTGCACGGCCTCG
The DNA here is from genome assembly GCF_050470785.1 of Microbacterium sp. NRRL B-14842. Classification (NCBI taxonomy): domain Bacteria; kingdom Bacillati; phylum Actinomycetota; class Actinomycetes; order Micrococcales; family Microbacteriaceae; genus Microbacterium; species Microbacterium sp. NRRL B-14842. The sequence continues at coordinate 3,354,895 of NZ_JBFLUM010000001.1, read as the reverse complement.
CGCGCCGCCTCTTCGCCGGTGCCCACATCGGCCAGGGGTTCCCCGGCGACGAGGACAACGGAGAGATGAGCGCCTGGTGGCTCTGGGCCGCGCTCGGCCTCTATCCCCTGGAACTCGCGGCGGGGACTCTGCGGATCGGGTCCCCGCTGTCCGACGACATCCGGGTCGCACGCGGGGACGGCTCGTCGCTGCGTATCCGCTCGCGACGGAGCTCCCCCGCCGCGCACGTGTTGGAGGGCGCCCGGCTGGACGGACGCCCTCTCCCCACCGCCGATCTGCCGATCGACGCGCTTCGGGGGGACGCGGTGCTCGACCTGGTGTTCGGCACGGACCCGGCGCGGGCGCTCGAGAGCGGTGAGGACGCACTCGACGCCGAGCCGTGGCGGTGCGACCTCACCGCCGACGCGGGAGAGATCGTCGCCTCCGCGGATGTCCTCGATGCGCCACGGCTGTTCGACGACGGCGATCCGCAGGGCGACGCGGGCGTCCGGCTGCCGGAAGGCTCGTGGGTGGGCTGGCGATTCCCCTCACCCCGCGGCCTCACCGACATCACCGTCACGAGCCTCGGGCCCACGGCGGCCGATGCGCTGCGCTGGGAGATGGAGGGTGCCGATGGAGCCTGGCATCCCCTCGCCACCAGACACCGCGAAGACCTGGCTCCCGACCGGACGACGCCGTTCACTCTGGAGATGCCGGTCGTGACCTCGGCCGTCCGCGTGCGGGCGACGGTCGAGGTCACGCTCCGTCAGATCGAGCTCTTCGACCTGAGCTGACTCACCGCGACGCTGCGCGGTACAGAGTCGCCTCCCCCTTCAGCGCCTGGGTGATGCCGGAGAGGTAGGCCGACTGATCCGTCGCGGTGAGGTTGTACGCGACGTAGACGCCGTACCCGTCCGCCACCGTGCGCTGGGCGAAGTCGGCGGCCGTCGTGGCGCTGGTGTTCGCGAGGTCGATCGCCGCGGCGCCGAGCCGGCCGCGGTCGTCCAGGCCCGGCACGGTGGGAGCGTCGTAGGTCGGGTAGTACGGGTTCCAGGCGTGATCGAGCACGCTGCCGGCGTCGAAGAGGCCGAAGTCCGTGGTCGTGTAGGACGGGCCGATCGCGTACAGCGTGATGAGCTTGTCCGGTCCCAGGCGATCGCGCAGCGCGGAGGCGAGCCAGCCGAAGGACTGCGGGTTCGGCTGCGGCGTGCCGTTCGCCCCGTAGTTGCTCCACTCGTCGTCGAAATCGATGCCGTCCAGGCCGTAGGTGGTGACGGTGTCGGCGAGCTGCGCGGCGAAGGCGTCGGCTTCCGCGTACGAGGTGAAGTTCGCGAAGCCGGCACCCTGGTGGTTTCCGAGCACCGACAGGAGGACCTTGGTGCCCTGGGCCTGCAGCGGGCGGATCTGGTTCTGCGCGTCCTGCAGCGTCTCGGTGACCCGCTCGTTGAGGTGGAGGACCGCCCGCTCCCCGTCGTAGTTGATGTTCGCGGCGAAGATCATGGCCAGATCGACGGCGGGGCGGCCCGACTCGGCGAGCGTGTAGTCCGCGACATTCGCTAAATCGTTCGAGTTGACCTCGACGTAGACGGCGAGCTGCGGGTCGGCGGCATCCGCATCGGCGACGGCCGTCGTCGAGGCGGCGAGGGCGGCGGCTCCGGCGGCAGCGATCGCCACTGCTGCCGCGACACCTCTTCTCAGGCGGGACGATCGTGCGGGTGAGGAACTCATGACGGTGTCTTCTCCTTCGGCGTCGTTGTCGAGAGCGGGCCGCGACGTCGCGACTCGCGGCCGACTATATCGCTTAAGCACAGGTGTCGGAAGGGGGATGCTGGCGGTGCGCACCGATTCCGACGATGCTGGACGCATGCGCGCCCTCCGACTCCTCTGGCGGTACCCCGTCATCACCCTGACGGTCATCGTCTTCGCCGTGGTCGGAGGGCTTCACGCCGCCGGGGAGGAGACCATCGGCCGGTGGGTCGCCACGGTCTTCGTGGCTGCGGTGGTGGTCTGGACCCTCATCGGCATGGTGCGCGACGTGCTCCGCGGCCACGTCGGACTCGACATCCTCGCCGTCGTCGCCATGGTCGCGACGCTCGCGGTGGGCGAATACATCGCGGCGCTCATCATCGTCCTGATGCTCTCCGGCGGTGAGGCGCTGGAGGACTTCGCGGGCCGCCGGGCGAAGCGCGACCTCTCCGCACTGCTGGATCGCTCGCCCCGCAGCGCCCATGTGCTGACGCATCCCGAGGACGCGGACTCGGACGCGGCGAGGGAGGCGCCGGTCGACGATGTGGCCGTGGGCGACGTGCTTCTCGTGCGCCCGGCGGAGATCATCCCCGTGGACGGTGAACTGCTCACGGACAGCGCGTCGTTCGACGAATCGTCGCTCACGGGCGAAAGTCTGCCCGTGACGCGCGGTGCGGGCGACGAGGTGCTGTCGGGCGCGATCAACGGCAGCCGGGCCATCCGCCTCCGCGCCCTCCGCACCGGCGCCGACAGTCAGTATCAGCAGATCGTCGCCCTGGTCGCCGAGGCCGAGTCCTCCCACGCTCCCATCGTGCGTCTCGCCGACCGGTTCGCGATTCCGTTCACCGCCGTCGCGCTCGTGCTCGCGGGGACGGCGTGGGCACTCTCCGGCGACGCGACCCGGTTCGCCGAGGTGCTCGTGCTGGCGACGCCCTGCCCGCTGCTGATCGCCGCCCCGGTGGCCTTCCTCGGCGGGCTCTCCCGGGCGGCGAAGTCGGGCGTCATCATGAAGAGCGGCGCGGTCATCGAGCAGATCGCCCGGGTGCGCTCGGCCGCGTTCGACAAGACCGGGACGCTCACCCAGGGGAGGCCGGAGCTGGTCGACGTGCGACCGTCCCGCGGTTTCGATGCGGATGAGATCCTGCGACTCGCCGCCTCCGCCGAGCAGTACTCGTCGCACGTGCTCGCCGACGGCATCCGTCGCGCCGCCGCCGCACGGGGCCTGGCCCTGCACGCGGCGACGGAGGCGAGCGAGACCGCGACGAACGGGGTGTCCGCGACGATCGGCGGCCGTTCGGTCGTCGTCGGCAAGCCGGCCTACGTGGCCTCCCTCGCCCCCGACACCGTGCGGGTGGAGCTCGCACCGGGACAGGCCGCCGCGTACGTCGCCGTGGACGGTCGGTTCGCAGGGGCCCTCGTGCTCGCCGACGCCGCCCGCCCGGAGGCGCCCGCCGTGGTCTCCTGGATGCGGACGCACGAGGTCGACAGGCTCGCGATGTTGACCGGGGATGTGGCCACCACGGCGGAGTCGATCGGACGGCAGGTCGGGATCGACGAGATCCACGCCGAGCTGCTGCCTCCCGAGAAGGTGCGTCTGGCCGCCGAGATGCAGCCACGGCCCGTGCTGATGGTCGGCGACGGTGTCAACGACGCGCCGGTGCTGGCGGCGGCCGACATCGGCATCGCGATGGGCGCGAAGGGGGCGACGGCCGCCGGGGACGCCGCCGACGTCGTCATCCTCGTGGATTCGCTCGCCAAGGTCGTCGACGCCGTCGCGATCGGACGGCACACCCTCCGCGTGGCCCTCACCGCGATCTGGATCGGGATCGGTCTGAGCGTGGGACTGATGGTCGTGGCAATGACCGGCGTCATCCCCGCGGTCGTCGGCGCACTGGTGCAGGAGCTCGTCGACCTCGCGACGATCCTCTACGCCCTGCGCGCGCTGAGCGGCCCGCCGAGCGACCTCCGCCCCTCCCCCTGAGGGCTGCTCCTGCACCGACCCCGGTACCGCTTCTCCCGTCCACAGGTCCCGTGTTCGCGGCCCTGCCCCTGCGGAATACCGTGACAGCCTGAGACCCCGGACTCAGACTGGAGGCATGACCGTGGACGACCCGCAGGTATGGACACTGATCGGCGTCTTCGCCGCCGTGATGCTCGGCGGCATGACACTCATGACGTCGCAGCTCAGCCGCGTGATCCGTGCGGAGGTGGACCGCATCGACGGCACGCTCTCCGCACGGATCGATCGCATCGACGGCACCCTCTCCGCACGGATCGACGGCCTCGACGCCCGGCTCGGACGCATCGAGACGAAGGTCGACGATCTCGACAGGGAGCTCACGAACCTCGCGACGCGGTTCTGGCGCTCGCAGTGACGAGCCGCGGCCTCAGATCGACACGTCGCCGACGAGGTTGACCTTGATGCCCATGCCGTCGAACATCGCGGCCTTCGCGATCAGCGCCTTGTCCGCGGTCTCGGCGTCGGGGGCGTAGACGAGCTGCGCGTGGTTCGCCTTGTGCCGTGCCATGAACTGATCGCGCGAGATGCCGTGCAGCACCACGTGGGCGATCGGCCACTCCGGGTTCGTGGCGTCCTTCCGGCGCTGCGTCTCCTCCGCCGGCAGCTCGACGACCGACGCCCGGAAGATGTCCGCCTGCAGGACCCCCTCGGCGATGAAAACCCGCGAGAGCACGACCTCGCCGGGCTTCGAGACGCCGTTGATCGTGGCGCCGCCCGCAGGGAAGAACACGTGCCCCTGGCGCCAGCCCTCCGCGTTCTGCCAGCCGCCGAGGTGGGAGGCCGGCACCGAGCCGGAGATCTCGTACACCCACACGAACTGCCCGTCGTGGTCCTCGCCCCAGCGGACGTCGTGGAGAGTGTTGTCGGGAACGAGCCCCATCGCGCGCCAGACGCGGTCGGTCACGAGCGCATCGACGGCGACGCCCTCGTCGGCCTCGTTGAAGTGCGGGAACGCGCGCCCCTCGTGCAGCACGCGGGAGCCGTCGCGCGAGGTCACCGGCGGGCGCTCGGTGGAGTTGAGGATGCCCTCCGCCAGGTCCGAGGCCGGAACGAGGTCCTTCAACCCCTGCTGGTACTGGATGCCGACCGCGTCGAGCCCGAAGTCGTCCGCGATGCGGAGCGCGGCGATGTACATCTTCAGCTGCCACTGCACCTGCTCACGGGTGAGCTCGGTCGCGGCGTCCTCGCCGTAGCGGAACGTCATCCCCCGCTCGATCAGCCAGTCGTACGCGGCGTCGGCCTCCTCGTCGGTCACGTTCAGCATCTCCGCGTAGAGCGCCGACTGCGACAGGCGCTCCTTGTAGATGCCGGTCTGGTTGAGGAGCTCGTCGTCGAAGATGGCGTTGTACATTCCCATGCAGCCCTCGTCGAAGACGCCGATGATGGCCTTCTCAGCGCGCAGTTCCGCGGCCAGGGCCTCGCCGAGCTGCTTCTCCGGGCTGTCGGGCAGCGCGGGGAGCGGACGCACGTGGGAGGCATCGTGGGTGATGGCGCCGGTCTCGGTCCACTCCCGGATGCCCTCGCGGAACCAGTCGTCGGTGAAGTCGACCGACCAGATCGTCGCGTACGGCTTGTCCATCTTCGTCAGGCCCGCGTTGAGGCCGAGGAGGCCGACGAGGCCGGGCCAGTCGCCCGCGAAGTTCGCCACCGTGAGGATCGGACCCTCGTGCGTGCGGAGGCCCGCGAGCACGTGGTGCGAGTACTGCCAGACGGCCTCGGCGACGATGAGCGGTGCGTCGACGGGGATGTTCTTGAAGACCTCGAGACCCATGCGCTGGCTGGAGATGAACCCGTGACCGGTCTCCGGGTCGACCTCGTTGGCGCGGATGACCGTCCAGCCGAGGTCATTCAGCACGCCGGTGACCCCGGCTTCGAGCTCGACCTGGGTGGGCCAGCCGGCCGTGTTGGCCGACTCACGGAGATCGCCGGACGCGATCAGGTAGGCGGTCTTCGGCGCCGTGGCAGGACGGGGCGCCGGGGTGGGCAGGGTGTAAGCGGTCATGAGTTCTCCGGGGTCGAGGTGGTCGGGGAGCCGTCGCGCTGGGCGGCGGCGAGTTCATGGACGACGTCCTTCGAGCCGTCGTACAGCCGCACGTAACGGTCGAAGAGGGCGTCGGCGAAGGGGCGCAGCGCCTCGTCCGGACGGACGGTGTCGGCGATGGGGTTCCAGTCGGCGATGGCGGGCGCGGCATCCTCGGCGGCCGTGGCCGTCGCCGCGAGGAAGGCGGCCCCGTAGCTCGCGCCGATCGTCGTCTGCGGCACCTCCTGCACGAGCCCGGTGATGTCGGAGACGATCTGCAGCCAGAGCCGCCCTTGCGTGCCCCCGCCGACCGCCACGATGCGGCGGATGTCGGCGCCGGCGGCGCGCATCGTCTCGACGTTGTGCCGCACGCCCAGCGCTGTGGCTTCGAGCGCGGCGCGGTAGAGGTCTCCTCGGGTGTGCCGGAGGGTGAGCCCGGCGATGACCCCGCGGGCATCCGGATCCTGGATCGGGGTGCGCTCGCCGGCGAAGTACGGCAGCATCAGCAGGCCGTTCGCGCCGGGCCCCGACTCCTCCGCCTCGGCCAGCAGCGCCGGGTAGTCGGTACCGGAGAGGTCCTTCAGCCACGCGGTGAGCGCTCCGGATGTGGACAGCCCGCCGGCGAGGTTGCGCGTGCCCGCGAAGGCGCCGGCCGTCGTCCACATCGAGGGCGTGCGGAGGGTCTGCTCCCCGGTCGCGACGAGGAACATCGTCGTACCGTACATCAGCATGAGGTCGCCGACCTCATGGGCGCCGACACTCACCGCCTCGGTCCAGGCGTCGATCGTGCCGGTGATGACCGGCGTTCCCTCGGGCAGGCCGGTCAGGGCCGCCGCAGCGACGGTCACGGTGCCCGCGATCTCCCCCGCCCAGCGCAGCGGCGGCTGCTCGACCGTCCCGGCGAACCGCTGCCACCAGGGCTCGTGCCACTGCCCGCCCTCGATGTCGTACAACGGCGAGACCTGGCTGGCGGACTGGTGGTCGAGGACGTAGGCACCGGTGAGCTTGCGAGCCAACCAGGAGGCGGGCATGTAGAGCCGCCGCGCGCGCTGCCAGGTCTCCGGTTCCTCCTCGGCGACCCAGGCGATCTTGGGCCCGCCGGCCTGCGACGTGAGGGTCGAGCCGCCCACGCGGGTGATCTCCTCGACGCCGAGCTCCGCCGTCATGCGCTCGATCTGCGCGGTGGAACGGGTGTCCACGCCGTAGAGGATCGCGGGGCGCACGGGCTCGTCGTCCTCGTCGGCGAGCAGGATGCACGGGCCCATGCCGCTCACTCCGACCCCCACGACGTCCGCGTCGGGGACCGCGGAGAGAAGGTCCGTGGCCAGCTCGACGAACTCGTCCCACCAGATCCGGCCGTCCATCTCGACCCATCCGGACTGCGGACGGGAGACGTCGTGCGCGCGGGTCGCAGTCGCGAGGATCGTGCCGGCGGGGTCGACGAGGACGCCCTTGCTGCTGGACGTGCCGATGTCCACCCCGAGAGTGCAGCGCATGGTCTCTCCTTCGATACCGACGGGCCGTGCCGACCTGGACCCAGGCTACGCGAAATCGATTTCAGGGCGCAAGGAGGTGACCGCTCCTGCACCGCGATGGCCAATCTCCGAAGATTCCACCATCCCCGCTCCTGACCGGAAAAACGCCGGTTCGGCACCGGAATACCGTGACATCCTGACCCCTCCGATCGAGACTGGAGGCATGCCCTTGGACGACCCGCAGGTATGGACGCTGATCGGCATCTTCGTGACGACGATGCTCGGCGGCATGACCCTCATGACGACGCAGTTCGGTCGCGTGCTCCGTGCGGAGATAGGCGGGCTGCGGGGAGAGATGACCGGCGAGATCGGCAGGCTCCGCACCGACATGACCACCGAGATCGCCGGCCTCCGCACTGAGATGACCACCGAGATCGCCGGCCTCCGCACCGAAATGACCGGCGAGATCGGCAGCCTCCGGACCGACATGACCGCCGAAGTCGCCGGCCTGCGCACCGAGATGACCACCGAGACCACACGACTACGCACCGAGATCGCCGGCCTCCGCACCGAAATGACCACCGAGATCGCCGGCCTCCGCACCGACATGACCACCGAGACCACACGACTACGCAGTGAGATCAACGGCCTCCGCACCGAAATGACCGGCGAGATCAACGGCCTCCGCACCGACATGACCACCGAGATCGGCACCCTCAGCACCGAAATGACCGGCGAGATCAACGGCCTCCGCACCGAGATGACCACCGAGATCGGCAGCCTCCGCATCGAGATGACGAACGAAACCGGTGGGCTGCACGCGGCGCTGGCAGCGCTGCACGGAGTGATGATGAGCGAGATCGGAGCGCTGCGCGCGGCGATGGGTGCGCTGCAGGGAGCGATGATCGGGCTGCGTGGCGAGATGATCGGGCTCCGCGGCGAGATGACCGCACGACTCGACGGCCTCGATCACCGCCTCGACCGATTGGAGGTGAAGGTCGACGATCTCGACAAGGAGATGACGAACCTCGCAGCGCGGTTCTGGCGCTCCCAGTAGCGACCTGCGGTCAGGCGCGTGCGGTCGCGCGCTGCACCTCGCCGGAGAGGACGACCGTCCGAGCCGGCTGCACGTCTCCCCTGATCCGTTCGAGCAGCATCCGCGCCGCCGTCACGCCCATGTGCCGCGCCGGCAACCGCACGACGGTCACAGCGGAGGGAGACAGCGTCGTGAAGGGCAGCGATCCGATCACCGCGACACCGAGTTCCGGAGGGGTGAGGCCGCGCTCCGTGAGGACCTGGATCGCGCCGACGCCGATGAGGTTGTTCCCGGCGACGACCGCGTCCGGCGGCTCCGGCAGCGCGAGGAGCTCCTCCATGGCCGCACGCCCGCCGTCGACCCGGAACGTGGCGAAGCGCTGGAGCGAGGACAGCTCATGATGGGGATCCATCGCCGAGAGGGCTCCCCGCCAACCTTCCGCCCGCTCGGCCGCGGTGTCGATGTGCGCGGGCCCCCCGATGTACGCGATGCGGCGATACCCGGCGTCGAGCAGGCTCTGCGTCGCTGCGGCTCCCGCCTCCCGGTTGGCCATCACCACGCCGTCGATGTCGGCGGCCGTGCGACGGTCCACGGCGACCACGGGCCGCCCCGTCGCCCGCACCGGCGCGAGATCCGAGTGCTCATCCGCTGTCGCGATGATCACCCCCGACATGTTCTCGGCGATCGCGATCCGGAGGTACGTCGCCTCCTTCTCGACCTGGGCGTCGGAGTTGCAGAGTACGACGGAGTACCCCGCCTCGGACGCCGCGTCCTCCACCCCACGCGCCATCTCGGTGAAGTACGGGTTCTCGATGTCCGGGATCACCAGGGCGATGACCTCGGAGCTCTGGGTCCGCAACGTGCGCGCCGTCCGGTTCGGCGTGAATCGGAGCTCCTCCGCCGCCGCCCGCACGGCCGCCGCCTTCTCCTCCGACACGCTCGTGCCGTTGAAGACGCGCGAGACCGTGGCCGGCGAGACGCCGGCCCGCCGCGCGACGTCGTAGATCGTGGCCATGGGCACCCACTGTAACCGGTTTCAGCCCTCAGACCTCCGCGAGGAATCGATCGAGAGTCACCCCGAGAGCATCCAGCCGGGCCCGAGCCGCGTCCGAGAGCGGTCGGAACGGACGACGGCAGTCGCCCAGTGCTCCGGCGCCACCCGCGCTGCGACCGGAGAGGTACTTCGCCGCAGGGAAGACGTCGATCGCGACCAGCTCGGCGATGACATGGTTGATCCGGCTCTGCACCCGCTGCGCTCCGGCCAGGTCGCCGACGTCGAGGAGGCGACGCGCCGCCTGGAAGAGCTCGACCTGCAGCCCGACGGTCGTGCCGATGGTCCCGCGGGCGCCGGCGGCGAGCGCCGGCACGAACACCTCGTCGAAGCCGTTGATGTAGGCCTTGTCGGGGAAAGCCGTCTTCATGCGCTCCAGGGCGTACATGTTGTGCGCGGTCTGCTTGAGTCCGATCACCCGATCGTCGTCCAGGAGCTCGCCGGCCGTCTCGACCGTGAACTCCGTCCCGGTGAACTGCGGGATGTTGTAGACGATGAGCGGGAGATCCACGGCGTCCAGCACCGCGCGGTAATGGTCGAGGACGGCCTCGATGCCGAACGAGTAGTAGATCGGCGGGATCATCGAGAGCGCGGATGCGCCGGCCTGCTGCGCCCGTCGCGCGAGCTCGATGGCCTCCCTCGTGGACAGCGCGCCGACGTGGGCGACGACGGGTATCCGCCCTTCCGCGGCGCTCACCGCGGTCTCCACCACCGCGGTCCGCTCGTCCGCCGACAGGAGGAGGCCCTCCCCCGACGACCCGCAGCAGTAGATCCCCTCGACCCCGCGCGCCACGTAGTCCCCGATGAGCGTCGAGAGCAGCCCGGTGTCGACCGCCCCCTCCGCGTCGTAGGGCGTGGCAATCGCCGCCATCAACACCCCGAGGTCCGCCGCGGTGGTCACCATGCCGTCCACCCCCCGTCCACGACGAGGTTCGCTCCGGTCATGTAGCGCGAGGCATCGGAGAGCAGGAAGACCGCGGCACCGTTGAAGTCGGTCGCCTCCGCCATCCGCCCGATCGGGATGCGCGCCGTGTAGTTCTGCCGGAAGGTCGCGTCCTGCGTGTCTCGGCCGACGCCGGACGGAGTGAGGGTGTTGACCCGGATCCCCTGCCGCCCCCAGTACGTCGCGCAGTAGCGCGTGAGGTTGTAGAGCCCCGACTTCGCCGCCGAGTAGGCCACCGGCTTCACGAACGGCACCCCGGTCTGCTCCTCCTTGTAGGCGTAGATGTCCTGCACCGGGGACACCATCCCGTAGATCGAGCCGACGTTGATGATCGAGCCCGGCTTTCCGGCGGCGCGCATCCGGGCACCGGCCGCCTGCGTCACGAGGAAGGTGCCGACGAGGTTCACGTCGACCACCTCCCGGAACACGTCGAGGGGGAAGTCCTCGAACGGGCCGGAGACCTCGGGCGGCGCGCTCGGCTGGGTGTCCAGTCCCGCGTTGTTGATCACGCCGTCCGGCGCCGCACCCCACGCATCGACGATCGCATCGAGGCCGGCCTCGACGCTGTCCTTCGAGACGATGTCCACGGAGACGCCGAGGAGGCGCGGGCTGTCGGCGATCTCGGGGAACGTCTCCTGCAGGCGCGCGGCGTCGACGGTGCGCGATGCCACGGCCACCCGGGCACCGCGCCCGTGCAGCTCGCGGACGAAGGCCGAGCCGATCTGGCCGAGGCCGCCGGTGACGAGGATGATGCGGTCGGTGAGGTCGAAGATGTCCGTCATGTCGTTCGTCTCCCTCAGCTCACCGCGTGCCGCGCGAGGTTCTCGCGGTCGTACTCCAGGCCGTTCCCCGGCGCTCCGGTCGGGACGAAGAACCCGTTCTGCGGCCGCTGCGGCACGATGACGCCGAGGTCGGTGAGCGTGCCGCCGTCCGTCATCTCGCCGAACAGGGCGTTGGGCACCGCGCAGAGCACGTTGGCCGTGAGCTCCATCACGAAGTGCGGCGTCATGGGGGCGTTGTACGCCCGGCCCAGGGCGGCGATGTCCATGTAGGGCGTGATGCCGCCCACACGACCGACGTCGGCCTGGATGAAGTCGCACGCGTCGGCGAGGAGGTACTGGTTGAACTGCTGGAGCGTGTAGACGTTCTCGCCCAGGCCGATCGGGATCGGAGAGCGCGCCCGGAGGCGGGCGTGCGAGGCGACGTCGTCCACGCGCAGCGGCTCCTCGACCCAGTACAGGTTGAGGTCGCGGAACCGGGTGACCGCCCGGACCGCCTCCCCGTAGGTCCATCCCTGGTTGGCGTCGACCATGAGCGGGTACTCGCCGACGGCCTCGCGGATCCTGGTGAGCCGGTAGACGTCCTCCTCGAGGTCCGGCTTGCCGACCTTGACCTTCCCGGCGGCGTACCCGTCGGCCTTCCACTCCTTGACCTGCTCGACGACCTCCTCGGCGGACAGGTTGAGGTTGATGCCGCTGCCGTACAGCGCGACCCGGTCGCGCACCTGCCCGAGGAGCTTCGCGAGAGGCTGCTGGTAGTGCAGCCCCAGCAGATCCCACAGCGCCACGTCGATCGCGGCGAGCGCGAGCGTGGTGGTCCCGCCGGGGCCGTTGTCGCGGAGATGCTGCCAGGAGTGCTGCCAGACGGCTCGCGGATTGACCTCACGGCCGATGAGCGTGGGGATGAGCTCGCGCAGCGCCGCCATCATCATCTGGCCGCCGACGCCGGAGGTGTGGCTGAACCCGGTGCCGACCAGGCCGGTGTCGGTGGTGATGTCGGCGAGGATGATCTCGATGTGGGTCACCCGATGGATCTGGTCCCCCCACGGCCCCTTGGGGAGGGGGATGCGGGAGAGCTGGAGGTCGATCGATTCGATTTTCATGCGTGGTCCTTCCGGGACGACGAGGAGGGGTCGGAGGGGGCGTCAGCCCTTGACGGCGCCGGCGGCGAGTCCGGCGACGAGGCGCTTCTGCACGAGGAGGAAGCCGACGACGACGGGGAGCACCGAGAGCACGCCGCCCGCGGTGAGCAGATCCCACCGGATCTGGTACTCGCCGATGAACAGGTGCAGGCCGACCGGCAGGGTTCGGGTCGCCGTCTGCGAGGTGAACGTGAGGGCGTAGAGGAACTCGTTCCAGGTGAGGATGAACGCGTAGGTTCCCGCCGCCACCATCCCCGGCCGCAGCAGGGGCAGCAGCAGGATGCGGATGATCTGCCAGGACGAGGCCCCGTCGATCTGGCCGGCCTCCTCGATCTCGCGCGGGATCGAGTCCGCGAAGCCCTTGAGCAGCCAGGTGGCGAACGGCGTGGCGAACGCGGCGTGGACCAGTGCGAGACCCAGCGTCGTGTCCATCAGCCCCATCCCGCGGAGCTGCCCCTGCAGCGAGATCACGAGCAGCACGGCGGGGAACATCTGCGCGAGCAGCAGCCCGATCATGACGGCCCCGCGGCCGCGGAAGTCGAACCGCGACATCGCGATCGCGGCGCCGGTGGAGACGACGAGGGTCACCGGGACGGCGATCGCGGCGACGGTGAGGCTGTTCCGCAGATAGGTCAGGAACGGCGTGGTCGACAGCAGCTCGGCGTAGGAGGCGGTCGTGAACTCCGAGGGGATGAGGTTCGCTCCGGCGCCGGCGAGTTGATCCCGGGGCGTGAGCGACGTCAGCAGCATGACGATGTACGGCCCGAGCACCATCGCGAGGACGCCGAGGAGGGCGATCGCGAAGCCGGTCCTTCCCGCGAAGCGGCCGAAGCGGACGGGGACGGTCGTCGTACTCATCGCGTGGTGTCCTTCCGGGTGAGGCGCACGTAGAGCGCGATGAAGACGGCGAGGAACAGGGCCTGGATGACGGCGTACGCCGCGCCGGCACCGAAGTCGCTGGCCTTGTAGGTCGTCAGATACGACTCGAGCGCCAGGGTCGTCGAGGACGTGCCCGGCCCGCCGCCGGTGAGGATGAAGATGAGGTCGACGTAGTTCGAGGTCCAGATCAGGCGCAGGAGCGTCGTGATGAGGATCGTCGGGAGGATGGCGGGCAGCACGACGTGACGGAACACGCCGACCGGCCCGCATCCGTCGATCTGCGCGGACTCCTTGAGCTCGCCGGACACGCTCTGCAGCGCCGCGAGGATCATGATCGCGAAGAGCGGGATGCCCTGCCAGACGTCGATCATCACGAGGGTCGGCAGCGCGGTGCTGTTCTGCGACAGGAACTCGATCGGGGCGTCAATGACCCCGGCGTTCAGCAGCCACTGATTGAGGACGCCGTTGTTCGGATCGAGGATCCACTTCCACATCAGCGCGACCAGGACGCTGGGCGTCGCCCACGGGATCATGATCAGCCCGCGGTACACGCCCCGCAGCGGGAAGCGGTTGTTCAGCATGAGCGCGAGCGACAGCCCGCCGATCAGCTGGAGGGAGACGGCGCCGAACGTCCAGATGGCCGTGCGGCCGAGCGTGGGCAGGAACTCCGCCGTGCCGATGACACTGGCGAAGTTCTGGAACCCGACGAACTCGAGCACGCCGGTGAAGACGCTCACGTCGTTGAACGAGAACCAGATCGAGCGGACGAGCGGATACCCGGCGAAGACCGCGACCAGCGCGATCGCCGGCGCGAGCAGGACGAGCGGGGCGACCGACCCGCGGCGAGCGCGCTGCCGGGGCCGGGTCACCGGCCGGCGCGGGGCCGGCCGGCCGGTGACGACCGCTTCCGTGAGAGTGGAGCTTGCCATGTCGGTCCTCAGCGCAGCACGTCGGACATCTTCGTCAGCACGTCCTGGCTGCTGATCTCACCCTGGAACGCCTGCTGGATGAGCGGGTTCCACTCCTTGGCGGCGAGCTCCGCCACCCCCTCCAGCGCCGGCCAGGTCTTGGCGGTGGGGATCGCGTCGACCGCGACCGCGAGCTGCGGGTCGGACGAGTACGCCTCGGTGTCGATCACCGACTCGAGCACGGGCAGCTGGCCCTGCGGCGAGGTGGAGATCTTCTCCATCTGCGCCTCCTCGCTCAGCCAGGAGATCCAGGTCCACGCGGCGTCCTTCTTGTCGGAGCCCTCGAGGATGACGTTGCCGCTCATGCTGCCGAGTGTCGCGCCCGGCTTCCCGTCCTCCGTGGGGATCGGGACGACGCCGAGCTTGTCGCCGAAGACGCCCTGCAGCTCCTTCAGGGAACCCGGGTGGTGGATCATCATGCCGGTGAGACCCTCGACGAAGTTCGTCTTGACGTCGGCGAAGGCGGCCGTGATCGATCCGGGGGGCGCGGCCTGCAGGTCGGTGACGATGCTGAGGTAGTCCTCGTTCACCGCGACGCCCTTCGCGTCGTCCAGGACGACCTCGCCGGAGTCGTCGACGACCGACGCGCCGCCGGCGTACATCCATGCGAGCCACTGGTCCTGTCCGCCCGCACCGCCGCGAACGTCGATGCCGTACCGGCCGTCGCCGGTGAGGGCCGCCGCCGCGTCGAGGAGGTCCTGCTGGGTGCGCGGCGCCTCGAGCCCGAGCTCCTCGAAGTAGTCCACGCGGTAGTAGAGGTAGAGCGTCGTGTACTGGTGCGGCAGCATGTAGACGGCGTCCTCGCCGGGCAGCTGCCCCGTCGCCCAGAGCGAGTCGACGACGTCGTCCGAGGCGTCCCAGCCATCGACGTACGGGGTGAGGTCGGCGATGGCGCCCTGCGGCGCGAACTGCCCGAGCCACCAGTCCTTGCTGCGGGCGGCATCCGGTCCGGTGCCGTTCATCGCAGAGGACACGAGCTGGTTCTGGTACTGGTCGAGGGGGATCGTCTCCAGCACGACCTCCACCTCGTCCTGCGCGTCGTTGAACTCGTCCGCGAGCTCCGTCCAGGTGGGGTCGGTCGCGTCGTCCTGCCAGAGCCAGTAGGTGATCTCGACGGGACCGTCGCCCTCGCCCGTCGGGGCGCCTCCGGCGCAGCCGGCGGTGAGGGCGACCACGCCGAGGACGGCCAATCCGGGGAGGAATCGGGTGGATCTCATGATGCGTACTCCTTCGTCGATCAGATGAGGGTTGTGCGAAATCGATTTCAAAACGGGTGCGGCAGAACGCGCCGGTGCGGGGAGGGGTCAGACCGGCAGCGCGGCCGTGGTGCCGAAGTCGATATCCGGGTAGCGGTTGCGGACGCCGTAGAAGTGGGCGTCGAGCTCGTGGACGGCTCGGCGGGTGTCGCCGGCCTCGATCGCGTCGATGATGCGACCGTGCATCGCGGCGATGGCGGGGTCCTCCTCCACGGGCTCCTCCCGTCGCGCGGCCGCGAAGACGACCCAGAAAGATTGCAGGAACTGGTCCACGAACGCATTGCGCATCGGCGCGAGCAGCCCACGGTGGAACTGCTGGTCGAGCTCCGCGAAGCTCTCGTTGCGCAGGGCTCGCTCCACCATCTCCTCCGAGAGCAGACGCAGGCGGGTCAGGTCGCTCGGCTGCAGGCGCGGGATGACCAGGGGAAGCAGCGAAGTCTCCAGCGCGTGACGCACTTCCAGGAGCTCGCGGGTGGCGGCCTCCGGGTCGTCGACGAAGCCGATCCAGCGGGTGGCGAGATCGGCGGCACGGAACCCGCGCCACACGCGGCGCGCGCCCTGCCGAGAGGCCACGATGCCGAACGCTTCGAGCACGCTGAGGGCCTCGCGGATGCGCTGCCGTCCCACCTCCAGCACGGCGCCGAGTTCGGCCTCGGTGGGCAGCGGGTCGCCGATCTCCAGCCCGGAGCGCTGCAGGTGCTGAGCCAGACGTCGAGCGAGCGCGTCTGACAAGTCGGACCCGGTGATCTCGATCTTGTCTGACATGTCCCGTTCGCTCCTTCGCGACATCGGCGGAATTTCCGTTCCTGAGCCTAGACACTCTCCCTGCGTGTCGTCAAGTAGGCTCCTGACTGCGCTCACTTGTCGGACAAGTAAAAGCGAACGCATGCAGAAATGCCGCGACCCGAAGGCCGCGGCATCCCGCCCGTGTATGTCCCGGAGTCGTGTCAGCGGTGCGTGGCCACCACCTGTGCGACGGCGGCCCGCTCGTCGGCGGAGGGTTCGGCGATCGCCATGCGGCAGTGCGTGTCCACGACGTCGAGCACGCGGTACGCCTCCTTCATGCGCCCCATGTCGCCGCCGATGAGCGCGACGACGTCGTCGACGGCTGCCTGTGCCGCCGCGATGGCCTCGGCATCTCCGGAGCGCCCGGCATCGGCGAGGGCGCGGAAGGGCTTCGGCGTCACGGAGGAGACGCCCGAGACGACACCCTGCGCCCCCGCCTCGACGGCCGCGATGAGGTCGCGGTCGGCGCCGGTGTAGAGCTCGAAGCCCGTCGGCACGGCCGCACGGTAGGCCGCGATGTCGTCGAGCGACAGCTCGCTCACCTTCGCTCCCACCACGTTCGGAAGCGCGGCGATGCGCACGAGCAGCTCCGGCGAGACCGGGTTCCCGCTACGCGCGGGGTAGATGTAGACGTAGAGGCGCCCCTCCCCCACGGCCGCCGAGACGGCGCGGTAGTAGTCCAGGATCGCATCGTCCGTGGCACGCAGGTAATAGGGGGTGAGGGCCGCGAACTCCGTGGCCCCGAGCTCCTTCGCGATGCCAACCAGGCGCACGGCCTCGAACGTGCTCGGCTGCCCGACGTGCACGATGACGCGCATCCGGCCGGCCAGCTCCTCGAGCGCGGCGGCCACGAGCGCCCGGAACTCGTCCGCGTCCACCGCGGGGAACTCGCCCGTGGTGCCGAGGACGAAGGCGCCCTCGTTCCCCGAGTCGGCCACGAATCGGAAGATCGCACGCGACCCGTCGAGGTCGAGGGTCCCGTCGCGGTGGAACGCGGTCGGGACGGCGGTCAGGATGTCGTAGCGGGTCACTTCTCGGTCTCCTCGGAGGTCGTGCTCTGGCGGTTCTTGCGGTCAGCGCGTCCCCGGCGCGTACCCGCGTCGACGTTGCGGACGGTGGAGGTGAGCAGGTCGGGCTGCGCGGCGAGCTCGTCGTGCGCCATCTCGATCTGCACGATGCTGTCGGTGTGGAGGATCGAGTCCTCCAACGAGGCCCGCTCGGCGCGGGGCGTGCGGGCGGCGCGGATCGCGGGCATCACGATCGACAGCACCGCGAGCGCGAGCAGCACGAGGGCGATCGGGCTGACGACCTCGAAGAACGGCCGCGTCGGCAGGATCGCCAGCGTGCGGGCGAGGTTCTCCTCGGCGAGCGGACCGAGCAGCAGGCCGAGCACCACGGGTCCTGCCGGGACCTGCATGCGCTTGAGCAGCACGCCGATCACCCCGAAGACGAGCATCGTGACGACCGTCGACAGACTGTTCGAGGTGGCGTAGGTGCCGATGATGCAGAAGATGAGGATGCCGCTCCACAGATACGGCTGCGGCACGTCGAGCAGCTTGACCATGCCCTTCATCCGCACGAGGCTCAGCGCGAGCGACAGGAGGGTCGCGACGAGCATGATGCCGACGATCGAGACGACGAGGTCGGGGCGGTTGGTGAACAGCGTGGGCCCGGGGGTGATGCCCCAGATGATCATCGAGCCGATCATGACCGCCATCACGGAGTCGCCGGGGATGCCGAGCGCCATCGTGGTGGTGAGCGAGCCGCCGAGCGTGGCGCTGGAGGCGGTGTCGGACGCGGCGACGCCCTCGATCGACCCCTTTCCGAACATCTCCGGGTGCTTCGACGCCTTCCGCGCCCGCTCCCAGCCGATGAGCCCGGCGATGTCGCCGCCGGCCGCGGGGATGAGGCCGACGCCGAGGCCGACCGCCCCGCCGACCGCGGTGGCCCGTCCGCTCTGCTTCAGCTCGGCGCGGTTCGGCCACCACCGGCCGAGGCTCGAGATCGGTCGGACGCGCGACTTCCGGTGCGTGAGGAGCTGATCGAACAGCTCGGCGATGCCGAAGAGACCGATGATGACGGCGATGAAGTTCACGCCCTCGACGAGTTCCAGCACGCCGAACGTGAAGCGCTGGTCGGCGGTGGCCGCGTAGGTGCCGACGCTGCCGAGCATCAGCCCGAAGAGACCGGCCAGGATGCCCTTGAGCATCGACTTCGACGAGATGCCGATCATGATCGCGATGCCGAAGACGACGAGCGCGAACAGCTCGGGCGACTTGAAGTAGTCCCGGGCGAAGCTGGCGATCGGCACGGCGGCGACCGAGAAGAGCACGAGCGAGGCGAGGATGCCGACGGCCGACACGATCGCGGAGATCGTCAGCGCCAGACCGGCCCTGCCCTGCTTCGCCATGGGATAGCCGTCGAGGGTGGTGGCGATGGAGGCGGGTGTCCCCGGGGTGTTGATGAGGATGGACGGCACCCGGTCGCCGAAGTTCGCCGCGACGTAGATCGTCAGGAGCACCGCGAGGCCCTGCACGGGCTCCAGGGTCATGGTGAAGCCGGCGGCGAGTGCGACGGCCATGGTCGCGGTGATGCCGGGGAAGGCGCCGACCATGAAGCCGAGCACGAGGCCGACTGCCATGTACAGCAGGATCGAGATGTCGAGGAGCGAGTTCAGCCCCTCCAGGAGCGCGTTCACAGGGGGATCCTCAGGAGCATGCCGAAGACGACGTAGACGAATGCCGTGACGGCGGCGGAGTAGATGACGAGGCTCAGCCAGCGGCGGTGGCCGTAGAGGAGCATCAGTGCGGCCATGAGCAGAGCACAGGCGATCGGGAAGACCTCGATCCGGTAGCCGAAGAGGATGACCGAGCCGAGGGCCCACAGCGCGATGAAGGCGCCGGCGATCGCGATCGTCGCGATCACCCGGAGGACGCCGCCCGGCTGGATGCGCTCGAGATCCTCACGCGTGGGTGCCGGTCGCGTGATCGCCACGGCGAGCAGGGCGATCGCGATCACGACGCCGGTCACGCCGATGACGAGCGGCCAGAAGCGGGCGTCGATCTGTCCGGGGGCGGCCTCGCGGCGCAGCGGGATCTGCGTGGCGAGGAAGAGGTAGCCGGCGGTGATCGCGAGGGCGACGGCGGCGAACGCGATCTCGAGGGGACGGGAGGCGGTCGCTCCCTCGTAGCCGCCCGGCGCGACCGGCTCGGCCGCGGTGTCGGGGCTGGTCATGGTGCTCCTTCGTCGGAGGACCCGGTGGGGTCGGCGCGTGCCGACCCCACCGGAGGTGTTCAGCCCAGGAGGTCCTGGAACAGGGCGAACTGGTCGTCGACGAACCCGGTCCACTCCTCGGAGTCGCGGTAGACCACGAGGTTGCCGGCGTCGGCCTGGAACTTCTGGTAGCTCTCGGACTCCACGGCCTCCTTGACGGCGGCTTCGAGGGCGTCGTGCACGTCGTCCGGCAGTCCGGCCGGTGCGTAGATGCCGCCCCAGCCGCCGAAGACGACCTCTTCGCCGATGGCCTCCTCGACCGTCTCGACATCCTCCGCGTCGGGGTGACGCTCGTCGTTCATGACCGCGAGGATGCGGACGGCCTCGCCCTGCGCGAGCGCCTCGCCGAGTCCGGAGACGGCGGCGACGGTCTCACCGGACGCGGCGGCCGCGACCGCCGTGGCGCCGCCGTCGTAGGGGACGGGGGTGAAGTCGGCGTCGGTCGCCTGGCCGAGGCCGAGCGTGGCGGCCTCCCAGATCGAGCCGGCACCGGAGTTCGCGACCGTGACCGCGCCGGACTTCGCCTGCGTCACGAGGTCGTCGAGGGTCTCGATGCCGCTGTCGGCACCCACCGTGATGACGCCGGGAGCGAGCATGATCTGGCCGAGCAGGTCGAAGTCGTCGGGCAGCACGTCGGCGCTCTGGGTCGTGTTGAGCATCGCGATCTCGACGGGCGCGAAGCCGATGACGTAGCCGTCCGGATCCTGCGAGCCGACGTACTCCATCGCGAGCGCTCCCGCGGCACCGGGCATGTTCTCCGGGATCACGCTGACACCGAGGATCTTCTCGAGCTCGGTGGCGAGCGCGCGGGACGACAGGTCGGAGCCGCCGCCGGGGTTGGCCTGGATGATCAGCCGGATGTCGTCCTCGGGATAGGTCGAGGCGGCCCCCTCGCTCTCGTCGACCTTCGTGCAGGCCGACAGCACCAGAGCGGTGGCGGCGAGGGCGGCGAAGGCAGCGGCCGCCCGAGTGATGCGCATGCGGGGCATCTTTGCTCCTCTACGTGGGTCGACCGTGTTGTCGACACCGCGAGGCTACCAGTGTTGACTGTTAACAGTCAACACTGCGGAGCGTCACCGCACCCGGCTCACGACCAGGAGGTGCGGGCTGAGCTCCCGGATTCCGGGAACGGTGCTCCCGGCTCGCGCCAGCAGGAGAGCCGCCTGTGTGAGCGCCGTCTCCTCCGCAGGCATCTCCTCCAGCAGCAGCCCGCCGGGCCCTTCGACGCCATGGACCTCCACAACGTCGAGTCCGGCGGCGGCGGCCTCCTCGGCGAGCGAATCCGCCGTGTGGAAGTGCCCGGCAGGGAAGCGACCTCGCGAGGAGGGCGCCCCGTGCTCCAGCAGTGCGCCGTGTTCATCGTCGAGGTGGAGGTCGGTCACGCCCAGCGCGAGCTGACCGAATCCGACGAATCGCGAGAGGCCTGCCGCGAACACCCAGCCGCCGGATCGCACCACCCGTGCGGCCTCGCCGAGCGCCTGGAGGCGGTCCGCGCGATCCGCCAGGTGGTACAGCGGACCGAGGAGAAGAGCGGCATCGAAGCTGTCCGCGGTGAACGGCAACGAGCGCGCGTCCCCTACACGAGCATCCACGCCCCGCTGCGCCGCGCTGTGGACGTGCCCGCGCACCGGGTCGACGAGGATGACCTGATGGCCACGGGCCAGGAGCGACCGCGCATGGACGCCCGCCCCGCCTCCGACATCGATGACGCGACCCTCGGGGAGGTGCGCGGCGATCAGCTCCTGGATGCGCTGGTGCTCCAGAGGTCCTTGCGCCGAGCGGGTCGTCAACCGCGCCGATTCGTCGAACTGGTCCTCGTAGTAGTCGCGGATCCGCTCATCGAGCTCACGCTGGTCCATGGTCGACCTCCGATCGGTAGGCCTCCATCATCCACGCCGACCCGATCCGTCGACGAGCGCCAGGCGGACATGGCCGCCTGGCGCTCTGCCCCTCCGGGGTCTAGCCGGCCGTGGCGTTCTCGTACGCCCGCATCGCCGCCTCCTGCGCCTCCTTCAGCGCGTCCTCGGGAGACTTGTCCCCGAGCAGCGCTGCGGTGATCGCGTTGTTGAGTTCGTTCTGGATCTCCTGGCCCGCGGGCGAGGAACCGAAGGACTGTCCGTAGTCCACCACGTCGTAGTAGGTCGAGATGACCTGGTCGAAGCCGGCGTTGCCGCTGTCCGTCACGAAGGTCTCACGGATCGACTGATCGGCGGACGGCGATCCGGTGAAGAGCCCGGTGTTGATACCGCCATCGGTCTTCAGCGTCTCGGCACGGGCCTCGCCCGCCGCGTTCCAGGCGTCGTCCGAGGTGAGGTTCACCATCCAGGCGCACGCCGCCGCGGGGTTCTCCGCCCCGGCCGGGATCACGAACGCGGTGCCGGACGCGACCGAGAACGGCTCCCCGTCGGCATTCCGGAACGGCACAGCCTCGAGGTCGATCTGGTCGGCGTAGGGGCTCAGCACGTTCGGATACCACTGCGCGTTCACCTGCGCGCCGACCTGCTGGGCGACGAACTGGTTCTGGTCGCCGAAGGCGTCGAACGAGTCGGTGAAGCTCTTGACGGCCGCGAAGCCGCCCTGCGCGTCGGTGATCTGCTTGAGCATCTCGATGCCGGCCACGTTGCTGGGGTCGTCCAGGGTGGGCGCGCCCTTCTCATCGTTGAGCTGGCCGCCCATGCCGAGAATCCACAGCCCGGCCTGGCCCGTCGCGACGGGGTCGAACCCGAGCCGCGTGGGCACGCCGCCGGACTCCTGGTACATCTTCTCGATCGCGCCGAGCAGCACGTCGGGCTTGGAGGTGTCGATCTCGTCCGCCGTCACCCCCGCCTCGTCGAGCACGGCCTTGTTCAGCAGGATCGCCGGCGGCTGGTAGAACTGCGGCACCGCCCACACGGCATCGTCGTAGGTGACGTCGTCGACGACGAAGGGGTACCAGTGGTCCCGCGGCGAGACGTCCTGGGCGGCGAAGCACTCGTCGAGCGGCATGATGAGGTCCTGCGCGGCATACGTGGTCACGTACCGGCGGTCCATCTGCACGACGTCGGGCACGTCGCCGCTCGCGATCCGCGTGGTGAACTTCTGCGCGTCGAAGGCCGTCGCGTCGAGGTCGACCTCGACGTCCTTCAGCTGCTCGGCGGCGTAGTCCATGCGCGAGGTGCCGACGTCGTCGGCGTTCTCGAAGCCCCACGCTTTGAGCGTGCCGCTCGGCTCCGCGCCGAAGTCGGCGTCGGCCGCCTGGTCGTCTCCCCCTCCGCCGCCGCACCCGGCGAGGACGAGGACGGATGCCGCGGCGACCGCGGTGATTCCCAGCATGCGTGTGCGCATGACTGCTCCTTTCGATCTGTGGTTCGTCATCCCTTGCGCCCCTGGGTGGCGACGCCCTCGATGAAGGCACGCTGCCCGAAGGCGAAGAGGATGAGCATGGGGAGGGTCACCAGGAGGGAGGCGACCATGACGTACTGGTAATCACCGTGACCGCCCGCCGTGGGGCTGTACTTGGTCATCGCGTAGGCGATGCCGAGCGGCGCGGTGAACTCGTCCACCGACCCGGCGTTGAGGTAGATGAGGGCGGCCTGCAGGTTGTTCCAGCTCGCCTGGAACTCGAACAGGAACACGATGACGAACGACGGTATCGACAGCGGCATCGCGATCCGCCAGAAGAGGCCCCAGGCGCTGGCCCCGTCGAGCCGCGCCGCCTCGAACAGCTCCCGAGGAAGGCCGAGGAAGAACTGCCGCTGCAGGAAGATGTAGAAGGCCGAGCCGAACAGGTTCATGCCCCACAGCGGCACCCAGGTGCCGAGGAGTCCGGTCTCCTTCCAGATGAGGTAGATCGGGATCATCGTCACCGCGCCGGGGAGCATCATCGTCGCGAGCACGAGGCCGAACAGCAGCCCGCGCCCCGGGAAGCGGAAGTAGGCGAAGCCGAACGCCACGATCGAGCTGGAGATCGCCACGGCACCGGCGGCGAGCAGCGCGATGGCGATGCTGTTGCCCATCCAGTTCAGCAGCGGGAGCTGATTCCACACCTCGACGTAGTTCTCCGGCACGAACGTCTTCGGGATGAGGGCGTTGTCGAACACCTCCCCCCGCGGCTTGAAGCTGGCAGCGATGAGCCACGCGAAGGGGTACAGGAACAGCAGCGCGAACAGCACGAGGATGATGTTCAGCACGATCCGGGCGACGAGGCTCTTCGGCTGTCGCAGGCGCCGTCGCCAGCGCGACCGGGCCGGGGCGGGAGCCGCGACGGCCTCCGGGAGGTCGTCCCCGGTGGCCTCGACGGGGACCTGACGCAGGGTCTGGGACATCAGCGGTCTCCCTCGTAGTAGACGAAGCGGTTGCCGACCTTCACCTGGATGAGCGTGATGATCATGATGATGACGAAGAGCAGCCACGCCATCGCCGCCGCGAAACCGAAGTTGAACTGCCGGAAGGCCTGTTGGAACAGGTAGATCGCGTAGAAGAGCGACGCCTCAGGAGACGAGTTGCTCTGATCCCGCCAGAACAGCAGATACGCCTGATCGAAGATCTGGAAGGCGGCGATCGAGAGCACGATGACGTTGAAGAACATGGCCCCCGAGATCATCGGCAGGGTGATCGAGAAGAACTTCCTGATCGGTCCCGCCCCGTCGAGCGAGGCCACCTCGTACAGCTCGACCGGCACGTTCTTGAGGGCGGCCAGGAAGATCACCATGGTTCCCGCGACGGTCCACAGCGTCATGATCACGATGCTCGGCTTGACCCACGCGGGGTCGACGAGCCACTGGGGCCCCTGGATGCCGAACAGTCGGAGGAACTGGTTGATCGCCCCGGAGTTGCCGTTCAGGAGGAGGAAGAACACGGCCGCCGTGGCGACGGCCGGGGTCATCTTCGGCAGGTAGTAGAGCACGCGGAAGAATCCCGCACCTCGCCCGACCCGGTTGAGCAGCAGCGCGAGGACGAGCGCGAACACGATCTCCAGCGGCACCGCCATCACCACGTAGAACAGCGTGTTGGCGAGCGAGACGCCCACCCGCGGGTCCTCGAAGAGGTTGGCGTAGTTGTCGATGCCGACCGGGCGCGCGCTGTTCGTGGCGAGGTTGTAGCTGCTGAACGAGATGTACAGGCTGTAGACCATCGCGCCGGCCGTGAAGATGAGGAATCCGATGAGCCATGGCGAGATGAAGAGATAGCCGGCGAGGGCTTCTCGGCGGTTGTACCGGTCCCGCTGGCGGGTCTTGAGCGGCATCCACCTGCCTCCTTTCCGAGGACGCGCAGACACGGCGCTCTGGTCCTGGCGCGATGGTAGATCCGGAGAAGCGGTTCTCCGCGGGGCTTGCGCAGAACCGTTTCCTGTGGTTCACCTGAATGCCGCCGGACGGCCTGGCGCCCCGGGAGCGGTTCCTCCCTAGGATGAGGGGAATAAACACGGAGGAGGGCCGGGGGAATGTTCGACGAGCGACGGCGACAGGCAGCGCTCGAGGAACTGGGGATCCTTGACACGCCACCCGATGAGCGGGTGGATCGGGTGGCACGACTGGCGAAGGAGATGTTCGGCGTGCCGATGGTCAGCGTCTCGCTGATCGATCGCGACCGGCAGTGGCGCAAATCGCAGATCGGCCTCGGGGGGAACGAGGCACCGCGACAGGATTCGTTCTGCGACTACACCGTGTCGCAGGACCGGACGGTGGTGGTGGAGGATGCGAGCACGACCGACCTCTTCGCCGAGAATCCGTTCGTGACCGGCGACCCGCACCTGCGCTTCTACGCGGCCCATCCGCTGCACGCGCCGGGAGGGGAGCCGGTCGGGACGCTGTGCGTGCTCGACACCGAGCCGCACACGTTCACCGACGCCCAGCAGGACCTCCTGCGCGACCTCGCGTTCTGGGTGCAGACGGAGCTGGCACAGGACGCCGACGTCGACCACGCCGCCGTGGTACAGCGAGCGCTGCGCCCCCGGGCGCACCCGGAGATCGCCGGGTACACGATCGCCGCCGGTGCCGCCCCGCGGGGAACGCTCGCCGGGGACTACTACGACTTCTCGCGCCACGGCGAGGCCCTGCGGGTGACCCTGGCCGATGCCATGGGCAAGGGCACGGGGCCGGCGTTGGTCGCGGCCACGGTTCGGGCGTCCCTGCGCACGGCGCCGGAGCGCTCGCTGTCCGACGCCGTGATCGAGGTGGACCGCCTGCTCGAGGACGATCTCGCGGACACGTCGATGTTCGTCACGGCGGTCGTCGCCGAGCTGCGGCCGGAGACGGGAGAGCTCGAGGTCATCGACGCGGGCCACAGCCTCGCGTTCGTCGTCCGCGCAGACGGGTCGTGGACGCCCCTGCGCTCCACGAACCTGCCCTTGGGCATGGGGATGGGCCTCGCCGACCCCCGGGTCCCGGTGACGACGCGGCTCGAGGTGGGGGACGCCTTCATCTGCTGCAGCGACGGTCTCCTCGACGTCCTCGACGCCGACGACCCGTTCGGCCACGTGGAGCGGGTGCTCACCGCGATGGGACCGGACGGCGCCGTGCGCGAGGCCCTGCGACTCGCGAACGATGAGCGCGCCACCGACGACATCACCGTCGTGGTCGTGCGGAGGGACGCGTGACCGCCCGGTTCGCGACCATCCGCGTCCTCGCGCTGCTGTCGGTCCTGCTCGGCGTGAACTACGTCGCCTGGCGCTGGCTGGAGTCGGTGAACTGGTCGGCCTGGTGGATCGCGGTGCCGCTCGTGATCGCCGAGACGTACAGCCTCATCGACACGTTCCTCTTCTGCCTGACGATGTGGCGCGCGAAGGAGCGTCCGGCGCCGGTGTCGCCTCCGCAGGGCACCGTCGACGTGTTCATCACCACCTACGACGAGCCGATCGAGCTCGTCATGACCACCGCGAAGGCGGCGAAGCGGATCGCCTACCCGCACTCGACCTGGATCCTCGACGACGGCTCGCGCCCCGAGCTCGAAGCCGAAGCCCGGGCCGCCGGCGTCGGCTATCTCACGCGTTCCGAGGACTGGACGGGCAAGCCCCGGCACGCCAAGGCGGGCAATCTCAACAGCGCCCTCTTCCAGACCGACGGCGAGTTCCTCCTCATCCTCGACGCCGACCAGGTGCCGGACCCGCTGATCCTGCACCGCACGCTCGGCTACTTCGCCGATGATCCCGAGGTCGCCCTCGTGCAGACGCCGCAATGGTTCGTGAACGTCGACGAGGCCGACCCGCTCGGCAGCCAGGCGCCCCTCTTCTACGGGCCGATCCAGCAGGGGAAGGACGGCTGGAACGCGGCCTTCTTCTGCGGCTCGAACGCCGTGCTCCGCCGCGAAGCACTGATGCAGCTCGGCATCGTCGGCTACGTGCGGAACGTGACCGACTCCGCCGCGCGGGCCCTCAAGACGTCCGAGGCCCTCATCGCCCGCGAGGCCGAGGCGGCGACCGACCCGGCGCTCGCCACCGAGCTCGGCGCGCTCCGCATCGCGATCGCACGCGGACGCAAGGAGCTCGCCGCGGGCGAGTCGGTCGCCGAGGTGGCCGCCCGCGTGGGGGAAGCCGTCGACAGCGCCTCCCGCATCCTCGTCGCCCACGACCTCGAGGGCATCCGTGCCGACCTCGCAGTGATCGAGTCCCTGCCGGTGCAGCAGGACGCGGAGCTCGGGCAGGTGATCGTGGACGAGGCCGGACTCGACGCGCTCGCCGCGTCCGACCTCTCCCCCCTCACCGCCGTCGAGGCCGTCCGCGGACTGCTCGATGCGCTCCGCCTCGACCGTGCGGATGAGGCGCAGCCGATCCTCCCCCTCGCCACGATCTCGGTGACCGAGGACATGGCCACGGCGATGCAGCTCCACGCCCTCGGCTGGAAGAGCGTCTACCACCACGAGATCCTGGCGCACGGGCTCGCCCCGGAAGACCTCCGGACGATGCTCACGCAGCGGCTGCGGTGGGCCCAGGGGACGCTGCAGGTCATGCTGCGCGACAACCCCCTGGCCAAGCGAGGACTCTCGGTGGGGCAGCGCCTCATGTACTTCGCGACGATGTGGAGCTACCTCTCGGGCTTCGCCGCGATCGTCTACCTCGCCGCCCCGGTGATCTATCTCGTGTTCGGCGTGCTCCCCGTCACCGCCTGGTCGGTCGACTTCTTCGCGCGCTTCCTGCCGTACTTCCTCGTCAATCAGGCGCTGTTCCTCGTGGTCGCGAAGGGGGTGAAGACCTGGCGAGGTCAGCAGTACTCGCTTGCGCTGTTCCCCGTGTGGATCCGCGCGTGCTGGACGGCCTTCGCCAACGTGGTGCTCGGCCGACCGCTCTCCTTCGCCGTGACCAGGAAGGACGGCCGCGATCCTCGGGGCATCCCGTGGCGCGAGATCTGGCCGCAGCTCACCGCCATGGTCGTCCTCGTGATCGCCCTCATCATCGGGGTCGCCCGGGTCATCGTCGGCACCGGCGACGGCACCGGCACCCTCGTCAACACCGCCTGGGTCCTGTACGACCTGGTCGTCCTCAGCGTCATCATCCAGGCGGCACGCTACCGCGGTCCGGCCGCGAAGGTCCTCGAGAAGGAGTCGAATGAACGTCAGCACTGACACCAGGGACGGCTATGCCGTCGTCACGATCACGGGCCGCCTGACCGCCTCGGGAGCGCCGTTGCTGCGCAACGCGGTGAGCGACCTCGTCGCCGCGGGGCAGCCGCGCATCGCGATCGATCTGAGCGGCACCGAGTTCGTCGACTCCTCCGGTCTCGGCGCCCTCGTCGGCGGCCTCAAGAGCGCCCGCGTGGCCGGCGGCGATCTGCGCATCGCCGCCGTTCCCGAGGCCGTGCGCACCGTCCTCCACCTCACCAACCTGGATCGCGTGCTCCGCGACTACCCGACGCCGGAATCGGCGTTCGATGGACGCTGACATCCGGGCCTTCCACATCGACGGGCCCGCCGGGCTCGCCCTCGTCGACCGCGCCCTCGACGAGCTCGACCGGCTGTGGCCGCTGGCTCCGGAGGTACCTGCCCAGGATCAGGTGCTGTTCACCCTGGCGCTGAGCGAGGTCACGACCAACGTCGCCCAGCACAATGAGCACGCGGACGTCGTGCTGAGCATCGACGTCCGCGTGACGGCGGAGGAGCTGCGCGCCTACATCCGCGACACGGCCCCGCCGGCACCGATCGACTGGGACGCCGTGTCGATGCCGGGCGAGGAGGCGGAGAGCGGACGCGGGCTCGCGCTGTCGCAGGCCGCGCTCGACGAGTTCACCCACACGGTCACCGATCTCGGCAACACCTGGATCCTCGTCCGGCGCGTGGATCTCGCGCGCGAGGCGGGCGACTGACCGGTCAGGCGAGCCAGGCCGGCGCGCGCCCGCGGAGGGCCGCGGCGTCGATGGAGTAGCGCCCGGCGCCGGTGAGCGCGAGCGCGAGAGCCGCGGCGCCGAGCACGGCGACGAACTCGTAGCCGCCGGCCGTCACCCACAGGCCGGCGGGCAGGTGCACGAGCACGAGTGCCACCAGCATGTCGACGGCGAGGAGGATGCCGACCGGGCGCGTCAGCAGGCCGAGGATCAGCAGGATCCCGCCGATGAGCTCGAGGAAGGCGACGACGGGTGCGGCGATCTCGGCGAGCGGCACCCCCATGCCGGCGAAGCTGCCGATGGTGCCGGGGATCGTGAACTCGAAGATCTTCTGAGCGCCGTGGGCGGCGAAGATCGCGCCGACGACGATGCGCAGGACGAGGAGTCCGAGCGACGAGGCGGAGGTGGCGGAGGCTGTGGTGTTCGTCATGAGGAGGTTCTTCCTTCGTGGCAGGACACCCGCGCGGGCGCGGACCAGGGCTCTTGCCCTGGCCCCCACGGTAGGAACCGTTCTTTTCCGTCCGCTGAACGCCTCGGCGCCGGCGGACGCAGGCTCAGCGGGAGCCGACCTCGTGGAGCATCCGCTCCCGGGCGCCGTCGAGGTGAGCCGAGAGGACCGCGGCGGCGTCCTCCGGGGCTCCCGTGCGCATGACGTCGAGCAGCGTCACGTGATCGTCCGACGACTCGTGCAGGTCCTCGTCGTGGTTGATCGTGACCTCGAGGAGGGCCGTGAAGGTCGGGAGGTACTGGTTCCAGGCACCCTCCAGCCGGGGGTGATCGGCGAGGGCGTAGATCTGGGAGTGGAAGTCGAGGTCGGCCGTGACGAAGGCCGCATGGTCGCCGGCGTCCGCGGCCTCGGCCATGCGCTGGACGGCGTCGGCCATCGGCTGCCACCGCTCGTCGTCGTCGACCCGCATCGCGCGCGAGAGGGCGAGCTGCTCCAGCGCGCCCCGGAGGCTGTAGAGCTGGTCGACGTCGTCGCTCGTGAGGCCCACGATGTAGACGCCGCGGGGACGCTGCACCTCGACGAGCTTCTCGAAGCTGAGCTGGGTCAGGGCATCGCGCACGGGGCCGCGGCTGACGGCGAACTCCTCGGCGAGGGCCTCCTCGGTGAGGCGGGCCCCCGGGGCGAGCTCCCCTCGCACGATGCGCTGGCGCAGCACGCGTGCGACCTGCGCTCCGAGCGACTCCCCGCGCGTGACGGTCTGCGTCATGGTGACCTCCTGTTAACAGTTGACAGGATACACACCGGGATGCGCGGTCAGGCTCCGGAGCGCGGACTCCAGAGCACGAGCTCCGTCGAGCGCCGGATGCGGCGGCCGCTCGGCATGGGCACGACGCCCGCGGAGCCGGCGGCGAACACCCGCACGCCGGGGCGGTTCTCCCGCTCGGCACGGAGGGCGCCCTCCAGCGCGAGCACGCGATCGCGCAGCATCCGGTTCTCGTCCTCCAGGTCGAGGAGACGGGCGATCGCCGGGAGACTGACCCCTTCGGAGGAGAGCTGGGCCACCTCGCGCAGCTGCTCGATGTTGCGGTGCGAGTAACGACGGGATCCGCCGGGCGTCCGACCCGGCACCACGAGGCCGATCCGGTCGTACTGACGGAGGGTCTGGGGGTGCAGGCCGGAGAGCTTGGCGGCTGCGGCGATCGCGAAGACCGGAGTGTCCGCGTCCATCACGCCTTCCTTCCTGGTTTCACGTCAGGCCGTCGCGCCTGGTCAGGCAGCTCCTTCCCGGAACCGCCTGACCCGGCGCGAAAGCCTGTTCTCGTCAACGGCGGGCTTTCGCCATGAGCTCGGCCCGCGGGTTCTCCTGAGGCTCCAGCTCCTGGAACCTCTCGAGGGCCTCGCGCGCGGCGTCGTCGAGGTGCGTCGGAACCGCGACCTGGAGCTCGGCGAGCAGGTCACCGGTCCCCTTCGCGGTCGCGACACCCCGACCCTTGACGCGGAGCACGCGGCCCGACGGGGTCCCGGGGGCCACACGCAGCTTCACCACGTCGCCGCCGAGCGTCGGGACCTCGATGGTCGCGCCCAGCGTCGCCTCGGTGAAGGTCACGGGGACCACCACGCGGAGGTTGAGGCCGTCCCGCGTGAAGACCGGGTGCGGACGCACCGTGATCTGCACCACGATGTCCCCGTTCTCCCCGCCATCGGGCGAGGGGCGACCACGGCCGCGCAGCCGGATCTTCTGCCCATCGGCGACACCCGCGGGGATCTTCACCTTGAACGGCTTGCCGTCCTCGCCCTGCAGGGTGATCGTCTCGCCCTGCACAGCGGTGCTGAAGTCCAGCGTGGTGCGGGCCGTGACGTCGGCGCCGCGCTGCGGACCGCCGAAGCCACGGAAGCCGCCGCTCGGCTGCCCGAATCGGCCACCGCCGAACGAGCTGCCCTGGCCCTGGTTGAACATCGCGAAGATGTCCTCGAAGTCGGCGGTCTGGCCGCGCCCCTGCTGTCCGAACCGGCTGAAGACGTCTTCGAACCCGCCGGCGCCCGAGCCGCTCGCCGTGAAGCGAGCGCCCGAACCCATGGCGCGGATCTCGTCGTACTCCTTGCGCTGCTCGGCGTCGGAGAGCACCGAGTATGCCTCGCTGATCTCCTTGAACTTGGCCTCGGCCTTCGCATCGCCCTGATTGGAATCGGGGTGATACTTGCGCGCGAGCTTGCGGTACGTCTTCTTCAGGTCAGCGTCGCTGACGTCCTTCGAGACCCCGAGGGTCTTGTAGAAGTCCTTGTCGAACCAATCCTGGCTGGCCATCGATCACCTACTCCGCAGGGACGGCGACGACGACCTTCGCAGGACGCAGCTCGACCTCGCCGAGGCGGTACCCCACCTCGACGACCTCGAGCACCGTGGTCTTCGAGGTGCCGGGGGTCGGCTGCTGGAAGATCGCCTCGTGACGCTGGGGGTCGAACTCCTCGCCCTTCTCGCCGTAAGCGACCACGCCGAGGCGCTCCACGACCGCGCGCACCTTCTCGGCGATCACGGCGAAGGGGCTGCCCTCGACCAGATCACCGTGCTGCTCGGCGCGGGCCAGGTCGTCGAGCACGGGGATGAGGCCCTTGGCGGCCTCGCCCTTCGCGCGCTCGATCTCGATCTGGCGCTGCTCCTCGGTGCGGCGGCGGTAGTTCGCGTACTCGGCCTGCAGGCGCTTGAGGTCGGTCAGCAGGGCGTTCTCGGCGTCGGCGATCGCGGCGTCGCCGGCGGCGGCATCCGCCGTCTGCGCGGCACCGAGGATGTCCTCGACCGTGAGCCCTTCCTCCGTCTCGGCAGCGGCGTCGACCGGGGTCTCGTCGGAGCCCTCGGCGGCCTTCGCCTCGCGGGAGTCCTGGTTCTGCGGCACGGGGCCGGATGCCTGAGCATCCGACCCCTCCGGAACCTCGTTCTCGTCGAAGTTCTTGTCCGTCATGATTACTTCTTCTCGTCCTCGTCGTCGACGACCTCGGCGTCGATGACGTCCTCCTCGGAGGAGGGGGCGTCACCGGTCGGGGCCTCGCCCTCGGCCGAAGCGCCGGCGGCGTCCGCCTGCGAGGAGGCGTAGATCGCCTCGCCGAGCTTCGACTGGGACTGGTTGAGCTTCTCGAACGCGGTCTTCACGGCCTCGTCGTCGTCGCCGGCCAGAGCCGTCTTGAGCGCGTCGACGTCGGCCTTGACCTCGGTCTTCACGTCCTCGGGGAGCTTGTCCTCGTTCTCGGAGATGAGCTTCTCGATCGAGTAGGCGAGGGTCTCCGCCTGGTTGCGGGTCTCCGCGGCCTCACGACGCGCCTTGTCCTCGGCGGCGTGCTCCTCGGCCTCGCGCACCATGCGCTCGATGTCCTCCTTCGACAGCGACGAGCCGCCGGAGATGACGATCGACTTCTCGGTACCGGTGCCCTTGTCCTTCGCGGACACGTGCACGATGCCGTTGGCGTCGATGTCGAAGGTGACCTCGATCTGCGGGATGCCGCGGGGAGCCGGGGCGATGCCCGTCAGCTCGAACGTGCCGAGCGGCTTGTTGTCGCGGGTGAAGTCGCGCTCACCCTGGAAGACCTGGATCGCGACGGACGGCTGGTTGTCGTCGGCCGTGGTGAAGGTCTCGCTCCGCTTGGTCGGGATGGCCGTGTTGCGCTCGATGAGCTTGGTCATCATGCCGCCCTTGGTCTCGATGCCGAGGGAGAGCGGGGTGACGTCGATGAGCAGGACGTCCTTGCGCTCGCCCTTGAGGACACCGGCCTGCAGCGCGGCGCCGACGGCGACGACCTCGTCCGGGTTCACACCCTTGTTGGCTTCCTTGCCGGTCTCGCGCTTGACGAGCTCGGCGACGGCGGGCATACGGGTCGAACCACCCACGAGGACGATGTGGTCGATGTCGGACACCTTGATGCCGGCCTCGCGGATGACGTCCTCGAAGGGCTTCTTGGTGCGGTCGAGCAGGTCCTTCGTGAGGTCCTCGAACTTCGCGCGGGTCACGGTCTCGGAGAGCGAGACGGGGCCCGAGTCGGTCAGCGACAGGTACGGGAGGTTGATGCTCGTGGACGTGGAGCTGGAGAGCTCCTTCTTCGCCTGCTCCGCAGCCTCCTTGAGGCGCTGCAGCGCGATCTTGTCACCCGAGACGTCGACGCCCGTGGTCTCCTTGAACTGCTTGATCAGATAGTCGACGAGGCGCTGGTCCCAGTCGTCACCACCGAGGCGGTTGTCACCGGCAGTGGCGCGCACCTGGATCGTGGAGAAGTCGTCGTCCTTGCCCACCTCGAGGAGGGAGACGTCGAACGTTCCACCACCGAGGTCGAAGACGAGGATGAGCTCGTCCTCCTTGCCCTTGTCGAGGCCGTAGGCGAGGGCCGCAGCGGTCGGCTCGTTGATGATGCGGAGCACGTTGAGGCCCGCGATCTCACCGGCCTCCTTGGTGGCCTGACGCTCGGCGTCGTTGAAGTACGCGGGGACCGTGATGACCGCGTCGGTCACGGTGTCGCCGAGGTAGGACTCGGCATCGCGCTTCAGCTTCTGGAGGATGCGCGCGGAGATCTCCTGCGGCGTCCACTTCTTGCCGTCGACGTCGAAGCTCCAGTCGGTGCCCATGTGGCGCTTGACCGAGGCGATCGTCCGGTCGACGTTGGTGACGGCCTGGCGCTTCGCGGTCTCGCCGACGAGCACCTCCCCGTCCTTGGTGAAGGCGACGACCGAAGGGGTCGTGCGGAAGCCCTCGGCGTTGGCGATGACCTTGGGCTCGCCACCCTCGAGGACGCTGACGACGGAGTTGGTGGTTCCGAGGTCGATACCGACAGCACGTGCCATGTGTTCTCTCCTTTGTTGGGAAGTCTGTAGTGGTCCGAAAACCTGCGGCGATCAGGGAAACCTGAGTCGCGATGGCTCAAGTGTACGCGGGGGCCGAACGGCTGTCAAATGAACTTGATATGAACAGGCTCAAGTTTTCCCGCCGGGCGGTCAGAACGGCGCGTCCGTCGATCCTTCGGCGAAGGTGACGGTGTTCGACGGCGGCGGGCGGTCGATGTAGACCCTCCCCGTCGGACTCGTCCAGGCATAGAGGCCGTCGCCACGCGCCTCGACATGCCAGGCGGACTGATGTTTCAAGACATGATGTCGACGGCACAGATGGCCGAGATTCGAGGCGGACGTCTCCCCGCCCATCGCGGCGTCACGGTGGTGATCGATGTCGCACTCCGCGGGCGGATATCCGCAACCGGGGAAGCGGCATCGCTGATCTCGGGCCCGCAGGTGGCGTCGCAGTTCCGCGTTCGGGCGATACCGGTCGACGGCGAGGACCGTGCCCGTCACGGGGTGCGTGAGGATGCGATCCCATCCGGAGGCAGCCCCTGCCAGCCTCCGTGCCGTGGCGAGGTCGATCGGGGTGCGCCCGTCGAGTTCCGCCGGCGCCGTTTTCCGACCGAGGAGGGTCATGACGGGGACTGTGATCGCGACCGTGGGGACGATGGCGACCAGGGTGCCGTCAGGATCATCATGGCCGGCCGGCGCACCGGTGAGGAGGAGGTCGAGCGCGAGGTCGGCCCGGGACTGGGCGATGGTTCGCAGGTCCGTCGGGTCGTCGCCGGCCTGCGTGGTCGTGGCCATGGTGGTCAGCCGGTCGAACACGCCGTGCACCAGCGCCGCCGGCCCCAGAAGTCCGAGCTCAGCCATCCCGTCAGGGGCATCCCGTACCCACACGCGCCGCCGCTCACGGGCATCCTCGTGACGGTCCGCGAGGGTATGCGGCTGAAACTCCTCCGCGGCCCGGCGCGCCATGCGCGCGACCCGGTTCGGCGCCTCGCTCTCGGCGAAGGCGATCATCCGCGCGGAGAAGGCGTCGCGATCCGCCTCGTCTTCGAGGTGCGCACCCGCCTCCGCGATGACGCGGGCTTGCTGGGCGGTGACCTGCCCCGCGCCCCATGCACCCCACAGCCGCGGAAAGCGCTCGACGATCCAGACCGCATCGGCCATCCGCCGCTGCACCGTCCTGTCGCTCGCCCGCAGCGCGGCAGCGAACTCGGCCGCGACCGTGCGCACGCTCAGATCCGCACCGTCCGGATGGGCGGCCTGCGCCGCGACCTCCACGGCCAGGCGCGACCCCAGCGCCAGGATCCCGTCCCGCGCGGCCTGCAGTCCATTGATTGACCGCTCGACACCGACGAGCATCTCGGTGAGCGCTCGGAGCGCCTCCACCTGCTCGATCGTCGCGTCCGCCAGTCCTCTCATACCCCGAGTGAAGCAGGCACCACCGACATTGAAACCCCAGTTCAGGTGGAGAAACGATATTCCAGGATGCAGTGCCTGCGTAGGCGATCACGCCGAGCATGCTCCGCCTCGGTGGCCGCGAGCCGACATGCTTGACTCTCACACGGTGTCAGACGGGAGAACAGAGACATGTGCGGGCAGGATGGGGGCATGATCCGTGCCGTGCTCTTCGACCTCGACGGGGTCGTCCGTCACTTCCTCCACGACCCCGACCTGGAGGCGCGGCACGGACTTCCGGCCGGGATGATCGCCCGCATCGCGTTCGCGTCACCGTTGATCGACGCGGTCACCACGGGGAACCTCACTCGCGAGGAGTGGATCGTCCGAGTCGGCGAGGCCGCGGGATCCGCAGCCGCCGCGCGGGAATGGGGACGCACACCGTTCGCCGCCGACCCGGACGTGCTCGCGCTCGTCGACGAGCTGCGCTCTCACGGGATGATGTGCGCCATCCTCACGAACGGCACGGACACCATCGCCGAGGAGCTTCACGACAGCGGCATCGCCGCGCACTTCGATCGCGTGTTCAACTCCGCGGACATCGGATACGCCAAGCCGGATGTCCGGGCGTTCGGACACGTGGTCGCCGACCTCGCCGTCGCGCCGGAGGAGGTCTTCTTCCTCGACGATTCGCCGGGGAAGCTCAGCGGCGCACGGACGCTCGGCATGACCACGCACCACTACACGGGAGTCTCCGCCTTGCGCACCGCTCTCGACGCCGCCGGCGTGCCCGTCCCGACAGCACCGACGCCGAGCCGGCGGCCGTGAGGGACGAGGCCGACGGGGCGGACGCCGTCGTCGTCACGGGCTGAGCGGGCTCACTTGCCCCCGGGCGGGCCGACCAGCAGCAGGATCACGTACAGCGCGACGATTCCCACGACGAGCAGCACCGCGAGCACCCAGGGGCGACGCAGGAACCAGCGCATCAGGCGGTCGTACCAGCGGTGGTCACGCGGGTCGTCGGACGCGTCGAGACGCCAGTCACCCCGGAGACGACCGGTGCGGTGCAGCCAGATCTCCATCGGGATGGTCGCGTACGGGACGACGGCGCTGACGACCGCGAGCACACCGACGCCCGGCTGCCAGCGCTGGTTGAGCGCGACGAGGACGGCGGTCGCGGCATAGGCGAGAAACACGAACCCGTGGATGCCGCCGCCGACCGTCACCACGACTCCGGGGGCTCCGACGGCGCGGGCGATGATCGCGGCGATGAGGATGGTCCAGGTGATCGCCTCCGCGATCGCGAGGACACGGTACAGGCGGCCAGGGGTGCGGAACACGGAACTCCTCGGGTGGGGTACCCCTCCAGCGTATCCCGCTTCGAATCGCCCACTGTGCCCCATCCGCCGCCGGAATGGAGCAAGGTGAGCGACTCGAAGGGGAATAGGGGGACGGTGGCCGACGTTGCCGAAGGCATGGTGACGGTGGATGCGGATGCGCTGTCCTCGGTGCTCGGCACGGTGGACCTGCGCGTGGGGATCGCCCGTCGGGTGCAGCTGGGCCGCGGGGGACTGCTGCCGCTGGCTCCCGGCCGGATCACCCTCGTCTACATCGCCGACGGCGCCGTGCATGGGCATCCGCCTCTCGGCACCGGCTGCCGTCTCGACGTGGACCGCTCGTCGCAGCAGCTCACACTCGAGGAGCCCGGCCGCCGAGACCGCCTCGTCACCGGCGATGCCTTCCTGCTGCTCCGCGGCGACACCTTCGCACTGGAGGCCGCCGTCGAGACTGCACTCCTCGTCGTCGACATCGAGCTCGCGGACACCGCGTCTCCCCTCCCGGCACTCCTGCCGCCCTTCCTCACGGTGACCGGGTTCGACGCGCTGGAGCCGGCCGCCGCCGCCCTCGCCGAGAACATGGGGATCGTCGACGCGGCCGCGTGCCCCGTGCGCCAGGGCGACCCGCTGATCTGCCGGATGATGGCGACCACCGTGCTGCTCTCGGTGATCCGAGCCTGGGCGGCCAACGGCTGTGCGCCCGCCGGATGGCCCTCGCTGTCGAAGGACCCCTTCCTCGACCGCGTCGTGGACGCCATCCACGAGCAGCCGGGCCGGGACTGGACCGTCGAACGCCTGGCCGCTGTCGGCGCCATGTCACGGTCGGCCTTCGCGGAGCGGTTCCGTCTCGCCGTCGGCCGCTCCCCCGCCGACTACGTCACCGAGGTGCGCATCGACGCCGCGAAGCGGATGCTCCAGGCCGGGCAATCCGTGTCGAGCGTCTCGCGCGAGCTCGGCTACGCCTCGGACGAGGGTTTCAGCCGCGCGTTCCGTCGCCGCACGGGCATGACCCCGTCCTCCTGGCGCGGCTCGCACTCCCTCGTGCCTGCCTGATCTGCCTGATCCCACGACCTCGCCCCAGCCTCGGGGCGGGCACGACTTCGGAGACCCGGGGCGACACGCCGGCTCCGAAGCCCGAGGCGACGGCGTGTCGGCGGCCGGCTCCGAAGTTGTGCCCGGGCAACCAGGGGTCAGGAGCAGGGGTCAGGAGCGGGAGCTGCGGCGGTTGGAGAGGCCGAACAGCACGGCGCCGGCGAGGAGCGAGACCGCGCCGATCGTATAGACGAGCTCGACGCTCAGGGTGTCGACGAGGAGCCCACCGACGCCGGCCGCGAGCGTGATCGCCCCCTGGAACCCGACGACCACGAGGCTCCCCCCGGCCTCCAGGCGGTCCGGCATGCGGTGACCCACCCAGGTGTTCACGACGATCAGCCACGACGAGAAGAAGAACCCCCAGAGGAGCACGACCGCGCCGATCCCGATGATCGATCCGGAGAAGAGCACCATCGACAGCACGGCGGCGGAGATCACCAGCGGCGCGAACACCGCGAAGAAGGCGAAGGAGCGGTCGATCACGAGGCCGATGGAGAGGTTGCCGAGAAGGCCTCCGACACCGAACAGCGCCAGCAGCACGACGATCGTCGAGGCGTCCACGTCCGGGATGCGCTCCAGCGCGAGGCGGACGTAGGTGTAGGCGAGGAAGTGGCCGAGCACGACGAGGACGTGTCCGACCATGCCGAGGCCGATGCCGGGCCGCCGTACCGTGTCGACGAGCAGACGGAGGCTCGACGCGCGCTCGGCCGGAACGGTCGGCAGCGCCCACCGCAACGCGACGGCGAGCACCACCATCAGCACTCCCGCGATCGCGAACACGGCACGCCAGTCGACGACCTCGCTCAGCATGACCCCGAGCGGCACTCCGGCGACCGTGGCGAGGGAGACCCCGGCGGAGGTGAACATCACCCCGCGACCGAGATGCTCGGGCCCCGCGAGCCGCGCGGCGACCGTGATCGACATCGTCCAATAGGCGCTGATCGCCGCTCCCAGCAGGAAGCGTGCCAGCAGCACGACGACGAGGTTCGGCGCGATCGCGACGATGAGGTTCGACACGGCCGCGGCGAGCGCCATCCACACCAGCAGCGATCGGCGGTCCAGCCGGGGGAACACGAGGCCGACGGTCGGAGCGACGAAGAGTCCGACGAGAGCCGTGACGGTGACGGTCTGCCCGGCCTGCCCGGGGGTCACCCCGAGGCCGTCCGCCATCTCGGTGAGCACCCCGTTGGG
Source organism: Microbacterium sp. NRRL B-14842 (assembly GCF_050470785.1). Lineage (NCBI taxonomy): Bacteria > Bacillati > Actinomycetota > Actinomycetes > Micrococcales > Microbacteriaceae > Microbacterium > Microbacterium sp. NRRL B-14842. Next base: position 3,315,967 of record NZ_JBFLUM010000001.1, on the reverse strand, counting down.
GAGGAACTCGGCGGTCACCAGCAGGAACCCCATCACCATGAGGGCAATGAGCCCTCCGTAGCGGATGCGATCGGCGCGGGTCGTCGGCAGGGTCGGGACGGAGGCGGTCGTGGTCATGCTTCCAGACTCGCAACGGGAACGGGGCCGCGCCCGACCGGTCGTCCGCCGCATCCGACCGATCGTCCGGCCCTGGACAACCTCCGATCGGACCCCCTAGGCTCGACGACGCACCGGGAAGCGCCCGGGAAGCCCGAGCGAAGGAGGCGATGAGATGAACGCTGTCGTCGTCGCGCCTATCGCCGACCACCTTCCCTTCGAGGCCACCCGCTCCTGATCGCCGCGTGGCCTCCCTTCCCGGAGCCACACCGTGACCGAATCCCCCGCTTCCTCGGAAGCCGCGTCCTTCGACGCCACCTCCTTCGATTCCCTCGAGACCGCCCTCTCCTTCGCCGAGGTCGAGCCCGGCGCCAACCAGCGCTGGACGACCTGGCCGTCATCCACCCCCACCGAGCGCGGGCCGGAACCGCGCCCCGCGTGGGTCGTGACCTCCGCCGGCGCCCTGGACACCGAGCTCGGCATCCTGAAGACCGGCAAGGAGGCCGACGTGTTCCTGCTGGAGCGCGCCGTGCCCGACGACCCCGCGCAGCGCACGCTCCTCGCCGCCAAGCGCTACCGCGGCATCGAGAACCGGAGCTTCCAGCGCTCCGCGGTCTACACCGAGGGGCGCAGCACGCGGAACACCCGCGACACCCGCGCCCTCGCCAAGAAGACCGCCCACGGACGGGAGGTCGCCGCAGCCCAGTGGTCGCTCGCGGAGTTCGAGGCCCTGTGCCGGATGTGGGAGCGCGGCGCCCCGGTCCCCTATCCCGTGCAGGTCAGCGGCACCGAGGTGCTCATGGAGTTCCTCGGCGACGACCGGGGCATCGCGGCACCCCGGCTCGCGCAAGTGCGCGGGTCGAACGCCGAACTGCAGGAGTGCTTCGCGCAGGTGGTCGAGCTCATGCGGGTCTTCGCCGCCGCGGGCTTCGCGCACGGCGACCTCTCCGCCTACAACCTCCTTGTGCACAACGGGCGGGTCCGGGTGATCGACCTGCCGCAGATCGTCGACGTGATCGCGAATCCGCAGGGCCTCGACCTGCTGCACCGCGACTGCGTCAACGTGTGCGACTGGTTCACGCGGCGGCGGGTGCAGTGCGACGCCGAGGCCCTGTTCGCCGACCTCCTCGGGACCCTGTTCTGACTCCCGGGTCAGGAGGCGAGTCGGGCGGCGAGAAGGGTCACCAGCTCGTAGACGACATGGCTCGCGGCGATCCCGGTCATCTGGGCGTGATCGTACGCGGGCGACACCTCCACGACGTCCGCGCCGACGATGTCCCGCTCGCGCAGGGCACGGAGGATGCGCAGCAGCTCGCGGCTCGTGAGCCCACCGGCCTCGGGGGTCCCCGTGCCGGGCGCGTGCGCGGGATCGAGCACGTCGATGTCGATCGAGACGTACAGCGGCTTGTCGCCGATGCGGGCGAGGATGCGGTCGATCGCCGCCTCCACCCCGTGCTCCTCGACGTACTCGCTGGAGACGATGGAGAAGCCGAGGCGCTCGTCGTCCTCGAGGTCCTGCTTCGAGTACAGGGGTCCGCGGGTGCCGACGTGGCAGCTCGCGGTGAGGTCGATCAGTCCCTCCTCGCTCGCGCGGCGGAAGGGGGTGCCGTGCGTTATGGGGGCGCCGAAGTAGGTGTCCCACGTGTCCAGGTGGGCGTCGAAGTGGAGGACGGCGACGGGACCGTGCTTCGCGGCCACCGCGCGCAGCAGGGGGAGGGCCACGGTGTGGTCGCCGCCGATCGTGACGATGCGCTGCACCTGCTCGCCGAGCGCCAGCGCCGCGCGCTCGACCTCGGTCACGGCCTCGGTGAGGTCGAAGGGATTCACCGGGACGTCCCCCGCATCCACCACCTGGGCGAGCTGGAACGGCGATACGTCCTGCGCGGGGTTGTAGGGCCGCAGCAGCCGGGACGACTCCCGCACGTGGGACGGGCCGAAGCGGGTGCCGGGGCGGTAGCTCACACCGGAGTCGAACGGGATGCCGACCACGGCGATGTCGGCGCGCGGCACGTCCTCGATGCGGGGCAGGCGGGCGAAGGTGGCGATGCCGGAGTACCGCGGGTTCACGGAGGCGTCGACGGGGCCGATGTTGTCGGTCATTTCTCGTTCCTGTTCGTCGGGAGGTGTGAGGCTCAGAGGGCGTGCTGCGGGATGTGCACGAGCTGCACCCCGCCGTCGGCGATGGCCGCGCGGATGCTCGGGGCGATGTCGGCGCGCGACGCCACGCGCCGTCCGGTCGCCCCGAAGGCCGTGGCCAGCGCGGCCCAGTCGGGCTGGACGAGGTCGACGCCGACGGGCGCCATCCCGCGGTCGAGTTCGTTCTGCCGGATCTCGGCGTACCCGCCGTTGTCCACGCACACCACGGTGAGGTCGAGGCGCTGCTCGACGGCCGTGACGAGCTCGTTCACGCAGAACATCAGGGCGCCGTCGCCGATGACCGTGACGACCGGGCGTTCCGTCTGCGCGACGGCCGCACCGATCGCGGCGGGCAGACCGTAGCCGAGCGTGGCGTAGGTCGGCGTGTAGAGGAGGGAGTGCGGATGCTCCTGCCGCAGCACGCTGCCGAGCGCCAGGTAGACGATCTGGGAGGAGTCGCCCGCGACGATCGCGTCGACGGGGAGGGCGGTGGCGATGACCTCGGCGAGCGCCACGGTGTCCGGTGCTGTCGCCCGCGACTCGGCCTCGAGCGCGGCCCGCTCAGTCGTGAGGTCGCGGGCGGCCCGGGCGGCATCCGGCAGCAGCGGCAGGAGGGCGTCGGTCACCGCGGCCGCGTCTCCCGTGAGGCCGACGGTCGCCGCGAGGTTCTTGTCACGCTGCTCCGGGGAGATGTCGATGCGGATCACCGCACCGCGCGCCTCGAGCCGCGGTGCCCAGAGCTCCGCCTCGCCCAGCTTCGAGCCGATCACGAGGAGCACGTCGGCGTCCTCGGCCACGGCGCGGGCGGCGGCCAGACGCAGGTTCGATCCGAGCGACAGCGGATGCCGCTCGTCGAGCACGGCCTTGCCGTTCAGGGTCGTGAGCACGGGGGCGCCGAGCCGCTCGGCCACCGCGACGATCTGGTGCGCGGCGTCCACCGCGCCCCCTCCGGCGACGATCACCGGGGTGCGGGCGGCGGACAGCAGTCGGGCGGCCTCGGCGAGCGCGATCGGGTCTCCGGAGATGCGGTCGGGCATCGACCGCGGCCTCCGGTCCTCCGCGGGCACCTCGGCGGTCCCCTCCAGCACGTCGAGCGGGATCTCGATGTGCACGGGTCGGGGGCGGCCGGTTCGGAAGAGGTGGAACGCGTCGTGCACGGCCTGCACCGCCTCCGCCGCGGACGACACCCGCCGCGACCACTCGGCGATCGCACCGACCATGGCCGTGGAGTCCTTCGTCTCGTGCAACGTGCCGACGTCGGCGAACTCCGCCCCGAGCGGCACGCCCGGGGACAGGACGATGAGTGGTCGCGACTCGCAGAACGCGGTGCCGATGGCGCTCATCGCGTTCTGCAGGCCGGGACCGGAGGTGGTGATCACCACACCGGGAAGGTCGGTCTGCTGGGACCAGCCGTCGGCGCCGTACCCCGATCCCTGCTCATGGCGGTTCGTCACGGCGCGGATGCCGAGGTCGGCGAGGGGGCGGTAGAACTCCAGGTTGTGCGTGCCGGGGATGCCGAAGATCGCAGTGACCCCGTAGCCGCGGATGGTCTCCAGGACCGCGCGGCCCGCGGTGTCGGCGTACCGGTCGTCTCCGCTGATGTCGGTGCTCATCGTGTCATCCTCACATCGCGTGGCGACGGACGCCGTCGACCCAGGTCTCACGGACCTCGATCGCGGCGATCTCCTCGGCAGGCACCGCGAGCGGGTCGCCCGAGAGCACCGCGAAGTCGGCGTACTTGCCCGGCTCCAGCGAGCCGAGGTCGTCCTCCCGTCCGATCGACACCGCGCCCTCGATCGTGTGCGCTCGGAGCGCCGCGATCGCGGAGATGCGCAGGTCGTCCGGGCCGAGCTGGTGTCCGCGACGAGTGACCCGGGTGACCGCGGTCTGGATCGCCTCCAGGGGGATGGGCTCGGCGACCGGGGCATCCGAGGAGATCGTCATGGGCACGCCGGCGCGCTCGAACTCCCCGAGGGGGTTGAAGCGCTCGCCGGGGGTGCCGATGGCCTCCTCCACACCCTCGCCCCAGTTGAAGTAGTGCTGGGTCTGGTTGACGGGACGGATGCCGGCGACCGCCATCCGCTCGATCTGTGCGGGCGTGGGCAGGCCGCAGTGCTCGATGCGGTGCCGGGCGTCGGCGTCCGGACGCTCCGCAAGGGCCGCCTCGACCGCCGACACGACCATCTCGATCGCGGTGGGCGACTGGGCGTGCGTCGCGGTCTGCAGCCCGGCCGCATGCGCCTTGCGGATGAGCTCCGCGTAGTCGGCGGGCTCGTGGTAGAGCTGGCCGGTGCGGCAGGGGTCGCCGACGTAGCCGTCCGGGAAGTACGCGGTCCAGCCGCCGAGGGTGCCGTCGGCGTAGAACTTGATGCCGGCGAAGCTCAGGTGCGCGTTGCCGAACTGCCCGACCAGCCCCATCTCCAGCGCCTCGTCGAGCAGGTGCGACAGCAGATACATCGACACCCGAAGCTCGAGCCGCCCGGCCTCGGCCAGCCGCAGGTACATGTCGAACTCGCGCCGCGTGACCTGGCAGTCGCCGATCGAGGTGACGCCGCCCGCGAGGAACCGCTGCGTCGCCGCGTCGAGCTGCCGCAGGTGCTCCTCCGGCTCGTCCGCGAGGTGGAAGTTCGGGCCGTGATGGCCGATCTTCACCCCGTGTACGCCGGTGAGGATGTTGCACGCCGCATCCGAGAGTTCACCCGTCAGCTCACCATCGGCGTCGCGGAAGAACTCGCCGCCGTCCGGGTTCGGGGTGTCCCGGTCGACGCCGTTGAGGTCGAGCGTGTACGAGTTCACCACGCCGCCGTGACCGGAGGCGTTCATGAGGTACACCTCGCGGTCGGCGGCCACCTCGTCGAGCTCGAAGCGGGTGGGATGCCGCTTCTCGGCGAGGTTGCGCTGCTCGTAGCCGTAGCCGCGAACCGGGCGTCCGGCGGGGAGGTCGGCGGCCGCGGCCTTCAGCAGGGCCACGATCTCCGGGATGCTCCCCGCCTTCTCGGGGCCGCAGTCCACCCACGTCATCATCTGCCCGAACATCAGCGGATGCGCGTGTGCGTCCACGAAGCCGGGGACGACGACCGCCTCCCCCAGGTCGACGCGCTCCGGGGTGAGGCCCGCCCGCGCCGCCACGTCCTCGCACGCCGCCGCCGTGCCGAGGGCGACGATGCGCCCCCGGTCGGTCAGCATCGCGGTCGCCGTCGTGTCGGAGGCGTCCGCCGTGTGGATCGCCCGCGCGGTGATGAGGGCGGGAGCGGCCTGGGCCGAGCGGTCGAAGGGAGTGAGCTTTCTCATGGGGAGCCTGTTCGCGGTGGTGTCGTACGGGGAAGGGGCCGGTCAGGGCAGGCGGTTCGCCGTGGTGTCGGTTCGGGCGGTGAACGAGGCCGTGACCGGAGCCTCGTCGGAGTGCTGCGGCGCGAGGCGCGTGCAGATCCCGGCGATGACCGCCATGCCCACGAACATCGCGATGACCGACCAGACGCTCCCGGTCCAGGCGATGAGCTGGGTGGCGAACCAGGGCGAGAACCCGGCCCAGATCGCAGCTCCGACACCGTAGGCCAGCGCGATCGACGTGTAGCGGGCCTGCGGACGGAACATCTGCGCGAGGATCGCCGCGATCGGCGCGTAGGTCGCGCTCATCGCGATGCGCACCAGCGAGGCGAAGAGGAAGATCAACGGCTCCACGCGTCCGGGCATCAGCAGCAGGAAGGGCGCGAAGGTCAGCACGGAGGTGATGAGACCGATGTACATGACGTTCTTGCGGCCCCACTTGTCGCCGAGCCAGGCGACCGGCAGCGTCACCACGAACTCCACGAACGAGGCCAGGGTCATCGCGTCGAGGATGACCTGCTCGCTGATCGCGATGGGCTCGCCGGTCGCGTAGGCGGTGGCGAAGGTGGTGGCCAGGTAGTAGCCGCCGGTGGAGATGGGCAGGATGCCGATGCCGAGGAGGATCGGCTTCCAGTTGACACGGAGGGCGAAGGCCAGCGGCATGGACTGCTTGCGACCCTCGATCTTCTCCTCGAAGACCGGCGACTCCTCGACGCGATACCGGACCCAGAGGCCGACGGCGATCAGCACGATGGACAGCAGGAACGGGATGCGCCAGCCGCCGTCGATGATGAACGTGTCGCCGCCGCGGGCCATGATCGCGAAGATGCCGGAGGCGAGGAGGGCACCGGCCGGGTTGCCGAGCTGGGTGAAGCCGCCGTAGAAGGTCTTCGACTTCTCGGGAGCGTGCTCGACGCTCATGAGCACCGCGCCGCCCCATTCGCCGCCGACCGCGAGGCCCTGGATGGCGCGGAGCAGGATGAGGAGGATGGGCGCGAGGATGCCGATGTTCTCGTACGTCGGGAGGCAGCCGACGAGGACGGTCGCCGCGCCCATCAGCAGCAGCGTGATGACGAGCGAGACACGCCGGCCGAGCTTGTCGCCGATGTGCCCGAAGACGATGCCGCCGAGGGGGCGGACGAGGAAGGCGACCGCGAACGTCGCGAAGGCCGCGGCGGTCTCGGCCAGGGGGTCGTCACTCGGGAAGAACAGCGGGCCGAAGACGAGGGCGGCGGCCGTGGCGTAGACGTAGAAGTCGTACCACTCGATGGTGGTGCCGACGAAGGCGGCGATGCCGGCGCGGCGTGCGCGGCTGTGGACGCCGCTTCGGGGGGTGGGGGTAGTGGTCATGGACCCGCTCCTTCGCGGATGGTGTCGGATAGCGAAGGATGCTACGGACGTGGAGCACCGTGAGCAAGGGCAGAACTCCAGCCGTACGCGTCATTCACTGGAGGTCTGTCGACAGTACCGCGCACAGCGGGCCTTCCTCTCTGCCTCGACGCGCTCTACGCTGAGGTTCTGCACGGACGACCGTGCACTGCGGGGAAATCGACGGAATCGGATCGGACATGGACTTCGACGCGGAACTCATCCGGGCGCTGCAGGAGGACGGCCGCGCCAGCATCCTCTCCCTCGCCGAGCGCGTCGGCCAGTCCCGCGCCATCGTGGCGGCACGCCTGCGCACCCTGCTCGGCGACCGCACGGTGCGAGTGGTCGCGGCCGTCGACCCGGTGTTCCTCGGCCAGCACGTCCTCGCACACGTGTCGATCCGGACCGACGGCGCCGTCGAGGTGGTCGCCGAGCACTTGCGCGACATGTCCGAGACCGTGCTGGTGTCGGCGGTCGGCGGCGCGCACGACATCGTCACGGAGGTGCGGGTGGGGTCGATGTCGGAGCTCCACGACCTGCTCGCGCGCATCCGCGGGAGCGCCGGGGTGCTCGACATCAACACCATCATCTACTCGACCGTGATCAAGGGGTTCTTCGTCTCGGAGTACCACGGCGGGGTGACGCTCGACGGGATCGACGAGGCTCTCATCGAACTCCTGCAGACCGACGGACGGATGAGCTTCCGCGCGCTCGGCGAGCAGGTGCGACTCTCCCCCAGTGCTGTCGCCACCCGGGTGCAGCGCCTCATCGACGCCGGGGTCATCAAGATCAGCGCCGTGGAGGCCCGCGGGCTCGCGCATCGACAGCTCTCGATGGGCGTGGGCATGACGCTCGGAGACGACGACGAGGCCGTGATCGACGAACTGCGGCGGGGGCGCGGCGTCGACTTCGCCGCGCGGACGCTCGGTCGGTTCGACGCCGTCGCGACCCTCGTCGAGCCCTCCGCCGGAGCCCTGTACGCAAGTCTCGAGCGGCTGCGCGCCCTCCCCGGCGTGACCCGGATCGAGGCGTGGCTGCACCTCGCGGTGCTCAAGGAGGACTACGCCCGCACCCTCCGCCCCCTCCGGACGGACTGAGCTCCTCCCGTCCCAACCCGTCCCGACCCGTCCCGGTCCCCATCCTCATACGTCTCGCTCCGTCCGGTCCCGCCCGTCCCGGGATCGAAAGCGTTCCTCCCCGTCGCGCTCGCGGCACGTTTTCGCACTCCCGTCGGGAGAGGTCCTCGGCGGGAGATGGATTCCGAACCTGGGGGGCGGGTTTTCGGAGCGTTAGTGAGCCGGAACGAGGCGCGGGGGCGGCGGGGGCGGTGGGGGGTGGGGGGGTGGGGCGTCAAGGGGATGGGAAAAGTGGAGGGCACGGCGGAGGATGGCGGCATGGCGGATGAGGAGACCGGAAGCGTCGACGGGGCCGGACCGGAGCGCGCGGCGGACGGGCATCACATCGTCGTGAACGGCCGGCGGTGGCGCGCCACCGATCCGTCGATCCCCGAGAACCTGCGACAGGAGCTCGTGGACGAGCTGATGGCCGCGCGGCGCGCGGTCAAGAACGCGGAGCCCGACGCCCGCGGTCGCGTGCAGGATGCGAAGACCGCCCTCGGCGAGCGGGGGGCGCCGTGGTGGGAGGAGCCCTCCGCAGCCCAGGCGGAGGAGCGGATCGCCGCGACGATGCGCGCCCTCACCAGGAAGCGCACCGACTCGTCGATCTGCCCGAGCGACGTCGCCCGCGCGGTCGGCGGCGAGGCATGGCGCGACCGGATGCCCGACGTCCGCCGTGTCGCGGCGGACCTCGCCTCCCGCGACGTGGTGGTCGTCACGCAGAAGGGTGAACCGGTCCGGATCGCCGACGCCCGCGGACCCGTGCGGATCCGTCGCGGTCCCGCCCTCTGACCCCGCCTCGCGCTCGGGGCCGGTGACGGCGCGCCGTCACCGGCCGTTCACCGTCCGCGGCCAGACTTCGAGCATGACCTCACCCGATCCCGCCGCGGGCGCCCCCGAGCCCGTGGCGACAGCGAACAGCGGCGCCGTTGCCGTCGTCGGACTCGAACTGCGCGGAGACACCCCCGCACCCCGCAAACAGGTGTACTCCTGGGCGCTGTGGGATTGGGCGACGCAGCCGTTCAACACCGTCATCCTCACGTTCGTCTTCACCGCGCTGTACCTCGTCAGCGCCTCATTCCTGCCGCCGGAGGTCGCCGCCCTCGACCCGAGCGACCCGGTCCGCGTCGCCGCGGAGGCTGACCTCGCCTCCGGTCTCGGACTGGGTTCGACGATCGCCGCCCTCGGCATCCTCCTGCTCGCCCCCGTCCTCGGTCAGCGCGCGGATGCGGCCGGACGACAGAAGCTCTGGCTGGGCATCGGCACCGGCGCCCTCATCCTCTGCATGCTGGGGCTGTGGTTCGTGGAGCCGCAGCCGGCCCTGTTCTGGCTCGGCGTCGCGCTGATCTCCGCCGGCTCCGTGTTCGGCGAGATCGCCGCGGTGAACTCCAACGCCATGCTCATCGGCATCGCGAACCCGAAGAACGTCGGCCGCATCTCCGGACTCGGCTGGGGCTTCGGCTACCTCGGCGGGATCATCGCCCTCGTCATCGTCGTCCTGCTGGACACCTTCGACTGGTTCGGGATGTCCACCGACAACGGCCTCGCGTACCGGCTCATCGCGGTGGGGTGCGCGGTCTGGGCGATCGTCTTCAGCATCCCGATCTTCCTCAACGTGCCGGAGCCGTCCCTCGGGCGGCCGGAGCGCAAGGTCGGGTTCTTCCGTTCGTACGCCGTGCTCGTGCAGGACGTGATCGGCCTCTACCGCGACCCGCAAACCCGGTCGACGTTCTGGTACCTGCTCGCCAGCGCCGTGTTCCGCGACGGTCTCGGCGGCGTCTTCGCGTTCGGCGCCATCATCGGCACCGCGGTGTTCCGGTTCGGCACCCAGGACATCATCGTCTTCGGCATCGCCGCGAACCTCGTCGCCGGTGTCTCGACCATCATCGCGGGACGCCTCGACGACCGCCTCGGCCCCAAGCGGATCATCCTCGGCTCGATCGGGTCGATGATCGTCGCCGGACTCGCGGTGTTCCTGCTGCGCGACGCCGGGTCCCTCGTGTTCTGGATCGGCGGCCTCGTCCTCTGCGCCTTCGTGGGACCGGCGCAGGCAGCGGCACGGTCCTTCCTCGCCCGCGTCACACCGGCCGGACGGGAAGGCGAGATCTTCGGCCTCTACGCCACGACGGGCAGGGCGGCGAGCTGGATGGCCTCGGCCGCCTGGACCGTGCTGATCGTCGCCACGAGCCAGACCGCCTACGGCATCCTCGGCATCGTCATCGTGCTCATCATCGGGTTCCTCCTCCTGCTGCCCGTGAAGGCACCGCGCTGAGTCCGCTCCGTGCACGACTTCGGACCTCGGAGCCGACACGCCGGCCGTCGGGCCCTGACGGCGGCGAGTCGCGGCGGGGCTCCGAAGCTGTGCCCGGCGAAAGAGCGGGGCCGGCGGGAGTAGCCTGACCCGGTGACCGTCGTCCTCGCCTTCCTCGCCAACATCCTCGTCGCGATCGCGAAGACGGTCGCCGCCGTCATCACCTCGTCCGCGTCGATGGTCGCGGAGGCCGCGCACTCCTGGGCCGACGCGGGGAACGAGATCTTCCTGCTCATCGCCGACCGGCGCGGCGCGAAGACCAAGGACGCCCGGCATCCGCTCGGCTACGGCCGCAACGCGTTCGTCTGGTCTCTCATCGCCGCGTTCGGCATCTTCACCGCCGGTTCGATCGTGTCGATCATGCACGGGATCCAGGAGCTGTCCGACACCGGCCCCGTGGAGAGCCCGGTCGTCGCCTATGTCGTGCTGGGCATCGCCTTCGTGCTGGAGGGGGCGTCGTTCACGCAGGCGATGGTCCGCTCCCGTCGGCTGGCCAAGGAACGCGGGTCCTCCACGTGGGACTTCGTGCTCGAGACGAGCGACACCACGCTCCGGGCGGTGTTCTTCGAGGACTCCGCCGCCCTCATCGGCCTCGTGCTGGCGGGCGGATCGATCCTCCTGCACCAGCTCACCGGCGTCGCCGCGTGGGATGCGATCGGGTCGATCCTCGTCGGGATCCTGCTCGGCGTCGTCGCCGTGATTCTGATCGGGCGGAACATCGCGTTCCTCGTGGGCACGTCGGTGTCCCCCGCACTGCGCTCGCGGGTGGGCACGGCCCTCCTCGGCATGGACGAGATCGAGCGGGTCACCTACCTGCACATCGAGTACGTGGGGCCGAATCGCCTGTTCCTCGTCGCCGAGGTCGACCTCGCGGGCGATGCGCGCGAGCACGACGTGGCCCGGCGGCTGCGGGAGGTGGAGCGGCGGATCGAGGCCCACGATGCTGTCGAGACCGTCGTGCTGTCGCTCTCGGTGGACGACGAGACCTCGCTGGATTTCGCTCGGGTGTGAGGCCGGTCAGGCGCGCCAGTTGTCGGCGAGCTTGGTGAGCAGCCGCGCGAGCTCGGTGCGCTCCTCCTCGGTGAAGGACTCCAGCGCGCGGCCGAGCATCTCGCGGCGTTCCCCCCGCATCCCGCGGGCGAGCCGCCGGCCCTCCTCGGTCAACGCGATGCGGGTGCGGCGGGCGTCGTCCGGATCGGCCTCGCGCCGCACGAACCCGGCCTGCACGCCCTGCTGCACGAGCCGGGACGCCCGCGGCTGATCCACGCCGATCGCCTGCCCGAGCGCGCTCACGCTCAGGGGCTCCGGCGCGGCGGCGAGCGCCTCGAGCATGCGGAGACGGGCCGGTCCGCCGAGGCGGCCGCCGTCGGCCATCCAGGGCGGCATCCCCGGGTGACCACGATGGTGAGCGAAGTGCTCGTGCGGGTCGCCGTGAGGGCCGTGACCGTGTGCACCGTGCGGCCCGCCGTGCTCGCGACCGCCGGGTCCGGGGCGGCGTCCGCGCAGTCGGGAGAGCGCCTGCGCGATCGCTTCGGCGGCGTCGGGGGACGCGGGGTCGATCGGATCGGTGGCCATGCCCCGATTTTACATGCAGCTTGACATGCGTCTCCCATCCATGTCACACTGCATGCACATGCACACTGACATTGATATGTCGGATGACATCCGTCATCGGTGCACCACAGACCATGAAGGATCACCATGAACACCACGACAGACAACACCTCTGACAACAGCTCCCGTCCGTTCGGCTACTGGCTCAAGGCCGTGGATCGCCTGATGGCCCAGGAATTCGCCACCGCCTTCGCCGCGGAGGGCGCGACCCGTCGCGACTGGCGGTTGCTGAACGTCGTCGACGGCTCGGCGCCCTCGCGCCGCCCGCTGAACCCGCACAAGCTGCACGACCTCGTCGACCGCGGCTGGGTCGAAGCGGACGGCGACGGGTGGACACTCACCGAGGAAGGCCGCGCGGCGAAGGAACGTCTCGGCGCCGCCGTCGACAGCATCCGCGCGAAGGTCGCCGGCGCCGTCTCCGACGAGGAGATGGCGACGACCCTCGCTGCACTCGAGAAGATCGCTCGCGCCTTCGACTGGGACGAGGAGACTCCTCTCCCCCGGAAGCGGCGTCCCGGGTTCGGCTTCGGCCCCCGGCACGGATTCGGCCGCCGGCACGGGCACGGGCACGGCTTCGGACCCGGACACGGCTTCGGACCCGGGGACTTCGAGCCCCGGCACGGCTTCGGTGCCGGACACGGCTTCGGACACGGGGACTTCGAGCCCCGGCACGGCTTCGACCGTCACGATGGCGAGGAGGACGGCGGGTACCGCGGACGCGGTCACCACGACGGTCACGCACACCGCGATCACGGTCACGCGCATCGCGGCCACGGCCACGGCCACGGCCATCGGGCGCAGCGGATGGCGGAGCGCGCATTCGAGCGCGGCTTCGACGCCGGATTCCGCCACGGCCACGCCGCCTGACCGTCCCCCTCAAGCGCCTCACCCGACTCCCGGGTGAGGCGCTTTGCGCTTCGCGAAACCGGAACCGGGATCACTTCCGCACCTTCGGGCGCCCCCGCGGCACTTTCCCAATCCCCCACCCGCACCCCAGTGCGACCCGAGGTGAGGACGCGGGCGAAGCGCCCTGAGCCGAGACGGGATCAGAGTCGCGCCTCCCAAGCCGTTCCGGGGCACATTCTCGATCCCACACCTCGGCGACGCGAGCACCCACTCTCCGAACGAGATCAGAATCGCCCCTCCCGAACAGCTCAGCGGCACGTTCTCGATCCCGCCCGGTGATCCAGGCAAGCGGCGCGGAGGGAGCGGGGACGAGGCGCCCGGTGCATGCGCAAGGGCCCGAGGTGACAAGTACAGGGAAGGCACGTGCGTGGATCAGGAACGGCCCCCCCCGTCGCGCCTCGCGGCCCATTTCTCACCCCGCACGCAAGACGGCAGGGCCCCGACCGTCGAACGGGGATCAGAAACGCCCCTTCCGGCGGATCTCGGGGCCCGATTCTCATCCCGCACGCGAAGGGGGCAGACCCGGCCGTCGGACGGGAGCAGAAGGGGGCCTTCGAAGCGGGATTGCGGGGCGTTCGTGATCCCGTAGGGGGAATGGGGCCCCGGCCGCGGGATGGGGCTAGAGGGCGAGGAGAGCGAGGGCGGTGTCGGGGGCACCGGCGTCACGGAGGCGTGCGCGCATGGCGGCCACCGCGAGCCCGTACGGCTTGTCGCTCCGCAGGAGGAGCGACCGCGCGTTGGCCTGCTCATTGAGGGCGACGAGCTCGAAGGCCAGGACCTCGACGTCGGCCGCGTCGACCTCGCCCTCCGCCGCGGCAAACCGCAGCTGCGCCTCGATGTACCCGTACCAGTCGACGAGGGCTGCCTGCACGGCATCGCTCACGGGGCCGGGCTTGGAGTCGACGTCCGCCGCAGTCGCCGCGAAGAAGCAGCCGCCCGTGAAGACGCGGTCCTTCGAGTAGACCAAGGCATTGTGGAGGAGCGCGGCCAGGCGATGCGCTCCTCTCGGCTGGGCGCGGGCAGGCTCGATGATCCGCGCGACGAAGATGTTCCGAGCGGCGGCGACCGTCGCGAGCTGCAGGCCCTCCTTGCTCTGGAACAGCGTCGCGATGCTGCTCTTGCTCGACCCCGAGGCCGCGGCGAGGCGCCCGATCGTCACGCCGTCCAACCCCTCGACGGAGGCGAGGTCGGTCGCACTCTCCAGCACGATGCGGCGGGAGGCATCGCCCCGCGCCCGCCGACCGTCCTGCATCACCGTGTCCGTCATAGCCCTAGTATACGAACGATCGTTCGCCTACTATACGGATGATCGTTCGTATAGTTCGGTGAAGGAGCCCCCATGCCGTCCGCGTCCACCCTCCTCGTCCGCACCCTCCCCGCTGTGGGACGTGTCACTCCCCGCCTCGCCGGCGACCTCGCATACCGGCTGTTCTTCTCCACCCGCCCGCGGATGGCCGTGCGTGCCGCCGACGCCGCGACCCATGAGGCCGCCCGCCGCGGGAGCATCCTCGTGCGCGACATCCCCGTCACGACCTACACGTGGGGCGGGGGTCCGCCCACCGTGCTGCTTCTGCACGGCTGGCGTGGCCGCGCCTCGCAGTTCGCGCCACTCGTGCGGGAGCTCGTCGCTGAGGGGCTCCGGGTCGTCGCCTTCGACGCTCCGGCCCACGGCTCCTCCGGCGGGCGGAGGACCGACATCCGCGACTGGGTCGAGGCCGCGCAGGAGCTGGAACACACCCACGGCCCCTTCTCCGCCCTCATCGGCCACTCCTTCGGGGGTCTCGCGGCACTGACCGTCGCCCGGACGTCCGGCCCGGTCCCCGCCGTCGCCGTCGTCGCCGGTGCCGCGGCTCCCGAGGCTTTCCTCGCCCAGTTCGCGCACGACCTCCGCCTCGACCCCGCCACCGCGGAACGGCTCCGCACCCGCTTCCACCGCCGACTCGGCCTCGATTCCGCCTCCGCCGCCGAGCGATACGATGCGGCCGCGGATCCTCTGCCCGCCGACACCGCGCTGCTCCTCGTGCACGATCGGGGCGACCGCCGGATGACCGACCAGGACACCCTCAGGCTGCACGCCGCCCACCGCGGCCGCTCCCGCCTCGTCCGCACCGTGGGTCTCGGCCATACGAAAGTGCTGTCGGCGGACCCGACCCTCGATGCGGTGGTCGCCCTCGTGACCGGAGGGCTCGACGCCGTCGATGCACTCGGCACCGCGACGGGACGGGCAGCCACCGACGCCGCAGCGGCAGACCGGGCCGCCGCCCTCCGCAGCGCTACACCCGAATCGGCAGGAAGCCCGCGTCCGGGCCGGCCGCCGCGAACGGCAGCCCGACAGTGGTGATCAGCACCACGAGCGTCACCACGGCCGCCGCGAGCAGCAGGAACAGCACGACGAAGACCACGACGGCGAGCACCCGGTAGCTCCCGGTGTCGGCGACCTCCGGCGCGATCGATCGCTGCGCCCAGTCGTCGGCGGCCGCCGCGGGCTGCTCACCCTGGAGGATCGCGGGCGTCGGACGGGATCGTTCCGAGCGACGGGTCGGGGCCGGAAGCACATCGTCTGCAGCGTCCGGCGTCGCCAGCAGCCCCTCCGGAATCGGCGTCTCCGGTGGCGGGGGCGGGATCACGTCATCGGCGGACGGGATCACCGCATCGGCGGGAGCGATCTCCGGTCCCGCCGCGTCCGGCGGCACTGCCTCGTACGGCGCCCCAGGCTCGTCGGGGGTGGTCCCGCTCGCGTCGCTCATGTCAGCCTCCGACGGCTCCGATGTCGGTCACACCCACGTCCGTGCGGTGGAAGTTCTGGAAGGAGCGGGACGCCGTCGGTCCGCGCTGGCCCTGGTAGCGGTTGCCGTAGGGACCGGAGCCGTACGGGTTCTCCGCCGGCGACGTGAGCCGGAAGAAGCAGAGCTGCCCGATCTTCATGCCGGGCCACAGCTTGATCGGCAGCGTCGCCACGTTCGCGAGCTCCAGGGTCACGTGCCCGGAGAAACCCGGGTCGATGAAGCCGGCGGTCGAGTGGGTGATGAGCCCGAGGCGACCGAGCGACGACTTCCCTTCCAGCCGCGCGGCGATGTCGTCCGGCAGGGTGACCTGCTCGAACGTGGCCCCCAGCGCGAACTCGCCGGGGTGCAGGATGAAGGGCTCGTCCGGGTCGACCTCGATCAGCCGTGTGAGCTCGGGCTGATCGACCGAGGGATCGATGAACGGGTACTTGTGATTGTCGAAGAGGCGGAAGTAGCGGTCCAGCCGCACATCGATGCTCGACGGCTGGATCATCTCCGGCGCATGCGGTTCCAGGCCGACGCGGCCGGAGGCGAGTTCTGCTCTGATATCGCGATCGCTGAGAAGCACGGCACAAGCCTAGTCACGAGCGACCCGCGCTTTGGCCATCCGGCCCGCGACAGGTAGGCTTGCTCCACCTGCTCTCGGGCGGGTGCGGGGCTGTAGTTCAATGGTAGAACTTCTGCTTCCCAAGCAGACAGCGCGGGTTCGATTCCCGTCAGCCCCTCCACATCTCTGATCCTCGCCTCGACGCGACCGGTTCGGCGTCCCCCTCGCTGACCGGCCGGCATCCATCGAAAGAGGGAGACTTCCCTCCATCGTCTTGACGATGTCGCCGCACGACGCTCCTGGTGGAGTGACAGGTATGGCACATTCTCGCGCTCTTCGGCGCTTTCCCGAGTGGATGACCTCCCGTGGCGGCGCATGGATCATGCTCGGCGTGGTCCTCCTGATCATGACGGCTCTCTTCGGCCTGTTCGGGTCGGCGAAGGCCCCGGCCGGCAACGAGCAGGCCCCCGCGGGATCGGAGTCGGCGCGAGCGAGCGCCCTGCTGGCCGAGTTCCCGAACGCGGATCGCCAGTCCGTGATCGTGGTCGCGTCGCGCAACGACGGCGCGACGCTCTCGGCACAGGACGTCGACGCCCTCGAAAGTCTCCTCCCGGTGCTCGGCACGCACGCGGACGCGGATCCGACCGGGCCTCTCGTGAGCGAGGACGAGAAGGCCGCAGTTCTGGTGACGCCGATCGCGGTCGGTCAGACGAGCACCGACACCGCCGCCGTGATCTCGGCGCTCCGCGCCGACATCGACGAGCACGCCCCGGATGGGATGACCCTGCTCGTGACCGGGGGCCCGGCGTTCGGCGCCGATATCGCCGCCTCCTTCGAAGGGGCCGACTTCACCCTGCTGCTCGTGACCATCCTGATCGTCGCGGTACTCCTCATCGTCACGTACCGGTCACCGGTGCTGTGGCTGCTGCCGCTCGCCGCCGTCGGCCTGGCCGACGGACTCGCCGGCCGCCTGACCGCGGCTGCCGGTTCCGCGTGGGACCTGCAGTTCGACGCCGGGATCATCAGCGTCCTCGTCTTCGGCGCCGGGACCAACTACGCCCTCCTCCTGATCTCGAGGTACCGGGAAGAGCTCGCCACCACCACAAGCCATCGCCGGGCGCTCAGCACCGCGTGGCGGCGGACCGCTCCGGCGATCCTCGCCTCGAACCTCACCGTCGTCCTCGCACTCTTGACGCTCGTCCTCGCGGTGATCCCCGGCACGCACGGGCTCGGCGT
This sequence comes from Microbacterium sp. NRRL B-14842, assembly GCF_050470785.1. NCBI lineage: Bacteria > Bacillati > Actinomycetota > Actinomycetes > Micrococcales > Microbacteriaceae > Microbacterium > Microbacterium sp. NRRL B-14842. The sequence continues at coordinate 3,298,525 of NZ_JBFLUM010000001.1, read as the reverse complement.
CTCCTCCGCGATCGGCCTGCTGGTCGCCCTGGCGTCCGTCCTCTTCCTGCTGCCTCCCCTGCTGGCGGTGTGCGGACGGAACGTGTTCTGGCCGTTCGTCCCTCGTCCCGGAGCTGCCGCACGGCGCGGCGGGGTGTGGCGGACGATCGCGACGCGCGTCGTGAGCCGGCCGGTCGGGAGCCTCCTCGGGGGTGCGGCCCTGCTGGCCGTGATGACGGTCGGCCTCGTCGGGACGACCGTCGGGCTCGACCAGGTCGACAAGTTCCGGGTCCCGTCCGAGTCCGCGACGGGTCTCGAGGTGCTCTCGAACCACTTCCCGGCGGGAGAGGCGCAGCCGATCCTCATCGTCACGGACAGCGGCGAAGCCGAAGCCGTCCTCACTGCGGCGCGCGACGTGGAGGGCATCGTCCGCGCCACTCCTGTCGGGAGGACGGATGATGAGAGGCTCACGAAGATCCTGGTGACCAGCGAGTATGCGCCCAGCACCGAGGAGAGCCTCGCCCAGATCACCGGACTCCGCGATGCCGTGCACGCTGTCCCGGGGGCCGGGGCGGTCGTCGGCGGTGCGGTGGCGACGGATCTCGACGCCCGTGCCGGGAACCTCGCGGACCTCGGCGTCGTGGTGCCTCTCGTCCTGGCGGTGAGCTTCCTGGTGCTCGTGTTCCTGCTGCGGTCGTTCGTCGCCCCGCTGCTGCTGCTCGCCGTCAATGTGGCGAGCGCCGTAGCCGCCATCGGCGCCGGGGCCTGGCTCAGTCGCGTGCTGTTCGGACAGCACGCGCTCGATCTCCCGGTGCCGCTGCTGGCCTTCCTGTTCCTGGTCGCCCTCGGCATCGACTACACGATCTTCCTCGTCCACCGTGCGCGGACCGAAGCGGCGCTGCGGGGCACGCGGGTGGGCATGGTGGAAGCGGTCGCCCACACCGGCGGCGTCATCACGAGCGCCGGCATCGTCCTCGCCGCCGTGTTCGCAGGGCTCGGCGTCCTGCCACTGGTGACCCTCGGACAGCTCGGGCTGATCGTCGGCGTGGGCGTGATCGTCGACACCCTGGTGGTCAGGACCGTGATCGTCCCGGCACTCTTCGCGCTCGTCGGCGACCGCATCTGGTGGCCGGGGCGACCTGCCTCCGGACGCGTCGCTGACGCGAGGTGATCACGGTGGAGACCGGTGCACCCGCTCAGGCCACCGGACGATACCGCTGCATGACGGCACCGGAGCGGAACTCCCGCCGCTCCACGAGTTCGAGCCGAAGACACTCGTGCACGCCGTCGAGCAGCCGAGGGCCGTGCCCCGCGACGACCGGATGCACCACGAACACGTACTCGTCGATCAACCCGAGGTCCGCGAGTTTCGCGGGCAGGGTCACTCCACCGACCGACAGGCCCGCCCCCGGCTCATCCTTCAGCTGCCGCACCGCCTCCGAGAGATCGCCGCGCACGAGGTCCGCGTTCCAGTCGACGGCATCGAGCGTCGCCGAGACCACGTGCTTCGGCATGCCATCGATGACCTCGGCGAAGGGTGTCTCCCACTCCTCCATCCAGTCCGGCCAGACCCCGGATTCCGGACGGCGCCACGCGGCCCGCATCATGTCGTACGTCACCCGTCCGTAGAGCAGGGCGTCGGCGCGCTCCAGCTCCGAGGTCCAGAAGCGCATCGACTCCTCATCCGGCGGGAGCCCCGCCTCGTGATGGCAGCAGCCGTCGAGTGTCACGTTGATCGCGTACCGCAGCGGCCTCATCGGAGCTCTCCGACCGGGATCGGCACCGTCAGCACGTTGCCGGGTGGCGCCAGCGGGCACGCCCACGCCGGGTCGTAGGCGCACGACGGGTTGTACGCGAAATTGAAGTCGAGCACGATCGTGCCGCGGCGTGGGTCGGCCCCGAGGTCGGCACCCTTGATCGTGTCGATGAGGTAGCGCCCGCCGCCGTACGTCCCCCCGCTCTGCCCGGCGGAGGCATCCCGCACCGGCACGAACAGACCGCCGCCGTAGGAGGCGAGCCGCCACACGTCGAGAGACCCGACGTCAGGGATCTCCACGACGCCGACGCGCTCGAACGGCACGACGCCATCCGTCCCCGTCGCGAACTCGAACGTGGCCGGATCCGTGTCGAGGATCGGGAGCTCGAACCGCCAGGAAGGGTCGTACGAGGCGATCGGCAGCCCCTCGAACAGCGCCCTGTCCTGCGAGAGGAGGGGCGTCGCCGGGTGCCGCAGCAGCAGCTCGTCGCGCTCGATCCGCCACAGCTCGTGCGCCTCCTCCGGGGAGTCGGCCCGCCGCACCGCTTCGTACAGGGCGAACACCCGCCGCCGCCAGTCGACGACCTCGACAGCCGTCTGCGCATTCGTCATGCGCCCACGGTACGCCGGACGACGGACGCCCGGAATGCCTCAGCTCCGGTCGATCATCTCCGTGTACCCGTCCTCGTACGTCGGGTACGCGAGGTCCCCGAGAACCGAACGCAAGAGCGTGCCGTCGTAGACGAAGCCGCTCGGCGCACTGCCGTCGTCGGGCGGTACCGGCAGACCGAGGCGGTCGGCGAGGAAGGTCATGACGTCTCCCAGAGGAGCGGGCGCCCGGTCGACGGCGTGCACGAGCGCCGGGGGCTCCGGCGTCCGCAGCAGCAGGTCGAGAGCGCGCACCAGGTCGGTCTCGTGGATCCGGTTCGTGCGGCGACGGTGGGCCACCGGAGCCCCCTCCCTGACCTTCCGGAGGAGGAACTCACGCCCGGGACCGTAGATGCCCGCGGGGCGCACGACCACCGCGTCGAAGAGCTCGACGGCCGCGCGCTCTCCGTCGCGCAGACCGCGGCCGCGATCCGTGGTGGGCACCGGCTCGACCCGCTCGGTCACCGGCTCGGCGCCACCGGCGCCGTCGAACACCCCGGTCGACGAGACGAAGAGCGTCCGCGCGGGCGGGGACGGCAACGCCGCCGCGAGGTGCGAGAGCGCCGTGCGGTACGACGACACGTCCGGCCCGGGTGGCAGCGTCACCACCATCGCGTCGACCTCGGGCAGCGGACCCGTGAGCGGGGCGGCGAGGTCGGCGGTGAGCGCCTGCACACCGTCCGGGACCGCTCCGACACTGCGGCGGAGGGCCACGACGGCGCCTCCGTCCGCGAGGAGCAGCGGGGCGAGCCGGGCGCCGAGTTTCCCGAAGCCGACGAGGAGGGTGCGGCGCGGCGGAGACGGAGTGGTCATCTCCTCCACCCTCGCACATCGGTGCCGGGTGACGGACGTAGGCTTGATCGGTGACGGAATCGCAGGGACGGGTGTGGACGGGGGTCCTCCGCGTCGGCCCGCACCGCGGCGATCACCGGGTGGCCCTGCGCGCCGCGGTGAGCGTCGCCGTGCCACTGGTCGTCCTGTGGGCGGTCGGCCGGCTCGACCTCAGCATCTATGCGAGCTTCGGCGCCTTCGCCGCGCTCTACGGTCGGCACGACGTCTTCCGCGACCGGATCCGCATGCAGGCGAGTGCCGGAGGCGTACTGCTCCTCGCGATGCTGATCGGCACGGCGCTGTCGGTCCTCGCCGCCCCCGCCGTGCTGAGCATCGTCGTCGTCGCACTCGTCGCTGCGGCCGTGACGCTCCTCGCCTACGTCCTGCAGTGGCACCCGCCCGGTCCACTGTTCACGGTCTTCGCGACCGGCGCGTGCGCGACCATCCCTGCCACCGGCGCCTCCTTCGGCGCGGTCCTGCTCGTCGGCGGGGCGAGCGTGCTCTTCGGCCTCGCGCTCACCGCCCTCGTCGCCGTGGTCACCCGGAGCACGGCGGAGGCGCCGCCGCGACGGCGCCCGTCCGTGGGCCCGGTCGCCGCCGAGATGGCCGCCTCGGTCGCCGTCGCGATCGTCGGTGCCGGAGTCGTGGGCCTGCTCCTCGGCGGCACTCACTGGTACTGGGCGGCGGTCGGCGCGGTGGCGGCGGTCAGCGGCGCGCAGCTCAACGCCCGCGTGATCCGCGGCATCCAGCGCCTCGTCGGCACGCTGCTCGGCGTGCTGGTGGCCGCCGGGATCCTCGCTCTCGACATGCCGCCTCTCGCCGTGATCGCCGTCGTCGTGGTCCTGCAGGGGACGGCGGAACTGTTCATCGGCCGCAACTACGGCATCGCGATGGTGTTCGTCACCCCGCTGGCCCTCCTGATGGTGCACCTGGCCGCACCCACACCGGTCGCCGACCTTTTGACCGATCGCGTCCTGGAGACGATCATCGGCGTCCTCGTCGGCACGATCGTCGCCGTCGCGTCGGCCGCGCTGCGCCGGCGGGGTCGGCGCCGCCCCTGACGACACGACGAAGCGCCGCACCCTGGACGGATGCGGCGCTCAGGTCGATCGTGTCTACTCGGCGTCCGCAGCGATCTTCCGTGCGTCGTCGGCGTTGAGCACCCGGAACAGCAGCGCCGCGATGATCGCACCGGCCGCGGGAGCCACGATGTAGAGCCAGAGGGAGCTCCACGCGAAGTGCCCGCTGACCGAGAGGCCGAGCGCCACCGCCGGGTTGAACCCGCCACCCGAGATGGAGCCGACCGTCGCCGCACCGACGAAGACGGTCGCACCGATCGCGAGCCCGTAGAACGAGTTGCCCGCGGTGTCCTTCGAGGTGGCGGAGTTCAGCACGACCCAGACGAGGATCAGGGTGAACAGCGCCTCGACGAGGAACGCCGGGCCGACCTCGATGACCATCGCCTTCTCCCCCGCCGGCCAGACGGCGAGAGCCACGAGAGCGGCGAGCGCCCCGCCGGCGAACTGCGCGACGAGGTAGGAGACGAAGTCGGCGACGCTGAGCCCGCCGCGCAGGAACACGCCCAGCGAGACCGCCGGGTTGAGGTGGGCGCCGGAGATGTGGCCCGTGGAGTACACGAGCACCATCAACGTGAAGCCGATCGCGAGCGGGGTGAGCGGGCTTCCGCTGTTCACCGCGGCGATGATGGCGAGGACGAAGAGGAACGTGGCGATCGCTTCTGCGAGCGCCTTACGAGGTGTACCGATCATGAGAGTGTCCTTCTGTGGGATCGCAGGCGGCCCCCCGTCTCCCCGGAACCGTCCGGGCGACGACCCGCCTTGCGGCACTGAGGATAGCGCGCGGTCGTCCTGTGCTGGCTCATTGGCGGCGGGACTGTCAAGCCCGTCGCCCCGCCGGCTTCCGGGCCGTACCGTGCAAGGATGACCGCCCAGACCGAGCCGCGCGCCGAGACACCCACCCGGCTGCGCCGCGCCATCACCGGCCCCCTCCTGTTCGCGTTCATCCTCGGTGACGTCCTGGGCGCGGGGATCTATGCGCTCATGGGCGTGCTGTCGGAGGACGTGGGCGGTCTGCTCTGGGCACCGCTCGTCCTCGCCCTCCTTCTCGCCATGCTCACCGCCGGGTCGTATGCGGAACTCGTCACCAAGTATCCGCGCGCCGGCGGCGCCGCGGTCTTCGCCGAGCGCGCGTTCCACAGCCCGCTGGTCTCCTTCCTCGTCGGCTTCAGCATGCTCGCGGCGGGTGTGACCAGCGCGGCCGGTCTCGCCATCGCCTTCGCCGGCGACTACCTCAGCACCTTCATCGACCTGCCGACCATCCCGGTCGCGATCGTCTTCCTCGCGATCGTCGGCCTGCTCAACGCCCGCGGCATCCGCGAGTCGATGGGCGCGAACCTCGTGATGACGGCGATCGAGCTCAGCGGCCTCGTCATCGTGATCGTCGTCGTGGCGGTGTTCGTCGGCGGCGGGGGCGGCGACCTGTCCCGGGCGACGCAGGTGCCGGAGGGGGCGAACGTCGCGCTGGCGGTGCTCTCCGGCGCGGTGATCGCGTACTACTCCTTCGTCGGCTTCGAGACCTCCGCCAACATGATCGAAGAGGTCAAGGACCCGCGGCGGACCTATCCCCGCGCGCTGTTCGGAGCACTCCTCACCGCGGGCGTCGTGTACGTGCTCGTCGGTATCGCCAGCGCCGTCGCCCTGCCGGCGTCCGAGCTGCAGGAGTCCAGCGGTCCGCTGCTCGCGGTCGTCGAGGCCACCGGGGTCAGCGTCCCGTCCTGGCTGTTCAGCCTCATCGCCCTCATCGCGGTCGCCAACGGTGCGCTGCTCACGATGATCATGGTCAGCCGCCTCACCTACGGCATGGCGGAGCAGAACCTCCTGCCGTCGGTGCTCGGGCGCGTCCTGCCGAAGCGGAAGACCCCGTGGGTCGCGATCCTGACCACGACGCTCGTGGCGATGGGCCTCACGCTGGTCGGAGACCTCGCGACCCTCGCCGAGACCGTCGTGCTGCTGCTGCTCGTCGTCTTCCTGAGCGTGAACATCTCGGTGCTGGTCCTGCGCCGCGACAAGGTCGAGCACGACCACTTCCGCGTGTGGACGTTCGTCCCGGTGCTGGGCATCGCGTCCTGCATCCTGCTGCTCACCCAGCAGCGTCCGCAGGTGTGGCTGTTCGGCGCCATCCTCCTCGCCGTCGGCGGGGTGCTCTACGCTGTCGCCCGATGGACCCGCAATCGATCGAAGACCGCCGACACGAAGGAGAGCCATGAGCACGCCTGACAACACCGCTGACGAGACGTTCGAGGAGAACCGTCACGACCAGCTGACCTCCGCTCCCGATGCCACGGAGGCCGACGCCGCGCCGCGAGTGGACGTCTCGGAGCACGACGGCAACACGCGCATCGACATCCGGGATGACGCGGAGGTGCGCCCGGGCCCCGGTCCTGGCATGCCGGAGGCCGACGGCGAGGACTGATCCGGTGTCGTCGGGCGCTACAGCCAGCCCTTGCGCTTGAACGCCGCGTAGAGCCCGACGCCCATCGCCACCATGAGCAGCACCGCCATGGGGTACCCGAGTGCCCAGTGCAGCTCCGGCATGTGGTCGAAGTTCATGCCGTAGACGGTGCCGACGAGCGTCGGAGCGAAGAGGATCGCCGCCCAGCCGGAGATCTTCTTCACCTCATCGTTCTGGCGGATGCTGAGTTCCGTCATCCGTCGCATCTCGTCGTTCTGGCGTCGCGCGACGATGGTCGACTCGACCGTGAGGGCGTTGTCGAGGACGGAGCGGAAGGTCGTCGCCTTGTCGCTCACGCGCAGGGTGTGGTCGAGGACGTCCCGCAGGTACCGCTGGAGCTCCTCGCTCACGCGGTACTTCTCGGATCCGCGGAGCAGCGCCTCGAGCATGCCGGTCAGCGGCTGCGTCGCCCGCTGGAAGTCGATCACCTCGCGACCGAGGTCGTAGATCCGCTGGGTCGCGTCCGCGTCCTCCTCGAAGAGCTGACCCTCGATCTCGTCGATGTCGTTCTCGAGTCCGGCGAGGACCGGGGAGTACTCGTCGACGACCTCGTCGAGGATCGCGTAGAGCACCGCCTCAGGGCCGTGGGCGAGCAGAGCGGGATCGGCCTCGAGCCGGCGACGCACGCGGCCGAGGTCCGGCGACTCCGCATGACGGATCGTCACGACGAAGTCGGGTCCTACCAGCACGTGCACCTCGCCGAACTCGACCTCCTCGCGCTCGTCGAGATAGCGGGCGGGGCGGAGGACCATGAACAGCACGTCGCCGTACCGCTCCAGCTTGGCGCGCTGGTGACCGGAGAGCGCGTCCTCCACGACCAGCTCGTGGATGCCGAACTCGTCAGCCACGGCGCGGATCTCCTCGGGGCTCGGCCGATACAGACCGATCCACCCCATGCCCCGTCGTTCGCGGATCCGCTCGAACGTGTCGTTCAGGCTCTGCGGGTTCTCGGTGCGCACGCCATCGACGTAGACGGCGTTGTCGACGATCGCCATGCGGACCTCCTGCTCATCGAAGACGCGCTCAGCCGGCCGGAGGGACGCACGCGAGCGCGGCGTTCGCGATGGCCGTGTGATACTGCTCGGCCGTATAGGGGAGACCGAACTCCGGAGCCGTCTCCCCGGCCGCCGCGGGTGCCTTGGAGGCGATCGCCGCGAGCTCCCAGGAGAGCTGCTGGGCGAAGCGCGCACCGCCCGTGGAGTCGTTCAGCACCACGGCCACCGTGAAGCCGGTCGTCGGGTCGGAGTACGCCGCCGTCGCGTAGCCGGGAGTCCAGCCGTGCTGACCGATCATGGAGCCGACGATGTAGGCGCCACCGGTCGCCTGGTACCACGATGGTGCCTTGTCGTACGCGGGGAGCGGCGACGCGAAGCGGTCCGGCTCGTCCTTCGTGCGCAGCACCTGCTTGGCCTCGGCCTGCATGTACCGCCCGAGGTCGGTGATCGTCGACACCACACCCGAATCGGTGAAGCCGGTGCTGGAGGACATCGTCGTGATGTCGACGGGCGCGGCGCAGGTGAAACCGCCCTCGACGGCTCCCATGTAGTGTCCGCCGAGCGACGCCCCCTCCGACGGCGGTGCGGCAGCGGGCGACGGCAGCGAGGTGTCGGCGAGCTCCAGCGGCTCGGTGACGTACTCGGCGATCAGTTCGCGCGCGCTCATCCCCGAGGCGCGCTCCAACGCGAGGCCGAGGAGAAGGTATCCGGCGTCGGAGTCGCGGAACGTGGTCTGCGGAGCGACGCGCGCGCGGCCGAGACCGTAACCCGCGAGCTCGAGGGGCGCCCAGACCCGCTCCGGGGTGTTCAGCCACGCGCTCTTGACCGTCGCCTCGGACGAACCGGCGCCACTGGTTCCGTTGCACAGATCGAGGAGAGTGACATCGGCCATGTCGGCGACGCCCGAGACGTACTCCGGCACCTTCGCGTCGAGCTCCACGGTGCCCTCGTCGGCGAGCGCGTAGAGGACGTCGCAGGTCATCAACCGGGTGATGTCGGCGATGCGGAACGACATGTCGGTGGAGAGCTCGCCGCCGTCCGCCTTGTCCTGCGTGCCCGTGGCGGCGACCCAGGTACCGCTCCACGGCACCCAGACCCCGACGATCGCCCCGCTGGCCCCGGAGGCCGCGAGCGCGTTGTCGACCGCGCCCTGCAGCGCCGCGACCGTGTCGTCGGGAAGCGTGGCGTCGACCTGCGGGGGTGGCGTATAGCTGAAGGAGCCCTCGGAGGAGCATCCGGTGAGGACGAGACCGAGAACGGCCGCCGTGGCCGCTGCGGCGCGCCACCGGCGCGACGAGAGAAGCTGCATGTGTGGGAACCCCCGAAGACGTGTCCCCTGAGTCTAGAACGCGGATGCTGAAAGTCGGCCCCGCGTGGCGTCGTAGGGTGTCCCTGTGCCCCATGATTTCGATGCCGACGTGATCGCCGCCGTCCTCCGCCACATGAACGGCGACCACACGGACGACAACCTCCTCATCGCCCGCGCCTTCGCCGAACCGTCCGCGGAGGCGATCGACGGGGCGGTGATGACCGGCTTCGACGGGCAGGTCGGGGTCTGGGAGATCTCCCGCGGTGGCTCGACGTCGGAGCTCCGCGTCCCGTGGCCCGGCGGTCCGATCACCGAGCGCCGAGAGGTGCGCCGCGAGGTCGTGGCCCTGTACGACGCGGCCTGCGCGCGCCTGGGCATCGAACCGCGTCCGCACGACTGAGTCGTCCCGCACAGTTCGGGCTTCCGCCCAAGGTTAGGCTGCCCTTACACTGAAGCCATGCCCGAGATCCTGTCCTTCTCCGCCGCCCTCCGCGAGCGCTCCTCCGGCTCGCACTCCCGCAGCGAGACCGCCGGCTTCATGTCCGATCTGCTCAAGGGCGAAGGATCGCGCGAGGACTACATCGCCCTGGTCGCGCAGCACTACTTCATCTACGACGCCCTCGAAGGCGCGGGAGAGCGGATGCGTCAGGACCCGGTGGCCTCCGTGTTCCTCAGCGACAAGCTCACGCGCCTCCCCGCGCTCGAAGCCGATCTCGCCTTCCTCCTCGGCCCCGAGTGGCGCGAGCGGATCGCACCCCTGCCCACCACGCAGCGCTACGTCGACCGCATCCGTCAGGTGGGCGCGACGTGGGCGGGCGGGTTCGTGGCGCACCACTACACCCGGTACCTCGGCGATCTCTCCGGCGGCATCTTCATCGGGCGGGTGATGGCGCGGCGCTTCGGCTTCGAGACCAACGGCATCGGCTTCTACCTGTTCGACGACATCGCCGACCCCTCCGCCTTCAAGGACGTCTATCGCGAACAGCTCGACGCCGCTCCGTGGGACGAGGCGGAGCGCGAGCGCGTCATCGACGAGGTGCTGCTGGCGTACCGCTTCAACACCGAGCTCTTCGAAGACCTGGACCGCGCCCGCGCCGCCGCCTGACCCGGCAGCGACCTCAGGTCCTCGGCAGCTCCGGCGTCGAGGCCGCCAGCCACGCATCGCGCATGAACCGGCGCACGTCCTCATCCACGCGGATGTCGCTCGGCCGCAGCGGACGGGAGAGGTACAGCCCGTCGAGCGACGTGAGCCGGCTCAGCGCGACGTAGGTCTGCCCCGGCGCGAAGGCCCCGGAGCCCAGGTCGATCACGGCGCGGTCGTAGGTCTTGCCCTGGGACTTGTGGATCGTCACGGCCCACGCGAGCCGCAGCGGGAACTGCGTGAACTCGGCGACGACGTCCCGGGAGAGCTTCTTCGTGTTGGGGTCGTAGGCGTACCGGAACCGCTCCCAGACGGCCGGCTCGACGTCGACCTCCTCGCCGTCGATCTCCACCCGCACGGTCCCGCCGAGGATGCGGGTCACCGTCCCGATGGTGCCGTTGACCCAGCGCGGCGGCTCTCCGGTCATCGCGGTGTCGTTGCGCAGGAACATCACCTGCGCCCCCACCTTGAGCTTGAGCTCGGATTCGGCGGGGAGAGAGGCCTCGCCGCGGCCGAAGTCGCCGTTGACCTCCGCCCGCGCGGTCTGCTCCTTGCCGGGCAGCGCGGCGAGATGCCGGCTGTTGATGCTGTTCACGATGTCGTTGCGGGTGGCGAGGGTGATCATCGGCACCTCGCCGGGCTCGGGCTCCGGCGGGGTGCGCGCGCCCTGAGCGTTGAGGATCCCGGCGATCTCCGCCGTCACCCGTCCATAGCGGACGGCGTTGAGCATGGACTTGAAGCCGTCGTCCGACTGGCGGTGGATCTGCACGAGCTCCCGCACGTGCAGCTCCGCCCGGGCGTCGACCTCGAACAACGCCCCCTGGGTCTCTTGAGTCCCTGAGCCTGTCGAAGAGCCTGTCGAAGGGCCCGCCCACACCTTCGCGTCGAAGAACCAGAACGACCGGTAGTGATCCTTCACGTACCGAGCCTCATCGCCCCGGGGCGGGACCGGAGCGAGCTGATAGGGGTCGCCGAACATGACGACCTGCACACCGCCGAAGGGCTCTCCCCGCCGACCTCTCGCCTGCCGGAGCGACCGATCGATGGCGTCCATGAGGTCGGCGTTGACCATGGAGATCTCATCGATGACGAGGGTCTCGATCGCGTTGAGGATGCGTCGGGTCGCATCGTTCTGATCGATGTCGCCGTCCCCGATGAGGCCGATCGGGAGGCGGAACAGGGAGTGGATCGTCTGCCCCTCCACGTTCAACGCTGCGACGCCCGTGGGAGCGCAGATCGCGATCTGCTTCTTCGTGTTCCAGGCGAAGTGCTGCAGCAGCGTGGACTTCCCGGTGCCGGCGCGTCCCGTGATGAACACATGCTCGCTGGTGTCCTCGATGAGCCGGAACAGCTCCTGCTGCTCCTCGGACAGGGCGGGAAGGGACACGGTTCTCACAGGGCTGACGGGGCGGACACGGGGCGCTCCCCCATGCTACGTGCCCCGTCCGGGACGGGGCCGCCGACGCTCGGCGTCCCCCCAGGACGCCCTCCTAGACTGACCGGCATGGAGCGGGCCGGGACGCGCGCGCCCCGGCGGTCGCGCCTGGGCGCCGATCTGGCGATCCTGGGCCTCATCGGCGTCCTCCTGCTGGCCGCGATCGGCGCGGGTGGCGCGACGCTCTACCGGCAGTTCTACGGCCCGTCGGCGTTCGTGGTCCGCTATCTCGACCTGCTGTCCGAGGGGCGAGCCGCCGATGCCCTCCGCGTGCCCGGTGTCGCGATCGACCGGGAGACCCTCGATGACGCCGGGATCGACCCCGCCGCGTCCGAGGCGATGCTGCGCCGCTCCGCCCTCGGTCCGCTCAGCGACGTCGAGGTCGAATCCGAGGAGCCCTCCGGCGACGGCACCGCGGTGACCGTCAGCTACCGCGCCGGCGGCCACTCCGGCACCACCACGTTCCACGTCGCGCAGGACGGCTGGGCCGGCGTCACACCGAACTGGCGGTTCACGACCAGCCCCCTCGCCGTCGTCGAGCTCACGGTGCGCGGAGCCGACCGGTTCTCCGTGAACGGGTTCGAGGTCGACCGCCGCCAGGTCTCCGCCGCCGGGCCCGCGGCGTTGCCCCTGGAGCCTCTCCCGCTGCTCGTCTTCACCCCCGGGCTCTACTCCGTGACGGTCGACACCGCGATCGCGGAGTCCACCGGGCACGGCGTGCTCGCCGACGAGCCGCTCGCCGTGACCCCTCTCGACGTGCAGACCGAGCCGACGGAGGAGTTCGTCGACGTGGTCCAGGAGCGGGTCGAGGAGTTCCTCACCGCGTGCACCACGCAGGAGGTGCTGCAGCCCACCGCCTGTCCGTTCGGCCTGCGCGTCGAGAACAGGATCGCCGCGCCGCCGAAGTGGTCCATCGCCCAGCAGCCCGAGATCATGGTCGCGCCGTCCGACGACGGTCACTGGCAGATCCCGGCGACCGACGCCGTGGCGCACGTCGAGGTCGAGATCCAGTCGCTCTTCGACGGCTCCGTGGAGCCGGTCTCCGAAGACGTGCCCTTCCGGGTCAACGGCTCCATCGCCATCCTCCCGGACGGCTCGGCATCGATCCGCGTCGGCTCCCCGGACGATCCCGTGAAGTGAGACCGGTGCCCGGTCAGCGGCGCTGGCGCTCCGCCGCGCGCTGATCCCGGGCCGCGAGGTCGGCGAGCCGCGCGTTGTACTCCTCCAGCTCGGCATCGCCGGTGCGATCGGCATGCCGGTCGCGACGACGCTGGAGCTTGGTGTCGCTCCGGCTCCACTGGATGGCAACGGTGATCGCGAGGATGAGCGTCGGGATCTCCCCGATCGACCACGCGATGCCCCCGCCCACGTACTGGTCGATCATCGGGTCGGCGCCCCAGTCGCGCCCCATCGCACCGAACCAGTCGGCGACCATGAGCCCCTCCTGCATCATGATCGCCATGCCGAAGAACGCGTGCATGGCCATCACGGCGATGAGGGTGATGAGCCGGCCGGGGTACGGCAGGCGATACGGCACCGGGTCGGCGCCGATCAGACTCATCACGAAGAGGTACCCCGAGATCAGGAAGTGGGCGACCATCCACTCGTGCCCGAGGTGCTCGAACATCGACCAGCGCACCAGGTCGGTGAAGTAGAACGCCCAGAGGGAGAGGATGAAGATCGCCGCCGCCACGATCGGGTGCGTCACGACCCTCGCGAACGGCGAGTGGACGGCCCACATGATCCATTCGCGGCCGCCGCGGGTGCCCTCGTCGCGCTTGTGGATGGCGCGCAGCGCGAGGGTGATCGGCGCCCCGGAGACGAGGAGCAGCGGGATCGCCATCGAGAGCATCATGTGCCCCAGCATGTGCACGCTGAAGAGGTACTCCTGGTACGCGTTGATGGGTCCGCCGGTCACCCATACGAGCAGGAGCAGGCCGAGCACCCAGAAGACGGTGCGGTGGATCGGCCAGCGATCGCCGCGCACCCGGAGTCGGCGCACCCCTGCGAGGTAGAAGAAGAGTCCGAAGCCCGCCGCGACGAGCCACAGCACGTCGATGTCCCAGGCCGTGAACCAGCGCTCCAGAGTGAGCTCCGGCGGCAGCAGCGAGCCGGTGAGGATCTGCGCGGGGGTCTGCGCGAACGCGGCGACCTCTCCGGTCGGCGGGGGCGTGCGAGCGAGCGCGGCCGCCGCGCCGGAGGCGAGGCCCATGAGCGCCACCTCGCCGAGGACCAGAGCCCAGAACCACCGGGAGGCGCGGGCGCCGCTCAGCTTCGGGATCAGCCGCGTGCGGTACCAGGCGCCGAGCAGTCCCATGCCGACGAGCAGGACGGCCTTGACGACGACGATGAGTCCGTAGGGGGTCGTCCACACGGCCTCCCAGCTCCCGACGGCCACGATCGACCGCGTGAAGCCGGAGAAGGCGACGACCGCGAAGGCCGCGATCGCCAGGGACGAGTAGCGGCCGACGAGCCGGGGGAGGTCGAGCCCGTGCTGCCCGCGCAACAGCACGAGAAGGAGCAGCCCGCCGAGCCACGCCGCCGCGCCGATGGTGTGCAGGAGGATCGAGTTGACGGCCATGTTGTGTCCGTCGAGGTCCCCCGCGTGCCCCTGGGTCGCCAGCGGCAGGAAAGACACCGCGGCCAGCAGGGCGGTGAGCAGCGTGGGTGTCCAGGTGCGCCAGGCGAACGCGAGCACCGTGATGACGGCGCCCAGGATCGTCGTGATCAGCCACGACTGCCCCAGCGGGAGCTCGAGCAGGAAGCGCCCGAGCTGCGAACCGAACTCGCGCTCGATGCTGAGCTGCGGGTTGAAGGCGGCCATGAACGAGAAGAACCCGGCGAGCCCGGCGGAGACGGTGAAGACGGCGGCGCCGATGGACGCGATGTTCAGGGCCGTGTCGAAGGTGCGCTCCCCCGCCCGCAGTCCGAAGAGCGCCAGCACGAGGGAGCCGAGCATGACGGCGCCGGCGATGTTCATCACGAGCTTCGCCAGCGGAGTGCCCCACAGCACCACCGGCCCTGGGTCCTGCAGCAGCGGCGGGTTCGCCCCTCCCCCGACCAGGAGCGCCCAGACCAGAGCGGCTCCGGCTGCGACGAGGAGGATCACGATGCCGGCGAGACGGTACGCCGACGTCGGGCGCGGCGTCTCGGTGCGGGAACTCACCCCTCCAGCCTAGGCGCGCGCAGCAGGGAGAACGCACGAAGGCCGCCCCCGGAGCGGGGGCGGCCTTCGAACGGGTGCGGTCTTACTTGACGGCAGCCTTGAGCTTGGAGCCGGCGGTCACCTTGACGCGCTTGCCGGCCGGGATCTTGATCTCGGCGCCGGTCTGCGGGTTGCGGCCCGTGCGGGCGGCCGTGTCGACCTGCTCGAACGAGATCCAGCCCGGGATGGAGACCTTGCTGCCCTTGGCGACGGCGTCGGAGACCGTGGCGAACAGCGAGTCGAGGACACCGGAGACGGTGGCCTGGCTCTGGCCGGTGGCGGAAGCGATGCTCGCGACGAGCTCGGTCTTGGTGATGGACTTGTCAGCCATGTCATCCTCCAGCGACGAAGGACCGTCGCATCGTGTGTGGGTGCGAGGAGCGGGTGCTCCCCGTTGGTCGTGTGACCGCCTCGAATGTACCAACGGCCACCCGGATTTCCGCGTCATTTCGCGGGTTTCGACCGATTTCCCGGCGTGTCGCGTCACATTGGCCACTCGCGTCACACGTTTTCGGGCGCCCGCTCGCGGGTTCAGGCCGCCGCGCGGCATCAGGCACTCCCTGACATATGCGCCTGATCCGGCGTGATCGCCTGCGTTCCCGGGCATGCAAAAGGGGCGAGGATCCGAAGATCCCCGCCCCTTCTCGCTGGGTGCTTACCAGCTCGACTTGGTCACGCCGGGCAGCTCGCCACGGTGCGCCATGTCACGGAAGCGGACACGCGAGATGCCGAACTTCGTGAGGACACCCCGGGGGCGGCCGTCGATGACGTCGCGCGAACGCACGCGAGCCGGCGACGCGTTGCGCGGCAGCTTCTGCAGGCCGACGCGGGCGGCCTCGCGGGCCTCGTCGGTGGCGTTCGGGTCGACCAGGGTCTTCTTCAGCTCGGCACGACGCTCGGCGTAGCGCTCGACGATGACCTTGCGCTGCTCGTTGCGCGCGATCTTGCTCTTCTTAGCCATGGATCAACGCTCCTCTCGGAATTCGACGTGCTGACGGATGACCGGGTCGTACTTCTTGAGCACGAGGCGGTCGGGGGTGTTGCGGCGGTTCTTCTTGGTCACGTACGTGTAACCCGTACCCGCCGTCGAACGCAGCTTGATGATCGGACGGACGTCCTGAGCCTTCTTGGCCATTAGAGCTTCACACCCTTCGCCTGGAGGTCCTTGACGACGTTCTCGATGCCGCGCACGTCGATCACCTTGATGCCCTTGGCGGACACGTTGAGCGTGATCTTACGACCGAGCGAGGGCACGAAATAGGTCTTCTTCTGCACGTTCGGGTCGAAGCGACGCTTCGTCCGGCGGTGCGAGTGCGAGACGTTGTGACCGAAGCCGGGAACAGCTCCGGTCACCTGGCACACTGCTGCCATGATGATGACTCCTTCATTACCGTGAGACCGGACGGCCTCACCCAAGATCCCTTGTCTGCACGCCGCCCCGCATGCCGATCTCTCGGCGGAAGAAGGGGGAGCACACGAACTGCGCACAGGAGCGTGCGCAGACGAAGAGTCAGTCTAGCACGGCTCCGAGCAGCCGCTCGAATCGCCTGAATGGCCCCATCTCAGCCCGAAACGCCGCCATTCGCGCGACTCGAAGCGTCGGCGGCGCCCCGGCCCCACCGGAACGCGGACACCGTGGGGTCGCCGGGGATCCAGAAGCGCCAAGGGAACGCGTCCGTGCCGGCGATGCCCGCCACCCCCACCCGCGGGCCCTGGGCCACGTCGACCACGGGAGGGCCGAGCCACAACTCCGCCCTGGCGCCGTTCCGCTCCTCGCCGGTGATGGCGTCGATGCCGTCGTGCAGGGAGTGCCGCAGTCCCGCGGCCTGTCCGAGCCGTCCGGGCCCACGCGCGAGGTCCCGCCGAGCGGTGCGGCCGAGCGGGAGGACCGCACGCCGTCGCCGGGCCGCCTCCTCCACCCCGGTCACGATCTCCCCCGCGCGCAGCAGCACCCCGTCACCCTGCCCCTCGGGACCGCAGGCCACGTTGACGCAGGAGTGGATGCCGTGACTCAGGTACACGTAGAGATGGCCCGGCTCGCCCCACATCGTGGCGTTCCGGGCGGTGCGGCCCATGCGGGCGTGGGACCCCGGGTCCGCCAGCGCTCCGGTGCCCTGCCCGTGATAGGCCTCCACCTCGGTGATCCGCACGCGCACCTCCACCGGGCGACCGTCCTCGACGACCACGGTCCGCAGCTCCGCGCCGAGGAGGGTCGGCGCGACCTCCACGGCGGAGCGCATCACGTCTTCGCGGGTCGCGCGCCGCAGCGCCAGGGGCCCCGTCATGTCAGAACCGCGGCGCCGTCTGGCACCAGGACGCGTCGAAACCGGTCAGCGCGACGATCTCGTCCCCGGTCTTCATGTCGATGAGGTGGGTCTCGAGCTTCTCCGGCAGCGGCAGCAGCATCCCGTCGTAGGCGTTGTCCGCCATGTCCGGCGCGATCACCACGGCGGCGTACTGCCCGCTCGGCGACGCGCAGGCCTGGAGGATCGAGTCGGCCGAACTCACCTCGACCAGCGGCGTGGC
Organism: Microbacterium sp. NRRL B-14842; assembly: GCF_050470785.1. Taxonomy (NCBI): domain Bacteria; kingdom Bacillati; phylum Actinomycetota; class Actinomycetes; order Micrococcales; family Microbacteriaceae; genus Microbacterium; species Microbacterium sp. NRRL B-14842. The sequence goes on along the minus strand of NZ_JBFLUM010000001.1, from coordinate 3,281,169 downwards.
CGCGCCGGAGTCGTCGACGCGGATGACGGCCTGTCCCACCGGGAGGCCGCCCTCGTCCCTGGCGACGACGTGGCGCAGCGTTCCGCCGGGGAACGGCGTGATGGAGGTCGCGGTGCCGTAGTCCGGCTCGGACGCGGCGAGCGGCTCCTCCGATCCGTCTGCCAGGTCGAGCTCCACCACCGATCCGTCCAGTCGCTCGACGATCGCGGTGTAGGTGCCGCGGGAGATGCCCTGGATCGTCGTGGCGAGACCGAGGGACTGCACGCCGGTGTCGGCCGACTGGTCCACGAGGGAGAGCGCTCCGTCGAAGTCGATGAACAGGACGGCGGCACTGTCCGGCACGAACTGCCACACGAAGACGCTCACCTGCTTGTCTCCGACCTCGGTGATGCGGGGCTCGTCGTCGCCGCTCAGCGACTGGGTGACGAGCACGCTCGCGCGCCCCTCGGTGTCGCTGAGCTCGCGATCGGAGTAGCTGTAGCCGACGAGGTTGCCCCGTTCGGACACCTGGATCGCGCCCACGTAGCCTTCTCCGGGGAGGGGGAGCTCGCGCTGGTCGGAGCCGTCCCTGTCCATCACGAGCAGCCGCGACTGGTCGTCATCCTCGACCGCGGCCACGAGCTGCGTGGACGTGGCCCGGAAGTCGTCGATCCGCGGGTGGGAGAACACCGGCTGCGCGTTCTCGCCGCTCAGGTCGGTGCGGAAGATGATGTCGTCGCCGTCGGGGTCGCGGCGCAGGAGGAAGATCGACGACGCCGGGGTCTCGAAGGATGTCGTCAGATCGGCGGCCGGTCCTCCTCCCGCACCCGTCACGTCGGAGACGGTCACCGTGTAGGTCGTGTCGTCGTCGAGGGGCACCGTGAAGCGCACGCCGACGCCCCGACCGGCGGCATCGACCGTGAACGGCACGGACGGCTCGACCGTGACCTGCTCGGGGTCGATGGCGGAGAGCGGCTGATTCGCCGTGAGGATGACGCGGCTCCCTGAGGATTCGATGGCCTGGGCGGCGTCGACCTGCACATCGGTCACCCGGGGACCCTGGAGCAGGCTGACGATTCCGAGTCCGGTGCCGACGAGCACGAGCACTCCGACCACGGCACCGATCGTGACGAGGAAGCGGCGGCGGGACCACGGCGCGGGCGGAGGCGCATCGTCGTCGGCGGGGAGGTCGGTGGTCGGCGTCCAGCCCGGATCCGATGCATCTCCCGGTTCCCTGCTCGCCGCGGGGGTGGACGCCGGCCCCGCGGGGGTGAACACCGGCTCGGGCGCCTGCGGGATCGCGGGGACGCCGGCGGCCGCATCGGGAGCAGCGCGCTCCGCCGCCTCACGCTCCGCCGCCTCGCGCTCTGCCGCCTCACGCTCCGCCGCAGCTTCGCGATCGACGGCGGCCTGCTCGGCGGCGACCTCGGCGGCCATCCGCTCCACGGCCGCACGTTCCGCCGCGACCTGCTCCGCTTCAGCCTGCTCGGTGGCCGCGCGCTCTGCGGCCGTCTGCTCCTCGGCGGCGCGCTCCTCCGCTTCCCTGGCAGCGCGCAGCTCAGCGCGGGTCCGCGGGACGGCGGGCGGCTCCGGCCGCTCGTCGTCAGTACTCATACGGGTCCTTCGGCTCGTCGATCGCCACGACATCGGTCGGCTCGATGTGCAGGGAGCCGTTCTCATCCGCACGGACGGTCCCGGTGATCTCGACCCATTGTCCGGTCTTGTACGCGTCCGCGTCGACGCTCACCGGCAGCGCCGCCGTCTGGGCGTCGATGACGCAGTGGGTGATCACGAGCCGGGTGAGGTTGACGCCGTCGCCGTCGCCCGGCGTGACGAAGCCCTGCAACGTGACGTCGGCCCCGTCGTAGGCCGTGGTGTTCGTCGCGGCGGCGAAGACGCTCGCCCAGTCGCCCACGCCGAACGTCGACGTGTCCGCGACCCCGAGGGCGACCGTGTCGGCGCCGGCGAACAGTGCGGTCTCCTCCCCGGCGCGCGACATCGCGAGCTCGACCGAGAGCGAGGCGGGAGGCAGGACGAGTGCGGAGACGACGACCCCCGTCGCCACCACACCGCCGGCCAGAGCACCGACCCCGGCGAGGGTCCGGCGCGACGGGACGGAGGGGCGCTCGCTCTCCTCAGCGGAGGAGTGCTCCGACTCCGCAGATCGGGCGGAGGAGGGACCGTGGTCGTGCCCGTGATCCTCCTCCGCGCCCAGGGGCAGCGTGCACGACCAGACGGCTCCGGCGAGAGTGACCACGGCGGCAGCCGATGCGAACCACACCGACTCCGGGCTGATGTAGAGGCTGAGGCGGTCGGTCACCGCGAGGCCGAGGGTGACGACGGCGACGACGGAGGCCAGACCGATCCCCAGCCACCGGGTCGCGAGGGCGCGCGTGCGGACGGAGAGCTCAGGCAAGGACGTTCACCCCGATCCCGATCGCGAAGGCCGACGCCAGCACGACAGCGGTGATCCCGACGAGCGTCCGGGTGGTGAAGGTCGTGCGCATCAGCGCCAGCATCTTGATGTCGACGAGCGGCCCGACCAGGAGGAACGCCACGAGGGCCCCCGAGGAGAAGGTCGACGCGAACGACAGCGCGAAGAAGGCGTCGACATTGGAGCAGATCGCCACGACGATCGCGAGCAGCATCATCGCGACGATGGACAGCACGGGGTTGGCGCCGATCGTGAGCAGGACGTCGCGCGGGATGAGGACCTGCACGGCCCCCGCCAGCGCGGAGCCGATCACCAGCGCCGGCATCACGGCCCGCAGCTCGACGAGGAACTGCGTGAGGCTGCGGCGCACGGGAGTTCCCGGCTCGTGGGTCACGCGCTCGCACGTGTCGACGAAGCGCTGGGTGAGCAGCGACTCCGGCGAGGGGTGGCGGCTGTAGATCCAGCCGATGAGGTTCGCGATGAGGTAGCCACCGACGAGGCGGGCGACGAGGATGCCGCCGTCCCATCCGAACGCGGCGTGCGTCGTGAGGATCACGATCGGGTTCACGATCGGCGCCGCGATGAGGAAGGTCAGCGCTTCCGCGGGGGCGAGTCCGCGCATCATGAGTCCGCGGGCGAACGGGACGTTCCCGCACTCGCAGACCGGGATGAGCATGCCGAGCAGGGAGAGCACGGCGCGGCGGGCCCAGGCGCGGCGCGGGAGCCAGCGGTGGATGACGTCCGCCGGGAGCCAGACCTGCACCACGATCGACAGCAGCACGCCGAGCACCACGAACGGCAGCGCCTCGATCAGCACGCTGAGAGCGAGTGTCAGACCGTCCTGCGCGCGGGTGGGCAGCGAGGCGGGGAAGAGGGTGGGGAGGAAGGCGTCGATGAGGAACAGCGCCGCGACGATCACGACGCCGATGCCGACGGCGATCCACGTCGAGCGCGGCGAGGGCGCTCGACGGTGCGTGTGGCCCGGACGGGTGGCCGTTCGTGCCGGGGCGGTCACGCTGTCGCAGTCCTCTCGGCGTCGCGCTTGTTCGCGCAGGGGGTGCACAGTCCGAAGATGTCGACCACGTGCGCGGCCTCGGTGAAGCCGTGCAGGGCGGCCGTGCGGTGCGCCCACTGCTCCACGTCCTTCGCCTCGATCTCGACCGTGAGGCCGCAGGACCGGCAGATGAGGTGGTGGTGGTGGCCCTGGGTGGTGCACGCCCGGTAGAGCGCCTCCCCCTCGGGGCTCTGCAGCGAGTCGGCATCTCCGGCCGCCGCGAGTCCGGCGAGGGCGCGGTAGACAGTGGCCAGGCCGATCCCCGTGTTGTCGTCGCGGAGCGTCGCGTGCAGGCTCTGTGCGCTCACGAAACCGCGCGCGTCGGCGAGCGCTTCGCGCACGCGTTCGCGCTGCCAGGTGTTCCGCTGAGCCATGCCATCGATTCTAGGCCGCCGGGATCGGCGAGGGCTGGGAGCGCCCCCACCGCGGATTCGAGTCGCCCGATTGGCGGCATCTGCGACCGAAATGGAGCGAAGTGCGCGACTCGAAAAGGGGTCAGACGCGGGTGACCCGGGAACGGACGCGCTGCACGATCCAGCACACGACGTAGATCGTGAAGGACAGGGTCGTGATGTAGGGGCTGACGGGCAGGGTGCCGGCGAGCGCGAGGAGGATGCCGCCGACGGCCGAGACGAACCCGAACAGCGCCGCCAGCACCGGCACCGCGACCGGGCCCGCCGTGATCCGCATGGCTGCGGCAGCGGGCGTCACCAGGAGCGCCATCACCAGCAGCGCGCCGATGATGTGCACGCTCACCGCGACGATGAGCCCCAGAAGCACCATGAACAGCAGGCTCACGGTGCGGGTGGGCACCCCGCGGGCTGCCGCCGACTCCGGATCGAGTGAGTCGAAGCGCAGCGGATTCCACATCACGAGCAGGCCGAGCAGCACCACGAGGCTGATGCCGACGAGCCAGCCGAGGTCGGGACTCGAGACCGACACGATCTGCCCCGTGAGGAGGCTGAACCGGTTGGCGCTGCGGCCGTCGTACAGCGACAGGAACAGGATGCCGAGACCGAGGCCGAACGGCATGAGCACGCCGACGATCGAGTTGCGGTCCCTGGCCTTGGCGCCGAGGACCCCGATGAGGATCGCCGCCACGAGGGCTCCGCCGAGTGAGCCGAGCACGACGCTGCCGCCGAACAGCAGCGCCGCCGCCGCTCCCGCGAAGGAGAGCTCGCTCACCCCGTGCACCGCGAACGCGAGATCGCGCTGCATGACGAACACCCCGATGAGACCGCCGACGAGCCCGAGCACGGCGCCCGCGATGATCGAGTTCGCGAGCAGGGCGACGAGCTCGCCATAGTCCTGGAAGGAGAAGATGTCGTCCCAGCCGACCATGGGGACGAGAGCGGACGCGACGGTCATGCGGCGCCCCCGTGCTCGTGGTCATGGTCGTGGTGCGGCTCCGCATCGGGGACGCCGACCACGACGAGCCGGTCACCGGCGCGGAGCACGAACACCGGGGTGCCGTAGAGATCCGTCAGCACCCGGGTCTGCAGCACCTCCTCCGGGGTCCCGAGGAGGAACCGGCCGCCGGCGATGTAGAGGATGCGGTCGACGCGGTTCAGGATCGGGTTGACGTCGTGCGTGACGAAGAGCACGGCGGCTCCGCGCTCCCGACGCTGCCGATCGATGATGTCGGTGACGGCGACCTGGTTGGCGAGGTCGAGGTTCGACAGCGGCTCGTCGCAGAGGAGCAGCGCGGGTTCGTCGGCCAGCGCCTGCCCGACGCGGAGGCGCTGCTGCTCTCCGCCGGAGAGGAGGCCCACCCGGCGGTCCGCGTACGAGGTCGCCCCGACAGCGGCCAGCAGGGCGTCGACCTTCGCCCGGTCGCCACGGTGCGGGACCGGGAAGCCGAAGCGGCTGCCCTGCACGCCGAGGGCGACGAGATCACGGGCCCGCATGCTCGTGTCGGGAGCGAGCGAGCGCTGCTGAGGGATATAGCCGATGCGGGCGTTCCCGCGGTGCACGGGCTCGCCGGCCACGCGGATGCTCCCGCGCGAGAGGGGCTGGAGTCCCAGGATGCTGCGGAGGAGCGTCGTCTTCCCGGATCCCGATGGGCCGAGCACGGCGATGAACTCCCCGGGCTGCACCGAGAGGTCGAGTCCCGACCAGAGCTCGCGGTCGCCCCGCTGCAGGGCGCCGTCGGCGATCTCGAGGACCGGGCCGGTCTCCCTCGCGGGTCGCTGAGCCTGTGAACGGGCTCCGCTCACGACTGGACGGCGGCGGCGAGGCTCTGGATCGCGTCACTCATCCACTCAGAGTACGACGATCCGTCCTCGAGCAGCTCCGTGAACGCGACCACGGGCACCCCGGCGTCCTCCGCGGCCTTCTCCACGCGCTCCGTCTCCGCGCCGCCGGTCTGAGCGTTGGTGAGCACGGCGGTCACATCGCCGGACCCGACGACCTGCAGCGCCTCGAGCAGCATGGCGGGCGCGACATCACTGCCCTCCTCCACCGACTCCGCGAAGCCCTCGGGGGTGACGTCGGTGAGCCCGGCGGCCGTGGCCAGGTATCCGGGCAACGGCTCGGTCATGAACACCGTCGCACCGCTGGCATCCGCCTTGATCGCCTCGAGGTCGCCCTCGAAGCCCTCCAGCTCCGCGACGAGCTCGTCCGCGTTCGTGCGGAACGTGTCGGCGCCGTCGGGGTCGATCTCGGTGAGCTCGTCGGCGATCGCCTCGACGACGTGGATCATCGTGTGCGGGTCGAACCAGACGTGCTCGTTGAAGCCTTCGATGTGGTCGTGGCCGGCGTGCTCGTCCTCGCCCTCGGCGTGCTCGTGATCGTGCGGCTCGTCCGTCGCCGCCTCGTCGTGATCGTGGTCCTCGCCCTCGTCGTGACCCTCGTTGCCCGGGTAGTCGTGCGAGAACTCCACCGCGGTGACGACGTGCGGGTCCTGCGCATCCTGCAGGAGGCTGTCGATGAACGCGTCGTAGCCGCCGCCGTTCTCCACCACGAGATCGGCCTTCTGCAGCGTGAGACGGTCGCGGGCACTCGCCTCGTAGGAGTGCGGGTCCTGGGTGACCGAGTCGATGATCGAGGTGACGTCGACGCGGTCCCCGCCGACCTGCGCGGCGATGTCGCCGTAGACGTTGGTGCTCGCGACGACCGTCACCGCGCTGTCATCCTCCGCCGCGCCCGGGGTGGTCGAGCATCCGGCCAGCGTGAGGGCGGCGACGGAGGCGAGCGTGAGGGCGAGGACGGGCTTCTTCATGATTCCCACTCTAAACGCTAATGAGAACCATTATCAAACCGGTGTCCTCGCCCCGACTCTGCAGTCAGTCCGCGAGCGCCCCCGGGGCGATCCACGCCGTGGCCTCGCCCGGCAGCACGGAGCCGTCGAGGGGCACGGTCGACAGCACGGCATCGTCGGCCGCGGCGCCCAGATCGAACGGCGCGGTGCCGAAGTTCGTCACGACCTCCCACCCGTTCGGGCGGCGGAACCGCAGCACGTCCTCCCGACCCGTGTCGACCCACTCGAGCGTCTCCCCGGTCTGCAGCAGTCGCCGGAGACGCAGCGCCTCGCGGTACAGGTTGAGGGTCGAGCCGGGATCGGCGTCCTCCACCTCGACCGCGTACTCCGCAAACCAGGCAGGCTGCGGCAGGTGCGCGCCGGCCGCGCCGAAGCCGTATGAGCTGCCGGACGCCGTCCACGGCAGCGGCACGCGGCAGCCGTCGCGCCCGAGGCCGTCGAAGTCCGCGCCGCGGAAGAACCCGGGGTCCTGGCGCTGGTCGGGGGTGATGTCCGCGACCTCGTGCAGGCCGAGCTCCTCGCCCTGATAGAGGTAGGCGCTGCCGGGCAGGCCGAGCAGCAGCAGCGTCGCGGCGTGCGCCTTACGCAGACCGCCTTCCCGATCGAGTCCCTCCTCCGGGCCGCCCGCGCGCACCCACTCGGTTCCCTGCTTGACCGCACGTCCGCGCAGCGGCGGCAGGCCGTAGCGGGTGGCGTGCCGGGTCACGTCGTGGTTCGAGAGCACCCAGGTCGTCGAGGATCCGGCGGCCTGCGCCTGGGCGAGGTTGTCGGCGATGATGCGCTGGAAGTCCGCCGCGTCGAAGTCGGCGACGAGCAGGTCGAAGTTGAACGCCTGTCCGAGCCCCTCTGCGGAGGCGTACTTCGCTCGGCGCTCCGGGGTCTCCACCCATGCCTCCGCGACCGCGGTGCGCGGCGGGTCGTACTCGTTGAAGACCGCGCGCCACTGGGCGTAGATCTCGTGCACGTCGTCGCGGTCGATCATCGGGTGCGTGCCGGAGGTGCGGTCCATCGCGTCGAGCTCGGCACGCGACGGCAGCGGCTCGGTGAGGTCCTTCGTCAGCATGTGGGCCACATCGATGCGGAACCCGTCCACGCCGCGGTCCGACCAGAAGCGGAGCGTCGTGAGGAAGTCCTCGCGCACCTCGGGGTGGTCCCAGTTGAGGTCGGGCTGCTCGACGGCGAAGTTGTGCAGGTACCACTGGCCGTCCGCGACGCGCTCCCAGGCGCTGCCGCCGAAGACCGAGACCCAGTCGGTGGGCGGTTCCGCGCCGTCGGGACCGGTGCCCTCGCGGAAGATGTAGCGCTCCCGGGCGGCCGAGCCGCGGCCGGCAGCCAGCGCCTCCTGGAACCAGGCGTGCTGGTCGGAGGTGTGGTTGGGGACGATGTCGACGACCACGCGGATGCCCCGCGCGTGCAGCGCCTCGACCATGGCGTCGAAGTCGTCGAGGGTACCGAGGCGGGGGTCGACGTCCCGGTAGTCCGCCACGTCGTACCCGCCGTCGGCGAGCTCCGACGGGTAGAACGGGCTCAGCCACACCGCGTCGATGCCGAGCTCGGCGAGGTAGTCGGCGCGCGACACGATGCCGGGGATGTCGCCGAGGCCGTCGCCGTCGGCGTCCGCGAAGCTCCGCGGATAGATCTGGTACACGGCGGCCTGACGCCACCAGGTCGCGGTCTTGTCGTCTTCGCGGGTCGCGGTGAGCAGCGAATCGGTCATGAGGAAGAGGTTCTCCTTGTTTCTTGCGGGGTCGGGTCAGCCCTTGACGGCACCCTGCGTGACGCCCTCCATCACCCAGCGCTGAGTGAAGAGATAGGCGACGATCGCGGGCGCCATGGCCATCAGGTACGAGGCGAAGGCGACGTTGTAGTTGTTGCTGAACTGGTTCTGGAAGAGGTTCTGCCGCACCGGGAGCGTCTGCAGCGCCGGGTCGGAGATGATCAGCGACGGCATCATGAAGTCGTTCCAGGCGTAGAGGAAGGCGAAGATGCCGACCGTGGCGCTCATCGGCGCGAGCAGCGGGAAGATGAGCCGCCAGAACGTCTGCCAGGTCGTGGCGCCGTCGATCCGCGCGCTCTCCTCCAGCTCGATCGGGATCGAGCGCAGGAAGGCCGTGAACAGCAGCACGCTGAAGCTGAGCTGGAACATCGTGGCGAGGATGATCACGCCGAACGGGTTGTCGAGGCCGACGCGTCCGGTGAGCTGGATCTGCGGAAGTGCCACGACGGGGAACGGGATGAACATCGCCGCCAGCAGGTAGAAGAAGGAGTACCGGAACAGCCGGCGGTCCCAGTTGCGCACGATCGCGAACGACGCGAAGGCCGCGAGGACGATCGTCGCGATGACCGTCCCTGCCGTGACGAGCAGCGAGATCGCGGCGCCGACCGGGAACTTCGTCAGCGTCCACGCTTGCACGAAGCCGTCGATGCTGAACGGCGCCGGCAGCGAGAACGCGTTGCCGTCGACCGCCTGCCCGGTGGTCTTGAACGCCATCGAGATCGTCACGTACAGCGGGATGAGGATCGTCGCCGTGCACAGGATCAGGATGATGGTGCCCGACCAGTTGACGCGCTCCATCTTCTGCCGCTTCCGGCGTCCGTCCGCGGGGATGGTGGTGAGGGTCTCCGTCGACATCAGAACGTGTTCCTTCCGCGGGTCAGCGAGAGCTGGAGGACGGAGATGAGCACGGCCACGATGAAAAAGATCGTGGCGTTGGCCATCTGGTAGGCGTAGTCGCCGCCGTTGAAGCCCGCGATGATCGTCATCGCGACGCTGCGGGTGGCGGTGCCGGGACCGCCGTTGGTGAGGCCGACGATGATGTCGTAGGCGTTGAGGAAGCCCTTGAAGCCGAGGATCACGTTGATGACGACGTATCCGGCGACGAGGGGGATCGTGATGCGGGTCAGCTGCTGCGTGCGGCTGGCGCCGTCGATGCTCGCCGCCTCGTACACCTCGCCCGGCACCGACAGGAGTCCGGCGATGTAGATGAGGAGCGTGCCGGGGACCGCCTGCCAGGCGGTGACGATCACGATCGCGACCCAGGCGAGGTCGGGGTTGGCGAGCAGGCTCGTCTCCAGCCACGGGATGCCGGTGGCCGCGCCCGCCGCGGGGATCGAGTTCGAGAACAGGAAGTTGAAGACGTAGGCGATGATGATGCCCGAGATCACCATCGGGATCACGAAGATCGTCCGCAGCCCCGTCTTGAACCGGATGCGGGAGGTGAGCCCGACCGCCAGCAGGAACGCGATGACGTTGACGACGATCACTGTCGCGATCGAGAACCCGAAGGTGAAGAGATAGCTCTGCAGGATCGCCGGGTCGCTGAACAGCGCGATGTAGTTCGTCAGCCCGTTGAAGCTCCATTCGCCGATGCCGATCGAGTCGGTGAAGCTGAAGAAGATGCCGATGACGCCGGGAACGGTGATCGCGAGCGTGAAGATCACCAGGGTCGGCAGCAGGAACAGGTAGTAGATCGGCTCGACGCGGCGCGTGTGGCGGCGGATCTTCCGCTGCTCGCCGGTGACGATGGCGGTCGTGCTGGTGCTCATGGCGCGGACTCCTCTGTCTCGCCCGATGCGGAATCCTCGGAACTCGGGATCGGGGCGCGGAAGGCGATGCGGGCCCAGTCCGCGTCCATGGTGCGGAGGATGGAGGAGGGGTCGGCGCCGAGCACCATGGCCTGCGCGTAGTTGTTCATCGGCAGGGTCTTCGGGACGAGGACCGAGGGGCCCTGGTAGATCCGCCCCTCGTCGTAGTACTCGATCATGCCCTCGATACGCGGGTCGTCCGGCGGTGCCGCGTCCGTCGTCGGGGTGAACCCGAGCTGCGAGGCGTTGTACTCCTCGATGTTCTCCGGGAGGTAGAGGTACTCCAGGAAGTCGCGCGCGGCCTCCTGGTGCTGCGACTCCTCGGGGATCATGACCGCGAGGTCCATGTTCACCCGGACGGCGAGGTCGGCCGGATCGTCGGTCATGGGCAGCGGGAAGGTGCCGAGGTCGAGGTCGGGGTCGGTCTTGGCGATCTCGCTGAACGCCCACGGCCCCTGGAGGTACATCGCGGCCTCCCCCTTCGCGAAGGCGAGGTTGCCGTCTCCGTACGCCCGGCTCGCCGCATCCTCGTTCGTGTACTCGTTCGCGAGCACCATCATCCTGTCCATCGGCTCCAAGAAGTCCTTCTCGAAGGAGACCTCCGAGTCCGGGCCCACCTCTGTGCCCTCCGCGGCGAGCGCGTCGAAGAAAGCCAGCACGTCCAGCGAGCCACCGGCCGCGTAGTCGTACCAGCCCTGCGCGACGGTCCAGTCGTCCTTGAACGTGGCGTAGAACGGGTCGATCCCGGCCTCGCGGAGGCTGTCGCTGACGGCGAGGAGCTCGTCCCAGGTCTGCGGCACCTCGAGGCCCTGCTCCGCGAAGATCTGCGTGTTGTAGATGACCGAGGCGGCCATGACCGAGTACGGCAGGGCGCTGGTGCGCCCCTCGCAGGAGCCGTACTGGTCCATCAACGGCTGCAGGTCCTCACGGATGCCGGCGGCGGCCTCCGTGTCGGAGAGGTCGGTGAGCGCGCACCGCTGCACGAACCGGGCGACCTCGTAGTTGTAGTTGGCGAGCATGATGTCGGGCGGGTTCCCGCGGACGAAGCTCGCCGAGACGACGTCGACGCCGGACGTGTCGATCTCCACCCGGACGTCGTCCTGCGACGCGTTGTACTCCGCGACGAGCTCCGTCATGAACGGGATGGCCTCGCGCTTGCTGAACGTGAAGCGGATCGTCTCCGCTCCCCCGCCGGCGGCACAGCTCGTGAGCGCCGCGCCGGTCAGCACGAGGCCGAGCGCTCCGGCGGTCCAGCGCACCGCCCGTGATCGTGTGGCAGACACCGTCGTCCTTTCGTAGATCCGCGGAATAAATCTAGTGAGCGAATTTAGTCCGTCTAGAGGTACTGTCTCATCTGGGCGACAGGAAGGTCAAGGGGAGTGACAGAGGTCTCGACGGGACTCGGCACCGGCCGCGCGAGCGTGAGCGCGGTGCTCGACTTCGCCTGGACGGCCGGCGAGTTCACCGCCACCGAGGCCATGGCCGGCACCTCGCTCACGCGCTCGACCACCATCGACGCGATCGACACCCTCGTCACCGCGGAGGTGCTGCGCGAGCTGCCCAACGCGCGCGCCATCGGCGATTACCGCTCCGGGCGCCCCGCGCGCCGCTTCGCCCTCGCGGCAGACCTCGGCGTGGTGATGGGCATCGACGCCGGCGACACCCATCTCGCCGTCACCGTCGCGGATCTGCTCGATCGCACGCTCGTGCACCATCGCGTGGAGGTCGACCCCGCGCAGAGCGTCGAGGACCGCCGGGCGACGATCCTGCAGCACCTCACCGCCGCGCGCGACGAGGCCGGGGTGCCCGCGGAGCGCGTGCTCGCGGTGTGCGCCGGCGTCGCCGCCCCCGTCAACCGCGACGGCATCTCGCCCCCGCACCCCGACGGCTTCTGGGAGCGCACGAACCCCGGGCTCGCGGAGGCCCTGCGCGACTGGGCCCCGGTGGTCGAGGTGAAGAACGACGCCCAGCTCGCCGCGATCGCCGAGGGGACGCTCGGGGTGGCCGTCGACTGCCGCGACTACGTGGCCCTGCTCGCGAGTGAGCGCTTCGGCGGCGGCGTCGTCGTCGACGGGCACGTGCTGCATGGCGCCCACGGCGGCGTCGGCGAGGGCGTGGTGTTCGATCACATCATCGGTGTCGGCTCGGCGGTGGGCCTCCGTCACGCCGTGGAGGAACAGGCTCGGAGCGCCGTCGAAGACGGGGGCGCTGCCGCAGACGGAATCCTCGGGCGGCTCGTGGCGGACGGGCCGGTCGATCCGCGGCTGGTGCTGACCCTCGCCGCCTCCGGAGACGCCGACGCCCTCCGCGTCGCCGAGCGCGTGGGGGCCACCCTCGCCCGTGTCGTCGGGGTGCTCGGCAGCATGTACGACCCCGCGCGCGTGATCATCTGCGGGGCCGTGGCGGAGAGCATCGAGCCTGTGCTGGCCGCCGCCCGCCGGATCCTCCCGGACGAGCTGCACCTGCCCGCACCCGAGATCCTCGCCTCCACACTCGGCGCGGAGGTCGTGTCGGCCGGCGCGATCGCGACCGCCCGGAGGGCGGCCAGGGAGCGTGCCGTCCCCCGCCTCGCGGAACAGCGTCTCACCGCCTGACCCCCCTCTTGCGTCAGCCGCCCCCTCCCCTCGCGACCCGCCCTCTCTCGCGAGAACAGGCAAGCGCGCGAGTTCAGGCTCTCTCGCCCCTGGCAGCCTGTTCCCGCGCGAACGCCTGTCCCGCCAGCCTGTCGCGAGAACAGGCCCCCGCGCGAACTCAGGCGAACGCGGGAGTTCAGGCTCTCCCCCACTCCAGAGCCTGTTCCCGCGCGAGCGCCTGTGTCGTGGGACGCGGATGCCGATCGCGGTCAGGACAGTGTCGGCGGAATACCGAAGAGAGTGTGGAAGGCGGCCGTGCCGGCGGGAGAGACCGTCACGGCACGCGAGGTCTGCTGAGGGTGGATCCAGCCTCGGTCGCGCGCGGTGCGGAGGAGGACGGCGCCGAGGTGACCCGAGAGATGCGAGCGCCGTTCCGTCCAGTCGAGGCAGCTCCGCACAAGCGGACGACGAGACGACGGCACCAACGCGTCCGGCCCCGCGATGCTCTCGAACAGGTCGCGCCCCGTCGCGGTCACCGTCAGGTCCGGCGTGAGGTGCCCCCGATCGACGAGGGCGTCGAAGAGGGCGACCCCCAGGCGACCGGCGAGGTGGTCGTAGCAGGTGCGGGCCAGGGCCATGCCGTCTCGCGCCGTCGCCGAACGGAGGCTCGAGACCGGGGCCGCCTTCCCGGCGTACGCCGTCGCGGCCTCGATGATGTGCGCGGCATCGGGGGACGCGAGCGTGACGTAGGAGTGCCGCCCCTGTCGGCGGAGCGCGACGAGCCGGACGTCGAGGAGCGTCGTCAGATGCTCCGACGCCGTCGACCTCGACACCCCAGCGGCACGCGCGAGCTCGCCGGCCGTCCATGCCCGGCCGTCGAGGAGCGCCAGACACATCTGCACCCGGGTCGGGCTGCTGAGCGCGTGTCCCAGCTGGGACACGGACGAGGGATCGACGATCACGCCACGACGGGGTCGTCGAGGAGCGGCGCGCGGAAGTTGGAGCCGACCCGAGGCCCCTGGGCGAAGTAATGGCGGAAGGCGTAGGACAGAGGGTCCCACTTGTCCGTGTCGATGCGGTCGGGTCCGTACGCCTTCAAGATGTCCTCGTGCACGTGGACCTGCAGGACCTCGGCTTCGACCGCCAGCGCGTCGCCGCCGTCGATCGGGATGATCTGGGCCACGCGCGCTTCGATCTGCACCGGGCATTCCGCGATCCGGAACGGGATCACCGCCTCCGAGGGCACAGGGGTGAAGCCCCCGAGACTCCATTTGTCCGGCTCATGCCGGTACGCGGGAACCTTCTCGGCGGGAACCGGCGAGCGACCGGTGGTCGGCGCGATCGCCTCCACGGCGTGCACGAGGTCGGCGGAGGGGAGGTTGATGACGAGGTCCCTGACCCGTCCGATGTTCGCGGCCGCCTGCCCCTCGGCACCGAGCCCGAGCATGTACCGCGTCCCCAGCGCCCATGCGGACGAGATCGGGCTGATGTTCGACGACCCGTCGGCGTTGACCGTGGTGATCAGCGCGACGGGAGTCCCGAAGTACAACACCGGCAGGTCGACGCTCCGCGTGGTTCTCATCCGTCCATTCTCGCCACCCGATCGTTCGGGCCGCGCCGAAGTGTGGACTCCCTCAGTCCACCAGGAGCGCGGGCTCCTCGAGGATGGAGGCGACGTCGGCGATGAAGCGGCTCATGCCGTCGCCGTCGATCACGCGGTGGTCGAACGAGCCGGCGACCGTGGTCACCCAGCGCGGGCGCACCTCGCCGTCGACGACCCAGGGCTTCTGGCTGATCGTGCCCATGGCGACGATGCCGGCCTCGCCCGGGTTGATGATCGGAGTGCCCGCGTCCATCCCGAACACGCCGATGTTCGTGATGGTGATCGTGCCGTTCTGCTGGTCGGCCGGCGGGGTCTTGCCCTCGCGTGCTGTGAGCGTGAGCCGGTTCAGGGCGCGGGCGAGATCCTTCAGGCTGAGGTCCTGCGCGTCCTTGATGTTCGGCACGAGCAGACCGCGGGGCGTGGCGGCGGCGATGCCGAGGTTCACGTAGTGGCGCACGGCGATCTCGGCACCGGCCTCGGTGTCGATCCAGGCCGCGTTGACCATCGGCGTCCGGCGCACCGCCCAGATCACCGCGCGGGCCATGATGAGCAGCGGTGAGACCTTGATGTCGGCGTAGTCCGGCGAGGCCTTGAGGCGCTTGACGAGTTCCATCGTGCGGGTGGCGTCGATCTCCTTCCACACCGTCACGTGCGGGGCGGAGTACGCGCTCTGCACCATCGCCGACGACGTCGCCTTGCGCACGCCCTTCACCGGGATGGACTCGGTGCGGTCGTCGCCGGCCGCCGACGGGCGCACCGGTGCGAGGCCGCGAGCCAGGCCGGACGGCGCCTGCGGGGCCGGGACGGTCTCCTCGCGCACGCTCCCCCACTCCGGGGTCTCGATGTTGCGGAAGACGCTGGCCTGCGAGGCGTGCTTCATGACGTCGTCGCGGGTGACCTCGCCGTCGGCACCCGTGGGCGTCACGCTCGTGAGGTCGACGCCGAGGTCGCGGGCGAGCTTGCGGATCGGCGGCTTCGCGATCACGCCGACCGACGACCGCACGGGGCGCTCGGCCGGGCGCTTGCGCCGCGAGGTCGCGCCGCTTCCGGAGCCGTAGCCGACGAGCACCGACCCGCCGCCCTCCTCGGGCGCGGGCGCCTCCGCCGTCGCGACGGTGCCGGGCGCCACCGAACCGTTTCCCGAGCCCGCCGCAGGGTCGGTCACGAAGGTGATGATCGGGGTGCCGACCTCGACCGTCGCCCCCTCGTCGACGAGCAGCTCGCCGACCACGCCCGCGTGCGGGGAGGGCAGCTCGACCAGGGACTTCGCGGTCTCGATCTCGCAGATGACGTCATTGATGGCGACCCGGTCACCCGGCGCCACCTTCCACGCGACGATTTCGGCCTCGGTCAGCCCTTCGCCGACGTCCGGAAGGGGGAAGTTCTGCGTGCTCATGCGGAGTCCTTTCGTGGGCCGCGTTCATAACTCAGGAGACTCGAACCGGTGCGCGCCCCTGCGCCCGCGCTGGACGGGTGAAGGGGGCGGTTGTCCTGAGTTGTGAACATGGAACGTCGGTGTCAGTAGGCCAGGGAGCGGTCGACGGCTTCGAGGATGCGATCGGCGTCCGGCAGGTACGCGCCCTCGAGCTTCGCGGGCGGGAACGGGGTGTCGTAGCCGGAGACGCGCAGCACCGGAGCCTCGAGGGCGTAGAACGCGCGCTCCATGACGGTCGCGGCGATCTCGCTGCCGAGGCTCGTGAATCCCGGGGCCTCCTGCGCGTAGACCATGCGCCCCGTCTTGCGTACCGACCCGAGGATCGGCTCGTAGTCCACCGGAGACAGCGAGCGCACGTCGACGACCTCGCAGCTCGTGCCCTCGGACTCGGCGAGGGCGGCGGCCTGCAGCAGCGTCGTGACCATGGCGCCGTGTCCGACGAGGGTCACGTCCGTCCCGGTCCGCACCACCCGCGAGGAGTGCAGCGGGACGGCGGGAGCGTCGAGCTCGACCTCGCCCTTCGGCCAGTACCGGCTCTTCGGCTCCAGGAAGATCACCGGGTCGTCCGACGCGATGGCCTCCTGGATCATCCAGTAGGCGTCGTTCGCGGTGGACGGCGACACCACGCGCAGACCGGGGGTGTGCGTGAAGTACGCCTCCGGGCTCTCCTGGTGGTGCTCGACCGCCCCGATGTGCCCGCCGTACGGGATGCGGATCACGACGGGCAGCCGCAGCGACCCCTCGTGCCGGTTGGTGAGCTTGGCGAGCTGGGTGGTGATCTGGTCGAACGCGGGGAAGACGAAGCCGTCGAACTGGATCTCGACGACGGGACGGAACCCGGCCATCGCGAGGCCGATCGCGGTGCCGACCAGGGCCGACTCCGCGAGCGGGGTGTCCAGCACACGCTGCTCCCCGAAGTCGCGCTGCAGGTGCTCGGTGATGCGGAACACGCCGCCGAGCTTGCCGATGTCCTCGCCCATGAGGAGGACCTTCGGGTCGTCCTCCATCGCCTTGCGCATTCCGGCGTTCAGCGCCTTGCCCAGCGGCATGGTCTCCCGGGTCATTGGCCCTCTCCTTCGAACGACGCCTCATAGCGGGCGCGCCAGGCTTTCTGCTCCTCGATCAGCGGATGCGGCTCGCTGTACACGTGGTCGAACATGAGGTCGGCGCGGGGCGGCCCGAGCTGCACGGTGCGGGCGCGGAGGTCTTCCGCGGCGTCGGCGGCCTCGGCGTCGACCTCGGCGAAGAAGCCCTCCTCGGCGCCGCGGTTCTCCAGGAACGCGCGCATCCGGACGATCGGGTCGCGCCCGGCCCACGCGAGCTCCTCGTCGTCGCCGCGGTACTTCGTGGGGTCGTCGCTGGTCGTGTGCGCGCCGAGCCGGTAGGTCACGGCCTCGATGGCGCGAGGGCCGCCGCCGCCGCGCGCCTCGTCGAGGGCCACGCGGGACACCGCGTAGCTGGCGAGGACGTCGTTGCCGTCCACGCGGACGCTGGGGATGCCGTACCCGGCGCTGCGCTGCACGAGCGGCACCCGGGACTGCGTGGTGACGGGGACCGAGATGGCCCAGTGGTTGTTCTGCAGGAAGAACAGCGTCGGGGCCTGGTAGCTGGCCGCGAACACCATCGCCTCATGCACATCGCCCTGACTGGAGGCCCCGTCGCCGTAGTACACGACGACCGCCTCATCGCGCTCGGGGTCGCCGGTGCCGGTGCGCCCGTCGAACGTGAGACCCATGGCATAGCCGGCGGCGTGCAGCACCTGGGAGCCGAGCACGAGCGTGTAGAGGCGGGTGTTGCCGTTCTTCGGATCGGTCGGGTCCCAGCCGCCGTGGGAGACGCCGCGCATGAGCTTGATGATGTCGACCGGGTCCACGCCGCGGATCCGGGTGACGGCGTGCTCGCGGTACGAGGGAAAGATCGTGTCCTGCGCGCGGGCGGCCCGACCGGAGCCGACCTGCGCCGCCTCCTGTCCGCGGCTCGGCGGCCACAGGGCGAGCTGGCCCTGGCGCTGCAGGTTGGTGGCCTGGGTGTCGATCGCGCGGATGCCCACCATGTCGCGGTAGAACTGCGCGAGCTCGTCGTCGGGGATGGCCTCGATGAGCGGCAGGTACTGCTCCGCGGCCGGCGTCGGGGCGACCTTTCCGGTCTCGTCCAGGACGCGCACGAGGGGGGTCTCAGAGGTGCTCACGGCCCCCACGCTACCCGCGTCGGCATGCCGGGTCACGCATACCTAGGACGCCCTCGTATCTCCCCGGAACCCCGAGATTCCGCGGTTCGCCGGGCGGCGTCGCGCTCAGCGGAGGGTTGCGGCGACCTCCAGCACACGGGTGACGGCCGCCTCCTCGCCGACGGAGATCCGGATGCCGTCGCCGGAGAAAGGGCGCACGATCAGGTCGGCGTCGACGAACGCCGCCGCGACCTCGTCCGTGCGCGCGCCGGTCGGCAGCCAGACGAAGTTGCCCTGGGCGTCCGGCACCTCCCAGCCCTGCGCGCGGAGCCCCTCGACGAGACGGGCGCGGCGTTCGACGATCACGGCGACGCGCTCCAGGAGCTCGGCTTCGGCGTCGAGGCTCGCGATGGCGGCGTTCTCGGCCGCGGATGTCACCGACAGCGGGATGCCGGTCGTCCGCGCCGCGTCGAGCACCTTCTCGTGGCCGATCGCATAGCCGACCCGGAGCCCGGCCAGACCGTAGGCCTTGGAGAACGTGCGGAGGACGACCACGTTCGGGTGCGCCTCGAAGACGCGCTCGGCCAGGCCGTCGACGGCGTCGGGCGCGGTGACGAACTCCGCGTAGGCCTCGTCGAGGATGATGAGCACGTCAGAGGGCACGCGGTCCACGAAGGCCGCGAACTCGGCGGAGGTGACGATCGGGCCGGTCGGGTTGTTCGGCGTGCAGACGATGATCGCGCGCGTGCGGTCGGTCACGGCGTCGGCCATCGCGTCGAGGTCGTGGCGGGAGTCGGCGGTCAGCGGCACCTGCACCCCGGTCGCCCCGGCGACGAGCGGCAGGCTCGGGTATGCCTCGAACGACCGCCAGGCGTAGACGACCTCGTCGCCGACGGAGGCCGTGGCGAGCACGAGCTGGTGCAGGATCGCGACGCTGCCGGAGGCGACGTGGACCTGCTCGGGCTCAACGCCGTAGCGGGCTCCGAGCCGCGAACGCAGGCGGCCGGCCGTGGCATCGGGATAGCGGTTGATCGGCGTCGTGTGCTGCAGCGCCTCGACGACCGAGGGGAGCGGATCGAACGGGTTCTCGTTGCTGGAGAGCTTGAAGGCCTCGGGACCGGCCTGCTTGCCCTGGCGGTACGGCGCGAGGGAGGCGATGGCGGGACGGATGCGGGGCAGGGTCGGCTCGGTCACGCGTCGAGTCTAGGACGTGTGTCCCGCCACCCTTTCGAGGCCGAGGGTGCGGTGATACCATTCTGGTATGGCTATGACGGTGCGACTCCCTGCGGAACTCGATGCACGGCTGGGCGAGGTCGCCGCCCAGCGACACACGTCCAAGCATGCGCTGCTCATCGAGGCGGCCGACCGCTTCGTCGCGGACACCCATCGGTCGGCCCTCGTCGACGCCGCCGTCGACTTCGTGTTCGACAACGACAAGGTCCTCCTCGAGCGACTCGAAGACGCGTGACCGAGTATCTGACTCTGGAGGACGGCCTCCGCATCGTCGGCCGCCTGGGGTTCCACGTCCGGGACGCCGGGCTCCTGGCGTCGGCTCTCGCGCGCCCTGCCGCGTCGCTGTTCGGGGAGGACGCCTACGGCACGCTGGACCGGAAGGCGGCCGCACTCCTCGAGTCTCTGGCCCGCAACCATCCCCTGTTCGACGGGAACAAGCGCACGGCGTGGACGAGTTTCGTGGCGTTCCTCTGGATCAACGGATGGAAGCACCGCTTCACGACGGACGATGCCTTCGATCTGGTCATCGGCGTCGCATCAGGCAGCATCGACCTCGACGAGTCGGAGCGGCGCATCCGCGAGAACCGGATCCCGGTGGACGACCGCGGCTGACACCGCGAGCCCCGCGTGGGAGACTGAACACATCATGCGCTTCATCATCCGGGTCGTCGTCAACGCGTTCGCCATCTGGGTCGTCACGCTCATCCCCGTGCTCCAGGTCACGGTGCGCGCCTTCCCGCCGGGCGAGACGCTGCAGCTCGTCCTGACGCTCCTCGCGGTCGGAGCCCTTTTCGCGCTGGTGAACACCATCATCGGCACGGTCGTGAAGATCGTCGCCTTCCCGCTGTACATCATCACGTTCGGCCTCATCGGCTTCCTCATCAACGGCTTCCTGCTCTGGCTGACCGCCTGGATCACCAGCAGCTTCGGATGGGGCCTGACGGTCGAGTCGTTCTGGTGGGGCGTTCTCGCCGCCCTGATCATCTCGATCATCAACGGCATCTTCGGCTTCATCCTGCGCCCGCAGAACAAGCGCTCCCGCCGCGACTGACCCGTCCACCGACGTCTGCCGACGCCGCGTGCGGCTCACGGATCGGGGAGCACACGCTCCGCTCGGTACTCGGTGCGGTCGACGGTGACGGCGCGGTCCAGGTCCGCCCAGTAGGCGTCGAGAGCCTCCGCCCGCGGGTCGGCGGAGGCATCCACCATCGCTGCCGTCTCCATGTAGTTCTCCAGGGAGTGCGTCTCGAGCGCGAGGTCCTGGCGACCGGCGTCGGGGTCGCCCACCCGGCTCGCGGTGAAGCTGTCGGCCGAGCCTGTGCCCTCCCTCGCCCCTCCCGCGGCGAGCGCAGACACCACGTCGTCGGTGTGCCGAAGCTGCACCAGGGTGTGATCGGCGGAGAGCGTCGGCTCCACGGGGCTTCCGGCGGTGATCTGAGTCGTGACCGCGAACGGGCTCTCCATCGCCAGGTGCGCCGCGATCATCCCACCCTGCGATGTGCGCGACCACATCCACCCGATCCCCGGGCCTCGCACCGGCCGCGGCCAGGGCATCGAGGGTCGCCTGATACGACGCGGACCGGCCCCCGGTGTAGAGCTCGATGTTCGACTTCATGTCCCACGGTTCCGTCCCGCCGGCCGTGCGGAGCGACATCGAGCGGCTGCCGGCGAGGTAGGCGACGTATCGCGGCGCCTCACCGGGCATCGTGTACTTCTCGATCGCCACCTGCGCCCCGGAGGCGGAGGGCAGGCGGCGGAGCGCACTCGCCAGTCCGGTCGGCGCGCCGGTCGGCCGCGAGCGGGAGGCCACGGAGACGCGTACCGGATCGGCCGTCGCGCCGAGTGCCATTCCCGGTCGGACGCGCCCGAGTCCCGACGTCACCCCTACGAACGCACCGCCCAGGAAGACCGGTGGGAGCAGACCGGCGGCGTCGTACTGGTCGTCGAGGCCGCGGAACCTCCGGGCATCCGCGGTCCGCTCCAGAGTGTCCGCGAGCGTTCCCACACTCCCGTCCGAGGCGAGGAGCCGCGCCAGGCGCGCCTCCACCGCGGCGGCGGCGGCCGCGTCGGTGTGCGCCAGCGCCTCCGCCTGCGCGCGCAGCTCGACGACCTCGTACGCCTCGGCCATCAGGACGAGGTCGGCGGCCGTCTTCTCGACGCGGGCCGTCAGCCCGTCCAGCGACGTCGCCACGGACCGCAGCGACCAGGCCGCGGGGGCCAGCTCCGTCCACGCCGCCGTGGCGAGCAGCGCCTCCGCGCGCGCCACGGCATCGGCCACCTCCGCCAACACCGGGACGACGCCCCGCACCCGTACCGCGAGGTCGCGAAGCTGCGCGGTGTCCACGGCGATCGCGCCGCCGTGGTCGATGCTGAGCCCGCTCATGCCGCTTCCGCCTCCCTGCGGCACTGCTGCATCATGGCGCGCACCGGCGTCGCGTCCTCGGACAGCCGCCAGAGCGCCGTCCGCAGCGCCTCGACCCCCTCGGATTCCCAGGAGCACGCATCACGCAGGGCCGTCAGCACGGACGCCGCCTCGTCGAGTCGCTCCCCGGCCGCATCCAGCTCGGACAGCACTGCGGCGCGCAGCGCGGGGTCGACACCGGGAGAGAGGGCGGTGAGAGGGGAGGACGACATGGATCCACCCTTTCCCCGCCCTTCGTTCCCCGGCTCCGGATGCGCCTCACACGGGCACGGACCGTGGACAGTCGTCGCCCACACACGACGGTGCAGGAGAGTCGAAGGCGGGTCGCGATCCGGGCGGCGCTGTGCAGGAACCGCATCGACCGGCAGAATGGATCCGTGACAGCCCGAGATCCCTTCCGCGTGATCTTCGTCTGCACCGGCAACATCTGCCGCTCCCCCATGGCGGAGGCCGTGTTCCGCGACCTCGCGGAACGGCAGGGTCTCGGTTCCCGGATCGTCTCCCGCAGCGCGGGCACCGGGGACTGGCATCTCGGGGAGCGCGCCGATCACCGCACCATCGACGCGCTCGCCCGCCGTGGCTACGACGGCTCGCTGCACCGCGCCCGCCAGTTCACCGCCGCGTCCTTCGCCGAGAACGACCTCGTGGTGGCCCTGGACCGCACGCACGAGCGCATCCTCCGCGAATGGGCCAGGGATGAGGACGAGGACGGCAAGGTGACCCTCCTCCTCGCCTTCGATCCCGACGCCTCGACCCACGACGTCCCCGACCCCTACTACGCGGGCCCGGAGATGTTCGATTCGGTGCTCGGTATGATCGAGACGGCGACTCGCGGCTTGTTCCGCCAGCTCGAACCCGCCCTGCGCCTGCCCCGCACGCCCCGAACCTTCGGGGCCTGATCAGGAGGATTCCCCTGACTTTCCAGCCTTCGCTCCCGCCGCAGCCCCTCAGCCCCCTCGACGGCCGCTATCGCGGCGCCGTCACCGGGCTCGCCGACTTCCTCTCCGAGGCCGGACTCAACCGCGCCAGGGTCGAGGTGGAGGTGGAATGGCTGATCGCCCTCACCGACCGCTCGCTGTTCGAGACGAGCCCGCTGTCGGACGACGACAAGGAGCGCCTGCGCGCGCTCTACCGCGACTTCGGGCAGGCCGAGATCGACTGGCTCGCCGAGAAGGAGGCCGTCACGCAGCACGACGTGAAGGCCATCGAGTACCTCGTGCGCGACCGGCTCGCCACGCTCGGCCTCGACCACATCGCCGAGCTGACGCACTTCGCGGCGACGAGCGAGGACATCAACTCCGCGTCCTACGCGCTCACCGTCAAGCGCGCCGTCGAGGAGGTCTGGCTCCCGGCTCTCGACACCGTGATCGCGAAGCTGCGGGAGCTCGCCGTCGAGCACGCCGACGCCGCCATGCTCTCCCGCACGCACGGGCAGCCCGCCACGCCCTCGACCATGGGCAAGGAGCTCGCGGTCTTCGCCTGGCGCCTCGAGCGCGTGCGCAGCCAGATCGCCGGCTCCGAGTACCTCGCGAAGTTCTCCGGAGCGACCGGCACCTGGTCCGCTCACCTCGCGGCCGACCCGGACGCCGACTGGCCGACCATCGCCCGCGAGTACATCGAAGGGCTCGGTCTCGGGTTCAACCCGCTGACGACGCAGATCGAGTCGCACGACTGGCAGGTGGAGCTGTACGACCGCGTGCGTCACGCCGGCGGTATCCTGCACAACCTCGCGACGGACATCTGGACCTACATCTCGCTCGGCTACTTCGCGCAGATCCCGGTCGCCGGGGCCACCGGCTCGTCGACGATGCCGCACAAGATCAACCCGATCCGCTTCGAGAACGCCGAGGCCAACCTGGAGATCTCGGGCGCTCTGCTCGCCTCGCTCGGCCAGACCCTCGTCACGAGCCGCCTGCAGCGCGACCTCACCGACTCCACCACGCAGCGCAACATCGGCGTCGCATTCGGGCACTCGCTGCTCGCGCTCGACAACCTGCGCCGCGGCCTGAACGCGATCTCGCTGTCGCGCGACGTGCTGCTCGCCGACCTCGACGTGAACTGGGAGGTGCTGGCCGAGGCGATCCAGACGGTGATCCGTGCCGAGGTCGTCGCCGGCCGGTCGAACATCCAGGACCCGTATGCGCTCCTCAAGGAGCTCACGCGCGGACACCGGGTGGGCGCCGACGACCTCGCCGAGTTCGTGCAGGGCCTGGAGATCGGCGACGCGGCCAAGCAACGGCTGCTCGCACTGACCCCCGCAACCTACACCGGTATCGCGGAGCGCCTCGCCCGCTGAGCCCGGGGAGCTAGGAGCCGGACTCCCCGGAGTGCTCCTCGACGCTGTCCTTCGGCATGAACGCGGCGGCGATCAGGGTGAGCACAGCGGTCACGGCGACCGCGACGAACACCCACACCGACGCGTGGATGATCGTGTCGGGGTCGTCGGGTCCCGCGCCCTGCGCGATGATGGCGTTGGAGATCGCCCCGAACACCGCCACCCCCACGGCACTTCCCGCGGACCGTGCGAAGGCATTCATCCCGGTCACCGCTCCGCGCTCGCCCCAGCCGACCGAAGCCTGAGCGGCGATGAGGGTCGGCGCGGCACTCCACCCGAGCCCGAAGCCGAGGAGGAACGCGATGCCGGCGACGACGAACGGGTTCGGCCAGGAGGCGACGGCGGCGAGCGCGATGGCGGCGACCGTGGTGATGCTCATGCCGATCAGGGTGGTGCGGCGGAAGCCGATGCGCAGGTACAGCCGCCCGGCGTTCGCGGCGGCGAGCGGCCAGCCGAGGGTCAGAGCAGCCACCGCGAGACCTGACAGCAGCGGAGCGATGCCGATGGACCCCTCGAGGTAGGCGGGGGCGAAGCTCGTCACCCCGAGCATCAACGCCCCGATGCCGAGCGACACGATGGTCGTCGTGAGGATGAGCCGACGTGTGACGAGGCGCAGATCGACGATCGGCTCCGCGACCCGGCGCTCGACGAACCCGAAGGCCACCAGCGCGACCACCCCGATACCGAAGCAGAGGGCGCTCGGCACCGACAGCCAGGCCCACGCGTTCCCACCCTCCAGCATGCCGAGGATGAGCGCGGTCAACCCGATCGTGAGCAGCACCGCTCCGCCGTAGTCGATGCTGTGCTTCTGCGTCTGCTTCTGCTCCCGGTAGGTGCGCAGCAGCATCCACCCGGCGATCAGACACAGCGGGACGTTGATCCAGAAGATCCATCGCCAGGCGTCGAGCTGCGCGAAGATCCCGCCGAGCGCCGGGCCCACGACCGAGGAGATGGCCCAGACGCTCGCGACGTATCCCTGCACCTTGGCGCGTTCGGCGACCGTGTAGATGTCGCCGACGATGGTCATCGACATCGGCGCGACGGCACCGGCGCCGATGCCCTGGATGATGCGGAACACGATCAGCGCCGGCATGCTCCAGGCGAACCCGCAGAGGATCGATCCGAGCAGGAACAGGGCGATGCCGAGCAGGATGATCGGCTTGCGGCCCACCGTGTCCGCGAAGCGGGAGTAGATGGGCACGCTGACGGCCTGCGCCAGGAGGTACACGGAGAACAGCCACGGGAACTGCTGATAGCTGCCGAGGTCGCGCACGATGCTCGGGACAGCGGTCGCGAGGATGGTCGCGTCGATCGCGATGAGGCCGGTGGCGAGCATGAGCGCGCCGAGGATGGGTCCGCGCTCCGACCGGAGTCCGATGGAGGCGCGGTCGACGGAGGCAGTCACTCCAGGGACAAGCGGAAGGACCTCACCGATATTCCGCCCGTATGACGGATCAGGTGGAGGCGGGGCGTCCCGGCTCGTCGGTGGTGCCGTCACCCTTGCCGTCGTCCTCCGCGTCGTAGAGCACGGGACGGTCGATGGTCTTGGTGACGTCGGCGGGGTCGATCGCGAGCATCAGCATCGCGAGGATCAGGAGCGTCGCGATGAAGGCGCCGCCACCCACGACGAGGCTCAACGCCACGGGGGTGAGACCCTCGTAGGTGCCGTTCGCGATGGCCGTGTTCACGCGGAGGGTGAACGCGCCGGTGGAGACGAGAGTGACCACCATGGCGAACACGCCGCAGCCCAGGGCGATGCCGAGCAGGTGGAGGGGACGCAGGATGTCCCGTCGGGTGGGCTTGTCGTCGCTCATCGCTCTCCTCCGTGCTCCACAGGAGCCGCATCGTTCTCGGGGGCGGGAGCGACGTCATCGGCGTCCGCACGCTTCGGGGTGAGGCCGGCGATGCCGAGGAAGACGGCGACGATGGCCGCATACCCTCCGAACATCCCCACGCCGAGGATGATGCCGGACAGCTGGAACGTGCCCGCCTTCTCGATCGTGTACTCCTGGACGAAGCCCGAGGGGATCAGCAGCAGGACGACGGCGAGGAGCAGGCCGAGAGCCCCGACGGTGATCGCGTCGGTGGCGAGCGCTCCCCCGGCGCGGCGGGCCCGGATGCCGGCGAGCAGCTCGAGGCCACCGCTGAGCACACCCCAGGTGATGAGGACGATGAAGAACATGTCGTCCGTGCGCCACGCGGGCACACCGCTCGCCATACCCGCGATGACGCTGACGACCGCGAGGAGGATCGCCGCCCAGCGCGACCCCGTGGGGAGGACGAGCCAGGCCGCGAGGATGTGCACGAGGGCGGTGACCAGCGCGAAGCCGCTGAAGACGGCGAGACCGACCGCGGCGGAGTGATCCGAGGAGAAGGTGATCATCAGGGCGGCGACGGCCGCGAACAACGCGCGCAGCAATTGCACGTGGCGCATGGTGAACGCGCGAGCAGGGGCAGACATAACGGCCAGATCCTCCGGGGTTTCCCCCCAGTCTACGCGGGGCCGCGAGCCGCACGCGCCCGGGGATGCTCGTGAAGCCCGGCGGATCTCCCCAGATCGATTGCCGGGCTTCACGACATACGCAGCAAGGGGGGCATCACTGCGTCGGGCCGCTGTCGCCGGGTCGGGCACCCTCCCCGCGACATCGCAGCCCCGTGACCCACATGCCCACCTGGTCCCCTGAGGTGCGCGCGTGCGGTCTTATGCTCACTGTAGAGGTGTGTTCTTCACATACCGGGCGGGGGCTGTGATGGGTTTTGGGGACGGCGAGAGGAGAGCGGCGACGCCGGACGCGTTCGCCGCGGCACTGCGCGATGCGATCAATGCGAGACCGGTGACGCTGTCGTGGTTGCAGCGGCAGCTCCGCGACCGGGGCAACCGCGTCTCGATGGCCACGCTGAGCTACTGGCGCTCGGGGGCCCGTCGCCCGGAAGGACCGCAGTCCCTCGCCGCCCTCGCCGACATCGAGGACCTGCTGTGCCTCGAATCCGGGGCGTTGAGCCGTCTCCTCCGTCCGCACCGCACAGGACCCCTGGGACCGCAGGGGTTCCCGCTGGAGCAGGTCGACATGGAACGGGCCGTCCGCGA
Source organism: Microbacterium sp. NRRL B-14842 (assembly GCF_050470785.1). Lineage (NCBI taxonomy): Bacteria > Bacillati > Actinomycetota > Actinomycetes > Micrococcales > Microbacteriaceae > Microbacterium > Microbacterium sp. NRRL B-14842. The sequence goes on along the minus strand of NZ_JBFLUM010000001.1, from coordinate 3,254,002 downwards.
GGTCTACGCCGCCCTCGGCGCCACGTACCCGGACCCGTCGCGGGAGCTCACCGTCCATTCCGTCACGGACGTCGACGCCGACGGCGAGGTGTCCTCCTGCCTCACCCGCAGCATCGTGCAGTCGACGAGCGGCGTGATCACCGCCATCCCCGTCCTCGACCTCACCCCCGGCGTGCCCGGGCCTCCGCCGCGGCTCACGGCCGTGGCCGGCGGACGGGTCACCGCGCGCTACTCCCACCCGAACGGCGAGGCGCACGGTGCGCTGATCGAACTCGACGTCCCGCTCGCAGCCCCGGACACCGCGGTGCTCGAGTGGTCGGTGCAGTACGAGCCGGGCCACCCGTCGGATCGCGAGACCGGACACGCCCTGTCCCGCCAGGCCCGGGAGGTCCTGGTGTGGACGCGCTTCCACCCGGATGCCGTCCCGGACTGGTGCGACGAGCTCGTCGAGACCGCCGGAGGCACCGTCGTCACCGCGCTCCCACGACCTCGGGGCACGTCGGTGCATCAGGTCCGTCGGGCGTTCGGCCCCGGCGCCCTCGGTCTGCGCTGGGGGTACGGTCCTCGCGGAGGCGATCAGCCCGGCTGATCCCCCGTCGCGACCGGCCGCCCCGGGGTGTTCGACCACTGGCTCCAGGAGCCGGGGAAGACCTTCGCCGGGATGCCGACCTCGTGGAGCACCAGAGCCGTGTGCGCCGCCGTGACTCCCGACCCGCAGTAGGCCGCCACCGGCGTCTCCGGGGTGACCCCGACCTCGGCGAGCGTCGCCAGCACCGTGTCACGGTCGCGGATGCGCCCGTTGTCGTCGAGGTGCCGCGTGGTGGGGAGGTTCCGGGCGCCGGGGATGTGCCCGGCGATCGGGTCGAGCGGCTCGGTCTCGCCGCGGTAGCGCTCCGGGGCGCGGACGTCGAGCAGCACCCCGGTCTCCGGGAACGCCTCCGCCTCATCGATCGAGAGGGCGTCCTGGCCCGGATCCGCGAGGACGACATCGCCGGTCTCCGGCACGACGTCGTCGGTCGCCAGGTCGTATCCGGCCGCGGTCCACGCGCGCAGCCCGCCGTCGAGCACCCGGACGTCGACCCCTGCCTGCCGCAGCAGCCACCACGCCCGGGCCGCCGCGAGTCCCTTGGTGTCGTCGTAGGCGACGACCGTGTCTCCCTGCCGCACACCCCATCGCCGGGCCGCCGCCTGCAGGGTCTCCGTCGAGGGGAGCGGATGGCGGCCCTCGGTCGGTGCCCCGGGTGTGGAGAGCTCCTGATCCAACGACGCGAACACCGCGCCGGGGATGTGGCCGGAGCGATAGTCGCCCGGGCCCGCCTCTGGGCGGTCGAGGCGCCAGCGCACGTCGATGACCCGGATCGGGGCGCCGTTCTCGAGGAGGTCGTGGAGCTCGGTCGCGGTGACGAAGTGACTCATGGTGCGAGGCTACCGAGTGCGCGGCGCTCCCCGTCTGCCTCCGTCACGGACGGACACGGTCATCGCCTCCCGACGGTTGCGGGAATAGCCGCGCGTCTCCGGCGTTTCCCCTCACATGATTGAAACTTCAACGGTCGCCGCGGAGCGCACCCGCGTGCGGGTGCCCCTGCGCTTCGCGGACGGCTTCGGCACGACGGCCGACGTCGTGACCTTCGACGGACTCGTGGACGGCCGCGAGCACCTGCTGCTCGGCCTGGGCGACTGGCAGGCCGCCCTCGATCGCGCCGTCGACGGCGGGGTCGCGCCCCTCGTCCGCCCACACAGCGAGTGCCTCACCGGTGACGTGTTCGGCTCGGAGCGCTGCGACTGCGGACCGCAGCTGCGGGAGGCCGTGGAGCGGATCGCCGCGGAGGGCGGCTTCCTCCTCTACCTGCGGCAGGAGGGCCGCGGCATCGGGCTCTACGCCAAGCTCGACGCCTACGCGCTGCAGGACGCCGGGCTCGACACCTACGAGGCGAACGTGGCCCTCGGCCGCGGCGAGGACGAGCGGGACTACACGGTGGCGGCCCAGATGCTGCGAGCGCTGGGCGTGGACCGCATCCGCCTGCTCAGCAACAACCCCGACAAGGCCGCGCAGCTCGACGGGCTCGGAATCCAGGTCACCGAGCGCGTCCGCACCGAGGTGCACCTCTCCGCAGCCAACTCGCGCTACCTCCAGGCGAAGCGCGACCACACGGCCCACACGATCGACCTGACCGCGGCGTGACCTCCGAGGAGCACGACATGAACCAGGCGCGGCACCCGCGGCGGCTCGACGACGACGAGCTCGCGACCTGGCTGCCGATCATCCGGTTCGTCCAGCTGCTGCCGCAGGTCCTCGACCGGGCGCTGAAGGACGAGGTCGGGCTCAACCACGCCCGCTACGCGATCCTCGTCACCCTCGCCGGCCAGGGTGAGGACGCCGTCACCATGACCGAGCTCGCGCGCATCGCCGGACTCAGCCGGTCGCGCCTGAGCCACGCCCTGGACTCGCTGGAGGAGCGCGGGTGGGTGGAACGGACCTCGTGCAGCACGGACAAGCGCACCCTCTCCGCGACGCTGACCCCGGCCGGACGGGACATGCTCCGCGCGGCCGCACCGGTCCACGTGGCCCAGATCCGCGAGCTCATCCTCGACCCGCTGTCCGCGGAGGATCGGCAGCGGCTGCAGGACATCCTGGGGGCGCTGCTGCCGGGCGTCACGGCCGCGCTCTGAGCCGCGTTCTGCTCTGAGCAGAACGTCTCGATCGCCCCGCGGGCGGCGGCTTATCGTGAGGCATGGCCGACATCGTCCCGTTCCCCCGCGCCCCGCATCCCGTCCGTCCGCCGTCCAACGGACCCGAACCGCTGTGGCGCGAGATGCTCGGCGATCAGCTGCGACGGCGACGCCATGACCGCGGGGAGACACTCAGCGAGACCGCGGAGAAGGCCGGCGTCTCGCCGCAGTACCTCTCCGAGGTCGAGCGCGGCCGGAAGGAGCCGTCCAGCGAGATGATCGCCGCGATCGCCGGCGCGCTGGACTCCTCCCTCGTGGAGCTCACGAGCGCGGTCGCCGAGGAGCTTCGTCAGGGCACCCCCGCCGCGGCGGCGGTGTCGACCTCCCGCGGCGCCTTCGCTCTGGCCGCCTGACCCCTTTCACCTGCACGACCCGAGTCCGGGTGCACGACGGATCTCGGGAATCCGTCGTGCACCCGTCACCTCATCGTGCATCCGGATCACGGGGACCGAGCACGGTGTCGATGAGGCCGTACTCGAGAGCCGCGGCGGCGGTGAAGACCCGGTCCCGGTCGGTGTCGACGCGGAGCTCCGCGAGCGCGCGACCGCTGTGCCGGGCCAGGATCGACTCCATGTCGGCCCGCACCCGCACGACCTCGTCGGCCGCGAGGATGAGGTCCGGGATGGCTCCGCGGGACTGCCCGGCCGGCTGATGCAGCACGATGCGCGCGTGGGCGAGGGCCGCTCGCTCCCCCGGCGCCCCCGCCGCGACGAGCAGCGCCGCCGGACCGATGGCCTGCCCGACGCAGGTCGTCGCGATCCGCGGGCGGATGTGCTGCATGGTGTCGTAGATCGCCAGCGCGGCACCGGGATCCCCGCCCTCGCTGTTGATGTAGAACTGGACGCCGGTCTCCGGGCTGTCCGCGTCGAGGTGCAGGAGCTGCGCGATGAGGGCGTTGGCCACCCCCGCGTCGATCCCGGTTCCGAGATAGATGACGCGCTCGGCGAGCAGATGCGAGTAGACGTCCATCACCCGCTCACCCCGCGGGTGCTGCGCGATGACGTGGGGGATCGTGTAGCTGCTCATACGTCCGCTCCCAGTCCGACCCGCGCACGACGGCGGGGCAGGATCTCCGCCGCGGACCGCACGATCTCGTCGATGAACCCGTAGCCCTGCGCCTCGGCCGCGGTGTACCAGCGATCGTGGAGGGAGTCCTCGAAGATCCGCGCGAGGGGCTGACCGGTGTCGTCGGCGATGAGGCCGAGGACGGTGTCACGCATGTGCCGGAGGTCGTCGGCCTGCGCCTCGATCTCCACCGCCGATCCGCCGATCCCCGCCGAGCCCTGGTGCATGAGGATCCGGGCGTGCGGGAGAGCGCGCCGCTTGCCCTTCGTCCCCGCGGAGAGCAGGAACTGTCCCGCGCTGCAGGCGAGGCCGAGGGCGAGGGTGGAAACGTCGTTGGGGATGAGGTGCATGAGGTCGCGGATCGCCAGCATCGACGGCACGGAGCCGCCCGGCGAGTGGATCCAGAGGGCGATGTCGGTCGTCGGGTCCTCCGCGGCGAGGCCGAGGAGCTGGGTCATCAGGAGGGTGCCGTTGTCGTCGTCGAGGGCGCCGTCGAGGACGAGCACCCGTTCGTGGAACAGGGCGCGCCGGGCCTCGGGGCCGAACTGCGGGAGAGGGGTGTCTTCGCTCATGTCCCCAGCATCCGGCTCCGGTCATGACCGCGGGAGCGAATCCGCCCGGAGCAGATCCGCTGTGAGCGGCGGCGCGTGCACCCGTCCGAAAACCCGGCGTAACACCGCCGACGCACGAGCCGCCTAGCCTCGGGGCATGGCGAAACAGAAAGCACCGGCATGGCAGTCCGAGGACGGCCTGAACTTCCGCACCCGCAAGTGGGTGCGCCCGGAAGACCTCAACGCGAACGGCACGCTGTTCGGCGGGAGCCTGCTGAAGTGGATCGACGAGGAGGCGGCGATCTACGCGATCGTGCAGCTCGGCAACTACCGCGTCGTCACCCGGCACATCTCCGCCATCACGTTCGAGGCATCGGCGGTGCAGGGCGACCTCATCGAGATCGGGCTGCAGGCCACGCGCTTCGGTACGACGTCGCTCACGATGCGGGCCGTCGCGCGCAACATGATCACCCGCAAGCGCATCCTCACCATCGACGAGATCGTGTTCGTCAGCATCGGTGAGGACGGCCTGCCGACCCCGCACGGTTACGACGAGATCACCTACGATCGCGACCGCATGCCCACCGAGCGCATCGCCACCGGCACGATCCCCCTCCCGAAGCGCTGACCCGCGCTCGCCGACCCACCCCCTTGCGGTCGACCCACCCCCGAAAGTGCGTCACTTACGGGGGTGGGTCGCGCGGAAGGGGGCGGGTCGACGATCAGCGGTGGGCGACGCGGTGGCCGATCCAGAACCCGATCGCGATCAGGCCGATCAGGCCGATCCCGAGGATCCACGGGAGCAGAGAGGGCGCGGCGCCCGCCGTGGCCGTCGCGAGGGTGCCCGAACCGTCGGCGATACGTCCGTTTCCGGCCGCGAGGTCGGCGGCACCGGCGTCGAGCCTCGCGCCTCCGCTCGCAAGGGCCCCGGAGCCCTCGGCCACCGCGTCGGCGCCGGTGCGGAGTTCGCTCATCCCGGACCGGAGGTCACCGGCACCCGACTGCAGCGCGCCGACGCCCGCGGCCAGAGACCCGGCGCCGTCGTCGAGCCGCGCCGCGCCGGCGCTGAGCTCCGCGGTGCCGGAGTACAGCGACGACGCCCCGGTCGAGAGGGTCTGCAGCCCGGACGAGAGATCCGCCGCACCTGCCGCGAGCCGGGAGGTGCCGTCCTGCAGTGTCTGCGTTCCGGCGACCAGGGCGGGAGCGCCCTTCGGGGAGACCAGCACCACGGTCCCCGGCCACCCCTTCGAGGGGTCGCCGTTGATGAGCGCGCCGACGCCTGCCGTGACGCGAGCGGAGCCGTCGGCGGCGCCGATGAGTCCCTGTGCGAGGCCCGGAGCAGCCGCGGCGGGGGCGGCCAGCGCGCCGACCTGCTTCTCGACACCGGCGGCGAGCGTCGCGAGCTGCTGGAGCTGCACGTCATCAGGGTGTGCGGCGAGGAGACCTTGCAGACCGGCGGCGAGCGTCCGCGCATTGCCGGGAGCGCTCGTGGCGACGCCCGTCAGCAGCGTCTGCGTGTCCGGATGGGCGAGCTTCTGCACGTCGGCGCTCACTCCGGCGCGCAGCGTGGTGCTCAGAGTCGTCGCGCCCTCGAGCACGCCGTTCGCGTACCGGTGCGCGCCGTCGACGCCCGCGGCGAGCGTGGTCGCTCCCGCGACGAGCTCTCGGGCCCCGGCATCCGCCGCCGCCATCTTCGCCGCGAGCTCCTGCGACCCGGCGAGCGCCGTCTGCGCTCCGCCGCTCACTCGTCCTGCACCGTCGAGAGCGGTGGCGGCTCCCGCCGCAAGGGTTCCGGCGCCCTCGGCGAGCGTCGTGGCGCCCGCGGCGGCCGTCGTCGCCCCGTCGCTCAGCTTCTCGGAGCCCTGCTGCGCCGTCGCCGTGCCTGCCGCGAGATCCTGCGTGCCCGCGGCCAGGTCGTCGGCTCCCGCGGCGAGGTCGGAGGCACCGGCGGCGAGGTCCGCGGATCCGCCCCGCGCGGTGGTCGTGCCGTCCGCGAGCTCCGCGGCCCCAGCGGAGACCTTGCTCATCGTGGCGAAGAACAGCAGCACCATCGCCGCCAGCAAAAGACTGAGGACGATCACGGCGATGCGCATGCCGAGGCCGTGCGCGTGGGTCTTTTCACTCGTCATTGAGGACTCCCGAGGTCAGTGGCGTCGTTGCCACCCGCGACTGTAGGCCCGCCCTCTCCGCGACCCCTCGGTTTTGCCGTCAGGTACCAAGTCCCACCTCAGTCGAGACTCAGTTTCTTGTCGTCCTCACACAATCGCCGACCCGGCCCCCTACGTGCGAGCCACCCCCATATGTGACGCACTTTCCGGGGTGGGGGGCACGGAAAGGGGTGGGTCGGCGAGAGTGGCGAAGGCGTTCGCGAGGTCGGCGAGGAGATCGTCGACGTTCTCGAGGCCGATGGACAGGCGAAGGACGTCGGCGGCGGGACGCGCCTCCGCGGGGACCGGGCGGTGCGTGAGCGCGGCGGGATGTTGGATGAGGGAGTCCACGCCGCCCAGTGACACCGCATGCGTGAAGAGGCGGGTCGCCCCGGCCACCGCCGCGGCCGCCGCATAACCGCCTCGGAGCCGCAGGGCGATCATCGCCCCCGGCCCGCGGAGCTGCCGTTCCAGGATGCCCCGCGGATCCCCGTCGAGCCCCGGATAGAAGACCTCGGCGACCTCGGGTCGATCGACCAGCCACTGCACGATGCGACGAGCACTCTCCTGCTGGTGCCGCACGCGGACCGGCAGGGTCGTGAGACCGCGGTGCAGCAGGTACGCGCCGAGCGGGTGCAGGAGCCCCCCGGTCACCGCACGCACGCGACGCAACGCCTCCGCGGTCCTCTCGTCACAGGCGACGACGCCGGCGATGACATCACCGTGGCCGCCGAGGTATTTGGTGGCGCTGTGCAACGACATCGCCGCGCCGTGGTCGATCGGGTTCTGCAGCACGGGGGTCGCGAACGTGTTGTCGACCACCACCGGTACGCTCCCCGCCTGCCGCACGACCTCGGCGATGTCCGCGACATCGAGGGTCGGGTTCGCCGGCGTCTCCACGACGACGAGTCCGGTGTCGGCGCGCAGTGCGGCGGCGACCTCGTCGGGACGGCAGTACGTCGTCTCCACACCGAGCAGACCCGACCCCAGGAGGTGGTCGGTCCCTCCGTAGAGCGGACGCACCGCGACGACGTGCCGCGCCCCCGTGTCACCGGTGTGCGCGAGGATCACGGCGGTCATGGCCGCCATCCCGGAGCCGAAGGCGACGGCGGCTTCAGCGTGCTCCAGCTCGGCGAGGGCGTCCTCGAAGCGCGCGACCGTCGGGTTCCAGAGGCGGGCGTAGACCATGCTGCCGTCCTGCGGCGGACGACCTCCCGTGGCCATCGCCTCGTACGAGTCCCCGCCGCGCTCGACGTCCGGCAGCGGGTTGGTCGTGGAGAGGTCGATCGGCAGGGCGTGGACCCCGAGCGCCTCGAGGTCGGCTCGGCCGCTGTGGACGGCGACGGTGTCGGGATGCAGCGGTGCGGTCATCCCTCCACGGTGACCGAATCACGAGGTTCTCGCTGATCATCGACAGAACAGCTCGCCGAATCCGGGATTCTCGCTATTCTGTGCAACATCCGGTCGTACCGAGGAGGGCACGTTGGCGAAAGCGCAACTCGACGAGATCGACCTGGAGCTGCTCGCGGCCTTGAGCCGCGATGCGGCCGTGACCAACAAGGCGCTGGCCCACCGCCTCGGGCTCGCGGAGTCCACATGCGCACACCGCATCCGCGCGCTCCGAGACCGGGGAGTGATCCGCGATACGCGCGTCCGCCTCGACGGGTCGGCTCTCGGCTACCCGCTGCAGGCGATCATCAAGGTCCGGCTCGCTCACCACACCGGCCCCAAGGTCACGGCACTCTTCGACGCGCTCGTCGCGATCCCCCGGGTGCTCCAGGTGTTCCATGTCGCCGGGGTGGACGACTTCCTGGTGCACGTGGCCGTGCAGGATGCGACCGCCCTGCGCGACATCGTGCTCGAGCACATCACCGTGCACCCCGTCGTCCGCGGCACCGAGACCCAGCTCGTGTTCGAGCTCCGCGACGGCACGGGTTTCCTCCCCCGCTGAACGAAGGGGCAGGATGGAGGGACGCCGTTGCAAAGGAGCACCATGAGCCGTCGTGCCACCCCCGCCACCGAAGCGATCCGCGGGATGAGGGACCTCCTCTTCACGCACGCCACGGACTACGACGCCGCGCGCCGCGAGTTCGCCTGGCCGGACCTGACCACCTTCAACTTCGCGCTCGAGTGGTTCGACGTCGTCGCCGGCGAGAACCCCGATCGTCCGGCCGTGCAGATCGTCGAGGCCGACCTCAGCCTCCGGTCCTGGACGTACGGGGAGCTCTCCGCGCGCTCCGATCAGGTGGCCGCCTGGCTCCGCAGCCTCGGCATCAGCCGGGGCGACCACGTGATCGTCATGCTCAACAACACGATCGAGTTGTGGGAGGTGATGCTCGCGATCACCAAACTGGGCGCGGTGTCGATCCCGACCTCGACCCTGCTGTCGGCCTCCGACCTCGCGTACCGCATCGAGCATGGTCGGGCCGACGCCGTCGTCACGCTCGGCGCCCTCGCCGACCGCCTCGAAGGGATCGACCCCGCGGTCCTGCGCATCGGCGTCGGCGCATCGCTGCCTGCGGACTGGAAGCGGTTCGCGGACGCCGCCGCGACCACGGAGCCCTTCGTCCCGGACGGGCCGACACCCGCCGGTGACACGGCCCTGCTGTACTTCACGTCCGGCACGACGAACCGCCCGAAGCTCGTGCAGCACACCCACGTCTCCTACCCCGTCGGCCACCTCTCCACGATGTGGTGGCTCGGCGTGCGCCCGGACGACGTGCACCTCAACATCTCCTCCCCCGGGTGGGCCAAGCACGCCTGGTCGAGCTTCTACTCGCCGTTCCTGGCCGAGGCGACGGTGTTCGTCTACAACTACGACCGCTTCGACGCGAACACGCTCATGGAGGTCATGGACACCCACCACGTCTCGACGTTCTGCGCCCCGCCCACGGTCTGGCGCATGCTCCTCCAAGCCGACCTCTCGCGGCTCGCGCACCCTCCGCGCGAGCTCGTCGGCGCCGGCGAACCGCTGAACCCCGAGGTCATCGACCGGGTGCGCGAGGCGTGGGGCGGCACCATCCGCGACGGCTTCGGGCAGACCGAGATGACCGCCTGCATCGGCAACTCCCCCGGGCAGACCGTCAAGGTCGGGTCGATGGGCCGTCCGCTGCCCGGCTACCCGGTCGTGCTGCTCGACCCGTCGACGGGCGAGGTCGTGGAGGACGAGGGCGAGATCGCGCTCGACCTCGCGCAGCCGCCGCTCGGCCTCATGGCGGGGTACTACGACGATCCGGAGAAGACCGCGGAGTCGCGGGCCGGGGGCTTCCACCACACCGGTGACATCGCCGTGCGCGACGCCGACGGCTACCTGACCTACATCGGACGCTCCGACGACGTGTTCAAGGCCTCCGACTACAAGATCTCGCCGTTCGAGCTCGAGTCCGTGCTGCTGGAGCACGACCTCGTCGTCGAGGCGGCCGTCATCCCCAGCCCCGACCCCACGCGCCTCGCGGTGCCGAAGGCGTACGTGTGCCTGACGCCGGACGCGGGCGCGGACGAGGCCGCCGCCGCACGCGCCGTGTTCGGCTACGCGCACGAACGGCTCTCCTCGCACCTGTGGGTGCGGATCATCGAGTTCGTGCCCGAGCTGCCGAAGACGATCTCCGGGAAGATCCGCCGCGTCGAGCTGCGGGCACGCGAGAGCGCCCGCGTGGCCGCGGGCGACGAGGCGCGGCAGCACCGCGACCGCGACTACCGCTGAGCGCTAGGAGACGACGACGACCGGCGCCGTGGGCGTCGCGGTCGAGCCGGTCTTGAGCGTGGCCGTCGTCGTGGTCGCCGGCGCCGGCTTCACGCGCGCGGCCCGGCGTCGCGACTCGAACCCGCCGGCCGTGAGCATCGCGCGCACGATCCCGCCGATCACGAGCATGCCCACGAGCGACGCGCCCGCAGCGATCAGCGGCAGCCACTGGTTCGCGAAGCTCGCGGTGAAGCTCATCAGCGCGCACACGATCCACAGTCCGACCGCGCCGCCCGCGAGCCCCCCGGCTCCGCGGATGATCGCGATCGCGGCCACGATCGCGCAGACCGCGGCCAGCGCCGCACCCACGTATCCGATCGGTACCAGAATGGCGGCCAGATCTCTGGCCACTCCCAATGTCGTCATGACGACCCCCCGTCCGGCGGAACCCCTCCGCACCTTCGACATTAGAAGTGTCTCTCCGGAAGGCCATCCGTCTCAAGTCCGATCCGGGTCATCCTTCCGGTGGATATCCGCGGATCAGCGCCGGACCGGCCACCGCAGTCGGCGCGGCCGCACGACGCGGACCGGGCGGGTGACGACCGCGTCGACCACCATCGAGCCGTCGGTGGGGCCGACGATCGCGATCGCGGAGGTCTCGGTGGCCTCGGCCGGGGCCACCGGCTGCCTCGCGAGCGCGCGATGCGCCTTGACGTAGGCCGGCACGAGGAGCACGATCGCGCCCACCCAGGCGAGCGGGTTGCTGAGGGCCACGCCGTCGAACCCGATCATCGCGCCGAGGACCACCGCGGCGACGACGCGCATCACGAGCTCGATCACGCCGGTGACCGTCGGGACCAGCGTGTGACCGAGCCCCTGGAGCGCACCGCGGAGCACGAAGAGCATGCCGAGCGCCCAGTAGCCGCAGCCGTTGATGATGAGCATGCGGTGCGCCATGTCGACGACGTCGTCCGAGCCGTCGCCGACGAACAGCCGGACCATCGGCGCGCCGAACGCGATGAGCAGGCCGCCCAGGACGATCGCCGCGGCGACCGCCATCCAGGTGGCCTCGACCACACCGCGCCGGATGCGGTCGGGGCGGCGACCGCCGTGGTTCTGCGCCGCGTACATCGACACGGCGAGCCCGAGCGAGGAGAGCAGGGCGACCGCCAGGCTGTCGACCCGGGATGCCGTCGTGTAGGCCGCCACCGCGTCCGCGCCGAGCGTGTTGAGGGCGACCTGCACCGTGAGGGTCCCGATCGCGATGATCGAGGCCTGGAAGCCCATGGGGAGGCCGAGGCGCAGGTGGTCGGCGATGTCCGCGCGGGAGATGCGCCAGTCCGAACGACGCAGGTGCAGCATGGGCAGCCGCCGGCGCACGAACTCCAGGCACAGGATCACGGAGACGGCCTGCGCGACCACGGTGGCGAGCGCGGCACCCCCGACGCCCCACTCCAGCGGACCGACCATGAGCACGACGAGCCCGACGTTGAGCGCGCAGGAGACCGTGAGGAACACCAGCGGGGTCTTCGAGTCGCCGATGGCGCGGATGATGGCGGAGAGGTAGTTGAAGAACATCGTCGCGCCCGCGCCGAGGAAGCTGATCTGCGTGAACACCGTCGCCTCGGCCATGAGCTCGGGCGGCGTCTGCAGCAGCGCCAGGATCGGCCCGGCGATGAGCGGGGCGACCACCGTGAGGACCACGCTCGTGATGCCGCTGAGGAGCACCCCCGTCGCGACCGAGCGGCGCACGGCGGCATCGTCGCGCGCACCGAAGGCCTGGGCGATGGGGATGGCGAAGCCGCTCGTCAGACCCCAGGCGAAGCCGAGGAGCAGGAAGAGCAGGCTGCCCGTCGCGCCGACGGCGGCGAGGGACTGGACGCCGAGGTGGCGTCCGACGACGATCGCGTCGGCGAACTGATAGAGCTGCTGCACGACGTTGCCGAGCAGGAGCGGGATCGAGAACGCGAGGATGACGCGCCACGGACGGCCCGTGGTGAGGGTGGTGGCCATGAAGGAAGGGCCTCGCAGGGAAGGAGGGATGGATCGGGGGTGCGCTCAGTTTATCGAATCGTTTCGGGCGAAGGGAACACACGAATGCCGAAATGCCGGTCCACGCCCGTCGATTTCGGCCTGGCACATCCCGGTGGTTACTCTGCATCAGTCGACGACGACCGGAGGAGAAGAGCGTGACGAAGGAAGACACGGGGACCATCCGCCAGGGGCAGACCGGAGCCGGAGGCGAGGAGCACCTGCGGCGCGCGCTCAGCAATCGGCATATCCAGCTGCTCGCGATCGGCGGGGCGATCGGCACGGGCCTGTTCATGGGCAGCGGCAAGACGATCTCGGTCGCCGGCCCCTCCGTGATCTTCGTCTACATGATCATCGGGTTCATGCTGTTCTTCGTCATGCGGGCGATGGGCGAGCTGCTGCTGTCGAACCTCAAGTACAAGTCGTTCAGCGACTTCGCGAGCGACCTCCTCGGCCCCTGGGCGGGCTTCTTCACCGGCTGGACGTACTGGTTCTGCTGGGTGGTCACGGGCGTGGCCGACGTGATCGCGATCGCCGGGTACACCGACGCCCTGATCCCCGGCGTCCCGCTGTGGATCCCGGGTCTTCTCGTGGTCGTGATCCTCCTGGCGCTCAACCTGCCCACCGTCGCCGCCTTCGGCGAGATGGAGTTCTGGTTCGCACTCATCAAGATCGTCGCGATCGTGGCGCTCATCGTCACCGGTCTCGTCATGATCCTCACCGGCTTCTCCCACGACGCCGGCACCGCGAGCTTCTCGAACCTGTGGGAGCACGGCGGCATGTTCCCGCACGGCTTCCTCGGATTCGTCGCCGGCTTCCAGATCGCGGTGTTCGCGTTCGTCGGGATCGAGCTCGTCGGCACCGCCGCCGCGGAGACCAAGGACCCGGAGCGCAACCTCCCGAAGGCCATCAACGCCATCCCGATCCGGGTCCTGCTGTTCTACGTGGGCGCGCTCATCATCCTCATGGCCGTCACGCCGTGGACCGAGTACGTCGCCGGTGAGAGCCCCTTCATCGCGATGTTCGCCCTCGCCGGACTCGGCATCGCCGCCACCGTCGTCAACCTCGTGGTGCTCACCTCGGCGATGTCCAGCGCGAACTCCGGCATCTACTCCACGTCGCGCATGGTGTTCGGCCTGGCGCAGGACGGCGACGCCCCCCGGTTCTTCGGCCGGCTCTCCAAGCGCCGCGTGCCGCAGAACGCGCTGTTCCTGTCCTGCATCCTGCTGCTGTCCGGCGTCGTACTGCTCTACGCGGGCAAGGACATCGGCACGGCGTTCGAGATGGTCACCACCGTGTCGGCCGTGTGCTTCATGTTCGTGTGGACGATCTTCCTCTGCAGCTACCTCGTGTACCGGCGCCGTCGTCCGGAGAAGGCGGCGACCTCGGCGTTCAAGATGCCGGGCGGCGTGTTCATGGTGTTCGTCGTGCTCGCGTTCTTCCTGTTCATCCTCTGGGCGCTGACCACCCAGCCGGACACCCTGATAGCGCTGCTCGTGACGCCGATCTGGTTCGCGATCCTCATCGTGGCGTGGCTGTTCGTCCGGAAGTCGCCGCACCACCTGGAGCGTCACGCCGCGCACATCGCCTACCTGCGCGACGACACGATCCCGGCCGACTGAGGCGTCAGGCCAACGACTCGAGGGTCGCGGGCCCGGGGGCCGCGACCTTCGGCGCGAAGACACGAGGGCGGAGCGCGAGGAACAGCAGCACCATGCCGGCGGCGAGCAGCATGTGCCCGACGCCCGCGATACCGGCGATCATCTTCGTGGAGTCCTGCCCGAGCACCGTGAGGCAACCGTGCCAGACGAGCATCGCGGAGGTCAGCACGAGACCGGCGGTGTAGGTCCAGAAGAACCAGCCGAACAGGCGGCTCTCGGAGAGCGCGAATGCCTTCTCCAAGAGCATCACCACGAGGAAGACGACGAAGCCCAGCACGAGCAGATGCGTGTGCACGAGTCCGAGCTGCGTCGGCGCCCCCTCGGGGAAGCCGTTGATCTTGGTGAACTCGCGGTAGAAGAGTCCGGAGGCGACGCCCACCAGCATGGAGGCGAACGCGGCGGTGAAGAGCCTGCGCATGGGAGTCCTTTCTGTCTGCCTCCAGCCTCGCCGGGGAGCCGTCGCCGCGGATCCATCGAACGGTGGAGACCGCGGGCGTCAGAGCAGACCGGACTCCCTGGCGATCGCGACCGCCTTCGCGCGGCTGTCGGCCCCGAGCTTCTCGAAGACGTGCACGAGGTGGGTCTTCACCGTCGCCTCCGTGACGAACAGCGCCTTCGCGATCTCCCGGTTGGAGGCCCCGGTGTCGAGCAGCCGCAGCACGTCGAGTTCGCGCCCCGTGAGCTGCACCCGCGGGGCGCGGAGGGCGCGGCCGACGCGCGCCGTGAGCTCCGGCGTCAGCGCCTGCCCGCCCGCTGCCGCCTGTCGCACGGCACGGACGATGTCCTCCGGGTCGATGTCCTTGAGCAGATACCCCGCCGCCCCCGCCTCGATCGCGCCGAGGATCTGGGCGTCGCGGTCGAACGTCGTGAGGATGAGCACCGCCGGCGCCGGGTCGAGCGCCCGGAGCGCCGCCGTCGTCTGCACGCCGTCCATCCCCGCCCCCAGACGCAGATCGCAGAGCACGACGTCGGGACGGAGGTGCCGGGCGAGCACGACCGCCTCCTCCCCCGACGCCGCCTCGCCCACGACCTCGGCGTCGTCGCGGCGGTCGAACAGCGAACGCACGCCGGCCCGCACGATCGGGTGATCGTCGACGAGGAGGATGCGCACCGGGGTCACGACCGTCCTCCGAGCGGCAGGTGGGCGGAGAGCGCGGTGCCGTCGCCGGGGGCGCTCTCCACGTCGAGACCGCCGCCGAGCTCGCGCAGTCGGGCGCGCATCGCCCGCAGACCGTAGCCGCCGCCGGGCCCCGCCGACTCCAGCCGGGACGGATCGAAGCCGCGGCCGTCGTCGACCACGTCCAGCCGCACGGCGTCGCCGGCGTCCGCGAGGGTCACCACCACCCGGGTCGCGGCGGCATGGCTGCGCACGTTGGCGAGTGCGGACTGCGCCGTCCGCAGCAGGGCGACCTCCGCGTCCAGGCCGAGTGCTGGCAGGTCCTCGTCGGCATGGAGGGTGGCCGCGATCCCGGTCTCGGCGGTCAGGCGCTCGAGCATCCGGGCGAGGGCGTCGCTCAACGCGGAACCGTCGAGCTCGGCGGGCATGAGGTCGTCCACGATGCGCCGGGCGTCGGCGAGCCCTTCCGCGGCGAGCGCCCCGATCTGTCCGAGCGCCTGCTCCCGGCCGTCCTCGTGCTCGGCCGCCGACCGCGCCAGCAGGACGATGGACGACAGGCTCTGGGCGACCGTGTCGTGGATGTCGCGGGACACCCTGGTGCGCTCGGCGGCTGCGCCGGACTCCCGCTGGGTCCGGGCGAGCTCGTCCTGGAGGGCCGCCATCTCCTGCTGCGTCGCGACGAGGGAGGCGATGAGCCGCCGCCGCTCGCGCCCGTCGCGGACGAGTTCCAGGTAGCCGCGGGAGATCCCGAGGGCGAAGATGCCGCCCACGAGCGGTCCGATGACGTTCGCGTAGGTGGTCGTTCCGGTGTGCAGCAGCGGCGCGACGATCACGACGGCGAGGACGAGGAGGCTCAGCGGTACGGCCCATCGCAGCCGCAACAGGAAGCCGGCGAGCAGCCACAGCGAGAACGCGAGCCAGACGAATTCCGGCGACAGCGCCACCGCCCCCAGCCAGATGGCCGTGAGCCCCAGCAGCCAGCCGGTGGCGAGCGCCCGGTCGTCCGTCCGGGAGGAGAGCAGGAGTCCGCCGCCGTACCAGCCGAGGAAGGCGAGGGCGGTCGCGAGCAGCCACGGCACCGGGACCCCGTCGGCGAGGGAGCGCACGACGCCGACGACGGTGAGCACGACCGTGATGACGGCCTGCCCGATCCGGAGCGACGTGACCAGGCGCCCCCAAGAGCGCGTGCGTGCTCCCGTCCGCCCTCCGGGGAGGTCGGGCTCGGCGGTGTCTCCGGTCGGCATGCTGACATTCTCGTCCGCCGGGCTACAGTCCGCCTCCATCGTTCGGTCGAGCCGGTTCGAATCGCCCGATTGGCGGCATCCGGCCCGGATTTGGGACCAATCAGGCGACTCGAACGGAGGTATCGTGGGGCCGATGTCGACACCGCACCCGTTCCCGGCGACGATCGCGGCGGCCGTCGACCACGAGCTCGTCATCCGTAAGTCGCGCTTCCTCACGCACGTCGCGCCGGTGTCGACGGTGGCCGAAGCCGAAGGCGTCATCGCGACGATCCGGAAGCGCGCCTGGGACGCGAACCACAACTGCACCGCGATGGTGACCGGCCTGCACGGGGATCAGGCGCGGTCCTCGGATGACGGCGAGCCCTCCGGCACGGCCGGCGTCCCGATGCTCGAGGTCCTGCGGCGTCGCGGCCTCACGGACGTCGTGGCGGTGGTGACCCGGTACTTCGGCGGGGTGAAGCTCGGGGCGGGCGGCCTCATCCGCGCCTACTCCACCGCCGTGTCCGAGACGCTCGATCGTGCTTCACTCGTCCGTCGCGAGGCGCTCACCCAGGCGACCGTCGAGGTCCCGCACGCCGACGCCGGCCGCTACGACAACCTGCTCCGCGACTGGGCGGCGTCGCACGGGGCCACGCTCGGCACTCCGACCTACGGGGCCTCCGCGCACCTCGAGCTGTGGGTGCCCGCCGCCGCGCTGCCGCGTCTGACCGCCGACCTCGCCGCCGCGTCCGGGGGCGCCGTCGCCCCGGTGGCCGGGATCGAGCGGATCGTCGACGTCGCGGACTGAGGCTCCCGGCGGCCGCACACCGTCCGCCGGATATCCTGGACGCCGCGGTCGCGGAAGGAGAGCGATGTTCGACAGTCCGCTCTCGGCCTCGCCGTACGAGGTCCTCGGCGTGGATCCGGCCGTCGACGACGCCGAGCTCCGGCGGG
The DNA here is from genome assembly GCF_050470785.1 of Microbacterium sp. NRRL B-14842. NCBI lineage: Bacteria > Bacillati > Actinomycetota > Actinomycetes > Micrococcales > Microbacteriaceae > Microbacterium > Microbacterium sp. NRRL B-14842. The sequence continues at coordinate 3,236,841 of NZ_JBFLUM010000001.1, read as the reverse complement.
CGTATCGGCTGCGGCTGCGGCAGACCCACCCCGACACCGGCGGCGACGCGGCCGTGTTCATCCAGGTCCAGCGCGCCTGGGAGCTCATCGGCACCGCGGAGGACCGTGCCGCGTACGACCGCCGCGCGGGCCTGACCGACGACGGCGGCGAGTGGAGCGGCTGGCGCCCCCAGACCGTGCGCACCGACACCCGGCCGCGCGCCCGCTCCTACGGACACCCCGGCGGCTGGCGGCGAGAGCGCTACCTCTCCCTCATCCGCGAGTGGGCTGGTCACGGGGTCGAGGTCCCCGATCCGTACGCCCCGGCTCTGGTCCGTGCGGCCCCGCGCGAACTCCGGCGGCTGCTCGCCGATGCGCTCGCGGAGGAGGCCACGGCCCGCACGGTCTCCGACCTCGGCATGGGCTTCACGGTCTGGCACGACGTCGCCGCCGGGCAGACCCCGGAGGACAAGCTCGACCACGTCGTGCTCAGTCCCTCCGGCCTCTACGGCATCATGTCCGAGGACTTCGGCGGGGTCGTGGGCTTCCGCCGCGGTGAGATCACCGGTCCGAGCCTCGGCACCCGCGCCCCGGTCACGGCGGCTCTCGCCCGGATGCGCGCGGTGGCGAAGGCCGCGAAGGTGAAGTTCGGCGGCGCGATCGTGGTGCTCCCCGACGACGACCTCGCCCAGGCCGTCACCCCGCTCGGCAGCAGTCGCGGCGTCCCGGTCGTGGTGGTCCGACGCAGCGCGCTGGCGATGGTGCTGCGGCAGGGCGTCCCCGGGGCGCGGGCCATCGGCGGCAACGAGCTGTTCGATGTCCGCACCCGTCTCCAGCAGACGGTCCGCTTCGTCTGAGTCCGCGACGCGCCCGGCATCCCGGCATGCTCTTTTGAATCACTCAAAACACGTGTAGAGTCGGAGGCATGGAGACGGAACTCGACTCGGCGTTGCGCGACGCCGGGCTGCGTGCGACTGCGGGCCGCGTCGCCGTCCTCGAGGCTCTCGGCTCCATGGCCCACACGGATGCGGAGCGGGTCTACCGCGCCGTGTCCGACGTGCTTCCGACCACGTCGATCCAGTCGGTGCACAACATCCTCGCGGACCTGACGACGGCGGGCCTCATCCGCCGGATCGAACCGGCAGGATCCGCGGCGCTGTACGAACGGCGCATCGACGACAACCACCACCACATCGTCTGCACCTCCTGCGGTGCAGTCGGCGATGTGGACTGCGTCGTCGGCGAGGCGCCGTGTCTCACCCCGTCCTCGACGGGGGGCTTCACCGTGCAGACAGCTGAAGTCACCTTCTGGGGCCTCTGCCCCAGCTGCCAGAACGCCGCGTAGGCGCATCCACCGATCCCCTCCCCGAGGGTCCGTTCGGCATGTCCGCGCGGAGAAGGAGAAGACCATGACCAACCCCACCGACGCGGGCCGTCCGGCCACGACGACGCAGGCCGGAGCGCCGATCGCGAGCGACACCCATTCGCTGACCGTGGGCCCCGACGGCCCCACCGCGCTGCACGACCACTACCTGGTCGAGAAGCTCGCCTCCTTCAACCGCGAGCGCGTGCCGGAGCGCAACCCGCACGCCAAGGGCGGCGGCGCGTTCGGCGAGTTCGTCGTCACCGAGGACGTCTCGAAGTACACCCGTGCGGCCGTGTTCCAGCCGGGCGCCACCTCGGAGACCCTCCTCCGCTTCTCCTCCGTCGCCGGTGAGCAGGGCTCGCCCGACACCTGGCGCGACGTGCGCGGGTTCTCGCTGCGCTTCTACACGACCGAGGGCAACCTCGACATCGTCGGCAACAACACCCCGACGTTCTTCCTCCGCGACGCCATCAAGTTCCCGGACTTCATCCACTCGCAGAAGCGCCTCGGCGACTCCGGTCTGCGCGACGCGGACATGCAGTGGGACTTCTGGACCCTCTCGCCCGAGAGCGCGCACCAGGTCACCTACCTCATGGGCGAGCGCGGACTCCCCCGCAGCTGGCGTCACATGAACGGCTACGGCTCGCACACCTACTCCTGGATCAACGCCGAGGGTGAGGTGTTCTGGGTCAAGTACCACTTCATCTCCCACCAGGGCGTCGAGGCGATGAGCCCGGAGGAGGCCGAGCAGCTGGCCGGTTCCGACGCGGACCACTACCGTCGCGACCTGTTCCAGTCGATCGACGGCGGCGACTTCCCGAAGTGGGACCTGTACGTGCAGATCATGCCGTACGACGAGGCGAAGGACTACCGCTTCAACCCGTTCGACCTCACCAAGACGATCTCGAAGAAGGACTACCCGCGCATCAAGGTCGGCACGCTGACCCTGAACCGCAACCCGGAGAACTTCTTCGCGCAGATCGAGCAGGCCGGCTTCGCGCCCGGGAACCAGGTGCCCGGTACCGGCATCTCCCCCGACAAGATGCTGATGGGCCGGATGTTCGCCTACCCGGACGCCCAGCGTCACCGCATCGGCGCGAACTACAACCAGCTGCCGGTGAACCAGCCGCACGCCGCCGAGACCCGCAACTACCAGCACGAGGGCTCGATGCGGTACCAGTACAACGACGCCGCGCACCGCACCTACCAGCCGAACTCCTTCGGGACCCCCGGTGGCCCCGAGGCCGACCCGGCCAAGGGCATCGAGGTGAACTGGTCGGCGGACGGCGAGCTCACCCGCTCCGCCGCGACGCTGCACGCCGAGGACGACGACTTCGGTCAGGCCGGCACGCTGTACCGCGAGGTCTTCGACGGCCCGCAGCGCGCCCGCTTCCTGGAGGTGCTGACCGGTCAGGGCCGTTCGATCACGGTCGACGCCATCCGCGAGCGCTTCTTCCAGTACTGGACGAACGTCGACGCCGAGCTCGGCGCCGCTCTCCGCGACCGCGTCTGACCCGAGACCCCGGGTTCTCCTCGAAACCCCCTCCCCGCGACACTGCGGGGAGGGGGTTTCGGCGTGTAACCGGGGTCTCGGCGTCGACGTCAGGGCCAAGATGGAGGGGTGGCTGTTTCCCTCTCCGACCTCACCGAGATGCCCGCCCCGCAGCACGTCTACGCGGCAGACGGCACACGACTGGCGACGTACACGTGGGGGGAGCTCGACGCCCCGGTCGTGGTGACCGTGCACGGCTTCGCCTCCGGCGCCCGCGACAACTGGGTGCTGACGGGCTGGGTGCGCGAGCTGACCAGGGCCGGGTACCGCGTGCTCGCGCTCGACCAGCGCGGCCACGGGCAGAGCGACAAGCCGCATGAGTCCGACGCCTACGCGATCCGGAACCTCGTGACCGACGTCGAGACCGTCATGGACACGTACCTCGTCGACGACGCGTTCTACCTCGGCTACTCCCTCGGCGCCCGGGTGGGGTGGGAAGTGGCCCGTGAGCTCCCGCATCGGATCGGCCGGGCGGTCCTGGGCGGTGTTCCCGACGGCATCCCCCTCGCGCGTCTCGACCTCGACCAGGTGCGCGCGTACATCGCGGACGGCACCTCGGTGGAGGACCGCACGACGCAGAACTACATCGCGCTGACCGAGCGGGTGCCCGGGAACGATCTGCGTGCGCTCGTCGCGCTGGCCGAGGGGCTGCGGGGCTCCGGCACGATCGACCCCGATCCCGCGGACGCCCCGGTCGTGCCGCTGCTGTTCGCGACGGGGTCCAAGGACGCGATCATCGAGGGCTCCCGGGCACTGGCCGCGGCGGCTCCCGATGCCCGCTTCGTCGAGCTCCCGAACCGCCACCACTTCAACGCCCCCGGCTCCCGCGACTTCAAGGAGGCCGCGCTCGCGTTCTTCGCCGAGTCCTGAGCCCGCCGAGACCCCGTCTTCGCGCCGAAACCCCCTCCCGCACGCGTGCGCAGGAGGGGGTTTCGGCGCGAGAGCGGGGTCTCGGGATCAGGCGGTGGCGTCCTCGCGCTTCGGGAGGACCCAGCCGGCGCGGGGGAAGTGACACGTGTAGCCGTTCGGGTACTTGATCAGGTAGTCCTGGTGCTCGGGCTCGGCCTCCCAGAACGGACCGGCGGGCTCGATCGTCGTGACGGCCTTCGCCGGCCACAGGCCGGAGGCGTCGACATCGGCGATCGTGTCCCGGGCGACCTGCTCCTGCTCGGGGGTGAGCGGGAAGATCGCCGACCGGTAGCTCGACCCGATGTCGTTGCCCTGCCGGTTCAACGTCGACGGGTCGTGGATCTGGAAGAAGAACGCCAGGATGTCGCGATAGGTCGTCGCACTCGGGTCGAACACGATCTCCACGGCCTCCGCGTGACCGGGGTGGTTGCGGTAGGTCGCGTGGTCGTTCTCGCCGCCGGTGTAGCCCACGCGGGTGTCGATGACGCCGGGCTGGCGGCGGATGAGGTCTTCCATGCCCCAGAAGCAGCCGCCCGCGAGGACGGCCGTCTCGGTCCCGGGGGTGCGGGTGATGGTTCCGGTGTCGGTCATGACTGCTCCTCAGAGGTGTGGGTGGTGAAGAGGGGGCTGTAGCGACCGTACCCCTCCTTCTCGAGATCCTCCGCCGGGATGAAGCGGAGGGCCGCCGAGTTCATGCAGTAGCGGAGGCCGCCCTCGGCGCGGGGTCCGTCGTCGAAGACGTGTCCCAGGTGGCTGTCGGCTCCGGAGGACCGCGCCTCGGTGCGGGTCATCCACAGCGTGCGGTCGGTCTTCGTGGTCACGGCGTCGGCGTCGATCGGGCGCGTGAAGCTCGGCCAGCCGGTGCCGCTGTCGTACTTGTCCCGCGAGGAGAACAGCGGCTGGCCGGAGACGACGTCGACGTAGATGCCGTCGTCGTGGGTGTTCCAGTAGGCGTTGCGGAAGGGCGGCTCGGTGGCGTCCTGCTGCGTGACCTCGTACTGCAGGTTCGTGAGACCGCTGACGGCCTCGGGGGTCCTGCCGTAGTCGTTCGACATGAGTGGCTCCTTGTCCGACGCCGCTGGCTGCGGCGTCATAGAGGAGAACCACGCGGGCGCGGCTTTTGGTCCCGCGGGGCTGGGAGCGGGCTGGGAGTTTTCCCACTCGATAGAGTTGCCTCCGCACCACACACCACCCGAGGGGAACTGCCATGTCCGTTGGACTGCTCGCCGTCGTCGACGACATCCTGAGCGCCGCGATGAAGGCGTCGGCGAAGGCTGCGGGAGTCGTCATCGACGACGCCGCCGTGACGCCGCAGTACGTGCAGGGCATCACGCCGGCCCGCGAACTCCCCGTGGTCGGCAAGATCGCCCTCGGGTCGCTGGTGAACAAGTTCGTCATCATCATCCCCATCGCGCTGCTGCTCACCGCCTTCGCGCCATGGGTACTGCCCTATCTGCTGATCCTCGGCGGCTCGTACCTGTGCTTCGAGGGGGCGGAGAAGGTGCTCGAGTGGTTCGGGGTGCAGCACGGTCACGCGGACGAGGGCGCCCGCGACGAGAGGAAGCTCGTGCTCGGCGCCGTCCGCACCGACCTCATCCTCTCGACCGAGATCATGCTCATCTCCCTCGCCAGCCTCGACAAGGGACTCGGCATCTGGTCCACCCTGGCGATCCTCGCGGTGATCGCGCTGGTCATGACCGTCGCAGTGTACGGTGCCGTGGCGCTCCTGGTGAAGATCGACGACATCGGCCTGAAGATGGCGAAGAACCCCGTGCAGCGCGTGCGGCACACCGGCACGCGTATCGTCCGGTCGATGCCCGCGGTCTTCCGCTTCATCAGCGTGCTCGGCACCGTCGCGATGCTCTGGGTCGGCGGGCACCTCGTCCTCATCAACCTCGGCGAGGTCGGGCTGCACGCGCCGGCCGACGTGCTCCATGCGGTCGAGCACGCGCTGGAGCCCCTCGGCGGCTTCGTGGTCTGGGTGGTCGACACCATCATCTCCGCCATCGCCGGTCTCATCTGGGGTCTCGTGATCGTCGGCGCCGTCCTCGGCATCGCGAAGGTCTTCGGCAAGAAGCCGAGCTTCCACGAGGGCGAGGCCTCCCCCGCCGACATCCACGTCTGACGATGACCGCCGTGCACCTCAGGGCCGCCGAGAGCGACGACCTCGACACGATCACCGAGATCCACAACCACGCCGTCGTGCACACGACCGCGATCTGGAACGAGGTGGCGGTGGATCGCGCCGACCGGGAAGCCTGGCTCGCCGACCGGACCGCGCGCGGCTACCCCGTGATCGTCGCCGCCGACGACAGCGGGGTCGTGGGCTATGCGTCCTACGCCCAGTGGCGCCCGCACAGCGGCTACCGCCTGACCGTCGAGCACTCCGTCTACGTGCGCGGCGATCAGCGCGGGCGCGGCATCGGCACGCTCCTCATGACTGAGCTCATCGCCCGGGCTCGGGCAGCCGGGATGCACGTGATGATCGGCGGGGTGGAGAGCGGCAACACCGCCTCCATCGCCCTGCACGAGCGCCTCGGGTTCCGGGAGGTGGGCCGCATGCCGCAGGTCGGTGCGAAGTTCGGCCGCTGGCTCGACCTCAGCATGCTGCAGCTCGTGCTCGACGACCGCCCCACCCCCGACGCGGCGCTCTAGCGATGGGCTTCCTGCAGTGGCTCGTCGACGCCTTCTCCTCGTCCTGGGTGCTGCCGGGAGGCCAGACCCTCCTGGTGCGTGAGGTCGTCGGGAACGCGTTCGGACTCGCGAGCGCCCTCGGGGGCATGCGGCGCAAGGTCTGGGCGTGGCCGGTCGGCATCGTCGGCAACGTCCTGCTGCTGACGGTGTTCCTCGGTTCCGCGCTGAGCCCCGACCCGTCGCTTCCGCATCTCCTCGGTCAGGCCGGGCGGCAGATCATGTTCATCGCCGTCGCGATCTACGGCTGGATCCGCTGGCGGAATGCCGACGGCGGTCGCATCGTGCCGCGGTGGGCGTCGACCGGTGCCCGCGTCGGTCTGGTCGTGGTCCTCGTCGTCGGAACCGTGGCGCTCACCCCCCTGTTCCGCGCCCTCGGTTCATGGGAACCGGTCTGGGCCGACGCCTGGACCTTCGTCGGGTCACTGCTCGCGACGTACGGCATGGCGAAGGGCTGGACCGAGTTCTGGCTCATCTGGATCGCCGTGGACGTGGTGGGGGTGCCGCTGCTGTTCAGCTCCGGCTACTACGCGACCGGCCTCATGTACGTGTTCTACGGCGTCTTCACCGCGATCGGGTTCGTGATCTGGTGGCGGGCGCAACGGCAGGCTGCCCGTCCGATCGAGATCCTCCCGCCCGACCCGAGCCCCCGCCGTCCGGACGACGAGGCCTGACCGGCGTCGCGATTGTTTCGGTGCGTGTCGCCGTCGCTCGCCCCGATGCCGCCCGGTCCCGTTTCATGGGGGCATGACCCGGCAGATCCGTTTCAACGCCTTCGACATGAACTGCGTCGCCCATCAGTCGTCCGGCCTGTGGCGGCATCCCGACGACCGGTCGCGCCAGTACAACACGATCTCGTACTGGACCGACCTGGCGAAGCTGCTGGAAAGCGCGACCTTCGACGGCATCTTCATCGCCGACGTCCTGGGCACCTACGACGTCTACGGCGGCACGAACGAGGCCGCCATCCGCAACGGCGCCCAGGTGCCGGTGAACGACCCGATCCTCCTGGTCAGCGCGATGGCCGCGGTGACCGAGCATCTGGGATTCGGCGTCACCGCCGGCACGGCCTTCGAGCACCCCTACCCGTTCGCGCGGCGTCTGAGCACTCTGGACCACCTCACCCAGGGCCGCGTCGGCTGGAACGTCGTGACCGGCTATCTGCCCAGCGCCGCCCGGAACATGGGGCAGGAGGACCAGCTCGCGCATGACGACCGCTACGACCACGCGGACGAGTACGTCGAGGTGCTCTACAAGCTCTGGGAGGGGTCGTGGGAGGACGACGCGGTGGTGGAGGACCGCGAGCGCGGCATCTTCACAGACCCGTCGAAGGTGCACCCGATCCGGCACGAGGGGAAGCACTTCTCCGTGCCCGGCATCCACATCTCGGAGCCGTCGCCCCAGCGCACTCCGGTGATCTACCAGGCCGGCGCCAGCCCGCGCGGAGTGCGGTTCGCGGCGGAGAACGCCGAGGCCATCTTCGTCGCGGCGCCGTCGAAGGAGGTGCTCGCCGGCACCGTGAAGCGTATCCGCGACGCTCTCGAGGCGGCGGGGCGCGACCGGTACGACGCCCGGATCTACACCCTGCTCACTGTCATCACCGCCGCGACGAGCGAGGAGGCGGCCGCGAAGCACGCCGAGTACCTCTCCTACGCGAGCCCGGAGGGGGCGCTCACCTTCATGTCGGGGTGGATGGGCGTCGACCTGTCGCAGTACGCCGAGGACGAGCCGGTGGGGAACGTCGAGTCGAACGCGATCCAGTCCGTGCTGCAGCACCTCAAGGAGGAGGCCGACCTCGGGCGCGAGTGGACGGTGGGCGACTTCGGCCGCCACAACGCGATCGGCGGACTCGGCCCGACGATCGTGGGCTCCGGGGTCGAGATCGCCGACGAGCTGCAGTCGTGGGTCGAGGAGACCGACATCGACGGCTTCAACCTCGCGTACGCGGTCACTCCCGGCACCTGGCAGGACGTCATCGAGCACGTCATCCCGGTGCTGCGCGAGCGCGGCGCCTACCCCGAGGAGTACGTGCCCGGCACGCTCCGCCACAAGCTGCACGGCCGCGGCGACCGGGTCCAGCCCACGCACCGCGCCGCCCAGTACCGCCTCTGACCCCGTTCGAATCGCCCGCTGTGCTGCGAATCCGGTCGTTTGGCGCAAAGTGGGCGATTCGAAGGCCGATCAGTCGGCGTCGCGGGTGAAGAGGCTCCGCAGCACGAGGAAGACCACCACGGCGACGACCGCGACGATGGCGAGCTTCGCGATGAACCAGAGCACCGAGAACAGCGCGCTGACGATCCACCACGCGATCACGACGGCGAGGATGACGCCGAGGACGGTCCAGATGTTCTTGGTCATGCCTCCAGCCTACGGAGTCGCGGCGGCCGGGATCTCCTCCAGCGACCGGTAGACGGGCAGTCCGCGCTCGTGCGCGATGGCGACATCCTGGTCCGCGCCCGTCGAAGCCCCCGGAAGGCGCAGCACCGCATCGCAGTGCTGGAGGAGGCGGTGCGCGGTCTCGTACATCACGTCGCCGGTCTCCACTTCGGCCGCGTCGAGGGTGCGGAGGATGGGCAGAGCGGCCCATTCCCCGATCATCGGCACGTGGCCGAGGCGGAAGATCGGACCGGACGCCTCCTCCAGACGCGCGAGATTGCGGGCGATCAGGGTGGGGTCGCCGTTGGTGCCGGAACGGTAGGGGCCGGCGATCAGGATCAGGAGTGGCTTCATCATGGAGATGACTGTAGTCTGAATCATGCATAAACGTGCAACTTCGTGAGGAAACGTATGCTCGCTGCTCAGCGCAAAGACCACCTGCTCGCCGTGCTCGCCCGCGAGGGACGGGTCGTGGCGAAGGCTGCGGCCGATGACCTCGGAGTATCGGAAGACGCCATCCGCCGCGACCTCCGCGAGCTCGCCGAGGAGGGCAGGCTCCAGCGCGTGTACGGCGGCGCGCTGCCCATCGCCGCGGCCGATCGCCCGGTGCGCGAGCGCCACGACCTGGCGACCGAGAGCAAGGAGCGGGTCGCCCGCCAGGCCGTCACGACCATCCGCCCCGGATCGACGATCGTGCTGGATGCCGGAACCACCACGCTCGCGATGGCACGACTGCTGCCCTCCGGCACCGGCGTCACGGTCATCACCCCGAGTCCCGCCATCGCCCTGGCCGTCGCCGAGCACTCGGATGCGCGCGTGATCATGATCGGCGGCGAGCTCGCCCGGCACTCTCTCGTCGCCGGAGGAGGACTCGCGATGGAGGCGATCCAGCACCTCGCTGCCGACGTGTTCTTCGTCGGGGTCACGGGTGTCGACCCGCGTCACGGCCTCACGACGGGCGAGCTCGACGATGCCGTCACCAAGCGGGCGATCGCCTCCCGATGTGCCGCGACGATCGTGCTCGCGAGCGACGAGAAGATCGGCGCCGCCTCGCGCTACCCGGTGCTGCCGTTCGAGGCGGTCGCCGCGGTCATCACCGACCCTCTCGACGAGAATCCGCTGATCCCCGAGGTCCTGGCGCAGATCCCGGCGGGGGCGTGAGCGAGGATCCCTCCTCCGCGAGGCGTTCCGCGAGCAGGGCGTGCAGGTGACCTGCCGCCGCGAGGAGCGCCACGCTACGGCGCGTGAGGTCAGCCAGCCGCTCCGCGAGGATGCGCTGCACGTCTTCGGTGTCACCATGCGCGCGCACCTCGTCGATGATCCGGGAGACCGCGGGGATGCCGTAGCCGCCCGAGCGCAGGGCGGCGGCAATCCGCGCCTCGGTGATCGCGAGGGAGTCGTAGGAGCGGACCGATCCCGCACGACGAAGGGGGCGCACGAGCCCTTCTCGCTCCCAGTGCCGAAGTGCGGAGGAACGGACGCCGAGCGCCTGGGCGAGTTCGCCGATGGCCATCGCATCGTCCTCGACGAACGGATCGTCGGCCTCCGCCACCGCGTCCTCGAGTCCGCGCAGGGCCGCGCGCACCCGTGAGCGTTCGAGGGCGAGATCCGCGTGCAGGTCGTCGATCCGCTCCCCCGCGTGCTCGACCGAGCCGCCGATGAGAGCGGGCATCAGTCGACGCGCGGGCACCGGACCGAGCGCCGCCGCCAACGCGCGATAGGCACGCAGCGCCAGGGCATGCGGCGTCCGATACCGCCGGTACCCGTTCGCGCCGCGCTCCGCGGCGGGGAGGACGCCGAGGCGCTCGAGGTCGCGCACCTGCTGCGTCGAGTAGTCGACCAGCCGGCCGAGCGCCGCCGTCGTCATCACCTGCTCTTGAGGGTTCTGCACACTCCTCCTCGTCTTTCCGGTCCTTGAGTCCACATAAGCACGTCAGCCTCAGCATTGAAGGATGGAAATGCAGGAGATCATCGCAGAGGTCCGTTCGTTCGACGGCGTGCTCGTCATCGCCCCGGAGGCGGGCAGCGACTTCCCCGAACTGTCATGGGGAGACGCGTACTTCTACCACGCGCCCGACGGCCGGATGCCGGAGCGCACTCAGCCGTACGGGACGATCATCACGAAGGACTATCCCGACGACACGTCCTCCGCGCTGGACGCTCCAGGGCGCTTCCGGGTGAACATCCACGTCGGACGCGAGCGCGCGGAGTCGATCATCGCGGCGGCGTCTCTCACAGGCGACGACACCGACCCGACGGCGGTCGACGTCTTCCGCCCTCACCCCCTGTACGGCCACGCCGGCTGGGTGTGCGTGATCGACCCCGCAGAGGCGACGGAGGGTGCCGTGCTCGCCCTTCTCCGCGAGGCGCACGAGGCGGCACGTGCGCGCACCGGACGGCGGGCGAGATGAGTCCCGTGTCGACTCCTCAGGGCATGACCGAGTCCGACCGTCGGATCGTCGCGGTGTGGGCGGCCGACTGCGCCGACCGCGTGCTGCCGCTGTTCGAGAGGGAGGCCCCGGACGACGTCCGTGCGCGTGATGCCATCGCCAGGACGCGCGCCTTCGCCCGGGGCGAGCTCGCGGCTGCGGGCGAGATCCGTCGTCGCTTCGTCGCGGGCAGGGCTGCCCGCAGCGCCGTGACACCTGCCGGCACCGCGGCCGCTCGCTCCGCGGCACAGGCCGCCGGGGTCGCGCACATGGGTGCGCATGCTCTCGGGGCAGCCGCCTACGCCGCGCGAGCTGTCGAGCTGGCACACCCGGACGCCCCCGACGTCCGCGTCGCAGAGGTGCGCTGGCAACTCGCGCACCTCTCCCCCGAGGCCGCTGCGGCCCTGCGCACCCTCCCGCCCCTGGGCACCGACCCCGCCGGCCCGCTCGGCCCCGGGCTCCTCTCCTCCGGCCCCCTCGGCGAGGTGATCCGCGACCTGCAGGCACACCTCTCGTCCGCCGTCGATTGAGTCCCTCTTCGAATCGCGCAACTGGCTGTATCTGAGCCGCAGATGGAACCAGTTGCGCGATTCGAAAGCGGCCCGACGGCTTCAGCCCCGATTCAGCGTCGACCCGCCACACTGGGGGGATGCGGATCCTGGTGGTGGACGACGAGGTGCGTCTGGCCGAAGGCGTGCGCCGCGGACTCGAGGCGGAGGGCTTCGCGGTCGACGTCGCCCACAACGGCGTCGACGGCCTGTGGCGGGCCCGCGAGACCCGGTACGACGCCATCGTGCTCGACCTGATGATGCCCGGCATGAGCGGGTGGAAGGTCTGCGAGGCCCTGCGCGCCGAGGAGAACTGGACCCCCGTGCTGATGCTCACCGCCAAGGACGGCGAGTGGGATCAGGTGGAGGCGCTGGAGAGCGGCGCCGACGACTACGTCACCAAGCCCTTCTCGTTCGCGATCCTCGTGGCCCGACTCCGGGCACTCGTGCGGCGCGGCGCCGTGGCGCGACCGACGATCCTCGAGGCCGGCGACCTGCGACTGGATCCCGCGGGACACCACGTCTGGCGCGGCGAGGCCCCGATCACCCTGACGGCGCGCGAGTTCGCTGTGCTCGAGCACCTGATGCGGCACCGGGGGCAGGTGCTGTCGAAGCGCGACCTGCTGGCCGGCGTCTGGGACGACGACTTCGACGGCGACCCGAACATCGTCGAGGTCTACGTCGGCCACCTCCGCCGCAAGGTCGACAAGCCGTTCGGGCGCGAGGCGATCGAGACCATCCGCGGTGCGGGCTACCGGCTGGCGGCGAACGGTGGCTAGGCGGCTCTGGCGGTCGGTCCGCGGCCGGACGACCCTGGGTGCCACCCTGGTCGTCGCGGTCGCGCTGCTCCTCGGTGCCTTCTCCTTCTACGGGGTGCTGAGCGCGAGCATCCACGGCAGCACCGAACGCGCGGCGGAGCAGCGGCTGGAGGAGCTCGTCAGCCGGTTCGACGGTCCGGGCCGGCGTGGCCCCGACCAGCTCGACGACGACCTCGTGCAGCTGCTCGGACGAGACGGATCGGTGCGGGCGTCCAGCGAGGAGGCTGCCGATGCGCTCGGCGCCACCCCGCTGCCCGTGGACGACGATCCGCAGGTGGTCCGCATCGACGGGGAACCCATGGTCGTGGTGTCCGACGACGTCGAGGGCGACCAGACCCTCGTCCTCGCGGTGCCGATGGACGAGGACGCGGAGACCCTGGCCACCGTGGCGACGCTGCTCGTGATCGCCGTCCCCGCGCTGCTGCTGCTCGTGGCCGTCACCACCTGGCTCGTCACGGGGCGTGCGCTGCGGCCGGTCACACGCATCCGCCAGGAGGTCGAGGGCATCACCGCCGAGCGCCTCGATCACCGGGTGCCGGTTCCCGACACGGCGGATGAGATCCACTCCCTCGCCGTGACGATGAACGGGATGCTCGACCGGCTCGACGCGGCGGCGACCGCGCAGCGCCGCTTCGTCTCCGACGCCTCGCACGAACTGCGGTCTCCCCTGGCGACGATCCGTCAGCACGCGGAGCTCGCCCAGGCGCACCCGGAGGTGACGAGCATCGACGAGCTCGCCGAGGTGGTGGCCGAGGAGGGGCTGCGGCTGCAGGGCATCGTGGAGTCGCTGCTGCTCCTCGCCCGCCTCGACGAGGGTGTCACCGGGAGCACCGAACCGGTCGACCTGGACGACCTGGCCCTCGCGGAGGTGCGTCGGCTGCGGGCTGCCGGGCTCGACGTCGACGGGTCCGGCATCCGCGCGGCCCGCACTGCCGGCGATCCCCGCCTGCTGGGCCAGCTGCTGCGGAACCTCGCGGACAACGCCGCCCGGCACAGCAACGGCCGCGTGGCGATCGGGGTGGAGTCACGGCCGCCGCACGTCGTCCTCACGGTCGAAGATGACGGCGCCGGCATCCCGCCGGAGGAGCGGGACCGCATCTTCGAGCGCTTCGTCCGGCTCGACGAGGCCCGCAGCCGCGACGCGGGAGGCAGCGGGCTCGGTCTCGCGATCGCCCAGGGTATCGCCACCGCCGCCCACGGCGCGATCGCGGTGGACGCCTCCCGGTGGGGCGGCGCCCGCTTCACCGTCACCCTCCCCTCGGCCGGCCCTCTCTCCTGACCCCGCCCCCGGGCACAGCTTCGGAGATCGCCCACGACACCCCGGCCATGACCTCCTCCCGAGCGGCGTGTCGTCACCGAGCTCCGAAGTCGTGCCCGGAATATCGGTTCCTGAACGGGGCTTCAGGAGGCTTCAGGGTGGCTTCAGCGGCGTCGGGAGACCATCGAGACATGAACGACAAGACTCCTGCTTCCGACCAGAACCCCACGCCGGACGAGAACCACGCCTCCGGACCGGACTCGGCATCCGCCGCCCCGCACGCGGGCCAGGACCACACCGCCGGACAGGGCTCCCCCGCCCGCCCCGGCACGAACGCCGACGACCCGACGGTGCCGGTCGCGCCGACCACCGATCCTGCCGCGACCCCGAACGGCGCACCGGAGGCACCGGCCGCCGCAGCGACCCCCACCAAGCCCGGACGCAAGCGCGCGCTCCTCATCGGCGGCGGGATCGCGGCCGCGGTGCTGCTCGCCGGCGGAGGCGTGGCAGTAGGTGCCGCGATCGGCGACGAGTTCGGTGACGACGACGACCGTCCCGCCATGGAGGGCCCCCGACACGAGGGTGACCACGGCCCGCGCGGAGACCACCGCGGCGACGACGACGCGCGCCCGAGCGGACACCGGGGCGACCGCGGTCCGGTGACCGGCATCGGCACCGACGACGTCGACGAGCTCGTCGCGATCGCCGCCGCCGCCCAGGACGCCGCGGAGGGCGAGGTCACCTCGATCGACGCGAAGCGCGACGGGACGTGGGAGGTGCAGCTCACCACGTCCGCTGGGGACGAGACCGAGGTGCGCGTCGACGACGAGCTCGCCGCGACCGTGGTGTCGACAGACGCTGCGGACGGCGACGACCAGGGTCCGACTCTCACGCTCGACGAGGAGACCATCCGCACGCTCGTCGATGCCGCTCTCGCCGAGGCCGAGGGGATGATCACCGACCTCGACGTGGACTCCGACGACGTGAGCCCCTACGACGCCTCCGTCCTGACGACGGACAACCGCTCGATCGACATCTCCTTCGATGCCTCGTTCGCGGTCGTGGGCACCGACATCGACGAGTGACGGTCGGCCCGACGGCTAGCATGCAAGGATGACGAACTCCGATCCGATCGACGAGGTCTCCATCGGCGGCGAGGTCATCCGCCTCGGACAGTTCCTCAAGTTCGCGGGCCTGCTCGATTCGGGCGGCGACGCGAAGGAGGTCATCATCGACGGCTACGTCACCGTGAACGGCGACGTGGACCGGCGCCGCGGGCGTCAGCTCCGCGACGGCGATGTGGTGACCTTCGAGGGCCGGGCGGTGCGCGTCCGGCCCTGACTCGGCACCGCGGAGCCGTCCTCCTCCTGGCCCCGATTCCGCGCCTCGCTCACGAGCACGGCGGTCACCCCGGCCCCGCACAGCGCGAACCCGCCGAGCGTGATCGCGGTGAGGGGCTCGCCGAGCAGCAGCGCCCCGCCGATCGCGGTCGCCGGGGCGACGAGGAAGAGCAGGGCCTGCAGCGCGGTGATGCCGACCCGGCGCAGCAGCCACCAGTACAGTCCGTAGGCGCCGAGCGTAGGGAAGACCGCGGTCAGGACCACGGCGATCCAGAACGACGGTCGAGCCGGCGGCACGAGTGCCCCGGCGAGCGCGCCGATGACGAGGAGCAGCACGGCGGTCACGCTCACGTGGATGGTCAGGGTCAGCAGCACCCCCGTGCGCACGGCCGTCCGCCGCTGCACCAGCGTGCCGATCACGAGGCAGACCATCGCCGTCGCCGGAAGCAGGTAGGCGACGAGCGGCGCGCGGCCGGCGCCGAACTGCGACTGGACGACGAGCAGCACCCCCACCGCCCCGATCACCAGCCCCGCGACCTGAGCGCCGCGTACGCGGAGGCCCAGCACCGGACCGACCAGCACGGCGACGAGCAGCGGCTGGACGGCATCGATCAGCGCGACGGTGCCGGTGGCGATGCCTGCGGCGACGGCGGCGTACACAGCGGCGCAGTATCCGAACTGGGCGAGCGATCCGACGAGCGCCTGGACGCCGAGTTCGCGACCGGTCATCCCCCTCGCCGCACCGGACACCGCGACGAGGACCACGAGCACGACGGCGAGCGGCGTGAACCGCCAGACCAGGAGCGTCAGCGGGTCGACGTCCGTGGTGGCGACCGCGGGGATGAGGAATCCCGAGCTCCACGTGAGGACGAAAGCCACCGCGGCACCGACGGTGAGGAGGCGCCCGAGTATACCGATCTGTTTACTCATCCGCCCACTATACAGGTTGGTATACTCGGCGCATGTCGATCCCCGTCCCGGAACTCCCCCCATTGACCCCGGGAGCACGCCGTGTGCTCGATGCCGCCTCCGACCTCTTCTACGAGCGCGGCATCCACGCCATCGGAGTCGACACCATCGCCGCGGCCGCCGGCGTCACGAAGAAGACGCTGTACGACCGCTTCGGATCGAAGGAAGCGCTCGTCGTGTCGTACCTGCAGCACCGGGACGCCCGCTGGCGCGATCACGTCGCGGCCCACCTCACGCGGGTGCCGGAGCCGGGGCCTGCCCGTGTGCTCGCGATCTTCGACGCAGCCCTAGCCTGGGTGCCGGACAACAGCACCAAGGGATGCAGCGCCATCAACGCGCGTGCCGAGATCGACGGCCCCGGGGATGCCCCGCTGGTGCTCGCCGAGGCCCGCCGCGAGAAGGAGTGGCTGCTCGCGGTCTTCGCAGAGCTCTGCGATGAGGCGGGCTTCCGCGATCCGGAACGTCTCGCGGCGACGCTCATGCTCCTCTATGAAGGGGCCATCGTCACCGTCGGCATGGGGACCTTCGCCGAACCGTTCGTCACCGCTCGCGACAGCGCGCGGCGGATCCTGGAGTCCACACCGTCCGACGCGTCCTAGACGTCGGTCGTCGGCAAGGACGCGCGCGGCGGCAGCACAGCGCGCACCGTGACCACGAGAAGGGCCACGAGCAGCACGACCATCGTCACGTCCGCGACGATGTAGGCGTAGTGCGCGCCGTCGGTTCCCGGAGCCTCCTGCCCTGCGATGACGAGATCGCTGCGCCGATTGAGGATCGGGCGGATGACGATCACCTCGACGAGGAACACCAGCCACAGCCCGCCGAGCAGCAGCGCCGAGGGACGTCCGGCCCTGGCGCGGATGCTGACCGCGGTCAACATGAGGAGCACCGCTCCCGCGAGGACATTGAGGGCGGTGAAGACGAGGCGACCGATGCCGAGCCCCAGCGGGATCGTGATTCCGGGAGCCAGGAACTTCAACGGCGCCTCCAGGAATGAGATCGCGACGATCGCCCCGAGCAGGAATGCGGGCAGGAGCAGGCGCAGCGCAGTCACCGTGCGTCCACCCGTCATGGCCTCAGGGTAACCGCACCGGTCGCCGCCGTCGCCAGGCCTGGCCGTGGAAATCGACCCCTCATCCGGCATTCGGGGGATAATGGGTAACATGCCACGTCCTACCGACGCCTACCGCGGGCTCATGCAGAGCAGTCGGCTGCGGGTTCTCGCCGCTTTGATGGACTCTCCCGGAATCGGGCTCGCCGAGCTCTCCCTCCGGATGGGCCTCCACGTGAACACCCTGCGCGACCACCTTCGCGTGCTCGAAGGCGAGGGCCTCGCCCGGTCCGAGGTGGAGCACACCGGTCGTCGCGGACGGCCGCGGCTGCGCTTCTCCCCCGTGTTGCCGAGCGAGCCGAATGAGATCGAGGAGCGGCGGGTCAAGGAGGCGATCCGTCACGGCGACCTCATGCGCGCGGTGCTCCCGGCGACGCGATCCGGGCTCCCGGAGGCCGCGACACATCAGCTCGATGCGCTGTTCCACCACCTCGACGACGTGGGCCTACAGCCGGACATCGACGAGAAGGCGATGACCGTCGACCTCTCCCCCTGCCGCTTCCACACGCTGCTGACCGATGACCAGACCGTGGTCTGCCGGGTGCACGAGGAACTCATGAAGTCGGTGCTGGCGAGAGCGGGCGGCCCCGTGGAGATCGAACGCGTGATCCCGTTCACCAGTGCGCACTCCTGCCACGTCCGGCTCAGCCTCCGCGAGGAGTCGGCGTCCGACGTGGGACGCTGACGCCGCGGCTCAGTGTAGGGTCTCCTTCCAGTTGGCGCGCTGCGCACCCGTTCCAGAGCAAGTGGCAGTGACTTCTTCGCGAGAAGTCCACAACAGATGGCGAATCCCTGCGCTGCTGCCGCAGGTCCACAGCGCCTGCGATCGAGCGTACGATTCCGGCGCGCAGGTCATCACTGCACGATTGGCAGCGATGGCGACGAGGGTTCGCACCTCATCGCCGGTTACGCCGCCAAGCCCTCCCAGACCTCGCGCGTCTCGGCGACCGTGCAAGATGCGAACGGCGTACCGCTTGGCTGAATCAACTTCCACATCATGAGCTCCGTGAAGGTGCCCTCCGCGCGAGCGTGTTTCAGCTGCTCCAACCGCCCGGCCCGGGCCACCCCCCGCAGCCCTGTTTCGCGCCCTGATCGGGTCCGCGCGGTCTCCCCGCTCTTGACGTCGCGATCTAGGCAGTGACCAACGGCAGGTGGCACTGGTCTGGTTGGTCTCGTGGGACGATGACGGGCATGACTGACCTGAGCCCGGCGGGCTGCAAGCGTTCTCGTGCACCCCGTTGGCGCGCCACGGCGTTGCTATTCCTTCTTACCTCTGTGGTCGCGGGAATTATCTGTGCCGTGATGTGGCTTCCAGCGGTGATCGTCGGTGCGGATCTTCCCTCGACCACAGCAACGGGGGCCACACCGCTACCGGAGGCCGAACGCCTCGCTGCGATCTCCTCCGTACGCCAGCATCTTCTGTGGGCCGCCGGCGGCTTGATCGCGATCGTCACCCTCATCTTTACGTGGCGCCGCGATCGCATCGCCCGGGTCGGAGCCGACCTCGAACGGGATGCGAATTCCACGTCACGCTATACCGAAGCGATCACGCAACTGGGGTCTGTAGAACGGTCGATACGCCTTGGGGGGATCTATGCGCTCGAGCGGATCGCGTTCGACTCGATGCGTGATCATCAGACCATCCTCGACGTTCTCGCTGCTTACATTCGCGGAAACTCTCCGCGGCAAGAAGGCGAGCCCACGCCGCTGTCTGAGGACGTGAACGCTGCGGTCTCGGTGATCGGGAGGCTAACTCGTCTACGGCGTGGTGAGCGTTCGATCGATCTCGCACGAACACAGCTACATGAGACAGACCTGCGGGGAGCGATTCTGGTCGCTGCCGACCTCTCTGGGGCAGATCTCAGGGGAGCGACTCTGGTGGGCGCCAACCTGTACGGAGCGGACCTACAACGTGCGAGCCTTATCAACGCGAACCTCCGCCTGGCGGATCTCTCCGCCTCCAGACTGGAAGGAGCGGATCTGAGCTCCGCAGATCTGTCCAATGCGTCTCTCCGCGGCGCGCGCATGCCGATGGTGGTGGCACGGCAGGTGAGCCTCTCGAACGACGATCTTCGAAAGACTGACCTCTCGCGCTCGAACCTGAAGGGCGCAAACCTGACTGGTGCTGGTCTGAGCGAAACCGACCTGTCGACGTTTGATACATCGGACGTCGACCTGGACGTCGCGAAGTACTGACGCCCGTCACCAGACCGCCCGCCGTCACTGACTCAGCCAGGGCATCTCGTGCTCGCCGTCGCGCTTGAATGCGATGGCACTCCGGAGGACGTTGATGAAGTCGCGGAAGTCGGCGAAGTAGTTCGAGTGTGCGCCCTTGAAACCGTCGACGTCGTCGATTGTGACGAGTTCTTCGGGTACGCATGCGCCCGTCGCCAGGCTCCCGCCACGGCTAGCGAGGCCGTCCCATCGGTCGATCGACGTCGGGATTGCGGAGCACCTTCCCTGCTCGGAGAACTCTCTTCTTCGATCTTTTCGAAGCCCCCGGGTGCGCGAGCTCATCTATGCGCCCGTCCATCCATCTGATAGCACTCAACCGGCCATCCTCGGCTGTAGTTCGACGTCATTCGCGTCCTCTTCGCGAGCAAGTGGGATCAGTCTGATCCCCCGCACGCACGCAGCGCACCGCGACGAGCGCGTGGCGGGGTCGCGCGGGGAACGATGGCGGCGGGGCTTTCGCGGGGAGGCTCGGAAAGTGGCAGAGCCCGACCGGTAGCGAGGGATCAACCCGTTGCCCGAGCGCCACCTCGAGGAACCCAGCTTCGGCGTGCGTTTGTGCGTTGTGCTGAGATACTTACTCCGTGCTCCTAGCTCCTATCGACGAGATCGGCGAGGCTGGCGCGTCAGTCAGTGGGCAGCACCGTTGCTTCATCACAAACCCCACGTCCGGGCATGCGGGATTCATTGTCCCCACCGACAAGGCGCGGTTTCTCGCACAGAAGTTCACTCACATACAGGGCTATCCCTCTGCGAGGGGGCTGGTCGAAGCGGAGCACCCCGCCCGATGGGAACGAACGGGTGCAGAGCTCCTCAGCCCCGTCACGCCCATCAGTCACACGCTCCGGGCGGGGCAACGGGACGGTGATGGGGTTGATCCGTCGGCACGGCAAGGACTGAAGGCCACTGCCGAACGAGCGACACAGATCACAGACACCGCGCGGGTGACGCCCCGTGCGTGACCGGGCGACGCCGAGCGAAGGTCTAGGCGATCGGGAGAAGTACCGTCAACGACGCCGGCGTGGAGCGTCGCCTCGAAGCCGCAACGTCGACGTGTCCGACACGATCAACGACGTGTTCGATCTAGTGCCCGCCATCGGCGACGGCACGCGCTGGTACGACCCCCCGTACCGGCTGCTCATGTGGCTCTCCAGCGGCTGGCGACGCAAAGTGCAGCCTCAGTTCCTGCGTACGCTATTGAACAAGGGTGTGAACTACCTCCTCCCGTTCAACCAACACGATCGCGACTTCGCCTGGCCTCGCGACGATCGTGCGCACGGTATTCAAATCCCACCCAGTGAACATGTGAACGTCGCGGGCCTCTGGCTCGTCGAACTGTTCCCACCGGCTGATCTACCTGCGCTTGAACGGGGCCTGGCACGCAACGGTTGGGACAAGCCGCGACTATTCGCCGCACGGGATAAGGGGAACCGCGAGACGCTCGCGGGCGCCAGGGCAGGCAACGGGAGTACGTGGTGGCATGTGGCATCCCTCATTCGCAAAGGCTCCACATGGTGGGGCCCGGACGCGATCCGCAGCGAGTTACCAGCGTCCTTCGAGACCGTCGAACTCCGAGCAATACAGGTCGGCGATGGCTTGACCGCCCTGGTCTGCGCATTCAACCTCACCGATGCGGCCGCGAAGTCGCTCGACGAGGCCTGGCATACTCCGCATGAGCCGTTCATGCGATACCGCCCAGGCTCGAGACCCAGAAGCTTCGACCGACACTGGGGTACCTTCTGGAAGGTGCAGTCAGTGCGCCGCGCAATTCATGACGAAGCGCGCAGCTGGCTGACCGGACGCCTACCTGGGTTCTTCGGTCGACGCGGAGAGCCACAACCATCCCTGGACATGCTTCTTCTCGACCAGCTGGATCCGACGAGGCCCGAGCCGCACAACATCTCGCGAGAGAAGTCGCTCGCCCGCAGCGACGCCCTCCGCGCCCTCGCCGTCGATTCCCGACCGGTGTACCACCTAACCTCCGACGACATGCCCAAGTTGCTTCTGGATCCGGTGAGCCCGTCAATGCACCAGGCAATGGGCGAGGCCCCGGCGTGGGCGCTCTGGGGCAAGAGAGATGCTGTCGTGGAGGCTCTGGGCGAAGACGAACTGGCTGGGTACTCCGGAGATGTGAACAGAGCGATCGCTCATCGTCTTGGCGAGAACATGTACAACCTGTTCGTGATGATGGGAGTGTCAAGGCTCCTAGCAATTGCCGCTCGGGAGCAGGCCGCCGTTCGCGACAGTGCAGCCAACCTGCACGGGAAGTTCCGCCCCAAGGCTCTCCGCGCGCTGCGACAAAGCTTCCTCACTCTGAGCCTGGACCTGTCGAGTCTGCATCGAGACGTGAAGCGCTTCTGGGAGAGAGACTGGCGGTGGGAAGGAGAGGCGAGGTTCGTGTACACCCTCGCGCCGATGCATAGGCGCGCGGATGCGAAAGCAGGACGCAAGGTCGAGGAACCCATCGACTACAACGAAGCTCTGCAGGACAAGCACGAGTCGACATTCGCGAACCTGATTGAATCAGACCGCGACCTTCGCGAAATTCTCTCCACAGTGGCGTCGCTGGGCGCGTCGGCGGACAGCTTCAAGCTGGGGCGCCTGGCCCTATGGGTGGCGATCGTCTCGCTCGTCATCGCAGTCGGCACCATCCTCGTCACAGAGGTCGGAACCACAAGCATCCTCGGGTGGATACTCGCGATCGTCCAGAACTGGATCAACCCTGGGCCCGCGGCACCGGTGTAGCTGACACGGTCGCCCTGTCTGCTGGGCACTGCAACTCACGGCCGGATCTAGGCCCGACGGCATCGGACGAGACAGCAATAGCGAGCTCCACGCGCGCCGCGCGAGAGAGCGAATGCGCTGCTGGCGCGAGCGGTAAGACGTTCCAGCGTCCCCCGCCCGAGAAGCAGCGCCCATGCAGTGGTTAGAACGAGAAGACCGACCGACCCGATGGCCCATGCCCTGACCGCATTCTCGGTGGCGAGCGTGTCGCCGCGACCTTGACGCTGAGGCCGACGGTTCTATATGTGTGTGGTTCACTAGTGTCATTACGGCGTGATCAAGGGTGACGCGGACTACAGCCGGGGGTATGCGTGAAGATTCTGAAGAGCGTGACGCTCTCACCGGAACAGTTGGAGCTAGTCAAAGAGAAGCCCTCTGGAGTGCTCGTGATTCGGGGGTCGGCGGGCAGTGGAAAGACGACGACTGCATTGATGCGCTTGCGACAACTCTCTCGTAGTCGCCTCGCACGGCGCACTCGATTGGAGCATACTGACCCCGTCCGCGTCCTCGTCCTGACGTATAACAAGACGCTGAAGGGGTACGTAGAGGCGTTGGCGGCCGAGCAGGTCACGACGGACCGAAATCTCACCCTCACGGTCGCGACCTTCGCCAAGTGGGCCAAGACTCTCGTCGGCAGTTCCGTCAACGTCGATGCTGATCACGCGGAGCAGCTGTTGAGAAGGCTTGCGCGCGACTTCTCCGCGAACCCAGATTTCATCTGCGATGAAGTGAAGTATCTTCTGGGCCGATTTGCTCCGGGCGACCTGGAGTCCTACCTCACCACTCGTCGACAAGGCCGAGGAGCGTCTCCACGTATGGAGGAAGCCGCCCGGCGCCGACTGCTCGATGAGGTTGTGTACCCCTACGTGAGGCAGAAGGCAGCCAAAAAGATCGGAGACTGGCGGGACCTGGAGACGGCCGCAGCCACCGCCCATCCGAACCTGAAATGGGATGTCGTCGTCATTGACGAGACCCAGGACTTCACGGCGAATATGGTACGGGCGGTCCTCGCTCACACCAACGACGAAACCTCCACGACCTTCATCATCGACGCCGTGCAGCAGATCTATAAGCACGGCTTCGCTTGGTCCGACGTCGGCCTCAGGAACCCTCGCGTGCGGTCGCTGAAGAAGAACCATCGCAATACGCGTCAGATAGCCGCATTTGCGCGGCCCCTAGTCGATGGCCTCACGGTCAGTTCTGACGGGATGCTGCCCGACCTGGACGCCGCTACCCGCGAGGGCCCCAAGCCCATCATTCTCTCCGGCCGTTTTCGCGGCCAGCTGCGATGGGTCCTCGATAACATCATCCGCAAAGTGGATCTGGCCAACGAGTCCGTCGCGTTCCTGCACGCGCTCGGCGGCGGGTGGAACAGTGAACTGCTTGCGCGTCTCGATGCGGAGAGCGTCCCCTACGTCGACCTGCAGCGTGCAGACCATTGGCCCGCAGGAGACGAGGCTGTCGCTGTGTCCACCCTGCACTCCGCGAAGGGACTCGAGTTCGACCACGTTGTCATCCTGGGCCTCAACGCCGAAGTCACCCCCCACGGCGCCGCCGCCGACGACACCGACCTCGACGGGTTGCGACGCCTACTCGCTATGGGCATTGGACGAGCACAACAGACCGTCACCATCGGCTACAAGCCGACCGAAGCCTCAACGCTCGTGTCCTACTTCGCCGCCGACACCTACACGAAGATCTCCGTATGACTGCGCGCCCCTCGGATCTAGCCCGCGAACGCGGTGTCACCGAGCTGCTCCACTTCACCACCAGCAACGGCCTCATCGGCATCCTCCACAAGGGGATGGTTCTCAGCCGCGGGCTCCTCGAAGTCGACGACTACCTCGAGAACATCAAGATCCTGAACTCTCCCGACCGATCCCGTGACATCGCCTGGGTCAACTGGGTGAACCTGTCCGTCAGCCAAGTGAATTCCGCGTTCCTCGGGCACTCCAAAGGGTGGCACGTGGACGACGACATCTGGTGGGCATGCCTGTC
Source organism: Microbacterium sp. NRRL B-14842 (assembly GCF_050470785.1). Lineage (NCBI taxonomy): Bacteria > Bacillati > Actinomycetota > Actinomycetes > Micrococcales > Microbacteriaceae > Microbacterium > Microbacterium sp. NRRL B-14842. The sequence continues at coordinate 3,212,481 of NZ_JBFLUM010000001.1, read as the reverse complement.
CTTCGACGTCAGTCTCCTCGACCACGACGACGTCTACTTCTGCACCGGCAACAACGCATACACCGCTACAACCCGTGGGCAGGGTGTCGCTGGCTTCGAAGCTCTCTTCGCGCCCCGCGTCATCTGGGGCATGTACAACACCCCCAAGAATCGTCCCGCTGACCATCCCCCACACTTGCCCACAGATGAACAGGCCGAAGTGCTCTATCCCGGAGGGATCGACCTGTCCTACCTGCGCGCGGTCTATGTCCCAGAGCCAGATCACCTCGACGAAGTCGCTGGGATCGTCGAGGTCACAGGCACCCCTGACCGCATCGATCTCACTGGACTCTCCGTCTCCGTCGCAGCCGGGATCTTCCAATGATCACCCCGCCGCTCTCCGTCTCACCCCGAACGTCCCCCACACCCAGTAGCGTTCGGTATGGAGGTACTGCACATGGCTGAATCGCGGCCGCGCCCAGCGAGCAACGCGCGAGAATATGAGCGACGAGTCACCTCGTCGATGCTATGGGCTGCCTGGGCAGACGCCGTCGGATTCATCTCCGAGCTGACCGACGAATCCGGACTTCGTCACCGCACCCACGGGAACGAGCTGGACGGGACCCTTGACTGGCGGCGTCGCATCGGCGGCAAGTACGGAGTGCACGCTGACCTCCCCGCCGGCACCTACTCCGACGACACACAGCTGCGACTGGCAACCGCCCGTTGCATCTCCAGTTCCGGCTTCGATGTCGAAGCTTTCGCGCGCATCGAACTTCCTGTGTGGCCCGCCTACGCTCTCGGCGGTGGACGAGCGTCCCGTGCCGCCGCGACCAGCATGACGAAGGCCAACGCCACCTGGTACGCCAACTTCTACGACGGGTGGACGACGGCCGGCGGTAACGGCGCCGCAATGCGCATCCAGCCTCATGTATGGGCCGACGGGTTCCACGACACATACATCTCCGCCGTCATCCGTGACGCCACCGTCACCCACGGGCATCCTCGCGCGCTACTGGGCGCCGTCCTGCACGCCATCGCCCTCTCTTACAGCCTTCGAGAATCGACCACCCCGACCCCCCGCACATGGATCGACCTGCTTGCTGCCGCCCGCCGCGCAGTCCGGTTCTTCCGACAAGACACCGACCTCTGGACAATCTGGGTCCCCGCATGGGAGCACCACGAACAACGCTCCTTCGACGACGCCTGGAATCAAGCAGCCGACGAATGCGACGCACTCCTCGACATCGCTGGCCGGTTCGTCGCCCACACCCCCCCGACGTCCGACACCTACCAGACCCTTGTTGACCAGATGGGGCTCCGCGATCCGAAGACACTCGGCAGCGGCACGGGCACCGTCATCGCAGCACTCGCCCTCGCCGCCGCGTTCCCCACCGACCCGAGAGCGGCGACCCTCCTCGCCGCGCACACCCTCGGCACAGACACCGACACGATCGCGACGATGGCCGCCGCACTGATCGCTGCCGCCCACCCACAACCACTCCCCAGCCCCGTACAAGACGAGGTCTACCTGCGCGCCACCGCCGCACGGCTGGCCGCTGTCGCACTCGGCGAACATGTGCGCCCCTTCGCTCACCCCGACATTCTTCGCTGGAAGCCGCCCACGTCCCAACTCGATACCGTCGGACTCGCAGACGGCACCCCCGCGATCAGCGGGCTGGGATGGATCGATCACACCCGCCAGGTCTACCCCTCCCGCGACAGTGTGTGGAGCTGGGTGCACAGTTCCTTCGGCGCCAGCTTCCTCATCAAACATCGCAACGAACTCCGCGAACTTCCCACCGGAAACTGGCCGATCCCGCAGACAGAACTGTCCGACGCTGCGTCGCGGCCCGTCGCAGCCCAGCCCGTCCCCCTCGATCTTTTCCCCGTCTCCACCGTCATCCCCGATGCAGACAGCGACGAGGACGTGCGCCACACCGGTGTAACGGACGACCTCGACGAGATCCGCAGTCTGAGACGAGATGCCCGCGACGACGATACCCTTGGGCGCCTCGTCCGAGAGGCGGCGCTACGGGGAAACCGCGACGAGCTCGCCCTCCTCATCGGGGCGATATGGTCTCACTACTCCGCGCCATAAGCAGAAGCCAACCTACGAGTTCACCGATGCCCGGGAGCTCGAGTTAGGTCACCCGCTACGCCCCGCAACACAGCCGAAGCATCGGCAGTCGCGTTCTGCAACGACGCACGAATCCCGCCCAAGACCCCGACGCCTGCCACGATCTCCCCCGGTGCTGCGTGCACAACGAGCGACTCAAGGAACGTCGACTCTCCAACACCGAAGTCTCGCGCGGCCGCGAACACACCGAACATGGCAGCGATCGCGGATCGGTCCACGTCGCGTCCATACTCCGGCGCACTCATGAGACTGATGTGGCGCACGCCGGCCCACAGACGCACACATCGCCGCGCCCGCGGTCATGACCGTTCTACCGTCTGGAGCCGCTAGCGTTCCGGGCGTGCGACGGGCACAGCGCCACGGACCACAGCGCCACCGTGTGGACCGTTGCCGGCGCCCCACACTCTTCACACGTCCAAGCACTTTCTCGCTCGGCCGCATCGACGGCGGCAGTGAAGACCGGATCGAAGCCGGCCGGGTCCTCGGTCGGGCGAGCGCAGAACGACAGCACCGCGAACTTCGACTTCACCTGCGCGACGACGCACGTCGGAGCGATACTCGCCAGCGTGCCATCCAGAGTGACTAGGAGCGAACACCACCCCGGTCCGACCTCGAGCACTGCTGGCCACGGGTCCTCGAACCGGGTGAGCAGGCCGCTGAGTTCCGGCGGATGGACCTCACTCACACAGTTCTTCTCACTTCCATCAGATACCACCGGTCACCCTCCAACGTGACCGGGACGGGCACTCTCGCCCCGGCAAGCGCTCGGGCCACGTCACGCCCCCGTGCGGAGATCAGCCACCACTGATTGTCCGCACCAGTCGAGCGCTCCCGTCGTGGACCACCTCGTGCAGACCCTCGACGGTGTGATGTGCCGGGAGCTCCACACGCAGCTGTCCGCTCAGGTCCCGGAGGCGTTCACGAGCGAGCGCCTTCTCGACCAGGGCCAGATGGTCAAGGTCGCCCTCTCGCACCCCGGCACCGCGCTCCCAGACCCATACGGCGACGTCACTCGGCGGAACGGCGGAGTGTGTCGGGCTTGGCGTATGAGGGCCGACACCGCGACGATCAACGGTGCTGTGCCGCGTCGCCTGACGACGACGAGAGCGTTCCCGGAACACGCGACCTACGCGCAGGCTTCGGGCCACTCCCCCGATCAAAAGCGATCATACCACGCCGACTCCGCTCGATCGCCACATGCCGGCGGAAGTCAGCGATCAGTTGAAGTCGCCGCCCGGGGCCATGTCGGCGAACCGGGAGTAGTGCCCCTGGAAGGCGACCGTGATGGTCGCGGTCGGCCCGTTACGGTGCTTGGCCACGATGAGGTCGGCCTCGCCGGGACGGACATCCTTGTCATAGACCGAGTCGCGGTGCAGCAGGATGACCATGTCGGCGTCCTGCTCGATCGATCCGGACTCTCGCAGGTCGCTGATGGCGGGCTTCTTGTCCTGTCGCTGCTCGGGACCACGGTTCAGCTGCGACAGGGCGATGACCGGGACCTGCAGCTCCTTGGCGATGAGCTTGAGGCTTCGCGAGAACTCCGAGACCTCCTGCTGACGGGACTCGACGCGCTTGCCGGATGTCATGAGCTGGAGATAGTCGATGATGACCATCCGCAGACCGGCCCGCTGCTTCAGCCGCCGGCACTTCGCCCGGATCTCGACGAGCGTCATGTTCGGGCTGTCGTCGATGTAGAGCGGGGCGTCGTTGATGCGGCCGCGGGTGGCGGCGACCGTCGTCCAGTCCCGCGGGTCGAGCGTTCCCTTGCGCATGTTCTGCAGCGGGATCGCCCCCTCGGCGCTGAGCAGACGCATCGCGATCTCGCTCTTGCCCATCTCGAGCGAGAAGAAGATCGAGGGGAAGTCGTGCCCGATCGAGGCCGCACGGGCGAAGTCGAGGGCGAGCGTGGACTTACCCATCGCGGGTCGCGCGGCGACGACGATCATCTGGCCGCCGTGCAGGCCGTTGGTGAGCTCGTCGAGCTCGCGGAAGCCGGTGGGGATGCCGGTCATGGAACCGTCGCGGCCGTTGGCCGCCTCGATCTCCTCGACGGCGGCATCGACCGCGACGGTGAGCGGTACGTAGTCCTCGGCCGTCTCCGAGCCGGTGACCGAGTAGATCTCCGCCTGCGCGTTGTTGACGATGTCGGTCGCGTCGCCCTGGCCGTCGTAGCCGAGCTGGACGATGCGCGTCCCGGCGTCGACGAGGCGGCGGAGGATCGCTCGCTCGGAGACGATGCCCGCGTAGTAGCCGGCGTTGGCCGCGGTCGGGACGATCGACGTAAGGGTGTGCAGGTAGTCCGCGCCGCCCGCCTTGTTCAGCTCACCGGTCTTGATGAGCTCGTCGGTGACGGCGACGACGTCGGTCGGCTCACCGTGGGAGTAGAGGGAGAGGATGGCCTCGAAGATGAGCTCGTGCTTCGGGATGTAGAAGTCGGCGCCCTTGAGCGTCTCGATCACATCGGCGACGGCGTCCTTCGACAGAAGCATGCCGCCCAGGGCGCTCTGCTCGGCGAGGAGGTCGTGCGGAGGGGTGCGCTCGGGCGGACGCTGCCCTCCCAGGCGCTCCGCGGAGATGTCGGCGATCGACACTGTGTTCCCTTCGATGCGACGGTTCTGAGGCGGGCCCCGCGCGCGCATTCGCGGATGCCGGTGCGGGGGACCGCGGCCGCGCGGCGGCCATCCCCAGACAAGCAGGTGCCCCCGACATTCGGTCGCTCGACCACGCTATGAGCGGTCTCCACACGGTGCAACACGGCCTGTGGATAACCATGTGGACAGCGTGCGGACAATCTCGGAGTGTCTGTGCAGAACGGGTGTGGATAACCCGGTGGACGGTGTGAAGAGCGAAGTTTTTTCTGCGAACTGACCAGGTATAAATCGTTTCCCCAGCCTGTGGATGAAAACGAGTTTAAATTGCGCGTTGAAGGTTTCCCCTCCGGAGGGGGCATGTGTAGAACCTGGGGAAAGTCAAGCCGGAAATCCGCCGGGCGCGTCACGATCTGACACGAGACGAATCGGATGTAAACGCCCCTGGACAGAGAGGGGGTCCGCGAGTATTGTGCCTCCCATCGACACACCCGTAGACCTTCGGAGGGGGAGGACGACGTGGACGCTCGGACCACCCGACGCGGCGTACCCAACGCCGTCCTCTGGGGTGGCGTCGGCGTGCTCGCCTGGGCGGCCCTGACCGTCCTCACCGGTGGGGGCTCCGCGCATGCGGCCGAGGAGCCGAAGGGTCCGCTCGACGGCCTCACCTCCGTCGTGTCGGAGACGGTCACCGCCGTGACGAAGCCGGTCGTGAACAACGTCGTGGCTCCGGTGGTGAAGCAGGTGGCGACGCCGGTGGTCCAGGAGGTCGTGGCCCCCGTCGTGCAGGAGGTCGTCGCGCCGGTCGTGACCCACACCGTTGCTCCGGTCCAGGAGGCGGCTCCCGCCGTCGTCGAGACGGTTACCGAAACGGTGACGCAGGTCCCGGTCGTCGGAGACACTGCGGCTCCGTTGCTCGAGGCGGTCGCCGAGACCACCGAGACGGTCGTCGAGCCCGTGACCGACGTGCTCGGCTCTGCACCGGTCTCGCAGATCACCGCGCCCGTGCTCGACCTCGTCGGCGGCCTTCCGCTGGTCGGCGGCATCGTCGTGGACTCCGGCGCCATCGACCTGGTCGAGAACGTCGTCGGTGTCGTCGACGGCACGACCAGCCTGATCGGCGGCGTCGTCGAAGAGACCGTTCCGCCGGTCGTCGAGGTGCTCACGCCACATGAGCCGGCTGCACCGCAGACCCCGGAGGGCTCCGTCCCCATGGGCGTCCCCCCTGTGCGCGAGGACATCGCCGCGCTTCCCGAGCCTGCTCCCGCACCGTCGGCCTCGCCGAGCACGGGCCAGGACTCTGTGCTCCGCACCGTGGCTTCCTTCGCAGGTCCGGTCTCCGCACCCGACTCCTCGGACGCCGGTGCCGGTGACACCGCTCCGGTGCCGTTCGGTGCTCCTCCGGCCGCTCCGACCGCCCCCGCCTCTTCCTCCGCCACCTCGGCCGGAGGTTCCGCCAGCGCCCCCGCTCGCCTCAGCGAGATCGGCGCAACCCCGCTCCGTGCCTGGGAGCGGGCCGCCGGCGCACGGGACGACGCCCTTCCGGGCGCACCCGTCGCCGACACCGACGTCTCGCCTGACTGACGGACTGTCGCGTCATCCCACCGGGATGACAGATGCCGTGCTGCGCGCGCACTTCCTCGCGCGCATCCCATCAGACAGACCAGTCACGTCAGGAGAACCATCATGCGTACCTACGCGAAGCGCGTCCTCTGGGGCACGCTCATCGCCGGCGGGATCACCCTGCTCGGCGCGACGGCCGCCAATGCGGCCGAGACATCCGGAGACGACGGCTTCCTCTCCGGCACCCAGGCAGTAGCGCCCATCACCGCCCCGATCACGGTCGTCGACAACGCGATCTCCGTGCTCGGCGACGCGGCATCCACCGCGCCGGCTCCGGCCCCGGCTCCCGCCCCTGCTCCGGCTCCCGCACCGGCGTCCGCCCCCGCTCCGCAGACGAGCGGCGAGGAGGGCACCGCATCCGGCACCCAAGCCGTGGTGACCGTGAACCTCCCCGTCACGGTGACGGACAACGCGATCAGCCTCACCGAAGACTCCACGACCAGCACCCCGGCCGCCGCTCCTCCCCAGAGCGCGGCTCCCCAGGCCCCTGACGCGGCCGGGGTGCTCTCCCTCGACACGGACGGCCTGGATGGCGTGCTCTCGGGCACGCAGGCTCTGGTGGCGGTCAACGCCCCGGTGACCGTGTCCGACAACGCTATCTCGCTGCTCGGTGACTCCGAGTCGGCCGCTGAGGGAGAGAGCGCCGCAGCACCGGCGCCTGCCCCGGCGACCGGGTCGAGCACCTCGGGCGAGGACGGCACCGCGAGCGGCACCCAGGTCGTCGCCCCGGTGACGGCCCCCGTCACCGTCGGCGGCAACGCCATCTCGCTCCTCGGCGACAGCGAGGCCACCGGCACCACCGGCGGCACCGCGGCCCCGACCGCACCCGCGGCCGGCGGGAGCACCACCGGCGGTGACGACAGCATCCTCGGGGGCACGCAGGCCGTGGCACCCGTGACGGCGCCTGTCACCGTCGGCGGCAACGCCATCTCGCTCCTCGGCGACAGCGAGGCCACCGGCACCTCCGGCGGCACCAGCCCGGCACCGGCTGCGCCCGCGGCCGGGTCGAGCACCTCGGGCGAGGACGGCACGGCGAGCGGCACCCAGGTCGTCGCCCCGGTGACGGCCCCCGTCACCGTCGGCGGCAACGCCATCTCGCTCCTCGGCGACAGCGAGGCCACCGGCACCACCGGCGGCGCCACGGCCCCGACCGCACCCGCGACCGGAGGCAGCACCACCGGCGGTGACGACAGCATCCTCGGCGGCACCCAGGTGGTCGCGCCCGTGACCGCCCCCATCGGCGTCACCGGCAACGCCATCTCCGTCACCGACGACGCCACCGTCACCGGCACCACCGGCGGCGCCACGGCCCCGACCGCACCCGCGACCGGAGGCAGCACCACCGGCGGTGACGACAGCGTCCTCGGCGGGACTCAGCTGGAGCTACCGGTGACGCTTCCCATCACGATCGGCGGGAACGCGATCTCCGTCGTCGGCGAGAGCACGGTGACCGATCCCGGCACGAACCCCGGCACCGATCCGGGCACGGACCCGGGCACTGATCCCGGAACGGACCCGGGCACCGACCCGGGCACCGACCCCGGCACCAACCCCGGAACCGACCCCGGAGCGAACCCGGGAACGACGCCGAGCACCGGAGCCGGCATGACCAGCATGCCGTGGGCTGCGGGTGCCGCCGCGACGGGTGAGGCCACCGGTCTCGCGATGACCGGTGGCGCCTCGGCCCCGTGGCTGTGGGCCCTCGCCGCTCTCCTGCTGCTGGGAGGTGCGGGCCTGCTGCGCCGTCGCACGGCGTAGGCGCTGAGCCCCGGCGGTGGCGATGTCCTCGGGGGAGGAGACTCGCCCCCGCCGGTGCGCGGCAGCGTCCGCCCGTGCGGTGCAGCCCTCGCTGCGCTTCCTCTGCCGAGCGTGACCGCCGCGCAAACGGCGGATGCCCCGTGGTCCCCCCACCGCGGGGCATCCGTGCGCCCGTTCCGCGGACGCACGGGACGTGATGGGGCTTAGCCGAGCTCCTGGAGCTCCGCCGTCATGTCGCCGCCTGCGTCTCCGGTGTTGACCGTGCCCTTCGGCTCGAAGAGGATCGCCTGCACCTCTTCCTCGGCTTTCGGGCAATGCTCGACCCCCCGAGGAACGACGAACACGTCGTTCGGGTTCAGGACGACGTCGCGGTCGCGGAGCTGGATCGTCAGGCGCCCGCTCACCACGAAGAACAGCTCGTCGGTCTCGGGATGCGTGTGCCAGACGAACTCGCCCTGCAGCTTCACGACCTTGACGTCGTAGTCGTTGACGCTCGTCAGCCGGTGCGGCTGCCAGTGCTCGTGGATGGTGGAAAGGGCCTCGCGCACATTGCGAACGTCGTCCGTCATGGCCAGCAGCCTATACTCACGGCGGGGCGATCGACCCGTCGGCGTCGACGACGGCGGCACTGCCCGGGAAGTCCCGTCGGCCGCGCTCGTCCATCAGGGCGCCGGCCCGACCGGTCGGATCGGGCGCCGGGGCGCCGCCGTCGGCCTCCAAGCCGATCGAGCGGACCTGTCCGCCGAGATACGTTCCGTCTGCGCGGAGACGGACCGACAGGTAGGCGCCGAAGCGCGTCTCCTCCTCGGCCCCGAAGACGCCCCCTCCCGCGAAGTTGCCCAGGCTGTACGCGATGAGCCGGCCACGGTAGAACTCCGCACCCCGGACGACGTGCGGACCGTGCCCGACCACCAGATCGGCCCCGGCGTCGACGGCCGCATGCGCGAACGCCTGCGGATCACCCCGGTTCTCCCCGAAGCTGTGCTCGGTCCCGCCGGTGACCGCGTCGGCCTCTGGTCCCTCGGCGCCCATGTGCGCGTGGACGACGACGAGATCGGCCTGTTCCGCCGCCGCGCGCACCACCTGACCGACGTGACGGAGGTCGGTGACCCGGTTGAACCCCCCGTAGGGCGCGAACCCGACCAGGGCCACGGTGGTCTCCCCCACCCTCGTCACGACGACCTCGTTCCGGTCGCCGACCGCGTCCATGCCCTCTGCGCGGAGGATCGTCCTCGTCTCGTCGACGCCCTCCCGGCCGAAGTCGTGACTGTGGTTGTTCGCCTGATTGAGCACGTCGAATCCACGCAGCGCCTCCACGGCATCCGGCTCGCTGCGGAACGCGAGGCAGTGGTCGCTCCCGCCGCACTTGTCGACGCCGGTGTCCGCCGCGATCACCTGCTCGAGGTTGCCGGTGACGATGTCTTCGGTGAACCACGGGCGCACGGCGTCGAAGGTCGATCGTCCGCGATCCACCGGGATCCCGCGCGACGCGTCGTACAGCAGGATGTCGCCGACGGCGCCGATGCTGACCTCGCCCTCGTTGGTCGCGGCGCGGTCGGCGATCGCGGCGGGGCGGGCGGGGACCGCCGCCGCGGCGCTGACGGCGAGGCCGACCCCCACCAAGGTCAGCACCGCGACCGGTGTCCGCCAGGGGACTCTCCGAGGCGCGCCGTCGACCGCGGCCCGCCGACGAGGCAGATCCCACAGCCAGGCGAGTCCATCGCGAGCGGTGAGGCGATCGAGGCCGATGCACGCGGCGACCAGACCCGCCGTGAGCACGACCGGGAGCAGGACGGCCGCGAGCAGCTGCACGGCTTGCCCCGCGTCGGACAGGACCCCCACGAGCGCGGCGTCGGCGAGCGCGAGCAGCGGCATGTGCAGGAGGTAGATGGGCAGGCTCCGGACGCCGAGCGCTTGCAGGCCCCGCCCGGCCAGCGGGAGGCCCGCGAGGATCGGGGCGACGGCGAGTCCCATCGCCACCCCGAGGACGGACACCGCCGGCCACACCCCGGGAACGGTCTCCGTACCCGTCACGCGCATGACGGCGTAGGCGGCGAGGTACCCGAGGATCAGGGCCCCGGCGAGTGCTGGTCGCGGACGAGCGGTGAAGCGACGGATGCGCGGTGCGAGGTACGCACCTCCGAGGAAGAAGAAGAGGTTGTAGAGGAGCGATCCGCGGTTGCTCACCACATCGACCAGCCCGGCGGCCACCGCCACCGAGAGGACTCCGGAACCCGCCAGCAGGACGCCGCGCGGCAGTCGCTGCAATCCCTTCGCGACGACGAAGTACAGCGCGAGGGCGTAGAGGTACCAGGTGTTCGGCGGGCTGATCGTCACCCCCTCCACGAACGCGGAGACACTCCTCGGTACGAACGTCGGGAAGTCGGGGAACGCCCACATCGCGGCGGCATGGATGAGGCTCCAGAGGAGATAGAGGTAGAGGAAGCGGCCCACGCGCGGACGGAGCACGGCCGCCCACGGTCGAGCCAACGCTGCGGAGGCGAAGTATCCGGACAGGAACAGGAACAGCGGCATGAGGAACGGCCAGATGAGGTCGCTCGCGAGACCCCAGGCTCCGGGAAGGGGGATGCCGAGCCGCCAGTCGACCTGCAGGTAGGTCTTCAGCACGACGTGCCAGAACACCACGAGGACGATCAGCAGCCCCTTCGCGGCATCGCCCCAGGGCGCGCGCGATGTCGTCGCTGCGGTCATGACACCAGCCCACCCCACCGGATGTTGCGAGAGCGTATGCGAATCCGGCGACAGTCCTGCAACATCCCCGTCCGTACGGTCCTTCGCATGACACGCATCAGATACCTCGTCGCCGCCGTGCTCGCCTCGCTCCTGGTCCTCGCGGGCACGACGCCCGCGCTCGCGATCAGCGACGGCAGCGACGCGACGGAGTCCTACCCCTTCATGGGCGCCTACAAGCCCGGCTACCCGGAGACGCCGGGGCCGGGAGGCAACGGCTGCGGCGTCACCCTGATCGACGCGAACTGGGGCCTCACCGCCGCGCACTGCCGCAAGAACAACCTCGTCAGCACGGGAACGCCGAAGGGATGGACGGTCCAATTCGGTTCCGCCGACGTGACGGAAGGCGGTGAGGTCGCCACGGTGAGCCGGTTCTTCCGCCTCCCCGAGGGTACCGAGCCCGTGATCGGTGAAGACCTCATGCTGTTGCGCTTCGACGAGCCGGTGTCGCAGACGCCGATCCCTCTCGCGTCGGCGCGGCCGAAGGTCGGCACGGCGGTGCGTTTTCTCGGTTGGGGTAATGACGCGAGTCCGGGCGAACAATCCCACTATCCGACGATGCTGAAGGAGTTCGACGCGCGAGTCCTCGACAACGCCGACTGCCCCACCATCGAACGAGTCAGCGAGATGTGCGCCGGCGACGGCGACGGCAAGACCGGAAACGCAGACTCCGGGGGGCCGCTGCTCGTCCGTGTGAACGGAGGGTGGGCCCTCGCCGGCATACTCACCGGCAGCGAGGACCAGAACCCGGAGGTCAGCGGCCTCTTCACCGACGTGACCGCGCACGCCGACTGGATCCGGACCGTCATGTCGACGTACGAGTCGATTCCCGATGACGTCGTGCCCCATGACCCCCTCGCCGGCTACCCGGGCGTCGGGCCCTGCGCGTCCTCCATCGTCAGAGCCGCGGCGTCGACGGACGAGGACCATGCCCTCCTCCTCACCAACGGGCACTGCACCCCGGCCGTGGATCCGTCTCGAGACATCCCGCAGCCTGGAGCATTCGAGCTTGACCGATCATCGGACTCCTCGGTCCCGTTCAAGGACGAGAACGGGTACCTCCTGACCACATCGAGAACGGAGCGGCTGCTGTTCGCCACCATGACCGGCACCGATCTCGCGCTCTATCGGCTCGACGCCTCCTACGCCGACCTCGAATCGCAGGGCGTCACCGTCCTGGACATCGCCGCCGCGCCGCCGAAGATCGGAGACGTGGTCACCCTGCAGGCGGATGAGGGCTCCACCTGCACCGTCGAGACGATCGTCCCCACCCTGCGCGAAGGCGAGTATGAGCTCTATGACTCGCTGCGACTGGCGAAGGACGAGGACTGCGAGACCTACCACGGCACCTCCGGGGCAGCCCTCGTCGCCGCCGACGGGAAGACCATCGTCGGGGTGAACAGTTCGAGCAACACCGACGGGGAGAAGTGCACGGAGGACAACCCGTGCGAGGTGGGGGCGGACGGGAAGATCAGCGTCCACACCGATCAGGCCTATGCCCGTCAGGTCACCGTGCTGAACGACTGCATCGCGGCCGGTTCGGTGTTCGACGCGGACGCTCCCGGGTGCACCCTCGCCGCCTCTGCCCGTGGCGAGGAGCCGCTGAACGTCCCGCTCCTCGTCGGCGGTGCGGTGTTCGGCCTCGGCATCGTGGCGTTGGCGTGGGCGCTCGTCGCGCAGCGTCGACGGAGGCATCACCTCATCGACCAGACGATGGAATCAGGCAGCACCCCTGCCGCCTGACCCGCGTCCAGACGCAGAAACGCCCCCTGTCCCGGAGGACAGGGGGCGTTCTGTTCGACAGGCAGGGCCCGTCGGGTGCCTTACTTGGCGGCGACGACCTGCAGCGTGATGACGGCAGTGACGTCCTCGTGCAGACGCACGGTCGCCTCGTGCTCACCGGTCGCCTTGATGGGCGAGGTGATGTGCACCTTGCGCTTGTCGATCGAGCCGAGGCCCGCAGCCGTGACGGCCTCTGCGACGTCGGCGGTCTTCACCGAGCCGAACAGACGGCCTTCCTTGCCGGCCTTCACCGCGAGGCGCACCTTGGTGCCCTCGAGGGTGTTCTTCAGGGCCACAGCCTCGTCGCGGTCGTGGATCGCGCGTGCCTGACGCGCGGCCTGGATCGATGCGACCTGCTTTTCGCCACCGCGGGTCCACGCCGTAGCGAAGCCCTGCGGGATGAGGAAGTTGCGGGCGTACCCGTTCTTGACCTCGACCACGTCACCGGCGCTACCGAGCCCGGCGACCTCGTTCGTGAGAATCAGCTTTGCCATCTCGATACCCCTTACCGGCCGGCGCCAGCGTAGGGCAGGAGCGCCATTTCGCGCGCGTTCTTGATCGCCGTGGCGATCAGACGCTGCTCCTGCACCGAGACACCGGTGATACGACGGGCGCGGATCTTGCCGCGCTCCGAGACGAACTTGCGAAGGGTGGCGACATCCTTGTAATCGATGACACCGACCCGGATGGACTTCGCGGGAGCGGTGGGCTTGCCACCCTTCCGCGGCTTGCGGCGGTCGCCGCTCGACTTTCCAGCCATAGTTTTTCCTTAGTGATGAGCGGGGTGCGGCCCTTCGACAAGCTCAGGGACCCACCCGTGAAGAAGTGTTTTCAGAAGGGGGTGTCGTCGCCGAAGCTGCCCGGAGTGCTCCAGGCGTCGGCGCTGGTCGACGAGCCGGGCGTGGACCACGGCTCCTCCGACACCTGCTGCTGCTGCGCGGGACGGGACTGTCCCCCGCCGCCACCGCCCGAGGCCGCACGGGTGACCTGCGCGGTCGCGTACCGCAGCGAGGGGCCGATCTCGTCGACCTCCAGCTCGATCGCGGTGCGCTGGTTGCCCTCGCGGTCCTGGTAGGAACGCTGGCGCAGACGACCCTGCGCGATCACGCGCATGCCCTTGGTGAGCGAGCCCGCCACGTGCTCGGCGAACTCACGCCACACCGAGGCGCGGAGGAACAGCGCTTCGCCGTCCTTCCACTCGTTCGCGGCACGGTCGAAGTTGCGAGGCGTCGATGCGATGGTGAAGTTCGCCACCGGCAGCCCGTTCTGCGTGTAGCGCAGCTCGGGGTCGGCGGTGAGGTTGCCCACCACGGTGATGACGGTTTCGCCGGCCATGAGACTTAGGCCTTCGCAGCCTTGGCGGCCTTGCGGGCAGCCTTCTCTTCGGAGCGCTTGGCCTCGGAAGCGATCATCGCCTGAGCCTCTTCAGCGCGGAGCACCTTGGTGCGCATGATCTGCTCGTTCAGCTTGAGCTGACGGTCGAGCTCCTGCGTGGCGGCGCTGGTCGCGGTGAAGTTGACGACGGCGTAGATGCCCTCGGTCTTCTTCTGGATCTCGTAGGCGAGACGGCGCTTGCCCCAGATGTCGACGTTCTCGATAGAGCCACCATCGTTGGTGATGACCTTCAGGAACTTGTCGAGCGTCGGGGCGACCTGGCGCTCGTCGATCTCGGGGGTCAGAATGACCATGAGTTCGTACTGGTGCGTCACTTACCCACCTCCTTCGGACTAGAACGGCTCTCGGGGCTTTCCCGGGAGCAGGAGGGTGTGTGCACGTGCCCGCCCGTGGAATCCCGAATGGACGCCGCAAGGCAGACAACCTCGACAGTCTAGCGGAGTTTCCTCGGAACCGCCTCCCGCACATCCGCTCGGTCCTTGGCATGCTGGAGGGCGTGCCTGGTGACGGTCATCGGCACATGACCTGGAGGGGGGCGCCATGCGCGTCAACAAGTGGGGGGTCGGCGTCGTGCTCGCCGCCGCCGTCATGCTCACCGGATGCTCGGCGGGAGCGTCGGACAAGCCGGCCGAGTCGAAGCCGAGCGGGGCCGCGTCGCAGGAGGCCGAAGCGCCGTCCACCGACTGCCCCGAGCTCGCCGACGGCGCCACCGTCGACGGCTCTGCCCTCGGCGCCTGCATCGCCGAGGCCATGACCGACACTGCCGGCTACGCCGCCAAGACCGTCGTGATGGGCATGGAGTCCACCACGCGCTTCAACCCGTCCGAGAAGGCGCTGGAGTCGCTCTCCCCGATGGGCTCGATCGTCGCGATCGGCGACGACGTCTGGGTGAAGTCGCCGTCGAGCGACTGGCAGACCGCCGACCCGTCGTCGAGCGACCCGATCATCGCGGGCCTCAGCACCACCGCGAAGGACGTCACCGCGATGGACCCCGCCGAGACGGCGAAGGCCATCACGGGTGACTTCACCGTGACCGGCACCGGCGAGCGCCTCGGCCAGAAGGTCTACCTCGTCAGCGGCACCGTCGAGCAGGCGGGCACGCCCGTCGAGGTCGTGTTCGAGGTCACCGAGGACTACGTCAACCTCGCCTCGACCAGCTCCGCGACCGTCCAGGGGCAGTCGGTCGACGTCGCGCTCGAGATCACCGAGTGGGACGTGAAGCAGGACATCGTCGCGCCGCTCTGATCGCACGAGACACGCGAAGGGCCGGGGTGCATGCTCCGGCCCTTCGCCGTCACCAGGACCGGTGGCGGAGGAACGAGCGGAGGCCGTTGATGCACCTCAGATATGACCCCGAAGCGGATGCTGCGTACCTCCCGGTCGGACGTGAGCTCCACGCGGGCGAATCCGCCGCGCAGGTACCGGAGATACGCAACCCGCACGGCGCCGGGGAGATCATCCTCGATTTCGACGCCGACGGGCACCTTCTCGGCGTCGAGATCCTTCAGGCGTCGAAGCTCCTCCGGGCCGAAGACCTCGATCGGGCTCAGCGCATCTCCGACGAATCTCCCTGACGGAGCATCGGGTCCGCCCCGCCGTGCCCGGCGTCAGTAGGCGACGGGAGGCACCTCGGCCCAGACCGCGCGGTCGTCGGCGGAGGGGGCATCGGGGATGCGGCCGGTGCCGTCGGGCTCCGGGATCGCGGCGAGCAGCGCCTGCGTGTAGGGGTGCCGCGGCGCCGCCCAGAGCTCAGCGGTCGGCCCTGATTCGAGCACCCTCCCGCCGAACATCACGAACGTGCGGTCGGCGATGCGGCGCACGACGGCGAGGTCGTGGGAGATGAAGAGCATCCCGGCGCCGGACTCGGCCACGAGGTCGCGCATGAGCCCCGCGACACTCGTCTGGGTGGACGCGTCGAGGGCGGAGATCGGCTCATCGGCGACGAGCAGCGAGGGCCGCGCGGCGAGCGCTCGGGCGATCGCGATGCGCTGCTTCTGGCCGCCGGAGAACTGATGCGGGAAGCGGGTGCGCACCTCAGCGGGCAGTCCGACCCGCTCCAGCCACTCCTCCACGGTGGAACCGGCGGCACCGCGCGCGCGGGCGGTCGCGATGCCGTCGGAGATCTGGTCGCCGATCCGCCGGCGCGGATTCAGCGAGGTCGCCGGGTCCTGGAAGACCATCTGGATGCCCGTGAGCGCCGTGTCACGACGACGGATCCCCAGCGGCGCGACGGGGGCTCCGCGGAACGACACCGTCCCGCCGGCGGTCTTCTCGATGCCGACGACAGCGCGGGCCAGGCTCGACTTGCCGCTGCCGGACTCGCCCACGAGGGCGACCGTCTCTCCCGCCGCGACACTCAGCGAGACGCCGTTCACCGCGATCACGGGCGGGGTGCCCGGATACCGCACCACCACGTCGCGCGCGTCGAGGACGCTGACCTCACTCATCCGCGGCCTCCTCCGGGCTCTCATCGATGCGCGACCCCGGCAGGGCCGCGAGCAGCATGCGCGTGTACTCGTGCTGCGGGGCGCGGAACAGCGTCTCCCGGTCGGCGAGCTCCACGATGCGACCGTCCTTCATGACGGCGACCGTGTCGGCGATCGCGCTCATCACGCCCAGGTCGTGAGTCACGAGCAGGACGGCGAGGTTCCGCTCGATCGCGAGGTCGCGCAGCAGCTTCAGGATGCCGGCCTGCACCGTCACGTCGAGGGCGGTCGTCGGCTCGTCCGCGAGCAGCACCTCCGGATCGCACGCGAGGGCGCACGCGATCGCGATGCGCTGCCGCTGCCCGCCGGAGAACTGGTGCGGATACCGCTTCAACGCCTCGGCCGGATTTGGCACCTGCACGGTCTGGAGCAGCTCCACCGCCCGCTCGCGCGCAGCGGCGCCCTTGAGCCCGAGATGCACGCGCATGTGATCGGTGAGCTGCCGACCGACCGGAAGCTGCGGGTGCAGCGAGGCCGACGGATCCTGGAAGACCATCGCGATGCGCTTCCCGCGGATGCGGTTGAGCCCCCGGCGGTTGCGACCGACGAGCTCCTCCCCCGCGAGCAGGATCGAGCCGCCGGTCTTCGCCTGTCGCGGCAGCAGGCCGAGCACGGCGAGGGAGGTGAGCGTCTTGCCGGAGCCGGACTCCCCCGCGAGGCCGTGGATGCGCCCCGGTTCGAGTTCCAGGGACACGCCCTTGACCAGCGGACGGCCGATGTCGATCGTGAGGTCGCGGATGCTCAGCGTCGCCGTGCTGTGCGCGGTCATGCGGGCACCCCCGTCGCGGAAGCCGTGTGCTCCGCCTGCTTCTCGTGGGCGATCTCGGCGGTCGGGTCGAGCACGTCGCGCATCGCGTCTCCGAGGAAGTTGAACGCGAGCACCACCGTGAGGATCGCGAGACCGGGGAAGACTCCGAGCCACCAGGCGTCGAAGTTCTGCATCGCACCGGAGATCATCGACCCCCACTCGGCCGTCGGCGGCTGCGCCCCCAGGCCGAGGAAGGAGAGGCCGGAGAGCAGCAGGATCGCCGCCCCGATGTCGAGTGTCGCGAGCACCAGGACCGGGCCGGCGATGTTCGGGAGGATGTCGACGAACAGGGTGCGCACCGGCGAGTGTCCGAGCAGGCGGCCCGCGATCACGTAGTTCTGTCCGCGGAGACCGAGCACGATGCTGCGGGTGACGCGGGCGTACTGCGGCCACGAGACCACGATCGCGGCGATGACGGCGTTGAACAGCGAGGGGCCGAGCGAGGCCGCGACCACCATCGCGAGGATCACGGTCGGGAACGCCATGAACAGGTCCGTGATGCGCATGAGCGTCTCGTCGACGGCGCGCCCGAAGTACCCGGCGACCGCGCCGACGAGGGTGCCGATGATGAGGGCGGCGATCACGAGCATGAGCGCGAGCGGCAGACTCACCGTCGCGCCGGTCATCAATCGGGAGAAGATGTCGCGGCCGTTGCCGTCGGTGCCGAGGATCGTGTCGATGCCCGGCGCCTGCAGACGGGGCAGCACCTGCGCGTTCGGCGGGTAGGGCACCCACCACTGCGCGGTGAAGGCGACGATGATCCACGCACCGGCGATGACGGTGCCGATGATGCCGAGCGGGGTGCGCCAGGCGCGCGGCCAGCGGAAGCGGAAGCGTCCGGCGGGGGTCGCTGCGGCGATGCGGCTCATGCGATCCTCACTCTCGGGTCGAGCACGCCGTAGAGCAGGTCCACGATGAAGTTGATGAGGAGGTAGATGACGCCGACCACGAGGCCCACGCCCATGATGCCGGGCAGGTCGAGGTTCGCGGCGGAGTTGTAGGCGTACGTGCCCAGCCCCGGCCAGGCGAACACCGACTCGACGAGCACCGTTCCGGAGAGCAGGGCTCCGAAGGCCACGCCGACCACGGTGAGGATCGGCAGCGAGGCGCCCCGCAGCACGTAGTCGAGGATGACGCGCATCGCCGGCAGGCCCTTGGCACGGGCTGCCCGCACGTAGTCGCTGCCGAGGACCTCGAGCACCGAGGTGCGGATGAAGCGGGTGAGCAGACCGATGGTCACGAGCGAGAGCACCATGACCGGCAGCGCGAGGTGCGCGAGGGCGTCGAAGAAGCCCACCGCGTCGCCGTTGAGGAGGTAGTCGACCGTGTAGAGCCCGGTCACACGGGGCGGCGGGGTGATCGACGGCGAGATGCGTCCGGAGCCCGGCGCGATGCGCAGCTCCAGGAAGAACACGTAGAAGCTGACCAGCGCGAGCCAGAAGGTCGGGACGCTGAGCCCGACGAGCGTGACGACGCGGATGACCTGGTCGGCGACGAGTCCGCGGCGGTAGGCGGCGAGCGTGCCGAGCACGACGCTGACCGCGAGGCTGACGATGATCGCGCTGATCGCGATCTCGATCGTCGCGGGCACGGCGGTGGCGAGGTCGCTGGTGACCGGGCGTCCGGTCACCAGCGACGTGCCGAGGTCCCCGCGGAGCAGGTTCCCCATATAGATGAAGTACTGCACGAACAGTGGCTGGTCGAGACCGTTCGCCGTGATGAACGCCTCGCGCGTCGCGGGGTTCTGCGACGCGCCCTCGCCGAGCGCGGCCGAGACCGGGTCTCCCGGCACCAGGTTGGTGAGCGCGAACGTGACGATGGTCACGCCCACCAACAGGAGCAGGGAGGTCCCGGCCCGCCGCAGCAGGTACCCGACGAGAGGCGAGCGGCGCCGCTGCGCCTGCCTCTGCACGGCCACTGTCGTCATGAGTCGTCCGATCAGCCGGCGGGCGTGATCTCGGCGATGTCCATCTCCCACACGGAGTTGTAGACGGCGCCGGACACGCTGGAGGCGGAGGAGATGTTGCGACCGGGGACGATCAGCGGCACGAACGGGCCCTCGGCCTGCATGGCCTCGGCGAACTCCGTGAAGGCCTCGGTGCGCTGCTCGGCGTCGGTCGCGGCGGCCGCACCGGCGGCGATGCCCGCGATCTCCGGGTTCGCCTCGGCCGCCCAGCCGGCGCGGAGGCCGACCTTCAGACCGGGCGCGAAGGGCAGGAAGTTCGCGGAGTCGGCGTAGTCCGGACCCCAGAACCAGAGGCCGAAGCCCTCAGTGCCGTTGACGTACGCGTCGAGCTCGGTCGCGAACGGTGCAGGAGCGAGGTCGACGGCGATGCCGGCGTCCTCGAGCTGCGCCTGGATGCGCTCTGCGAGCGGCGTGAACTCCACGCCGCCGACCGGGTAGTCGTTCGGGAACTGGAGCTTGAGGGTCTGACCGGTGTAGCCGGCCTCCTCCAGCGCGGCCTTCGCCTTGTCGAGGTCCTGCTCCACGCCGCTGTCGAGGGCACCCTCGAACCCGGGCGGGATGACGCCGGTCGCCTGCACGGCACCCGCGCCCGCGAGCTCGAGCAGCGCGTCGTAGTCGAGCGCGTAGCGGATGGCCTCCGCGATCTTCACGTTCGCGAGGTCACCGCCGGCCTCGCCCTGGTTGAGCAGCAGGAAGATGGTCTGACCGGAAGGGACCGAGTCGACGCTGATGTCGTCGCCGAGGCCCGCGACCTGGTCGCCGTTGAGGTCCATCGCGACCATCGAGTCGCCGCCCTTGAGGTTGGCGAGCTGGGTCGCGCTCTCCGAGACGTTGCGCACGACGACGCGGCTGTAGGCCGACTCCTCGTCGCCGTTGTACTCGTCGTTGCGGGTGAGGACGACCTGCGAGCTGAGGTCGAGGGTGTCCAGCACGAAGGGGCCGGATCCGGCGGACTCGCCGTCGAGGAAGCCCTGGGCGCTGTCGGTGCCATCGGTGGTCCCGCCGTTCTCCATGACGACGTCGGCGTTGACGATGCCGAGCGCCGGGTTCGCGAGGATCGCGGGGAGCTGCAGCAGCGGGGTCTCCGAGGTGAACCGGATGGTCTTGTCGTCGACCTCCTCGATCGTGAGGCCGCCGAGCAGGAAGTTGGGCTTGGCGTCTGCCATGCCCTGGATGCGCTGCAGCGAGAACACGACGTCCTTCGCCTCGATGGGCGAGCCGTCGGAGAACACGCGGTCGCCGTCGAGCGTGAAGGTGAACTCCGTCGCCTCGTCGTTCTGCTCCCACGACGCCAGGCCAGGGACCGGGGTCGAGACGTCGGAGCCCTCGAAGTCGACAAGGGTCTCGTACAGCGCCTTCGCGATCATGTTGCCGGTCGGGTCGTAGGTGTGACCGGGGTCGGTCGTCTCGATCGAGAACGCGGTGTCGATGACGAGGGAGTCGGAGCCCTGGGACGACTCGGAGTTGTTCGCCGAGTTCCCTCCCGAGCAACCTGCGAGCGCCAGGAGCGCGACGGCTCCGAGCGCGATGACCGGCGTGATACGGCGTGACGACATCAGGGCCTCCAAGGGCGAGGAGTACATTCGGGTCCGGTCGCCACCGATGTGGACGACCGGGGATCAGATTCGCATCATATGCGACGATGTGTCCAGCAAGTGCGCGTCACACAGGCACGCATTGTCGAGAACCTCGGATGTGAGGAGCAATATGTCCAGCAAGGACGCGGATCCGTCGAAGCAATCTGGACGAAGTGCCGCCCCTTTGGATGAGACGGCGTACAGAATCCTCGATGTGCTGCGCGATAACGGTCGCGTCTCGATCGCCGCGCTGGCCGAGAAGGTCGGCATCTCGCGGGCCAGTGCGTACACGCGGGTCGAGTCGCTCGTGCACGACAACGTCATCACGGGGTTCAGCGCGCGCGTTGATCAGGCGAAGGCCGGGCTGTCGATCGGGGCGCTCGTCTTCGTCACGGTGATGCCGCAGGCCTGGGCCTCGTTCCGGGAGCGCATCATCGAGATGCCGGACGTGGAATGGTGCGCGATCACGACCGGGGAGCACGACGCGATGCTGCTCATCCGCGCCGTCGACGTGAGCGGCGTGCACGAGTTCTCGACGGGGGTCATCGCGCAGCTTCCGGAGGTGCGGACCGTGGTCAGCGTCGTCGTGCTCGACGAAGTGATCCGGCGGCCCTACCTGCTGCCCGGCGACCTGCCGGAGCGGCAGACCGAGGTCCCGTTGGGGATGACCCGGTGGACGCCGGCCTCCCCCGGTCGGGATGCGCTCCCGCCGCGCTGAGGTCAGGCGGCCGGGATCTCCTCGACGACACTGAGCTGCGGGAGTCCGTGCATCTCGTAGTGCTCGACCAGACGGATGCGGCCGTCGTCGGTGAGCTCCAACTCGCTCTCGCCGTCGCCGGTGACGACGGTGCCGTCGGCCTTGAGCACGTGGACGAACGAGACCCAGATCGTGTCGCCGGTACGCGTGCCCACGAACTTCCCGAAGGTGACCGTGTCGCCCTCGTAGCCGCCCCAGATCGCGCCGTCGCGTTCGAAGTACTCGAAGACGCTGGGGGCGTCGGGGTCGACGGCGGAGGTCGTGGACGAGACCATGCGGAAGCGTCGGCCGTCGAGGGAAGGGAGGGTCGCGGTGGCAGTCACCCCTCGATTATGAGGGATCGACGGCCGCGGATCGTGTCGTCGGACACGGCCGGTACCGTGGTCGCATGGAGTGGATCGCAGACCCCGGCGTCGGCGCGTGGCTGCGCGAGACCCTCGACGAGGGTTTGGGCAGCATGCACGCGGTCGTCCCCCGCGGCTTCCCCGCGTACGCCCGGGTCTTCCATCCCGCCACCGTGCGGGAGAGTCCCACGGCAGCGGATTCCGAGGTACGCGTCAGCTGGGCGCAGACCGCCGCCGCCTTCGGCACGACGATGCACGCGGAGGCGCAGTGGCACCGGATCGTGCGGACTCCCGTCGACGCCGATTGGCGGACCCGCATCGCTCCGGACGGCCGCGAGTTCACGGCGCCGCTCGAGGGTGCGCTCGACAGCGACCTCGTGTCGATCCTGGCCGGGCACCTCGCCGCCCACACCGCGACCCCGGACGACGGGGTCGTCGCGCTCTGGGACGGGTTCGGCGCCCTCGTCGGGTTCTTCGGCGACGGCCCGTCCCGCGCGTTCCTCACGTTCAGCGACGACCCGAACCATCAGGCGATGCTCGACCGGAGCATCCACGACCCGTTCAACAACGTCTTCCGGAAGCCCACCTGGCAGGACGGCATCCTCTCGCGGGAGATCTCCGAAGGGCCGCGGCTGCAGCTCCCCGGGCGCGACTACGTGCTGTTCTCCGGCGGCGCCAGGGACTTCATCGATCCGGCGTGGGTGCTCGGCGTGCCGTGGCGCGACCGGGTGGGCGAGGAGCACGGCTTCCCGCCCTCCGCGCAGAGCCCGAACATCCTGTGGCCGAAGGATCGCACGTGGGTGATGGTCTCGGAGATCGACTACGACTCCACGATCGTCGCGGGCTCGCCCGACCTCGTCCGCGCGATCTGCACGGGCGAACGTCTGGAGGCGAAGGCGCTTCGCGAGGGCGCCGACCTCACCTGGGACGCCGACGAGGTCAACCGATGACGTCTCCGCAGGCGTCGGCGTCGTTCGACGCGCGTCCCCTCACCGATCCGGTCGACCCGGCCGCCGTCCGCGCCTTCACGGCGGAGCTCCGGTCCCGGCGGACGACCGGCATGGCGGTGTCGTCGATCATCGCCATCGTGGCCGTGGCGATCGCGGGTGTCGTGCTGCTCCCGATCCTCGCCTCCGTGGTGGTGGCGCTGGCAGCGGGCAGTGGGTCCCCCGCCTCCGCGGCGATCCCGCTCGTCCTCCTGCTCCTGGTGGCGGCGGGGGTGGGCGTCCTCGTCTGGATGGGCGTCCGCAACGCGCGCACCGCTCGGTACCGCCTGCACCGTTTCGCGCAGGCCAACGGCATGACATACGAGCCGCGGGTCGACGATCCCCCGCTCCCCGGCATGATCTTCCACCTCGGCCGTTCGCGCCTGGCCACCGACCTCGTCCGCGGAACCCACCCGCGGTTCGTGGAGTTCGGCAACTACCAGTACACGGTGCAGTCCGGGAAGAACTCGACGACGTATCGCTGGGGCTACGTCGCCGTGAAGCTGGATGTGCCCCTGCCGAACATCGTGCTCGACGCGAAGGGCAACAACGGCTTCGGCTCCAACCTGCCGGCATCGTTCCAGCGGGCGCAGCGTCTGTCGCTCGAGGGCGACTTCGATCAGCACTTCACCCTCTACTGCCCCGAAGGCTACGAGCAGGACGCGCTCTACCTCTTCACGCCCGACATCATGGCGCGCTTCATCGACAACGCCGCGCAGCTCGACGTCGAGATCGTCGACGACTGGCTGTTCCTCTACACGCCCCGCCGGGCCTCCACACTCGATCCGGCGACGTGGGCCTGGCTGTTCGGGACGGTGGGCGCGTTGCTGACCAAGCTCGACCAGTGGGCGCGGTGGCGCGACGACCGCCTGGCTGCCGCGGCGACGCCCGGGGGCCACGCGCTCCCGTTCGCTCCGCCGGCGGGGATGATCACCCCGCCACCGGGGGTCGCGCCGCAGGGTCGGCGCCTCAAGCGCACGGGCACGTGGGTCCCGATCCTCGTGGTGATCGGATTCGCGGTCTTCTGGATGCTCAGCCGCTGGAACTGACGACGGTCCGATGTGGGGGTGGGTGTCGTTCTGGGGAACCGACGCCCACCCCATCCCCCCTCGGGATCGAAAGGAATTCGACGTTCCCTCCGCATTGACGGTTCGACCGTCCCGCCCGTGGTCAGCTGGGGACTGACGCTGCGTGGCGATACCCGGATGGTATACCGGCGGACGTTGCACCCGGTTGCGTTCATGCGCGGGAATGCACTTTCCCGCGCGGCAGTCAGCGGTGCATCGCGCTGTCTGGTGCGGCCCGAGTGGCCTCCCCCGCCAGGACCGCGTCGAGCGTCTGCCAGGCGTCCGCAGCGCGCATCGCCTCTCCGACCTGCCGTGCGCGGTCGCGGAACGCCGGCTCGACCAGCACCCGGTGCACGGCCGCGGCGACCTGTCCCGGCTTCGGCGCATTCGTCCGCAGGTTGATGCCGACGCCGGTCCACCCAACTCGGGCGGAGACCTCGACCTTGTCCTCCGTCTGACCCGCGACCACCAGCGGGACGCCCTGGGCCAGGGCCTGCTGCACCCCGCCGAAGCCGCCGTTGGTGACGAACACGTCGATCTCCGGCAGCAGCCGGTCGTAGGGCAGGTACTCGGCGACCCGGACGTTCGCCGGGAGCTCCGCCGGGAGCGCGTCGACAGGACGACCGCCGGTGGAGACCACCACGAGGGCGTCCGTTGCCGCGAGCCCGGCGATCGTGGGGAGCACGAGCTGACCGAAGTCGGCGTTGGCGATGGTGCCCTGACTGACATGGATCACGGGCCGCCGGCCGTCCAGGTCGGACCACCAGTCGGGCAGTGGCACGGTCGACGGCGCGGCCGGAAGGGGGCCGGCGAAATGCACGGACGCCGGGAGGTCAGAGCGCGGGTACTCGAACGCGGACACGGAGAACTGCACGTACGCGTCGGCGCGGCCCGCCCAGTCCAGCACGAATCCGCCGAGATCGCGGCCGACGGCCTCGCGCGCCATGGCATCGGCCTCCTTCTGCACGCCCCCGAAGATCACGCGCTCCGCCACCAGACGCAGGAAGGCGTTGCGCACGCGTCCGAACGGCCCGGGCATCGGCGTGACTCCGAGCCCGAACGGGGCCGTGTCGACGCTGCGAGCGCCGAGCGGGAAGATCCCGAGGACCACGACCGGGGGCCGCTCGGCCTTCGGCAACCGCTGCAGCAGCGCCGCACCGACGAATAGCGGTTCGGTGAGGACCGCGTCGATGCGGTTCCGCGCCAGCTCGACGCGCACGGCCTCGAGCTGAGCCCGACCCGGGCGGATGAAGAGGGTGCTCATATCAAAACGGAGCGCGGCCGCCCCGGTGAGACCTTCGCGCTCGGGGAACGCGTCGTTCGCGTCGTCGAGATCGACGTCGGCCTCCGCGGGCAGCGGGCGGAACAGCGCACCGGCCGCTGTCACCCGCTCCTCGTATCGGCTGCTCGTGAGGAAGAGGACCTCGTGCCCGCCCGCGACCAGGTGCCTGGCGACCTGCAGCAGCGGGAGCACGTGCCCGTGAGCGGGAGTGCAGGTGAGGAGGTAACGGGACATGGCGGCTCTCTCGATAGGGTTGGTTGTACCGTTGAAGTATTCATCACCCTTTGAGGAAAGTCAATGACGTCGAGTGTGCGCCCCTACCGCTCCGCCCTGCGGACCCGCCAGGCCGAGGAGACCCGTGCGCGCATCGTCGCGGCGGCCGCCCGCCTCTTCGCCGCGCAGGGATACCAGGCGACGACGATCTCCGCGATCGCCAAGGAGGCCGGGGTGTCCGCGGAGACGGTGAAGACCACGGCGGCGAAGGCGGAACTGCTCATCGCCGCCTTCGAGGTCACCTTCTCCGGCTCGGAAGCCGCCGAGACCCTCGCCGACACCGAGGCCGGTTCGGGACTGACGGCCCTGCCCGACGACGTCTTCCTGGACGCCGTCATCACGCAGATCGGCGCCGCGAACGAGCGCGGGCATGCCCTCTGGACGGTCCTCCTGGGTGCGGCGCTCTCCGACCCGGTCGTCGATGCCGCCCTCCAGCGCATCCTCGCGAACCGGGCGGCGGACTACCGGGGGTTCGCGGCGGAACTGCAGCGCCGGGGCATCGTCGCCTCCGACCGCGACGGCGACACCCTCGCCGACGTGCTCTCGTTCCTGCTCTCGCCCGAGAGCCACCAGCAGCTCGTCGTGCAGTCCGGCTGGTCGCCGGACCGCTACCGCTCCTGGCTGCGGAGTGCTGTGCTCGCCGCGGCCTCTCCGTCGGCGTGACGACGAGGTCGGCGAGGACATTCGTTGACCGATTCGTCAACCAACGCGTAACGTGCTACTCATGCGCATCAAGACACCGACCGCCAAGGTCGGGTATCTGCTCGTCGTCATCGTCGGGATCGTGCTCACCGTCGTACCGCTCACGGTCCTCAGGTTCGAACTCGGATTCGTGTGGGCCACCGTGGTTATCGTGGCGGCCGTCGTCGTGGCGGCACGAACGTTCCGTAGCCCCGGAGAGTCGGACGCCCCACGCCCCTGGTGGAAGATGACCAGCACACGAGGGAGCGGAATCCTCCTCAGCGCAATGTTCTTGATCCAAGGGATCATGGCCTCCTCCGGAGCATTCGCTTCACCGAGTCCGGTGCTGGCCGTGATCGGTGGCCTGGTGGCGCTCGCAGTGGCAGCTCTCTACCTGAACTCCGCAGTCCGGGTCCAGGGCACTCCGGTGCCGTCGCTGCCAGAGAGCTCCAGGCCGAAGCTCTCCCCCTGACAGGTGCTCGACGGGGCGGGCTGAGCGCGGGTCAGAGCAGCTCGGCCACGAGGGTCTCGATGCGGCCGCGGATATCGTCGCGGATCGGCCGGACGGCATCGATTCCCTGGCCGGCGGGGTCATCGAGCACCCAGTCCTCATAGCGCGTGCCGGGGAAGAACGGGCACGCGTCACCGCAGCCCATCGTGATCACGACGTCCGACGCCTGCACGGCCTCGGTCGTGAGCACCTTCGGCTGCTCGGCCGTGATGTCGATGCCGAGCTCCCCCATCGCCGCCACCGCGACGGGGTTGATCTCGGCAGCGGGCATCGACCCGGCGGAGCGCACCTCGATGCGGTCGCCGGCGAGGTGCCGGAGGAAGCCGGCGGCCATCTGCGAGCGCCCCGCGTTGTGGACGCAGACGAAGAGGACGGAGGGTCGGTGCGGTGCGTTCACGATGGGGCCAGCGTATCCCGTTCGAGTCGCTTGATTGGCTGCATCTCCGGCCGAAATGGGACCAATCGGGCGATTCGAAGGCCCTCAGGCCAGGCCGAGGCCCGCCAGCTCGGCGGGGTCGAGCATCCGCGACCGGATGAGGAACCGCATCCCCGTGGGGCCCTCGACGCTGAACCCGGCGCCGCGTCCCGGCACGACATCGATGGTGAGGTGCGTGAACTTCCAGTACTCGAACTGCGAGGCCGACATGTAGACCTCGACCGGATCGTCGAGCCCGACGTCGAGGGTGCCGAGGAGCACGTCGCCGGGACCGGTGAGGAACATCCCCACGGGGTAGCACATGGGGGCGGAGCCGTCGCAGCAGCCGCCGGACTGGTGGAACATGAGCGGCCCGTGCTGCGCGGTGAGTTCGCGGACGAGCGCGGCGGCGGGGTCGGTCACCGCGACGCGGGCGGGCGTGGTCTGACTGACCATGGGACTCCTTCCGGAATGCCGAGTGCCGGACGGCGCGGCGAGCGCCGCCCGTCACCCGGGCTCGGGCGGATCAGAAGAAGCCCATCGGGCCCTCCGCGTACGAGACGAGGAGGTTCTTCGTCTGCTGGTAGTGGTCGAGCATCATCTTGTGGTTCTCGCGGCCCACCCCCGACTGCTTGTACCCGCCGAACGCGGCATGCGCCGGGTACTGGTGGTAGGTGTTCGTCCACACGCGACCAGCCTCGATCGCCCGGCCCGCGCGGTACGCGGTGTCGCCGCTGCGACTCCACACACCGGCCCCCAACCCGTACAGGGTGTCGTTCGCGATGGAGATCGCGTCGTCGAAGTCGTCGAACGAGGTGACCGAGAGCACCGGACCGAAGATCTCCTCCTGGAAGATCCGCATGTCGTTCGTCCCCTCGAACACGGTCGGCTGCACGTAGAAGCCCTCGCTGAGGTCGCCGCCGAGGTCGGCGCGCTCGCCTCCCGTGAGCAGCCGGGCCCCGCCCTGCTTGCCGATGTCGATGTAGCTGAGGATCTTCTCCAGCTGATCGTTCGAGGCCTGCGCGCCGATCATCGTCGCAGGGTCGAGCGGATTGCCCTGCACGACCTTCTCCACCCGCTCGAGGCCGTCGGCGAGGAAGCCGTCGTAGATCGAGCGCTGGATGAGGGCGCGTGACGGGCAGGTGCAGACCTCGCCCTGGTTGAGCGCGAACATCGTGAAGCCTTCGAGCGCCTTGTCGTAGAACGGGTCGCTCGTGGAGCGGGCGACGTCCTCGAAGAAGACGTTCGGGCTCTTGCCGCCGAGCTCCAGGGTGACCGGGATGAGGTTCTGCGAGGCGTACTGCATGATGAGGCGGCCGGTCGTGGTCTCGCCGGTGAAGGCGACCTTGCGGATGCGCTTGTGCTGCGCGAGCGGCGCGCCGGCCTCGATCCCGAAGCCGTTCACGATGTTCACGACCCCGGCCGGCAGCAGGTCGCCGATGATGTCGAACAGGAACAGGATCGACGCGGGGGTCTGCTCCGCAGGCTTGATGACGATGCAGTTGCCCGCGGCGAGCGCCGGCGCCAGCTTCCACACGGCCATGAGGATCGGGAAGTTCCAGGGGATGATCTGCCCGACCACGCCGAGCGGCTCATGGAAGTGGTACGCGACGGTGTTCTCGTCGAGCTGGCTGATGCCGCCCTCCTGCGCGCGGAGCACCCCCGCGAAGTAGCGGAAGTGGTCGATCGCGAGCGGGATGTCGGCGGCGAGGGTCTCCCGCACGGGCTTGCCGTTCTCCCACGTCTCCGCGACCGCGATCTCCTCGAGGTGCTGCTCCATCCGGTCGGCGATGCGGTTCAGGATCACGGAGCGCTCCGCGGGGCTGGTCTTGCCCCAGGCGCTGAAGGCCTTCCAGGCGACGTCGACGGCGCGGTCGATGTCCTCGACGGTGCCGCGGCCGACCTCGGTGAAGGGCTTGCCGTTGACGGGACTGATGTTCTCGAAGTATTGGCCCTTGGCGGGCTCGACGAACTCGCCGCCGATGTAGTGACCGTAGCGGGGCCGGTAGTTCGCGACCGCTCCGGGCTGTCCGGGGGCGGCGTAGGCGAGGGACACGTCTTCTTCGACGATGGTCATGGGGTCTCCTTCGACGGGGGCGCCGCGGCGTCGATGCCGCGGTGTTCCCTCGACGCTAGGCCGCGCTCCGTTGCACTCCCGGTGCGCAACGTTGCACGCGGTTGCACCCGGCTCGAATCGCCCACCTGGCTGCATCCGCGGCCGAAATGCGACCAATCGGGCGATTCGAATCAGCCGAGGCGCTCGATCCGCGTCACGAGACCGGTACGACGCGGCGAGCGCGCCGGCAGCATCTCCAGCGCGAGCCGGAGCACCTCCGCGTCCTCGCTCCCCTCGGGGGTGTCCGCATAGGCGAGCAGCACGTCCAGACTCGCCCCCGACAGCATCACCTCCCGCAGCGCCGCACGGACCGAATCGCGGAACTCCTCGACGCCGGGCGAAGTCGAATCCGGCAGCACCGGCCCCCGGTAGGCCGTCAGCGCGACCCGGTGCGCGCCGCGATCCAGGAGGGACAGCACGTCCTGAGCATCGGTCTCCAGCGGCACCGGAAGGCGATACGGGCGGGACTCCGGCACGAGATCCGGGGCCGCCCGCTCCAGGACCTTGCGCAGGCGCACCATCTCCGGCCGCAGGGTGTCCGGCGAGACCCCGGGACCGTAGACGAGCTCCGCGAGCCGGTCGGCGGAGAGGCCCTGGCGGTGCACGGCCAGCATCAGGAGGATGGCCGCGTGCCGGGCGCTGAGCTCGGTGACGGCCTCCTCGTGTGCCGACGCGGTCTCCAACCGGGCACGGTCGCGTCCGAGCACCTGCAGTCGCGCGCGAGCGAGGGGTTCCGGCGGGGTCCTGCCCGGCAGGCGTCGAGCCGGAGGCTCCGCTCGTCGCTGCAGCCGCGCCACGAGGAGCTCGGACTCGACCGCCCGCGCCGTCGCGTCGACGAGCAGTCGCGCCTGCGGGGTCACCACTTCGGGTCCGCCGGTGATGTCGATCACGCCGAGGACCCGCTGCGTCTCCGGGTCGCGCACGGGCGCCGCACTGCACGACCACGGGTGCACCAGGCGGTTGTAGTGCTCGGCCCCACGGATCTGCACCGACCGCTCCAGGGCGAGCGCCGTGCCCGGGGCGCTCGTGCCGACGGCGTCCTCCGCCCAGTTCGCGCCGGCCACGAACCCCATGCCCTCGGTGAGGGACCGGAGCTGCGCATCGCCCTCGATCCACAGCAGGCGCCCTGCCTGATCTCCGACGGCGATCACGACCCCCGAGTCCTCGGAGTCGCCGGGAAGCAGCAGCGCGCGGATCATCTCCATCGCGGAGGCGAGCGGGTGAGTCAGACGATAGGCGTCGAGCTCGTCCTCGAACAGGTCGAGCGGTGGCAGCGCCTCCGGACCGACACGGCGGCGCCAGGACCGCTCCCACGACTCCCGCACGAGTGGCCGCACCTCGCGGAGGCGGTGGTCGTCGAGATTGCCGGCGATGAGCTCCTCGTGCGCACGCTCGACGAGGAGGCGAGACGCCGTCGGCGACGCCTCCCGCGGATCGTGCCACGTCGCAGACACGCGTTCTCCGTTTCTGGAGTCGAGAGCGTGCCCTCAGTGTACGAGCAGGATCGACCGGGCGGAACAGCGGCCGCGGCAGTGGTCAGGGCAACAGGGAGTGATCCCGCCGTCATCGGGTGCGTAGCCGGTCGAGGCCCGGATGGCAATACCGTTCTCGAATCTGTTCCCGGTTCCTATCGTGGTCCCATCACGAGTCAGGAGGCGCCATGAACGTCCACACCCCCACCAGCACTGGCTCCTCGCAGCGCGCCGACGCGGCCCACCCCGCCGCGACCGAGCCGGCCTGCGAGCGGATCGACTTCGACCGGTACGTCGTCGCGCACGACGCTCCCGTCGGATACATCGAGGTCGTGCCGCCGCTCTACGTCTGCTACCTCGGACACCCGTATCCTCGGGCTGTGGAGATCGCTCAGGTGTACGACTACGACCATGCCGTCAGCATCGTCAGTGCCATGGCCGCGGGTTCGCGCGACCACGCCCTCGCCGGATGAGCGGCGAGGTCTGGCCCGGGTCCGCGTACCCGCTGGGGGCCACCTTCGACGGTCAGGGCACCAACTTCGCGCTCTTCAGCGAGGGCGCGGAGCGCGTGGAACTCTGCCTCTTCGACGCGGACGGCACGGAGACACGAGTGCCGCTCACCGAGGTCGACGCGTTCGTCTGGCACGGCTACCTGCCCACGGTGCAGCCGGGGCAACGCTATGGCTACCGTGTGCACGGTCCGTACGATCCCGCGCAGGGACAGCGCTTCAACCCGAACAAGCTGCTCCTCGACCCCTACGCGAAGGCCGTCGCCGGTGAGATCGACTGGGGCCAGTCCCTCTTCGGCTACGACTTCGGCGACCCCGACTCCCGCAACGACGACGACTCCGCGACCGCGATGGCGAAGGGCGTGGTCGTCAGCCCGTTCTTCGAGTGGGGCGGCGACCGTCCGCTGAAGACCCCGTACGCGGAGACGGTCATCTACGAGGCCCACGTCAAGGGGCTCACCCAGCGGCACCCCGAGGTCCCGGAGGAGCTGCGCGGCACCTACGCCGGCATCGCGCATCCGGCAGTCATCGAGCATCTCCAGCGCCTCGGCGTCACGGCCCTGGAGCTGATGCCGGTGCATCAATTCGTGAACGACTCGGTGCTGCAGGACAAGGGCCTGTCGAACTACTGGGGCTACAACACCCTCGGATTCTTCGCACCGCACAACGCCTATGCCGCCGGCGGCCAGGACGGCCAGCAGGTGCAGGAGTTCCGCGCCATGGTGCGCGCGCTCCACGAGGCCGGCATCGAAGTCATCCTCGACGTCGTCTACAACCACACCGCTGAGGGCAACCACCTCGGGCCGACGCTCTCCATGCGCGGGATCGACAACGAGGCGTACTACCGGCTCGAAGAGGACAAGCGGTACTACACGGACTACACCGGCACGGGCAACAGCCTGAACGCGGGCAACCCGCACGCGCTCCAGTTGCTCATGGACTCGCTGCGCTACTGGGTGACCGAGATGCACGTCGACGGTTTCCGATTCGACCTCGCGGCGACCCTCGCCCGCGAGTTCTACGACGTCGACCGCCTTGCAGCCTTCTTCGAGCTCGTGCAGCAGGATCCGATCGTCTCGCAGGTGAAGCTCATCGCCGAGCCGTGGGATATCGGCCCCGGCGGCTATCAGGTCGGGAACTTCCCGCCGCAGTGGACGGAGTGGAACGGCAAGTACCGCGACACCGTGCGCGACTTCTGGCGCGGTGAGCCGCAGGCGCTCGGCGAGTTCGCCTCCCGCCTCACCGGGTCCGCCGACCTGTACGAGCACTCCGGCCGGCGCCCGGTCGCCTCCATCAACTTCGTCACCGCCCAC
This sequence comes from Microbacterium sp. NRRL B-14842, assembly GCF_050470785.1. Classification (NCBI taxonomy): domain Bacteria; kingdom Bacillati; phylum Actinomycetota; class Actinomycetes; order Micrococcales; family Microbacteriaceae; genus Microbacterium; species Microbacterium sp. NRRL B-14842. The sequence goes on along the minus strand of NZ_JBFLUM010000001.1, from coordinate 3,179,902 downwards.
GACGGCTTCACGCTGCGGGACCTCGTGTCGTACAACGAGAAGCACAACGAGGACAACGGCGAGGACAACAACGACGGCGAATCCCACAACCGCTCCGACAACATGGGCGCCGAGGGGCCGACCGACGACATCGACATCAACCGGCGGCGCGCGCGTCAGCAGCGGAACTTCCTGGCGACGCTGCTGCTCTCGCAGGGCGTGCCGATGATCTCCCACGGCGACGAACTCGGTCGCACGCAGCACGGCAACAACAACGGCTACGCGCAGGACAACGAGCTCACGTGGATCGACTGGGAGGCGGCCGACCTGCCGCTCGTGGAGTTCACGGCGGCGGTCGCTCGGCTCCGGCACGAGCACCCGACCTTCCGCCGCAGCCGCTTCTTCGACGGACGCCCGGTCGCAGACGAGGACGAGGACGGCGAGCGCATCCCCGACGTCGTATGGCTGCGCCCGGACGGTGCCCGCATGACCCCGGAGGACTGGGACTCGGGCTTCGGACGCTCCGTGGGCATGTTCCTGAACGGCCGCGGCATCCGCGAGAACGACCGCCGCGGACGTCCCGTGGAGGACGTGAACTTCCTCGTCTACTTCAACAGCGGAGACGAGCCCGTCGACCTCGCCCTGCCGGACGACCGGCACGGCGCGGAATGGCTCGTCTCCGTGGACACCGCCGGCGAACTCGGTGACCGGAAGCTCCGGGCGCGGGACAGCGTGCCGCTCGAGGGCAAGGCCATGCTCGTGCTGCAGGAACTCGACGGCGAGCCCGTCGACACGGATGACTCCGTCGATGCCTCGCTCCGCGCGCAGAGCGAGCAGGCTGCGTCATGACCGACAGACCGGTCTCGACGTATCGCCTGCAGATCAGCGAGGACTTCCCCCTGGACGCGGCCGCGGAGGTGACCGGATACGTCGCCGAGCTCGGCGCCTCGTGGGCCTACCTGTCACCGTTGCTGGCGGCGACCCGCGGCTCGAACCACGGCTACGACGTCGTGGACCACGGCCGCATCGATCCCGACCGCGGCGGCGCGGAGGGGCTCGTCCGCTTCGCGGCGGCCGCACGGGCGGCAGGCCTTGGCATCCTCGTCGACATCGTGCCCAACCACGTGGGGGTGGCCGTGCCGCGGCAGAACCCGTGGTGGTGGGAGGTGCTGCGGCTGGGTCGGAAGACCCGTCATGCGGCGGCGTTCGACATCGACTGGGCAGCGGGCGGCGGGCGTCTCCTGCTGCCCCTGCTGGGCGCGAGCCCGGACGAGGTCGTCGCGAACGGCGAGCTCGTGGTCGACACCACACCGGCCGCCGACGCGCCGGACGGCGTTCTGCGCTACTTCGAGCATGAGCTGCCCCTCGCCCCCGGGACCGCGGCACTGGCGGACGATCTCCCGGCGCTCCTGGGCGCCCAGAACTACGAGCTGCGGTTCTGGCAGGACCAGAACACCGACCTCACCTACCGCCGGTTCTTCGCCGTCTCCGAACTCGCCGGCATCCGGGTCGAACGGCCCGAGGTGTTCGCCGAGTCGCACCGGGAGATCCTGCGCTGGATCCGGGAGGGCCTCGCGGACGGTCTGCGGGTGGATCACCCGGACGGCCTCGTCGACCCCGGCGCGTACCTGGAGCAGCTCGCCGACGCGACCGGACGCGCGTACACGCTCGTCGAGAAGATCCTGGAGCCGGGCGAGGCCCTGCCGGCCTGGTGGCGGACCGACGGCACCACCGGATACGACGCGCTGGCCGAGCTCGACCGCCTGTTCGTCGACGCGGAGGGCGTCGCGGCGCTGGACCGGCTGGATGCCAGGCTCCGCGCGGAGACCGGTCTCCCGGACGCGCTCCCCTGGCACGACCTCATCCACGACACGAAGCGGATGATCGCGGACACCCTCCTGGCCGCCGAGGTGCGCCGACTGGTGCGTACGCTCCCCCACGGGATCGTGCACGCCGACGACGCGCTGGCCGAGCTCCTCGCCTGCTTCCCCGTGTATCGCTCCTATCTCCCGGAGGGCCGCGAACACCTGCGCGCCGCCTTCGCGGAGGCCCGTCGCCGACGCCCCGACCTCGCGACCGCGTTCACAGCGCTGGAGCCGCTGCTGAACGATCCGCGCCTCGAGGTCGCGCAGCGATTCCCGCAGGTGAGCGGCGCCGTGATGGCGAAGGGTGTGGAGGACACAGCGTTCTACCGGTTCACCCGCCTCGGAACGCTGACCGAGGTCGGCGCCGACCCGTCCCTCCCCGCGCTGTCGGTCGAGGAGTTCCACGACGCGCAGCGGGCGCGGCTGGCGGCGTGGCCGCACTCGATGACGACGCTCTCCACGCACGACACGAAGCGCTCGGAGGACGTGCGCGCGCGCCTGTCGGTGCTCTCGGAGATCCCGGAGCGCTGGGCCGAGGTGCTGGCGGAGCTGCGCGCCGTCGCGACCACCGGACACGGTCCTCTCGACACGCTGATCTGGCAGGCCGCGGTCGGCGCCTGGCCGCTCCCCTCCGACCGGCTGCTCGCCTACGCCACCAAGGCCGCGCGTGAGGCCGCGGAGGGGACGACCTGGCAGCATCCGGATGCGGAGTTCGAAGAGGGCCTGGCCGCGATCGCCCGGTCCGTCGAGGGAGAGGCCGCGCCGATCCTCGACCGTTTCGTGGCCGAGATCGTCGATGCGGGGCGCTCCAACTCCCTCTCCGCCAAGCTGCTGCAGCTCACCGGCCCCGGCGTGCCTGACGTGTACCAGGGCACCGAGCTGTGGGACCTCTCGCTCGTCGACCCCGACAACCGTCGACCCGTCGACTTCGCTCTGCGCGCCCGGATGCTGCGGGAGCTCGACGCGGACCACGCCCGCGGTGTGGTCCCCCCGATCGACGACTCCGGCGCCGCGAAGCTGCTGGTGACCTCGCGGGCACTGCGACTGCGGCGGGACAATCCGGAGCTGTTCCGCTTCTACCGGCCGGCCGTCGTCGAAGGTGAGGCCGCAGACCACGCGATCGCCGTGCACCGCGGCGGCGCAACCGCCGTGGCCACACGGCTGCCGGTCGCGCTGGCGCGCCGCGGGGGCTGGGGCGACACGGTCATGATGCGCCCCGAGCTGCCGGGGACCGACCTCCTCACCGGCCGGCGGATCCCGCCCGGGCCCGTGCGACTGGCGGAACTCCTCGACACCTACCCCGTCGCGCTGATCGAGCTGGCCCGATGATCTCGGTGTGGGCGCCGCGGGCGACCCGTGTGCGGGTACGACGCCTCGACGACGCGGGCACCACCGTGGAGGAGCGCGCACTCACGGCGGGGGCAGAGGGGCGCTGGACCACCGACCTCGTCCTCGCGGACGGTGAGCGCTACGGCTTCGTCCTCGACGACGGCGACGACCTCCGCCCTGACCCTCGCTCGCGGCGGCAGCCGGACGGCGTGCACGGGGCCTCGGCGGCCTTCGACCCCGCCGCCTTCGCGTGGACCGACGCCTCCTGGACCGGACGGCAGCTCGCGGGCGGGCTGATCTACGAGCTGCACCTCGGCACCTTCACACCGGAGGGCACGCTCGACGCGGCGGTCGGCCGCCTGGCGCATCTCGTCGACCTCGGCGTCACCCATGTCGAGCTGCTGCCCGTCAACGCCTTCAACGGCGCCTGGAACTGGGGATACGACGGCGTGCTCTGGTACGCGGTGCAGGAGGAGTACGGCGGCCCCGCGGCCTATCAGCGCTTCGTCGACGCCGCCCACGCGCACGGGCTCGCCGTCGTGCAGGACGTCGTCTACAACCACCTCGGCCCGAGCGGCAACTACCTCCCCCTCTTCGGCCCGTACCTGCGCGAGGGCGAGAGCACCACGTGGGGCGACTCGGTGAACCTCGACGAGGACGCCGTGCGGGAGTACATCCTCGACAACGCCCTGATGTGGCTGCGCGACTTCCACGTCGACGGACTCCGGCTCGATGCCGTGCACGCCCTCCACGACCGGCGGCCGGTGCACCTGCTGCGGGAGCTCGCCGAACGCGTGGACGCCCTCTCCGCGCAGCAGAACCGGCCGCTGAGCCTCATCGCGGAGTCAGACCTCAACGATCCGACGCTCATCCTGCCGCGGGAAGCCGGGGGCTACGGGCTCACGGCGCAGTGGTCGGACGACTGGCACCACGCCGTGCACGTCGCGCTCACCGGAGAGACCGCCGGGTACTACGCCGACTTCGCCGCAGACGAGGCGGTGGCCAAGGTGACGGAGGGCGGCTTCTTCCACGACGGCTCCTTCTCGTCCTTCCGCGACCGTCCGCACGGCGCCTCGATCCCGGCCGAGGTGCCGAGCTGGCGGCTGGTCACCTTCGCGCAGGACCACGATCAGATCGGCAACCGCGCCGCCGGGGATCGGCTCTCTGCCACCCTGTCCCCCGATCGGCTCGCGGTGGCCGCCGTCCTCACGCTGACGGCCCCGGGCACCCCGATGCTGTTCATGGGTGAGGAGTGGGGGGCCACGACCCCCTGGCAGTTCTTCACGTCCCACCCCGAACCCGAGCTCGGGCGCGCCGTGGCCGAGGGCCGCACGGCGGAGTTCGCCCGCATGGGGTGGGATCCGGATGCGGTGCCCGACCCGCAGGACCCCGAGACCTTCCACCGCTCGCACCTCGACTGGGCCGAGGCCGAGGCCCCGGAGCACTCCCGGCTCCTGACGCTGTACCGCGACCTGGCACGACTGCGGCGAGCGCTACCGGAGCTCACCGACCCGGACTCAGCGCACACGACGGTCGAGGTCCGGGAGACGGACGGCCGCCCCGAGCACCGTGTCTACCGCATCGACCGAGGAGGAGTGTCGGTGCTCGTGAACCTCTCCCCCACCCCCGCGACGTTCAGTGTCCCCGCTACGGCCGACCTCCTCCTCGCCACCGCCGCCCTGACGCGCTCCTCCACGTCCCTGACACTCCCCCCGGACGCCGCCGCCATCGTCAACTGAGGTCGACCCACCCCTCTCCGGTCCTCCCGGCCCCCTGCGTGCGGCCGTAAGGGGCCGGGACGCACGGAAGGGGGTGGGCCGGCAGGAGTCAACCGCGCGACGCCCACCACTCCCGGAGACGCTGCTCCGCGACGGCCTCGCCCAGCACACCCTCGTCGAGGCGCAGATCGAGGAGGAACCGGTACGCCTCGCCGACCTCCCGGCCCGGCTTGATGCCGAGGACCTCCTGGATGCGGTTGCCGTCGAGTTCCGGACGGATCGCGTCGAGCTCCTCCTGCTCCCGGAGCGCCGCGATCCGTGACTCGATGTCGTCGTAGGCGGCGGCGAGCCGGGCGGCCTTGCGCTTGTTCCGCGTGGTGACGTCGGCGCGCGTGAGGATGTGCAGCCGCTCCAGCAGGTCCCCGGCATCGCGGACGTAGCGGCGCACGGCGGCATCCGTCCACGCCCCCTCCGCATAGCCGAAGAACCGAAGATGCAGCTCGATCAGGGTCGCGACGGCATCGGTGGTCGCGGTGTCGAAGCGCAGCGCCTGCAGCCGCTTGCGAGCCATGCGCGCGCCGACGACGTCGTGATGGTGGAAGGTCACCGCACCGCCCGGCTCGAGCTTGCGCGTGCGGGGTTTGCCGATGTCGTGGAGCAGAGCCGCGATCCGCAGCGGCACGTCCGGTGCCGCCCCGGGGTTCCGGGCATGCTCGAGCGCGATGGCCTGGCTGAGCACCGTGAGGGAGTGCTCGTAGACGTCCTTGTGGTGGTGGTGCTCGTCGACCTCGAGCTTGAGAGCGCTCACCTCGGGGAGGAACTCGTCGATGAGTCCGGTCTCCACCAGCACCCGGATGCCGCGGACGGGGTCGTCGGTCTGCATGAGGCGCACGAGCTCGGATTGCACGCGCTCGGGGCTCACGATCTTCAGCGTCTCGCGGAGCTCGGTGATCGCCCGCTCCGTGTCCTCCTCCACCGTGAAGCCGAGCTGCGCGCTGAACCGGGCGGCCCGCAGCATCCGGAGCGGGTCGTCGCCGAACGACACCCGAGGATCCGTCGGCGTCCGCAGTACCCCCGCCACGAGGTCCTCGACCCCGCCGGTCGGATCGACGAGCTTCACCGCGGGCACCTGGAGGGCCATCGCGTTGACCGTGAAGTCGCGGCGGACGAGGTCGCCATCGATCGAGTCGCCGAACTCCACCGTCGGCTTGCGCGTCACGCCGTCGTAGCTGTCCGCCCGATAGGTCGTGATCTCGACCTGCTCGCCGCGCAGCCGGGCGCCGATGGTCCCGAAGGCGCGACCGATGTCCCAGTGCGCGGAGGCCACCGGCTTCACGATCGCGAGGATCTCGTCCGGCGACGCACTCGTCGTGAAGTCGAGGTCGTGCGTCTCCCGGCCGAGCAGCGCATCGCGCACCGGACCGCCCACGACGGCGAGCTCGAAACCGGCGGCGTCGAAGGCCTCCGCGAGGGTACGGACGACGGGATTCTCGGCGAGCGCGCCGAGACGCGCGAGGCCGTCGGCCATGTTGAGCATGGGTTCCAGCGTACCGGCCGCCCCCTGACGCGCCCGCGTTCACCTCCCCGTCGTCTTGATGTCAGACCCCGGTCATCCGGCTCCGCTGGGCTGGGGGCGCCCCGTGCGGCTGAGCACGGACACCCACCCACGAAGGACAGACATGACCTCCCCCACCCCTGCGGTGCGGTGGCGGCGTCGCGGACTGACGTCCGTCGCGCTGCTCGCCGTGCTCGGCGGCGCCGTCGTCGCCCCCGCGGCCCTCGCCGCACCTGATCCCGAGGTGCCGACCGGATCGCTCCTCACCGGCGACACTCCCTGGCGCTACCTCGACGACGGCTCGGACCCGTCGCCCGCCCCGGCCGCGCTGCGCGACTGGACCCTGCCCGCGTACGACGACAGCGCCTGGAAGACCGCACCGGGCAGCTTCGGTGCCAAGAACGGCGCCCTCGCGCCGGTGGGACCGCAGACCCCGAAGACACTCCTCAACCACTACCTCGACGGGGTGAAGGCACCGACGGTGCCGACGTACTTCTTCCGCACGACCTTCGAGCTGGAGGCCGGCGTCGCCGAGCAGGTCGCCGCTCTGCAGAGCACCGTCACCTTCGACGACGCGATCATCGTGTGGATCAACGGCGAGGAGGTCGCCCGCTACGTCGACGGCCGCATCACCGACACCACCAACGTCGAGTACGCCGGAGACTCCAACGGCGACCCCCTGACCAGCACGTTCAGCGCCGAGGGCGACCTGCTCCGCGACGGCACGAACACCATCGCCGTGTCGCTGTTCCAGGACCGCGCGTCGAGCTCCGACATCTACTTCGACATGTCGTCGCTGACCCTCGTGAAGGCCTCCGACCCCGGCACTCCCGTCGTCGCCCCGCCGACCCGCGTCATCCTCACCCCGACCGAGAAGCCGGAGGTGTCGCAGTCGTTCTCCTGGCTCGCGGGCGACGCGTCGCACACGGCAGGTCAGGTCGAGATCGGCCCCGCAGCAGGTGGGGCCACCCGGACGGTCGACGCCTATGGCGCCGGAGTGGTGAACGGCAACCCGAACAAGCACTTCTCGGCCACGGTCACCGACCTCACCCCGGCCACCGCGTACCGTTACCGTGTCGGCCTCCCCGGCAGCTGGAGCGACTGGCACGAGTTCCGCACCGCGGACCCGAAGGCGAGCGACTTCCAGTTCATCTACTACGGCGACGCCCAGATCGGTCTCGACACCACCTGGCCGAGCGTCGTGAAGCAGGCAGAGGCCCACGCCCCGCGATCGATCGGCTCCGTGCACGCCGGAGACCTCATCAACACGTCCAGCAACGAGAACGAGTGGCTGAACTGGTTCAAGGGCATGGAGGATTCCGCCGTGCGCACCAACGTGATGGCCGCCCCCGGCAACCACGAGTACTCGGGGGACAAACTCCTCACCGCCTGGAAGGCCGCGTTCGAGTACCCGCACAACAACCCGTCCACGAGCTCGATCGGGGAACTCGCGAACCTGGCGAAGGGCGACTCAGAGGTGGCGCAGCAGTACCGCGCGTTCTTCGACCACTGGAGCTCGTTCGCCGCAGAGACCGCGTACTACACCGACTACCAGGGCGTCCGTTTCATCACCTTGAACGCGACGCGCGACACGACCTTCCTCACGCCGGCCGGGCTCCCGTCCTGCACGGGCGCGGAATGCCCGTCGTCGCAGATCGGCACGCTGTGGACGCGCTTCCAGGCGGCGTGGCTCGACCTGCTGCTGCAGAACAGCCCGTCGAAGTGGAACGTCGTCACGTTCCACCAGCCGGTGTTCTCGGCGTCGGCCGGTCGTGACGAGCCGGTGCTCCGTGCCGAGTGGCTGCCCGTCTTCCAGCGCAACGACATCGACCTCGTGCTCATGGGCCACGACCACACGTATGCCCGCGGTTTCGTGAACACGGACGCCACGGACACTCCCGGTCTGACCACGGGTCCTGTGTACGTCGTGTCGAACTCCGGCGCCAAGCACTACGACCTGGAGACGCCCGAGAAGAACGTCTGGACCAACAACGGCGCGACCCAGGTGCTGCGCGGTCAGGGCGTGACGACCTACCAGGTGATCGATGTCTCGAAGAACCAGCTCGTCTACCGGTCGTACCTCGCCGAGAAGCAGCCGGACGCCACGACCGACCTCCCCGTCGGCGCGGTCTACGACACGTTCACCGTGACCAAGTCCGACGCGGGCGAGAAGTGGGTGACCGAGGCCGGCGTCACCCCACCGGTCACGGAGGAGCCGGAGCCCGAGAAGCCCGCGACCGTCGAGCTGGGCGCGTCCTCGGTCACCGCCGGCGGCACGCTCGCCGTGTCGGGCAGCGGCTTCGCGGAGGGCGCCGAGCTCGCGCTCGAGCTGCGGTCCGACCCGGTCTCGCTCGGTACGGTCACGGTCGCGGCGGACGGCACGTTCGCGCGCACCGTCACCATCCCGGCGGGCACCCCGGCGGGTGCGCACACGCTCGCCGTGATCCTCCCCGACGGCTCGGAGGTGACGGCCTCCCTGACCGTGACCGCGGCGGCCGGTGGCGGAGCGATCGTCCCCGGTGAGAGCGACTCGGGTGGCGCGACCAACGGCGACCTCGCGACGACCGGTGCCGACAGCACGCCGTTCGTCATCGGCGCGGTCGTGCTGCTCGCCGCCGGCCTCGGCCTGTTCGCCCTGCGTCGCCGCCGCCGGGATGCCACGGTGGAGACGATCGAAACGGCGTAGCCCGTCAGCGGGCGTCGCCCGGGGTGCTCCCCGGGCGGCGCCCGCTCTTCGCGCACGGATCCCCCACCGATAACGGTTCAGCCTCCGTCCGCTGGCCGATCCCGCGTTCACTCTAGGCTCAAGCCATGCCCCACCCCTCTCGGCTCGTGATCGCTTCCACCGCAGCTGCACTCCTGGGCTTCGCCCTCACCGCCTGCGCGCCCGAGAGCACGGAGGGCGGTGGACCAGTGCCGTCGCCGTCGCCGTCGCCGTCGATTATCGCCTCTCCCCCCGCGACGCCCGCGGACCGTGTCGTCGAGATCTCGGTTGATGGCCTTTCAATCGATGACGGCCCGGTCCTCGCGTACGACGACGCCGACGGCGCCCTCGCCGCCCTCACCGATGCGTTCGGAGCGGCGCCGACGGAGGCACCCGTGGAGGGTCCGTACGGCGCCGTGTACGCCGGCTACGACTGGCCGGGAACGAAGGCCACGGTCCGCGACACCCGCATCGACCTCGTCGTGTCGGCAGACGCGCCGGGAGTGATCGTCCGGACTCCGGAGGGTATCGGCATCGGCTCGACGCGCGCTGAGGCGATGGCCGCAGGGGCCGTGGACGGGTGGGATGAGGACGGCGATGGCGTCGCCGACTACCTGAGCATCGGCGTGCGGGAAGTCCCCGGCACCTCCTCGCTCGTGAACCCCGGCGAGATCGGTGTGGAGTACGTCGACCTCACGATGACCGGCGACATCGTGAGCCGCCTCAGCACCGGTGGCAACGACTTCAGCGACATCTGAAGCACCCCACGACGCCGCCGCCCGTCCGGGCACAGCTTCGGAGCCGGGGCTCGACTCGCCGTCGTTCAGCCCCCCACGTCGGCGTGTCGGTCGAGATCTCCGAACCTGTGCACGCGATCCACGAGGGCTCAGGCTCCGCGGCGGGTCAGCACGAGGCGGAGGGTCACGGCGAGGACCGTCGACACCGCGATCCAACCAAGTGCCGTGCCCAAGGCTGTGAAGAACGAGGCCTGATCGGTGGCGCCGGCGAGGTTCCCGTAGTTGATCGCGGCGTGGGCTCCGATGGCCACCGTGAGTCCGGCGAGAGCGACGAGCGGGTGGGACCAGGCGCGACGGGCATCCAACGCGAGGCCGAGCGCCGCCCCGGTCCAGACGGTGAGAGCGGCATGCGTGGGGAAGGTGAGCGTGCGGACGATCCACGTCACCACGCCGTAGCCGACATCGTTCGCCGCGATGTCAGCCGCGATGGCGGAGGCGTCCTCCACCGCCGCGAAGCCCACGCCGACCAGCGCCCCGGCCATCGCGCCGAAGAGTACGCCGCGGCGCCCGACGCGCCGGGCGAGCACGAGGATGAGCAGCACCCCGAGACCCTTCCCGAGCTCCTCCACGATGGGCGTCAGCACCCACGTCGAGGGGATCGCCTCGCGCAGGATGCCCTGATCGTCGACGTACAGCGCCTGCTCGGAAGACCACGCGCCGAGCCCGGTGGCGATGAGCACCGCGGCACCGGCGCCCCAGGCCGGCGCCAGCAGGGAGGACGTCCAGGAGCGCGAGACCCGCGGAGCGACCCAGCGCGCGGCGAACATCGTCACCGCCGCCGCGGGGAGGACGGCCACGAGGCACAGGAGGAAGACGGGGCCGGATTCGACGGTGAACAGCAGGAGCGCCAGAGCCAGCGGGATGAGGAACACCGAGAGCACCACGGAGCGGCGCCCCCAGAACGGGACGGTTTCGGAGGGAGCGAGCGCGGAATGCACGCCCCGATCCTTCCAGACCGATGCCGCGACTCTCCTGGGCGCAGCCGCACTTCCGCACGAGGTCGCAGGTTCTCCCGGCAATCCGTGCGACCTCGGTGCGAATCTGCGACCGCGCGCCGGGGCCTCAGGCCCCGCGGGAGAACGTGATGTGGGTCACGCCGGACTCCGCGACCTCGGAGGTCACGCGATAGCCGGCCTCGAGGCCGCGCAGGTCGTCCCACAGTCGGATCCCGCTGCCGGTGAGGATCGGGGTGATGCCCACGTGCAGGTCGTCGACGAGCCCCGCGCGCAGGAACTCCCGGACCGTGGTCGCCCCGCCGCCGACACGGACGTCACGCCCTCCGGCCACCGCCACGGCCTCCCGCAGCGCCTCCTCGGGGGTCGCGGTCAGGAAGCGGAAGCTCGTGCCGTTCGCGAACTCGATCGGCGGGCGCGGGGTGTGGGTGAGGACGAACACCGGAACCTCGAACGGCGGCTCCTCACCCCACCAGCCGCGCCAGTCCGGGTCGTCCGGGTTCGCGTGGAGGCCGAACATCCCGGCGCCCATGATCTCGGCACCGATGCCCTGGAAGTACTGTGCCGCGTACTTCTCGTCCACCCCGGTCGTGCCGGCGCCGCTGGTGTCGTGGAAGACGCGCTCCTGGAAGGTGCGGGTCGCGGTGTAGGCGGCGGTAAGTCGTCCCCAGTCCTCACCGAACGGGTTCTCCGGGGTCTGATCGGTCGTCGTGGCGAAGCCGTCAAGAGTGATGTTGAGGTCGACGCGCACGCGGGTCATGGTGCCTCCGAAGCGGTGGGGACGGGCACCGGTCGGCGCGCCGTCCCCAGCGTCGGGCGTTCCGCGGCCGCTGTCAAGAGCGGACCGCCGTACCGGACTCCCGCGGATCAGGCCCGTCCGAAAGCGCCATGTGGATGATCGGATAGGGACGACCGTCACCGTCGAGCGCGCTCCGGCCCACCTCCACGAAGCCTCGGCTGCGGTAGAACCCGCGCGCGCCCGGGTTGTCCTCGTTCACATCGACCCTGGCCACGCCCTGGTGGACGACGACCTCGGCGAGCAGGGCAGAGCCCACACCGCGTCCGCGAACGGCATCGGAGACGAACAGCATCTCCAGCCCGTCGTCGTGGACGCCGGCGAACCCGACCGGAACCCCGTCCTGCTCGGCGACGGTGAGGGTCACCGCGGGGAAGTAATCGGACGCGAGGTGCGATTCGATCCGGGCGAAGTCGGTCTCCTCCAGGAAGTCATGGGTGGCGCGAACGGCGCTGCGCCAGATCTCGACGAGTTCCGCGTACTCCTCTTCCCCCCGGCACGGCCGGATGGTGAGGGGGGAACTGCCTGCGGACATGCCTCCGACACTATCGGTCGGACCGCCATGCCGGATCAGACCACGGGGTCGCCCTGGACCGGACCCTCCGTGTTGGGCTTCCACCCGAGGGCCGGCGCCACGTGCTCCGCGAACGCCTCGAGCACGTGGAGGTTGTACTCCGGCCCGAGCTGGTTCGGGATCGTCAGCATGAGGGTGTCCGCGGCCATGACGGCCTCGTCCTGCCGGAGCTGCTCGATGAGCACATCGGGCTCCGCGGCGTAGGTCTTGCCGAACGTGGAGCGGAACCCGTCGATGATGCCGATCTGGTCGCCGTTCTCCTCGCTGCGCAGCCCGAAGTAGGCGCGGTCCATGTCCGACACGAGCGGGAACACGCTGCGGCTGACCGACACGCGAGGCGTCCCGGTGTGGCCGGCCTCACGGTAGGCGGAGCGGAAGAGCTCGATCTGCTCGCGCTGCAGCTCGTGGAAGGGCTGACCGGTGGCCTCCGTCACGAGCGTCGAGCTCATCATGTTGAGTCCCTTGCGGCCGGTCTCCTCGGCCGTCGCGCGCGAACCCGAGCCCCACCAGATGTGGTCGCGCAGCGTGGAGGACTGCGGCTCGATCGCGAGGTACTGTCCCGCACCCACCATCCGGGGGTCGCCGGGAGCGAGTCGCTCGCCGTCGATGGCGCGGAGGAAGATCTCGAACTTCTCCCGTGCGAGCACGCTGCCGCGCTCCGGGTCCTCCTCGTCGCGGAAGCCGAAGGTCTCGTAGCCGCGCAGCGCCGTCTCGGGAGACCCGCGGCTCACGCCGAGCGCGATACGGCCGTCGGCGATGAGGTCGAGTGCGGCCGCCTCCTCGGCGAACTGGAACGGGTTCTCGTACCGCATGTCGATCACGCCGGTGCCGACCTCGATGCGCTCGGTGCGCGCGGCCATGGCCGTCAGCAGCGGCATCGGGGACGCCGCCTGGCGTGCCCAGTGGTGCACGCGGACGTAGGCGCCGTTGACGCCGAGCTCGTCGGCGCCCTCCGCGATCTCGATGGTCTGCTTCAGCATGTCGCCCGCCGTGCGGGTGGCCGAGCCGGGCACGTCGGCGTAGTGACCGAACGAGAGGAATCCGAAAGCCTTCATGGTGTATTCGAACGCATGGAAGCCGGGACTATTCCCCCGGGAGCAGGAAGCCGTCGAGGACGAGCCCGCGGATGCGCGGCTCGAGCTCCGCCCACAGCTGCGCGAACGGCACCTCGAAGAGGTCCGCGAGGGCGGGGGCGATCTGCAGCACCTGGAGCTCGCCGTCGCACGCGCCGACGAAGCCGGCAAGCGCGGGGTCCACCGCGACGGTGCGCGCGAACCCGCCGCCCTGACGCAGCTCGATCACGCTCGGGTCGTCGTTACCGGGGAGAAGGTGGCGCGCCTCGGTGACGTCCGGAGCCACGACGAGGGTGTCGGGCAGCCCTGCGGCGAGCGCATCGTGGGCCGCGAGCCCGAGGCCGAGCGCCGCGCCCACGTTCGCCACGGGCTGCGTCACCCGCTCCGATCGCCGCAGCGGCTCCCCCTGCCCCCGGCGGAGCAGCACATAGCCGAAGCCGATCGCGGTCACGCCGCGCGCCGCGAAGTCGTCGAGCCACGCGGTCAGCAGCGGAGTGAAGGCGGCATCGCGCGGCGTGATGCCGCCGTCCCTGATCCACAGCTCGGCATAGGCGAGAGGGGACAGCTCCTCCCGCTCCACGACCCACAGGTCGAGGTCAGCGGGCACCCACGCGTCCAGCCGCGCGAGGCCGGTGATGCCCGTCCGCGACTCCCAGTTGCCCAGCAGCTGCGCGATGCCGTCCGGGGTGAGGTGCGCCGGTGCCGTGCGGACGAACTGCTCGACCAGTGCGTCGCCGACCAGACCGCCGTCGCGATACTCGTAGGCGGGCACCCCCGCCGTGCGCGGGGTGATCACGAACGGCGGGTTCGAGACGATGAGGTCGAACGCCTCCCCGGCGACCGGCTCGAACATGCTCCCGTGACGGAACTCGATGTTCGTGACCCCGTTCAGTTGTGCGTTCAGCGCGGCGTAGGCGAGGGCGCGGCGGGAGACGTCGGTGGCCACGACCCGGCCGGCGCGTCGTGCCACGAGGAGCGCCTGGATGCCGCAGCCCGTGCCGAGGTCGAGGGCACGATCCACCGCGAGCGGGACGACCGTCTCAGCGAGCGTGCGGGAGGCTCCGCCCACACCGAGGACGTGGTCGGCGGGCAGCGGGCCGTCGAGGGCGACCTCGTCCAGGTCGCTGGCGATCCACCATTCCCCGACTCCGTCCTCGTCGACGAACGACTGCGGGCGCAGCAGCGCGCTCGGCGTCACGGTGTCGGCGTCGGTCGTCGCCAGCCCCAGAGCCTCCAGCCCGTCCACGCCGAGCGTCGGCAGTGCGCGCTCCACGGCCGCGCGCGGCTGGGGAAGACCGAGCACCAGGAGGCGTCCGAGGGTCGCGAGGACCCCCTCATCCTCGGCGATCGCCCGAAGGATGGGCTCGCGCAGACCACGGGCGAGTGCATCATCCGCCTCCTCGCCCCAGAGACGTCGCAGCGGCTCGGATCGGAGATCGGCGGCATCGAGATCCGCGGCGAACGCAGCGCTGCGGAGCGGGTCGGGGCGGGGGGCGGGGGTGTCGGACACGGCCGTCACTCTACGCGTCTTCAGGGTTCTCCTCCGTCCGGCCTCCTAGAATCGCAGGGTCAGTACTCACGATCCGCCTCTCCCCGGCGTTCGAGGAAGACCTTCATGACCGCGATCACTCCCCCGACGGGCCTCCGCGCGCGTGCGCGCCGGCTCGCGGCGTTCGTGGTCGCCGCCGGCGTCTGTGCGGTGGGTGTCGCCGGTCCCGCGATGGCGGCCGACCAGCCCGCCGCGGACGACGACCACCGTGTCGAACTGCACGTCACGGCGGGTCTGCGCGGCACCGTCGCGCCGGGCACGTCGACGTCGGCCGTGGTCACGATCGAGAACGAGACCGAGGCGGAGCTCTCCGCGGGTCGCGTCGAGATCGAGCTCGGGAGCACCCCACTGACCGACGACGATGCCGTGACCGAATGGCTGGACGAGGGACAGGCCACCGGTTCCTTCCTCTCCCTCGGCGAAGAGGCCACCAAGCCGGCGGAGGCGGGCGGATCCGCCACCACCACCGTGTTCGTGCCGCAGGAGACGCTGAAGCCGTTGAAACCGGGGGTGTACCCGCTGCGGGCCGCCCTGAGCGATGCCGGTACGGAGGACGCCGAGGGGGAGCGCACCACCACCTGGGACACCAGCGCGACGAGCGTCCTCGTGGTCAGCTCCAGCCCGACCAGTCCGGTCGGCGTCCTCGTGCCCATCACCGCCACCCCGGCCGGCGGTGCCCTCCTGAGCGCTGACGAGCTCACGGAGCTGACCGCCCCGGACGGCGACCTCACCGCGCAGCTCGACGGCGTCGCCGGGACGACGGCTGTGCTCGCGGTCGATCCCGCCATCCTCACCTCGATCCGCGCATTGGGCACCGCGGCTCCCTCCACGGCGAGCGACTGGCTGCAGAGGCTCGACGAACTCCCCAACGCCCGCTTCGCCCTGCAGTTCGGCGATGCCGACCTCACGGTGCAGGCGCAGGCCGGTCTGCCCGAGGCGCTGGCGCCGCTGCCGCTGACCTCGCTGCTCGATCCCGCGGCCTTCCCGCAGCAGCGCGCCGTGACACCGACGAACACCCCCGCCGCCACCGCCGTCCCCTCGGCGACGCCGACCGACGGGCCCGCGCTTCCCACCGACGACGAGCTCGCGGAGATCGACGGCGCGGTCCCGGGAATCGTCTGGCCGGAGAGCGACCTCACGCAGGCTGACCTCGCGTCGTTCACCGGCTACCTGGGGGGCACCGCCACGACGGTCGTGTCGTCCGAGACGGTCGGCGGTCAGAGTGCGGCTCATGCGACGGCGGGCGGACAGGACCTGCTCGTCACCGACGCGGCCACGTCGGCGGCCCTCTCCGCAGCGGCGACCGAATCCGCCTCGGCTCCCCGCCAGGGGTTGCTGGCAGAGGCGGCAGCGCGGCTCTTCCTCGCCGGTGCCCGGGCGCCTGGCGCTCCGCTCCTCATCGGCCTGGAGCGCGACGAGAGTCGTCCCGCAGAGGCCCTTCGTGACGCGATCTCCACCGCGGACTCCATCGGCTTCGAGCTCTCGGCGGTGCGGGCGGCCCCTGCCGTCGCGGTGACACTGCCGGAGACGGCCGCGGCGACCCGGGCGTCCGACCTCACGAACCTCCTCGCCGATGAGCGCTCCCTCACCGCTTTCGCGACCGTCCTCAGTGACCCGCTCGTGCTGCTGAGCCCGGAGCGGATCCGGATCCTGCGCACCATCGCGGTCGGTTCCTCCGCGGAAGCCTTCACCGAGAAGGTCGCGGCCCATCGCGCGCGCACCACCGAGACGCTCGGCGCCGTCAGCATCCCCGACTCCAGCACCATCCAGCTCCTCACGGCCAATGCCGATCTCCCCATCGCCGTGCGCAACGACCTCCCGTGGCCGGTGACGGTGCGGTTGTACGCGTCCCCCACCGATCCGCGCCTCGAAGTGACACCCGTGATCGACGTCGCCGTACAGGCGAGCTCGACCACGAGGGCGAAGGTGCCGGTGTCGGCCCGGGTCGGCAGCGGCGAGCTCGACCTGCGCCTCAGCCTCACCAGCCCGACCGGAGTGCCGATCCAGTCGGAGCAGACCATCCGGGTCGCGGTGCGCGCGGAATGGGAGACCATCGGTCTCATCGTCTTCGGCGGCCTCGCCGTGCTCCTCATCGCCCTCGGGGTGGTGCGCACGGTGCGCCGGAAGCGTCGGGAGGCCATCGAGGAGCAGGCCGTGGAGGCCGCCGTCGAGGAACTGATCGAGGAGAAGGAAGCGGAAGCCGCGGTGCAGGAGCGCCCCGACGGCCCGGATGCCCCTCCCACGAAGGAGTCGCGTGACTAGTCTCGGGCGCGCCAGCGCCATCATCGGCGCGGGCACCCTGGTCTCCCGCGTGACCGGGCTGCTGCGCAGTATCGTCCTCGTGGCGGTGATCGGCTCGTTCAAGTCGGGCCCGGCCGACGCCTTCGCCGCGGCGAACACGCTCCCGAACAGCGTCTTCTCCCTCATCTCCGTCGGCATCCTCACCGCGGTGATCGTGCCGCAGATCGTCAAGGCCACCGCCGACGCCGACGGGGGCAACGCGTTCATCTCGAAGCTCTTCACCCTCGGGACGGTCGTGCTCGTCGCCGTCACGGCTCTCGCCACGATCGCAGCGCCCTGGCTCGTGCAGATCGTGGCAGGCGGGCTCTCCTCGACGACCCAGGCGCTCGCCACCGCACTCGCCTACTGGTGTCTCCCGCAGATCCTCTTCTACGGTCTGTACGCCCTGTTGGGCGAAGCCCTGAACGCGCGGCGCATCTTCGGGCCGTTCACCTGGGCACCGGTCGTCAACAACATCGTCTCGATCATCGGATTCCTGATCCTGGGATGGGCGTTCTCGCCGGTGTCCCGCGACTCCGCCGACTGGACGCCGGAGATGATCGCCCTGCTCGGCGGCACGGCGACCCTCGGCATCGCCGTGCAGGCGCTCGTCCTGCTGCTTTTCTGGCGTCGGACGGGACTCTCGCTCCGCCCCGATTTCCAGTGGCGGGGCGTCGGCCTCGGCAACGTGGGAAAGCTCGCGGGATGGACCTTCCTGATGGCGTTCGCCTCACTGTCCGCCGGGGTGCTGCAGGGCAACATCGTCAGCAACGCCTCGGAGTCGGGCGCCTCGCTCGCCGTGACCACGAACGCCTGGCTCATCTTCATGCTCCCCTACTCGGTCATCGTGCTGTCGATCGGGACCCCGTACTTCACGCAGATCAGCGAGCACGCCGCCGCCGGGCGGCACGACGAGGTTCGCGGAGACATCTCGCGCAGCATCCGCACGCTGCTGTTCTTCATCGTCGCCGCCGTCGCCGCGGTGGCCGCCGCGGCGATCCCCGCCTCCCGTGTCTTCACCGAGAGTGCTTCCGACGCCGAGGGGGCGGCCGTCGTCCTCCTCTGCTACCTGGTCAGCCTGATCCCCCTCACGATCCTGTTCATCGTGCAGCGCACTTTCTACGCGTACGACGACACGCGCACGCCCTTCTGGTTCACGATCTTCCAGTGCGCGCTGATCGTCGTGACCGCGCTGGGAGCCGTCGCCCTGCTGTCGGCGGAGGTCATCGACCTCACGCAGCTGGCCGCCGCCGTGGCTCTGGGGCAGTCCATCGCCAGCACGCTGCAGACGATCGTCGCCACCTGGCTGCTGCATCGCAAGATCGGCGGCATCGGAATCCTGTCCTGGCTGCGTGCCCTCGCGCTGTTCGCGGTCGCCGCGATCCCGGCGGGGCTCGCCGGATGGGGAACGTTCCTCCTGATCGGGGGGACGACCGGATGGGCCACGTCCGGAGTCATCCCCGGCGCCCTGGCGACCGCCGTCGTCGGCCTCGTCGTCGTGATCGTCTACGTCGCGATCCTCGCGGTCTTCCGCGCCCCGGAGCTGAAGGCCGCCGGCGGGCTCGTCCGCCGCTTCCTGCCCGGCCGCTGACGCGGGAATGCCCCGCGGTTACCATGGGTTGAAGCAGTCGGACGTCTTTCGACGGCACCGCCTTTCTAACGGAGATCACATGCGTCAGGTCATCATCATCGGCTCCGGCCCCGCCGGATTCACGGCTGCCATCTACGCGGCGCGCGCGAACCTGGAGCCGCTCCTCATCGCGAGCTCCGTCGAGGTCGGCGGCGAGCTCATGAACACGACCGAGGTGGAGAACTACCCCGGCTTCCCGGAGGGCATCCAGGGCCCTGAGCTCATGGCGAAGTTCCAGGAGCAGGCCGAGAAGTTCGGCACCGAGGTGCTCTACGACGACGTCACGGAGCTCGATGTCGCCGGTCCCGTCAAGAAGGTCACCCTCGGTTCGGGTGCCACCCACGAGGCCAAGACGATCATCTACGCCACCGGTTCGGCCTACCGCAAGCTCGGCATCGAGGGCGAGGAGCGCCTCTCCGGCTTCGGCGTCTCCTGGTGCGCCACCTGCGACGGCTTCTTCTTCCGTCAGAAGACCATCGCGGTCGTCGGCGGCGGCGACTCGGCGATGGAGGAGGCGACCTTCCTCACCCGATTCGCCGACAAGGTGTACGTCATCCACCGCAAGGACTCCCTCCGCGCCTCGAAGATCATGCAGGAGCGCGCCTTCGCGAACGAGAAGATCGAGTTCGTGTGGAACAGCGAGGTCGTCGAGATCCTGGGCGACACCGCCGTCTCCGGCGTGCAGCTGCGTTCCACGGAGGACGGGTCGCTGCGCGACCTCCCTCTCGACGGCCTGTTCATCGCGATCGGCAACGACCCGCGCACGCACCTCGTCCACGAGAAGCTCGAGCTCACGCCCGAGGGGACGATCTGGGTCGACGGACGCTCCTCGCGGACGTCGGTCCCCGGTGTCTTCGCCGCCGGTGACGTGATCGACCCCACCTACCGCCAGGCCATCACCGCCGCCGGGACGGGCACGATCGCGGCTCTCGACGCCGAGCACTTCCTCGCCGACCTCGAGGACGCGTCCGTCGAGGTCCCCGCGGCCGAGGCCGCCGAGGTCATCACGGCCTGACCAGGGCCGGGAACACTTTCCCCCCGCCCGTTGTTGCAACAGGCGAACCTCGAACAAGGAGAACTCTGATGAGTGCAAAGGCAACGAGCCAGGCGACCTGGGAGCAGGACGTGCTGCAGGCCGATGGTCCCGTGCTGGTGGACTTCTGGGCCGAGTGGTGCGGTCCGTGTCGTATGGTCGCGCCGGTGCTGGACGAGATCCAGTCCGACAACCCCGACAAGATCACCATCCTCAAGCTCAACGTGGACGAGAACCCGGAGCTGGCCATGAAGTACCAGATCACGTCGATCCCGGCGATGAAGGTCTTCCAGGGCGGAGAGGTCAAGACGACGATCATCGGCGCCAAGCCGAAGTTCGCTCTCGAGCAGGATCTCGCCGCTTTCCTCGGCTGATCCCCACGACCACGAGAAGGGCCGCGCCTCCGGGCGCGGCCCTTCTCGCATGCTCGGCCAGCCTAGGGTGATCAGCGCTTGTCGTACACGTCCACCGGCTCGAGCCCGCGTGCTGCCCGCGCCCTGTCGACGATCTCCTGGATGACAGCGGTCTTCGCTGCGTTGTAGGAGGAGTTCCGCTCCTCCGCCGCCCGCGCTGCGTCGTGCTTGACGCGTTCGTATCGCTCCGCATCGTCCGGGTGCGCGCACAACCAGTCCCGCAGAAGGCGCTGTGGCACGTCATCCCATTCGGCTGCCGTGAAGAAGTGTGCGATGGCGAGGCGCTCCCCGGCCGCCTCCATGATCATCACCGGATGAGTGCGAATTCCGCTGCCGGTGCGCCATCCCACCGCCTCCAAGGCGGACCGGCACGCGTCGAACTCCCCTCGCGTCTGCACGCGCACCGCCAGGTCGACGATCGGTTTCGCGCTCATCCCGGGAATGGCCGTCGATCCGATGTGCTCGACGATCCAGCCGTCCGCCCCGGCAGCGCGGATCGATGCCGCGAACTCCTCGAATCGCTGCGGCCACGACGGGTCGTAGGGAACGAGGAGCATCGGTCGTCAGGAGGCGTCGGCGATGCGGGGGTCCCAGCGACGATGGCGCTGCTTCTCGTCCAGGAGTCCCCAGACGGCTGGTGTGAGCTCCGGGTACTCCAGGGCGATCTGACGCAGCACCCGGTAATGCCGCGCGGCGTTGGGACGTACCCCGTCGTTCGCGGCGATGTTGTCGGCGCGCAGCAGGTAGACGACGAGTTCGTCGACACTGGGCAGCTCCTCCATGAACTCCCAGGGGTCCTCACCGCCGAGCAGGCGCTCCTGGACGAGGACGGCGAGTTCGTCCGAGGCCTCGGCGCGCAGCACTTCCAGGCTGGCGCGACGGGGGACGGACTCGGTCATCCCTCCAGCCTACGCGCGTGCGCGACGGGGTCGGCGCTCCACCTTCGCATCCTCGCTCATGTCCTCGAGCTCGCGGCCCTTGGTCTCCGGCACCTTGAAGAACACGAAGAAGAACGACAGCAACGCGAAGAACGCGTAGAAGCCGTACGCGAAGGTGAGGCCGATCTCGGCGAACGCCGGGAACGTCGTCGAGATGAAGAAGTTCGCCACCCACTGCGCCGCGGCGGCCACGGCCAGGGCACCGGCACGGATCGAGTTCGGGAAGATCTCGCCCAGGAGGACCCACACGAGCGGTCCCCAGCTCGCACCGAAGAACACCACGAAGCCGTTGGCGCAGACGAGGGCGACGGTCGCCCACGGGTCGGGAAGCGTCGCGGTGCCCGAGGCATCCAGCGTGCCGAACGAGAAGGCGAGCGCCATGAGTCCGAGGGTCACCGTCATGCCGACGGAGCCGACGAGCAGCATGATCCGGCGTCCGATCCGGTCGACGAGCAGGATCGCGACGATCGTGACGACGATGTTGGTCACAGAGGTGATGACGGAGGTCAGGAGAGCGCTGGACTCGTCGAATCCGACCGACTGCCACAGTGTCGTGGAGTAGTAGAAGATCACGTTGATGCCGACGAACTGCTGGAACACCGACAGCAGGATGCCGACCCACACGATCGGCTTGAGGCCGAGACGGCTGCCTCGCAGATCTCGCAGCGACTCGGAGCGCTCCGTGTCGATCGTGCCCGTGATCTCCTTGATCTTCGCCTCGGTGTCGATCGTCCCCGTGACGGTCTGGAGCACTTCCGCGGCACGCTTCACTTCGCCCTTGCGCACCAGGTAGCGCGGGGATTCCGGCAGCCGGAGCGACATCAACCCGTAGACGAGCGCGGGGATGGCCGCGACCATGAACATCCATCGCCAGGCGGTCAGGCCCCAGAGCGGCTGGTCGGCCTCCCCCGCGATGCCGGCGAGCAGGGCGTCCGACAGCAGGGCGGCGAAGATGCCGAGGACGATGGCGAGCTGCTGCAACGAGCCCAGACGACCGCGGATCGCAGCGGGAGACACCTCCGCAATGTAGGCGGGGGCGATCACCGAAGCCGCGCCGACGCCGAGTCCGCCGATCACACGCCAGACGATGAGGTCGACGACGCTGAACGCGAGTCCGGAGCCGATCGCCGAGACGAAGAACATCGCCGCGGCGACAACCATCACCGGGATGCGTCCGAACTTGTTCGACACCGGGCCGGCGAACCAGGCGCCGACCGCACAGCCGATCAGGGCGGAGGAGACAGCGAAGCCCTTGAGACCCGTGCCGAGGTCGAACCCTGAGACATCTCCCGCCAGGGCGTCGACAGCACCGTTGATCACCGCGGTGTCGAATCCGAAGAGGAATCCGCCCAGAGCCGCCGCAATACTGACGGCGATCACGCGACGCTTGATACTCGCTGGATCAGCTGGTCTGGACATGACATCCCCCTCGCATCGACAAGATGACGCGAGTCTATGTCACCCCCGACCAGGGGCGGGGTCAGCGCGCGGAGCCGTATCCTTCTTCGCCGAGCTCCTCGAGAATGCGGTTCAGGTCCTGGATCGAAGCGAAATCGATCGTGACCTGGCCTTTCCGAGCGCCCAGTGCGATCCGGACGCGGGTGTTGAGCCGGTCCCCCAGCTTGCCGGCGACCTCATCCAGGTACGCCCGCCGCGCCCCGGGCGTGGGCTTGGGAGTCTTCCCTGCGGAGGGCTGGGACTTGGCCGCCTCTTCCGTGGCACGGACGGAGAGGTCTTCGTTGACGACCTTGTCCGCCAGGCGCTGCATGGCCTCCGGCGAGTCCACGCTCAGGATCGCGCGCGCGTGTCCGGCGGTCAGGACACCAGCGGCCACCCGCTGCTGCACGGGGACAGGAAGCTTGAGCAGGCGGATGGTGTTGCTGATCTGCGGACGGGAACGACCGATGCGCGTCGCGAGCTCCTCCTGCGTGATGCCGAAATCGTCGAGGAGCTGCTGGTAGGCCGATGCCTCTTCCAACGGGTTCAGCTCCGAGCGGTGGAGGTTCTCCAGGAGCGCGTCCCGCAGCAGGTCCTCATCGGCGGTATCCCGGACGATGGCCGGGATCGACTCGAGTCCGGCCTCGCGGGCAGCCCGCGTGCGCCGCTCCCCCATGATGAGTTCGTACTCGCCGTCGCTGTTCTTCCGGACCACCACCGGCTGCAGCACGCCGAACTCGCGGACGCTGTGCACGAGCTCCGCGAGGTCCTCCGGGTTGAAGTGCGTGCGCGGCTGGCGGGGGTTGGGGACGATCGCCTGCGGGTCGACCTGGATCAGGTGGATCCCGGGCACCGCCTCGAGCTCAGCCTCGGGTGCCGCGTCGGCGTTCGCGGAGGGAGCCTCGGGTGCCGGAGCGATCTTCGCGCCCGGGAAGAACACGTCGACAGGACGTTCGGCCTGGTCCGCCGTCGGGATGAGGGCGCCGATGCCGCGGCCGAGTCCAGTGCGCTTCGCCATTATTTCTCCTTGCTCTGCGTCTGTCGCGACGCGATCTCGACGGCGGCCTCACGGTAGGCGATCGCTCCGGCGGACTGACCGTCGTAGGCGATGACCGTCTGGCCGAAACTGGGGGCTTCCGATACGCGTACGGACCGCGGTATCACGGTGTCCAACACCTGTGACGGGAAGTGCGAGCGCACTTCCTCCGCAACCTGCTGCGCCAGACGCGTCCGCCCGTCGAACATAGTCAGGAGGATCGTCGAGAGATGGAGGCTCGGATTCAGGTGCTTCTGGATCATCTGGATGCTGCCGAGCAGCTGGCTCAGGCCTTCCAGGGCGTAGTACTCGCACTGGATCGGGATGAAGACCTCGTTCGCCGCGGTGAACGCGTTGATCGTGAGGAGTCCGAGCGATGGGGGGCAATCGATGATGACGAAGTCGACAGGGTTGTCGACGAGGTAGTCCTTCAGAGCACGGCGAAGTCGGTGCTCCCGGGCGACCTGTGCGACGAGTTCGATCTCGGCACCCGCGAGGTGGATGGTGCTCGGCGCACAGAAGAGATTGGGGCTCTCCGGACTGGGCTGCACGATCTCCGCGAGCGGGAACTCGTCGATGAGGACGTCATAGACGCTCGGTGTGTCGGCATTGTGTGGCACCCCGAGCGCCGTGGAGGCGTTCCCCTGAGGGTCCAGGTCGATGACGAGCACCTTCGCACCCAGACCTGCCAATGCCGAAGCGATGTTGACGGCGCTCGTGGTCTTACCCACGCCACCTTTCTGGTTCGACACCGTCAGGATTCGCGTGTCTCCCCCGAACTCCACGGTGACTGCTTCGAGCGCGCGGCGACGAACGGAGAGATCCGCGATTTCTCGCGCGAGGGGGGTGTCCATCCCGAACGATTCGTTCGACGATGCCTTCTCGGACTGTTTCACGTGAAACATCCACTCCTTTCGGGGCCGCGTTCCACTCTAATCGCAGCGACCGACGTCGGATCACAGGCACGACCGGGCGGCAGAGGTGCTTCCCGTCCGCGCACTTCCGCATACACGCGGACAGTCAGCTCCGGTGAGGTTCGTTTCACGTGAAACGACGGCTTCAGCACGGCCCGCTGAACGCGGCTTTCGTCACCGGTGGCTTCGCGCAACTCCATCGACGAAAGGCGAAGGGACGCCCCCAGCGCTGACACCGGGGTCCCCTGCTGAGACGGATGTCTGAATCACGCGACTGGGGTCCCTACCGCTCCACCGAAGCGTGCTCGCGAGCCGACCTCGTGCCCCTCCTCTCGATGAGAGCGCCTGGCGGTCCGGCGTAGCTTCTTCGCGTCGTCCGGTTCGACGCCACATTTCTCGAGGCCCAGTCCCGCGCTCGCAAACCTCAGCCTCCCCACCTCACTCGGGTACCTTGTCGCAGCTTCCCACGCGGGGTGCCTGCCGCGGTCAGGCGAATCCGCGACCGCGTCCTTGTGGATAGCCCCTGCCTACACCCTCGAGCCACCGCTGTGCCGGGCACCTCCCCCGCAGGACGCGGATCCTTCACGCGTGCACCCTCGGCCGGGAGGACGCCAGCGTCACGCGGCACCGATCCGGTCCGCTCGCGCCCCGTGCCCCGTGTGACAGCGCAACAGGCGCGTCGCGTCGTTCTGGCCCCTCCATGACCTGCCTGCCCGCACAACTCGCGGAGCATCACACCGCTGCCTCCTCCAGCGTCCTAGCCGGCAGGTGGACGAAGGATCGCGCCGCATGGGGGCACCGACCCCCAATGTGGCCCGTCCCTTCGCCCTTTGCGACGGCTCGTCTCCCGTGAATCCGCCGCCCGGTCGCGGTCTGTTTCACGTGAAACACAACCCCTCCTGACCTGTTCACATCCGTTCGCCATCTCGGGCACGCACAGCAGCACGTGTTCCCAGCCGCTGCTCGGGTCGCCCCACGACGACGGAGCAAACCTGGGAGCAGTTCTGGCGCGGAAGGATTTCCCTTCACGGCGATGCCCATCGAACGACGTGGCGTCGCCCATCCACGCACACCACTCGGCATGCGTGCCCGAAGTGTGTGGAACGACCGTCGCTCAAGAGCCATCTGCGTCACGCTAGCGATAGCCCCCGGCGGCAGCTCCTCCACGGGAAGGCCGATCACCGGGCCCCTCCCACTCATCGAGGGACACCGTTGAGCATCAAGGCCAGTCCGGTTGTCCGGGGTCATTCCCCGGACGAAACACGAGCGAGGCATGAGCGCCTCTGCCGCAGCGGTCAAAAGCTCCAAAGCCCAGTCCCGCGTCAAGGCACTCACCGGCCCCCTCCACACATGGACACACACCATCCAATACCAGGCCTGCACCGGTTACACCCCGTCTCCCCCGACGACACTCGAGACCAGGCACGAGGGATCCGATAGCGCCGCAGAAAGGTTCAGAGGCCACTCCTCCGAAGAAGGCCACTCACCGGGTGCCTTTACACGTCGACACACCATCGAACGCCAGGGCCCGGCCTGGTTGCCCCGAGTCGTCATTGACCAAGCACGGGACGAAGTATCGCGCCGCCCCCCGCCGCAGAACCCGGCGACACCATCACACTCTCCCAAGAGAAAGCCACCCGCCGGCTCCAGTCCAGGCTTCGAGGCACACCCCGAACGTCACTGACAGGACTGGTGGCACCATGTCCGTTTCAGACGGCAGAGGAAACGAGGCACCGAGGCACCCCCTGCGGTAGCTTCGCCGAGCGGATGACCTTCTTGCCTGTCGACGCCCCCGCGGGGGACCTCCACTGCCGCAGCGACCTGCAGGAGCCAGCGGTACGACCCAGTCGACTCTGACGAGGGCTCCCCCCGACGACGGATGACACGTTCGCCCCGTGCCGCGCTCACCGTCACCACACTCTGCGCACGCGCTGATGATCGGTGCCCCTCAGCGCAAGGACGGGCACTCAGGCACCGTGGGAGCCACACTGAGAACCGACTGTTTCACGTGAAACACTCATTCAAGATCGCTACGACTGAGGGATACCTCCTCCTCTACCGAATGCGCCATGGCAAACGGTCGGAGATCGTCAGCGGACGACGTAGGCGCGTGCGATAACTCGTCGAAGCGAATCGCGGGACGTTTCACGTGAAACGGTTGTGTGTCTGATGTGGCCACGCCGACCACGATCCCACCTCCTGCGTCTGCCTCACGGGAGGTTCTGCGATCCGCAGCCCACCACGCCGCGCCGTGAAGACAGCACACCCCGCTCGCTGACCCACAGCACGGGCAGGTGCCAGTGTCGAGCAGAAGGGCACTCAACGAGCAGTGCGTCCAATGACCTCGCAGGAGAACATCACTGTTGACCTACGGACCGCCCGGGGCAGCGCCCCACGCTCCTTGGCTCGATCAGTGGATGCCCCACCGGTCTCCACACGCGCTTTCCAGAAAGACCCGGGGACGCTGATGAGTACGCCCGTCCACAGCGCCGATGCCAAGGAGTTGTGTGGCGGCGCCCACCGATTCCCTCCTCCGAGGCCGGCCTCGGAGTCGTGATACTCGCCCCTGACCGCCTCAGCGAAGATGGTCCCGCGATGGAAGAAGCTCTACGCCCCCGAACCCAGCGCTCCCGACAACCGTGTCAGACAGAGGTCGATCGCCGATTCAGGTTCACCGTAACTGGAGCAACCAGGACACTGGCGTCGCTGAAGCACCCAGTGAACGCGATTCCCGACTCAGCGCCTTCGGAGCCGTGAGTAGCGTCCTACCGCACTGCACCGAGACTCGTTGTTGTTTCACGTGAAACATGGCCTGTCCGGGCGAACCTCATGCGTGAGCCGACACTACCTTTTCGGATCAGCCGATCAAGAGGTAATGCCCACCAAAGAAGGCCACTCTGACGGCAGAGTTTCACGTGAAACGACAATGTCCTCAGCGCACGTGGGCACGGACGACCCGGGTCGTCTCGGGAAGCAGTCCCTCGCCCAGAACCTCGACGCGAACGTCGGAGAGTGTGAACTTCGCGATCTGCTTCCGCGCCGCCTCGATCTCGTTCGCGGCGTTCATGCCCTTCAAGAGGGTGAGTTCACCACCATCGCGCACCAGTGGAGCCGTCAGTGGAATCAAGGTACGCAGCGCGCTCACCGCACGAGCCGTGACGACGTCGAAGGCACCCTTCGCACGGACGTCCTCCGCACGCGCCCGGAGGATGGTGACGTTCGAGAGCTCGAGATCGTTCACCTGCTCCGTCAACCAGTTGATCCGACGCTCCATCGGCTCGACCAGTGTCCACGACACATCGGGGCGGGCGATGGCGAGCACCAGACCGGGCAGTCCGGCCCCAGACCCGATGTCCGCCACGGAACCATGGAAGAGCGGTGCGGCGATCGCGCTGTTCAGGATGTGACGGGTCCACAGGCGGGGCAGTTCGAGCGGCCCGATCAGACCCCGCTCCTCCCCCTCACGGGCGAGGGAGTCCGTGAACCGCCGAGCGATCTCCAGGCGGTCTCCGAAAAGATCGGCAGCGACAGCCGGCTCCTGCTCGACGGTCTTCTCGCCGGAATCGTTCGTCTCAGACACCCGCCCGTACTCGCCTTCGGTACGTCAGTGACGACGCAGGACCGTGTGACGGTCCGCGCCCTCGCCGTACGACTCGGAGACGAGCCCTCGCTCGGCAGCGATGTCGTGGACCAGCTTGCGCTCGTAGCTCGACATCGCCGGCAGCGACGCCTGCGACGAGCCCTCATCGAGCTTGGCGGCCGCCGCCTCGACCAGGGTCACGAGCTGCCGGCGGCGCGTGTCGCGGGATCCTCCGATGTCGAGGATGAGACGCGAGAACGAGCCAGTCTTGTTCTGCACGGCGAGACGCGTGAGCTCCTGCAGCGCCTGCACCGTGTCCGGAGCGGAGAGCAGCGCGAGGCCGTCACCCTCGGCCTCGACCGAGACGTAGGCACGCCCCTGCCGGACATCGAGGTTCAGGTCGCCGTCGATGTCGGCGATGTCGAGCAGCTCCTCGAGGTAATCCGCGGCGACATCGCCTTCGTTCTCGAGCTGCGCCACAGTGGGCTCGGTGCTCCCGGTCACGACCTCACTCATGACGCGTTCCCCTTCTTCTTCGCGCGCTTCTTCCCTACCGGCTGCTGTCGCTTCGGTGCCTCAGCCTTCGCCTTCTCGGCCTGCTCCAGCAGACGCTGCTGCTCTGCCTCGTACACCGACATCGGCACGACCTTGCCCGAGGAATCGATGGCCTTGCCCTTACGCGCCAGACGCTCTTCGCGCGCCTTCGCCGCCTCCGAGCCCGGGGTGGGCATCTCACGGATGACGAGGAACTGCTGGCCCATGGTCCAGAGGTTCGAGATGAACCAGTACACGACGACACCGAGCGGGAAGAACACACCGGAGAAGATGAAGCCCAGCGGCAGCACATAGAGCATGATCTTCTGCATCTGGTACGCCTGGCCGGTCTTGGCCTCCGGCGAGAGGTTCTTCGAGATGATCTGCAGCTGGGTGAAGAACTGCGACGCGATCATCAGGACGACCAGGGTGACGAGGATGATGATCGCCGTGACGTTCTGCGCATCGATGGCGTTGCCCAGCGTCTCGTGCAGCGAAGCGACGCCGAAGAGCTTCGCGTCGTAGAACTCCTTCGTGAGCTCCGGGCTCAGCAGGCCGACGCCACCCACGTTGTCGCGGGCGTGCTTGCTGACGTCGCTCAGCACGCTGTATAGCGAGAAGAAGATCGGCATCTGCACGAGCAGCGGCAGACAGCTCGACATCGGCGTCGTGCCGTGCTTCTTGTACAGCGCCATCGTCTCGCGGCTCATCGCCTCACGAGAGAGCTGATCCTTCTTGCCGCGGTACTTCTCCTGAACTTTCCGCAGTTCAGGAGCGATTTCCATCATCTTGCGCTGGCTCTTGATCTGCTTCACGAACAGCGGGATGAGCGCTGCACGGACCACGATCACGAGGCCGACGATCGAGAGGACCCAGGTGATGCCCGAGGCCGCAGGAAGACCGACGGCGGTCAGCAGCCAATGCCAGGCGACGAGGATGAGCTCGACGACCCACTTCAGCGGCCACAGGATCGTGCCGAGCAGGTCGAATCCGCCGGATGCCGGCTCCGGGCTGGGGGTGGCACTGGCGAACAGAAGGTCAAGACCCACCGATCAGTCCTTTCGGGAGGGGACGACGAAACCGTGTGCGGTCAGGTCGTAGCGGAAGTGTCGGTGCGGTGTGACGTCGTCGACGCCTCCGCGAGACCAGGGATTGCAGCGGAGGATGCGCCACGCCGAGAGCAGAGCCCCCCCCACGGCGCCGTGCTGCTGCACCGCACCTACAGCGTAGGCGGAACAGGAGGGGTAGTACGCACATACGTCCCCGTACATCGGCGAGACCACCCTGCGGTACCCCGCCAGGAAGGCGAGCACGACGTTGCGTGGCAGGAGCGGGATGCTGCGAAGCACGTCGCGCCCGTGCATCTCCCCCGTCCCCACCGACGAGGCCGGCAACGCGGTCATGAGGCGGCCTCGGCCGGTGCGAGCCGCGCCAGGCAACGATGCACATCGCTGCGAAGCTCCGCGTAGGAGGCGGTCGCGGACGCAGGAAGGGCACGGATGACGACATCCGTGCCCTGAGGAACACGCGGGAGCGCCTCCGCACAGACGGCTTTGAGTCGCCGACGGACGGTGTTGCGCACCACGGCCGTGCCCACCTGCTTGCTGATGATGAAGCCGAACCGGGCGGCCCTGCTCTCGCCCGTCGCCAGCATGGAGGTGAGGACGCGGGCCCCGCCACAACGCGATCCGCGTCGAACGACCAGTCGGTAGTCGCTCCCGCGGGTCAAACGGAACGGGCGGGCGAGCACAGCTGCTTACGCGGAGAGCTCGGTACGGCCCTTCGCGCGGCGTGCCGAGAGGATGGCACGGCCGGCGCGGGTACGCATGCGGGCACGGAAGCCGTGCTTCTTGGCGCGACGACGGTTGTTGGGCTGGAAGGTGCGCTTGCTCATGAGATCACTCCGGGAATGCTGTCACCGGATTCACTTCGACCGGAGACATAGGGAACTGCCAAACAGGCATAAGTCAACCGACTAAGGGTACGTCTTGGCGGCGGACAGGGCAAATCTGCGACCTGTACCGCTTGTCATCCCATGCGTACCGCACAGCCATTATCCACAAGCCGGACGCATCCGCCACATCCAACACGCCCGCGTGTTTTCAAGGGCAGGTTGCCGTTCCGAGCCGGTGTGACTACCGTGGCATCCGAAGTTATCCACAGGGGAACGGCACGTCGACCCCGACCCGATCCGTCGTCCGGAGCACCATGTCCTCACCAGCCCAGCCCGAAGTCCCGATCTGGACCACGGTGCAGGAGCTGCTGGAAGCCGACGATCGGGTCACGCCGCAGCTCCAGGGCTTTCTGAGCCTCGCGGTGCCGGCCGGGGTGATGTCGGCGACCCTGTACCTCGAGGTGCCGAACGACCTCACCGCCGCCCAGATCAACAAGCGCCTCCGCCTGCCCATCATGGAGGCCCTCGCTCACGTCGGCGAAGAGGTCACGTCCTACCGGGTGGTCGTGAACCACGAACTCGCGGACCAGCCCACGGCCCCCATCGCGGTCGCCGACTTCGGTCGCCAGGAGCCGGTGCGCGCCGAGTCGCCGATGGAGCAGCCGACGGCGCTGCGCCACGAGTCCCGCCTCAACCCGAAGTACACCTTCGACAACTTCGTGATCGGCCAGTCCAACCGGTTCGCCCACGCGGCCGCCGTGGCCGTGGCCGAAGCTCCGGCCAAGGCCTACAACCCGCTCTTCATCTACGGCGACTCCGGACTGGGCAAGACACACCTCCTCCACGCCATCGGTGACTACGCGCAGTCCCTCTATGCCGGGGTGAAGGTGCGGTACGTATCGAGCGAGGAGTTCACGAACGACTTCATCAACTCCATCGCCAACAACCGCGGCGCCGCGTTCCAAGCGCGGTACCGCGACGTGGACATCCTCCTCATCGACGACATCCAGTTCCTCCAAGGACGGGCGGAGACGCAGGAGGCGTTCTTCCACACGTTCAACACGCTGCACGACCACAACAAGCAGGTCGTCATCACCAGCGATGTCGCACCGAAGCACCTGACCGGCTTCGAGGACCGCATGCGCAGCCGGTTCGAGTGGGGCCTCATCACCGACGTGCAGGCGCCCGACCTCGAGACCCGTATCGCCATCCTGCGGAAGAAGGCGCAGAGCGAGGCCCTCCACATCCCGGACGAGGTGCTCGAGTACATCGCCACGGTCGTGTCCTCGAACATCCGCGAGCTGGAGGGTGCACTCATCCGCGTCTCCGCGTTCGCGAGCCTGAACCGCTCTGCTCTCGACATCTCCCTGGCTCAGACCGTGCTGCGGGACATCATCGACACGGCCGAGGACAACATCATCTCGCCGACCGACATCATCACCGCGACCGCGCAGTACTTCAAGCTCACCGTCGACGACCTCTACGGCTCCAGCCGTTCGCAGCAGATCGCCACCGCACGGCAGATCGCCATGTACCTCTGCCGTGAGCGCACCAGCCTCTCCCTCCCGAAGATCGGTCAGCTCTTCGGCAACCGGGACCACACGACGGTCATGTACGCCTACAAGAAGATCAGCGAACTCATGAAGGAGCGTCGCTCGATCTACAACCAGGTGACCGAGATCACCACGCAGCTCGGTCGTCGCTGACGACCTGCACCCACGAGAGGGACGCCGCATCCGACACGGGACGGCGTCCCTCTCGGCGTTTCGGCGACATGCACCCGCCGGATAGATGCGTCTATGCACATGTGGATAACTTGTGGATGAACGTGGAACGCGCCGTCTCGAATGTGGGGCGATCGGGGAAACCTGTGGATAACCCCGGGATGGCGAAACGACGACCGACCCCTGTCCACCCGCGGATTCCTCAGGGTCTCCACAAGTGACACGTGTGTAGTTCCCTACTCGCGCCTGCTTTCCACCGACTTATCCACAGTATCCACAGGTGTTAACACCGTTAAGGAGTTAAGTCGTTCAGGGTGCGATCCGATCACCAGACGGTGGGGAGAACCGGCGGCGGCATGACAAGTCCTCCGGCGTAGGGAACCGCAGGACTGTGGGGCTAGCATGGGATTCCCTGCAGTGGCAGGACCCGACGACGACCCGTCATGTTCGACGACAAGGGAGCACCCGTGAGGTTTCAGGTCAACCGCGATGTCTTCAGCGAGGCTGTGTCCTTCGTCGTCAAGCTGCTGCCCCAGCGCAATCCACAGCCGATCCTCGCCGGTGTCCTGATCGAGGCGGACGGCTCCGGACTCACCCTCTCGGCCTTCGACTACGAAGCATCCGCACGGACGACCATCGAGGCGACGGTCGAGACACCGGGCACGATCCTCGTCCACGGGCGGCTGCTCTCCGACATCGCGAGCCGCCTCCCGAACGCTCCCATCGAGATCGCCGTCGAGGATGACGGCGGAATCGCCGTGACCTGTGGCTCGGCTCGCTTCACCCTCGCGGCCATGCCGGTCGAGGAATACCCGTCCATTCCCGAGGTGTCCGGATCCTCCGGCGTCGTCCCGGCCGACGATTTCGGCACGGCGATCGCGCAGGTCGGCTTCGCCGCGTCCCGTGACGATGTGACTCCCGTGCTGACGGGTGTCCAGCTCGAGGTCACCGGACAGACGCTCAGCCTCGTCGCCACCGACCGCTACCGGGTCTCGCTCCGCGACGTGCCCTGGGATGGCGAGGCCGTCGAGGCCACCGCACTCGTTCCCGCCCGCACCCTCGTCGAGGTCGGCAAGACGTTCGGACACGCCGGCACGATCCAGATCGCCTTCTCGGGTGCCGGGGATCGCGAGATCATCGCGTTCACCGCCGGCAACAAGACCGTGACGTCGCTGCTCATCAAGGGCAACTTCCCCCCGGTCCGCCGCCTCTTCCCCGAGCAGACCGACCACTACGCCGTCGTCAACACGGCCGATCTCATCGAGGCCGTCCGCCGTGTCTCCCTCGTGCTCGACCGCGCGGCGCCACTGCGTTTCACGTTCTCGACCGACAGCGTCACGATGGATGCATCGGGCAGCGAGCACGCCCGCGCGTCCGAGTCGGTCGACGCGATCCTCTCCGGCGGCGACGAGGTGACGCTGGGTCTCAACCCGCAGTACCTCATCGAAGCCCTCGGTGCGGTCAAGAGCGAGTTCGTGCGGGTGACCTTCACCTCCAGCGACAACGCCAACAAGCTGAGCCCGGTCCTCATCACCAGTCAGACGTCGGTCGACCAGGCCGGTCTGGACTCGTTCAAGTACCTCCTCCAGCCCAACCTCCTCCTGCGCTGAGCACCCCCGGCCCCGAGGGAGTGTCCGACCCGGAAGGTAGGCTGGCTCCGTGATTGTGGAGCATCTCAGCCTGGTCGATTTCCGCAATTACGCGACCGCGGAACTCGCCTTGCACCGCGGGCCGAACGTCCTCGTCGGGCGGAACGGCCAGGGCAAGACGAACCTCGCGGAGGCGGTGGTGTTCCTCGCGACGCTGGGATCGCATCGGGTGTCCTCGGACGCGCCGATGGTGCGGGACGGCCAGGAGTTCGCCGTCATCCGGGCCCGGCTCGCGCACGGTGAGCGACGCGTGCTCGTCGAGGTGCAGCTCAATCGCCAGGGGTCGAACAAGGCACGGATCAACGGCTCCCCGTCGAAGACGAACGAGCTCCCCCGCTACGCACATGTCGTGCTGTTCGCGCCGGAGGATCTCCAGATCGTGCGGGGCGACCCCTCGGCCCGCCGCCGGTTCGCCGACCAGCTCCTCATCCAGCGCACCCCGCGACTCGCCGCCGTGCTGGGTGACTACGACCGCGTGCTCAAGCAGCGCAACGCCCTGCTCAAGTCGGCGCGGGCACGGGGCATCCGCGGTGAAGCGCTGAGCACCCTCGACGTCTGGGACGACAAGCTCGTCTCCCTCGGATCCGAGATCATCACGGCACGGCAGCGGCTGGCGTCCGATCTGCAGCAGCCCGTCGCCGATGCATACGCGGCGATCGCCGGCGCGGACCACCGTCCCCGGCTCGACTGGGCGCTGTCGGTCGCCGGCAGCGATCCCGAGGATGACGACGACCGCGATGACGCGGACGGTGCCGCTCCCGTCGACGACGTGCGCGGGGACGCCCGTCGCATCGCCGAGATGTTCCGCGCCTCTCTCGCGGCGAAACGCTCGAACGAACTCGACCGCGGCCTCACCCTCACCGGACCCCATCGGGACGACCTGGTGCTGCGGGTCCGGGACCTGCCGGTGAAGGGGTACGCCTCCCACGGCGAGTCCTGGTCGGTCGCACTCGCCCTGCGACTAGCGTCCGCCGAGCTGCTCCGCAGCGAGTCCCCGGCCGGCGACCCGGTACTGATCCTCGACGACGTCTTCGCGGAGCTGGACGCCGATCGGCGGCAGCGGCTCGCCGCACTCACCGCGGGCTACGAGCAGGTGGTGGTCACGGCAGCGGTGGAGGAGGATATCCCCGACGTGCTCCATGCTCACGTCGTCCGCATCACGGCGGGGACCATCACCGATGAGCGGGACCGGCTGCAGGGAGAGGACGGTGCGCCGAATGACTGACGTGGTCACCGACAGCGCGGCCTCGGCGGAGGCTCCCGAGACCGTCTCCACCTACCTGCGACTGCGGGGACTCAAGCCGAGCGCCAAGAACTGGAAGCGCAAAAGGCGGATCTCCGTCGACGACGACAACGCGCCGTTCACCCCCGGCCGCGATCCGGGGAGCCTCGGCGCCGTCCTCGACACGCTCAGCCGTGAATCCGGCTGGGAGACGACGCTCGCCCGGGAGGACCTCGTCCGCCAGTGGGCTGACCTCGCGGGGGCGGACACCGCGAAGCACTCGGAGCCGGTGTCTCTCGAGCGCGGACTGCTCACCGTCAAGTGCGATTCCACCGCGTGGGCGAAGAACCTCCAGTTCATGCGCGCGACGATCCTCACGGAGATCGGACGACGGTACCCGGAGGCGGGAGTGGAGAACCTCCGCTTCATCGGACCGGACGTCCCCTCGTGGAAATGGGGTCCCAGAGCCGTTCCAGGGCGGGGCCCGCGCGATACCTACGGGTAGGGCACCATGCAAGGGGTCCGAAACGCTCAGAGGGCCACACGCGGCCGTTGAGCGGCATTTCGACTCGAAACCCGGCTAGAATGGGAGTTCGAGATATCGATCTGGAGAATGCCCTCTGATGACGCCTGAATCCCCTGCTGACGAGACGGAACCGAACAACGACGCTTCGTCGGGCTCACAGGCCGGAGGATCGGCGGCACCCGCACCGAAGAAGCAGCAGCCCGGTGAGTACGGCGCCGACTCGATCCAGATCCTCGAAGGACTCGAAGCGGTCCGCAAGCGACCCGGCATGTACATCGGCTCGACCGGTCCCCGCGGACTGCACCACCTCGTCTACGAGATCGTCGACAACTCGGTGGACGAAGCGCTGGCCGGGTATGCCGACACGATCTTCGTCACCCTCCTCGCCGACGGCGGCGTGCGCGTGGTCGACAACGGTCGCGGTATCCCCGTCGACCCGCACTCGTCTGACCCCTCGAAGTCGACCGTCGAGGTCGTGCTCACGATCCTGCACGCGGGCGGCAAGTTCGGTGGCGGCGCCTACGCCGTCTCCGGCGGTCTGCACGGCGTCGGATCCTCGGTGGTGAACGCCCTGTCGACCCGCTTCGACGTGGAG
The DNA here is from genome assembly GCF_050470785.1 of Microbacterium sp. NRRL B-14842. Lineage (NCBI taxonomy): Bacteria > Bacillati > Actinomycetota > Actinomycetes > Micrococcales > Microbacteriaceae > Microbacterium > Microbacterium sp. NRRL B-14842. The sequence continues at coordinate 3,143,605 of NZ_JBFLUM010000001.1, read as the reverse complement.
GTCAAGCAGAAGGGCTTCGTCTGGCGGCACAGCTTCGCCGACGGTGGCGTCCCGCAGCAGAAGCTCGAGAAGGGCGAGGCCACCGAGGAGACCGGGACCAGCATCACGTTCTGGCCGGACGCGGAGATCTTCCAGGAGACCGTCGAGTTCGACTACGACACGCTCCGCACCCGGTTCCAGCAGATGGCGTTCCTCAACAAGGGACTGCGCATCGAGCTGTCCGACGAGCGGCCGGAGTCGGCGTACGAGACCGAGGAAGACGGCCAGGCGGTCACGAAGCAGCCGGGCGACGTCTTCTTCTACGAGCGCGGTCTCGTCGACTACGTCGAGTACCTGAACAAGGTGCGCCACGCCGAGGTCGTCAACGAGGAGATCATCGCCTTCGAGTCCGAGGACACGGCGCGCAAGATCTCGCTCGAGGTCGCGATGCAGTGGACGACGTCGTACACGGAGAACGTGTTCACCTACGCCAACACCATCAACACGCACGAGGGTGGCACGCACGAGGAGGGCTTCCGGGCGGCGCTCACCACGCTCGTCAACCGCTATGCCCGTGCGAACAACCTCCTCAAGGAGAAGGACGACAACCTCTCCGGAGACGACGTGCGCGAGGGGCTGACCGCCGTCATCTCGATCAAGCTCGGCGAGCCCCAGTTCGAGGGTCAGACCAAGACGAAGCTCGGCAACACCGAGGCGAAGGCCTTCGTGCAGAAGGTCGTCGGCGATCAGCTCGGCGACTGGTTCGAGCGCAACCCGAACCAGGCGAAGAACGTCATCCGCAAGGCCATCGACGCGGCGACGGCACGCCTCGCCGCGCGCAAGGCACGCGAGACCGCGCGTCGCAAGAGCGTGTTCGAATCCGCAGCGATGCCCGACAAGCTCAAGGACTGCACGAGCAAGGACCCGTCGATCAGCGAGATCTTCCTCGTGGAGGGCGACTCGGCCGGCGGTTCGGCCGTGCAGGGTCGGGACCCGCACACGCAGGCGATCCTGGCGCTGCGCGGCAAGATCCTCAACGTCGAGCGCGCGCGTCTCGACAAGGCGCTCGGCAACAAGGAAGTCCAGGCGATGATCCAGGCCTTCGGCACGGGCATCGGCGAGGAGTTCGACATCGAGAAGGCGCGGTATCACAAGATCGTGCTGATGGCCGATGCCGACGTCGACGGTCAGCACATCACCACCCTGCTGCTCACCCTGCTGTTCCGCTACATGCGCGGACTCATCGAGGCCGGCTTCGTGTACCTCGCGATGCCGCCGCTCTACCGCCTCAAGTGGTCGAACGCGGCACACGAGTACGTGTTCAGCGACGCCGAGCGCGATGCGCTGCTGGCCTACGGCCTGGAGAACGGCAAGCGCATCCCCAAGGACGCGGGCATCCAGCGCTACAAGGGTCTCGGCGAGATGAACGCCAAGGAACTGTGGGAGACCACGATGGACCACACCACCCGGACGCTTCGTCAGGTGACCATCGAGGACGCCGCCGCCGCGGACGAGATCTTCAGCGTGCTGATGGGCGAGGACGTGGAATCGCGTCGGAGCTTCATCCAGCGCAACGCCAAGGACGTCCGGTTCCTCGACATCTGATCACCGCGGGGTCCCTGAGTCCGTCGAACGGGACCCGCTGCTCCGACCAGCTCAGCCCACCAGGAAAGACACATGACTGACGAAGAACGCCCCGACATCACCGAGGGTCACGAGCACGGCAAGATCGACCAGGTCGATCTGCAGTCGGAGATGCAGCGCAGCTACCTCGACTACGCCATGGCGGTCATCGTCGGCCGCGCCCTCCCCGACGTCCGCGATGGCCTCAAGCCGGTGCACCGCCGTGTCATCTTCGGCATGTACGACGGTGGGTTCCGCCCCGACAAGTCGTTCTCCAAGTGCGCCCGCGTCGTCGGCGAGGTCATGGGTCAGTACCACCCGCACGGCGACTCGGCGATCTACGACGCCCTCGTCCGTCTGGTGCAGCCCTGGTCGCTCCGGTACCCGCTCGCCCTCGGCCAGGGGAACTTCGGCTCCCCGGGCAACATGGGTGCCGCAGCCCCGCGATACACCGAGACGAAGATGGCTCAGCTCGCGCTCGAGATGGTGCGCGACATCGAGGAAGACACCGTCGACTTCACCGACAACTACGACGGTCAGACGCAGGAGCCCACGGTCCTGCCCGCCCGCTTCCCGAACCTGCTCGTCAACGGCTCGGTCGGCATCGCGGTCGGGATGGCGACCAACATCCCGCCGCACAATCTGCGCGAGGTGTCCGACGCGGCGCTCTGGGCTCTCGACAACCCCGGGGTCTCGCGCGAGGAACTGCTCGAGGGTCTGATCCAGCGCATTCCGGGCCCGGACTTCCCGACCGGCGCGCAGATCCTCGGCACCAAGGGCATCCATGAGGCGTACCGCACGGGTCGCGGCTCGATCACGATGCGCGCAGTCGTCAACGTGGAGGAGATCCAGGGTCGCACCTGCCTCGTCATCACCGAGCTGCCCTACCAGGTCAACCCCGACAACGTGGCGGTGAAGATCGGCGACCTCGCCCGTGACGGCAAGATCACCGGCATCGCCGACATCCGTGACGAGTCGTCGGACCGCACCGGTCAGCGCCTGGTCGTGGTGCTCAAGCGCGATGCGGTCGCGAAGGTCGTGCTGAACAACCTGTACAAGCACACGCAGCTGCAGGAGAACTTCGGCGCGAACATGCTCGCGATCGTCGACGGTGTCCCCCGGACGCTCGCGATCGACGGCTTCATCTCGCACTGGATCGCTCACCAGATCGATGTGATCGTCCGGCGCACGGAGTTCCGCCTCCGCGAAGCCGAGAAGCGCATGCACATCCTGCGCGGCTACCTGAAGGCGCTCGACGCGCTCGACGAGGTCATCGCCCTGATCCGTCGTTCGCAGACCACCGCGGATGCGAACGAGGGACTGCAGAAGCTCCTCGACATCGACGAGATCCAGGCCGACGCGATCCTGCAGATGCAGCTGCGTCGACTCGCCGCTCTCGAGCGTCAGAAGATCATCGATCAGGCCAACGAGCTCGAGGCTCAGATCACCGACTACAAGGCGATCCTGGCCGACGAGGGCCGCCAGCGCTCGATCATCCGCGAGGAGTTGACGGGCATCGTCGAGCGGTTCGGCGACGAGCGGCGGACGCACATCCTGCACGGCTTCGACGGCGACGTGTCGATGGAAGACCTCATCGCCGAGGAGGAGATGGTCGTCACGGTCACGCGCGAGGGCTACATCAAGCGCACGCGCAGCGACAACTACCGCTCGCAGCACCGCGGCGGCAAGGGTGTCAAGGGCGCCCAGCTGCGCGCGGACGACATCGTCGAGCACTTCTTCGTCACGACGACGCATCACTGGCTGCTGTTCTTCACCGACAAGGGCCGGGTCTACCGCGCGAAGACGTACGAGGTGCCGGAAGCAGGGCGCGACGCGAAGGGCACCCATGTCGCGAACCTCCTCGCGCTGCAGCCGGACGAGAGCATCGCGCAGGTCCTCGACATCCGCGACTACGCGGTGGCGGACTACCTCGTCCTCGCCACGCGCGAGGGCCTGGTCAAGAAGACCCGTCTGGACAACTACGACACGAACCGCCAGGGCGGCGTGATCGCGATCCGTCTGAACGACGAGGACGAGCTGGTCAGCGCCCTCCTCGTCAACGCCGAGGACGACATCCTGCTCATCAGCCGCAAGGGCATGTCGGTGCGATTCCAGGCGACCGACGAGGCGTTGCGCCCCATGGGCCGTGCCACCGCCGGGGTGAAGGGCATGAAGTTCCGTGAGGGTGACAGCCTGCTGTCCGCCTCCGTCGCCGCACCCGGGAAGTACGTCTTCGTGGTCACCGACGGGGGCTATGCGAAGCGCACCGCCGTCGAGGAATACCGCGTCCAGGGGCGTGGCGGATACGGCATCAAGGTCGCCAAGTTGAACGACGATCGGGGCACTCTCGCGGGTGGTCTGATCGTGTCCGAGGACGACGAGGTCTTGGTGGTTCTGTCCAGCGGCAAGGTGGTACGCTCTGCCGTGGCCGAGGTCCCCGCCAAGGGTCGCGACACCATGGGAGTGGTGTTCGCCCGCACGACGGAGGCCGACCGCATCCTCGCCATCGCCCGGAACGGCGAACGTGGTCTCACCGAAGAGGAGACCGAGCCGGATGCCGACGCCGAGGCCCCCCAGACGACTGAGACACCCGAGGATACAGACGCATGAGCACAGTGGCTGACAAGCTGGCGAAGAAGTCGACACGCAAGACCGGTGGCAAGCAGGTCCGGCTGCGGCTCGTCTACGTCGACTTCTGGTCCGCGGTGAAGCTCTCGTTCCTGGGAGCGGTCGCTCTGGCCGTCGTCACGATGGTGTCGTTCTTCCTGATCTTCCTCGTGCTGCAGGCGACCGGCATCATGTCCACGGCCGACGAGTTCGTGCGGAGCTTCACCGACGGCGCGATCCCGCTGTCCGAGCTCGTGGGGCTGCCGCAGGTCATGGCGTTCGCGGCGGTTGTCGCGATCCTCAACCTCATCGTGTTCACGGTGCTCGGCGCCGTCGTCGCGGGCATCTACAACCTGGCCGTGAAGGTCACGGGCGGGTTGCTCGTCGGCTTCATGTCGAACTGACCCGAAACCCCGTCTTTCCGCCGAAACCCCGGCCTGCGCACCGATGCAGGCCGGGGTTTCGGCGATAGCGCGGGGTCTCGGCCGGTGGGGGTAGGGAAAACCCGAACGTGAGTGTCCGGTTGACTCGGTGGGCGAGGTCCGGCGGCGGCCCTACCGTGGAAGCATGACCACACAGACTGCGACCCCGGGCACCGCGCCAGCGGTGAAGCCGCCGTTGCGCATCCCGCTCACGATCCTGCATCTCGCCGGTGTCGGGGTGATCGGGGGCGCCATCTTCGGCATGCTCGGCGGGCTCCTCGGCACCGGACTCGGCCTCCTCTTCGTCTTCGGCGTCGGCATCGTGGTGCTCGTGGGCCTCGTATATGTGCTCTTCGGCGTCGGCTGGTTCGAGATCGCTCGCGTCGCCGCCCTGTACCGGGTACCGAACGCCCCGCTGCGGCTCCAGCCGCGGGACCGTCCCGGCTTCGGCGGCTGGCTCCGCGCGCTCGGGAGGCAGGCGATCGATGGGCGGATGTGGCGTGCGGTGGCGAACTTCGCCATCACCGCGGTCCTCGGCTTCGTGGTGCTCCGACTGTTCTGGGCACTCCTCTGGTCGATGATCATCGCCTTCGCACCGCTGACCTCGGCCGAGACCATCGTCGGCCCCTTCGGTGGCGGGCAGATCCCGGTGTCCTGGGCGCCCGTGATCGGCGTCCTCGGCGCACTCGCCTCCGCCGCCGGGATCATCGGCCTCGCGCTCCTGGCCCGGACACTCGCGCTGGCGATCGTCGCCCGGGCTCGTGAGGTCGAGCTCACCGAGCGTGTCCGCGCATCCACCGCCCAGCGTGAGGGTGCCGTCCGTGCGGCCGATGTGGAGCGGACGCGGATCGAGCGCGATCTGCACGACGGCGTCCAGCCGCGGCTCGTCTCCGTCGGGATGACGCTCGGGCTCGCTCAGCAGAAGATCGACACCGACCCCGACGCCGCGAAAGAGCTCATCTCCGAGGCCCACACGTCGACGAAGGCCGCCATCACCGAACTGCGGCAGCTCGCCCGCGGGATCCACGCCTCCGTGCTCGACGACCGCGGACTCGACGCCGCGTTGTCCGCGCTCGCCAGCCGCTCCCCCATCCCCGTGCAGTTGGACGTGCGGATGGACCCTTCGACAGGCTCAGGGACCCAGGGTGGTGGGGCAGGGACCCAGGGGTACGGCTCAGGGACCCAGGGTGGCGGCGCCGGGGCAAGCCGGCCCGGACGTGATGCGGAGGCGGCGGTGTACTTCTCCATCGCCGAATCGCTGACCAACGCGGCGAAGCACTCCCGAGCGAGCGAAGCGCGGGTCACCGTCCGGCTCCGCGAGGGAAACGTCCTCTGGGCGCGGGTCGAGGACAACGGCATGGGCGGCGCCCAGGTCATCCCCGGCGGAGGCCTCGACGGCATCGCGAACCGGATCCTCGCCGCGGGCGGGACCTTCCGTCTCGACAGTCCGCAGGGCGGCCCGACCAGCCTGGAGGTGAACGTGCCATGCGCATCCTGATCTGCGAGGATTCCGTCCTCCTGCGCGAGGGGCTCGTGCGTCTGCTCGAGGACGCCGGCCACGAGGTGGTCGCGGCCCTCACCGACACGACCGGTCTCCGCGAGGCCGTGACGTCGACGACGCCGGACCTCTGCATCCTCGATGTGCGGCTGCCGCCGACCTTCACGGACGAGGGCATCCGCGCGGCGCTCGATCTGCGGGCGGTGCATCCGTCGCTCGCCATCCTCGTGCTGTCCCAGTATGTGGAGGAGCGCTACGCGTCCGATCTCATCGCCGCGCAGGGCGGTCCGCTCGGCTACCTCCTGAAGGACCGGGTGGCGGATGTCGCCGAGTTCATCGATTCGGTGCAGCGGATCGCCGACGGCGCCACGGTGCTGGACCCGGAGGTCGTGGCCCAGCTCCTGACCCGCCGGAACCGCGACGATCGCATGATGCGGCTCACCGAGCGGGAGCGCACCGTGCTGGCGCTGCTCGCCGAGGGCAAGTCGAACCAGGCGATCGCTGCCCTCCTCTTCCTCTCGGGAGCGAGCGTCGAGAAGCACATCACCTCCATCTTCCAGAAGCTGGGCTTCGAACAGGACGAGGCGGGCAACCGCCGCGTGCTCGCCGCGCTGGCCCACCTCGAGAACACGGGCGGCACGACGCCGCCGAACGGCCAGACAGGAGTCTCACGATGACCACCGAGAACACCGGAGCACAGGGCGGGCACACCCCGATCACTCCCCCGCCGCCGCCGTCCGCGGCTTCCCCCACGCCGTCGCCGAGCGCGCCCGGACCGCGGCGTTCATCCGGAGCCACCGCCGTCATGATCGTCACCGCCGTGGTCGGTGGGATCGCCCTGCTCGGAGCCGGAGGCACGGCGGCCGTCGCGGCGACCGGCACCCTTCTATCCTCCAGCCGACCGGATTCGGTGCAGACGGTGGACGTCGACGGCGTCACCGCGATCGATCTCGACGCCGATGCGAGCATGGTCCGCATCGACTTCGGAGATGTGGACGCGGCGGAGCTCTCCGTGACCAACGGTCGAGGTTCGTGGACGTTCGAGCGCGAAGCGGACGAGCTCGTCGTCCGGAGCCCTCGGCCCGCCTTCGGCTGGTGGTTCGGCAACTGGTTCGGTGACGACGAGCGCGCCGTGCTCACCCTTCCGAAGGAGCTCAGCAGCTCGGACCTCGACGCGAGCCTCACGCTCGATGCCGGCGCTCTCGACGTCTCCGGCGAGTTCGGCACCCTCGAGGTGCAGATCAACGCCGGATCCCTCGATGTCTCCGGAGCGGCCTCGGCCGTCGATGTGCAGATGAACGCGGGGCGGGCGGACGTCCTCCTCGACGGCGTCGACCAGGCGGATCTCGGCATCGCCGCGGGTGATCTGACGGTGGAGCTGACCGGCGACGCGCCGACGACGACCACCATCGACGTGAGCGCCGGATCCCTGAACCTGACCCTTCCGGATGTGGAGTACCGGATCAGTCAGGACGTCAATGCGGGGTCGTTCGATGCCCGTGTCGACGAGTCGCCCAGCGCCCGTCGCACGATCGACGTGTCCGTGTCGGCCGGCAGTGTGAACGTCGACCCCGGACGATGAACCGGGCGAGGGCGGGGCTCCGGTGCGGGGCCCCCGCCCTCGATTCGGATTTTCGGCGAAACTCCGGTAAAGTTCTGGAGGTTGACGGGGCTATAGCTCAGGCGGTTAGAGCGCTTCACTGATAATGAAGAGGTCCCAGGTTCAAGTCCTGGTAGCCCCACCCTTTCAATTCAAGAATTCCCTCACGGGGCCTTAGCTCAGTTGGTAGAGCGCCTGCTTTGCAAGCAGGATGTCAGGAGTTCGAATCTCCTAGGCTCCACCATCCTCCCCCGCCTCACCTCACCCGTCGGTTGCCATGAGTTCGTGCGGTGCCGTGTTCAGGCGTTCGACCCCGTCCGCCGTCACGACCACGATGTCCTCGATGCGGGCGCCCCACTCTCCCGGGAAGTAGATGCCGGGCTCGATGCTGAAGGCCATGCCCTCTCGGATCACGAGGTCGTTGCCGGGGGCGATGTAGGGCTCCTCGTGCACCGAGACGCCGATCCCGTGACCCGTGCGGTGCAGGAACGCCTCCCCCAGCCCGGCCTCCGCGAGCACTGAACGGGCGGCCGCGTCGACCTCCGCCGCCGTGACTCCAGGGCGCACCGCATCCACCGCCGCCTGCTGCGCGCGGACGAGGGTGGCGATGCGGTCCACAGCAGCCGGATCAGGCGTTCCGACGACATAGGTCCTCGTGCTGTCCGAGTTGTAGCCGCTCGGCACGGCGCCGCCGATGTCGACGACCACCACGTCGCCCTCCTCGATGACCCGGTCGGAGACCTCGTGGTGCGGATCCGCGCCGTTGGGCCCAGAGCCGACGATGACGAACTCGACCGTCCGATGGCCCTCCTCGACGATCGCGGCGGCGATGTCGGCGGCGACCTCTCGCTCGGTGCGCCCCGCGCGCAACCAGGCGGGTACGCGACGGTGCACGGCATCGATCGCCGCGCCGGCGCGACGCAGCTCGGCGATCTCCTCGTCATCCTTGATCATCCGGCCCTCCCGGAGGACGGGCGTGGCGAGTTCGAGCCGCGCCTGCAGCCGCTCGCCGATCGGCACGACGTGCAGCGCGGGAAGCGCATCCGAGACGCCGACGCGCGAGACGGAGCCCGTCGCCGCGGCCACGAGGGCGTACGGATCCTCGCCGTCCACCCAGTCGGCGACCGTCAGTCCCAGCTCGCCGATGGCCGTACTGCGCACCTTGGCGAGCTCCATGCGTGGGACGACCACCGTAGCCGCGCCCCGGGGAGGAAGGACCAGCGCGGTCAGCCGCTCGATGGTGTCGCCCTCGACGCCGAGGAGGTACTGGAGGTCGGGGCCGGGGCCGACGACGATCGCGTCGAAACCGGCAGCATGCGCGAGGTCCTGCGCGCGCTCCAGGCGGCGGGCGTAGACGGCGGCGGAGAAGGGGAGGGTGCTCACAGCCACCACGCTAACGCGAGCGACACCGCTGCGTCAGGCCTTCACCGCGAATCAGCTGATCGCCTGGCGGATGCGCGCGGCGAGGAACTCGAGATCCTTCTCCGTGAGCGCGGTCACCGCGTACGCGGTCGGCCAGACGGTGCCGTCGTCGAGGTGGGAGATCGGCTCGAAGCCGAAGGTTCCGTAGCGGACCTTGAACTTGCTCGCCGGCTGGAAGAAGCACAGCACCTTGCCGTCTCGGCCCCACGCCGGCATGCCGTAGTACGTGCGGGGCACGAGCTCCGGCGCCACCTCGGACACCAGCGCGTGCAGCTTCTCGGCGAGCTGCCTGTCCTCGTCGGTGAGCTTCGCGACGGCTTCCTTGAGATCGGCCTCGCCGGCGGCGCGCAGTTCCTCGGGCGACTTCTTGGCTCGGGAGCGTCGGGTGCGCGCCTCCTTCGCGGCGGCCTGCATGGCCTCGCGCTCCTCGGTGGTGAAGTTCTTCTCGGTGTCGGCCATGATGGTCCTCTCGTGCGGCCTCGATGATGGTCCCAGCGTAGGGACGCCGACCGCTCCCGTGCTTCTCGATTCGTGATCGATCCGCCGGTCCCGTCACGCGGCGGGCGATGGCTCGATACCCGGATAGGGTGTCTCCATGGACCTGCGCGTCGCCGCATACGGGGTCGTCACCGATGAGGGTGGGCGCCTCCTCCTGGCGCGATGGACCGAGGGCCGGCGAGTGGCCTGGACCCTCCCCGGCGGTGGGCTGGAGCCGGGCGAGGCGCCCGAGGATGCCGTGCGCCGGGAGATCCGCGAGGAGACGGGCTACACGGTGAGGGTCGGGTCGCTGCTCGGTATCCATTCCCGTGTCATCCCCGCCGGGCGGCGCGTGCAGAAGTCGTCGGATCCGCTGCACACCCTGCGCATCGTCTACCGGGCGGAGGTATCCGGCGGGAAACTGCGCTGGGAGACGGAGGGATCCACCGATCGCGCGGAATGGTTCTCGCTCCCCGCGGTCGCGGGTTTGCAGCGTGTTCGCCTGGTCGACATCGCGTTGCGGATGGCCGGCATCCTCTAGGAGTCGAGCCGTCAGCGTTCGTCGGGAACCGAGATGTCGGCGACGGTGGCGTCGTACGCGGCGATGAGGTCGTCGGCGTCGACGAAGAGGCTGTAGCCGTGCGTGCCGGCGCCCATCGCCACCCGCTGACCGACGATCGATGCGTCGGCGTAGACCGGCCAGTCGGTGGTGCTGCCGATCGGCACGATGGTCCCGCGCTCGTAGCCGGTCGCCGCGAGGGCCAGCTCGGGCTCCGGGAGGCGCAGCTTGTTGACGCCCACGAGGGCGCGCAGCTTGGGCCAGGAGATGGATCGTCCGCCGGGGACGAGAGCGAACAGATACGTGTCGTCCGAGCGTTTCACCACGAGGGTCTTCACGATGCCCGACGGCGGGATGCCGAGGATCTCGGCGGCCTCGACGAGGCTACGCGCCTGCGGCCGCTCGCGGATCTCGATGTCGAGTCCACGGGCGGCCGCAGCATCCCGCACCCGCGCGTGCGGGTCGGGAGTGGTCACGCGTCGGGAGCCGACAGCGGGTCGTCGGCCACCCACAGCTCATCGTCGGCCCGCAGCGCCTGCCAGGCGGCGTAGAGCACGCCGACCGCGGCTGCGGCACCCAGGACGATGGCGATGACGGATCCGAGACCAGGACCCTTCTTCTGCGAGACGGCCTTGCGCGCCTTGTACTCGACGCCGTGACGCTTGGCGTTCGCGACGTCCCAGGCGGTCAGTGCCGTACCCACGACACCGCCGACGATCGGGACGACCTTGTCGTCCACGACGTGCTTGCCGGCCTTCACCGAACGGTCGACGACCGGGGCGACGCGGCGGTTGTAGGTGTCCTGGACGACCGGGACGATCTGCTCGCGATTGAAGTTGCCGAGCTGGCGACCTGCCTCACGAGCGACGTCGGCAGCGTGGCCGACGAGCACCTGCTGGTCTTCCCACAGCTGGTTCGCGTCCTTCTGAAGACGACGAAGCTGCTTCTTCCGCTTGCGGCTGAGGCTCACGATGCTCTCCTGTCCATTGGAGTACGGGTTCCCCATCTTGCCACGAGAGGCTGGATGCGGCGAGGGAATCGCCCGCCCCTTGCATCATCGGCGCCGGGCCTGTACGCACCCGGCCCGCTCACCGGAAGCTCTGCGAGAATGAACGCATGGTTCACGCTTCCCACGTCGCAACTCTGCACACCAACCACGGTGACATCGTCATCAACCTCTTCGGCGACCACGCCCCGAAGACGGTCAAGAACTTCGTCGGCCTCGCCGACGGGTCCCAGGAGTGGACGCACCCCGCCACCGGCAAGCCGGGCGAGGGCCCCCTCTACAAGGACGTCGTCTTCCACCGCATCATCCCGAACTTCATGATCCAGGGCGGCGACCCGCTCGGTCAGGGCGTCGGCGGTCCGGGGTACAACTTCGACGACGAGATCAACAACGAGCTCAACTTCAACGAGCCCTACATCCTCGCGATGGCCAACGCGGGTCTTCGCCGCAACGCCATCACCGGCAAGGTCGAGGGCACGAACGGCTCGCAGTTCTTCATCACGACCGACCCGACGCCGTGGCTGCAGGGCAAGCACACGATCTTCGGCGAGGTCGCCGACGACGCCTCGCGCAAGGTCGTCGACGCGATCTCTGCCGTTCCGACCGCGGCGGGCGATCGCCCGATCGAGCCGGTCGTGCTGCAGTCGATCGACATCGTCGCCGCCTGACGACAGCGACGGCCGATCCGGATGACGACGCCCGAGTTCACGAACAACCGTGAGAACTTCTGCTACCGGCATCCGGATCGGCAGAGCTTCGTGCTCTGCCAGCGGTGCCTTCGGACGATCTGCCCGGAGTGCCAGACGCCTGCCCCGGTCGGCGTCATCTGCCCGGAGTGCATGAACGCGGAGCGCAAGAACCGCACCCCTGCGCAGAAGAAGGCCGCGCGTCGGTGGCGCGGCGGTGGGGCCGCCACCATGGGTGCCGTGCGCAGCGGCAAGCCCGTGGTCACGTACGCGCTGCTCGCGGTGACGTCGTTCATCGGCCTCGTGCAGCTCATCCCCGGGCTCAACGCCCCGATCATCCAGGCCCTCGGCTTCTACGCGCCGTTCCTGTACCCGAACCTCTCCCTCCTGCCGTTCGAGCCGTGGCGGTTGCTGACGGTGCTTTTCGTGCACGGCGGCTTCGTTCATCTCGCCCTGAACATGCTCGCGCTGTGGATGCTCGGACAGAATCTCGAACCGATGCTCGGTCGCGTCCGCTACCTCGCGCTGTATCTCATCAGCGGTCTCGGCGGTTCGGTCATGGTGGCCGTTCTCGCTCCGGAGACGTGGACGGTCGGCGCCTCGGGGGCGATCTTCGGACTCCTGGCGTCGCTCCTGATCATCGGACGGCACATCGGGGCGAACGTCACCGGCATCCTCGTCATCCTCGGCATCAACTTCGCCTTCGGATTCTTCGCGGGCGGCATCTCCTGGCAGGCGCACCTCGGCGGCGCGATCACGGGTGCTCTCGTGGCGCTGATCTACGTCCGCACGAAGCGCCGCGACCAGCGGACCTGGCAGATCGTGTCGCTCGCAGCCCTGGTGGTGCTGTTGATCGTCGTGGTCGCCGTGGTACCGCCGCTGATCCTTTTGGCCTGATCCCGAGTTGTTAACAGGGTTGTTAACCCCTGTGAATAACATCGGTGTAATTCTCCCCAGTGTGGGGATAACCTGTGGATAACTTCCGCTTCGCTCCACAGACGAAAACCCCCCGCCGAAGAGGCGAGGGGTTTTCCGTCGTTCTGCGCGGTCAGCGCCAGCGTGTCGTCATGAGGAATCCGATGAGGGCGATGCCCAGGCCGATGGCCAGATTCCAGTTGTCGAGCCCGGGGATGGGGAACTGCATGCCCGAGATGTAGAAGACGAGGATCCACGCGAGGCCGAGGAGCATGAAGCCGATCATCACCGGCTTGAACCAGACGGCGTTGGGAGCGGCGTCGCCTTCGGCGCGCTCGACGGCGGGTTCTTCGGTCTTGCGGTCACGTGCCATGCCGTCATTGTACCCGGGAGACCTCGGCGCCGACGAGCCGTCAGGGCGCGGATCGGCGATGCCCCAGCTCCTGCTGCACAGGTCGGACGGATATGATCACGCCCATGACTGCATCTGTCGCGCCTGGGGGGCGGCGCGAACGGCGGCAGCGACCACGGTCGCGAGCCACGTTCGCGAGCGTGCTCGGCGAACTGCTCCTGACCGCGGGCGTCGTCGTCCTCCTCTTCGTCGCCTGGCAGATGTGGATCGGCGACATCATCATCGCGGCCCAGAAGAACGAGGAAGGTGCCGCGATCTCGCAGCAGCTCGCCGCGGGGGAGGCACCGGAACTGCCGCCGCTGGTCGAGACGGACGACGGCGAGACCGTGTACGAGGCGCCCGTCCCCACGGCGCCGGCCGACGGGGAGTGGTTCGGTCAGATGCACATCCCCCGATTCGGGGCCGACTACAACTTCGGCATCTACGGGGGCACGAGTCGCGCGCGCACCCTCGACCAGAAGGGCATCGGCGTCTACACGCAGTCGAAGATGCCCGGAGAGGTGGGGAACTTCTCGCTCGCCGGCCACCGGACGACCTGGGGGAAGCCGTTCAATCAGCTCGACAAGCTGCACGTGGGCGACGCGATCGTGGTGGAGACGCCCGACGGCTGGTACACCTACCGGTTCCGCACCCTGGAGTATGTGAAGCCGACGCAGACCGACGTGCTCGCCGACGTGCCGCAGATGCCGGAGCAGCAGACCGGCGAGCAGTACATCACACTGACGGCGTGCTCGCCGCTGTACTCGCTCGCCGAGCGCATCGTCGCCTACGGGGTGTTCGAGAGCTTCCAGCCTCGGGCCGAGGGGCCTCCGTCCGCCCTCACCGACCCACCGCCCCCGCCGGCCGCGCCGTCCGTCTGACCCGCCACCAGGAGAGAGAAGACCCATGTACGCCGCACTCTGGCGCCTGCTGCCCGGCCCGTGGTGGCTGCGCGTCCTCATCCTGCTCGTGGTGATCGCCGCGGTGCTCTACGCGTTGCTCTGGTACGTGTTCCCGTGGGTCAGCCCGCTCATCGCGCCGGGCGAAGTCGACGTCGAATGACCAGGGTGCTCGTGGTCGACAACCACGACAGCTTCGTGCACACCCTCGTGGGCTACCTCCGGGAACTCGGCGCCGACACCACGCTGGTGGAGTCGGACGCGACCGACCCGGCCGGGATCGACGCGCTTCTCGGCGCGCATGACGCCCTCCTGCTCTCTCCGGGGCCGGGGGCGCCCGCCGATGCCGGCGTCTCGGTCGACGCGGCACGCATCGCGATGCGGCGGGGAGTGCCCACCCTCGGAGTATGTCTCGGGCACCAGGTCATCGGGGCCGCATTCGGCACGGCCGTCGGTTCCGCCCCCGAGGTGATGCACGGCATGGTCTCGGCCGTCCGGCATGACGGCTCCGAGCTGTTCGCGGGCCTGCCCTCACCCTTCGACGTCGGGCGCTACCACTCGCTCGCTCTCGCGGCGGGTGACCTTCCCGCCGACCTCACCGTGACCGCGACCGCCCCCGACGGCACCGTCATGGCGCTCGCGCACCGGACACTGCCGGTGCACGGGGTGCAGTTCCACCCGGAGAGCGTCCTCACGCCAGGGGGCTACCGGCTCCTCGCCAACTGGCTCCGGCTGTGCGGCGACGAGGAGGCCGTCACCCGCTCCGTCCGCCTCGACCCGCTCGCACGCTGACCCGCTGCGGAGTGTCGCGTCAGGATCCGGTGCAGTAGCGGAGTTCGACCGACGACCCGACGGGGACGTCGCCCGGCGCGACGGACATCGAGTGCACGGTCTCCGGATCCGTCGCCGGGCACTCCGGCGCCTCGGTCGGCACCGGGGTGAGCCCCAGGTCCTCGAGCGCCTGCGTGGCCGAGTCCAGGGACCAGCCGACGACGTTGTTCAGGGTGACCTTCCCGCTGGCCACCTCGAGGTTCACGACGGTGCCGGGAGCGACCTCGGCATCCGCCTCCTCGCTCGCCGTCATGACGGTGTTGGCGGCGAGGCCCTTGTCGTTGCGCTGCGTCACGGTGCCGAGTTCGAGGCCGGCGGCCTTCAACGCCTTCGTCGCGGCATCGAGGGACATCCCCTCGAGCTTCGGCACGACCACTGTCTCTTCGCCGGAGGACACGTAGAGGGTGACGGTCGAACCCTGCTCCACGGAGACGCCGCCCTCGGGGTCGGTGCGGATCACGTTGCCCTCGGCGATCGACGGGCTCGACTCGATGACGATCTTGGAGGAGAGATCCAGCTCAGCGAGATCGTCCTGTGCGCGCTCGGAGGCGACGTTCGTCAGGTCGGGGACGACTCGCGAGGTGCTGGGCACGTCGGCGGGACGCATGCTGATGGTCCAGACCCAGAACAGCACCGAGGCCAGGAGCACCGCCAGCAGGGCGACTCCCGCCCAGATCCAGGCGACGGGCGGTCCCGACTGCGTGCGTGCCATCGTGGTGTCGGTGCTGAGCTGACGCAGCGACCGCGCCGTCTCCTGCGCCTGTCGGGGGCTCGGGCCGTAGAGCTCGCTGGTCAGCGCGCCGATCTGCTTGCGGGTGGGTGCGGCGCCCGTCACCGCGGCATCCAGAGCGGCGCGGAAGTGCGCGGCATCCGGGTACCGCTGGTACGGGTCCTTGGCGAGGGCACGCAGCACGATCGGGTCGAGGGCGGCGGGCGACTCCTCGTTGACCTCGGAGGGCGGGACCGGCGTCTCGCTGACGTGCTGGTAGGCCACGGCGACCGGCGACTCGCCACGGAACGGCTGTCGCCCCGTCAGCAGTTCGTAGAGCACGACCCCTGTGGAGTAGAGGTCGGCACGGGCGTCGACAGGTTCGCCCTTGGCCTGCTCGGGGGAGAAGTACGCGGCGGTGCCGATGATCTGAGTGGTCTCGGCCACCGTCGAGGACGAGTCGGACACCGCGCGCGCGATGCCGAAGTCCATGACCTTCACCTGGCCCTTGTCGGTGACCATGACGTTGCCGGGCTTGATGTCGCGGTGCACGACGCCCGCGCGATGCGAGTAGTCCAGCGCTTCGAGGATGCCGTCGACGTAGCGCACCGCGTCCTCGACGGGAACCGGACCGTCGGCGATGATCTTCTTGAGCAGGGTGCCCTTGACCAGCTCCATCACGATGTACGGCGGCTCGTCCGAGGAACTGTCGACCGTCGACGGATCGCCGGCGTCGTACACACGGACGATCGACGGGTGCGACATGCGCGACGCCGACTGCGCCTCCAGGCGGAACCGCGTGCGGAAACTGGTGTCGCGGGCGAGATCGGGATCGAGGATCTTGATCGCGATCTCGCGGCCGAGGGTCAGGTCGTACCCGCGGTACACCTTCGCCATCCCGCCGTGTCCGATGAGCTCGTCGACGCGGTACCGGCCCGCGATGACTTGTGGCTCTGTGGACACGGATGACCCCCCTGGAAACGACTGCGGCTGGACTGGATACTCAGGCTACCCTTGGGCGCCGTCGCCGCCGTCACCCTCGCCGTCCTCCGGTGCCACGATCGTGACGGAGAGCGGGGGAGAGGCGTTCGACGTGCGCTGGTCGCCACCGGAGCACAGGCCCTGATACGTCGCGATGAGCTGCTGTCCCACGGCGTCGCCGACCGTCACCTGAGCGTTGCGCTGCGTCGGCTGGAAGTTCGGGCCGCCGGAGGCGAAGGTGCCGTTCTGCAGCGATACGACGTAGCCGGACAGCGTCGTGCCACTGGGGCAGGTGAAACCGGTGCCCCAGGAGATCGTCACGGTGCTGCCCGCGACCGGGTCGCCGGTGATCGTCGGCTGGTCGGTCGGCGTCGGCAGCGGCGTGCGGCCGGCGTAGACCGTGAGCGCGATCGGGGTCGTCGTGGCGACGTTCCCCTCCGGCTGCACCCGGTAGACCTTGCCGACGTCGCCGTCGCTCGGGGCGGGGTCGCCCTCGCCGCAGGCGATGTCGGAGAACCCGGCCTCCTTGAGCGTCGCGGTCGCGGTGCCGCAGTCCATGCCGTTGAGACCGAGTGCGGTCACGTCGACCCGGGTCTCGTCGGGCGTGGGCTCCTGCGAGGGCGTCTGCGTCTGTGTCTGCGTGGGGGTGCGGCTCGCGGACCCGGTGGGGTCGGGGTCGGCATCCTTGCCCTGGTTGCCGAACAGCGCCCACAGCGTGCCGGCGACGACGATGAGCAGCAGGACCAGCAGCGCGATGAGCGGCCAGGTCCAGGCGCTCTTCTTCTTCTTTTTCTTCTCCTGCTCCTCCGCGGCGGCCTCGTCGGTGGGAAGCTGCGCGGTGGTGGGGAGGATGCGTGTCGTGCCGTCGTCACCGGTCGCGGTGAGCATGCGCGTGGCGTCGTCGTCGCCGGCGATGCCGCCCGTCGCGATGGCGGGCACGGCGATGGCCGCGGAGTTCAGGTCTCCGCGACGCAGGGCCTGGGCCGCACGAGCGACCGTGGCCGAGGAGGAGGGGCGATCCGCCGGCTTCTTGGCGATCATCGCCATGACCAGGTTCTGCACGGGGATCGGGACCGTCGGCGGCAGCGGCGGCGGCTGCTCGTTGATCTGCGCCATGGCGATCGCGACCTGCGACTCGCCCGTGAAGGGGCGCTTGCCGGCGAGGCACTCGTACGCGACGATGCCGAGCGAGTACGTGTCGGTCGCGGGGGAGGCAGGGTGACCCGACGCCTGCTCCGGCGACAGGTACTGCACCGTGCCCATGACCTGACCGGTCGCGGTGAGCGGTACCTGATCGGCGATCCGGGCGATGCCGAAGTCGGTGATCTTCACACGGCCGTCGGGCGTGATGAGGAGGTTCCCGGGCTTGATGTCGCGGTGCACGAGACCCGCGGCGTGCGCGGCCTGGAGGGCCGAAGCGGTCTGCGCGACGATGTCGAGCGTCTTGTCGGCACTCAGTGCGCCGTCCCGCTCCAGGATCGTCGACAGGGCCTCACCCGGCACGAGCTCCATGACGAGGTAGGCGCTGCCGTTCTCCTCGCCGTAATCGAACACGCTGGCGATGCCCTCGTGGTTGACGAGCGCAGCATGACGCGCTTCCGCGCGGAACCGCTCGAGGAACCCGGGGTCCCCCATGTACTCGTCCTTGAGGATCTTGATGGCGACGGTGCGTCCGATGACGTGATCCGTCGCCTCCCACACCTCGCCCATGCCGCCGATCGCAATCCGCGACTGCAGCTCGTAGCGACCACCGAACGACACACCCTGCGTCGGCCTCATCTGCCCAGCACCGCCTCTATGACCTTCTTCGCAATCGGAGCGGCGATGGTGTCCCCGCTTCCTGATTGACCCTGTCCGCCGCCGTTCTCGACGACGACCGCTACCGCGACCGCGGGGTCGTCCGCGGGGGCGAACCCCGTGAACCACAGCGTGTGCGGCCTGTTTCCGTTCTCCGCCGTTCCGGTCTTACCGGCCACGTCGACCCCGTCTATTCTTGCACCCTGCGCCGCGCCGTTTGAGACGCTCGCGACCATGGCGGAGGTCACCTCGTCGGCGACGTCCGGCTCCATCGCGCGACCGAACTCGGTGCTGTCGAACGACCGGATCACCGAGAGGTCGTTGCCGATCACGGCGTCGACCATCTGCGGGTTCATGACGACGCCGTCGTTGGCGATGCCCGCGGAGACCATGGCGATCTGCAATGGCGTCGCGGTCACCTGCCCCTGCCCGAATCCGGTGAGGGCGGTCTGCGCGTCGTCGAGTCCCTGGGGGTAGCTCGAGGGCGTCGAGGTGAGCGGGATGTCGAAGCTGCGGTTGAACCCGAACTTCTCCGCCATCTCCCGGATCGTGTCATCGCCGAGCTCGACCGCGAGCTCGGCCATCGGGATGTTGCAGCTGAGACGGATCGCCTCGGCGATCGTGACCGTCGCGCCGGAGCCGCAGGTGCCGCCCCACGCGTTGGAGACGCGACTGCTCGAGCCCGGCAGCGTGTACGAGGCGGGGTTGGGGAGGGTCGACTCCGCCGTCCACTCTCCGCTGGCGTAGGCGGCCGCCGCCACGACGATCTTGAAGGTCGACCCCGGGGGATTGAGGTCGCCGGCGATCGCCCGGTTCGACAGCGGTTTGCCGGGGTCGGCCACGAGCTGGTCATAGGTCGCGTTGGCGGCGTTCGCGTCGTGGGTCGCCATGCTGTTCGTGTCGAAGCCGGGGGTGGACGCCAGTGCGAGGATGCGTCCGGTCTTCGGATCCATCGCCACGACGGCGCCCTGCAGGCCGTCCAGTGCCTCGGTGGCGGCGCGCTGCGCAGCCGTGTTCAAGGACAGCTCGACGCTGAACCCGCGCTGGGGCTGACCGGAGAGGATCCGCTCGATCTCCGCGAAGAACGCGTTCGAGCCGGTGCCCGAGAGATCGGCGTTCATCGCCTCCTCGATGCCGGTGCTGGAGCCGAGCGCGGGGTTGAAGTAGCCGGTGACGGGCTCCCACATCTCGGCGTCGGTGTAGACGCGCTGGAACCGGTACGTGTCGTCGCTGGGGACCGAGTTGGCGATCGCGGTGCCGTCGACGATGATCGCGCCGCGCTGGATCTCGTAGCTGTCCAGCCGGGTGCGCTTGTTGTGCGGATTCTGCGACAGCCCGTCGGTCTCGACGACCTGGATCCAGCTCGTCGCGGCGAACAGCGCGATGAACATGAACAGCATGACGATGCTGAGTCTGCGGAGTTCTCGTGTCATGTCAGCCGATCACCACCCGGGGCTGACGGCGGACGCCGTCGGAGATGCGGAGGAGGAGTGCCACGATGAGCCAGTTCGCGACGAGCGACGAGCCACCGGCGGCGAGGAACGGGGTGGTCAGACCGGTCAGCGGGATGACCCGGGTGACACCGCCGACCATGATGAACACCTGCAGCGCGATGGTGAACGACAGGCCCGTGGCGAGCAGCTTGCCGAAATCGTCCTGACCGGCGAGACCGATGCGGACGCCGCGGCTGACGAACACCATGTAGAGGCAGAGGATCGCGAAGAGCCCGATGAGGCCGAGCTCCTCGCCCAGGCTCGTGATGATGTAGTCGCTGTGCGCGAGCGGCGTGATCTCCGGGCGGCCCTGCCCCCAGCCGGTGCCGATGAGGCCGCCGCGGGCGAGCCCGAACAAGCCCTGCATGGGCTGGTATCCGGCGCCGTCGGGGTCGACCTTCGAGGAGTCGAACAGGAAGAGCCAGTTGACGAAGCGGCCCTGCACGTAGCTGAGGATCTGGGAGGCGACGGCGACGCCGGCGACCACGAGGCCGAGACCGATGAGCACCCAGCTCGTCTTGCCTGTCGCGACGTAGAGCATGGCCACGAACATGCCGAAGATGAGCGTTCCGGTACCGAGGTCGCGCTGGACGACGATGATGCCGAGCGAGACGAGCCAGACGACCAGCACCGGACCGAGCTCGCGCATCCGCGGCCAGGTGATCCCGAGCACCCGCTTGCCCACCGACGTGAGGCTCTCCCGCGTGCGCACGAGGTAGCCGGCGAAGAAGATCGCGAGACAGATCTTGGCGAGCTCTCCGGGCTGGAAGGCGAACATGCCGCCGAGCGAGACCCACACCTGTGCGTTGGCGTCGGGGATCCGCAGACCGGGCACGAACGGCAGGAGCAGGAGGAGGATTCCGGCGAGTCCGAAGATGTAGGTGTACCGGAACAGGATCCGGTAGTTGCGCAGCAGGATGACCACCGTGATCGCCCCGGCCAGCGAGATGGCGGTCCAGGCGAGCTGTTTGGTGGAGTAGGCGTTCCACCCGGTGTTCGCGAAGGCGATGTCGATCCGATAGATCATCGCGACGCCGAGTCCGGTGAGCAGCGTCGCGATCGGGACGACGAAGGGATCGGCGTCGGCGGCGACGAAGCGGAGCACGATGTGCAGCGCGAACGCCAGAGCTGCCAGGCCGCCGCCGATCGCCAGGATCATCGGGTCGATGGTGCCGAGGGCGCCGAGCTGGACGAGGGTGAGGGCGGCGCCGCTGATCGCACAGGCGAAGAGGAGCAGCCAGAACTCGCGGTTGCGCTGCGTCTGCGGCATGCGCAGCCGGCGCAGCGCCTTGATGACCGTGGTGTCGGCGTGGACGTCGGTGCTCACCCGGCACCTCCCGACGGTGTGGCGCTCGGGGAGGGGAGCGGTGTGGGCAGCGGGGTCTGCTCGATGATGTTCGCCTCGGCGCCCGTGCGGAGACGGTCGACGATGGCCATCGCGTCGGAGAGCGAGCGTGCGCTGATCGTGCGCTCGACCGAGGCCCGCTGATACGGGGGCAGGTCGGCGAGGAGGATCTCGGTGTCCTCCACCGGCGTCGACAGCGTGATCGGACCGATGTTCTGCTGCACACCTTGGAAGATCACGACACTGTCCTCATCGGCGCCGATGAAGTAGCGCGTCTGCGTCCAGCTGTAGGCGGCGAACGCGGCGAAGCCCAGCATCGCGAGGACGACGAGGGTGCCGGCGATCCAGCCCAGCCGGCGGCGCTTGGCGCGACGGCGGTCCTCCTCGATCAGCTCCTCGAGGTACTCGGGTGCCGGCTCGAAGTGGCTCGGCTCATTCGCGGCCTGCCGCACCGGGTGCAGCCAGTTGCTCCGCGGGGCCCGCACCGGCGGCACGTAGACACCCGACGGGTTCGATGCCGCTCCGACGATCGTGGCGGTGCCGGAGTGGACGGGGTGCTGACCGCCGACGTCGACGATCACGATCGTGACATTGTCCGGGGCGCCGCCGTCGAGGGCCTGCTTGAGGAGGTTGTCCGCCGTGCGGCCGGGGGCGAGCCCGAGCTGCATGGCCTTGAGGATGCGGGCCTCGTCCACGACACCGGAGAGGCCGTCGGAGCACAGCAGCCAGCGGTCGCCGGGCTGCGCGTGCATGACGAACATGTCCAGCTCGGGGTCGGCGTCCATGTCGCTGAGCACTCGCATGAGGACGGAGCGCCGCGGGTGATACCTGGCCTCTTCCGGCGTGATGCGGCCGGAATCGACCAGGCGCTGCACGAAGGTGTGGTCGGCCGTGATCTGCGTCAGCGCGTCGTCGCGGTAGAGGTAGATGCGGGAGTCGCCGATGTGACCGATGACGGCGTACTCGTCCACCATGATGATGGCGCTGAGCGTGGTGCCGAGTCCGGCGAGCTCCGGACGATCCTTGGCGGCGCGGATGAGGTCGCCCGCGGCGGTCGTGGCGGCGGCCTGAAGGGCGGCCTGCGCGTCCTCCGTGGAGGAGTACGGCTGGTCCAGCGGCTCCATGCGCTGGATCGCGATGCTGGAGGCGACGTCGCCGCCCGCGTGCCCGCCCATGCCGTCGGCGACGACGAACAGGTTCGCCCCGGAGTACCCGGAGTCCTGGTTGTTGGAGCGGACCTTCCCGGTGTGGGAGATCGCGGCGCTCGAGCCTTCGAAAACCATGCCGGCGTCAGGCCCTCAACTCGAACGTCGTCGCGCCGACCTTGACCGGGGTGCCGAGGCTCAGGGAGACCGGGCCGCCCGTCACCCGCTGGCCGGCCACGAACGTGCCGTTCGTCGAGTCGAGGTCCTGGATCGCCCAGGTGTCACCGCGGAGTATGAGTCGGGCGTGATGGCTGGACGTGTAGTCGTCGCGGATCACGAGGGCGGATTCGCTGGAGCGGCCGATCGTCATCGCGTCGGAGCCGAGGGGGAGCTCGAGACCGGCCTTCGGCCCGGACGTGATCACGAGGCGCTTCGCCGTCGCCACGGTCGCGGGGCCGGTCGAGGGTCGCGCCGACGAGGGACGGGGCGGAGCGGTCGGTGCCGGAGCGGCAGCAGCGGGTGCTCCCGCGGTGGCCTCGGCGGGGAGCTTGCGAGCACGCACCCCGAACAGGTCGGCGCGCAGGGAGTAGACGACCCCGAACACGAAGAACCACATCAGCACGAGGAAGCCGATGCGGAGAAGGAGCAGGACCAGTTCGCTCATCCGAGGGCTCCGAACACGCGGGTCGCGTCGTCGTCGGGGCGGGACGACCGCGACGGGGTGGCGACGGGGACGATGCGGAACACGAGGTCGGTGCGACCGATCGTGATCGTGGTGTCGGAGGGGAGGGCGGCTTCGCGGAGCTTCTGCCCGTCGACCTTCGTGCCGTTGGTGGATCCCATGTCGCGGAGCATGGCGCGCTCGCCGTCCCAAAGGATCTCGGCGTGACGACGGCTCGACCCGGCGTCGGCGATGGTGATGTCGGCGTCCGAGCCACGGCCGATCACGGTGCGGGCACGCGTGAGGGTGTGCCGGCGTCCGTCGACGTCGACCACGGCCTGCCAGCTCACGCGTCCTTCGACGGTGCCCGAGGTGACGCGCACGGTGCCGGTGGCGACCTTGTCGTCCGCCTCGAGTGTGAGGGACAGCGGGCCGGCGAAGCTGTAGCCCTGCGACTTCGCGTGCTTCGTGAGGAGGGCGTGCAGCTCGTCCGTCAGCGCGCCGCCGAGCCCGCGCATGCGCTCCGCGTCGTCGGGGCTCAGACGCACGACGTAGTTGTTGGGCGCGATGATGCGGTCACGGCTCACCACGGCCGCAGTGGTATCCGCCTCGCGTCGCAGCGCCGAAGCGATCTCCACGGGCTGGATGCCGCTGCGGAAGGTCTTCGCGAACGCGCTGTTCACTGCGCGCTCGAGACCCTTCTCAAAGCTGTCAAGTAGTCCCACTGGGCTCCTCTGGCATGCCGACCGGTAGGGACATCGTAGCCAGGTGACCTGGGGGAACGCCGCCGACGCCCCACCGGGGGTGTGCAACGAGGCCGAAAACGCGTGATATCCTCGGAAAGTTGAGTTCTTCGGAACGAGACGCTCGCGCGAGTGGCGGAATGGTAGACGCGCTGGCTTCAGGTGCCAGTGTCCTTATGGACGTGGGGGTTCAAGTCCCCCCTCGCGCACAGCGAGACATTCATGAAAGAGCCGGTCAGAGTCTGACCGGCTCTTTCTTCTTCTCCGCCGCGAACGCCCATCGATCGGTCTCACGCATGACCCCTTGGATGCACACCGCCGGACTCATCCTCGTCCGCATCGTCTTCCCCGGCGTCCTGGGCCTCATCAGTGGGCTGCTGCTCTGGTTGGGCATGCTCGAACGGTACGACGCGCCCGGGTTCGCCTGGGTGATGATCGCGACAGGGGGAGCAGGGGTCCTGGTGTCCCTCGCCGTGCTCTGGCGACTCAACGACGCGCGCGGTCGCGAGGATTTCCGGTGGTACGTCGTGCCGGAGGGCGAGGTGGAGGAGGCCGTCCCGCCGGAGCTGCTCTCGGACGAGGACAGGGAGCGCCTCACCCGTGAACTGGCCGAGGTGAACCGCCGGTGGCGAGAGGCACTGGAGGCGGGTTTCCTCTCCGGCGGCTCGCTCGCCGCCCACGAGATCCGTGCGGAACTCGAGGAGCGCGCCGCGGCTCTGCGCCACCGACTCGGCCTGTCCGCCGAGCAGGAGAACTGACTCACGTCCTCATCCTGGAGGGACGAAAGTCACCCTGGAGTTCCCTGATCGCTCCCCCTACTCTCAGCCGTATCCCAGTTCGGAGGGGTGGGTGAACTGGGCACGGAACAGGGGAGTGTCCATGCAGTTCTCTCTGCATACGAATTCCGAACGCGAACAGAAGAACAAGGACCGGAGAACGCGACGACGCCTGCTGTCGCCGCGACGACCGTGGGCGGTGGCGACGATGCTGGCCCTCGTGCTCGGGTCGCTCGTCGCGCCCGTGCTGCCCGCGACGGCAGCCCCTGGTGACCCGGCGCAGCTGTACCTCGGCGTCTCGTACGAAGGTCCGATCGTCGGCTCCGACAAGGACCTCACGGCACCCACGGAGTGTCCGGCGAACTCGGTCCTCACCGCGGTGCAGACGGAGAACCGGACGGCGGATGCCCCGGGCGCCACCGGCAACTCGATCCTCACGCGCTTCAGCCTCCAGTGCTCCACGATCACCGTGAGCAACGCGGGCGTCATCACCGCGACGGTGAACCCCACCTGGATCACCGGACCGGTCTACGACCAGAGTCGCGGCAACGTGCAGACGGCGACGTGTCCGGCGAACACCTTCGTACACCGGATCACCGGTACGACCTTCGTCGGCGACAACGGCGCCCGCTGGCCCTCCTCGGTGCAGATCACGTGTCGTCCGATGACCTTCACGGCGACCGGCGAGCTGCGGGTCAACCTCGCGGCGACCCCCACCGTCCTCACCGCAGGCCAGAACTTCAACACCAACGGCGGTCTGGACACGCCGACACCCCGATGTGGCCCCGCCGGGACGACCGGAACGAGCGACATCGTCGTGCGCGGCTACCGGGCTCAGAGCGGTGGCGAGGGCATCGACGGCTTCAATCCCTCCTGTACGACCATCCCCGACGACTTCGGCGATGCGCCGGCCAGCTACGGATCGGTCTCCCAGGAGCTCAATGCGGCGACGTATCTGGGGTGGTCGGCGGATGCCGAGAGCGCGATGCAGTACAGTGCGAACGCCACGGGCGACAACGCGGTCGGCGGCACGGCCCCCAACCAGACCATCAACGACGAGACGGGGGTGGCGTCGTTCGGGCCGATCATGGCCAGCGTGACCAACACCTATTCCGTGTCGGTGCTGGCCTCGAACAAGGTGCCCGGCGTGCCGGCGACTTTGGTCGGCTGGATCGACTTCAACCGCAACGGCGTGTTCGATGCGAATGAGGGTGCCACCGCGGCGGTGCCCGCAGGGACGGCGGACGGCTCGTCGGTGACGCTGAACTGGTCCGGCATCGCCTCCCAGACGGTGGGCGGGCAGACGTTCGCGCGGTTCCGCATCCAGAGCGGGACGGGTCTGACCACGGCGACCCCGACGGGGACCGGCGGCCCGGGTGAGGTGGAGGACTATGCCCTCGCGATCACGGCTCCGGCGCCGTCTCTGGCGTTGACGAAGACGGTCACGCCGACCACCGCCAGCGCGGCGGGGGACACGGTGACCTATTCGTTCGCGGTCTCGAACACCGGCAACGTCGCCGTCTCGGGGCTCGGCATCCGCGAGTCCGCGTTCAGCGGCACGGGGACGCTCGGGGCGGTGAACTGTGCGGCGACGACGCTCGCCGTGGGGCAGAACACGACCTGTACGGCGGCGTACACGTTGACGCAGGCGGACATCGACGCGGGCACGGTGACGAACACCGCGCTCGCGACCGGAACCTCTGAAGCGAACACCGGTGTGGAGAGCAACCCGAGCACCGCGACGGTCACGACGACCCGCACCCCGGCGCTCACGGTCGTGAAGTCGGCGACCCCGTCCGGACCGGACGACTTCACGGTCGGACAGGTGATCGACTACTCGTTCATCGTGACCAACACGGGCACCGTGACCGTCTCGAACATCGCGGTGAACGAGGCGGCGTTCACGGGTTCCGGCTCCCTGTCGACGATCGAGTGCCCGGTCGCCCCCCTCGCCCCGGGTGCGCAGACGACCTGTAGCGCGAGGTACACCCTGACGCAGACGGACGTGGACGGGGGATCGGTCAGCAACACCGCGACCGCCACCGGTGTGCCGCCGGGGTCGCTGACGCCACCGGTGTCGCCGCCGTCGACCGTGCGCGTGCCGGTGGACCCGGCTCCGGCGATCTCGCTGGAGAAGAGCTCCGAGACGACCGCGATCACCGGCGCCGGACAGACGATCGACTACTCCTTCCTCGTCACGAACACCGGGAACGTGACCCTGACCGACGTGGGCATCGATGAGGAGGCATTCTCGGGCACCGGGGCGCTGGACGTGAGCTGCCCCGCCGGCGCCGGATCCCTCGCCCCGGGAGCCGAGGTCACCTGCACCGCGAGCTACACCGTGACCGCCGCGGACTACAACACCTCCGCGCTCACGAACACGGCCACCGCCACGGGCACCCCGCCCACGGGTACGGCACCGGTGTCCACGCCGTCCACCGTCGAGATCCCCGTCACCTCCGCTCCGGCGCTCACGGTGACGAAGTCGGCGGACCGCACGGAGATCACCGCCGCGGGTCAGACCATCACCTACTCCTTCCTCATCACCAACACCGGAAACGTGCCGATCGCCGACGTCGGGGTGACGGAGACCGCCTTCACCGGCACGGGTACGGCTCCTGTCATCACCTGCCCCGCGGCCGCCGCATCGCTGGCTCCGGGTGCGCAGGTGACGTGCACCGCTCCCTACGTGGTGACCCAGGCCGACATCGACGCGGGCGGGGTGACCAACACCGCGACCGTGACCGGGGAGCCGCCCACGGGCGAACCGCCGGTGTCACCGCCCTCGACCGTGGTGGTCCCTGCGGACGAGACGCCCGCGATCAGCCTCGTCAAGACCGCCGACCCGACGTCGATCACCGCCGCCGGCGCGACCGTCGACTACGCGTTCCTCGTGACCAACACCGGCAACGTGACCCTGACCGGCATCTCCGTGACCGAGACCGCCTTCTCCGGCGCAGGCACGGCGCCGACGATCAGCTGCCCCGCAGCCGCGGCGACGCTCGCCCCGGCGGCCCAGGTCACCTGCACGGCGTCCTACACCGCGACTCAGGCCGACGTCGACGCCGGCCAGGTCACGAACACGGCCACGGCGACGGGCACGCCGCCCCGCGACCTCGAACCGCCGGTGTCCGCACCCTCCACGGCGATCGTCACGGTCCCCGGCGCGCCCGCCCTCACCGTCGCGAAGACGGCCGACCGGACGGAGATCACCGCCGCGGGGGACGTCATCACCTACTCCTTCCTCGTGACGAACACGGGCAACGTGACCATTTCGGACGTGACCGTCGACGAGGTGTCGTTCTCGGGTACCGGCGCGACTCCCGTCGTCACCTGCCCCGCAGCGGCCGCGTCCCTCGAGCCCGGGGCTCAGGTGACCTGCACCGCGACCTACGAGGTGACACAGGCCGACATCGACGCGGGCGGCGTGACGAACACCGCCACCGTGACCGGTGACCCGCCCGGAACCCTCGAGCCGCCGGTGTCGCCGCCGTCGGAGGTCGAGGTCCCGTCGATCGAGACACCCGGGATCACCGTCGTGAAGTCGGCCGATCCTTCGACCGCCGCCGGCTACACGGTCGGAACGGAGATCACCTACACCTTCGTCGTCACGAACACCGGCAACGTGACCCTCACCGACGTGACGGTGGATGAGACGGCCTTCACGGGCTCGGGCGAGCTGTCGGCGATCACCTGTCCGGCGGGGGCCGCGGCGCTCGCGCCGGGAACCCAGATCGCCTGCACCGCCACGTACACGCTGACGCAGACCGACGTCGACTCGGGGCAGCTGTCGAACACGGCGACGGCGACCGGAACGCCGCCTTCCGGAACGCCGCCGGTGTCGCCGCCGTCGACGGTGGAGATCCCGGGTGACCCGGCGCCGGCGCTGACCGTGGCGAAGACCGCGGATCGAACCGAGATCACGGCGGCGGGGCAGACGATCACCTATTCGTTCCTGGTGACCAACACCGGTAACGTCACGGTGCGCGACGTGACCGTGGACGAGGGCACCTTCACGGGCACAGGGACGGCTCCGGTCGTGACCTGTCCGGCGGGTGCGGCCACCATGGCACCCGGGGCCCAGGTCACGTGCACCGCCGAGTACGTCGTCACGCAGGCGGACATCGATGCGGGCGGGGTGACGAACACCGCGACCGTGACGGGTACTCCGCCGTCGGGGGAGCCGCCGGTGTCGCCGCCGTCCGAGGTCGAGGTGCCGTCGGAGCCGTCGCCCGGCCTGTCGGTCTCGAAGACGGCGGACCGGACGGAGATCACGGCCGCCGGGCAGACGATCACCTATTCCTTCCTCGTCGTGAACACCGGCAACGTGACGCTGACGGATGTCGAGGTGACGGAGGCCTCGTTCACCGGCACAGGGACGGCACCCGTCATCGAGTGCCCGGCCGCGGTGGCGTCGCTCGCTCCGGGAGCCGAGGCGACCTGTACGGCGGAATACGTCGTCACCCAGGCGGACATTGATGCGGGCGGGGTGACGAACACCGCGACCGTGACGGGTACTCCGCCGTCGGGGGAGCCGCCGGTGTCCCCGCCGTCCGAGGTCGAGGTGCCGTCGACTCCGGCACCGGGACTGTCGGTGGTGAAGTCGTCCGACCGCACCACGATCACCGCAGCGGGCCAGACGATCACGTATTCCTTCCTCGTGACCAACACGGGGAACATGACGATCGCCGACGTGACGGTGGACGAGACGACCTTCACCGGAACCGGCACGGCTCCGGTCGTGACGTGTCCCGCCGCAGCCGCATCGCTCGCGCCGGGAGCCCAGGTCACCTGTACCGCGCCCTACGTGGTCACCCAGACCGACCTGGATGGCGGCGGGGTGACGAACACCGCGACCGTGACCGGTACGCCGCCCACGGGCGAACCCCCGGTCTCACCGCCGTCGACCGTGCTGGTCCCCGGCGACCCGGCACCCGCGCTGACCGTGGCGAAGACGGCCGACTGGACGGAGATCACCTCCGCCGGGCAGACGATCACCTATTCGTTCCTCGTCACCAACACCGGAAACGTCACGCTCACGGAGGTGGGCGTGGACGAGGTCTCGTTCACCGGTACCGGCACCGCGCCGGTGGTGACCTGCCCCGCGGGAGCAGAATCGCTCGCCCCGGGGGCGGAGGTGACGTGCACCGCACCGTACGTCGTGACGCAGGCCGACATCGATGCGGGCGGTGTGACCAACACGGCCACGGGCACGGGAACGCCGCCGTCCGGGGAGCCGCCGGTGTCGCCGCCGTCGACGGTCAGGGTGCCGTCAGACGGGTCGCCGGCCCTCACGGTCGCCAAGACGGCGGACCTCACCGAGATCTCGGCCGCAGGGCAGACGATCACGTACTCGTTCCTCATCACCAACACGGGCAATCTGACGATGACGGACGTCGGTGTCGAGGAGGTGTCGTTCTCGGGGACGGGAACCGCGCCGGTGGTCACGTGTCCTGCCGAGGCGGCATCGCTGGCCCCGGGAGCGACGGTGACCTGCACCGCGCCGTACGTGGTCACCCAGGCCGATGTGGACGCCGGGCGACTGACGAACACGGCTGTCGCGACGGGGGAGCCCCCGACGGGACCGCCGACCAGCGAGCCGCCGGTCACGCCGCCGTCGACGGTCGAGGTCCCCGGCGACCGGAACCCGGCGATCACGGTCGTGAAGTCGGCCACCCCGAATGCTCCGGACTCCTATGTGGTGGGCCAGGAGGTCACGTACTCGTTCGTCGTGACCAACAGCGGCAACGTCACGCTGACGGATGTCGTGGTGAACGAGGGGGCGTTCTCGGGGACGGGGACGCTGTCGGCGATCGACTGCCCGGCAGGCACCGCATCGATGGCCCCCGGGGCGCAGCTCGTCTGCACCGCGTCGTACGTGCTGACGCAGGCGGACATCGACGCCGGTCAGGTGACGAACTCCGCCACGGCGACCGGCGTCCCGCCCGGGGATCTGCAGCCTCCCGTGTCGCCGCCGTCGGAGACGCGCGTCCCGGCGCTTCCCGCCCCCGGCCTGAACATCGTGAAGTCCGCGACCCCGGCCGTGATGACCACCGTGGGGGAGATTCTGGAGTACTCCTTCGTCGTGACCAACACGGGCAACGTGACGCTGGCGGACGTGGTGGTGGACGACACGGACTTCTCCGGAGAGGGCGAG
The DNA here is from genome assembly GCF_050470785.1 of Microbacterium sp. NRRL B-14842. Taxonomy (NCBI): domain Bacteria; kingdom Bacillati; phylum Actinomycetota; class Actinomycetes; order Micrococcales; family Microbacteriaceae; genus Microbacterium; species Microbacterium sp. NRRL B-14842. The sequence continues at coordinate 3,112,883 of NZ_JBFLUM010000001.1, read as the reverse complement.
CTGTCGGCGGTCACATGCCCGGATGAAGCGGCCCGCATCATCCCGGGGCAGACGGTGACATGCACCGCGACGTACACGACCACTCAGGCGGACGTGGACTCCGGACGGCTGACGAACACCGCGACGGCCACGGCGACACCGCCCACGGGCACGCCGCCGGTGTCACCGCCGTCGACCGTGGAGGTGCCGTTCGACGGGACCAACTCCCTCGCGATCGAGAAGCGGGCGACGACCGTCGACGTCAACGCGAACCGGATCATCGACCTCGGCGATCGCGTGGAGTGGACGATCATCGTTACCAACACCGGGGCACAGACGGTTTCCGACATCGCCGTGTCGGACCCGACGGCCGGTGCGGTCACCTGCCCGGCGACGAGCCTCGCCTCCGGGGAGCAGATGACATGCACGGTGCCCCCGCACACCATCGACGCCGCGGACGTGCGTCGCGGCGAGGTGCGAAACGTCGCGACGGTGACGGGGAACACGCCGGACGGGCCGATCGATCCGCCGACCTCGCAGACGATCACCCGAGTGGTCCCCACCCCGCCGACCGGTCTCGCGGTCACGGGCGGCACGCTGATGGCCGGAGGGCTGCTCCTCGGGGGAGTGATGGTCCTCGCCGGGCTGGGTCTCGGCCTCACCCGGGTGCGCCGGCGAGAGGAAGAGCAGGAGCAGCGCTGACCGAGAAGTGGTCCGTGGCGGGTGCGAATCACCCGCCACGGACGGTCGGGTCGAAGGAGGAGCCCATGATGTACGCACGCCACCGCAGGATCGCCCGTCTCACGGCGCCGCTCCTGATCTCCGTGTTCCTGCTCAGCGCCTGCTCCGCGGCCGAGGAGGAGCCGACCCCCACCCCGACCGCCGCGGACGGAGCGCCGCAGATCCCCGGTGAAGAAGAAGGGGTCGTCGGAGCGACGAGCGTACCGGAGGACGTGCCGGACGCTCCGGAGGTGCGCGCCGGCACTCAGATCACGACCTGCACCACGGAGGACGACGGCGGGACGGCGGAAGGCGTGGTCGGCAATCCCACGGACGAGGATGCGACGTACGTCGTGACCGTGTTCTTCACCACCGACGCGGCCACGGTCGTCGGGTCCGGTCAGGCGACGGTGGAGGTCCCCGCCGGGGAGGAAGCCGACTGGTCCCTCACCGCGGACTTCGTGCCGCCGAGCGATCTTCGCTGCGCGCTGCGCGGGGCCGGCGCCGCGTCCTGAACCGACCGCCGTCGACGGGCGCCGCTACGGCGCGGGGACGTAGCGCGCGAGCGGGTCGAAGGGAGGCTGCGAGGAGAGGTGCGCGACGGCGGCAGCGCCCACCGCGCAGGCCGTCTGCAGGGCCGACTGCGCTGGCAGTCCGCTCTGCAGGGCGAGCACGAGCGCGGCGCAGAAGGCGTCTCCCGCCCCCACGGTGTTGACGGCGCGGGTGGGCACGCCGTTCGCCCGTGCGATCTCCTCGCCGCCGCGGAACAGGGCAGCCCCCTCGGCGCCGTAGGTCACGGCGACGAGGGCGGCATCGGCCAGCTCCGGCATCAGCTCGCGCTCGGTCTCGTTCACGATGAACAGATCCACCCGCTGGAGCAGCGCGTCGGGAAGGGGCTGTGCGGGGGCGGCGTTGACGGCGACGAACCCCTCGGCGCGGGCGACGACGCTCTCGACGACGGACATCGCGATCTCCAGTTGCAGCAGGACGGCCTCGTCCGGCCCGACGGCGACGCCCTCGAGGGAGACGAGCTCGTTCGCGCCGGGGCACACCGCGATCTGGTTCTCGGCGTCGGCACCCACGACGATGAGGGCCGTCCCGGTGGGCGCGGCGACCGTGCGCAGGTCCGCGGTGTCGACGCCGGCGTGGCCGAGCTCATCGCGCATCCAGGCGCCGTCGGCGTCGGCCCCGACGGCCCCCACCATCCGGACCCGACCGCCCAGCTTGGCCGCCGCGACGGCCTGGTTGGCACCCTTGCCGCCGAGATCGCGCGAGAGCCGGCCCCCGGCGACGGTCTCGCCGGCGGTCGGCAGCCGATCGACGAAGGCGGTGAGGTCGACATTGGCGCTCCCGACGACGACGAGGGAAGGGGCGAGGACAGCGTCCGGCTTGACGTTCATGAGAAAGAGTGTAAACGTTTACGCACACCCGATTGCAAAGGAGCACCCCATGCCCGTCCCCGTCCTCCTCGACTGCGACCCCGGCCACGACGACGTCTTCGCCATCTGGCTGGCGGCGGGAGACGAGCGCATCGACCTCCGCGGCGTCACGACCGTCGGTGGCAACGGCTACCTGGAACACACCACCAGGAACGCGCAGATCGCCCTCACGGTCGCGGGCGTGACCGGCGTCCCCGTGGCTGCGGGAGCCGACAAGCCGCTCCGCCGCGAGCTCACCCCGGGGGCCTGGATCCACGGGGACAACGCCCTCGGCGGACCCGTCCTCCCCGAGCCCACGGTCCCGCTCGACCCGCGGCACGCCGTCGACTTCCTCGCGGAGACCCTGAAGGCCTCCGCGGAGCCGATCACGGTGATCCCCACGGGCCCGCTGACGAACATCGCCCTGCTCCTCCAGCAGCACCCGGAGGCGGCCCGCAACATCAAGGAGATCATCTGGATGGGCGGATCGACCGGACGCGGCAACGTCGGCGCCTATCCCGAGTTCAACGCCTGGGCCGACCCCGAGGCCGCGGCGGTCGTGTTCGCCTCCGGTCTGCCGCTCACCATGGTCGGCCTCAACATCTCCCACCAGGCGCTCATCACCGAAGAGGTCGTGCAGCGGATCGCGGCGGTCGGCAACCGCACGGCGGCGTTCGGCGTGGAACTGCTGCGCTTCTTCTCCGCGTCGTACGACAAGGCCGAGGGGATGCCGGAGGGACCGCTGCACGACCCCATCACCGTCGCCATCGCGATCGATCGTGCCGTCGCCACGGTGCAGCGCTGCCATGTCGACATCGAGACGGCCGGCGAGTTCACGGCAGGGGCGACGTGTGTCGACCTCCACGACATGCTCGGCAAGGAGCCGAACGCCGACGTCGCGCTGACCCTCGACGTGCCGGCCTTCTGGAACCTGGTGACGGATGCCGTCGCAGCACTCGCCTGAGGGTCACGCGCCCGGCGCGGGAGACGTCGACTCGGCCACGCGCAGGGTCGGGGCCACGCGGCGCAGGGCGTACGGGGCGTCCGGATCCTCCCTCCGCTGCACGAGAGCCTCCACCGCCTCCGCGGCGAGCTCGTCGAACGGCTGGACCACGGTCGTCAGACGCGGCTCGCACACCTCCGCCAGCATGGTGCCGTCGAATCCCGTGATGAGGATGTCGTCGGGGACGCGGAGGCCGGCGCGCTTCAGCGCGGCGACGGCACCGGCGGCGACGAGGTCGTCGCCCGCGACAATGGCGTCCGGGAGCGGACCGCGCGCTCGCAGCTCCGTGACGGCGGACTCGCCGAAGGCGAGCAGGTATTCGCCGAACACGTTCTCCTCGACCGGCAGCGACCGCGCGCGGACGATCGCCTCGAACGCGGCGCGGCGCTCGCGGCCGACCGACGTGACGTCGTTGCCCGACACGAGGACGATGCGAGAGGCGCCGCGGGAGACCAGATGGTCGACGGCGAGCCCGATGCCATGATCGTTGTCCACCCCCACGAAGTCGGCATCCAGGTCCAGCACCCTCCGGTCCACCTGGACCAGGGGAAGGCGCTGGGCGGTATCGGCGACGGCGTCGAACGACAGCTCCGCATCGGACGGGACCACGAAGACCCCCTCGACGCGGCGCTCGACGAGCATGCGCAGGCGCGCGCGCTCGCGGTCGACCTCGCCGTGCGAGTCCGCGATGACGAGGTCGAATCCCCGCCGCTGCAGATGGTCCTCGAGGCGATGGACGAGCTCACCGTAGAACGGGTTGCTGATCACCGGGACGACCACGCCGATGGTCGCGCCGGTGCCTTCGCGCAGACCGCGGCCGATGAGGTTGACCCGATACCCGAGCTGCTCGGCCACCCGGGCCACATGCTCGGCGGTGGCTCCGGAGACGCGCTCCTTGCCGTTCAGCGCGCGGGACACCGTGGCGATCGACACCCCGGCCGCGGCTGCCACATCGTGCAGCGTCACCGACGGCTTCCTCATCCGCACCTCGACTCCCGTCGGGCGCCGACACCGGCGCCTCGACTCCCAAGATAAGCCGCGCGTAAAGGATTACGCATTCCGGCGCCCCCCGCACCGACACGAAGAAGTGAGAACGACATGCACACCACCGCCCTCCGGCCCCGGACGGCCGTCGCCCCGCTGATGGTCGCCCTCCTCGCGGCCTGCCTCGCGTTCCAGCTCAACGCGAGCATGCTCAGCCCCGCTCTGGTCACGATGGAGCGCGAGCTCGACGCGACGGCATCGGAGATCGCGGCGACCCAGACGGTGTTCTTCACCGCCGCCGCCCTCTTCACCCTGTTCCTCCCGCGGCTGGGCGACCTCATCGGACGGCGGCGCGTGCTCGTCGGCATGCTCGTGGTGATGGCGGTCGGCTGCGTGGTCGCGGCGCTCGCGACGAACGTCCCGATGCTCTTCGTCGGCCGCCTCATCCAGGGCGTCTCCGGTCCCGTCGTACCGCTGTGCCTGATCATGCTGCGCGCGGCCGTCGCGGACCCGAAGATGTACGGCACGCTGCTCGGCGTCGTCACGGCCGTCAACGGCGGGATCGCGGGCGGCGACGCGCTGCTCGGCGGCTACCTCGCCACGAACCACGGGTTCGCCTCGATCTTCTGGACCATGGCCGGTGTCGCGGTGGCTGCGGCGCTCGTCGTGCGCCTTCTCGCCCCGGAGACGATGGCGGAGGACCGTCCGCGCATGGACTGGTGGGGGTCGCTGCTCCTGGTCGTCTCCGTCGGGTCGATGCTCGTCGCCCTGAACGAGCTCGGGAAGCTCGCCGAGGCGGACGTGCTCCTGGTGATCGTGCTGGCTGTCTTGGCCGTGGTGTCGTTCCTCGCCTTCTGGAAGCTGGAGGGCGCGCTGCGGGACCCGCTGGTCTCGCCCGCTCAGCTGAAGCAGCGCTCCACCTGGGCGCTCTGCGCGACCTCGTTGCTGACCCTCTCCGGCATCTTCGCGGTGATGAACGGCGTGGTCCCCGCTCTGGCGCAGGACACCGGCATGGGTCTGTCCATGAGCGCCGAGGAGGTGTCGTTCTGGATCCTGATGCCGTACGCGCTCGCCGGCCTGCTGATGGGACCGCTGACCGGACGGCTCGCGGCGACCGTGGGCTACCGCGCGATGCTCCGGGTGGGACTGATCGGCACGATCGTCGTGCTCGTGCTGATGGTGGCGAACGTCGGGACGTCCTCCCGGGTCACCCTGCTGCTGCTCTCGGTCGCGGCCGGCGTCACGTACGCCGGCATCGGCAACATCATGCTGAACGGCCTCGGCGTCGTGCTGTCGCCGAAGGAGCGGCCGGGATCGCTCCCCGGGTTGAACACCGGCGCGATCAACCTCGGGGCGGGACTGAGCTTCGTCGTGATCTACGCGGCCCAGACCTCGTTCGGCGGCAGCGGGGATGCGGCGGGCGGCTACGTCGCCGCGCTCCTCACCGGCGCCGTCGTGCTCGCCGGCGCGCTGACCTTCTCCCTCTTCATCCCGAAGCCCGTCCACGCCGAGCTGACCCGCTGAGGCGGCTCAGCTGAAGAGGATGAGCACGTAGACGGCGAAGGTCGCCAGGTGCGCGGCCCCGTGCATCGCGGTGACCCGCTTCGCCGCGAACGTCGTCACCGACAGCAGCAGGGTGACGGCGAGCATGAGGAGGTTGGCCGGCGACTCGGCGAGCACCACCTGCTGCCCGGTGAGCATGCCGATCAGGAGGACCGCCGGAATGGTCAGGCCGACCGTCGACACGAGCGCCCCGTGGCAGAGGTTGTTCACGCGCTGGGCCTCGCCGTTCAGGGCCGCGCGGATCGAGGTGATCGACTCCGGGAGGAACACGATGCCGGCGATCAGCAGCCCCGCCAGGGCGACGGGAGCGCCGAGCCGGCCGAGACCGTCGTCGAGCAGGGCCGCCATGTCGTGCGAGAGCAGCACGATGGGGACGACGGTGATGACGAGGAGGACGAGGCGGGTCAGCACCTCGACGCGGTGGGCCGCGAGCACCGCGCGGATGGGGGTCCGCGGTGCCGCGTTCGCCGCCGTGTGGGCTGGCCGCAGCCTCTCGTCCACCTCGGTGAAGTCATCGGCCTGCGCACCCATCTGCCGGAACAGGAAGAACGCGTACAGGACGAGTGTGAGCACGATGATCGGGATCTCCTGGCCGACCGTGTACGCACCGCCGTGGCCGATGAGCCCCGGAAGTCCGAACGCCAGAGCGACGAGGACCACGAGCATCGACAGGTACGCGGATGTGCCGGTGCGGTTGTGCGCCATACCCCGATGGCGGAGTCCGCCGAGGAGGAGGGCCAGGCCGATGACGAGGTTGAGGATGATCATGGAGACGGCCATGACCGAGTCGCGCGCGATGGTGGCGTGCTCGCCCGGCCCGAGCATGACCGCCGAGATGAGGATCACCTCGATGAGCACGATCGACAGGGTCAGCACCAGGGATCCGTAGGGATCGCCCAGCCGGTGGGCGAGGGCCTCGGCCTGCTTCACGACGCCGAACGCGCACACGAGGATCACGGCGACGATCGCGAGGAGGGCGACGACCAGGAGTGGTCCCGGCACGGGAGGCGCGAGCAACGGGTGCAGGGCGAGCAGGGCGACGACCGCGCCCCAGCCCAGGGCCACACGCAGCAGGTCGGTGCGGGTGATGAACGACCGGATCATGACGGACTCCTTCATGAGTCAGTCGTCGTGTGCGGGTACTGCTCCCTCGTCCGCTGCTCCGGGTGCCGGAGACACCCTCAGGATACCCGCGCTCCCGGAACAGCGGCTGAGCAGTGCAGGTCTCAGCTCTGGGGGGCGTCGTTCCAGGACCAGATGTCGTCGCCGCGCAGGACGGCGTCGGCTCCGCCGTCGCAGTAGATCGTCTGACCCGCCATGTGGGTGTTGACCGGGCTGGTGAGCCAGACGAGGAGCTCGGCGATGGAGGACGCCGGCTGGTGGTAGTTCAGGGGCATCGGCACGGCGGCGTCCACCATGGCCAGACCTTCGGGCGAGTCGAGCAGGCCCGCGGTCATCGCCGTGATGACGGTGCCGGGGGCGACGGCGTTCAGCGGGATGCCCGCTCCCGCCCACGCCGGGGTGATGCTCTCGCGACGGACCCACCGCGACAGGGCGCGCTTGCTGGACGAGTAGTTGAGGAACCCGGCCTCGGGTGTCGCGGCCAGGCGGTCGCCGATCTCGATCGCGCGCGCCTCGTCGTCGGCGAGGGCCGCGTCGACGAGCTCGGGCGACACCGGCTGCAGCGAGGCCATCGACGACACCACGGCGGCGCGCGGCGCATCGGCCAGGCTCAGCGTGGGCTGCAGCGCGGTCAGGAACTCGGTCACGCCGAAGAAGTTGATGGACATCGTCTTCGAGATCGGAGCCGAGATGCCGGCGCAGGCGATGACGGCGTCGATCCCGTCGTCGGCCGCCTCGACCACGGCGCTCGCCGCGGCCAGACGCCCCTCGTGGGTGGACAGATCTCCGTCGACCTCGACGCCGGCGAGGTCGACGCCGATGACGGTGTGGCCCTGAGAGCGGAGCAGCTCGGCGGTGGCGGCGCCGATGCCGGATGCGGATCCGGTGACGACATAGGTGCGGGTCATGGGGTTTCCTCCTTGATGGACACGACCGGCGGCGTGCCGGACAGTGCGGTGACGAAGCGGCCGAGCTGGCGGCGGAATCCGTCGATCTCGTCCGGTGACCAGCCTGCGACCGCATCGCCGACCATGCGATGGCCGGCCTCGACCAGGCGCGCATAGGCCGTCCGGCCCGCGTCCGTCAGGCGCACCTCGACCGTGCGTCCCGAGCGCACGGGGTCGACGACGCCCTGCGTCGCCATGCGGGCGACGAGCTTCGACGTGGTCGGCCGCGACAGTGTCGCGTGTGCGGCCAGGTCGCCGAAGCCCATCGTGCCTCCGTTCATCCCGAGCAGGTAGAGCGCGCGGATGGCGGACGGATCGAGGGCGACGTCGACGGCTTCCGCGACCTGACGTTGCAGATCGCTCTCACTCCATTCCGACACCACGCGGACGAGGGCCAGGTGGATGCCGGCGACGTCTTCGCCGGTGGTCATGTGTCCAGAGTACGCCTCAAAGTTGCCTCAGGCAACAGTTGTGATGTATCCCGCGCTCGCGGTGTCCTCCGCGAGGGTGAAGAAATGCCGATCGCCTGCCCGCCGCGCACGCCGCCACCGGCGCTGCTGCCCGTCGGCATAATCGAGCACGATCCACGCGGGTGGAGGTGTGCCCTGCGGACCGAGGACGAATGAGCACGCCCCGAGGCCGGGGGAGGCGAGTTCGGCGACGAAGCGGTCGTCGCCGGGTGCGAAGGGTGCGGTCTCGTGGAGCTCTGCCGGCTGCAGGCGGAGGACGGTGTCGGAGTGCTCCCGGACGTCGGAGCGGAGTCGACGCCTCATGCGACACCGCCTCGGCGTGCCGCCCACTCGCGGGTGTCGCGGACGCCCTGCGCATCGAGGTAGGCGCGGATCACGTCCTGGGTCAGGCGGGTCTGCGCCTCCGTGCCCATCGCCGCCTGCATGACGCCGATCGCGGGCGCGGGCTTCCCGTCCACCCGCTCGAGCGCCTCCCAGACGATGTCCTCGCGGCCGCCGCGACCCAAGGAATGCGGCATCGAGGTGAACCCCGTGCGGCGATGGTCGGTGGGTCGTGTCTCTGGCATGGGGATTCCTCTCTCGGGGCGGATGGGCAGGCTCGCGCCGAGGGACGTGTGTCCCTCGCGCTGCGCACGTCGGACCGCGGGGGGTGCTCTCCCCGACTCCGGCGCACGGGCTGCGGCGGCGCGCCTCCGCAGGCGGCCCTCTGAGTGGCGTGCGGAGCGGTCTGCCTGACCGGTTGCTGTCCTCCGACCGTACCACGTTATTTTGAGTCATTCAAAAGAAGTGAGAGACGATCACGGTTCCGTACAGGGTTGCAGAGCGATTCGCTCAGGCGTTTTTCTCCCGTTCAGCGGGAAATTTGACTTCCCTGTGCTTCCGGGTATGGTCGGGGGTTACGCCAGCCAGTCACAAAGGGGAAGCGCCATGTCAGGAAAGTCCACACCGGGTCGCGCCGGAAAGAAGGCGCCGCAGCTCTCTCTCAAGGAGAAGCGGGCGGCGAAGCGCGCGAAGAACGCCCCGGACGAGTTCCTCAAGCCTCGCAAGGGCGCGAAGAGCTGAGGACTCCGGCCCGGCGGGTGCGGCGCTCGATCGTGGCACCCGCCGGTACCCGGGCGATGGGCTACCGGGGTGCCGCCGCTGTGTCAACGGGCCTGTCCTGAGCGCCGATCCGACGCACGCTGGAGTCTCCGTCACGAGAGGAGCGCGTCATGTCGAACCCGGAAGCCTTCATGTACCCGGATGAGCCGCTGCAGCCGGAGGAGCCTCTGCGACCCGAGGAGGAGGACGTCGTCGAGTCCGATGAGGAGCCTTCGCGAGAAGGCATCGCGGCACACCTCGCCGAGCGCGGAGGCGACGATCCGGACGCTCTTCAGGACGTGCCGGCCGGCGGGGCCGGAGCCGACGCCGGCGCGGGGAACGCGGCCCGCGTGGACCCTGCGTCGAAGAATCCACCGGAGCCCGCCTACGAGTCGACCCACAGCAAGGAGCCCGGCGTCGGTCCGCGGCATGAAGAGGGCTGAGCGACCGATCAGCGGAAGACCCGACTGATTCCGCTCTCGACCTGCACGAGGTGGATGAACACGAGCCCGCGCAGGAGGGGCGCGAAGGGCGACCGTAGCGCTCGCCGGATCGGCCCGCGTGGCCTGGTCTCCCATGTCAGCGTCGCCCGGAGCTGAGTGCCGCCCGCCGCCGGTTCGAGCGCGAGGATGAGGAGGCGCGGGTTCGCGCTCGGGGCGTCGGGATGCTCGAATCGCCAGGCCACGTGTGTGGGATCCTCCGGCGCCGAACGGGTCACCCGGAGGCGATGGAATGCCGGCTTGCGCCGGAGTGGTCGTCCGTCGGGGGCCGTCGTGGGGGCGAACGCCTCCCAGGGACCGTCCTCGGGTCCCGGGAGGATGGTGGCGACGCTCTGATCCCAATCCGGGAGACGGTCGGCGGTCGAGAGCAGTGTCCAGACATCCGTCATGGCCGCCGGGATGAACATCGAGCGTGACCCGGAGATCCCGGAGATCTCCCGCCGTCGCTGCAGCGGGCGGGCTGCGGCTTCGACCTCATCCAGTTGCACCGTGATGTCGTCCGCCGTCACGGCGAGCCGGTCGAGGATGGCGGTGATCAGGCCGCTGGGCTCCTCGAGAAGGGCGCGGAGCACGGCGGCCGAGTCGCCCTGTCGGCCGCCCCCTGTGGCGGCGCGGAGCACCGCGAGGGCGCGGTCCGTCCAGTCGTAGCCCTCGGTCTCGTGGAAGACGATGCGACCGGGGCCGATCGAAGGAGCGTCCACGCCCACGGCCTGGAGCTGTCCGGCGTGCTGCGCCTCGACCGCCGTCCGGGTGGCGTCGAGATCGACGCCCGCACGCCGCAGGACCTGTCCGCCGGTGTCGGCATCGAGCGTGAGCGCGAGCAGCAGGTAATCGATGTCGGCATCGCGGACACCCAGGCGTGACGCCTCCTCCATCGCCGCGAGCGAGAGGGTGTGCATGGTCGCAGCGGCCTGCGTGAACCGGCTCATGCGTTCCGCCGCGGAACCGGGATCGTCGGATCGATGCGACGACTGTGCTTCTTGTGCACGGCCTGCCGCGTGACCCCGAGGGCGTCGGCGACGGCCTGCCAGCTCATCCCGGCGCGGAGCGCGGCCTCCACCTGGCGCAGTTCGAGAGCGTCGGCGAGCGTCCGCAACGAGGCCACTGCGCGAAGCCCGGCACGGGGATCGGTCGTGTCCGCGGCGGCGCGGGCGATGTCGAGGGACTCCATGATGTCAACCTAGGTTGCTGGCAGCGATGCTGTCAACCCGGGTTGCTTCTAGAGCCCCTCGACGATCCGTCAGGCGGCGGAGGGGTGCAGCACGACCTTGATGCAGCCGTCCTTCTTCTCCTGGAACGTCCGGTACAGGTCCGGGGCGTCTTCCAGGGCCGCGTGGTGCGTCGTCAGATCCATCACGCCGAGCGGGTCGGACGGGTCCTCCACAAGCGGGAGGATGTCGTCGATCCAGTTCTTCACGTTGCACTGTCCCATGCGCATGCTGATCTGCTTGTCGAACAGGGTCTTCATCGGCAGGATGTCGGCGTCGCCCGCGTACACACCGCTCAGCGAGACCGTGCCCCCACGACGGACGGCGTCGATCGAGGCGTACACGGCGGCGAGACGATCGATCCCGGCCTTGTCGAGCATCTGCCGTGCCGCGGGATCGGGCAGCAGTCCGACCGCCTTCTGCAGGAACTCCACGCCGCTGTTGCCGTGTGCCTCCAGGCCCACCGCGTCCACGACCGCGTCGGCACCACGACCCTCGGTGGCATCGCGGATCTCCTCGACGGCCGTGTCCGTGAGGTCGAGCGTCTCGATGCCGTGCCGCTCCGCCATCGCGCGCCGCTCCGCCACCGGCTCGACCGCGATGACGCGGTGGCCGCGGTGCCGGGCGATCCGGCTGACGAACTGCCCGACGGGGCCGAGTCCCATCACCGCGAGCGTCCCGCCTTCGGGAAGCTGCGCGTACTCCACGCCCTGCCATGCGGTCGGCAGGATGTCGCTGAGGAAGAGGTAGCGCTCATCCGGCAGGTCCGGCCCGACCGGGATGTGGTTGTAGTCGGCCAGCGGCACGCGGAGGTACTCGGCCTGCCCGCCGGGGACCTGGCCGTAGAGCTTGGTGTAGCCGAAGAGTGCCGCGCCGCTGCCGTACTTGCGCACCTGGGTCGTCTCGCACTGCGACTGCAGCCCGCGGAGGCAGAAGAAGCACGCCCCGCAGGAGATGTTGAACGGGATCACGACGCGGTCGCCGGGCTTCAGCTTCGTGACGTTCGCGCCGACCTCCACCACGACGCCCATGGGCTCGTGCCCGAGGATGTCCCCGCGGTCGAGGAACGGGCCCAGCAGTTCGTAGAGGTGCAGGTCGGATCCGCAGATGGCCGACGAGGTGATCCGGACGATGGCGTCCGCCGGCTGCTGGATGACCGGGTCGGCGACCTCCTCCACCGTCACGTTCCGCTTGCCCTGCCAGGTGAGTGCCTTCATCATGTCCTCCACGTCTCGATGTCCGTCGTCCCTACACGCTCTCGGGCGCGCCGCAGCATGGCCACCCGGTTGACAGGCCGCGGACGACGTGCGATCCCCGGGATTCAGTGGAACGGGCAGCCGCGCCCGGAACCGGCGGCACGCACCCGCCCACCCGAGGAGGGCTTGGTGGGAAGGCGGCGACGGTTCACGTCGAGTCCCTCGTCGAGCACCGTCAGCTCCGGGTCGCTCAGCACCGCGACGGCGGCGGAGAGGCCGGCGATGACGAGCTTCTCCCCAGGGCAGCGGTGTCCGGTGGCGACGTCGCCCCCGCCCTGCGGGACGAAGGTCACGAGGTCCTCGTAGTCGTCCACGTCGGTGAAGCGCTCGGGGGCGAAGCGCTCGGGGTGGGACCACGACCGCTCATCCGTGTTCGTGCCGAGGATGTCGAGCACGACCCGGCCGCCCTCCGGGACGGTCACCCCCTCGATCTCGACCTCGGTGGTGGTGCGACCAGGCAGCATCGGCACGAACAGCCCCGTCCGCCGCACCTCCTGCGCGAACATCGTCGCCAGGGTCCCCCCGACCAGGGCCCCGCGCTCGGAGGTCTCGGCGGCGATCCGAGTGCGCCATTCGGGGTGATCGTGCAACTGCTTCGCGGCGAAAGCCACGAACCGCGCGGCGGCGATCATCGGGCGGATGCTGTTCTGCAGCTCCACGCCGGCGACCTGGGTGGGCAGGAGCGCCCCGGTCTCGTCGCGGTGCGCGGCCCACAGGGCGAGTGCCGTGCCCTCGGGGGCCGACAGATCGCCGGCGCGGACGGCTTCGATGAGGCGTCGCGCATGGCGGTCGGAGAAGATGCGGTTCGCGAAGGCCTCGACATAGGCGGGGGAGTAGGGAGCACCGAATCCGTCGACGATCTGCGCGAGTCGGGCTGCCCATCGGGTGTGCGCCGCGGCCGTGCCGGGCAATCCCGCCCACCGCATCATGGCGCGACCGAACGCACCGACGGCGGCGTCGTACGCGGTCCGGGTGCCGCCGGCGCGCCAGTCCTCGAGCTCCGCCGCCCACTCCCGTTCGAGGAAGGGCGTGAGCCGCTCGACCTGGGCATCCTCGTACGCGGCCTCCACGAAGGTGGCTTTGCGGTGGCGGTGCGCCGCGCCGTCGAGCGCGTGCACCGAGCCGTGCCCGAAGAGCGGTTCGCGGATGACCCCCGGCATGGCGCCGGCGCGGGCGATGCGGCTCTCGTCGTAGAACAGCTCCACCCCCTCGGCTCCGCGGACGAAGGCGGCGGGGTGCCCGAGGAGGCGCATCGGGGCGGAGCGGGCGCCGGGGCGGGCTCGGCGCCAGATGCGCTCGCCGAAGTCGTAGCCCCGGGTGAGCAGCGACGGCGAGTCCTCCTGCAGGACCGCGTCGAGGCCGTCGGACAGTCGGGAAGTCAGTCGCTGAAGCATGATCCGACCCTGTCACGTGGCCGCGAGGGGGCCCAAGGGGGAGGCGACTTCGGATCGATTGTGCTAGCCGGGCTGTCGGTGCCGCCGATGTCAAGCACCTGTCCGACCGACGCTCGAAGCACCCAGGATGGCAGGGAACGGAGGAACCATGGCCACCAACACCCGCGACCTGACGTGCACCACTCATGACGTGTTCCGCGTGCTGGCGAACGGCTGGCTCTACCCCGCGTGGGTGGTCGGCGCGTCCCGCATGCGTGACGTGGACGACTCCTGGCCGGCGGCCGGGGCCCAGCTGCACCATTCGGTCGGCACGTGGCCCGCGCTCCTCGACGACACGACGGAGCTGGTCGAGTGGCACCCTCCGCACCGCGCCGTGATGCGGGCACGCGGCTGGCCGGTCGGCGAGGCGCAGGTGACGATCCGCGCGCGGTCGACTCCGACCGGATGCCAGGTGCGCATCGATGAGGAGCCGGTGAAGGGCCCGGCGACGATGGTGCCCCGGTTCCTGACGACGCCGATGCTCCGCTGGCGGAACGCCGAGACGCTGCACCGCCTCGGCTACCTGGCCGAGGGTCGCGCGTCCTGACCCGGGCTCATCGCCTCACGCTCCCGCCCGCATGAACTCCTCGGCGGCGCGCACCTGCTCTGCGGACGGACGGATCCCGGTGTAGAGGACGAACTGCTCGAGCGCCTGTCGCGTCGCGACCTCGGCGCCCGTGATCACCGTCTTGCCCGCGGCCCGACCGGCGGCGATGAGCGGGGTCTCGGCGGGCAGGGCGACGACGTCGAACACGACTCCAGCGGCGTCCACCGTGGACTCGGGGAAGGCGAGTGCGTCCGCCTCCGCACCCCCGGCCATGCCGATCGGGGTGACGTTCACGATCACGTCGGCGGTGGTGTCTCCGGCCTCCGCGCGCCAGGCGAAGCCGTACAGCTCGGCGAGGGCACGGCCCGCGGATGCGTTCCGGGCGACGATGGTCACGTCCGTGAAGCCGGCATCGCGGAACGCGGCCGCCGTCGCCTTCGCCATGCCGCCCGAGCCGAGGAGGAGGACCGAGGACGCGGGGTCGAGGTCGTTCTCCGCGATCAGCTGCGCGATCGCCGAGTAGTCGGTGTTGTGGGCCGTGAGCACGCCGTCATCGTTCACGATCGTGTTGACGGAATCGATGGCCTGCGCTGAGGGGTCCATGCGGTCGACGAGGGCGATGACGTCCTCTTTGTAGGGCATCGAGATGGCGCACCCGCGGATGCCGAGGCCGCGCACCCCCTCGATCGCCTGCCTCAGATCGGTCGGAGCGAAGGCCTTGTAGATCCAGTTCAGACCGAGGGCTTCGTACAGATGGTTGTGGAAGCGCGTGCCGTTGTTGCTCGGCCGTGCCGACAGCGAGATGCAGAGCGTCATGTCCTTGTTCAGCATGGTCACCGATTCAGGCTACCCCTGCGTCTGTCAAGGTCCATGGCGGGAGATCGCGTCCTCCCCTAGGGTGAAAGTGCATGCAAGGGGATCGATCGTCTACGCCTCTCCCCAGGAGGCGGAGGCCCTCCCCACGGGCCGGACGATCCGTGCATGCGATTGGGCCCTCTCGAGTAGTTCAGTCCCCAATGAACTCCTCGAGAGGGCCGCTCTCCGGCCGGTCGCCACGAAGATTTTTCAGATTTGTCCCCCAAAAGGGGGACAAGAAGCGCGTGGAGGGGTTAGGCTGTTTCTGACGCACCCTCCGGTCGTCTTCGGCCCTCATCGCTCCCCCCGCGGTGAGGGCCACACCATTTTCCGGGCGCGTCCGCTCATGCAACATTTGGATTACCTTCTCGCAACGACTATTCCGCTGGGGGTCCCCTCCACTAGCGTTAGCGATGTCGGTGCACCCCTGCGTCGGCTTCTACATCAGCAGAACAGGCAGTACATGAGCACCCAGGGCACGGTCAAGTGGTTCAACTCGGAGAAGGGCTTCGGCTTCATCTCCCCCGACGACGGAGGCGCTGACGTCTTCGCGCACTACTCCGCCATCCAGTCATCCGGCTACCGCTCTCTCGAAGAGAACCAGCGGGTCGAGTTCGATGTGGCGCAGGGCCCCAAGGGCCTGCAGGCAGAGAACATCCGCCCCGTCTGAGGCGGAAGCAACACCGGGAACTCCCCGTCGGAATCACGCGCAGGCGCTGACCCGGCGGGGAGTTTCGTCTTCCCTGGCGGCCTCGGGCCGGTCAGGGCAGGAGGAGTGCGCGCAGCTCGTCGACGGTCGCGACGCGGAACGCCGCGTCGTCGCCCTCGTGCGGGTCGCTGAATCCCCAGCCCACGAAGATCACGGGAACGCCGTTGGCGAGACCGCCCTCGACATCATGGTGCCGGTCGCCGACGAGGACAGGGCGGGAGGTGTCGGCGCCGAGTTCGCGCAGCCGTCGCAGCGCCTCGGCGACGATGTCGGTCTTGGAGGCGAGCGTGGCCTCGTCCGGCGTGGCGCCCACGGTCGTGAGGAACGACGGCCGGAGTCCGAAGTGATCGACCAGGGCGTCGACCTGGTTCTCGGGCTTCGAGCTCGCCGTCGCCTGGGGGACACCCGCCGCGTGCAGGTCGTGGATCAGCTCGGCGACGCCCGGATACGTCCGCACGTCGGTCGTGTACCCGTCGGCCTTGCCGAGGGTGCGGTAGAACGCCACGGCCTCGGCCGACTGCTCCGGCGTCATCCCCGCCTGGTCCTGGAAGGACTGGAACATGGGAGGACCGATCCAGTGCACGAGCTCTTCCCGCGTCGGCGCCGGGTGGCCGAAGTGTGTCAGGGCGATGTTCAGGCGACGCAGGATCCCGACCGAGGCGTCGACGATGGTCCCGTCGACGTCCCAGAGCACACACGAGTAAGGCGAAGAGGGCATGCCTCCAGCCTAGGGTCCCGCGAACGGGTGCCCGCCCGTCCTGCACAGGTGTGCACGAAACGTGTTTATCCACCGAACACGTGAACACCCTTCACGCCGACCTATAGTCGTGACAGCGGCGGGATCACGGGTGAGAATGGGGGCATGTACGTGTCGGTGGAAGTCATCACGATGCTGGCGACGGCCGCGACGACTCTCGTCGCGATCATCAGCGGATTCGGCTGGATGATCGGTCGGATGGACACGCGGTTCGCCGCGATTGACGCGAGGTTCGCGATCCAGGACGCGAAGTTCGACCGGATCGAGCACGAGCTCACCGAGGTGAAGATTGCGATCGCGCGGCTCGAGGGTCCGCAGCCGCGCCTGGTCTCGACGCGCTGAGGATCAGAAGAGGCGGGGGATGCCCGACTCGATGCCCTTCATGTCGTCGTAGTCGAGCACGAGGCAGCGGATGCCGCGATCCTCGGCGAGGACGCGGGCCTGCGGCTTGATCTCCTGGGCGGCGAACACGCCCCGCACCGGGGCGAGGTGGGGGTCGCGACCCAGGAGCTCGAGGTAGCGGGTGAGCTGCTCGACGCCGTCGATGTCGCCGCGGCGCTTGACCTCGACCGCGATCGCGACGCCGTCGGCGTCGCGCACCAGCAGGTCGACCGGGCCGATGGCCGTGGGGTACTCGCGACGCACCAGGGTGGCACCCTCGGCGACGCGGTCCACCTGCTCCGCGAGCAGGCGCTGCAGGTCCGCCTCGACGCCGTCCTTCTGCAGCCCGGGGTCGATCCCGAGCTCGTGGCTGGAGTCGTGAATGACCTCGTAGATCTGCACGCGGAGGGCATCGCCGGTCTTCTTGTGGGTCACGCGCCACACTTCGACGACGCCGGCGCCGGCTTCTTCCTCGCCCGGGTCCTCGGTGGCGAGCACGCACGGCGGGCTCATCCAGTTCAACGGCTTGTAGCTGCCGCCGTCGGAGTGCACGAGCAGACTCCCGTCACCCTTGTGCACGAGCAGGCGGGTGGCGAGCGGAAGATGGGCGTTGAGCCGACCGGTGTAGTCGACCGAGCAGCGGGCGATGACGAGACGCACCCGACGAGCCTACTTCGTCGTCGCCGTGGTCGCGGTCAGAAGATCGCGCCGAAGAGCCCGAGCTCGGTGGCGGCCGACCGGGCGATGAGGAAGCCGATGATGCCGATGATCCAGGCGGTGTTCTCCGCGCCCGTCCGCTCCATCCAGGCGGCGAAGCGCTCCAGCGGCCGCTGCACGAGCGGGGCCGCCACCAGTCGCAGCACGAGGAGCACGACGGCCGGGGCGATCATGAGCGCACAGTATCCGGCCAGGGACAGGATCCGCAGCGAGGTGTCGACGCCGGCGTCCGCCAGCATCGTCATCGCCACGATGTAGGGCAGCATCGTCGCGACCTCCACGAGGCCGGCGGCGATGGCGACGGCCATGACCGCGAACCCGCGCGTCTTCGGGTCGAGCAGCCGTTCCCGCCAGCGGGTGATCCGTCCGGGCCGGGGCGCGGCCGTCGCGGCGGCGGCGGACGGAGCGGGAGGTTGCATCTGCGCGCCCGATGCCGACACGGGGTCTCTGCCCGGCATGCCGGGATCCGGCGTCGCGACGGTGGCCGTGGGCTCCCCGCCCGGCGCTGCTTCGGCGGGCTTCGTCGGCATCACGAACGCCGTGACGAGGAGGGCGGCGCCGACGACGAGGCGGGTGATCATTCCCGCCGGGGAGCTCAGGAAGTCGGAGGCGACGTCGACGAGGTTCACCAGCCCCCACAGGAAGAGGAGTCCGACCACGAGATAGAACACGGCGATCGTCGCGAGATAGAGGAGGATCCGCCCGGCGCGCACACGCCCGGGGTGCAGCAGCAGGAAGACCGGGATGAGCAGTGTCCCGACGCTCAGACCGTCGATGAGCGCGAGCACGGCGAGGGAGAGGGGCAGCGGCAGCCCACCGAAGAGTTCCATGCCTTTACGATCCCGACCCCTGGGCGAACGCGGATCGGGCGAAAGTCGGGGGTCGTCCTGACCCCCTCATCCTTTGGTCGGATGCGACGGAGTGCGGGCCGTGGTTGCATGAGGGCATGCACGATCCGGCCGACGGAGGGCCCGCCGCCTGGTACCGGCGGCACCGATGGTGGGTGGACCCCGTCGGCATGGCCGTCCTCGCGACGATCATGGCTGCTCTCGGGTTCCACGGGATCTGGGGCCCCTTCTCGCTGCTGCCCGAGGACGTCTCGCCGTGGTGGGCGCTGGTGCTCGCCATCCCGGCCTGCGCTCTGGCCCTCGGCAAGCGTCGGCGCCCGTGGACCGTGCTGGCCCTCGTCACCGTGCTCTTCGTCGCCGACCTTGTCACCGTCGGCGGCGTCGGGACGCTGGTGGTGCTGCTGGACGTGCTGTGGACCGCGGCCTTCCTCGCCGGCCCGCGTGGGCGCCGCGTGCTGCTGGTGCTGCTGGGCACGGCGACCATCGCGCTCTTCCTCGCCGCCCTGCTCTTCTCGGGGGCAGAACCACCGGTCGCGCTGCTGTTCGGCGTGCAGTTCGGAGCGATCTTCGGCACCGACTACTGGTGGGCGGTGGCGGTGTCGCAGGCGCATGAGCTGGCCGAGCTGCACCGTCAGCGGGCGGAAGACGCCGCGGCGACCGCCGCCAGAGACCGGGTGCAGGCGGTGCAGCGCGAGCGGGAGACCATGGCCAGGGAGTTGCACGACGTGGTGGCGGGGCACGTGATGGCGATGGCCATCCGGGCCGAGGCGGCGCTCGCTGCTCCGCCGGACCGGTCGGACGACCGTGCGGCGCTGCAGGCCGTGCGGGATGCCGGGCTGGACGCGCACGGAGCCCTGCGCACGATGATCGGGGTGCTGCGCCGCGGCGACGGCGCGCTCGCTCCGACGCCGGGGTGGGCCGACCTCGACCGCCTCGCCGCCGAGGCCCGGCGCTCGGGGCTGGACGTGCGGCTCGCCGTCGACGATCCGGGCGCGCTCGGCGGGGGCGGGGAGCAGGCGGTGGTGCGGGTGGTGCGCGAGGCGCTGGGAAACTGCGTCCGCCATGCCAACGGGGCGGTGGTCGAGGTCACGATCGGCCCGGCCGACGGGGCGGCCAGCGTCGCGGTGCGGTCGCGAGGCGGGGCGCCGACCGCGACCGCCGGGCAGGGCGGCGACGGGTGGGGGCTGCAGATGCTGCGGGAGCGCATCACCGCCCTGGGCGGGACGTTCCGGGCCGGACCGGAGCCCGACGGCTGGCTGGTCGAGGCACGACTGCCGGTGGAGGTGCGGGCATGACCGCGCCGACCGTGCTGCTCGCCGACGACCACGGCGCGATCAGGGCGGGCCTGCGCATCATGCTGGAGACGCACGACATCGCCGTGGTGGGCGAGGCGGCCGACGGGGAGGTCGCGGTCCGCAACGCGGCGGCGCTCCGGCCGGACGTGGTCCTCATGGACCTGCGCATGCCGGGACGTGACGGGGTCTCGGCCACCCGCGAGATCGTGGAGCGCGGACTGGGAGATGTCCTCGTGCTGACGAGCTTCGACGAGGATGAGCTCGTGCTCGCGGCGATCCGCGCCGGGGCCGTCGGCTTCCTCCTGAAGACCGTCGACGCGCCGACCCTCGTCCAGGCCGTGCGTGCTGTCGCTGCCGGAGAGGGGGCGCTGGACCCGCGGGTCACCCGGCGTGCGCTCGCCGCGGTGGCGGCGTCCGCCTCGGAGCCGCCGCCGATGACCACGTTCGTGCTCCCGGAACTGACGCCGCGGGAGCGGGACGTCCTCGACGGGATCCTGCAGGGGTGGTCGAACGCCCAGCTCGCCGCGCGCCTGAAGATCTCGGTGCCGACCGTGAAGACCCACGTGTCGAATGTGCTCACCAAGCTCGGGGCGCGTAGCCGGTCACACGCGGCCGCGTTGGTGCGCGGTGTCGAGGACTGAGGTCAGCGCTCGGTGGTCGGAACCGCTGGAGCCTTCTCCTCCGTGCGGAGCGGCCGGGCGGCGCCGGAGAACAGGCCGGAGAGCACCACGAGCGCGACGAGGATGAAGAGCGTGTTGAGCAGCCCGATGTGCTCGCTGATGACGCCGAGCACGGGAGGGCCGCCGAGGAACGCCACGTAGCCGATCGTCGCCGCCGCACTAACCCGTGCGGCGGCCTTGGCCGGGTCGTCCGCCGCCGCCGACATGCCGAGGGGGAAGCCGAGCGACGCGCCGATGCCCCACAGGGCTGCGCCGACGAGGACCAGCGGCAGTGTGGGCGCGAGGATGAACAGCAGGATTCCGGTGGCGGCCGTCGCGGCCAGGATGCGCAGCACCAGCACCCGGCCGAACCGGTCGACCAGCGGTCCGCCGAAGAGGCGCACCACCGTCATCCCGACGGAGAACACCGCCAGGGCGACGGCCCCCGTGCCCTCCGCGAACCCGTGCCCCTGCTCGGTGCCCAGGGCGATCCAGTCGTTGGCCCCGCCCTCCGCGAAGGACATGCCGAGCATGACGGTTCCCAGCAGGTAGGTGCGGGGTTCGCGCCAGGCCTCGAGGGCGGTGTGCATCCGCTGACGGAACGGGGGCTTCTCGTGGTCCTCGGGGTCGAGCGCGGCCTCGCGCACCGGCACCTGGAAGAAGCAGACGACGGCGATCGCGGCGATGAGGACGCCCATCGAGACGGCGTGCGTGCCGACGTCGACCTTGAGGGCCGCGGCGAGGGCGCCGATGCCGGCGCCGAGCACGGTGCCGAAGCTGAAGAACGCGTGGAAGACCGGCAGGATGGTGCGGCCCATCTGCTGTTCGATGGCGGTGGCCTCGACGTTCATCATCACGTCGACGCAGCCGTTGCCGAAACCGAAGAGCACCATGCCGATGAGCACGACAGGCACCGACCCGAAGACGGTGGCGCCGAGGCCGACGAGCGCGATGCCGGTCGCGAACGTGAGCATCGCCAGGAGCATGCCGCGTCGCGCGCCGGTCCGCGCCATCACCGCGGGGCTGGTGGAGATGCCGAGGATGGACGCGACGCCCATGCCGAGCAGGATGAGGCCGACCTGCGCGTTGTCGAGGTCGAGCGCCTCCTTGATCCCCGGCACGCGGGAGGCCCAGGTCGCGATCGAGAGGCCGCTGGCGAGGAAGATGGCGAAGATCGCGGTGCGCCAGCGCACGAACTGCGAGCGGGTGAGGGCGGTGTCCATGGCGGACAGCCTATCGAATCGATTCGACCTCCGGTGACGGAACCGGGCTATCCTCGGAGTATGACCAGGGAGACGCCGCGACGGCCCACGATCGCCGATGTGGCTCGCGAGGCCGGGGTCGCCACCTCGACCGCGTCCGTCGTCTTCAGCGGCAAGGCCAAGGTCGCACCCGCCACCCGGGACCGGGTGCTCGCCGCCGCGACCGACCTCGGCTACACCGGCCCCGATCCCCGCGCCGCCTCCCTCCGGCGGGGGCGCAGCGGCATCGTGGCGGTGGTCCTGGAGGGACATCTGCGCGCGGCGTTCCTCGATCCGGTCACGACCGCGATGATGGACGGCCTCACCGACGGCCTGGCCGACCTCAGCGCCGGGATCCTCCTCATGCGCGACGAGCCGGGCGAGGACGGCTCTGCCATCGCGAGCGCTCCCGTCGACGCCGTGGTGCTCATCGGATGCTCCGGGCGCACCCGCGCGTCCCTGGAGATCGTGCTCGGACGCGGTCTCCCGGTCGTCGTCATCGAGGGCGATGCGGGGCTCGATGTGCCGCGCATCACGCTGGACAACGTCGCCGCCTCCGCGGACATCGCCCGTCACGTGCGCGACCTCGGTCATCAGGACGTCGCGCTCGTCACCCTCTCGCTGGACGCGGAGCGCGAGCGCACCCTCATCACGCCGGAGCGGTTGGCGAACGCGACCGTCGACGTGACGGTCGACCGTCTCGCCGGGATGCGTGAGATCTTCCCCGACGCCCCGGCGATCTCGGCCTCCGGAAGCCTCATCGACGAGGGCATCCTCGTCGGTCGGATGCTGCTGGCCGATCCCGCCACCCGGCCGACCGCCGTGCTCGCGCAGAGCGACCTGCTCGCCGTCGGCGTGATCCGTGCCGCGGAGGAACTCGGACTCCGTGTCCCCGAAGACCTCTCGGTGGCCGGCTTCGACGGGATCCCGCTCGACGGCCTCGGCGATCTCACCCTCACCACGAGCGTGCAGCCCGCGGTGGAGAAGGGCAGGGCCGCCGGGGAGCAGGTCGCCCGGATGCTGCGCGGGGAGCCGGGCGTGACCCAGGACCTGCACTGCGTGTTCCGTGCCGGCACGACGACCGCACCGCCCCCCTCGCGCTGACAGCGCGCACCGGTCACGAACGCGCGGGCCCGAGGGGAACCGTCGCCGGCGCGTAGTCGAGGATGCGGTACCGCCCGCACTCGACGAGGGCGGTGGGCTCCGCGGCGGTCGGCAGGTTCCACGGCACGGTCTGCGTGTCCTCGACGAGGAACGACACCGCACCCACGGCGAAGTCCCGACGATCGACGAGCCAGGCGTAGCCGTGCAGCTCGTGATCGACCTGCACGAGCCGGGCGGGATCCGACGCGTGCAGCTTCGGCAGTCGGACCGTCCAGAACTGTCCCGCACCGGTGCGCCCCGACGCGTCCACCCAGTCGGTCACGCAGGTGAGATCGCGGTCGGGCGCGCTCGCCGCCTGCACGATGCGCGGCACGGACGCCGCGCCGCCGACGAGGAGGACGATGGCGACGACGGCGGGGACGACGCGAGTCAGCGTGGCTCGCGACATCCGGACGCGCGGGAGTGCGACGAGGGCGAGGATCGGGGCGAACACGAGCGGCTGCAGGTACCGGGCCGCGTGGGTTCCCGCCGCGATGCCGCCGACGATCACGAAGAGCGGGAGGACCCAGGCTGCCATCGCCACGAGACGGATGCCGCTGTCCGACGCGTGCGCCGTCCGCACGATCGCGAGCACCGTCAGCGTCAGGATGACGACCGCGGCCAGCACGCCGCCGGGGGTGGACAGGCGCTCGGTCGCGAGTCCCGCGTAGTACTCGACGGCGTGGGCCCACTCCGAGGGCTGCACGTAGCCCGCGCCGGAGTTCGCGATCCATGCCGAGAACGGAATGCGACCGAGGAAGCCCAGAGCGCTGCCCCCGACCAGGGCCCCGATCAGGGCCGGCGCGTGACGCCGGACCGGGGGCGCAGCGAGGGAGACAGCGCCGAGGATCAGGGAGAGCGGCACCGTGGCCCATGCGGCGAACAGCGGATTGCTCATGGTCGCGACCGCCGCGACCGCACCGAGGGCGATCACCGGCGTCACGCCTCCAGAGGCGTCGTCGAGGACGCGCCGACACAGAGCGACGGCGAGGAGCACGCCCACGACCGTGGCCGAGTAGTACGTGGTCGTCAGCATCAGCGACGCGAGCTCGAGCGCGTCGCGCGACGTCGACGACTCGGTGAGGATGAGGAGACAGAACGTCGCGAGGGCCGCGACCGACCAGGCGACCGGTGCCCGACCCTCGACGCGCCGACCGGCGGCGAGGCGGATCGCCCCGTAGAGCGCGAGCACGTTCACTACCGCGTTGGCCGCCAGTACGCCGTCCACGTCGAAGGGCAGCACGGCGTCGAGGGCCGTGAACACCGCGATCTCAGGAAGGAAGAGCACACTGGACATCGCCCAGTCGCCCCCGCCGCCGTCCAGGATCGATCGGGCGACCAGAGCCACGATCAGCGAGTCCCCGTCGTCGAACATCAGCGTCGACCGGGGTGACGACGCCAGGTATCCGACGACGATCAGCGCGAGTCCCAGCGCGGCCACCCACCCCGCCAGCTCTCGCCCCCGGACCCGCCGCATGCGACCACTCTGACACGCGATCTCGAAGCTCGCGGAGCCGACAGGCGCCTCGGCCCGGTAAACTGGACGGACACCGCCCGCCTGAGCCGTACGGCCGACGAGCCCCCGAGGAGCCGCGTATATGCTGATGCTCCTCGCAGTGTTCCTTCTCGGGTCGCTCTTGATGCCCGTTCTGGTGCGCTGGTTGGGAGCTCAGGCTTTCGCCGTCGCCGCCCTCGTCCCGGCCGCCGCGTTCGTGCACGCCCTCGTGCTCACGCCGCAGGTGCTCGACGGCCCGGTCCCGTTCGTCTCGGTGCCGTGGATCCCGCAGCTCGGGCTGAACCTGTCCATGAACATGGACGTCCTCGGGTGGGTGCTCACGCTCATCGTCACCGGCGTCGGCGCGCTCGTGCTGCTCTACTGCCGCTGGTACTTCCACGACGAGGCGGCCGGGATCGGGCAGTTCGCGGGCGTGCTCCTCGCCTTCGCCGGCGCGATGTACGGTCTCGTCCTCACCGACGACCTCGTGATGCTCGTGATGTTCTGGGAGGCCACGAGCATCCTCTCCTACCTCCTCATCGGCCACTACCGACGCCGCGCCGCCAGCCGACGTGCCGCGCTCCAGGCGCTCCTGGTGACCACGCTCGGCGGACTCGTCATGTTCGTCGGCGTCGTGCTCCTCGTCGTCGACGCGGGGACATCGAGCATCCGGGAGATCCTCGCGATCGCGCCGACCGGTCCGATCGTCGATGCGGCGATCGTCATGCTCCTGATCGGCGCCATCAGCAAATCGGCGCTCTTCCCCTTCCACTTCTGGCTCCCGGGCGCCATGGCGGCCCCGACGCCGGTCAGCGCCTACCTGCACGCCGCGGCCATGGTGAAGGCCGGCATCTACCTCATCGCCCGCTTCGCACCCATCTTCGCGTTCAGCCCGACGTGGCGGCCGATCGTGCTCACACTCGGCATCCTCACGATGCTCCTCGGGGGCATCCAGGCGCTGCGGGAGACCGACCTCAAGCGTGTGCTCGCGTTCGGCACGGTGAGCCAGCTCGGTTTCTTCGCTGTCGTCGTCGGCTACGGCACGCAGGCGGCCGCCCTCGCCGGCATCGCGCTGGTGATCGGGCACGCGCTGTTCAAGTCGGCGCTGTTCCTCATCGTCGGCGTCATCGACCGCCAGCTCTCCACCCGTGACGTGACCGAACTCTCCGGCGTCGGCCGGCAGGCGCCGGTCATGGCCACGGCCGCGTTCATCGCCGTGGCCTCGATGGCCGGGGTGGCTCCGACCATCGGATTCGTGGCGAAGGAGTCGACGCTCACGGCGCTGCTGGATGATGCGCTGGGCGGCTCCGTGTGGGGTCTGGTCGCCCTGATCGGCGTCGCGCTCGGATCCATGCTCACCGCGGCATATGGTGTCCGCTTCCTCTGGGGCGCGTTCTGGACCAAGCGCGACGC
Organism: Microbacterium sp. NRRL B-14842; assembly: GCF_050470785.1. Taxonomy (NCBI): domain Bacteria; kingdom Bacillati; phylum Actinomycetota; class Actinomycetes; order Micrococcales; family Microbacteriaceae; genus Microbacterium; species Microbacterium sp. NRRL B-14842. Next base: position 3,087,140 of record NZ_JBFLUM010000001.1, on the reverse strand, counting down.
CGACGGACAGCGGCAGCCCGACACGGTCTGGCCCGATCCGCCGGTCGGCTTCCTCTCGGCACCGATCATCCTCGCCGGGGTGACGCTCGCCGCGGGCATCGGCGCCCCGGCCCTCGACGTCGCCCTGCAGCCCTATGCGCTGACCGCCACCCCCGGACTCGACCACGAGGGCGCGGCCGTCGAGGGCCCGGGACACCTCGCGCTCTGGCACGGCCTCGAACCCGCTCTCGGCATCTCGATCCTGTCGATCCTGCTCGGCATCGGCCTCTTCCTCCTCACCCGCCGGACCGGGTGGGACCGTCGTCCGCGACTGCTGCCGTTCACGGCCGCCGACGCCTACTACGTGGTGATGCGCGGCATCGACCGGCTCTCGGTGCTGAGCACCACGCTCACCCAGCGGGGTTCGCTGCCCGTCTACGTGGGGACGATCTTCGTCGTCTTCGTCGCCGCCGAGGTCACCGCGCTCGTGGCGAGCGACATCGACCGCTATCAGCTCTCGCTCTGGCACACGCCGGCTCAGCTCGCCGTGGCCCCGATCATGGCCGTCGCCGGCGTCGTGGCCGTGCGGGCCCGCAAGCGCTACACCGGCGTCGTGCTCGCCTCCGTCACGGGCCTGGGCATGGTCGTCCTCTTCGCGACCAGCGGAGCACCGGACCTCGCGCTCACCCAGATCCTCGTCGAGACGGTGACCATGGTGACCTTCGCCCTGGTGCTGCGCCGCCTTCCTGCGCGGATGGGCGAGCACAACGCCTCCGTCAGCCGCATCCCGCGCGCCCTCCTCGGGATCGGCGTCGGCCTGACCATGGCGTTCGTCGCCGTCGTCGCGACCCAGTCCCGCGTGGCCGACCCCATCTCGGCGATCTTCCCGGAGATCGCGTACGAGATCGGCCACGGCAAGAACGTCGTGAACGTGGCGCTGGTCGACCTCCGCGGTTGGGACACGATGGGCGAGCTGTCCGTGCTCGTGCTCGCCGCGACCGGTGTCGCCTCTCTCGTTTTCGTGACCCACCGCGCCGACCTGCTCGCCGCCACGAAGACCCTGCCCCGCTCGGTGCGGAAGTCGGCACGGAGCCGGCCGCTCGTGGAGACCACGGACGGCGTGCGCTTCCAGACCGCGGAGAACCGCTCGGCACCGCGCGCCTGGCTCGTCGGCGGCCAGAAGATGAAGCCGGAGAACCGGTCGATCCTGCTCGAGGTGATCGTCCGGATCCTGTTCCACACGATCATCGTGGTGTCGATCTTCCTGCTCTTCGCCGGGCACAACCTCCCCGGCGGCGGCTTCGCGGGCGGGCTCGTCGCGGGCATGGCCCTCGTGATGCGCTACATCGCGGGAGGCCGCTGGGAGCTGGGTGCCGCCGCGCCGACCGATGCCGGAAGACTCCTCGGCGCGGGCCTCATGCTCGCCGTGGGCACCGCCGTCGTGCCGCTGTTCTTCGGCATGGCGCCGCTCACCAGCACCTTCTGGGAGTGGGAGATCCCCGGTATCGGACACATGGAGTTCGTCACCTCGACCATCTTCGACATCGGCGTCTACCTCGTCGTGATCGGACTCGTCCTCGACGTGCTCCGCAGCCTCGGCGCCGAGGTCGACCGGCAGGCGGCGCTCCGCCCCGGTGAGAGCACCGCCGTCGACTTCTCCTCGAGGACCGGGGGGAACGGCTGATGGACGTCTCGCTCGCCCTGATCGCGATCATGGCCGTGCTCTTCGCCTGCGGCGTCTACGCGATGCTGGAGCGCAGCCTCACCCGCGTCCTCATCGGCTTCCTCCTGCTCGGGAACGCCACGAACCTGCTCCTGCTCATCGTCATGGGCGTACCGGGGAACGCGCCGTTCTTCGGCACGGAGGGCGACCTGAGCGACCCGCTGCCCCAGGCGCTGACGCTCACCGCGATCGTCATCACGTTCGCCGTCTCGGCCTTCCTGCTGGCGCTCATCTACCGCTCCTGGCAGCTCGGTCAGGCGGACACGGTCGAGGACGACGAGGCCGACATCGCGCTGCGGGAGCGCACCGACGAAGACGAAGACCTCATGGACGACGAGTCCGAGACGGACGACGACGACGCCACGACCGACTTCGTGGGCGTGCAGACCGCGCCCATCACCGTCCTGCACATGCGCGACAACCCGGCGATCCACGATGACGCGCCGTACGACGCGCCGTACGTGCCCGAGCCGGAACCCGACGGCGCGGACGAGGCCGACGCGGACCGGGACGACGACACGACAGACGGGGAGGGCAGGCCATGACCACGCTCGTCCCCCTCCTCGTCGCCCTGCCGCTCCTCGGTGCCGCGGTCACCCTCGTCTTCGGTCGCAACGCGCGCCTGCAGGTGTTCGTCACGGTCGCCACGCTCGCGGTCGTGTCCGTCATCGCGGCTGTGCTGCTCGTCGTCGTCGACGCGGGATCCCCCCTCGCGGTCTCCGTGGGCGGGTGGCCGGTGCCCTTCGGCATCGTCCTCTACGTCGACCGTCTCGCCGCACTCCTGGTGCTCGTCTCCAGCGTCGTGCTGCTCGCGGTCCTCCTCTTCTCCATCGGTCAGGGTGTGGCCGACGGGGCGGACGAGACCCCGATCTCGATCTTCAACCCCTCGTACCTGGTCCTCGCCGCCGGCATCTTCAACGCCTTCATCGCCGCCGACCTGTTCAACCTGTACGTCGGGTTCGAGATCCTCCTGGTCGCCTCGTACGTGCTCATCACCCTGGGCGGCACCGAGTCCCGCATCCGCACCGGGGCGGTCTACATCGTCGTCTCGCTCGTGTCGTCGATCCTGTTCCTCGCGTCGATCGCGATGATCTACGGTGCCCTCGGCACGGTGAACATGGCCCAGATCGCCGAGCGCATGTCGGAGCTCCCACAGGACACGCAGCTCGTCCTGCACCTCATGCTCGTGGTCGCCTTCGGGATCAAGGCCGCGATCTTCCCCGTGTCGTTCTGGCTGCCCGACTCCTACCCGACGGCCCCCGCGCCGGTCACCGCCGTGTTCGCCGGCCTGCTGACCAAGGTCGGCGTGTACGCGCTGATCCGGACCGAGACGCAGCTGTTCGCCTCGAACAGCATCGACACCCTGCTGCTCATCATCGCGCTGGCGACCATGGTCGTCGGTGTCCTCGGCGCCGTCGCGCAGGCCGAGCTCAAGCGGATCCTGTCGTTCACGCTCGTCAGCCACGTCGGCTACATGATCTTCGGTCTGGCGATCGCGACCCCGGCAGCCATCGGCGCGACCGTGTACTACATCGTCCACCACATCGTCGTGCAGACCACCCTGTTCCTGGCGGTGGGACTCATCGAACGTCGCGCGGGCAGCACGTCGATCCTGAGGGTCAAGGGCCTGCTGAAGATCGCCCCCGTCATCGCGCTGCTGTACTTCATCCCCGCCATCAACCTGGGCGGTCTGCCGCCGTTCTCCGGGTTCATCGGCAAGTTCGCCCTGTTCGAGGCCGCGGCCTCCGTGGGCACGCCGCTGATGATCGTGCTCATCTTCGGCGGCATCATCACCTCGCTGCTCACCCTGTATGCGCTCATGCGCGCCTGGAACCTCGCCTTCTGGCGCGAGGAGGAGGACTCGACCGAGACCGAGGGCCGCATCTCCTACCTCACCGGAGCCCCCGCCGCGGATGAGCAGCAGGAGCGCCGGCACATCCCGAGGATCATGACCATGGCCACCGCCGGCATGGTCACCGTCACACTGGCCCTGACGATCTTCGCCGGACCGCTGTACGCTCTGTGCGACCGTATCGGGGCGGGCCTGTTGCAGCCGGTCAACCTCGTACAGCTGGAAGACGAGGTGGAGGGATGAGCCCGGACACCAAGCGCGTCTGGCGGGACATCGGCATGCAGCTGCCGTTCCTCGCCTGGCTGATCGTGCTGTGGATGCTGCTGTGGGCCCAGTTCACGGTGCTGTCCTTCCTCACGGGACTCGTGGTGGCGATCTTCGTGACGCGGGTGTTCCGCCTCCCCACGGTCGAGCTCTCGGGGCGCGTCAACCTCTGGTACGGGGCCCTGTTCGTCGTGCAGTTCCTGTTCGCGATCCTCCGCGGCGCGCTCTCCGTGACGGCGCAGGTGTTCGACTTCCGCCGCCAGCCGGGTACCGCCATCGTCGCGGTACCCCTCCGCTACGCCGACGACCTCGTCATGACCCACGTCGCCGTGGTGTCGTCGCTCATCCCGGGCTCCCTCGTCGTCGAGGCCGACCGCGACCGCGGGATCCTCTATCTGCACGTGATCGGCGTGCGCAGCAAGGAGGACGTCGAGAAGCAGCGGCAGGGCGTCCTCGGCTGGGAGAAGCGCATCGTCCGGGCGCTCGGCAACCCGACCCAGTACCGTGCGCTCAAGGCCGACGAGCGCGCCGGCCGCATCGACCCCGCGACGATCGGCGGTGCCCGATGAACACCCTGCTCCTCATCATCCTCGCCGTGTTCGCCGTGGCTGCGATCCTCGCCGTGATTCGCATCGTCCGCGGCCCCTCGATCCTCGACCGCGCCGTCGCTGCCGACGTGCTGCTGACCGAGGTCATGTGCGTGCTCGGCGCCGAGATGGCCATCAACGGCCACACCCGCAATATCCCCGTGCTCCTCATCATCGCGGCGGTCGGCGTGTTCGGGTCGATCGCGGTCGCCCGGTTCGTCGCGAGAAGGGACAACACGACACCATGAACGTGTTCGGTCTGATGATCCCGGATGCCGTCGTCGATGTGGCGGTGCTCGTCCTCATCCTGCTCGGGGCGATCCTCTGCCTCTCCGCCTCCGTGGGGCTCCTGCACTTCCGCGATGTGCCGACGCGACTGCACGCCGCAACGAAGCCCCAGGTGCTCGGGCTGCTGCTGATCTGCGTCGCGATCGCTCTGTCGCAGCGGTCGATCGGCGGCGTGCTGTTCGGTCTCGTGCTCGTGGCGCCCGTGGTACTCATGCAGTTCGCGACCGCCCCCCTGTCCGCGCACATGGTCGGTCGCCAGGCCTACCGCAACGGCACGATCGAGCAGCGGGGGCTCGTCGTCGACGAGCTCGCCGAGTCGAAGCAGACCCCTCCCGCCGCTGGCTGACCGCCTCGCCGCCGACGTAGCCGGTTCCGCCCGCTGTCGGTTCACAACTCAGGAGATCCGCGGCGTCATCGGGCCGCGCGTGCGCTCAGGTCGGATGGGGGACGGATTCTCCTGAATTGTGAACGCGGTGCGCGGCCCCCCACTTCTCCTCCACCGCCTCGCGATCCGGAGCGGGCACTCCACATCCGGCCTCACTCCCCGTCCCGCCGTGTCGCGCCGGGCATCCTCCGGGATGTGATCGCCCACTCCGGACCCCAGCGCGCAGCAGATGTCTTCGACTCCACGGTGTTCAGTCGAGCGGATCTTCGCTCCGCCGGGCTGAGGGGGCGCGAGCTGACCGCCCTGGTGCGGAGCGGGCGGCTTCTGCGACTGCGCCGGGACCGATACGCCCGCCCGGATGTGGATCCTGTCGTCGCGGAGGCCGTGCGCATCGGAGGTCGCGTCACCTGCGTCTCCCTTCTTCAGCTGCTCGGGGTGTTCGTGCTCGCGGCCCACGGTGTGCACGTGCAGGTCGATCCCCATCGCTCGCGGTTGGGGCGTCGAGACGCGGAAGCTCACAGGGTGCACTGGGCAGAGGACGGCGCAGCGAGTACGCTGCACGTCACGTCCCTGGATGCGGCCGTACGGCATGCCGTCCGATGCCAGTCGCCTCGGGCGTCGGTGGCCACCCTGGACAGCCTCCTCCATCAGCGCCTCGTCACGATGGACGAACTGCGCGCGATCTTCGCTCGGCTGCCGCCGCGGTTCGGCGCGGTGCTCGCCCTGGCCGACGCGTCATCCGAGTCGGGGCCGGAGACCTTCGTGCGGCTCCTCCTCCGGTCACTCGGTGCCTCATTCGAGACACAGGTCCACATCCCCGGCGTGGGTCGAGTCGACTTCGTCGTCGATGGATGGCTGATCGTCGAGTGCGACAGCCGCGCTTTTCACGAGGGTTGGGCGAAGCAGCAGCGGGATCGTGCGCGGGACATGGCGGCCGCTCGTCTCGGCTATGTCACGATCCGGCCGCTCGCCGCTGACATCCTCTCCGACCCCGCAGGCACGCGAGAGGCGCTGCGGGAGGTTTTGGAGGCGCTCGGGCCCCGGCTCGTCGGCGCGCCGTTCACAACTCAGGAGAAAGGGCAGCCGCAGCCTGCATCATCCGCCGAACCGCCCCAACGCGCCGCGATCTCCTGAGTTATGAACGGTAGACGGACCCGAGGGGCGCGGGCAGCGATTCGAAGGGTCAGGTGCGGGCGGCGAAGGCCTCGATCAGGCGGGCGGCGGGCTCCGAGTCGCTGATGAGGGTGCCGTGGCCGTGGTCGGGGATGACGGCGAGCTCCGCGCCGGGGATCGCGTCGAGGATGACCTGGCACCAACTCATCGGCGCCAGCGGGTCGTCCTCCCCGCGCAGCACCAGCACCGGGCACTGGATGCGCACGAAGGCCTTCTCGGGCTTGTGCACGATGGTCGCGCGCATCTTGCGGATCAGATGCGGGCCGCCGCGAAGGTACTCCCGGGCACCGCGCCAGATGACGAGCGGTCGTTCGCCCACGAGGTCCTGCAGCAGGTATCGCGCCTGGGCGCCCACGTTCCGGGCGGCCTTGTCGACGGTCGGACCCGCCAGCACGACTCCGGCGACGAGGCTGGGATGCCGGGCGGCGAGCTCCGCGGCGATCTGACTCCCCATCGAGTGCCCGATCACCACCACCGGATCCGCGTCGACGTGCCGGAGGTAGGCGGCCACCAGGTCGGCGTGCCGCTGCATGGTCAGGGTGCGTGTGGGCTCGGGCGCCTCACCGAAGCCGGGGAGATCGAGCGCGATCACCCGCCCCTGCAGCCGCTGGGTGAGGTCGAGGTAGACGCTGCGCCCCATGCCGATGCCGTGCAGCAGGAGGTAGGTGGGCGGTCCGTCGCCGAAGGTCTCGGCGATCAGGGTCGCGCCTCCGTGCTCGAACTCCAGGAGGGTGGCCGGCGTCCCCTTCGGGGCGAGGTAGCTGGTGGGCACCTGTCCACGCTAGCCGAGCACCCTCCACGCTCCTCTCAGCCGGCGGGCGTGAGCGTCAGGGTGTCGACCGCTGCCGCCTTGACGGCCTTCGGTGTGAACGCCCACGACCGCTGCACCCCCGTCGACCAGTCCGTGGTCTGATCGACGTAGTGCTCGTGGAAGGCGTGCCCTGAGGCTCCGGTGAGGTGGATCCACGTCGAGTCGTCGAAGTCGGCGAGATCGACGACCATCCGCATGGAGGGCACGGTGGTTGTGGCGTACGAGACGCCGAGCTGCCACCCGGTCGCATCGACCACGGAGGCGCCGCCGCCGACCGGATACGGACCACGGTTGAAGAGGGCCTCGATCGGGGCGATGCCTGACGAGCCGAACGTGTCGCTCGTGAGGGTGAGGGCATGCAGATCGCCCCAGTTCCACCGCGCGACGTCCGTGCCCTGAAGCGCGGACAGCTCGTCGTACGCCTCTTCGGCCGACAGTGCGAGCATCTCGTCCCGGCCCTCGACATCGAGCTGGGGGTTGCTCCACAGCGGGTCCGCCGGGTTCTCCAGCATCGCTCCGACGACGGTGAACAGCCGGCCCTGACCGTCGATCGGCAGCGGCTGCTCGCGCTCGGCGAAGATGTTCTGCACGAGGTTCGACCAGAGCACGTTCGCGTACGCGGCGCCCGCCGACGAGGCGCTGTTCTGCGCGTCCCAGCCGCGGAGCAGCTCGACGGCCTGCTGCGGACCCGCTCCCCCGACCTCGATGTCCTTCATCGCGGCGACGAGCTGCGTGCCGATCCACATCTCGCCGTCCATCTGGATGTCCCGCATGTCGTCGGCCGTCAGGGGCCCGGCCGCGGCCCGGCGCTCGATGAGGTGGGCGATGCGGGCGGCGCGGTATCCCTGGTCCCAGTCTCGGGAGAGGAAGTGCTCGTAGTCGTCGGTCACGATGGCGTTGTTGGCCGTGACGATGTATCCGGAGCTGGGGTTGTACGACACCGGCAGCTCCTCGAACGGGATGTACCCGGTCCAGTCGTAGCTGCTGTCCCACCCGGGCTGCGGCATCCAGCCGTCGCCGGCACCGCGGATCGGGAGCCGGCCGGGGGTCTGGTAGCCGATGTTGCCGTCGACGTCGGCGTAGATGAGGTTCTGCGCCGGGACGTCGAACAGGGAGGCCGCGCGGCGGAAGTCCTCGAAGTCCTGGGCGGTCGACAGCGCGAAGATCGCCGTCGCGGTGGTGCCGGGGTCGAGCGCCGTCCACCGCAGGCTCACCGCGTACTCGGCGGCATCCGAGCCGGGAGCGGCCGGAACGGCGCCCTCCGCGGTGAGCCCTGGCGTCGGGTCGTCCGCGATGCCGGTGAAGTCATCCGTGAGGCCGGAGATGATCGGTCCGTGCACGGTGGAGCGGATGGTGAGCTCGATGTCGTCCCCGCCGGCGACCTCGATGGTCTCCGTGCTCTCCTCCAGCGGCACGAGCTCGCCGTCGCGCCAGTAGGAGTCGCCCTCGATGCGCTCGACGTACAGGTCGGTGACGTCGGTGGTGAGGTTCGTGAAGCCCCACGCCACGCGCTGGTTGTGTCCGATGACGATGCCCGGAAGCCCCGAGAAGGAGAACCCGCCGACGTCGAACGGGCAGTCCTCGTCCACCGTCGAGCACTTCAGCTGCACCTGGTACCAGACCGACGGGAGCGAGGCGCCGAGGTGCGGGTCGTTGGCCAGCAGCGGCATCCCGGATGCGGTGAGGTCGCCGGAGACGACCCAGGAGTTGGAGCCGATCCCCTCGCCGACGTCGCCGACGAGCACGCTCGCCGCCTCGATGACGGACGAGGTCTCCTCCCACTCCACGGTCGTGAGCGCCTGCTGTGCCTCGCCGTCGCCCTCGGGCACGGTGAAGGCGGCGGGCTCGGCGCCGGTCTCCAGCGGCGGGACCGTGGAGATGGTGGGCACGATCACGGGGTTCCGGTCGAACGGGTAGTCCGGATAGAGCGTGCCGAGCAGAGCCTCCACATCGACCTCCGGGTCCTCGGCGAGCTGCCCCGCGAGGAGTGCCCGCTCGGTCTCGTCCTCGACGTTGGTGCGGAGATCCCAGGCCATCGCCTTCAGCCACGCCACCGAGTCCGCGGGTTCCCACGGCTCCGGCTCGTAGTCGGGGTTCTGCAGTCCGAGGACCGCGTACTCGAGGGAGAGCTCCGCGCCCGAGCGGGAGGACAGGTAGGCGTTGACGCCGTCCGCGTAGGCCTCGTAGTAGCCGCGGGTGACGTCGTCCATCGCCTCGACCTCGGCCTCGGCGGTCGTGCGCCAGCCCAGCGTGCGCAGGAACGCGTCGGTGCCGGCCTGGGAGGCGCCGAACAGCTCGGCGACTCGGCCGGAGGTGACGTGCCGGCGGAAGTCCATCTCGAAGAACCGGTCCTGCGCGTGCACGAAGCCTTCGGCGAAGAAGAGGTCGTCCGAGGAGTCGGCGGTGATCGTGGGCACCCCGCTGGCGTCGCGCTGCACGGTGACCTCCGCTTTCAGCCCCTCGAGCGTCGTCGAGCCGGAGGTCTGCGGGAAGGAGCGCTGGATCGTCCAGGTCACGAAGAACGCGCCCGCGACGGCCACCACCACGAGGGCGGCGACCACGAGGAACGCGATGCGTCCGATGCGAGCGCCGAGAGAGGGGCGCGGGGAAACGGCGGACGCCGTCGAATCGGTCATCATCGTCGAGAACTCTTTCGGGTAGCCAGGTGAGACTCAGTCCCACCGAGCCCCAGTGCGCGTTTCACGGGTACGCGCTCTCGCATCATAGCCGCCCCGCGCTCGCCGCGGGATGGTCCGCGGCGAGCGGGAGGGTCAGCCGATGAGGCTGGGCTGCAGATCGCGCAGCGTGCGGCGGTGCGTCATGCGGGTGACACCGATCATCGCCAGCAGCAGGGCCCCGACGAGCCAGGCGCCCAGCACAGCCAGGTCCCAGCCGGCTCTCGCGTAGTCCCCGCCGTACATGAGCTGGCGCATGGCATCGACGACGTAGCCGAGGGGCAGCACGTGGTGCAGCGCGGCGAGGGGAGCGGGCAGTGTCTGCCAGGGGAACGTCCCGCCCGCTGTGACGAGCTGCAGCACCATGAGCACGAGGCCGAGGAACTGCCCCACGGACCCGAGCCAGACGTTGAGGGCGAGGATGATCGCGGCGAACGTGGCCGAGGCGAACATCATCACCCCGAGCGTGCCGAGCGGATGATCGAACGTGAAGCCGAGCGTGAGTGCCAGGATCCCCATGAGGCCGAGCATCTGCACCGCGCCGAGCATCGCCGGCGTCAGCCAGCCCGCGAGCGTGATCCGGATCGGGGAGTGCAGCGCCGTGACGGCCCGGCGGGAGATCGGCTTCACGATGAGGAACAGCGCGTAGATGCCGATCCACGCGGAGAGGGCGGCGAAGAACGGGGCGAGGCCGGCGCCGTAGTCCTCCGCGGAGGCGACCTTGTCGCTGGAGACCTTCACCGGGTCTGCGATCGTGTCGGCCTGCAGGGAGCGCAGGTCGGGGGTGGAGGCGGGGATCGCCTGCACACCGTCGGCGAGCCCGTCCCGCAGCTCCGCGGTCCCGGAGGACAGTGTCTTCAGGCCATCGCGGAGCTGGGCCGCGCCCGAGTTCGCCGCGGCCGCGCCCGTCGCGAGGGTGCCGGCGCCGCCGGCGAGCTCGCTCGCCCCCGATGCCAGCGAGGCGGAACCGGCGGCGAGCTGGTCGACCTTGCCGACGGCGTCCTGCACCTGCGCGTTGCCCTCCTCGATCCGGGTTCCGAGCGGATCCAGGCGGGCGAGCACCTCGTCGATCTCCTCGGGCGCGAGTCCCTGCTCCGTCAGGAGGTCGGCGATGTCCGAGCGCACCTGCGGCAGCGCGTCCGTCGCTTCCTGCACCGCGGCTCCGGCCCGGTCGGCGACGTCGGCGAGCTGGCGGTTGCCCGCGCTCACCTGCTGCGCGCCGTCGGCGAGCGTCCGGGCCCCGGAGGCGAGCTGCGCGGAGCCGTCGGCGAGCTTCGCCGTCCCGTCGGCGAGCGTTGCACTCCCGGAGGCGGCGCTGCGCGCGCCGTCGACGAGCTGCGTGGCGCCGTCGGTCGCGGAGACCAGGTTGTCGCGCACGTCGCTGAGGCCGGTCAGCAGTCGCTCCGCGGCCTCGCTGCCGACCATCTCGGCGACGGAGCTGCGGATCTTCTCGACGGCCTGCGATCCCATCGACGACGCGAGGTAGTTGTTCGCGTCGTTGGTCTCCAGCTCGATCCTGGCCTGGTGCGGGTCGTCGCCCGCCGCGGAGGTGAGGGCGGTGGAGAAGTCGGCCGGGATCGTCACGGTGAAGTCGACCGCGCCGTGGCGCAGGGCGTCGGCGGCTTCGTCCTCGGTCATGCGCTGCCAGTCGAACGCGTTCCCCTCGATCAGGTTCTCCGCCACGTCCTCCCCGTAGTTGACCGTCTCGTCGCTCGCCGGTTCGGTGCCGGTCGTGGGGGCGGGAGCGCCCTCGTCGTCGACCACCAGGGCCACGGGGACCTCGGAGAACTTCGCGTACGGATCCTGGTTCGCCCAGAGGTAGAGGCCGCCGTAGAGGATCGGCACGCAGATGAGGGCCACGAGGGCGAGGATGCCCATCCGGCTCGCGGTCAGGCGGCGGAGTTCGGCGGCGATCATGGCGGGGACCTTCATCGCGCTTCTCCTTCCTCGTCGGACGGGGCGTCGTCCTCGGACGGTACTTCGTCCTCGGACGGTACTTCGTCTTCGGTCAGCGGTTCGTCTTCGGTCAGCGGTTCGTCGTCGGTCACGGCCTCGTCGTCGGTCACGGCCCCGTCGTCGGGACGCTCGAGGACCAGCGGCTCGACGGGACCGGACGCGTTGATCGCGTCGAACTCGTGCATGCGCTCGAGGGCGACGGCGGCGGAACCGCCGACGATCACGAGCATCGCGTACCCGCGGTCCGCGAACTCGGCCGCGATGCGCCACCATCCGTCCGGGCTGCCGCCGTGGCGATCCGGGGCGACGAGGACGATGCCCTCGACGCCCTCGCGGAGCACGGCGAGCTCGCACAGGATGCGCACGCGGGCGGCCGGGTCGACCGAGCCGATGGGGACGGAGGCGAGCTCCTGGTATCCCACCCGGCCGAGCCAGCGTCGGGCGTGGAGCGGGGTCGCACCGCGCCCGGCGAACATCAACTCCTCACCGACCACCCCGGCGAGGGTGATGTCCGGATGCGGGTCGCTGACGTCCGGGGCGTCGACGAGGGCGACCCGGCGACGCAGTTCCTTCGGGCTCGCCGCCGCATCGATGGTGACGCGGCCCGTGTCCGGGCGCATCCGCCCGCTCGCGATGAGGCCGAGCACGGTCGGCCGCTGCTCGGTCTCCGCGAGCGCGTAGCGGACCGCGCCCGAGTGGAACTCGAGGCTCATGGAGGGAAGAGCCTGTCCGGCGCGACCCTTGCTGACATCGTGCAGTGTGATCCTCATGCGCGGACCTCCTGGTCGTCGGCGGTGATGTCCGGGTGAGAGGAGAGCAGCTCGTCCGCCTCGCGCCAGGAGAGTCCCGCGATGCTGAGCACGGCCCGGACGGCGACGTCTCCGGCGCCACTGCTCTGCGCGTCGGTGCGGGAGACGACCGTGCGCGCCATCTCCTCGATCAGTCGGGCGAGCGTGGGGGCGGCGAGATCCGTGCGGAAGCTGCCGTCCTCCTGTCCCCTCCGCACGAGGGCAGCGACGCTCCGGCGCAACGGCGCGAGGGCAGCGGCGGTGTGCTCGACGTGCGCCTCGTCGAGGGCGAGCGCGGCGGCGACCTGGATGTGCGCCGCCTCCTCCCAGAGCCGGGCGGCCAGTCGGGCGAGGGCGAGGCGGGCGTCGGGGTCGTCGATGGAGGCGGCGATGGCATTGAAGCGCTGGGCGCCGGTGGAGACGAGTTCGCGGATCAGGGTGTCCCGATCCTCGAAGTGTCCGTAGAGGGTGCGGCGCGACAGGCCGGCGGTCCGGGCGATCGCGTCGAGGGAGGCGTGCGGGTCGGAGGCAAGGGCGCTGCGAGCCGCGGACAGGATGCCGGCGCGGTTCTCTGCAGCGTCGCGACGGAGGGCGCGAGTGGTCATCCCTCCATGGTAATAACATGCACAGCACTGTGCAAGATAACTCAGCAACCTCGCAGCGTACCGACCGCGAGGCAGGGCGCCGAGGCTCCTCCGGGGAAGGTCGTGTTATGTTACGCGTCGCGCTTCGGCGCATTCTCAGTGGAGAGACCGGTCCGGACCGGGGCTCCGGCGGGATCGGTCCATGCAACGGCGGGGGGACGCCATGATCGAGAAGAAGGATGATGCACGCGCGGTGAGCGGGACATCGGCGGGAGGGGATCGGCACGGCGGCCTGCAGGGCAGGCTGACGGATGCGATCGTCTCGGGGGCGCTCGCGCCGGGCACGCGGGTGGACGAGCGGGGGCTCGCAGCCGCCCTCGGTGCCGCGCCGGCGGATGTCCTCCGTGCCCTGGACGGCCTCGCCGCTGTCGGACTCATCGCGGTGCGCCGCGACGGCACCCGGTGGGTGACCGCCTTCGACGGCGACCGCGCGCGCGACGTGGTGGCCCTGTTCGGCGACGTCTGGATCGGCTCCGTCCGACGCACGATGGCAGTGCTCCACGCGGACGACCTCGACTACCTGGACGAGCTCGTCGAGGACGTGGCACTGGCGGTGCGGTGGCGGGACGGCTCCGCGTTCGGCGACGGCCTGCGCGCTCTCGCGGTCGCCTTCGCGTGGATCGAGGGCAACGCGGAGCGGGCCGAGCTCGTCGGGAGCCTGGGGACGCTTCTCGCGTGCGTCGCCCGTCGCGCGGGGAGTGTCTTCGACTGGTCGGACGTGCGCGCCGCGGTCGTACGGATCGCCGTCGTGCTGCCGGGACGCGACGCGGCGGCGATGCGCACCGCCCTCATCGCGCTGTTCGACGACGTGCTGCCGGGGATCGTCGACCGCGCCGTGGCGCCGGCGCATCCGCTCGCCGCGGCGTCCTGATCACGGGGGCGGGTGCACGGTCGCCCGCGGCGCCCCGTGCGCTCAGTCGGTGCCGGAGTCGAAGGCCGCGCGCTCGGAGGCCGTGTCGACCGCGTCGGCGAGGTTCTCGTCAGCCTCCGAGATCGAGCCGTGCACGGACTCGGTGATCTCGGCGGACTCGCCGGCGGTCACACGGCCGACGAGCTCGCCGGTCGCGCCGCCGACGAGGCCGAGGCCCGCGTACTGCTCCAGGCGCGCGCGGGAGTCGGCGATGTCGAGGTTGCGCATCGTGAGCTGGCCGATCCGGTCCACCGGGCCGAACGCGGCGTCGCCGACGCGCTCCATCGACAGCTTCTCCGGCCCGTATGACAGGTTCGGGGAGACCGTGTCGAGGATCGTCCAGTCGTCGCCGCGGCGCAGGCGGATCGTCACGGTGCCCGAGATCGTCGAGCCGACCCAGCGCTGGATGGACTCGCGGAGCATGAGCGACTGCGGCTCGAGCCAGCGTCCCTCGTACATGAGGCGACCGAGGCGCCGGCCCTGCTCGTGGTAGGTCGCGAGGGTGTCCTCGTTGAGGATGCCGTTGACGAGGCGCTCGTACGCGATGAAGAGCAGCGCCATGGCCGGGGCCTCGTAGATGCCGCGGGACTTCGCCTCGATGATGCGGTTCTCGATCTGGTCGCTCATGCCGAGGCCGTGGCGACCGCCGATCGCGTTCGCCTCCTGCACCAGGGCCACCGGGTCGCTGAACTCGACGCCGTTGATCGCGACCGGACGGCCGCCCTCGAACGTCACCGAGACGTCCTCCGCCTCGATGGCGACGGACGGGTCCCAGAACTTCACGCCCATGATCGGGTCGACGGTCTCCAGCGAGACGTCGAGGTGCTCGAGCGTCTTCGCCTCGTGGGTCGCGCCCCAGATGTTGGCGTCCGTCGAGTACGCCTTCTCGGCCGAGTCGCGGTACGGGAAGCCGTGCGCGACGAGCCACTCGCTCATCTCCTGGCGACCGCCGAGCTCGGTGACGAAGTCCGCGTCGAGCCAGGGCTTGTAGATGCGCAGGCGGGGGTTGGCGAGCAGGCCGTAGCGGTAGAAGCGCTCGATGTCGTTGCCCTTGTAGGTCGAGCCGTCGCCCCAGATGTCGACGCCGTCCTCGCGCATCGCACGCACGAGCAGCGTGCCGGTGACCGCGCGGCCGAGGGGAGTGGTGTTGAAGTAGGTCTTGCCGCCGGAGCGGATGTGGAAGGCGCCGCAGGAGAGCGCGACGAAGCCCTCTTCGACGAGCGCCGTCTTGCAGTCGATGAGACGAGAGGCCTCGGCGCCGTACTCCAGCGCGCGGCCGGGGATGGAGGCGATGTCGTCCTCGTCGTACTGGCCGAGGTCGCCCGTGTAGGTGAACGGCACGGCGCCCTTGTCGCGCATCCACGCGACGGCGACGGAGGTGTCGAGTCCTCCGGAGAAGGCGATGCCGACGCGCTCGCCGACGGGCAGGGACTGGAGGACCTTGGACATGGCTCCCAGTCTATCGGCGCGCGACCCACCCCCTTTCGTGTGTTCCGGCCCCTTTCGGACGCACGCAGAGGGGTGGCTCGCGCAGAAAGGGGTGGGTCGGCGGGAAGATGGGCGCATGGGTGGAGCGATTCTGTGGGGAGCCGTCGCGGCGGCTCCGCTGTTCGTCGGCGCGGTGCTCGCGATGCTGCGCACGTGGCCGCCGCGGTGGCTGGGCATCGTGCTGGGCTTCGGCGCCGGAGCCCTGATGGCCTCCATCGCCTTCGAGCTCTGGGAGGAGGGGCTCGACCGCGGTGGTCCGATCCCCCTCGTCACCGGCGTCGCGCTCGGAGCCCTCAGCTACTACATCGCCGCCCGCATCCTCGACGCCAGAGCCGCCAGGAAGAAGGGCGAGGCCGGGGGAGGCCAGCTCGCAGTGGGGGCGCTCCTCGACGGGATCCCGGAGCAGCTCGTGCTCGGCATCGGTCTCGCCTCAGGGGAGCCGGTGAGCATCGCGCTCGTCGTCGCCATCCTCGTCTCGAACCTCCCGGAGTCCATCGGCTCCGCCGCCGACCTGCTCGACGGCGGCATGCGACGGAGCAGGGTGCTGCTGCTGTGGGCCGGGGTCGCCGTGCTGTGCGCGGCGGCCACCGTCGCCGGATTCGCCCTGGCGAGCGTGACCGGCGAGGTCTTCCGCTCCGGGGCGAGCGGTTTCGCCGCGGGCGCGCTGCTCGTCATGCTGGTGGATTCGATGGTCCCGGAGGCGCAGTCGAAGGCGAAGGAGTCCACGGGGCTGGCGACCGTCCTCGGATTCGCGCTCGCCGCGGGCCTCGCCTTCGCCTCCTGAACGGGACGGCGGGCGCGTTCAGACCCCGCTGGTGCGGGGGTCGCGGCGGACGCTGCGTCCGGTGATGCGCTCGATGCGGAACGACAGCGGGAGATCACGGTCGTCTCCGGCCCACGGGTGCACCCGCGCCGCCGCCCCAGCCGCCTGATCCTCCGGAACCGGCGACAGGACCCCGTGCATCAGCACACTCCACCCCAGGCCGCCGATCGGATCGTGGTAGTCGACCTCGAAGGAGACCGTGGCCGCCTCGCGGGACAGCGCCGCCAGGTGGCCGTCCGGTGAGGTGCGCAGGAGCAGCTCGTGCCCCGAGACGACGAAGTTCACCGGATGGATCTGCACCAGGCCGTCGTCGACGAATCCGATCCGGCCCACCGTGGTGGTCGCCAGCAACTCGTAGGACTGCTGCTCATCGAGTTCGTTGATCATGCGGACACTCCCTCCCCCTGTGCGGCCAGTGTAGCCACGCCGCTGCCGATCATCGAGGGGATGGACCGGGAATCACCGGGTGAGGTGTCAGGCCGACCACCTCTCCAGGTCCGCGGTGAGCGCGGCGAGGTACTCCGGAGGGCCGGCTTCCGCGAACCACAGCCACAACTCGGCGGCGTGCACGGGGTACCACGCACGGACCCGGGCGGGATCCGCACCGTACCCGTCGATGAGCGCCCGCTCCGAGCGCGGATCCTTCCGCGCGGCTCCCCACGCGGCTCGCGCCAGCTCCCGCAGCGGATCGCCGCGGTGTGCGGCCTCCCAGTCCACGATCCCGGAGATGCGTCCGTGCTGCGCGAGCAGGTTGCCGTCCGTCCAGTCGCCGTGACAGAAGACGCTTCCGGACGAGGGTGGGATGAGCAGGGGGAGGCGTGGCGCCTCGGCGGCGCGATACCGCTCGATGATGGCCGCGTCGTCCGGCGCGGGAAGCAGGTCGTCCGGCGGTTCGAGCCGGTGCAGGGCGCGCAGCAGGGGTGCCGAGGCCCGGAGATCCGCGATCCGGACGTCGGCGTCGGCGTCGTCGAGACGGGCACCGGGGAGGGCGGTCATGAGGATCACGCCAGACCGCTCCTCGACCACCTCGGGCACGGGGAGCCCGGAGCCGACGAGCCGGCGAAGGGCCCGCACTTCGTTGAGGTGCCGCGCCGGATCGGAGAGGCGCTTCTCGACCAGCCGCCGCCCGCCGTGCTCGACGAGCCGCACCGTGCCGACCGCTCCCTGCCTCATCCCGTCATCCTCGCACCGGGCCGGTCACTCGAAGCCGGGGTAGTCCTGCAGCCGCTCCTCGAACTCCGCGCGGTCGTCCTCGCTCAGCACCTTGCCGGCGATCACGACGAGCTGGAGCCCCTCGATCGGTTCGCCGGTGCGCGCGCTCTGCGCCTCCCGCGAGCTGCGGAAGCCGCCGTCGGCATCGTTCGACAGGTCGTAGATGTTCGCGTAGAAGCGCAGCGGGTCGGGGTAGTTCTCCGTGTAGTACTCCCACGTCGTCTGCGTGCGAGGGTCATCGCTGCCGTAGAGCTTGGCGATCATGGACGGGTCGATGCCGGAGTTCGTCGGATCGTTGAACGAGTACAGGTTCCACAGGCCGTGGGACGCCACGACCTCGTCGATCGCCGCCATCACGTCGAGCTTGCGCGCGTAGCCCTGCACGGGCTGCTCGGTCGCCCAGGCCGCCGACGTGTACTCCGACAGCATCGACTCGCCGCCGTAGCCGTTCCGCTCCGGCCGGACATCCTCGTCGCCGACCCGGACCCACGTGAACCCGAAGTCCGCGGTGAGCCGTTCACGGATGTCGGTGAAGAGGGAATCAGCCTCCGCGCGCACCTCCTCCATGGACTGCTGGGTGAGCGCCTCCTGCGGGGAGGTGCCCTTGATCCCGGGGTAGGCCTCCGCGTGCCGCTGTTCCGCGGTCTTCACGCCTTCGTAGTTCCCGGATGCCGAGGTGCGCAGAGCGCTGAGTGCCCCCACGGTCGCGACGTTGAACAGGACGGTGAGGACGAGCGCGATGACCCCGAGCCGTCGTCCGCCGGGGGTGAAGAGCGCGGCCACGATCACTCCGAGCACCACGAGCTGCAGCGTGATCATCGTCACTCCGTACAGCAGGTCGGTGCCGCCGACCACGAGCGTGCCGAACAGGATCAGGGTGAAGAGGATCGCGGCGACCAGAGCGATCCAGCCGAGCGCATTCGTGGAGGTCTTCTTCTCCTCCGTGGGCAGCTGTGGATCGACCGGTGGCGTGAGGTCGATCGGCTGCTGCCGCCGGGCACCGCGGTAGCCCCCGGGCGGCGGGACGGGCGGGGCGCCCTCGGTACCGCCGACGTAGCGGGCGCGCTGCCGCTCGTGATCACTCACCATGGCCTGTCCGTCCCGGTGCCGCCGGGGTCGTCACCCTGTTGCTGGTCCCGCTCCTGCGTCCCCTGCTCGAGCTTGTCCTGGAGGTCCTGCAGCTTGTCCTCGGACGGCTGCGGTTCCTCCTGATCCTCTTGCGGCTCCTGCGGCTGCTGTTCCTGCTCCTGCTCCTGCTGCTTCTGCTTGAGGCGGTCCTCGGTGTTGTCCAGGGTGTCCGACATGTCGCGCTCGGGGTCGGGGGACTGCTGCTGCGCCTCGTCGCTGCGGCACTCCTCCGGGGTCTCGACCGTGACGGTCAGCGCCTCGCCGTAGAGGGCGGTCGCCCCGGCGCCATCGCCATCGGCCCTGGCGGCGTCGCCCATCCGCTCGATGACGAGAGCGAGGTTGATCCGGACCGGGCAGACCTCCAGGCCGGTCGCGAGGTCGAGGGAGCGCTCCAGCTCCGCACGGGAGGCGGGGAGCTCGTCGGCACCGGCCAGTGCGGTGCCGATGTTGTAGGGGGCCTTATACGGCTCGAACCAGTTCAGGACGTCCTGTCCACGCGCCGAGGCTTCGGAACCCGCGAAGTCGTCGACGACGTAGGCGGTGATGGCCTGGTGGGCGAACGCGTACATGCTCAGCAGTTTGCCCACGAAGAGCAGGGCGGCGAGGGTGAGCGGGATCGTCCCGATCGCGACCCACCGGCGGATGAGCCGGCGACGGCGGTTCGAGCGGAGGAGGGCTGCGGCGGGGTCGTCCTGCGCAGGCATCACGACCCACCTCCTCCCCTGTCGTCGGCGTCTGAACATCCTATCCGCGACGATCAGGCGCGACCCGCGTTCGCGACGAACGCCGGCCTCGTTCGAGGCCGGCGTTCATACGGTGGACCGATCCGATTACTCCGCTGCCCTGACGCGGAACGTGTCGAAGGACACGCCGAGCGGCGCGGTCGCGCTCGCGGAACGGCTGCCGCTCAGGCCCACACCACCCGCCGGCAGCGGGGTGGGGTCGCTCGCCCGCAGCTGCCAATCGGCGGGCTCCGCGGCGTCTGTGACCCAGAGCTTCGCGACGAGCGACGTCTTGTCCGTTCCGGTCACGGACGCCTTCAGCGTGTACGTGGTGCCAGGGGTGACCGTGACGCCGTTCAGTGCCCGGGTCGCGAGGACGGTGCCGTCGCGGTGCGCCACGAGCCAGACCGTGCCGTCAGGGCGAAGCCAGGCGCGGACGAGATACCGACCAGCGGACGAGTCGCGGGCGATGACCCCGATGTAGGAGCCTCCTGTGCTCGACGGCTGATCGATGCGGAAGGTCGTCTCCAATGCCGGATCCGGAACCGACGGCGCGTTCAGCGTCCCGTGGCGGGTATCGCCCGCGGCCAGCTTCAGCACGCCGGAGCCGTCGGCGACGCCGGCTGCGGCGGCCGATCCTCCCGTGATCTTCCAGGCGCCGCCCGTGAGGGCTTCGCCCCACCCGGGGCCGGCGGTCCGGTCGAACTCGTCGCTCGCAAGCGGCGCGGGCTCCGCCACCACGGCCTCCCGCGTGGTGGTCGCCGTGCCCCCGACGTCGTCCGTCACCGTGAGGGTGACCGTCCGCGTCCCGGCCGTCGGGTACGTGTGCGTCCCCGTCGCGCCTTCACCCGTCGTGCCGTCACCCCAGTCCCAGCGGTAGCTGCGGATGCTGCCGTCGGCATCGGTCGATGCCGACGCGTCCGCCGACACCGTCAACCCCGAGGCGGAGAGGGTGAACGAGGCCGTGGGCGGCGTGTCGGCGCCCTGGACGACGACCGATTTCGTGACCGAGCCCACGAGATTCTGGCTGTCGGTGACCGTGAGCTTGACCGCGTACGTGCCGGGCTTCGCGTAGGCATGCGACGGCGTCTTGCCCGTACCGGTCGTACCGTCCCCGAAGTCCCAGCGATAGTCCGAGATCGTGGTCGTCCCCGGCGGCACGGAGGTGCTCGCGTCGAAGGCCGCGGTGAGGCCGCTTGCCGTGGCCGTATAAGCGGCGACGGGGGCTGTGGAGCCATTCCCCACGCTGTAGTGGGTCTTGATCTGTCCCGCGGTCAGGCCATACGGGTAGACCGCGAACTCATCGACAGTGCCGACGAGGTGGGCATCGCCGGCAAGGTTGGCAGGGGCGGCAAGAGTCTTGGTCGGCTCATTCGCCCAACCCTTCAGCCTGCCACCGCCAATCTTCCAGAACCCGTTGAAGTCCTGCGCTGTGGTGACGTTAGGGAGCTGGCCGTCGAGCTTTCCGTCGATGAAGAGCTTCATTCCCTCGGGGCTCACCGACGCGACGACATGATGCCAGCGGTTGTCGTTGTATGCCGTCGCGGTCGTGAGCACTTTGGTGCCGTCGTTGTATACCCCGAAGTTCAGGCGGCCATTGTCTGACATGTAGACGGTTCGGTCGTAGTTCTTCGAGTAGAAGCCAGCGGCCGAACTCTCGAAGTCGAACAACACGCCGCCCGCGGTCGTCGAGGTCTGGAACCACATCTCGACCGAGAACGATGACGGCACCGCGGCCTTCGTGGTCGTGTCGACTCGTCCGGTCTCTGTCCCGTCGAGGGCTGTCGCCCCGGCCACGCCCTTCGGCACGCCTGATGACTGAGGCGTCGCTCCTGAGCGGATGAGCGGGCTGTTCGTACCTGCCACATCCTGCGCGACGGTTCCCAACGGGTAGTACAACTGGGGGCCGTCAGCGAGCACGGCGTTGGAGTAGGCAGGTGTGGACGCGGCCGCCGTGGCGATCGTCGTCTTGCTCGAAACCGTGTGGCCGTCGCTGTCCGTGGCCGTGAAGGTGTACTGCTGCTGTGCGCCGACCGGAGCCGTCGTGTCCTCGAAGCTGACTGCGGGCAGGTTCCACCACGTGGATTCCACCTTCGTGGTGAACAAAGGGGTGGTCGAGTCGGCGCGGCGCAACTCGTATGTGAGCGTGAGATCGTCACGGTCCCAGTTGGCGGGAATGGTGACCTTCACGCGCCCGGGGGTGAGCGAAGTCGCGGTCGGCACCCACTTGTCGCCGGAGAGGCGGGGGCCGTCCTTCGGGCCCTCTGGAGGGGTGGTCGAGAAGCGGACGAGTCCTTCGAACCGTCCGTTGTTGACGGAGCGGAACTCGCCGCCGATGGAGATCATGGTGCCGGTGCCGGTGATCGACAACCCGGCCTGACCGAGTCCTGTGGTGGTCCCGACCGCCCAATCGGGTGACCACGCGTACGGCGACGGGGCGGGCGTGCCGCCCCAGTCCTTGCGACCGGGCGCGGTCGGCGCGGGTGCCAGCGTTCCGCGAGCATCCGCCGTGTATGCCTCGGAATAGCGGTGTACGCGCGGAGCCTGCTCCGGGTGGAGTCCCAGAGTTTCGCATGAATGCGTGTGACTGGTGGTGTAGACGACCTTGCCGGTCGAGTACACGCCGTAGTGGTCGCCGAGGCAATCCGCGATCCAGCGCACCTTGCCTGTGCCGGCCTCGGCGGCGAAGGTACCTTCGAGGCTGCCGGTCGCGGCGTCGACGAAGCCCCAGCCGGTGCCGTAGACACCCGTCGCGTCGGTGGCGAGACCGAACGTCCCGGCCTTGCCGGCGTAGATGCCGGATCCGGCGCCGTTCTTGACGGTCTTGGCCAGCCCCCAGTCCGTGTTCAGCGCTCCGGTGGTCTTGTCCACGGAGGCGCTGCCGCGCATCTCGGTGTTGCCGTTGACCTGGGAGAAGCGTCCGCCGACGATCGTGTCCGCGCCGGCCGGGTCCATGACCATGGCATCGACCTGGAGGTCGGTCTGCGGAGCCCACGGTCGGAGGGCACCGTTGGTGGTGTCGAAGGCGGCCAGGTTCTTCCGCGGCGTGCCGTTGGCCTGGGTGAAGAGGCCGCCGGCGTAGACGGTCGTCCCCGACGTCGCCAGCGCGTAGACGCCGGATCCGCCGATGGAAGGCACGAATCCGGGGACGAGCTCGCCGCTCTTGGCGTCGATCGCGGCGATGTTCCAGCGGTCCTTGCCGTTGACCTTGTTGAACGAGCCGCCGATGTAGATCCGGGTGCCGTCGGGCGAGGCGGCGACGGCCTTGATCACGCCGTTGACCTTCGGCGCGAACGGCAGGAGCGCGCCCGTGTCGATGTTGTAGGCGAGCACGTTGGAGCGCGCCGTCAGCGCCGTCCCCGGAGCGGCCTTCGGCTCGCGCGCGTTGTCGAACTTGCCGACCGCGTACACGATCGAGCCGATCGTCGTCTGCGCCCAGACATACCCGTTGTCGATCTGCACGGTCGGGATCGGATCGGACGTGACCACGTTCTGATCCCGCTGCAACAGCGGAGGCAGGCCGCCCGGGGCTTCGGCGGCCACGGCAGCACCCCCACCGAGGGCGACCAGCCCCGCGGCGACCATCACCCCCGCGAGCGCTCCGGCCACGCCCGTGCGCGCGCGCTTCCAGACAGCACTGTTCCCCATGTGTGTTCCCCAGTCTTCTGATGGCCGACCCCACGTCGGCACGACATCGCCGGACGACCGGCCGCGAGAGCTTCCCCCAGAGATGCTCGTATCGCAGTCGTCCGCCTCGGCGAACCCCCGTCGAAGGCATAAGAGCCTGCGACGGGTAACACAATACCATCGAAAGGCGCGGCACACACGCCGTATCTGCAGGGAAGCCCGGGGCCTCGGGCGCCGTCAGGGGGTGTGGGGTGGAACCGACCGTCCGGCGCGAGGGACGCGGAGGCCGCGCAGCCGGGCGACCAGGATCGTCGCGCGGGTGAGCTCCACCGCGAGCGCGGCGAGGACGACCAGTGCGGCGACCCAGTACAGCTCGATCACGTTCCCCACCTCGCCGGCGTCGGCATAGGCGGTGGTACTCGACGGTGCGGCGGGGAGCGACGGGGCGACGCCCGCCTCCCGGTGCTCGTACTCGACGCCGAGCTGTCCGGCGATCGTCTCGAGGTTCCCCTCGTCGATGACGGAGAGTGCATCGGCACCCTGGTACTGGATGTACTCGGAGCCGTTCTGATCGAGGCCGCCCGTCGTCACGCGCATCGGACCGCCCTCGGCCGTCCCGTACCCGAAGACGGCTCCGGCGTCGGTGTAGCGTGCGCTGTCGGCGAAGGACTCCGGCGCGGAACCCGTCGTCTGCTCGCCGTCGCCGAAGTAGAAGACCATGCGCGAACGGTCCGGCGACGACTCCGCCGCGGCGGCGAGGGTCTCGCTCAGCAGCGGTGCGGCCACCCCGATGGAGCTGCCGCGCGACTGGCTCGTGACCTCGGGGCGCAGCACGTCCAGCGATCCGAGGAGGGCGGTGGTGTCGGTGGTCAGCGGAATCCGCAGCTCGGCCGCCGCATCCGAGGTGATCAGGGCGAAACGGGCTCCGGGGTACTCCTCCACGAGGGCCCGCACGTCCGCGCGGACGCCATCGAGCCGGGGAGAGCCGTCGTCCCAGTCCTCGGCGACGATGCTCGCGGTGGTGTCGACGACCAGCACGATGTCGGTGTCGGTCGCCAGCGTCTGCGTGGATCCTCCGGGGAGCCCCGGCCGCAGCAGCATCACGGCGCAGGCGAGGACCATCACGAGCCGCAGGGCCCACAGCGACCGGTGCGCGGCGAGAGCGCGTCGATCGGTCACGACCTCGCCGCCGACCCGCGGGGCGCGGACGACCATCCAGACGCCCACCGCGGCGACGCCGGCGCACAGCAGCAGGATGAGGAACACGGGGAGGACGGGCTGGAAGATCACAGGCGCACCCTCCACACCATGACGACGAAGCCGAGCGCGAGGACCGAGAGAACGGCGATCCACAGGTTCGGGGTGTCCGTCCAGACCACCTGCGCCTCGCCGCGCAGCGCCGTGGCCTCCTGCTTCTGCACCTCGTCGATGATGTCGCCGACCGTGGTCGTGTCACGGAGTCCGTACGCGGCGCCTCCCGTGGCCTCGGCGGCGGCCGCGAGCTCGGCGCTGACGTCGGCGTCCTTGCCCTCGACCGGGTTGATCGCGAACACCCGCACGTCCTGGGAGGCCGCATACGCCGCGGCCTCGTCGAGCGTCACGATCGAGGCGCCGTTGATCTCGTTGTCCGTCGCGAAGATCACCGACCGCGACCGGTCGTCGTCCGGGTGGTCGAAGCCCATGGTGCACGCCGCGAGCCCGTCGCCGATGAGGGAGGCGCCGTCGCCGTTGAGGGTGCCGAGCCAGTGCTCCGGGATCTCGTCCACGTAGTCGAAGCTCGACATCATGCTCGCGAGGTGCTCGCGGATGAAGTCGTAGTCGTCGGTGAGGGGGAAGATCTGCACGGGCGAGCTGTTGAAGATCGTCAGGCCGATGCGCTCCCCCTCGAAGCCGTCGAGCAGCTCGTCGAACACGGAGAGCACCTCGACGTCGACCTCGGACATCGAGCCCGACACGTCCAGACACAGCATGATGTCGCGGCTGGTGTCGACGGGCTGCACCGTCTGGGCGGACATCGGCCGTGCGGCCACGACGCCGGCGGCCAGTGCCGCTCCCGCGCCGAGAGCGAGCAGGCCGGTCAGGGCGACGGCGCGACGGGACAGCGCCTGACGGAAGGACGGGAGCGCCCGCAGCCGCTCCGCCCTGGCCACGCGGGCCGTGTCCGCCGCACGCCGGTCCCGATGGCGGCGCAGCCCCACCACGAGACCGATCACCACCGCGGCGACGACGACAGCGGCGGCGAGGACCAGCATCCAGACGTTCGCTAGTGCCATGCGCGCACCACCGTCCTGGCGGCTTCGGCTCCGGCGACCGGGTCGATCGCGGGCCCCCGCCGGAAGATGCTCGGATAGTAGTGACGACCCATCGCGTCGATGAGCGCCGGGTGGACGCCGCGGGACACGAGATCGTCGAGGGCGAGCACCGGTGCCTCCAGACCGCTGTACTCGTTGACGAACGTGCGTACGACGCGGCTCAGCTCCAGGTTAGCCTGCCGTGCGGAGAGTCGGCGGTCCCGGTAGTCGTGCTCGACGCGGTCGATGCGGTCGAGGTACTCCGAGCGCAGAGCGGACAGCACATCGAGCGTGGACGGCTGCCCGGCATCCGCGGACCCTCCGGAGGCGGCGGTGCGGGGGCGGGTGAGCCGGAACAGCAGCCAGGCGCCCACGATCAGCAGCGCCAGGACGCCGAGAGCGAGCAGCATCCATCCCCACCCGTACTGCGCCGGGGGGTAGAGCTCGTCAGAACCGGGCATCGGACCTCCGGTTCAACAGGTGCAGCAGCTGCGGAACGGCGTGGTCCTGACCGTCGAGCGCGGCGTGGCTGATCTCCATCCGTGTGAGCAGGTCGGCGAGCCGGGCGGCATCCGCCGCCCGCTGCGCGCTGAGCTCGTTCACGATCGTGCGGTCGCCCTGGACGAAATCGGGAACCTGCCAGAGGCTGTCGACGTCGGCGCGCAGCCGCGCGGACCGGTGATCGAGCACCGGTTCGGCGTCGCGCAGGGTGATCCAGAGCACGTCGTGCTGCACGCGCAGGCGGCGCAGCAGCCGCTCGGTCTCCGTCGTCACCGGGGCCTCGTCGGTGACGACGACGACGATCATGCGCCGCGCGATCGTCCGCGTGACGAAGGACAGCAGGGCGTCGCGATCGCTGGGGGCCGCCGCGTCGTCGACCGCGCGGTCGATCGTCCGCAGCGCGTGTTCGAGGGCGCCCTCGCTGCGCCCCGGTGCCAGGCGACGGACGCGGGAGGCGTCGCCGTAGACGACCGTGAAGTCGTCGCCGTGCCGGAGCGTCAGCACGCCGAGCGCTCCGGTCGCCAGGATCGCCAGGTCCTTCTTCGAGCGCTCGTCCGCGGCGAGAGCGGTCATGGAGCGCCCCGTGTCGACGACGAACATCACGGTGTGCATGCGCGTGGCCCGTGACCGCTTGACCAACGGCGTGCCGAGGCGGGCGGTCGCGCGCCAGTCGATGTCACGCACCTGGTCGCCGTACTCGTACTTGCGCAGGTCCTCGAAGTCGAGGCTCCGCCCGTGCAGCAGCGACGCATAGGCGCCGTCGAGCGCGTGCAGCGACTTGCGGTTCGAGTGGATGAAGAGCTTGCTCTTCACCTGCGTGATGAGGCTGGGCATCTGGCGCGGGGTCCGTGAACGTGTCGACGGGTCAGGGGGTGGGCACGGCGGCGAAGATCTGGTCGATGATCTCCTCGCTGCGGATGCCCTCGGCGTCGGCCTCGAACGTCAGCAGCACGCGGTGCCGCAGCACGAGGTGTCGCAGGGCGCGGATGTCCTCGGGAAGGACGTGGGTCCGGCCGCTGAGGAGGGCGAGGGCGCGCGAGGCCTGGAGGAAGGCGATGCTGGCCCGCGGGCTCGCGCCGTACTTGATGAAGCGGGCGCGCTCGTCCCCGATGTACGGCGCGGGATTCCGGGTCACGTACGCGATCGACACGATGTAGTTGCGGATCGCGGGGTCGACGTAGATGCGGCTCGCGACGTCCTGCAGCAGGTGCACGTCGTCCAGCGTGACGGCGCTGTGCACGTGCCGGTCGGGGTCGAGCACGCCCGAGTCGATGCGGCTGAGGATCTCGAACTCCTCCGCCGGGCTCGGGTACTCCACGATCTCCTTGAGGAGGAACCGGTCCATCTGCGCTTCGGGCAGCTCGTACGTGCCCTCCTGCTCGATGGGGTTCTGCGTCGCGATCACGAGGAACGGCTTCGGCAGCGGGTGGATCTCGCCGCCGATGGTGGTCTGGTGCTCCTGCATCGCCTCGAGCATGGCGCTCTGGGTCTTGGCGCTGGAGCGGTTGATCTCGTCGAGCAGCACGAAGTTCGCGTGCACGGGGCCGAGCACCGTCCGGAAGCTGCCCGTCGCGGCGTCGTAGATCTGGTTGCCCGTGATGTCGCTCGGCAGGAGGTCGGGCGTGCACTGGATGCGCTTGAACTTCGCCTTCACGGTGTCCGCGAGCGTGCTGGCGGCAGTGGTCTTGGCGAGGCCGGGCACGCTCTCGAGGAGGATGTGACCGCCGGCGATGAGCGCCACGAGCAGGCTGGTGCGCAGGCGCTCCTGGCCCACCATCTTCGCGGAGTACGCGTCGGAGATCGTCTGCAGCACGGAACCGGCGCGCGCCATCTCGGCGTCGGTCGGAGCGGCGGCGGGGGCCGCGGCGGCGATCGGCGCGGCGGACGCGGGCGGTGGCGGGGGTGCGGAGATCGTCGGCGGGGTCGGCGCGTCGGCGTCGGTCATCGGTCTTCGTCTCCCTCGGTCACACGCGGGCCCGCACGGCGCGCCCCTCCGCCGACCAGCGTAATCGCAACCTGCGCGGAGGTCGCCGCGAAGCGGCCGGATGAGTCTGCTCCAACGCCTCCATTGACATGCAACGTTTTACCCGCTGATACTTGGCTCGTTCGATACCGACCCGACTATGCGAGAGGAGGAGCTATGTCGTTCACAGTTCGGGCAACCAAGGAACGTGACATCAGCTGGGGTGTTCTCTGGGAACGCGCACGCCACCCCGTATCGCTCGGCCTCCTCGGTCGAGCGATACGGGGCCGGAAGGAACTTCATGCGACCGCAGATCAAAAGAGCGCTACCCATCTATTGGCTCGCTGACGATGTCGTCCGCATCGGCGCGCAGCAGGGGATCACGAAGGAGCTCACCGACCCGCAGGGCCAATTGCGCGTCCTGTTACCGCTGCTCGACGGCAGGCGTGAGTACGGCGACGTCCTTCGAGAGGCGTGCCAAGCCCTCGGCGACCTGTCTGAAGACGACGTGCGCGAGGGGATCCAGTATCTCGACGCAAGCGGCCTCATCGAGGACGCGTGCTCTTACGACAGCCTGCCCGTTCGGCTGGAGGCCAATCAGACGTTCTTTGCGGCCGCCGCCGAGAATACGCAGGCAGCGGCGAATCGTGCCCAGCACGTTCTCCGCGAGTCTCATGTCGTTCTGCTCGGGCTCGGAGGGGGCGGAAGCGCAAGCCTCCCGCAGCTTCTGGCGTGCGGCCTCCGTAAGCTCACCATCCTGGACTACGACGTCGTAGATGAGAGCAACCTCAACCGGCAGACTCTGTTCCGGACGAGTGATATCGGGCGGAAGAAGACCGACGTAAGCGCAGAGTATTGTCGAGCGTTCGCTCCGGACGTCGATGTCGAGGTGTTCGATCTGAAGGTCGCCTCGGTGGACGACATCGTTCGGGTCGCGCGGGGAGCCGACGTCATCATCTGCGCCATCGATGAGCCTCGGTTCATTGCCCAACGCCGTGCGAACGCCGCGGCGGTGCGACTCGGAATCCCCGTCGTCATCATGCTCACTCAGCACACCAGCGGCCGCTTCTTCTCGGTGGTTCCGCGAGAGTCCGGCTGCCTCGATTGCTTGCACATCTTCGACGAACTCAACACGGATGGCTTCCTGCGGCAGTTCCATGCACTGATGTCGCCGGCGAGAGACGCGGCGACCGCGGCGATTGCGCCGCACATTCAGAGGCTCACGTCCTTCGGCGTGGACGAGGCGATGCGCCTGATCACCGGATACGCGGCCCCTTTGGGTCTCGGCCGACAGGTCGAGGTGAACTACATCTCAGGAGCGCTCCGCATCATCATGAACTGGGATCGACACCCGGGCTGCCCGACGTGCGGATCGGGCGACTCCCAGTTCGACTACATCTTCGATGCCGACCCGCTGTGAATCCGCCTCGGCTGGGTCTCTGGCGCGTCCGCGACTATCGGGCGTGGTTCGCCGGTGACACGCTCACCCAAGTCGGCCTGAGCATCGGGGCCTTCGCCTTCACTCTTCTCGGCTACTACGTCACATCCGACGCCTTTCTCGCAGGGCTGATCGGCACTGTCTCGGCCGTCGCGCGGGCGGTGTCGACCCTTCCTGGTGGCGTTCTCGCCGACAGGTTCGACGCCCGAAGGCTGATGATCTGGTCGGGCGCGTCCGCGTTCGCAATCTACGCAGGGCTGTCGGCGATGTACGTCACGGGCACGCTGACGGCAGCTGCGCTCATCGTGATCGCGGCAGGAGAGGGGCTCGTCGTGGGGCTCTTCTTCACGGTCACGGACGTCGCGCTCCCGCGCATCGTCGGGAAGCGATTCCTGGCCGAGGCATCCGCAGCCAACCAGTCTCGCGACGCAGCCATCCGGCTTGCGGCGGCACCGGTATCGGGGCTGCTCTTCGGTGTGCACCCTTCGTTGCCGCTGATCGTCTCGGCGGTCGCTCGGCTCGGAGAAGTCGGATCCGCCCTCGCGATACGCAAGGACCTCAGCCCCGAGGGCCTCGGTGACGAAGCGGGGGTGCGATCGCTCGCCGCAGGTCGTCGTTGGCTGGCGGTGTGGCGTCAACCGCGAACCCTCATCGGTCTGATCGTGCTGGTCAACTTCTGCCTGGGTGCCTGTGGAATGACCATCGTGCTCAGCCAGCAACAGACAGGCACCCCCGCGTGGCAGATCGGAACCATCCAGACCATGCAGGGCGCAGGCGTGCTCGCAGGTGGAGCCGTCGCGGGATGGATACTCCGCCGATACAGCGGGCGCGCGATCGTGCGCCTATCGATCTGCATGATCACTCTGGCGTTCACCGCTCTTCTCGTTACTCAGAGCGTTCCCGCTGTGGCGGTCATCGGCTTCGTCGCCTCGATGCCGTTGATACCTCTCAACGCCGTGCAGGGGTCGTACCTCGCGTTGATCATCCCCGACCAGATCCGCGGTCGCGTGCTGTCGCTTTCGTCCTTGCTCGGAGCGCTCGCCGGCGGTGCCGCGCCTCTGCTGGCCGGAGCGCTTCTGGAGTACGCCGGTTACTACCTTGCGGTCGGGGTGCCTCTCGCCATCCTCGCGGGGACGGCGGTGGCCGCTGCGCTCTCCAGGGCGGTCGGAGCTATTCCCCGGAGGAGCGAGTTCGACCAGGTCGAACCGCTTCCCCTGTCCGCGGGTGCCATCGCAGACGCGTGATGAGCACGCCGAGCAGGCACAGCGCGCCGCCCACGAACATGAGCGGGGTGGGCACCTCCCCGAGGATCAGCCAGGACAGCAGGATCGCGAGGGCCGGGACCACGTACGTCGTCGCGGAGGTCTTCCCCGCGGTGCTGCGCTGCAGCACGTACGCCCAGCTGGTGAAGGCGATCGCGGTGGGGAAGATACCGAGGTAGACCACCCATAGCGTTGCGTCGAGGGGCGCCGTCTGCACGTCGGCGATCAGGGCGCCGAGCCAGGGAAGCAGGGCGATCGTCCCGGCGGCCGCCCCGAGCCAGGTCAGCGTGGTGGCGTCGACCCCCGAGGTGAGCAGGTGTTTCTGCAGCAGGGTGCACCCCGCGTACATGACCGCGGCGAGAAGGGCCAGCAAAAGGCCCGTGAGGTCGGGGCCGGTGCTGCTGGTGGAGTTCATGCCGATGAGGACCACCCCGAGGAAGGCGATGGGAGCGCCGATCACGAGGGGTCGGGGGAATCCCTCCCGGAGGAAGAGACCGCTGAAGACGACGACCATGAGCGGCGCCAGGTTCACGACCATCGCGGCGGTCCCGGCGTCGAGGGTGCGTTCGGCGCTGTTGAGAGCCAGGTTGTAGATGCAGAACCATCCGACTCCCCACACGGCGATCAGCAGCCAGTGGCGGCGCTCCGGGAGACGGATGCCGTGCCGGAGCGCGATGATCGTCAGCACGACGGTGCCCACGGCCATGCGCAGCAGCGCCAAGGCCCCGGGGTCGTAGTGCGGCCCCGCGCCACGGATCCCGATGAAAGCCGACGCCCAGAGCACCACCGTCACCGCGGCCGCGAGCAGCACGAGGGCGCCGCGCGATCGCGCCGGCGAGCCCTGTGGGTCGAGCCGCTCCGATGCCCTGATGTCCTGTCGCACCGTTCGATCCTGGCACCGGCCGCCGACATCGGCGATGCGGGGAAGCGACAGTCGTCGTCGCATTCCCGCCAGCGTCGCCGCGAGGCACTGCTAACGTCGAAGAGCAGCCACTGTCCGGGCGGGTCGAGCGTTCCGCTCCCACCGGGGAAGAACTGTCCTCCTCTCCCGGATACGGCTGCGCCCGATACATGACGGAAGAGTTTGAGGACGATACGTGACGAACAGTGAACGAGTAGCGATCATCGGCGCCGGCCCCTCGGGGATGGCGCAGCTGCGGGCCTTCGAGTCCGCAGCCCGCGCGGGGGCGGAGATCCCCGAACTGGTCTGCTTCGAGAAGCAGGCCGACTGGGGCGGCCAGTGGAACTACACCTGGCGCACCGGGCTGGACGAGTACGGCGAGCCCGTGCACTCCAGCATGTACCGCAACCTGTGGTCGAACGGGCCGAAGGAGGCCCTGGAGTTCGCCGACTACACCTTCGACGAGCACTTCGGACGGCCGATCTCGTCGTACCCGCCGCGTCCGGTGCTGTGGGACTACATCGCGGGGCGTCTCGCGAAGACGCAGGTGCGCGACCTCATCCGTTTCCAGACGGCGGTGCGCTGGGTGGAGTTCGACGAGGAGCGTGAGGTGTTCCGCCTCACCAGCGAGCACCTGCCGACCGGGCGCACGACCACGGAGGAGTTCGACCGTGTCGTCGTGGCCAGCGGACACTTCTCCTTCCCGAACGTGCCGCACTTCGACGGCATCGAGACCTTCCCCGGATCCGTCGCCCACGCGCACGACTTCCGGGGCGCGGAGGCCCTCGCTGGGCGGGACGTGCTCGTGATCGGGTCGAGCTACTCGGCGGAGGACATCGGCAGCCAGGCGTTCAAGATGGGCGCCCGTTCGGTCACCGCGAGCTACCGGACCGCGCCGATGGGCTACGACTGGCCGGAGGGCTTCGAGGAGCGTCCGTGCGTCGAGAGCTTCGAGGGACGCACCGTGCACTTCGCCGACGGCACCTCGAAGGAGGTCGACGCGGTCATCCTCTGCACCGGCTACCTGCACAAGTACCCGTTCCTGCCCGCGGAGCTCGCCCTGTCCTCGCCGAACAACGTCTACCCCGACGGGCTGTACCGGGGCGTGCTCTGGCAGGGCAACCCGCGCCTGGCCTACCTCGGCGCGCAGGACCAGTGGTTCACGTTCAACATGTTCGACGCGCAGGCCTGGTTCGTGCGCGACGTCATCCTCGGCCGGATCGCCCTCCCCGACCAGGCCGAGCGCGCCGCGTCCATCGCCGCGTGGCGGAAGCGGTTCGCGGAGATCGACTCGGCGGCGACGGAGATCCGCTTCCAGGCCGACTACATCCGCGACCTGCTGGAGTGCACCGACTACCCGGCGTTCGACCTCGATCGCGTCGTGGAGATCTTCCTCGCCTGGAAGCACGACAAGAAGGCCGACATCATGGGCTACCGCGACCGCGTGTACCCCTCGGTGATGACCGGGACGCTCGCCGCCGCGCACCACACGCCGTGGCTGGACGAGCTCGACGACTCGCTCGAGCGCTACCTCGAGGCCGACGCGCTCCTCGTCTGATCGCCGACCCACCCCCTTCCGGCCGTCCCACCCCTTTTCGCACGTTCGCAAGGGGGTGGGGCGCACGGAAAGGGGTGGGTCACGGTCTGGCCCGACGCCGCCCGATCCCCACGACGAGCGCAGCGGTGGCGAGGATGATCGCGGCGATGAGGAGCACCCAGAGCGCGACGCCGCCGTAGCCGCCGTTCAACGAGGGATCGAGGAAGGGGTACGGGTACCACCACGGTTTCCCGGTCGCGGGTGCGGTCACGAGGTTCGCGCGGAGCAGGGTGTAGACGACCCACACGATCGGGAAGATCGCGGCGATCCCCACGGTGCCCCAGCCGAGGGCACGACGACGCGGCGCGAACAGCACGTCGGCGAGCAGGACGAGCGGGATGACGACGTGCAGCACCTCGTTGGACCAGGCGACCGTGGCCCCCTGCGGCAGCGCGATCCCGCGGAGCAGCGTGTTGTAGACGACGCCCGTGACGATCATGTAGGTGCTCGCGCACACGAGCAGCGTCGCCAGCCACGTCGGTTCGACTCTCGCGTCGCGGTGCGTCAGCCCCCAGACCCCGCCGACGGCCAGCACCACCGCTGCAAGCACGTTGGAGAGGATCGTGAAGAAGCTGAAGAAGTTCGCGAACACGGTGGGCAGATGCGCGCCCCACGCGGTGTCTGCGGTGAGGGCGATCTCCAGGGTGCGCACGAGCTGCGCGACGATCGCCGCCACCGCGAGCGCCGCCGCCGCGAGTCGGATGTAAGGCCACCACCGCGTCATCGCCACCTCCGTCGCCACTGTAGCGGGATCGAAACCGCGCCCTCCCGGCGCGGTGCGGGATCGAGAACGTGCCTCCGCCCGGGTGTGGGATCGAAATCGTGCCTCCGGCGACCCCGGAAGGAGCGTATTCCGTCCCGTATCGCGCTTCCCCGGCGGACAAGCTTCGGCAATGATGGTCGAGATGGCGTCACGAAGGCCACGGACCCGCCGGAGGTAGTCATGTCGTACGACATCGAAGTGTATGGAAAGCTCCGGCTCGCACCGTCCGAGGTGCAGACCGGGACGGGTCCAGTCACAGCGAGCGAGATCGCTGGCGAGGGGCTCGTTCAGGCCTTCACTCATGATTCAGGGGAGTACTGCTTCATCGTCGACGGGCCGCACGACGTCGGCGGCGAGGACATGGACAGTGTTCCCACCGGCCTCCCCGACAACGTGCGCTTCCGGTACGCAGTCGTCGTCGAAGGCTCTGCGCAGCCCCATATCGGACATGCGCTGCGTTTCGCGGATGAGCTTGCCGGGGCGGTGGGAGGGGTCGTGCACGATCCACAGGTCGTCGTGGAGGAGACGTCCGACCCTCGATACGTGTCACGGAGGACCGGGCCCAGCCGCGAGAAGTTCCTGCACGTCGAGTGGTTCCGGTGCTTCGACGAGGAAAGCCCTTCGCTTGCTCAGATGTATCTCGAGTCGGCGAAGGAGCATCTTCCGGCCGCACTGCCCACCGTGTTCGGGGTCAGCGAGCCACTACGAGGAAAGCTCGCCGAGGACGGGGTGGAAGGGGCCGACCGCATCTACCGCGAAGATAGTCACCAAAGCAGACTGGTCCTCCGGGGGCGAAAGCCCCTCATCTCGGGATTCCTGGATTCGTGGTCCGATCAGTTCGTCGCTGAACACCAGTCCGCACACCTACTCTTCGACGCGGCGGCGCTCTCCCAGCCTCGATTCGTCAGCGCCTTCGAGAGCTTCTTCGTCGATTTCGCACAGCGTTCGAGCAGCTTCTTCTCGTACGCCGAGGTCACGCAGTCCCGCTTCTCACCGACGATGGCGCTGCCGCAATGGGGTGAGTGGCCGGGGCTGCCGCAGAGCCCTCCGTGGCTGAGCTGGTTCTCCACGGAGTACGCCGACCTCGTCCGCCCGCATCTGACCGCGGGTGCGCATCGCGAGCTGAGCGGCGGCATGCTCTATCGCTCGAACATGCCCGCGACGAGCGTCAGCGCTTCATGGACGGAGCCGGGGGCCTGGGTCCCCTCCGAGTTCGTGCCTGTTCAGGCGGA
Organism: Microbacterium sp. NRRL B-14842; assembly: GCF_050470785.1. Taxonomy (NCBI): domain Bacteria; kingdom Bacillati; phylum Actinomycetota; class Actinomycetes; order Micrococcales; family Microbacteriaceae; genus Microbacterium; species Microbacterium sp. NRRL B-14842. The sequence goes on along the minus strand of NZ_JBFLUM010000001.1, from coordinate 3,052,157 downwards.
TCCTGACAATCACCGCAAATCGACGGCTCGCGCGAGCGAGATGCCCATCGCGCTCCTGTCATCGGACTACTTCGTCAAGGTCCGGTGACTGTGGACCCCGATCGGTGGCGACTATCAGACGATCTCGATCGATTTCGAGCTCGACCACTTGGTGGAGTCGGACGCGTTAGGCGCAGTCGCGGGGTTCCTCGTGGATGTGGCACGTCGCGTCGGCAGCTTCTTCGCCTTCGCCGAGCTCAACGACACTCGGTTCGCGACGGCGCGTCCGCGCGGTTTCGACGGAGCGTGGGGAGGGCTGCCGGTCGACCCTCAGTGGGCCACCTGGTACGACGCGGAGTACTCCACGCTGGTCCGGCCCCGTCTCCGAGGTGGCGAGATCCAGGAGTTCCCGGAGGGGCTCATGCACCGATGGTCCACCACACCGGCAAGGGCAGACGCGATACGCCGGGGGCTCAGCACCACATGGCCGCCACCCGATCTCGTGGGCTCGGTCCACACCACACCAGGCGGTCCCCGTGGGATCGCACAGGCGAAGGTCGTGCCGGAATCGCTACGAGTCCCTTCCTCGTGAACGGGGGCCGGTCCTCGGTGAGCCTTTGTCGACGAACGCGCGCCACCGCCTGATACGGGATCGAAACCGCGCCTTCAGGGCCCCGGGCCGGTGTGTATTCCGTCCCGTATCGCGCTTCCGAGGGCTGTCGGAGGCCTGCCGATAGGATGGGAGAGCCCGATCGGGCCAGCTCATCCGCCGGTGGAATCCCGGCGAGAGGCATCATCCAGGGGGTTACCCATGCCAGGAATCGTGATCGTCGGCGTGCAGTGGGGCGACGAAGGAAAGGGCAAGGCCACCGATCTGCTCGGTGAGCGCACCGACTGGGTGGTGAAGTTCAACGGCGGCAACAACGCCGGGCACACCGTCGTCGTCGGCGACGAGAAGTACGCCCTGCACCTGCTGCCCTCCGGCATCCTGTCGCCCGGCGTGAACCCGGTCATCGGCAACGGCGTGGTCATCGACCTCGAAGTCCTCTTCTCCGAGCTGGAGGCCCTGTCCGCCCGCGGCATCGACGTCTCGCGGCTCAAGGTCAGCGCCAACGCGCACATCATCACGCAGTACCACCGCACGCTCGACAAGGTCACGGAGCGCTTCCTCGGCAAGCGCAACATCGGCACCACGGGCCGCGGCATCGGCCCGGCCTACGCCGACAAGATCAACCGCGTCGGCATCCGCGTTCAGGACCTCTTCGACGAGAACATCCTGCGCCAGAAGGTCGAGGGCGCTCTCGACCAGAAGAACCACCTCCTGGTGAAGGTCTTCAACCGCCGCGCCGTCACCTGCGACGAGATCGTCGACGACCTGCTCTCCTACGCCGAGCGTCTGCGTCCGATGGTCGCCGACACCGGCTACCTCATCGACCAGGCACTGAGCCGCGGCGAGGTCGTCGTGTTCGAGGGTGGCCAGGCCACGATGCTCGACATCGACCACGGCACCTACCCGTTCGTCACGTCGTCCTCGGCCACGGCCGGCGGCGCCTCGACCGGGTCCGGCGTCGGCCCCGGCGCACTCGACCGCATCGTCGGCATCGTCAAGGCCTACACGACCCGCGTCGGCTCCGGCCCGTTCCCGACCGAGCTGTTCGACGAGCAGGGCGACTGGCTGCGCAAGCAGGGCTTCGAGTTCGGCACCACGACCGGGCGCCCGCGCCGCGTCGGCTGGTACGACGCACCCATCACCCGCTACGCCACGCGCATCAACGGCATCACCGACCTCGTGCTGACCAAGCTCGACATCCTCACCGGGCTCGAGAAGATCCCCGTGTGCGTGGCCTACGACGTCGACGGGGAGCGCTTCGACGAGGTGCCGGTGAACCAGACCGACTTCCACCACGCGAAGCCGATCCTGGAGTACTTCCCCGGGTGGAGCGAGGACATCTCGACCGCGCGCACCTTCGAGGATCTTCCGCAGACGGCGAAGGACTACGTGCTCGCGCTGGAGGAGATGAGCAACACCCGTATCTCGGTGATCGGCGTCGGCCCGGAGCGCGATCAGGTGATCGTGCGCCACGACCTGCTCGACTGATCGGCATGACACGGTTCTGGCTCGGGGGCTACGGCCCGGCGATGGAAGGCTCCGCCGAGGGGATCGGCGTGCTGGCCGGTGACGAGGGCCGTGAGGCCACGACGCTCGCCTACCGCGGACCCGTGACGCAGACGCCGTCGCCGTCGTGGTTGGCGGCGCATCCGTCCCTCGACGTCGTGTACGCGGCGCTGGAGGGCGTTGCCGCGGTGCAGGCGTTCGTGCGCACGGGCGAGATGGCGCTGTCCCCGCTGGGCGATCCGGTGCCGACGGGGGACGGCGTCTGCCATCTCGCGGTGTCGCCGAACGGCCAGACGCTCGTCGCCAGCTGTTACGGCGACGGGCGGGTCGTCCGCTTCGGGCTCGCCGCCGATGGCCAGCTTGTCCCGGCGAAGGAGGATGCAGCCGCGGCCCTGCGTGCCGCCCTGTTCGGCGACGGCGATCCGGACGCGGCTCCCGTCACTCCCGCCGGCGATGGCATCGCCGCGGTCGATCCGTACGGCGCCGCGGACCGCGCGTCCCACGCGCACGCCGCCGCCTTCCTCCCGGACGGCCGCGTGGTGACGACCGATCTCGGGTTCGATCTCGTCCGGTTCTGGCGCCTGCAGGGTGGTGGGCTCGCCCTCGATCAGGAGGTCGTGCTCCCGCGCGGCACCGGCCCGCGGCACATGGTCGTGCATCCGAGTGGCCACCTGCACATCGTGACGGAGTACTCGTGCGAGGTCTTCACGCTCGCAGCGGCCGCCGACGGCACCTGGAGCGTCGTCTCCTCGGCTCCGGCGAGCCCCATCGCACAGGTCGGCGTGGACTTCCCCGCCGAGCTCGCCCGCACCAAGGACGGTCAGTTCCTCTACACCGCTCTGCGCGGCAGCAACACCATCGCGGCGCTGCGGGTGCGTGGCAGCGGCGAGGCTCTGGAGCCCGTCGCGCTCGCCGATTCCGGTGTCGACTGGCCGCGGCATCACCTCGTCTACCAGGGCAAGCTCCTCGTCGCCGGGCAACGTTCCGACACCGTGACGCTGCTCGACCTCGATGACCGCACGGGAGCCCCGCTCGGAGTTCGGCACGAGGCGCAGGCTCCCGCACCGACGAGCATCCTCCCGCTCCGCTGAGCCTGTGCGGGGCTGCGCGTACCCCGGGCTTGACCTCAACCATTCTTGAGGTTCTAGCGTCGTCCTCATGACGACCGAGACCGGGCGCGCTGCGCCGTCCACGCCCGCCCCGCCCCGCATCCTCGGTGGCGAGTACGTCTGGATCACGATCGGCGCGTGCGCCCTCGTGTTCCTCGGCGCCTTCGAATCACTGGCGGTCACCACGGTGATGCCCGCGGTCAGCGCCGACCTCGACGGAGAGCGGCTGTACGCGCTGGCCTTCGCCGGGCCACTCGCGACGAGCGTGATCGGCATGGTCGTGGCCGGAAACTGGTCGGACCGGCGGGGTCCCGTGGTGCCGTTGTATGCGTCCGTCGTCCTGTTCACGGTAGGGCTGCTTGTCGCGGGGCTTGCGTCGAGCATGGAGGTGCTCGTCGCCGGGCGCTTCGCCCAGGGGCTCGGCAACGGCGGGCTCATGGTGGCGCTCTACGTCGTGGTCGCCCGGGTGTATCCGACGTCGCTGCACCCGGCGATCTTCGCGGGGTTCGCCGCAGCGTGGGTCATCCCCTCCCTCATCGGTCCGACGATCGCAGGAGCGGTCACGGAGGTGTGGAGCTGGCACTGGGCCTTCCTCGGGGTCGTGGTGCTCGTCGTGCTCGCACTGCTGATGGTCGTCCCGGCTCTCCGGGGACTCGCCCGCAGCGGGGACGCGAACATGCCCTGGGCGCTCGGACGGCTGGGATGGTCGGTGCTCGCCGCCGTCGCGGTGCTCGCCCTCGACCTCGTGGGAGAGGTCCCGGTCGCCGGTCCATTCCTGTCGGCGGTGGCGGTGGTGGTCGCGGTCGCGGCGGTGCGCCCACTCGTTCCTCGGGGCACCCTCGTCGCCCATCGGGGGCTGCCGTCGGTGATCCTGGTCCGCGGTCTGGGGGCGGCGGCGTTCTTCGGGGCGCAGATCTACCTGCCGTACCTGCTCACGGATCGATACCTGCTGTCGCCGACCCTCGCCGGGCTCGCGCTGACCGGGGGTGCGCTCGCCTGGTCGGCGGCGGCGACCGTCCAAGGGCGGATGGGCGAGCGCCTGTCGAGCGTGACGGCCGTGCGGGTGGGGACGATCCTCGTGGTCGTCGGGATCGCGCTCGTCCTGGTGATCACCGTGATGCACGCGCCCGCGCTGCTCGCCGCGTTCGCCTGGATCGTCGCCGGCGCCGGGATGGGGTTGATGAGCCCGCGCACGAGCGCTCTCGTCCTGGCGATGTCGTCCCCCGCGGAACAGGGGTTCAACAGTGGCGCCATGACCGTGGCCGACTCGTTCGGCAGTGCGCTCGCCCTCGCCGTCACGGGCTCGCTCTTCGTCGCCCTCGGGGCTGCGGCAGGGGTGGATCCGTTCGCCGGGGTGTTCGCCCTCGCCGCCGTGGTCGGGGCGGGAGCGGCCGTCCTCGCTCCGCGGACGAGGGGTGTCGACCCGGCCGCCGCGGGGTGATTTGCGCCTCGCGTGGCCCGCCCTCTAGCCTGATGAACGGTGTTCAGGTGAACACCGTTCAGGAAGGATGGACCGATGACCCCCACGACCCGCGACACCTCGGCGACCCTCGGCCGCGTCGCCGTCTTCGCCGCGCTCATCATCGTGCTCGGCACGGTCGTCGTCCCGCTGCCGGGCGGGGTGCCCATCACCGGACAGACACTCGCCGTCATGCTGGCGGGTCTCGTCCTCGGCCCGCGTGTCGCGCCATGGTCGGTCGCACTCGTCCTCGTGCTCGCGGCGATCGGTCTCCCGGTGCTCGCGGGCGGGCGTGGCGGACTCGGGGTCTTCGTCGGCCCCACGGCGGGATATCTGCTCGGGTGGGTCGCCGGTGTCGTCGTCATCGGACTCCTGATGCGCACCGGCCGCCCGACCTGGTGGCGCGCCGCGATCGCGGCGTTCGTCGGCGGCGTCCTCGTCGTCTACGCCTTCGGCATCCCCGTGCAGGCCCTCGTCACCGGCGTCCCGCTCGACCTCACGGCCCTCTCGACCCTGGCCTTCCTTCCCGGCGACCTCATCAAGGTGACCGCGGCCACCCTCATCGTCATGGCCCTCCGTCGCGCCTATCCCCGGGCCTTCGCCGACCCCCGCCGCGTCCCCTCCGTCGTCGCCTGACTATCGGGCCGTCCTTTCCGGTCCCGTCGACTCCGTCCGTTCCGTCGACTCCGTCCGGTTCCGTCGACTCCGTCCGTTCCGCCGACTCCGTCCGTCCTGCTCCAGATGCACGACCGTGACACGTCTGCCGGCGGATCGCCCCGTCCGGATCGTGCGACCGTCCCCACGTCGTGCATCCGGAACCTCGGACCGGGCTCGCCGACCCGGATCCGGACCCGTAGCCCGCCGTGACGAGTCCGTGGTTCCTGGTTTGGATGCACGACCAGGTCACGTCTGCCGGCGGATCGGTCCCGTCCGAGTCGCGCAGCCGCACTCGGGTCGTGCACCCGGAACGTCGTCGGAAGGAACGTCGTCGGAAGGAACGTCGTGCATCCGGGACGGGGACCCCCCCGGGGAAGACGGGCATATCGGCCGACGGGAACAACTCACCCGTGACTCGACGTTCCTCATGAGCGAGACTGGGCCACGGACCGATGCGGCCACGAGAGGGGCGAGCATGACTGCTGCCGAGAAGACCGACGAATACGACCTCATCGTGCTGGGCGGTGGTCCGGTCGGGGAGAACGTGGCGGACCGTGCCGTGCAGGGCGGTCTCAGTGCGATCATCGTGGAGAGCGAGCTCGTCGGCGGGGAGTGCTCGTACTGGGCCTGCATGCCGTCGAAGGCCCTGCTCCGTTCGGCCCAGGCGCTCCGTGCCGCGCAGCACGTCGCCGGCGCCGCGCAGGCCGTCACCGGGACCCTCGACGTGCGGGCGGTGTTCGAGCGCCGCGACTCCTTCACGAGCAACTGGTCCGACGACGGACAGGTGAAGTGGCTCGAGTCCGCCCACATCGACCTCGCCCGAGGCCACGGCCGGCTGACCGGGGAGCGCGAGGTGACCGTGACCGACCAGGACGGCGGCACCCGCGTGCTGCGCGCCCGTCACGCGGTCGCCATCAGTACCGGCTCGGACGCGGTCATCCCGCCGATCGAGGGTCTGCGGGAGGCTTCGCCGTGGACGAGTCGCGAGGCGACCAGTGCCGAGGAGCTGCCCGAGAGCCTCGCGGTGATCGGCGGCGGCGTGGTCGCGGTCGAGATGGCCACCGCGTACGCCGCGCTCGGCTCGTCGGTGACGCTCCTCGCGCGCAGCGGGCTGCTGGGCGGGATGGAGCCCTTCGCCGGGGAGCGGGTGGCCGACGGCCTGCGTGAGCTCGGCGTCGACGTCCGCACCGACACCGGCACGACCGCAGTGCACCGCGACGGCGACCGGGTGACGATCACGCTCGACGGCGGGGAGACCGTGACCGCCGCCGAGGTGCTCGTGGCGACCGGACGCTCCCCGCGCAGCGCCGACATCGGCCTCGACGTGGTCGGTCTCGAGCCGGGCCGCTGGATCGAGACCGACGACACCCTCCGCGTCCCCGGACACGACTGGCTCTACGCCGTGGGCGACGTCAACGGCCGCGTGCTGCTGACCCACCAGGGCAAGTACCAGGCGCGCGCGGCGGGCGACGTCATCGCCGCCCGCGCGAAGGGCGACGCCGTCGATGACGCTCCCTGGGGGCGTCACGCCGCCACGGCCGATCACGCCGCGGTGCCCCAGGTCACCTTCTCGATCCCGGAGGTCGGATCGGTCGGTCTCACCGAGGCGGCGGCCCGCGAGGCCGGCACCGCCGTCCGGGCCGTCGACTACGACCTCGGCTGGGTGGCGGGCGCGAGCCTGTACGAGGACGGCTTCGCCGGGCAGGCGCGCCTGGTCGTCGACACCGACCGCGACGTCGTGATCGGGGCGACCTTCGTCGGCCCGGAGGTCGCCGAGCTCGTCCACGCCGCGACCATCGCGATCGTCGGGGAGGTCCCGATCGCCCGACTCTGGCACGCGGTGCCCTCCTACCCCACGATCAGCGAGATCTGGCTGCGGCTGCTGGAGGGCTACGGCCGCGACTCGGCCTGATCCGGGCAATCCGATTCCGGACGCGTGACGAACAGAACGCGCAATATGTCCCAGATTCACGACCGCGCGCGCAACCCGGTGCCGGATGTCCCACCCGTCTTATACGCTCGAACCCACATCCGAGGAGGCAGGACCATGAAGGCTGTACTCGCAGGAAACGTCATCGCCGAGGCCGACCAGGACGACCTCATCCGCATCGAGGGGAACTGGTACTTCCCGCCGGCATCCGTCGCGCCGGACGCCCTCGTCGAGAGCCCCACCCCGTACACGTGTCCGTGGAAGGGCGAGTGCCAGTACTACTCCGTCCAGGTCGGCGGAGAGCTGCACAAGGATCTCGCGTGGTCGTACCCGCATCCGTACCCGTCGGCGTTCGACCGGGTCGGCAAGGACTTCTCCGGCTACGTCGCCTTCGCCCCTGGCGTCGAGGTCTCGGCCTAGTCCCGCACGACGCACGACCGCACGTCCGAACGACCGTCGGAGAGACACCCTCATGATCGAGTTCCGCAACGTCACGAAGCGCTTCCCCGACGGGACGCTCGCCGTGGACGACTTCAGCCTCGTGCTGCCCTCCCGCAAGACCACCGTGTTCGTCGGATCCTCCGGCTGCGGGAAGACCACCCTGCTGCGGATGATCAACCGCATGGTCGAGCCGACGTCGGGGGAGGTCGAGATCGACGGGGAGAGCGTGCTCTCGGGCGACCCGGTCGCCCTGCGCCGGCGCATCGGTTATGTGATGCAGAACTCCGGGCTCATGCCGCACTTCACCGTCATCGACAACGTGGCCACCGTGCTGCGGCTGAACGGGGTGAAGCGCACACAGGCGCATGAGCGTGCTCGCGAGCTGCTCACGACCGTCGGCCTCGACCAGGCGCTCGCCGAGCGGTACCCGAGCCAGTTGTCGGGCGGTCAGCAGCAGCGCGTCGGGGTGGCCCGCGGGCTCGCCGCCGATCCGAACATCCTCCTCATGGACGAGCCGTTCGGAGCGGTCGACCCCATCGTGCGCGCCGACCTCCAGCAGGAGACCCTGCGGCTGCAGCACGAGCTCGACAAGACGGTCGTGTTCGTCACGCACGACATCGACGAGGCGTTCCTCCTCGGCGACCAGGTCGTCATCCTCGACAAGGGCGCCCGGATCGTGCAGGTCGGCAGCCCGAGCGAGATCATCGAGAACCCGGCCGACGACTTCGTCTCCTCGTTCATCGGAGCCGACCGCGGCCGCCGCGCGCTGCATCTCAAGCAGACCCCGCGCGGGACCGTGGTCGTCGACTCCGAAGGCCGCACGCAGGGAGCGATCGTCGATGCGCCGGAGGGCGTGGTCGACGGAGCAGATGCGATGAAGGCGGCCCCGTGAACTGGGTCGGCGACAACCTCGGGCTGATCCTCGAGCTCACCGCGGTGCACCTGCAGCAGAGCGCGATCGCGATCGTGCTCGGTTTCGTGCTGGCGCTCCCACTGGGGTGGGTGGCCTGGCGCTATCAACTCGTGAAGGGTCCGGTCATCGTCCTGACCGGACTGCTGTATACGATCCCGTCCCTCGCCCTCCTGATCTTGCTGCCGTCTGTGGCGGGCTACCCGGCGCGCAGCCCGGCCAACCTCGTCATCGGCCTGACGATCTACGCGATCGCGATCCTCGTCCGCGCGGTGTCCGACGGCCTGGACTCGGTCGACCCCGCGATCCGGCAGTCCGCGGTCGCGATGGGCTACGGCGGGTTCCGCCGCTTCTGGACGGTCGACTTCCCACTCGCCGGGCCGGTCATCCTCGCGGGCCTCCGCGTGGCGGCGGTGAGCACCATCTCGCTCGCGACGGTCGGCATCCTTGTCGGCGTCACGAACCTCGGCTACCTGTTCACGAACGGCCTCCAGCGCCGCATCCTCGCCGAGGTCTTCACCGGCATCGTCGCCGTCGTCGTCATCGCTCTGGTCATCGACCTCCTGCTCGTGCTCCTCGGGCGTGCCCTCATGCCGTGGACGCGGGCGGCGGCCACCCCCGCCGCCGCGCGTCGGACGATCACGTTGAGGACGGCCGCATGAACGTGTTCACCGAGGCCTTCGCCTGGCTGTTCTCCCCCGACCGCTGGGTCGGGACGTACTCCCTCCCCGCTCTGTTCGGCCAGCATGTCTTCTACACGGTGGTCTCCGTGCTGATCGCCGCGGTGATCGCCGTACCGCTCGGCTGGCTCATCGGGCACACCGGGAAGGGGCGGGAGATCGCGGTCGCCGTCTCCGGAGCGGCCCGCGCCATCCCGTCCTTCGGACTCATGGTCCTCCTGGTGCTTCTGCTGGGCGTGCTGCGCACACCGCTGGCGGCGATCATCACCTTCGTCGTCCTGGCGATCCCGTCCCTGCTGGCCGGCGCCTACACGGGCCTGGAGGCAGTCGATCGCCGAACCCTCGATGCGGCGCGGGCGATGGGGATGACCGGCTGGCAGGTGTTCTGGAAGGTCGAGGTGCCGCTCGGCATGCCGCTGCTGGTCGGCGGCCTCCGTTCGGCGCTGCTGCAGGTGATCGCCACGGTGACGATCGCGGCCTACGTGAACCTCGGCGGCCTCGGCTGGCCGATCATCCAGGGCATCCCGCTCCGCCGTTTCGACCAGGTGCTCGGCGGCGCGATCCTCGTCGCGGTGCTCGCGCTCCTCGTCGACCTCCTGCTTGCGCTCGCCCAGCACGCCGCGGTGCCCCGCGGTGTGCGCACCCGTCCGCAACGCCGCCGCGCTCGGGCGACCGCCCCCGCGGCCGCACCCGCCTGACCCACAGCATCGTCCCCCAGAGAAGAGGAAGTCCATGTTCACCGCACGAAAGTCCCGCCTCGCCCTTGCCGGCGGCGTCGCGCTCGCCGCCGCCCTCGCCCTCTCCGGCTGCGCCAACAGCAACCCCCTGGACGCGCCCACCGACGACTCCGGCGACGGTGGGGGCAGCGACACCATCGTCATCGGCTCGCAGGCCTACTACTCGAACGAGATCATCGCCGAGATCTACGCGCAGGCGCTCGAGGCCGCCGACTTCGACGTCGACCGTCAGTTCAGCATCGGCCAGCGCGACGCCTACATGCCGGACGTCGAGTCCGGGGCGATCGACCTGTTCCCGGAGTACACGGGCAACCTGCTCGAGTACCTGGACAAGGATGCGACCGCCACGAGCCCGGACGACGTCTACGCCGCGCTGAAGGACGCGCTCCCGGACGGCCTCACCGCGCTCGACTACGCCGAGGCGTCCGACCAGGACACCTACACGGTGCTCAAGAGCTTCGCCGAGGAGAACGACCTCACCTCGATCGCCGACCTCGCGGACGTGACCACCCCGGTCACGATCGGTGCGGCGCCCGAGTTCGAGCAGCGCCCGTACGGTCCGGCTGCGGCCAAGGAGGTCTACGGCGTCGACCTGGCGTTCTCGGCCACCGGTCCCACGACGCTGGAGTCGCTGCTCGCCGGCGAGATCCAGGTGGCGGACATCTACTCCGCCGACCCCGCATTCCAGACCGAGGACATCGTGGCGCTGGAGGACCCGGAGAACATCATCCTGGCCTCCAACGTCGTGCCGATCGCGTCCAGCGACGTGGCCGACGAGATCGCCGACGTCATCAACGGCATCAGCGCCAAGCTGACCGCCGAGGAGCTCGTCGCCCTCAACGTGCAGAGCACGGTCGACCAGAAGTCGGCGGAGGACATCGCGAAGCAGTGGCTCACGGACAACGACCTCATCTGAGTCGTCTTCCCGCGAAGCGCCCGGCCCTCAGGGCCCGGGCGCTTCGTCGTTCTCGCCCGCCGGCGTGCACAACTCCGGAGATCTCGCCCGACACGCCGCGGAGGACCCCCGGCTGACGGCGTGTCCTCCCGAATCTCCGGAATTGTGCACGGGGCGGGGTCAGGTCCGAGCGTCCTGCTTCGGCACGACCACCTGCTTGACGATGATGAGGATCGAGGCGGTGACGGGCACGGCCACCAGAGCGCCGAGCAGGCCGAGGAGCGTGCCGCCGGCGAGAGCGCCGATGACGACGAGCGAGCCCGGCACCGCGACGGCCTTGTTCATGACCCGCGGCGTGAGCACATACGCCTCGATCTGCATGTAGACGAGGTAGATCGCGGCGAAGATCAGGGCGGCGATCGGGTTCGTGAACAGCGCGAGGATGGTGCCGATCATCCAGAACAGCACCGAGCCGACCAGCGGGATGAGCGTGACGCAGAAGGCGATGGCGGCCATGAGCGGCGGGAACGGCAGACCGAGGACGGTGTAGAGGATGAGGGCGAGGGTCGCGTTGCAGAAGGCGAGGACCACCATCCCCATCACGTAACCACCCACGGAGTCGGTGATCTGCTGGGAGATGTCGTCCGCGCGGCCGCGGTCGCGGGCCGGGACGAGGCGCAGCAGCCCCTGGCGCATGGCCGGGAGCGTCGCGACGAAGTACAGGGTCAGTACGAGCACGACGATCGCGCCCGAGATGCCGCTCGCGATGGACGCACCGACCTGCAGCGCGCCTCCGCCGATCGTCGCGAGGTTGCCGAAGTCCGACAGGAACTTCTCCACCTCCGATACGAGGTCCTGGAACTGGTCGCCGAACTGGTCGTTGAGGGTGGCGTAGATGTCGGACTTCGTGAAGTCCCGGATCATGCCGGGGACCGACTTCACGAAGCCCGCGATCTGCTCGACGACGATGGGAACGATCATCCAGAGGACGAGGCCGACGACGACGATGAGGGCGAGGATCGTCACCACGACGGAGAGCGCGCGGGACAGCCCGCGGCGTTCCAGGAAGCGGACGGCCGGGTCGAGGCCGAGCGCGGCGAACAGCGCGAGCGCGATGTAGATGAGCACGGTGGAGAGGTTGTAGAGCGCGCTGCCGATCACGAGCGCCCCGAGGCCGCCGAGCGTCACGAGGAACCCGAAGACGAACGGCCGATCGATCCGCGTCCAGAACGAGCGGCTCGGCGTGGTCGGCTCGATCACCACGGGCCGGGGCGGCCCGGTCACTGGTGAGTTTCCCGGCGCCTCCACCGCGGCGCCGACGAGCGCGGCATCGACGGGGGCGGGTTCCGGGGCGCGGCTGCCCTGGTCGTCCTGCGGAGCGGAGGCCGGCGACTGGTCGTTGCTCATGAGCACACGATAGCGGTGCCCCTCGTCGGGGGCAGGGTGATCTGCGGCTCTAGAGTAGGGGCATGACTGCCGCTGAGGATCCGAAGGCCGAACTGCTCCGGCTGCGTGCGAGCATCGACAACATCGACGCGGCCCTGATCTTCCTGCTCGCGGAGCGGTTCCGCGCCACACAGCAGGTGGGACACCTGAAGGCCGAGCACGCGATGCCGCCGTCCGACCCGAACCGCGAGGAGCAGCAGGTCGCCCGGCTCCGGGCGCTCGCCGAAGACGCCCACCTCGACCCGGAGTTCGCGGAGAAGTGGTTCAACTTCGTCGTCGCCGAGGTCATCCGGCACCACACCGAGGCCGCCGAGGGACGCTGACTCCGCTCGTCAGGCCCCGCGCGCCGCGAGCAGCCGATCGCGCACCTCGCGCCGCAGCACCTTGCCGATGAGCGACCGCGGGAGGTCGTCGACGGCGGTGATGCGCCGCGGCACCTTGTAGGCGGTCAGCCGCGTACGGCAGAAGTCGCGGAGCCCCTCCATGTCCTCGGCGGCGCCCTCACGGAGCACCACGGCCGCCGCGACCTCTTCGCCGCCGCTCGACCGGGGCAGCCCGACGACGGCCGCCGCCACGACGTCCGGGTGGGCTTCGAGCGCGTTCTCCACCTCGCTGGGCGCGACGTTGAAGCCGCCGGTGATGATGAGCTCCTTCCGGCGGTCGACGATGGTGACGAATCCGTCCGGTGAGACCTCCGCGATGTCGCCGGTACGGAGCCAGCCGTCCGGCAACAGGGCCTCGGCCGTCTCCCCCGGCCGACCCCAGTAGCCCTGGAAAACCTGCGGTCCGCGCAGCAGCAGCTCGCCGGGCTCGCCCGTGGGCACGTCGACGTCGGGGTCGTCGGGATCGACGACGCGGATCTCGGTGCTCGGGAACGGCACTCCCACCGTGCCGGGCCGCCGGGTCGGACCCATCGGGTTGCCGAGCGCGACGGGGGAGGCCTCGGTCATCCCATAGCCTTCGACGAGCAGCCCTCCGGTCGCCTCCTCCCAGCGCCGCACGGTCTCGACGGGGAGGCTCATGGCCCCGGAGATCGCGAACCGGACGCTCGAGAGGTCGACGGTGCCGCGTCCCGCCGCCCGCGCCAGCTGATCGTAGATCGGCGGGACGGCGGGGAGGAAGGTCGGAGGGCTCGTGCGGGCGGCGTCGGTCACGAGGCCCAGGTCGAACGTCGGGAACAGCACGACCTTGGCCCCGATGCTCAGGGCGAACGTGAGACACAGGGTGAGGCCGTACGCGTGGAAGAGCGGAAGCACGGCGTAGAAGGTCTCCTCGCCGTCGCGGAGCCCGGGCACCCAGGCCCGCCCCTGCATCGCGTTGGCCCGCAGGTTCGCATGGGTGAGGATGGCCCCCTTGGGAATCCCTGTCGTGCCGCTCGTGTACTGCAGGACGGCGGTGTCGCCGAGCGACGGCGCGGGCGTCCGTCGGGGAAGCCGCCGGTGGGACACGAGCTTCTTCCACGGCGTCAGGTGCCGCGCGCGCGGCGTGCCGGTCAGCTTCGCCCGGGACGCCCGGGCCTTCGGGACCGGGAGTCGCAGCAGGAGGCGCTTCGACAGGGGCATCGCCGCCGTGAGGTCGACGCTCACGATGTGGTCGACCCGGAGATCGTCCGGGAATCCCGCCACGGTGTCGGCGACCTTGTCCCACACGATCGCGACCCGGGCCCCGTGGTCCTCGAACTGGTGGCGCAGCTCTCGCGCGGTGTAGAGCGGGTTGTGCTCGACGACGATCGCGCCGAGACGCAGGACCGCGTAGAAGGCGACGACATGCTGCGGGCAGTTCGGCAGCACCAGCGCCACCCGGTCGCCCTTCGTGACCCCGAGGTGGCGGAGTCCTTCCGCGGCGCGGTCGATCTGCTCACCGAGGTCCCGGTAGCTCGTGACGGCGCCGAAGAACTCGAGGGCGGGCCGCCGCGCGTACTGTCGGATGCCGGCGGCCAGCATCTCCGGCAGCGTCTGCGTCGGCTCCTCGATGTCGGCCGGCACGCCCTCGGCATAGGAGCGGAGCCAGGGACGGGAGGACAGCGGCGCGTCGGTCATACCCTCATCCTCCGACACGGACCTGTGCTCCGCCTCCCCCTTGCGCTCACCGCCGTTCGGCGGCAGTCACCCGTCCGCGAGCATGCCCATGACGATCGCGTCGACCCATTCGCCGTCCCAGCGCAGCGCCTCCCGGCGCCGGCCTTCGACGACGAACCCGGCCTTCTCGTAGGCGCGCTGCGCCCGCGGGTTGAACGCGTACACCTCGAGCTCCACGCGATGCAGTCCCACGGTGTCGAAGGCGTGCCGGATGACCGCGCGCGTCGCCTCGGTCCCGTATCCGGCGCCGAACCACCGCGGGCCGGCGAGGGCGATGCGGAAACCGGCCGAGCCGTTGTCCTCGTCCAGGTCGCTGAGGACCACCTCGCCGATGTGCGCGCCGTCGTCGCGACGGAGGATCGCCCAATCCGCCCGGTCGTCCCGGTCGGCGAGCGACCGGAGCCAGGTCTCGACGCCCTCGCGGGTGAAGCGCGCGTGGGTGCCGGTCAGCCGCAGCACCTCGGGCTCCTGCAGGGCCGCCCAGGTGCCGTCGAGATGCTCCGGTCCGAGCGGCACGAGGTCCAGCCGCTCGGTGGTCAGGGTGGGGACGGGAGTGAGGGAGAGCGCCATCAGACGGGGAGCACCCGCCCCGAGACGATGCCCTCGACCGCGCGCACGTACGCTTGGCCGACCTCGTCGTCGGTGACAGGGCGGTGGCCGGGGAAGGCCGAGAAGTACCCGGGGGAGTTCGCCAGCACGTCGGGGGAGACCGCATTGATGCGGATCCCCCGCGGGGCCTCGGCCGCCGCCGTGATCACGAACGACTCCAGGGCGCCGTTGGCCATCGCCGCCGCCGCTCCCGTCGCGATCGGCTCCCGCGCGAGCACGCCGCTGGTGAGGGTGAGGGAGCCGCCGTCGGTCACGTGGTCGAGGGCGACCCGCACGACGTCGAGCTGCGCGAGGGTCTTCCCGGTGAAGGCGGCGAGATAGTCGTCGCGGTCGAGATCGGTGAGCGGCTTGAAGGGCACGGAGCCCACGGCGACCACGACGGCGTCGACCGGGCCGACCCGCTCGAAGAGGCTGCGGATGGAGGCGGGGTCGGTCACGTCCACGTTCTGCTCGCCGGAGCGGGACGCCCGCACGACCTCGTGTCCCCGCACGTCGAGGGTGGCGGCGACCACCCCGCCGATGCTGCCGGTCGCGCCGATCACGAGTACCTTCATGCGGATTCCCTCCCAGGACGGATCGAGACGACGGACGGCCGCCTCGCGGGATCGAGTCTCCCATCCCTTCCGGGCGGGAGGGGACGGATGACGGGCGCGTCCGTCAGCGCGGGCTGAACTCGGCGGCCACCACGCGGGTCGCCGCACCCAGCAGGACGGCGTCTTCGACCGCGCTCGGCACCACGGTGGGTCCGAGAGAGGGGTGCGAGGCGGCTCGGACCGCGGTGGCCGTCGCGTCGACCAGTGCGGCTCCGACGATCTCGTCGGGACCGCTCAGCACGATCGTCGGCAGGTCGACGGCAGCGGCGATGACCGAGAGCGACGTGCCGAGCCGCGCACCCGCGGCGGCGAGCACCTGCGTGCGGTCCGCTCCCGAGGCGTCCAGGCGCCGGGCGATGGCGGGAGCCGCGGCCCACGCGTGGACGCAGCCGTCGCGTCCGCACAGGCAGACCTCGCCGGGGTCGCCGCCCGCACCGACGTGCGCGAGCTCACGGGCCCCGATGGATCGTTCGACCGGGGCGCCGTCGTCGCCGACGACGCGGATCGCGGTGCCGATGCGGGTGCCGAGGCGGACGAGGAGGAAGTCGGTGCCGACGGAGCCGAACCGCTGCTCGGCGTCGGCCACGAGATCGGCGTCGTCGAAGAGGTGCACGGGGGCGTCGAGGATCTCCGCGAGTCGTGGCCCGAGACCGAGCAGCGCGGAGGAGCCGGTGGGCACACCGATGCCGATGCCGAGCGCGGGACCGTCGGCGAGGCTCCGCAGCTCCGCGACGAGACCGGCGACGGCTTCCGCGGCGTCCGGGGTGCGCGGCCGGTGGAGGCGGTGCGAGAGGCGACCGTCGGGCGAGGCCAGCGCCCCGATGACCTCACCGGGCACGGAGAGGTCGAGCGCGATGACCTGCACGGCGCGCTGGTCGAACTCGAGCATCACGGCGGGCTTTCCCGGCCGGGACTCCTGACTGGGTCCGCTCTCCCGGATCACGCCGTCGGCGAGCAGATCGCGCACGACGTCGGACACGGTGGGGCGGGCGAGACCGGTGAGCCGGGAGAGATCCGCGCGGCTGAGAGCCGACTGCTCCATGAGCGTGCGCAGGACGAGGGCGCGGTTGCGTTCCCGGATGCCGCGAGCGTGGCCGTTGGACGACGTCTGCGCGTCTCGTGTCCGATCGGCGGCGCGCTCTAGGATCTGGGGGTAGCGCATGATGCTCCTCCCGATCGACGCTCGGGCTGACTAAGTTCAATGAATAAACTAACGGACCGAGCGTACGGAGCGGTACGCGCGCTGTCAATCGACGGACCTCGGCCCCGAGAAGGAACTCGCAGATGTTCACCCACGACGACGCGCTGGACACCCAGGCGGCGGTTCGGCGAGCGAACCTGCGGCGGGCGCTCCAACTCGTCTTCCAGGCGTCCGGTTCGCAGACGCGCGCAGGGATCGCGCGGGCGACCGGCCTCACAGCGGCGACCGCGTCGTCCCTCGTCGCGGAACTCATCGAGCACCGGCTCATCGCGGAGGGCGAGCAGGCGGTGAGCACGGGGGGCAAACGCGCGACCACGCTCAGCATCGACGCGGAGCATCATCTGATCCTCGTGCTCGTCGTGCAGCCGACCAGTGCGTACCTGGCGCTCGTCGCCCTCGACGGCTCCGAGGTCGCCCGCCGCAGCGTCTCCTACGCGACGCAGACCCGCGACCGGGTGCTGGACGAGACCGTCGCCGAGGTGGTGGCCGCCTACGGCGCGCGGCTGCTCGCGATCGGCGTGCAGGTCCCGGGGACGACCGACGGGCGCACGGTGCTGGAGAGCGTGCAGCTGGAGTGGCACGAGGTGCCGCTGGCCGAGCGCTTCGAGAGCATCGCGGGCGTCCCGGTCCTCCTCGTCAACGACGTCGACGCCGAGGCCATCGCGGAGGCCGGTCTGGACGCCGCACCCTCGGGTTACCGGCTGTTCATCCACAGCGGCGGAGGCATCGGCGCCGCGGTCACCCTCGACGGGGAGCTCGCGCCGGGGCCCCGCGACCGTGCGGGGGAGATCGGGCATGTGCAGGTGGTGTTCGGCGAGGCCGCGCGTCCGTGCCGCTGCGGACGCCGCGGCTGTCTGGAGTCGGCGGCCGCGATGGGACCGATGCTGGGGGAGGAGTTCTCGGACGCGCTGGACGTGCCGGCCGTCCGCACCCTCGTCTCCCGTGCGGATCAGACGCTGATCGACGACGGCGCGCGGGCCCTGGCCCGTGCCATCAAGCTCATCGTGGCGCTGCTCGATCCGATCGAGGTCGTCATCGGCGGTCCCGCGACGGAGCTCGGTCCCCGGTTCCTGGAGCGTGTCCGCGCCGAGAGCGGCTATCCCGCCCGCGGCACCGCCGACGTGCCGATCCGGTATGCCGATCCCCGCGTCGCTCCTTCCGCCGGGGCCGCGCAGGCCGCCCTCACCGCGGTCCTCGGCGTGCGATGGAGCCCCGAGCAGCTCCGCGCCGGCGGCCCCCGCCCCTGACCCCGCCCCTGACCTCTGCCGGCGGATGTTCCGGCTGCACGACCCGGGTACGTTCGCACGACCGGATCCGTCCGGAACCCCTGCACGCGCGCCACGGTCGTGCAGGTGTGCCGGACGGGAACCCGGGGGGTGGACCGGAAGCCGGGTGGGTTACTTCACGCTGCCGGCGGTGAGGCCGCCGACGAGACGCTTCTCGATGAGCATGAACAGGATGATGACGGGCAGGATCGCGACGATCGAGACGCCGAACACGTACTGCCAGCTCGTCTCGTACTGACCGACGAACTTCGTGAGCGCGACCGACAGCGGCTGGTTCTTGTCCGTCGACAGGATCACCAGCGAGGCGGCGAACTCGTTCCAGCAGGCCACGAACGTGAACACGATCGCGGTGACGATGCCGGGCCAGACGAGCGGGAGGTTGATCCGGAACAGGACCGTGAGGCGCCCGGCGCCGTCGATCTGCGCGGCCTCGTCGACCTCCTTCGGGATGCCGGCGAAGAACGAGTGCATGATCCACACCGCGAACGAGAGGTTGAAGGCCGCGTTGATGAAGATCATCGCGGTCCAGGTGTCGCCGAGGCCGAGGACGGTGAACTGACGGAACAGGCCCGACGTGAGCACCGCCGGCTGCAGCATCTGCGTCACGATCACGAGGAACAGGAACACCATGCGCCCGGGGAACCGGAACCGGGCCGTGTAGTAGGCCGCGGGGAGCGACACGAGCAGCACGAGGAGGGTCGCGAACACGGAGATGACGATGGTCGAGACGAGGTTGTACGGCAGCGGCGTCTCGGGCGTCGACCACATCGTGAGGTAGTTCTCCCAGTGCCACTCCACCGGGAGGTAGGTCGGGTCGACCGAGCGGATCTGCGCCTTCGTCTTCACCGATCCGAAGAACATGATGAGGTACGGCAGCACGAAGATCGCGAGCACGAGGAATCCGGCGGCGGTGCGCAGGATCACCCGGGGCAGAGTCACCTGGTCGGCGGTGTAGCGGCGCCGACGGCCGGGGATCGGCGGGGTGCGTCGTCCGCGGGAGTCGGCGGTGGTCACGAGGGCGGTCTCGGTCACGGTCATGATCAGACCTCCTTCATGGGCTTGACGATCTTGACGTAGGCCGCGACGATCGCGATCACGATGAGGAAGGCGACGACCGACAGCGCGCTCGCGACGTCGACCTTCTTCTGCAGCTCGATGTACTTGAAGATCAGGGTCATGATCGTGTCGGCGCCGTAGCCCGGGATCGACCCGGTCATCACCTTGAGGATCGGCAGCGAGTTGAAGACGTTGATGATGTTGATGAGGATCGCCACGGCGAGCGCGCTGCGCAGCTGCGGCAGGACGATCGACCAGTAGGTCCTGGCGGCGCCGGCGCCGTCCATCTTCGCGGCCTCGATCGCGTCGGCGGGGACCGCCTGCAGCCCCGCGAGGATCGTGTAGGTCGTGAAGGGCAGCGACACGAACACCGCGATGACGATGGACCAGACGAACGCCGTCGTCGGGTTCTTCGTCCAGCCGTAGCCCACCGCGTCGTCGGAGAGCCCGATGTCGTAGAGGAACTTGTTGAACACCCCGAAGTACGGTTCGAGGCTGTAGTAGAAGACCATCGTGGTCATCACCACCGACGCGGCCCACGGCACGATGACCGCCATCCGCACGAGCTGGCGACCCGGGAACGCCTTGTTGAGGATCTGCGCGAGGCCGAGCGAGATGACGACCGTGAACAGCACCACCGACACGACCCAGACGATCGTGCGGACGAAGATCGGCCAGAACTCCGGGAACGTGAAGACGGTCACGAAGTTGTCGAAGCCGGCCGAGCCCTTGTCCAGACCCGAGAGCGAGATGTCCCGCGTGGAGTTGAAGAACATGACGCCGGCGGGGAACAGCACCACGCCGATGATGAGCACCAGTGCGGGGGCGATCCAGGGCAGCGCCTGGAGGAGGTCCCGCCCGCCGGGGCGACCGCGCCCGGCCGTCCCGGCGTCCGGGGTGCGGGGGCGGCCGGTGGCCGCCCCCGCGAGGTTCGAGGATTCTGTCGTCTGGCTCATGGGGGATTCCCGAACCTCTCCGTTCCGCGGGTCAGCCCGCGTCCACCTGGTCCTGGATCTGCTTCAGCACATCGGCCGCCGGCTGGTCCTGGATCTGTCCGAACAGCGACTTGAAGGCGCCGTCCGCGGCCGACCACTTCGGGTTGGTCGACGGGTAGAACTGCGCGTCGGGCAGCACGTCGAGGAACGGCTTGAGGGCCTCCTCGCCGGACAGCTCCTCGGCGCCGGACTTCGTGACGGGGAGGAAGCCCTCCGCCTGCACCCACGGCACGTAGACCTCAGGCGAGTAGAAGTAGTCGAGGAACTTCGTGATCGCCTCCTGCTTGTCGCCGTCGTTCTCGAACGCCATCAGCTGGTCCATGACGCCGAGGGTGAACGGCGAGCCGTCCTTCGTCGGGATCGGGACGATGGAGTAGTCGAGCTCCGGGTTGTTCTCGGCGATCTGACCGACCGTCGGCGGCAGGCCGACCTGCATGCCGATCTTGCCCTGGATGAAGATGTCCATCAGCGGGGAGCGCTGCGTGGAGCCGGGGTCGGCCTGGGTCGCTCCGGCGTCGATCATCTTCTTGATCTGCTCGGCGCCGACCAGGTTCTCCGGGGTGTCGATGGTGATCTCCGACGCGTCGCCGAAGGATCCCCCGCCGCCCCAGAGCCACACGGCGGCCTCGGCCTGTGCCTCCTCCGAACCGAGCGGCATGCCGTAGCCCGCGACACCACCGCCGAGCCCGGACACCTTGGTCGCCGCGTCGAGCAGGGAATCCCAGTCGGTCGGCGCCTCGACGCCCGCCTGGGAGAGGAGGTCGTTGTTGACGAACAGGGCGCGCGCGGAGGCGATCATCGGCAGCGCGTAGGCGGTGCCGTCGACCTCGGCGTTGGCGAGGAAGGAGTCCTGGAAGTCGGAGTAGACGTCGTCGGACACGACCTCCTCGACGGGGTAGAGCAGCTCGTCCTCGACGAAGCCCGCGAAGGGGCCGCCGTTGTAGATGTCGGGCGCCTCGCCGGCCTGGACCTTCGTGGAGATGACCTTCTCGAGGTTGTCCCACGACTGCACCTCGAGGTTGACCTTGATGTCGGGGTTGTCTGAGGTGAACCCGTCGATGACGTCTTCCCAGAGACCCTTCGTGGCGTCGGAGTAGCTGGGGACGAGCAGGTCGAGCGTACTGGCGTCGTCGCCGCCGCCGCTGTCTCCTCCCGATCCACCGAAACCGCAGGATGCGAGCGACAGCGTGGCGACGGCCGCGACCGCTGCGGCCCCGTATCGCCGTGACTTGTTCATGGGCATTGCATTCCTCACTGTGGGTGCTGCTCCAGCGGGCGGGATCCGCTCTCCGGAGAGGGGGGTGGTGCACAGTCGCAGAACACTCCACGCGACGGTGCGTGATGATCGCGCCGCCTGAGCGGTCGTGATCGTCCGAGCGGGGGCTCGGGGGAACTCGTCCTGATTATTTGTCAGGCAAACAAACAAATCAAGATGTTGCTCTCCTGGGACGAAATACTATGATCGGATAACGCCCGAAACAATCACAAGTACGCAACATCTCGTCCGAAAGGCCTCTTCATGACCGCTTCGCTGCCCGGCGCACACATGCGCGCAGAGCTCCGCTCCCAGCCGGAGATGTGGGCCACCGCCGCCGAACTCACCGCCGAGCAGGCTCTGCTGCCGGCCCGGGGTGCACGGGTCGCGGTCGTCGGCTGCGGCACGTCGTGGTTCATGGCGCAGTCCTACGCCGCGCTGCGCGAGTCGTCCGGCCACGGCGAGACCGACGCGTTCGCGGCCTCCGAGGCCTTCGTCGACCGCGGCTACGACGCCGTCGTCGCCCTCACCCGCTCCGGCACCACCACCGAGGTGCTGGAGCTCGTCGACCGCATCAAGGGGCGCACCCGCAGGATCGGCGTGATCGGCGACCCGGACTCCCCGCTCGTCTCGCTCGTCGACGATGCCGTGCTGCTGCCGTTCGCCGACGAGCAGTCCGTCGTCCAGACGCGCTTCGCCACGACGGCTCTCGCACTCTTCCGGGCGTCGCTGGGTGAGGACCTCTCCGGAGCCATCGCCGACGCGACGGCCGTGCTCGCCGAAGACGGGGACGACATCGAGCTGCGCGATGCCGAGCAGTACACGTTCCTCGGTCGGGGCTGGACGATCGGCCTGGCCCACGAGGCCGCCCTGAAGCTGCGCGAGTCGTCGCAGTCGTGGACCGAGGCGTATCCGTCGATGGACTACCGTCACGGTCCGATCGCCATCGCCGCCCCGGGCCGGGTGACGTGGCAGTTCGGAGAGGCACCGGAAGGACTGGCCGCGGAGGTGCGCGCCACGGGCGCCCGTTTCGAGCACCGCGCGATCGACCCGCTCGCCGATCTCGTGCGCCTGCACCGGACAGCCCTCGACCGTGCCGTGGCCCGCGGGCTCGACCCCGACCAGCCGCGCAACCTCACGCGATCCGTCATCCTGGATGCATGACGCCAGCGATCCCCGGAGCCGAGCGATGACCCCGAACGACGCCGCGGACGCGATCCCCGACGTCGCGAGGGACGAGGCCGGCGAGAAGCTCGCCGCGGTGCGCACGCTCGGCGCCGGGTCGCCCGTCCTGGCCTTCGACGTCGGAGGGACGGACATCAAGTCGGCGCTGTTCGATGCGGACGGGCGGGCGCTCGGTCTCCGCCGCACGCCCACCCCCACGGCCGACGGCGACCGCACCCCCGCGCTGCTCGACCGGCTGCAGGTGCTCGCCGCGCAGCTCCGCGATGAGCATCCCGACGTGACGCCGCGCGCCGCCGGGCTCGTGGTGCCGGGGATCGTCGACGCGGCCGCCGGGATCGGCGTGTTCGCGAGCAACATGGGCTGGCGGGACGCACCGCTGCGCGCGCTCGCCGCCGAGCGTCTCGGCCTCCCCGTCGCGTTCGACCACGACGTGCGCGCCGCGAGTTGGGCCGAGCACGAGCTGGGCGGCGCGCGGGCCTACGACGACGCGGTGATCCTCGTGATCGGCACCGGGATCGCGGGGGCCCTGCTCGTCGGCGGCCACCCCTACACGGCCGGAGGCTACGCCGGCGAGATCGGGCACTCCCCGATCGCCGACGGACCGGTGTGCCCGTGCGGTGCCCGTGGCTGTCTGGAGGCCGTGGCCTCGGCGGGCGCCATCGCGCGCCGCTACCGGGAGGCCACGGGGACGACCCCGGACGGCGCCAAGGACGTCATCGCCCGCGCGGCCGCCGGGGACCGGGTCGCCGCCGACATCTGGGACTCGGCGCTGGACGCGCTCACCCTGTCGCTCGCGCAGCTGACCGCCGTGGTCGCCCCCGAGGCCGTGGTAATCGGCGGCGGACTGTCGCGGGCGGGCGGCGCGCTCTTCGACGAGCTGCGGACCCGTCTCGCGGCGCGTCTCAGCTTCCACCGCCTCCCCGCGCTCGTCCCCGCCGAGCTGTCCGGCAACGCGGGACTGATCGGCGCCGCCCTCCGTGCCAGGGAGCTCGCATGATCCTCACCGTCACCCCGAACCCGGCTCTGGACCTCACCTGGCGGGTCGATCGCCTCGTCGCAGGCGGGACACACCGCACGGACACCGGGGCGTCCCGCGCCGGCGGCAAGGGCCTCAACGTCGCCAGGGTCGCGCACGCCGAGGGGGCGTCCGTCCTCGCGCTGACCACGGCCGGCGGTCCGGTCGGCGCGGAGTTCGCCGCGGAGCTCACGGCCAGCGGCGTGCCCCATGTGCTCGTGCCCGTCGCGGCCGACACCCGTCGCAGCATCGCCCTCGTCGACGAGGCCGCGGGCGACACCACGATCGTCAACGAACGAGGGGTGAACCCCACCGATGCCGAGTGGGGCGGGCTTCTCGCGGAGATCGTCGACCGGCTTCCCGGCGCCGGGGTCCTCGTCGTCTCCGGGAGCCTCCCCCCGGGAGCGCCGGAATCGCTCGTGCCGATGCTCGTCGCGGTGGGCGCCGACGCCCGGGTCCCGGTGATCGTGGACACCTCGGGCCCGGCCCTCCTGCGCGCCGCCGACGCCGGAGCCACCGTGCTCAAACCCAATGCCGCGGAGCTCGCCGAAGCCACCGGCATCGACGACCCCGTCGAGGGGGCCCGGTCGCTGCTGGCCCGGGGCGCCGAGCTCGTGCTCCTGTCGCTCGGGGCCGACGGCATGCTCGCGGTGACCGCGACCGATCTCCTGCACGCCCGACTCGACGAGCCGCTCTCCGGCAACCCGACCGGTGCGGGAGACGCCGCGGTCGCGGCCTGCGCCGTGCTCTCCGCGGAGGGCGAGCGTGATCCCGAGGTCATCCTCCGCCGCGCGACCGCGTGGTCGGCGGCCGCCGTGCTCATGCCGCTCGCCGGCGACATCTCTCCCCGCTGGCGCGCGCTCGAGGAGCAGCTCCGCGTGTCCCGCCCCGACCCCGCCTCCTTCCGGAAGGACCCTTCGTGACCCTCGTCTCCGCCCGGGAGCTCGTCTCCGCGGCTGCCACCGCCGGCACCGGCATCGGTGCCTTCAACGTCATCCACCTGGAGACCGCGGAGGGCCTCGTGCGGGCCTCCGCACTCGCACAGCTCCCCGTGATCCTGCAGATCTCGCAGAACTGCGCCGACTATCACGGCGGTCTGGAGCCGATCGCCCTCGCGACGCTCGCCGCGGCAGGACGCGCGGAGACCCCGGTGGCGGTGCACCTCGACCACGCGGAGCGACCGGAGCTCGTCGACGAGGCGGTGGCCCTCGGCTTCGGCTCGGTCATGTTCGACGGCGGCGCGCTGCCCTACGACGAGAACGTGGCGGTGACCGCCGAGGTCGCCGCCCGGGCGCGCGCGGCAGGGGTCTACGTGGAGGGCGAGCTCGGCGAGGTGGGCGGGAAGGACGGCGCCCATGCCCCCGGCGTGCGCACCGATCCGGACGAGGCGCGGGCGTTCGTCGCCGCGACCGGGGTGGACGCGCTCGCCGTGGCCGTGGGGTCGTCGCACGCCATGACCGACCGCACCGCCTCCCTCGACCTCGACCTCATCGCCCGCCTGCGGGCGGCCCTCCGCGGTGCCGCCTCCGACGGGACGGACGTGCCTCTCGTGCTGCACGGCTCCTCCGGGGTTGCCGACGCCGTGATCGCCGACGCCGTGCGCGCCGGGATGACGAAGGTCAACGTCTCCACCCACCTCAACGGCTTCTTCACGCGCGCGGTCCGCGAGGTGCTCGCCGCCGACGAGCGTCTCGTCGACTCCCGCAAGTACCTCGCTCCCGCCCGCGCCGCCCTCGCGGACGAAGCCGCCCGGATGCTGCGACTGTTCGCCCTGCTTTCGTCGCAGAATCCCGCTCCGGTCGCAGAGGTTCCCGGCACAGCTGCGACCTCGAC
Organism: Microbacterium sp. NRRL B-14842; assembly: GCF_050470785.1. Lineage (NCBI taxonomy): Bacteria > Bacillati > Actinomycetota > Actinomycetes > Micrococcales > Microbacteriaceae > Microbacterium > Microbacterium sp. NRRL B-14842. Next base: position 3,026,692 of record NZ_JBFLUM010000001.1, on the reverse strand, counting down.
GCGGAACGACGACCGGTGAAGCGCGCGGCCCGACTGCACGCGATCCTCGACCTCCTCGCGGCGGACGGGGAGGTGACGGTGGAGGAGCTGGTGGAGCGGTTCGGAGCCTCTCCGGCCACCACCCGCCGCGACCTCGACTCCCTCGCCGAGCAGCGGCTGCTCACACGCACGCACGGCGGCGCCGTTGCCCAGACCGTCGCCTACGAACTGCCCCTCCGCTACAAGAGCCATCTCCGCACGCACGAGAAGGAGAGCATCGCACAGACCGCGGCGGCGCTCGTCACCCCCGGTATGGTGGTCGGGCTCTCCGGCGGCACGACGACCACGGCCATCGCGGCCGCGCTCGCCGCCCGCGAGGACCTGGCAGCGGAGGGCGGGATCACGGTGGTCACGAACGCCGTGAACATCGCCGCGCAGCTCGCCACCCGGCCGGAGATCAAGGTGGTCGTCACGGGCGGTGTCATCCACTCGCGCACGTACGAGCTCGTGGGCCCGTTCGTCGAGCAGCTGCTCCGCGGGGTGCGGCTGGACCTCGCCTTCATCGGTGTGAACGGGATGGACGCGGCAGCCGGGGCGACCACGCAGGACGAGCGCGAGGCGGCGGTGAACCGGATGATGGCGGAGCGTGCGCGGCGCGCCGTCGTCGTGACCGACGGCAGCAAGCTCGGGGTCGAGGCGTTCTCCACGGTCGGCGGGTCGGAGCTCTTCGCCACCGTCATCACGGATCGAGGAGCCGACGGCGCCGCGGTCGATGCGCTGCGCGCCGCGGGGTACAGCGTCCTCCTCGCCTGAGGCGCTCCGGCCGCCCGCGGACACCCCGAGGGCCTCGGCGTCCCCAGATCGCCGAGGCCCTGCGAGAGCGTCGCGGCTGCATACCGTGACGCTCCCGAGCAGATGGTGTCCGTCTCGTCTTCCCGCTCCCCAGCGGCGTTTCCCCAGAACCGACGGCGCCTCCCTCGGGCCTCTCCCTTCGAGGCCTGTCGCTCGACACCTTCCGAAGAACAGGAGAGGGTGGGTGCGATTCTGATACCTCGGTCCGGCAAAAAAGTCAGAATCCGTTGCCGTGACACTGGAATGGGGCGGAAACCCCCGTCGTCAGCGCGGCGCTCGCCAGGGCGTCGGCGGGAGAAGCACCGGTCGAGAGGCCGCCGTGGACCGCGGTGAGGAGCTCGCAGGCGTCGTCGTCCGGCACCGTGACCGGGGCCGCGATCACCGAGTCCACGCCCGCGTGCAGCCAGACCCGCGTCATGCCCAGGGCCTCCTCTCCCCAGCGCACGGAGGAGCGCCCCAGCTCGCACGCCGAGAGGATCACGGTCCGCGGCACCCGGGGGATGAGGTCGACGTCGTAGCCGAAGAGCACCCCGTCGGCGAGCTCGAAGCCGGAGAACAGAGGATTGTCGACCGCATGGCGTCCGTGCGCGGCGATGTGGAGCACATCGACGGAAGCGGCCAGTGCCGTGGCGGCGGTCACGGTCGCCTCGGTGCCCTGCAGCAGGCGGGTCGCCCCCCGCGTCGTCCATGAATCCGCCGCGCGCCGGACCTCTTCCGCCGCCCGCGGAACCCGTGGTCCCGCCGCGAAGCCCACGCTCGGGGTCGAGGCGGCGGCCGTCGTGCCGTGAAACCAGCGCGAGACCGAGGTCGCGAGGGTGAACGGCACGCCGTGCATGCCGGGGAGCATGGCCCACGGCACCCCGCCGAGGATTCCGGGAACGGTGACGACCAACCGCTCGGCGCCCGCGGCGGCCCGGCGCATCGGCCCGAGCAACTCGTCGTCCAGGACTGCGAGGCGTGCCGTCAGAGCGCGCGCGGTCACCGACCCCATCGCGCCGCCCCGCGTGAGCGCGGCCATGTCGAGGTCGGCGCGCAGGCCGTCGAGAGCGGTCCGTACCCGCGACCACGACAGGTCGACGACGGTCGCGCCGTCCGGCCGCACCACCACCCCGTGCAGGCCGGTGCCGGTGTAGACGTAGGCCAGCACCGCCGTATCGGACGGCAGGAGCGCGGAGGTCTCGGCGAGCGTCCGGCGCTCCCTCGTCGCTCCCGAGCCGGTGGCGGACCACTGCCGCTCCCGCACCCGGTCGCGGAGCGCGCGGACGGTGGGGTCGGTCGTCCAGTCCGCCCCCGCGAGGTCGGCACGCAGCATCCGCAGTTCTGCGAGGTCGGCGGCGAGGGCGTCGTCGTGCGGGGGGCGGACGGGGGCGACCTGCTGGCTGAGGTGCCGGGCGCGCTCGGACCACTCGAAGAGCGTCGCAGGGTCGCGGCGGCGGACGGCGGCGGCGAGCCCGGTGAACACGAGGTCGCTGGCGTGCATGGCGACGGAGGCCTGCAGGTCGAGGGCGCCGAACGACCGCTGCCACGCCGACAGCAGGTCAAGCCCGGCGGCCGCGGCGCGCAGCGCCTCCCCGTCACGGCCGCGTCCGGCGGCGCGGGCCGCACGGACCTCCTGCGCACGGAGCCGCAGCGGCGTCGGGGCCGAGGCGGGGACGCGGGGGAGGCGGCCGGTGCCGTCGCGGCGGGCGCTCAGCCGCAGGGCCGTGGCCTCGGTGCGGAAGCCGCTCCGGTCGAGCTCCTGCGCCACGCGTTCCCACGCGTCCGCATCGAGGGGGCGGTCGGGCCGGATCCGCTGCCGCGCCTCCAGCTGCACCGCGGCGGCTCTGGCCGCCCAGCCGCTGCTGCCGAGGGCGGTGAAGCGTCGGGCGGCGGTGCGGGCGGCGCGCTCGGCCGCCCGAGGGTCGTGCCGGACGAGCGAGCGGGCGAGGTGGAACTCGGCCTCACCACGGGCCTGGCGCATCCGCTGTGCACCGAACTGCACGGCCACGCGGCCGAGCAGCGCCTCCGCCTCGGTGGTCAGGCCCGCGTCGCGGAGCACCTCGGCGCGGTCGAGGTCGCTGATGGCGGTGGCCAGGGCGCTGGTGGCCGCGAACGTCGGCCGGGACGCGGCCATCAGGCGCAGCGCCGACACGAGGTCCCCGCCGAGCAGCGCGGCATAGCCGAGGTTGTGCGTGGCCTCGGCGAGGGAGTCCCGTTCCTCGTGCGCCTCGTAGATCCCGATCGCACGTCGGAGGTCGGCCATGCAGGTGTCCAGACGATGGCGCTGCATCCGCACCACCGACCGGTTCATCAGACAGTTCGCGAGCGCGGTGGTCTCGGCACCGGCAGCGGTGAGGGCGTCGATCGCGGCGGTCAGGCTCGCCTCGGCCTCCTCCATCCGTCCGCCGTGCATGAGGAGGGCGCCGAGCTGCCCGCCGAGGAGGGCGACCGTCTCGGCCTGCAGTCCGTCCCTGGCCAGGGCCTCCCGGCACAGCGCCTCCGCCGCCGCGGGCTCACCGGTCTGCGCGAGCACATACGCCGTCGTGCCGTCGATCCGCGCGCGGAGGTCGACGTCGTCCGTGCGAGCGGCGGCTTTCTCCAGCTCCCGCCGGGCGCGGGTGAACTGCCGGGCGTTGGCCGCCTCGACGCCGCGTCGGTGCAGCGCGCTCGCGGACAGGGGCATCCGTCCAGGATGCCGTGCCGGGGTGGTCGTGCGGAAGGGTGAGAGGCGTCAGGACCTCTCGTGCGGCGTCGGCAGCGACGTCAGGACGGCGGCGACGGCCTTCGCGGCGACGGCGGGCTTCACACCCTGGGTCGGGACGGCGCCGAGCTGGGCGGCGACCCGTCCGGCGATGTACGGCGCCGCGAAGGAGGTGCCGCTCCACACCGCGAAGCCGCCTCGGTAGTCGTCCGGGTCGAGCGTCTCGCGCGGCAGCCCGTCGACGTCTGCGCGGGTCGCGGCCTGCGCGCCGCCGACGAAGGCCGGCGAGGTGCTGACCACCGCGGCGCCCGGGGCGTACACCTGCACCCACGGGCCGACGTTCGAGAACAGGGCCACGGAGTGCGCCGACGGGTTCAGGGCGCCGACGGAGACGTGCGGAGCCCCGTCGTCGGACCGCAGCCCGTTGTCGGCGCCGGGCCACGGCCACAGCGACGCGGGGAAGGAGGGGCGGTCGATCGCGTCGTTGCCGGCCGAGCAGACGACCACGCAGCCGAGTTCCCTGGCCTTCGCGAGCAGCTCGTACAGCGTCGTGCTGAAGAGCCCGTCGGTCGGGGTCTCGTGGTAGTAGCTGAGGGAGAGGTTCAGCACGTCGATCGGGAAGCCCGTCGTCGGATCCTCCCGATGCCGCCGGAGCAGCTCCACGACCTGCGCCACGGTCTCGAGGAGCGTGCTCTCGTCCACCACCCCGAGCGCGCCGGCGACACGGATCGACAGGATGTCGGCGTCCGGAGCGGCCTGACGCACGAGGCCCGCGATGAAGGTGCCGTGCCCGGCCACCGCGTCGATCTCGCCGTCGAGCTGGCCGTAGAGGTCGGGGTAGCGCTCGGGGTCGGCGTCGTCCGTGAAGCCCACGGGGACGCCGTCGAGCTCCACGTGCCGGGTGACGATGTCGGACGGCAGCCAGGCGTGCTCCCCGCACCCGGTGTCGAGGATCGCCACGACCGGCCGTCGTCCGCGCTTCGGAGCGGCGGCGCGGGCCGGGGCGGGACCGAGCCAGGTGACCGGCTGCCGCGCCCCGCGTCCGGGCTCCAGGTAGTCGTCGCTGCCGCCTCCGCCGGGTGCCGCACCGCGGACGGGGTTCGTCCGGGTGAACGGGTTCGTCCGCGTGAACGGGTTCGTGCGGGTGAACGGGTTGAGCCCGACCGGATCGATCGAGAGCACGTGCTCGAGGCTGGTCCGCGGCATCGTCGAGCGCGACAGACGGCGCGCGCGTTGCAGCACCCGCCAGGCATCGGGCGCCACGGGGGACTCGCCCCTGGTCGGCTCATCCGGCGTGGTCAAGCGCGCCCGCAGGAACCCCGCGACACCCGGCACGAGCTCGCCGTTCCCGATCTCCCGCTCCGGCGACTCCAGCTCCAGCCGCCAGCCGAAGGAGTCGGCGGCATCCCTCAGGGCGCGCAGCTCGCGGTCGTACGCCTCCTGCTCGTCGAGGGCACGCGTGATCAGCAGGCGCTCCGGCAGGTACGCGGTGGGGAACGCTCGGATCCCGTCCACCGGTTCGGTGCTGGGGTCGAGGGCGGTCCCGCGGCGGATCGATCCCTCCGCGCGGTCCTGCCAGGTCCATCCCTGGGGCTGCTCCATCGGTCATCCTCTCCGTGGGCATCGACGGCGACGGCGCCGGCGATGCGGGGTCACAACTCGAACTGCGGGGTCTCCAGGGTGCGGGTCTCGTCGCCGACCGTCGCGGTCAGGCGCACGCGGCTGAGCCCCGACGGCACCTCGTCGAACATGAATCGGCCGGTCTCCGCCGGGGTCGTGCGGCGTTCGCGCTCGCCCTGCAGCAACACGATCTCCGCAGCGGCGGTGTCCACCCAGCCGTCGATCCGTCGTCGTCCGGACGCGGTCGTCGTGACGTGGAGGAGGATGCTCGTGCTGCCGTCGCTGAACTGGAGGGTGAGGGCGTCGGTCTCGCCGCGGACCGTGCCGAGCTGGCCCTCCACGAGGGTGAGCAGCGCGTACTCGCGGTTGAGCCCGTCCGCCGCGACCGCGGCGACCATCCGGTCGATCAGCCCGGCAGGGACCGGATCGACCTCTCCCCAGAGGCTGCGCAGGCGGGCGAAGAGCCGGGCGTCGTCCTCATCGCTCATGATCGTCCCTCCGTCCGACGGGCCGGGGCGTCGAGGAGGTCGCGGAGCTTCGCGAGGCAGCGGCTGCGGGTCGGCCCGATGCTGCCGACCGGCATGGACAGGTCGCGGGCGAGGCGCGCGTAGTCAGGGCGGTCCTCGAAGGCGATCACCCGGAGGAGACGCTGGCAGCGCTCGGCGAGGCGGCGTACCGCGGCCCAGAGCCGTCGGTTCTCGTCGTCCAGCGTGGCGTGCTCCTCGGCGGACGCCTGCTCCGGAAGCAGGGCGTCCAGGTCGTCGGATTCCGCGGTGTCGACGCGACCGTTCGCCTTGCCGACCTTCCAGGCCTCGCGGCGGGCGGTGGTCGTGAGCCACGCGGAGACGGCCCGCGGGTCGGCGATGGCACCGTGGCCGCGCACGAGCTGGAGCCAGGTCGTCTGCACGACGTCTTCCGCGAGGGTGCGTTCGAGGCCGTAGGCGCGCACGACGTGCCACAGCACCGGCGTCATCAGCCGCACCAGGTCGTCCATCGAGCGGCCGTCGCCATCGCGCCACGCATCGAACAGGTCCGCGGCACGTTCCCAGCGTGCGCGCCCGTCGTCGGATGCCGGATCGAAGGCGGCGCCGGGGGCACCGTCGATCATGAAGCCCATTGTGATCACACCTACCAGGAGCACGGCAAGGGCTCGGTGATACATGTCGCGGTCCAAGAATTCCGACGCCCGAATCCGTGGGGCGACGACACCCTCGATAGCGTGGAGGGGTGATCGCTCTCGTCGTCGTGCTGTTCCTCAATGCCGGCTTCAACGTGCTCGTCTGGCCGCGGTTCTACAAGCGGGTCGCGAACGATCCGCGCGCCAGGGACGAGAACGGCAAGGCCACCCCGTTCCTCCGCGTGCACGTCATCCTCATCGCGATCGCGCTGGTGCTCGCCGTAGCCTCCGCGGCGGCGGGGATCACCGTGCTGGCGGTCGCGCCCTAGCGCGGAGCCTCAGTCCGCCTCGTACTGGGCGGCGTGCGCGGCCCACCGAGACTCGACGGGGAGGCTGCGGAGGGCGCGATTCCCGATCGCGAGGGCGGCGGCCAGCACGCACAGGGCTGCGCAGATCAGGATGGTGCCCTGGCGTCCCGCCCACGCGAGGCCGAAGCCGGCGATGAGGGGGGCGAGCGGCATGGCTCCCATCGCAAGCACGCCGATGGCGCTGTTCGCGCGCCCCAGCAGTCGGGAGGGCGTGGCCACCATGAAGTAGCCCATCATCCCCGCATTGAGGGCGGGGAGGAGGAGCACCGAGGCACCGAGGACGACCGCGACGGCCCACGGCGCGGACACGACCGACAACACCACGGCGCAGAGGGCGACGACCGTGAGTCCGCCGATCGTCAGCACCCCCGCCGGGATCCGGGGCACGAGGAACGGGGCGACGACCGCGCCGACGAGCATCACGGCGCCGATCGCCGCGCTGACCGTGCCGATGAGCAGTTCGGAGTGCCCCGCCTGCTGCAGGGCGTAGACGACGGTGGTGATCGCGGCGTTGAAGCCGAGGTTGATGATCGTCATGATGAGCATGACGCCGCCGAGGTCGGGGCGGGACAGCAGCCAGCCGAATCCCTCCCGGAACTCCCGCCAGGCGTTCGGGCGGGTGGTGGGCGCGTCGAGGTCCGCGTCCTCCTCGGCACCGTGTCGGCGAGGCCCGCTCGCCTGGTCTGACGGCCGAGCAACCCGGCGGTCACGGCCGCGACGAGGTGGCAGAGGGTCATGACGGCACCGACGAGCCAGCCGCCCACAGCCGAGCAACAGCCCGCCCAGGGGTCCGCCCGCGAGCTGGAGGGCGGCGTCGCGCCCCTGGTTCGCGGCCTGCGCCCGCCCCATCGCGTCATCCGGGACGATCTCCTTCAATGCGCTCTCGCCGGCGACGTCGAAGAGGCCGCTCCGTGCGGCCAACAGCACGTCGATCACGAGGAGGGTCGCGAAGGTGAGAGCGCCGCCGAGAGCGAGGAGCGTGAAGGCTCCGGCCATCACGATCCCCAGGATCGAGCCGACGAGCATGAGCACGATGCGCCGGTGCCGGTCCGCCAGGATGCCGCCGACCAGCGTGAGCAGCAGGCGGGCCACCATGCCCGCACCTGCGATGACGCCGGCCTGCGCGGGGTCGTTCGTGATGATCAGCGCGAGCAGCGGCACGGCGAATCCGAACAGGGCAGACGCCAGGCCTTTGCTCGTGTCGCTGATGAGCCAGGTGAGGTAACGCGTGTTCCGCGACAGGCGGTGGGGGGTGGGCGTCATCGTCATGGCTCGACGATAGTTGCGCAAGACTAATTGCGCAACTATTCGTGCGGAATTGCGTGACTAGGATCGGGGAATGGCCGACGACGCGGAAACGACCTCCCGGGAGGACGCCGCCTTCATGACGTCGGCCATGCTCAAGGCCTACTCGCACCCGTTGCGCCGACAGATCCTCCGCCTGATCGCCCGGCGGGGATTCCTGCGCGCGGCGGACATCGCGGGCGAGCTCGATGTGCCCGCCAACAGCGCCAGCTTCCACCTGCGAGTGCTCGCCGAGGCGGGGCTCATCGAGGAGGCGCCGGAGCAGGCCAGGGACCGCCGCGACCGCGTGTGGACGGGCCGCAAAGGGGCCCTCAACGTCGGCGGTCCGGAGAACCCCGTGCCCGACGAGGCGCTCGGCGGGGCCGTCGTGGCGGCGCTCGCCGAAGACCACCAGGACCTCGTGCGGCGGGTGATGGCCTGGACGCCGGAGTACGTTTCCGGCCGCACGGCCGAGGTGCACGCGTCATTCGTGCAGCGCACCATCCGCCTCACGGAGGCCGAGTTCGACGACGTGATGCACAACATCAACGACGTGCTCTCCGCCGCCGACGCCGCGCACGACGACACCGACCCGACCGGCCGGTACTGGCAGATGGACATCGTCGTCGCCGACGACACCATCTGAGTCACTCGTCGTCGTCGTCGGGGCGCTCGCCGCTGAGGATGAGGATGCGGCGGAGGTGCATCGCCGTCAGCACGCCCGGTCCCATCGAACTGCGGACGTCGAACGTGCGGTCGTCGACGCGCTCCAGCAGGAGCCGGATCGCCCGCGCCGCCTCGCCGCGACGGCGGTGCGCCGCGCTCGAGGCGGGGTCGTCCTCGGCGATGACGTCGGCGACGGCGTGGCAGGCCGCGGACAACGGCTCGGGCAGCGCGGGGTCCAGGGGCATGCCGGCGGGGCGCTCCCAGATCGTGTCGGCCGTGGCGTCGGCGATGTCGCGGATGAGGTGCGCGATCCGGTCCAGGGTGGAGAGCTGCTCGTGGATGTGGGCGGTTCCCGCGTGCCGACGGCGGGCTCGGGGGTTGTAGCGCACGCTCTCGTCGGCTTCGGCCAGGGCCGCACGGAGGTCGGCAGTGGTCTCGGCGAGCGCGGCGGCATCGTCCGCCCACTGCGCGGTCTCCGGCGGCCAGGATTCGGAGACCGCGGAGCCGATGTCGTGCAGGTGTCCCGCGAGCTGTCGGCGGAACTCGTCCACCCGCGCCTCCGCCGATCCGATGAGCGGTGCGGGTGCGAAGAGAAGGTTCACCACCAGGCCGATCACGACTCCGACCCCCATCTGGGCCAGGTAGCCGACGGAGTAGTCGTCCGCGTTCTGACCGCCGATGATGAGCACGAACAGCGCCGCCATCGGGACGTACTCCTTGCCGACGCCGAACCAGCCGGTGCCGGACACGAGGACGCCGAGCCCGACGACGAGGGGGATCGTCCACCACGTCGGTCCGACGGTGAGCACGATCACCGCGGCCAGACCGATACCGGTGGCCAGGCCGAACAGGGTCTGCAGGCTCGACCGCATGGACCCCATGAGCGTCGGATACATGCTCACGAGCGCGCCGAGGGGTGCGTAGTACGGGTACTCGTCGGTGACTCCCGGCATGTGCGGCGCGATGGTCCACGCGAGCCCCACGGCGAGCGCCGTCTTGACGACGAGGAGCAGGCGGGCGGGTCGGACCGCCTCGCGAATGGTGCGGGCGACGTACGAGCGGCGCTCGCGGACGCGCAGGCGCGAAAGGTCAGGCGTCACGTCATCCTCTCCTCGCGGCGGTCGGGTGGTCCTCTCTGGCGAGGATAGGGCCGAGGGCCGCCCGCGGCCACCGGGTTGCCCCGGCTCGGGCCGCCGGGTAGAGGCGGTAGGACGCGGATGCCGCGACCGCGCGGGGTGCGCAGCCGCGGCATCAGCGGATTCGGATCCTCACGTCAGGGCGTGGCCCGACGGAACGCGAGGAACGAGATGACGCTGAGGACGGCCACGACCACGAGCCCCCAGAGCGCGAGGCCCACGGCGCCGAGGTCGAGGATGCCGAGCCACACGTCGCCCCACAGCTCAAGCCGTGTCACCAAGTACACGACCCCCACGAGGAGGAGCGCCAGGGCGACGCCGACGATGGTGAGGACCATCGGACCCCAGCTCTTGTAGATGGTCGCGCCGGTGAACCCGACAACGAAGAAGAACAGGGCGAGGGTGAAGTAGACGACGAAGGCGCCGAGCGGGCCGGCCTCCCACAGCCACGGCAGGTGGAAGACCCAGCCGTTCACGCCGTAGCCGTTGGTGGCGAGCTCGATCGCACCGCCCAGGAGGAACAGCACCCCGAGCAGTGCGCTCCCGAGGATCGCGGTCAGCAGCGTCCCGATGAAGAACTCGCGCCGGGTGACGCTCATGGCCTGCGAGAACGGGAAGGTCAGCGTCATGGCCGACAGACCGATCGCGAAGAAGTACCACAGCGGCGCCTGGCCGCCTCCGCCGTATTTGGGGGCATCGCCCGGGATCATCGCGTAGATGAGGACCGAGATCACGACGGCGGAGCCGAGGATGATCAGCGGGACCCAGACGAAGGTCTGCCGGTTGATGAGCTGCAGCCGGATGACGTTGAGTGTGCGTCGCATCAGCGGACTCCTTCCGTGGTGGCATCGGCTCTCGTGGCGCCGCGGCTCTCGGCCTTCTGGGTGAGGCGGACGATGAGCTGCTGCAGCGAGACGGGGGCGAGGTCGAGACCCGCGGCCCGCACATCGGCGCGGTCGTCGGCGGTGAGGGTGCCGAGCACGGTGACCGAGGCGACGCGGCCGAGCTCATCCCGGTGCAGCACCTCGCGGCCGGCGGTCCAGGCGTCGACCTTGGCGGCGTCGCCGACGACGGTCACGGCGCGGTCGCGGACGGCATCGGTGTCCTCGTTCAGGAGGATCTGGCCGTTGTCGATCACGATGACCTTCTCGATGAGGTTCGCGACCTCGTCGATCAGGTGCGAGGAGAGGATGATCGTGCGCGGGTGCTCCGCGTAGTCCTCCACGAGCCGGTCGTAGAAGATCTGCCGGGCGACGGCGTCGAGCCCCAGGTAGGGCTCGTCGAAGAACGTGATCTCGGCGCGGGAGGCCAGGCCGATGATGACGCCGACCGCGGAGAGCTGCCCGCGGGAGAGCTTCTTGATGGTCTGCTTCATCGGCAGCTGGAACTCCGCGATGAGCTCGTCCGCGAGGTCCTGGTCCCAGTGCGGGAAGAACAGGCGCGCGGCGGCGAACGCGTGCCGCGGGGTCGCGTCGTCCGGGTACTTCTGGCTCTCCCGGACGAAGCAGATCCGGCCGAGCACGTGGGCGTTCTCGTACGGGTGCTCGCCGAACACCTTCACAGTGCCGGAGGACTCGAAGTTCTGCGCCGTGAGGATCGACATGAGTGTCGTCTTCCCGGCACCGTTGCGGCCGAGGAGCCCGTAGATCGAGCCTCCCTCGAGCGAGAGCGACACGTTGTCGAGCGCCCTCTTCTCCTTGTAGCGCTTGGTGAGGTTCTGCACCTCGATGACGGCGGTCATGCGGGGTTCTTCCCTTCTGGGGTGGGGGCGGATGCGGCGCGCTGCCGGAGCAGGTCCGCGAGGTCTTCCGCGCCGAGACCCAGCGTGCGGGCCTCCGCGAGGAGCGGGTCGATGTAGCGGTCGGCGAAGGCCGCGCGGCGCTCGCCGAGGAGCAGTTCCCTGGCGCCTTCCGAGACGAACATGCCGATGCCTCGGCGCTTGTGGAGCACTCCCTTGTCGGTGAGCATGGCGACTCCCTTCGCAGCGGTGGCGGGGTTGATGCGGTAGAACGCGGCGAGCTCGTTCGTCGAAGGGGCCTGCGCCTCCTCGGCCAGCGAGCCGTCGAGGATGGAGTCCTCGATCTGCTCGGCGATCTGGAGGAAGAGCGGCTTGCCTTCTTCGATCACGAGTCCTCCATGGTTGCTGGGTTACTTACTTGACTAAGTAACCATGGGACCCGGTTCCGTGTCAACCCTCTCCTTCGCGGGCAGGCACAGCTTCGGAGATCTCTGTCGACACGCCGCCTGACGGGCGGTTCTGGGCGGCGTGCCGGCCGTCAGCTCCGAAGCTGTGCGCGGGGAGAGGGTGAGGCGGCCGCGTACAGTGGGCTGGTGCCGGAGTTCCCCTACAGTCGTCTGCGTCGCTGGCCCGACGTCGAGGCGGACAACCTCCAGGCCCACGATGCGACCGATCTGCTGCTCGTGGAACGGGCGCTCGCCCTCGACGTGCCAGGGTCCGAGACGGTCGTGATCGGAGACGAGTACGGCGCGATCACGCTCGCTCTCACGGCGGCCGGGCGGCGCGGGATCCGTGTGCACCAGGATCTCGCGACCGGACGCCGCGCGCTCGCCCGCAATGCGGAGGAGCTCGGGATCGGTGGGTTCACCCCGCACGAACTCGACGAGAGCCTGCTCGCCGGTGCGCAACTGGTGCTGCTGCAGCTCCCGAAGGCCCTCGCCGAACTGGAGGAGATCGCGGATGCGGTCGCCCGGTGGGCTGCGCCTGACGCGGTGCTCGTCGCCGGCGGTCGGGTGAAGCACATGACTCTGGCGCAGAACGAGGTACTGGGGCGGAGCTTCGCCCGGGTACAGGCGCAGCGCGCCGAGCGGAAGTCGCGGCTGCTCGTCGCCTCCGAGCCGCTCCCGGTGCCCGAGTCGCCGCCGTTCCCGGTCACCGCGCGGCACGGCGACCTCGTCCTCGTGGCCCACGGCGGCGCCTTCGCCGGGTCCCGCCTCGATATCGGCACCCGGGTCCTGCTCGAGGTGCTCGACCTCGATGGTTCACAACTCAGGAGAACAGAGGTGACACGCGCCGAGAACGAGCGGAACGGCGGCGAGAGCAGCCGTTCTTCCGGAGTTGTGAACGGCGGACGCCGCGTGCTCGACCTCGGCTGCGGGACCGGAGCGCTCGCCGTGTCCTGGGCGCTCGCCCACCCGCGGGACCGCGTCGTCGCCACAGACCGCTCGGCCGCCGCCGTCGCCTCCGCCCGTGCCACCGCGTCGGCGAACGGCGTGGCCGGCCGGGTCGAGGTCACGCACGACGACGCGGGTTCGGCGCTCGCCGCGGGGAGCTTCGACACGGTGCTCTTGAATCCGCCGTTCCACCTCGGCGCCAGCGTGCACACCGGCGCCGCGACCCGCCTGTTCGAGGCCGCCGCGCGTCTGCTCCGACCGGACGGGGAGCTGTTCACGGTGTACAACTCGAGCCTCGGCCACCGGGCCGAGATGAGCCGTCTGGTCGGCCCCACCGACCAGCTCCGGCGCACCCCGAAGTTCACCGTGACGCGCACCGTCCGGCGCCCGTGAGTACGCCGCACCGAGATTGCTAGACGCTCGTACTATCCCCCGGTCAGCGGCGGAAACCCGGGTACGTCCGTGGAGCAGGATTTGCCGCTGACCGGCCATTTCGTTACGTTGGTCTGCGGGCCTGACGGCCCATAGACCAGTCCGCGGTCACGTCCTTCCTTCGATGAGCTGTGCGGCGAAGAGGCGTGGGCGTACGGTCGATCCCCTCTGCGGCGGATCCGAAATCCGCCGCCTGTGCCGCCACAGCGAAGACGTCGAACGGCCTCGTGAGGATCACCCGGGCGTAACCGAAGCAGGCTCAGCCACCCGAAGGCCGAGCCGCAGGGGAAACGTGTCCGAAACAGCACTCGAAGCGCGCCATCTGTACAAGGTGTTCGGGAGGAATCCGAGCGCCGCCGTCCGCCGACTGAAGGCCGGGGAGAGCCGCACGGCCGTCGCCGACGCGGGGACCGCCGCGGTCATCGACGCCAGCTTCACCGTCAACCGCGGTGAGATCTTCGTCATCATGGGCCTGTCCGGATCGGGCAAGTCGACCATCATCCGCATGCTCAACGGCCTGCACGACATCACCGCCGGCATCGTCACCGTGGGCGGCGACCCGATCACGGGGATCCCGGCCGCGCGCCTGCGCGAGATCCGCCGCGACCGCATCTCGATGGTGTTCCAGCACTTCGCGCTGCTGCCGCACCGCACGGTCGCCGCGAACGTCGCCTACCCGCTCGAGCTCAAGGGGGTCGGCAAGGCCGAGCGCCAGGCCAAGGCCGAGGAGATCCTGGCCCTCGTCGGACTCGAGGGCCAGGGCGACAAGCTGCCCTCCGAGCTCTCCGGCGGTATGCAGCAGCGCGTCGGCATCGCCCGCGCCCTCGCCGCCGACAGCGACATCCTGCTCATGGACGAGGCCTTCAGCGCGCTCGACCCGCTGATCCGCCGCGAGATGCAGGAGCAGCTCCTGGAGCTGCAGCAGAAGCTCCAGAAGACCATCGTCTTCATCACGCACGACCTCAACGAGGCCATGTTCCTCGGCGACCGCATCGCCGTCATGCGCGACGGGCGCATCGTGCAGATCGGCACGCCGGAGGACATCCTCATGGACCCGGCGAACGACTACGTCGAGCAGTTCGTGCAGGACGTCGACCGCGCGCGCGTGCTCACCGCCGCGAACGTCATGGAGCGTCCGCGCCCCGTCGTCGCCGAGTCGGCCGGTCCCCGCACCGCGCTCCGCCAGATGCGGGACGCCTACATGTCGGCGACCTACGTGGTCGGCAAGGATCGCCAGCTGGTCGGCGTCGTCACCGACCGCGACGCCGTGAAGCTCGTCCGTCAGGGCGCCACGCGCCTCGACTCGATCATCAAGCCGGTGCTGCAGAGCGTCCGCGAGGACGACGTCCTCATGAACCTGTTCGTCCCCGCCGTCGAGTCGCCGCTGCCCCTCGCGGTGACGGATGCCGACGGCCGCCTCGCGGGCGTGATCCCGCGCGTCACCCTGCTCGCGGCGCTCGGTCCCGGGCCCGGAGCGACCGAGGAGATCCTGCTGCCGATGACCCCCATGCCCCAGGCCGAGATCGACGCCGTGCTCGACGACGGATGGACGGCCGAGCCCGGCCCTTCGACGAGCTCAGGGACCCAGGGTGGGTTCGGCTCAGAGGCCCAGGTCGACACGGAGGAGGTGCGCTGATGGACGGTTTCCGCATCCCCGTGGGCGACTGGGTCGCCGCCGGCGTCGACTGGATCACCGCCAACCTCGACGGCCTGCTCGACGCGGTCTCGTTCGTGGTGAGCTTCCTCGTCGACGGCCTCACGCGCCTGCTCCTCACCCCGCACTTCGCGGTCATCATCGTGATCGCTGCGCTGATCGCCTGGGTCGTGCGGTCGTGGCAGCTCGCGATCGGCACGATCCTGTCGTTCGGGCTCATCGTCGCCATGGACCTCTGGGTCCCGGCGATGCAGACGCTCGCGCTGGTCCTCGTCGCCGCCGTCGTGGCCGTGCTGATCGCGGTGCCACTGGGCATCTGGTCGGCGCGCAACGCGACGGTGCGCGCGACGTTGAAGCCGGTGCTCGACTTCATGCAGACCATGCCGGCCTTCGTGTACCTGATCCCGGCGATCGTGTTCTTCGGCATCGGTGTGGTGCCCGGACTCGTCGCCACCGTGATCTTCGCGCTGCCTCCCGGCGTGCGCCTGACCGAGCTTGGCATCCGCGGTGTCGACGCCGAGACCGTCGAGGCAGGACACGCCTTCGGAGCGACGCCGAGTCAGATCCTCCGCGGGATCCAGCTGCCGCTCGCGATGCCGACCATCATGGCCGGCGTGAACCAGGTCATCATGCTCGCGCTGTCGATGGCGGTCATCGCCGGTATGGCCGGAGCCGACGGGCTCGGGAAGATGGTCGTCGAGGCGATCTCGACGATCAACATCCCCAAGGGTGTCGAGGCAGGACTGGGCGTCGTGCTCATCGCCGTGTTCCTCGACCGGGTGACCGCCGCTCTGGGCGCGCCCGGCGAGAACCGCTCCTCGCTCCTCGGCATGCTGAAGCGTCGCGGTTCGTCCCGGCCTTCCGCTCCCGTGGCGTCGGAGCCCGCTGCCTCCGCGCCCGCCGACTCCGCCCCGACCGAGTCCGAGCTCGCCCGCGCCTGAGCGCCCCTGTCCCGCGCCCCCGTTTCCGTCCCCCACCCCTTTCGTCCGGTGCGGGATGGAAAACGGGCGCCGGGGCGCGGCTCCCGGCACGGTTTCGATCCCGGCACAGCTGTCCCGCGGCCTCGTCCGCACCTCCTGAATCACATACGGAACGCAAGAGAGAGAGTCACATGAAGAAGAAGATCCTGACCATCACCGCCCTCGGTGCAGCCGCAGCGCTCACCCTCGCCGGATGCAGCGGCGACGGCGCCGGCGGCACGAGCGGCGGCGGCGACGGTGCCGAGGACAAGGGCACCATCACCCTCGGGTTCCTGCCCTCCTGGACCGACGGCCTCAGCACCGCCTACCTCCTGCAGGACCAGCTCGAGAAGATCGGCTACACGGTCGAGATGAAGACGCTCACCGAGGCCGGCCCGCTCTATACCGGACTCGCGCAGGGCGACGTCGACATGTACCCGTCGGCGTGGCCTGAACTCACCCACGCCTCCTACATGGACACCTACGGCGACGACATCGAAGACCTCGGCACGTACTACAAGAACGCGAAGCTGACCCTCGCGGTGCCGGAGTACTCCGAGCTCACCTCGATCGAGGACCTCGCGGGCAAGGGCGCCGACTTCGACGGCAAGATCTACGGCATCGAGCCGGGTGCGGGCCTGACCGCCCAGACCCAGAAGATGATGCCCGAGTACGGCCTCGACGGCGAGTACGAGCTCGTCACCTCGTCGACCGCGGCGATGCTCACCGAGCTGAAGACCGCGACCGACAAGAAGGAGGACATCGTCGTCACGCTGTGGCGTCCGTTCTGGGCGAACGACGCCTTCCCCGTGAAGGACCTCGAGGACCCGAAGGGTGCCATGGGCGAGGCCGAGGGCCTGCACTTCCTGGGCACCACGGGCTTCGCGGACGAGTTCCCCGAGGCGGCCGAGCTGATCAAGAAGATCAAGCTGGACGACGAGCAGTACGGCGCGCTCGAAGACCTCGTGGTCAACGAGTACGGCGAGGGCAAGGAAGCCGACGCGGTCGACGCGTGGCTCGAGGAGTACGGCGACCAGTTCGACTGGACCGTCACCAGCTGACACCCGTCGCACGTCTCGAAGGAGGGTCTCCCACAGCGGGAGGCCCTCCTTCGTCGTGGGCGACCCTTTTCGCTCGCGGTCACGGTCATGGTCGCGCTCAGCTATTCCGATCGTCCGGTCTGATCGCGCTGTCCCCCGAAGGGGGGACAGCGCGCCTACGACAGCCCGGGTACTGTCCTGTACAGGCGGGATGTTGAACTCGATACAAGAAGAGGTATCTGATGAATCGACAGAACCGATTCCCGCGCGTCGGTATCGCGAGCGTCGTGATAGTCGCCATGCTCGCTTCCTCCGGGGGTGTGGCAGCGAACGCGTTTGAAATCGACGGTACGGAGGAAGCCGTGGATGTCGTCTCGTCCGCCGCGGAGATCCATCCGCAGGCAGATGAAGTGACGCAGGTGCCGTTGCAGCCTCTGAACGGAGCGCTCGTCTCAGCCGGGGAGGACGCAACCGTATCCGTGCCTCGCGCCTTCTCGGACCCGATTGAAATCTCGCCGGCCGGTACGTGGGGAGGGGAGCTGACGGGCCTCACGATCGGTCTGCCTGAGCAGGTTCAAAGCGCTGAGGTGTCCGTTGCACAGGACGGGAGCGCGGTGGGCGAGGGGTCAGAGGTGACCGGGGTGATTCAGGCACTTGAGGGTGGTTTGCGCATTAGCACGGTCATCACCGGCCCGGATGCGCCCGGACGCTTGTCGTATGCGCTGCCCGACGATGTGGATATCGCGATCAACGAGGACGGCTCGGCTTCATTGAGCAGAACTGCCGTGGACGACGGCACTGGGGTACTCACCGCAATGATCGGAAGGATTGGCACACCGTGGGCTACGGATGCGAGAGGCCAGCGCATCGCGACGCACTACGAAGTCTCCGGCAGCAAGCTCGTCCAGGTTGTCGATCACCATCAGGGTGGCGGTTAACGTCACATCCTTGGCAGGCGCGCTCCTTGGCTTCGGTGCGGCACTCCTTAATGTCTGCAACATCAAGAGCCGTGGTGTTTGGGTAGGGCACACCTGGGTGACTGGAGTTCTGCCCTTCGCCCCTACGGTGATGCGGTCCGGCTACTTCTGCGTGCCCAATTAGCGTGAAAGGGTCTCCTGCGGTGGAGAAAACCATGACCAATATGTTGTTAGCGGCGCTGATGGTTTTGTCCACGGGCGCCTTGATGTCGACCGACCTTCGCCATATACGAGCGGTGCACGTAACGCTGTGGGGGCTCATGCTCTCAGAAGTCGCCCTCCTCGCTCTGCTGGTCTTCGTCGATGGAGCGAGTGCTGCGGGGTGGGTGCCGCTGATCCTCTGCATCGTCGCGGGAGTGAACGTCACATTGTGGATCGGAGCTATCGTCCGGTCGTCGGGAGGAGCCGGTAGCGAGATCTGACACCCGTCGCACGTCTCGAAGGAGGGTCTCCCGCAGCGGGAGGCCCTCCTTCGTCGTGGGTGAGCCCCCTTATGCTCACGCCCGGAAGGTGGAAGCATGGCCCGCACTCGCCGACCCGCCCGGGTCGCGGAGGGGGGGAAGAGACCGATGTGCACAGGACTGAGCTTCACGACCGCCGACCACTACTTCGGGAGGAACCTCGATCTGGAGTTCTCCTACAACGAGACGGTGACCGTCACGCCGCGGAACTTCCCGTTCCCGTTCCACCGGCTGCCGTCGTTGCCGACGCATCACGCGATCATCGGGATCGCCACGATCGCCGACGGCTACCCGCTCTACTACGACGCCGTCAACGAGAAGGGGCTCGGCATGGCCGGGCTCAACTTCCCGGACAACGCGCACTATCCGGCACCGGGGTCGGGGGACACCGAGGTCACGCCGTTCGAGTTCATCCCCTGGGTTCTCGGACAGTTCGAGACCGTGGCCGAGGTGAAAGAGGCCCTGCGGTCGGTGAGTCTCGTGGACATCAACTTCAGCCCGGAGTTCCCGCTGTCGCCGCTGCACTGGATCATCGCTGACAAGAGCGCGTCGATCACGGTCGAGAGCGTGCGCGACGGCCTCAGGGTGTATGACAACCCGTGGGGCGTGCTCACGAACAATCCCACGTTCGACATCCAGAGCTTCCGACTCAACGACTATCAGCACCTCTCGAAGCGGCAGCCGGAGAACACCTTCGCCTCGGACGTCCCGATGGACCTCTACAGCCGGGGCATGGGCGGGATCGGCCTGCCGGGCGACCTGTCGTCGTCGTCACGGTTCGTGAGGGCGGTGTTCACACGCATGAACTCGGTGTGCGGGACGTCGGAGTCGGAGTCGATCAGCCAGTTCTTCCAGATCCTCGGCTCTGTCGCCCAGCAGCGCGGGTGCGTGCAGGTCGGCGACGAGGACAAGTACGAGATCACCATCTACTCGTCGTGCGCCAACACCGCGACCGGCGTGTACTACTACACGACCTACGAGAACAGCCAGATCACGGGTGTGGACATGCACAAGGAGGATCTCGACGGCTCCGAGCTCGCGGCGTATCCGCTCGTGAAGGGCCAGCAGATCGCGATGCAGAACTGATCTCCGGAACGCGCAACCCCCTCATCGGCCGGCGGGTCGCGGCGTAGCCTGTGGCCGTGGACGGGTTCGCGGCGGTCGACTTCGGGTTCGCCCGCGAGGTCCTGCAGCGGGGCATCGCGGCGCTGTACCTCGTCGCGTTCGTCTCGACGCTGAACCAGTTCCGTCCGCTCCTCGGCGAGCATGGGCTCCTGCCCGCGCCCGTGCTGCTCGACTGGGTGACGCAGAAGCGCGAGCGCCGGAAGCTGCTGCACCCCACGCTCTTCACCCGCGTCCGCTACACCGACCGGCGCCTGGTGGCCCTGTCCTGGGCGGGGATCGTCGTCGCCGCGCTGCTCGTCGTCGGGGTTCCCCAGCTCGGACCGCCGTGGGTGCCGATGCTCGCGTTCCTCGCCCTGTGGTTCGGCTACATGTCGGTGGTGAGCGTGGGGCAGACGTTCTACTCGTTCGGGTGGGAGATGCTGCTGCTGGAGGCGGGGTTCCTCGCGGCGTTCCTCGGCTCGAACGACCAGCCGCCGCCGACTGTGGTGATCGTGCTGTTCTGGTGGCTGCTGTTCCGGCTGGAGTTCGGCGCCGGGATGATCAAGATCCGCGGCGGACGCGAGTGGCGCGACCTCACCGCGATGACCTTCCACCACGAGACCCAGCCGATGCCCGGGCCGCTGAGCCGCCAGGCGCATCTGCTGCCGCGGTGGTTCCACAAGCTCGAGGTGGTCGGCAACCACGTCGCGCAGCTCGTCGTGCCGTTCTTCCTCTTCGCGCCGATCCTGTCCCTCTGGCTCCCCGACAGCGCTGGCTGGGTCCCTGAGCCTGTCGAAGGGGCCGCGTGGGTCGGTGCCGTCGCCGGGGGGATCGTGATCGCGACGCAGCTGTGGCTCGTGCTCACCGGGAACTTCGCGTGGCTGAACTGGGCCACGATCGTGCTCGGGTTCTCCGCGATCGGCCTCCCCGGCATCGGGACTCCGGAGCGGACGCCGGAGACCTCGCTGCCGTGGACGGTGTCGGGCATGCCGCTGTGGTGGGTCGTGGCGACCTCGGCGGTCGGGGTGCTCTTCGTCGTGCTGAGCGTGCCCGCGGTGCGCAACCTCTTCGCGCGACGGCAGCTCATGAACGCGAGCTTCAACCGCTGGCAGCTCGCCAACGCCTACGGAGCCTTCGGCACGGTCACGCGGGAGCGGGTCGAGATCGTCGTCGAGGGGTCGGACGACGAGGAGGGCCGGCACTGGCGCGAGTACGAGTTCCGGGGGAAGCCGGGGGACGTGCGGCGGATCCCGCGGCAGTTCGCTCCGTATCATCTGCGGCTGGACTGGCTGATGTGGTTCCTGCCGCTCGGACACTCGCTGGACGACTGGTTCTCCGTGTTCCTCGTGCGGCTGCTGGAGGCTGATGCCCCGACGCTGCGGATGCTGCGGGTGGACCCCTTCCACGGCGAGCGGCCGCGGTGGGTGCGAGCCGTGTCCTACCGCTACCGCTTCACGACCCGCGCCGAGCACCGTGCCGACGGCGCGGTCTGGGTCCGGACGGGTCGCCGTGTGGTGCTCGGTCCGGTCGGCCTCCGCTGAGGTCGCAGATCCGCACGAGGTCGCACGGATTCCGGGCGAAGCTGCGACCTCAGCGAGAATCTGCGACCTGACGCAACCCGACGCGACGGAACGCGGCCGGGAGAACACGCGCCGAGCGCGGCGAAACGCCCCGGCCGGGGAGAGTCCCCGGTCGGAGCGTTCCGTCTCGCTGGACGTCGATCAGCTGACCTTCTTCCGGTAGGAGATGATCGCGAAGACGTAGGCGACCGCGAGGATCCCGACGCACCAGGCGAGCGCGACCCAGATGTCGGACCCGACCGGCTCCCCCGCGAACAACGCCTGGATGGAGTTGACGATCGAGGTCACCGGCTGGTTCTCCGCGAACCACTGCACCGGAGCCGGCATGGTGTCGGTCGGCACGAACGCCGAGCTGATGAACGGGAGGAAGATCAGCGGATACGAGAAGGCGCTGGCCCCGTCGACGGTCTTGGCGTTCAGACCCGCGATGATCGCCAGCCAGGTGAGCGCCAGGGTGAACAGCATCAGGATGCCGATCACTCCGAGCCAGGCCCAGACGCTCGCCCCGGTGCGGAAGCCCATCAGGAACCCGACCCCGAAGATGATCGCGAGGGTGATCGCGTTCGCCGTGAGGGACGTGAGCACGTGGGCCCACAAGACGCTCGACCGGGCGATCGGCATGGAGTGGAACCGCTCGAAGATGCCGCTCTGCATATCGGTGAACAGCCGGAACGCCGTGTATGCGATGCCCGACGCGATCGCGATGAGCAGGATGCCCGGCAGCAGGTAGTTCACGTAGTTCTCGGCGCCGGTGCTCTGCTGGAGCGCGCCGCCGAAGACGTACACGAACAGGAGCATCAGGGCGATCGGGGTGACCGCGGTGGTGATGATCGTGTCGGGGCTGCGGAAGATGTGCCGCATCGAGCGGCCGGTGAGCGTCGCCGTGTCGGCGGCGAAGTGCGTGGTCATGCTGCATCTCCTCTCTGGACTCGGGTCCCTGAGCCCGTCGAAGGGTGGGTCCCCGAGCCCGTCGAAGGGTGGGTCCCCGAGCCCGTCGAAGGGTGGGTCCCTGAGCCCGTCGAAGGGCCGATGAGGGTGAGGAAGATCTCCTCGAGGGTGGGCTGCTTCTCGACGTACTCGACCTTCGCGGGCGGAAGGAGCCGCTTCAGTCCGGCGAGGGTGTCGTTCGCGATGATGCGGCCCTCATGCAGGATCGCGATGCGGTCGGCGAGCTGCTCCGCCTCATCGAGGTACTGCGTGGTGAGCAGCACGGTCGTGCCGCCGCTCGCGAGTTCCTTCACGACGTCCCACACCTCGATGCGCGACTCGGGGTCGAGGCCCGTGGTCGGCTCGTCGAGGTAGATGACATCGGGGTCGCCGACCAGGCTCATCGCGATGTCGAGTCGGCGTCGCATCCCGCCGGAGTACGTGCCGACCTTGCGGCCCCCGGCCTCGGTGAGCCGGAAGCGTGCGAGGAGCCGGTCGGCCACCGCACCCGGGTCGGGCAGGTGCCGCAGCTTCGCGACGAGCACGAGGTTCTCGCGTCCGGTGAGGATCTCGTCGACCGCGGCGAACTGCCCGGTGAGGCTGATCCTCTCCCGCACGCCGAGCGGGTCCGCCGCGACGTCGATGCCCTGCACCGACGCGGCGCCGGCATCCGCCTTCAGCAGCGTGGAGAGGATCCGGACCATCGTGGTCTTGCCCGCGCCGTTCGACCCGAGGAGGGCGAAGATCGATCCCCGCTCCGCCTCGAAGTCGACGCCGCGCAGCACGTGCAGGTCCTTGTACGACTTCTCGATGCCGCGGACGGAGATCGCAGGCGTCGTCATGATTCCTCCTCCTTCTTCTTCGCGTCGTCGAACGCCTTGATGAGGCGTGCGCGCTCCTTGTCGATCCACTGGCGACCGCCGTACGCCGCGGCGTAGTTCTCGGCGAACTCGACCGGGTCGTCGCCGACGATCGCGCTGACCGGGGTGCCGTCGATCGCGGCGCGCTCCCACATGTCGGCGATGTCGAGGAACATCTTCACGATGGTGTCGCCGTCGGTGAGGCCCCCGTAGTAAAGGTTGTAGCGCTGCTGGGCCTTCGCCATCTCCCGGTACGGTTCGGGGAGGGCGTTGATGCGGGCCTGCGCCTGCTTGTACTGCTTCTTCTCTTCGAGTGATCCGGTGATCGCTTCGATCCACTTCGCGGCCATGCTCAGTTCTCCTTGTTCTCGGTGTCGCGCTTTTCCAGCTGTTCGATGTGCGTCTTGAGGAAGCTCCAGGTGGTCCAGAACTCCTCGAGCTCCTGTCGGCCCTGGGCGTTCAGGGTGTACACCTTCCGGGGTGGACCCTTCTCGCTCGGCACCTTCTCGACGTCGACGAGGTTCTTCTGCTCGATGCGCACCAGGAGTGCGTAGATCGTGCCCTCGGCGATGTCGGTGAACCCGTGGTCTCGGATCCGTGCGGTGATCTCGTACCCGTAGGCCGGCTGCTCGGCGAGGAGGGCCAGCACGATGCCCTCCAGGGTTCCCTTGAGCATCTCGGTCATCTGCTTGCCCATCGTCCCCTCCTCTCGTTGTTTGTCTTCCGTTCGGTACTCAGTGTTGCTGGGTACCGGTACAAAGTAACACTGAGTACCGGAACTTAGCAACACCGAATACTGAATCTCTTCGCCGAGACCCCGGGTACGCGGCGAGACCCCGGGCTGCAGACGCGAGAACCCCGGGGCGTCGACGACAACCCGGGGTCTCAGCGAAAGAGGGGAGGGAGCGGAAGCGTCAGCCGCGGAGATAGGCGAGGACGGCGAGGACGCGGCGGTGGCCGCTGTCACTGGCGGCGAGCCCGAGCTTGGCGAAGATGTTGCCGATGTGCTTGCTCACCGCGGTCTCCGTCACGAACAGGCGTGCGGCGATGGTGGTGTTGTCCAGGCCCTCGGCCATCAGCCCGAGCACCTCACGCTCCCGCGGAGTGAGGGTCTGCACGGGGTCGTCGGCGCGACGCCGGCTCATGAGCTGCGAGATGACCTCGGGGTCCATCACGGTCCCCCCGGCGGCCACCCGGCGCAGGGCGTCGACGAACGCGGCGACCTTGCCCACGCGCTCCTTCAACAGGTAGCCGAGGCCGTCCGCCCCCGCCGCGAGAAGCTCCCCCGCGTAACGGTCCTCCACGTACGCCGAGAGCACGAGCACCGGGAAGCCCGGGCGGCGGGCTCTCGCCTCGGCCGCGGCCTTGAGCCCCTCGCTGGTGAAGGTCGGCGGCATCCGCACATCGACCACCGCCGCATCGGCCTCGTCGAGGAGGGCGAGGAAGCCCTCCGCGTCCGGCACGGCGCCGATCACGTCGAAGCCCTCGCTGCGCAACAGGAGCGCGAGGCCCTCCCGCAGCAGGGTGTCGTCCTCCGCGATCACGATCCGCATGGCAGCTCCGTCCGCAGGATGGTGGGTCCCCCGGCGGGACTCGACAGGTCCATCGTGCCCTCGAACGCCTCCACCCGGCGTCGGATCCCTGCGAAACCTCCGCCCGGACGCTCGACCGCGCCGCCGACCCCGTCGTCCTCCACCGTGATGAGGAGCAGCTCGCCCTCTCGCTCGACCCGCACCGTGGCGCGGGTCGCGGCGCTGTACTTGTTCACGTTGGTCAGCGCCTCCGCGACTACGAAGTACGAGGCCGACTCGACCGCTGCCGGCACCCGACCGACGTCCGCGGCGTCGAGCGTGCACGGGACGACGCTGCGCCCGGCGAGCGAGGCGAGCGCCCCCTCGAGACCCAGTTCGTCGAGGATCGGCGGATAGATGTCGTGCACCGTGCGGCGGAGACCGGCGAGGGCATCGGTCGCCGCGTCCTGCGCGCGCCGCAACGGCTCGAGCACGTCGCCGCCCGTCTCCTGGGCGCGCTCCGCGATCCCCAGCATCATCACGACGTTCACCAGGCGGTTCTGGGCGCCGTCGTGCAGGTCGCGCTCGATGCGACGGAGCTCGGCGGCATGGGCGTCGAGGGCGGCCGCGCGGCTGAGAGTCAGCGCGTCGACGCGGGCGGCGAGGCGCGACTTCTGCGGCGTCGCGAGGAGCTTCGCCGAGACGAACGCCACCAGCCGGGCGACCACCGGCACGAGGAACAGCGCGGCCACCGCATAGGCGAGGGCGACGAGCGGCATGGTCCACGCCAGCTCCCACGACGTGACCGGGTACGGTGAGCCCACCGGGTCGTCGGCCGGGGCGAACTGCCAGTACCAGGTGACCGCGAGGCTGTTGACGGCGGACAGGGGCAGCGCGAGCGTCAGCAGCGACAGCCACATCACCGGGAAGGCGTGCACCGTGAGCCACAGCGCGTCTCGGGCGGTGGCGCGGGAGAAGGCGTAGCGGAGCCGTTCGTCGATCGTCGCGCCGCGCGGCAACGTGCGCGTGAGCGGGGGGAGGTCCTCCCCGCGCCGGCGTCCGATCCGGCGGCGCGCCCGGTCGCTCCAGGCATGCAGCACCTGCACGACCTGCGGGAGCAGCAGCACCCCGCCCGTGATGAGCATGAGCGGCAGCAGCACGAGGATGACGCAGAACAGCGCGAGGGACACGACGGAGGCCCCGAGTTCGACGGCGAGGAACCGCGCATCGGGCAGCCATCCACGCAGCCAGCGGCGCATCCATCCGTCGTTCACCCTGCAAGTCTGCCCGAGCGCCCCGCGGCCCGCGGTAGAGCCAGCTCCACCATCGATGCGGCACCGTGCGGGATGGGAGCCGTCGCGCGGCTTTCCTACCGTCGAAGCATGACCTCCCTCTCCTCTGCGCCGCTCGTCGAAGCGGCCCCCGCCGAGGCCCTGCGCCTCAGCGGCCTCGTCAAGACCTACGGTTCCGGCAGCACCCGGGTGACCGCACTCCGAGGCATCGACCTCGCCATCGCGCGGGGCTCGTTCACCGCGATCATGGGGCCGTCCGGTTCCGGCAAGAGCACACTGCTGCACAGTGCCGCAGGCCTCGACCGCCCGACCAGTGGCACGGTGCACCTGGGCGGCACCGAGATCTCCGCGCTCACGCCCCGGCAGCTCACGGCCTTCCGCCGCGACCACGTGGGCTTCGTCTTCCAGGCCTACAACCTGCTGCCGGCGCTGAGCGTGGAGGACAACATCACCCTCCCGCTGCGCCTCGGCCGCCGCCCCCTCGATCACGGCCGGCTCGAGACGCTGCTCGACGCGGTGGGGCTCACCGACCGTCGCCACCGTCGCCCCGCCGAGCTCTCCGGCGGACAGCAGCAACGCGTCGCGATCGCCCGAGCCCTCATCACCCGCCCGCACGTCGTGTTCGGCGACGAGCCCACCGGGGCCCTGGACTCCCGCACCGGGAAGCAGGTGCTCGACCTCCTGGCGCACACCGCGAAGGAGCTGCATCAGACCGTGATCGTCGTCACCCACGATCCCGTGGTGGCGTCCCACGCCGACCGGGTGATCTTCCTCGCCGACGGGGCGTTCGCCGGACATCTCGACGGCGGCACCCCGCAGCAGATCACGGATCGCATGAGCACGCTGGGAGAGTGGTGATGTCGGCCTCGCCGCTCGGGCTCGGACGGATCATCCGCGCCGACCTCCGTCATCATCGGCGCAGTCTCGCCGGGGTCTTCGTCGCCATCTTCGTCGCGAGTGCGCTCGTCACCGGACTCGGCGTGCTCGTCGAGTCCGGCATCCGCGGCGGCCTCGCCCCGCAGCGCTACACGGCGGCCGAGGTGGTCGTCGGGGCGGTGCAGCAGGTCGACGTGCCGGAGGACCTGCCGGTGCCGCTGCGTGAGCGCGCTCCCGTCCCCGCCGACGCCGCGCGCGAGATCGCTGCGCTTCCGGGCGTCGAGGCCGTGGTCGCCGACGTGACCGTGCCTCTGTCGGTGCCCGGCGGGACGGCCCCTGCCGTGGTCGAGGCGCACCCCTGGTCCGCGACGGCACTCACCGGCTTCACGCTCGCGGAGGGGCGGGAGCCCGCCGCCGACGACGAGGTCGTGGTGGTCTCCGGAGCCGGGCACGCCGTGGGCGACTCCCTTGCGCTCGCCCACGGCGGCATCGCGGCGACGTACACGGTCGTCGGTGTGGTCTCGGCGGAGAGCCTGCCGGAGCGCGCGGTGTCGGTGTTCCTGACGGACGAGCGCATCCGCGACCTCGACCCGCACGACGGGGCCCCGCAGGCGCTCGGCGTGTTCGTCGACGGGGACCCCGAGCGCACGGCGGTCGCGATCCGCGAGGCGTTCCCGGATCTGGTCGCCCGGACCGGAGACGCCAGAGGAGACGTGGAGTTCCTCGACTCGGCGGCGGCGCGCACCCTGCTCATCGCGATCGGCAGCGCGTTCGTGGGCACCTGCATCCTCGTCGCCCTGTTCATCGTCGCGGGGACGCTGTCGCTGTCGGTCCAGGCGCGTCGCCGCGAGTATGCCCTGCTCCGCGCGGTGGGGGCGACCCCGTCGCAGGTGCACGCCCTCATCGCGCGGGAGACGCTCGCGGTCGCCGTCGTCGCCGCGCTGCTCGGGATCGCCCCGGGGTACCTGCTGTCCTCCGCACTGCAGTCGGCGTTCGTGGCCGGAGGAGTCATCCCCGGCGACTTCGCCCTCGCGCTGAGCCCGTTCCCGGCGTTGAGCGCACTGGTGCTGGTGCTCGGAGCGGCCTGGGGAGCGGCGCGCATCGCGGCCCGGCGCCCCGCCCGCCTCGATCCGATCGAGGCGCTGCGCGAGTCCTCGACGGGCCAGGGCCCGATCGGCCTGCCCCGCATCATCACCGGCATCGTGTTCGCCGCCGCCGGCGTCTCGGTCTCGACCGTCCCGCTGATGCTCCGCGGCGACGCAGCGGTCGGCGCCTCCGCCGGAGCCGCGATCATGCTCATCGTGGCGCTCGCGCTCCTGGGACCGTGGCTCGTCGCCCTGTGCGTGCGCCTCGTCGGGCCGGTGCTGCGTCGTTCGTCGGCCGCGGGCTTCCTCGCCGCCGCCCACACCACCGCGGGCAGTCGGCGGATGGCGGCCGCGATCCTCCCGATCGCCCTCGGCATCGGGTTGGGTCTCGTGCAGATCGGCGGGCCGGCGATCGTCGCGGACGAGGCCGCGACCCAGGCCCGGGCCGGGGTCACCGCCGACCTGCGTGTGGCCGCTCCGGCCGGGCTCTCCCCCGACGCCGTCGGCGCGCTGCGCGACGAGCCGGGGGTGACGGCAGCGACCGGCGTGGTCGTCAGCACCGCGGTGCTCGACTCGCTCGACATCGAAGGTCAGATCGAGCGCACGGAGTACGTGCTCCAGGGCGTGGACCCGACGACCGCGGACGGCCTGCTCGACCTGCGGGTGCAGGAGGGGTCCCTCACCGCCCTCGACGGCGGTGCGACCGTCGCGGTCAGCGCCGATGCGGCGCACACGCTCGGCCTCGACGTCGGCGACCCGGTGACGGGCGTCCTCGGCGACGGGGCGCCGCTGGAGGCGACCGTGGTCGGCATCTACGAGCGCGGTCTCGGGTTCGGCGATCTCACCATGGCGGTCGACCACGTCCGCGCGCACACCTCCGCAGCGCTCGACTCGTTCGCCCTCCTGTCGGTGGACGGTGACGCGCCGGCCGACGCCTTCGCCGCCGACGGTCTGCAGGTGGCCCCCGGCTCGGGTCAGAAGCCCAGCATGACCGGGGCCGTGTCGCAGCAGGGATGGGTGAGCCTCATCGGTCTGCTGGTCATCCTCGGGTACATCGCGATCGCCGTCGTGAACACGCTCGTCATGGCGACGGGGGAGCGGTCCCGGGAGTTCGCCCTGCTGCAGCTCATCGGCGCCTCCCGGGGACAGGTGCGCGCCACGATGCGCACCGAGGCGATCCTGATCGCCGCCCTCGCGATGGTCTTCGGCGTGCTGGTGGCGATCCCGCCGCTGATGGGGATGAGCTACGGCATCTCCGGGCAGCCGCTCCCGGCGATGCCCGTGCTCGGCTCCCTCGCGATCGTCGGCGGCATGGGCGCGCTCGCCCTCGTCGCGCTGCGGGTCGCGACAGGGGCCGCGCTGCGCCGCCGCCCGATCGAGGAGATCGGCTCTCGCGAGTAGGCCCGCGACCACCGGAGGGCGCATCGGGATCCCGGTGCGCCCTCCGGCGTGCCGTCCCGGGGTGAAAAGGAGGGGTGAATTCCCCCGGTTCGGTCGGGGGCCTCCGCGGCAGCCGGGCAGGCTGGCGGAGGCCCGGACCGAGTCCACCCTGCCCGAAAGGGTGCTCGGCGGTCGCCTGAGGGGGCGGGGGCTTCCGTGTGCGCGGATGCGTGCCGGAACGCGATGAATGGGGAGAGCAGTCATGGGATTCCGTGTTGCCCGCAAGGACCGCACGTCCGATGGCCTTCCGCCGGAGCGGCACAGCCGCTGGCGGGGCCGGACGAAGAGGCTGATCGGCGGTGCCGTGAGCACGGCGCTCGTCGCGTCGTCGATGATCGTCGTCGGCGGGACGCTGACCGCCGCGCCTGCCGCCGCGGCAGAGCCGTTCCTCTGCACGCCGGGAGCGGTGTACGTGCAGAGCGCCACCGAGGTGCGCGAGTTCGCCGTGAACGAGCAGGGCGGCACCCTCGGCGCCACGAGCATCGGCCTCGGCCACTCCGACAACGGGCTCGGCCTGTCGGCGGACGGAACGTACGCGTACACGGTGACCAACGTCGGCACGGACAAGGTGCTGGCCAAGCACGACCGTCGGGGCGAGGGAACGACGACCCGAACGCCGTTCACGCTGGGAACCAGCCGCACAGACTCCTCTGTCCTCCGAGGGGCCGTGCATCCCGTCACGGGCGTGTACTACTTCGCCAGCGGCACGCTCGATGGCGCCATCAACCTTTATGCGTGGAACGAGAGCGTCACGCCGCAGACCTACGTGCAGGTAGGCAAGCTGCGCCCGACTACCGGCAGCAGCGCCTTCGGGGCCAACGGCGACATGGCCTTCAGTGCCTCCGGTCAGCTCGTGCTGGTCGCCGACCGATACATCTACTCCGCCGACCTGCCCGCAACGCTCCAGCCCAGCACGGCCACGATCGATGCCAAGCAGGTGCACGACATGGGCGCGGGCGTGCAGGGCAACGGCATCGCGTTCGGGAACCTCGGCCACATCTTCGTCTCGGTGGGGGGGACCAACCCGTACATCGTCGAGGTCGATCTGCCCCGCGGACAGACCGTCAACACCACCTCGCTCGGGTCCTTCTCGCCCACCGACATGGCGAGCTGCACGTTCCCGAACACGCTGACGCTGAAGAAGGATCTCCCCGAAGGCCGTCACGCCGGGACCGACCAGTTCGGGCTCCGCGTGCAGTCGCCGGTCGGCTACCAGGTCGCGCAGACCGACGCCGTCACCCGTGGCGACCGCTCCGGTCTGCAGCCGGACTACGTCGGCCCCGTGTTCACCAACCAGGGGGACACCTTCCGGCTGTCCGAGTCGGCGGCGGGCTCGACCGACCTCACGAAGTACGACGCCTCCCTCGTCTGCCTGCAGGTGAACGCCGACGGCTCGACCACCCCGGTGGCCGTCACCGCCGACGGACAGGTCACCCAGCCGTCCGGCCCGCTCGGCACCGACGTCACGTGCACCTACACGAACGTCCGCCTCGCGCCGGACCTCGCGCTCCGCAAGACCTCCGACCCCGCCGACGGCACCGCCGTGCAGGCCGGCCAGCGACTGACCTACACGGTGCAGGCCGAGAACACCGGCAACACCCGCCTCGACCCGGTCACCGTGACCGACGACCTGTCGAGTGTGCTCGCCAACGCCGAGTACCAGGGCGACGTGGCCACGGCGATCGACGGCGACCCGGTGTCGTCCGGCGCCGCCACCGTCACGGGCGACGACCTCGCCTGGACCGGTGCCCTCGAGCCCGGGCAGGTACTCACGATCACGTACTCCGTCGTCGTCGACGAGGGCGTGGAGGGCGAGCGCATCGCCAACCGCGTCACCGCATCCGGCACGCCGCCCGGGGGTCTGCCTCCGATCACCCCTCCAGCCGTCACCACCGAGCACCCCGTCGCCGGCTTCGAGGTCGCGAAGACCTCCGATCCCGCCGCGGGCACCGTGGTGGAGCCGGGCCAGACCATCGAGTACACCGTCACGGGCACGAACACCGGGGCGACCGTCCTGAACCCGGCGACCGTCACCGACGATCTCTCCGGCGTGCTCGCGAGCGCCGCCTTCAACGACGACATCACGACCACGGTCGGCGGCACCACCGTCACCACGGGCGGCGCGACCCTGACCGGGAACGCCCTCGCCTGGACCGGAACGCTTCAGCCCGGACAGACCGTGACGATCACGTACTCGGTGACCGTGGGCGACGACACCTCCGGCGAGATCCTGCGCAACAGCGTGACCGGATCGGGCACTCCCACCACCCCGAACCCGGGCGACCCGACCGGGCCGCAGGTTCCGGGTGACCTCATCGTCCCGCCGACGGTCACCACCGAGCACCCCGTGATCGGCTCCGGCTTCACGATCTCGAAGTCGGCCGACCCCGCCTCCGGCACGGCCGTGTCCGCCGGTGACACGATCACCTACACGATCACCGGCACCAATACGGGCGACACCGACCTCGATCCCGCGGAGATCGTCGACGACCTGTCGGGCGTGCTCGGCTCCGCCGGCTACAACGACGACGTCACGGCCGACCGCGGCTCCGTGCGGGTCGCCGACGCCACCCTCACCTGGACCGGCGCTATCCCGCGCGGGGAATCGGTCACGATCCGCTACACCGTGACGGTGGACGCGGGTGTCGAGAAGGCCCTGCTGCACAACGTCGTCACCGGATCGGCCACGCCGCAGATCCCGACCGACCCCGCCGACCCCTCCGGGGCGAAGACGCCGGGGACCCCGATCGTCCCGCCGGCGGCGGAGACGGAGCACCCCGTCGTCGACACGGGCTTCGAGGTCACGAAGTCGGCCGACCCGGCCTCCGGCACCGCCGTCCGCGCGGGTGACACGATCACCTACACGGTCTCGGGCGTCAACACCGGCAACACGGTCCTCGACCCCGCGACGATCGTCGACGACCTCTCGGCCGTCCTCGCGAACGCGGAGTACGGCGGCGACGCGAAGGCCTCGTCCGGATCCGTCACGCTCTCCGGCACCACCCTCACCTGGACCGGGACGCTCGCTCCCGGCGACCGCGTCGACATCACCTACACGGTGACGGTGGACGAGGAGGCGACGGGCGTGCTGCTCCGCAACACGGTGTCCGGTGAGGGCACCCCGCTGATCCCGACCGACCCGACCGACCCGGAGAGTCCGACGACGCCGGGCACCCCGGTCGAGACCCCGCCGGCGACGACGGAGCACCCCGTCGCGACCCCCGGGTTCACCGTCACCAAGACGGCCGACCCGGCGACGGGCACGCGCGTCGACCCCGGCACCGTGATCACCTACACCGTGACCGGCCGCAACACGGGCGACACCGTCCTCGACCCCGTCGAGATCGGCGACGACCTGCGCGCGGCGCTGGCCCACGCGGCGTACAACGACGACGTGTCCGCGACCCGCGGCGATGTCCGCGTGGCCGACGGCGCCCTGTCGTGGAACGGCGTGCTGCGCCCCGGCCAGGACGTCGTGATCACCTACTCGGTGACCGTCGACGCCACCGCCGGCGGCGAGACCATCGCGAACACGGCGACGGGAGAGGCGACCCCGCTCATCCCCGCCGACCCGAGCGACCCCGAGAGCCCCACGACTCCCGGCACGCCGATCACGCCGCCGCCGTCAAGCACGGAGCACCCCGTGAACGAGCCCGGCTTCGCGTTCGCCAAGACCGTCGACCCCGCCGCCGGTACCGCTGTCGACCCCGGTGACGTGCTCACCTACACGCTGACCGCGGTCAACACGGGCCAGACGGCGCTCGACCCGGTGACGATCACCGACGACCTGTCCGGCGTGCTGCCGTACGCGACGTTCAACGCGGACGCCGTGGCGAGCATCGCGGGTGCCGCTGCGGCTCCCGCGACCCTGGACGGCACCGAGCTGTCGTGGACGGGGGCGCTCGCGGTCGGCCAGACCGTGACCGTCACCTACTCCGTGACCGTGAGCGCCGACGGCGTCGGCACCGTGATCGAGAACGCGGCGTCCGCGACGGCGACCCCGCCCGGAGGATCCACGATCACGCCGCCGCCCGGTGTCACGACCAACCCGGTCAACGAGCCCGGATTCTCGGTCTCGAAGAGCGTCGACCCGGCTGCGGGCACGGCGGTCGACCCGGGCAGTGTCCTCACCTACACGGTGACCGGCGTGAACACGGGGGAGACGGCTCTCGACCCTGTCACCATCACCGATGACCTCTCCGGTGTCCTGGCGCACGCCGAGTACAACGACGATGCGACCGCGACGATCGGCGGCACGGTGACCACCGCGCCGACGGTGGCCGAGGAGGGGCTGTCGTGGACGGGTGCGCTGCAGGTCGGCGAGACCGTCACGATCACCTACTCGGTGACTGTGCGGGCGGATGCCGGCGGGTCCGTGATCGAGAACTCGGCCTCCGGCTCGGCGACCCCGCCCGGTGGCGTGCCGCCCATCGAGACGCCGCCGGCGACGACCGAGAACCCCGTGAACGAGCCGGGCTTCGAGCTGCACAAGTTCGCCGACCCCGCCTCCGGCACGCGTGTCGACCCGGGCAGCGTCGTCACCTACACGGTGACCGGCGTGAACACGGGGGAGACGGCGCTGGCTCCGGTCCGCATCGTCGACGACCTCTCGGGTGTGCTCGCCCACGCCGCCTACAACGGCGACGCGACGGCGACCCTGAGCGACGGCACCGCCGCGACACCCGTCGTCGCGGGAGATGAGCTCACCTGGACCGGTGACCTCGCGGTCGGCGAGCGCGTCACGATCACCTACTCGGTGACCGTGCACGGCGACGCCGGCGGCGTGATCATCGCGAACACCGTCGAGGGCACGGCGACGCCTCCGGGTGGCGCCGAGCTGACCCCGCCGCCGGTGACGACGGAGAACCCCGTCGGCACCCCGGGCTTCGCGTTCGTCAAGACGTCCGACCCCGCATCCGGCTCCGCCGTCGCGACGGGCAGCGTCGTGACCTACACCCTCACCGGCACCAACACCGGCGAGACGGGTCTGGACGAGGTCGTCGTCACGGACGACCTGGCCGGAGTGCTGCGGCACGCCGACCTCCGCGGCTCGGCGACCGCCACGGTGGGTGACCGTGCGGTGGCCGCGCCGACGATCGACGGCACGACGCTGCGCTGGACCGGCAGCCTCGCGGAAGGGGAGCGCGTCGTGATCACCTATGCGGTGACCGTGCACGCCGACGCGGCGGGAGCGACGCTGCGGAACGCGGCCACGGCGTCGGCCACGCCTCCCGGCGGGGAGACGATCACGCCCCCGACGAGCACGACCGAGAACCCGGTGCTGACGCCGCTCGCCCTCACGGGTGGACAGCTGGCGCCGTGGGTCCTCGGGCTCGCGATCGCCCTCCTGATCGGCGGTGCCGTGCTGCTGCTGGTGCGCCGACGCCGCCTGCAGAGCTAGCGGTTCCGCCGGAGAGCCCCGCCCGTCGTCTGCGACGGGCGGGGCTCTCGTCATCCGCGGAGGAGGCCGTGCCGGGCGGCCTGTTCGAGCGCCTCCGTACGGTTGGCCGCGTCGAGCTTGCGGTAGATGCTGCGGAGCTGCGTCTTCAGGGTGTTCGGCGAGACCTGGAGCTCCGCGGCGATCTCGGGCAGCGGCGCCCCGGTGGTGAGCGCGTGCAGCACCACCTGCTCCCGCGAGGACAGCCTCGGGCGGGCGGCGAACGACGGCAACGCGGATCGGTCGGGCAGCGGCGCGCCGCCGATCGGAGCGAGGTCGGCGCGGACGGCGGCGAAATCCTCGGCGCTGAGCAGCGCCAGCGGGGTGCGCAGTCCGCGGTCGGCGAGCTGGGCGTTCAGCGCCGCGGTCACGGCCTGCGCGGCGGCGGGACTGACCCGGTGGAGGGCGGCACTCTGCACCGCCGCGGCCTCCGCGCGCTCGCGTGAGGTCGTCGGCTCGAGGCGCGTGTGAGAGAGGAGCCGCGCCGCCTCGGGCGCGCGACCGTCGATCAGGGCGACCCTGGCCCGTTCCAGAAGGGTGCCGAAGCGGTCCGCCCCGGCGTCGCGCTGCTTGATGCCGCGCGCGGCGCGGATGTCGCCGAGGGCGAGGTGGAGCAGGATCCGCGGGCGGCTCAGCGCCTGGCGGGCCGGCGGAGAGCCGGCCTCGCGTCCGCGCAGTCGGGCGAACGACTCCAGTCGCTCCAGTCCGCCCGCGGCATCGCCCTCATGCAGCGCGATCCAGGCTTCGACCGTCGCCATCGTCGTCCAGTGCTCGCTCGTCGCCCGGTGCGGGAGGAAGGCGCGCGCGTGGTGCTTGGCTGCGGCGAGGTCGCCGTCCTCGACCGCCAGCATCGCCTCGGCGACGCGGTAGAACGTGCCGCGGTAGCCGTCCAGCTGCGCGGGATCCCACGAGCCGTCGCGGATGATCTCGACATAGTGCCGGGCCTCCGGCAGATCGCCGTTGAGGGCGTGGATCCCGCCGAGGAGGCTGACGGCGTGGAACGCCTTCCCGCTGCCCTGCGACGCCGCGAGGGCGGCGGCCTCGTCGAACAGGCGCACGGCCTGTTCCCGACGGCCGCCGTAGTAGAGCGAGATGCCGAGGTGCGTGCAGAGCAGCGGCATCTCCATCGCGTACTGCTCCCACTGGGACTCGGGTGTCTCGGTGAACAGAGCCAGCGCGCGGGCGGCCACCTGCCCCGCCCTGTCGGGCATCCCGATCACGCGCAGCGCCGCACTCTCGGCAGTCCAGATGAACAGGCGCTCCGTCGGCGAGAGCGTGTTCCGACGGGCGTTCGCGGCGGAGATCGCCATCCGCAGCAGCTGCAGTCCGCGCACCCGCCGGAGCCGGTTGGCATTGAGGCAGATGCCCAGGAGCATGGCCACCAGCGGCTCCTGCTTCAGCCGGGCGAGAGGCAGGTCGCCCAGCAGCGCCACGACCCGGCGACCGTCGTGGTCCAGGAGGTGGCTCCACCCGGACATGATGACGTGGGCCGCGAGGTGGAGGTCGTCCTCCTCCATCGCGAGGCGCAGTCCTTCGAAGGGGGCGCCGCGGCGCAGGGCGCCCTCGATCGCGAGGCGTCGGAGCACGCGGATCTCGGCGGGGAACCGCCGCAGGAGGTCGTGACGCAGCAGGGTGCGGGCCGGCGCGGCGATCGTGAAGGTCCGGCGCCCGGAGTCCGTCGACCATCGGCCGAAGCCGAACGCCTCGGCCTCGTCGAGGGCCGTGCCGATGTCCGGATCGCTGCTGAGGGCCTGCGCCAACGGCAGGTCGACCGTGTCCGTGATGCTGATCCGGATAAGACCCTCCAGGACGCCGGCGCCGAACGTGCCCTCCTCCATGCGGCTGCGGAGGTAGTCGTCGACCGCCGCCGTCGCGACCTCCACGATCGTCGTGCCGTCGGGGGCACGGCCGCGGAGAGCGACGGCACGCACGACCGCCGCGAATCCCTCGGTGGCCGCCCGCACGGCGACGGCGGTGTCCTCGTCCACGTCGAGAGCGCGGCGGATCTCGTCGGTGTCGAACGCGAGGTCTTCCGGAGAGATCAGCGCGGTGTCGATCACGAGGCCGATGCCGTCGCTGTCGAAGGGACTGGGGCGATTCGTGGCGACGATCAGGCGGACGTGCGACGGGACGGCGACCGTGCGGCAGAGGTCGAAGACCGCATCCCGGTCGAGCGCGGCGGCGTCGTCCAGGACGATGACGACAGGCTCCTCGTGATCGCACAGGTAGTGCCCGACGGCGGGCCAGCCGTCCCCGGTGGCCGGATCGGTGCTGCCTGCGCCCGTGTCCGTGTCCGTGCCGCGCAGCACCCGCAGCAGCGCAGATGCCAGTGCCGGGCTCGTCGCCAGGGCCGGTGTGACCGTGAGCCACACGACCCGGGCGGAGCAGGTGAAGGCCCAGCCGACCAGGGCGGTGGTCTTCCCGGAGCCCGCGGCGCCGCGCAGCAGCGTGAGCGGAGCTCCCGCGTCCAGCACCGCGTTCAGCCGCGGACGCCCGATCACGTGCGCGGAAACCCGCGGAAACCTCGTGTCCCCTTGCGCGCCGAAAGCCGGCATCGTCCCTCCCCAGGTACGCATCCCCACCCCTACGATATCCAAACCCGCACGGTGCAGGACGCTGCGGAGCGGGGGCGCCGGGAGTTCTAGGCTCGGAGGAGTGAGTGATCCGATATCGCCCGTGTCCCGCCGTGTGCCGACCAGCGCCCTGCTCGTGAGCGCAGCCCTCGGCGCGGTTCAGGCCCTCGTCTTCCTGGCTGTCGTCCCGGTCACGAGCGTGCTGGCCGCTGCCTCCCCTCCCGCGTATGCCCTGGTCGCGGCCGTGCACACCGCACTGCCCTTCCTCGCCCGCGTCGTCACCCGGGTCCCTGGCATGGCGACGCTGGCCGCCTTCGTGACCGGGGTGCTGACGCTCGCGGTGTCCCCGATCGGGCTGCTCGGGGTGGTGCCGCTCGTCCTCGGCGGCGCGGTCCTCGACCTCGCGCTGCCGTTCCGGCGCGACGCCGCGGTCCGCCCGGGTCGTGTCCTGCTCGCCGGCGCCGTGACCGGGGTGGTGCTCTTCCTCGTGGCCCTCCCGGTGTTCTCCCCGGAGCACCTCGTCCCGCCGGTGCTCATCGCCACGCTGCTCGGCCGGGTGCTCGGGGAGCTCGCTGTGGCGGGAGTCGTCCTCGCCGTCCGCCGGCTGCTGCGTCGCGCGGGCGTCGCCCACTGACTGGGTTCACTATACCCCCACCGGGTATAGTGAACCCATGGCCGGTCGTCGCGTGCTCCAGAGGGCGCTGCTCGTCGTCCTCCTCGTGGGCGGCGTCGTGCTCGGGCTCCTCGGCATGCACGCGCTCGACACGCACGGCACCCCCGGAGCGCACGCGATGGCGGGCCACGCGGCACCGGTGCCCGGGCACCCCTCGGCGTCGGCGGCGCATGCGGTGTCCGTCGCCGAGGCGGCCGTCGTCCCCGACGACTCCGCGGGGGATGGCGGCGCGGCCTGCGTCCTCGCGCTCCTCGGCGGACTGCTCCTGGTGCTGCGCCCCACCCGCGCGGCCGTGATCGCTCCCCTGCTGCGCGCCCTCCGCGTGCGCGCGGGAACCGCCGCCGCCCCTCTCCGTCCCCCCTCACTCCACGACCTCTGCATCAGTCGGACCTGATCGGCGCTGGTGAGCGCCCGGGCTCCGCGACCGCGGACGCCCTTCCGACAGACAGAGATGAGAGAGAAATGAAGAATCGAACCGCTGCCGCCGCCGCCCTCGTGCTGGTCGGAACCCTCGCCCTCGCGGGATGCGCCTCGGCCGCACCTGCAGGACCAGCTGACCACTCCGGTATGGATCACTCCACCTCGGACGCCCCGCTGGCCGGAGCGAACGAGGCCGATGCGATGTTCGCGTCCATGATGATCGTCCATCACGAGCAGGCCGTCGAGATGTCGGACATCGTGCTCGCGAAGGATGACGTCGACCCACGGGTGACCGACCTCGCCGAACGCATCACGGCCGCTCAGGGCCCGGAGATCGAGCAGCTGCAGGGATGGCTCGACGACTGGGGTGCCGAGGCGGGTGACCCCGCCGAGATGGACCACGGTGACGGCATGATGAGCGACGACGACCTCGCCGCGCTCGAAGCCGCCGCGGGCCCGGAGGCGTCCCGGCTGTTCCTGGAGCAGATGATCGCCCACCACGAGGGCGCGGTCGAGATGGCCGAGACGGAGGTCGCGGACGGCGAGAACGCCGACGCGGTCGCCCTCGCGCAGGACATCGTCGACGCGCAGACCGCGGAGATCGCGGAGATGAAGGAGATCCTCGCCACGCTCTGATCGACACCGGGTCCCGCGTCGCCTCCGCGGCGCGGGCCCGTCGCCTTTCTGCGACCTGTCCTTTCCGCGCTGTTCTGTACGTTTCGCACTACTATGGACTCATGAGCGAGATCGCGATCACGGAAGCCCGGGGGCGGCTGGCGTCCATCATCGACGAGGCGCGCAAGGAGCCCGTCTATCTCACCCGACGAAACCTCCCGGTGGCGGCTGTCGTCGATGCCAGCCTGCTGAAGCGACTCCTCGAAGACGCGGAGGAACTGGCCGACATCCGCGCGGTCGATGCCGCTTGGGAGGAGACCGCGCGACTGGCCGAGACGCCGATCCCGTGGGAGGAGGTGAAGCGGGACCTCGGGCTCGTGCCGTGACCTACGACGTCCAGGTCCTGCCTGTCGCCGTGCGGGCGATCCGCAAGCTCCCTCCTGAGGCGAGGCGACGTATCCAGGCCGTCATCGAGCTCCTCTCCGAAGACCCGCGGCCCCCCGCGGCACGCAAGCTCACCGGCCGACCGGAGTGGCGGGTGCGGACGGGGGACTACGGGGTGCTCTACCGGATCGAGGACGGGATCCTGACGGTCGTCGTCGTGCACGCCGGCCACCGTCGCGAGGTGTACCGCTAGCGATCGCGGCGGCGCAGGCGGCGCAGCGGGGCAGACAGGCGGTGCCAGAGCGTCGGCGCGGGCTCTTCGTCCTCCGCGGGCGGCGGGGCGACGGCGAACTGGACGAACTCCTCCGCGCCGTGGTGCACGACGCGGTAGAGCGCCGTGCCGATGAGCACACCCAGGGCGATCGACATGACGGAGACGAGGGCGGCGGTGAAGTCGGCGAGACCGTTGTCGGTCGCCACCGCCTCGGTGAGTCCCACCAGCCCCGCCGCTCCCGGCACCAGCAGCCAGAACGCGGGGAGGAACGTGAGCTGCGACGGGGCCCCGTGGCGCAGCCCGGCGATCCAGAACACGACCGGCGTGACGGCGACCGCGCCGACGAAGCCGCCGACCGCCGGGTCGATGAACTCCGTTCCCGCCCATTGGCCGAGGTAGGCGACGACCAGGGCGAGCAGCACCCACCCGAATGTGGACGGCGGGGAGGAGAAGTGCAGGTAGTTGCCGAGTGCGAACACGAGGATGCCCAGCAGCGGCACCCACCAGGGCAGGTAGGACGAGGAGGCGTCGAGCGCCTCGTACGAGTCGCTCGAGACGCCCACCACCGCGCCCGCGGCGAGGATGCCGAAGGCGAGGAGGGCGAGCTGCACGAACCCGTAGATGAGGCGGGACGCACCGGAGATCATCTGCCCGGCTGCGAGCTCGACCGTCGCCGTGGTGAGCACGCCGCCGGGGAGGAAGGTCACCAGCGGCGCGATCAGCAGCCGGATCGGGTCGCCGATCTCGATCACCTCCGCGAGCAGGAACACCGCGGCGGCGCACACGAAGGCCGCGGCGATGGGCATGACCAGCTGCAGTGTGGGGGAGCGCACGAGCTTGAGCAGGCCGATCCCGAACCCGAGCACGAAGGCGACGAGCGCGCCCTGCCAGGTCGGCGCGAGCAGGAGCGCGAGGCCGGTCGTGAGGATGGCATGCCCGAGCGTGCGGGTGAACCAGCCGAGCCGCGGGCGCATCGCGCCGATCTCGTTGAGCCGCCGGATGCCGTCCAGCGGGTCCACGGCGCCGGTCTTCGCCTGCGCGATGAGGTCGTACAGCGCGGCGATCTGGTCGAAGCGGAACGAGGCGTTCGTGGCCGACCGGAACGCGACCCGCTGCTCCTCCGCGTCCCCCGTCTCCACGATGATGATCGTCGGCAGGACGACGAAGTCGGCGCCGTCTCCCCCCGATGCCGTGGCCACCTCGGCGATCGTGTCCCGGATGCGGTCGACGGACTCCGCCGATGCATTCATGCCCTGAGCCAGTCCCAGGAGGAACTGCCGCAGCGCCGACCGGTCGACGACGTCGGTCATGTCACGTGAACAGGAACGACAGCGCCACCCCGACGACGATCGCCGTGCCGACGTAGACGAGGTTCGGCAGCTGGAACGAGTGGTCGATGACGAACTTGCCCATCTTCGTCGTTCCGGTCTGGTCGAACGCGACCGTCGCCACCTGGCTGCCGTTGGCGGGCAGCGTGTAGATGCCCATCGCCGCCGGCCACAGCCCCACCAGCAGGGAGGCGGGCAGACCGATCGTGATGCCGATCGGGACGATCGCGTTCGTGGCGCTCGATTGGCTGGTCGTGAGCATGGCGACAGCGAAGAGCGCCAGCGCGAACAGCAGAGCGCCGAGGAAGGCGGACGATCCGGAGACGACCGAGCCCAGCCCGTCGACGATGAGGGTCTGGTTCGCGGCGACGAACGTGTTGGCGAGCCAGGCGATGCCGAACAGGGCGATGGCCCCGACGATGCCCGCGGGGAACGTGGACTGCTTCGGCACGTCGGCGGCCTTGACCTTGCAGAACACGAAGATCAGCGCGGCGATGATGCCCATGACGACCTCGATGATCACCGTGACGCTCAGGCGGAGCGGGTCGCCGTCGTCATCGGTGCCGATGACCGGACGGAGGTTCTCGAACAGGCCGAAGAAGACGATCACCGCGACGCCCGCGAGGAACAGCGAGGCCGAGAGCACGGCGGTCGGCGGGAGCTTGTTCTCGTGCGCGTCGACGGTGGGCGGCTTGATCTGCCCCTCCGCCAGGCGCTTCTGGTACTCCGGGTCGTCCTCGAGGTCCTTGCCGTGACGCATCATGACCAGGGCGGCGACGAGCAGGCCCGCGATCGAGGCCGGCCACATGATGAGGAGCAGGCCGCCGAGGTCGACGCCCTGCGGCGCGAGCAGCACGACCATCGATGCGGTGGCCGCGGAGACCGGCGAGCACAGGATGCCGACCTGCGAGGCGACGGCCGAGACCGACAGCGCCCGCTCCGGCCGGATCTTCTGCTGGTAGGAGACGTCGTAGATCACGGGCAGCAGCGGGTAGAAGATGTTGCCGGTCCCCGCGCCGACCGTGAAGAGGAACGACATGGCCGGCGCGAGGAAGACGACGGACTTCGGGCGTTTGCGGATGACCTTCGCGGCCACCGACACCATCCAGTCGATGCCGCCGGCGGCCTGCATGGTCGAGGCCGCGGTGATGACCGTGATGACGATGAACACCGCGTCGACGGGGGCGTTGCCGGGGGCCTCCCCGAACACGAACACGAGCACCGCGACGCCGACGAGGCCCCACACGCCCAGGCCGATCCCGCTCGTGCGGGTGCCCATGAAGATCGCCAGGACGACGACGATGAGCTCGGCGACGAGGATCCAGACGCTGTCGTTCACGACGACGGCCCCTTCACGATCGGCGCCGCCCCGGTGAGGACCTGCACCGGCAGCTCGGTCTCGACGATATTCCCGTCGGCCGCCTCGACCTTCAGCGCCAACGCGTTCTCGACCGGGCTGACCGCCGTGACGAACTCGCTGTTCTCGAAGTGCAACGACTGCAGGTTGCCCACCGCATACCCGGTGGAGAGCTCGCCGCTGAGCAGGGAGGCGTGGAAGAGCGGCCGTCGCTGGTCCTCGGCGTCGTAGTGCGGACAGAAGCTGCCGTGCAGGAACCCGAGGCCCTCGGGGAGCACCTGCAGCGTGGGTCCGTAGCTGTCGGTCGTGCCGCCCTCGAACCAGCAGATGCCGCCCGCGCTGCCTCCCGTGAACACGACGTTCGACGAGGGGTCCTCCCACATCTCGCGCATGATCTCGTCGAGGCCCTGACGCTTCCAGACGTCGAGCATGTTGGCGGTGTTCCCGCCGCCGACGTGGATGACGTCGAAGCCCTTCACGAACCCGGCCAGGTCGTCGACGGCGCGATGGAACAGCGGCAGGTGGTGCGGCGCGCATCTGTCGGAGTCGTACGTGGAGTAGAAGCTCACGATGTAGGCGGTGTCATCGCCGGTCGCGGTGCCGACGAAGAGGACCCGAGGCCGCTCCTTGCCGGTGAGCTTCAGGATGTACTCGTGCGTCGGATCGTTCCGACGTTCCATCATGGCCTTGCCGGCCCCGGTTGCGACGACGTGCGACATGCCCCCACCTCACTGTCGAGTGTGAATGCGCTCAACCTAGCGTCGCGCCGTCACCGCCGTCCAGAGCGGTCACCCTGGCCGGGTGAATCCGCGCCTCTCAGCCGAAGACGCGAGCCGTGCCGACCATGCCTTCCAGGAGGGCGGCTGTGCGGGCGCGCGGTCCCTCCGGCGCGATGCCGAGGACGCGGGCGAGCTCCAGGGCGAGAGCGGCGTGTCCGGCGGCGCTGGGGTGGAAGGGGTCGTTCATGAGGCCCCACGGCATCCCGCCACCGCCCAGCTCCGCGAAGTGCGCGTACTGGTCGACGAGGATCACGTCCTCCGCGGACGCGACCCGACGGACGGCCTCGGCGAAGTCGGCGATCCGCGCCCGCTCCGGCGCGTTGCGGACGTCGATGGCGGGCGGCGTCTGGAGCACCGGGATGGCGCCGATTTCGCGCACCCGGCTCACGAAGTCATGCAGGGAGGCGGCGTAGTCGTCCGGCGAGATCACCGGTCGGGGCCCGCCGTCCGAGGCGTCGTTGGTGCCGACCATGAGGGTGACGACATCCGGCTGCCAGCCCGCGACCCGACGCTCCCAGTCGTCGAGGATGTCGACGATCCGGTTGCCGCTGATCGCGGTGTTGAGCACGATGTCGCGGACGCGCTCGAGCTCGCCCCTGATCAGCTCGTGGAGGTGCTCCTGGTAGCTGCGCCCGCCCTGGGTGTGCACCAGGCCGTGGGTGATCGAGTCGCCGGTGATGACCCAGTTCAGCGGTGCCGGGTCGCGGAGCGCGTCGGCGAGGCGGCGGAGGTCGTCGTCGGCGGTGGCAGGGGAGGCGGAGGGGGCGATCGGCACGTTTCCGAGCTTATCCGGCGTAATGCTCAGGGGCCGTTCCCGTCCTGTTTGCCGAGGGGCGAGGCTGGGCATGTGAGCGCGGACGGGATCCGTGGCCCAGGACGTCGTCGAATCCCCAACCCGACGACGTGGAGAAATCGAGTCCCTCGTGCGGCGGGCTGCTCCCCCGGCCCGCCGCACATCCCCGGGTCTCGGGGCGTTCCGTCGGCCCATTCCGGAACGCCGATATACGCGCGGCTGCGAACACCTGCGATGCGCCGCATGAGGGGTACCGTCGTTGGCGGCCTGTTCGAGGGAGGGGAACCTTGCGGGCCGGGGGAGAGCTCGGCGGCATCGCCGCGGGCGGAGAGAGTGCGACGCCGCGCGGCGTGGAGACACGTGCGGCGTGCATCGTCGCGTTCCGCAATCCTGCGGAACGCGCGTAGTACGTCGGGCCCCGCCGTGTCTCATCTTCGACCGTGCCCACGTCGCGTGTGCGCGGCTGTCACCGGAGGAACACATGCTGACCCATTCGCCACCCGTCCGACCCCGCTCGGGACGGAGCCGCATCGCCCGCCGCGTCGCCGCCGTCGCCATGATCGTCGGCGGATTCGTCGGAGCCCTGCTCGTCCCCGTCGCGGCGACCGCGGCCCCGCCGTACACGACCGGCGCGACGGTCGAGTCTCTGACCTTCACGGAGACGGCCGTCGCCAGCGGCACGAAGGCCGAGCTGACCGGCACCTGGTCCCTGCCGGACAACCCGGTCGCACCTGCCGGTTTCGTCGTCGAGCTCCCCGAGGGCCTCCGTGGGCTGCCGGACACCTTCCCGTTGCTCGACGCGGCGGGAGCTGAGGCGGGACGCTGCGTGACGACCGCCGCGCAGCTCGTCTGCGACATCGACAGCGCTTACCTTGAGGAGCACCCCGTCGGTCTCTCCGGAGGCTTCTCCTTCTGGGCGACGGTGACCACCGAGGTGAGCGAGACCACCACGGTCACCTACGACTTCGGTGACGTCACCGCTTCCGTCGATGTGAAGCCGGACCCTTTCATCTGCACGACCGACTGTGACTTCCGAGGCCGCGCGGACTTCAAGAGCGGGGAGTACCAGAACACCTCGGACACCATCGCGTGGGACGTCGCCGTCGGGGCGGGAGCGAAGGGCATGGCCGCGGGTCAGGAAGTCGTCGTCACCGACGTCATCGGCTCCGACCAGGAGCTCCTGCGCGAATCCGCCGCCGGGGAACGCTACCCGTCGCTGTGGGTCGCCACCGGTCTGCAGACCCTCCCCAGCGGTCTCGTCGTCCCGGGGCCGGTCACCGAGGTCGCTGCCGCCGACTACATCGTCTCCGC
Source organism: Microbacterium sp. NRRL B-14842 (assembly GCF_050470785.1). NCBI lineage: Bacteria > Bacillati > Actinomycetota > Actinomycetes > Micrococcales > Microbacteriaceae > Microbacterium > Microbacterium sp. NRRL B-14842. The sequence continues at coordinate 2,981,716 of NZ_JBFLUM010000001.1, read as the reverse complement.
CGACGGGACCACCGTCACCTTCACCGCCGTCGAGGGCGGCTTCTACAACGTGCACTACCTCTCGCGGGTGACCGACGACGGTGCGGCCGGCACCTACCGCAACGCCGCCGAGATCCGGGTCGGCACCGAGACATCGTCGACGGTCACGTCGGAGGTCACCCGCCACGGCGGCTCGGGGACGGGGAACGGTACGCGCGTCGGGCGCTTCACGGCGCTGAAGACCCTCAGCGGTCCGGCGGCCGCGACCGAGCGGATCCCCGCCGGGACCCGGTACGTGCTGGAGTACACGTACCCGGCGGGGCCGGGCTTCCCGGCGGGCTCGGGGGTGCTCGATCTCGAGGCCGGATCGCCGGTGACGAGCCCAGCGCTGCCTGCCGGCGCGGAGGTCAGGGTCCGCGAGCGGGCGCCGGAGCCCGTGGCCGGCACCGCCTGGGGCACGCCGGTGATCAGCCCGGAGCGGTTCACGGTGGGGGACGAGACCGTCACCGTGAGCGTGCAGAACCCGGTGGCCGTCGTGCCCCCGCCGCCCGTTCCAGCCACGCCGAGCACGCCGGCGACGCCGAGCACGCCGGCCACGCCGAGCACGCCGAGCACGCCGGCGGGCACTCCCGGGGGCTCGCTGGCCACGACCGGCGGGGGGATCGCGACAGCGGGTCTGCTCGCCGGGGTGCTGCTTCTGGGGATGGGAGGCGCGCTGGCGGCCGCGCGACGCGCACGCCGCGGGAACCGCTGATCGCACGCGCCGGGCGGGGTGCGGCCGACATCCGCCGGGCCGTGCCCCGCGTCGGCGTGAGAACGCACGGGTGAGGTCTGTCACCTCACCGACACAGGCCCTCGGGGGAAGGGAACACCATGAGCGACGAACGCAGAGACGAGGAAAGGGAACGCGACGCGGACCTGCTGGACCGGGTCCGCGGGGGTGACGAGCAGGCCTATGCGGAGCTGTGGGAGCGCTACGCACCCGCGGCGGCGGCCGTGGCCCGCAGCTACTGGTGGTCAGCCGATGCCGACGACCTCGTCGCAGAGTCCTTCACCCGCATCTATCAGGCGATCCAGGCCGGGAAGGGGCCGACGGCCGCGTTCAAGCCGTACCTGTTCGCCACGATGCGCAATCTCGCCATCAGCTGGGGCCGCGCCCGTCGCGAGGTGCCCATCGAGTACATCGAGGCGGTGGAGGACCCGAACAGCACGGATGCCGCGGCCGACGCCGATTTCGACGCCTCGCTCGTCTCGCAGGCCATCCTGGCCCTGCCGGAGCGCTGGCAGGATGTGCTGTGGTTCGGCGAGGTCGAGCACCTCTCCATGCACGAGATCGGCAAGCGCCTCGACATCAGCGAGCGCGCGGCCGCGGTCCTCGCCTTCCGTGCCAGGGAGGGGCTCCGGCAGGCCTGGATCACCGCGCACGTCGCGGCCCGCCCGCCGGCCTCCCGGGAGTGTCAGTGGACGATGGGGAAGCTGGGCGCACACGCCCGCCAGCGCCTCACGCCCCGGGACACGGCCCGTGTGCACGCCCACCTCGACGAGTGCGCCGACTGCCGCGCCAAGGCCGAGGAGGCGCGTCACGCCAGCTCGCGCATGCTGTCCGTCCTCTTCCCCGCCGGCATCACGGTGGGGGCCGGTGCGCAGATCTGGCAGTCGCTGACATCTGCCGGACTGTCCGCCAGCGCCGCCCCGCTGCCGCCCGCGATCGCCGCTCCGGTCGCGGGTATCGCTGCGGCGAAGGCCACCATCGGTATCGTGGCCGCGGTCGCCGCGACGACCCTCGCGGCGACCGTCGCCGCCACGGTGGTCGGGGGCACCGCCGTGGTCGCGGCGCCCGCCGCCACGGAGGTCGTGACGTGGAGCGTACCCACCCCGGCCCCATCCCCGGAGGCGACATCCGCCCCGGCGGCGACGCCGGTCGCGAGCCCTCCGCCGTCGGCCGCGCCGGAGCCGTCCGCTCCGGCAGCGCCGCCGCCGGAGCCGGAGCCGGAACCCGTCCCCGAGGCGAGCGTGCCGAGCGCTCCTGTCCTCATCGACGTGCCAGGACAGGTCTCACGCACCGAGCTGCTGTCCGTGACCGTGGCGTGCGAGGTCGGTGCCGACCTCACGGTGTCCGCCTACGGCGCCACCCTGGCGGCGGGGACGTGCGCGGCGAACGAGCGATGGCAGGCGAGCTTCCGCGTCGACGCCTATCCGGTGCCCGCCGGGACCGCAGTGACCCTGAGTTTCGCGCAGTCCAACATCGCCGGGATCTCCGGCGCGGCGAGCGCGGAGGTGGTCATCGTGGATTGATTTCGGAACCGCGCGTAATCACCCCCGCGGATCGCTGTCCTGTAGGAGTCCGCCATCTCCGGATACCAGCGGATGAAGAGATCGAGATTGGAACCACATCGCCATGAGGAAACGATCGGGCGCCTTCGTGCTCGGATTGCTGCTCGCCCTGGGCGCCGTCGCTGCCGCGGCACCCGCTGACGCCGCGACGGGAGCCGCGACCATCGTCGACGCGAACACCGGCCGGTTCACGCTGCCGGACGGCACGATCGCCACCGCCACACTCGCCGGCGGCTCCCGCATCTTCGGCGGCGAGGGTAAGACGCTGAGCTCCTGGAGCGGCACGGATGCCATGTACGCGGCCGGTGTCTCGGCGAAGGACCTCGCGACGCTCGACGTCCACTCGAACGCGAACTGCGGGACGTCGTCGCGCTGCGGCGAGGGGCAGCTCACGATCACGTTCGATCGCCCGGTCGACGATCCCGCGATCCACATCGCCGAGTTCGGCGCCGGGACCGGCGGTACCGTGCTCGGCGGGATCTCGGTCGCAGACGGCATCCGTTTCGCCTCCTCCGACGGCGGCGCCACCCGTGCGGTCGTCTCCGACGGCGCCACTTTCGTGGACGGAGGCGACGGCTACTCCCGCGGCGACATGAGGATCTCCTGCACCGCGGCCTCGCGCCCCGGCGGCTGCGGAAGCTTCACCGTCCCGGGCACCAAGATCACCCGGATCGTCTTCGATGTCGCCCGCTTCGCCCTCGGCGGCACGCAGACCGCAGCGCTGGACGGCTACGCCCTCGGGGTGACCGCCACCGCCACGCCGGACCCGAAGGTCGCCGGACTCTCGATCGCCAAGGTCGTCGACAAGGCCGCGGCCGCACCGGGCGACGTCCTCGACTACACCATCACCGTCCGGAACACCGGCGAGGCGGAGGCCCGTCAGGTGCCCGTGACCGACACGCTTCCCGCCGGGCTGCGCGATGCGACGGCCGATCAAGGCGGCGTGGTCGCCGACGGCGCGGTCGCCTGGACAATCGACGCCCTTCCCGCCGGCGGCACGAGCACCCTGCACGTCTCCGGGACCGTCGACCGCGCAGGCGCGGGCACCACCCTCGTCAACCGCGCCGTGGTGGAGAACCCCGCCGGTGTCCCGGCCGAGACGCCGGCGCCCACGTCCTCCACGCCGTGTGCGGACGACGCGAGTGTCGCCTGCGCCTCCACTGTCGTCGCCGCCCTGCCGGCGTTGTCGCTCGCGAAGACCGTCGACAAGCAGGTCGCCGGCCATGACGAAGCGCTGTCGTACACCCTGGTCGTCGGCAACGCCGGGACGGCCCCGGCGACCGATGTCCCCGTGACCGATGTCCTTCCGCCCGCCTTGACCGCGGTCTCGGCCGATCAGGGCGGCGTGGTCGCCGACGGCGCCGTCCACTGGACGCTCCCCGAGGTCCCGGCCGGCGGCGAGGTCGTGCTGCACGTGACCGGCACGACGCCGGGAGGTCTCGACGAGGCCCAGCTCGTGAACCGCGCCACCGTGCAGAACTCCGCCGCTGCGCCGAACGGGACGCCCGCGCCGACGGTGACCACCCCGTGTCCTGACGACCCGCAGCAGGCATGCGCCCTGACCGCGGTGGCCCCGCTCGCCTCGTTGGAGATCGACAAGACCGTGGCGCAGTCCGCCGCGCCGGCGGGGTCCATCCTCGACTACACGATCACCGTGTCGAACGTCGGCCCCGGTGCTGCGACGCAGATCCCCGTCGTCGACGACCTGCCCGACGGTGCGCGGTTCATCGCCGCCTCGACCGGGGGCGTCGCCGTGCAGGACAGGGTGGGCTGGGTTGTGCCGGAGCTCGGCCCCGGGGAGTCGGCCACGATGACCCTCCGCGCGCAGCTGCCGCGGGACGCCGAGGGCACCGTCGTCAACCGCGCCACCGTCGCCTATGACGAGTCGATGATCGCCGGCCTGCGGGCAGCGGCGGTCCAGGCCGGGATCGCCGTTCCGGACGACCTGTCCGGCCTCCCCGCGCTGCCGCCGCTGTCGGCGACGCACGCCTGCGCGGACGACGCGCAGTGGTCGTGCGCGGCGACCGTCGTCCGCGCCCCTGCCGCTGCAGGGCTCGCGCAGACGGGCGGCACGCCGCTCTCCGTCCTCCCCGCGATCGCGCTGCTGGCGGGTGGAGCTCTGCTCCTCATCGTCTCCGCGCGTCGCGCGACCCACCGATAACCACTGATCGCGTCAGCCACGGGGGACCTCCCTCCGGGGGGTGATCGAGGTACCCAGAAATGCACTTCTCACAGTCCACTTCGTCCGTTCCGCTGCCGAAAGGCTCCGTCATGATCGTCTTCGGGACCCGTCCCGAGATCATCAAGCTCGCTCCGCTCGTCCGCGAACTGGGAGATGCCGCCTTCGTCGTCCATACCGGGCAGCACTACGACCCGGGGATGTCCCGGGTGTTCCTCCGGTCCTGCGGGATCGAGCGCGTCGATCTCCAGCTGCATGTCGGCGGTCTCCCGCGCGCGGCGCAGATCGGGCGCGCCGCCGAGCAGATCGCCGAGGCCATCGCCCGCTTCGAGCCGCGGTACGTCGTGGTCCAGGGCGACACGAACGCGACGTTCGCCGCCGCTCTCGCCGCGAATGCCGCAGGGGTGCGCCTCGGGCACGTCGAGGCGGGACTGCGGGCGCACGATCGCCGGATGCCCGAGGAGCACAACCGGGTGATGGTCGACCACATCGCCGACGACCTGTTCGCGGCGACGGCGGCGAACCGCGCCAACCTCCTCGCCGAGGGCATCGACGAGGAGCGCATCCGCGTCACCGGCAATCCGGTGGTGGAGGCGGTGCGCGCCCAGCGCGCGGGCGCGGCCGGCGATGCGGACGAGCTCGCGCGGCTCGGATTGACGCCTGCCGGCTTCGTCCTCGCCACACTGCACCGTCAGGAGAACGTGGACACTCCGGAGAACCTCCTGGCCACCCTCCGCGCCTTCAACGCGATCGCGGCGTCGGGGTGGCCCGTCGTGTTCCCCGTGCACCCACGCACCAGGGCGATGCTCACCTCGCTGGACGCCACGCACCTCCTGGACGCACTGATCGCCGAGGAGCCGCTCCCCTACGAGCGGTTCCTGGCGCTCGCCGCCCACGCCGCTCTGCTGGTCTCCGACTCCGGCGGCATCCAGGAGGAGGCGACGGTGATCGGCCGCCCCGTCCTCGTCGTGCGGGACTCGACCGAGCGCCCCGAGGCACTGGGCGCCTTCACCCGGCTCGTCACCCCGCAGGAGCTCGCTCCGGCCGCCTCCGTCCTGCTCGGCGCGGTGGAGCCGACCCTCGCCCGACTCGCCACCCTGCCGTCCCCCTTCGGCGACGGGCAGGCCACCGCGCGCATCGCGGCGCACATCCGCAGCACCGTCGCCTCGACCCGCACTGAGGAGTCCTGATGTACAGCAACGCCCTGACCACCCCGCTCGCCACGGTCGGCGCCCTCGCCGTCACAGGTCCGGAATCGATGACCACCTGGGTCATGGCGGCGGGCATCGCGGTCACCGTGGGGGCGGGGCTGCTCCTGCGCACCCGCCTGCTGCGGCGGTCGGCACCGGCTCCCCGCCTGCTCCGTCGGTCCGTCGCGCCGGAAGAGGACCCCGCGCGGGGGAGGACACCCTGATGTTCCCGGTGCTCAACGCGTTCACGGTCCTGCTCGGCGTCGCGTTCGTCACGTACGTCCTGTTCATCCTCATCCCCTACCTCCGTTATCCGAAGACCACCCCGGGCGATCCGGCGAGCTTCGAATGGCACTTCTTCATCCCGTGCCGGGACGAGGAGGCGGTGATCGATACGACCGTGTCGCGGGCGCGGCGGGACTTCCCCGGCGCCCACGTCTGGGTGATCGACGACGACAGCGAGGACGCCACGGCGTCGATCGTCACCCGATGGGCCGAGGCCGACGAGCACGTGCATCTCGTTCAGCGCCGTCGCCCCGAGGCGCGGACCGGCAAGGGCGACGCACTCAACGCCGCCTATCATCAGCTCCTGGCCTGGCTCCCCGCAGACGCCGACCACGATCGGATCGTCGTCGTCGTCATCGACGCGGACGGCGAGATGGAGCCCAACGCCCTCGAGATCTGCGCCGCCGACGACATCTTCGGCGACGAGAGCGTGGGGGCGGCGCAGATCGCGGTCTGGATGAAGAACCGCGACGACCCGAAGCCCTACCCGCACGGCGGGCGGTTCGCCAACACGTTCGCGCGGTTCCTGCTGCGGATGCAGGATCTCGAGTTCCGCACCACCATCGCCGCGATGCAGTCGCTCCGGGCGAAGACCGGGACCGTGGGGGCTGGGCGGCAACGGCCAGTTCACCCGGCTCTCCGTGCTCGATGCGATCGGCGACACCTTCGGCGAACCGTGGCACGGCGCCCTGCTCGAGGACTACGAGCTGGGCGTCCATGTCGTGCTGGCGGGCTACCAGGTCCGCCACGTCTACGACACGCACGTGAACCAGGAGGCGCTGCCCTCGATCCGCCGTCTGCTCACGCAGCGCACCCGGTGGGCGCAGGGGAACATCCAGTGCGTCAAGTACATCCGCGAAGTGGTGAAGTCGCCGTACGTCGACAACGCCGGGGTCATCGAGACCGTGTACTACCTCGTGCTGCCCTTCCTCCAGATGCTCGGAGGGCTCTCGTTCCTCATCCTGTTCAGCGCCCAGGTCGGGTACTGGGTGCAGCAGCCGGAGCTCTTCCAGGTCGCGCTCGGCGACACCCTCGGCGTCCTCGGGCTGCTGTTCGCCTTCTCCGTCGCCCCGTTCGCCGTCTGGGGGTTCGTCTACAAGATCCGCTGCGAACCCCAGGCGAGCTGGCTGACGGCGCTGGGGTGGGGGCTCGGGGTGTGGCTCTACGTCTATTACATGTACATCTGCATCGCGCGGGCGTTCCTGCGCATCGTCCGGGGCAAGAACGGATGGGCCAAGACACGCCGCAATGCGGAGGCCCACGTCGTCGTCAACGGATCCGTCGCCGTGGAGGCCTGATGACCACCGTCACCGAAACCCTGCCCGCCCTCCGCGCCCGTCGACTGGATCGGGTGTCGCCGCCGAACCGTGCCGCGCGGGTGGTCGTGGCCCTGCTGATGCTCGCCGCGGGCGGAGCGCTCCTGGCGGTCAACACCTCCTTCCGCGCCGTCGAGGCGGTCGTCGCGACGTGGCTGCTCTCGCCGTTCGTCGAGGGCCAGCGCGCGGCGATCGGCGAGCACTATCTCGTCTGGACCCCGACCGGAGACCTGATCGCTCTGCAGATCACGGTCGAGTGCACAGCACTCCTGATCGGGCTCCCGCTCACCGTGGTCGCCGCGGTGATCCTCGCCTTCACCCGCGTGCGGTGGAGCCGGCTGTTCGGCGGGCTCGCAGCCATGTGGGGCATCGTCTTCGCGGTCAACATGCTGCGGCTCGTCCTGATCGGCTGGGCCACCCAGACCTGGGGTCTCGATCCGGGCTACAAGGTGAGCCACGTGTTCGTGGGTTCCCTCGTCGGCGTCCTGGGGTACGTCGTCGGACTCGTCGTGATGCTCCTGATCATCGGCGTCCGTGCCCCGCAGCGCCGGAATACTCGCCGTCCGCGGGCGTAATCGACCCCCGTCCCCACCGTCTCATTCGCGGCGAAGCACTCTGCTCGTCGTGTCCACATCAAGAAAGAGGCTCATCATGAAGAGCATCCTCAAGACCGCGTGCAGCGCCGGTGTCGGCCTGCTGATCGTCGGGGGCTCGCTCCTCGGCGCGCAGGGGGCCATGGCCGCCGACCAGCCCGACTCCACCGACGGCGCATCGAGCGGCGGCATCTCCTCGGTCCGCAGCACGGAAGACGTCGACGGTCAGGCCTCGACCCGCGGCTACCTGGGTCGAGCCACCCAGACGGCCGCGACGGGCGTGACGCCGGGGTCGGAGATCAAGGAGGGCGCGATCGTCCAGCTCGTCAACGACGAGCAGATCGACGGCGTCTACAAGGTGATCCTGCCCGTGCCGGCGCACACGACCTTCGCGTCGGCGACCAGCGGCGGTCAGCTCGTCGGCGGGAACGTCGTCTGGACGTTCAACGTCACGCACGACGGCGGCACCAGCATCGTCACCCCGATGGCGACGTTCACCGTCGACGCCGACTACTGGGGTCCGCAGATCACCAACAGCGCCAAGGTGCTCTACACCGGTGGCGTCTTCACCGACGACCACCGCTTCACCTACAACTACAGCCACACCTTCGCCGAGCGTCCGCCGGTGCCGGTGGCCGATCCTGCCGTCGGACTCGCGGGCGCCGGAGTGATCGCCGTCGGAGCCGCTGGCGCGTTCGCGCTGCGTCGTCGTCCCTCGGCGACCCGGTGACGGGCGCCGGACAGACACGGAGGAACAGAGACCTGTGAAGAAGACATCCTTTCTTCGGGGTGCGCTGACCGTGGGGGTGCTCACCGTTCTGGCGGCGGGCGCCCTCGCGGGTGCCCCCGCCGCCTCGGCGGCCGACGTCAACGGCTGGAGCGGATCGGGAGACACCCGCACCGCGTCGGCCGCCGGAGCGACGGCCCGCATCACCACCACCGACAAGGTGCAGATCAAGAGCTCCGGTGACGTCGTCAATCTCGCCACCGTGCGCGACGGCGGGGAGCTCGGGCTCAACGTGATCGGCCTCAACGAGGGATACCCCTGCAAGAACGGCATCGAGTGCGTCCGCGGGAACGTCGTGGTCGACTTCGGCCAGCAGGTGACGAACCCGAAGATCACCCTCGCCAACCTCGGCGGTGACGTGTACTCCATCGGCGGCGTCGTGCAGTCCTCGGCGAAGTACACGCTGAAGACCTCCGGGGTGAGCCTCAGCGCCGTGAGCGGCAACCTGGACGTGACGTCGAACACGATCACCTCGACCTCCTTCGCCGCCAAGACCGGCACGGTGCAGGTCAACGGCACCGTCTCGAAGGTGGAGTTCCAGCTCAGCATGCGCTCGAAGGGCGCGTTCCTCGGGCTCGTGCCGACCTGGACGAAGGTGCCGAGCGACCTGCACAGCATCGACATCGACGTGGACAAGCCGACGGCGCCCGCGCTGACGGTGGACAAGAACGATCACCGCGACAGCGCCGTGATCGGCGACCAGCTCTCGTACGACATCGTGGTGCGCAACACCGGCACCGCTGCGGCGAGCAACGTCGTCGTCAGCGACGACCTGCCGGCCGGACTCACCGGTATCACCGCCTCGTACACCGCTGGCACGACGGGTCAGGTGTCGGTCACCGGGCAGCGCGTCCAGGGCACGATTCCATCGCTCGCTCCTGGCGCGTCCTCGACGATCACCGTGAAGGCGACCGTCGGGGCATCCACGCCGATCGGGAACCTGCGCAACAACGCCTGCGCCGTGGGAACCGCCACGAACCAGGCCTGTGACTGGGACGACACCACCATCACCAAGAAGACCACGCCCGTGCTGACGATCAGCAAGGACGACGGTCAGGGTGATGTGAAGCTCGGACAGGACCTGACGTACGACATCGTCGTGCGGAACACCGGCGACGGTGCGGCCACGAACGTCGTGGTCAGCGATCCGCTCCCGGCCGGTCTCGACTTCGTCTCGGGCAGCGGCCCGTCGGGTGTGACGGTGAGCGCCTCCGGGCGCACCATGACCGCCAACCTCGGCACGCTCGAGGCAGGGCAGTCGGTCACGCTGAAGGTGAACGCCAAGGTCAACCAGTCGGCTCCTCCCGGGGCGCTGACCAACCAGGCCTGCGCGGTCGCCGGTAACGCGGCGAACGTGTGCGCGACCGACACCGACACCGTCAAGCGCGAGTTCTTCCAGTACACGTTCAACTCGAACCCGACCGACCCGACGCCGGGCCAGGCCGTGACGTACCGGATGGAGTTCGGCAACAACGGCAACGTCGACTCGGCGAACGCGGAGATCGAATACACGCTGGCGGGCATCCTCGACGATTCCAGCTGGAACCCGTCGAGCGTGACGGCCAACCGCGGCACCGTCACCGTGAGCGGCGACAGCATCGACTGGAAGGGGCCCCTCGCCTCGGGTGAGACGGTCGTGATCACCTTCACCGGTGTCTGGAACGGGAACGGCGACGGTTTCGCCTTCCCCAACGTCACCTACTACGGCAGCGCGCGCTAGCCGGCACTCAGGCGAACGCGCGGGTGCAGGCCCATTCCTCTGGGGTGGCCTGTGCTCGCGTGTTCGCCTGTTTCCGCGCGTCGGCGGGGTCAGTCGCGGTCGGCGCGGCTGATGAGGTCCATCAGCTCGTCGAGCGTGTCGACGTCGATGACCTCGGTGCCGTCGGGCTCGCGCACCTCGATGCCGTCGACCTCCAGCTCCTCATCGAGCTGCACGAGGATGCGCGACTCCGGGAACTGCCGGGGGGCGACGAACGCGAGCAGCACGGCGTCCGCGAACACCACGACCGACGTGGCCTCGAGGTCGTCCCGCAGGTCGACCTGCTCGACCACCGGCTCCTCGTCCACCGCATCCTCGATGTCGAGCGCGAGCTCCTCGACGATCGCCCGCCACCGCTTCTCGCTCATCGAGAGCACGCGCGCGATGGCCGCCACGAGCTCGTCCGGATCCATGTCCTCCGCGCTCTCGTCGCCGTCGAGCTCGGGGTCCACGTTCACGTTCACGACGGTGCCGGCGGCGTCCAGGCTCGCCCGTCCGTAGACGAGACCGTTCTCGGAGACGGGGTCTTCGAGCAGACCGCTCTCGACGATGCGGGACAGGAGGATTTCGAGCGCCATGCTTCCAGTCTCGCGCATCCTGCCTTCCGCGGCCCCTGGTTCTTCCGCGACCTCGGCCCAGGGTCGCGCGTAATCGAACACCCCTTCGCGCCTCTTGTTCACTGGACCATCCCGACTCGACGGCCCAGGGCCGCGTTCGAAAGGCAGGCTGCTGTGATCCGTCCCCTCTCCCGCGGCATCGGCGTGGCGCTCGCCGTCGGTGTCGCTCTCGCCCTCGCGATCCCGTCATCCCCGCTCCCGGCGGCTGCGGAGGTCGCCCCCGACACCCCCGCCCTGAACTGGGTCGTGAACACCGCCCCCGGCGGTCCGAGCGAGGAGACGCTGCGTGCGGCCATCGCCGACGCGGGAGGGACGTTCCTGATCTCGTACCCGGAGATCGGGGTCACCGTCGTCCGGGCGCCCGAGGGCGGGTTCGCCGCGCAGCTCCGCGACCTCCCGTGGGTGCAGTCCGTCGGTCCCACCCGCACGTCGACCACGCCCGACCGCCTCCCCGACCCCGCCGAGTCCGCGGCAGGCGTCACGGAGGAACCCGAGGCGATGCCTGCCGAGGGCACCGCGTGGGACACGGTCGCCGTCGGCGCGACGACCCCGGGCGGCGCAGGTGTGGTCGTCGGGGTCGCGGACAACGGCATCGATGCGGGGCACCCCGACCTCGCCGACCGCATCGACCCCGCTCTCTCGGTCGGCTGCGGCATCAACGGCGTCCCGGACACCCGACCGGCGGCGTGGGCTCCGGAAGCGGGACTCTCCGGGGCCCACGGGACGCATGTGGCAGGCAGCATCGCGGGCGCTGCGGACGGCGCCGGCATCCGGGGGATCGCCTCGGACGCGCGTGTCGCGGCCATCAAGGTCGACAACCAGACAGGGCACATCTACCCGGAAGCCAGCATCTGCGCCACGATGTGGGCGGTCCGGCACGACATCCCGGTCGTGAACCACAGCTACTACGTCGACCCCTGGTACGTCTGGTGCGCCGGCGACGAGACGCAGTCCGCCGCGCTCGAAGCCCTTCGGCGCACGTACGCGTACGCGCATGAGCAGGGCGTCGTCACCGTCGCCGCCGTGGGCAACGAGGCGCAGGACCTCGCCACCATGACCACCGACGTCGTCAGCCCCAATGACGGTGCACCCGAGCCGCGCCCGGTCGACTCGTCGTGCCTGAAGGCCCCGGCCGGGCTGCCCGACGTGATCTCGGTCGCCGCCGCCGACCAGGACGAGACCAGCGGCGCCGTCGTCATGGCCCGATTCTCCAACTACGGAGCGGGCACGGTCACCGTCACCGCACCCGGCGTCGTCTGGTCTGCGGTGACCCGTCAGGACGACGGCTCGATCTACGCGCTGTTCCCCGGCACCTCCATGGCCTCCCCGCACGTCGCGGGGCTCGTCGCGCGGCTGCTCGCGGCCGACCCGACGCTCACCCCGGACGAGGTCACGCGCCGTATCACGGCAACGGCCGACGGGGTCGCGGACGAAGGGCCGGACCGGATGGGCGCAGGCCTCATGGACGCCGACATCGGCGCCTCCGTCCCCGCTGTCGGCGTCTACTCCCGTGTCGCCCTCACCGGTCAGCCGTTCCGGGTGACGGGCAGCGGGTATCCGCCGCGGAGCAGTGTGGAGCTTCGCGTGGGCACGGCCACCATGCCGGTGCAGACCGACGGGCAGGGACGGTTCGCGACCGTGTTCCCCATCCCGGCGGATGCCCCTGTGGGCGTGAGCACTCTGACCGACGGCGCGGCCCGTGCGCCCATCGTCATCCGCACTTCTCCGGCTGCGCCGACCATCCTCACCCCGAAGGCCGGAGCCACGGTCGCGGCGACCACCACGACGATCTCGGGTACCGGCGTCCCGGGCTCGCGCGTCCGCGTGCACGTGCGCGACGGGGAGCTCACGCCGTTCCTGCGGTTCGTGACCGTGCGCGACGACGGCACCTGGACGGTGGACGCGCCGCTGACGCAGGGGACCTACGAGGTCGTGGCCCGGACGATCATGGGCACCGACACCTCGACCACCACCGCGCCGATCCGGTTCTCGGTGCACACGAAGTCGGCGATCGGCTACTCCGTGGAGCTCGCTCCGCAGCCGGGAGCGCCGCAGGACACGCTGATCGTCCTCGACCTCGCCAATGCCGGGGCGGCGGGCGGACGGGCTGTCGTGGACATCGATCTGACGGCGTTCGCGGATGTCGAGGTCCCCGTGCCGCCGGTGGGCGAGGTCGAGCGGACGGCTCGGGGGCTGCGGTGGACCCTCACGCTGGACTCGGCGCAGAAGGCCCAGCTGCAGATCCCCGCGACCTCCGGCGACGACCCGGCGTTCCCCGTGATCGCTGTTCGATGAGACAGGCGGTCACGCCGGTTCAGGCGCTTTCCGGAAGCGATGGCCTGAACCGGCGTGACAGCCTGCGCGTCACAACCACTTCTTGTACTTGAACACCCCGAACAGGCCGACGGCGAAGGCAAGCATCGCCCCGATCGCCATCGGATAGCCGAACGCCCAGTGCAGCTCGGGCATCACGTCGAAGTTCATGCCGTAGACGGTGCCGACGAGGGTGGGCGCGAAGATGATGGCCGCCCACGAGGAGATCTTCTTGATCTCATCGTTCTGGGCCAAGCCCGCCTCCGAATGCCGCCGGGCGACGAGGGCCGACTGCACCGTGAGGGCGTTCTCCAGGATCGCCCGGAACGAGTCCACGCGCTCGTTGACGCGGATCGTGTGGTCGAGCACGTCGCGGAGCGAGCGCTGCAGCTCCTCGTCGATCCGGTACTTCTCCGACCCGCGGCGCAGCCACTCCAGCATGCCGCTCAGGGGGTGCACGGCGCGCTGGAAGTTGATGACCTCGCGGGAGAGCTCGTAGATGCGGCGGGAGAGGGCGTCGTCGTCGCTGTCGCCGAAGAGCTGGTCCTCGATCTCGTCGATGTCGTTCTCGAGGCCGGCGACGACGGGCTCGTACTCGTCCACGACCTCGTCGAGGATCGCGTAGAACACCGCCTCCGGTCCCATCGCGAGCAGCTCCGGGTTCGCTTCCATCCGGCGGCGGACCGCGGCGAGGTTCGGCGACTCGGCGTGGCGGATCGTCACCACGAAGTCGGGGCCGATGAACAGGTGCAGCTCCCCGAACTCGATCGACTCCTCCTTGTCGCGGTACCGGGCGGGGCGCAGCACGGCGAAGAGCGTGTCGCCGTAGCGCTCCACCTTGGAGCGCTGATGCCCCGAGAGCGCGTCCTCGACGGCGAGCGGGTGCAGATCGAACTCGCGAGCGACGGACGCGACCTCCTCGGGACTCGGTCGATACAGACCGATCCACGCGATCCCGCCGGCGGCATCCAGCATCCGGTAGGTCTCGTCCAGGTTCTTCGGGGTCTCCACGCGACGTCCGTGGACGTACACGCCGTTGTCGATGAGCGCCATGATGCGGCTCCGTTCTCGCGGGTGCACGCAGACCAGGGTCTGCGTGCGGATTCGTCAGGGGGCGGGAGACGCCGCCGATGACTGCGAGGCGAGAGGCACGGACGCGGAGCGGGAGCTCAACGCGCAGATGCAGGGAAGCGCGACGCAGCGAGGGCGGCGTCGTTACTATCGTCGGACATCGCCATCACCGCCTCTCCGTGCTTCTCCGGGGGCCAGCTTACCCCTCCGTTTCGAATCGCCCGAATGGCCCCATTCCGACCGGAGATGCCGCCACGTGCGCGATTCGAAGGATCAGGGGATGATGGCGTCGATGTAACCGCCGTCGACGCGGACCGCGGCGCCCGTCGTCGCCGAGGCGAGCGGGGACGCGAGGTACGCGACCATGTTCGCGATCTCCTCCGGCTCGATGAGCCGCTGCAGCAGGGACTGGGGGCGGTGCACGCGCATGAACTCACGCTGCGCCTCCTCCCACGGCAGCTGCGGATCCACGAGCGAGTACACGAAGTCCTCCACGCCGCCGGTGTGGGTCGGGCCCGCGAGCACCGAGTTCACCGTCACGCCCGTGCCGGCCGCCTCCTTCGCGAAACCCCGGGACACCGCGAGCAGCGCCGTCTTCGACATGCCGTAGTGGATCATCTCGGCGGGGATCACGACCGCGGAGTCGCTGGCGATGTCGAGCACCCGACCCCAGCCGCGCTCGGTCATGCCGGGCAGGGTCGCGCGGATGAGCCGGACGGCGGCGAGCACGTTCACCTCGAAATACCGCCGCCACTCGTCGTCGGAGATGTCGAGCGCGGGGGTCGCTCCGAAGATGCCGAGGTTGTTGACGAGGATGTCCACGTCTCCGGTGGCGGCGAGGACCGCAGCGGCCCCGTCCTCCGTGGTGACGTCGCCCGGGGCCGGCACGAGGTTCCGGTCCGGATCCTCCGCCTGCAGCGTGGCGATGACCGACGACACGGTCTCGGGGTTCCGGCCGTTGACCGCGACCCGCGCTCCCGCGTCGGCGAGGGTCGTGGCGATGGCGAGTCCGATGCCCTGAGTGGAACCCGTGACGAGGGCGGTTCTCCCGGCGAGGTCGATGCGCATGATGTCTCCTCCGTGTCGCTGCGGCCTCCGGTGCAACACCCGCCGCGCCGGTTTCATGCCCGCTCCGCCGGCACCCCGGTCCGGGAGAGGCGGTACTCGACCATGCGCGCACCGTCTCCGTGCGGGACGAGAAGCGCACCCGCGAGTCCCGAGTCAGGTGCGGGACGGGAGACGGGCCGGGGACGAGAGCGGAAGGCGCGGGTTTGATTTCGCACGGGGGGACGCCGTGGGTGCGGGATGGGAAACGTGCCGGGGGCGCGTGCGGGAGGGGCGTTTTCGATCCCGCGAGGTGCCGGTGGGAGGTGCGCACGCCCCGGGGGGCTAGAGGGGGATGGGGGTGCCGGCGCGGGACGCGGACTCCTGGGCGGCCTTCACGATCTCGACGGTGCGGATGCCGACACCGGCGTCGGGCTGGGGCTGACGGCCCGCGCGGACGGCCTGCACGAACTCCTCGAGCAGCAGGGCGTCGAGGTCGGCCCCGACCGGGGTCCAGGTCTCTCCGTGGGCATCGTGCCCGGCCACGCCCTTCGCGAAGGGGCTCACGGTCACGGTCCCGCGCTCTGCCA
Source organism: Microbacterium sp. NRRL B-14842 (assembly GCF_050470785.1). Lineage (NCBI taxonomy): Bacteria > Bacillati > Actinomycetota > Actinomycetes > Micrococcales > Microbacteriaceae > Microbacterium > Microbacterium sp. NRRL B-14842. The sequence continues at coordinate 2,965,659 of NZ_JBFLUM010000001.1, read as the reverse complement.
CGACCTCGAGGGTGAGGCCGCCCCAGGTCGCCGAGCTCATCGGCCAGCTCCACGAGCAGTCGATCGTGGCGACCACGCCGCTCGGATACTGGATCGTCACGAGGCCCCCCGTCTCGACCGCGAGGTCGCGCTCCCCGTGCAGGATGCTGTTCGACACCGCGCGGACGGTCTGCGCGCGCTCTCCCAGGAGCTCGTCGAGGAGATCGGCGCAGTGCACGACGTGGTCGACCAGGGCACCGCCGCCGGCGAGCTCGGGGTCGGTGAACCAGGCCCGGTCCTGCGGCAGCTTGCCGTTGTTGATGCCGGTGACGCCGAGGATCGCCCCGAGGCGTCCGCTGCGCAGCTCGGCGACCGCATCACGCACCGCGGGGGAGAAGCGCACCGGGTACGCCACCATGAGCAGCACGCCCGCCCGGTCGCAGGCGTCGCGCATCGCGATCGCGTCCTCGACGGTCGTCGCGAGCGGCTTCTCGCACAGCACGTGCACGCCGGCCGCGGCGGCCTGCTCGACGAGGGCGCGGTGACGGGAGTTCTCGGCGGCCACCACGACCGCGTCGGGGCCCCACGCGAAGGCGTCCTCGTAGGTCTCGACGTAGGCGACCCCGAGCTCCGCGGCCAGAGCGGCGCCGCGCGGAGCGTCGTCCGGGGCGGAGGCGCCGTCGGGGTCGGCGGCGATCAGCTCGACGTCGGGCATCTGCTGCAGCGCGTGCACGTAGCTGAGGGCGTGCGTGTGCGCGAAGGACAGCACGGCGATCCGCAGCGGGCGGGGAGCGGTCATCGGGTGGACTCCTCGGCGACGGCGACGGCGGGGGACGAAGCGGGGAGGGCGACCGGGGCTCCGGAGGCGATCGAGGCGTAGGCGGCCTCGGCGACCGCGACCGCCCGGATCCCGTCCTCCGGGGTGACGGCGGCGTCGCGTCCCTCCGCGATGGCGGCAACGAAGTCGGCGATCTCCGCGTAGTACGGGCTCTCCTCCGGTGACATCGGCGGCAGGTAGTCGGTCGCACCCTCGACGAGCACGGCGTCGGTGCGCAGCGTGTGGTCCTCGGCGCTGTCGTAGCGCAGGCGCCCCTCGGAGCCGGCGACCTCGACGCTCGTGCGGAAGGGCATGCCGGGCTGCACCCAGCTCGCGTGCACGTGGCTGATGACCCCGTTGCGGTGAGTGAGCACGACGTGCGCCGTGACCGGGGCCGGCACACGGTCGTCGACCGTCGGCGGGTTCTGCACGGCGTAGACGCTGTCGACCGGGCCGGCGAACCACAGCGCCTGATCGATGTCGTGGATCATGAGGTCGCGGATGACGCCGCCCCCGGCGCGCTCCGAGAAGAACCACGGGGCCTGGGGTGCGGCGCCGAGGCGACGGAAGCGCTGCACGGCGGGGATGCCGATCTGCCCGGCGTCGATGCCGGCCTTGATGCGGGCGTACTCCCCCATGTACCGGACGACGTGCGCGGGGAACAGCCGCACTCCCGCGGCGGCTGCGGCGGCGGTCACCTCGGCGGCGGCCTCCGCGGTCGCGGCGAGCGGCTTCTCGCAGATCACGTCGAGCCCGCGGGCGATGGCGCGCAGGGCGAAGTCGGCGTGGGTGCTGCTGGGGGTGACGATGTCGACGACATCGACCTTCTCGAGGAGCGCATCGACGTCGCCCACGACCTCGAACCCGTACTCGCCGGCGATCTCCTCGGCGCCCTCCTTCGAGGTGACGAAGCCCTGCACGCCGAGCGCCCGCCAGGCGTCGGCGTGCACGCGGGAGATCCCGCCCGCGCCGATGAGTCCGACCTTCAACGTGCTCACTGCTTCTCCTCGGGGTCGTCGCCGGCCGCGGGGTCGTGCGGCAGGGGGGTGATCGGTGGGGCGGGCATGTCCTCGATGCCGTAGATGTCGCCCGGATGCCGCTGGAACGCGTGCACGACGGCGCCGTGGGCGGCGGCTTCCGCTCCCAGCCGTGCCTCCGCGACGGGCACCTGGAACGGCAGCCCGAGGTGGCCGGGCAGAGCGGCGCGCAGGGGGTCGAGCAGCTGTTCGTGCGCGGCCGAGAGTCCGCCGCCGATCACGACCATGGCGGGGTCGACCGTCATGATCAGGGTCGCGATCCCGTGGGCGAGTTCATCGATGAAGCCGTCGAGCTCCTGCTGGGCGGCCTGCTCTCCGGTGCGCGCCAGGGCGAACACCTCGGCGGCCGTCGGGGCGGTGCGCCACGAGATCTGCCCGGTCTCGGTGTTCAGGCCACGGAACGCCAGGCGACCGATGTCTCCCGCCGCGTTGTGGATGCCGCGTCGGGGACGGCCCCCGAGGATGAGGCCCATGGCGATGCGGTTGCCGACGGACAGGTAGATGACGTCGTCGACGAGCTGCGCGACGCCGAGGTGGTGCTCCGCGACGGCCGCGAGTCGCACGCCGTTGTCGACGGCCACGGGGCAGCCGAACGCCTGACGCAGCTGCGAGCCGATGTCGATGCCGGACCACTCCGGGATGACGACCGAGGTGGTGACCCGTCCGTCGTCGTCGACGATGCCGGGCAGGGAGACGCCGATCGCCCGCAGACCGGTCCGCGGCAGCGAGAGCGGGGCGAGAGTGCCGCGGACGTCGTCGATCACCGCGGCGAGCTTGGCCGGGCCGTCCGGCTGCTCCGCGACGCCGGGGAACGCCCGCTGGGCGATGACCACGCCCGCGAGATCCGCGACGACGACCCGCACGCTCGCGACCCCGATGTCCACGCCCACCACCACACCGGCCGCGGCGTGGAAGGAGTAGCGGCGGGCCGGGCGCCCCGCGCCCCCGGCGTTCTGCGTGGGAGCGTCGACGAGGAGTCCGGAGTCGGAGAGCACCGCCACGGCGTTCTCCACGGAGGTGCGAGAGACCTCGAGCGAGCGGGAGAGGTCGCTGACGGTCGCCGGCCCGGCGTCCCGCAGCCGGAGTGCGGACCGCGCCACGATCGAGAGCGGACTGGTCGCGCCCATCGGGTCCCTCCTTCGTCTCCGCCGTTGGTGCGATCAAATTAGCACACCCGATTCTCAGATCGGGGATTGTTGTTCACGGCCGAGAAACACGGCCGAAACAAGGCTCTGAGAACTTGTGCTTGACGAATTATCCAAAGCCAATGTCATAATGAACCGTACTCAGCACGGTTTACGCAAAGGAGCACCATGCGCGTCAGCAAGATCACCGGCGTCGTCGCGGGAGTCGCGGCCGCCACCCTGTTGGCCGGATGTTCGGCCGGCGGAGGAAACACCGCAGAGGGCGAGCAGGACATCACGGTCTGGCTCTACCCCGTCATCGCCGACGAGGCGATGCACAAGGACTTCTGGGACTCGACCATCGGGGCGTTCGAGAAGGAGAACGAGAACGTCAACGTGAAGTACGAGATCTTCCCGTGGGCGAACCGCGACGAGGCCCTGCAGACGGCGATCGCCGCCGGCAAGGGACCGGACGTCGTCTACCTCATCCCCGACCAGCTCGCGGCGTACCAGAAGTCGATCGCGCCGCTGAACGACCTGCTCAGCGAGGAGCGCCAGGGCGACCTGCTCCCCAACGTCAAGGAGTCGGTCACGCTCGGCGGCGACATCCTCGGTGCCCCGATCCTCACCAGCGCGCAGCCCCTCATCTGCAACGCGGCCGCGTTCGAGGCCGCCGGCGTGACCGAGTACCCGGAGACCTGGGACGACATCGCCGAGATGGCCCCGGCCTTCGTCGACAAGGGCATGTACGCCCTCAACTACCCGGCGTCGGCCGAGAACACCCTCAACCTCACCTACTACCCGCTGCTCTGGCAGGCCGGTGGCGAGGTCTACACCGAGGACGGCGAGGTCGGCTTCGACAGCAAGGCCGGCGAAGAGGCCCTCAGCTTCCTGACCGACCTGGCCGAGGAGGGCGCGCTCGACCCGGAGGCCCTCACCACCAACGTCCCGCTGGAGCAGACCGCCATCGCCCAGGGCAAGGTCGCCTGCACCTGGAACAACGCCGTGACCGAGGTCGCGCCGTTCTGGGGCGAGGAGAACGTCAAGGTCCTCGCGCCGCTGACCGACAAGGAGTCCGTCGCCTACGGCACCGTCGGCTCGCTGTCCGTGCTCAAGGGCTCGAAGGCCCCCGAGGCCGCAGCCGCGTTCGCCGAGTTCGCGACCGGCGCCGACGTCGTCGAGCCGTACCTCAAGGCCGCCGGGTTCTTCTCGGCCCTCAGCACGACCGAGCCGCTGTACGCCGACGACCCGCTCCTCGGCGAGGTCGAGAAGTACGTCCCCGACACCACGGTGGGCGAGCTCGACGCCAGCTCCCGTGCGCTCATGGGCGTGCTCTCGCCGGAGATCCAGGCCGCCCTGCTCGGCCAGAAGTCCCCGGCCGACGCCCTGAAGGACGCCGCGGCCGCCGCAGCCCCGCTGCTGCAGAAGTGACACCCCGGGGGCGTGCGGGTACCCGCCGCACGCCCCCTCTCTCCGCCCCCCACGTGAGGAATCGACAATGACGACGGCCACCACGGCGCCGAAGCCCGCAGGACGGGTCGCCCGGGTGCTCGCCCGACGGGAAGCGCGCGTCGCGTTCCTGTTCGTGCTCCCCGCCTTCCTGCTGTTCATCGCCTTCCGCTTCGGCCCGAGCATCGCGGGTGTGGCGCTGAGCTTCTTCGACTACGACATCTCCGGCGAGATCGCCTGGCGCGGCCTCGACCACTTCCAGCGCCTCGTCGCCGACCCGCTGTTCTGGCGGGCGCTGGGGACCACCCTCGTCTACACGGTCTTCGCCGTGCCGATCGCGCTCGTGCTGTCGACGATCATGGCCCTCGGCGTGCGCCGCGCCTTCCGCGGCGCCCGGTTCTTCCGCTCGATCTTCTTCCTCCCCGTCATCACCTCGCTCGTGCTGGCCGGCTCGATCTTCGTCTGGATCTTCTCCGCCAACGGTCCGTGGTCCGCCCTGATGACCCCGCTCGGCCTCGGCGGCTCCTGGCTCGGCAGCACCGTGCTCGTGATCCCCGCGATCGTCGTCGTCGGCGTCTGGTCCCGGTTCGGCTACGGGATGATGATCCTCATCGCCGCCCTGCAGGACGTGCCGCGCGAGCTGGAGGAGGCGGCGCTGGTCGACGGCGCGAACGCCTGGCAGCGCTTCCGGTGGATCATCCTCCCGCACCTGCGCCCGACGTTCTTCTTCCTCGCGGTGATCGAGACGACCGCCGCCTTCCAGGTCTTCGACGTCATCTACGTGATGACCCAGGGCGGCCCGGCGAACGCCAGCTACTCGCTCGTCTACATGCTCTACGACCAGGGCTTCCGCTACTTCGACTACGGCTACGCGGCCGCGGTGGGCGTGGCCCTGTTCATCATGACCCTCGTGGTCGCCCTCATCCAGCGCCTCGTGATCGGAAAGCAGAAATGACCGCCCTCCTGCAGCCGCCGACGCAGACGACGCCACCCGCGACGCGTCCCGCCGCGCGCAAGCGCCGCTCGTTCCGCGCGCTCGAGCCGACCGGCTGGGGCATCGCCGTCCGCTGGATCTGGCTGAGTCTCGCCGGCATCCTCAGCTTCTTCCCCTTCTATGCGATGGTCGTGCTGAGCCTGAAGCCGGGCATGGTCGTCGAGCTGCCCGGCTCGCTGATCCCCTGGAACGACATCTCCTTCGAGGCGTACGAGCAGGTGCTCGGCGGACAGAACATCCTCGTCTGGCTCTTCAACACGCTCGTCTACTCGCTCGTGTCGGTCGTGGCGGTGCTGTTCCTCTCCGCGCTCGCCGGATACGCCTTCGCCAAGAAGCGCTTCCGTGGCAAGGAGGTCATGTTCTGGTCGTTCTTGGCGATGGTCATGGTGCCGTTCCACGTGACGCTGATCCCGACGTTCATCCTCATGGCGAACCTGGGCGGCATCGACACGTACTGGGGCCTCATCCTGCCGACGCTCGCGAACGCGCAGGCCGTCTTCCTCATGCGCCAGTTCATCCAGGGCCTTCCCGACGAGCTGTTCGAGGCCGCCCGCATCGACGGCGCCGGCGAGTTCCGCATCTTCCTGCGGATCGTGCTGCCGCTGTGCAAGCCGATCCTCGCGACGCTCGGGATCTTCGTCTTCCTCTGGCACTGGAACGACTTCCTCTGGCCGCTCATCATCGCCAAGTCCAACTCGATGTTCACCCTCACCGTGGGCATCTCGTCGCTGCAGCAGCAGGATGTGCCGCTCAGCACCATGCTCGCCGGCTCCGTCGTGGCGCTGCTGCCGATCTTCCTCGCGTACCTCATCGCTCAGCGGTACGTGCAGGAGGGCGTCACCGGCACCGGGATCAAGGGCTGAGAAGAAGGGAACCGCACCACCATGACGCAGTACGCTTTCGCCTCCGAGGCCGAGCTCGAGGAGGCGCTCGCCACCCCGAGTGACGGGCTCGTGGCCGACCTCGCGCAGGGCTCCGGAGACCTCGTGATCCTCGGCGCCGGCGGCAAGATGGGCCCGACCCTGGCGATGCTCGCCCGGCGCGGCCTGGACGCCGCCGGCCGCACCGACGACGCGGTGTACGCGGTCTCCCGCTTCGGCGACGCCGCCATCCGCGAGCGCCTGGAGGCCGCGGGGGTGCGCGTCGTGCCGTTCGACCTCATCGAGAACGACGACCTCTCCGGTCTCCCCGATGCCCCGAACGTGGTGTTCATGGTGGGCGCGAAGTTCGGCGCCGCGACCAACGCCTCCTGGGCCTGGGAGGTCAACGCGGCTCTGCCCGACCGCATCGCCCGCCGCTACCGCGACAGCGCGATCTCGGTGCTCTCCACCGGGAACGTGTACCCGTTCGTCCCCGCCTCCTCCGGCGGCGCCGCCGAGGAGACCACGCCCGCGCCGATCGGCGAGTACGCGCAGTCCTGCCTCGGACGGGAGCGCGTGTTCGAGTTCGGGGCGCAGGAGCGCGGCACCAAGGTCGCGATCATCCGCCTGAACTACGCCGTCGACCTCCGCTACGGGGTGCTCGCCGACATCGGCAGCGCCGTGCACGCGGGGGAGCCGGTCTCGGTCGCCACCGCCAACGTCAACGTGATCTGGCAGGGCTACGCGAACGAGGTCGTGCTGCGGAGCCTCGCGCACGCCTCCACCGACCCCTTCGTGATCAACCTCACGGGACCGGAGCTGCTCAGCGTCTCCTCGATCGCCCACCGTTTCGGCGCCCTGTTCGAGCGGGAGGTCGAGATCGTCGACGAGCCGATGCCGACCGCGCTGCTCAGCGACGCCCGGCGCTGCATGGCCCTGTTCGGCTACCCGTCCGTCTCCTCCGAGGAGCTCATCCGCATGCAGGCCGGCTGGATCCGCGACGGGCTGCCGATGATCGCCAAGCCCACCAAGTGGGCCGTGCGGGACGGGAAGTTCTGATGACCGACGCCGCTGCGCACACGGCGACCGTGCCGTCGCTGCGCCCTGAGGCCGCTGCGACCCTGGCCCGCGGCGCCGTGATCCCGGCCCATCCGCTCGCCCTCACCGCAGAGCGCACGCTCGACGAGCGGCGGCAGCGGGCGCTGTCCCGCTACTACCTCGACGCCGGGGCCGGCGGTCTCGCCGTCGGCGTGCACACGACGCAGTTCGAGATCCGCGACCCGGAGCACGCGCTCTTCGAGCCGGTGCTCGCACTGGCCGCGGAGGAGATGGACGCCCGCGACGACGCGACCCTCGTGCGCATCGCCGGAGTGGCGGGCGACACCGCGCAGGCGGTCGCCGAGGCGGAGCTCGCCCGCTCCCTCGGCTACGACGCCGTGCTGGTGAGTCCCCGCGTCGCGGGTGCGGACGAGCGTGCCCTGCTCGACCGCGCCCGCGCCGTCGGCGAGGTGCTGCCGCTGGTCGGCTTCTATCTGCAGACCGCGATCGGCGGGCCCGTGCTCGACCGCGAGTTCTGGCGGGAGTTCGCCGCGATCCCGTCCGTCGTCGCCGTGAAGGCGGCGCCCTTCGACCGCTATCGCACGCTGGAGCTCGTGCGGGGCGTGGCCGCCTCGGGACGCGCCGACGAGATCGCGCTGTACACCGGCAACGACGACGCGATCGTCGCCGACCTGCTCTCCGAGTTCCATGTCGACTCCCCGTCCGGGCGGCGCACCCTCCGGTTCGTCGGCGGGCTGCTGGGCCAGTGGGCCGTCGGCACGCATGCGGCCGTCGCGCTGCTGGAGCGTGTGCACCGAGCCCTCGCGGGAGACCCGGAGGCCTACCGGGAGGTGGGACGCCGTGCCTCCGACATGGTGGACGTGAATCAGGCCGTTTTCGATCCGGGCAACGACTTCCACGGGGTCATCGCCGGGGTGCACGAGATGCTCCGCCAGCAGGGCCTCCTCGAAGGCATCTGGTGCCTCGACCCGGCCGAGGGCCTCTCCCCGGGGCAGGCGGAGGAGATCGCCCGTGTCCGGCAGGCGTACCCGGAGCTCAACGACGACGCGTTCATCGCCGAGAACCTCGAGGCCTGGCTGCGATGACCGCGGGGACGGGCGCACCGACCGTGGTCGCGGTCGTCTCCGCCGAGCTGTTCGCGGAGTTCTTCTCGACGGACGATGCGGCCCGCCTGGAGACCATCGCGGCGCGGCTCGGTGGGTCGTTCGTGCGGGTGGACCGCCTCGCGGATGCGGTGCTCGACGAGGCGCGCGTCGTGGTGACGAGCTGGGGCGTGGGTCCTTTCGACGACACCGTGCTCGCTACCCTCCCGAAGCTCGAGCTCATCGCGCACACCGGCGCCACGATCAAGCCCTTCGCCACCGACGAACTGTTCGACCGTGGCGTGCGGGTGACGCAGGCCGGGGCGGGGATGGCCCGGTCGGTGGCGGAGGTGTCGCTGACGTTCACGCTCGCGCTGCTGCACCGCGTGCCGGAGATGCACGACGCCCTGCGCGCCGGCATCGGCTGGTGGGACGCGGAGGCCGTCGGGGCGCAGCACGAGATCCTCGGTGCTTCCATCGCGGTCATCGGCGCCTCCCGGACCGGGCGGGCGTACCTCGAGCTGATCCGGGCACTCGGCGCGCAGCCGCTGCTCGTCGATCCCACGCTCGACGCGGCCGAGGCGTCGTCCCTCGGGGCGGAGCTCGTGGCGCTCGACGACGCGCTCCGCCGCGCGCAGATCGTCGCGGTGCACGCCCCGACGCTTCCGGAGACGCACCACCTGATCGGCGCGCGCGAACTGGCGCTGATGCCGGATGGTGCGGGCCTGGTGAACACGGCGCGCTCGTGGCTGGTCGACGAGGCCGCCCTGCTCGCCGAACTCCAGCGCGGTCGGTTGAGCGCGGCCATCGACGTGTTCGACGAGGAGCCGTTGCCTATGGAGAGTCCTTTCCGTTCGGCCCCGCGGGTGCTGCTCACCCCGCACCGCGCGGCCGGGACCAGGGAGGGGCGGCTGCGACAGGGGCGGATCGTGGCGGACGAGCTCGACGCCTTCGCCGCAGGGCAGCCCCTCGGACACGCCGTCCACCGCGACCAGCTCTCCTCGATGGCATGAGCGCCGTGCTCGTGCGGTCGGCGCGCGCGGAGGATCAGTCCGCCCTCGCGGCACTGTGGGCGGCCGCCTTCGCGCCGCCCCTTGCGCCGGACCAGTGGCTGGTGGACGACGAGCGGCTGGATCACACGATCGTCGCCGCCGACGACGAGGGCGTGTGCGGGTCGATCTACGGGTTGCCGAAGCGCCTGCGGGAGTCGGACGGCGGCGTGGCGCAGGTGCACGCGATCGGCAGCGTCGCGGTCGCCGAGCGGGCTCGCGGTCGGGGACTGGCCCGCCGGCTCGTGGCGGCCACCCTGGACGCGGCCGGTGACGCCGACTGGGCTCTGCTATTCACCGGCACTCCCGAGGTGTACCGGTCGAGCGGCTTCGCGACCATCTCGATGCCCCGCACGATGGCCGGGCCGTGGACGGCGTCGGCGACGGCCGCAGAGCACGCCTCGGTCCGCCGTGAGTCCGTGGGACTCGGTGTCCTCGGCCCGGTGCGCGAGGTCTACGAGCGCTCCCGCACCGGTGCGGTCGTGCTCGCTCCGGTGCGCAGCGACCGCGACTGGACGATGGCGGAGGTGCGGCTGCGGGGCGCGACGCTGTACCGGTTCGCCGAGGCGGAGACGACGGTCGGCTACGCGGTGGCGGAGGTGCGCGACGGCGTCGGGCTGCTGCACGAGAGCGCGACCGATCCCACCCTGGCCGATCCTGCCGCGGTGCGTCGCACCCTGCTGGACGCCGTGGCCGCGGACTGGGCCGCGGCGGGCGTCCGCACCTGCGAGCTGGCCGTCCCCGCGCTCGCCGCGGACGAACGCGCCGTCCGCGCGTTCGCTCCGGCGGCCGTGCGGCAGGACGACCGCACCGGGATGATCCGGCCGCTGCGCCGCGAGGCCCGGGTGGACGGCATCCGCCACTTCACGGGCGGGCGACTACTTCTGAGCATCCGCTCGGAGAGCGCTGGGGATCGGGGACTGATCGGTGACCGCGATCCGGCCGAGGGCCGGACGCCTGACCGCGGCGAGGACGCCGCAAGGAGGATGAGCATGACCCAGCTGGACACCACCACGGAGACCGCGGCGATGCGCAGTCGACGGATGCTGCTCGCCGGTTTCGGCGCCGCCGCCCTGGGCGGGGTCGCCGCGATCGGCGCTCCCGCCGCCGCTCAGGCCGCGGGACCCGTCGTGCCGCAGGAGTCGTCGGGCTCGAAGAACGTCGCCCACGGAGGCCTCGCCACCGCTCTCGCGACGCGCAAGGCCAAGGACGGCGACCTCGTGCGCACGAGCGGCTACGCGACCCCTGGCGACGGCGGCGACGGGCTCTACCGGTTCGTGAAGAAGGACGCCCCCGCGGCCAACGGCGGCACGGTGCTCGCGGGGCCGAAGGGCGGCGCCTGGGTGCTCGTGCACGACGGCACGGTCGACTTCCGGAAGTTCGGCATCATGGATGCCTCCGCGCCCGCGGACGACGCGCTCGACGCGATGGTGGGCGACGCCCGCGTGCGGCGCGTGGAGGCGCACACCGACCTCAACTTCGTCCGTCGCCACAAGTTCTCCCGGTCGAACATCGCGTTCGACTTCGGGCACCACCTGATGACGACCGAGGGTATCGAGAACGCCGGGAAGGACGACCCCTTCGCGGCCGTCATGTTCTTCCGCGGCGAGGTGACCGACGCAGTGCAGGAGGCGAAGCTCGGGGAGGACGTGCCCGACCTCGCCGACATCTTCCCCGTCGCCGACTCCTCGTTCTTCGCGGTCGGGGAGTGGTACGCCGCCGAGGTCAACGCGCTGTCTGGTCGCTGGGAGCGCGAGCTGCAGCGGCTCGTCCAGGTCACCCAGATCGTCGACGGCCGGCACATCCGCGTGAACTACAAGAACGGCTGGCCCCTCGGCAAGGACCGCACGATGACGTGGCGGCACGTGAAGCCGGTGCAGGACGTGACGGTGTCGAACCTGAAGTTCCTCGGCAAGGGCACGGACGAGTACACGGGGTCGCACCCGCTGGCCTTCGAGTACGCGGTGCGCTGCGACGTGGACCACATCGACGGCACGGGGACCTTCTGGCCGCTGATCCAGCGCCGGTGGAACACGTACTTCACCACGGAGAGCTGCACGCTGAAGAACCCGACCTCCGTCACCTGGGGCGGCGCCGGCTACCTGACGCAGCAGATCTACTGCCTGTACGGGTACGTCGCCAACTGCCACACCGCCAACGCCCGGCACCTCAACGACTTCACCGCCAGCGCCTACTGCCTCGTGGAGAACTGCCACGGCGACGGCGACGACCAGGGACCCTTCGTCACGCACGGCCAGTACGAGCACGACCTCACCTACACGGGCAACTCCGGACTCATGACGTTCGCGAACTCCGGCGCCGCGTGGGGATCGGCGGCCAAGCGCATCACCGTCCGCAAGCACGTGTGCTCGTGGTTCGTCGCGCGGGTGCGCATCACCGACCTGACGCTCGAGGACGTGCAGGTGATCGGCAAGCCCTCGCTCTCGGGCTCCGGGATGCTGTGGATCAACGCGGACGGTGCGCAGCTGCGCGGCTGCACCGCGTCGGACACGCTCGTCATCACCCAGGCCTCCGACAACTCCGCACGCCCGACCGTGATCGCCGACTCGCACTTCACGTTCGTCGCTCCCGGCGAGCTCACCAATGCGACGGTGAAGACGCCGGTGACCTTCGTCGACACGGTGCTCGACCGCGTCGGCGGCATGAAGATCAACGGGCCGGGTGCGGTCACCTTCCGCGGCTCGACCCTCACCGCGGCGGACGATGCCGCCCCCATCGCCTCGGCGACGGGCAAGCTGCGCGTCGAGGGCTCCACGCTCCGGAACGCCCGCATCGCGGCAGCATCGAAGGACCGTCAGGTCGTCGAGATCGCGGGTTCCGAGGTGTCGGCGAAGGGTGGGACGACGGTGTCGCGGTCGGGTGCGGGCGAGCTGCACCTGACGCTCGCCGACAGCACGTTCCGGGCGGAGGGGGCGACCACGCACGTCGCCGTGACGAGCGGCGCGACCCACTACCGCGCGGTCGGCAACCGGTTCGAGGGCGGCGCCCTGGAGCTCCGCGACGACGCCTTCGGGGCCGGCTCGACGCTGCTGCACACCGGCAACGTCGAAGCCGGTGTCACCCGGTCGGCGTTCCCCGCCGAGGGCGACCGCGTCGTCGACACCGCCAACCTCGTCGTCGGCTGATCCCCGGGCACGACTTCGGAGCTGCGGCGCGACCCGCCGCCTCCCCGGCCCCGCCTACGGCGTGTCGCCGGGGGTCTCCGAAGTCGTGCCCGGGCGGCGCAGCGGTGGGGCTGCTTGTCGCCGGTGTGCTCACCACGGGTGCCACGGTGGCGGCAGCAGGCGGACCGGCGCCCCAGTCGGTCCAGGCCGTCTGGAAGCCGATTCCGGCCGATGGCTCCGGGGGCAACCAGTCGGGTTGCGTCCTGCTGTCCGGATGCTTCGGCGGATGAGGGCCGCGATGAAGGGCCTGTTGGTCACGGTCGTTCTCGCGACGGGGTGGTGGTCGCGGCAAGTGCGGCGCCGGCGCCCACGGTCGTCCAGGCCGACTGGAAGCGCACCATCATGGCAGGGTGAGTTGATCCCCCGGGCATAACTCCGGAGATGCGGCGCGATCCGCCGCCGCCTCGGCCCCGCCTACGGCGTGTCGCCGGGGTTCTCCGGAGTTGTGCCCGGGCGGCGCCGGGGGCTGTCCGGGTTCAGCGGGACTGACCTCCTCAGGCCTCGGACACACCCACGAGCTCGGCGCTGCGCCGCCAGAGGGCCTCGGCGAGAGCGGGATCGTTCACCTGCGGGTTCACGCGGGTGGTGAGGACCCGCTCGTCGTAGTACCGGCCGGAGATCCAGGTCTCGCCGGGCGTGCCCTCCAGGAACCAGCGCAGTGTCGCGCCGCCGCGGTCGCTGCCGATGAGGACGAGGCGGCGCAGCGGGGTGCGGTAGACGAGGCGCATGATGCTCGACGACTCGGCGGCGAAGTTCGTCGCCACGGTGCCGGGGTGGAAGGCCACCGCGCTGAGCCCCTGCGCATGGAACTTCTCGTGCAGGCTCTTCGCCATCAGGACGTTGGCGAGCTTGGCGTCGCCGTAGGCCTTGTTCGGGGAGAACCGGCGGGTGTTGTCGAGGTCGTCGACGTCGAGGTGCCCGAACAGGCGGTGGGCGACGCTGGAGGTGTTCACCACGGCGCCGCGGGCGGCGAGCAACTGCGGGAGCAGGAGTCTCGTCAGCAGGAACGGGGCGAGGTGGTTCACCTGCATGGTCTTCTCGTGCCCGTCGACGGTGGGGGTGCGGTCGCCGAAGATGCCGCCGGCGTTGTTGGCCAGCACGTCGATGCCCGCCGCGCCCACGGCGTCCGCGAGCTGCGCGGCGAGGGTGCGCACGTCGTCGAGGCGCGCGAAGTCGGCAGTGAACCACTCCGCGCCGGCCTCCTCCGCCACGGCCCGCATCTTGTCGGGTGAACGGCCCACGAGGAGCAGGCGGTGCGGGGATCCGGCGAGCTGGCGGGCGGCGGCGGCGCCGATCCCGTCCGAGGCTCCGGTGAGGACGATGGTGCGCGCGGCCACGGCGGCGCTCACTCGGCCGACGGCGTGATGCGACGGACGGCCCTGGTCACGTGCTCGGCGATCACGGCGCGCGCCTGCTCCGGATCGCCGGTCGCGATGGCGTCGACGATCTGCTGGTGACTGCGCACGTGCTCCTCCTGCTCGGCGGGGTCGAGCGCGGAGTTGGCCGCCTGGATGAACCCGGCGATCCGGCCGCGGAGCTGGGCGCTGAGCTCGTCGAGGAACCGGTGCTCGGCGAGGTCGGCGAGGGTCTCGTGGAAGAGGCGGTCCTGGCGCAGGACCTCGGCCACATCGCCCGGTGCCGCAGCCGCCATCGCCTGGATGATGGCCTCCAGCCGTGCCGCCGACTCGTCGTTCCACCGCTCCTGCACCCGGATCGCCATGAACTGCTCCAGCACGATGCGCAGGCTCGAGATCTCCTCCAGGTCCTGCGCGCTGAGCTGGGCGACGCGGGCGCCGCGGCGGGGTTCGCGGGTGATGAGGCGCTCCTCGGCGAGCCGGGTCAGGGCCTCGCGCACGGGGATGTGGCTGACGCCGAGACGGTCGGCGAGCTTGCGCTCCACGAGGCGCTCGCCCGGGGCGAGCTCTCCGGAGTGGATCGCCGCCCGGAGCTCGTCCGTGACCTGCTCGGCGATGTTCTGATCCGACACGCTGCGCATCCGGGGCCCTTCTCGATCTCGCGCGGCCCGGTGCTCGTCGAGCGGGGCTCCTTCGCTCGGTCGATGCTATGGCATGAGGCCGGGACTGGACAGGATCCGCGCGGTGCTACATGCTATAGCAAAACCCGAAACCGATGACGAAGGAGTTGTCATGTCCGGCAGAGAGACGCTCGCGCAGGCGCGCGCCGCGGAGGACGCGGTGGGAGCCGCCGCCATGAAGAAGGCGATCTGGAGGCTGGGTCCGTTCCTCGGACTGCTCTACCTCGTCGCCTACATCGACCGGAACAACGCGGGCTTCGCGAAGCTGGAGATGACTGCCGCCCTCCAGATCACCGAGGCTGCCTTCGGGTTCGCGGCGGGCATCTTCTTCATCGGCTACCTGCTGTTCGAGGTGCCGAGCAACCTGCTGCTGGAGAAGTTCGGCGCCCGCAAGTGGATCGCGCGCATCATGATCTCGTGGGGCATCGTCGCCGCGCTGACCGCCTTCGTGCAGGATGCGACGCAGTTCGCGATCGCGCGCTTCGTCCTCGGCATCGCGGAGGCCGGGTTCTTCCCCGGCGTGCTGCTCTACCTCACGCTGTGGTTCCCGCGGCAGTACCGCACGCAGGTGCTCGCCGTCTTCGTGCTCTCGAACCCGATCGCCAACGCGGTCGCCGCGCCGCTGTCCGGCTGGATGCTGGAGCTGCACGGGCTGTGGGGGCTCGAGGGCTGGCAGCTCGTCTTCCTGCTGCAGGGCGTCCCGGCCGTGCTCCTCGCGTTCGTCGTGTTCTTCTGGCTCCCCGACCGCCCCCAGGACGCGCGCTGGCTGAACCCCGCCGAGCAGCGCTGGATCACCGACACGCTCGCCGCCGAGACCCAGGCGACCGAGCAGCGGCACGGACGTCTTCGTCTCGGCGAGGTCTTCCGCAACGGGCGCCTCTGGACGCTCATCGTGCTCTTCTTCGGTGTCGTGTTCGGTGCGTACGGCCTGGGGATGTGGCTGCCGACGATCGTGAAGAGCATGGGCGACTTCTCGAACTCGACCACCGGGTGGCTCGTGGCGCTGCCGAACCTGTGCGCCGCCCTCGTGATGCTGCCGTGGGAGCGCGCCGCCCGGAAGCAGGGCAACATCCCGCTGCAGATCGGCATCACGCTCAGCATCACCGCCCTGTCGCTCATCGCGGCGGTCGCGGCGCAGGGCACACCGGTGCTCGCGCTCGCGGCGCTGTGCGTCGGGATGTCGGCGCTCTTCTCGACCACCCCGCTGTTCTGGAGCCTGCCGCCGATGGTGCTCACCGGCACGGCAGCCGCGGCCGGCCTCGCCTTCATCAACTCGGTCGGCAACCTCGCCGGCTTCGCGGGACCGTACGCGATCGGCTGGATCAGCGAGACCACGGGGTCGGCGGTGTGGGGCCTGCTCCTCATCTCGGGGCTCACGCTGCTCGGGGCGACGATCGCCTTCGTGCTCAGCCGCCGCTCGGACTTCACGACGGCGCCCGCACTCGCCGTCGAGGCGTCCACGGCCCGGCGATAACCGGGCCGGGTCGGCGGTCGTGACGAGAACGTGACCCCGCCGGCCCGGTTCGCTCTAGACGCCTCTCCGCTTTTGCTACATGCTATAGCGCAACACCCTTACCCGAAGCACCACCCGACCTTGGAGGCACCCATGTCGCGTCGTCGTGTTCGGCTCGGCGGAGCAGCAGTGCTGCTGACCGCCGCGCTCATCACCGCTGGTTGCAGCACCTCATCCACCCCCGACGGCCAGGCGCAGGAGGGCGGCACGCTCACCGTCGCCGCCGCGCAGGGCATCCCGCAGCTCAATCCCGCCATCCGTACGTTCGCGTGGGAGGAGGTGCTGTTCCCGCTGCTGTGGAACGGCCTCACCACGACCGACGAGTCCGGCGAGGTCGTCGGCGATCTCGCCGAGAGCTGGGAGGCCTCCGATGACCAGAAGACCTGGACGTTCACCCTCCGCGACGGCGTGACGTTCTCGAACGGTGAGGACTTCACCGCCGACGACGCCGTGGCCGCCTTCGACTACTACCTCGACCCGGAGACGGCGACGCAGGAGAAGAACAAGATCTCGATGGTCACCGACGTCGCCGCGCCGGACGAGAAGACCGTCGTGGTGACGCTGTCCGAGCCCATCGCGACCTTCCCCGCGGGCATCGTCTGGGTGAAGATGATCGACGTCGACGCGCTCGACACGATCGACAAGGAGCCCATCGGCACCGGGCCGTACGTCGTGGACGCCTTCACGCCCGACGACAGCCTCACCCTCGTCCCCAACCCGGAGTACTTCGGCGAGGCGCCGGCGCTCGACGAGATCACGATCGTGAAGGCCGCCGAGTCCACCGCCGCCGTCACCGGCCTCCGCTCCGGCGACATCGACGTGCTGTGGTCGGTGCCGCAGGGGGATGTGGCGGGTCTGGAGGGCGGCGACATCGCCCTGGTGAAGCCCGAGAACCCGAGCCAGTGGCCCTCGTGGGAGATCGACACGACCTCGCCGCCCTTCGACGACGTGCGCGCCCGGCAGGCCCTGGCCTACGCGATCGACCGCGAGGCCATCCTCGACGCCGCCTACTACGGCCAGGGCACGGTCTCGCCGACGAACAACGCGCTCGGCGAGGTGAACCCGTGGTTCGGGGGCGAGCTGACCGACTACTCCTACGACCTGGACAAGGCGAAGGAGCTGTTCGCCGAGGCCGGGGTGACCGAGGGCAGCACGCTCACCTGGTGGGGCGTGGCCGGACAGTACCCGGAGTGGAACACGAGCGGCGAGATCCTGCAGGCGAGCCTGAAGGAGATCGGCATCACGCTGAAGATCGACAACAACGACATCGGCACCTGGGTCGACGCGTTCTACCCCGCGGGCAAGAGCTACCCCGGGTACATCGTGCCGAACTTCCAGTCCACCCCGCCCGAGCCGGCCTACTCGCTGAACTTCTACCTGGAGGGGCGGTGCGAGTGCAACTGGGTCGACCCCGACTTCCAGACGGCGTTCGCCGACGCCGTCGCCGAGCCGGACGAGACCGCGCGGGCCGAGAAGTGGGGCACGGTGCAGACCATCATCAACGAGCAGGTGCCGCTCATCGTGCCGCTGCAGTCGACGGTCGTCACCGCCACCAGCACGGCGGTCGACGGTGTGTGGGTCGAGGGCGGCGGACAGCTGCACCTCGAGGGCGCGCAGCTGAAGGGCTGACGTGGTCCTCTCCGTCCTCCGGCGGGTGGCGATCAGCATCGCGATGCTGATCGCCACCTCGCTCCTCGTCTTCGTCGTGCTCCGGCTGCTGCCGGGCGACCCCGTCATCACCCGCCTCGGCTCGACGCCGGGCGTGGATGCCGAGACCATCGCCCGGCTCCGGGAGGAGGCCGGCCTCGACGCCCCCGTCATCGAGCAGTACCTGCGGTGGATCGGCGGCGTCTTCACGGGCGACTTCGGCCAGTCCTACTTCAACCAGTACTCGGTGACGGAGCTCATCGCGCAGCGCCTGCCCGCGACGCTGGAGCTCACGCTCATCGGGGTGCTGCTGGCCGTGCTCATCGCCACCCCGGCTGCCGTGTTCGCCTCACTGCGTCCGCTCGGCCTGGTCGACAGGGTGCTCACCGCGATCTCGACCGCGGGCATGGCCCTTCCGCAGTTCCTCATCGGCATCGTGCTCATCGTCGTGTTCGCCGTGCAGCTCAAGGTGCTGCCGGCCCGCGGCTACACGCCGTTCGCGGAGGACCCAGCCGAGAACCTCGTGCGCATGATCCTCCCCGGCCTCACCCTCGCCTTCGCGGCGGCGCCGCTGCTCATGCGCTTCCTCCGGGCCTCGATGGTCGAGGTGCTGGACGCCCCCTACATCCGCACCGCGAAGGGCAAGGGACAGTCGGCGAGTGGCGTCGTGCTCGGCCACGCGCTCCGCAACGCCCTGATCCCCGGACTCACCATGCTCGGCCTGATCGTCGGCTACACCCTGGGCGGCGTGGTGATCGTGGAGTACGTGTTCGGCGTCCCCGGACTCGGCTCGCTCGCGATCGACGCGGTCTTCAAGCGGGACTACGCGGTGCTGCAGTCGGTCGTGCTGCTGATCTCCGCGATGTTCATCCTCACCACGCTCATCGTCGACCTCCTCTACGGGGTGCTCGATCCGCGTCTTCGTGCAAGGAGCAGCCGTGGCTGACACCCTCACCCTCGCGCTGCGCTCCGCGCGTCCCCGCCGACGGGTCGCCGTCGCCTCCTGGATCCCGCTGGGGCTGCTGGCGATCATCGTCCTCGCCTGCGTGCTCGCCCCGCTCCTGGCCCCGTACGACCCCGCGGCCCAGTCGTCCGACCGGTTCGCCGGTCCCTCGGCCGCGCACCTCTTCGGGACCGACGAGCTGGGCCGCGACCTCTTCAGCCGCGTGCTCTACGGCGGCCAGCTCACCGTGTTCATCGCCGGGGGCGCGACGCTCGTGGCCATGGTCCTCGGGATCGCCTGGGGTATGGCGGCGGCGTTCGGACGCGGCTGGGTCGATGAGATCCTCATGCGTCTCGCCGACACGGTCATGGCGATCCCGCAGATCCTGTTCGCGCTCGTCTTCATCTCCGCGTTCGGCGCCGACCCCGCCAAGCTCGCCGTCATCATCGGGGTGCTCCTCACGCCGACCACCGCGCGGCTCGTGCGGTCGTCGGTGCTCAGCGAACTGCAGGAGGACTACTTCACGGCCGCTGTGGCGTTCGGCTCGACCCGGCGCCGTCTGCTCTTCGCCGAGGTGCTGCCGAACGCCAAGGGGCCGATCGTCGTGCAGGCGGCCATCAACGCCGCCAACGCGATCCTCCTGGAGGCGTCGATGAGCTTCGTCGGGCTCGGCATCGCGCCGCCCGAGGCCACCTGGGGCACGCTCGTGCAGCAGGGCTACCAGAAGATGTACCAGTCCATCGGGTACGTGCTGTTCCCCGCCCTGTTCATCTTCGTCACCATCTGGCTGCTCAACGTGCTCGCCGACCAGTTCGGCGGCGATCGGAAGGGGAGGGGCCGATGACCGACCTCACGCCCGTCCTGCAGGTGCAGGATCTCACCGTCTCCTACGGCGACGTCATGCCCGTCCAGGGCATCACGTTCGCGGTGCGGCCCGGTGAGCGCATCGGCCTCGTCGGCGAATCCGGCTCCGGCAAGTCGCTCACGGCGCTGTCGATCATGCGGCTGAACGACGGGGCGACCCTCGGCGGCAGCATCCGGCTGCGCGACCGCGAACTGCTCACGCTGAGCCCGCGGGAGATGACCCGCGTGCGCGGAGGCGAGATCGCGATGGTCTATCAGGACCCGATGTCATCGCTGAACCCGGTCCGCACGATCGGGCACCAGCTCGTGGAGGCGATCCGGCTGCACGACCGGGTCTCGGCGGCGGCCGCCCGCGCGCGGGCCGTCGAGTTGCTGACCGAGGTCGGGGTGCCGCTGCCCGAGGAGCGTCTGGGCCAGTACCCGCACGAGTTCTCCGGCGGGATGCGGCAGCGCGTCATGATCGCGATGGCCATGTCCTCCCGGCCCGCCGTGCTCATCGCGGACGAGCCGACCACGGCCCTCGACGTGACGACGCAGTCCCGGATCATCGACCTCCTCGATCGGCTCGCGGAGGACCACGGGACCGCGGTCGTACTCATCACGCACGACCTCGGCGTCGCCGCCGGGTTCTGCGAGCGCATCCACGTGATGCGGCACGGGCGCGTGGTCGAGGAGGGGCCGGTCGAACGCATCTACACGGCCCCGGAGCATCCGTACACGCAGGCGCTGCTCGGCGCGGTCGTCGACCTCACGGTGGACGTGCAGCAGCCCATCCGCACCGCCGCGGAGGTGCTCGAACGCGGGACGGAGCCGCTCGCCGAGGCCGGGTCGATCAGCGCGGTGGATCGGGCGCGGGAGTCCGGCGACGTGCTGGTGGACGTGCAGGGCGTCTCGAAGGTGTTCACGCTCGGCTCCGGGCGCCGGGTGACCGCGGTCGACGACGTGTCGTTCCAGATCCGGCGCGGCGAGACGGTCGGGCTCGTCGGCGAGTCGGGCTCCGGCAAGTCGACCGTGTCGAAGGCCGTGCTCGCGCTCGGCGGCATCGACGGAGGCACGGTCGTCTTCGACGGGCAGCGCCCGCACGACCTCCGCGGCGAGGAGCTGCGGCGGCTGCGCAAGCGCATGCAGATGGTGTTCCAGGACCCGTTCTCGGCCCTGAACCGGCGGCAGACCGTCGCGCAGATCATCGAGGCGCCGCTGCGCGCCCACGGCATCGGCACCCGGGCCTTCCGCGCCGAGAAGGTGCGCGAGACCATGCACCGCGTACGTCTGGACGAGGAGTTCGCGCACCGGCTGCCGCGCTCGATGTCCGGCGGGCAGTGCCAGCGCGTGTCCATCGCCCGGTCGCTCGTGCTGGAGCCGGAGTTCCTCGTGCTCGACGAATCGGTGTCGGCGCTCGACGTGTCGATCCAGGCGCAGGTTCTCAATCTGCTGCGGGAGCTGCAGGCCGAGCTCGGCCTCACCTACCTCTTCATCAGCCACGACCTGGCGGTGATCCGGTACATGTCCTCGACGGTCGCCGTGATGCAGCAGGGCCGCATCGTCGAGATCGGGGCGCGCGACGCGCTCTTCGCGAACCCGCAGCACGAGTACACGCGCGGGCTCATGGCGGCGATCCCCATCGCCGACCCGGTCCTCGAGCGCCGACGGCGCGCGGAGGCCGCGGTGCTCTGGCAGGCCCAGGGCGGGCAGACGGGCGCGGTCCCTGCCGCGCTCGCAGGACGAGGAGGACGACGATGACCACCATGGATCAGGAGACGGGGCCCTCGACGGACGCCGCGGGCGCCGGCGCGGCGGTGCGGTCGACCGGCCGCCGCGCGCTCATGGCCGGGCTCGGCGCGGTCGCGCTCGGCACGGCGGGCGCTCTCGCGAGCACCGCACCGGCGCAGGCCGCGCCGGTCACCGCCGGCGCCAAGGACGTCACGCGAGCGGAGTCCGTCGCCGACCTGGCCCGTCTCCGCGCGCGCGACGGCGAGGTGGCGGTCGTCGCCGGGTACCGGAAGCCCGGCGACGCCGGACTGCTCGTGTACGTGGGCAGCGAGAACGCGAAGACCAAGGTCAACGGCGGCACCGTGATCGCGGGGAAGCACGACACCCGGTGGGTGCTGCAGCACGACGGCACCGTCGACTTCCGGGTCTTCGGTATCACAGGACCGGAGAAGCCGGCCGACGATGCGCTCGCGGCGATGGTGAACGATCCCCGCATCCGCCGCATCGAGGCGAGCACCGACCTCCTGTTCCGGCGTCGGCATCGCTTCACCCGGTCGTACGTCGAGATCGACTTCGGCGGACACGTCATCACGACGGACGGCATCGAGAAGAACACCCACGACAACCCGTTCGGTGCCGTGATGTTCTTCACCGGAGTGCCGAAGGACGTCACGGTCGAGCACGCGCTGGCCGAGGCCTGGCCGGAGTTGACCGACGCGGTCGCCGTGCCGGACGCGTCCCGGTTCCCCGTGGACTCGTGGTGGGCGGTGCAGTGCGACCCCGTCGCCGGAGGAGGGGCTGATGAGCGCGAGCTGCAGCGGTTCGTGCAGGTGACGCAGCAGATCGACGGCACCCACATCCGCATCGACTACCTCAACGGCTGGCCGCTCGACACGGGGCGGAAGCTCATCTGGCGGCAGATGGCACCGGTCGCGGGCGTGCGGATCGCGAACATGCGGTTCCTCGGCGCCGGTCCCTTCGACGGTCCCACCGACGGCTCCTTCCCCGACTCGCGCGAGCTCACCGGCTCCCACCCGATCGCCTTCGAGTACGCGATCCACTGCGACGTCGCCGACGTGCACGCGAGCCGCACCTGGTGGCCCGTGATCATGCGGCGCTGGAACACGCACTTCACGACGGAGCGCTGCTCGGTCGAGAACCCGCCGACGGTGTTCTACGGCGGTGCGGGGTACCTGACGCAGCAGATCTACAGCCTCTACGGCCGGGTGAGCGACTGCACGTCGTCGAACGCCCGGCACCTGAACGACCTCACCGCCAGCGCCTACTGCCTCGTCGAGAACTGTCACGGCGACGGCGACGACCAGGGCGGCAATCCCTTCACCACGCACGGCCAGTACGAGCACGACCTCACCTTCATCGGCAACTCGGGGCTGATGGACATCGCCAACTCCGGCGCGCAGTGGGGCACGGCCGCCAAGCGCATCACGGTGCGCGATCACGTCTGCTTCTGGTTCGTCGCCGGGACGAAGATCAGCGATCTGACGCTGGAGAACGTACGCGTGATCGGCCGCTCGACCTTCGATCCGCAGGCGACCATGACCATCAACGCCGACGGTGCGCAGGTGCGAGGGTGCACCGCGGGACTTCTGGCGATCGGACAGCGGTCGCAGCGCTCATCGCGGCCGACCGTCATCCAGGACTCCAACTTTGCGCTGCCCAAGGATCAGGTGCTCGTGCAGACCCCGGTCACGGCTCCCGTCCGCTTCGTGGACTGCACGATCACCGGGATCGACGGGGTCAAGGCGCGCGGGTCTGGGCCGGTCGAGTTCGTGGACTGTCGTCTCAGCGGCCCGGCGGCCGGCGCCCCGTTCGAGGTCGGCGCATCGAAGGTGACGATCCGCGGCGGATCCGTGCGCGACGTGCGCCTGACCGCGACAGCGGTGCGGGATCAGCTCATCGCTCTGGACGGGGTCGAGCTGTCCACGGAGCGCGCGGACGGGGCTCTGCTCAGCAGGGCCGCAGGCGCCGGCGTCGTCACCTGGCGAGTGAGCGGGGTGACCTCGACGGTGCCGAAGGGCGCTGCCCACCTCGACATCGGCGCGGGCGTCAATCACGCCCGCGTCACCGGCAGCCAGTTCGTCGGCGGACGACTGCGGCTGGCGAACGGTTTCGCCGAGCCGTCGACGCTGCTCTACAGCGACACCGTCGAGCGCGGCGTCGAGACCGCACTGCCGGGGGCCGGACCGCGCGTCGTCATCGCCGACGTGCTGACGAGCGCGTGACGGACGGCATCATGGACATCAGGGAGGACCACGCGTGAACGACACGGCAGCGGCGACGCACCTCGGAGACCGCATCCGCATCCCCCGCACGCAGGCGCGCATCGGGGTCGCCCGGCGCGACATCACGCCGCCCGTCGGCATCCGCGCCAAGAACTGGGGACCGGCCGACTGGGAGCGCTCCGAGGGGGCGCACCGGCCGTTCGAGCTGACCGCGCTCGCCGTGGTCGCCTCGGACGAGCGGCCGCGGGTGCTGCTCGCGGTGGACGGCACGTGGTGGCGCCGGGTCGCCGATGAGCAGGGCGTGCGCGGGGCGATCCTCGACGGTCTGGGCCTCGAGCCCGATCAGCTCATGCTCTCCCTCTCGCACACCCACGCGGGGGCCGTGCTGTGCGCCGCGGACGCGCATCTGCCGGGCGGCGAGCTCATCCGCGGGTACCTGGAGGCGCTGTCCGCCGCGGGAATCGCGGCAGGGCGGGAAGCGCTGGAGACCGCGCGACCGGGACTGATCGAGTGGACCACGGGCACCTGCACCCTCGCGGCGGAGCGGGAGCTCGACCTCGACGGCCGCGCTCTCGTCGGCTACAACCCTCAGGGCACCGCCGACGACACCGTGACGATCGGCCGGATCAGCATCGACGGGGAGGTGCGGGCGACGCTGGTGAACTACGCCTGCCATCCGACGACCCTGGCCTGGCAGAACCGCGAGGTGTCGCCGGACTACGTCGGCGCGATGCGCGAGGTCGTGGAGGCGGCCACCGGTGCACCGTGCCTGTTCGTGCAGGGAGCCTCGGGCGAGCTGGCCCCGCGGGAGCAGTACACCGGCGACGCCGCGGTGGCCGACCGGCATGGACGTTCGCTCGGGCACGCGGTGCTCGCGGCGCTGGACGGGCTTCCGGTGCCGGGCGAGGAGCTGACGCTGGACGGTGTCGTGGAGTCGGGTGCTCCGCTCGCTATCTGGACCGGCACCCCGGCGGACGGCGGCGAGGAGGCGGCGGGAGTCGTCTCGGCGGTTGAGCTGCCGCTGCGCGACCTGCCCACCCTGGACGAGCTCGCCGAGGAGTGGAAGGACATCGATCCCCGGTCCCGGGAGGAACGTCTCGGACGGGCGCGGAACCTCCGCGACGGGTACATCGACGGCCCGACCGTGTCGCATCCGGTGTGGGCCTGGCGGCTCGGTGACGCCGTGATCCTGGGGCATCCGGGCGAGGCGTATTCCCGGCTGCAGACGACACTGCGGGAGCGGTTCCCGGAGACGCCGATCGTGGTGATGAACCTCACGAACGGTCCGGGCTTCGTGTACCTCCCGACCCGCGAGGCCTACGACCGCGGTGCCTATCAGTCCTGGCAGACGCCCCTGGCCCCCGGTGCCCTGGAGCTCCTGGAGGCCCACGCCGTGTCGGTCGTGGCCGGGCTGCGGGGGTAGCCCCCTTTCGAATCGCCCACTTTGCTCCATTTCCGGCCGAAATCGAACCAGTTGCGCGATTCGAACGGGATAGAGTTGCTATAGCAAATCCCCGAGGCAGAGGAGAGACATGACCGCGCGCCCCGTCGCCATCGTCACCGGAGGCTCGGCCGGCATCGGCTGGGAGATCGGACAGCGGCTCTCCGCGGACGGCTACCTCGTCGTCGCGACCGACCGCGTCCCCGGGCTCACCGCGGGTGAGAACCCCGCCGGGATCCTGTGGCGGGAGCTCGACGTCACCGACCACGCCGCCGTCGACCGGGTCTTCGGCGAGATCGAGGCGGAGCTCGGCCCCATCGAGGTGCTCGTGAACAACGCCGGCATCCAGCGGCACCGCGGGATCGAAGACCTCACGTGGGATGAGTGGTCCGCGGTCGTCGACGTGAACCTGCACGGGGTGTTCTCCGCGCTCCAAGCTGCAGGGAAGCGGATGCTCGACCGGGGCGAGGGCCGCATCGTCAACATCTCGTCCATCTCCTCGCGAGGCTCCGCGGGGCGGGCGCCGTATGCCACGACCAAGGCCGCCGTCATCGGCCTCACCTCCACGGCCGGAGCGGAGTGGGCGTCGCGGGGCGTGCGCGTCAACGCCGTGGCGCCCGGCTACGTCGACACCGGGGTGTTCCGGCAGGGCGTCGAGCAGGGGACGCTGAGTCTCGACACGATCCTGTCCCGCATCCCCGCGAAGCGCCTGGCCGACGCGAGTGAGATCGCCGCGGCGGTGAGCTTCCTCGTGTCGGACCAGTCGCGCTACATGAACGGTCAGACGCTGTACGTCGACGGCGGCTTCATGGTGGACTACGGCGTGCCCCTCGCGAAGAAGCCCGAATGACCACCGTCGCCCGGATCGACACGGCCACGGCGGTCCTCCCCCTTCCGGCACCGCTGCAGCTCGGCGCGATGACGGTCACGCGACGGGAGTATTCCGCGGTGCAGGTGACGGCGGACGACGGCACCACCGGGGTCGCCTACTGCCTATCGCGCGAGGCCCCGATGGCGGAGATCGTCGAGCGCCTGGTGGCTCCGCACGCAGTGGGGCTCGACGCCGACGACCCGGCGGCCGCGTGGGACCGGATGCTCCGCGGCAGTGCGATCGTCGGACGGGTGGGGCTCGTGCGGCGGGCGATCGGTCTCGTCGACATCGCCCTGTGGGACATCGCGGCCCGTCGTGCCGGCGTGCCGCTGTGGACCCTGCTCGGCACCGGTGACGCCCCGCGGGAGGGGATGCTCGTCGCCGCGTATCCCTCTCCGCAGCGGACGCCGCGGGAGGTCGCCGATGAGGTGCTCGCGCAGGCGGACGGCTGGGCGCAGGTGAAGATCTCCCGCATTCCCGATCCGGCATACATGCGCGAACTGCTCGCGATCCTCGGCGCCGAGCTGCCGTCCGCGACCGGTCTCGTCGTGGACGTCGGCTTCGGGTGGCCCGATGCGGAGGCTGCAGTGGCGGAGGTCGCGCAGTGGGGCGACCCGCGCCTGGCCTGGCTGGAGGACCCGCTGCTCCCCGAGGACGCGGCCGGCGTGGCCCGGATCCGCCGGGAGACCGGATTGCCGGTGGCGGTGGGCGACGAGGTGACGGACCCCGCCGTGCTCCGGGCTCTCGTGGAGGTCGGCGAGGTCGACGCCCTCCGCCTCGACGTCGTCGCGATCGGCGGCATCACGCCCGCCAGGGAACTCATCTCCTGGGCGGCAGAGCGCGGCGTCCCGGTGTCCGGACACGTATACCCCGAGGTCACGGCGCACCTCGGCATCCAGGTGGAGACCTTCGCCCGCGGGGTGAACCCCTACGACCCCGCGCCCTCGTTCGTGACGGGCGGTCCGGAGTTCGCCGGGACCGTGACGCCGCCTGCAGCTCCCGGGCTCGGCTTCGGCCTCGATCCTGCCGTCTTCCGATTCGAGAGGGACTGACATGACACCTTCCCCGCGTAGCGTCGTGGTGACCGGCAGCGGCAAGGGCATCGGGCGCGCGGTCGCCGAGCGGCTCACCGCCGACGGCTGGATCGTGGTCGGGCTCGAACGCTCGCCCGGCTCCGGCACCGTCGAGGACGGCATCGTCGCCGAGGTGGTGCTCGGCGACGCCTCCGACCGCACGGCTCATCAGCAGGCGGCCGCCGCGGCGCGCGCCAGGGCTCCGCTGGCCGGCTGGGTCAACAACGCCGGCATCACGAAGCGCACGCCGCTGCACGAGCTCGACGAGACGGTCGTGCGCGAGATCGTCGACATCAACGGCTTCGGCTACCTCTGGGGCTGCTCGACGGCCGTGTCCGCGTTCCTCGATCAGGGCGTGGCGGGCGCGATCGTGAACATCGGGTCGATCCACGGTCGATCGAGCTTCGTGGACCACGCGGCCTACGAGTTCACGAAGGGCGGCATCGACGCCCTGAGCCGCAGCGTCGCCGTGACATATGGCGGAGTGGGCATACGGGCGAACACCGTCGCGCCGGGCGGGGTGCGCACTCCCCATCTGGAGGCACAGATCGCCAGGGCCGCCGACCCCGAGGCGGAGGAGCGGCTGCTCGCGGAGGGCCCGCCGATGAGACGCATCGCCCGCGCGGAGGAGGTCGCCGCGGTGACGGCGTTCCTCCTCTCCGACGAGGCCCCCTACCTCTCCGGCCAGTCCATCGCCGTCGACGGAGCCTGGACGGCGTCGTTCGGGGACATCGCGCTCGACCCCGCGCTGCGGGAGCGGTTCGCGGCGCCGCCGGCTTCCTGAGCCCCTGCCACGCCGATGTCCCCGGTCCGTGCGACGATCCGCTCGTCGACGGGAGAACGGGATGCGCGGGGAAGCGACGGTTCTGCATGCCGACCTCGATGCGTTCTACGCCTCGGTCGAGCAGCGTGATGCGCCGGAGCTCCGCGGGCGTCCGGTGATCGTCGGCGGCGGGGTCGTGCTGGCCGCGAGCTATGAGGCGAAGGCACGCGGCGTCCGCACGGCGATGGGCGGACGGCGGGCACGAGAGCTGTGCCCCGACGCCGTCGTCGTGCCGCCGCGGATGGAGGCCTACTCCGCCGCCAGCAAGGACGTCTTCCGCATCTTCCGCGACACCACCCCGCTCGTGGAGGGTCTCTCGATCGACGAGGCGTTCCTCGAGGTCGGCGGTCTGCGTCGCATCGCCGGCACTCCCGAGGCCATCGCCGTCCGGCTGCGGGAGCGGGTGCGCGCCGAGGCGGGCCTGGCCATCTCGGTCGGCGTCGCCCGCACGAAGTTCCTCGCCAAGGTCGCGAGTGCGGTGAGCAAACCCGACGGACTCCTCGTCGTCGAGCCCGACCGGGAGGAGGAGTTCCTGCTGCCGCTTCCCGTCGAGCGGCTGTGGGGCGTCGGCGCCGTGACGGCGGAGAAGCTGCACCGGTACGGCATCCGCACGGTCGGCGAGCTCGCGGAGCTCGAGGCCGCGACGGCGGAGCGGATGCTCGGGAAGGCGACCGGAGCGCACGTCCTTGCTCTCGCCCGCCTGCGGGATCCGCGCCCCGTGGACACGACGCGGCGCCGCGGGTCGATCGGGTCGCAGCGGGCGCTCGGGACCCGTCCCTGGTCGACCGACGAGCTCGACGTCATCCTCACCCAGATCGTCGACCGGCTCGCGCGGCGTCTCCGCGACGGCGGCCGCGTGTGCCGGACGGTCGTGCTGCGGCTGCGCTTCGGCGACTTCACGAAGGCCACCCGCTCGCGGTCGCTTCGGGCGCCGACCGACCGCACCGCCCTGCTGCTCGCCGTCGCCCGCACGCTCCTCGCCGCGGCGCAGCCCGAGATCAGCGGTCGCGGGCTCACTCTGCTCGGCCTCTCGTTCACCCAGCTCGATGCCGCGGACAGCGTCCCGCCCGAGCTGCCGATCGACTGGGGCGACGAGTCCCGTCTGGACACCGTGCTCGACACGCTCCGTGACCGCTACGGCTCCGCCTCGGTCTCCCGCGCCGCCCACCTCGGCCGCGACCCCGGTTGGTCGTCCCCGGTGCTCCCGGAGCACCACTGACCCCTTTCGAATCGCCTGACTGGTCCCGTTTCGGCCGGAGATACAGCCGATCGGGCGATTCGAAGCGGGTCAGGCCTTGAGCATCGACGCCCGCGAGATCACGCCGTCGACCACGTCGAAGGTCGCGATGGTCTCCGTGGCGACGCCGGCGTTGATGACCTGCTCCTGCGCGACGACCCAGCGCGAGCCGAACAGGACGCTCGTGTCGATCACGCAGGAGAGCTCCGGGTTCTGCAGCCGCGGCTCGTAGAAGGAACGGATCGCGGCCGAGCCGACGAGGGGTTCCGGCGCGACCCCGGTGACCACGGCATCGTCGGCATATGTCGCGACGAAGGCGTCGAGGTCGTGCGCGTTGAAGGCGTCCAGCTGCGCCTGCACGGTGTCGAGAGCGGAACGGTCGAGGGTGGTGCGGTCAGTCAATGCGAACTCCTCCGTTGACGTCGTAGGTGGCTCCGGTGATGAAGCGGGCACGCTCCGAGGCGAGCGAGGCGATGATCCAGGCGACGTCCTCCGGCTGACCGAAGGCGCCGAGGGGGATGCCCGACTCGAGCTTCGCGCGGCCTTCACCCTGGAGCTGATCGGTGATCGCGCTGGCGACCGGTCCGGGGGTGACGGCGTTGACGCGGATGCCCTCGGCGGCGAGGTGCCGGGCGAAGCTGCGGGTGATCGCGAGGATCGCCCCCTTGCTGGCCGCGTAGTGGATGCCCGTCTGCAGTGCGCCGACCTGGCCGGCGATCGAGGCGATGTTGATGACCGAGCGGTCGCCGTCGGCAGCCCGGAGCAGGGGGAGCGCCGCGCGGGTGAGCAGGAAGGTGCCGCGGGCGTTCGTCTCCAGGACGAAGTCCCACTCCTCGATGTCGATCTCGGGATACGGGGTGTACGGGCACACGCCGCCGTTGTTGACGAGGACGTGCAGGTCGCCCCAGGCGTCCGTGACCTCGGCGATGAGGGCGGCGATGGAGTCCGGTTCGCGGAGGTCGAGGCGCGACACGTGGACGTCCGGGGAACCGGCGGCACGGCACTCCTCAGCCACGCGGACGGCTTCGGCCTCGCGTCCGGCGTAGGTGATCCAGAGGGCGACGCCCTCGCGGGCGAGTTCGAGGGCGGCGGCGGTTCCGATGCCGGAACTGGCGCCCGTGACGAGTGCGCGGCGAACAGTCATGCCTAAACGCTATAGCAAGAAGCGGTCTCGGGACAGCGGCTGTACGCCAGCTTGCTAGATGCTATAGCATCGCATTCATGACCGCGCCGCTCATCCTCGTCACCGACTGCGACCTCCCGGGAATCGTCATCGAAGACACCCTCCGGGCCGCCGGCCTCCGTGCCGAACGGGCCGCCTCCGGGAGTCCGGACGACATCGCCGCCGCCGGAGCCGACGCCGAAGCGCTGGTCGTGCAGTGGGCGCGCATCGACGGCCCCCTCATGGACCGCCTGCCGAACCTCCGTTTCATCAGCCGGGTCGGCATCGGCTACGACATGATCGACGTCGAGGCCGCCACGGCCCGCGGCATCGCCGTCGCGAACACGCCGAGCTACTGCATCGAAGAGGTCGCCGCGCACACCGTCGCGATGATCATGACCCAGGCCCGCGGCCTCTCCGCCTACGACCGGGCCGTGCGCGACGGCGTCTGGAAGGCCGTCGACGCCCGGCCGCTCGCCGTGAGGCCGTCCTCCACCACCGTGTCGGTGCTCGGGTTCGGGCGCATCGGATCGATCGTCGCCCGCGGGTGCCGGGCGCTCGGCTTCCGCGTGCTCGTCGCCGACCCCTACGCTTCCGACGACGCCGTGAGCGACGCGGGCTGCGAGCCCGTCGACATCCCCTCGGCGATCGCCCGCGCCGACATCCTCACGCTGCACGTGCCGCTGACGGACGAGACCCGCCACCTGATCGACGCCGCGGCCCTGGCGACGATGAAGCGCGACGCCGTGATCGTGAACACCTGCCGCGGCCCGCTCATCGACGAGGACGCCCTGGCCGCGGCGCTCCGCGACGGGCGGCTCGCCGGTGCCGCCCTCGACGTCTTCGCGGAGGAGCCCCTCCCCGCGACCTCCCCGCTGCGGGCGCTCGACACCGTGCTCCTCACGCCGCACGCCGCCTGGTACTCCCCGGAGGCCCTGGCGGATCTTCCCGTGCACGCCGCCGAGAACGTGATCCGCTCGCTCGCCGGCGAGGCCGTACCCATCGTCAACCCGAGCTTCGCCGCCGCGCGCTGAGAGGACCCTCATGGAACTGCTGCGACTCGGCGAGATCGGCCACGAGCGCCCCTACGTCCGCGATGACGAGGGCGTGGTGCGCGATCTCGGATCCCTGACCCGCGACATCGACGGCGCCTTCCTCGCCGCGGACGGCATCGCCCGCGTGCGCGCGGCAATGGCAGACGGCGCACTCCCGGAGGCGGAGACCGCCGGGCTGCGCGTCGGCGCCCCCGTGGCGCGGCCGACCGCCGTGATCTGCATCGGCCAGAACTACGCGGCGCACGCGGCGGAGTCGGGCGCCGAGCCGCCCGCGCACCCGGTGGTGTTCTTCAAGCACCCGAACACTGTCGTGGGCCCGGACGACGTCGTGCTCCTGCCGCCGGGCGCCGAGAAGGTCGACTGGGAGGTCGAGCTCGCGGTCGTCATCGGCCGCACGGCGCGGTATCTGCCCTCCGTCGAGGCCGCGCGCGACGTGATCGCCGGCTACACCATCTCGAACGACGTGTCCGAGCGGGCGTATCAGCTCGAGGTCTCCGGCGGACAGTGGTCGAAGGGGAAGTGCTCCGAGACGTTCAACCCCCTCGGCCCCGCGCTGGTGCCCGCCGACGAGGTCGACCCCCAGGCGCTGCGCCTGCGGTCCTTCGTGAACGGCGAGCCGCGGCAGGACTCCTCCACCGCCGACATGATCTTCCCCGTGCTGCAGCTCGTGCACGAGCTCAGCCACTACCTCGTGCTCGAACCAGGAGACGTCATCAACACCGGCACCCCGCAGGGCGTCGCGCTGTCCGGGCGCTTCCCCTATCTGCAGGACGGCGACGAGATGACCATCGAGATCGAGCGGCTCGGCCGTCAGCACCAGCGCACGGAGCGGGTCCGGCTCGGGTGAGGCCTGTGCCCGGGGCACGGTTCCTTTCGCTGAGTGCAACCGTGTCCCGGGTAGAGGCCTCTCCCGGGCACCCCACGGCCACAGGCATCCGCGCCGGCTCAGGCGGGTGGAGGGGAAAGGTGCCTGATGTCGCGCGAGCGCCTGAACCCGCGCGAGGGTCAGCCGGCGAAGGGGAGGACCGGGAGGCCGTGCACCCCGGGACGCACCGCGAAGACCGACCCCGCGGCAGTGCCGTGATCGGGCGGCAGGCCCTGCGCGGAGGTCGTGATGAAGAGCGTGCCGAGGTCGTCGCCGCCGAACGTGCAGGCACTGACCTGGGGCACCGGCAGCACGATGTCCTCGCGCACGGCCCCGGACGGCTCGAACCCGCGCACACGGCTCCCGCCCCACAGCGCGACCCAGACGCTGCCGTCCGCGGCGACCGTGAGGCCGTCGGGCACGCCGTCGTCTTCGGGGATGTGCGCGAACACCCGGCGTCCGCGGAGGTCGCCCTCGGCCACGTCGAACACGTCGATCCGGCCGGTGTCGGTGTCCACGTAGTAGACGCGGCGGCCGTCGGGGGAGTAGCTGACCCCGTTGGACGAGGTCACGCGGGGGAGCACCGTGGTCACGTCGAGCGCGGCGTCGATGCGCAGCACGGTCCCTGCACCCTCGGTGGAGTCCGTGGACATCGATCCGGCCAGAAGTCGCCCTCGCGGGTCGCAGCAGCCGTCGTTCATGCGCACCGCGCCGTCGTCGAGCAGGGTCGCGACGGGACGGGCCTCCGTGTCGGGGCCGTCGGCGAGGTACAGGGTACGCGCGCCCACCGCCACGAAGCCCCCGGACGTCCGCGGACGGAAGAACGCGAGGTACTCGTCGTCGACGTGCTGGCGGACGATATCGTCGCCGCGGAGGGTGAGCAGGTCGCCCGCGTCTCCGTCGACCCAGCGCAGCCCGCCCCACCCGGGCCACCAGACCGGGGCTTCGGCGTGGACGGCGACCGGGCCGGTCACGTTCTCGGGAGTCATGCGCTCTCCGCCGTCCGCCGCGGGTCGGTCACGGGCAGCGGCTCCGGAACGGGGCCGTCATGATCCGCCGCTGCGGCACGGGCGGACGGAAGCTCCTTCGCCACCTGCTTCTCGAGCACGGTCACGGCCTCGTCGGAGAGCAGGATGAGGCCGTCGAGCTCCTCGCGCACCCGCTTGTACGCGATGTTCCGCTCGGACTGCGTCGCCGACTCGTCCACGGCGACCTTGAGGAGCTGCTGCGCACGGTCGAGGCGCTTGCGCTCGGCCTCGGTGAACGTCGAGTCGCGCAGCCGACGGGCGTCCTTCTCCGCGATCTCGAACGCGACGGCGTAGTCGCCGACGGCCTGCAGGTACTCCGCGATCTGCTGCTCCGAGAGCGTCGCGTCGGCGGAGGCCGGACGCAGCGCGTCCGCGGTCTTCTTCGCGCGGAGGAAGGCGGCCGTCAGCGGCTGGCGGCCGTCGCTCATCGCGGGGAAGGCGATCAGCTTGGCGACGTCGAGCTCGTAGTCGAGCCAGCGCGCGGTGATCTCGTCATGCTCGGCGAAGAGGCGGGCGAGCAGGTCGTCGGGCGCCACCGGCGCGGTCGTGTCGACCACGGTAGGACCCTGGCGCTTCGCCTGCCGTCCGGCCGCGCGCGCCTCGATCTCGGCCGTCTTCAGCTGCGCCTTCATACGCAGCGTCTCCAGCCGGCGCTCGTGCCGACGCTTGGAGCTGCGCTCCCAGGCCTTGGCGGCGCCGCCGGCCATGCCCATGATCGGGAAGATGAGCCACCAGTAGTCACCCGCGAAGTTCCAGAAGCCCCGGATGAACTCGTCCATGATGGGTTCAGCCTACTGCGCGACGGCGGGTCGCCGGGGGCCCGCACGAGAGGGAGGGCGGCCGCATGAAGAGCGTCGGCATCGTCGGGATCGAGAACAGCCACGCCACGGAGATCGTCCGCTTCCTCAACGTCGAGGCCCCGGACGTGCCCGTGCGGATCACGGCCCTCGTGGCAGGGGAGCCGGAGCGCACGCGGGAACTGGCCGCGCTCGGCGGCATCGAACGCGTCGTCGACGAGGCGGGCGCGCTCCTCGGCACGGTGGATGCGCTCATCGTGACCGCCCGCGACGGTGCCGATCATCGCGCCATCGCCGTCCCCTTCCTGGAAGCCGGGGTGCCGGTCTGGGTCGACAAGCCCCTCGCAGCAGCGGTCGCCGATGCCGACGCGATCCTCGCCGCCGCGCAGGGTGGGCAGGCGCCCGTCACCTCATCGTCCACGCTCCGCTGGCTCGCCGACACCGCGGAGCTCGTGGCGGAGGCCGGCCGCATCGGGGAGGTCCAGGCGGTCACCGTCACGGGACCTGCCGATCCGGACAGCCCGTACAGCGGCATCTTCTTCTACGGCATCCACATCGCCGATCTCGCCCAGGTTCTGCGGCGCGGCATCGCGGAGGACGTCGAGGTGCAGTTCCTGCCCGCGGGTGTCGTCGCCCGCTACCGGGTCGACGGGGTGCCCGTCACGCTGGAGTTCGTGCGGCCGGACGGCGATCGCCAGGTGCCGTTCCGGGCGACCGTCGTCGGCCGACGGGGCATCGCCAGCCGGGAGATCCCGATCGGTCCCGGGTACGTGCAGCCCGGCGTCCGTGCCTTCGCCCGGATGCTCGAGACCGGTGAGCCGCCGGTTCCCGCGTCCGAGATGCGCGCTCCGATCGCCGTGCTCGACCAGATCGCCGAGGTCCTCGCCTCCCGCTGCCCCGGGCACAGCTTCGGAGATCCGGGCCGACACGCCGTCGACAGGTTCCGTTCGGCGGCGTGTCGCCTGCGGTCTCCGAAGCTGTGCCCGGCCGAGCGGGTTCAGGCCTTCGTGAGGTCCTGCGCGAGCATGAGGATGATGCCGCTGGGGCCGCGGAGGTAGGTCAGTCGGTAGATGTCCCGGTAGTTCGCGACGCCGCGCAGGGGATGGAACCCGTGCCGCGCGGCGATGGCGAGGGAGGCGTCGATGTCGTCGACGGAGAAGGCGATCCGGTGCATGCCGATCTCGTTCGGCCTCGTCGGCTCCGTCTCGATCGCGTCCGGATGGATGTACTCGAAGAGCTCGATCTGCCCGCGCCCGTCCGGGGTCTGCAGCGCGGCGATCCGCGCGTGGTTCCCGTCGAGTCCGACCGCGGTGGACGCCCACTCGCCGCTGACCTCGTCCCGTCCGACCACGGACAGCCCCAGGTCGGTGAAGAAGGCGATGGTGGCGTCGAGGTCGCGCACGGCGATCCCGATGTTCTCGAGGGCGATGGCCATGCCCGCGATGCTACTCCGGCGTCAGCGACCGAGCTTCTCGGCGCAGGCCACGCAGTATTCCGCGAACGGCCGTACCTCCAGGCGCTCCGGCGGGATAGGCCTGCCGCAGTGCGCGCAGATGCCGTAGGTCCCGGCGTCCATCCGCATCAGCGCCTCGTCCACCTGGCGGAGCTCCGCCTGCGCCGCCTCGGCGAGCCCCGACAGTCGCGACCACTCCGACGAGAGCGTCACCCCCTCCGGGTCGTGCTCGTCGTCGTCGTTCGAGCCCTCGCGATCGTGCATGAGCTCCGCGAGGGTGGCCGCCGTCGCCGTGACGCGAGCCGCGGCCTCGGCGCGACGCTCTTCCAACAGCGCTCGCAGATCCATCCGCCCACTCTAGGCCCGGCGACACTCACGTCGTCGCGGGTCCAGGCGTCCGCGCCGATTCAGGCGACACAGGCAGCAAGTGCCTGAACTCCCGCGCCTGCCTGTCCTCTCGGGACAGCCTGCGCCCGCGAACGCTCGCGCAGGGTCAGGCATCCGCGCGGCATCAGGCGACACCAGCAGCAGGTGCCTGAACCCGCGCGAACGCCTGAACCCGCGCGTGACCGCGATTCAGCCGCGGGTGCGCGGAGCCTCCACGGTGGGCACGGAGTCGGTGTGCACGCTGGGGTGATCCCGCTCCAGCGCCGCGCCCTCCATGTCGACGTTCGGGATGATGCGGTCGAGCCACTTCGGCAGCCACCAGGCCGAGCGTCCGAGCAGGTGCATGAGCGCGGGCATCAGCAGCATCCGCACGACAAACGCGTCGAGCAGCACGCCGAACGCGAGGCCGAACCCGATGGACCGGATGATGGTCGACTCCGAGAACACGAACCCGCCGAACACCGACACCATGATGAGCGCGGCCGCGATGACCACCGAGCGCCCGGCCCGGAAGCCCTGCGCCACGGCATCGCGCGCGGAGGCACCGTGCACATAGGCCTCGCGCATCCCCGACGCGAGGAAGAGCTGGTAGTCCATGGCCAGTCCGAACAGGATGCCGACGAGGATCACCGGCAGGAAGCTCAGGATCGGACCGGTGCTGTGCAACCCGATGAGGTCGGCGCCCCACCCCCACTGGAACACCGCGACGATGAGCCCGTACGTCGCGAACAGCGACAGCACGAACCCTCCCGTGGCGATGAGCGGCACGAGCAGTGAGCGGAACACGACGATCATGATGAGCAGCGACAGTCCCACGACGACCACGAGGTACAGCGGCAGCACGCTCGCCAGGGCCTCGGAGATGTCGATGTTCGTGGCAGCCTGCCCGGCGACGCCGAGGGTGATGCCGCCGTCGATCTCGGGGAGACCTCGCAGATCCTGCACCAGTTTCTCGGTGGAGGCGCTGTTCGGGCCCTCGGCAGGAAGCACCTGGAAGGCGAGGAGCGTGTTGTCGTCCGACGTCGCGATGGGAGCGACCGCGACCACGTCGTCCTGCTCCGCGATCTTCTCGGCCACGGTCACCTGGGTGGCCAGCAGGTCGTCGTCGCTCACGGCGTCGTCGAGGGTCGCGGTCACCAGGAGCGGCCCGTTCGCACCCTCGCCGAACTGCTCGTCGACGGTCTGGAACGCGCGGTAGCTGGTGGAGTCGGCGGGTTCGCTCGACCCGTCCGGGAGGCCGAGGCGCATCGACATCGCGGGGATCGCGATCACGAGCAGCGCGATGACGCTGACGAGGGCGGTGACGACCGCGCGCAGCGTCGACATCCGGCGCACGGGCTTTCCGGCCGCGTGCTCCTGGCCGATGGTCGCCCGCGCCTTGCGGCCGAGCAGGCGGGTGCCGACGAGGCCGAGGATCGCCGGGGCGAGGGTCACGGCCACGAGCACGGCGACGGCGACGCAGACCGCGCCCACCGTGCCCATGAGGCCGAGGAACGGCACGCCCGTCACGTTGAGGGCGAGGAGTGCGACGATGACCGTGGTCCCCGCGAACACCACCGCGGTCCCGGAGGTGCCGGTGGACAGGCCGATGGACTCGCGCACGGGCGACCCGGCCAGCAGCTGCTTGCGGTGCCGGTTCACGATGAAGAGGGAGTAGTCGATGCCGACCGCGAGCCCCAGCATCACGCCGAGGACGGGAGTGACCGAGGCCATGTCGACGACGCCGGAGAACGCGAGGGACGCCGTGACGCCCACGCCGACACCGACCACGGCCGTGACGATCGGAAGGGCCGCACCGATCAGCGAGCCGAGCATGACGATGAGCACGACCGCGGCGAACGCGAGACCGATGGCTTCGCCGACGCCGAAGATCTCCGGCACACCCTGGGCGATGTCGGTGCCGAAGTCGACCGTGACGCCGTCGATCTCCTCGTCCTGGAAGTGGGCGATGGTGCTCTGCTTGGTCTCTTCGGCGAGTTCCAGGCGCGGGTCGACGAAGGAGACGTTGACGATCGCCGTGGAGCCGTCCTCCGAGACGACGCCGATGCCCTCCGAGAGGTTGAGAAGGGTCGTTCCGAGCTCCAGCTGCTCCGCACTGTCGGCGAGCTCGTCGCGGTTCGCGTCGATGGTGGCCTGCTGGGCCTCGAGCTGCGCGAGCTGGGCGTTCAGCTCCGCGAGCTGCGCGTCGAGCGCGGCAGTCTGCTCGGGCGGTGCACCGGCGGCGTTGGCCTGAGCCCGCGCTCCTTCGAGCTGGGTGATCCCGGTCTCGAGCTGGGCGCGGCCGTCGTCGAGCTGGGCCTGGCCGGCGTCGAGCTGCGCGCGGCCGTCGTCGAGCTGGGCCTGTCCGTCTGTCAACTCCTTCGCCTGCTCGTCCTGCTGCCGCTGGGCGTCGAACGGGTCGACGACGGAGGCGACGCCGTCGAGGTCCTCCGCGCTCGCTGCGAGGTCGGAGATCGCCTGCTTCTGCTCGTCGGTGAACGGCTCGCCGTCGTCCGTCCGGTAGACGACCGTCCCGGTGCCGCCGGCGGTGTCCGGCAGCTTGTCGGCGAGCTGATCGGTGACCTCGCCGGACGCGGTGCCCGGGATGTCGAAGCTGTTGCTCAGCGTGCCGCCGAACGTGAGGAAGGCGCCGACGCCGAGCCCGAGGATGAGCACCCAGGAGACGATCACCGTCCATGCTTTGCGCGCAGCGAAAGAACCCAGACGGAACAGCAGTGAAGCCACGTGATCTCCTTCAGACGAAAAGAGCATACGGCACGTCTCGTCTAGGGATCTGTGGCTATCCTGAACGCATGGTGAACGAGCATCGCAGCGGCCCCGTGCGCAGCACCGCGGCCCGCGAGGCGATCCTCGACGCGACGGCCCGGCTCTTTCACAATCAGGGGTACGACCGGCTCACGATCGAGGGCATCGCCAAGGAGGCCAAGGTCGGCAAGCAGACCATCTACCGCTGGTGGCCGTCGCGGGGTGCGCTCATCGGGGAGTGCCTGGCCGAGGGGCGACTCATCCCCGTGGACTTCGTCGTGCCCGACACCGGAGACCTCTCCGCCGACGTGGAGACCTGGCTGCGGAGCGTGCTCTCCATCCTCGAGAAACCCCAGGGCGGGGTGCTGCTGCGATCACTCGTGGCCGCGGCGACCGAGGACGCCTCGGTCGGCGCGCACCTCGGGGAGAGCCTCGGGGTGGAGAAGTACCTGTCGGAGCGCCTCCGCGGGGGCATCCGGGACGGTCAGCTGCCGGAGGACGCCCCGGTCGAGCAGCTCGGCCGCGCGATCCTCGGGGCCATCATCGTGGAGTCCCTCGGCCGCGAGGCCCACGATCCGGGTTCCGTCGTCGCCCTGACCCGCTACCTCTTCGCCCGCTGAGGTCGCGGATCCGCACGAGGTCGCATGGGTTCCTGGAATCCCTGCGACCGGGTGCGAATCTGCGACGTAACGCCAGGTCAGCCGAGGAGGATGGTGAGCACGGTCGCGCCGCCGCCACCGAGGATCAGTGCCACGATGACGGTCCACGCGATGATGCGGATGCGCCGGTTGCGCTTCTCGCCGAGGTCGCCGTAGTCCTCGCTGAGGCCGTCGCCGCTCATCAGGCCACCGGCTCCGTGACGGTCGGACCGAAGTACGACGGCAGCGTGGCCTGCGAGCGCTGGCGGAGCTCGGCGGCCGAGACGGTGAAGACGTCCTGCACCTCGAGCTGTGGCTCGCTGTCCGTGACGCCGATGCGGGCGACCGGGTAGCCGCGGCCCTCGCAGAGACCGCGGAACTTCACGTCGTCCTCGCGGGGGACGGTCACGAGCACGCGGCCGGTCGACTCGGAGAACAGGGCGGACGCGGCGTCCACGCCGTCGCGCTCGATGATCTCGTTCAGCCAGACGCGGGCACCGACGCCGAAGCGCATGACACCCTCGGCCAGGGCCTGCGCGAGACCACCCTCCGAGAGGTCGTGCGCCGAGGAGATGAGCCACTCGTCACGGGCCGCGGCGAGCAGGCCGGCCAGGCGCTTCTCGCCCGCGAGGTCGACCTTCGGCGGGCGGCCGCCGAGGTGCTGGTGCACGACGTCGGCCCACGCGGAGCCGGACAGCTCGGTCGAAGTCGTGCCGAGCAGGTAGATGTTCTGCCCCTCGTCCTGCCAGCCGGACGGGATGCGGCGGGAGACGTCGTCGATGATGCCCAGCACGCCGACGAGCGGGGTCGGGTGGATCGGCACGTCACCGGTCTGGTTGTAGAACGAGACGTTACCGCCCGTGACCGGGGTGCCCAGCTCGTAGCAGCCGTCCGCGAGGCCGTCGACGGTCTGCCCGAACTGCCACATGACCTCGGGGTTCTCGGGGGAGCCGAAGTTCAGGCAGTCGGTGATCGCGGTCGGCACGGCGCCGGTGACGGCGACGTTCCGGTAGGCCTCGGCGAGCGCGAGCTGCGCGCCCGCATAGGGGTCGAGCTGGCAGTAGCGGCCATTGGCGTCCGTCGAGACCGCGAAGCCCAGGCCGGATTCCTCGTCCACGCGGATCATGCCGGCGTCGTCGGGGAAGCTCAGGGCCGTGTTGCCGAGCACGTAGTAGTCGTACTGGTTCGTGATCCAGCTCGTGTCCGCGAGGTTCGGGGAGGCGACGAGGGCGAGGAACTGTTCGCGGAGCGTCTCCGGGTCGTTTGCCCGCGGCAGGTTCTCGGCGGCGTCCGCCTGCAGGGCGTCGATCCACGTCGGGTAGGCGACGGGACGGTCGTAGACGGGGCCGTCGACCGCGACGGTCGAGGGGTCGACGTCGACGATGCGCTCGCCCTGCCAGTCGATGATGAGGCGTCCGTCTCCGGTGACCTCGCCGAGCACGGAGGTCTCGACCTCCCACTTGTTCACGACGGCCAGGAAGGCGTCGAGCTTCTCGGGGGCGACGATCGCCATCATGCGCTCCTGCGACTCCGACATGAGGATCTCCTCGGCCGTGAGCGTGGGGTCGCGCAGCAGCACGTTGTCGAGGGAGACCTTCATACCGCTGTTGCCGTTGGCCGCGAGCTCGCTCGTCGCGCACGAGATGCCGGCGGCGCCGAGGTCCTGGATCGCCTCGACGAGCTCGCCGCGGTACAGCTCCAGGCAGCACTCGATGAGCACCTTCTCGGCGAACGGGTCTCCCACCTGCACCGCGGGGCGCTTCGTGGGGCCGCCGTCGGCGAACGTGTCGGAGGCCAGGATGCTCGCGCCGCCGATGCCGTCGCCGCCGGTGCGGGCACCGAACAGGACGACCTTGTTGCCGACGCCGGTGGCGTTCGCGAGCTTGAGGTCTTCGTGGCGCAGCACGCCCACCGCGAGCGCGTTCACGAGCGGGTTGGCCTGGTAGACGCTGTCGAAGACGGTCTCGCCGCCGATGTTCGGAAGGCCCAGGCAGTTGCCGTAGAAGCTGATGCCGCTGGTCACGCCGTGCACGACGCGGGCGGTGTCCGGGTGGTCGATCGCGCCGAAGCGCAGGGCGTCCATGACCGCGACGGGGCGGGCGCCCATCGAGATGATGTCGCGGACGATGCCGCCGACACCGGTCGCCGCGCCCTGGAAGGGCTCGATGAACGACGGGTGGTTGTGCGACTCGGCCTTGAAGGTGACGGCCCAGCCCTCGCCGACGTCGACGACGCCCGCGTTCTGGCCCATGCCGACCATCAGGCGTTCCTTCATCTCGTCGGAGACCTTCTGGCCGAAGCGGCGCAGGTAGTTCTTGCTCGACTTGTAGGAGCAGTGCTCCGACCACATCACCGAGTACATCGCCAGCTCGCCCGAGGTGGGGCGGCGGCCGAGGATCTCCTTGATGCGCGCGTACTCGTCGTCCTTGAGCCCGAGGGCGCCGTACGGCTGCTCCTTCTCGGGCGTCGCGATCGCGTTCTCGACGGAGTCGGGGACGTGCTGGGGGGAAGGTGCAGGGGCGGTGGTCACGCGCACTCCAAAGGAAGGGGCCGGCGGGGCGTGTTCAGTCTACCGGCGCGGTCGGGGCCGTTCTCTCGTGCGCGCAGTCGCACGGCGTCGGGGTGGGAAGGCGGCGTCATGGCAGCTCGGCGAGGCTCAGGCCCTGTGCGCGTGCTGCGGCCGCCAGCTCACGGTCGAAGGTGAGGAGCGCAGTGACCACGTCGCCGAGTTCGAGCGCGGCGGCGAGGTGGAGAGCATCCAGAGCGCGGAGCCCTGAGCCTGCCTGGATGGCCGCGGTCAGCGTTTCGTCGTCGACGGAGACGAGCGCGACGCGGTCGAGGAGATCGACGACGGCTGCGCGGTCGAGGGAACGGCGGTCTGCGATCGCGTGCAGTTCCACGGCGAGGAGGCGCGAAGAGACGAACTCGCTGCCGTTCGCGAAGGCGCGGACGACCGCTTCCGACCCCTCTTCCTCGATGAGTGCCTTCGCGGCCGCTGAGGTGTCGAGGTAGATCACGACCGGTCGGCCCGAAGCTCGCCGAGGATCTCCGTCACGGACAGCGAGTCCGGCACGGGGGCGTGGCGGAGCGGACCGTTCGCGCGGGGCAGCGTCACCCGCCCGTTGACGATCATGCGCGTCCAGGCCGTCTCGGCGGGCGGCGACAACTCGGCGATCGGGCGCCCGCGGTCTGTCACCGTCAGGTGCTCTCCGGCGGTGACGCGCGCCAGCACCCGCGCGGTCTGCTGATTCAGTTCGGTCTTCGACACGGTGCCCATCTCCTCAGGGTAGATCCAAAGTAGTAGAACTACTAGTTCTTGGATTCGTGGGTCCAGTGAACCATCGCTCGGCGACATTGCGAGGCCGGGTGGACGGAGCTCCCCGAACGTTCTGGATAACTCCCCCACAGGGCAGCGTCAGGAGGAGGAGTGCGCTGCCGCGAACCGCTGCGCCAGCATCCCCGCCGCCTCGCGCAGCGCCTCGGGCCCGACCACCGTGAACGGTGCGTCGAACCGGGCCACCGCGGCGAGCACACCCGTCCACGACCAGGAGCCGACCATAAGGCGGCACGAGCCGTCCGACAGGGGCACCACCTCGCCGTCGCCGACCCACGGCATCACCTCCCGCGCGGGCAGGTCGAGGTCCACCTCGCCCGTGCACGGCCAGCGATCCTCGGTCGTCGAGCCCTTGGCGCGCGCGGCGAGGAGTGTCTGCGCGTTCGCGGCGGGGAGAGGCCGCGGCGTGAAGGAGGGCCCGGTCGGCGTGCGGGGCCGCAGTCGATCGAGGCGGTACGTGCGCCAGTCGGCCGCGTCGAGGTCCCAGGCCAGCAGGTACCAGCGGCCTTCCCGCGCCACGACGGCATGGGGCTCCGTGCGCCGGGGCGGGCGGTCCCGTGCGGAGCCGTAGTCGAATCGGAGCACCTGTCGGTCGCGCACGGCCGCGCTCGCCGCCTCCAGCACGGCCGGGTCCACGCGGATCTCGGCCGGTGCGCCGGTGAAGCGGATGCCGTCGATCCGGTGGCGCAGGCGTGAGGGCATCACCTGGCGCACGGTCGCGAGTGCACGCTGTGCGGCCTCGGTGACTTCGACCCCGGTCGCGCTCGCACTCTGCAGGGCCACGGCGATCGCCACGGCCTGATCGTCGTCGAACAGCAGCGGCGGCATATCCGATCCCGCTTCGAGGCGGTAGCCGCCGTACGGGCCCTTGCTGGATCCGATGCGGTAGCCGAGCGCGCGCAGTCGATCGACGTCGCGGCGCACCGTCCTGGGTGTGACGCCGAGACGGTCGGCGAGTTCCCCGCCCGGCCAGTCCCGTGTCGCCTGCAGCAGGGACAGCAATGCGAGCATGCGCGAGGAGCTTCCGGTCATGGCTCCATTCTGTGTGGGGAAGCGGACAGAAACAGACCTCTACTGCTGTGAGGGTGGGGTCACACGGCCCGATCGGCGGGCCGGGACACGGAGGACACCATGACTCTCACGACCACCACCCACCTCAACTTCCGCGGCACGGCTCGGGAGGCGCTCGACTTCTACGGGTCGGTCTTCGGCGGCGAGGTGACCGCGGCGACCTACGGGCAGTTCGGGATGCCGGAGGGGGTTCCCGGGTTCGACAAGGTCGTGTTCGGGCAGCTCGACGGACCCGTGCGGCTGATGGCGTACGACATCCCGGGTGCGGACGACACCGCTGCGCCCTCGGGAGCCACCCGCCGCGAGAACGGGATGACGATCACCGACCGCTCCTTCTTCCAGTCGCTGCGGGCGGAGTCCCTCGCGGAGCTTCAGCCCGTGTGGGATGCCCTCGCCGACGGCGCGACGGTGGTCGAGCCCCTCGCCGCCTCCGCGTGGTCGGCCGGCTTCGGCATGCTCACGGACCGCTTCGGCGTGACCTGGGTCCTCGACGTCGCCTGATCCCGTCGGACACTCGACCCGGCCCTGTGCCGTCGACCCGGCCCCTTCCGGTCGTCCGCAAGGGGCCGGGATGCACAGAACGGGGTGGCTCGACGAGCGGCGTGCCTCCTGTGCCCGAACCGGCCCCTTGCGGTCGACCCGGCCCCTTGCGACCGTCCGCAGGGGGCCGGGATGCGCGGAAGGGGGTGGGTCGGCGCGGGCGCGCGACACGACATGTCAAGGGCCTCTTCGCTGTCGGTCGCCTCACGTAGAAAGGAGGAGACGAAAGGCAGGGCATGGCCGCAGGAGACATCGAGACGTTCTCGCGCAACGGCATCTGGTTCAACCGGATCCAGGGCGAGTCGCACACGCTGGGCAGCAGCTTCGAGTCGATGGAGGAGGCGGTGAAGGTCGGCCGCGGGGCGGCGACCGCGCGCCAGGTGCAGCACTTCGTCCGCACGGAGGAGGGGCCGTCGGAGGACGTGGCGCCGAACGAAGCGCACCCGCGCGACCTCATGTGGTGAGGCGCGGATGATCCTGCAGGCCTGTGTGAACGGCGCCAGAGACGTCGCGGAGCACCCGTGGCTGAGCGCCGACGAGACGGTGGTCGCTCAAGACGCCGCGGCGGCCGTCGATGCCGGGGCTGCGGAGATCCACGTGCACCCGAAGGACGCCGCCGGCCGCGACTCCCTCGCGCCCGAGGATGTGCAGCGGTGGCTCGGGGCCGTCCGCGCCGCGGCGCCGGGAGTGCCCGTGGGCGTGACGACCGGGGCCTGGGCCGAGCCCGACGTGTCGCGAAGGCTCGAGGCCATCGGAGGCTGGACGGAGCTCCCCGACTATGCCTCCGTGAAC
Organism: Microbacterium sp. NRRL B-14842; assembly: GCF_050470785.1. Taxonomy (NCBI): domain Bacteria; kingdom Bacillati; phylum Actinomycetota; class Actinomycetes; order Micrococcales; family Microbacteriaceae; genus Microbacterium; species Microbacterium sp. NRRL B-14842. Next base: position 2,920,757 of record NZ_JBFLUM010000001.1, on the reverse strand, counting down.
TGGCACGAAGACGGGGCCGACGATGTGGCCGTGGCGCTGGGTCGACGGGGCATCGGCGTGGAGGCGGGTATCTGGGACGCGGCGGGACTCGAGGCGTGGCGGGTCTCCCCGGTCCGCGGCGACTGCCTGCGCGTGCTCGTGGAGCTTCCGGCGGAGGCGGCCGACGTCGTCCGTTCGCACGCTGAAGGTCTGATCGCGCACGTGGCTCGCGAGGAGCCCGACCTGCCGATCCTGCTGCACGGGGAGGAGCTGTCGACCTGGCCCGCCGTCGACCTGGCCGCGGAGTTCGGCCTCGACACGCGGATCGGCCTGGAGGACACACTCCTCCTCCCAGACGGCTCCGAGGCTCCGAGCAATGCCGCCCTCGTCCGCGCCGCCCGCGCCCGCCTCCCGCGCCCCTAGCCACGCCGCGTCCCTCCTTTCGCGTGAGAGTGCAGGAACGTCCCTTCGGCCACCGGATTCGGGGCGTTCTTGCACTTCTGACCGCAACGAGGTGACGATCCTCTCTACCTACCGTCGCTGGAGCACGACCGCCCCTACGCTGGAGCGATGTTCGCCGGTACCTCCGTCCTCTTCCTCCTCGTCTACCTGGTCGTCCCGCTTCTCGCGCTGCTGCTCCTGTGGCTGATCATCTACTCGGCGGTCCGGGCGGCCCTGACTGCGCATCGCCGCGCGCTTGCCGCCGAGCGCACCACCGCGCCGGATACTCTCTGACCCTTCGCCTCCAGCGACCTCGACGGCCTCATGCGTCGTCGCTGAAGCCCCGGTGCAGGCGCAGAACCGTTCCTCCCGTCGCCGGCTCGGGCACGTTTCCGCCCTTATCTGCACGGGTTCCCGTCCGGGACCCCGGTGCGAGCGCAGAAACATCCCTCATCCTGATCTCGCCTCGACCGGAACGGTTTCGCACTCCCCACCGGGTGCATCCCATTTCAGTGCCGATACGGGATCAGAAACGGCCCTGACGCCGCCCGCCCCGGGACGTTTTCGCACTCTGCACCCGCGGGAGACCGCACGAACGGGCCGCACGAACACCCCGGACTCACGCGGTGCTCCACCCACGCCAGTCGGGACGGTCGACGACGCAGAAGCGGTTCCCCTCGGGGTCTTCCATGATGATGTAGTCCGCGTCGTCGGGGCGGCCATCCCAGTGCACCTCCCGCGCTCCGAGTCCGGCGAGGCGCTCCACCTCCGCGGACTGGTCCTCCGCATAGATGTCGAGGTGGATGCGCGGCGGAAGCACACGCTCCGAGTGGTGTGCGTCGAGGGCGATGCAGGGTGCGTCGGCGTCGCGGGGTCTGAGCACGACCCAGTCGTCCTCCGCGGGGTCTCGTTCGACGTAGTCGAGGGCGGCCTTCCAGAACGCGGTCTGGGCCGGGAGGTCGTCCACGCGGATCACGATCGACACGATCTTCAACATGCGGCGAGGGTACGGCGAGCGAAGGCATCCGCGGAGGGGCTTGCGCCGCCGCGTGCGATCAGCTTCCGGAACGGCCGAAGTCGCTCGTGAGCCACTCCTCGACCGATGCGAACGGGAACTCCCGGGGCGCGAACACCCCCGGCAGCGCCCGCACCTCCCGCATCCGGTCGAGCCGGAACAGCCGCCAGTCGTCGCGGTCGATGTCGAAGCCGACCACGTACCACCGCCCTCCGCGGAAGATATGGCGATGCGGCGCGATCACCCGCTCCGAAGCGCGATCGTGCTGGTCGGTATAGGTGAAGGCGACCCGAGCGCTCTGAGCGACCGCGTCGGCCAGCGTCCCGACCGCACCCCACTCTGCGGGTGCCGGCTCCGCGCGCAGGATCTGCGTGGACAGCGCCGTCGCCGCAGCCCGTCGCCGGAGGCCAGGCGGGAGGACCTGTTCGATCTTCCCGCGGGCGACGGCGGCGGCCGGGTCCTCCGGGCTCCACGCTTCGAGGACGAGCAACCCGGTGATGATCGTGGTGACGTCGTCGGCGTCCAGGAGCAGCGGCGGAATGCGCGTCCCCGGTCGCAGGCGGTAGGCCGCGCCGGGACCGGGGCGGGAGCGCACGTCGTAGCCGAGGTCGCGCAGGCGCTGCGCATCACGGCGGACCGTCCGCGGGCTCACCGCGAGGCGGGCGGCGAGGTCGGGCACGCTCCACTCGCCGCCGGTCTGCAGCAGAGACAGCAGATGGAGGGTGCGGTGCGAGGGGGCGTCCACGGCTCCATCATCGCGCGAGATGCGGCCGGAATCAGGCCGTATCCGTCCGTAGCGTGGAGCGACACCGACCGAGAGGACCCTCATGCGCATCGCTGTCACCACCCCCAACGGCCACGTCGGGCACCACCTCACGCGGATGCTGATCCGCGCCGGCGTCCGTCCCCTACTGCTCACCAGGGACCCCGATCGCATCGCCGCCGACCTGCGCCCGTACGTCGACATCGCGCAGGCCGACTCGCAGGATCCCGAGGCGATCGTCGCCGCGACACGAGACGTCGATGCCCTGTACTGGGTGGATCCGTCGGCGTTCTCCGACGACCCGCTCGCCGACTACGCGCGTGCGACCGAGGCCCTGGTGCAGGCCGTCCGGGCGAACGGCGTCCGGCGCGTGGTGTTCCAGAGCAGCGTCGGGGCGGAGAAGCGGCACGGCGTCGGCGAGATCGACGGCCTGGCCGGCACGGAGGTCGCGCTCGACGCCCTCGACATCGACGTGACGCATCTGCGCTGCGGCTACTTCTTCACCAACCTGTTGCTCGACGTCGAGTCACTGCGGGGAGGGACGCTCGCCACCGTGCTGCCGCTGGACTTCCGGATGCCGTGGGTGGCGCCGCGCGACATCGCGGAGGTCGCCGCCCTCACGCTGCTGAACGGGGAGTGGAGGGGGCGGCGGGTGCAGGCCGTGCACGGACCCGCGGATCTGAGCTGGGCCGAGGTGGCCGCGATCCTGACGCGCGAGCTCGGGCGAGAGGTGACCGTGCAGCGCGTCGACGACGAGGAGATGCGCCAGGGGCTCCGCGCCGCCGGGATGCCGGAGGCGATGGCCGTGGCCGTGCTGGGGATGTCGACCGGGCTCCGCGACGGCTTCGTGGCGGAGCAGCCGCGGTCCGTCCTCTCGACGACGCCGACGACTCTCGAAGCATGGGCGCGCGAGGAGCTCGTCGGAGTGGTGTGACCGGCATCCTGCCGGAACCGGTCCCGTCCGATATGGTGCGGCCATGGAGACTACATCCGAGGTGACGCACGAGACCGATGACGACGCGCGGTCGGGGACCGCGCCCGAGACCGATGAGGTCGACCTCGCGGAGCGGCGACGGCTGGCCGTGAACAGCTTCGGATGGATCGCCGCGTGGGGTGTGTCGGTCGTGGCCCTGATCGTCGGCATCAGTCTCACGGGAGTCGGGACGGTCGAGCACATCGTCGAGTACGACGACAGCTACGACGTCTTCACGCGAGAGGTCTGGCCCGCGGGTCTCGTGCTCCTCGGCGTGGGCGCGCTCGGCATCATCGGCACCGCCCTCGCCACCACGGTCCTCACGCAGAGGCGCTGACCCCGGACGGAGAACGCCCCCGCCGTTCGGGTCGGCGGGGGCGTCGGTTCCATGGAGTCGCGTTACTGCACGGACCAGCCTCCGTCGGAGGCGAGGATGGCGCCGTTGATGTTCACGGCGTCATCCGAGAGCAGGAAGGTGATCGACGCGGCCAGGTGCTCGGCGGTCGCGACGGTCGGGATGGCCTGCTGGAATGGGGCGAGGCGGCCGGAGCCGTACTCGGACATGTTCGGGGGCATCGGGATGCCGGTGGCGACGCCGCCGGGGGCGACGGAGTTCACGCGGATACCCTTCGGCCCGTACATGAAGGCGGCGGACTTGGTGACCCCGATGATGCCGTGCTTGCTGGCCGTGTAGGCGTTGCCCGAGGCGTTGCCGCGCAGACCCGCCTCGCTCGACACGTTGAGGATCGCGCCGCGACCGGCCTTCTCCATGACGGGGATGACCGCGCGCATGAGCTTGAACGGCGCGGTGAGGTTGATCGCGATGACGCGGTCCCACACGGCATCCGGGGTCTCGCCCGCAGGGGAGAAGTCGTCGTTGATACCGGCGACGTTCGCGAGCCCGTCGATGCGGTCGCCCGCGGCGGCGAGCACGGCGTCGATCGCGTCCTGCTTCGTGAGGTCGCCCGCGACCGTGACGATGTCGGCATCCGGGAGCTCGGCCTTGAGGGCGTCGAGCTTCTCGGCCGCGATGTCGCTGGCGATCACGCGTCCGCCTTCCCGGGCGATGCGCGAGGCGGTGGCCTTGCCGATGCCGGAGGCGGCGCCCGTGACGATGACGGTCTTGCCGGCGAAGCGGCCCGCCGTGACCTTCTCGGTCCAGCCCTCGGAGGCGTCGTCCTCGGGGATCTCGCCGTTGTTCGCGGCGCGCACGAGGTCGTCGACGACCGACTGCGGGAGCTGGCCCTGGCTCATGGCGACGAGCTGCTGCAGGGGGAGTCCGAGCACGGGGGTGAGGAGTTCGGGGTCGGCACCCGTCTGCTCGAAGAGGCCCCGGATGAGCGGGCCGCCGGTGGGGTCGTTCATCCAGTCGCCGATGGTGGAGTGTGCGGTGAGGGCCATGCTCTTTCTCCTTGCTCGGGTTTCGCAACGGTGCGTCTACTTATGTTCCAGTGTACGCCTCTGTACGCTCGAAAGGTGCCTCGTCCTCGCAGTGAAAAGGCCCGCCAGTCCGTGCTGGAGGCGATGCGTCGCGCGCTCGCCGCAGACGGGTACGAGGCCGTGACGATCGAGGGTCTCGCGGCTGAGGCGGAGGTGTCGAAGCAGACCATCTACCGCTGGTGGCCGTCGAAGGCCGCGATCCTCGGCGAGGCGCTGCTCGAAGGGGCGGTCCCTGGTTCGGATGTCGTCGTACCGATGACGGATGACCTCGGCGCGGACCTGCGTGCATGGTTCACAGCGGTGTCCGCGGGGCTCGCCCGGCCTGAGGGTGTGTCGCTGGCGCGGGCGCTCATCGAGGTGACGGCGGCTGATCCCGAGCTGGGGCTGGTGTTGAACGAGCGGCTGGCGGCGCCGATCCGGGAGTGGGTGTCGGAGCGTGTGGCGCGCGGACGGGCGGACGGAGACGTGCGGGCGGACGTGGATGCCGCCGCGGTCGCCGACGAGTTCATCGCGATCGCCTCATACTCCGCCCTGATCGGGCAGCCGTTGAGTGCGGAGCGGGTGGAGGAGACGGTGGTGCGGTTGCTGCGGGGGATTGCGGCGGGCTGAGTCTCTCGCTGGATTGCTGTGCGGCGCGACGGTCGCGGTTCTCCACGCTGCACTCGTCGGGTACTCGAGGCGAGAATATCGGTTGTGACCTCATATGTATGCTTCCATGTGTCACATGACACAGCGAGCGCGATCTCGCGGCATTGTGTTGGTGGGCCCGCGGGTGTGGTGGCCGTGGGTGAGGAACTGCTAGAGGTGGACATCATGCTCTTTGTCGCGGTGGGCGTAGCTCTTCTCCTCTGGGGGGCGTTGGTGGGGCGGGTCGGCAGGAAGCTCGGTACTCTTCTCGCCATGGTTCCCGTTCTGGTGTGGTTCGGGGTCCTTGCGTGGTTCGGCTCGTCGGGCAACCTCGACAGCCCGGCTGGAGATGCGCTTCCGGTGTACCTCGTGATCGGGCTCCTTGCCTTGATGACCGGCGTCAACCTCACCGATCGCTCCGTGTCCGTGCGCAATTCACGACAGAAGCCATGACCCGATCGGCGGGTGATGCCGGCGACGAGTGTGGCGGTGACGTCTTGACCGTGCCGCCGGCCGGGGTCTGACCTGCGCGGGCTGAGAAGTCGCCCTCCGCCGCCTGGAAGCGGATCAGCCCGCGAGACCGCCACATCTAGACGGAGGAGACGGCGGAGCGGTTGCTGCGGGGGATCGCGACGTGACTAGTCCGCGGTCGGGCTGAATCGGAGCACGTTCGTCTCACGCCTGCGGAACCCGACGGACTCGTACAGCCGCAGTGCGGACTCTCGGGACGGGCGTGAGGTGAGATCGAGCGTCCGGAGCCCGCGCTCTTGCGCGAGCTGAGTCATGTGCTCCAAAAGGAGCCGCGCGATGCCCCGCCCCCGAGACGCCTCGTCGACTACGACGTCTTCGACGTGCCCGCGGAGCCCGGTCAGGGAAGGCGCGGTCACGAGAGTGGCGGTGCCGACGATGCGCCCAGAGTCACGCGCCACCAGGAGCTCCGTCGCCTCGTGTGCGATGACCGCCTCGGTTCGAGCGCGATCGAACTCGGCAGATGCGGAGAGCTGCGTCAGGAGTGACGCCAATGCCGCGCCATCGGTGTCGGTGAGACGTTGCAGCGGTTCGACGATCAGGCGCGGCTGGTCCATCTCGATACCGTAGCCCGGCGCGGAGCGCGGCGAGTGCAGATCGGGCTCGTTGCGCCGGCGCATCAACGGTTCCGCCCTGATGCCTTCGGAGTTCAGGGAGAGGCTGTCGCCCGTCGCGGTGATGAGGCCGCTCCGGGTCAGAACGTCGACCGCCCTCTCCACCTTTGCCCGGGGGATGTCGCCCGCGGATACTCGGAGGACGATGCTCGCGAAAACCCGAGCGACCTCCTCGTTGGCCAGACAAGCCAACGTTGCTCTCACGTCACTCACGATGCCTCCACTGTCCCAGGTCGGCGCCGCGGGCTCCGCATCGGCCCGAGCAGGACGAGCAGCACGCAGAGAGCTTAGACGGCGCACGAACAGATGACCGTCCACTCGAGAAGCGAGCACGGGAAACGCTGATCAATCGCCTGGGTCAGGGTCCATCGCTGCGACGAAGGCCACTGCGATAGCTCCTCATCATCGCGACGTACCAGCTGGCGACGCCCACCATCGCAGTCACTTCGAGGACGGGTGCGATGTGTGGCAGGAGTCCGCCGCCCATGAATGCGGCGATGAACCAGGTCCACACGCCGAGGGTCGCGATCAGGTGACGGCGAGGCTTCGTGATCGTCGAGAACCACCCTTCGGGCTGCTTGCCGAACATCGTGGTTCCCTCCTCGTGAAGCGTCAACGACTCGCAATGCGTTGCAGGTCCTCATCGGTGACGTCCTGAAAGCCGATCGACACGGGCGCGAGGCGAGTGGTGTGTGCCTTGCCACTGCCGTCCGTGTAGTCAATGGACGGACTCATGACGCGGAAGTCGAAGTCTCCGTCGCATGCAAGTTCCGCTGTGACGCTGTGCGACCGTGTGTCCAATGAGACCCCGTCTGCGTGGACGTCTGGTGAGCCCGGGTCGAAGCGCTGTACCCACGCCACAGCATCAGGAACGGGGAAGTCAGCCGTTGTGCACCTCGGCATCCCGACCACGTCCGCGCTGGCGTCTGCGGAGGCGAAATCGTCGGCCGGCGCGCCCTTCAGTGACCAGCTGCCGACGGGCACCTGAGTGATCGTCGATGAGCCCGCGAAGACGAGGCCGACCGTACGGAACGACAGCCCGGCGGCGGGAATGTCGACAGTGAAGGTGACGTTCCCGAGCGTGACCCCGTTGGCACCGTCTCCGCGGGCGACGGTGAAGTCGCCCGGCGGGACCGAGAGGTCGTCCGAGAGCATGATGCCGGTGAGGTTCGTCCAGATCGCGTCGTCGGGCGCGGCCACGAAGATCAGGTTGACCGGATAGGCCGCGTTGGTCGGCTGGACGATCGTCGCGGATGTCCGTGCGAAGGAGGCGGTCGAAGGTGACGTTTCCTCGGGAGAGCAGGACGCCAGGGTGGGGATGAGGCTCAGCGCGAAGATGCTCCACGTACTCAGCGTCCCGACGAGGTTCTGACGTCGTTGCGAGACCATCGAGAACCACGAGCCGTCGCCTCCGAGCGGATCGTCAACGAAGATGCGGGCTCCCACGTCGCTTCTGCTCGACATCACGACGAGAGTTGTACCGAAGTCGGCGGTAGGCCGCTCTTCCCAAGAGGAAGATGGCGTACCCCGCACCGCCGACGACGACGAGCCAGAGGAGGATGACGGTGACAGCGAAGACGTTTCCGAACATTGGGGTTCCTTCGTGCTGCGGCGCTGGCGGCGTTCAATAGGTGGAGACGGATGTGCCGCTTACGCGGATCCCGATAGAGCCCTTTGTGGTTGCCCAGGCCAAGTTCGCGGTGTACCGGAGTTCCGCCCATGCCGGGCCCGCGGCGCTCTGCGTCGCCCGCTTGATGCTGCCCGATCGGGTGCAGGAGCCGGCGACGTTGTCGCAGGTGAGCGATCGCATGTCGCGAACCCTCGCGCGACCTGAAGTGCTGGTCTGGTAGTCGATGACGAAGGTCGCGCTGCTGATGAGGTCGTAGACTCCCACCCGGCATCCCACCTTCCAGCCCGCGGAGCTTCTGCAACCGCTGATCGAGGAGCGTGTTGCTGCGTCTGACGCACCGGTTGGAAGCTCGAGTTCGGTCCAACTCCGAGAACCGTCGGCGAAGATGCTGATGGTGCGAGTGCCGGTGCTCGTGGATTCGATCATCGTCCGCACAGGACCCTTTCCAGCAAGTGAGTCAGGAGCTTCGCCGTGCTCCATCTTGTCGACTAGCTGATCCTGGATCTCCAGGTCGATGCCGCCCTCGGTCATCGTGGAGCGGATCGCCGACTCTTCGGCGTCGGAGAGAAGTCCCGCATCGGCCGAAGCGGGAGCCGCGAGGAGCAGCGTTGTAGCCACACTCAGGCCAGCCACCAGGCCGAGGCTGGGAATGTACCGTCTCATGGATCCTCCTATGCGATCTGTATCTGCAGTGAGTAAAGCTCACACGTGAGGACGATTGCAATATATTTGGGTTACGAACGTAGTCCAGGCGATGGTGTCGGAGATGGTGCGGTTCCCGGCGCATCAAGGGGCTCACTGAGTGTTGGCCTGGGAGTGTTCGGCTCTCGGGTGGGCTGCCGCTGTCCGCCCATCCGTGAACCGCGCCTGCGCACGGTCGTGTCGCCGCGGCACGGGCACGTGCTCCGTCGCGGCTGCGAGGCCCATGCGCTTCGTCGAGACGTACACGCTCTCGGCGGTGTCGACGAGGAACGTCTCGTGCCACACGCCGACCGTTCCCGGAGCCTTGCGGGCGGCGCGGTTGAAGGCCGTCCATGCCGGACGATGCTGCTGGTCCGGGTTCGAGGCATAGGCGTAGAGCTTGTCGACGGACGACCAGAACTGCACGACATAGGGCCCACCCGATCCGAGGAGGAGCTGGTAGCCGAGCAGGCCGGAGTCGGGCTCGGTGCTGAGCTCGCGCAGCATGCGCGGCATGGCGACGAACGCCGGCAGCCACAGGTCGGGGCGCCACCAGCGGTTGATCTGCATCCCGATGTGGAACACGACGAGCTCGCCGTCGTGGCGGTGGGTTATGCGGCCCGTGATGACTTTCGACATGATGTCTCCTTGATTGGATAGCTGCACTATCCATACTGGATAGCGCTACTATCAAAGTCAAGAGGTGGCCATGAGAATTTCCGAACTGTCAGCCCAGACCGGCGTGACCGTGCCGACGATCAAGTACTACCTGCGCGAGGGGCTGCTGCCCGAGGGTGAGCGCAGTTCCGCGACTCAGGCCGCGTACGGCGAGAAGCACGTGGAGCGGCTGCGGGTGATCCGGGCGCTGCTCGACGCGGGGGTGAGTATCGCCGAGACAAGGCGGGTGGTCGGTGCGCTGGATGATCCGCCGGAGAGCGCGCACGAGCTGCTGGGCGCGGCGCATGCGGCGATCATTCCGCCGGTGGACGAGTCTTTGGATCTGACGGAGGCTGAGGCTCTTGTCGCGGGGCTCGGGTGGAAGCCGGGGATGTGCGACGAGGCGGTGCTGCATGCGGTCGCGCGGGCGCTGCAGGGGTTGGAGCGCGTCGGGTTCACGGTGCCGGAGGCGGCGATGAAGGAGTACCTCGCGAGTATGCGGCGGATCGCGGATGCGGAGATCGCGGGGGTGCCGGAGGGCTCCGCGGAAGCTGCGGTGCGGTACGTGGTGCTGGGGTCGGTGTTGGTCGAGCCGTTGTTATTGGCTTTGCGGCGGGTGGCGCAGCAGGTGAGCTCGGGGGAGAGGTTTGGGGGGAACTAGCGCATCGACGCAGTCGCTTGACGCTCCCTCGGTGCTGGATTACGCCCATAGGCGTATGTCCTTCGCATGGCACGCGTTAGCAGCACTCGTAGATGTTCCGGATGAACGTCAGCAGTTCGCCGTCTCCAAACGCGCCTTTCAGGTGCCCGGTATTCTCCCTGCCCTTCTAGTCGCGATAGCTCCGGTGATGCTCCCACCGTCAGCGAATCCTCGCAGGTGGAACTGCGGCACGTTGTGATGCCGCTTCGAGGCAAGCGCAGTCCCCATGACCCGACGATATCGCCGCGCGGCTGAGCCCGGTCGATCTCGAAATCCCGGCTAACGCGGGCCGAGGAGTCGGCGGTCAGGTGAAGTAGTCCTCGTCTACCTCGACGGCGCTGAAGTGCTTCTCCTCTTGAACGCCGACGCGGTACGCGATCATGAGCTCGACGAGCCGGGAGCCGTCGATCAGGATGATCCGCGACGGCACCTTGTTCGCGTATTCGATGGCACCACTGGTGAAAGCGCTAGTGGTGAGGAACACCCCGCGAGATGCCCCGAAGCCGTGCAACGCACCGACGAACGCCTGGATCGCCTCGCGCCCGACATTGTTGCCTTCTTTGTAGCGCTTGGCCTGGATGTAGACCTGATCAATGCCGAGCGCGTCTTGGTCGATGAGCCCGTCGACCCCCTCATCATTGGTGCCGCCGATGCGCTTGCCCCGCTGGGCCGCACCGCCGTATCCCATCTTCAGCAGCAGATCGACGACCGCTTGCTCGAAGAAATCGGGATGGCTGTCGCGCAACCGGTCGAGGAGCTCGCCACCGACGAGCGCCTCGATGCGAGCGATCGCATCCTCGATCACCTCCACCGGATCAGAGACCTCGTCCGATTGGGATGACGTAATCGCCTGCGTCGAGTCGGCCTTCGTCTTCTCGGGCCAGAACGGTGCGAACACCAGCTTCGCCAGGCTGTAGTCGAATCCGTCGGGGTACTGTGCCAGCGCCGCGCGGCCGGCGTCAGTGATCAGGTACCGTCCACGTTCAGGCCGATCAACCCACCGTGCCTTGCTGAGGTTGCTCAGCGCCCACCCCATGCGCTGCTCGAAGCGGGTACCCCCGGACTTCAGTGTCTCGGCGCGCGCCTCGTCTGCCACGTTGGCATAGTCGGCGACCGCATCGAAGATCTCGCGACGATGGCGGCTCTGCCCATCCGAGAGAATCTGCAACGTGGGGACGGCGAGCATCGGCCAGATGGGAACGAGTGATTCTTCAGACATTCGGTTTTTTCCTTGAGCTTCGCGGCCTGCGCCGCCTCAGATTCCGAGGTCGGGCAGACCGTCTACGATCTTCATCGTGTCGAGGCTGACCCGGGTCACGCGGCCAATGAGGTCGATGATGTACCGAGGCTGCTCGTGCTCGCGTGACCAGTCGTTGGGGTCGTTGACGATGCCAGAGGGATTGTCGGTTTTGACTTGGTAGCGCTCGATGATCCAGTCGAGCGCGGAGCGGCTGCCGAGCATGTAGCGCTGGGCATCTTCCGGGATGCCGTCGACGTCGATGAACGCGTTGTATTTGATGCGGGTCTTGTCCCACGCACCGGCCTTGCCGGCATACTTCATCCTCTGCGCTGCGAACCGCTCGAACTGATCCTCCGGCGCGCCTTGGCGAATGGACTCGGTGAGCGGATACGGCTCCACCGTTTCGTAGCCGATGTGCAGCTCCGACAGCTTCCGCCCGGCGTCGACAAATGCCTCGAAGCGTTCCCGACCCGGCACCATCGGGATGCGCGGCAGCTGTTTCTTCAGGTCGGCGGCGTAGCGTTCGCGGTAGTCGGGTGAGTGCAGCAGCCCGTAGACATAGAAGAAGATGTCATCCTTCGTGACTTGAACACCGTACTCGCGCTGGTACTCACCGAGTGCCCAGTCGGTGATGTTGTCGATGCGTTCCGGCTCAGCGAGGAGCTGATTGGCGTCGGGCTGGGTGTAGGAGTAGCGGGCGAAGAACTGGCCTGTATCCAAAGTGTGCAGGTCTGGCACAGAGTCCGTAGCGAGCACCTCGAACGTCGGATAGTGCGTCGAAGGTGAAGTGAGGTAGAACCCGAGAGTGCCGCGCGCGGGCGACGGGAACAGCTTAGGCACCTGGCCACGTTCGTGATTGAGTAGGCGCGCGAAGTACACTTTCTGCTTCTGGAATGGCCGGTAGAGCCCGTCGTGCATGCGACCTTTGTCGTACTGGAGCCGTTCGCCCTTCGCAAGAGCACTGCGCAGGCTCCGTGCCCAGCTGATCTTCGTCGCGTCAGTGTCGATGAATGCCTCGACAGGTTTCGGTTGTCCGGCCGCTTCCCAGCGGTCGACTTCGGCGTTGTAGTTGTCGATCATGCGGCGCACGTTCGATCTCACTTCTTCGGCGGATGACCCGTACACCCACGCATCCCGTCCGGTCTCGAGGCCGCGGCCGAAGGTGCGGAAGATGGTACGTCCGGTCGCGTCCTTCTTGTCACCTATTGGCGGGTAGGTGTCGTAATGCGGGTCGCGCTGATTAATCCAATCGCCCTCAGGGTTCGGGGTGATCGTCTGCCAATCGAGTGTGCCGATGGATGCGCCGTCGACCGTGGTGAGTTTCTCGTCGCGGGTGAGGTAGTCGCCGATGTCCTTGTAATGCAGTGTGCTGTCGGCGACGGTGCCGGGACGCTTGATGAGCACCAGGATCGCGACGGTGTTTCTTGAGCCTGAGTCGAAGATCTTGCCGCCTTCTTTGCGGCTCTGCTCACCGGCGGTGCGCTGATTGCCGCGCAAGTTGTAGACATAGATGTCGTGGAACTCGCGGCTGAGTGTTTTGCGGAGTCCGTCGGCGGTGTTTCCGTCGATGTAGCCGCCGTTGGAGACGTAACAGATGATGCCGCCGTGGTCGGATTTCAAGACTCGGTTGGACGCCCACCGGATGGCGCGGATGTACGAGTCGTAGAGCGAGTTCTTGTTCGTCGCGGTAGAGAGCTTCGCGTACGTGTCGCGGATGGTCGCGTCGAGGGTTGGGTATTTCAGGTTGGCGTTGTTGTCGTTGCCACTGGTCTGCCCGACCGAGTAGGGCGGGTTGCCGACGATCACGCGAATGTCGAGGGCGTTCTGTTCGACGACGCGGTCGCTGTTGGAGGTGAACATGCGCTCGTCGAGCGCGTCGCCGTCTTCGGTCATCTGGAACGTGTCGGTGAGCACGATCCCGTCGAACGGTGCGTAGTCGACAGCATCCGCATCTTCGCCGCATTCACGTGCCTGGTCTTGCTGCAGGGCGTGGAAGGTCGCTTCGATGTTGATCGCGGCGATGTAGTACGCCATGAGTAGGATCTCGTTCGCGTGCAGCTCCTTCGTGTACTTGCGCAGCAGATCTGCCTGGTCGATCAGCCCGGACTGCAACAGCCGCACGATGAAGGTGCCAGTGCCGGTGAACGGATCGAGCACGTGCACACCCTCATCGCCAATGCTCGCGCCGAAGTGCTCACCGAGGGCGTCGTTGACGGCACGGAGGATGAAGTCGACAACTTCCATGGGCGTGTAAACGATGCCGAGGCTCTCGGCGACTCGCGGGAAGGCGAGCTTGAAAAACCGCTCATAGAGCTCGGTGATGATCTTCTGTTTGCCCGCCGCGCTCGTGATGCCTTCCGCGCGTACCCGGACGGAGCGGTAGAAGTTCTCCAGCTGCGCCGTCTCGGAGTCGAGGTGGTAGCGGTCGAGCACGGTGAGCATACGATCCATCACCTGGGACACCGGGTTGTGCTCGCTGAACGCGTAGTCCTCGAATAGGGCATCGAACACGGGCTTGGTGATGAGGTGCTGCACGAGCATGTCGACGGCGTCGCGGCTGGTGATGCCGTCGTTCAGGTTCGCCTGCAGTGCTTCGTGGAAGCCGACGAACTCAGTGTGCGCGTCAGGCACGGTGTCGAGAATCGTCTGGATGCGGGTGACCTGACGGTCAGCGATGTCTTTGACGTCGCTCGCCCAGTCCTCCCAGTACCGGCGGTCGCCAACCTTCTTCACCATGCGGGCGAAGATCGCATCCTGCCACTCGGCGGCGTTCGCCATCGAGAACAGCGCGGCGTTCGCGCCAGCATCCGATGACGCAGTGCCGGCGTCACGGTCGTTGCCGCCTCCGCCGATGCCGATGACGTCGATGCGGTTGTTGGCTTTCTTGTCGAGGTCGATCTTGTTGATCATCGCTTCGAAGCGGTCATCGTGCGCGCGCAGTGCCTGCAGCACGTCCCATACGACTTTGTACTTCTTGTTGTCGTTCAGTGCTGTCTCGGGATCCTGCGAGGCGGGCACCGCGATCGGCAGGATGATGTACCCGTACTCCTTGCCCTCAGCGCGGCGCATGACGCGCCCGACGGCCTGGACCACATCGACCTGCGAGTTGCGGGGGTTCAGGAAGAGCACCGCGTCGAGGCTGGGAACATCCACGCCTTCGGTTAGGCACTTCGCGTTCGTGAGGATGCGGCACTCGTTTGCCGCGTCTCCGCCCTGCAACCAGTCCAGCCGGGCGGAGCGTTCCAGTACGTTGAACGTGCCATCGACGTGCTTGGCCTGCAATTCGAGGGCGGAGTCGCCGTTGCGTGCGTTCATGAGCAGCTCGCGGCCGATGACGTTCATCTGGTTCGTGATCGCCTTGGATTCTTTGATGTTCCTGGCGAACGCGACCGCCCGCTGCATCGGCGCGTCATCCGTGATCGAGAGGCGTTCGCCATTCACACCGCGCTTGGAGAGACCGTTCCAGCATCCGACGATCCGAGCGACGTCATCGAGGTTCATGTCGCCCTCGCGTGCGAGGAGGTCTTGGAAGCTGGTCGCGACTGATTCTTCGTCGACGGCGAGGATGAGCACCTTGTAGTCAGAGAGGTGCCCCATCTCGACGGCGCGCCCGAACCCGAGGTGATGGAACTCCGGGCCGAAGGTGTCCTCGTCATCCATGGAATAGGTGACGATGCCGTCCTTCGCGGCCTTCGCCTTCGAGTCCTCGACGTACACGCGCGGGGTTGCCGTCATGTAGAGGCGCTTCCTCGCGGCCAGGAACTCTGTGTTGTGCACGCGGACGAAAGCGCTGTCGTCGCTGCCGGGCTGGGAGATGCCGGTGGTTCGGTGCGCCTCGTCACAGATCACCAGGTCGAACTCACCCAGGCCCAACTGCTGCGCCTGATGGATCACATCGATCGACTGGTAGGTCGAGAACACGACCGAGATCGTTTCGTCACCCGTGGAGATCTGGAAGCGATGGAACAGCTTCGCCGGGTCGGTCGTCGCGGGGAACCCGAGATCGTGGGCAGAGACGTCCTCGTTCTCCTTCCGCCCCACCGAGGAATCCGAACACACGGCAAAGGGCCGGATCGGCACGTCGGCCTGCGCAGTCCATTCGTTCAATGTCTGCTGCAACAGCGCGATCGACGGCACGAGGAACAGCACCGAACCACCAACGGGGACATGCTCCTCAACCAACTTTAGCGACGTGAACGTCTTGCCCGTGCCGCACGCCATGATCAGCTTGCCGCGATCGTGCGTCTCGAACCCAGCGATCACATCGCCGATTGCCTCGCGTTGGTACTTACGTGGAGCCTTACCCGCCCCCTTGTACAGCACCTCCGGCGTGCGAGGGTCGAACAGCGACCAGTCGATCCGGGAATCGGCGAGATTGTTCAGATCTACCCGCTGTACCGGCTTGGACTGATCATTCAGCGCGGCCTCAGCGTGCTTGGACCAATTCCGTGCCGTTGTGACGATCATCCCGTTCGCGAACGGAGCCTTGCCTAGCTCGGTGAAGAACGAATCGATCTCCTGCTTCGGCAAGGACCGGGCGGGATCGTAGAACTTTGCCTGGATGGCGGTGAGTTCACCGGTGTATCGATCCTGCGCGACCAGATCGATGCCCGTATCGGGGCGGCCCGCTCGGCCGGGCCACTCCTGCCACATCCACACATCCGAGAACAGGTCCACATATTTCGGCTCTGTCTGAAGGTAGCTCTTGAGGAACCGTTCGAACTTTGAGCCCTTGTCGCGCTCGTTCGTCGCCGCGCGATACATCTCATCCAGCAGGTCCCAGAGCGTAACCCGCGGATTCGTCGGCCTCAGCGAACGCCGCAGCGGTCCCGACGTCCCCTTGCTATCGGGTGTCGTTGCATCCGGCGTCGATGTAAAAGAGACAGACATACTTCTATGCTCTCGCATACTCGACTCCGCATGTTGAGACGGATCGACGCGTGTCTGCTCTTATGTGTCGTCACGAGCTATGAGTTTTAGATCCGCCGAGCGCTCCGAGCGATGCGGAGCCGGAAAGAGCACTATCTCACGGCGCTCCGCATCGTTCAGCTCTCTACTCAAACCCACCCGTCAGCCGCCCGTGCATCGTCCCGCTCGAGTCATTCATCCCAACGATCTCCACCGTTTTCCCCAACGCCCGATACTTCGTCTCGATCGCATCCAAGGCCGAAACGGTCGACGCATCCCACACGTGCGACCCCCACATATCCACGACCACCCGCTCCGGATCTTCCGGATACGAGAACAACGTCGTCAGGTCATTGCTCGAGGCGAAGAACAATTCTCCCTCTACGACATACGTCACCACGTCGCCCGCCGGCCCCAGAACCCGACGAACCGAAACGAAGTGCGCCACCCGCCGCACGAACAGCACCGACGCGACCAGCACCCCACCGACAACCCCTACCGCCAGATTGTGCGTTAGCAAGACAAGAACAACGGTCGCCACCATCACGAACGTCTCGCTCTTCGGCATCCGCTTCAGCGTCGACGGACGCACGCTGTGCCAGTCGAACGCCCCGATCGCGACCATGATCATCACGGCCACGAGCGCCGCCATCGGGATCGTCCCGACGAAGTCACCGAACACCACGACCAACACGAACAAAGACAGACCGGCGCAGTACGTCGAGATGCGGGTACGCGCACCTGACGCCTTCACGTTGATCATCGTCTGACCGATCACCGCACACCCGCCCATGCCGCCGAAGATCCCCGACAGCACGTTCGCGACGCCTTGCCCCCACGACTCGCGCGTCTTGTTCGAGTGGGTGTCGGTGATCTCGTCGACGAGCTTCGCGGTCAGCGGTGACTCCATCAGCCCGACGAGCGCGACCCTGAGCGCGAACGGCGCGATGATCGTGAACGTCCCCTCGTGCTGTGCGCCGCGGCCCTCGCGCTCGTGCTCGCCCTTCTTGTCATCGAACGCCGCACGCCGGAGCCGCTCCTGCCGCTGACGGTCTTCCGCAACCGGGACCTCGCCCTCGGTAACGTCGTGATGCTCCTCGGAGGCGCCGCCATGGTCGCGCTCTTCTTCGCCCTCTCCGTGTTCATGCAGGAAGTGCTGGGCTACGACGCACTCGCCACCGGGCTCACGCAGCTCCCCCTCGCCGGAGCCCTCGTGATCGTCGCCGGTGTCGTCCCCGTCCTCAACGGCAAGCGAGGAGGCCGTGCGGTGCTCGCGGCATCCCTCGTGGTGCTGGTCGGCGGCCTCGTGTGGCTTGCGTTCGCTCCGTCCGACGCGGTGTTTCTCCTTCACCTGCTCGGCCCGACCCTGCTGATCGGCGTGGGCCTCGGTGGCGCGTTCGTCGCCATCACCCAGCTCGCGGTCGATGGCGTCCAGGGAGGGGAAGCGGGGCTCGCTGGGGGCCTCATCAACACGAGCCAGCAGATCGGAGGTGCGGTCGGTCTCGCCGTGCTCGGGTCCATCGCCGGAATTCGGACGTCAGCACTGGATCTCGCCGGCGCCTCGCCGGCTGACGCTCTCACCGGCGGGTTCGCCTGGCTCTTCCTGGGGGCCGCCGGACTCTCCTTCCTCGAGGCCGCCGGACTCTCCTTCCTGGGGGCGGTTGTCGTGGCCGTGTGGCGGCGCGCCTAGGACCGCGAGTTGTGCCCCGCGCGCTCGGAATATCGTCGAGCGCGCGGGGGTTCGCGGCGTTCCATAACAAACCCGCAAACAGCAGCTTTCCGCTCACAGCGTTCTGCCAGGATGAGCGCATGACAACACCCAACAACACCCCCGCCGGCTGGTATGACGACGGCTCGGGCCGGAATCGTTGGTGGGACGGTCAGCAGTGGGGGAATTTTGCCGATGAGGCAAGCGCTCCGGCTCCCGTCACCACCGCCGCGCCTGTCTCGCCCGCCGAGCCTCCGAAAAAGCTCAACGTTCTCGCGCTCGTGTCGGCGATCGTCGCCGCGATCGGCTTCGTCTTCGCCTGCATTCCCGGTGCACTGATCGTTGGCTGGATTCTCCTTCCCATTGCCTTCGTCTTGAGCATCGTGTCGCTCTTCCTCAAGGGAGATAAGAAGTGGCTCGGCATCGTCGGACTCGTCCTGTCGATCGTCGGAACGATCGTCGGAGTCCTCGTGTTCCTCGGAGTCGTCGCTGCCTCCGTCGATGAGGCGTTCAGCGGGGGGGAGACCACGGTGACACAGCCCACCGAAGAGGGTGACGCTGAGGAAGAAGCCGCGGAAGAACCGACCGCGGGCGAGCAGGGGAGCCGGGAGAACCCTCTCGCGCTCGGCTCGGAGATCAGCAACAACAACTGGACCGTCGTCGTCAACTCCGTAAACCCGGACGGCGACGCCGTCGTTGCAGAGGCGAACCAGTTCAATGAAGCTCCTCCGGCAGGGTCGCACTACGAGATCGTGAACTACACGATCACGTACAAGGGTGCGGAATCCGCCTATGCCGTGGAGGTCATGGTCGACGCTGTCACGTCGGCGGGGAACGTCATCAATGGCTACGACAACTTCGCGATCCTCACCGACAACTTCTCTTCGGATGAGCTGTACAAGGGCGGAAGCGTCACGGGCTCCCAGGCGTTTCTCGTGCCCGATGGCGAGACGATCCTGATCCGCGTCACCCCCGGAGTCCTCGCAGACGAGGTCTTCGTCAAGCCGTAACACTGCGGTATCGGGCCCCGGAGCGCAGGCGCGTTCCGGGGCCTTTGGCGTCAGCCCCGACTTCTCGGGCCGGCGCCACGGGTTAGGTCGTGCGCTTGCGGGAGGCGGCACTGCGCGGGGGATTCGCCCGGAGGTGGGCGCTGACCTTCGTCATGACCCGAGCGAGCGCCGCCACCTCGTCGCTGTCGAGAGAGTCGAGCAGCTGCGTCTTCACGGCCTGGATGTGTCCCGGGAAAACGGTCGACAGCACTTCGCGGCCCTCCGCGGTGATCGCGACGATCGTGCTGCGCTCGTCGTCGGGAGACGGCCCGCGCGTGACGAGCCCGCGGTCTTCCAGCAGCTGCGCTTGATAGGTGAGGCCGCTGCGGCTGTACACGACGCCGTCCGCGAGATCGGTCATCCGCTGGCGGCCGTCGGGGGCGTCACCGAGCCGAGCGAGCAACTGGAACTGCACGTAGCTGAGCTTCGCGGCATCGCGGAGCTGCTGCTCGACGGCATGACGCAGGAGCCTGCTCACCTCGGTGAACGCGAAGTAGGCGGTGAGCTCTGTGGCGGAGAGCTGAGGTGTGGGCGTGCTCATGCGATGAGCCTAGCAGTTGCTTCGAATTCGAAGGAGTGATAGCGTCGCCGTAGTGCTTCGAATTCGAAGCACATGACGAGAGGAATGACATCATGAAGGCAGTGCGGTTTTACGAAGTGGGCGGACCCGAGGTTCTTCAGTACGGCGACGTAGAGCAGCCGGAGCCGGGTCGCGGAGAAGTGAGACTGCGTGTTGCGGCCTCCGCGTTCAACGCGGCGGACAACGGCATGCGAGCCGGCTTCCTACCGATCCCTGTCCGTCTCCCGCATGTTCCCGGATACGACGTGTCGGGCACAGTCGATGCGCTCGGTGAGGGCGTCGACGGCCTCACTATCGGCGACGAGGTCATCGGCTTCCTGCCTATGGCCGAAGACGGAGGAGCCGCCGAGTACGTCATCGCCCCGGCGGAGGTCCTCGTCGGGGCACCGACCACCGTCCCGCTCGCCGACGCCGCGGCTCTGCCCTCTGTCGCTCTCACGGCCCGACAGGCGCTCTTCGATGACGGCGGTCTCGTCGCCGGGGAGCGGGTCCTCATCGTCGGTGCCGGTGGCGTGGTCGGCAAGTACGCGATTTCCCTCGCTCAGCGCACGGGCGCCACGGTGATCGCCACTGCGAGCCCCCGGAGCGCCGAGGCCGTGCGCGCCGCCGGGGCGGATCAGGTCATCGACCACACAACGACGCCTGTGCAGGATGTGCTCGCCGCCCCGGTCGACCTGCTGCTCAACCTCGCGCCCATCGATCCGGAAGAGTTCACCAACCTGGTGCGACTCGTACGGGACGGAGGCAGGGTTGTGAGTACGACCGCGTGGATGCCGGCGCCCGACGATGCGGCCCGGAACGTTCGCTCGACCGTCGTGTTCGTGCGAAGCGACGCGGACAGGCTGCGCGAGCTAGTGGGGCTGCTCGACAGCGGCCACCTGACGCTGGAGGTCAGCCGTCGTATCCCTCTCGCCGACCTTCCGGCGTTGCATGCCGAAGCGGCCGAAGGCCGGATCGTCGGCAAGGTCATCGTGCTCCCGTGACCGCGGACGGGGTGTGCGGACGCCGGTCGGTCAAACCTGGGTTGGCCGACCGGCGCGGCGTGCTCCCGCCTACTTGAACCCACCCGTCAGCCGCCCGTGCATCGTCCCGCTCGAGTCGTTCATCCCGACGATCTCCACCGTCTTCCCCAGGTTCGCGTACTTCGTCTCAATCGCATCCAATGCCGCAACGGTCGACGCATCCCACACATGCGACCCGGACAGATCCACCACGACCCGAGCCGGGTCCTCGGTGTAGGAGAACAACGTCGTCAGGTCGTTGCTCGACGCGAAGAACAACTCCCCTTCCACGACGTAGGTCACAACGTCCCCCGCCTCAGACAGCACCCGATTAACCGAAACGAAGTGCGCCACCCGCCGCACGAACAGCACCGACGCGACCAGCACCCCGCCGACGACCCCGACCGCTGTTTCCTGGGGACTCCCTCTCAGAGGTAGGGCGTGAACTCCGCCGTCACATCCCGCCCTAGAGTCTGTGCGGAACGGAGAGACAGAAGGTGGCCATTCACGTGCGCTGACCAGCGTGAAGCACTGCGGACCTCGTTCGGTCCGATCTCCCTCGCCCACTGGAGCGCATACGTGCGCGAATCGAGCACCAAGAGCGTGGCGACGTCGAAGTCAAAGGACCGAAAGACGGAGAAGACCGCATTCGCACTCGTCGATGCGCTCCTCGTTCGTGCCTTCACCTGGATTCGACGGTCACCCGCGAGCACGTCGTACGACTTGGCGGAGTTCGGCTCGAGAACGCCACCGTAGACCCGAGCGGCGATGTGCTCGGCGTAGTCCCCGAGTGGCGCGTTCCCGGTCCGGACGACTCCGCGCATGCGCAGTTCGGCGAGAATCTGGGCGTATTGCGTCAGCAGCGCGGGCGTCGGCTCCGACTCGAGAGGCCGAGTTACTTCCCTAGCGAAGACCTCATCGAAGAGATCAAGAACTTCCTCGGCGGTCAGATCCCAGGCCTCCCCGCCCTTCGGAAGAGCACCGTGACGGGACCGGAGAGCGGTGCGCGCCTCTGCTATCGGCACGTCGAACCGGGCAGCGAATGCGCGGGCGGTGATCTTCACTCCTTCACGCTACCCACGACCGAGGAGAAACCAGGAAGGCTTCCGCCCACCCCACACATCCGCCAGGATGAACACGACCGCCCCGAAAGTAGCCGCCGCATGCCGTCGCAAGCCCCCTCCACCTCCCCGGACACGGCACCCGCCGCACTCCCCGGCGCCGTGGTCATCGCCGCGATCCGCCGCGTCCTCCTCTGGTCGCTGATCACCGCGTTCCTCTACCCGGCGCTCATGACCGCGAGCAAGGGCATCTGCCCCGGCGCCGTCGACGGGAACGGCGGGTTCATCGACTCCGCGGGTCAGCCGGTGGACGAGGCTCCGCAGTGCATCCAGCTGTCGCTCACGCCGAGCCCCCTCGTCTACATCGCCATCGCCGTCGTCGTGCTGCTCGCGCTCGGTCGGGTGATGAAGGCGGCCGACGAGCGCACGGCGCTGCGGACGCTGGAGTGGACGCTGCGCGGAGTCGGGGTGCTCGTCGTGGTCGCGATCGTCGTCTCGCACGTGTGGTTCGCGCTGATCCCGCTCGAGCAGTTCACCGGCGACTCCTGGAGCGTGTTCAGCCCGTTCCCGTTCGGCTCGATCGACGTCGAGGTGACGCCGATGACGACCTCGTGACGGCTTAGTCCCGCCAGTCGATCCCGACGCCGGCGATCCGTCGCCCGGCCTCGTCGGCGGCCACCGGCTCTCCGACGTCCGCGCCGCGTTCGAGCGAGACGGCGGAGTGCACGATGGTGTCGGCGTAGACGTGCACGAGGTTGTAGCCCTGTGCGGCGTCCTGTCCGCGGGTGGCACCCACCGGCTGCGCGAGGTCCTGACCGTAGGCGCTCGACGAGGCGACGGCCACGGGGATCCCGGCAAAGGTGCCGAACGACGGGTGGTGCACGTGTCCCGACAGGATGCCCCGCACGTCCGACCCCCGCAGCACCGCGGCCAGCGCGTCCTGGTTCCGCAGCTCGACGGTCACGGCGAGGTCGAGCACCGTGGGCAGGGGCGGATGGTGCAGGAGCAGCAGCGTGCCCTGCGGTGCCGCCGTCGACAGCTCTCCCTCCAGCCGAACCAGCTGCGACGACGGCACCTCCCCCCAATGCGCGCCGGGCACCGTCGAATCGACGACGATGACGCGCATCCCCCCGAACCACCGCACCTCGACGATCGGCTCGTCACCCGCCCCCGCGAGTCCGAGCTCCGATCGCATGGCACGGCGGTCGTCATGGTTGCCGGCCGCCCACACGACCTCGCACCCGAGCGCCGCGGCAGCGGGCGTCACGAGTTCGCGCAGTCGCCCGTACGCGGCGGCATCGCCCCGGTCCGTCAGGTCCCCCGTGAACAGCAGCGCGTCGGGACGGAGCCCCGAGGCGACGAGCCGGTCGAGCATCTCCGCCAGGTTCGCGTCGGCGTCGGCCCCGCTGCCGTACAGCGGCGACCGCTCACCGGGCAGGTGCGTGTCGGAGATGTGCACGAAGGTGTGCGACGGGCGAGGGTGTTCGGTGAGGATCATGTCTCTTCCTGGTCGGCGGACGAAGGCAGGTCGGGGCAGATGTCAGACGGCGGCGGCCGTGGATCCGGGGACGAGCGTTCCCGTGAACGAGCGGCGCACGAGCGTCTCCGGCTCGTCCGCGGTGAGCAGCTGCTGCATGGTCTCGACGGCGGCCGCGGCCACCGCCTCCACGGGGATCCGCAGGGTGGTGAGCCCGAGCAGATCGGCGCCGGGCAGGATGCCGTCGCACCCGGTCACGCTCACGTCCTCCGGCACGCGGAGGCCTGCCGCGCGGGCGGCGCGCATGACGGCGAGCTGCCGGTAGTCCGAAGCGCACATGACGGCGGTCGCCCCGGCTCGCACGGCGGCGAGGGCTTCGTCGACGCCGTCATCGGGACGCGCGCCGGCGGAGATCATCGTCACGGCGACGCCCGCCGCGGTCAGGACCTCCTGCATCGCGAGCGCGCGGAGGTGCTCGGGGTACGACGCGTCGGGGCTTCCGGCGAGCACGACGACGGTCCGGTGCCCGAGCGCGACGATGTGCTCCGCGAGCAGTCGCCCGTGCCCCTCGTCGTCGTAGTGGGCGGTGTGGATGCGGCCCGCCGACTCCACGCGCCCGGCACGGAGGATCGGCACCTGGTCGGCGAACGGCTCGAGCTGCGCCGCGGAGATGCCGCCGGTGGCGACGATGAGTCCCGCGACCCGCATGCCGAGCAGCCGGTGCAGCGCATTCACCTGCTTGGCGCCCTGCTCGTCGGCGCCGATCGTGACGGTCACGAGGTCGAGGCCGCGCTGATGCGCCTCCTCCTGCAACCGGGAGAAGAGGAGACCGTACGCGGGGTTGCTCGCGTCGCGCAGCATGAGGCCGACGGTGCCGGTGCGTCCGGCGGCGAGCTCAGCGGCCATCGTGTTGCGCACGTATCCGAGCCGCTCGGCGGCTTCCAGGATGCGCTCCTGCGTCTCCGGCGCGAACCGGCCCTCGCCCTTCAGCGCCCTGGTCGCCGTCGCGCGGGACACTCCGGCTGCCGCGGCGACGTCGCTGATCGTGACCCGCAGGGCGGGCGTCCCGGCATCCGCCCCGCTCATGCGCGCTGCTTCCGTCGGCGGGGCGCTCCGGCGCGTGAACCTCGTCCATACACGAGATACATGGTGACACCCATGATGATCATGAGCAGCACGGTGTAGACGAACGTGATGGGCATCGCGTCGAGGTTGTTCTCCCCGCGCGTGCTCTCCTGGATCGCGACGCCGAGCGGCTTGTACAGCGGGTGGTAGAGGAAGATCGCGGCGTCGTAATCGTCGAGCAGGCTGTTGAAGTTCAGCGCCGTGATCGCGGCCGCGGTCGGCAGCACGAGCGGGATGAGCACGCGCCGGAACGTGGTCAGCGAGCGGGCTCCGAGGATGCGCGAGGCGTCTTCCAGCGAGTCCGGCACGGACGCGAACCCGGCCTTGAGCAGCCGCAGCGTGAACGGGATCTTCACGCAGATGTACGCGACGAGCAGCAGCACCGGCGTCCCCGTGAGCACGATGTTGCCGACGAGCGGCTGCGGGGCGTCGAACGCCATCACGAAGGCCAGCGCGATCAGCACGATCGGCAGGATCCACGGGATGTGCAGCACGTATTCGATGGCCGTGGTCAGCAGATTGCGGTGCTTCTGCATCATCCGCGCGACGAACAGCAGCCCGCCCACCACGATGACCGCGGCGAGGGCGCTGTAGACGACGCTCACGATGAACGGCCGGAGGGCCGCCGCGCTGGAGAACACGGTGATGTAGTTGTCGAGCGTGAAGCTGTCGAGCGTGATGGATCCGGCGAGGATGCTCCGCGCGTCCACGAACGAGAAGATCACGATGAGCACGACCGGGATGAGGTAGATCACCCAGAGCAGGTAGGCGACCACGTGCACGACGGCATTCGCGAACGGGTTGCGGATCCGCTGCTTCTGGATCGGCGTCGCCACCTTCGCCACCGAGAAGTACACACCCGACTTCTCGGCGCGGTTCATGATCGCGAGCAGGATGATCGTCGCGACACCGAGCACGATCGCCAGCAGCGCCGCGATGTCACGGGTGATGGGGCTGCGCGACAGGTCGATGATGAGGGGTGCGACGGTCTGGAAGTCCGGTCCGCCGAGCACGAGCGGCGCGGTCAGGGCCCCGAGGCCGATGAGGAACGTCAGCACCGTGACGGCGAAGAGCATCGGCTTCATGACCGGCAGCACGATGCGGCGCAGGATCGTCCAGGTCGAGGCGCCCATGAGCTTCGCGGCCTCGATCGACGCGTAGTCCACCTTGCCGAGCGACGAGGACAGGAACAGCATGTGGTTCGTCGTCGTCGCGAACGTCATCACGAAGACGACCGCGAAGTAGCCGGAGAACCAGTCCCGGTTCATGTCCGGCCAGATGTTCACCATCAGGTTCGTGATGAAGCCGAACTTGCCGTAGATGAAGTTGTAGCCGGCGGCGAGCACGATGCCGCCGTAGATCAGGGTCGTGGCGTAGCCGAGCCAGAGGAGTTTCGCGCCGCGCACCTGGAAGTACTGCGTCACCAGCACGATGAACACTCCGACGACGTTCACCGTGACGGACAGCGTGATGGCGAGGAGGAAGCTGTTGCCGAGCGTCTTCAGCGCGCGCTCGCTGCCGAGCAGCTTCTCGACGGCGCGGATGCTGAACTGCCCGTCCGGGAAGAAGGTCGCGGCGAGCAGCTCGGCGTTCGGCAGCACGAGGAAGGCGGCGGCGAACCAGATCACGACGATGCCGGTCACCCAGGCGAGCGGCGAGCGGAGCATCGCGCGCACGCTGCCGGGACGGCCGCGGCGGAGGCGGGGCTTCGTCGCGGTGCCCGCCTCGGCCGCCTCGGTCGTCAGCGCGCCGGGGGTGTCGGTCATCGCCGCGGACGGCGGAGGCACCGGGCGGGAGTCGTTCTGCGGAGCGCTCATGTCACGCCGCCGGGTACTGCAGGATCCACCGCGGATCGACGTCGATGCGCACGGCATCGCCGACGTCCCAGCGGTGCGCGCTCGCCGCGGCCGGCACGCTCACCCGGAGCGTCGCGTCGGCCGCCGACACCGTGTAGACGCTGTGGCTGCCGTGGTACGTGCGCTCGGCGACGGTGCCGTCGAGCGACGCCGTGCCGCCGGCGGTGGCCTCGGACGGCGACGCCAGGTGCAGCTTCTCCGGCCGCACGTAGCTCTCGGCCGTAGCATCGAGGCCGGCGCCGATCGCGATGAGCTGCGCGGGCGTGAGGCGGTTGTTCTCGCCGATGAACCGGCAGACGAACGGCGTCGCGCTGCGGTCGTAGATCTCCTCCGGCGTGCCCACCTGCTGCAGCGTCCCGGCGTCGAGCACGGCGATCCGGTCGCTGAGAGTGAGCGCCTCCTCCTGATCATGCGTGACGTACACGGTGGTCACGCCGACCTCGTGCTGCAGCTCCTTGAGCTGTTCGCGCAGCTGCACGCGGAGCTTGGCGTCGAGGTTCGACAGCGGCTCGTCGAGCAGCAGGATGCTGGGGGTGAGCGCGAGCGCCCGGGCGATGGCGACGCGCTGCTGCTGACCGCCGGACAGTTCCGCCACGTTCTTCTCGAGCTGCGACGCGGCGAGCCCGGTGCGGTCGGCGACCTCGTCCACGCGCCGCCGCTGCTCGGCCTTCGACACCTTCTGCACCGAGAGGCCGAACGCGATGTTCTCCCGTACGTTCATGCTCGGGAACAGGGCGTAGTTCTGGAACACCATGCCCACGCCGCGCTTCTCGCTCGGCACCCGGGTCACGTCGCGGCCGGCGATGTGGATGCGGCCGCGGGTGGGCTCGATGAACCCCGCGAGCGTGCGCAGGGCGGTGGTCTTGCCGCATCCGGACGGACCCAGGAGGGTGAAGAACTCACCCTCCTGGATCTCCAGATCGAGGTGCGAGACCGCACGGTGGTCGCCGAACACGACCTCGACGTCGTCGAAACGGATCATCGTCTTCTCTCTCTGCCGGTGCGGGACTGCGCGGGTCAGCCGATGTACTCGAGCGTGACCTTCTCGACCCAGGCGCCGAGGTTCTCGCTCACGAAGCCGAAGTCGATGTCCTGACGGTCGAGCGTGCCCATGAGCTCGACGACCTCGGGGTTGGCCTTCTCGACCGCGCCCTCGTTCACGGGCATGGCGTTGAACTCCGCAGCGAACTCGCCCTGGACCTCGGCGCTGCCGAACCAGTCGATGAATTCCTGGGCCTTCTCCTCGTTGTCCGTGCCGTTGATCTGGGCGATCTGCTCGGTCACGTAGGGGACGCCGTACTCGGGGACGATCATGCCCGTGCTGGTGCCGTACTCCTCGTCGCGGGCGGAGATGCCGCTCGACGGCAGCACGCCGTAGTCCACCTCGTCGCGGGTGATGCGGGCGTAGAGGTCGGTGCCCTCCACGGCGGGGGAGCCGTTGGCGTAGTACGACTTCGCCAGGTCCCAGCCCTCGTCGCTCACGCCGAGGTCGCCGTCCTCGTCGAGGTGACGGGTGAGCATGCTAGCGAGCACGAGCTGCGGGGTGGCCTGGCCGAGCGCGGGGTTGACCTCGTAGCGGCCGGCGTACTCCTCATCGGTGTACAGGTCGTCCGGGTCCGCCGGAGCGTCGCTGATGCGGTTCTCGTCGTAGACCGTGACGATCGCCTGCTCCACGAGCGGCCAGAACGCGCCGTCCTTCGGGTCGCCGGCGTCTGCGGGGACCTCGCCGCTCCAGCTCGGTTCGTAGGCCGTGATGGCCTCTTCCGTCTTGAGCTGCTCGAAGAACATGTTGTTCAGGCCGAAGACCACGTCGCCGACGGGGTTGTTCTTCTCCGCGATGATGCGGTTCGTCAGGTCGGCGCCGCCGAGGCCCACGATCTCGATGTCGATGCCCGCGTCCGCCGCCTTCTCGGTGATCCACTCACCGCGGCCGTCGCTGTTCGAGTTCGTGTAGACGATGAGGGTGTCGCCGTCGCTGCCGCCGCCGTCGCCCGCGTCTCCGTCGCCGCCCGCTGTGCATCCGGTGAGCGCGATCGCCGCCGCGGCCGTCAATCCGATGAGCGCCCAGCGCCTCTGCTGCCTGTCGGCCATGTTCGTCCCTTTCTCGCCTTCGAGGTGTGTCGATGCGACACTACCGGTTCTTGTGGTGAAGGCACAAAGATTGTCTGGTTTCGTGAGCGCGGTCGCGCGTCCGCACTCAAGGTAGGCGCGCGGCGTGAACGCGAGGATGCGACGAGGTGAACGAGTGGGATTCGTGAATGTCATCCTTTAGTTGACGCTCGCGAGTCAGGTCCATAGGCTCGCTTCATGGATGGATCATCGACCAGCGGCTTGTCGCTTGCCGACCTCGCCTCCCTCGTCGACGCTGGCGGACGAGAAGCGCCGTCTCGCTCGGATGACGAGGTCCTGATGATCCGTCAGGCCGACGAGTTGGTCCGGCGTTCGCGTGAGCGCTTGCAGGAGTCGGTCTCCACCGCGCGCTCGCATGGCGTCTCGTGGCAAGAGATCGGCGCCACGCTCGGCGTGAGCCGACAAGCAGCGTTCAAGCGGTTCGGCACCAAGGGTGAGGGAGAGATGATGGCAGCGCCGGTGACAGACCTCTCGGATCGCACGAGCGCGGTATTCGCACACCTGGATGCCGGCGACTACGAGGCGGTGCGAGCACACATGACGTACGCCTGCGGTCGCGCGCTGACCAAGCGCAAACTGATGAGCGTGTGGGACCAGATCCGCAGTGACACCGGCCGCCTCGAAGCCTGCGTCGATTCGACGGTACAGACGGCGGACGGCAGTACGCCGCTGAGCACGCTCGCCAACCGGCACCTGAGTAACGGAGCGATCGTGCAGGTGACCCTGCACCACGAGGCCGGAGAGTGGATCGGCCGCGTTGCCTACAACGGCTTCGGCAAGATCACGGGCATCCTCATCGCCCCACCGGGGTCTCGCGACCTGCCGTTCTAGACTCGTTCCACCCGGGCGTCTCACCCTCCTGACAGGGCGGGTTGCTGTGATTTGATCCCGCCGCCGCTGTCCTGCTCGGGACGTGTGGTGTCGTCGCGTGCTGATGCGCACGCGCGATCGTCGGACCGATCGACACGGCCCGTGATCTTTCCCGCCGCGTGGGCATCGGCGAGGATGCGCCCCGTCGACCTCGCCGAATCGGCGTCCGTTCGCCTCGCGATCCATAGGGGAGACGCCCGAGAGGAGCCGTCGCCTGTGCGCGGGGCGCGGAGGCGCCGTCGCGACTGCCGCCCTGACTCGTTTTCGGGAGCGTAGGGGCGGGCGGGAACGCTGCAGAATGCCGGCATGCATTCGAACATAACTTCGAAAGTCGAGGCCTGACGAGATAGAATGAAGCATGTCGAAAACGTCCGGACTGCGCGAGGCGATGGATCGCCTCGACGAGGCGTGGGGCGCCGCGGGCGATGTCGCCGAGCTCTCCCGCGTGCAGCTCGTCGAGGTGGCCGACGCGATCGGACTTCTGCAGCGCCGGCTCGATGCGATCCACGTCGACGTGGCCGCCGGCATCGCCCGGGAGTCGCGCGCGGAGCTCGGGGCCGACAGCTTGGCGAAGCAACGCGGGTACCGCACGGCGGCGAAGCTCATCGCCGCGACGACGGGCATCTCGACGGCGGGGGCGCAGCGCCTGGTGAAGGTCGGAGAGGCGACCGCGCCGCGAAGCGATCTGCTCGGCGCGCCGCTGCCCGCGCGGTATCCGCTCCTCCGGGAAGCACTCGCGTCGGGTGTGCTCGGAGCGCCAGCGATCGGTCTCCTCGTCGCTCTCCTCGATCGCTGCCGCGTGGCCGCCGGTGTGGAGCGCATCGCCGAGGCGGAACGCGTGCTGACCGCCGCAGCCGAAGGGCTCGAGCTTGATGCGGTGCGCAAGCTCGTCCTCCGCGCCGAAGCGTGGCTCGACCCCGACGGTGTGGCGCCGCGGGCGGAGGAACAGCGCGGTCGGCGTGGACTGCGCATCTTCGAACGTGACGGCATGGTGCATCTGCACGCGCAGCTCGATGTCGAGTCCGCTGCGCCGGTCGTCACCGCGATCCGCGGGCACGTGTCTGCCGTGTTCGC
This sequence comes from Microbacterium sp. NRRL B-14842, assembly GCF_050470785.1. Taxonomy (NCBI): domain Bacteria; kingdom Bacillati; phylum Actinomycetota; class Actinomycetes; order Micrococcales; family Microbacteriaceae; genus Microbacterium; species Microbacterium sp. NRRL B-14842. Next base: position 2,890,630 of record NZ_JBFLUM010000001.1, on the reverse strand, counting down.
CGCCCGCCTCGAAGCCCCCGATGCGGAGTCGCCCGACGCGGATCGGCGCTCCGTCGCGATGATCCAGGCCGATGCGCTGTCCCTCTTCTGCGCGCACGTGCTCGGGTGCGAGGGCGATCGGGTGCCGCTCGCCGGGGCGACGGTGATCGTTCGGGTATCGCTGGACGATCTGCAGGCGGGAACCGGGTCGGCGACGGTCGACGGGCTCGACCAGGTGATCGACATCGGTGCCGCCCGGCGGATGGCGGCCAGCGGGGGCGTCATCCCCTGCGTCCTCGGCGGTGCGAGCGAGGTACTGGACTGGGGCCGCGAGAAGCGCCTCTTCACCCGAGCCCAACGACTGGCCCTCGCCGAGCGGGATGGCGGGTGCGCCATGTGCGGGCTCCCGCCCGGGATGACGAAGGCTCACCACCTCCGCTGGTGGCAGCGAGATCGAGGTCCGACGGATCTCTCGAACGGGATCCTGCTCTGCGAGACCTGCCACCACCGTATCCACGACAACGGGTGGGAGATCGTGATCGAGGGTTCCGGCGTGACCGGCCGACCGTGGTTCCTTCCGCCGCGGTGGGTCGACCCGCAGCGCACACCGCGGCTGGGCGGACGGGCGCGCTTCGATGTCGCAGCGTGACTGGGCCGCGCCTGCTCGCGGTGGTGGGTGTCGGGGTCACAGCTGGTCGGCGCCCGAAGGGAGGGGGCGCGCGACGCTCGGTCTGTCAGCGGCGAAGTCGGGAGCGGACGCGGCGGGCGGCTCGTGCGAGGGCGTCGCGCCAGGCGCCGCCCGGCCACTCGCGGCGCAGCCGCAGGCTGCCGTCCTCGTTCCGTACGAGCTCGACCCGACGGCCCGCGAGAAGCGGGGACCTGCCGAGGTGTGCCGTCACGTCGGGCGCCGCTGTCAACGGGGCGGTGAACATCCACCCGGCGTAGCGGACGGCCACGGTGAGGTCGGCGTCGCGAGCGCCGTCCTCACGGAACGCCTTCATCGGGTCCAGGGCGATCGGCACCGCGTCGAGGCGCTTCGGGCGTCGGCCGCCGATCTTGCGCTCCGAGCCTGCCGTCGACTCCGGCGCCTGTCCGGGGGTCGGCGTATCCCGCGCGACGAGGTCGACGCGGTCAGCGCGACGCTCCTTGCGAGCGTTGAGCACCCCGGAGGGGAGGTCTTCGGTCGCCGACGGGGGCAGGGAGACCAGCCGGTCGGCGGAACCGACGGTCTCGAACACGAACGCCTCCTCGCCGTCCCGGAGCAGACGGACGCGCACGGTGAGCTGCAACCCGCCGCGCGACCAGCGCGCCGCGGTCACGGTGGCCGTGCAGGTCGTGTCCGCCTCGAACGCGGCGAAGGCGAGCAGGTCATCCCGGCGGTCGGCGCGCAGCAGAGCCGCCCGGATGCGCTGCGGGAACGACAGCCCCGCATCCACGCCGGGGCCGAATCGACGCTGCGCGAGCGGCACCACCACGTCCAGCAGGCGGTCGCGGTACTCCGCCGGGTACTTCACCATCCGTCGTCCGGCGATCCGGTTGAGGATCTTGCCGCGGAACCAGTGCCGCAGCAGCCGGTCGCGCACCTTCCCGGGCTCCGTGTTCGCCTCGACGACATCGAGCACGGTCTCCAGGTGCGGGAAGTACGACTCGGGGTCGATGCGCGACGAGCTCGCACTCCCGGGCTCCTTCACCCACGCGTAGCAGGGCTCGCTGGCGAGCACCGAGATCGTGTCGGCCGCGAAGTACGCCTGCATCACGAACAGGTGGTCCTCGAGTCGCACCTTGCCATCAGGGAAGCGGATGCCGTGCTCGCGGAGGAACGCCGTCCGGAACATCTTGTGCGGCGTCAGCATCTCCAGGATCGGGTCCTCGCCGAGCACCGCGTGCGGGATGTCGCGCTGGAAGATCTTGGCGGGCAGCTTCCGTCCGATGCCCACCTCCTTGCCGACCACGACGTCCGACCCATGCTCATCGGCGTAGTCGCACAGCCGCTCGAGTGCGCGCGGATACAGCCAGTCGTCCTGGTCCACGAACTGCACGTACGTCCCTCTGGCCTCCTCGACGCCGCGGTTGCGCGGAGTGCCGGGCCAGCCGGAGTGCGGCAGCGACAGCACCCGTACATGAGGGCGATCCTTCGCGATGCTCTCCAGCCGCGCGGCCGTCTCCTCCCCGGAGCCGTCGTCGCAGAGCAGGACCTCGAAGGCCTCCCGATCCAGCGTCTGGGCGTCGAGCGAGGCGATGAGGTCGTCGAACGACGCCTTCGGCCGGAACACCGGCACCACCACACTCACCCGCACTCGGCTGCCCGCCGCCTCGTGCCCGGTCGTACTGCTCATGGACGCCGTCCCCCCTGTGGTCGTACCCGGCTCGAATCTCCCCCGCCGGAGGTTCCAGCCAACCATCCCTTCCTGTGGAGCGCGCCAGGCTCGCGGCGGTCGCGGGTGTATGCCGGCGCCGCGGAGGAGTCAGCGCAGGGTGAGACCGATCTCGAAGGAGCGCCGCCAGGGGAGGGTCAGCTCCTCGATCCGCACGTCGTCGGCGGGAAGCATCGACTCCAGCAAGCCCGTCAGCTCGGCGCGGATGACGCGCTCCGCCGTCGCGACCTGCGCGTCGTCGGCCATCGGATAGATGTCAGGGAAGAGGGACGGCCCCGCATCCGTGCGCACCACGGCCTGGTAGGCGAAGTCGTCGAGCAGGCGGGTCAGCAGGGCGATCCGCGCGGCGCGGTCGTCGAAGGAGCCCGAGGCCCGACCGACGACGCCGGCGGCGGCCACCGCGACGACGCTGCCGAGCGTGTTCCCGGCGGTGTTCCACCCGCCGAAAGCCTCCAGGCGGCCGAGCAGTCCGGCCTCGGCGAGCGCGCGCACGAGCGCCTCGTCCGCGCCGTTCGGGTACCGCACATCCGCCAGGGCGACGTGCTCCCCGGCGTCCAGACGCTCCCGCACGAGAGCGACCGTCCCCGCGACGGCGTCCGCATCGACGACCTCGGGCCGCCCGCGGAACATGTCGTGCCGGTCGGGGTCGGGGGCGTGCAGCACGAGGGTGACGTCGCCTCCGGCGGCCACCTCCTCGGCGCCGGCCGCGCGGATCTGCCGGCTCGCCGACGCCGCGAGCGACATGTTCTCGTAGGGCGGGACGCGCTCCATGCCGTCGGCGTCCGCGCAGGCGACCGAGAACGAGGCGGTCACCCCGGCGTTCGCCGCCAGGGCCCGGGCGACGAGCGCGGCGCCCACCTCGTCGGCCCCCGGGTACATCAGCACACGCCGGCCCGACGGCAGCATCCGCATCCAGTGCCGGAGCCACACCTGCTCTGCGCTGCCCGCCGCGAAGGGGGCGGTGTCGTCGGCGGTGATCGCCAGGAAGTCGAGGGTCTCGTCCTCCATGAGTCCCAGCGCGGAGAGGTTCACGATATGGTTGCGCAGCCGTCGAGACGAGTAGTCGGAGACGACCTCGGCGGGCACCGGAGTCAGGTCGTCCAGCGGCAGCACCTCGGTCTCGCCGAGCAGTCGGTGCGCGTCGCCGCCGAGCGCGTGGATCTCCTTGCCGTGCTCCGTCCAGTAGGTCGGCTCCTCGGCCGCGGAGTAGGAGTTGCTCGCCCGGGTCACTAGCGACACCGCCGAGATCGGCAGGTCGGGCCGCATCCGCCGCACCTCGCGCAGCACGTCCAGACGCGCCAGCACGCCGCGGGTGGTGTCGTCGCTCGTGCGGCTCGCGATCAGACCGCCGTAGAGGAGCATGTCCACCGAGACGACCAGGTGCACCGTCGCGGGGTCGGCCGCCCGCTCCCGCAGCCACCCGCCCAACGCGTCGGCGTCGCCCGCGGTCCGGTACGAGGGGAGGATCTCGGCGGGCGGGACGTCGAGGATCACTCCGGCGACGGCCGCGACGTCGCCCGGGAGCTTGACGTTCACCGGCCGATCGTCGAGGGGGAGCAACGCGATGCGCGGGCGGAGGGTCGGGTCGGACACGAGGAGCCTTTCGTCGGTGAAGGGGATCGCAGGTCGGGAGTCGTCGGGGATCAGGGGCGGGCGATGGAGACGAGGTACGAGTAGCGGTCGCCGCGGTACACCGACTCGGCGTACTCGATCGGGCGGCTGCGGGCGTCATAGGTCGTGCGCTTCACGAGGAACGCGGGGGAGAACGGCGGCGTCTGCAGCGCGGCGGCCTGCTCCTCGTCGAGCACGACCGCATGGATCTCCTGGTCGGCGCGCACGGCGGTGATGCCGAACCGGGTGCGCAGGTCGTCGTAGAGCGAGTCGCCCACGATGCCGTCCTCCAGGCCCGGCACGGCGTCGGCCGCGATCGAGCACACCTCCAGGCAGATCGGGATGTCGTCGGCGGTCCGGACGCGGCGGATCCGCACGACGGGGGACTGCGGGCTGAGGTTCAGGGCGTACCCTGCGGTCTGCCCGGCCGCCGCGGTGCCGACGTCGACGGAGAGGGAGCCCGGTCGCATGTTCCGGGCGAGCATGTCCTCCGAGAACGAGGTCAGCTCGAAGGCCTTGCTGATCCGCGAGGCGCTCACGAACGTGCCCGCCCCCTGCAGCCGATAGACCAGTCCGTCCCGTTCGAGCTCGTCGAGGGCGCGACGCACGGTCTGCCGGTTCACCTCGAGCGACTCCGCGAGCTCGCGCTCCGTGGGCAGCTTCTCGTGGGGTGCGAGGCCCTGATCGATGACCTGCTCCAGATGCCGCCGCACGCGTTCGTGCTTCGTGACGCCCTCGATCGCCGACATGATTCCCCCTCGTTTGGACTAACCCAATCTTGACGATCACCCCGGTTTGTGTCAATGTCTCCTCTCAGCGGTTCTTAATTGGTCTATTCCAATCCTTTGCACGGTCAACGATGAGCGGAGAATCCCCATGCACGTGAAGCACAACATGCGCCGGCGCGTCCTGGTCGCCGGGGCGCTGGGCACGGCGACGGTCGTCGCCCTGAGCGGCTGCGCCGGTGGCGGCGGCGACGCCGACGGCCCCACCGAGATCACGTTCTCGTACCTGTGGGGCGGGGAGGAGGCGAAGGCGCTGGAGGCGATCATCGCCGACTTCAACGCCAGCCAGGATGACATTGTCGTCAAGGGCGTCTCCAGCCCCGACACCCAGAAGCAGCTCACGTCGATGTCGTCGTCGAACGGCTCCTTCGACATCTCCGACAACTTCGGCAACACCGTCGGCGCGTGGGCCTCGAAGGGCATCCTCGCGCCGCTCGACGACGCGATCGCCGCCGAGGACATCGACGTCGACGACTTCGTCCCGAGCGCCATGGAGCAGATGACCTACGACGGCACGATCTACTCGCTGCCGATCGCGATCCACAGCTTCCAGCTCCTCTACAACCCGCAGCTGCTGGAGGAGGCCGGGGTCACCCCGCCGACGACGATGGACGAGCTCGCCGCCGCCATCCCGAAGCTCACCAAGAAGGACGCCTCGGGCAAGATCACGCAGCTCGGTCTCGGCTCGGCGAACGACAGCACCACCCTCACGACCCTCGGCTACGCGTTCGGCGGCAGCTGGGACGGCGAGGACGGCCCGACCCCCGCGGAAGGCGGCAACCTCGAGGCCCTGCAGTGGTACCAGGACAACGTGATCGAGCCGGTCGGCGCCGATGCCATGGCCACCTTCGTGTCCGGACAGGGCGAGTACCTCTCCGCACAGGACCCGTTCTTCAGCGGCCAGGTCGCCATGATCATCGACGGCGAGTGGCGGTCGGCCAGCGCCGCCAAGATCGCCCCCGACTTCGAGTGGGGCGTGACCGCGATCCCCGCCGCCTCGCCGGACCTGGAGAACAGCACGCAGGTCACCGCGAGCACCCTGTTCATCCCCGCGAACTCGAAGCACAAGGAGGAGGCGGCCACCTTCCTCGCCTACCTCGTGAGCGACGAGCCCATGGAGAAGTTCGCCGTCGCCCTCGGCAACCTCCCGGGCCGCTCCTCCCTCGCCGGCAGCGCCGCGTTCGACGAGCTGCAGGACTTCGGTGTCTGGGCGGAGGCCGCGTCCTCCCCGAACGCGAAGTCCCTGGCCAGCCGTCCGTACAGCGCCGAGTACGCGACGGACCTCGCGACCGCGTTCGACGAGGTCGTGCGGCTGACCGCCACCCCGGAGGAGGCGATCGCGACCGTCGAGGAGCGCATGGCCTCCTACACCTCGAAGTGAGCCGGTCCTCGTGACCACGGCAACAGCACCCCGGGTCCGGCAGGAGAACGCTCCTGCCGGACCCGGCGCTCCCGTCCGGCGGCGCCGCAGCCGCCGGACCACGCTGATCGGCCTGGCTTTCGCGTCGCCGTTCATCGTCGGCTTCCTGTTCCTGTTCGCCTATCCGATCGCGGCGTCGGCGTACTACAGCTTCACCGACTTCAACCTGTTCCAGGCGCCCGAGTGGGTGGGGCTGGACAACTACACCCAGATGTTCGCCGACGGGGTGTTCTGGAAGTCCCTCGCCAACACGGCCGTGCTCACGGTGTTCGGCGTACCGCTCGCGATCGGCATCGCCCTGGCCGGTGCGCACCTGCTGAACACCCCGGTGCGGGGCCAGCCGCTGTACCGCGCGCTCGTGTATCTCCCGTCGATCGTGCCGGTCGTCGTCGGCGGCTACCTGTGGCGCTGGCTCCTGAACGCCCAGTACGGCTTCATCAACCACTTCCTCTCGTGGTTCGGCATCGAGGGACCGGCCTGGCTGCAGCAGCCGGAGTGGACGAAGCCCGCCATCATCCTCATGTCGCTGTGGACCGTGGGCGGCACCATGATCATCTACCTCGCCGCCCTGCAGGAGGTGCCGAAGGAGCTGTACGAGGCGGCCGAGCTCGACGGCGCAGGCGCCTGGCGCCGCTTCACCAACGTCACCTGGCCCACGGTCTCCCCGGTCACCCTGTTCCAGGTGATCGTGAGCATCATCGGATTCCTGCAGATCTTCACGCAGCCGTACATCCTGTCGCAGGAGCGCCTGAATCAGGCGGGGTCGGGCCCGGGGCAGTCGATGCTCTCGTACGCGATGTACCTGTACCAGAACGCCTTCGTGTTCCTGAAGATGGGCTACGCCTCCGCCATGGCGTGGACGCTGTTCATCGTCACGCTCGTCGTGAGCCTCATCGTGCTCGCGACCTCGAGGAAGTGGGTCCACGATGGCGCACGCTGACATCTCCGCTCCGGTGCGCCGCCCCCGTCGCACCCTCCGCCGCGTCCGGCAGCAGATCGCGGTGACGCTGCTCGCGCTGCTGTTCCTGTTCCCGTTGCTGGTGATGCTGTCGACGGCGTTCAAGACGCCCGGCGACGTGTTCTCCTCGCCGCCCACCCTGCTGCCCGCCGAGTGGACCACGGCCAACTTCGCCGAGGCGTTCGCGCAGATCCCGGTGTGGCGCTACCTCGCCAACACGCTCTTCGTCTCGGGCATGAGCATCCTCGGCACGGTCATCTCGTGTCCGCTCGTCGCCTACGCCCTCGCGAAGGTGAAGTGGCGCGGTGCCCGGCCGCTCCTGATCCTCGTGCTCGCCACGATGATGCTGCCGCCGCAGGTCACGCTGATCCCGCTGTTCCTCGTGTGGAACGGGCTGGAGGCGACGAACACCTACCTCCCGCTCATCGTCCCCGCGTTCCTGGGCACGCCGTTCTTCATCTTCATGATCCGGCAGTTCCTCCTCGCGGTACCGGACGAGCTCATCGAGGCCGCCCGTCTGGACGGCGCCTCGGAGTTCCGCACCTACGCGACGATCGTCCTTCCCCTGGCGCGTCCGGCCATCGTGACCGCCGCGATCTTCCAGTTCGTCTGGGCGTGGACCGACTTCCTCAATCCCCTCATCTACCTCAACGACCAGTCGACGTACACGCTGTCGATCGGTCTGTACGCCTTCTTCGGGGAGAACGACGTGGCCTGGGGGCCGCTCATGGCCGCGTGCGTGATGTTCACGCTCCCGGCCGTGGCGATCTTCCTCCTCGGTCAGAAGTTCTTCATCGGCGGCGCCAGTGCAGGAGCCCTCAAGTGACCCACGATTCCCTCGCTCTCCTCCGCGGCCGGCTCGTCGCCTCGGTCCAGGCCTCCACGGGCGCCCCCGCCAGGGACACCGACGTCATCGGTGCGCTCGCCGAGTCTGCGCTCCTCGGCGGCGCGAGCGGTCTGCGGCTCAACGGGCCGGAGGACATCCGCCGGGTGCGTCGGGTCACCGACGTGCCGATCATCGGACTCCACAAGATCTGGAACGGCGTCCGCAACGTCATCACCCCGGAGCTTGCGCTCGCCACGGGGCTGGCGGAGGCCGGGGCCGACATCATCGCGGTGGACGCCACGGCGGAGCAGCTCGGCGCGGACTTCCGGCTCATCGGGGAGATCGCCGCGGCGACGGGGCGACCGGTGATGGCCGACGTGTCGACGGTCGCGGAGGGCGAGCGCGCATGGGCGGCGGGGGCAGCGGTCGTCGGCACGACCCTGTCCGGCTACACCCCGCACTCGCCGCGCCAGGACGAACCGGACCTCGACCTCGTGGCCGCGCTCGCCGCCGCGGGGATCCCGGCCATCGCCGAGGGGCGCTACCAGTCGCCCGCGCAGGTGCGGTCGGCGTTCGACGCCGGGGCCTTCGCCGTCGTCGTGGGCGGGGCGATCACCGATCCCATCGCCCTCACCCGCCGCTTCGTCGCCGCGACGCCGGCCGCCACGGAGCGGGCGTGATCGTCGGGGTCGACATCGGCGGCACGAAGATCGCCGTCGCCGGGTTCCGGCAGGAGCCGGACGGCGGACGCCGTCGCGTCACCGCCGTGCGCACCCTGTCCACTCCGGCCAGGGAGGGCGGCGAGGCCATCGTGCGGGCGGTCGTCGATGCGATCGACATGGTCCGCGGTGCGGAGCGGGTCGCGGCGGTCGGTGTGGGCACCGCCGGGGTCGTCGATCAGGACGGCGGCATCACCTCGGCGACCGATGCGATCAGCGGCTGGGCGGGCTTCCCGCTGCGCGCGGCGCTCATCCACGCCCTCGATGTGCCGGTGGCGGTCGTGAACGACGTGCACGCGGCGGCGGTCGCGGAGGCCGCGGCAGGGGCGGGTCGGGGAGCGTGCGGGCTGTTGATGGTCACCGTCGGCACCGGCATCGGCGGAGCCGTCGTGCTCCCGGACGGTCTCCGCGCGGGCGTGACCGGCACGGCGGGGTCGGTCGGGCACACCGAACTGGCCCTCCCTCCGGAGCTGGCCGGGCGTCGCTGCGGCTGCGGAGGAGTCGGACACGTCGAAGCCGTCGCCTCCGGCCCCGGGCTGGAGCAGACGTACCGGGAGCGCACGGGCACGGCGCTCACGCTGCGGGAGGTGGACGCGGCCGCTCGCGCCGGTGACGCGGTCGCCGAGGAGGTGATCGCGGAGGGGGCGCGGTTCCTCGGTCGCGCGCTGGCCGGGGCGCAGGCGCTTCTCGACGTCGAGGTGATCGCGGTCGGCGGCGGTGTGGCGGCCATCGGGGAGCGCTATCTCGCCGAGGTCGCCCGCGCGTACCGGGCGGCGGCGATGCCGGGGCCGACGGCAGCCCGCGTGCGACCCGCGGAGCTCGGGATCGATGCGACCGTCACCGGGGCTGCGCTGCTCGCGCCGGTCTGAATCCGGATTCCCACCCCGCGTTCAGTGTTAACGATATATCGTTGAGTATCGTTCACGACTGGGAGGTCATCATGAACAACGCATTCCCCTCCACCCCGTTCGGCGGAAACAGCAACGGCAGCAACAGCGGCGATTTCGTCGGCGGCCTCGGCAATCTCTTCGGCGGCTCGCAGGGTCCGGCCGGAGCGCTGTTCGAGGCGATGGACCAGCTGCGCAAGTCGTTCGAGTCGCGCCCCTCCGGCGGATCCCGCATGGCCCGCGGCGACGTGCGCGCCGCCGTCCTCTCGCTCCTCGTCGAGCGACCGATGCACGGCTACCAGATCATCAACGAGATCGCCGAGCGCAGCGGCGGCACCTGGAAGCCGAGCGCCGGTTCCGTCTACCCGACGCTCCAGCTCCTCGCCGACGAGGGCCTGATCGAGGCCGAGGAGCAGAACGGCCGCAAGACCTACGCTCTCACCGAGGCCGGCCGTGCCGTCGCCGCGGAGAGCACCGAGACCCCGCCGTGGGTGCCGTCCTCCGACAAGGACCGCAGCCGCGACGCCCGCTACAGCGCCCTGCCCAAGGCCGGGGTCGACCTCGCCGCCGCGGCCGCGCAGGTCGGGCGCAGCGGCTCGCCGGAGCAGGTGCAGCAGGCCATCGAGGTGCTCGACGAGGCCCGCCGTAGGCTGTACACGATCCTCGCCCAGGACTGACCGCGTCGTGCGGCGTCCGGCGCGGAACGGCGGAAGGATGACGCGATGACAGCAGCGGCGGCACAGGGTCCTCACCGAGCCCGGTACCGCCGCATCCTGTCCTTCGCGAGCCGTGAGTTCGTGGCGATCTGGTGGTTCGAGCTCGTCCTTCCGCGGTTCGGGCTGCGTGGTGTCGCCGAGCGTACCCGCGCCCGCCGCATGCAGCGGTTCGCGCGGCGGTTCCATGCGCTCGCCGTCGATCTCGGCGGCCTCATGATCAAGGTCGGGCAGTTCATGTCCTCGCGCCTCGACGTGCTGCCGCCCGAGATCACGGCGGAGCTGGAGGGGCTGCAGGACGAGGTCCCGGCCGTGCCCACGCCGCAGATCCGGGCGCTCGCGGAGGCCGAGCTGGGCATGCCGCTCGAGCGTGTGTACACCTGGTTCGACGACACCCCGGTTGCGGCCGCATCCCTCGGCCAGGTGCACCGCGCCCGCCTCTCGTCGCTCGATGCCGAGGACACCGGGCTCGACGAGGTCGTGGTCAAGGTGCAGCGCCCTGGCATCGACGAGATCGTCGCCGTCGACCTCGCCGCCCTCCGCCGGGTCGCGCGGTGGTTGACCCGGGTCCGGATCGTCGCCGACCGGGTGGACGCCCCCGCCCTCGTCGAGGAGTTCGCCGTGACGAGCCTCGAGGAGATCGACTACCTCCACGAGGCCCGCAGCGCCGAGCGGTTCCGCGAGAACTTCGCCGACGACCCGCGTGTGGCCGCCCCCGAGATCGTCTGGGAGCGTACGACCCGCCGGGTGCTCACGCTGTCCGACGTGACCGCGATCAAGATCAACGACACCGCGGCTCTCCGAGCGGCAGGCATCGACCCCTCCGCGGTCGCGGATGCCTTCGCCGAGGTCATGTTCGACCAGGTCTTCACGCACCGGTTCGTGCATGCCGACCCGCACCCCGGCAACATCTTCGTCACGCCCGTCCCTTCGACGAGCTCAGGGGCCCAGGGCGGCTCAGGAGCCCAGAGCGGCTCAGGAGCCCAGGGCGGCTCAGGGGCCCAGGGCGGCTCAGGAGCTCAGGGGGGCTTCCGGCTCACGTTCATCGACTTCGGCATGATGGCCGAGGTCTCCGACAACCTCCGGCAGGGACTGCGGACGCTGCTCATCGCGGTGACCGCGCGGGACAGCCGGGGCCTGGTCCGCGCCGCGAAGGAGATCGGCGTACTCCTGCCGACCGCCGACACCGGCGAGCTGGAGCGGGCGCTGACCGCCCTCTTCGCGCGCTTCGGGGGGATGGGCTTCGCGGAGCTGAGCCGCGTGGACCCGCGGGAGTTCACCGACTTCGCCGAGGAGTTCGGCGACATGGTGCGCCGGCTCCCGCTGCAGCTCCCCGAGGACATGCTGCTCCTCATCCGGGCCGTGTCCCTCACCTCCGGCATGTGCAGCGCCCTGAACCCGGCGTTCAACGTGTGGGACGCGGCCGAGCCGTATGCCGCGCGGCTGCTCCGGGACGAGTCCGGCACCCTCATGCAGGACATGGCGGAACAGGCGATGGCGAACGCGGCCACGACCTGGCGGCTCCCGAAGCGCATCGACGACATCATCACCCGCGTCGACGACGGCAATGTGTCCTTCGACACCTCCCGCCTGGAGCGGCGGCTCGACCGGCTGGAGGGCATCGCGCGACGGATCGCCTCCGGGGTCCTGTTCGCGGCGATGCTCGTGGGTGGGGCGCTGCTCGTCGATCCGCTCCCACCGTTGGGCATCACGCTGCTGTGGGTGTCGGTGCTGCCGCTGCTGGGCGCCCTCTTCCTGGGTCGCCGCCGCCCCCGCTGACCCCGCGCTGACCCCGCGCTGACCCGCCCGACGGCCCCGCGAGAACAGGCGCTCGCGCGGGATCAGGCGCTCTCGTGCGGGAGCGCCTGATCTCCCGCGTTCGCCTGAGCCCGCGCAGGTGGAAAGATGGTCTCTCATGGACACGCCTGACGAGAAGCCCACCGAACGCTCCGCAGGATCGACCCGTCCGCGCACCGACGCCGTCGTGACCGGGACGCACCGCCAGGCCGCGAAGGCCTCCGAGACCGCGCGCAAGATCGTCCGCGACATCACGACGGTCCCGCCGCGCAGCGTGCACCCGGCGCTCGTCCCCGGGGTCTCGGTCGAGGAGACGGGGCGCACCTACCGCACGGACCCGCTGGTCTTCGGCGTCGCCGCCGCGTTCGCCCTCGCCTTCATCGCCTGGGGCGTGTTCGCGGGGGACAACCTCGCCGGCACGACCAGCACGGTGCTGGCCTGGGTGGTCGAGTACTTCGGCTTCTTCTTCACGACGATCGCCACGATCATCCTCGTCTTCATGCTGTTCGTCGGGTTCAGCAAGTACGGGCGCATCCCCCTCGGCCGCGACGACGAGGAGCCCGAGTTCTCGATGTTCTCGTGGATCTCGATGCTCTTCGCGGCGGGCATGGGCATCGGCCTGGTGTTCTGGGGCGCCGCCGAGCCGCTGACGTTCTTCGAGAACCCGCCGCCCGGCACCGTCGAGGCGAACACCCTCGAGGCCATGCACACCGCGCAGACCCAGGTGCTGTACCACTGGGGCCCGCAGGCCTGGGCGTTCTACGCGCTCGTCGGTGGAGCCATCGCCTACGGCGCCTACCGCCGCGGTCGTACGCCGCTGATCTCGTCGATCTTCGCCCCGCTGCTGGGCGAGAACCGCACGACGGGTCCGGTCGGCCGCACGATCGACATCTTCTCCATCATCGTGACGCTGTTCGGCACGGCCGCCTCGCTCGGCCTCGGGGCGCTGCAGATCGGCCACGGCGTCGAGATCATCAGCGGAGCCGGACCCCTCGGCAACGGCATCCTCATCGCGGTCATCGCCGTGCTCACGGCGTGCTTCATCGCCTCCGCCGTGTCGGGCGTCTCCAAGGGCATCCGCGCGCTGTCGAACATCAACGCCGTCGTCGCCATCCTGCTGGCGTTCTTCGTCTTCTTCGTCGGTCCGACGCTGCTGATCCTCAATGTCATCCCGTCGGTCGCGGTCCAGTTCCTCGGTGACCTGCCGACCATGATCGGCCGCTCCGCCTCGCAGGGTGAGGCCGCGCAGGCCTTCCTGTCGAGCTGGACGATCTTCTACTGGGCGTGGTGGATCTCGTGGTCGCCCTTCGTCGGGATGTTCATCGCGAAGATCTCGCGCGGCCGCACGCTGCGCCAGTTCGTGTCCGTCGTCATCGTGGTGCCGTCCGCCATCTCACTCGTGTGGTTCGCGATCTTCGGCACCACGGCCATCCAGCAGCAGATGGACGGCGCGGGCCTCGTGGTCGACCCGCCGGAGGAAGTGCTGTTCGGGGTGCTGGGGAACCTCCCGTTCCCGCTCATCACCAGCATCGTGCTGATCATCCTCATCGCGATCTTCTTCATCACCGGCGCCGACTCCGCCTCGCTCGTCATGGGCACGCTGTCGCAGCAGGGCCGCCCGGAGCCGTCGCGCTGGGTCGCCGTCGTCTGGGGTGTGCTCGTGGGGGTGATCGCCGCCGTGCTGCTGGTCAGCGGGGCCGAGGGCAGCGGACTGCAGTCGCTGCAGAACGCGACGATCATCGCGGCTCTGCCGTTCGCGATCATCATGGCCTTCATGATGATCGCGTTCATGAAGGATCTGCGGCGCGATCCGCTGATCCTGCGCGACCGGTATGCTCGCGCCGCCGTCCGGCACAGCGTCATGGCCGGGCTCGAGGAGTACGGCGACGACTTCGCCCTCGTGCCCGTCGAGTACGACCACTCGGAGGACGACCTCGCCTGGATCGACGAGGACACCGTCGACGACACGCTCGCCGAGGTCTACGAAGCGGCGACCGAGGCGATCGACATCATCCCGCCGGCCGAGGTGGACGCCGCCGTCGAGGCCGCGATGGACGCCCCCGCCGACAAGGACTGAGCGCGGGAGCTCAGGCGCTCACGCCGGGTCAGGCACTTCCGCACGGAAGGCGCCTGAACCGGCGTGATCGCCTGACTCGGCGGCCGCGGTGATCCGTGCGGCCATGCCGGAGAAGATGAGTCCGTGGAAGGGCAGCACGGCGAGCCAGTACAGCCGGCCGAGGAGGCCGCGGGGGAAGAACACGGCGCGCTGTTCGTAGCGGGCGCCCTCGCCGTCGGGCACCGCGCGCAGTTCGAGCCAGGCCTCGCCCGGCACCTTCATCTCCGCGCGGAGCCGCAGCAGATGGCCTTCCTCGGTCTGCTCCACCGCCTCCACGCGCCAGAAGTCGATCGCATCCCCGACCCGGGCGGCGGTACGGCTGCGGCGTCCGCGGCTGAGGCCCACGCCGCCGACCACGCGGTCCATGAGCCCCCGCACCGCCCAGAGCAGCGGCGACGAGTACCACCCGTTCTCCCCGCCGATCCCGAGGATGACGCGCCACAGCTCCGCGACGGATGCGCGCGTCGCGACCGACCGCTTATCCGTGAAGACGGTCCGTCCCGCCCAGTCGGGGTCGCTCGGCAGCGGGTCGCTCGGCGCTCCGGACACCTCGGCGTCCTGCCAGCTCGTCTCCACGGCGTCCGCGTCCACCCGGCCGAGGGCCAGCGCCACAGACCGGCGATACGGCGTGAGGCCGCCCTCGGGCCGCGGGATGAGTGCGTCGACGGCATGATCCTTCATGATGCACTCGTTCTGCAGCGAGGCCACCAGGGGCCGGGCGATGGAGCGCGGCACCGGCGTGACGAGGTTCACCCAGTGCGACGCGAGCTCCGGCGTCAGCACCGGGAGGGCCGCGATGGCGCGCTGCCGCAGTCCGGCCTCCACCGCGTACCCGTTCATCATCTGGCCGTAGCGCAGCACATCCGGTCCGCCGATGTCGACGGCGCGATTGACACCCGCGTCGACCCGCGCCGCGCCGAGTAGATAGTGCAGCACGTCGCGGACGGCGATCGGCTGGATCCGGTTGCGCACCCACTTCGGCGCCGGCATGTACGGCAGCACGTCGGTGAGGTGCCGGATCATCTCGAAGGACGCCGAGCCGGAGCCGATCACCACGCCCGCCTGCAGGACGAGGGTGGGCACCCCGGACTCCAGGAAGATCTCCCCGACGTGGACCCGGGAGCGGAGGTGCGGGGAGAGCTTCACGTCGTCCGGGTGCAGGCCGCCGAGGTAGACGATCCGCCGGACCCCGGCTCGGGCAGCCGCCGTGGCGACGGTGGTCGCCGCGCGCTCGTCGCTCTCCTCGAAGCCCGTGCCGGCCGACATGGAGTGGATGAGGTAGTACGCGACGTCGACGTCGTCCATCGCGGAGGCCACGGCGTGCTCGTCGTCGGCGGACCCCTCGAAGATCTCGCACTCCTCGCCCCAGCCGAAGGAGGCGGCACGAGCGGCATCGCGCGCGAGGACCCGGACCCGGTAGCCGGCGTTCAGCAGGCGCGGTGTCAGGCGGCCGCCGATGTAGCCGGTGGCGCCGAGCACGAGCGCGCGCGGCGCGGAGCCGTCGCCGCGCGGGATCGCCCGCAGGGCGTCCTCGCGACCGGTGGGCTGGGTGAGCTCGCTCATGCTCCGAGCGTAGATCCCGGGGCCGACACGCGGAACGGGCTTGCGCCCCCAGCATCGCGCCGTGACGACACGCTCGCGAGCACCCCGGAGACACGGTACGGTCGTATCCGTGACTTCAATCGAATCGATTCGACGAGCACCCGCGAACGTCGCCACCCGTCGGGCGCGCATCGCCGTCTCGGCGCTGTTCCTCACGAACGGCGCCCTGTTCGCGAACATCCTGCCGCGGTACCCCGAGATCAAGGCCGCCCTCGGCCTCGACAACCTCGGCTACGGTCTCGCTCTCGCCGCCTTCCCCGCCGGCGCGATCGCGGCCGGACTCCTGGCGGCCACGCTGATCCGTCGCTTCGGGTCGGCGCGCATCGCGGTCATCGGCACCGTCCTCACGAGCCTCGGTCTGCTGTCGGCGGCGCTGTCCCCGACCGGCGTCCTCTTCGCGATCGCGCTCTTCGTCGGCGGTGCCTCCGACGCCATCACCGATGTCGCGCAGAACGTCCACGGCCTGCGCGTGCAACGGCGGTACGGGCGCTCCATCATCAACTCCTTC
Organism: Microbacterium sp. NRRL B-14842; assembly: GCF_050470785.1. NCBI lineage: Bacteria > Bacillati > Actinomycetota > Actinomycetes > Micrococcales > Microbacteriaceae > Microbacterium > Microbacterium sp. NRRL B-14842. The sequence continues at coordinate 2,874,334 of NZ_JBFLUM010000001.1, read as the reverse complement.
CACGCCATCTGGTCCATCGGCGCGGTGCTCGGCGGAGTGATGGCGGCGGGCGCGATCGCGCTGCAGCTCCCGCTCGCCGTCCACCTGGGGATCTCGACCGCGGTGTTCGCCACGGTCGCCCTCGTCGCCCTCCGCTTCTGCCTTCCGGGCCGCGACGACGAGACGGAGGAGGACGCCGTGGCGGAACCGGTGGAGATCTCCGGCGCTGTCCGTCGCGGCATCCCGGCGCGGACGGTGGTGGCCGTGATCGCCCTGACCCTCATCGCGATGGCCGGCGCCATCGCCGAAGACGCCGGCAACTCGTGGGCCACGCTCTACCTCGGCGACTCCCTGGGGGCGGCAGCCGCGGTCGCGCCGCTCGGGTTCATCGCTCTCGTCGGCGCGCAGTTCGTCGGGCGTCTGCTCGGCGATCCGATGACCGACCGCTTCGGACAGCGCTGGGTGGCGCGGGTCGGCGGCCTCATCGCCGCCCTCGGGATGACCCTCGCTCTGCTGTTCCCGAGCGTGCCCGGCACGATCCTCGGGTTCGCGGCTGTCGGCTTCGGCATCGCCACCCTCATCCCCGCCGCGATGCATGCCGCCGATGAGCTCCCGGGGCTGCGGCCCGGTGTCGGGCTCACCGTGGTGTCCTGGCTGCTCCGGCTCGGCTTCCTGCTGTCGCCGCCGTTCGTCGGATGGCTGGCGGAGACGCAGAGCCTTCGCGCAGGGCTCGTGGTGGCGCCGGTCGCGGCGCTCGTGGCGGTGCTGCTCGCAGGCTTCCTGGACAAGCGGCGCCCGCGGAACGCGTCGGACTAGGCCGGCTCGTCCACGAGGTCGGCGCCGCTGTGCACGGCGTCCGCCTCGGCGGCCTCCTGGATCGCGGCGGTCATCCCGACGAGGAACCGCATCACGACCACGCGCTCGTCGTCGGAGAGGTCGTCCACGAGGGAGAGCATCCGGCGGTGCATCGCCCCGAGCGTCGCCCGCACCTCGTCGTCGCTGCTCACGGTCGGCACGACGATGCCGGCGCGACGGTCGGTGGGGTGGGGTTCGCGGCGCGCGTGCCCGCCCTTCTCCAGCCGGTCGATGAGTGTGGTCGTCGACGCCGTGGAGATGTCCAGCGTGCGGGCCAGGTCGATCGGGCGCACGATGCGTCCCGCCTTCTGCTCGCGCAGCAGGAACCGGAGGGCGACGAGGTCGGTCTCGTTCATCCCCATGGACGCGCGCGTGCGGGCGCGCATCGCCGTCTCGGCGCTGCGGTAGCGCCGCAGCATGTTGAGCACATCGACCGTGGTGGCGCGCTCGCTGTCGGGGTACCAGTACCCGGAGGCGTGGAACTCGCCGGTGCTGTCGGTCACGCGACCTCTCCTTCGTCGCTGGAACCGGCCTCCCGCTCGAGCATCTCCATCGCGCCGGTCTCGACCTCTGCGGGGACGATGCGCAGGAGCCCGCCCGTGATCGCGTCGGTCTCGGCGCTGATGATCTGCTCGATCCGGCGTCGCGAGACGGAGGGGAAGAGTTCCTCCAGACGGGCGAGCAGATCGGCGTAGCGGATGTACGACGCCTCCTCGATACTCAGTCGCTCCGGCATGGCATCCTTTCGGGGGCAGACTTCCATCTTCGCATCTCCGGAAGTCCTGGTCGCCCCCGAATATCGCTAGTCAGCCTTACTGTCAGTCAGTCGAGGTACCATGGGAAGCGGGGAAGGAGGATCTCTGCATGGGGAACATCAGTACCGACGTCACGACCTCGGCGCTCGCGCGCGATGTCGACGATTTCCGTCGCGCCGACGCGCAGTTGAACCGCCGTCTCGCCGCCCGCCGCGAGCCCAACGATACCGACCGCGCGGCGATGCACTTCATCAGCACGGCGCCCGTCGAGAAGCCGGTCACTCCCCGCGATCTCGCCACGTACCTCGGCATCAGCACCGCCGCCGTCACGAGTGTCGTGCGACGGATGTCCGAGCGGGGGCAGATCGTCGTCGCCCCGCACCCCCTGGATGCCCGGTCCAAAGTTCTCCGTCCTTCGCTCCGTGATCTGCACGGTCACGGGGATGAGCTCACCCAGCGGGTCGCCGCCCTGGAGGAGGAGTTCTCCCCGGAGGAGGCCGCGGTGATCTCCCGCTTCCTGCGTCGACTCACCGACGAGCTCGGCGACCTTCCCTGATGGATTTGATTTAACTAGTTAAACTAGTAAACTATCCTCGTCCAGGTTTTCTGCCACGAGGAGAAGAACATGGGAACCCTCACCTACGCGAACCTCGCCGACCCGATCGAGATCGACGACGAGCTGCTCGCCCACCTTCGCGCCGCCACCGTGACCAAGCTGCGGCGCAACGAGCCGTTCGCGCTCACGGTGCAGACCGGCGCCGACCGCACCGAGACGCTGTGGATCCACGCGTCCATTCCGATCCGCTTCGTCGTCGAGACGTCGGTCACGCTCCAGCGGCCGCTGTTGGCCCGCCTCATGCAGGCCGCGGGCTCGACCGGCGGACTCGACCTCACCGACCCCGAGCTCTCGCTCGATGCGATGTCGCGCGAACTGCACGCGATGTCCGCCTGATAACGGAGGGGTGCACAACCTGCCTCATCGCCTCGGGATCCTCTTCAAGGGCTCTCGGATTCCCGGACGGTGACGGCTACGGCGAGAACGGAGCGGGGGCTCTGGATCGCCGACCGCGGCATCCGGCCGCCGGGATTCGGGTTCCCGGCAGCCGGATGCCGTTTCTTCGTCAGAGGGCGGTGTAGCCGCCGTCGACCAGGTGGTAGCTGCCGGTGATGAAGCTGGCCGCGTCGCTCGCGAGGAACACCACGAGGTTCGCCACCTCGTCCGCCTGGCCGAGGCGACCGATCGGGTGCTTCGACACGAGGAAGTCCTTCGCCTCGTCGCCCATGTTCGCCAGGAGCGGGGTGTCGATGAAGCCGGGGCCGACCGAGTTCACGCGGACGCCCTGCGCCGAGTACTCCAGAGCGGCGGTCTTCGTCATTCCGACGACGCCGTGCTTGGCGGTGACGTAGGCGGGGGAGCCTGCGAAGCCGACGCTGCCGAGGATCGAGGCGATGTTCACGACCGAGCCGCCGCCGTTGGCGAGGATCGACGGGATCTGCGCCTTCATGTTGCGGAAGACCGCGTTGAGGTTGATGGCGATCACCTTGTCCCACGCGTCTTCCTCATAGTCCGCGGTGGGCGCGGTGGCGCCGCCGATGCCGGCGTTGTTGACGCCGATGCGGAGCGGGGCGAGCGAGTTGGCGAGCTCGACCGACGAGGCGATCCAGGCCGGGTCCGTCGCGTCGCCGACCGACGCCTCCGCGGTGCCTCCGGCGGCGCGGATCTCCTCGACGACCGCGTTCGCGTTCTCCGCGTTCAGATCGTTCACGACCACCGCCGCGCCGTTCTGCGCCAGCAGCAGGGCGACCGAGCGGCCGATGCCGCTGCCCGCTCCTGTCACGATCGCCGAGCGGTTCGAGACGTCGTACTGAGCCACTTTCGGGCTCCTTCCCGGGCGGGCGCGGTGCCGGGAGATCTTCTCGGACGGTCCGTCCTTCCCTCCAGCCTACGCCCGGAATACCGGTGTGGATTCATGTGAATGGAAATGCTCGGCCGCCTGGCTACGCTGTGGGGACCGTCTGCCGCGGGAGTGCCGACTCCGGCGGGACGAATCCGGAGGAGGCGACCAGTGGATCCGCTCGCAGATGAGTCCGAAGGCTCTCCGGGGGCGGACGCGTTCTCGCCCCTCGCCCTGGTCGTCGTCGGGGAGGATGACGGCGTGGTCGTGCGCCGTCTGCGTGCGGCGCGGCCGGATGCGGTCGTGACGGGTCTCGGGCCCGTCGATGCGGCCACCGTGGCGCACGCCTCCGCGACGGCGCATCTCGTGCTCGGCATCGGCGAAGTGTCCGCCGGCGCGTGGTGCGACGCGGTTATCGCGGAGGGCGACGAGGACGGCCTGTCCCGCTTCTTCGCCCGAGCGGCGGAGGTCGAGGAGCGCCGGAGGGCTCGGCGACTCCCTCCGGACACGCCGCCGATCCTCGAGTCCTGGTCGCCGCGCTGGGCGGCGGATGCGGCCCGCCTCGGCGCTCGGATCGCCGCGGCATTCGACGGTGTCCTGGTGCGCGTCGATCACATCGGCTCGACGGCCGTGCCCGGGCTGCGCGCCAAGCCGATCATCGACCTCCAGGTGGGGGTGCGCGACCTCGCGGACGCGGATGCCGCGGAGCAGCGCCTCGGGGACGCCGGCTTCGTGAACGTGCAGCGCATCGTGCCGGACGCGCCGGGCGTCTCCCGGGACAACGCGCGGACGGGCGGCGATCCGGACGAGTGGTCGAAACGCCTGTTCGCGAGCGTGGACGCCAGGGCCCGGGCGATCGTGCACGTGCGACGCGTCGGGGCGTCGAACTGGCGATACGCCCTCCTGTTCCGAGACTGGCTGCGGGCGGACCCGGAGGCGCGCGACGAGTACGCGGCGCTCAAGACCGCTCTGGCCTCCGCGCACCGGGGCGACTGTGACTTCGACGGCTACGCGCGGGCGAAGGACCACTGGTTCGACCGGGCGCAGGGGGAGATGGAGGCCTGGGCGCGAGCGACCGGGTGGGTGCCGGGCGGCCGTGCGGCGTGAGTGCCGCGGAGAGATCCGAGCTCATGACGCAGGGCGAGGCTGCTCCTCGGCTGCGGGATCGCTGTGCTCCGGTGCCGCGTCGTCCGAGTCCTCGGGGTCATCGACACCCTCGCACGGCTGAAGGCCACGCATGAGCGTGGCACCCAGGCACAGCAGGACGAGAGCGACCACCCCGGCACCGACCAGGGCAAGCCGGGGGCCGGCCACCGCCACGATGATGCCGGCGGAGAGGAAGACAAGGATCTGGATGACGTTCTCGGCCATCTCGTCGAGCCCGCCGATTCGCCCCAGGTGTTCGTCCTCGACGCTCGTCTGAAAGAGCGAGGTGACGGCGACGTTGTAGGGCGCGTTGACGAGCGCGCTGATACCCACGCCGACGAGGAGGACTCCGATGTTGGGTGCCATGCCCATCACGAACTGCGCGACCACGAAGAAGGCGAGGCAGACAAGGAACAATGGTTTGACCTTCACCCACTTCACGAAGATCCCCACGAGCAAAGCAGCGACGACCGCAATCAGTCCGTTCCACGACAGCACGATTCCCAGGGTCTCGACGGGGAGGCCGAGTTCGTCGTCGAGCAGGAAGATGAGACCGAAGGAGTTGACGCCCGCAGTGAACGTCACGCCGTAGGAAGCGACCAGCATGCCGAGCGCGAGTCGGTTGCGCGCCAGGATGCCGACAGCTTCGGGAATGCCGCGGATCGAGTCGGTGGCTTCCCCCAGGCCGGTGCGGATGCTGACGCGGAGAGGCGTCTTCTCTCCACTCGTGGGCTCGGGGCGGATCAGGACCTGCAGGAGCGCGGCCGAGATGAGGAAAGACACCGCGTCCAGGAGGAAGGCGACCGACGGGCCGTAGGCGGCGAAGGCAAGCGCCGCCAACGCCGGACCGACGGAGGCGAGGGCCCAGCTCACCGCCTGGATGATGCTGTTCGCGCGGGGGATCATCCCGCGCCGAACCAGGCGGGGCACGAAGACGAACGCCGACGAGGCGAAGAAGACGCTCGCCGTCGCTGCGCTGAAGACGAGCACATAGGCGAGCACGCCTGGAGCAACCAACCATGCGACGACAGCGAGCGCCACGCTGAGAGCGCCGCGGATGAGCATGGTGGCAATGAACGTCTTCCGAAGGTCGAAGCGATCGGCGATCGCTCCGGCGATCGGAGCGAAGAGCATCCCGGGGATGACTCCTGCCAACAGGAGAAGGACGCGGGTGAGCTCCTTGTCCGGAGTCTCCTCGTAGAACCAGAGATTCAACGACATGACCCGGAAGGCGTCGCCGAGGTTCGACACGGCGATCGTGCTCAGGAACACGAAGAAGGTTCCGGGGAGGCCGAAGAACGACCTTCCGGGGTGCCGCACTGTGTTCATGCTCTGCCTTCTTGATTCGGTGCAAGACGATCCGCCCACCGTAGCCGAGCGGGGATCGCCGACAGGAAATGTCAGAATCGCGATGAAATCGGACTAAGTCCGATGTAAAGCGCGAAGCCCACTCCCTCACCGAACCGCCTCACGAAGGGGCTGATTCGATCATACGGATGGGGTCGGACATCTCGCCTCAGGGAGCTCTGAATCCCCATGGCGCGCATCTCGGCGACCCAGCGCTCCCCGATCGGCCAAGCAGGACAGCTCTAGCGTCGAAGTTCGTAACCCTGTTCGTTAAGGAGGTTGATTGCGATCTCGAGCAGCGTCCCAATGAACTCGATGAGGTCTGCGATCAACTCCTCGTCTGGTTCGTACAGAGTCCTGCCCATCTGAGGTGTAGATGGGCGCGTCTCGATCGCGTGGCGCAGAGTGGTGATGAACTGCCCGTGCGCGTGGGCCGAAGTTATCGCCCAATAGTTGAAGGTCCGCAACGTGGGGCCTGGAACGCGACTCGCAATCTTCCTTGTGATCGAGGAGGGATCGATCAATGGCGCACTGAGAACGTCCTCTGGATCGGACCCGAGGTTGGTCGCGGTGGTCCTAAGGAAACGCCCCAGCGCGGCTATTCCTTGTTCCGTTCTGTCATCTGGTGTTTGAGCTTTGCGCAGAGCGTTCGTCAGCTTCAGCCCGTGCCTGTACTCGATGCGGGCGATCTCGAGCGCCCTGCGGACTCGAGGAATCGGTGCCGTCCAGGATCCAGATGAGCTCCGCAAGCCCCTCCAAGACAGGACGGAACAAGGTGTAGTCAGCCTGCATATGAAGGAGCAACACGTTCTCCTCGGGGCTAGCGGCAAGCTCCGCCCAGGCGGATACGTGGTCCGCAGCGGTGAGGACGAGCCCGGAGACTATGGCATGAGGGATGACGATGTTTCCTGCGAGGGCTTGATCTTCCTCCGCCATTGACCCCTTTCGAACCGTGGGCACTCCACTCTTGATCGCCGCCGCGAAGTCCCGGAATCCTTCGACAGCACCGCCGAGAGTCTGCAATGTGGAACGCTTTGGCATAGCACTGAGAGTACGGGTGGATCGAGCGTCATCTGATAATCCGAGAATCGCGGACTGCCGTCCTGGGGCGGTTCTATTTCTTAACGCGGTAGCCGAGCCTTTTCACGGCTTTCGCGAGGTACACGTTCGCACTGGATGAGTCCAGTCGGGTGTGCACCAACGGCAGCGGCGGGAACGAGCCCTCGGCGGACGAGAACAGCGTCACCATCGGGCCGAAGTCGATCGATGACACATGGTAGAGCCCGTCGATGCTCGACCCAAGCTGGTCATGGATCGCATTCGCCCAGTTCCGCGTGTATCGCTTAGGCCCCATCTGGATCGAAGAGGTCGTCCCGTTGATCACGGGCCAGTTGCTGGTGAGATCCAGTAACCGAAGCTCACGCGTCGGCCGCCAAGCCGCGAGGGTGTTTCCACGAACGCGCCGATTGATTAGTCGGCCCTTCTGAAACACCTCGCCGAGAGCTGTTGTAGATCCGGCAGCTGCGTACGTCACGCCATAATCGGCATGGTGCTGCTGCGGCTCGGGATGCGGGTCAAAGCGCATGGTTCTGATCGGCCCGAAGTGCCGTAGCTCATCCCACGCCTGTGGGTGAGCACCTCTCGTAGCGAAGACCCGCCAGAGGATCCCATCGAATGATCTCAGGTGCTCACTCGCGTCGAGTGTGAGCGGCGCCGGGGGTGTTGCGGGGACTTTCGCGTTCGACGGGCTCACGTGATGTCGGCGTCTTCGAGGATGTCCACTACGGGTGCAGGATCCTTCGCGGCAGCCAGCCACTCGATCGGCGTCATCCATTCCTGGGGGTCGACAGACTCATCGCTCGACCGCAAGTCGTCTTGAGGTGTTGTCATGAAGCCTTCGACGTCGGCCGGATCCCAGTCGGACGGGATCGCTCGGACGAGCAGCGGGAGGTGGGGGATCGTCGAGACCCTATCGCCGGAAATGAACTGCCATCGAGGGTAGAGGCGGATCCTTCCTGCCCGGAAGCCGTACAAGGTGTTCTTGCTCTGGCGGTGACGCACACTGGAGGCATCGATGCCGAGGAGCGCTGCGACCTCGGATGCGGTGTAGGTGTTGGTTAGGGCGCGCACGTGAGTCTCGCGCTCGAGCTTGGCGATCCCACCGCTGGTGACGAATGCGGCTGCCTCGGCGAGCTCCTCCGGAGTGAAATCGCCAGACTCGATCAGGAAGTTGGCTTCCTGCTCTGTGAGGCCCAGCTCGGTCGATTGACGGTCGGTCATGGCATCGGCGAGCTCGTCGATGAGTGCGTTGAACACGGATACGTCGACGTTTGACGTCTTCGCCACCTGCGCAAGGCGCTCGACACCGGCTTGTACGTCGGTCTTTGCGGGGGCCTTGGTCGCCACGACGAGCTTCGGGTTCCCGTTGAGGAATCGACCTGTCACTGTGCCGCGGTTCACAGTCGCCTCGCGAGCGGAGGCGGCACGAGTGCGACTTTTCTTCACGGCCATCTTGCCTCCTCGTGTCGTCATCTGGTTAGCGCGTACACGCAATATCTTACGCGCGCTTTTGCGTGTATGCACCCCCGCGAGGTGACGAGGTGAGAGCGGTCAAGAGCTCCCTGGCCCGGGAGCAGCGGCGTTGAAGGAGACCTGTCGTCCGCGCGTTCGAGGCGGCACCCCAACTCTTCGCCACCTTCCTCCCCGGCGCAACGCTTTCAACGCTCAGTAATCAGTGCGGATGTCGTTGGCTTACGCTTGAATGCTTGCGTGGGAAAGAGCAAGAAAACTCGGAGAAGCAAGCGGTCTCGATCTCAACCGCGGGCGGTGAGCGCCGCGCGACGGGAGCCCGACGCACTCGAACTGGCCTTTTCAGCGTACGATCCGGACGAGCTCTGGACGCTGATTTTCGCCGCCGCCACGTCCCCCGGCAACAGGCATCGGTCGGTGACATTGGGGAGCAGCTTCGCGGCTGCGCTACGAGCCTCCGCCGCTCCGGCGCCAGACGAATACCAGCCGCTGCCTTCGATCCAAGCACTGTCCGATCTAGCGGCTACCACCTATGGGATCGGCCCGGCGCGTGAAGATTTCATCCCCACCGACCCGACTCGAACTGTCTTCCTCGCGGTCGGCTCTGAGCCGCTGCGCGCGGTGCCTGGCCTCACCGAACGGCCGGTCGCCGACCTCACGCGTGCGCTCAGAATGGCGGAAGCGGTAGACGGTCGGCTTCACAGACGATTTCAATTCGGCATCGCAAACGTGGTGAACGTGGCGATGAAGTACGGCGACTTCTGCGCCCGCCACCTTGCAGACGCATGGGTACCAGCCCCGGACCTCGCGCTCAACGACGAGGTCTCCCTGCCGGACGCGGAGTACGAAGCGACGCGGGCCCTCCTCAACCTGAACCCGCTCGACCACATCGAACTCGGTGAAGCTGATGAAAGGGCGTTGGAATGGATGACGAACTCCGCAAGTCGGGCCACGTTCGACGCGGAGAGTCTCTCCAGCCCGTTCGGGAGGTACCTTCGCTTCGCTGACTCGGCGGGTGCACATCGATGGGTGCCGCCACTTTTCATCCCAGAGATCATGGCCCATGCCGTACGAGAACTGGTGTCTGCGCTCGACCGGGACGGGCAAGCACGACGAGCCCTCCGGAGTTCTTGCCTGAACCAGATTCGCCAGTCCCTATGGCGCTTTTCCAACAGCTTGATCGAAGCTCCTCCCAACAGCGAAGGCCTCGATTCCCCGCTTCGCGGGATTGACGTTCAGTGGTTGGTGCCGGTGAACCCGTCCACTTTCATCGCCGTCTCAGTCATCTACGTCCCCGACCTGGGGGCCGCGCCGGCGCCATACATCGGCTCAGTGGAGCTGGCGAAACAGGTGAGGTCGCAATCAGACCCTGTGCCGGTGCGGATGGCGGGCGGGCGACGAGGAACCGTCAGGCCGGGCGCGGAGGTCATCCCGTTGACGGTGTTCGCTGCGCCCGGTCACATCGCTGTGCCGCAGGCGGTCGGCGAAGCAAAACTCGCGCTCGAAGACCTGACCTGGATCGCGGAAACGGCTACGTCCGACGATGATCTCTACGCATTCACGCGGGACCTGAGCGCTCCCGATTTCCCTGAGAGTTTCGGATGGGAAGCGATCAACTACTGGGAGCCATGGAAAGCCAATGGCAAGTCTTTTTTCAAGGGTGGCGTGGTACCCAATGCCGTCTACTTTGAAGCGCACGCGGGCGAGGCCGAGTGGGATCGAGCGGTAGAGCTATCGGATCTCGAAGTGGCGCTCCTCAGGGTTGGGCTTCCCCCGATTCGAGACCTCCGAGCGGCAGAAGTCGCCCCGGGGCCCGTCGCAAACGTCGCGATGATCGCAGGTGACCCCATGTACGACGCCACCCGCGGTGTCAACATCGCGCCGAGTGTTGACGGGTGGTCTCTCGCTCTCACCGAACCTCCCGTTGCCGTGGCACGGGCGAGCCTGGAGGAAGCATCTGCCGACCACCGACGGTTCTTCTTCGACTTCTGCGGCGGGCTAATCTACGGCTTCGCTGCGCTTGGTGATCGATGGCGTTTCGCGCACCAGGAGATCGATGTGCCCGGATACGTCCTCTACCTCCACGCATCGGAAACGGTCTCGGGTGAACCGCCCGGTGTGGTCACGCCGTATCTCGACCCGCACGCGCGTGCCGTCGACGAACCAGTCAACTTCTTGTGGCGCATCGATGTCGAGGGATTCGCAGACTCGGCGAATGGAGATCCGCACGCGGCGAATCTCCTAACAGCGGATGCAGTGTTCGATCTGCTCCGCGCGGGCGGCATGGATATCGACACCGGAGCGGCGCTCCGCGACCAGTGGCGCACAGCGAGACCCTTTCTCATCTTGGAGATGAAGCAGGCCCGGACCACTCTCAATCACCTGCCTGATCCGTGGCGTCTACGACCCTCTGATGAGAGCCGCATGGTTGCGGCTTTGGGACGACGACTCCACGACGCCGGCGTTCAACCGGGAGAGTACCGAGCGGACGACGCGAATCGACTCATCCGCGAGCATCTTGCGCCCCTTGCTCTCGAGACCCTGACTGAAGGAATCAAGAGACACGACGTGAGCGAGGTGGTGCTCACGGGGATGGAGCAGCTGGCGAGGGTGATGGACAGTGCCATTCATCAGCAAGACGATCTATCCCGAGTCGCAGCGAATCTCGCGACCGAATGGGATCCGCTCACCCGCACGGCCGAGCTCTCGGCGGAGACACTTCAGCTTCGTCAGTGTAACGAGATCGTGGTGGAGGCTGCCTTGCGCATCCTGGGCAATCCGGCGGCGGTGAAGCCGATCACTCCTCAGGAGTGGAGCGGTCTTCTTGCCGCCGCAGATGCGTACCTCACCGCGACCACGCTGAGTGAGCGGATGTATCACCAAGTCGCGCCCGCAGTCATCAACCTCAGCCCGATGTACGAGCTGGCAGTTGACGACGATCCGCATCCCGACGCATCGGCGTGGGGCCTGCGAAACGACGAACTGACCCGTGCAGCTGCGAGCGTCCGATTGCACGGCACTCAAGACGACGACTCGCTGCAACAGGCGAACGAAGAAGACGACGTCGAAGATGCGTTCCAGCCGGCATGGGGAGCGACGTCGCAGGACATGCTCGCCGCACTCGCCACCCTCGCAAAGTGGGAAACGTTCGAGCCAAGCAGGACGACCGCGCACGTCACCGTGGCCGAGGCAACAGCATGGGTCTGTGACGCGCTGGGCCCGGACGCGGATGAGTCGCAGAGAACGCGTGTTGACGCCGCTATTCGGATGCTCACCAGCACGGCCGTCCAGATGCAAGCCGTGGAGTGGAAACCCTGGCAAACGCGCACACGGCGTCACCGGCTCCTCGTGCAACCGCTGGTGCAAGACTCGGACGGACGACTCATTATCAGCCCGCAGTACTTACTGACGTCCTTCCAGGTCTACTACCGCCACCTCCTCCAAGGAGTTCTTCCCTGGGCGGGAGACGTTCCCCAGCCTGTCAGCAACGCGCTTGCGGATCGCCGTGCGCGCCGCAATATTCGGTTCGAAAGATTCCTTCAAGACCGGCTAGAGGAACTCGGCTACACCACGGTCGCCCGCGTGAAACCCAACGACCACGCGCGACTCGGCGTGCCGATTCTCACGACCGAAGTTGACCTCGTGTGCGGACGCCCTGGCGATAGCACCATCTGGTTAATCGAGGCGAAGGATCCTGCGTCGGTGCACGGATTCGCTGAGACGGCACGCCAACTGCGCACCTTCTTCCGGGACCAGGTAGGAGACCGCGGGGCCAAGCCCTGCTACGCCACGCAGCTAGCCCGCAAGGAGAGCGAACTAGCGCCCCACGTCGCGAGCATTGCGACGCGCCTCGGACTCGGGGACCCGCCTGAAGGCGAGCAGTTTCGCCTGAGCACGCTCTTCGTAACCCGAAATCTCACTCCGGCAAACTACGTCGACGAGCGGTATCGGGTTGAGACGGCGACGGAGTTTCTCGCAGCTCGAGGCCAAACGCCGTAGGTGACATGCGAGAGCGGCGGCGCGCACGAATTCACGTCCCCAGCAGGAGCTCTATCGCCACTTCTGAGCCTCGATGATCCGAGCCAGGGTCTCCGCGTCGCCGCCGCGCCTGAACCATTCCACAGGGCTCTGGTGCCCGTCGGTGACCATGATCGACTGGGGCGTCGCCATGAGAGCCGATACCGACACCCATCCTTTGTCTTTCACAATGTCGATGATCTCGGTCAGGTGCGGCAGGATTTTTCCTGGCGACGAGAGACTGAACTGCCACGACGGAAACCGTCTGGAGTGGGCAACATCGACGGCGTACAACTCGCCACGATCGGCGGCGGCGAAGAGCGAGTCCTCGTCCATACTCAAGAAGGCAGCGGCTGCGGACGCGGACATGGTTTGAAGCACGCCCGTCAGAAGGGTGCTCGCTTCGCTCGCCAGAAGACCGCCGCGAGCAACCCGAGTCGATGTCTTCTCGAACGACTCGGGCGTGAAGGCCTTGGACCGGGTGAGATAGCTGATCTCCTGCGGCGTCAGCTCTTCCTGGTCCGCGATCGGTCGCTCTGCGAGCAGCTGGTCAGTCAGCGCTCGAACGATGAAGTCCCCGTCGGCGTTCAACCGAGCGACGGCGTCAGTGAACGCCGCGATCACATCGGTGGATGGCTGTGCTTGCCAAGGGCGGGGCCGTGGCTGGCCATCGGTTTCATCCATGTGCGACAGCGTAGATGAGCCTTCACCGGAAGGGGAGGGTTCCCTGGGCATTGACGTCGAGGATCCGATCGGTTCAATGGCAGGCGGGCGGAGCTCAGGCCTCGCCCTACTCGGCTCAAATGTGCGCGCTGGTGATCGGATTGGGATCGTTTCTCGTCGCCGGGAGAACCCCGTACGGTCGAACGCGTTCGCTCGCCGGTTCAGCCGGATAGGCAGCAGCACTGGTACAGAATGTCTCTAATGCGCCTCATAGGCGTCGACGTTGACCCGGAGGGACTCTGTGGGCCACTACAACCTCAACCGAATGGGCTGGCAGCAGTTCGAGCACATGCTCCAAGCGCTTGCAAAGGCTGAGCTGGGCAATGGTGTCCGGCCGTTTGGGTCAGGTCGCGACGCGCAGCGCGACGCCACGTTCGACGGCCGCGTCGACTTCCCGGTCGGGGCGGGCGCGAAGTGGGATGGCTACGGCGTCATTCAAATGAAGTACAACGAGAAGCCTGTATCGACGACGGCTGACTGGCGTTGGTTCCTTGACGAGGTCCGCTCCGAGCTGCGTGGTTGGCTCGTAAAGAGGAGGGTCGGCGAGAAGACGCCGGAGTACCTGCTGTTCTCCACCAACGTTGTGCTGACGGGGACCAAAGACACGGGCGGCCGCGACCAGTTCGACCAGCTTCTTGCAGCCAACGCGGAAGATTTGGGGCTGCGTGGGTGGTACGTGTGGGACTACGACGAGATTCGCGTCATGCTCGACACCCACACGTCCATTCGACAGCGATACCTGGAGCAGATCGTCACCGGCGACTTTCTTGCGCAAGTCGCCGAACTGCTCCCGGAAAAGACAGCTCTCGAGGTGGACCGGCTTGCTGGGCATGCAGTCGCCGAGCTCATCAACAGGCAATGGGTTCGAACGGGCGACGCGGGGTACAACGACGCGTCGAAGGTGAGGCTCGCGGACATCGCTATCGATTTGCCGTTCACTGCGGAGGCGCGCGCGGGCGAGGAGGGCCACCTGCGGTTGATGACCGCGGCCGAGACGGTGCAAATCGGAGACCTCCACTTGTCGACCGTCTCAGGGCGGGGGCCTCGCGGGGTGGTCATCGTTGGAGGCCCAGGTCAGGGCAAGAGCACGATCGCCCAAGTGATCGCCCACACGTATCGTGTCGCCTTCCTCGCTGACACAAACGTCGCGGAGTACGGCGAGAGGGCGCAGCTCGCCTTCGATGGCCTCGACGCACGGCTCAGAAAGGCGGGAATCCCGAACCCGCAGAAACGTCGGTGGCCGTTCGTGATCGAGCTGGCAAAGGCGGGGGCCGCAATCGCATCCTCCCCGTCGACGTTTTCATTGCTCACCTACATTGCAGATTCCATCCTGATTCGGGGGAAGAAGTCGGACCCAGGGGCGTTGCTGGACTGGTTGCGCACCTGGCCGTCATGCCTCGTGCTCGACGGCCTTGACGAGGTGCCTGACGCGAAGATCCGCAGCCGGCTCATCGAGGCCGTCACAGCGCTAGTGAGCGAGCTCAGCTCTGAGAAGGCGGACGTGCTCTTCGTCGCCACAACACGCCCACAGGGATACCGGCGGGAGTTCGACGATGCGTTTCCCTGCACGCAGATCATCCTGTCTGAACTCACCGAGACAGAAGCGATTAGCTACTCGGAAGCACTCACCGCGTTGCGGGCGGTCGACGATCCGGACCTCGCCGAGCAGGTTGCACAAAGGCTCATCACGGCCGTCCATGGACGAGTGACGCAACGACTGATGACCACACCGTTGCAGGTGACGATCATGACTGCTCTCGCTGAAGAAGCAGTCGACCTTCCGACGGATCGATTCGAGCTGTTCGACCGGTACTATCGCGTCGTCTACGACCGTGAACTGGCGAAAAGTGAAGCCTTCACGGAACTGAAGTCGCTGCGCCCACACATCGACCATCTTCACGAACAGGCCGGGCTCAAGCTGCAAGCAAGAACTGAGCGACCAGGTAACTCGGACGCTATCCTCACGAAAGCCGAGATCTCCCGTATCCTATGCCGCCGGCTGAGCGCGGCTGGGTTCGAAGAGAGTGAATCGGAGTCGATCGCGACGACTCTCCTCAAACTGTCGACGGAGCGACTGGTCATGCTCGTCTCCCCGAAGACATCGAAGTATGAGTTCGAGGTGCGATCGCTGCAGGAATACATGGCGGCTCGCGCGATCACCGATGGTGACGAACAGGTCGTCTTGCAGAACCTGCGCGAACTCGTTCCATCAAGTCACTGGCGCAACACGTGGCTGCTCGCGGCGGGCCGCCTGCTGAAGCGTCGAGAGCACCTCATCGATGACCTCATCAACATCGTCGTTCAATACGACACTCAAGCCGCCGAGTCGCCGATCACAGCCCTCGGCGCGAGCCTCGCCGGCGACCTCTACCTCGACAACTTCGGGATCGAGTTCCCGGCGACACGACGCAAACTCCTCAGCGCCGCTGTGAACCAATTCGCAGATCTCGCTGATGGCATGCCGGCCGGCGTTGCGAACCTTCTGGCGACTGCGTTGGAGCAAGGCGAGCGAGAGCAGGCCATCGTGCTTGAAGCCCTGCACGAGCTCAGCCGCGAGAACCCTGCAAACCTCGCCACCCGCGCATTGAGCGACAATAGTGCCGGTATGTCAGATATCGCCAAGCAGGCACGAACGACCTTGACCGAGGGGCGGAAATACATCAGACCCGAACCCGGACCGATCCACGCTGATGCGGCGATCCTCGCACGCGCTCTCGCCCGGGCATCCAACCCGACGGCGGAGGTCCTCCTCCTTGTCGAGCAACTGCAGACGCCTGGTGCTGTCTGGCGGGGACGTTCGCTCGGAGTCTCGGTCGACATGCTGATTGCTCTTGAGCGGGATGCCGCTCGTCCCGCCCTTGCAGCTGCTGCGAAGAGCTTGTCGCAGAGCAGTCCGGCAAGCGCAGCCCTCAGTATCGAGCTACTTCGGTTGCACGCCGCGTCGAAGCTTCGCGGCGACATGTTCGCGAAGTAGTCGCGTCTCAGTCCCGCACGTTTCGAGCACCGGCACGTCTGAGGGGGTCGCAAGGTTCGGCAACTAGAATCCTGGCATGACCGCTCAGCCTGCACCGAAGCCTCGGGTCGGAGCTGCGCTCAATCGTGGTGCGGCCGAAGAGCTGGCGCGGACGCTGAGGGCGGTCGCTGATCCGACTCGTCTCCAGATTTTGAGTATCGTGCTGGGCTCGGCTGATGAACGGGCGACCGTAGGTCAACTGACGGAGGCGCTGGGGCTGCGGCAGCCGACAGTGACCCATCACGTCCGCATTCTCTTGGACGACGGGTTCCTGGCACGTGAGCAGGACGGCAAGCTCGGCTGGCTCTCCGTGCACCCGACGCGCCGCAGCGCCGTTGAGGATTTTCTGCGGTGAGCGAGGAGTCGCAGCACCGAGTGGGAAGCCCTCTCGGCGAGCGTGCTGCCCGGGAGCGCGCAGGTCAAGTGTCGGTTCTCGGTAACCCCGACACGCTCCGTGTTCTCAGCGCGCTTGCTTCCGGTATCAAAGCGCCGGACATAGCGGTTGTGCTGAATGCCGATCTCTCGGTCGTCGAGCAAGCAATCCACTCGCTGGAGCTCGTCGATCTCATCCGCAGCGATGACGATGTCTGGGTGCCGACCGTCGATGCCTGGGTCCGTTTCGGGAGACTGCTGTTGAGTGAGTCGATTGAGCCGACAACCCCCGAGGCTCCCGTCACGGCTCTCCCACGCGCTGTGGCCACCGTCGTTGACGACCTCTCTTACAGATTCAGTTCAACCTTCAGCCGCGAGACAGTGGCCGGTTATGTCGCCCAAAGCTACCTGTTGCTGAGCCAGCGAACGCGAGTGCGTGAGCACCTGTTGACGATGACCGCTCGGTACGCGGCCGACCGCTTGGACGCACTGGCGACTAGTCAGGGCCTGGTTCTCCGTGACACTCCTGAGGTCCTGTTTGTGTGCGTTCAGAACGCGGGGCGGTCGCAGATGGCTGGAGCCCTGCTACGTCATCTTTCGGGCGGCCGGGTGCACGTGCGTACCGCAGGTTCCTCACCGGCGGAGGGTGCACACCCTCGTGTTGCCGCTGCGCTCGAGGAAGTGGGCGTGGAGCTGTGGGGAGAGTTCCCGAAACCGCTGACCGATGAAGTGGTGCGTGCCGCCGACTACGTCATCACGATGGGGTGTGGGGATGCGTGCCCCGTCTTCCCTGGGCGCCGCTACATGGAGTGGGATCTACCGGATCCGTTGGAGCTCGACCAAGACGGTCTTCGTGGCGTTCGAGACGACATTCGCGCCCGGGTGCTACAACTCCTGGTCGAGCTCAAAGTGGAGCCTCAGGACGCGAGCCGGTAGCCGGCGACTCGCACCGTCTCGATGAGGGCTTGTGCGGGGGCGAAAGTCGCCAGCCGTGCGCGCAGCTTCGTCATGGCGACGCGAACAGAGGCGTGCGGATCCTCAAGGTCGGAGCCGAAGGCGAGGGCGAGTGTGTCAATGCTCACGCTCTCCGGGTACGCGCGCATGATCTGATGCAGGAGTTCGAATTCGCGCGGAGGAAGCAACAGCGCATGCTTCTGCCAACGGAGGCTGCGGTGCGTGATGTCGAGGGTCAGTTCCCCGAATCGGAGGGTGCGGTCCAGCGGCCCTGTCCGTGGGTGCAAGCGGGCCAATTCACGCAATCGGTCGGGGGTGATGGGGAGGCGGATGGTGCCACGCATTCCTGCCCGCATCGCGGCTTCAATCATCGACGTCTCCGTGTCTTCGCTCACCCCGAAGAAGATCGGTCCTCCGCACACCGGCTCGGCGATCTGCACGATGGCCGCCAGCCGGTCAACTGACTCCCCGCCGGCGAGGACGAGCGACGCCTCGTAGTCGTGGGCCAAGTCTGCCAGCGCATCGACGATCTCAGCGTGCACCGCTATCGGGACGCCTGCATGCCTGAACTCAGCGAAGCTTCCACGAAGGATCTCCGAACTGCGTCCGTGCAGAACGAACCGCGGGTCACCACCAGACGGGGAGGTCATCCGAATCGTCCGCTGATGTAGTCCTCCGTGCGCTGGTCTTGCGGCTGCTCGAAGATGTTGCGGGTGAGGTCGTACTCGACGAGCACGCCGGTGCGGTCACCGGTGCTTTCGTCGGCGAGGGCGGTGAAGAATGCGGTGCGATCGGCCACGCGTGCTGCCTGCTGCATGTTGTGGGTGACGATGATGATCGTGTAGTCCTTGCGGAGCTCGTGCATGAGGTCTTCGATCCGAGACGTGGCGATCGGGTCAAGGGCGGAGCAGGGCTCGTCCATCAGGATCACGTCGGGTTGCACGGCGATCGTCCGCGCGATGCACAGGCGCTGCTGTTGACCACCGGAGAGACCGAACGCGGATTGTTTGAGCTTGTCCCTCACCTCGCCCCAGAGCGCGGAGCGGGTCAGTGCCTCTTCGACGAGGTCGTCCATGTTGTCGACTTTCATCCCGGTGACCCGGGGGCCGTAGGCGATGTTGTCGTAGATCGATTTCGGGAACGGGTTGGGCTTTTGGAACACCATGCCGATCCGCCGACGAACCTCGATCGGATCCACGGCCTTGGCATAGATGTCCTCGTCTTGGAAGAGGACGGTGCCCTCCACGCGGGCACCATCGACGAGGTCGTTCATACGGTTCAGGGAGCGCAACAGCGTTGATTTTCCGCAGCCGGAGGGTCCGATTAGCGCGGTGATCTCGTTACGCCCGAACTCGAGGTTGACGCCGGTCACGGCCCGGAAGTCGCCGTAGTACACATTGACGTCTTCGCAGCGGATCAGGCCACTGGGGGTGGCGGCGAGCCGTCGTGTTTCTGCGGCATGGAAGTTCGTGTGCGTCGCTGTCGCGGCGCTGCCTGTGGGAGTGCTCATGGTTACCACCGTTTCTGGAACTTGTTGCGGATGAAGATCGCGAGAGCGTTCATCAGGATGAGGACGGCGAGCAGCAGGATGCTGGTGGCGCCGGCGAGTTCGTGGAACCCTTCTTGCGGGCGGCCGGTCCAGTTGAAGATCTGGATCGGCAGCGTGGTGTAGCCACTGAGGAGCCCGTTCGGGTCGAAGGTGATGTACACCAGCGCGCCGAGCACGAGCAGCGGGGCGGCCTCCCCGAGTGCGCGGGAGAGCGCGAGGATGGAGCCGGTCGCGATCCCGGGAACGGATGCGGGGAGCACCTGTCTCCACGTCGTCTGCCATTGGGTGGCGCCGAGTGCGAGGGATCCGTCGCGAATCTCTCGCGGGACCGCGCGCAGTGCTTCTCTGGTCGCGATGATGATCACCGGCAGGATGAGCAGCGTCAGGGCGAACGCCCCGCCGATGACGATGTTTTTGTTGGTGACGCCGAGCATCGAGAGGAAGGCGAGCGCGAGCAGCCCGTACACGATCGAGGGCACTGCGGCGAGGTTCTGCACGTTGAGTTCGATGAACCGGTTGAACCACCGCTTCCGGTCGGCGAACTCTTCCAGGTGCACGGCGGCGGCGATCCCGAGCGGGAGTGTCATCACGGCGGTCGCACCGATGGCCCACACGGATCCGAGGATGGCGGGCCGGGCTCCGGCCTCGTCAGGGTCGGCGGAGGGGAAGTTGAACAGCAGCGCCGTGGAGAGCTTGTTCTGCCCGGTGAGGAAGATCGTGATCAGCAGTGTGATGAGCACCGCGAATGCGACGAACAGGGAGAGCCACAGCAGCACAAGGAACGCGAGTGCGCTCGGTCGCATCTCACCGTTGCGGCCGGTCGCGATGGGGGCCGAGGCGCGCAACGGTTGCGTCGCGGTCGTCGAGGTGGGGGACATCAGTAGGCCTCCCGGAAGCGGCGGACGAATCGGATGCTGATGAAGTTGATCAGCAGGGTGATGAGGAACAGCAGCAGCCCGACCGCGAACAACGTGTTGTATTCGAGGCTCCCGACACGGGAGTCGCCGAGGGCGGCGTTGGCGATGAATCCCGTCATCGTCTGCCCCTGATCGAGCGGGTTGGTGACGAGCTGTGCTTGGTTGCCGGCGGCGATGGCGACGATCATGGTTTCGCCGACCGCTCGGGAGATGCCCAGCACGACGGCCGCGACGATCCCGGACAGGGCGGCGGGGAACACGACACGGAGGGTGGTCTGCATCCGGTTCGCTCCGAGCGCGGCGCTGCCCTGGCGGAGCGCCTGCGGGACAGCGGACATGGCGTCTTCTGCGATCGACGCGATCGTCGGGATGATCATCACACCCATAACGAGGCCCGCCGCGAGGACACTGAACGCCCCGGTCGGAAGGTGGAGCCAGTCCCGCAGGACGGTGCCTTGCACGAACTGCAGGGCGAAGAATCCGTAGACGACCGTGGGGATGCCAGCGAGGATCTCGAGCAAGGGCTTGAGGACCTTGCGGACGCGGGGGCGGGCGTACTCGGCGAGCAGCGTTGCAGCCCCGAGCCCGAACGGCACCGCCACGAGCAGCGCGATGAGCGTGGTCCACAACGTCGCGGTGACCAGGGGCAGCACGCCGAACGATGCGTCGGCGAAGCGCGGCGCCCACCGGGTGCCGAACAGGAACTCCAGGACCGGGACCTCGGCGAAGAAGCTCAGCGACGGGATAAGCAGCGCGATGAGGATCCCTACCGTCGTCACGACGGTGACGGCTGCAGCCAGGCGCAGGGCGAGCTTGATGAGGAACTCGCCGGGGCGGCGGCGGCCGGCGAAGCTGCTGGCGGGGGCAGGGGCCCGGCCGGAAGCCGGACCCCCACGCCGTTCAATGATGGCGGTCATGGAGAGTGCGGTGCTCAGCCGAGCGAGGCGAGCTCGTCGGTGGCGATGGTGACCTGCTCCTCGGTCAGCGGCACGAACAGTGCACGCTCAGCGATCTCCGCGGAGTTGGCGACGTAGAAGTCGATGAACGACTTCACCTGCTCCTTGTCGACGTACGAAGCGTTGTTGACGTAGATGAACAGGGGGCGACCCAGCGGCGTGTAGGTGCCGTCCTGCACGGTCTCGGTGCTCGGCAGGACGCCGTCGACGGCGACTGCCTTGATGACGCCTTCGTTCTCCTCAACGTAGCTGAGACCGAGGAACCCGATTGCGCCGACGTCTCCGGCGACACCCTGGATGGTGATGTTGTCATCTTCGGAGGGGCTGTAGTCGGTGCGGATCGCACCGTCCTCGCCGTTGATCGCCTCGGTGAAATAGTCGAACGTTCCTGAGTCGGTGCCGGCGCCGAAGAGCGTGATGGCCTGGTCGGGGAAACTGGAATCGACCTGATTCCAGTTCGTGATCTCGCCTTCCGCTTCGGGACCCCAGATCAGGTTGAGCTGCTCGACGGTCAAGTCCTCCGCCCAGTCATTCTCCGGGTTCACGATGACCGACAGGCCATCGTTGGCGGCGATGATCTCGGTGTACTCGATGCCAGCGGCCTCGCACTCGGCGGCCTCCTCGTCCTTGATCGGACGTGACGCGTTGGACACATCCGTTTCACCGGCGCAGAACGTCTTGAAGCCACCACCGGTTCCCGACGTCGCGACCGAGACGTTCACGCCGCTCTCCTCGTCGCGGAACAGATCGGCGGCGGCCTCAGTCAGCGGGGCGACGGTCGATGAACCGTCGGTGTTCACCGAACCGGTCAGTCCGCCTCCGCTCGCGCCGGATCCAGAGGTGTCGCCACCAGAGGACTGCCCGCCGCACCCGCTCAGGGCTAGTGCCCCGATCACGACCAATGCGGTGGACGCGAAGATCTTTGCTGTGGACTTTCGCACGTGTGCTTCCTTCATCTCAGGTATTCGAGGGATGAAGCAGTCAAATCGCCGCTTCACATAGATGCTTGTCTATCCGACGTAGTTATAGAAGGCTATCTATATGAACGCGGGGTGAACGGGGGCGAAAGGGTTCGTTGATCTTCCCGCCCGGGTGTCGGATCGTGCCGTGATCGACGCGATGATCAGGTGCGCGGACGTCGCGCGCGTCAGTGAGGCTTCGCAGGCGGCGAGGTCTCGACAGAAAGGACTCACATGCACCTGGTCGTGATCGGGGGAAGTGACGCAGGAATCTCCGCGGCGCTCCGTGCCCGAGAGGTGGACGAATCCGCTGATGTGACGGTCGTCGTTGCCGATGCATACCCGAACTTCTCGATCTGTGGCATCCCTTACTACTTCTCGCGGGAGGTGCAACCGTGGCAGTCGCTCGCACATCGCACGCTTGCCGATCTGGAAGCGGCCGGTCTCCAGGTGCGCACCAACACGCTCGCGACGGGCATCAGCGTCAATGCCCGCACACTCACCGTGCGGAACAACGGTGGAGCGGAGTCCGCCATTCCTTACGATGCGCTCGTCGTCGGGACGGGCGCATCCGCCTCGACGGCGGGTATCCACGGGACCGACCGGCTCGGGCCTGCGGACGGGGTGCATACGCTCCACACGATGGGTGACACCTTCGCTCTTGAGAACTACCTCGATGAGCATCAACCGTCGACGGCAATCATCATCGGCGCGGGGTACGTCGGCCTCGAGATGGCCGAAGCGCTCACCATCCGCGGGCTCCAGGTCACGCAGCTGCAACGCGGACCCCAGGTGCTCTCCACCCTCGACACGGAACTCGGAGCGCTCGTGCGCGACGAGCTCGACCGCAACGGCGTCACGGTGGAAACGGGCATGCAGGTGCACGATATCGGCCGCGACAGCGGGCTCCTCGCGGTCCAGGGCACCCGCGACGGTGCCCCGTTCGTGCGTCGCGCCGAGCTGGTCCTCGTCGTGGTGGGTGTGCGCCCCAATGTGGAGCTCCTCACCGGAATCGGGGCACGAACCGGAGCCGGCGGCGCCGTCATCGTGGACGAACGGATGCAGACAGGGATCCCGCAGATCTGGGCGGGCGGGGACGGTGTGATCACCCGTCATCGCCTTCTCGGCGACACGTATCTTCCGCTCGGCACGACCGCGCACAAACAAGGGCGAGTCGCGGGCGCGAACGCGGTCGGCGCCGATGCGCGATTCCACGGCAGCCTGGGAACCCAGGTCGTGAAGGTGTTCGACCTGGTGGCTGCCCGCACGGGCCTTCGAGATCACGAAGCCGAAACCGCGGGGCATCGACCGCACAGCCACACCGTCACTGCCGACGACCACAAGCGCTACTACCCCGGTGCCACCCCCATCCACATCCGCGTGACCGGAGACTTCGAATCGGGGCGTCTCCTCGGCGCGCAACTGCTCGGATCGCGCAGCGCCGAGATATCCAAGCGCGTCGATACGTTCGCGACAGCACTGCACCACAGCATGTCCGTAGACGCGATCAGCGACCTCGACCTGTCCTATACCCCGCCGCTCGGCTCCCCCTGGGATGCGGTGCAGATCGCTACCCAAGCGTGGAGCACGTCAACCCGCGCAGCGGGATCAACGACCCCTGTCCACGCCGGTGCGTCTCGCAGCTCGGAGGCGGGCGGCATTGACCGGGCGGCGAGATCAGGTGAAGCGGGCGAAAATGAGTGAAAGCCCGGCGAACCCGACAGCAACCCATGCCATGGCGGAGTACGACCCCGTCGCCACCGCGATGAGCGGGCCGAGTGCGGGACCGACCGCACCGATCGCCGTGATCGGTGCGGCGAAGACACCATTGATCGAGCCGTAGTTCCGCGTGCCCCACCGGTCAGCGACGGCAGAGCCCTGCACGAGCGTCTGTGCACCGCGCACGGCTCCGACCCCCACGCCGATACTGATGAGCAGCCACGGCGGCCCAGGCACGATCGCGAGCAGAGCAAGCCCGATGACGCTCAGCCCCGCCGTCGCCGCCAACGCCACCCAGGGTGCGGCGGCGTGTGGGATGGCGACATACAGCAGTCGGCCGATCACCTGGCCGGCGCCGAGCAGCCCCAGCGCCCAAGCGGCGACCTCGTACGTCATCCCCTTCTCAGTGAACAGAGGAATGATCGCGAGTGTGACGCTGAACAGCGCCGCCGCCAAGGTGAGCATCGACGCCTCAAGCATCCAGAAGCGCCGCGTGCGCACCACGCTCGCCACCGTATGGTGATCGGCCGACGCATCATGGACGACGGGCGGCCAGGACGACTCGAGAAAGAACCAGTGCAGCGGTGTGGTCGTCACCACGAGGACGACGGCGAGGACAAGAAACACCGACCGCCAATCCATCACCGTCAGCAACACGGCGACGATAGGAGCGAAGACGGTCGACGCCAATCCTCCCGCGAGGGTGAGGATCGTCATCGCACCCCGGCGGCGGTCTCCATACCGGCGAGCGATCACCGTGAACGCGGCCTGGTACAACACCGCGGCCTGCGCGGTCCCCGCCACGATCCACCCCGCCGTGAACACGACAAGATTCGGCGCGGCCGCGACGATGACCAGCCCACCCGCACCGACAATGCTTCCCACGGTCATGATCATCCGAGGCCCACGCTCGTCGAGCCAGCGCCCGACAACGACACCCGCGATCGCCGACGCAGCGAGTCCACCCGAGAACGACAACGTCACCAGCGCCACGGGCCACCCTGTCGCGTCCGCGATCGCGGGCGAGGCGACGATCAACGCATAGAACAGAACCCCCCAGCTGATGACCTGCCCCAGCGACAGCGCGACAAGCCGCCCCCCGAACCGGGAGCCCGGGGCCCGGGCCGTCACACCGAACGCAGGGTGTCCGCGGCGGCGTCCAGCGCCCCGTCGGTGATCGCGAAGTATGCCCACTTCCCTCGCTGCTCGCGGGTGACAAGCCCCGCGTCGGCGAGCAACTTCATGTGGTGCGACACCGTGCCCTGCGACAGTCCGACCGGCGCGGTGAGGTCGCAGATGCACGCCTCCCCACCGTCACCGGCGGCAATCAGCGACAACAGGCGCACCCGTGTCGGATCCCCGAGCGCTTTGAACACCCGTGCGACGCGCTCCGCGTCCTCGACCGTGATCGCTGCTGTCACCCGAGGGGCGCAGCAGGACGTCGAGGTGTCGAGGGTGGCAGGAAGACTCATGACACCAGTATCGCACGCATTGACAAACTTCGATAGGAGGAGCAGGCTATTCATATTGAAGTTTTTCGATTTGAGGAGATGTGATGAACGAGCTTCCCGTCGTAGTCATCGGCGCCGGCCCCCAAGGGCTTGCTGCGGCCGCCCACCTGACGGAGCGTGGCATCGCCGTGACGGTCGTTGAGCGAGGCGATGAGCCAGCTGCTGCGGTGTCCGAGTGGGGGCATGTGCGCCTGTTCTCCAGCTGGCCGGAACTCACCGACACGGCCGCCCGGCGTCTGCTGGAGCCGACCGGGTGGACCGCACCGCACTCGGGCTACCCCACGGGAGCCGAATGGGTCGCCGGCTACCTGGACCCGCTCGCCCGCGTCTTCGGTGACCGCGTCGTCTACTCGACGACCGTCACCGGTGTCGCCCGCAAGGGCCGGGATCTGATGGTCGACAGCGGCCGTAAGGGGCAGCCGTTCATCGTGCATACCCGGGACACGCAGGGGGCAGAAGGGCGGATCTCCGCGCGCGCCGTCATCGACGCCAGCGGCACATGGACGCTCCCGAACCCTGCCGGGGCGGACGGGCTGCCCGCGCTCGGCGAGCGGGCCGCGGTCGCGGCCTCACGGATCTCGTACCGCATCCCGGAGGATGTCTCCGCGTGTGCGGGGCAGCACCTGGTCGTGATCGGTGCCGGGCACTCCGCAGTGCATGCCGTCCTCCGGCTGAGCGAGCTGGCGCGCAGAACCCCAGGCACCCGGGTGACGTGGCTGCTGCGTCGCGGTACGACGGGCAACGTCTTGGGTGGTGGAGCGGGCGATGAACTGCCCGAGCGTGCAGCTCTGGGCACCCGAGCGCGCAAGGTGATCGAAGCCGGTGTTGTCGAGGTGGTGACGGGCTTCCGCGTCGCCGAGTTCCACGACGAGGCGGCGGGGCTGCGCATCGTCGCGGAGAACGGCAAGGAGGTCGACGGGGTGTCCCGCGTGTTCGCGCTGACCGGATTCCGCCCCGATGTGAGCATCCTGTCGGAGATGCGCATCGACCTGGATGCGTCCTTGGAGGCGGTCGCCGGGATCGCGGAAGAGATCAATCCGAACGTCCACTCCTGCGGATCGATCGGCGCCACCGGGGCCCGCGACCTCACCCAGCCCGAGCCGGACTTCTTCATCGTCGGCGCGAAAAGCTACGGGCGCGCCCCCACCTTCCTCGCTCTCACCGGGTTCGAGCAGGTTCGCAGCGTCGCCGCCCACCTCGCGGGCGACCATGCAGGCGCCGAGCGCAATGAGCTCGTCCTTCCCGACACCGGCGTCTGCGGCGGATCCGGAGACTTCGACGGGGCCGGCAGCAGCTGCTGCGCAGCGCCCGTCATCCAGCTCGAGCCCACCCGCGTCGCCGTCGGCTGACCGGCCGCTCGAACCACCACCCAGCGCCCCGCGGGGCGCAATCAACCCAAGGAGTACTCACATGGCCAACCAGCTGATCGAGAAGAACGTCACGATCGAAGACCCCCGCGACGGCACCCCGCTCGCCGTCACCATCCAGCTCGAGCTGGATCTGTCCGACTGTGCATGCACGCCGCGCACGCCCTCCCTGGGCAACCCAGTTGGATACGGCTCCAAGTAGACCTGGACGTCGAACCTCGGCCCCGCGAAGGGGAGCTCTTCCACCTCGGGCGAGCTCCCCTTCTGCATGTATCGCGGGACATCTGCCGTGAGTGGCTTATGGGGAGAACAGCGTCCGCACGCGGGGAATCACTCGTCTGTACGTCTGACGGACTTCCCCGTACGCGCTGACGAGTTCGAGGTCGGGCTGAATTTCTTGTCCTGTCCCCACCATGGCAGTGATGGCGTCAGCCCAGGTGGGGTGCAGCCCCGTCCCGACGGCCGCGCAGATCGCTGCCCCCATACCAGCTGCGTCACGTACACGGGGTGTGCGCACGGGTACCCCATATACGGCAGCCAGGATGCGCAGCATGAGATCCGATTCGCTTCCACCGCCGGTGACGATGAGGGAACGACGGTCTCGCCCGAGCGCGCGGCGCGCACGGGCGTCAGCGCTCTCGGTCTCGATCGCGAGCGCCTCGAGGATCGCCCGATAGATGTGGAACCGTCCCTGCGTGCCGTCGAAGCCGACCAGCGCCCCGCGCCGCCACGGCTCATCCGCGGGCGCGAGCCAGTCCAGAGCAGCGACGAGGCCGCCCGCGCCAGCCGGGACGTTGTCGGCACCGCGGTTGAGGTCATCTTCCGACGTTGCCTCGATGGACCCGG
This sequence comes from Microbacterium sp. NRRL B-14842, assembly GCF_050470785.1. Lineage (NCBI taxonomy): Bacteria > Bacillati > Actinomycetota > Actinomycetes > Micrococcales > Microbacteriaceae > Microbacterium > Microbacterium sp. NRRL B-14842. Next base: position 2,846,925 of record NZ_JBFLUM010000001.1, on the reverse strand, counting down.
ATACGACGTCGCGGAACCAGCTGACCGTCCACATGCCGCGTCGCACTCCGGCGCTTTCGTAGAGGTATCCGCCGGGCTGTGACGAGAAGTTCGTCCACACGTCTGGATGCGGTGGCAGCGGACGATCCCCTGGCGTCATGGTCGCGACGTACGTGCCCAGGGACAACAATGCGTCCCCCTCGTCCTGGAGCCCTGCACCCAGGGCTTCGACGGCCTTGTCGTTCGACGTCGCGATCACGGGGATTCCCGCGGGCAGACCGAGCAGCAGTGCTACCTCGGAGGCGAGAGTGCCGAGTGCCTCGCCTGGAGCGACCAGGTCGAACAACATCTCCCGTCCCAGACCCACACGCTCATACTCGGCGGCATCCATGCTCCAGGCCCAGTGTGCAGTGTCGATAGGCCAGCTGCCCTGTACGTTGCCCGCGGCATCCTGGCGCTCTCCGGTGAGCTTGTGAGTGATGTACCCCGACGAAGTTGTGACGTACACCGCCTCGTCGGTTTCACGCTCGTACGCGCGCGGCAGACGCTCGTCCATCCAGCTCATGACCGGCTGGGCGAGCGATCCGTCAGCGCGCAGCACGGCCCGGCAGAAGCGGATCGTGCACAGGCCGATGCCGCGGATCTCGGCCGGATCCCCCGCGAAGTCGGCGACCGCGGCGCGCGTCGCGGCGACGATCGAGTCCCACAGGTCGTCGTCCGGATGCTCCCATCGACCCGGCGCGGGCGACGAATACGGCCGCAGCGCGACACGGGCGCTCGCGTGCACGGTCCCGTCGCCGTCGACGATCAGGACCTTCGTGCTCTGCGAGCCGTTGTCGATCGCGACGACGTACCCCGCCGCCGACGCGCTCACGCCCGCGTCGCCATCTCGGCCTCGGGCGTGGCGACGTCGTCCAGGGGATAGATGGTCCCGCGGTTCATGATCCCGCGCGGGTCGAGCCCGTCCTTGAGGGTGCGCAGCAGCCGGTAGGCGCTGCCGTGCTCCTCATGTGTCCACGGCGTGCGGTACTTGCCGATGCCGTGGTGGTGCACCATGGAGCCGCCGAGGCGCAGTGCCTCCTCCACGACGATCGCGTTGAGGGGCTCGTGGTACTCGGTGATCTCTTCGCGCGGCTCGCAGGCGATGTCGTAGTCGTAGACGAAGTACAAGTTGGTGCCGGTCTGGTAGCTGTGCGAGGAGTGCGCGCCGAGCATCCGCAGGTCCGCCGCGCGCGGGAACTCGGTGCGTGCGCGGCGCATGACGGACTCGAACAGTTCCTCGACGCCTGACCAGTCGATCGATACCTCGGTCGTGTAGCCGAGGCGCGCCTTCTCGAGCATCTCGCGCTTCTCGGCGTCGATCTTGTCCTGCCCCCAATTGAGGTTGTCGAACCAGTTCTCGATCAGTGCGGGGTCGACCTTCTCGTGCGGGATGCTGGCGAAGATTTCCTCGACGCCGGCGGCTGTGGCGTCGGCCACGCCCTTCGGTCCTTCGGCGACGACCACGACCACGGCCTTGCCGTCGGCGAAGTGCGAGAAGTGCTGCGCGGCGTCCTCCTCGGAGTACGCGCGTGCCACCGACGGGCGGTAGCCGGCGACGATGATCTCGCGGAGACCTGCCACGCCCGCCGGGAGCGAGTCGACGAGGTACCCGAGGAAACGATTGTTCTCCGGCTGGTAGGTGAACACCTTGACGGTGACCTCGGTGATGACGGCAAGCGCGCCCTCGTTGCCGATCATGATGTGGCGGATGTCGGGTCCGGCGGCGCGTCGCGGCACGTTCTTGATGCGTACGACCTCGCCGTCGGGCAGCACGGCTTCGAGCCCGATCACCATGTCCTCGATCCCGCCGTACAGCGTGGAGAACTGGCCGATGGACCGGGTCGCGACCAGTCCACCCATCTGCGCGAGCGGCTTCGACTGCGGTGAGTGCCCCGTCGTGAGGCCCTGCGCCCGAAGGGTGTCTTCGAGCAGCTGCAGCGGAACGCCGCACTGGGCCGTGACCATCATGTCGACGGGGTCGATGTCGAGGATCGCGTCCATTCGCGAGCCGTCGAGCACGATCGAATCCTCGACGATCGTCTCGAGTCCGCCCTCGGTCGCGGTGCGGCCGGTGCGGGGCACGACGTTGACGAGGTTCTCGTCCGCGAACGCGAGGATCGCCGACACGTCGGCGGTGGACCGCGCGTAGGCGATCGCGGAGGGGATCGGACCGTCGAAGATGCCGTGCACGGATGTGTACTTCTTGAAGCGGTCGACGCTCGCCTCGCGCAGCGCCTGCGCCTCGGTCTCGACCTGGTCGGTGCCGAGGATCTCCTGCAGTCGGGTGACGATCTCCTCACGTGAGAGAGCGGATCGTGAAGTGACCATGGGGAAGGTGTCCTGTTCGTTGAGGGTGTGGGGGCGCCGCGGTCAGCGCACCAGGTAACCGCCGTCGACGGACAGCACGTGCCCGTTGACGAAGTCGGAGGCGGGGCTCGCGAGGAAGACGGTCGCGCCCATGAGATCGGCGACGTCCCCCCACCTCCCCGCCGGCGTGTGGTCGACGATGCGCCGGTTCGCCTCCGCGTCCCCACGCGTCTCGGAGGTAATCGGGGTGGCGAAGTATCCCGGGGCGATCGCGTTGACCTGGATGCCGTGTCCGCCGAGCTCGTCGGCGTACGCCTTCGTGAGCCCGGCGATGCCGTGCTTGGTCGCGGCGTACGCGGGAGATCCGAGTCCCCCGAGGAACGAGAACAGCGAGGCGATGTTGATGATCTTGCCCGAGCCCTGCGGGATCATCCGCTTCGCGGCCTCGTGCGACATTTCGAACGCGGCGGTGAGGTTCACCGCGACCATGGGGTCCCACTGCACGCGCCCGAACTCGGTGACGTCGGCGATGCGGCTGATCCCGGCCGAGTTGACCAGAACGTCCACGCCCCCGAACGCCTCGACGCATGCGTCGATCACGCGCGCGGGTGCGCCCTCCGCCGTGATGTCGACGCGGAGTTCCCGGTAGCCGACACCCGCCTCGGCGAGGAGAGCTGCGGTCTCGCCGCCGTCGTCGAACAGCGTCGGAACGAACATGTCGGCACCCGCTTTGGCGAGAGCGAGGGTGAACGCCTGGCCGAGACCGGTGTTGCCCCCGGTGACGATCGCCCGCTTGCCCCGGAGGGAGAAGTGGTCGAGGGAGAAGTCGGTGATGTGCACGGATGATCCTTCAGGAGTGGGTGCCGACGAAGGGATCGGCGATGCCGATGTAGGTCGTCTCGAGGTACTCGTCGATGCCCTCGAAGCCGCCCTCGCGACCGATGCCGGACTGCTTGACGCCACCGAACGGCGCAGCCGGGTTCGACACGAGTCCGGTGTTGAGGCCGAACATGCCGGTCTCCAGACGCTCGGCGAGGCGCAGCGCCCGGTTCAGGTCGCGGGTGTACGCGAAGCACACCAGCCCGTACTCGCTCGCGTTGGCGAGGCGCACGGCCTCGTCCTCGTCGCGGAACACGGTGATGGGCGCGACGGGTCCGAAGATCTCCTCCTGGAGGATGCGGGCGTCCTGCGGCACGTCCACGAGCACGGTCGCCGGGTAGAAGTAGCCGCGCCCCTGGGGGATGCTGCCGCCGAGTGCGATGCTCGCTCCGTCCTCCAGCGCGCCGGACACGAGGTCGGCGACCTTCTTGCGGGTCGACTCGTCCACGAGCGGCCCGAGGGTCGACTCCGGGTCGGTGCCGCGGGCGTTGACGTACCCTGCCATGCGTTCAACGAGCCGCGAGGTGAATTCCTCCGCCACGCTCTCGTGCACGAGGAAGCGGTTCGCGGCGACGCAGGCCTCGCCGCCGTTGCGGAGCTTTGCGAGCAGGGCACCCTCGACCGCGGCGTCCACGTCAGCGTCGTCGAACACGAGGAAGGGGGCGTTGCCTCCGAGTTCCATCGAGACGCGGAGCACCTGGTGCGCGGCGTCCGCGATGAGGCGGCGCCCCACTTCGGTTGATCCGGTGAACGAGAGTTTGCGCAGTCGCGGGTCGGTGATGAGCGGGCCCGTGACCGCGCCGGCGCGGGTCGTGGGGATGACGTTCACGACGCCGTCCGGCACTCCGGCCTCGCGGAGCACCTCGGCGAACAGGAGTGCGGTGAGCGGTGTGAGCGCGGCGGGCTTGAGCACCGAGGTGCAGCCGGCCGCGAGTGCCGGCGCGATCTTGCGCGTGGCCATCGCGAGCGGGAAGTTCCACGGGGTGATGAGCAGGCTCGGACCGACCGGTCGCTTCGCGACGAGCAGTCGGTTGCGGCCGTCGGGAGCGGTGGCGTATCGCCCGGAGATGCGGGGTGCTTCTTCCGAGAACCAGCGCAGGAACTCGGCGCCGTACGCGACCTCGGCGCGCGATTCGGCGAGAGGCTTGCCCATCTCGAGCGTCATGACGAGTGCGAAGTCCTCGGCGCGGGCCGTGACGAGCTCGAACGCCCGGCGCAGGATCTCCCCGCGCTGTCGCGGAGCAGTGGCGGCCCAGGCGGTCTGCGCCGCAGCAGCAGCGTCGAGTGCGGCCATGCCGTCCTCGGGCGTCGCATCGGCGACATGGGCGAGCACCTCACCCGTCGACGGGTCGTGCACCTCGAAGGTGTGGCCGGAGGTCGCTTCCCGCCACTGACCGCCGATCAGCAGGCCGGTGGGGACGGAGGCGATGACCTCGGCCTCGCGTGCCGCGGTCATGCGGGCATCTCCCGACGGAGGTCGCGGCCGAGTAGTTCCTCGTAGAGACGCACGGGCGTCATCTCCCCGGCGCGGTCGCCGTAGCTCGCGCGGGCTCGACGGAAGATCTGCTCGACGAGGGAGGACAGCTCGACCGGCATCCCGACCGAGCGGGCCAGATCGACGGAGAGACCGAGGTCCTTGCAGGCGAGGGCGATCGCGAAGCCCTCGTCGTAGTCGCCGTGGTCGAGGATCGACAACACGTCGCGTGAGACGAAGGTGCTGTTCGCGGGGCTCGCGATGAGCGCGTCCCGCAGCACGCCAAGGTCGACCCCCGCGGCGACGCCGACCGACAGCACCTCCGCCGTCGCGACCAGGTGGGAGAACCACAGCTGGTTGATCATGAGCTTCACGGCGTAGCCTGCGCCGGGCCCGCCGACGTGCAGGATCCGCTCCGGGTCCCCCATCGCCTCGAACACGGGACGCAGCCGCTGCACATCGTCGGCGTCACCACCGACGAAGATCTGCAGCATCCCGTTCGCGGCGCCCACTGACATCCCACTGACGGGGGCGTCGAGCAGGTGCAGTCCGCGGCCGGCGGTCGCGGCGCGCACACCGTCCAGCACGTCCGGCACCGAGGTCGACATGTCGATCCAGGTACCGCCGTCCGGCAGCCCCACCACGAGGCCGTCAGGCCCCGAGGCGACGGCCTCGACGTGCTTGGGCGTCGGCAGCATCGTGATGATGAGGTCACTGGCGGCGGCGACCTCGCGAGGGGTCTCAGCCCACCGGGCACCGCCCTCGATCAGGTCGGACGCCGACTCGCGGCGCAGATCGGTCACGACCAGCGGGAAGCCCGCGGCCTGCAGGTTGCGGGTCATTCCTGACCCCATGTTGCCGAGTCCGATGAACCCGACGGTGGGTCGGGTCCCGACCGGCGTTGGGTCGAGGACGGGGGTGGGAGAGCTCATGGGTGATGCGTGTCCTTTGTGGATCAGGCGGATGCGGTGGAAGGGGTGTAGAACGGATTGGTCGGCGCGTGCCGGGCTTCCAGCACGGCGTCGAGCTTGGGCAGGCCCGCCGCGCCGTTCGCGAGCGCGGTGCGTGTCGCCTCGCGGTTGTTGCGGTAGACCGTGTCGGCGTCGTCGGCCGCCGGATTGACCCACACTGCGGCGATGAGGGCGTGCGTGTCGGCAGCCTCGCGCGGGATCACACCGTCGGCGACGGCGTCGGCCACGCCCGCAGCGACTCCGGCCTGCGCCGGGCCCCAGATGAGGAGGCCGTGCTCGTCACCCGCCGGTGCGGCCTTCGTGACGAACAGCGTCAGGGGCTTCACCGGGAGGGAGGGGCGGAGCACCGCCACGAAGGGCACGTGCCCCTGGCTGGGGCTGGCGAGGGCAGTGGCCCACGCCGTCCCCGCAGGTCCCTCGCGGTGGCCGAGCACGGTGTTGATGTGTGCGGCGTTGACGCCGTCGCCGACGAAGCTCTCGCCGAGCTGGATGGTCGAGGTCATCAGATGAGTCCCTGCTCCTCGAGCCAGTCGATCGCGATGTCCTCGGGGTCCTCACCGTCGACATCGGCCTTGGCGTTGAGCTCCTGCATGACCTCGGTGGTCAGCAGCGGGCTCAGCTCGGCCAGCACGTCGGCGATCGCCGGGTACTCGTCGAGGGGGCTCTGCTTGAGCGTGAAGCCGCCCTGGTAGCTGGGGAAGAACTCCTTGTCGTCTTCCATCACCACGAGGTCGAGGGCGGGGATGCGGCCGTCGGTCTGGAAGACCTCGCCGAAGTTGCAGTCGTCGCCCTTCTGGGTCGCCGTGTAGATGACGCCGGTGTCGAGCATCGTGACGTTCGAGTCCGGGGCATCGAAGCCGTAGGCGGCCTTGAGACCCGGCCAGCCATCGTCGCGCGTCGAGAACTCGCTCTCGATGCAGAACGTCTGATCGGCGCTCGGCAGGGCTGCGACATCACTCAGCGTCTTCACGCCCAGCTCGTCAGCCTCCTTCTTACGGATCGCGAAGGCGTAGGTGTTGTTGAACGGCGCGGGGTCGAGCCACGCGATGCCGTTCTCGGCGTCCGCTCCCTTGACGGCATCGAACTGCGCCTCGGCGCCCTGCACCGGCGTCGTATTGCCGTTGTACGTGATCCACGACGTGCCGGTGTACTCCCAGTAGCCGAGGAACTGGTCATTCTCGAGCGCCTGACGCACGTTGGCGGAGCCGACGAGCTTCGTGTTGGCCTCGACGTCGGCACCGTGCGCATTGAGCAGTTCCGCCGTCATGTAGGCGAGGATGTACTGCTCCGAAAAGTCCTTCGAGCCGATCTCGCCAGTGAGACCTTCCAGCTCGTCGCCTTGGGCTCCGGAGCCTCCGCCGGCACCGGACGAGCAGCCGGTGAGGAGCAGAGCGCCGGCGGCGATGGCGGCGAACGAGGCGGTGGCGATGGTGCGTGTGTTCATTGCAAGTTCCTTTCGGGAAGGGAGTGTGCTGTGCATGTGAATTAGTGGTGGAGTGGTGGTGCTCAGAGGCCCTTGGGTCGAACGATGTCCTCCACGACGCCGGCGGCCCAGTCGATGAGCACGGCGATCGAGGCGACGAGGATCGCTCCGACGACGAGAACGGGATAGCGCTGCAGCTTCAGGCCGTTGATGATCATGTCGCCGAGACCGCCGGCGTTGATGAAGGTCGCGACCGTGGCCACACCGACCGCGAAGACGAGCGCGGTGCGGAGTCCCGCGAGGATCACGGGCGAGGCGAGCGGCAGCTCCACTCGGCGCAGAACCTGTGACGGGGTCATGCCCATGCCCCGGGCCGACTCGCGGATGCTGGGATCGACCTGGGCGAGGCCCGCGATCGTGTTCTGCAGCACGGGCAGGAAGGAGTAGATCACGAGTGCGAGCAGTGCCGTCGTGAATCCCGTCTGCCAGACGATTGCGAGCAGGATCACGACGCCGATCGCCGGCGTCGCCTGACCGATGTTCGCGATGCCGATCACGACGCCGCGGAACACCTTCGATCGGGAGCGGCTCACCGCGATGCCGGCGGGGATCGCCAGCACAGCCACGAGCACGGAGGCGATGATCGACAGCACGAGGTGCTCGCCGATGCGGGCCGTGATGTAGTCGGCGTTGAGCGTGCGCTGCTCGATCGAGTCGAGGTCGAGGCTCGACACCCACACGTAGGTGAGCACCAGCACGACCGCGACGACGATGAGCGGCATCAGGCGGCGCAGCAGCACGGGCATGCCGCGTCGGGGCGCGGACTGCGTGCGCAGCATCGTGGTCGCGGAGGGCACGACCTGGGGGCCGGTCACGGTCACGCCTCCTCGGCGCGACGCGCGGGGCCTTCGGAGCCCAGCGCTGCCGAGATGGCCGCCTGGTCGATCGAGCCGACGACCGCCCCGGCGCGGGTGACGTTGACGCGCGCGGCGCCGGTCAGCACCAGGGTGTCGAGGGCCTCGCGCAGCGAGGAGTGCTCGTCGACCGTGACGGCCGGGGCTGCGGCATCCGCGGATCCGATTCGCGCGTCCGTCACCGGGATCAGAGCGAGACGCTTCAGGGCGGCCCCCTCGCCGATGAACGATCGTACATAGTCGTTGGCAGGCTCGGCGAGGATGCGCGCCGGAGTGTCGAACTGCTCGATCTGGCTGCGATCGCTCAGCACTGCGATGCGGTCGCCCATGCGGATCGCCTCTTCGAAATCGTGCGTCACGAAGATGATGGTCTTGCCGATGTCGGCCTGAATGCGCAGGAACTCCGCCTGCAGCTTCTCCCGCGTGATCGGGTCGGTCGCACCGAAGGGCTCGTCCATGAGCATGACGGGCGGATCGGCAGCCAGTGCCCGGGCCACTCCGACACGCTGCTGCTGCCCGCCGGAAAGCTGACGGGGGTATCGCTGTGCGAACGTGCCCGGGTCGAGCTGCACGGTGCGCAGGAGCTCGTCCACGCGCTCGGCGATACGGGCTTTGGACCAGCCGAGCAGCTTCGGCACGATCGCGATGTTCTCGGCGATCGTGAAGTGCGGGAACAGGCCGATCTGCTGGATGACGTAGCCGATGTGCCGACGCAGCTCGTTGCCGTCGAGCGACAGCACGTCATCGCCGTTGATCCGGATCGACCCGGAGGTCGGCTCGATGATGCGGTTGATCATCTTCATCGTCGTGGTCTTGCCGCAGCCGCTGGGGCCGACGAACATGATCAGCTCGCCGGGCTCTACACGCATCGAGAAGTCCTCGACGGCGGGCCTCTGCTGACCCGGGTACTGCTTGGTGATGTGGTCGAGGACGATGTCGACGCCGCCCTGCTGCGCCGCGAGGGAGGTGAGAACGCCGGTGTTCGTTGTGATGTCAGGCACGGAGACCCCTTGAGGTGGTGAGGCGGGCGACGAGCACGAGGATGCCGTCGAGGACGAGCGCGAGGATGATCACTGCGACGGTGCCCGTGAGCGCGTAGTTGAGGGCGTTCTTCGAACCGAGCGAGCTCAGGCCCTTGAAGATGTACTCGCCGAGCCCGGGGCCGGCGACGTAGGCGGCGATCGCCGCGATCCCGACCGTGAGTTGGGCGGCGACACGGATGCCGGTCATGATGACCGGCCAGGCGATCGGCAGCTGCACCGTGAAGAGGATGCGGGTGGGGCCGAGGCCCATGCCCCGCGCCGACTCGAGCACCGAGACCGGTACTTCGCGGAGTCCCACGACGGTGTTCCGCACCACCGGGAGCAGCGAGTAGAAAACGAGGGCGACGACGGTCGGCAGCCACCCGAGGCCGAGGACGGGGCTCAGGAGGGCAAGGAGGGCGAGTGACGGGATGGTGATCGCGACAGCGGCGGCCGTGAGCACGGTGGTGCGGGCGATGCGACGGTTGCGGACCAGGATGCCGAGGCCGATGCCGATAATCGCCGCGAGGACGACTGAGACGACGACGACGACGAGGTGATCGCGGGTGAGCTCAAGAATGTCGTCCGCGCGACGCGTGAGGAAGGCCATGAGGTCTTCCCAGTTGAATCCGGTCAAGAGGGCTCCTGTCTCGTCGTTGAGGCCGGTACCGGGGATGAGACTCACGGTAGCCTTTGTGGCCATTTCGTCAAAGAGCGTTGTGTATATGGCAACCGCTGACGCTACACTCTTACCGTGACCACCACCTCCGGCGGCCCTCGCCGCAATTCCTCCGGCCTCGGACGCGACATCGAGATCCTCGAGCTGCTCGGCGGCGACGAGGCGTTGCGCTCCGGCGGACTCGGCGTCTCGCAGGTGGCACAGCTCACCGGGCGGGACAAGGCGGTCGTGTCACGCACACTCGCGACGCTCGCCGAGACCGGACTCGTCGAACGCGATGAGGAGTCGCTGCGCTACCTGCTCGGGCCGCGGCTATACGCCCTGGCGGCGCACACGGCCACGTCGACGCTCGTGCACGCCTCGCGCAGCATCCTGCGACGACTTGTGCAGTCCACGCGCGAGACGAGTCACCTGTGCGTGCTGCGCGGCGGCAACGTGCTTACGCTGCTTAGCGAGCTGAGCCCGCACGACGTGCGCACGACCGGCTGGGCGGGCACCACCACGGCCGCGTGGCGCACTCCCTCGGGTCGTGCGCTGCTGAGCGACTGGGACGAGGAGTCCCTCGCACGCTGGTATGACGACCACGGGCAGGATCAGCCCCTCGTCGGCCGTTTCGACCAGGCTGACCCCTCCGGATTCCCGGTTCTGGACTCTCCCCCGCCGGGCAACTCTCCGGTGACGGATCTCGCGAGCCTGCACACCGAACTCGGCCGTATCCGCGAGCAGGGCTACGCGCTATCGGACGAGGAGCTCGAGTTCGGGGTGGTGGCAGCCTCGGCGCCGATCATCGACTTCACGGGACGTATCGTCGCAGCCGTGAACGTAAGCGCCCCGAAGGCGCGAATCGGGCACCGCCTTGAGGCGCTTGGCGCGCTCGTCTCGCGAGCTGCGCGCGAGCTGTCGACGCGTCTAGGTATGGTCTGAACTCGCCGAAGGCGACGGCCGCGACGGCCAGAGGTATTGAGGTCGATGCAAGCCTGCCATGCTCTGAGGTGTACCGCCCAGGCGGGAGTGGTGATGAAGGTTGAGCGTGCCTGCGCTGCGAGGATCTTCCTTGAGGGGCCTGGCTACTCCAACAGTCGGGCTGCCAGTGCCCGCACCTTGAGATCGACCGAATCGCGCAGGTCACGAACCGAGTCGCTGTCCACGGACCAGTCCGCAGGGTCGGGGAACTCCCACTGCACGAGCTCGCCGGAGACCGGCCCGGGTAGTTCCAAGCCCGGCTTCATCAGCACCACCACATCAGCGTTCGCGAGGTCGTCCGGGGTGACACCGCGCGGTACTGCCGCTGATGTGTCGATGCCGAGGTCGTCGAGGGTCGCGGCGACCGCGGGGTTGATCGCGGCAGCGGGGTGCACTCCGGCGCTGTCTGCGATCAGTCGATCGCCAGCATGCCGGGCCAGCAGGTGCGCGCCCAGCTGCGAGCGTCCCGCATTGTGCGTACAGATGAACAGCACGGTCTGAGGGTCTGTCACGTCATCCTTCTCTCCTCCGGCGAGACACTCGCCGGATCGTTGGTATGACACCAGGCTTGCACGTTGCATTGATAAGTGTCAATATAGACGCATGTCGATTCAAGAGGTTGAGCTAGTCATCATCGGATCCGGGCCCGCCGGGTATACGGCTGCGGTGTATGCGGCGCGGGCGGGCCTTGCCCCTGTCGTGCTTGCCGGTTCCGTCACCGCCGGCGGTGCGCTCATGACAACCACCGAGGTGGAGAACTTCCCCGGTTTCGTCGACGGTGTCCAGGGTCCGGAGTTGATGGAGTCGATGCGCGCGCAGGCTGAGCGCTTCGGTGCCCGCATCCTTCTCGACGACGCTGTCGCGGTCGACCTGGCAGGGCCGGTGAAGACGGTGCGCACCGGATCGGGTGACACGTACCTGGCGCGTGCGGTGATCCTCGCCATGGGGTCCGCGTACCGCAAGATCGGACTGGCCGACGAAGAGCGTCTCACCGGCCACGGGGTCTCCTGGTGTGCGACCTGCGACGGCTTCTTCTTCCGCGACCAGGAGATCGTCGTGGTCGGCGGTGGCGATTCGGCGATGGAGGAAGCTCTGTTCCTCACCCGGTTCGCGTCGAAGGTCACCGTGGTGCACCGCCGCGACACGTTCCGCGCCTCACAGATCATGGCGCAGCGGGTGCTCGAGCACCCGAAGATCGACGTCGCCTGGAACAGCGAAGTGGCCGGCATCCTCGGGACGGACAAGGTCGAGGCGGTCACGCTGCGCGACACGGTCTCCGGGGCGGAGCGCGAACTCTCCGTCACTGGGGTCTTCGTCGCCATCGGGCACGACCCGCGCTCCGAGCTCGTCGCGGGCTCCGTCGACACCGACGCCGACGGGTATGTGCGGGTCGTCCACCCGTCCACCCGCACCACCCTCGACGGCGTCTTCGCCGCCGGCGACCTGGTCGATCACACCTACCGGCAGGCCATCACCGCAGCCGGTACGGGCTGCGCGGCCGCCCAGGACGCCCAGCACTACCTCGCGGCCCTCACGGACACCGCGCCCGCATTCGATGCCCAGGAGGTCCTCGCATGAGTTTCCCGATCGTGGTCACCGACGCCACATTCCAGAACGAAGTCACCGACTCCGAGATCCCCGTCGTGGTGGACATCTGGGCCACCTGGTGCGGTCCGTGTAAGCAGATCGCACCGCTTCTGAACCAGCTCGCCGTCGAGTACGACGGGCGGGTCAAGATCGTGAAGCTCGACGCCGACCAGAACCCGGCCACGGTGACCGCCATCGGCGTCACCTCGATCCCCACGCTGGTCTTCTACAACCAGGGTGCGCGCGTTGACATGCTCATCGGCGCCCACGCCAAGCCCGTAATCGCAGAGAAGATGGAGGCGCTCCTCGCATGAGCACCGCAACCGCACCCACCCCCACAACGACGACCCGCCGCCTGTCGACCCTTGACCGATGGTTGCCGCTGTGGATCGGACTGGCTATGGTCGCCGGAATCCTCGTCGGCCGCTTCATCCCTGGCGTCTCCGACCTCCTCGCACACATTGAGGTTGGCGGCATCTCTGTGCCGATCGCTCTCGGCCTGCTGGTGATGATGTACCCGGTCCTCGCGAAGGTCCGCTACGACAAAGTCGCCGCTGTCACCGGCGACAAGAAGCTACTCATCTCCTCACTCGCTCTGAACTGGGTCGTCGGACCGGCACTGATGTTCGCCCTCGCCTGGGCGTTCCTTCCGGATCTCCCCGAGTACCGCACCGGCCTCATCATCGTGGGCCTGGCCCGCTGCATCGCGATGGTCGTCATCTGGAACGATCTCGCCTGCGGCGATCGGGAAGCCGCCGCCGTCCTTGTCGCCATCAACTCCGTGTTCCAGGTCATCGCCTTCTCCCTGCTCGGTTGGTTCTACCTCACCGTGCTCCCCGGATGGCTCGGACTGGACTCGCAGGGACTGGAGATCTCGGTCTGGCAGATCGCCCTCAATGTCCTCGTCTTCCTCGGCATCCCCCTGATCGCCGGCTTCGCCTCCCGCCTGATCGGGGAGCGTGCGAAGGGCCGCGACTGGTACGAAGAGAAGTTCCTTCCCAAGATCGGACCGTGGGCGCTGTACGGCCTGCTGTTCACGATTGTGTTGCTGTTCGCCCTGCAGGGCGAGCAGGTCACCAACCGGCCGTGGGATGTGGCCCGTATCGCCCTCCCGCTGTTGGCGTACTTCGCCGTGATGTGGTTCATCGGACTGTTCACCGGGAAGGCGCTCGGGCTCGGATACGCCCGATCCTCCACGCTGGCGTTCACGGCCGCGGGCAACAACTTCGAACTCGCCATCGCCGTCGCCATCGGCACCTTCGGGGCCACCTCCGGTCAGGCCCTCGCCGGCGTCGTCGGCCCACTGATCGAGGTCCCCGTGCTCGTCGGACTCGTTTACGTCTCCCTGTGGGCGGCCCGACGCTGGTTCCACACCAACCCGTACACCGCTGAAAGGATGTAGCCATGAACGTCACACTGACGACCACCGGCGACACCTGCAGTCCCGTCGCCACCCACGCGATCGGCATCGACGCTGCCACCTCGGTCGCAGCGACGCTAAAAGCGCTGTCCGACCCGCTCAGGCTGCGCATGCTGTCGGCCATCGCCTCCGATCCCCGCGGAGAATCGTGCGTGTGCGACCTGGCCGAACTGGCCGACGTCTCCCAGCCCACCGTGTCGCACCACCTGAAAGTCCTCAAAGACGTGGATGTCCTCGTCTCCGAGCGGCGTGGCACCTGGGTCTGGTACCGCATCAACCCGAACCGCCGAGGCGCGGTCACCGCTCTCCTGGACTCGTTCGCACCTGCGACCGTGAGTGAGCCGTGGAGCGTTGAGCACACGGATGCGAGCACTCGACCCGACTTCGACGCGCGCGTGACTCATCTTGCCGATGAGCTCGCCGCCGAGATTTCGGAGGTTGACGCGGACGTGGTGCTCACCATCGTCCGCGAGTCGTACACGTCCCTTGCCCGCACTGCTCGCGTCACCTCTGCATTGATCCCCTTGACCGAGAGGTTCGCCCGGCAGCGCCTCGCTGACCTCACCAGAGACCGCGTCTCTTCCGTCCCGCAGGTGCTGTTTGTGTGCGTCGCGAACGCCGGACGCTCCCAGCTCGCCGCAGCACTCGTGAATCAGATCAGCGGCGGCAAGGTCGTTGCGCGCTCCGCAGGGTCGAATCCCGCGGACGTCATCCACCCCCATGTGCGATCATTGCTCACGGACATCGAAGGTGACATTGCCGCCGATCGGTATCCCAAGCCGCTCACCGACGACGCGGTGCGCGCGGCAGATGTGGTCGTCACGATGGGCTGCGGGGACGTTTGCCCGATCATCCCCGGCGTTCGGTACGACGACTGGGCGGTGGGTGACCCCGCTCTCGCGTCTCGCGAAGGCGTCGAAGCGATCCGTGACGATATCGCCGCACGCGTCCATGTTCTCGTCGACGACCTTCTCCGCTAACCCCTCTACCGCCCATTCAGGAGCAAACATGACTGACACCACCGTCAAGCCGTCCGTCCTCTTCGTCTGCGTTCACAATGCCGGACGGTCGCAGATGGCGGCCGGGTTCCTCCGCGAGATCGCTGGCGACCGTATCGAAGTGCGCTCGGCCGGGTCCATGCCTGCGGATCAGATCAACCCCACCGCCGTCGACGCGATGCAGGAACTTGGTATCGACATCACCGCCGAGCAGCCCAAGGTCCTCACCACCGAGGCGGTGCAGGCCTCTGACGTCGTGATCACCATGGGTTGTGGCGACGCCTGCCCGTTCTTCCCCGGAAAGCGCTACGAAGACTGGAAGCTCGACGACCCCGCTGGCCAGGGCATCGACGCCGTACGGCCCATCCGCGACGATATCCGTGGTCGCATCGAACAGCTGGTGAGCGAGCTCCTCTGAGAAGCGCACGCGCTCGACAATCCGCGACGCTGACGTGAACGGCGAGTCGGCAGTGCGACCTTGGTCAGGCCTTCAGCGCTTCTCGACTCGCTCGCGTTTGGGCGAGCAGCGAACACGTGAGCCTTTGTCCTTCGTGCTCGAGGGGGTCAGCATTGCCAAGTGCGAGCTCGATGGCGTTGGAACCTGGAGTGTCGCTATTTGCGGCATTCGGGGCAGCGGGCGTGAGGCCTGCGGGTTCTGGTCTGAACTCTCGATGGCCATGTATACCCGCAGGCACAGTGCCAGGTGACTTTTCTCCCCGATCCCACGGTGACCTCGGTGGGCGAGAGGGCGTTAGAGGAGTCCCACTGCGCTGCGAGATCGGGTCGCAGGGTTGCAAGGTCGGTCTCCCCTGGGATGGGTAGCTTTCCTGTGCAGTAAGGGCAGCCGCAGCCGGACGTCCGGTTTTTGACTGTCGCGGGCCACGAGTGATTGCGGTGGCAGATCCACGACACTTTCACGTGGGAGGAGACCGTGACCTGATTCGGTGAGCAGTCGTTGCTGGGATCCCATTGCGCGGCAATATCGGGTCTGCGTGTCGCGAGGTCAGTGGCTCCCGGGATAGCGACCCGGCCGGAGCATGACGGGCAGCCTGAGCCTGCGTGTCGGTTGGCGACGGTCGCTGGCCAGGTGTGGTTTTCTGCGCACCGCCATTGGGCTTCATAGGAACTACTGACGGTCACTTCGGACGGTGTCCGGTCGTTCGCTCCTGGGGTGCGGTCCCATTCCGAAGCCAAATGAGGATCGAGAGTCCCCAAGTCATTGAACCCCGCGAGGACGACGCGATTCGCACACACGGGGCATCCCGTCTTGTCCTTCGTGCGGCCCCAGACGGGGAGCTCCCATGTGTGACTCAGCGCGCAGCGCCATACTGCGGGGTAATCCGAGCCCGCGGTGACCTCACAAGCGGACTTGGAGTTGACGCGGTCCCATTGTTCGGCGAGATGAGGGTGAGTGGTGGCGAGGTCATTGAAACCGGCGAGGGTGCGTTGATTGGAGCAGTACGGGCACCCGTGTCCTGAGCAACGGTCACCGACAGCCGCGTCCCAGCTGTGGTCGCAGTGGCCGTGCCACCAGACGACACGGTCCGATCCGGGGGTGACTGTCTCCGGAGTGATGGAGCTGTCGTTGAGTTCGTGATCCCACTCTGCTGCGAGGCCGGGGTGAAGAGTGGCTAAATCTGTTTCACCCGGTATCGCCCGGCTACCGCTGCAATAGGGGCATTTGCTTTCTTGCGTGGTGCGGGAGCGCACCTGGGCGGGCCAGGTGTGCTCGTGAGCAGTACACCTCCAGTTGATTTTCCGGGCGGAGGTGGCGCTCACGTGATGGGGGTCCCCCCGGTTGGCTCCTGGGGTAGTGTCCCATTCCGCGGCGATGTCTGGCCGCAGGGTGCCGAGATCGGTGTGTCCCGGCCAGAAGTCCATGCCGATGCAATATTCGCAGTTGGTCTCGGCAGAGCCTCGCACGTGGGGGCTTGCTTCCCAGGAGTGCCCCTCCTCGCACAACCACCACGCTTTGTGAGAGACATCGACTCCGGACCAGGGGTCGCGGGTGGGCGGGTTGCGATCCCAGTCCCATTCGGAGATGGCTTTCGGGTGGCGGAGGATCCACAGCGGGTAGTTGGCGGTGGTGTCGAGGATGCGGGGGACGTCGACGGTGTCGAGGGCGGCTTCCAGGGGGCGGAATTTCGTGGGGATGGTGTGGCGGCGGAGGGGGCGGAGCCAGAGAATCACGCGTTCGACGAGGATGTCGCTGTTGGTGAGGCCCAACGTTGCGGTGATGTCGAGTCGTAGATCTGCCGCCGACTGAGTGCGCCATCGTGCGCAGTGTGCACGATTGGACAAGATCTGCAGAACGCGCACCGTCGCGCGGTACAGATGTGCGCGGCGATCGATCTCGCGTACCGCGCTCATCAAGCACGGATTCTGCCCGGTCTCTGCGTTCTGGGCGGAGAGCGTTTCGTTGTCGCGCACCATGGCCCACACTTGACCGTGCAGTTGTGTGGTGACCCGACCAGTGGCGACGAGTCGACGGAAGGAGAGTTCCGCGTTCCGAAGCGTGGGATCGAAGGGAACGATCACCTGGGTATCGGGTTCGGTTCCGGGACCGACCCACACCATCTGCCTCGGGTGTCGGAGACAGAAGTTTTCCCGATCGTGGGGAATTTGCTCGATCGTCTCCCCGGCACTGCATAGGCGGCACAGGAAGCGCTGCGGGTAGGCCCGTGTGGAGTCCGGTTGCGCTAGACGCTTCATGCGGAGGTAATGACCGGCTGGGCGCCCTGCCGTCGCCTCGACCGTCCGAGCGGCCGCTTCGTCGTCGATCCAGACGCGGTGGATGTTCGGTTGCGCTCGGCTGGTCAGTGCCCTCTCGGCGAAGTCGAACGGTACTCCTGCGGCGCGGCATTGCCGCTGCGCGTAGGAGCGTGGCGTCTCAAGATGATGCCACTTGGGTCGTTTCGCCCACGCCTGCGTGCTGATCATGCGGCGTCCACCAGGTCGTCCAGGGTGACGTTGTGTGTGTTGAGCGTGGTGCGCCGGAGAGTATCGAGAACCCCGAAGAGTCGCTCGCGGGTTACGGTCTCCGAGGTGCGCGATTCGTCGCGCAAGATGGACGCGACGAGGCGGTCCACGATCATCGCGAGAACGGCGAGTTTCCCGTCGGCGGCGTGGACTAGCGTGCCGGCGTTGCGGGTGAGAAGGCCGTGGGCGTGCCCGCATAGTGGTAGGAAGCTGTCGAAGGTGGCGACCCATTTGATCCATTGTTCGAAGTCCTCTTGGACGGCGGGGTCGATCTTGTCGAGTGTGACGAAGTCACATCGTGCGCTGACTTGCAGGCCGTCGCCCGTCTTGAAGGCTTGGTCGAGATTGATTCCAACCAGGACGACGGTCGCACAAGACTCGTTCTGGAGGGCTTTGATGACACTGGAGGGTTCAGTCCCGCCGAGCTTGTGCGCTTCGTCAATCACGAGCAGCTTCGTGCCGTGACGGTGGAGGGCCTCGACGGCAAGCTTCCTCAGCCTGTCGGTGGCGATCTGTTTGGGGAGAACGATGGTGGGGGCGAGAAACTCCACGATCTGGGCAAGGAGAGCTTTTCCGGTCGAGTGTTCGGTCATCTCCACCCAGACGACCGGTGCGTCTCCGTCTCTGAGGTAGTCGGGGTGTTGGGCTGCGTGTCTGCGTTCTACGGATCGAGCCAACAGGAGAGCGAGCTCTGTCTTGCCGGAGAACATCGGCGCGGATATCATCAGCCCGCGCCGCGAGTTCTTCAGCCGAGGGTTGATCCGGATGAGGTCCTCCAGAATGCGAGCGCAGACCGCTTGCTCGCGTGTCTTCACCCTCAGCGTCAGCCGGAGAAAGTCTTCGCGAGCTTGGTCGTATAGCTCTCGAGCTTCACTGTCCAGATCTCTGTACTGACGGAAGGTGATCTTCGGCGGGGATGCGGGCTCGGCGTCGAATGCTTCTCGAAGCCCTGCAAGGCTGGTCTTGCGGTCATGGTGGAGGACGAGTGGGGTGATCTTCATGAATCAAGCTCCTCTGCTTGCGCGAGATCTATGTCGGGGGATGTCCAATCGATGGTGCTGATGTCGACGGGTTTGGCCCATTGCCGTAGTGGGATCGGTGTCGTTGTCGAGGGGCCTGGTTCACGTTGCGCTTCGACCTTGAGGCGCTGTTGCTCCCGTTTGTGCTGGGTGCGCTTCCGTTTGTCTCCTCGTTCGCGACTTTCGACGTGGTCGATCCACTCGCGGCGGCGGTCGGGATCGTCGATTGCGGCGTCGGGGTATCGGGCAAGGAGTTTCATGTCGATCTCGGCGACCATCGGTGCTGTCTTCTCCCGCAGAGCGATGTCCCAGCACTCGATCCACACACCGGTTTCTGGGTGACGCACCCAGACGGCATTGGCGTTGTAGGGGTCGAAGCTCACTGGGAATTTCCTGGCTTTCGCGGATCCCGGTTCAGCGCCCGTGAGGGAGCGATTGCGGAGATCTTCCAGGTGGGATGAGTCGTAGCGGCGATTGTGGAGTTCGATCCCTGCACGACCGATCATGCGCCGTTCCGTGGGCAAGAGCGCGAGGTACTCCTCAACTCCGAAAGGCACCGGGACGCCGGGTCCTACAGCGAACAGTTCGGTGTACATCTGATTCGGGGTGAAGATGCGCCCTGGGGAGCTCGTCGACTTCAAGCCACGGTGAGGCCTGTTCAGGTAGATGTTCGTTATCCAGCTGTCGAGGATGAGGCGAAGCGAATCCAGGGTGAGGGTGGGGTCGTCTTTGGCGGCCCGATGGGCGACGGAGTTCCCCACGAAACCGGCCAGCCATGCGGCGAAGTCTGTCGAGAGGGTGCCGAAGTTGCGCTCTACGTGTGGCTTTACCGTCGGCGTTCTGGAGGGGGCAAGTTCCCTGTGGATTCCGTACGCGCTGCAGGCATCTCTGAACGTGCGGGACCGAAAATCTGCTCCGCCGTCGATAGTGATCGATCGCGGGAAGATCCACGGGAGGGCCAGAGAATCGTCAGTGAGGTAGGGGTTCACCTGCTTCATCAGGTCAGAAGGCAACGTGGCTGATCCCGCGAGGGTGGCTGCTCCCGAACCAGGTACGGCTTTGCGCCCGATGACAGCCCGGGCGAGCAGGAGTGCATGGTCGAATCCGCCAGGGCTGTCCGCGTGAATCGCCCAAGCGAGCGGTACCCGGCTTGCGACATCGAGAAGCACGGTGAGTGTCGGCCGGAACTCACTGTTCTCATCCCAGACGAGAACGTCGAGTTTCGTTGAATCGATCTCGCATCGCTCCCCAAGTTGATAGGCAGCCCCGGAGTAGTACTGACGCTTGGGGCTGTTATCGGTGTTTCGCCGGGTGGTCGCTTTGTCGAAGCTGTAACGGCCGGCCGCCCGCTCGTTGATGTAGCCCTGGAGGGTGCGAGCCTTGATCTCGCATAGAGGATCGCCCGGGTAAGTGGTCTCGAGCTCTCGCCTCACCAAGACAGCGCACCGGCGTTTGCTGCTCGTCGACTTGTCCGTTTGGCGATCGAGGAATCGATCGATGATCGTCACCAGCCGTGCATCTGCCCGGCTGATGGAGAGTCGCTGCTCGCCCTTGCGATGCATGCGGGCATTCAGCCCGGCTGCACCGTCTTGCTGGTACGTCTTCCACAGGAGGTGAAAGGTGCTGCGCGCTCGCCCAAGTGACGTGCCTTTTAGCTCGAGCAGCTTCGCGTCAACGCGTGCGTTCTGAGTTGTCAGCGCAGGGTCGTATTGTGCCCGAGAAGCGGAGGCCAACGGATCCATCGGCCTGCCCGTGAACGCCTCAAGGAGATGGGCTTCCATATCGCATACGTCGGTCGGCCATGCATCCCCGTCCGGTCGAAGAGATACGCTGCGATCCCGTTGGGCTGTTCCGGCCTGGAGCAGGAACTCGTCTACGGACATGATCAGGTGTCGATCGGGCGCGTGTTCAGAGCGGAGCTTCACCTCCAGGCCAGGAATGATGTGGACCCAGACCCAGCTCTCGCCGTCAATCTCGAAAGAGTCTCCGAGCTTCAGTTTGCGTTCATCGGACACTGATCGCGTCCGTTCTCTCCCGATGTGCGGTAGTCAGTAGCGTGTTGCTATTGAATACGGACGACAAGTCGAGCGCGAGAAGTCTGCGCCAGGCGAGGTTGTCAACCCATGCGCACGCTAGAAGCGGGCAATCTGGAGACGCCAGCTCACACAACTCCCGGCGTGTTTTGCCCTGAGTAGCTGCGTCGAGGATCTTGTCCTCGATGTCCGCCGACGGCCTGCAACGGTCATGACGCGACGCCGACAACCATTCGACCACGCGAGTCGCATGGACGCTGTGACCGGAGAGCACCTCGTAGTGCCAGCCGAGCGTTGCCGACAGCCGTGCGGTTTCATCGAACTGCAGTTGCACGGACTCGTCGATGCGTTCCTTCGGCTTCACATCTCGGACGGCGTAGGAGCCGTCCGACATCTGCAACAAGAAATCCGGCACGTGCCAATGACCGGCCATCGGTGAGCGGACGCCGAACACCACGCCAAACGGCTGCGACCACACCCTTTCGACCTGTCCGGCAAAATCGAGCCACATCAACTCGTCGCGCTCGAACTGAGACTCACACCACACGTGGCTGCGGGTGCGACTCCAGAAGTACTCAGATCCTGTGAAGAAGTGGCTGGCGCCCTTCGATACTCGAACCTTCATGGGGTCGATGACAGACCAATCCAAACGGCCGAGACTTCGGTCGACCGGTGCGAACGAGGTGTTGTTCGCATAGCCAGTCTCCGAACGATGATCACGCGGCACCCAGTGCAGCTCCGACTCTTTCGAGAACCGTCGACGAGCGATCATCCGTGCGATCTCAGCTGGCTTCATCATCACTCCCGGAGGGAGGCGGAGTGCCGGTAGGCACATCTTCGTCGCCTGCGCCCAGGATCAGCCCGGTCGGCTTCGACGGGCTTCCGACACACCGGCGCGGACCGGATATCGTTCGATCTGATCTCGAGTGGCCCGACGTGAAGCGAGAACCGCATCGTTGGTCGCCCGATGTCACTCGGGACTCCACCGGCTTCCGTCGCAAGGTCTAGGCAACGCAAGGCCAGACTTGAACGAACGAGGGGAAAGCTCCCCCACTAGCCTTCGGGTGAACAGTACTCGCCGCCGGCTTCCGGTGAACATTGCCGGCTCCGGCGCTGCGGCAGACATTGAGATGCCGGTCGGCGTTGCCGTCCCGGGCGCTCACGCCTTGGCGTCCGCGGAGACCGTTGCGGACCCCGACCTCGTGAGACTGACCATCCCGCTCCCCCAGTGCAGGACCCGTCCCGCACGAGATGCTCGACGGGAACCTCGTCATCGACAAGGTGAACTACTGACCGCCACCGACGGGGTTCTGGAGGCCCTCGACTTACACAACGAGGGCCTGCACGTGTGCACGTGCAGGCCCTCAGGTTCGATTAGACGCGCTGGCTGATCGTGCCGCCCGGGTTGCGGTTGGCGGTCGATTCGGTGACGAACCGGCCCGACGACGCGGAGCGGTGCACCGTGGTCGAGTTGCTCGTGCCGGAACCGACACGTTCGGTGGTGGTCTTTCCGGGCCAGCGGGCCGCAGCGGCCTTGGAGACGAAACGACCGGTGGATGCAGAGCGACGAACGGTTCCCATGGGAACTCCTTCACTGATTGGTGCCGGGGTGCCATGAGATGGAGCGCCGCTAGTCTGCGGCTGCCAACTCCGGTACAGTCAGTGCTCTGGATGAGACCTGACCTTCTCAGGGCTTGTGAGCCGTCCCGTTACCGCGGGGCGGCTCTTTTCCGTTGTGATCCCGACATCTCGGTATATGTCCGCCGCTGGTCACTTCCCCTCGCGGCCTCTCAACTGCTTCGATTGAGTCTTGCCCGTCATCGATCGCGAGACGAGCGACTGCGCTTTGTTGGCGGAAACGGTTCGGCGTGCCGCCTTCGCGTTCTGGGTCCCGAAGGACGAGCGCTCGATCTTGCCTCGAAATTCACTGCTCATGCGGACTCCCGGTTCTGTCGTACTTGCTGACGTGCGCGCGCGATCGCCGACTCCACCGCTTTCGCGGTCATGCCAAGCTTCTCGCCGATCTCCGCGTGCGTGAAGCCATGCGTCACGTTCAGATAAAAGGCTGAGCGGACACGCTCGTCCTTGATGCTCCCGAATGCACGACGCAGCTCGTCCTTGATGTGCGCCGCCTCGCTCGCGTCGGGAGCAGCCGACGTCGACGGACCCTCCTCGAAGTCGTCGGCCCAGGCCGCTGCGGGCGGCGGAGCCTGCGGCTCCGCATATGAACGCAGCTCTTCTCGACGCCAACGCTTGTAGACGTTGCTGAACTGCAGAAGGCACTGGCCCACGAAGAACGTGCGCAGGGAAGCTCCCTTGGCGGGGTCCCACTTGCCCGGGACGAGCACCTTGTCTCGGAACGCGGTGAGGGCGAGCACGATCGTCTCATCCGCCAGGCTCTCGGCCTCTTCGATCATCGAGCCCGGGCGGGGCTCAGGCTCCAGTGCGCCGAAGCCTTTTCGCTTCACCTCGCCACGAATCTGCCCTTTGTAGATCCACCCGCGGATGACAGCCCACCCGTACTTCGCGATCTCATTCGCGAACAGATCGTAGTTCCGGCCACGGTATCCGCTGGCCTGGAGTGCGGTCGCGAGTTCGCGGTCTCCAGCGAGCCGGTCGAAACGTTCCTCGGCGCGATCGCGGTCTGCCTCGGCCAGCCAGGCCTGATCCGTTGCCCACGCGATGAGAGTAGGAACGCCATCGGGGGACGAATGCCCTTCGGGCTCGTCGTTACCGGTCATAGCGTTCCCTCACGATCCTGGTCAGCTCATAGTCACCACGATCCCTCATATGTCCGACATTGCAGACTTCCCCTCGCCTCTCGCAAGAAAATGTTGAGCAACCTCACGGTTCGGTGCCGCCCGCCGTACACGATCGTTTGCGGCGTGGTTTCGCATTCGGTTCTACTGGTGGTGCCGCAAGCGAGGCCTCGGACCCATCTCCGCTTTCCAAAATCTCCCGCTGAAGACGCGAGTGAGCACAGCAGGAGGGAGCGTGCAGCAGACGACCCGCCGAAAACGATCGTTTCCGGCGAGTTCGCGTCGCCCGTCATCGTGCGCCCGCCGTTAACGTTCGCCGGTATCTGCTTTCGGCAGACGTTTCCGGCGTTCAGGTAGCGGGTCTCGCTCGTCGTCCGCCGATGCGAGTTGGCGAGGATGGTTTCGTTCCGCGCGGAGTTGTTGCTCGATCTTGGCGTGTGCTTTTCGTTCGTTGCGGTCGGCTCTGATGATGGACCGCAGGACGAACCAGAATGCTGCGACGACGGCGATCGTGGGGATGACGGACCAAAAGGCGTTGGTCCAGTAGTCATTGAGATTCATCCGCGCCTCCCGGGGGTTCACGCAGCACGAGCGCCAGTCCGACGATCGCGAGGATGAACGCTGTTTCGTAGCTTCCGAGCGTGTATGCCCAGAGTGACCGTTGGTCTGGAACGGTTGTGTCGATGAGGAGATGAGTTGCGATCAGTGCGACGGCGGCCAGGAGAAGGAAGGCCCCGATACGTACGAGGCGATCGTGACGCCGCTGTGGGGACATGTGGCTGGTGCGCGTGGGAACGTGTGCTCGTGGACGGTGCCGAGCTGGGTGCAGGTGGCGGGTCATCTGAATATGGCTCCGATGAGGTAGAAGCTCGCAAGGGCGAGAAGCAGGGCGAGGACTGTGGCGCACGCGATGAAGACGGATATGCGTCGGAAGGGATTGCGGCGGGGGACCATGGGTGGCCGTTCTGGTGGTGGCGTTCTCTACCGGGCGGGGGCGAGGATGGTTGTGTCGTCGGCTGTGATCTGGACGATGCCGCGGTCGTCGACAACGATGAAGCGTTCGTCATCGATCGCGGTGAAGGCCTGAGCGGCCCCTTGAAGCGGGTCGAGGCGTTGCCATGTTCCTTCGGTGTTCTGTGACCAGAGGGCACCGTCGGTTCCGACTCCTGCGAGCGAGCCATTGGGTTTGGCGTCGAGTGTGTAGAGCAGCGGGGCGTCGGCGACGGGGGTGAAGGTGGCGCCGTTGTCGGTGCTGAGGAGCAGTCCTTCTTCCGCGGCGGCGTAGAGACCGTCGCCGGTGGCGGCGAGGTCTGCCGCGGCAAGTGTTGCGCCGCGGGTCCATTCGAGACCGTCGTCAGTGCTGATGAGCAGATCGACGCCATCGGAGGCGATCCCGTAGAGAGTGCCGTCTGGTCCGGCGGTGAGGACATGGAAGTCCGTACTGCCAGTGAGGGCGATCGGTGACCACGATTCGCCGAAGTCGTCACTACGAATGACACCTAGGTTCGGGGAGCCGAGCTCTGCGGGTGTCTGTGTGCCCGGGTGACCGGATGCGAAGAGGGCGTCGTCGAGGACGGTAAAGCCCATCGCATCGAAATCGTGGCCTCCGATGGGACCGGCGATCGCACCTTCAGGAGTGAGGGTGAAGAGTCCTCCGTGGGTGGCTATGAAGAGGTCCTCACCGCGGGGGTCAGCGGCAACACCGTGAATGTGTTGGATAACGGGGGGGACCGCGTTGGTGCCGGAGGCCTGCGGCACGGCGCAGCCGGTGAGGGCGACGGCTGCGAGAGCGATCGCGAAAGCGGGTAGGGGCGAGTGGCGGTTCATGAGACTCCGACGTGAAGAAATGCATGCAGGTGCGCGAGCGGTACGCGAATGAGAGTCGCGACATGGCACCAGCGCGGTGGCGTGGGTTACTGCGAGAAGGCCAGTTCGGGGGTGCGGGCGAGCGCCGCACCCCCGGAACGTAGATCAGAGTGTGTCGAGGAGGTCTTTCATCGTGGCGATCTCCGTGGTCTGTGCCTCGATGATCGTCTCGGCCAGGGCGACCGCGTCACTGTTCTGGCCGTTGTCGACTTCGTCTTGGGCCATTTCGACGGCACCCTGGTGGTGCTCGATCATCTGCTCGAGGAACAGACGGCTGGCGTCCGCCCCGGTGGCATCTTCGAGGGCCTGCATGTCGTCGTCGGACATCATGCCGCCGCCGTGGTCCATGCCTTCCATGTTGGAGGTATCAGCGCCCCACTCTTCGAGCCACTGCTCCATCTTCTGGATTTCGGGGCCCTGCGCTGCCTTGATCTCTTCCGCGAGGGCGGCGACGCGCTCGTTGACGCCGTCCTTGCTGAGGAGCATGTCAGACATCTCGATGGCCTGAGCGTGGTGCTCCTTCATCATGCTGGCGAACATGATGTCGGCGTCATTGGCGTCCGCCGACGCCGGGGCGGAGCTGCTGCTCTCGTGATTCATGCCGGGCATATCGCCTCCGCCGGAGGTGTTTCCAGCGCAGCCGGCAAGGGCGAGCACAGCAGTGAGAGTGAGTGCGGCGGTCGCCGCAAAACGGGTCTTCATGATGGTTCTCTCCAAGAGTCGATGATGGTGCCCAGCGAGACAGGCTGGGCGAGGGGGCGTTGCCCATAGAACGGGCATGCCAGCCATCAGGTGCGACTGATGCAGAGAACGGTGAGAGACGGCGGCCGCAGCGGGTACAGCGCGCCGCGAAGCGCAAAACGTGAAAGGAGCGGACCAGGGGTTTCGGTGAGTGAGCGCCACCAGGCGGGCGGCCGGGTGACCAGCACTACGGCGATGAGGAGCGCGAGAACGCAGGCCATCCACGACATGCCGTGATCGTCAGAGCACGTCGCACAGCCCGTCTCATCCATCGCTGCAGCTTCGCCTGAGGCGTGTGCGGGGTGAGCGTCGGCATGCGCGGGTGCGACCGCGATGGTTTCGCTGTGCCCGGAGGGCATGGTGTGCGTGTTCATCGAGTGCATCGCCAGAAGCCCGAAGATCACGGAAAAGGCGACGGCGACGACGGTCAGGAGGGTGCGGGTGAGGGTGCGCTGGTCATGCACGCGCCGTGCGATCGTCGTCAACACTGTCCCACCTCCCTTTCTTCCAGGGTACGTCGCCGCCGCCCATGCGCCTACTTGTCGACGACGGCGTCCGGGCTGAGGTTCAGCCGTCGCAGCAACTGCGCATTCAGCGCGACAACGATCGTGGATAGTGACATCAACACTGCACCGACCGACATCGGCAACACGAGCCCGACGGGGGCGAGCGCACCGGCAGCCAACGGCACCGAGAGAAGGTTGTACCCGGCGGCCCACCAGAGGTTCTGTTTCATCTTCCGGTAACTGGCCCGCGACAGCTCAATCACGGAGATCACCGACCGGGGGTCGTCGCTGGCGAGGATGACCCCCGCAGACGCGATTGCGACATCGGTTCCCGCCCCGATCGCAATACCGACGTCCGCCTGCGCCAGCGCGGGGGCATCGTTCACCCCGTCACCAACCATGGCGACCTTTCGACCTTCGCCCTGAAGCTCTTTCACCTTCGACGCTTTGTCCTCGGGGCGTACCCCGGCGAAGTACCGGTCGATGCCGAGTTCGCCCGCCACGGAGGCGGCGACCGCGTCCGCATCACCGGTGATCATGACCACCTGCACACTGCTCTCATGGAGCGCGTCGACCGCATGGCGCGACTCCGAGCGGATCTCATCCGCCAGACGCAGCGCGCCCACAACCTGACCGTGGACGAGCACGTGAAGGATGATCGCACCCTCGTTCCGCCACTCGTCAGCAACGGGCAGCTCCTGCGCATTCTCCTGCTCGAGCATGTACGGGCCACCGACCTGCACGACACGTCCGTCAACGCGGGCACGCACCCCGACAGCGGGGGATGACTCGAAGTCGGTTGAGCGTGGAACGGTGAGCGTCTTCTCTTTTGCCGCGTTGACGATCGCGCGGGCGAGGGGGTGCTCGGAGTCTGCTTCCGCCGCGGCCGCCCACGCCAACAGCTGATCGGCGTCGGTCCCCGTGACGGGGTTGATGGCGGTCACCGCGGGGGTGCCCTTGGTGAGCGTGCCCGTCTTGTCGAACAGAACAGTGTCGACGGTGCGCATGCTCTCCAGCGCGAGACGATCCTTGATGAGCACGCCCCCGCGGGCGGCGCGCTCGGTCGCGATCGACACGACCAGCGGGATCGCCAGGCCCAGCGCGTGCGGGCAGGCGATCACCAGCACCGTGATGGTGCGGATGACGGCGGCGTCGGGTAGGCCAACAACCGTCCAGACGATCGCGGTGATCGCTGCGGCGCCGAGCGCGAACCAGAACAGCCACCCTGCGGCCTTGTCCGCGAGCCGCTGCGCCCGAGACGACGAACTCTGCGCCTCGGTGACCAGCTTCTGAATCCCCGCGAGAGCGGTGTCCTCACCGATGGCCGTGATCTCCACCCGCACTCCGGAATCCGTGGCGACGGTACCGGCAATGACCGGGTCGCCATCGCTGCGGCGCACCGGCCGGGATTCTCCGGTGATCATCGACTCGTCCATGCTGGCCGATCCCTGAACGATGCGCCCATCGGCGGGGACCCGCCCGCCCGGACGCACGACCACGACATCGCCTACCTGCAAGTCCGAGGGCGCGACCGTTACGGTCGTATCGCCGTCGACCTTTTCTGCCTCGTCAGGCAGCAACGCCGCTAAGGAATCCAAGGCCGATGTCGTCTGCGCGAGCGAGCGCATCTCGATCCAGTGACCAAGCAGCATGATCACGATCAGCAGCGCCAGCTCCCACCAGAAATCCAACTCGTGGTGCAGCATGCCGAGGCTCGCACCCCAGGACGCCAGGAATGCCACGGTGATCGCAAGGGCGATCAGCAGCATCATCCCGGGCTTGCGTGCACGGAGCTCGCTCACGGCACCCGTGAGGAACGGGGCCCCGCCCCACACATACATCACGGTCCCGAGAACCGGGGACACCCAACCCACCCACGCGGCGTCGGGCAATGGGTACCCGAGCAGCATCGAGAACATCATCGAGAACCCAACCACAGGGGCCGCGAGGACCAGCATGATCCAGAACAACCGCCGGAACTGACCGACATGATCGCCGTGACCGCCGTGACCGCCGTGACCGCCGTGACCGCCGTGACCGCCGCGGCTCGTGTGACCAGCGTGCTCTGGGGGAGCACCGTGGTCGTGGCTCATCGCCGTGTGGTCATGCTCCGTTGTCGGCACGCTGCCGTGATCCTGATGCGCAGTGTGTTCGTGGTGCTGGTCATGCTGGCTCATCGGAAACTCCTTGCTCGGATGCACCCGGATCAGCCGGGCGCAAACGGATAGCGACTCAGATCGGGGAGGTTGCGAGGGTGTAGCCGGCCTCTTCAACCGCAGCCCGTACAGCCGTGGGATCGATAGGGGCGGCGCTGTGGACAATCACGCGGGATGCCCCGCCGGCATTCAGGTCGACCGTGACACCGTCGACACCATCGATGGCGTTCAGCTCATCGCTGACGCTGGAGGCGCAATGCGAGCATGTCATCCCCGCAACCAAGATCTCGGCCGAGACCGGGGCCGCGACAGGCGCGGATGCGTCAACGGATGAAGGGGCAGCGCAGCATGCGCACCCCGCATTCGCGTCCTTCAAGCCGAGTTCGATGCGATCAGTCATGATGTGCTCCTTCGAGTAGACAGACGTAGTAGTTATGAACGGACGAGACGAGCGATCGCTTCGTTGGCCTCGCGGACCTTCGCCGCAGCCACCTCGCCTCCCTCAGCACTTGCCTGAGCGACACAATGAGCGAGATGGTCACTGAGTAGCGACAACGCCACCGTCTCGAGGGCCTTCGTCGCCGCAGACACCTGCGTCAAGATATCGATGCAGTACTTGTCCTCATCAACCATTCGTGCGATACCTCGCACCTGACCCTCTACCCGGCTCAACCGCTTACGCAGATCAGCCTTGTTGCTCTCGTAGCCGTTCACTCCCAAAAAGATACCCCCTAGGGGTATATAACACAATGCATGCGAGTCTATTCCCGGTCGGGAAGTGTCCGAGGCAAAGGTGACGCATAGGTGATCTGTGTAAGGTTCGAAATATGCGTCGAAGACCCCGCTTTCGTGCCGTTCGTGGCGCGGTCGGGGCCATGCTCGCTGTGTCCGTGATCGGTCTGAGCGGGTGTGCGCCGGATCCGGTCAGCGATTCCTTCCTCAAGGGTGAGAACACCGGGTATGTGGCCGCTGGCGGCGCGATCGTCGAGATCCCGATCGACGAGCGGAGCGAACCGGTCGACTTCAGCGGCATCACTGAAACTGGTGATGATTTCGACAGCGCAGACAACGCCGGCAAGGTCACGGTGGTGAACTTCTGGTACGCCGGGTGCGCGCCGTGCCGCATCGAGGCGAAGGATCTCGAAAGCGTCTGGCAAGAATACGGCGGCGAGGATGTAGCTTTCATCGGCATCAATACCCGCGACCAGGCCGACACTGCCCAGGCTTTCTCTCACGAGTTCGGCATCACCTACCCGAGCCTGATCGACGTGAACACGGCCGAGGCGAAACTCGCTTTCTCCGAGGTCGTGCCGATCCAGGCGACGCCGACGACTCTCGTGCTCGACAGGCAGGGCCGTGTCGCCGCCCGCATCATCGGACCCATCGACGGCACCTCGATCCTCTCGACGCTCGTCAAGGACGCTCTGGCGGAGACACCGTGAACGCCGACACCATCATCGGGTCCGGTGCGCTCTGGCTCGCAGTCCCCGTCGCGATGCTCGCTGGCCTCGTGTCGTTCTTGTCGCCCTGCGTGCTCCCGCTGGTCCCCGGCTACCTCGGCTTCCTTGGCGGGGTGGTCGCGCCGGACTCGAAGGGTCGCGCGACGAACGCAGTCGCGCCCCAGCGCCGTCAGCTCGTAGTCGGCGTACTGCTGTTCATCCTCGGCTTCAGCGTCGTCTTCGTTCTCATCACCGCGCTGGGCGGCACGGCCGGCGTGTTCTTCCTACGCTGGGGCGACCTGGTCACACGCATCCTCGGAGTCGTCATCATCCTGATGGGGCTCGTCTTTCTCGGGTTGTTCAATTTCGCCCAGCGGGAGGTCCGCTTCCACGTCGGCTCCCGGGCCGGAATCGCAGGGGCGCCGCTACTTGGAGTGGCACTTGGTATCGGCTGGGCACCGTGCATGGGTCCGACGCTTGCCGCGATCATCGCGCTTTCGTTCAATGCTGGCGACCCTGTCCGTGCCGGCTTCCTCGGCCTCGCGTATTCGCTCGGCCTCGGCATCCCGTTCCTGTTGGTCGCATTCGGGTTCGGTTGGGCGGCGAAGACGGTCGAGTTCCTCCGTCGTCACATCCGGGTGGTGAACGTATGCGGAGGCATACTGCTGATCGTCCTCGGAATCCTGATGGTGACAGGGCTGTGGACCGACATCATGTCGCGGCTGACGGCGGTGATGGGTAGCGTCATTCTCCCTCTCTGAGATCCCTAGCAAGGATGTCGCGAGTGACGACTGGAGCAGCCCTCTCTACCCAACTGGTCATTGTGGGTGGCGCCACTTCGTGCTCCCATGTCGGAGCCTTAGATATAGACGCCGCGGTCTTCCATGAATCGGACGGGGTTGGTGTAACCACCATTGATGTAGACCTCGAAATGCAGATGGCAACCGAAGGAGCGTCCAGTGTCACCCGCGTAAGCGATGACCTGGCCCGAATTGACCCATTGCCCCCTGCCAACGAGGATGCCACTGGGTTTGATGTGCGCGTACCCGGTGCTGACGCCCCCGCCGTGTTGGATGCGGACGTAATTGCCGTAGTTGCCGTTCGCGCCGGCGTAGTCCACTGTTCCGGAGTTGGCGGCGTAGATCGCCGCTCCGCAGCCATTGGCCATGTCCGCGCCGTAGTGGTAGCTCGAGGAGCAGCCCTGCGAACCGCAGATCGGGGTCCGCGGGCCGTAGCTTGAACTTCGGCCGCCCCCGTGGGGCCGGACCCAACCGCCGCTACCGGCAGAGCCTCCGCCGCCGCCGTTGCCGCCACCGTTGGCTGCCGCTTCCGCGGCTTCGCGTTCGCGACGGGCGCGCTCTTCGGCCTCGCGCGCGGCCACACCCGACTGGTAACCAGCGACAGTCTGCGTGGTGGTGTCTTTCAGCGCGGCGAGCTGCGCCTGCATCGTCTCGAGGTTCGCGGCTTGCTCGTCGAGCGCGGCCTGTGCGGCGTCGGCCGCTTCTTGTGCCGCAATCATCTTCTGCTCTGCGACCTGCTGCAGGCGGTCTCGTTCGTCGCGGGCAACCTTCGCCTGATCGGTCAGCGATTGGGCGGTGTTGCGCGCCGAGATTGCGCCATCGTAGACCGACCGGTTGTACTCGAGAAGCTTGTCCATGGTGCCCAGGCGTGACAGGAGCTCATCGGCGTTGGCCGCGGAACCGGAGAAGAACAGTTGCAGTGCTGAATCATCTCCACCGTTGCGATACAGCTGTGCCGCAACTTGACCGGCCCTGCGCGCAGAGGTTTCGGCAATCGCTGATTGTTCGTCCGCCTGCGCCTGCAGGCTCTGAGCTTCCGTGATCGCAGCGAAGTACTCCTGCTGCGCTGCATAGAACTCGTCGGAGGCTGTATCGGCAGCAACCTGAGTCTCAGCGACCTTCCGCGTCAAGGACTGGATCAGCCCTTCGATTCGGGTGATCTCGGCAGCCTTGGCAGCTTCGTTGTTCTTGGCGCGTTGCACATCGTCCCAACTCGGGTACGACGCAGCGTACGCCGCTGAGTCGCCGGAGCCGATGCCGAGTGCAGCGAATGCAGCGACACCGAGCGCGCCGAGCCCGAAAGCGCCACGTCGAGTAACACTCAGCTTCCAGAACGAGTCGCGTTCGGCGGGCGTGGGTGCACAACCGCATTCTTCAGCCGCCTCCGTAGCCGCAGAGACGAGTCGTCCGTTCACTGTGCCCTCTCCTCGAGCTCGGCTTCGTGGATTCTGCTGCCATGGGCGCGCAGATTGGCCACGCTTGCATTGCCCGCCGTCTGGTCCATCGGCCGTACGTGGCCGCCGAAGTCGCGCCGACTCGCTCGTGATCTCTGATCAGTGGCCCATATCTGTCGCATCGAATTCGAGTTCGACTGTCCTGACACGAAGTTCACGCTTTCGGGTCCGTGTGGATGTCGGGGCTCACCTTGTTGTGTTTGTTCTTTTTCACTTGCCGTACGACAACGGTGGTGGCGATCACCGCGGCACCTATGACAGCCACGGCGATGATGAGCGGGATCGCGATCGAAGCCACCTCGTTCTCGCCTGCGGATGCCGCCGGGGCAGGGGTGTCCGCTGCGGGAGGTTCGGTAGTTGGCACAGCAGAGGGCGACGCCTTTGCCGGTTGCATCCGTGATTGTTCGTTCCCGCATGCTGGTTGGTCCCATCCCAGCCCTGGCTCGATGCCGGTGGGAGCGTACGTGAACGTGAAGCTCTCGGATATGGGGTGACCGTCGCTGGAGACGGCGTTCCAAAGCACGGTGTAGACGCCGGGTTCTCCGAGTGCGACCGGGGTGGTGAGGATGTTGCGGTCGATGGTGGAGCAGCTGGATTCGTAGAAGAGGCCGTCGGGTCCTTGCACTTGGGCGAAGCTTGCCTGGCTGAAGTCAATGAGTTCCCCGCTGAACGTGAGAGCGACGTCGTCGAGTTGGGTGACGGTTTCGTCTGCCCCGGGCACGGTGTCCAGGAGGTTGTCGTGCGCGAGAGCTGCGGGGGCCGGTGCGGCCACGATTCCCAGTGCGATGAGGGCAAGAAGTGTGCTGGCGAGCCAGCGGGTGCGGTGGGTGGAGGTCACGGGCGTGGGTCCTTTCGTCCGGCGGGCACGGGGGTGCTGTCGGTAGGTCTGTTGTTGCGTTTCGTGTGGAGGACGGAGAAGCCGGTGAGGATTGCGAGCATTCCCGCGATCATCAAGGTGGCGGCTCCGGCGAGGGCCTGGTCCTGCAGGGGGGTGGGTCCCCACGTGCGCCCCATGGCGCCAAACCACTCCGCGACGATGAGGTCGGAGCGAGCGATAGTGGCGATGCCGAAGAAAGTGGCCACGCCTGTGAGCGCAGTGAGTGAGGCCACACGCCACCGCCCCTCGGGAGTCGTGGACGCGTTCGGGGAAAGCGATCGTACGAAGAGGCACCCGGTGACGAGGAGCTGGCTGATCATCCATTCCGCTCCGAGCTGGTCGTAGAGCGACCATCGGAACAGGTCGGAGTAGTGGAACAACCACAGCGACGTGGCGAACAGGGACGCGGCGACGACGGGGCGACGAGTAAACCGGGCCAGGGGGCTGTGGGCGGCCCAGAGAAGCCATTCGCGCGGTCCTCGGCTTCCATCGTCCCGTGGGTGGATGACCAAGGTTGCGAGGGTGATCGGCGCCGCGAAGACAAGGAGCAAGGGGATCGCGAGACTGAGGAGAGCGAAGGCGAGGAATCGCATACTGATGAGCGAATCGTCATAGGCTGCGATCGGCCCACTGGTCGTCCACAGAAGCGCCCCCATCCCCGCAATCCAGCTGATCGTGCGCCTGGCTGGCCACGGATACCCGCGGCGCCGTGCGCGTCGGACGCCGACGAGGTAGAAGACGATTCCGAAACCCGCGACGAGCACCCAAAGGAGGTCGGGACTCCACGCCGTGAACCATCTCTGCAGGGTGAGTGCGACCGGGACGGGTGCGTCGGTGAGGATCTCCGCGGCGGTGGTCTGCGGCAGGGTGATCGCATCGGCGGGGGCGGCGGTGCGGGCGAGGGCGGCGGCGACCCCGCTCGCGACACCCATGAAACCGAGTTCGACGCACACGATCGTCCAGAAGGCGCCACGGCCCTCGCTGGTCTTTGCGATGAGTCGGCGGCGGTAGGCGGCACCCAGGACGCCCATGACCAAAAGCGCGCCGATCTTTGTGAGAAGGAGGATGCCGTACGGTGAGGCCAAATCCTCCCACCGGCCGAGGGCTGTGAGCGTCCGCGCGTATCCCGAGACGGCGACGCCGATGAACGCGATGAGCGCCACCGTCGAGTACCGGCGGAGCAGGTTCTCGAGTTCGCGCGGCGAGCTGATCGGTCGCGCGACGACGAGCAGGATGAGACCGCCGAGCCATACTGCTGCTGAAATGACATGCAGGACGAGGGACATGACCGCGGGATCGTGGTTGGCGAGCTCACCCGAATGACCCTGGGTGGCCATGGGTATCAGGCTGATGATCGCGAGCACGGTCGTGAACAGCACCGCCCCATTGCTGCGAACAGCGAATGCGAGGACTGTCACGACCGAGGCGAGGATCACGGTGATAAGCCATGATCGTCCCAGCTCCGTGTCGAGAAGAAAGCGGCCCAATTGCGCACCGAACTCGGCGTTCAGGCTCACTTGCGGATTGAACGACGACAGGAAGGTGAGGAAAGCCACCACCCCGCTTGAGATGGTGAGGGTCGCGGCGCCGGCGGAGGCGATATCGAGCGCGACGGTGAACGGTTTCCCCCCTGAGGGGAGAGCGAACACCGCCAGCACCAGGGGCCCGAGCATTGCCGCACCGGAAAGATTGACGATCAGCTTCGCGGCCGGGAGTCCCCATCGCACGAGCGCTCCAGGGTCATTGGTGAGTCTTGGTGCAGCTCCTCCACCGATCGCGAGCCCGACCACCGCAGCGATGAGTGCGGCGACAACGAGAATCGTCGGACCAACAATCCGGAGAACAACGGGATTCATGGAGCGGTATCTCCCGTCTCATCGCCTACGACGTCTGGGTCTTCGGTTACAGGTGCCGTGCATTCACCGGTCTTGGGGAGCTGCTGGATCGCCCCGGCGAGAGATTCAAGAACCGCGTCTGCCGACAGGGTGGTGGTGTCCACGTACACCTGGGCAGCTGGCTCTCGGCCGTAGGTTGTGAGCCGCAGATTCGGGGTGTCCTCCTCGTCGACGATCCAATCGACGCCACCCAAGCTGACACATTGCAGCGTGGTGGGGGCCGGGGGCTCCGACCCGCAGGTGAGGAGCACGCTGCTGGGGGTGCCCCATGCTGCGGTGGCCTGAGCGTCCGTCCAGACGCGATCCTGGTCGCCTATCGAGTCCGGTAGTCGTACGGTGACCTCTGCGCACAGCGGGTCATTCGCGTTTGCTGCGGGCTCGAGGTGGACGGTGGGTGCGCAGCTGCTGAGTAGAAACAGTGCGCAGAGTGCCGCGACAGAGGTCAGAATCTTGAGTTTCACAACTTCATCCATCCGTCTTCCTGGGAGTGAGCATCCGACCGCCGCTGTCGGATCGACACGACGAGCAGCGCGAGTACGCTTCCGATACTGAGTGTCCAGCCGAGCCACGGCATCAGCACGACGGCGAGGGTCGTGCCGGTGCGGAGGGGGACCTCGGTGATCTTCGCCGCGGTCGTGTCCACCGCAACCTGAGCCAACACTTTTCCATCGCGGCCGATGACTTGACTGGTCCCGGTGGTGGAGACGTTGACGGCAGTTCTCCCTGTTTCGAGCGCGCGCATACGGGCGATGGCCAGCTGTTGGAGGTTCTCGTCGGTGCCTCTGAAGTCCGCGTTGTTGGTTTGAAACACGAACATCTGCGCACCAGAGGCCGCGCTTTGGTGGATGACGTCGTTGTAGATGACGTCGAAACAGATGGCCAGACCGATGGGCACATCGCCAACGTTCATGAGGGGTGTGTTGGAGCCGGGCGTGTACTCGCGTTGTATCAATCCGATGAGGTCGGGGGCGATGGCTTCGTAGAACCAACGGTCCGGGACGTATTCGCCGAAAGGGACGGGGTTGGCCTTGTCGTGGAGCTGCTGCGGCCCGGCGCTGGTCCACAGCATCGAGGTGTTGAACGTGTCGGCTCCGCGGGTGGTCGCCGCATTCACCAGTGCCGGAGCGCCGGCGCCCTGCACGAGTCGATCAAGGCGGCCCGCGACGGCGACATCGCGCAGGGGATCGGCGTCGACGGCCCCTTCTGGCCAGACGAGAAGGTCCATCTCACGGTCCAGAAGAGGAGCGGTCGCTTCTTCCTGCGCGCGCAGGATGTCACCTGTTGTTTTGGTGTCGAAGTAGCCGCTGGGACCGTTGCCCTGCACCCATCCGACGCGCAACATTCCCGCTTGCTCAGTCGGGAACAGAGGGACGGCTATCGCGGCAACGACGATGACCGCCGCTGCTGCTGCTGGCTCCCATCGGCGGAGGATGAGGGCTTCCACAACGCTCGCGCAGACCAGGACTGTCAGGAAGGACAGCCCGGTGGTCCCAACCCAGGATGCGGCCTCCGCGAGCGGGCTCTCGGCGAGACTGAAACCGACGCGCGCCCATGGGAACCCGGTGTACGGCGTGCTACCCATCAGCGTTTCTCGCAGCACCCACACCCCGGCGACCAGCAGAGGGGTAAACGCGCGGTACCCGTATCCGGTCCGGGTGGTGGCTCGATAGGCGAGTGCGATCAGCACGCCGCCGGCACCGAACAGCAGAGCTTCCAAGCCAGCCAGCGCGACCCACGGGATAGGCCCCAGAAACCGTGACACCCATGCCAAGTGGGTGAAGTAGAAGGCCGCGCCGTAGACGAGGGAGATCAGGAACGCCCCGGGTAGAGAACGTCCGCGGAGCGTCCACAGCCCGATGGTTACGCTCACGAATGCTGCGGGCCACCACCCGTATGCGGGGTAGGCGAAATCCAGTATTCCTCCTGCGACGGCGGCCGCGATGATCGCTACGGAAAACGGCACCGCAACAGGCAGGCGCGCGTTGTGCTCTCTGGGGTTGCCGCGCCTCGATCGAACGAAAATGGGGGGTCCCACCAACGGGTCAGCGGTCACGGTCATGAGAGCTCAGATTTTTCAGATAGGCGTTGTACGTGTCGAGGTCGGCGTTCCCATGCACGTCGGCGTACCGGTCCGCCGCGGCAGCACGAGCGGTGTCGCTGCGGAACCAACGATGCATCACGTAGATCAACATCAGCACGGTCGGGGCTTCGCCGTAGGACCAGGCCAGAGCACCGGCTAGCTGCTGGTCAGCGAGGGGATCGATGCCTAGCGCCTCTGTGGGGGCGACGAACGAGCCGACCAGGATCGTGCTGGCCATCATGAGGAACACCCCGAAGAATGCGTGGAGCGCGGCTTCAGCAAACACATCCAGCGCACGGGCACCGTGACCCAACCTGACCGGCAGAGGATCGGAGGACAAGATGGGGATGGTGAACAGCATGCCGGCGAGGAGGAATCCGACCTCGAGCGCGACGTGACCCGTGGGGAGAGTGAGGATGGAATCGGCAGCACCCGCAAGGTAGATGCCGTAGAACGCGAACAGGTAGAGCGGCACAGTGGCCCACGGGCTAAGTACCCATCTCGCGGCCGGGCTTCGAAGAGCACTGTGGGCCGCTGTGAGGACTACCCGTCCCGCTCCGTGATGCGGTGTTGCTCGCAGAAGAAGGGTTCCGGGTGAGCCGAGGACCAGTAGCGGCGGCACCATCATCATCAGAGTGAGCTGCTGGAACATGAAAACGGACACCAGCGCCTGGCCATACGTTTCAACGCCCAGGCCAGTGACCGCCGCGAGGAGAACGCACCCGAGAAGGAAGCTGACCGTCCGCCACACGGGCCAACGACGCCCGTGCGTCCACAATCGGATCGCTCCGACGAGATAAAGCGCAGCGAGGATCCCCGCGACGATGGGTAGCACCGGAAGAGGAATGTCGGCCGGTGCGAGGAACGTCTGCAGTGACGGGGGACTGTCCGGGATCTCGCCGCTCACACGCATGGTCGTGACGCGAAGCTCACGCCGCTCACTTCCGGATCACCTTGATCGTCGCACCCGCTGCCAAGAAGACCACGGCCGCGACGGGCTGTGCTGTGGTCCACACGACACCGGAGAAGGGGAACGGCATCACCGGATTCCAGAGCACGGCGATCGCGAGGAAAACCGGGATCCACCACCAGTGGCGTGCCTGCAGCGCAAACCACCCGACGATCAGCCCGAAAATCGAGGCGATGAAGAGGACGAGCGGTGCCCAGTTCGCCTGGAAGAGCGCCGGGGCCAGGAACAGGATCGCGGCGGCGACGAGGCTGGGGGCCAGGGCATTCCGCTGGTAAGTGGAGGGGACGCGTTCTTTGGGACTCATGGGTGAACCGTTTCTTCGGCGGGTACAGGGTCGACGGGATCGGGGCGGGACGCGGGGTCTGGCCGGCGACGGCTTGTGCGCAGACCCGCGACGATGAGGAATACGGCACCGATGCCGAGAGCGACATCGGCGAGGTTGCCGATGAACAGGTTCCCGTAGGCGAGGAAGTCGGTGACGTGCCCGATCCCGAACGCGGGCGGCGAGAATAAGCGATCGATGAGGTTTCCGATCGCACCGCCCACGATGAAACCGAAACCAACCGCCGACCAGACGTTCCGGGCTCGGATGGCGGCACCGATGAGGACCGCGGTGACAGCGACCCCGATGACGGTGATGACCCATGTGGAACCTTCCCCGAGCGAGAAGATCGCCCCGGGGTTGAAGGCCAGTTGAAGACCGAGCCAGTCACCGATCAGCGGTATACGCGCATCTTGCCGCAACGTGTTCAGAGCAAGAGTCTTGGTGCCTTGATCGATCAGGATGACGATGGCGGCGACGATGAGCATCACGGCCGACCGGCGGACTCGATCACGCATCGGCGTCGTTCTCCGTAGCTGCGGCATCCTTGGCGGCCTGTGCGCGGTCGCGCTGGTGACGCTGGCGCCCGGCCATAACCACTCCCACAACGCCGATCCCCAGAATCAGTGCTAGACCCGAGAGGAAGAACAGGGGCAGCAGTTCGAAAGCGCCGCCGCCGGATGCCGTGCCACCGTATGTTTGCGCGGGTCGGGCCGGTTCCGGCTCCTCGGTTGGGGAGGTTTCAGGGGTGGGGCTTGTGGTCGGAGTGCTGGGTTCCGTGGCCATCGCGGGCGTGACGGTGTAGACATACTCTCCGCTGATCGGGTGTCCGTCGGCGGAGACGGTCTTCCAGCGGACGGTGAAGATGCCGGTTGCGGCGTCCGGGGAGAGGTGTTGGGTGATCGAGTCACCGCTCACCGTCGGCGGGTCGACGGCGACGTTTGCTCCGCTTTCATCGATAACCTCGACGACCGTTGCGTCGTCACCACCGGTGAGGGTTCCGGTGAACATCAGAGAGATCTCGTCGGGGGATCCGTTGATGGTCGAGTCGGCGGTGGGGTACGACGAAACGAAGTCGTCATGAGCGGCGGCCGGAGATGCAGCCCCAAGTACGACGGATGCCGACAACAACAGGGTGGTGAGGACGGCAGTGGTGCGTGCCGAGAGGCGTTTATGCATGGGTGTCGTGCTCTCCGGGGTGGGATTCGGGTTCAATCTGGAAGGTGGAGTGTTCGATGCTCACGGCGAAATGTTCGCTGACGCATTGCTGAAGTGATGCCAGCAGTTCGGCGGAAGCTTCCATCGTGACGGTGTCATCGACCACAACATGGGCGGTGAGCGTGGGGAGGTCGGTCGAGACCTGGGTCGCGTGGAGGTCGTGCACCGCGACCACGTGCGGAAGGGCAAGGATGTGGCGGCGAACATCCTCGAGGTCGAGACCGGCAGGTGTGGACTCCAACAGGACCCGGCCGGATGCTCGCAACAGGATGAGGGTGCGGGGAATGATGAGTAGCGCGATTAAGACGCCCGCGACAGCGTCCGCCTGATACCAACCGAAAACGGCGATGAGGATGGCGCTGGCGATGACGCCGACGGAACCGAGGGCATCGTTGACGACCTCGAGGAACGCGGCGCGCATGTTGAGATTGCGCCCGCGGCCGCTGAACAATACGAGCATGGAGGCGATGTTGGCGACGAGACCGACGATGCCGAAGAACAGCAGACTTCCCGAAGCGATCTCCGGGGGCTCGAACAGCCGACGTACGCCTTCCACGAGCGCGAAGATGCCCACTCCGAGCAGCAGAGCTGCTTGAGCGAGTGCACCGAGCACCTCAGTGCGTTGAAGACCGAAGGTGTACTTGGGAGTCGGGGGACGGTTCATCAGATGCGCAGCGGTGACGGCCATCGCCAACCCGACGACATCGGTGAGCATGTGCGCCGCATCAACGAGCAGTGCGAGGCTGCCTGTGATGATTGCCCCGACTACTTCGATGATGAAGACCGAGGAGGTGATCGCGAACGCGATGACCAGGCGATTGCGGGGAGTGGCGTCACCGATACCGTGACTGTGCCCTGTTTCTGTCATGGTGCTCCTTTATGGCCGTCCGACGATTAGCCGGGCGACGGTCGCCGCTTCACGGCTCGCCCCAGCGAGGGTGTCAGCGTCCGCCCGGGAGTATCGCGGCATGCCAACAGTGAACAGTCCGGGGATGCGTGCACTGACGTGTAATGGCTGCCCGGGGGGCTCCGAATCGGGCAGCCATCCGTCTGCCGGCTCGTACCCGGTCGCGAGGATCAGGGATTGCGGCTTCATGGACGCCCCATCGGCGAACATCACGGTGTCTCCGTTGACCCCCGTTACGGCGGCGGCATGAGTGACGTCTGTCGAAGCTGCGCGGGGGCGTGCCTCGGACATCGGACCCTTACGTCGCAGCCTTGACCAGATGGGCCGCTCTGATGCCCGTGGTGGTTCCGCTCGAGTCGCGAGGGTGACGTCGTGGGAGGACGTGAGTTCTTCAGCAATCTCCACTCCGCTGTATCCGCCGCCAACGATCAACACGCGGCCGGGGGGTATCTGCGCGGGGTCGAGGTACTGGCTGGAATGCAGCACAACACCGGGCACTGCCAGTTCCTGGCGCCACCCCGGTATGCGCGGCACGGCGGCAGCTCCCGTTGCACAGACCACATTTCGTGTTTGCACTTCCCCGGCGGAGGTCGACAGATGCAGCGTGGATCCGTCGCCCAACCGGTTGACTCCAAGAGCTCGTGTGCTCCACACGGTCTTCACACCGATGGCTTTCTCCACCGAAGACAGATAGTCGGACATCTCATCCGCACTCGGATGACGATCTTCATCGCCCGGGAAAGGGAACCCGCGGACGACACTGTGGCGTGCCGCACTGCGCAGTTTCATCGACTGCCACCGTGTGGCCCAGCTTCGTTGACCGGGGGGTGCAGAATCGATGATCACGAAGTCTTTCTGTGGCTCAAGCCCGGAGGACCTGAGCGCGGCGGCTGTCGCCAATCCGGAATGCCCGGCGCCAACGATGATGACGCGACGGTGCGATAGCGAACGCGCCATCATTCAGCACCGTTCACCGCGGCTTCAATGCTGTCCTCCAGGTCGGTCCACGTTTCCAGCACGACAGGCTCTCCATCGATGAAGAACGAGGGGGTACTGCTGACACCGAGCTGCTCACCCTCGTCGAGATCGAACTGGACCCGTTCTGCTGTCGCCGGATCAGCGACCGCATCATCGAACGCGGCCATGTCCAATCCGAGTTCCTCCGCAAACCCCCGGAACAGGTCCGCACGAGACTCTTGAGCCTCACCCCATTGAGGCTGCGTCTCGAACAGGCGGTGATACATGTCTTCCAGCCGCCCCTGCTGCGCTGCGGCTTCGGCAGCGATTGCGGCGTTCTTCGAGTTGAGGTGACCAGGCAGCGGGAAGTAGCGGATCACGTACGTGATCTCGCCATCGAACTTGCCGCGGAGATCCTCGACGAGGGGATAAAACGCACCGCAGGCCTCGCACTCGAAATCGAGGAATTCGACAACCGTCACCGCCCCTTCCCCTCCGTCATCGAGGACATGCGAGTTCTCACGGACGACCTGTGGACCGTCAGCGGTCCCCGTCTCGGGTGCGGCAGCTCGATTCTGATTGACAAGGACGAAGACCAGCGCGACGACCAGCAACACCACGGCGAGAGCAACGGTGACAAGTACCGCTTTCACGGAAGATTTCATAGACACTCCAAACACACACAACGAACGAGGGCGACCAGTGGAGCGCCATCGAAGAGATGGCGCCGCCAGAGTCAGGTCCGCGACAGAGAAAGCTGTGTGAGAGAAGGAGGCAATGCGAACAGGCGCCCCGTCATGGCCGCCAGTGATGGTGCGCGCGGCAAACGTTCGCGAATGTGAGAACCGGGGACGTGCCGGCGGAAGGTCCGCGTGACGATGAGCACCAAGAAGCAGCAGATGATACCCAAGAGGCACCCGGCAACACCGATCACGATGTCGTTTGCGGTATCCCCGGTCACGAATTGTTCGGCGGTCGCGCCGACAACGCTTTCACCGGAACCAGCGGAGTCCTGGCCGACAGAAGGCGTCCCTAGTGACGACGAGGATGTCGTGCTCAGATACGGAGTCGTATCTGTCACGTCACGATGGCCGCCCGGCCATGCTCCGACAACGAGAAGAAGCGCCAGCCCGAGGGCTGTAATGATCTTCGTTATCAGGAACTCGTCGGCTCGGCTAACGCATTTGTGAGCGCGACCGTGGACGACCATGACCTCAGGATGATACCAGCCCCACCAATCAAGTCTTCTTGCGAACCCGTGAGCCACGCGCCCGTTCTACGGGCGAAGCGAGAAAGCCTTGGGACGTCGTCCGCTGAGCCAGCCCATCACCCATCAACTGGACCAGTTCCAACAAACCGCCACCACACCCAACCCGCCCCGATCATGCCCGGAACGATCACCAGCCATCCCAAGTAGAAGTTCTCGGCAGGGCGGCCATACGCGTTACTCCAGAGTGCGATGAGACCGCCGTGCAGCAAGTACAGGGACAACGCCACCTGACCGCACGCGCACAGGGGAACAAAGACAGCACCCCAAAAACGCTCTGCATGCTCCCGCCTCACCGTAGCCCCCAGCACAACGCAGACGTAGACGGCGAACACCAAGCCAATATCCCTCAGAGAGTCCAGGTAGTCCCCCGATAACACCGTGCCGAAGCGCTGCCCGAAACCCCAGGCAAGATACGCCAACAGCGCCACAGCCGCCATGATCCACAACAAGCGATCGCGTTTCAAGCCGTGACGGATCAACAGGGCACCGATGAGGAACACCGGCAACAGGTTGACCACCCGATACTGAGGGCCCAGGAACATCCAGGTCGTGACCTCACGCACGGGCGGCGGCGCGGTGTAGACCCAAATCCAGGTGCGTGCGACGCTCAGCAATGGCTGACTGGCCAGGACAAGGACCGCTGTCGCGGCGATCACGACCGAGCTGCGCAGGAGTAGAAGGGGCGCGCCGAGGATGATGAGCAGCCCGAGATAGCTCAGGATGACCGCCAGCCAGGAGCCCCACGTGGCCATCCACACACCCAGGACGATGAGGAACAGGCCACGCAGAGCCTGTTGCAGCAACGTCACCCCCGCAGCGCCGCCGCGTCTCCACACAAGCTCCGCCGACATGCCCATGACGAGTGCGAAGAGCGGCGACGCGACACTACTGAAGTTCGCCGTGACGAATTGCACCGCCCACGGTGCGTTCGGCACGAACGGAGCAGCGTGCGCGATGAGCATCGCGACAATCGCGAACCCACGGAGCGCGTCCGGAACCAGAAGACGGCTCATGTCAGAGACGCGTCGAGCTCGCCTGTGCATTCTGGGCGGCAGCGTTCTTTCGGGCTCGAAGACCATGCCCTGAGGGCATTGGCTTGACCGCATAGGAAATAGGTCAGCGGAGACTGTATAGTTCAGCTTATGCTGACCATTGCTTCTCGTCTCGACGTCATGAACCGGCTCGGCCGCGCCATGGCTGATCCTACGCGTTCTCGGATTCTCATGACTCTGCTCGGTGGCCCGAGC
The DNA here is from genome assembly GCF_050470785.1 of Microbacterium sp. NRRL B-14842. NCBI lineage: Bacteria > Bacillati > Actinomycetota > Actinomycetes > Micrococcales > Microbacteriaceae > Microbacterium > Microbacterium sp. NRRL B-14842. The sequence goes on along the minus strand of NZ_JBFLUM010000001.1, from coordinate 2,802,772 downwards.
TACCCCGCAGTCCTGTCCCGTGAGCTAGAGCTGACGCGCTCCAACGTGTCGAACCATCTCACCTGCCTGCGTGACTGCGGGATCGTTGTCGCCGAGCCTGAGGGCCGGCAAACCCGCTACGAGATCGCCGACCCTCATCTCGCCGCGGCCCTCCTCGCGCTTGTGGATGTGACGCTGGCTGTGGACGAGCACGCGCCGTGTGTGGACTCGGCCTGCACGGTGCCGGGCTGCTGCGGAGCAGGGGCTGACGCGTGAGCGCGGCGTGCGGCTGCGAGCACGAGTCCGCCGCCCCGGCGGGAGAGGAACACGAAGAGGCTGAGCGGCCGTGGTGGAGGGACCGCGGGATCATGGTGCCGGTCCTTTCCGGCGTTGCGTTCCTCGTCGGCCTGATCCTCGAGTGGTCCGGCCTCGAGATTCCGGCGCTCGTGCTGTTCTGGGCCGGTCTGCTGCTGGGTGCGTCGACGTTCACGCCTGGCGCGATACGAAAGCTGTTCAAGGGCAAGCTCGGCATCGGACTGCTGATGACCATCAGCGCCATCGGTGCAGTCGTCCTCGGATACGTCGAGGAGGCCGCGGCTCTGGCGTTCCTGTACTCGATCGCTGAGGCGCTCGAAGACAAGGCGATGGACCGGGCCCGCGGGGGGCTACGGGCGCTCCTGAAGCTCGTCCCGGAAACAGCGACCGTGCTGCAGGGCGGCAACGCTGTGCAGGTGCAAGCGAGAGAGCTTATGGTCGGTCAGGTCATGGTGGTCCGCCCGGGCGAGCGGATCGCAACGGATGGGATCGTCCGCTCCGGTCGCTCCAGCCTGGACACCTCGGCGATCACTGGGGAGTCGATCCCGGTCGAGGTCCAGCCTGGCGATGTTGTGTCGGCCGGCGCGATCAACAGCGCCGGCGCGCTGGAGGTCGAAACGACGGCTGCGGGCACCGACAACTCGCTCACCACGATCGTCGAACTGGTAGAGAAAGCACAGACCGAGAAGGGCGAGCGTGCTCGTCTCGCGGACAGGATCGCCCGCCCGCTGGTGCCCGGCGTGCTGATCCTCGCAGCGCTTGTCGCGATCATCGGTTCGCTGCTGGGCGACCCCGAGGTGTGGATCACCCGCGCGCTCGTCGTGCTCGTCGCGGCCTCCCCGTGTGCGCTGGCGATCTCGGTGCCGCTGACGGTCGTCGCTGCGATCGGTGCGGCGAGCAAGTTCGGTGTGATCATCAAGTCCGGCGCCGTTTTCGAGCGCTTCGGGACGGTCCGGCACGTCGCCGTCGACAAGACCGGAACCCTCACCCGCAACGAGCCCGTGGTCACCGCCGTGCTCACCACGAACGGTGTAACCGAGGTCCAGGCGTTGGCGTGGGCGGCTGCCCTGGAGCAGCACAGCACACATCCTCTTGCCTCAGCAATCACCGCCGCAGCCTCGGGGACACCGGCAGCTGCAGATGTGACCGAGCAGGCCGGCCACGGTATTGACGGCACCGTCGACGGATCGAGAATCACCGTCGGCAGTCCCCGCTGGCTGGACGCCGGCGACCTCGTCGAGCGGGTCGCAACGCTGGAAGAGCAGGGCATGACCGTCGTCATCGTGCACCGCGACGGGTCACCGGTCGCCGCGATCGGCGTCCGTGACGAGCTGCGCCCTGAAGTCTCTGACGTAGTCCGGACACTCACCGGCCAGGGCGTCGGCGTGACGATGCTCACCGGCGACAACGCCCGGACCGCTCGTGCTCTGGCTGCGCAGGCCGGGATCAGCGCCGTGCGAGCGGAGCTGCGCCCGGAGGACAAGGCGACCGCGATCGCAGAACTGTCGAAGGCAGGACCGGTCGCGATGATCGGCGACGGCATCAACGATGCCCCGGCCCTCGCTAGCGCAGACGTCGGCATCGCGATGGGCGCGACAGGCTCCGACGCAGCGATCGAATCCGCCGACGTGGCCTTCACCGGCCATGATCTGCGCCTCATCCCGCGGGCGTTCGATCACGCCCGGCGCGGTCGACGGATCATCAACCAGAACATCATCCTGTCGCTGCTGATCATCACCGCCCTGCTCCCGCTCGCGCTCTTCGGCGTCCTGGGGCTCGCGGCTGTCGTCCTGGTCCACGAGGTCGCGGAGGTCATCGTGATCCTCAACGGCCTGCGTGCCGCCCGCACGCCACGACTGGAAAGCTGATGCTCGCCACCATCGGTTCAGCGATCGGCCTTTTTGCGGCGACGAACATCGACGACATCGTCGTGCTCACCGTGCTGTTCCTCGCCTCCAGTCGAGGGAAACCCCGCCCGTGGCAGATCATCGCAGGCCAGTATCTCGGGTTCATCACCCTGGTCGTGATCAGTGTGATAGCCGCGCTCGGGCTCACGATCGTTCCGGACGAATGGGTCGGGTTCCTGGGTCTGATCCCGCTCGGCATCGGCGTGTGGACGCTCATTCGCGGCTTGCGCCGCAACGGCGACAATGACGACGACGACTCCAAGATCACCGCGGTCGGACTATGGGGCGTCGCAGGGATCACGATCGCCAACGGGGCCGACAATATCTCCCTCTACACGCCAATCTTCCGCACCAGCACCCCAGTCGACGTCGCGATCATGATCGTCGTGTTCCTCATCCTCGTCGCGGTCTGGTGCGCGGCCGGCCGGCTGATCGGCACCAACAAGGCTGTTACCGAGGGGCTGGAGCGCGTCGAGCACTGGCTCGTACCGGCCGTGTTCATCGGCCTGGGCCTGTTCATCCTGATCGAATCTGGGGTCATCGTCCGTCTGATCGAGGTGCTCGCATGACCTCCTCCCAGTCAGAGGCTCATCCGCCCGCTGCGCGCAAGCTGTCGTCGACCCGGCGGCGGCAGCTCACTGGTGGAGCGCTCTTGATCGCCGTGGTCGTCGTGCTGATCGATCAGGGAACCAAGGTGTGGGCCGAAGCGACCCTCACCGACCGTGAGCGCATCCCGCTGATCGGTGACCTGCTGGGTTTGCAGCTCGCCTATAACCCCGGAGCGGCATTCTCCTTCGGGGAAGGCTTCACCTGGGTGTTCGCGCTGCTCGCTGTCGCCGCCACGGTCACAGCGATCGTGTTCGCGTTCCGAGTGCAACGCGTGAGATGGGCGATCGTCATCGGCGCGCTCGGCGGCGCTTCCGCCTCACACGCAGGCGACCGCCTTTTCCGGGACCCCGGATTCGCCCGTGGTCACGTCGTGGACTTCCTCGCCTACGGAAACTGGTTCATCGGCAACATCGCCGACATCGTAATCTTCGCCGCAGCGATCACCGGAGCAGTTTTCATGATCCGCGCCGGGGATGAGAGCACCGAGTGAGATCCGTTGTGCGGTGGTGGGACACCCATCAACTCGCCCTCTACATCGGCGCGATCGCCGTGGGCAGCCGTTGAGTGAGTTCACGCTTAGGCAGGCGGGCGGTCGCGATGTAGGCGCAGAGCCACCCACCAGCCGCATCGTCGACAGATGAAAGCGCGATCGTCTCCGAGTGCGTGCAGCTTCTTGCGTGGCAGATGTCGCCCGCAGCACGTGCACGCAACGTCCTCGTCAGTCGCCATGAGCGGAGAGCGCCTCTCGAATCTGTTCAACCGTTGGCATCCCGGCCAGCCCAGCAGGGGTGCTGTAAATACGGCAGGCGAGGTCATTGCTTCGCCCCGACCCCGGAAAGAGATCGTTGCCATCCAGGGTGATCGTGGGGGAGCCCGCGAACGAGACTGCGCCCGCGTCCTCCTCCGTCCGGATGAGTCGGTAGTGAACCTCCGATTCGTCGTGGCCTGTTTCTCGTAGCGCCTCAGAAACACGACGGCCAGCCTCAACCCAGCTGGGGCAACCGGCGATATAAAGCAGCTCAATCTCCACGACTCAATCATCCTCGACTTCGCTGTTGATGTCGTGCCCGGGCTACCACCGAAAACGATCGTTTGCGGCCGGGCACCCGTGGTGGTGCTGGGGAAGTGCGACACGCCGAGCGTCGCCCCGCCGTAACCCCCTGCCGAAACGTTAGGGCGCCGAAACGGGTGGTGTATGGGTTTCGGCGCAGGTTCTGCCGACCGCCAACCATCCGTATTCGGGGTCTGGATGTGCGCGCGTTTTGACCGTCGTCCTGCATGAGTCGGCCTGACGATCTGACTTTCCTCGCGACCGCAGCTGGCTTCATTGCCACTCCGAAGGGAGGCGGCCCCCAGCACTCTGCTTTAGATCGGACTTAGTCCGATCTCGCCGCGGGTAGTCCGGTGTAAAGCCGTTAGTCCGATCCAAAGGCGGAAATCACAGGAAAGCTCTTGACACGCTCCCGACCCGGGTTTAACGTACAACCAAATGGTTGCACAAACGGAGTTGAGCGAAGCGGAGGTCGACCGTGTGTTCCACGCACTGGCGACGTCGACCCGGCGGGACATCCTGCGCCGGACGATCGAGCGGGAGCAGTCCGTCTCGACCCTCGCCTCCGAGTACGAGATGTCGTTCGCCGCGGTCCAGAAGCACGTGGCCGTGCTCGAGGCGGCGAGCCTCATCGTCAAGCGCGCCGAGGGACGCGAGCGGCTCGTCCGCGCGAACCCCGAGATGATCGCCCGCGCCAGGGCGCTCCTCGCCCGATACGAAGAGCTGTGGCGGTCGCGCATCGCCCGGCTCGACGATCTCCTGGCCGAGCCGTCCCCGCCCGCGGGGAAGCCGGCCCCCACCGGCCCCACCAGCAGTCAACGCACCGAATCGCAAGGAGACTGACATGCCTGTCACGGACATCATCACGGATGCCGAGAACCTCACCATGACCGTCGTCGCCGACCTCGCCGCGCCCGTCGAGCGCGTCTGGGCCGCCTACACCGACCCGCAGCAGCTCGAGCGGTTCTGGGGTCCTCCCGGCTGGCCGGCCACCTTCACCCGGTGGGACCACACCGTCGGAGGCCGAGCCGTCTACACGATGAACGGTCCCCGCGGGGAGAAGGCCTCCGGCACGTGGGAGTTCCTGGAGATCGACGCGCCGCGCAGCTTCACGGTGCTCGACTCGTTCGCCGACGAGGACGGCACGCCGGACGCGAACCTCCCCTCCATGCGCATGACGTTCACGTTCGAGCCGACGGCCGAGGGCACGCGCATGGTCAACACGAGCCACTTCACGTCCGCCGAGGCGCTCGAGCAGGTCGTCGCGATGGGCGCCGTGGAGGGCACCCGGATGGCCATGGCCCAGCTCGACGCCGTGCTGCAGGACCTCCGCGACTACGCGCAGGGCAAGGGCACGCGGGTGGAGCTGCTGGACGACACGCACGTGCGCATCACCCGCCTCGTCGAGGGTCCGCGCGAGCTGGTGTGGCGCGCCCACTTCGAGCCCGAGCTCATCCGGCAGTGGATGCTCGGCCCGGACGGGTGGGAGATGACCGAGTGCGTGTCGGCGACCGAGGTCGGCCAGTCGTACCGGAACTCCTGGGCGCCCGTGGGCGACACGGAGGGTGAGCCGTTCGGATTCGAGGGGGAGGCGCTGCTGATCGACGCCCCGAAGCGCGCCGTCACCACCGAGCGGATGCAGGGCATGCCGACCGAGACGCTCAATGACCTCAACCTCTACGAGGAGGACGGCGCGACCCTCGTGACGGTGCTCATCGAGTACCCCGACAAGGAGACGCGGGACATGATCCTCGCCACCGGCATGGCCGACGGCATGGAGGCCTCGTTCGCGCGGCTGGAGCGGGAGCTGCTGTCCGTCTGACACCCAGGCACTCGCGCCGGAACAGGCGGTTCTCGTGGAGAGCCGCCTGTTCCGGCGCTTCTGCCTGTGCGAAAGCGGGATAAAGTGGCGGCACGATGAGGATCACGCGCCGTACCCTGCTCCTCGGCGCCGGTGCCGGTGCCGTCTCGGTGCTTCTCGCCTCCTGCACGCCGGAGCCGGAACCGACGCCGACCCCCACTCGCACGCGCGAACCGGAGCCGCCGCCCGGTGTCCCCGCTCCGAGCGGCAGTATCCGCAGCACCTGGACCACCGACCCGTTCGCCGGGGGCGCCGCGAGCTTCACTCCCGTGGGGGTGCTCGCGGCGACCCGCACGGCGCTCGCGCAGCCCGTCGACGACCGGCTCTTCTTCGCGGGCGAGGCGACCGACGACGAGGCGCCGGGTACCGTCCGCGGCGCCCTGCGGTCGGGCCGCCGTGCTGCTCGGGAGCTCACCGTCGCCGCGGAGGACGGCGAGCGGGTGGCCGTGATCGGCGCCGGGATCGCCGGGGCGACCGCCGCGGCGCAGCTCGCGGAGGACGGCCTGCAGGTGACGGTGTTCGAAGCGCGCGACCGCGTCGGCGGTCGGATCCTCTCCCGCACGGGCGACGACTGGCCGGTTCCGGTGCAGCTCGGCGCGTGGCTGTTCGGCGACGCCGACGCGGAGCTTCTCGATGCGATCGATGAGGGGGACATGGAGCTCGTCGACCTCGACGGGGCGCGGTGGCGCTCCGCCGAGGGCGACGTCGACCCCGTGGATCCGCAGCCGGTGGAGGCCGCGGTGACCACGGCGCAGTCCGCCCCGCAGGACTCCTCGGTGGCGGACGCCCTGGTGGCGGCCGGCATCGACCCGGAGGATCCCGCGACCGCCGCCCTCCTCGCGCTCCTCGCCGCACGCACGGGCGCCGACGCCGCCGACCTGTCGAGCTGGTTCGCCCCGCCGCTCCCGGACGCAGCGCTGCAGGGCGTCGGCGACGATCTGACCCCGTTCATCGAGAGCACCTTGGACGGGGTGAAGGTCGGGCTGAGCTCCCCGGTCACCCGTCTCGCGTGGGACGACACCGGCGTGAGCGTGCGCCTCGGCACCGGCGAGGCCCTCTCCTTCGACCGGGTGCTGCTGACGGTGCCGCTCGGGGTGCTGCAGGAGCAGGCCATCGAGTTCGATCCGCCGCTGCCGTTCGACAACCGCGGCGCCGTGTCCGCGCTCGGCATGGGTGCGATCGAGACGGTCTGGCTGCGGTGGGACGAGCCGTTCTGGGACGGCGACGAGGCGATCTGGCACGCGGTCGGCGAGGACATCGCGATCCCCACGTGGATCAACCTCCGCCCCTCGACCGGCGAGAACGTGCTCGTCGGGATCGTGGGCGGTGCGGCCGCGCGGGAGTTCGCGGAGCTCGGGGAGGCCGAGGCCGTCGAGGCGGCGCTCGGGTCGCTGGCGCTCTACGCCTGAACCGTCTCACGTGCGGCCTCGGCCGGGGCGCTGTCCTCGGGCGGCGGCTCCGTACGAGCGCGGTCCCACGGGTCCGGCAGGCGGCTGATGAGCACGAGCGCGGTCGCCACGGCGGCGAAGACGGCCAGCGCGATCGCGCAGGAGACCGTGAACTCGACGGGACCGCTCACCTGCCGCGGGTCGAGGAAGTAGTACGGGTACCAGCCGATCAGCGGTCCGCGGATGAGTGTCGCGACGCCCCACAGAACCGGGTACGCCAGGGTCACCGGGATCACCCGCCACGGCACCGCCCGATGCCCGGGGGCCAGGGCCCAGGCCGCGACGGTCACCGCGGGCAGCCAGAAGTGCAGCACCTGATCCGACCACGGCACGTCGATGCGGATCCCCCGGACTCCGGCCTGCCAGACCAGGATCGCGAACACGAGTCCGGCGGTGATGGTCCAGGTGAGCACGAGCGCGAGCGCCACGGTGAGCCACCGCGGATCGCGGGCTCTCCGCAGCGCGAGGACTCCGGCGATGGTCAGGAGGACGACGAAGGCGATGTTCGACTGATTGGTCAGATACGCGAAGAAGTTCTGGCTCGCGATGGTGTTCGACGCGAGTCCCCACGCGAGGCGGTGGATCAGCGCGATGAGGCAGACGGCGGCGGCGGTGAGCCGGAGCAGGCCGAAGACGGTGCGCTTGTTCACCGTCGCCTCGTCCTTTCCGCCATCCGCCGAGTCTACGGAGCCGACCCGGGGTGACGCCGCATCAGGCCCCCGCGCGGGTTCAGGCGCGGGTGAGTGTGGGGGCCGGTTCTCGCGGGAACGTTTGTTCTCGCGGGGTCGGTCAGCGCCGCGGGGCGCGCGTGGACCACAGAGCCAGCGCGATGAGGGCCGGCTGGAAGAACAGACGCACGAAGCGCTTCATATCGGTGTCGAGGCCGAAGCCGTCGCGATGATGCATCCACTGGGCCACGTTGCCGGGGAACACCGCGGCGAAGAAGAGAGCGGCGACGGTGCCGACCGAGCGACGGCGGCGACGGGCGAGAAGGAGAGCGGAGCCGAGTGCGACCTCGGCGACGCCGGACGCGAGCACCGTGGTGTCCGGATCGAGCGGCAGCGATTCCGGCACCTGCGCCTGGAACTCCCCTCGGGCGAACGTGAGGTGGGAGACGCCGGCGAACACGAGCGAGGCGCCGAGGAAGATCCGGCCGATGGTGCGGGGAGTCGACATGGTGCGAGTGTACGCCCCGCGCTCTCCGTCAGATCAGGCGGCGGAGCGCTTCTTCCAGGGTGATGCCCTGCGCTTCGGCGCGGTCCCGGAGGCGGGCGTGCTCGTCGGGGGACAGCGGGACCTGGAGCACGATGGGGTCGTCCTGGGCGAGGTCGAGTCCGTCGAGGAGGTCTGAGGTCTCGGCCCACAGCGGCTGGGCGAAGTCCGCCTCCGCGACGGGCGTCGTGGTGCGGGATGAGGGTGCCGTGGAGGAGGATGCCGGGGCTTCCGTAGCGGCAGCGGCGACCGGCGCGGAGGCGGCGACGGCGGCTCCGGCATCGGTCGCGCGGGTGAACCCGGGGCCTCGACGCGGCTCCTGCTTCTGCTGATAGGCCTTGGCGGCGGCGTTCGCGCGCTCGTCGGCGGCTTCGTTCAGTGGGTGCCCGGCGTGGCCCTTGACCCAGGAGAACTCGACGTCGCGACCGCGCAGGGCCTCGTCGATCCCCTCGAGGAGGTCGCGGTTCAGCACGGGCCCGCCGTCGGACTTCCGCCATCCGCGGCGCTTCCAGCCCGGCATCCACTTCGTCACGGAGTCGATCACGTAACGGCTGTCGCACTCGATCAGCAGCTTCTCGTCGGTGCCGGCCGTCGCCCGGAGCAGTTCGAGGACGGCGCGGAGCTCGCCCTGGTTGTTCGTGCCGTGCGGGGAGCCGCCGGCCGCCCAGTTCGCGTCGTCGATGTACCAGGCCCAGCCGTTCGGGCCGGGGTTGCCCAGGGCGGAGCCGTCTGCGGCGGCGGTGATGGTCATCCGTCCACCGTATCGCTGGCCGCGGACGCACTTTCGCGCCGCGGTCGCACGGATTCCCGCGGAACCTGCGACGGGAGTGGGAGAGTGCGACGCCGTGCGGGGTCAGTCCTCGGGGTCGGCGTTCTCGGTGCTCTCGGCCTCGGGAGCGGGCGGGGCGACCGGGAACACGATCGAGCTCACCGAGGAGGGGGTGTCGAGGCCGAGGGTCAGCGGGTCGAGCGCCGGCGCGGCGTCGAGCGTGTCTGCGGGCGAGCTCTCGAGAGGTTCAGAGGGGAGTCCCCCACTGCTTCTCTTCTTCCTCGGGTCGCTGCTGGAAGAGTCCCATGTGTCCATTGTCACCCCCCGGGCGGCGCGGGGTCGCGGTTTCCCACCGAGGTCGCAGGGATCCGTGGGTTCCTGTGACGGGAGTGCGACTCTGCGACCGCGGGCTCACGCGTCGCGAGCGGCCTCCCGCACGGCATCGACGAGGGCGCGCCACGGACCGTCCACGGCGGAGTCGGGCAGCTCCCGCTCCCGGCGCTCGGAGGGGGTGCGGGCGCGGATGCTCCACACGAACCGGTCGGCCCCCGGCTCCGTGTCGACGTCGTCGTCCAGGGGCAGCTGTCGATGAGGCCCGATCCACTCCTCGGCGTCCGGCGGCTCGGCCTCCACGCGCCACTGGCGACGGATGCCGGCGAGCCCTCCCGAGCGCACGACGGCGATGACTGGACGGGGGGCGTCAGGCGGCGTCGGGTCCTCGGTCATCCTCATAGACTCCCACGGTCGTCCAGGCACGTCGAGCCGCGGCGAACCGTCTCCTGATCGACCGTGGCCGCTGCGGCGACCGTGGCGTCGGCGAAGTCCGTGAAGTTCGCGGTGCTCGACAGGCGCCGGTGAGCGCCCGGTACCAGACCGTGCCGGCGCGCTCCCAGGCGTTGCCGCCGAGGTCGAGGGCGAAGAGGGCGAAGGCGCGGTTCGGGATGCCGGAGTTGATGTGCACGCCTCCGTTGTCCTCGGTCGTGCGCACGAACCCGCTCATGTGGTCGGGCTGCGGGTCTTTCCCGAGTTCGTCGTCGTCGTAGGCCGTGCCCGGCGCGATCATGGAGCGCAGAGCCGACCCCTCCACGGCGTCGGTGAAGATCTCCGCCCCGATGAGCCAGCTCGCCTGGTCGGTGGACTGCCCCAGCGCGTACTGCTCGGTGAGGGGCGCCGAACACGTCGGCGACGGACTCGTTCAGTGCGCCCGGCTGGCCCTGATACTCCAGGTTCGCCGTGTGCTGCACGACGCCGTGGGCGAGCTCATGCCCGATCACGGTGAGCGATCCGGTGAAGTGCTGGAACACCTCGCCGTCGCCGTCGCCGAACACCATGCGCTCGCCGTCCCAGAACGCGTTGTCGTAGTCGACGCCGTAATGGACGGTCGCGTCGAGGGGAGCGCCGGCGTCGTCGAGCGAGTTGCGGCCGAACGCGGAGAGCAGCATCTCGAACGTCGCGCCCAGGCCGTCGAACGCCTCGTTGACGGCGGTGTCGGCGACCGGCTCGTCGTCTTCCGTGCGGACCACGGCCCCCGGGAGCTGCTGCGTGTTGCCGGCGTCGCTGATCGTGCGGTTCGGCGCATCGGAGAGCTGCGCGACGAGGTCGCCGTTCTCGTCGATGGAGAGGTCGATGCGGGCGCGGAAGGGCGGGCGCCCGGCGGTGAGCGTCTGCCGGGCGGCGGCCGCGGCCTTGGGGAAGCGACCCGACTCGGCCAGGCGCGCGAGCAGGTAGGAGGGGACGACGCCGGGGTGCGGGAAGGATTCTGCGCTGCTCATGCGTCGACCCTACGCCGGGGATCGGACAGAGCAGGAGACCCGCTGCCGTTCCTCGAGGACGGCGGGAGCCATGGCAGCGGTGGCCGTGCGAGTGCTAGTCGCCGGATTCGCCAGGGGAGGCGCCGGGTCGGCGACGTGCCCCGACGATGAGCAGCACGATTCCCAGCACCGCCAGCAGGATGTTCACGCCGAGGTACACGGCGCCGTCGGCGCCGCCCGCCCGGACGACCGAGAAGGATGCGACCGTCCCGATGACGGCGAGAGCGAGGCACACGAAAGCGACGATCCTCAGCGTGCCGGCCTTCCTCATCTCATCCCTTCCGTCCGGACCCAGCGTAGCCGCGCGGCGCCCGGCACCCCACACGGCAGGAGACCCCGAGGACTGTCGCGTAAAATCGGCCCAATGACCGACGCGCCCGACGCCACTCCCGACCTGGGCCCCGGCATCGACCCCGACGACCTCGCCACGACGCTGCGCGTCCTCGCCGAGCTGCACACGATCGACAACGAGCACCCCGACTTCGTGGCCGTGCGCCACGCGACCGCGGCGATGTTCAAGGCGGTCAAGCGCGTGCGGCGCAAGGAGATCCGGGACGCGATCGCCGAGGCGGACAAGGCCGTCGTCGCCCGCACCGCCACCGGCGCTCCCGACCGCATCGACGACGAGACGCGCGGCAACGATCTCGCCACGAGCGTGGTGGACGCGCCCATCGCCGGCGAGCTCCTCAAACCCCGCAACTGCTACATCTGCAAGCAGCCGTACACGCTCGTCGACGCGTTCTACCACCAGCTCTGCCCTGACTGCGCGCGCTTCAGTCACGGCAAGCGCACCGCCCGCACGGACCTCACCGGCAAGCGCGCTCTGCTCACCGGCGGCCGCGCGAAGATCGGCATGCACATCGCGCTGCGCCTCCTCCGCGACGGCGCGCACACCACGATCACCACCCGGTTCCCGCGCGACGCGGTGCGCCGGTTCTCGGCCCTGCCGGATGCGGGCGACTGGCTGCACCGGCTGCGCGTGGTCGGCATCGACCTCCGCGACCCGGCCCAGGTGATCGGGCTCGCCGACTCGGTCGCCGCGCAGGGGCCCCTCGACATCCTCATCAACAACGCCGCCCAGACGGTCCGCCGCTCGCCGGGAGCCTATTCGCTGCTCGCCGACGCGGAGCTCCAGCCGCTGCCGGACGGGCCGCTGCCGGAGATGGAGACCTTCGGGCACACCGTCGACCCGCACCCGCAGGCGCTGCAGGCCTCGGTCGATTCGCACCCGCTGCTGTCGGTGGCCGCGCTCGGGGGCACGGTCGCGGAGCAGGGGGGACAGGCGCTCACCGCGGAAGACCTCGCACGGCTCGCGATGGCACCGGGCTCGTCCTCGCTGGAGAAGCACGCGGACGGCACGGCGATCGACGCGGGCGGACTCGTGCCGGACGTGAACCGCGTCAACAGCTGGGTGCAGTCCGTGGATCAGGTCGATCCGCTGGAGATGCTCGAGGTGCAGCTCGCCAACACGACCGCGCCGTTCCTGCTCATCAGCCGGCTGCGGGCGTCGATGGCCGCGTCGCCGTCGCGCCGGAAGTACGTCGTGAACGTCTCCGCGATGGAGGGGCAGTTCTCCCGGCGTTACAAGGGTCCAGGCCACCCGCACACGAACATGGCGAAGGCCGCGCTGAACATGCTGACCCGTACGAGCGCGGGGGAGATGCTGGAGACGGACGGCATCCTCATGACCGCCGTCGACACCGGCTGGATCACCGACGAGCGCCCGCACTACACGAAGGTCCGGCTCGCGGAGGAGGGCTTCCACGCCCCGCTCGACCTGGTCGACGGCGCCGCCCGCGTGTACGACCCGATCGTGCGCGGCGAGGCCGGCGAGGACATCCACGGCGTCTTCCTCAAGGACTACGAGCCCAGCCCCTGGTGACGCCCGTTCGACTCCGTTCGAATCGCCTGAATGGTTCTATCCGGAGCCGAAACAGGGCGAATCGCGCGATTCGAAAGCCGGGTCAGCCGGGATAGGGGTGCGGGAACCAGACGGTCACGATGAGGCCGCCGCCGGTGCGGGGGGTCAGCACGAGGGTGCCGCCGTGTGTCTGGGTGATGCGCTGGACGATCGCGAGGCCGAGGCCCACCCCGGCGTGCTCCGCTCCCCGCGTGCGCTCGGTGCCGCGCTGGAAGGGTTCGACGAGCGTGGCGACCTGGGAGGCGGGGAGCTCCGCACCGGTGTTCTCCACGACGAGGGCCACCGCGTCCGGGAGGGAGTGCGTGCGCACCGCGACGGAGCCGCCGCCGTCGCCCCGGTTGTGGACGATCGCGTTGGCGACGAGGTTCATGACGAGTTGCGGCAGCAGGGCGGAGGAGCCGAGCACGGTCGCCGGGACACCGGAGACCTCAACCTCGACCCCGCGGCGGTCGGCGAGCGGGAGGAGGGCCTCGACGGACTCCTCGGCCAGGAGCGACAGGTCGACGAGCGTCCGCGAGAAGGTGCGCTGATCCGCCCTGCTCAGCAGCAGCAGCGCCTCGGTGAGGTCGATCGCCCGCGTGTTCACCTCGCGGAGCCGGTCGATGAGGGCGTCGACGTCCCGGTCGGGATCGGTGCGGGCCACGTCGAGGAGCGTCTGCGAGATGGCCAAGGGGGTCCGCAGCTCGTGCGAGGCGTTCGCGGCGAAGCGCTGCTGCTCGGAGACGTGCGCCTCCAGCTGCTCCAGCATGGTGTCGAAGACGTCGGCGAGGTCGCGGAACTCGTCGCTCGGGCCCTCCATGCGGATCCGGTGCGACAGCGAGCCCTGGGCCGCGAGCCGGGCCGCGTCGCCGATGCGGTCGAGCGGGGCCAGCATCCGGCCGGCGAGCAGCCACCCGCCGCCGAGACCGATCGCGAGCAGGGCGACCATCACCATCGCGGCGACGGGTACGAACGCCCGGATCAGGTCCGAGCGGTTGGGGACGAAGAACTCGACGACGGGGATCTGCACATCCGGGACGTACCGCAGGAGGTAGAGCGCCACGGCGCCGAGCAGCAGGAGGCCGGAGACGACGACGATGCCCGCGTAACTCAGCGTCAGCTTGAGGCGGACGCTCATCCCGCGCCGCCTACGCATCCGGGTCGGCCCCGATCCGGTAGCCGACGCCGGGCACCGTGAGGATCAGCCACGGCTCGCCGAGGCGCTTGCGCAGCGAGGAGACGGTGATGCGGACGGCGTTCGTGAACGGGTCGGCGTTCTCGTCCCACGCCCGTTCCAGCAGCTCCTCGGCGCTGACCACACCGCCCTCGGCGTCGACGAGCACCTCCAGCACGGCGAACTGCTTGCGGGTGAGGGCGACGTACCGGCCGTCGCGGTAGACCTCGCGGCGGAACGGGTCGAGACGAAGACCGGCGATCTCCAGCACCGGCGGTCGCGCGCGCTGGCGGCGGCGATCGAGGGCGCGCAGCCGCAGCACCAGCTCCCGCAGCTCGAACGGCTTGGTGAGGTAGTCGTCGGCGCCGAGCTCGAACCCGGAGGCCTTGTCGTCCAGCCGGTCGGCGGCCGTGAGCATGAGGATGGGGATGCCGCTGCCCGAGGCGACGATCCAGCGCGCGATGTCATCGCCGGACGGCCCCGGCACGTCGCGGTCGAGGATCGCGATGTCGTACGCGTTGATGCTCAGGAGCTCGAGCGCGGTGTCGCCGTCGCCGGCGATGTCGGCCGCGATCGCCTCGAGCCGCAGCCCGTCGCGGACCGCCTCGGCGAGGTAGGGCTCGTCCTCGACGATCAGCACACGCATGGCAGCGATCCTACGCAGTGCGGCATATCGGCGGTGTATGGAAAACGCCATACGCCCTGGCAACCGCGTCCTCTCTTCACTGGAAGCATGAACGACCTCCACACCCCCCGAGCCGTCCGGGCACGGCGCCGTCGGCGGATCGCCACCACGGCCTCCGTGCTGGCACTCGCCGTGGTCGCCGCCGTCGCCGTGCAGCAGTCGCTCTCGGCCGCGTTCGCCGAGACCGCCCCGATCGTCACGCCCGCCACCACCGGCTCCTCCGGCTCCGACACCGATCCGCATCCGCCGACCACCGGATCGGTGCTCGCCCCGAGCGAGGCGGACGGCGTGATCCGCGACGGCGATCAGCCGACGGTCTTCGACGTCGACAGGATCGCCGTCGGCAACCTCGACCCCGCGCTGCTCGACGCCCTCCAGCGTGCCGCCTCCGATGCCGAGGCCGACGGGGTCACCTTCGTCGTGAACAGCGGATGGCGGTCGGCCACGCTGCAGGAGCAGCTGCTCCGCGACGCCATCGACGACTACGGCTCGGAGGAGGAGGCGCGCCGTTGGGTGGCGACCGCCGAGACCTCGGCGCACGTCTCCGGCGACGCGGTCGACCTCGGTCCGCTCCCCACCCTCGACTGGCTCGCCCAGCGCGGCTGGCGCTACGGGCTCTGCCAGACCTACGCCAACGAGTCCTGGCACTACGAGCTGCGACCGGAGGCTGTCGAGGACGGCTGCCCCGCACAGTACGCCGATGCCACCGAAGACCCGAGGATGCAGCGATGACCGCGGTGCTCCCGGAGGGGGCGACCCTGTCCCGCCTGCACGCACCGACCCTGTCCACCCTTCCGGGTGCCGTCGCCGAGAACCTCCGCCGCGTGCGGGCCGCCGCTGCGGTTCCCGTCATGGCCGTGGTCAAGGCCGACGCCTACGGTCACGGCATGGTGGCGGTGGCGACCGCCGCCGTGGCCGCGGGAGCCGAGTGGCTCGGGGTCACCGACGTCGCCGAGGGGGTCGCGCTGCGCGACGCCGGCCTGCGCGTGCCGATCCTCGCCTGGCTACATCCGGCGGGCATCGACGCGCCGCTCGCGGCCGCTGCGCGGGTCGACGTGGCCGTGGGCTCCGTCGAGGAGCTGCGCCAGCTCGCGGCCGATGCCACAGCTTCCGTGCGGGTGCACCTGCACCTCGACACCGGGATGGCGCGCGGAGGGTGCCCCGTGGAGGACTGGGACACTCTGCTGCGCACGGCGAGGGCGGCCCGCGGACGGATCGATGTCGTCGGGGTGATGGGGCACCTCCCCTGCGCGGACGCCGCGGATCCGCGGGCGAACGCGGCCGCGGTGCTGCGGATGCGCCAGGGGAGGGACGCGGTCCTGCGCGCCGGGTTCGGACCGCTGCTCGTGCACCTCGCGGCGACGTCGGGGGCTCTCACGGACCCCGCCACGCACTTCGACATGGTGCGGGTGGGGGCCGCCCTCGTGGGGATCGACCCGTCCGAGACGGTGTCGTTGGTCGGGGCCTCCCGGTTCACCGCGCCCGTGGTGCACAGCGCCGCCGTGCCGGCCGGAACCGTCGTGGGCTACGGGGGCACGCACACGACGGCGACGGCCACGCACCTGAGCGTCGTGGGCGTCGGGTACGCGGACGGCATCCCGCGGGAGGTCGGGCCGGGTGCGGGGGTGGAGATCGGAGGGGAACGGCACCTCATCGTCGGGAGGGTGTCGATGGATCAGATCGTCGTCGACACCGGGGGGAGGGCGCTCCCGCGGGGAGCGGTCGCGTCGGTGTTCGGGCCGGACGGCGGCGCGGTGCCGTCGGTGCAGGACTGGGCACGGTGGGCGGGCACGATCCCGCACACCATCGTCACGGGCATCGGCCCGCGAGTGAGGAGGAGCGTCGCATGACGAAGCAGGTCCTGGTCATCGGAGGGGGACAGAACCCGGAGCACGAGGTGTCGCTCGCGTCGGCCGCGGCGGTCGCTGCGGCGCTGCGGCTGGGCGGACACAGCGTCACGGCCGTGACGATCGATCGCGACGGCGTCTGGCGGACGGACGGCATCCCGCCCGGCGTGAGTCCGGCGGCATCGTTGCAGCAGGCCCTGCCGCTGCTCGCGGCGAGCGACGTCGTGTTCCCGGCCGTGCACGGGGCGCTCGGGGAGGACGGCGCCCTCGCGGCGCTGTGCGCGCTCGCCGGGGTCCCCGTGGTCGGATCCGCGCTGGGGGCGGGGGCGATCGGCATGGACAAATGGGCCACGAAGCTGGTGGCCCAGGCCGTGGGGCTGCGGACCGCCAGGGGGCGACTGGTCGCCGCGGAGGACATCGGCGATGTGGAGTTCGACGGCGCGGTCGTGGTCAAGCCGGTCACGGCCGGCTCAAGCCACGGCGTGAGCCTGGTGACGGAGGAGGGCGACCTGCTCACGGCGCTGCGGGGGGCAGCGCGGTTCGACCGGCGGATCCTGGTCGAGGAGGTCGTGCATGCACGGGAGATCGACGTCGCCGTGCTGCGGGAGAAGGGCGGGGTGCGGTGGGCCGCCCCGCCCCTGGAGATCCACGCGCCCGGGCTCTTCGACACCGCGACGAAGTACGACGGCACGGCCCGCTTCACGGTTCCCGCGCAGCTCGATACAGCCGCCACGACGGCGCTCAAGCGCGCGGCGATCGCGATGTTCGATGCCCTGGGGTGCGACGGCGTCGCCCGGATGGACTTCTTCCTCACGGACGAGGGCCCTGTGCTCAACGAGGTGAACACGATGCCGGGGCTGACCGCCGCCTCCCAGGTGCCGCGGATGTTCGCGGCGGCCGGGGTGGACTACGTCGACCTCGTGGGCAGGCTCGTCCGAGCGGCCGTGTGAGAGGGGCTCGACACGGCGCGTGCGGAGGCGGATGCTGGGGGCATGGCAGCCTTCACAGCGGAGAACGCGTTCAGCGGTTTCAGCGTCGACGACATCGACGCGGCGAAAGAGTTCTACGGCACGACCCTCGGGCTCGACGTCGAGGTCAACGCGATGGGATTCCTCGATCTGCGCCTGGCCCGCGGCGGGTCGATCCTCGTCTACGCGAAACCGAACCACACCCCGGCGAGCTTCACGGTCCTGAACTTCCCGGTGGCGGACGTCGACGCCGCGGTCGAGGAGCTCAACGAGCGCGGCGTGCAGACGAAGATCTACGGCGACGACGAGTTCCCGTCGGACTCCCGCGGCATCGTCCGCGGGAACGGGCAGGGGCCGGACATCGCGTGGTTCCGCGACCCGGCGGGGAACGTGCTCGCTGTCATGCAGGCCTGACGGGGCCCGCATCGCTCACAGCCGGTCGACCGCCGTCACCGTGACGACCGCCTCGCCCGCTTCGTCGGACGCGGCGAGGTCGACGGTGGCGCTGATGCCCCAGTCGTGGTCGCCGGCGGGGTCGTCGATGATCTGCCGCGCCGTCCAGGCGGTCGGACCCTCGGTGAGCAGCAGCATGCGGGAGCTGCGGGCGTCCGGTCCGGTGCCGATGTCGTCGTGCTCGGCGAAGTACGCATCCAGCGCGGCCGACCAGGCGGCGGCGCCGAACGACGGGTCGAGCTCGGCCAGCGCATCCACGTCCTCACGCGCGGCGAGCTGCACGCGCCGGAAGAGTTCGTTGCGGACGAGCGTGCGGAAGGCGCGGGTGTTGCTCGTGAGGCGCTTCGGTGCGGGCGGGACGATCGGCTCGTCGGTCTCGCCGCGGGCGGCGGTCCCTGCGGTCAGCTCGCTCCACTCGTCGAGCAGGCTGGAGTCGATCTGGCGCACGAGCTCGCCGAGCCAGGCGATGAGGTCGTGGAGGTCCTCGTCCTTCCGCTCCTCGGGGATCGTCTGGGAGGCGGCGCGGTACGCGTCCGACAGGTACCGCAGGACGACGCCCTCGGAGCGGGCGATCTTGTAGAACGCGACGTACTCGCCGAACGACATGGCCCGCTCGTACATGTCACGGACGACGGACTTCGGGTGCAGGGCGAAGTCCCGGATCCACGGTTGCGCAGCGCTGAACGTCTCGAAGGCGGCGTCGAGGAGCTCCTCCAGGGGCTTCGGGTACGTGATCCCTTCGAGGAGCTCCATGCGCTCGTCGTACTCGATGCCCTCGCGCTTCATCGCGGCGACCGCCTCGCCCCGCGCGAGGAACTCCTGCTGGCTGAGTACGGCGCGCGGATCGTCCAGCGTCGCCTCGACGATCGAGATCATGTCCAGCGCGTACGACCCCGTCCCCACCTGGGTCCCTGAGCCTTCCTGGGCCCCTGAGCCTGTCGAAGGGTGGGTCCCTGAGCCTTCCTGGGTCCCTGAGCCTGTCGAAGGGTGGGTCCCTGAGCCTTCCTGGGTCCCTGAGCCCGTCGAAGGGTCCAGCAGATCGAACGCCGCGAGGGCGAAGGGGGACAGCGGCTGGTTGAGCGCGAAGTTGGGCTGCAGGTCGACCGTGAGCCTGACCCCCTTCGGTGCTCCGGGCACGCCCGTGTCGAACGTCTCCACGACGCCCGATTCCCGGAGCGTCCGGAAGATCGCGAGGGCGCGGAGGGCGAGCGCACGCTGCCGGGCGCGCGGCTCATGGTTGTCGAAGACGAGCCGGCGGACGTTCCCGAACACATCATCGCCCCGGGCGATGACGTTGAGCAGCATCGCGCTGGTGATCTGCATGTGCGAGGTCAGGGTCTCCGGCGTCGCATCGATGAGCTTCCGGAACGACGGCTCTCCCCACGACACGAACCCGTCCGGGGCCTTCTTGCGGATGATCTTCCGCTTCTTCTTCGGGTCGTCGCCGGCCTTGCGGATCGCGGCGAGGTTCTCCGTCTCGTGCTCGGGCGCCTGGGCGACGACGGTACCAGCGGTGTCGTAGCCGGCGCGTCCGGCCCGCCCCGCGATCTGATGGAACTCCCGGGCGTTGAGCTGGCGCATCCGGGTGCCGTCGAACTTCGTCAGCGCGGTGAGCAGCACGGTCCGGATGGGGACGTTGATGCCCACGCCGAGCGTGTCGGTGCCGCAGATCACGCGCAGGAGACCGCGCTGGGCCAGCTGTTCGACGAGCCGGCGGTACTTCGGCAGCATGCCGGCGTGGTGCACGCCGATGCCGGCCCGGAGGAAGCGGGAGAGCGTCTTGCCGAACGCCGTCGTGAAGCGGAAGCCGCCGATGAGGGCGGCGATCTCGTCCCGCTGCTCACGCGTCGCGACCTTCGTGCTCGACAGGGCCTGGGCCCGCTCCATGGCGGCCGCCTGCGAGAAGTGCACGATGTAGACCGGGGCCTGTCCCGTGTTCAGCAGGTCGTCGATGGTCTCGTGGATGGGCGTCGTCTCGTAGAAGAAGTGCAGCGGGACCGGGCGCTCCACTCCGGTGACCGAGGCGGTCTCCCGTCCTGTGCGACGCGTCAGGTCGGCGGCGAGGGTGGTGACGTCGCCGAGGGTGGCGGACATCAGCACGAACTGGGCCTGGGGGAGCTCGAGGAGCGGCACCTGCCAGGCCCACCCGCGGTCCGGGTCGCCGTAGAAGTGGAACTCGTCCATGACGACGAGGCCGACGTCGGCGGCATCACCCTGCCGCAGCGCCAGGTTCGCGAGGATCTCGGCGGTGCAGCAGATGATGGGGGCGTCCGCGTTCACGGCGGAGTCTCCCGTCACCATGCCCACGTTCTCGGCGCCGAACACCTCTGCCAGCGCGAAGAACTTCTCGCTGACGAGGGCCTTGATCGGCGCCGTGTAGTAGCTGCGGCGGCCGCCGACCATCGCCGCGAAGTGGGCTCCGACCGCGACGAGCGACTTTCCGGTGCCCGTCGGCGTGGACAGGATGACGTTCGCGCCGGAGACGATCTCGATGAGCGCCTCGTCCTGCGCGGGGTAGAGGCGGATACCGGTCGACTCCGCCCATTCCACGAACGTCAGGTAGACCGCGTCGGGGTCCGCCGCGTCGGGAACGAGAGAGGGTTCGAGCCGCGGCGTGGGATTCATGGTGCTTCGATCATCCCATCTGCGTCATGTCGCCGATCCCGTGACCCCGAGCGCGGTGAGCAGCTCGTACGCCGTGGAGCGCGCGTGCACGATCACGGTCCCGAGCTGCGACGACGAGGCCGACACCGAGAGCAGGAGCTGGCCATACGGCGCGAGGAGGAAGCTCAGCAGGGCCATCTGGTTCTCTCCGATGGACAGCGACACGATGGCCGACAGGGTCGGCTCCGTCCCGCCGGCGATGATCTCGGCTTCGGCTCGCGCGACCCCGAACAGGGAGCCGTTCATCGCCGCGAGCTGCTCGCCGCCGTCCTGGTCGACGCCGAGCGAGGCGATGTGGAGGCCGTCGGCCGTGCCGAGGACCGCGGTCGTCAGCTCCGGGAAGCGCTCCTCCAACTGCTGCAGACGGGTCTGCGCCGACGGGCCGACGATGCGCGACCACAGGGCCCAGTTGCCGGCGACGTCGGGGTGCATGCGGGACGGATCGGGCGTCGCGGCGGCGTCGTGCCGCCGGGCGGGTCCGGTCATGGCTTCTCCTCCGGAAGATCGAGAGCGGCGCCGGCGACACGCATCACGCTGTCGCGGTCGCGCGCGTCGGCCGCGAGGACGCGCGAGGCGGGGATGCCGTGTCGCGCGAGGGGGGCGGCGAGCGCGCGCCGGATATCGCCGATCGCTCGTCCGGCGGTGTGGCTGACGGCGATCACGACGCGATGCTCCTCGCCCGCGAGAACGTCCAGCCACTCGTCGGCGTCGGCGACGAGGGTGTCGCGGTCGCCGCGCAGCCAGAGCAGCACCCGGGTGCCCGGGATCGAGACGCGCTGCCGTGCCGACGCAAAGCGCTGCTGCCCCGGGATGCCGATGAGCGCGATGGAGACCTCGGGCGTCGGCCGCCAGGTCCCGTAGTCGAGCCCGACCGTCGTGGTGGTCTTGCCGTCACCGCTCGCGAACGACATCGGCACGTCGGTGTCCACCGGCGCGACGTCGCTCAGAGCGCGGACCGCGGTCGTCTTGCCCGCGCCCACCGGACCGGCGAAGATCACCCGGTACCGCTGAGGCAGGTCGGTCCGTCGGCGTCGGGGGCGCCTCATCGTCCGCTCCCCGGGACCGGTCTTTCGCTGTCGCCCTCTCCCGAGGCCGCTCCCCACGGCCTCATGGATCACGCGCCGAGGGCGGCGACCCGGCGGTTCACCGAGGAGCGCAGCAGGGCGAGGTTCGTGGCCTGGCGATCGGCGGCCAGGTAGATGAACAGATCGTCGTCGAGCATCTTGAGCAGGTGCAGCTGCGTGTTCAGCGTCAGCAGCATGTCCTCGAGCTCGCCATCGATGCCGAGGGCATCGATCGTGCGCTTCTTGTTCTTCACGATCTCGCTGTTGAACGCGCTCGCGACCTCGAGGTCGAAGTCCGGACGGACGGAGCTCGAGGCGAGCGGCAGCCCTGATTCCAGGTCGACGATCGACGCCCCGATGAATCCGTTGATGTCGCGCTCGATGTCCGCCAGAAGCGTGTTGAGCTGATCTTGCGTGGCCATGGTTCTCCCCAGTCGTCTTCATCGCGCGCAGCAGCGACCGCCCTGTGCGGTCGTCCCCGGCGCCGCGCGACCTGTGAAGTGTATAACGTTACTCGACGAGGGGGCCAGTCTCAGACCGAGGTCGCTGCGCGGAGGGCGATGCGGACCATGTCGCCGAACGTCTGCTCGCGCTCCTGGGCCGTGGTCTCCTCGCCGGTGACGATGTGGTCGCTGACCGTGCAGATCGCGAGGGCGCGGCGCCCGTGGAACGCGGCGAGCGTGTAGAGCCCTGCCGCCTCCATCTCGACGCCGAGGATGCCGTGCCGCACGAAGGGCTCCGTGAGCTCCGGCCGGGTGCTGTAGAACTGGTCGCTCGAGAACAGCGGCCCCACGTGCACCGTGGACGACACCGGCTCCGACTCGCTCGCCTCCACCGCCGCGCGCAGCAGGGCGAAGTCGGCGAGCGGGGCGTAGTCGAGGCCGTGGAAGCGCACGCGGTTGATCCCGGAGTCGGTGCTCGCGCCGTTGGCGATGATGATGTCGCGGACCGCGAGCTTCTCGGTCAGCGCGCCGCAGGATCCGACCCGGACGATCGTCTGCACGTCGTACTCCGTGAACAGTTCCGTCGCGTAGATCGCCATCGACGGCTGCCCCATCCCCGAGCCCTGGACGGAGACCCGATGCCCCTCCCAGGTGCCGGTGAAGCCCAGCATGCCGCGCGTCTCCGAGTACAGCTCGGCGTCGTCGAGGAAGGTCTCGGCGATCCACTTCGCCCGCAGCGGATCGCCGGGGAACAGGACGACGGGGGCGATCTGACCGGGTTCCGCGGCGATGTGCGTGCTCATCCGCTCAGCGTACTCAGCCCTCGCGACGCCGGACGATCTCCCCGATCCAGAGGGGCGCGAAGGGCGAGGTGCAGCCGGGGGCGGTGGGGTAGTCGGCCAACACCTGGAGCCGTTCTCCGATCTCCACCGCCCGTCCCCGCAGGTCCGGATGGAAGATGCCGATGTTCGCGAGGGTCTCGTTCATGGCCCACTGCAGGCGCGGCGGGGCCTGCTGCAGGTCGCGGTCGATCAGGTCGAGCAGGTGCGGCAGGTCGAGACCGTCGGCGTCCTTCGTCACCCGGACCGTCGTCAGCGACCACGCGGCGGACGCGACGGTGGGATCCGCGTCGTCGAACCAGCGCCGGCGCAGCTCCTCGGCGAGGGGCGACTTCTTGAGCACGTAGTTCACGAACCAGTCGTTCACCTTGGGGGGCCTCGTCTCGCGCAGCATCGTGTCGAGCTCGTCGGCGGTGAAGTCGGCCGGACGGCACACGAGCAGGGCCAGAAGCCGGGCGGACGTCTCGCCGGTCGCCCACAGCTCCCGCGCCAGGGCCTGGTCCGTCTTGATGCGCTTCGCGAGGGCGCGCATGCGGCTCAGGTTGATGCCGTGGTCGTCGCCGCGCTTCTCGTTCGCCGCGCGCTGCTTCGGGTCCTCCAGCGCCGCGAGCTCCGCCAGCGCCTCCTCGACTGTCATCCCGCCAGGGTAACCCCGCCGACCCACCCCTTTCGGTGCGCCCCGGCCCGTTGCGGACGCACAGAGGGGGCCGGGAGGTGCGAAGGGGGGTGGGTCGGTACTCAGTCTTCGTCGAGGAGCTCGCCGCGGATGCGACGGAGGTCTTCCATGAGGGAGCCGATGAGGATCCAGTGCTGCGAGGACGGCGGACGGATCACGAGCGGAGCGGTCAGCGCGGGGATGGCGGAGGTCAGCGGTTCGGGCTCTGCGGCGGGAGCCGTGGTCTGCACCGCGAGACGCACGTCGTGCCCGGCCCGGCGGAGCTGCTCGGCGATCGCGGCCACCGCGGGCTCCTCGCCGAGCCGGTCGTCGTAGTGGTCGAAGTAGGCCCGCGTCATGCCGATGGTCTGCGTGACGATGGGCGAGAGCCGGTCGAGCAGCGCCCTCAGCTCCTGCAGGTCGGCGCGGTGGGTCGAGCGCCGGGGGTTCAGCGTGAGCGACTCCTCCCCGGCGGCGATCGCGGCTTCGGCGGCGTCCTTCATGGGTCGCAGCAGCCGCACCTCGAGCATGAGCTCCTGCAGCCGCGCCGGAGTCTGCGGGGCGGGCAGGGCGTCCGCGAGACGGTCGAGGCTCGCGGCGAGCTCCCGTCCGAGCAGCCCCACGTCCCGCCGCGCCGGCTCGACGAGCACCGGTGGCACGATCAGCGCATTCACGACGATGCCGATCACCACCCCGATGAGGGTCTCCCCGATCCGGGCGATCGCGTACTCCGGACTCGACGACCCGAGCGCCAGCACGAGCATCGCCGAGATCGCGACCTGGTTGCCGGTGCCGGGGGACGCCCGGAAGATCCATGCCACGAGCATCGCGACGACGATCGCGAGCAGCACGATCCAGCTCGGCGAGCCGAGGAGCAGGCCGAGGCCGACAGCGATCACCACGCCGACGATCACGCCGATGCTGCGCTCCAGCGCCTTCGACAGCGACTGGTTGACGCTGGGCTGCACGACCAGCAGCGCGGCGATCGCGGCGAACACCGGCAGCTGCCCGGGGAAGACCAAGCCCGCGATCAGCCACGCGGCGATGGTCGCCGCGGCCGACTTCACCACCTGCAGCAGGGGGGAGCGCTGGGAGGCGCGGATCGCGGCGGGGATGCGCATGACCTCCACGGTAGTCGCGCCGATGTCAACCCCATCGCCGATCTCGCCCGCAGCGGGCTGAATGGAAGCACACGAACGACGAACAAGTGAGGAGCATCCCCATGGTGCAGATCATCGAGACCATCGACGTCGACGTTCCCGTCCGCACGGCGTACAACCAGTGGACGCAGTTCGAGAGCTTCCCGAAGTTCCTCGACGAGGTCGTCTCCATCACGCAGATCGACGCGACCCACACGCACTGGAAGGTGAACGTGGGGGGCGCGGAGCGTGAGTTCGACGCCGAGATCACCGAGCAGCACCCGGATGAGCGCGTCGCGTGGAACAGCGTCGGCGGCGAGACCGAGCACGCGGGCGTCGTGACGTTCCACAAGATCGACGAGAACACCACGCGTGTGACCGTCCAGCTCGACTGGGCGCCGGAGGGACTCCTGGAGAAGGTCGGTGCCCTGGTCGGCGCCGGATCCCACGCGGTGAAGAAGGACCTGAAGAACTTCAAGGAGTTCATCGAGGGCCGTGGCGTCGAGACCGGCGCCTGGCGCGGTGACGTGGACGCCTGACGCATCCTCTTCGAGGCCCGGACCGCTGCGCGCGGCCCGGGCCTCGTCGCGTGTGAGGGCTGCGGGCGTCGGAGGGGCGTGCTTGCATGGGCGCATGGACACGAGGGAGCGTCTGCGCGGCGAGGGGCGTGCCGTGCTCGCGACCGTGGTCTGCTTCGTCGGGGGAGCTCTCGCCGGGGCGCTGCTCCTCGCCGGCCCGCCGCGGCCGCTGACGGGTGAGGGAGGACTGGCGCTGCCCGCTGCGGGGGTCGCCGGCAGTGTCGCGGCCCTGGCCTTCGTCGTCAGCACTCTCCTGCACCGTCGCGATGAGCCAGCCGCGATGCCGCGCTGGCAACGGGTCGTGTCGCGCCTCTCGGCCGCCGCCCTCACCGTCGCGTTCGGGGCGGTGACGGCGATGGGCGTGCTGCTCACGGCCGAGGTGCTCGCGGCGGGCCTGCGCGGCCTCGCGCTCGGAGCCATCGGCGGCGGGCTGCTCACGGGGGTCGCGGCCGCGGTCGGCGGACGACTCGCCTTCGGTGCGGGAATCGGGCTCCGGACCGCGGACCTCGCCGGGCTCCTGTTCGGGTTCCTCGTGATCGGCACGCTGTTCGCGATGGTGACCGCCGTCGACCCCCGGTGGTGGGAGGAGAACTTCTCGCAGCTCGGGGTGGGGTGGGCGTTCAACGGCACCCTCGTCGTCGCCGGGCTGCTGGTCGCCACCGTCGGCTCGTACATCGGTCGCGATCTGCATCGGCTGCTCGGGGACCACGCGCTGTCCCGGATCGCGACCGTGGTCGTGCTGTGGGCGGCGGCCGGACTCGCTCTCGCCGCGGTCGGGGTCCTGCCGCTGTATCGAGCCCCCGTGCCGCACGACATCGCAGCCGTCGCGGCACTGCTCCTCTTCCTCGGGGCTGCCGCGGCGACGACTTTGATCGTCCCCGGTCGGCCCCTGGCCCTCGTGGTGACCTCCGTCGCCGTCGGGGTGCTCGTGGTCGGGGCCGTGCTGCTGTGGTGGCCGCTCGGCTTCTTCCCGGTGACCGCGGTGGAGGCGGCCGTCGTCGGGCTCGGACTGCTGTGGATGACGACGCTCGTGCGGGTGCTCGCGATCGTCGTGCCGGAGGGGACCCGTCCGTCCGCGCGGCCCTCGCTCTGGGAGGGCGGGCGTTCGCGCGGGCTCAGGCGGGTGGGTGGACCAGGAGCCTGATGCGGCGCGGGGGCCTGCGTCGGCGTAGGGAGGTGGGCGGGAAGAGGGCGCGGAAGATAGGGCATCCGTCCGATGTCGAGGGGGCACCTCAGAGCGGAGTGTAGGGATACACCGAACCGTCGAGGAGACATCATGTTCGAGCACCCCTCCCTCATCCATCAGGTCACCGTCTTCGAGCAGGAGCAGATCGAGCGCGCGGTCGCCCGGCGCCGGATGCTCATCGAGCACGCGGACCAGATCGTGCCGCGTCCTGCGGGTCCGCTGCGCCGGCTGCTGCGCCTCGGACGCGGGCGAGCGTCGGCGCCGCAGGCTCCGCGCACAGCGGCGTGCGATCCGGCCGTCGCCCGATGACGGACGGCGTCGTCCTGTCCTTCCCCGGCCCTCCGGATGTCCGCGGGCAGTGGCACGATGGGTCCATGGCCCCAGCCCCCACCGCCGCGATGGTCGGGCGTGATGCCGAGCTCGCCGGGATGCGCCGCCTGTTCGACGGCGTGCGCCAGGGTGTGCCCGCCGCGCTGCTCGTGGAGGGCGAGGCGGGGATCGGCAAGTCCCGGCTGGTGCGGGAGTTCAGCGCCGAGATCGCGACCGCGGCCGACGTGCACGGGGGCTGGTGCCTCGACCTCGGCACCTCGCGCGCCCCGTTCGGCCCGCTCGCCGGCATCCTCCGCTCGCTCGTGGAGCGGCTGGGCGCGGAGCGTGTGCGCGAGGCGGTCGGCGTGGGCGTCGAGGCTCTCGGCATGCTGCTGCCCGAGCTCGTCGACGCTCCCGCCGCTCGCGACCGCACCAGCCCCGAACGCCTGCGCGACGCGATCGCCTCCCTCATCGAGGCCGCCACGGAGCTGGCGCCGCAGGTCATCGTCGTCGAAGACCTGCACTGGGCCGACGACTCGACCCTCGCGATCCTCTCCTTCCTGCTGCGCACGCTCGACCGTGGCCGCCTCCTGCTGCTCATCACCTGCCGCACCGACGATGTGCGCCGAGGCGACGCGGTGAGCCGGTTCATCGGCGAGGCCACGAGGGCGCGGCTGCTCGAACGGATGACCGTGCCGCGCCTCGACGACCATGCGGTCGGCGAGCTGGTTGCACAGATCACGGGACGCGCGCCGACCGCGACGGCGCTGGAGCGGCTGCAGGTGCGCGCGGAGGGCGTCCCCTTCTTCGTCGAGGAGATCGCCGGGTGCGCCCAGGGCCCCCTGCCGGAGAGCCTGCGCGACCTGCTGCTCGCCCGCTTCGACCGCCTCGGCGACGACGCGCGCCGGGTGGTGCAGGTGATGTCCGGCGCCGAGCGGCCGCTCACGGATCCGCTGCTGCTGCGCCTCGTCGATCTTCCGGAGGATCGTGTCGAAGACGCCGTCCGTGAGGCCGTGCGCAGCGGCATCATCGTCGTGGGCGAAGACGACTACCGGTTCCGCCACGCACTGCTGCGGGAGGCCGTGCACGGCGATCTGCTCCCCGGCGAGAGGGCGCGGCTGCACCGGGCCTACGCCGAGGCGTTGGAGGAGGGCGGGGGCGACGACGCGGCGGCGTCGGCCTACCACTGGCAGCTCGCGCAGGACGATCGTCGTGCGATCGCGGCCGCCGCCGACGCCATGCGGCAGGCGAAGGCCCAGTACGCCTTCGCCAGCGCGGCGCGGTTCGGGGAGCTCGTCCTCGAGCTCTGGCCGCTCGTGCCGGACGCGGCGGAGGCGACGGGCTTCGCGCGTCTCGACCTCCTCCACGTGCTCGGGTCGGTCCTGCGCAACGCCGGCGACGGGGAGCGCGCGCTCGCGGTCGCCAACGTCGCGCTGAGCGAGGTCGACGCGGCGACGGTCGACCCGCGACTGCACGCCCGGCTGCTGCGCAACAAGGCGCTGTACCTCGTCAACCTCGGGCGTCTCGGAGCCGTCCCGTTGCTTCAGGAGGCGTTGGCGCTCGCCGAGCGGGTCGACGACGACGTGTTCCGTGCGGAACTGCTGAATCAGCTCGCGAGTCGTCGCATGATCGCGGGTGACCGGGAGGAAGCCATCCGCCTCGCCGACGAGGCGGAGCGCCGGGCGGCGGGCGCCCCGACGACGGACCAGCTCTCGATCGCCGCGAACGTCCGTGGCGGGTCGCTGGCGCACCTCGGACGGGTCGCGGAGGGGGTGCGCGAGTACGGACGGGCACGCGACCTCGCCGCCGGATCGACGGCCGAGATGCGTTACCGCGTCAACTACTCCGACCTGCTGACGCTGCTGGGCCGCTACCGGGAGGCGGTCGCCGTCGCGGAGGAGGGTCTGCGGCGAGCCCGTGAGCTCCGCGTCGAGCGCACCTCGGGCTCGATCATGGCGCAGAACATGATCGTGCCGCTGCTGGAGCTCGGGGAGATCGACCAGGTCGAGGACATGCTGGCCCGCGATTTCCTGCAGGGCACGCTGCGGGTGTTCCGGATGTACGTGAGCATGACCCGGGTGCGGGTGCTCGCCTGGCGGGGCCGGGCCGCGGAAGCCGCGGAGACCCTGCGGGAGTGGCTGCCGGCGTTCGAGGAGACGGGGGTCTCGGAGCGGCAGATCTGGTACGACCGGATCACGATGCAGGTCGCCGTCACCGAGAGTCAGGGCGACCTCCGCGGAGCGCTCGACGTGATCTTGGCGATGCTGGAGGACGAGCGTCCGGCGTTGCTGCATCAGCGGCGGCTGCTCCTGGAGGCGGGGGCCCTCGTGACGGCGCTGCGTGCGGGCGGCGCGGACGTCGAGGCGGCGGCCGCGGCGGTGCGGACGGCGTGGGAGGCGCAGCCGCCGGAACTCCAGGACGACGCGTGGTCGACGGTGCTGCACGCCCTGCTCGAACCGGAGCCGGCGGTGGTCGACGAGGCGCTGGTGTGTGCGGACGGGGACGACGTTCCGGTGACGTTCCGGGTGGTGCTCCGGCTCGAGCGGGCCCGGCTGCACGTCGCCGCCGGGGAGCGCGCCGAGGCGGCTGCCGTGCTGGCCACGGCGACGGCGATCGCTGAGCGCCTCGGCCACGTGCCGCTGCAGAAGGCACTGACACGGTTCGGCGATGCGTCCGGGGTACGTCCGACCGGACCCCGCGAGGCCGACGCGGAGCAGCTGACGGCCAGGGAGCGGCAGGTACTCGCCCTGATCTCTGAGGGCCTGAGCAACCGCCAGATCGGGGAGCGCCTGTTCATCAGTGTGAAGACCGTCAGCGTGCACGTCTCGGCGGTGCTGCGCAAACTCGGTGTCAGCACGCGCACCGAAGCGGCACTCGCCCATCGCACGGCCGAAGAGGCGGCATCCGGTCAGTCGGCCGTGGTAGCGTGACCGAGCATGCATGTCGGATCATCGGCATGATGCAGGCCGCGCGAGCGGCCGGTCAACAGAAAGTAGAAAACACATGGCCACTGGCACTGTGAAATGGTTCAACGCAGAGAAGGGCTTCGGCTTCATCGCTCCCGATGACGGCACCGAGGACCTCTTCGCCCACTACTCGGCTATCGCCGGCTCCGGTTTCAAGGAGCTCCGCGAGAACCAGAAGGTCGAATTCGACGCTGAGCGTGGCCCCAAGGGCATGCAGGCGGCGAACATCCGCGCTCTCTGAGCGTGCGCTGACTTCCTGAAGCCGGCCGGATCCGTACGGGTCCGGCCGGCTTTTTCGTTGCCCCGACACCTTCGAATCGCCCACTTTGCGGCATCCGGGCGCCGGATGGGACAAGGTGAGCGATTCGAAACGGGAGTGAGGCAGCCCTAACCTCCGTGTTAGATTAGGCGAGGCTTACCAAAGGCCGGACGCTCTCGCGTCGACACCCCATCTCCCATCCCGAAGGGAACGCCTGTGCGCACCTCTCGACTTCTCGCCCTCGGCGCGGCCGCCGCGCTCGCCGTGACGCTCTCCGCCTGCTCGTCCTCCGCGCCGGAGTCGACCGCGTCCGCCGGGAGCAACCCGGCCTCCGACGACGCGTTCCCGGTCACCATCGAGCACGTCTACGGCGAGACGACCATCGACGAGAAGCCCGAGCGCGTGGCGACCATCGCGTGGGCGAACCACGAGGTGCCCCTGGCCCTCGGCATCGTCCCGGTCGGCATGAGCAAGGCCACCTGGGGCGACGACGACGACAACGGCATCCTGCCCTGGGTGGAGGAGAAGCTCGACGAGCTCGGCGGCGAGACCCCGGTGCTCTTCGACGAGACCGACGGCATCGACTACGAGGCGGTGGCCGACACCGAGCCCGATGTCATCCTCGCCGCCTACTCCGGCCTCACGCAGGAGGAGTACGACACGCTCTCCAAGATCGCCCCGGTCGTCGCCTACCCCGACGTCGCGTGGGGCACGTCCGTCGACGACATGGTCGAGATGAACTCCAAGGCCCTGGGGCTCGATGCTGAGGGCGAGGCCCTGATCGAGGACCTGCACGCCGACGCCGACGCGGCCCTCGCGGCCAACAGCGCGCTCGAGGGCAAGAAGGTGCTGTTCGCCTACTTCGACCCGAGCGACCTGAGCCAGATCGGCTACTACACCGCGGCCGACACGCGCCCCGGCTACCTGCACGACCTCGGCCTGCCGCTCCCCGCGATCGTGGAGGAGAACGAGGACAGCGACCAGTTCTACCTGCAGGTGAGCGCCGAGGAGGCGCAGAAGTTCGACGACGTCGACGTGCTCGTGACCTACGGCGACGACTCCACTCTCGCCACGCTGCAGGCCGACCCGCTGCTGTCGAAGATCCCGGCCATCGCGGAGGGCCGCGTCGCGATCCTCCCGGACGCCACCCCCATCGCCGCATCGGCGAACCCGTCGGCGCTGTCGATCCCGTGGGGTCTCGAGGACTACCTGGCCATCCTCGCCGCGCCGCTCGCGAAGTAAGCTCCGCGTCCGCCCCCCAGCGGAGAGTCGTCGTGATCTCAGCACCCGTTCTCGCGCCGGACGCCGCCACCCTGCGGCGTCCGGCGGTGGTACGCACCCTCTGGCTGCTCGCCGGGGTCGGTGTGATCCTCGTGCTCGTCGTGCTCTCGGTGTCGTTCGGGGTGCGGGCGGTCACCCTCGACGACATCCTCGCGGCGCTCTCCGGGCAGTCGGACACGATCGCTCAGGCCGCGGTCGTCAAGCGCATCCCCCGCACGGTGCTCGCGCTCCTCGTGGGGGCGGCCCTCGCCCTCGCGGGAGCGACGATGCAGGCCGTCACCCGCAACCCCGTCGCCGACCCCGGCATCCTGGGGGTCTCGAACGGCGCTTCGTTCGCGGTCGTCCTCGGCATCGCGTTCTTCGGACTCAGCAATCCCTACGGGCAGATGGCCTTCGCGATCGTGGGCGCCGCGGCGGCCGCCGTGTTCGTCTACACCGTCGGCTCCCTCGGCCGTGGCGGGGCCACCCCGCTCAAGCTGGCCCTCGCGGGGGCGGCGACCTCCGCCGCGTTCGCCTCGCTCATCAGCGCGGTCATGCTGCCGCGGGTCGACCTGCTCCAGACGTTCCAGTCGTGGCAGATCGGCGGCGTCGGCGGGGCGGAGTGGCCGCGGATCGCGATCACCGCCCCGGTCCTCGCGGTCGGCGCCCTCATCTGCTTCCTGTCTGCACGCGGCATGAACTCCCTCGCCCTCGGTGACGACATGGCCAAGGGGCTCGGCGAGCACGTGCTGCGCACCCGGATGCTGTCGGCCCTCGGTGCGGTCATCCTGGCCGGCGCGGCGACGGCGATCGCAGGGCCGATCGGGTTCGTCGGGCTCATCGTCCCCCACATGTGCCGGATGCTCGTGGGCACAGACCACCGCTGGCTGCTGCCGTTCTCGGCCCTCGCCGGCGCCGCGCTGCTCACCGCGAGCGACATCGTCGGACGCGTGATCTCGCCGTCGTCCGAGGAGATCCAGGTGGGTATCATCACGGCGATCATCGGGGCGCCGTTCTTCATCTGGATCGTCCGCCGACAGAAGGTGCGGGAGCTGTGAGCACGACCGAGCACACCCTCGTCCGCGGCGACGAGTCCGCCGCCGCCCGCACCGCGCGTGTCATCGCCGGCCGCCGGGCACGCCACCGCCGTCATGCCGTGGTCACCGTCGCGCTCGGGGCCGTCGTGGTCGTGCTCTTCACGGTGGCGCTCATGGTCGGCAACACGTTCTACCCGCTCGACGAGGTCGTCCGCGTGATCCTCGGCGAGACGGTGCCCGGTGCGTCGTTCACCGTCGGCGACCTGCGCCTGCCGCGCGCCGTCCTCGCGATCCTCACCGGCCTCGCGTTCGGCATGGCGGGCGTCACCTTCCAGACCATGCTGCGCAACCCGCTCGCCTCCCCGGACATCATCGGCATCTCGAACGGCGCCGGTGCCGCCGCGGTGTTCGGCATCGTCGTGCTCTCGCTCAACGGCCCCGCCGTCTCGCTCCTCGCGCTCGTCGGTGCCCTCGTCACCGCGCTGGCGATCTACCTCCTCGCCATCAAGGGCGGCTTCGCGGGCACCCGCCTCATCCTCATCGGGATCGGCGTCGCGGCGATGCTGCAGAGCGTCATCTCCTACCTGCTGTCCCGGGCCGCGAACTGGGACATCCAGACCGCGATGCAGTGGCTCACCGGCAGCCTCAACAACGCGTCGTGGGAGCGGGTGCTGCCGATGGCGATCGCCGCCGCGATCCTCGTGCCGCTGCTGCTCTCGCAGGGCCGGGCGCTGGGCACGCTCCAGCTCGGGGACGAGTCCGCCGCGGGGCTCGGCGTGCGGGTCACCGCCACGCGCCTCGTCTTCATCCTCGGCGCCGTGGCCCTCCTCGCCTTCGCGACCGCTGCCACCGGGCCGATCGCGTTCGTCGCGTTCATGGCGGGACCCATCGCCGCGCGGCTCACCGGTCCCGGTGCCACGCTGCTGCTGCCCAGCGGCCTCGTCGGCGCGGTGCTCGTGCTCGGCGGCGACCTCATCGCCCAGTTCGCGCTCGGCGCGCGGTACCCGGTCGGCGTGGTCACCGGCGTCGTCGGCGCGCCGTACCTCATCTACCTGCTCATCCGCACCAACCGCACCGGAGGCTCGCTGTGACCGCCGCCCACCGCCTGTCCGCCGAGGGGGTCACCCTCTCCTACGGCGACCGCACCGTGGTCGAGGGCCTCGACCTGCAGATCGCGCCGGGGAAGATCACCACGATCGTCGGCGCCAACGGCTGCGGCAAGTCGACGCTGCTGCGCGCCCTCGCCCGCCTGTTGTCGCCGGGGGACGGGGAGGTCGTGCTCGACGGGAAGTCCATCCACGCCCGCCCCACGAAGGAGGTCGCGCGCATCCTCGGTCTGCTGCCGCAGTCGCCCGTGGCCCCCGAGGGCATCGCCGTCGCGGACCTCGTCGGTCGCGGGCGTCATCCCCATCAGCGGGCACTGTCGCGGTGGAGCGCGCACGACTACGAGGTCGTCGCCGACGCCCTGGACGCGACCGGGATCAGCGACCTCGCCGACCGCAGCGTGGACGAGCTCTCCGGCGGTCAGCGGCAGCGCGTCTGGATCGCGATGGCCCTCGCGCAGGAGACCGACATCCTGCTGCTGGACGAGCCGACGACGTTCCTCGACGTCGCCCACCAGGTCGAGGTGCTCGACCTGCTCACCGACCTCAGCGTCGCGCGCGGCACCACGATCGTCATGGTGCTGCACGACCTCAACCTCGCCGCACGCTACGCCGACGAGCTGGTGGCCATGAAAGACGGCCGCGTGCACGCGATCGGCGCCCCGCAGGACGTCGTCACCGCCGAGCTCGTGCAGGAGGTCTTCGGCCTCCCCAATCAGATCACCATCGACCCGGTCTCCGGCAAGCCGATGGTCACCCCCATCGGAAGGCATCATGTCCGCTGAATCCACCACGACCGAGCGCCCGACCTACATTCTCACCCGCGCCGAGGTGCGCGGCGTCGACCGCGTCTCCCCGTCGTTCGTGCGGGTGACGCTCGGCGGCGAGGAGCTCAGCGAGCTGGGGACCCCCGGCGCGGTCTACGACAGCCGGGTCAAGCTCGTCTTCCCGCCCGCGTCCGGCGTGCTCGCGGAGATCGACCGGTCGACGTACGACTGGTGGGGCTCGTACCTCGCCGTCCCGGAGGAGGAGCGCGGCTCGATGCGCACCTACTCCGTGCGCGAGCTGCGGGTCGCCGACGACGGCCGCACCGAGGTCGACATCGACTTCGTGCTGCACCTCGAGCCCGGACTCACCGGTCCGGCCTCGCGGTGGGCGAGCACCGCCGCGGTGGGTCAGGAGCTGTGGCTGGTCGGCCCGCGCCGCGGCGTCGTCGCGCACGGCGGGGCGGAGTACGCGCCGGGGGCGGCGACCTCGGTGGTCCTCGTCGGCGATGAGACCGCGGCCCCCGCCATCGCCCGGATCCTGGAGGACGCCCCGCGTGACCTCCGCGGCGTCGCCTTCATCGAGGTGCCGTCGCCCGCCGACGTGCTCGCGATCGACGTGCCGGCCGGGGTCGACGTGCACTGGCTCCCGCGCGACATCGGCGAGCCCCACGGCCTTCGCCTCATCCCCGCGGTGCTCGAGTATCTGGGGGATGACGACGCCGGGGACGAGATCCGGGTCACCGACATCGAGGGGGAGGACCTCCTGTGGGAGACCCCCGAGTACTCGAGGTTGGGGGAGGAGATCCCCCGTGAGGACGACCGCGCCGGCCGCTACTTCTGGATCGCGGGCGAGAGCGGTGTCGTGACGACGCTGCGTCGGCACCTCGTGAAGGACCTCGGCGTCGATCGCGCGCAGGTCGCCTTCATGGGCTACTGGCGCCGCGGCGTCGCGATGCGGGGCTGAGATGACCGAGGCCATCGATCGCCACAGCCTGGAGGGGGAGTCCCTCGTCCTCGGCTACGGCCGCACCCGGGTCGTGCACGACGTATCCCTGCGCCTCGCGCCGGGCCGGGTGACCACGCTGATCGGACCGAACGGCAGCGGCAAGTCGACCGTCCTCCGCGCTCTCGCGCGGCTGCACCGCATCGAGGCGGGGACCGTGCGCGTCGGCGGCGCGGAGTCGCGCGACGCCGCCGCCCTCTCCGCCAAGGAGTTCGCGAAGACCGTCGCGATGCTGTCGCAGTCCCGGCCGCACCCGTCCGGGATCGAGGTCTCCGACGTCGTCGCCTACGGCCGCCACCCGCACCGCGGACGGTTCTCCGGCGTGAGCGACGCCGACCGAGCGGCCGTGGCGCGCGCCCTCGCCCTCACCGGCCTCTCCGCCATGGCCGCCCGTCCGGTCGACCAGCTCTCCGGCGGCGAGCTGCAGCGCGTCTGGCTGGCGACCGCACTCGCCCAGGACACCGGGGTGCTGCTGCTCGACGAGCCGACCAACCACCTCGACCTGCGCTACCAGGTGGAGACCCTCGACCTGGTGCGGGAGCTCGCCGACGACCACGGCACCGCGCTCGGCGTCGTGCTGCACGACCTCGACCACGCCGCCTCGGTCGCCGACGACGTCGTGCTGATGCACCGCGGCCGGGTCCACGCGGCGGGGGCGCCCGCCGAAGTGCTCACCGGCGAGAACCTCTCGCACGTGTACGGCCTGCGCATCGACACCGCCCTCGACGAGGAGACCGGGCTGGTGCGGGTGCGTCCGCGCGGTCGCCACCACGGTCGCCTCCGCGCCCCCTCCGCCTCCTGATCCCGACCCCTGAAGGAACCACCGATGAAGAAGACCTCCCTCGCCGTGCTCGCCCTGGGCGGCGCCCTCACCCTCGCGCTCGCCGGCTGCGGCACCACGCAGACGCCGTCCGCCGAGGGATCGGACGCCCCGACCTCGACGAGCGCGGGCTGCACGGACGACACCACGAGCACCTCGACCGGGGCGGTCTCCGTCACCGACGACCTCGGCCGCACGGTCGAGCTCGACACGCCGGCCGAGCGGATCGCGGTGCTCGAGTGGCAGCAGATCGAGGACGCCCTGTCGCTGTGCGTGACGCCGGTCGCGGTGGCCGACGCCGAGGGGTACAGCACCTGGGTCACCGCGGAGGAGCTGCCGGAGGGCATCGTCGACGTGGGCACCCGCCAGGAGCCGAACCTGGAGACGCTGTTCGGCACCGACCCCGACCTCGTGATCGTCGAGGTCAGTGCCGCGGACGACCCCATCGTCGCGCAGCTCGAGGCCTACGACGTGCCCGTGCTCGCGACGATCGGCGCCGATGCGAAGGACCCGATCGCCAAGATGCTGAACACCTTCGACCTCATCGCCCAGGTCACCGGCCGCGGGGAGCGGGCCGACGTCGTCACCGAGGAGTTCCAGGAGCACCTCGACACCGCGAAGGCCGAGCTCGCCGACCGCGACCTCGCCACCACCGACTTCGTGTTCTTCGACGGCTGGGTCGACGGCGGCAACGTGGCGCTGCGTCCGTTCGGCCAGGGTTCGCTCGTCGGCGAGGTGGGCGAGGAGCTCGGGCTGACGAACGCCTGGACCGGCGAGGTCGACCCCGTGTACGGCCTCGGGCAGACCGATGTCGAGGGCATGACGACGGTCGGCGACGCGAACCTGTTCTACACCAGCACCGCGGACCCGGATTCCGAGAGCTTCGTCGACGCCCTCGCGGACAACCCCGCGTGGACCTCGCTCCCCGCGGTGGCGGAGGACCGCCTGACCGCGTTCCCGGCAGGTATCTGGACCTTCGGCGGCCCGCGCTCGACCGCGCAGATCATCGACGGCTACCTCGAGGTGCTCTCGAAGTGACGGAGACCCTCCGCCTCGACGACGCGACGGCGACCGCGGAGCCTGACGCCCCGGCGTCCGCCGTCCGCGTGGGGGCGGAGGGTCGGAAGCCCGCGGTGTGGACGGGCGTCGGCGTGCTCGTCGCTCTCGCCGTCGTGCTGGTGGCGGTCGCCTGCTGGCACCTCACGCAGGGCACGAGCGGCGCGGTGTTCGCCGACGCCGACGTCCTCTGGGGATCGCGGGTGCCGCGGCTCGCCGCCGGCGTCGCGGTGGGCGTGGCCCTCGGCGTCGCCGGCATCCTGCTGCAGTCCCTCGCCCGCAATGCCCTCGCGTCACCCGACACGCTCGGCGTGACCGCCGGGGCCTACCTCGCCGTCACGGCGCTCGCCGCGTTCGGGATCGCCGTGCCGGTGTGGGCCTCCGGGGCGGTGGCGTTCGCGGGCGGCATCGTCGCCGCGGGCATCGTGCTCGGACTCGCCGGAGGGGCGGGGTCGTCCACGACCCGCCTCATCCTCGCGGGCTCTGCGCTGGCGCTCGCCTTCCAGGCCGCGACCTCGACCCTGCTCATCCTGTTCGACGAGGAGACCAAGGGACTGCTCGCCTGGGGGAGCGGGAGCCTGTCGCAGCTCGGACTCACCGCGTTCCTGCAGGCGGCTCCGGTCGTCGTGGTCGTCACGGTGCTGGCCCTCGTGCTCGCGCGGCGCCTCGACATCCTGTCCCTGGGCGACGACACCGCCTCGTCGCTCGGCGTGCCGATCCGGTCGACCAGGACCATCGGGATCCTCCTCGCGGTCACCCTCACGGCGGTCGCGGTGACGCTCGCCGGGCCGATGGGCTTCGTCGGGCTGTGTGCGCCGGTGCTCGCGCGGCTGCTGGCGCGGGTGGTGCCGAGCCTGAACCGCCATCTGCTGCTGATCCCCGCGTCGGGGCTCCTCGGCGCCCTCGTCGTCATCCTCTCCGACGCCCTCCTGCGCGCGCTGATCGGCGCGGAGGCCGCGATCCTCATCCCGACCGGCGTCGCGACGACGCTGCTCGGCGCGATCGTGCTCGTGCTCATGGCCCGACGCCTCCGCGACGCCGGTCCCACGCGCGAGCCTCCGCGGGTGCGCTTCGGGGTGCGCAGCCGCCTGCGCTTCCGGATCACCCTCGCCCTCGTCGCCCTCGGCGTGGTCGGGGTGCTGCTGCTCGGACTGCTCGCCGGGCACACCTGGCTGCTCACCGGCGACATCGCGCTATGGCTGCAGGGGCAGGCTCCCGCGCCCATCGCCTTCGCCCTCGACGAGCGCGCGCCGCGGATCGTGGCCGCCGTGGTCGCCGGCGCCGCGCTCGCGCTCTCCGGCGCCGTGATCCAGGGGGTGAGCCGCAACCCGCTCGCCGACCCGGGCATCCTCGGCGTCACCGGCGGCGGCGGGCTCGGCGCGGTGCTGGTGATCACGAGCATCACGTCGTCGACGGGCGGGATGATCGCGGGAGCCGTCACCGGCTCGCTGCTCGCCTTCGCCCTCGTCTACCTGCTGTCGTGGCGGGGCGGCCTGAACGCGGACCGTTTCCTGCTCATCGGCATCGGGGTCTCGTACTTCACGGTCTCCCTCACGACCTTCTTCCTGCTGCGCTCGAACCCGTGGGACACCCCGAAGATCTACACCTGGCTCTCCGGGACGACGTACGGGCGGGTGTGGGAGCAGGTCATCCCGCTGGCGATCGTCCTCGTGATCGCGGTGCCGTTCGTGGTGATGAGTCGCCGGGAGCTCGACGTGCTGTCGCTCGATGAGGACACCCCGCGACTGGTCGGCATCCGGCTGGAGCCCGTCCGGTTGACGCTGCTGCTGGTGGCGGCCGTCCTCGCGGCGCTGAGCGTGACGGCGATCGGGGTCATCGGCTTCGTGGGGCTCGTGGCGCCGCACGCGGCGCGGGCCCTGGTGGGCGCGCGGCACTCGCGAGTGATCCCGACGGCGGTGCTCCTCGGCGGGCTGCTCGTGGGCATCGCGGACACGATCGGCCGGACGGTGATCGCCCCCGCGCAGCTTCCGGCGGGTCTCGTGGTCGCGCTGATCGGTGCCCCGTACTTCGTCTGGCTGCTCTGGCGCTCCCGCTGACCCGCTTCGAATCGCCCGAATGGCCCCATCTCCGGAGGAAATGGGGCCATTCGGGCGATTCGAACGAGGGTTACCGGGCCAGGAACTGCGTCAGGGCGGCGTTGACCTCGTCGGCGTGGGTCCAGAGGAGGCCGTGCGGGGCGCCCTCGACCTCGACGTACTCGGCCTCGGGGACGGCCTGGTGGAAGCGGCGGGCGGTCGCGTCGATCGGCAGGATGTTGTCCTTGGTGCCGTGCAGGATCAGGGTCGGCTTGCCGGCGGCGGCCACGGCCTTCACGTCGTCGCGGAAGTCCTCGATCCAGGTCGGGACCACGGCGTAGGCGGCGACCGGGGCGCTGGTGACGGAGAGGTTCCAGTTCGCGTCGACGACCTGCTGGCTGATGCGCGTGCCGAGGTTCTCGTCGAGGTTGTAGAAGTCCTTGTAGAACTGGGTGAACCAGGAGTAGCGGTCGTCCTTGGCGGCGGCCTCGATCCCGTCGAAGACCTCCTGCGGCACGCCCTCGGGGTTGTCGTCGCGCTGCACGAGGAAGGGCTCGAGCGACGCGAGGAAGGCGAGCTTCGCGACGCGCTCGTGGCCGTAGCGGCCGACGTAGCGGGCGAGCTCGCCGGTGCCCATGGAGAAGCCGACGAGCACGACGTCGCGGAGGTCGAGGGTCTCGAGCACGGTGTTCAGATCGGCGGCGAAGGTGTCGTAGTCGTAGCCGGAGCCGACCTTGGAGGACTGTCCGAAGCCGCGGCGGTCGTAGGTGATGACGCGGTACCCCTGGGCGAGGAGCTCGCGGGTCTGGCGCTCCCAGCTGTGCCCGTTGAGCGGGTAGCCGTGGATCAGCACGACGGGCTGACCGCTGCCCTGGTCTTCGTAGTAGAGCTCGATCGGGGTGGTGTTCTCGGTGCCGACGGTGATGTAACCCATGATGTGTTCCTTCCGATGCCGGTGAGAACGACCGTTCTCGCCTGATGTGATCAATCTAGAGAACGTTCGTTCTCATGTCAAGTAGACTTCTGGACATGACCGAAGACGAGGCGCGCGAACGCATCCTCTCCGCCGCGGAGGAGCTCTACTACCGCAAGGGCTATGCGGCGGTCGGCATGGACGAGCTCCGGTCCGCCGCCGGGGTGTCGCTGCGGCGCGTCTATTCGCTGTTTCCGGCGAAGACGGACATCGTCGCGGCGGTGCTGACGCGGAAGCACGCCGAGTGGGAGCAGGGGCTCACCGCCGCCGTGGCGCAGAGCGGCGACGATCCGCGCGCCCGCCTCCTCGCGGTCTACGGCTACCTGGAGGACTGGTTCTGCAGCGACGGGTTCCGGGGCTGCGCCTTCATCAACGCATTCGGCGAGCTCGGGGGCACGAGCCCCGAGGTCGCCGGCATCGTCCGCGCGCACAAGGCGGCGTTCCAGCAGTACATGGCGGAGCTCGTCGCGGCGACCGGCGCCCCGGTGGGCCTGGCCGCCCAGCTCTCGCTCCTCGCCGAGGGGGCGCAGAGCACGGCGGCGATCGGTGCGGACCCGGAGGCCGCCGTGCACGCGCGCCGCGCCGCCGAGGTCCTGATCGACGCCGCCCTCGCTCCGGCCTGACGCCTCCACTCGCTAACCTGGTTAGCGAAACGAAGGGGCACTGTCAAGGCCACTCCCTTCCGTCCTCCTCCCGCGTAGGGTGCGGGCATGGAGACCTCGACGAAGGGCATCGCCCGCCAGAGCCTCGTGATCGCCGCCGCCGTGTTCATGCTGATCGCCGCGGCCATCGGCGCCGGCGCCTTCGGCGGTGACTCCGTCGATGAGCTGCAGAACGGCGCGCTCTCGGCCCAAGGCTCGTACCTCGCCCCCGCCGGACCGGCCTTCTCGATCTGGTCGCTCATCTATGTGGGACTCCTCGCCTACACCGTGTGGCAGGCGCTCCCCGCGCAGCGCCGCGACGAGCGACAGCAGGCGGTCGGCGGCTGGATCGCCCTCTCGATGGTGCTCAACGGCCTCTGGCTCGTGACCGCGCGCTACCTGACGCTGTGGCTGACCGTGCTCGTGATCGCGCTCCTGCTCGCGACGCTCGCCCGCGTCATCGTGCTCCTCGGCCGGTTCCCCGCCCGTAATCTCGCTGATCGGCTCCTCACCGACGGGGCGAACGGCCTGCACTTCGGCTGGGTCACCATCGCGACGGTCGCCAACACCGCCGCCTGGCTCACCCAGACGGTCCCGGAGATCGGAGCGGGTGCCCCCGACGCCTGGGCCGTCGCCGTGCTCGTGGTCGTGCTGGTGATCGGCGCCGCATCGGCCTGGTTCACCGGACGCCTCGCGCCGGCGCTCGCGACCGCCTGGGGTCTGAGCTGGCTCGCGGTCGGGCGTCTCACGGGCGAGCCGGAGAGCACGCCCACCGCCGTCACCGCGATCATCGTGGCCGTCCTCCTCGTAGTCGTCGGCGTCGTGGCGGTCCTCCGTCGGCGTCGCATCGCGGGCACGCACGACCGCGCGCCGCTCGGTCGCTAGAGGACCAGCCGGTAGCCCATTCCTGACTCCGTCAGCAGGTGGACGGGCGTCGAAGGCTCGCGCTCCAGCTTCTTGCGGAGCTGGGACATATAGAGCCGCAGGTAGCCGGAGTCGGACACCTGGGCACTGCCCCAGATCTCCTTGAGGAGATCCTGCCGGGTCACCAGCGCGCCCGGATGCCGCGCGAGGTGCTCGAGCATCCGCCACTCGGTCGGCGTGAGGTGCACCCGGGTGCCGGCGCGGGTCACGGTCTTCGTGGCGAGGTCGACGACGACGTCCCCGAACGCGACCACGGACTCCCCGTTCGCGGCGACCGCGCGGCGGGAGAGCGCCCGCAGCCGGGCCAGCAGCTCGTCGACCTGGAAGGGCTTCGTGACGAAGTCGTCCGCCCCGGCGTCCAGCGCCTCCACCTTGTCGGCGGAGCCCGTCCGCCCCGACACGACGATGATGGGCACGCTCGTCCAGCCGCGGAGCGCCTGGATCACCTCGATGCCGTCGAGGCGGGGCATGCCGAGGTCGAGCATGATGAGGTCGGGATGGCTCTGCGCTGCGGCGGCGATCGCGGCGGCGCCATCGGCGGCCACGACGACCTCGTAGCCGTGCGCCGCGAGGGTGATCCGCAGCGCCCGCACCATCTGCGGGTCGTCGTCGGCGATGAGGAGCTTCACTCCGTCCCCTCCGTGTCGGAAGACCCTGCGGCGAGCGGCAGGGAGATGACCATGGTGAGTCCGCCCCCTGGGGTGTCCTCCGGAGTCAGGCTACCGCCCATGCCCTCCGTGAAACCGCGCGACAGGGCGAGCCCGAGCCCGAGCCCCGCTGTGTTGTCGGTGTCGCCGAAACGCTGGAACGGCTGGAAGACGGCATCGCGGCGTTCCGGCGCGATGCCCTCGCCGCGGTCGATGATCCGGAGCTCTGCCCGATCCCCCAGCCGGCTGCTCGACACGAGCACGCGACTGCCGTCGGGAGCGTGACGGTGGGCGTTGGCGAGCACGTTCACGAGTACCCGCTGCAAGAGCACGGGGTCCGCGTGCAGCGGCGGCAGGTCGGGGTCCAGGGCGAGCTCGACGTCGGCGGGGCCGAGACCGAGCTCGTCCACCGCGGCGAGCACGGGGCCGGCCGCGTCGATCCGCTGGGCCGAGACCGCGAGCACTCCCGCCTCCACGCGGCTCACGTCGAGGAGATCGGTGACGAGGGCGGAGAGGGTCGCGAGGCTCTCGTCCGCGGTCTCCAGCAGCTCCGCGCGGTCCTCCGCGGACAGGCCGTGCGCGCCGCGGAGCCCGCCGATCGCGGCGACCGCCGAGGCCAGCGGCCGGCGCAGGTCGTGACTGACGGCGGAGAGCAGGGCGCTGCGGACCTGGTCGGTCTCGGCGAGGGCTTCCGCCTCCCGCGCGGTCGCGCGGAGATCGGTGTGCTCGATGGCGGCGGAGAGCTGGGCGACGATCGCGTCGAGCAGTCGGCGCTCCGGACCGGCGATCGGCTCCCCGTTGAGCTCCAGCACGGCGCGCGGGCCGCCACCGGACGCGACCCCGACCGGGATGGTGGTGGCGCGGCCGTCCGGTACCGGCTCGCCGTCGCTGGCCAGCACCTCGCCGGAGGGGCTGAGCAGCCGCACCCCGCTCAGCCCGAACGCCTCCCGCGTCCGGCTGACGAGGGCGAGCACGGCGTTGTCGCCGCGGAGCACGTTCCCGGCGACGGCCGCGAGGAGCTCCGCCTCGGCGGTCGCCCGCTGCGCGGTCCGCGCCCGGCGGGCGGCCTGGTCGACGATGAGGCTCACGAGGATCGCGATGATGACATAGAGGGTGAGCGCGAGCACGTGCAGCGGGTGCGCGATCGTGATCGTGAACAGCGGGGCGACGAAGAGGAAGTCGAGGGTGATGCCGGAGAGCACCGCCGCGAACACGGCGGGACGGATGCCGCCGATGAGGGCGACCACCACGACGAGCAGCTGGTAGGCGAGCACCTCCGCCGTGATCGACTCGGGGCTGCGGACGGTGAACATCAGCCAGGACAGCAGCGGGCCGAACACGAGGGCCACGCCGAAGCCCAGCGCCTGCCGACGCCAGCCGAGCGCACCGCCGGTGATGCGGGGGAGGGCGAGCCGGCCGCCCGCCGCGGCGTGGGTCACGATGTGCACGT
This sequence comes from Microbacterium sp. NRRL B-14842, assembly GCF_050470785.1. Taxonomy (NCBI): domain Bacteria; kingdom Bacillati; phylum Actinomycetota; class Actinomycetes; order Micrococcales; family Microbacteriaceae; genus Microbacterium; species Microbacterium sp. NRRL B-14842. The sequence continues at coordinate 2,758,964 of NZ_JBFLUM010000001.1, read as the reverse complement.
CGATGTCGCCCGAGCGGCGGATGACCTCGGCGCCGATCCCCGGCCCGGTGAGGGCGGCGGCGAGGCGGCCGCGCCGGCTCACCCCGATCACGAGCTGCGTGGCGTCGGCACTCTGCGCGAACTCGACGAGCGTCGCCGGGATGTCGTCCCCGACCACCTGGTGGTACGTGCCGCCGAGGGACTCGACGAGGGAGCGCTGCGCGGCGAGGGCGCCGGGGGTCTCGTCGCGCAGTCCGTCCTGGGCGGTCACGTGCACGGCGAGCAGCTCCCCGCCGGCGGAGCGTGCGGCGATGCGGGCCCCGCGGCGCAGCAGCGTCTCGCCCTCCGGGCCGCCGGTGAGGGCGACGACCACCCGCTCGCGCGCCTGCCAGGCTCCCGCGATGCCCTGTTCGGCGCGATAGCTGCGGAGCGCGCTGTCGACCTCGTCGGCGAGCCACAGCAGGGCGAGCTCCCGCAGGGCGGTGAGGTTGCCGAGCCGGAAGTAGTGCGAGAGGGCGGCGTCGACCCGCTCAGCGGGGTAGACGAGACCTGCGGCGAGCCGGTCGCGGAGCGTCTGCGGTGCGAGGTCGACGACCTCGATCTCGTCGGCGGCGCGGACGACCGCGTCCGGGATGGTCTCGCGCTGGGCGATCCCGGTGATCTTCTCCACGACCGCGTTCAGCGACTCGATGTGCTGCACGTTCACGGTGGTGACGACGTCGATCCCCGCGTCCAGCAGCTCCTCGACGTCCTGCCAGCGCTTGGGGTTCCGCGAGCCGGGGGCGTTCGTGTGCGCGAACTCGTCCACCAGAGCGATCTCCGGGGCGAGGGAGAGCACCGCATCGAGGTCGAGCTCGGAGAGGGTGACCCCGCGATGGGCGTCCTCGCGCCGCGGCACCTCGGGCAGCCCGGAGGTGAGGGCGGCCGTGGCCGCACGGCCGTGGGTCTCCACGATCGCGATGACCACGTCGCGGCCTTCCTCGCGGAGTCGCCGACCCTCGGCGAGCATCTCGAAGGTCTTCCCGACGCCCGGCGCGGCGCCGAGGAGGACGCGCAGCCGTCCGCGGCGGTTCCGGTCCGTCGCGGGGCGCGGCGGCCGCTCTGCGCTCATGCACCCTCCCGGTCGTCGAGTGCGAGATTCAGCTCCGCGACGTTGATGCGCTCCTCGCCGAGGAACCCCAGGTCCCGCCCTTGAATCCTAGACTCCACGAGGGCCCGCACCTCGTCTTCGGCCAGGTCGCGGGCGGCGGCCACCCGCGGCACCTGGAGCAGGGCGTACGCGACGCTGATGTGCGGGTCGAGGCCGGAGCCGGACGCGGTCACGGCATCCGCGGGGACCGCGGACGGATCGATGCCCACTCTGGCGGCGACCTCGGCCTTCCGCGCGGCGATGGCGGCGACGAGGTCGGGGTTCTCCGGCCCGAGGTTGCTGCCGCCGGACGACGCCCCGTCGTACCCGTCGCCGGCCGCCGAGGGGCGGGACTGGAAGTACTCGGGCAGGGCTTCGCCGTCGGCATCTGTGAAGGACTGGCCGAGGAGCGCGCTGCCCCGGTCGCCGGGGAGCATCGAGCCGTTCGCCTGTGCGGGGAGGAGGAGCTGGCCGATGCCGGTGACGAGCAGCGTGTACCCGACGCCGAGGACGAGGGTGAGGACGAGCATCGCGCGGACGGCGACACCGGCGGTGCGCATCGTGGTGCGGGTGGTGGACGACATGGCGTTCCTTTCGAGCCCGGTCAGAAGCCGGGGAGGAGGCTGACGAGGAGGTCGATGAGCTTGATGCCGAGGAACGGGGCGATGACGCCGCCGAGGCCGTAGACGAGCAGGTTCCGCTGCAGGATCTGCGAGGCGCTCGCCGGCCGGTACTTCACGCCGCGCAGCGCGAGCGGGATGAGGAACACGATCACGATGGCGTTGAAGATGATCGCGCTCGTGACCGCGGAGGCCGGGGAATGCAGCTGCATGATGTTCAGTGCCGCGAGTCCGGGGAACACCCCCATGAACATCGCCGGGATGATGGCGAAGTACTTCGCGATGTCGTTCGCGAGCGAGAACGTCGTCAGCGCGCCGCGGGTGATGAGCAGCTGCTTCCCGATGCGGACGATGTCGATGAGCTTGGTCGGGTCGGAGTCGAGGTCGACCATATTGCCGGCTTCCTTGGCCGCCGAGGTGCCCGTGTTCATCGCGACGCCGACGTCGGCCTGGGCGAGCGCGGGAGCGTCGTTGGTGCCGTCCCCGGTCATCGCGACGAGACGTCCGCCCTCCTGTTCCCGGCGGATGAGGTCGAGCTTGTCCTCCGGGGTGGCCTCGGCGAGGTAGTCGTCGACGCCGGCCTCGGCCGCGATGGCCTTCGCGGTGAGGGGGTTGTCTCCGGTGATCATGACCGTGCGGATGCCCATGCTGCGCAGCTCGTCGAACCGCTCTCGGAGGCCGTCCTTGACGATGTCCTTGAGGTGCACGACCCCGAGGATCCGCGCGTCCACAGCCTGGGTCACTGAGCCTGTCGAAGGGCCTGAGTCCGGCTGGGTCCCTGAGCCTGTCGAAGGGCCTGAGCCTGTCGAAGGGCCCTGCACCGCGACGACGAGGGGCGTGCCGCCGCCCGAGGCGACGTCGTCGGTGAGGGTCGCGAGCTCGGGGCCGGGGGTCTGCCCCAGCCAGGCCGCCACGGCCGAGGCGGCACCCTTGCGGATCTGCGTGCCGTCGGCGAGGTCGAGACCACTCATGCGCGTCTGCGCCGTGAACGGGACGACGACGGCGTCCGCCGGGGCCTCCACCCGGATCCCGCGGGCGGCGGCGAGTTCGACGATCGATGCGCCCTCCGGCGTCGGGTCGGCGAGCGAGGAGAGGGCGGCGGTGCGCAGCAGCTCCTCGGCGTCCACCCCGGTGAGCGGCAGCACGGCGTGGGCGCGGCGGTTGCCGTGGGTGATCGTGCCGGTCTTGTCGAGGAGCAGCGTGGTGACGTCGCCCGCGGCCTCCACCGCCCGCCCCGACATCGCCAGCACGTTCCGCTGCACGAGCCGGTCCATGCCCGCGATGCCGATAGCGGAGAGGAGCGCGCCGATGGTGGTCGGGATGAGGCAGACGAGCAGGGCGATGAGGACGGGGATGCTCACGGGCGACGCGGCGTACGACGCGATCGGGTTCAGCGCGAGGACCACGACGACGAAGACGATCGACAGGCTCGCGAGGAGGATGTTCAGCGCGATCTCGTTCGGGGTGCGCTGTCGGCTCGCCCCCTCGACGAGGGCGATCATGCGGTCGACGAACGTCTCGCCGGGCTTCGACGTGATGCGCACGACGATCCGGTCCGACAGCACCCGGGTGCCGCCGGTGACAGCACTGCGGTCGCCGCCGGACTCGCGGACGACGGGGGCGCTCTCGCCGGTGATGGCCGACTCGTCGACCGTCGCGATGCCCGCGACGATGTCGCCGTCGCCCGGGATCAGTTCGCCCGCGGAGACGATCACGAGGTCGTCGCGCTGCAGCTCCGCCGACGACACCGTCTCCGTCGGCGCTTCGACGAGCTCAGCGACCCACCCGGCGCCACGCTGGGTCCCTGAGCCCGCACCCTGGGTCCCTGAGCCCGCACCCTGGGTCCCTGAGCCTGTCGAAGGGCCCACCACCCGTCGCGCCATCGTCTGGGTGCGGGTGTTCCGCAGGCTCGCGGCCTGGGCCTTGCCGCGCCCTTCGGCGACCGACTCCGCGACGTTCGCGAAGAACACGGTCAGCCAGAGCCAGAGCGCGATGCCCCAGGTGAACGCCGCCGGGACGGGGGTGCCGCCGGACGGGGCGGGCCCGCCGAGGAAGGGCTCCGCGATCGCGAGGACGGTCGTGAACGCGGCGCCGACCCACACGAGGAGCATCACGGGATTGCGCACGAGCGTCGCGGGGTTGAGCTTCCGGAGGGCGCCGGGGAGCGCCTGCGCGAGCTGCGCGCCGCCGAAGGAGCGCGGCGGGCGGGCCGCGACGGCGGGGGCGTCCTGCTGTTCGGGAGGGGTGGTCAGGAGGGTCATGGTCAGAGTCCTTCGGCGAGCGGTCCCAGTGCGAGCACGGGGAAGTAGGTGAGGGCCGTCACGACGACGGTCACGGTGAGGAGCAGGCCGACGAACTGCGGCCGGTGGGTGGGGAGCGTGCCGGTCGTGGCCGGCACCCGCTCCTGCGCGGCGAACGACCCGGCGAGAGCCAGCACGAGCACGATCGGGAGGAATCGCCCGAGCAGCATCGCGACGCCCAGGGCGGTGTTGAACCACGGAGTGTTCGCGGTGAGCCCCGCGAACGCGGAGCCGTTGTTGTTCGCGGCGGAGGTGAACGCGTAGAGCACCTCGCTCATGCCGTGCACCCCCGGGTTGAGGATGCTCGTGGACTCCACGTCCTCCCGGATCCCGGGGATCGCGAAGCTCAGGGCCGTGCCGCCGAGGACGAGCACCGGGACCACGAGGATGTAGAGGCTCGCGAGGGTCATCTCCCGCGGTCCGATGCGCTTCCCGAGCCACTCCGGGGTGCGGCCGACGAGCAGCCCGCCGACGAAGACCGCGACGATCGCGAGCACGAGCATCCCGTACAGACCGGAGCCGACGCCGCCCGGAGCGACCTCGCCGAGCATCATGTTCAGCATCGGCATCATGCCCCCGAGTGCGGTGTACGAGTCGTGCATCGAGTTCACGGCCCCGGTCGAGGTGAGCGTGCTCGCGCTGCCGAAGAGGGTCGAGCCGAGGATGCCGAAGCGCTGCTCCTTGCCCTCCATCGCCGCGCCGGCGAGCTCGGGGGCGGAACCGCGTCCCGCCAGCTCCAGGGCCGAGAGCGCGGCGAGTGAGGCGAGGAACAGGGTGCCCATGACCGCGACGATCGCGTAGCCCTGCCGGTGGTCGCCGACCAGTCGGCCGAACGCGCGGGGGAGGGCGAACGGGATCACCAGGATCAGCAGCACCTCGAGGAGGTTGGTCCACCCGGTCGGGTTCTCGAAGGGGTGGGCGGAGTTCGCGTTGAAGAAGCCGCCGCCGTTGGTGCCGAGCAGCTTGATGGCCTCCTGCGACGCGACCGGACCGCCGGGGATCGTCTGCGTGCCGCCGGAGACCGTGGCGACGTCGGTGAAGCCGTTCACGTTCTGGATCACGCCGCCCGCGAGCAGGGCCACCGCGCCGATCAGGGCGAGCGGGAGGAGCAGCCGCCCCAGGCCGCGGGTGAGGTCGACCCAGAAGTTGCCGATCGTCGCGGAGCCGCGGCGCGCGAGCCCGCGGACGAGAGCGATGGCGATGGTGAGGCCGACGGCGGCGGAGACGAAGTTCTGCACCGTGAGGCCCGCGAGTTGCACCGTGTAGCCCATGGTCTGCTCGGGCGAGTACGACTGCCAGTTGGTGTTCGCGACGAAGGACGCGGCGGTGTTGAACGCGAGTCCCTCCGGCACGGCGGGCAGGCCCAGCGAGGCGGGGAGGAAGGCCTGGAGCCGCTGCAGCCCGTACACGAGCAGGAGCCCGACGAGGGAGAACAGCAGCACGCTGCGGGCGTAGGCTCGCCAGGTCTGCTCGGAGCGGGGGTCGACCCCGATCACCCGGTACAGCCCGCGCTCGAGGCGGAGGTCGCGCCCGGAGGTGTAGACGTGCGCGATGTAGTCGCCGAGGGGGCGGTAGAGGAGCACGAGCACGACCACGACGGCCGTGATCTGGAGGACGCCGAAGAGGACCGTCGCGTCCATCAGAAGCGCTCCGGGGCGACGAGCGCCACGACCAGGTAGACGACCGCGGCGACGGCGAGGACGGCGGCGAGGATCTCGAAGACGATCATGCGCGGTCCACCGCCTTGGCGATGAGGGACACGAGGGCGAACAGCGCCAGGGTCAGCGCGAGGTAGATGATGTCGAGCACGTCCTCGATCCAACTGCGCCGCCCGGCCGCATCCGTCGATCCTCACGGTTCCCCTACGCCCGTCCCCCGGATGCATGCGGGTTGCTCACACCTCCTGCCTTCGAATCGCGCACCTGGTCCCCAACCCGCCGCCGATGCAGCCAGGTGCGCGATTCGAAAGGGTGGCGCCGGCCCTATGCTCACGAGGTGGGGATCGGACGGATGCGGATCGGCGTCGGCGCGGGGATCGTCGCCGGGCTCGTCGTGATCGCGCTCGTGTGCGTGCTCACGGGCTTCCTGCCGCGCACGGATGCCGGTGCGCTCGGGGCGCGGATCGCGCCCGTGCTGGGGTTCGTCGTCGCGATCACGATCGTCGCCGAGCTCGCCCGTGATGCGGCGGTGTTCGACGTCGTCTCGCAGCGCCTCGCGCGCTGGGGTCGCGGCCGCGTGGTGGTGCTGTGGGCGCTGGTGGTCGTGCTCGCCGTGGTGAGCACCGTGTTCCTCTCGCTCGACACGACCGCCGTGATCGTCACCCCGGTCGTGGTGGTCCTGGCGCAGAGCATCGGCGTCTCCCCGCTGCCGTTCGCCCTGGCCACCGTCTGGCTCGCCAACACCGCGTCCCTCGCGCTGCCGGTCTCGAACCTCACCAACCTGCTCGCCGCGCCCGCGATGGGGTACGGCCCCGGGGCGTTCATCGCGCTGAGCTGGGCGCCCACGCTCGTGGGGATCTTGGTGCCCGTCGCGATCCTCACGGTCCTGCATCGGCGCACGGTCTTCGGCGCGTACGAGACGCCCGTGGCGCGGCGCCCCGCCGACCCCCTGCTGTTCTGGAGCGCGACCGGCATCCTCGTGGTGCTGATGCCGCTGCTCGCGCTGACCCCCGACGTGTGGATCCCCGCCTCGGTCGCGGCTCTCGCCTTGATCGCGCTCTTCGCCGTCCGTCGTCGCCGGGCCCTGCGGCTCTCGCTCGTCCCGTGGCAGGCGCTCGCGCTCGCCGCGTCGCTGTTCGTGCTGGTCGAGACCGCGCACGCGCAGGGGCTGCTCGACTTCCTGACCTCGGCGACCGCGAACGGCGACTCTCCCGGCGACCTGTTCCGGCTCGCCGCGCTCGGGGCCGTGAGCGCGAACGCGATCAACAACCTCCCCGCCTACCTCGTGCTCGAACCCGCGGCAGGGGACCCGGTCGCCCTGATGGCCCTGCTGATCGGCGTGAACCTCGGTCCGCTCGTCACGCCGTGGGCCTCGCTCGCGACGCTCCTCTGGCACCATCGCGTGACGGCGCTCGGGGTGGAGATCCGCTGGGGCCGCTTCGCCCTCTGGGGGGTCGTCGCCGCGGTGCCCACCGTCGTCCTGGCCACGCTCGTCCTCTGACCCCGTTTCGAATCGCGCGCTGTGTTGCAAATCCGCCCGAGATGGAGCACAGTGCGCGATTCGAACGGGGGTCAGACGCGACGCATCTCGGCGGCCAGGGCGGGGTGGACGGCGTCGAACCGGGCGGCGATGCGCTCGCGCACCTCGGGGGCCTTGTTCTGGCTGAGCTTGGCGCGGGCGTCGAACCGGGTGACCCGGAGCCGCAGGCCCACCGTGCCCTTCGCGGCTCGTCGGGTGCCCGCCTCGTCCTCCGCGAGGCTCCGCCCGTGCGGCTGCCCACCCTCGAAGTGGTCGGTGAGCCGGGTGAGCATGGCGTAGTTCTCCTCCGCGGTGAGGATCTCGGGGGTGCCGGAGAGGTGCGCGGTGACATGGTTCCAGGTCGGCACGAGGTCCCCCGGTGCATAGAGGCTCGAGGACACGTAGTCGTGCGGCCCCTGGATGATCACCAGGACCTCGTGTCGTCCGAGCTCGTGGAGCTCATCGTCCGGGCGTCCGAAGTGGCTCACGAGCACGATGCCGTCCTCGTCCTCGTCGAGCAGAACGGGGTAGTGCGAGGCGACGAGACCGGTGGAGGTCGGCGAGACGAACGTCGCCCACGGGTGCGCCGCGGATGAGGCGCTTGACCTCCTCCGGGTCGGTCATGAGGTAGCGGGGGGTGTGACGCATGGCGCCTCCTGTCGGGTGGGGGTGGGGGTGGGGGCGGGAGGAGAACTGCGGGTGCGGACGGCGAGTCCGGCGCACACGACGACCGCGAGTCCGCCGAGCACCGTGGCCAGGCCGACGTCCTCGTGGAAGAGGAAGGCTGCCCAGGTGATGCCCATGACGGGCTGCACGAGCTGGATCTGGCTCACCTGTGCCATGGGGCCGATCGCGATGCCGCGGTACCAGGCGACGAATCCGAGGAACATGCTGACCGCGGCCAGGTAGGCGAACGCGAGCCAGGCGGTGGGGGTGGCGACGGGCGGTGCGGCGACCCCGGCGGCGATGGCCACCGCGAGCATGACGGGAGCGGCGAGCACGAGTGCCCAGGAGATCGTCTGCCAGGCACCGAGCTCGCGCGCGAGCAGGCCGCCCTCCGCGTAGCCGACGGCCGCGGCGATCACGGCCCCGAACAGCTGGAGGTCGGCGGGGCGGAGCGCGCCGGGCGTGCCGTTCTGCAGCGTCGCGAAGACGAGGGCCGCGGCGGCGCCGAGGAGTGCGAAGACCCAGAACGAGGGGGACGGGCGCTCCCGGGTGCGCAGCACGACGGCGACCGCGGTCGCGGCCGGGAGGAGGCCGATCACGACCGCGCCGTGACTCGCGGGCGTGGTGGTCATGGCGAACGAGGTCAGCAGGGGGAAGCCGGCGACCACTCCGAGGGCGACGATCGCGAGTCGCGCCCACTGGACCGGGCTCGGCGGCTGCTGGCGTGTGACGAGGAGGACGAGCGCGGCGAGCACAGCGGCGACGACCGCGCGGGCGGAGCCGATGAACAGCGGCGAGAGCCCGCCACCGAGCGCGATCCGGGTGAACGGCAGCGTGAACGAGAAGGCGACGACGCCCAGGAGGCCCCAGGCGGGACCGGCGGCGCGGGATAGCAGTGTTCCGTTCGGACGGATAACGCTACTCTGTTCTTTCATGAGTCAGGATAGCACCGCACGTATCGTGGCCGGCCTCCGGACGTGGATCGCCGCCGCCGCACCCGGCGCCCGCCTCCCCTCCAACCGCGCGCTGACGGCCGAGTACGCCGCGAGCCCCGTGACCGTGCAGAAGGCGGTGCAGCAGCTCGTCCGCCTCGGGCTCGTCGAGGCGCGGCCCGGCGTCGGCACCTTCGTGCGCGCGGCGCGCACGGTCCTGCCGGCCGACTACGGCTGGCAGGCCGGGGCTCTTGGCGCGGCCGCCGTGCGCCTGGACGGTCTCTCCTCGGCGCAGCGCCCGACCTCGCCGGACGCGATCGGGTTGCACTCCGGGTATCCCGCTCCGGATCTCCTCCCCGAGCGGCTGGTACGGCAGGCCCTGGTGCGCGCCTCCCGGACCGCGTCCGCTCTCACCCGCTCGCCCGCGGCCGGCGAGCCCGGACTGCAGGAGTGGTTCGCGGCGGAGCTGGCCGCGGCGGCCCCGGCCGGGATCACGGTGCCGACCGCCCGCGACGCCGTCATCATCTCCGGGAGTCAGAGCGGACTGAGCTCCATCTTCCGGGCGGTCGTCGGCGTCGGCCGGCCGCTGCTCATCGAGTCGCCGACGTACTGGGGTGCCCTGCTCGCGGCGGAGCAGGCGGGGGTCGTGCTCGTTCCCGTCCCCTCCGGTCCGCAGGGTCCGGATCCGGACGCGGTCGACAGGGCGCTCGCCGAGACCGGAGCCCGGGCGTTCTACGCGCAGCCCACGTTCGCGAACCCCACCGGAGCGCAGTGGCCGGCGGCGACCGGTGAGGCCGTGCTCGACGCGGTCCGTCGCCACGGAGCCTTCCTCATCGAGGACGACTGGGCGCACGACCTCGGCATCGACGCCGACCCCCGCCCCGTGGCCGCCTCCGACCACGACGGCCATGTGGTGTACCTGCGCTCGCTGACGAAGAGCGTGTCGCCGTCCCTGCGGGTGGCGGCGGTGATCGCGCGCGGTCCCGCCAGGGACCGCATCCTCGCCGATCGCGCGGCGGAGTCGATGTACGTCAGCGGCCTCCTGCAGACGGCCGCGCTCGACGTGGTGACCCAGCCCGCATGGCGCACGCACCTCCGCGGCTTCCGCGAGCAGCTGCGTTCGCGGCGCGATCTCCTGCTGTCGTGCCTGGCCGCGCAGGCGCCGACCGCGCTGGTGGAGGCCGTGCCGGTCGGCGGGCTGAACCTCTGGCTGCGGCTGCCGGACGGCACCGACGCCGCCGCGGTCGTCCGCGAGTGCGCGGCGCGCGGCCTGGTCATCGCGCCGGGGAGTGAGTGGTTCCCCGCCGAGCCGTCGGGGGCGTACGTACGGCTCAACTACGCGAGCGCCGACCCGTCCCGCTTCCCCGAGGCTGCGGCGATCCTCGGCGCGATCCTCGCCGGAACCTGACCGTCGCCGTCAGGACTCGGACGGCGGCCCGGCGGGGCGGTGCGCCCGGCGCCCGGCCACCACGACGGGCCGCCCCGCCCTCTCCTGACCGGGCAATGGACGCGAGCGCCGGCCGTAGATGAGCTCGGACGAGTCGAGCAGCCACGGCACCAGGGTGATCGACACCCCGTGCACGAGCATGAGCTGGTTCGCGAGGCGACGGGCGCGCCGGTTGTGCAGGAAGTTCTCCCACCAGTGCCCCACGATGTACTGCGGCAGGTAGACCGTGACGACGGAGGATCCGTGCTTCTCGCGGTACTGCCGGATGAACTGCGTCACGGGCTGCGCGAACGAGCGGTACGGCGACTCGACGATCACGAGCGGCACCGGCACGAGGTGGTCCGCCCACTCCTGCTGCAGACGCGCGGCGTCCTCCTGGGAGACGGCCACGTGCACCGCGAGGGTCTTGTCGTGCTTGGCGGCGATCGCGTAGTCGATGGCCTTCATGACCGGCTTCTGCAGATGGTTCACGAGGACGATGGCGACGTCGCCCGAGGCGCCGAACCGGGTGGTGTCGTCGATCGCGATCTCGTGCTCGACATCCCGGTAGTAGCGCTTGACGCCGATCATCAGGAACGCCAGCACCGGGATGGCGAAGAACACGAGATAGGCGCCGTGCGTGAACTTCGTGATCGTGACGATGACGAGCACGAGCACCGTCAGCGTCGCCCCGGCGGAGTTGATGAGCAGCCCCACCCGCGCGGAACGCCGGTCCGCGGCGCCGTCGCCGTTCGGGGGGACGGGTGCGCGCAGCAGCCGTCGCCAGTGCCGCACCATGCCGATCTGGCCCAGGGAGAAGGAGACGAAGACGCCGATGATGTACAGCTGGATCAGCGTCGTCAGCCGCGCCTGGAACACCACGAGCACGGCGATCGCGGCGATCCCGAGGAGGATCATGCCGTTGGAGAACACGAGCCGGTCGCCGCGGGTGTTCAGCGACTTCGGGGCGTAGCCGTCGCGGGCGAGCACGGCGCCGAGCAGGGGGAAGCCGTTGAAGGCGGTGTTCGCCGCGAGGAGCAGCACGCAGGCCGTGGCCGCCTGCACGATGAAGAACGGGATGCTGCCGCCGCCGAACGTCGCCGCCGCGATCTGCGCCATCAGGCTCGGCTGCGGGGTCGTGCAGTCGAAGCCGATGAGGTCGCAGGGGTTCTCGGCGTAGTGCACGCCGGCGATGAGGGCGAGGGCGGTGAGGCCGGAGAACAGGCAGATCGCGATGGTGCCCATGAGCACCAGCGTCGACTGGGCGTTGCGCACCTTCGGGGCCCGGAACGCGGGGACGCCGTTCGACACGGCCTCGACCCCGGTCAGCGCGGAGCAGCCGCTGGAGAACGCGCGGAGGATGAGCAGCAGTACGGCCGCCTGGCTGAGGCTCTCGGCCTGGACGGCGAACTCCGCGCTGGAGGCGACCGGGGCGTCGCCGAGGGCCGTCCGGACGAGCCCGGTGACGATCATGACGCCGACCGAGCCGATGAACACATACGTGGGGATGGCGAACACGAGCGAGGCCTCGCGCACCCCGCGGAGGTTCACGATGATGATGAGCACGACGAAGCCGACGGCGAGCTCCACGCGAAGAGGATCGAGACCCGGCACCGCCGAGATGATGTTGTCCACCCCGGAGGCGACCGACACCGCCACCGTCAGCACGTAGTCGACGAGGAGCGCTGCGGCCACGATCACCCCGGGGACCTCGCCGAGGTTCTTCGACGCGACCTCGTAGTCGCCGCCGCCGGAGGGGTACGCCTTGATGAGCTGCCGGTAGCTCAGCACCACCACGAGCAGCAGCACGACGACCGCCGCCGCGACGAGCGGGGTGAACGACAGGAACGTGAGACCGCCGATGAGCAGGATCATCACGAGCTCCTGTGGGGCGTATGCCACCGAGCTCAGCGCGTCCGAGGCGAAGATCGGCAGCGCCATGCGCTTGGGGAGGAGCTGCTCGTCGACCTGGGCGCTCGTGAGCGGGTCGCCGAGCAGGATGCGCTTGGCGCGCGGCGGCGCGTCCGGGGTCGGCCTCGTTTGTTCTGACACGTCCGGCGACACTACGCCGACCGCAGCCGCCCTCACGCGATCCTCACGGAATCCCTACGGCGCGGTGGCGCTCCCTCACGGAATCCTCACGGCCTCCCGGTATCCTTGCGTCAGTGGGGGATCAGGTGGTTCTGGGGGTCATCGCCGTGGCGATCGGCCTCGCCGTGGGCGTCGTGCTCTTCGTGCCCTTCGTCGCGATCAGCTACCGCCGCCGCGGACGCCTCTCGCTCGGACGCACGCTGCTCTGGCTCGCGGCGCTCGTCTACTTCTGGGCCATCTGGACGTACACGCTGCTGCCGCTTCCCGACCCGGACACCATCCGCTGCGTGGGGGCGATCACCGACCCGATGTCCGTCGTGCGCGACGTGCAGAAGGCGTTCGCCGCTCCGGGCAACCCGCTGCGCCAGCCCGCCCTGCTCCAACTCGTGTTCAACGTGCTGCTGTTCGTCCCGCTCGGAGCGTTCCTCCGCGTGCTGGGCGGCCGCGGCCTCCCCACCGCCCTCGTGGTCGGGTTCGGTCTGTCCCTGCTGGTGGAGACCACCCAGCTCACCGGGGTCTGGGGGCTGTACCCGTGCGCCTACCGCTTCTTCGACGTGGGCGACCTGATGACGAACACGACCGGAGCGGTCGTCGGCTCCGTCCTCGCGCTCGTGGTGCCACGGTCGCTGCGCGGAGTTCAGGCCCGTGCCGACGCCGATGAGCCCCGTCCCGTCACGCGCGGTCGCCGCGCGCTGGCGATGCTCTGCGACGGGCTCGCGAACGGCTTCGTCGTGCTTGCCGGGGGCGTCGCGGTGCAGCTCTGGCTCGAGTACGTCGTGGAGGACCGTCAGGCCGTGCTCGACGGCACCCTCGCCGGCACGGTGAGCACGGCGACCGCCTGTGCCCTGTGGCTCGTGATCATCCTCGTCACCGGCCGCTCGGTGGGAGACCTCGCCGTGCAGCTGCGCTACACCGGGTCGCGACTGCCGGCCGCGCTCGCCCGGCTGCTGCGCTGGGCGGGCGGCATCGGCGGACTCACGGCGCTGGGGATGCTCGGCGGGGTGTTCGACGCGCTGTCCTCGCTGCTGATCCTCGTCGCGATCGTGCTGCTGTTCACCACCCGCCAGGGTCGTGGGCTTCCCGGCCTGCTCTCCGGCCAGCACCTCGAGGACGCCCGCGTGACCGCGAAGAGTTGAGCCCATTATGTACATAAGAGGTATTCTGTACGCATGAACACTCTCAGCCGCAGCGTGCCGTCGAAGGACCTGCGCGATCAGCTCGCCGACGTTCTCGGCGGTGTCGCGTACGGGGCGGAGCGGGTGGGGGTGACGCGTCACGGCAAGCTCACCGCGGTCGTGATCGGCGTCGACGATCTCGAGCTCCTGGAAGAGCTCGAGGCTGCGCGAGATGCGGCGGAGTTCGGAGCGGCGAAGGCGGCGGACGACGGGGGTCGAGTCTCGCTCGATGACCTCCGTGCGGAACTCCCGTGACGCGGTACCGCGTCGAGTTCACCACCGCAGCGGCGAAGGAGGTCCGCAAGCTGGATCCTCCGCTCCGTCGGCGCATCCTCGCCGGGATCTCCGACCTCGAAAGGGAGCCTCGTCCGCACGGCGTCCGCAAGCTCGCCGGGTTCGACAACGCCTGGCGCGTGCGGATCGGCGACTACCGTGTGCTCTACGAGGTCGTGGACGAGCGGGTGCTCGTCACCGTGGTCCGCGTCGCCCACCGGCGGGACGTCTACGACCTCTGACGGCATCTCGAATCCACAGGGGTTTCCGATCACGGATCGATAACGTCGTCCTCATGAGCGTGATCCCGGTCGACGAGCACCTGATCTCCGAGGCGAAGGAGCTCCGCGACCAGCTGCAGCGCTTCCTCCGCGAGTACGAGTTCGGGATGCGCGAGGTGGAGACGAAGATCTCGATCCTCCGCGACGAGTTCACCCACGACCACGCGTACAACCCCATCGAGCACGTCAAGAGCCGGCTCAAGTCGCCGGACAGCATCGTCGAGAAGATCGCCAGGAAGGGCATCGACGACCCGGACTTCGATCGCATCCGCACGGAGATCACCGACATTGCCGGCGTGCGGGTGACGTGCAGCTTCGTCGCCGACGTCTACCGCCTGTTCGATCTGCTGACCGCGCAGGACGACGTGACCGTCCGCACGGTCAAGGACTACATCGCGAATCCGAAGCCGAACGGGTACAAGAGCCTGCACGCCATCATCGAGGTCCCCGTCTTCCTCTCGACCGGGGCGCTGGCCGTACCGGTCGAGGTGCAGTTCCGCACCATCGCGATGGACTTCTGGGCGAGCCTGGAGCACAAGATCTACTACAAGTTCTCCAACCAGGTGCCCGCGCACCTCGTCGACAGCCTCAGCGATGCCGCCGATGCCGCCGCCGAGCTCGACACCCGCATGGAGCGGCTGCACCGCGAGGCGCACGGCGTGCCGCAGCGACAGCTCGCCCCGCCTCCTCCGCCTGCGCCGCGCGTCGTCGAGGTCTGAGCGCCCCGCCTCAGGCGAGGAACTCGCGGGCGGCCGCGGACATCGCGGTGACCCCGACCTCGATCGTCGGATGGATCTCCGGCGCGAAGAAGGGTGAATGGTTGGTGGGGATGTCCTTCCCCACGGTCCCCGCCGCAAGAGCCTCGGCGAATCGGGCGGGGTCGACGCCGCCCCAGAACCAGAACACGAGCGGGACCTCGGCGTCGCGCGCGAACCACGAGACGTCCTCGCTGCCGGTGAACATGCCGGGGTCGACGACGGCCGAGTCCCCGAGCGCGCGACGCAGCGCCGAGGAGACCCGCGCCGTCGCCTCCTCGTCGTTGATCGTGGCGGGCAGCGTGTGCTGCGTGTGGATCTCGGGCTCGCGCTCGGCACCGGACGCCATGGCCTCGGCGCGCACGATCCGTTCGACGCTCTTCAGCACCTTCTCGCGCGCGTCCTCGTTCGGATAGCGGAGGCTGAGCTCCAGCTTCGCCTCGGCCGGGATGATGTTGTTCTTGAGTCCGGCGTGGATCGATCCGACGGTCACCACGGCCACGCCCTGCGGGTCGATCTCGCGGGAGGCGATCGTCTGCAGGCGCATCACGGTCGCGGCCGCCATCACGACAGGGTCGATCGTGGCGTGCGGGCGGGAGCCGTGGCCGCCGCGGCCGTGCAGGGTGACGGTGAGGCCGTCGGAGGCGGCCATCTGGGTGCCGCTGCGCACGCCGATGATGCCCGCCGGGAGCGGGGTGACGTGCTGACCGAGCACCACGTCGGGCTTCGGGTAGCGGGCGAGCAGGCCGTCGTCGAGCATGGCCCTGGCGCCGGCGCCGTACTCCTCCGCGGGCTGGATGAGCACGACGAGGGTGCCCGACCACTCCCCGCGGGTGTCGACCAGCTTCTGCACGGCGCCGATCATCGCGGTGACGTGCATGTCGTGGCCGCACGCGTGCATCACGGGCACGGTGGTGCCGGCCGGGTCGACGCCCTTCGCGGTGCTCGCGTACGCCAGACCCGTCTGCTCCTCGACCGGCAGCGCGTCCATGTCGGCGCGTACCCACACCACCGGCCGCGGGAACTCCTCGACCTGGGTCCCTGAGCTCGTCGAAGGGCCTGTCGAAGGGTTGCGCAGCACGCCGACCACGCCGGTCACGCCGACCCCCTCCTCGACCTCGAGCCCCAGGTCGCGCAGGTGCTGGGCGGCGATGCCCGCGGTCCTGGTCTCCTGGAACGACAGCTCCGGGTGCTGGTGCAGATCGATGTAGAGCGCTTCGAGGTCGATGGCCATGCGCCCGAGCCTAGCCGGGAGGTCAGGGCCGCGCGTAGGACTCCAGGGCCGGTCCCGGATGCAGCACGCCGTTCACGATCGCGCGGATCGCGAACTCGCTCGCGGCGCCGAGGGGGACCACTCCGGGGTGCAGGAGCCACTGGAGCTGCAGCCCGTCCATCACGGCGAGGATGGCGGCCGAGGCGGCGGCGATGGTCGCGGGTTCGGTCACGCCCTCCTGAGCGCAGAGCTCGCCGAACGCCGCCGTCACCTCCCGGCGCAGGGTCGTGTAGCGGTCCTCGAAGTACTCGCGGCCGGGGTGGTCGTCGGTCACCGACTCGGAGGACAGGACCGTGTAGGCCTGCACGATGCCCGGCCGCTTCTCGTTGGCGAACGCCGTGCGGACGAGGTGGAGGAAGAGCTCCGGCCCGTCGGGGATGTGCTTCTCGGCGAGGTCGGCCACGTCGGCCTGATCCCGGTAGGCGAGCACTTCGAGGAGGAGCTTCTGCTTCGAGCCGAAGTGGTGAAGGACGCCCGCGTGGGTGATGCCGACCTGTTCGGCGACATCGGCGAGGGTGCCGTTCGTGGAGCCCTTGTTGCCGAAGATCTCCACCGCAGCCTTGAGGATCTGCTCGCGCTTCTCCCGCGTGGCCGGGCGCACCCGGACCGTGTGTACGTCGTCCGTCATGAGCCCACCTCCCCTCGTCGCACTCTGCTTGCCAACCAACTTACTCCTCGGTAACCTCTCCACAGCTTACTTTCTCGACAGTAAGCGAAAGCGCGGTCGGAGGCGATCCGTCGGCCGCGTCGCCGCACAAGGACCCGTGCCCAAGGAGAAGCAATGAAGCTCACGAAAACCCTGATCGCCGCCAGCGCGGTCGCCGTCCTCGGCGTCTCCGCGCTCGCCGGATGCTCGTCCGGAGGGGGCGACGACGCCGCCGCGGGCGAGGCCGTCGCCCTCACCATCGCCAAGCCGGACGGCGCCATCACCACCGAGTCGAACAACCCGTACGTCGGAGACTCGTCCGCCTCGAAGTACGGCTACGGAAAGGTCGTCTTCGAGACCCTTGGCCTCGTCAACCAGACCGGAGACCGCGGGGTCACCCCCTGGCTCGCGGAGAGCATCGAGTGGAACGACGACTACACCGCCGTGACCGTCGTGCCCCGCCCCGACGTCACCTGGAGCGACGGGGAGCCGTTCACCGCCGACGACATCGTCTACTCGTACGAGCTCGTCTCCACGCCCGCGCTGGACACGGCCGGTCTGAAGTTCGAGGGCGCCACCGTCGACGGCGACGCGGTCACCCTGACGTTCGGCGAGTCGAAGTACGTCAACCAGGCGCGCGTCCTGCACGTGCCGATCGTTCCGAAGCACATCTGGGAGAACCTCGACGACCCCGCCACCGATCCCGTCAAGGGCGACGACCTCGTCGGCACCGGCCCCTACGCCCTCTCCAACTGGTCCACCGAGTCGGTCACGCTCACCGCGCGCGACGACTACTGGGGCGGCGACCTCGCCGTGCCCGAGCTGCACTACGTCTCCTACGGCGACAACACCGCGCTGACCACGGCCCTCGCCCAGGGCGAGGCGGACTGGGCGCAGGCGTTCATCCCGCAGATCCAGGAGCAGTTCCTCGACGCCGACCCCGAGCACAACAAGTTCTGGGCCGCCCCGACCACCGGCTCGGCGACGCTCTTCATGAACCTGCAGCAGAAGCCGTTCGACGACCCGACGTTCCGCCAGGCCCTCGCCTGGGTCATCGATCGCGACGCCTACGTGGACATCGCCCGGGAGGGCGCCAGCGAGCCGGTCTGGTCGGTGACCGGACTGTCGTCCATCCTGGACGACGAGATCCAGCCCGAGTTCGAGGGCCAGGAGTACGCCGTCGACGCCGAGAAGGCGCGGGATCTGCTGGAGTCAGCCGGGTACACCTGGAAGGACGACGCGCTGATCGATCCGGACGGCACCCCCGTCTCGTTCACGCTGTCGGTGCCCTCGGGCTGGAGCGACTGGAACACGGCACAGGAGCTCATCGCGGAGGATGTGACCGAGGCCATCGGTGCCGAGGTGAAGATCGACATGCCCGACTGGGGCGGCTGGCAGGTCCCGCGTGACGAGGGCACGTTCTCCGCGATCATCCACTGGCTGGAGGACAGCGGCACCGCTTACGGCCTCTACACCTCGACCATGGACCCCCGCTGGATCTCCTCGGAGGGTATCGCCGGGTTCAACTTCGGCCGCTTCGAGGACCCGGAGGCCACGGCGGCGCTGAACAGCTACGCCAACGCATCGTCGGACGAGGAGCGCACCACCGCCCTCACCACGCTGCAGGAGATCTTCGTCGAGCAGGTGCCCGCCATCCCGCTCGGCGCGCACCCGCTGCTGGGGGAGTTCAACACCCGGAACTACGTGGGCTGGCCCTCCGAGGAGGACCCGTACGCCTCGGCCGATCCGACCCAGCAGAACATCGTGCAGATCCTCACCAAGCTGGAACTCGCCGACTAGCGCTTCGACAGGCTCAGCCACCCACGGCGGGGCTTCGACAGGCTCAGCCACCCACGGCGGGGCTTCGACAGGCTCAGCCACCCATCTGGGTCCCTGAGCCTGTCGAAGGGCCCGCCCCCACTTAGGAGCACCATGCCAGATCCCCTGCTCACCGTGCGCGACTTCTCCGTCGTGTACGACGTCGACCCGCCCGTCGCGGCGGTGAAGAACGTCACCCTCCAGCTGCAGCGCGGCGAGATCCTCGGCCTCGCCGGCGAGAGCGGCTGCGGCAAGACGACGCTCGCGTACGGCGTCCAGCGGCTGCTGCGCGCGCCCGCCGTGATCACGAGCGGCAGCGTCACCTTCCACGACGTGACCGGTGTCGACATCGACATCAACGCGCTGGACGTCGACGCGATGCAGCGATTCCGCTGGGACAAGGTGTCGATGGTGTTCCAGGGGGCGATGAACGCCCTCAATCCGGTGGCGACGGTCGGATCGCAGCTGGAGGACGTGTTCGAGATCCACCGACCCGACATGACCCGGAAGCAGCGCCGAGCCGAGGCGGAGGAGCTGCTCGAGATCGTGAAGGTCGGGCGTGAGCGTGCTCGCTCCTTCCCGCACGAGCTGTCCGGAGGCATGCGGCAGCGCGTCATGATCGCGATGGCCCTGGCGCTGCGGCCGCAGCTCATGGTGATGGACGAGCCCACCACGGCGCTCGACGTCCTCGTGCAGCGGGAGATCCTCACGCAGATCTCGCAGCTGCGGCACGAGTTCGGGTTCTCGGTCGTCTTCATCACGCACGACCTCCCCCTCCTGCTGGAGATCAGCGACCGGATCGCGATCATGCGCGAGGGAGAGATCATCGAGCTCGATACGGCAGAGCGCATCTGGACGCAGCCCGAGCACGAGTACACGAAGACCCTGCTGTCGTCGTTCCCCCGGCTGACCGGGGAGAGAGGAGTGCTGGTGCGATGACCACCCTCGAATTCCGTCACGTCACGAAGGCGTACAACGTCCGAGGCGCCGGCCAGATCAAAGCCCTCGACGACGTGAGTTTCACGCTCACCTCCGGGCAGACGATCGGCCTGGTCGGACAGTCTGGCAGCGGCAAGTCCACGATCGCGAAGATCCTCACCCAGCTCGAGACCCCGACCAGCGGTGAGGTGCTGCTCGACGGCACGCCCATCCCGCGCCGCGGCAGAGGCCTGCGGAAGTACCGTCAGCAACTGCGCATGGTGTTCCAGGACCCGTTCGCCTCGCTCAACCCGTACCACTCGATCCGCTACCACCTGGAGCGGCCGATCCGCCTCGACGACGTGGTGCCCAGAGCGGAGACGGAGGCCGAGGTGCGCCGGCTCCTGGAGCGCGTGCGCCTCGACCCGGATGCGGTGATCGACCGCCGACCGCACGAGCTCTCCGGCGGGCAGCGCCAGCGTGTCGCCATCGCGCGGGCGCTCGCCTCCCGGCCGTCGCTCCTCGTCGCCGACGAGCCCGTCTCCATGCTGGACGTCTCCATCCGGCTCGGGGTGCTCACCCTCCTCGCCGATCTGCAGCGTGAGGAAGGGCTCGGCGTGCTCTATATCACCCACGACCTCGCCACCGCACGCCACTTCAGCGACGAGATCATGGTCCTCAACCAGGGCCGGGTCGTCGAGTACGGCACGGCGGACGACGTGATCCTCGATCCACAGGACCCCTACACCCGCGCTCTGCGCGCCGCATCGCCCGACCCGGAGAAGCACTTCGCGTCGGCGGCATCGAACGGAGGTGCGCGGTGAGCACGGCTTTTCCGCAGCTCGACGACAACGACCTCATCGCGCAGGGCGCACGGGAGGCGGGGACGACCGCGACGACGGTGGACCGCGGGACCCGGCGCGTGCCCTGGCGCTTCTTCGCCGGACGCGCCGCGTTCTACCTCTTCACGCTCTGGGCCGCGATCACCATCAACTTCTTCCTGCCGCGGCTGATGAAGGGCGACGCGGTGACGTCCTACCTCGCCCGCAACCGCACGGTGAGCCCGGAGGCCGCCGACGCCCTGCGCATCCTGCTGGGGATCGACACCGACAAGAGCCTCTGGCAGCAGTACCTCGAGTACTGGGGCATGCTGCTCCGCGGCGACCTCGGCATCTCGACCCTGCACGGGCTGCGGCCGGTGGCCGAGGTGCTGGGGGCGGCGTTGCCCTGGACACTGGGGCTGGTGGGCATCGCGACGATCATCTCGTTCGCGCTCGGCACCGTCGCCGGCGCCATCGTCGGCTGGAAGCGCGGGAGCAAGCTCGACGCGATCATCCCGGTGACGACGTTCTTCAACACCATCCCGTACTTCTGGCTCGGCCTCATCGCGATCGCCATCTTCTCCTCGACGCTGAAGTGGTTCCCCTCCTCGCATGCCTACGACAAGGGGCAGTCGCCGGAATGGAGTCTCGACTTCATCGGGCAGGTGATCGCGCACGGCACCCTCCCGGCGCTGACGATCGTGGTCGCATCGCTCGGCGGTTGGGTGCTGGGGATGCGCAACATGATGCTGACCGTGCTCGACGACGACTACATCACCGTCGCCCAGGCCAAGGGCATGCCCAACCGACGCGTGCTCTGGGCGTACGCGGCCCGCAACGCCGTGCTCCCGCAGATCCAGAGCTTCGCGCTGTCGATCGGCTTCATCGTCGGCGGCACGATCGTCATGGAGATGGTGTTCAGCTATCCGGGTGTCGGCAAGCTGCTGCTCGACGCGACCAACGCGAAGGACTTCGCGCTCATGCAGGGCGTGTTCCTCGTCATCACCCTCTCCGTGCTCGTGGCCAACATCCTCGCCGATGTCGTCTACGCCGACCTCGACCCGCGCACGCGCCAGATGGAGTCCTGACATGACCGTTCCCACCACCGCAGCGACGACAGCGCCCGACGGATCGGCCGTCGTCTCCGGCATGCCCGAGACCGCGACACTGCGCACCCCGCCGGCGGGAGCGCCGCCGCGCAAGACGTTCTGGTCGCAGCTCGCGCAGGCGTTCGCGATGTTCCGCAATCCCAAGTCGATCGCCGGGCTCATCATCCTCGGGGTGTTCGTGCTCATCGCGATCCTCGCTCCGTGGATCGCCCCGTACGGGCCGACCCAGAAGGACCGCACGGCGCTGCGTCAGCCGCCCTCCTGGGAGCACTGGCTGGGCACGACGCACATGGGCGAAGACGTGCTGAGCCAGATCATCTACGGCACGCGCGGGGTCATCGTCGTCGGCTTCCTCGCCGCCTTCATCGCCACGGCGATCGCGATCACCATCGGCGTCATCGCGGGCTACGTGCGCGGGTGGCGGAGCGAGTCGCTGTCGGCGCTGACGAACGTGTTCCTCGTCATCCCCGGCATCCCGCTCATCATCATCATCGCCTCCCAGTTCGAGAACCCGCCGCTCATCGTGATCGCCGCGGTGCTCGGGCTGACCGGGTGGGCGTGGGGAGCCCGCGTGCTGCGCGCCCAGACCATGTCGCTGCGCAACCGCGACTTCATCCAGGCGGCGCGCGCCAACGGCGAGCCGCTGCGTCGCATCATCACGGTGGAGATGCTGCCGAACCTCCTCGCGCTCATCGCCTCGAGCTTCGTCGGTACCGTGACCGCCGCGATCCTCGGGCTCACGACCCTGGCGTTCATCGGCGTGATCCCGGTGAGCAACCTGAACTGGGGGACGATCCTGTTCTGGGCCCAGCAGAACGGCGCGTTCCCGCGGCTGTGGTGGTGGTATGTGCCGGCCGGGCTCTGCATCGCGATCATCGGCGTCGCGCTCTCGCTCATCAACTTCGGCATCGACGAGTACGTCAACCCGCGCCTGCGCTCGGCGGGAGAGCGGGCCAGGGCGATGAAGAAGAAGGGGCTCAACGTGAACGACGCCGTCACGGCCGTCCGCAGCGTGCCCCTGCCGGAGAAGAGCCCCGATCCCGTATCGTCGGCGACTTCGCCGGGCGCTTCCGGCACCACCGACTCCTCGAACACCGCGACACCGCACACGAACCAGAACACGAAGTGATGACCTCTCAGACTCTGACCACGCAGCTCCCGTACCAGGACCCCGCTCTCTCCATCCCCGAGCGCGCGGCCGACCTCCTCAGTCGCATGACGCTCGAGGAGAAGGTCGGGCAGATGCTCCAGCTCGACGCTCGCGACGACATCGACGACCACGTGCTCCGGCGGCACGCGGGCTCGATCCTGCACGCCTCGGACGAGCGTCTGCGGCGGGCTGCCGTCCTGGTCGCGCAGACCCGACTCGGCATCCCGCTGCTCGTGGGCGAGGACTGCATCCACGGTCACTCCTTCTTCCCTGGGGGCACGATCTACCCGACGCAGCTCGGCATGGCGGCCTCGTGGGACCCGGCGCTTGTCGAGCGCGTGGCGCGGGCGACGGCCGAGGAGGTCGCCGTCACCGGCATCCACTGGACGTTCTCGCCGGTGCTCTGCATCGCCCGCGACCTGCGCTGGGGGCGGGTGGGGGAGACCTTCGGGGAGGACCCGTTCCTCATCGGGGAGCTGGCTTCGGCCATGGTGCGCGGCTATCAGGGTGACGGGCTCGACGACCCCACCGCGATCCTCGCCACGGCCAAGCACTTCGCCGGCTACTCGGAGACGCAGGGTGGACGCGACGCGAGCGAGGCGGACATCTCCCCGCGCAAGCTGCGCTCCTGGTTCCTGCCGCCGTTCGAGCGGGTCGCCCGCGAGGGCTGCCGGACGTTCATGCTCGGCTACCAGACGACGGACGGGGTGCCCATCACGCTGAACGAGTGGCTGCTCAGCGACGTGCTCCGTGGCGAGTGGGGCTACACCGGCACGCTCATCACCGACTGGGACAACGTGGGCCGGATGGTGTGGGAGCAGCGGGTGCAGCCCGACCTCACGCATGCGGCGGCCGCCGCGGTGCGCGCAGGGAACGACATGGTGATGACCACGCCCGGGTTCGTCGAGGGGGCGCTGGACGCGGTCGCCAGGGGGCTGCTGCCGGAGGACGCGTTCGACGACGCGGTCTCCCGCATCCTCACGCTGAAGTTCGAGCTCGGACTCTTCGAAGACCCCCGGCTGCCCCGCGACGACGTGTCCGCCGTGATCGGCAGCGCCGCGCATGCGGAGCTCAACCTCGAGATCGCGCGCCGCTCGCTCGTGCTCCTCGAGAACGACGGCCTGCTGCCGCTGGACTCCGCGGAGCCGCTGCGGGTGGCGGTGACCGGGCCGCTCGCGGACGACGCGCAGACGCAGCTCGGCGACTGGGCGGGCGGCTCGGGCCAGGCGGGCTGGCTCGACGGACAGCCCCGCGAGATGATCACGACCGTGCTCGACGGCCTCCGCGCGGTGGACGCGTGGACGGTCACGCACACGCGCGGCGCCGACATCCTCACGCTCGCCGACGACCCCCGCGGCACGCACTTCCCGGACAACCAGCCGCGTCCTCCGGTGGTGCAGCCGTGCCCGCCGGATCCCGCGCTGATCGCGGAGGCGGTGGCCGCCGCCGAGGCCGCGGACGTCGTGGTCGCGGTGGTGGGCGATCGCATCGAGCTCGTGGGCGAGGGACGGTCCACGGCCACGCTGGAGCTCATCGGCGGCCAGAACGCCCTGCTCGATGCGCTCATCGAGACCGGGACGCCCGTCGTCGTGGTGCTGCTGGCGTCCAAGCCTCTCGTGCTCCCATCTTCGGTGCAGCGCGCGGCGGCCGTCGTGTGGGCGGCCAACCCGGGCATGCAGGGCGGACGGGCGTTCGCCGACATCGTCACGGGTGCCGTGGAGCCCTCGGGCCGGCTGCCGATCTCGTTCGCGCGGCACGTCGGACAGCAGCCGACCTACTACAACCAGATCCGCGGCCAGCACGGCGACCGCTACGCCGACCTCACCCAGGCGCCCGCGTGGGCCTTCGGCGAGGGCCGGTCGTACACGACCGTGGCGTACGCGGACCTGGAGCTGGAGCAGACGGAGCTGCGCCTCGGCGACACCGTGGTGGGGCACGTGACCGTGACGAACACGGGGGACCGGCCCGTCCGCGAGACCGTGCAGGCCTACGTGCGGGACGAGGTGACGAGCGTGAGCTGGACCGACCGTGAACTGAAGTCCTTCCGGCAGGTCGAGCTCGCGCCGGGGGAGAGCGCCCGCGTGCGGATCGAGGTCCCCGTCGCGGACTGCACGATCGTGACCGCCGCCGGCGTCCGCACCGTGGAGCCCGGTGCCTTCACGCTCCTCGTCGGCCCCAGCTCCCGCGAGGAGCACCTCCTCCCCGCCCCCTTCGAGATCTCCCCGTCCTGATTCCCCGAGACCCCGCTTCCCCGCCGAGACCCCGTCGTATCCGCGCGGCGGCGGCGGGGTCTCGGCGCGAGGCCGGGGTCTCGGCGCCTCGATTTGACCTCAAGTGCACTTGAGGTTTTACGGTGGAGGGCGTGAGTGGGACAGAGAAGAAGTCGCGATGACGTACGTGATCGCGCTGCCGTGCGTCGACCTCAAGGACAAGGCCTGCATCGACGAATGCCCCGTCGACTGCATCTACGAGGGCGAACGGTCGCTCTACATCCACCCGGATGAGTGCGTGGATTGCGGGGCGTGCGAGCCGGTGTGCCCCGTCGAGGCGATCTACTACGAGGACGACCTCCCCGACGAGTGGCAGGACTACTACAAGGCCAACGTCGAGTTCTTCGACGAGATCGGCTCGCCCGGCGGCGCCGCCCGCACCGGACTCATCCGGCACGACCACCCCCTCATCGCCGCGCTCCCACCGCAGGAGGTGCACGAGTGACCCCGCGCATCGCCATCGTCGGCGCGGGCCCCGCGGGCATCTACGCCGCCGACCTCCTCCGGGCGCAGGTGCCGGAGGCGGCCATCGACCTGTACGAGAAGCTTCCCGCCCCGTACGGCCTCGTCCGCTACGGCGTCGCCCCCGACCACCCGCGCATCCGCAAGATCATCGATGCGCTGCACGACGTACTCCTCCAGCCCGGCATCCGGCTGCGCGGCAACGTCGAGGTCGGCGTCGATGTGACGGTCGACGAGCTCTGCCGGGCGTACGACGGCGTCGTCATCGCGACCGGAGCCGACCGCGACGTGGCGTTCGACGTGCCGGGAGCCGACCTTCCCGGATCGTACGGCGCCGCGGAGTTCGTGGCCTGGTACGACGCGCACCCCGACGTCGCCCAGGGCTGGGGTCTGGAGGCGGAGTCCGTGGCCGTGCTCGGCGCAGGCAACGTCGCGCTCGACGTCACGCGCATCCTTGCGAAGCACGCCGCGGCGCTGGAGTCGACCGACACCCCCGACCACATCCTCGACGCGCTCGCCGCGAGTCGGATCCGCGACGTGCACCTCTTCGCCCGCCGTGGCCCGGCCGATGTGCGCTTCTCGGCCCTGGAGCTGCGCGAGCTGGGCGAGCAGCACGACGTGGAGGTGATCGTCGATCCCGCCGATCTCGAGCTCGACGACCACGCCGCCCGCATGCTGGAGCAGTTCTCCCAGCGCCGCATCATCGTGCGCACCCTCACGGAGTGGGCGCAGCGTCCGTCCGCCGGGGCCTCCCGGCGCATCCACCTGCACTTCCGGCATCGACCCGTCCGCGTCCTCGGTGCGGACCGCGTGGAGGGCATCGAGTTCGAGCGCACCGCGTCCGATCCGCTCGGACGCATGGTCGGCACCGGCGAGCTCGTGCGCTACGAGGTCGGCGCCGTCTACCGGGCGATCGGCTACCTCTCCTCGCCCGTGCCCGGTGTGCCGTTCGACGCGGCACGGGGCATCGTGCCGAATGCGGAGGGGCGGGTGCTCGATGCCGACGGCACGCCCGTCCCCGGCCTCTACGCCACCGGCTGGATCAAGCGCGGGCCGATCGGACTCATCGGCTCGACCAAGTCCGACGCCGCGCAGACCGTGCAGCATCTCGTCGAGGACCTCGCTGCCACTCCGTCCGCCCGCATCGACCGGGACCCGCCCCTGGACCTCCCCGGCGTGGTGGACTGGGAGGGTTGGTTGCGCATCGACGAGGCCGAGCGCCGCGCCGGAGCCGTCCGCGGCCGGGAGCGCACGAAGCTCGTCGACCGCGCGGCCATGCGCGCCCACGCGACCCCCACCCCCATCCCTCTCGAGGAGAGCACCCGATGACCCGCGACCCGCACACCACCCCGCACCCCGCCGCTCCGGTGCCCACGCCGGTCGGAGAGGGGCTCAAGGCGGCGTTCCGCACCCACCCCGCCGGTGTCGCCATCATCACGGCGCAGGGTCCGGACGGCCCCGTCGGCCTCACGGCGTCGAGCGTGTCGTCGGTCGCGGTCGATCCGGCGGCCATCGTGTTCTCGGTGACCAGGGCGACCGGAAGCGCCGGGGCCATCCTCGGCGCGGAGACCTTCGTCGTGCATCTCATCGACGACGAGCACTCCGCGCTCGCCCAGAGCTTCGCGGTGAGCGGTTCCGAGCGCTTCACGCCCGAGCAGGGCTGGACGACGCTGCCGACCGGGGAGCCGCACCTGGCGGAGGCCAGGGTCGCGTTGCGCTGCCGAGCGATCCAGACCGTGCCCGTCGGCTCGTCGACCGTGGTGATCGCCGAGGTGCTCGAGGTGCTCGCGGGCCGCCCCGCCCGCCCGCTCGTCTACATCGACCGCCGATTCCACGCCCTGTCCCACGACACCGCCCTCTGACCCCGTCACGAAAGGAACAACCATGTCCACTCCGTACACGCTCCCCGAGCTGCCCTACGACTACTCCGCGCTGGAGCCGCACATCTCCGGCAAGATCATGGAGCTGCACCACTCCAAGCACCACCAGGCCTACGTGACCGGCGCGAACACGGCGCTGGAGCAGCTCGCGGCGGCCCGGGACAGCGGCGACCTCGGAGCGGTGAACAAGCTCGAGAAGGACCTCGCGTTCAACCTCGGCGGCCACATCAACCACTCCGTGTTCTGGCAGAACCTCTCGCCGGAGGGCGGCGGGGCTCCGGAGGGCGAGCTCTCGGCGGCCCTGGCGGACTCCTTCGGGTCGATCGACGGCTTCCGCGCGCACTTCACCGCGACGGCCCTCGGCGTGCAGGGCTCCGGGTGGGCCGTGCTCGCCTGGGACTCGGTGGGGGCCCGCCCCGTGATCTTCCAGCTCTTCGACCAGCAGGGCAACGCGCCGCTCGGCGTCATCCCGCTGCTGCAGCTCGACGTGTGGGAGCACGCCTACTACCTCGACTACCTCAACGTGCGGGCGGACTACGTCAAGGCATTCTGGAACCTCGTGAACTGGCCCGACGTGCAGCGCCGCTTCGAGACGGCGCGCACCGCGACCGCGGGTCTCCTCGTCCCCTGACCCCCTCTTCGCCGACCCGGCCCCTTGCGTGCGCCCCGGCCCGTTGCGATCGTCCGCAACGGGCCGGGGTGGCCGCAAGGGGCCGGGTCGCGTTCAGGCGAGGGTGAGGAAGAGCTTCTCCAGGTCGGGGAGCGGGACGGCGTCGTCCTGCGCGGGGTCCTCGAGGCAGGTCTTCATGGCGGAGGCGATGATCTGGAACCCCGCCTTGTCCAGGGCGGAGGTCACGGCGGCGAGCTGCGTGACGACGGCCCGGCAGTCGCCGCCGCTCTCGACCGCGGCGATCACGGCGCCGAGCTGTCCCTGTGCGCGCTTGAGGCGGTTGGCGATCTTGCGCTGCGTGTCGATGTCGACGGTGGTCATGGTCTCTCCCTGAAGGCCGGCTGTGCGCTCCACTATACCCCCGGGGGTATAGTGTCTGCATACCCACCGGGGTATCGAGTGAGGAGAGAACACATGTGTCGAGCAGTCCGTTGCCGTACCTGCGGGAAGACCACCTGGGCGGGGTGCGGTCAGCACGTCGACGCCGTCCGCCGCACCGTGCCGGCGTCGGACTGGTGCACGGGCCATCCGAAGGACGAGGCCAAGGGCGGTCTCCTGGCCCGGCTGTTCGGCCGATGAGCGCGCCACTCCGCGTCGTCATCGTCGGTGGCGTCGCCGGCGGCATGTCGGCGGCGACCCGGCTCCGACGGCTCGACGAGTCCGCGGACATCGTCGTCTTCGAGCGCGGGCCCGAGGTCTCCTACGCCAACTGCGGTCTGCCCTACTATGTGGGCGGCGTGATCGAGGAGCGCGGCGCCCTCCTGCTGCAGACCCCGGAGTCGCTGCACCGCCGCTTCCGGCTGGACGTCCGCGTCCGTCACGACGTCGTCGGCATCGACACCGCGCGCAAGACGGTCGAGGTCGTCGATCTCGACAGCGGCCACCGGAGCACCCACCCGTACGACCGCCTCGTGCTCGCCACCGGTGCCCGGCCCCGCGGCGACGAGCCGACCGGAGCCCTCCCCGCGCGGAGCCTGCGGACCGTGGCCGATGCCGATGCGATCGACGCAGCCCTCCGCCCCGGGCTGCCGGTGGTCGTGGTGGGCGGCGGATACACGGGGCTCGAAGCGGTGGAGAACCTCGTCGCCCGGGGCGCCGCGGTCACCCTGGTGCAACGCGGTGCCCAGCTGCTCGCCCCGCTGGATCCGGAGATGGCCGCCCCCCTCGCGGCCGAGGTCCGGCGCCGCGGGGTTGAGGTGCGACTCGGCGTCGAGGTCGTGGCCACGGCCGCGGATTCCGTGACCCTGAGCGACGGTGCCACCCTCCCTGCGGAGTTCCTCGTCGACGCCTCCGGGGTCGTGCCCGAGGTCGGACTCGCCCGCACCGCCGGGATCCGTCTTGGCGAGACCGGCGGAATCGCCGTCGACGAGGCCTGCCGCACCAGTGCGCCCGACGTCTTCGCGGTCGGCGACGGCGTCGAGAAGGCCGACCTCATCGGCGGTGGTGCGGCACTCGTGACCATGGCCGGTCTCGCCAACCGCCACGGCCGGATGGTCGCTGACGTCATCGCGGGGCGGGAGGAGTCAGCGCGCCCCGCGCTCGGCACCGGCATCGTGCAGGTGTTCGGCCTGGCCGCCGCGAAGACCGGATGGAGCGAGAAGCAGCTCCGTGCGGCGGGCCGCGAGTTCTACGCCGTGCACGTGCATCCGGTGTCGCACGCCGGCTACTACCCGGGCGCGGAGACCCTCTCGATGAAGATGCTCGCCGACCCTGCCACCGACCGCATCCTCGGGGCGCAGATCGTGGGTCGTGACGGTGTGGACAAGCGGATCGACGTCATCGCCACGGCGCTGCAGGCGGGCGTCACGGCCGCCGGTCTCGCGCACCTCGAGCTCGCGTATGCCCCGCAGTTCGGCTCGGCGAAGGACGCCGTGAACATCCTCGGCTACGTCGCCGAGAACACCCGCAGCGGCACCACGCCGACCCTCCAGTGGCACGAGCTCGACGACGCCGTGCAGGCGGGCGCAGCCCTCATCGACGTCCGCTCCGCGGGCGAGCATGCGAACGGCGGCATCCCCGGCGCGCGGAACATCCCGCTCGACGAGCTGCGCGACCGCCTCGACGAGCTGCCGGACGGGCCCCTCGTGGTGCACTGCCAGGTCGGTCTCCGGGGGCACATCGCCACCCGGCTGCTGCGGCAGCACGGGCGCGAGGTGCGCAATCTCGACGGCGGCTACCGCACCTGGCGGGACGCGACCGCAGAGTGCTGAGCTCGACGCGTTCACTACTCAGGAGAACCGGCGCACCTGCGCCCGTCAGGGCCGGAACCGCGGTCTCCGCGTGCCGTACTCCTGAGTTGTGAACGCCGCCCGGCTCAGACGAGCCGGGCGGTCGTGCCGCGGACGTTGAGCTCGTACGGAAGGGCGGCGGGCGGGCGCACGGCTTCCGGGTCGGTGAGCTTCGCGAGGACCGCGTCGGCCGCCCGTTCGCCCTGTCCGAGCGGGAACTGGTCGACCGTGGTGAGGCGGAAGAACTCGCCGAGCTCATGGCCGTCGATGCCCACGATGGACAGGTCCCCCGGCACCGCGAAGCCGAGGTCGCGCGCGGCGAGGAGCGCCCCGATCGCCATCTCGTCCGACGCGGCGAACACCGCGGTGGGACGCGGCCCCGGACGCCCGAGGAGCTGCTTCGCGGCGCGGTAGCCGCCCTCCACCGTGAAGTCCGCGGGCTCCAGGAACGCGGGGTTCAGGGGGATGCCGGCCGTGGCCAGTGCCCGCTCGAACCCGAGTCGTCGGTTCGTGGGGATGTGGAAGTCGATGTCGAACTCGGGGTTCGCGCCGATGTGGGCGATCTCGGTGTGGCCGAGGCCGAGCAGGTGCTCCGTCGCGAGCTGCGCCACGGCGACGTCGTCGACCGTGAGCGTGTCGAGCTTCGGATTGGGGCCGCCGATCGCGATGACGGGCAGACCGAGGTCGAGGAGCTGCTGGGTCTCGTCCTCGTCCAGCTCGATGGACACGGCGATCACGGCGTCGACCCGCTGGCGGCGCAGGAACGTGTCGAACACGTGGCGGCGCACGTCCTTGTCGGCGGTGATGTTGTAGAGCGTGATGTCGTAGCCGGCCCGCATCAGGGCCGCGGAGACCCCGGACAGCACGGTGCTGAAGAACCAGCGGTCGAGGAACGGCACCACGACTCCGATGTTGCGGGTGCGCCCCGACGCGAGGCTCGAGGCGCGGGAGGAGACCACGTATCCGAGCGAGGCGGCGGCGGCCTGCACGCGCTCGCGCGCGGACTCCGACACGTGCCCGCGGCCGCTCAGCGCGCGCGAGACCGTCGCGGTGGAGACGCCGGCGAGCCGGGCGACCTCGTCGATGCTCGCCATCGTCGTTCCTTCGGATCGGAGACGCCCGTGCCGCGCCCCGGGTGGAGCGCGCCACGGGCGCCGCGGTGTCAGGCCGTGGTGTACCAGACGGCGGTGTCGACCGGGACCTGGGCGCCGTCGAAAGGCTGGCTGCGGAGCAGGACGACCGCGCCTTCCGGAAGGTCGAGCGGAGCCGTGCCGAGGTTCGCCAGCACGTGGACCTCACCGCGACGGAAGGCCACGGCGTCGGGGCCGGCGTCCTCCCACACCAGCGACCCGGTGCCGAATCCGAACTCGCGACGACCGGCGAGCAGGCGCTTGTACAGGGCCAGGGTCGACGCCGGGTCGACCTCCTCGACGTCCCGGGCGTAGGCCGCCCAGTCCGCGGGCTGCGGGAGCCACGAGAGTCCGGTGTCGTTGAAGCCGAACGCCGGGGCCTCCGCCTCCCACGGCAGCGGCACACGGCAGCCGTCGCGGCCGTAGCGCTCGCCGTTCGTGCGGAACCAGGTCGGGTCCTGACGGTACTCGTCCGGGATCTCCATGGCCTCGGGCAGTCCGAGCTCTTCACCCTGGTAGAGGTAGGCGGAGCCGGGGAGCGCGAGCATCAGCGTGGTGGCCGCGCGGGCGCGGGCGAGGCCGATGGCCGTGTCCGGCTTGTCCGGGGTGTTCGGGCCGATCCCCTCGCCCTGCGGGTTGTCGATCGTGAGCGCCAGGCGCGTGGCGTGCCGCACGACGTCGTGGTTCGACAGCACCCAGGTGCTCGGTGCACCGACCGCGCCGAAGGCGTCCAGCGACTCCCGGATCACGTCGCCGAGCGCCTTCGCGTCCCACGCCGTCATCAGGTACGGGAAGTTGAAGGTCTGGTGCATCTCGTCCGGACGCACCCAGAGCGCGGTCTCCTTCAGCGTCGGCATCCAGGCCTCGCCGCAGAGCGCGCGGTCGCCGTCGTACTCCGCGAGCACCTTGTGCCAGTCGCGGTAGATCTCGTGCACGCCGTCCTGGCCCCAGTACGGCACGTTCGACTCGCCGCCGCCCATGGAGTCCGCGTCGGTGGGCGGTGTGTAGTCGGGGAGGCCCTCGGTCTTGATCATGCCGTGGGCCACATCGACCCGGAAGCCGTCGACACCGCGGTCGAGCCAGAAGCGCAGGATCGAGCGGAACTCCTCCTGCACCTCCTCGTTGTTCCAGTCGAAGTCGGGCTGCGTGGCGTCGAAGATGTGCAGGTACCACTGACCCGGCGTGCCGTCGGCCTCGGTGACGCGCTGCCACATGCCGCCGCCGAACACCGACTCCCAGTTGTTCGGGGGCAGTTCGCCGTTCTCACCGCGGCCGTCGCGGAAGATGTAGCGTGCGCGCTCCGGGCTGCCCGGCGCGGCCTTGAGCGCCTCCTGGAACCAGGGGTGCTGGTCGGACGAGTGGTTCGGGACGAGATCGACGATCACGCGGATGTCGCGGGCGTGGGCCTCGGCGAGCATGAGGTCGAAGTCGGCGAGCGTGCCGAACAGCGGGTCGACGTCGCGGTAGTCGGCCACGTCGTAGCCGGCGTCGCGCTGCGGGCTCGTCATGAACGGGCTGAGCCAGATCGCGTCGACGCCGAGCTCCTGCAGCGAGTCGAGGCGACTCGTGATGCCGGGGAGATCGCCGATGCCGTCGCCCGACGCGTCCGCGAAGGAGCGGGGGTAGATCTGGTAGATGACGGCGCTGCGCCACCACTCGGAACCGGGGGCTGCGATCTGTTCGAGCTGTGCCATGCGATCAGGCTACTGCAAACGCTTACAGTCCCGCCACCACAGGTATCGAAACGGTTCGGTGAAGACGATGGGACCCTCCACGGGTGATCGACGTTCCCCATCCCCGGAAGCCGATCAGAGTATTGCAAAGGTAGGACTTAAGTAGGTAACGTGCTACCGAGTGCCGCGCATCCGCGCCGTACTCGGGCCCCGCGGGGACGCAGACATCGGATGTGTGGAGCCCTTTCGTGTCGGGTGGCGACCAGAGGTCGCGTGCCGCCCGACAACCACCTGCGCTGGGAGTGCTCGAAGATGAAAATCCGCCGATTCCTGTCCGTCGTCACCGCCGCATCAGCTCTCGCGATGCTCGTCGGCTGCTCGACGGACGAAAGTCGCGATGCCGACGGTCGCTCGGTCTTGAAGGTCTACAGCTGGAAGGGTTCGGAGGGCGAGCCCGCCAACTTCGCGGAGATCAACGACGCCTTCGAGGAGGCCAATCCCGACATCGTGCTCGACGTGGAGGTCATACCCGCCGGGGAAGCCTACGCGCAGCGGGTCCAGCCAGAGCTGCTGGCGGGAGAGGCCGCGGACGTCATCATGACCGACAGCGCTCTCGCCGGCACGCTCGCCGATGCCGGTTATCTCGCGGATCAGTCCGATGCGACGTGGGCGGATCGAGTCCGCGATGACATCACCCCGTTCGTCACCTTCGACGACAGCGTGGTGGCGATGCCCATGGAAGCGATTGGCGTCGGTCTCTACGCGAACATGGACCTCCTCGCCGCGGCAGGTATCGCGGAGGTTCCCCGGGACTGGTCGGCCTTCCTGGATGCGCTGCACCGCCTCGCGGATGCCGGAGTCACGCCGATCTCCCTTCCGGACAAAGGAGGCTGGACCGGCACGATGGCGTTCCTCAACAGCGGCGCCACGCTCGTGCCGACGAGCTGGGACGAGGATTTCTACACCGGCAAGACGGACTTCGAGACGTGGCGGCCCGCGGTGGAGCAGCTCCTGCAGTTGCAGGAGGAAGGCTTGGTGGACTGGAGAACCGAGCTCGGTCGCGATGAGTGGACGGACGGCGTCGCGGACTTCGCCGCAGGCAGGACCGCCTTTCTGCTGCAGGGTGCGTGGAATCTCTCCGGGTTCCTCGACGCCGGCCTCGACGTGCAGTTCATCGCGTGGCCCGGTGGTGAAGAGGGGACTGCACCCGCGGAACTCCTCTTCGTCGGAACCATGTGGAGCGTCAACGCGGCGACCGATGTGCGCGAGGCCGCGCAACGCTACGTCGACTACTGGGCCGAGGGGAAGAACCTGCAGCCCTATCTGGAGGCGGAGAACGCGATCAACCCGTTCCTGCAGGGGGCGAGTCCGGTCACCGCGGCTTCGGAGGACTTCGTGGCGGGCTTCGACGCCGGTGACTACCGCTTGATGCAGACCAGGACGTGGATGGCGGGCGACGTGCAGCAGAAGATCGGGTCCCGTCTGCAAGCCCTGTTCCTCGGGGACATCGACACCGATCGATTCCTGTCCGAGATGGCCGACATCGCGAAGCGCGAACGATGATCGCCAGACGCCCGTCGGTGGCGGGCGGATTCCTTCTCCCCGCCGTGGTCGTGTACAGCCTCCTGGTCATCTATCCGCTGGTGAGCGGACTCTGGCTCAGCCTGACCGACAGCCGTGGCGGTCCCGCGAGCGACTTCGTCGGGTTGGAGCAGTACGAGCGACTGATCGGGGATCCCGAGGTGGTGCGTGCGGTGGGGACGACGGTTCTCTACGCAGCGATCGTGGTCATCGGACAGAATCTCGTCGGGCTTCTGCTTGCGCGCGGCCTCTACCATCGGCCCCGATTCCGTCGCGTCGGGAGTGTTCTCATCCTGCTGCCCGCACTCATCGCGCCGATCATGGCCTCGTTCATCTTCGCCT
The DNA here is from genome assembly GCF_050470785.1 of Microbacterium sp. NRRL B-14842. Lineage (NCBI taxonomy): Bacteria > Bacillati > Actinomycetota > Actinomycetes > Micrococcales > Microbacteriaceae > Microbacterium > Microbacterium sp. NRRL B-14842. Next base: position 2,724,189 of record NZ_JBFLUM010000001.1, on the reverse strand, counting down.
ACATCTACGCGCCGGACGGAGCACTCAACCGTCTCCTGGCCGCCCTCGGACTGGAGCAGCTGAACCGCGTGTGGCTCGGTGACCCATCCACGGCACTCGGAGCTCTCGCCGCGATAAACGTCTGGATGTACGCCGGATACTCGGCGGCGATCTTCCTCGCGGGGTACCTCGCGCTACCCGCCGAACTGCTGGACGCCGCCGCCGTCGACGGCGCGACCGGGTGGCGACGCTTCCGGGCGATCGAATGGCCTCTCCTCGCTCCTTCGCTCACCGTCAATGTCACACTCTCCCTGATCGGCACGCTGAAGGTGTTCGAGTATCCGTTCATCCTCACCGACGGCGGTCCGGCGGGCGCCACCACCACCATGAGCATCCTGATCTATCGGAAGATCTTCGGAGGTGCGGGTGAGTTCGCCTACGGGATCGCGATCGCCGTGCTGCTCCTTGCCGTTGTGGTCGTGCTGAGCTCCGTCACCACCACCCTGCTGCGCCGACGCGAACAGAAGGTCGCCTGATGACGACATCCCCGTCACGCCATCGATTCGGACACGCCGCCGGCACCGTCATGCTGGGTCTCGCGGTCGCGGCGATCATCGCGCCGTTCGTCTTCGCCGTCGTCGTGGCACTCCGGCCATCGGAAGACTTCGCGCGTGACCCACTGGGGCTGCCGACCCGTCTCACCCTCGACAACATGGTGCAGACGTTCGTCCGCATGGACTACCTCACCGGATTCGCCAACACACTCGTGATCCTCGTCGGGGCGGCGGCGCTCGTCATCGTCCTGGGCGCCCTCGCGAGCTATCCGCTCAGCAGGATCACCCGACGCTGGACCGCGGCGGTGTATCGATACTTCGTCCTCGGCACCTCGGTTCCCATCTACGTGCTGATGGCGCCGCTCTTCCTCCTCGTCCGCGATCTGCACATCCTCGGCAGTCATCTGAGCGTCATCCTCATCTACACGGCGATGAACCTCCCGGTCGCGATCTTCTTCTACACCAGCTTCCTGCGACAGGTCCCGCGCGAGCTCGAAGAGGCGGCGGCTCTCGATGGCGCCGGCCCGTATCGGACGTTCGCGATCGTGGTCTTCCCGCTCCTGGCGCCGGTCACCGCCACGCTCGGGACGTACCTGAGCCTCGCGATCTGGAACGACCTGCTCATTCCCATCGTGTTCCTCCGCGGTGCGTCGAGCGGCACGATCATGGGCAACGCCTTTGCGCTCATCGATCCCAACACCGTCGAGCCGTCCACCCTCTTCCCCGCGGCGCTCCTCGGCGTTCTCCCGCTGGTCCTCGTGTTCGCGCTCCTGCAGAAGTATGTGGTGGCGGGCATCTCGGCCGGAGCGGTGAAATCCTGAGCGCCGCAGTCTCCCGCGCCGCGGGGACACCGCCCCGCGGCGTGGGAGATCGCTCGGGTCTCAGGAGTCAGGGGGTCGGCATGCCGCCGTTGACGTTCAGGGTCTCGCCGAGCACGTAGCTCGACTCCGGGGAGGCGAGGAAGACGTACGCGGGGGCGAGCTCCGCGGGCTGACCCATCCGGCCGAGCGGAGTGTCCTGGCCGAACTGGTCGATCTTCTCCTGCGGCTGCCCGTCACTCGGCTGCAGCGGGGTCCAGATCGGTCCGGGCGCCACGGCGTTCACGCGGATGCCCTTGGGTGCGAGCTGCTGGGCGAGGCCCTTCGTGAACGCGTTGATGGTCGACTTGGTCGACGCGTAGTCGACGAGGATGTCCGACGGCGAGTAGGCCTGGATGGAGGTCGTGTTGATGATCGTCGACCCCGCGGGGAGGTGCGGCAGGGCGGCCTTCGTGATCCAGAACATCGCGTACACGTTGGTCTTGAACGTGTCGTCGAACTGCTCGTCCGTCACGTCGGTGAGGGACTCCTGGAAGACCTGCTTGCCGCCGTTGTTGACGAGGATGTCGAGTCCGCCGAGCGTTGCGACGGCCTCGGCCACGAGGGTGCGGCAGTACTCCGGGTCGCGCAGGTCACCGGGGATGGTGGCCACGGTGGCACCCGCCTCGCGGAGGATCCCGGCGATGCGGCTGGCGTCCTCCTCCTCTTCGGGGAGGTAGGAGATCGCGACGTCGGCCCCCTCGCGAGCGAACGCGATGGCGGTGGCCGCGCCGATGCCGGAGTCGCCGCCTGTGATGAGCGCCTTGCGTCCGGTCAGTCGTCCGGTGCCGCGGTACGATTCCTCGCCGAGGTCGGCCTTCGGGGTGAGGTCCGCGTCGAGACCGGGCTCGCGCATGTGCTGCTTCTGCGGCTGGATGTCGGCGTAGAGCTCGACCGGGTTGGTGAAGGTGTACTGGTCGCGGGACATGGGGTGTCCTTTCCGGGAGGTCGGGGACGGGAGGACCATCGTGCGCCCCGCGCTCCGGGTCCGGCAAACGCCTTGCACGCGTCCGGTCGCTTTGGTACACGCGCATGTGGCCGAAAGACACTTCCCCTCGAGCCTCTTGTCATGACAGGGTGGCGAACATCCCCCCGTGTCGCTCGCGGCATGTCCCCCGGGGGTCCTGCCGTCGAGAGGTCGTGATGTCCGCTTCCGCCCGCCGATCCGCGCCCTGGGCGGTCGTCGCCGCCCTCGTCGTCGGCGCCGTGCTCGTCGGTGCCGCCCCCGCCGTGTCCGATGCGTTCGGCACGCGCGTGCAGCCTCCCGCGGACCCGGTGAACGACCCCGCCGCTTCGGTCGCGCTCGCCTACGAGTTCCTCGACGCCCGGGTCGACGAGTTCTGCGACGGCGAGGGCCGGTGCCTGCCGCGCAGCTACGAGGGCGGATTCTTCACCACGCCGTCCTGGGACTTCACGCCCTCCTTCGTCTACGACGACGCCCTTGTCGTCATCGCCTACACCGCCCGCGGTCTGCCGGACGACCTGCGCCGCGCGCAAGCTGTCGCGGACACCCTCCTCTTCGTGCAGGAGAACGACCCGGTCGCCGACGGCCGCGTCCGCACCTCGTACGAGCCGCACGGCATCCGCCAGGGGCGCATGGAGATCACGGGGCCGGGCACCTTCACCGGCAATCAGGCCTGGGTGGGCATGGCGCTCGCCCGCCTCTTCCACGCCACCGGCGAGACGCGGTATCTCGACGGCGCGGTGCGCATCGCGGAGTGGATCCAGGACAACACCGCCGACATGACCCGCGCGCCCCACGGCTACACCGGTGGACAGACCGATGCCGGGGTGCCGCTGGAGTGGAAGTCCACCGAGCACAACAGCGACATCGCCGGGTTCTTCACGCAGCTCGCCCAGCTCACGGGCGACGCGGTGTGGGCGGAGCGGGCGGCGGTGGCCGCAGGCTTCGTCGCGGCGATGCAGAGCGCCGACGGGCACGTGGACACCGGGACGCTGCTGGACGGCAGCACGATCAACACCCGCCCGATCCCGCTCGACGCGCAGACGTGGAGCCTCCTCGGCACCGGGGACGCCCGGTACGGAGCGGCCGTCGACTGGACGCTCGCGCACCTCGTGGCCCAGGACGGTCCCTACCGAGGCCCGTCGATCAGCGACGTGGACGTGTCCAAGGTCTGGTTCGAGGGCAGCGGACACCTCGCCCTCGCACTGCAGGAACGCGGGGCCCCTGGTGACCAGGCGCGCGCGGAGGAGCTGCTGGCCGACATCCGACTGGTGCAGCGCGACGCGGCGAACGGCGACGGCAAGGGCATCGTGGCGACTTCGACCGACGGACTCGACTCCGGCTTCGGCGACCTCTACTACGCGAGCCTGCACACCGGCACGACGGCCTGGTACCTGCTCGCGGCCGTGGGCGACAACCCCTTCCGTCTCCCCTAACCTCGTCCGTCGACCCGGCCCCTTGCGGTCGACCCGGCCTCTTCGGTGCGCCCGCAAGGGGGTGGGACGCTCGCAGAGGGGGGTCGACGGAGGGGTCAGGCGGCGACGCGGGCGACGGCGGCGATCGCGCTCGTGAAGAAGTCGAGACCGTCCACGCCGCTGCGCATCGCGACGGCGGTGTCCGGACCGAAACCGGGCTCCGTGGCGTGCTCGGGATGCGGCATGAGCCCCACGACGTTGCCCGCCTCGTTGGTCAGCCCCGCGATGTCGCGCAGCGAGCCGTTCGGGTTCACGCCGGCATAGCGGAACGCCACGAGACCCTCGCCCTCGATGCGGTCGAGCGTCTGCTCGTCGGCGATGTAGCCGCCGTCCGCGTTCTTCAGCGGGATGATGATCTCCTGGCCGGTGCGGAAGGCGTTGGTCCACGCGGTGTCGGCGTTCTCGACCGTGAGCTTCTGGTCGCGGCGGACGAAGTGCTGGTGCCCGTTGCGGATCAGGCCGCCGGGGAGCAGGTGCGCCTCGACGAGCATCTGGAAGCCGTTGCAGATGCCGAGAACGGGCATGCCCTTCGCGGCAGCGTCCTTGACCTCGCTCATGATGGGCGAGAGCGCGGCGATGGCGCCGGCGCGCAGGTAGTCGCCGTAGCTGAAGCCGCCGGGGAGGACGAGGGCGTCGACGCCCTCGAGGTCGTGCGAGCCGTGCCACAGGGCGACCGGCTCGGCTCCCGCGATGCGGACGGCGCGCTGCGCGTCGACGTCGTCCAGCGAGCCGGGGAAGGTGACGACGCCGATGCGGACGGTCACTCCGCCACCTCGACGCCCACGACGTCTTCGATCACGGAGTTCGACAGGACCTCGTCGGCGAGGCGACGGGCCTCGGCGAGGACCTCGTCGGTGACCTCGCCCTCGACCGTGAGCTCGAAGCGCTTGCCGATGCGGACGTCGGTGAAGCCCTCGACGCCGAGGCGGGCGAAGGCGCCGGAGACGGCCTTGCCCTGCGGGTCGAGCAGTTCGGGCTTGGGCATGACGTCGACGACGATGGTGGGCATGACGGCTCCAAGAGTCGCGGGCGGACGGGCGGTTTCAGTCTACCGGCTCGCCGATGCTCCGCCGAGACCCCGGGCTCCCGTCCAGACCCCGCCCTGCGCCCGCCGCTACATCGGGGTGTCGGCGGGAAACCGGGGTCTCGGCGGCAGAGGGGGTCAGGAGTGGAAGACGGTGTGGAGGTCGCCGATCGCCTCGCGGCCGCCGAGGCCGTCGATCTCGAAGAGCACCGAGATGCCGGCGACGTGGCTGCCGAGGCGCTCGACGAGCTGGCGACCGGCGGCCAGGGTGCCCCCGGTCGCGAGCACGTCGTCGATGAGGAGGACGCGGGAGCCCGCGGGCAGATCGTCGTGCATCTCGATGGTCGCGGTGCCGTATTCGAGGGCGTAGTCGACGGACGCCGCGGGCCGGGGGAGTTTGCCGGCCTTGCGGATCGGGATCAGTCCGACGCCTGCGGCGATGGCGGCCGCCCCGGCGAGGATGAAGCCGCGAGCCTCGATGCCGGCCACCACGTCGAACCGCCCCGCGAAGGGCTCGATGATCGCCTCGGTCGTCACGCGGAGGGCCTCGGCGTCGGCGAGGAGCGGCGTGATGTCGCGGAAGATGATGCCGGGCTCCGGGTAGTCCGGGATGCTGCGGATCAGGGATTCGGCGCGGGTGAGGGCGGGGGAGAGGGTGGCTTCGGGCACCGGACAAGGGTACGCCGCGTTCACAACTCCGGAGAATTCGCGGGCTCCGGGCCGATAGCGGTCGAACGGCGGCATCGGATCCCGATTCTCCTGAGTTGTGAACGGGGACCGGCGGCCCCCCGCACCCTTGACATCGTGGGAGCGCTCCCATAGAGTTCACGGAAGTTCGTGGGAGCGCTCCCACGACTCACCCACGCACCACCACCCGCACGAACCCACAAAGGAGTGAACCGTGAACTCACGTGCCCGCACCCGGATCCTGGCGACAGCCGCCGTGGCATCCGTCTCCGCTCTCGCCCTGGCCGGCTGCTCCGGCAGCACCGGCGGCGACGGCGACACCGGCGGCAGCGCCGACGAGAAGGTCACACTGACCGTCACCACCTTCGGCACCTTCGGCTACGACGACCTCTACGAGGAGTACGAGAAGGCGCACCCGAACGTGACGATCGAGGCCACCAACATCGACACCGGCGGCAACGCCCGCACCGACGCCTTCACCAAGATCGCCGCCGGCTCCGGCCTCAGCGACATCGTCGCGATCGAGGAGGGCTGGCTCGGCGCCATCATGGACGTCTCCGACACCTTCGTTGACCTGCGCGACTACGGCATCGAGGACCGCAAGGACGACTGGGTCGACTGGAAGTACGGTCAGGCCACCGACGCCGAGGGCCGCGTCATCGGCTACGGCACCGACATCGGCCCGAGCGGCATCTGCTACAACGGCGCCGCCTTCGAGGCCGCCGGCCTGCCCAGCGACCGCGAGTCCGTCGCCGAACTGCTCAACGGCGACTGGGAGAACTACTTCCAGGTCGGTGCCGACTACACCGAGAAGACCGGCAAGGCCTGGTACGACCACTCCGGCTTCGTCTGGAACGCCATGGTCAACCAGCTCGACGAGGGCTACTACACCGCCGACGGTGAGCTGAACGTCGAGGGCAACGACGAGCTCCAGGAGCGCTTCGAGCTCCTCGGCGCCGCGACCGAGGGCGGTCAGTCCGCAGCGCAGACCGCGTGGGACTGGAACGGCGGCAAGTCGTTCGTCGACGGCACCTTCGCCACCTTCGTCTGCCCCGGCTGGATGCTCGGCGTCGTGCAGGGTCAGGTCGAGGCCGGCGGCGGCGACGCGTCGACCGGCTGGGACTTCGCGGACGTGTTCCCCGGCGGCGCGGCCAACTGGGGCGGCGCGTTCCTGTCGATCCCGGAGTCCTCGGAGCACAAAGAGGCCGCGGCCGAGCTCGCCGACTGGCTGACGCAGCCCGAGCAGCAGGTGAAGCAGTCCGCCGCCGCGGGCAACTTCCCCTCGACCATCAAGGCGCAGGAGTCCCTCGCCGACGAAGCCACGCCCAACGCGTTCTTCAACGACGCGCCGACCGGCGCCATCCTCGCCGAGCGTGCCAAGGGCGTCGTCGCGCAGTTCAAGGGCGCCGACGACTCGGTGATCCAGGAGAACGTCTTCGGCCCGGCGCTGAGCGCACTCGACCGCGGTGAGACCGACACGCAGGGCGCCTGGGACCAGGCGATCGGCCTGCTGAACGACCTCGTCGGCTGATCATCTCGCTTCGACAGGCTCAGCGACCCAGAGTGGACGCCCAGCGCCCCGAGTGGACGCCCAGCGCCCCCGAGTGGACGCCCAGCGCCCCGAGTGGACGCCCAGCGCCCCGAGTGGGTGGCTGAGCCTGTCGAAGCCCGGCAAAGGACACGCCCATGACCCTCACCGCCCCGCCGGCGGAGCCGCAGGCCGCCGCCCCCGTGGCGGCGGACGCTCCGCCGCGACGCTCCTGGCGCACCCGCGTCTCCCGTTTCGACCACCGCGCCTCGCCGTACTTCTACATCTCCCCGTTCTTCCTCCTCTTCGGGCTCATCGGCCTCTTCCCGCTGCTGTACACGGTGTGGGTCGCGGTGCACGAGTGGGATCTGTTGAAGGGGGAGGGGCCGTTCGTCGGCTTCGGCAACTTCGCGGCGATCCTCGGCGACGGCATGTTCTGGAACTCCATCCGGAACACGCTGAGCATCTTCCTGCTCTCCGCCATCCCGCAGCTCGCCGTCGCCCTGGTGATCGCGTACCTGCTGGACCGCGGACTGCGGACGCCGACGTTCTGGCGGATGAGCGTCCTCATCCCCTTCGTGGTGACGCCGGTCGCCGTGGCGATCATCTTCTCGAGCATCTTCAACGAGGCGGACGGGCTGGCCAACAACCTCCTCAACCTCGTCGGCATCGCCGATCAGCAGTGGAAGCACGACACATTCCTGTCGCACATCGCGATCGCGGTCATGGTGAACTTCCGCTGGACCGGCTACAACGCCCTCATCCTCCTCGCCGCGATGCAGGCCGTGCCGCGCGACCTCTACGAATCGGCCGCACTGGACGGTGCCGGGGCCGTGCGGCGGTTCTTCGCCATCACGATCCCCACCATCCGTCCGACGCTGATCTTCGTCATCATCACGGCGACCATCGGCGGCCTGCAGATCTTCGCCGAACCGCGTCTGTTCGACGTCTCCACCGCGGGCGGCATCGGCGGCAGCGATCGGCAGTTCCAGACCACGGTGCTGTTCCTCTGGGAGCTGGCGTTCTTCCGCCGGAACCTCGGCGAGGCCTCGGCCGTCGCGATCCTGCTGTTCCTCCTCATCGTCGCGATCGGCCTCATCAACTTCCTGATCTCCCGGCGCATCGCCACCGGAGACGCCCCGAAGAACCGCGCGGCCCGACGCCGCATCCGCCCGACCGGAAAGGAGGAGGCGCGATGACCGCCACCCAGGCCCTCAGCGTGCCGGAGCGGATCCGCCGCCGGCGCGGCGCCGCGAGCGGGAGCGCCGGCCTCGGCAGCCGCCCCGGCTTCCTCACCTACGGGCTGCTCGCGGCCTTCGTCATCGGCGGCGCCTACCCGCTGTGGTGGTCGTTCGTCGTGGCGAGCGGGACCAACGCGACCCGCGGTGAGACCCTGCCCCTCATCCCCGGCGGCAACTTCCTCGCGAACGCGGCGAAGGTGTTCGATGCGATCCCGTTCTGGCTCGCGCTCGGCAACTCGTTCCTCATCTCGACGATCATCACGATCTCCGTCGTCACGTTCTCGACCCTCGCCGGCTATGCGTTCGCGAAGCTGCGCTTCCGCGGGCGGGACGGCCTCATGGTCTTCGTGATCGCGACCATGGCCATCCCCACGCAGCTCGGCATCATCCCGCTGTTCATGCTCATGCGCGAGCTCGGCTGGACGGGGACGATCGGCGCGGTGATTGTCCCGACCCTCGTGACGGCGTTCGGGGTGTTCTTCATGCGGCAGTACCTCGTGGACGTCATCCCGGACGAGCTCATCGAGGCCGCCAGGGTCGACGGCGCGAACCAGTTCCGCACGTTCCTCACCGTCGGGGTGCCCGCGGCGCGGCCGGCCATGGCGATCCTCGGACTGTTCACGTTCATGACCGCCTGGACCGACTACCTCTGGCCCCTGATCGTTCTCTCCCCCCAGAACCCGACGCTGCAGACGGCGCTCAGCCAGCTGCAGTCCGGCTATTACATCGACTACTCGATCGTGCTCACCGGCGCGGTGCTCGCGACCCTTCCGCTCCTCGTGCTCTTCGTGATCGCGGGGCGGCAGCTGGTCAGTGGCATCATGGCGGGCGCGGTGAAAGGATGACCCCTATGACGCGTGCCTTCCCCTCGGACTTCCTCTTCGGCGCGGCGACCGCGGCCTACCAGATCGAGGGCGCCGCCTTCGAGGACGGACGGACGGCATCCATCTGGGACGCCTTCTGCCGGGTGCCCGGGGCCGTGGTCGGCGGCGACGACGGGGATGTGGCGTGCGACCACTACCATCGGTATCCGCAGGACGTCGCGCTGATGAAGCAGCTCGGGCTGCAGACCTACCGCTTCTCCACCTCGTGGTCGCGGGTGCGCCCGGACGGCGGCGCGGTCAACCAGGCGGGGGTCGACTTCTACAGCCGTCTGGTCGATGAGCTCCTCGCGGCCGACATCCTGCCCTGGCTCACGCTCTACCACTGGGACATGCCGCAGGCCCTCCAGGAGGTCGGCGGCTGGACGAACCGTGACGCCGTCGACCGCTTCCTGGAGTACGCGGGCACCATGCACGACGCCCTCGGCGACCGCGTGAACGTGTGGACGACCCTCAACGAGCCGTGGTGCTCGTCCTTCCTCTCCTACACCGGGGGCGAGCACGCCCCGGGGCACACGAGCATCGCCGAGGGACTGCTGGCCTCGCACCACCTGCTCCTCGCGCACGGTGCGACGGTGCGCGAGCTCCGCGGTCGCGATGCCTCCCTCAACCTCGGCATCACGCTGAACCACACGGTCGCCGATCCCGCCGACCCGCAGAACCCCGCGGACGTGGACGCCGCCCGGCGGCTGGACGGCCAGTTCAACCGCTGGTTCCTCGACCCCATCTACCGCGGCGCGTATCCCGTCGACACCGTGGAGGACATCCGCGCGGTGGACCCCGACGCGGTCGCGCGGTTCGAGGCGGCGGTGCACGAGGGCGACCTCGACACGATCGCGCAGCCCATCGACACGCAGGGCGTGAACTACTACCACGGCGACCTCGTGTCCGGCACGGGGCCCGACGACGCCCCGGTCTCCAGCGGCCCGGAGACGGCACACGTGACCCGGAGCCCGTACCCCTCGCACGAGGGCATCCACGCGGTCGAGCGCGGGCTGCCCCGCACCGCCCAGGGCTGGGAGGTCCAGCCGGAGGGACTCACGCGACTGCTGCAGCGGTTGTGGACCGAGTACGCCGAGCCCGCGGGAGTCGTGCTCTCGGTGACGGAGAACGGCGCGGCCTATGACGACACGGTCGTGGTGGCGGACGGGGAGACCCGGGTGCCCGATGCCGACCGCACCGCGTTCCTGCGCGCGCACCTCGACGCCGTGCTGGACGCCAGGGACAGCGGTGTGGACGTGCGCGGCTACTTCTACTGGTCCCTGTTCGACAACTTCGAGTGGGCGTGGGGGTACGACAAGCGCTTCGGGATCGTCCGCGTGGACTACGACACCCAGGAGCGGACGGTCAAGGATTCCGGCCGCGAGTACGCCCGGATCATCGCCGCGCGCTCCCTCTGACCCGTTCGAATCGCCCGATTGGCTCCATCCGCGGCCGAGATGGGACCAATCGGGCGATTCGAAGCGGGGATTTTCACGGGCGAGGGTCCGGGTGGATGAGAATGGGGCGATGGAAGAGAGCAAGCGATGATGTCGCCCCGGGCGACCATCGAGGAGGTCGCGACGGCCGCCGGCGTGTCCCGGTCGACCGTGTCGCGGGTCGTCAACGGGTCGACGGCGGTCAGCCCGGAAGCGCTCGCCGCCGTGCGCGCCGCGATCGACGAGCTCAACTACGTGCCGAACCGGGCCGCGCGCTCCCTCGCCTCCCGGCAGACGCACGCGATCGCCCTCATCGTCCCCGAGGACACGTCGCGCTTCTTCGGCGACCCGTTCTTCGCAGCGATCGTGGCCGGCATCACCGGCGCCCTCCGCAGCTCCGACTACCTCCTGAACCTGCTGATCGCGAGCGACGACCCCGGCGACAAGATGACCAGCTTCGTGCGCAACGGCGGCGTCGACGGAGCTCTCATCGTGTCGCACCACACGAGTGACGCCTTCGTCGACCGGATCGCCGACGCGGTCCCCGTCGTCTACGGCGGCCGCCCGGTGCGCCGCGCCGAGGGGGACTACGTGGTCGACGTCGACAACGTCGCGGGAGCGCGCGAAGCCACGCAGCGCCTCGTCGACATCGGACGCACCCGCATCGCCACGATCTCCGGCCCGCTCACGATGCCCTCGTCGACCGACCGCGTGCAGGGGTTCCGCGCCGCGCTCGCCGCCGCCGGTCTCACCCCCTTCGCGGAGGAGGAGGGCGACTACAGCGAGGCGAGCGGAGCCGACGCCGCCCGCCGGCTGCTCGCGGAAGGGCGGCCGGACGCGATCTTCGTCGCCAGCGACCTCATGGCCCGAGGGGCGCTGACGGCGCTGCGGGGCGCCGGGGTGCGGGTTCCCGAGGACATCGCGCTCGTCGGCTTCGACGACTCGTCGGTGGCGCTGACCACCGATCCGCCGCTGACGACCATGCGCCAGCCCATGTACGCCCAGGGCGAGGCGATGACGCAGGTGCTGCTCTCCCGGCTCGCGGGGGAGGATCCGCCGCGCACCACGATCCTGCCGACGGAGCTCGTCGTCCGCGGTTCCGCCTGAGCCGCGTCGACCCCGGACACGGGTGAGGCCCGATCGCGGACGACCGGGCCTCGGTGGTGCCGGAGCGAGTCCGACGAGAGGGTCAGTTCCCGTAGAGGGAGACGACCCCGGTGCGGTCGGCGGTGGTCATCGAGAGGTCGTCCGAGCTGCCGTTGCACTGCGGGTAGTGCATGATCGACGACGAGTCGTACGGGGTGAGCGGACGCCAGTTGTTGTCCTCGAAGCAGGTGCCGGCCTCCGGACGGGTGTGCTCGTGGCGGAAGCCGAGCACGTGGCCGAGCTCATGGCCGAGCACGTTCGTCGGCGTCCACGCTCCGGCGCTCCAGATCGAGTCGTCGATGAGCACGTTCTGCTGCCGGGCCGGCGTGCTGGGGAAGAACGCACGGGCGATGTACTGCGTCGTGGCCACCGGCTCGACGGAGAAGACGACGGCGTTGTTCCGCGTGGTGCAGTTGGCGTCCGCGCTGCTCACGTACCGGAAGTCGATCTTCGAGGACGCGGACTCCCAGAGCGCGGCGCCGCCCTCCATCGCCCGGACGACGTCCGCGTGACGGCTGCCGAACTTCGTGCTCACGCAGTAGGTGAGGTTGGCCACCTGCGACGCCGACCACTTGTCGTCGATGTTGTTGACCGTGTTGACGATGAGGCCGTCGTTGCGGGTCTCGGGGCCGATCAGCCGGTCGTAGAAGGCGCGCAGCTCCTTCTTGCCGGAGATCACCTCGTCGCCGTTGACGACGTAGGCGCCGTCCACGTCCCGATAGGTGGACGACGCGAACTCCTGGTACGAGGGCGCGGAGTCGTCGGGCGACGCGGCCGTGGCGGGGATGACCGCGCTGAGGCTGAGCGCGGCCGCCGCGGTGGCGGCGAGCGCGAGTTTTCTGGTGAATCGCATGGAAGATCCTCTTCGATCTGAGCGGTGCCGCGCGTCCGGTGGGCGAGCGGTCTCCGGTCCGGACGGTGAGCATCGCTGCCACCGAGGGGCCGAAGCCCGCTCACGCTAACCGCGCCGTTTCGACGGGGTCAAGGCGCGACACGGCCCGTCGTGCGCTTTCTGCACTCAGGTCAGGAATCCGCCCGAGGGGTCACCGCCGAAGGTCCCGTCGGCGCTCGGCCGGACGTCGGCACCGGTGGTCGACGACCGGGCCTGGTCCTCGGTCCGTCGTCGTATGCCGGAGGTCGAGGAGGGCCACGGACGCATCTCCGCCTCCCCCTCCATCGGCTGGAGACGCGTCCGTGGCTGCTGCGGCGAACCCCCGCGCCGCGAGTGCTCGCACCCTCCATAGGTTGAACGAGCATTCAGTGATTAATCTATCCCGAGACGGCCCGTGAGGGAATTCCGCCGGACCCGAAAGGTGGATGCCGTATGGCGCGATCGGATGAGCAGAATCGTCTGGCCCGCGAACGCGCCAGGGAGAACATCCTCCAGGCGGCGATCGAGGTCTTCAGCGAACGCGGCGTCGCCGGGGCGGGCATCGCCGAGATCACCCGTCGCGCCGGAGTGGCGCAGGGGCTGGTGAACTATCACTTCGGCGGCAAGGACCAGCTCGTCGCCGCGGTGATCGACCGCTGGTTCGAGACGGTCCTCGCCTTCGCGCAGGTCGAGGGCACGCCCGACGAGATGCTCGCCGCCATCATCGACGGGGCGATCGGTGCGACGGCCTTCGCGATGCCCTTGCAGCGTGCGGTGCTCGCCATGCAGCAGCAGCCGCTGACGCATCGCCTGTTCGCGGAATCGGAGCAGCGCTATGCCGACGGTGCGACGGCCGCGGAGGACGCCGTGCGCGCCGTCTTCCGCGCCCGAGGTGCCGAGGACCCGGCCCTGGAGGAGGTCATGCTCCGCAGCACCCTGGAGGGGGTGTTCGTGAAGTACTGCGTCTTCGGCGACACCTATCCGCTCGAGGACGCGCGGCGCTGGCTGCACCGCCGGTACGGGCTCCCGGAGCCGGACGCTGCGCTGCCGGGCGTGCCGGCGTCATACCGGGGCGAGGAGCCTCGACCCCGCGCGACAGCGGCGCTGCGGACCGACGCGACCTGAGCCGCGGCGCCGCTCAGCCGAGCTGCATCCGCGCGAACGCGCCGAGCACGACCCGCTCCGACTGCACGAGGTACCGCTCCAGCTCCGCCGCTCCGGCCTCGGCACCGCGGGTCAGGAAGGTGTCGAGCACGGCGCGGTTCTTCCGGACGAACGGCTCGTGCAGGGCGCGGGGGTCGTCGATCTTGAGGAACGCGAGGCGCAGCTCCGCCGCGACGTTCCGGTAGGTGCGGGCGAGGCGCGGGCTGTCGGCGACGTCGACCAGCGCGACGTGGAACGCCATGTTGGCACTGCCGACCGCGCGCCAGGCGGACGTGTCGTCGGGGGAGACCCCGGCCACGGCGGCCTCGGCCGCGGCGACCGCATCGGTCATGCGCTGGACGGCGGGATGCTCCGGTTCGGACTGCCGGAGAGCCGTGCACTCGATGACCCGGCGAGCCCGGTAGATGTCGATGACGTCGGCGATCGAGGGTGAGGCCACGGAGACGCCGCGGTGCGGGATGTGCTCGACGAGTCCCTGTTCCGCGAGCACCCGGAACGCCTCGCGCAGGGTGTTGCGGGACACGTCGAAGCTCTCCGACAGCGCCGACTCGGACAGCCGGGAGCCCGGGGCGACGTCGCCGTCGATGATGCGCTGACGGAGCACGTCGGCGAGCGGGCCCTGCTGGTTCATGCCTTCATCGTAGGGGCCGTCTCCGAGCGATGATCACACGAAAGCAACCGCGCTGTAGCACGACGGAAACATGATTGTTGAACAATCTGGTTCTGTCCGTTCTACACTGGGGGTCACCCGACACCCACCAACGACGATGGGACCCCCCTATGTCCGAGCAGTCCGCCCCCGCCCTCACCCCCGAGGACGAAGCCCGCGCCGCCCACGCGAAGAAGCGCGCCGGCCGCAGTGCCGTCATCGGCGCCATCTTCCTCATGGCCACGAGCGCCATCGGTCCGGGGTTCATCACCCAGACCGCGACGTTCACCGCCCAGATGGGAGCCGCCTTCGCGTTCGCCATCCTCGTGTCGATCCTCGTCGACATCGCGGTGCAGCTGAACATCTGGCGCATGATCACCTCGTCCGGCAAGCGCGCCGGCGAGCTCGCCAACAGCGCCATCCCCTTCTCCGGCCATGTGATCGCCGTGCTCGTCGTCATCGGCGGGCTCGCGTTCAACATCGGCAACATCGCCGGTGGCGGCCTCGGCCTCAACGCGCTGCTCGGGATCGACCCGAAGATCGGCGGCGCGCTCACCGCGGCCCTCGCCATCATCATCTTCCTCGTGAAGAAGGCCGGGAAGGTGATGGACATCGTGCTCATCGTCCTGGGCATCGCGATGATCGTGATGACGCTCGTCGTCGCGTTCATCGCCCAACCGCCGGTCGGCGACGCCCTGCGCCAGACCTTCGTGCCCGACCAGCTCAACTTCGCCACCATCACCACGATCGTCGGCGGCACGGTCGGCGGCTACATCACCTACTCCGGTGCGCACCGCTACCTCGACTCCGGCCACGTGGGCCCGCAGTACGCGAAGCCCGTCATGCGGGCCGCCGCCAACGGCATCATCGTGACCGGCATCATGCGCTACGTGCTGTTCCTCGCGATCCTCGGCGTGGTCGCCTCCGGCGTGGCGCTCGACCTCTCCTCGCAGGCCGCCAACCCGGCCGGCCAGGCGTTCGGCGCGGTGCTCGGCGACGCGGGTCTGCGGATCTTCGGCGCGATCTTCTGGGCCGCCGCGATCAGCTCGGTCATCGGTGCCGCCTACACCTCGGCGACCTTCCTCTCGACGTTCACCGCCAAGCTCCGCGGCGGCTGGCCGCTGCAGCTCGCCACGGTCGCGTTCATCGTCGTCTCCCTCGGCGTCTACCTCGCGATCGGCACGGCCCCGGCCGCGATCCTCGTGTTCGTCGGCGGCTTCAACGGCCTGATCCTGCCCATCGGCCTGACGGTGTTCATGTACATCGGCTGGTTCCGCCGCGACCTCCTCGGCGACCGGAAGTACCCGATGTGGCTGCTCATCGCGGGCACCGTCGTGACCGCGCTCACCTGGTACATGGGCGCCGTCTCGATCGGCCCCATCTTCGCCTTCCTCGGAATCGGAGCATGACATGGCGACCATCGACCTGAACTCGGACCTCGGCGAGAACGTCCCCGACCGGATCGTCAGCGACGACGCAAGCATGCTCGAGATCGTCACGAGTGCGAACGTGTCGTGCGGATTCCACGCCGGGAGCCCGGAGGGCATCCGCGAGACCCTCGCGGCGGCGGTCGCCGGCGGCGTCGTGATCGGTGCGCACCCCGGGTACCGCGACTACGAGAACTTCGGGCGCACGAAGGTCGACATCGACTCGGCCACGCTGCAGGCACATGTCGAGTACCAGCTCGGTGCCCTCCTCGGGCTCACCGCGGCGGTCGGCGGGCGGGTCTCCTACGTCAAGCCGCACGGGGCCCTCTACAACACCATCGCCCGCGACGAGCGGCAGTCGAAGGACGTGGTGGCGGCCATCACGGCGATCGACCCCTCGCTCGTGCTGCTCGGCCTCGCCGGCGGCGTCGTGCTCGACGTCGCCGAACGGGCGGGGCTCGCTGTCGCGGCGGAGGCCTTCGCCGATCGCGCCTATCAGCCGGACGGTCAGCTCGTCTCGCGCACCGAGGAGGGGGCCGTGCTGCACGACCCCACCGCGGTGGCGGAGCGGATGGTGCGCCTGGCCGCTGAGGGTATGATCCGGGCGATCGACGGCACCGACGTCGCCGTGTCCGCGCAGTCGATCTGCGTGCACGGCGACAGCCCGGGATCCGTCGCGATGGCCGCGGAGACGAAGCGCCTGCTGCAGGCGGAGGGCATCACCATCGCCCCGTTCGCCGGAGTCTGACATGGCGGTGCTCGCGACTCCCGCCCAGCTCGCCGACGCCCGGGCCGCCCGTGCGGCGCACCGCGCCGGTCACGCCGCGCCTACCAGCGGCGTCGCCCCGGGGCTGACCCAGGCGAACCTCATCGCCGTGCCCGCGGACTGGGCATTCGAGACCCTCCTCTACGCGCAGCGCAACCCGAAGCCCTGCCCCGTCCTCGAGGTGATCGAGCAGGGCGAGGTGGAGTCGCGGCTCGCGCCGGGCAGCGACATCCGCACCGACATCGGGCGCTACCGCATCTGGCGGGACGGCGAGCTCGTCGAGGAGGTGTCCGACGCGACGGCGGCGTGGGCCGAGCATCCCGACCTCGTCGCGTTCCTCATCGGCTGCAGCTTCACGTTCGAGACGGGGCTCGTCGAGGCCGGGATCCCGATCCGTCATCAGGAGCTCGGACGCAACGTGCCGATGTACCGCACGGCGGTGGACTGCACGCCAGCCGGGCGCCTCCGCGGCGAGATGGTGGTCTCGATGCGTCCGATCCCCGCGGACCGCGTGGCCGACGCCGTGCAGATCTCCGGGCGCACCCCGGCTGTGCACGGCGCGCCGGTGCACATCGGCGATCCGGCGTCGCTCGGCATCGCCGATGTGATGGCGCCCGACTTCGGCGACGCCCCCGAGATCCGCCCCGGCGAGATCCCCGTGTTCTGGGCGTGCGGTGTGACCCCGCAGGCGGCGATCATGGCGTCGAAGCCGCCGTTCGCCGTCACCCACGCCCCGGGGTACATGTTCGTCACCGATGTTCCGGATGCGGAGTACCGGGTCTGATGCGCATCCTCACGGCCTCCGACAGCGCGCTGCTCGTCGAGGCGGACGACCTCGAGCAGGCCATGCGGCTGAATCTGACGTGGAGCGACATGCCCGGTGTGCTCGAGCGCATCCCCGGCGCCCGCACCGTGCTCGTGCGGTTCGATCCGCACCGCACCTCGGCCGCCGCGCTCGCGGAGGCGCTCGCCGCGACCGAGGTCGACGCGGCGGCCCTGCCCGATGCGGGGGAGGTCAGCATCCCGGTCCGCTACGACGGGGAGGATCTCGACGAGGCCGCCGCGCTCCTCGACGTCTCGGCGGAGGAGCTGGTGGCTCGTCACCTCGCCGCGGACTGGAGAGTGGCCTTCTCGGGTTTCGCTCCCGGCTTCGGCTACGCCGTGAGCGGCGACCCCCTCTTCGACGTGCCGCGGCGGTCGTCGCCGCGCACCCGGGTGCCCGCCGGCTCCGTCGCGCTCGCCGGGGCGTTCAGTGGCGTGTATCCGCGGGAGAGCCCGGGCGGCTGGCAGCTCATCGGCCGGACCGCCCTGGAGATGTGGGACATCGACCGCGACCCGCCGGCCCTGCTCGCGCCGGGTCGACGCGTGCGCTTCGTGCGTGCGGAGCGGGAGACCGTGGCGGCGTCGCCTATGGGGGTGGCCGACGCGACGCGTGTCGACCGCCGTGCGGGCGGTCCGGCGGTCGAGGTCGTGCGATCCTCGCTGCAGCTCCTCGTGCAGGACGCGGGTCGCCGCGGCTTCGCGGCCCTGGGCGTCTCGGCCTCCGGCGTCGCCGATCGTGTCGCGATGCACGCGGCGAACCGGGCGGTGGGCAACACCCCCGCCGCGGCCGTGCTGGAGAGTGTCGGCGGAGCCGTGCTGCGCTTCCACGGTGCGGGAGTGGCCGCGGTCACCGGCGCCACGGGCCCGCTCACGCTCACCGACGCCGATGGCACCGAGCGCACGCTCCTCCCCGGGGTGCCCTTCGCGACCGTCGACGGCGATGAGCTCACGCTGGGCCACCCCGACCGCGGACTCCGGTCCGTGATCGCGGTCCGCGGAGGGCTCGCTCCGGCCGCGGCGCTCGACAGTCGCGCGACCGACACGCTCGCCGGGCTGGGCCCCGCGCCGCTGTCCGTCGGCGACCTCCTCCCGATCGGAGATGCCGCCGTGGCCGCCGTCGAGCCGGATCCGGTGCCGCGCGCGCTTCCCGCGGCCGGGGAGCTGGTCGCGCTCGAGATCACCCTCGGGCCGCGCGACGACTGGTTCACCGCCGCCGGCGTCGACGCGCTCACCGGGCAGGAGTGGACGGTCACGCCGCGCTCGGACCGCGTGGGCATCCGACTGCAGGGCGACGTGCCCCTGGAACGGGCGGTCGGCGGCGAGCTGCCGAGCGAAGGCGCCGTGACCGGGGCCATCCAGGTGCCGCCGGACGGGCAGCCCGTGCTCTTCCTCCCCGATCATCCGCTCACCGGCGGCTACCCCATCATCGGTGCCCTCACCGATCGCAGCCTCGACCTCGCCGCCCAGCTCCCGCCGGGTGTGCGGGTGCGCTTCACCGTCAAGGAGACCTCATGACCACTGTGCTGATCGCCAACCGCGGCGAGATCGCGGTCCGCGTGATCCGCGCGTGCGCCGAGGCCGGCTACACGTCGGTCGCCGTCTACGCCGACCAGGACGCCGACGCCCTGCACGTGCGGCTCGCAGACGAGGCGATCGGCCTGGGCGGCGACACCGCGGCGACGACGTACCTGTCGGTCGAGGCGCTGATCGACGCGGCCCGCCGCAGCGGTGTCCATGCCGTGCACCCCGGCTACGGCTTCCTCTCCGAGAGCGCCGCGTTCGCGCGAGCCGTCGAGGACGCCGGACTCGTCTGGATCGGACCCTCGCCGGAGAGCATCGACGCACTCGGTGACAAGATGACCGCGCGTCGGATCGCCCAGCGTGTGGGGGCCCCGCTCGCCGCCGGCACGGATCAGCCGTTGTCCGGACCGCAGGAGGCGGTGGCGTTCGCCGAGGAGCACGGCCTCCCGATCGCGATCAAGGCCGCGTTCGGTGGCGGCGGCCGAGGGCTCAAGGTCGTCCGCGAGCTGTCCGAGGTCGCCGACGCGTTCGACGCGGCCACCCGTGAGGCGACCGCGGCATTCGGCCGCGGGGAGTGCTTCGTGGAGCGCTTCCTGGAGAGCCCGCGACACATCGAGGTGCAGGTGCTCGGCGACGGGCGCGGCGGCGTCGTCGTCGTGGGCGACCGCGACTGCTCCATGCAGCGGCGCAACCAGAAGCTCATCGAAGAGGCTCCCGCGCCCGGCCTGACGGAGGCGCAGCGGGCGGCGTTCCATGACGCGGCGCGGGCGATCTGCGCCGAGGTGCAGTACCGCGGCGCCGGCACGGTCGAGTTCCTCCTCGCCGCGGACGGCACGATCTCGTTCCTCGAGGTGAACACCCGGCTGCAGGTCGAGCACCCCGTGACCGAGGAGGTCACCGGGACCGACCTCGTCCGCGAGCAGTTCCGGATCGCGTTCGGCGAGGGGCCGTCCTTCACCGACACCCCGGCTCCGACCGGGCATGCGTTCGAGTTCCGCATCAACGCCGAAGACCCCGGCCGCGGATTCCTGCCCAGCCCCGGACGGGTGGATGCCCTGCGCATCCCCGGCGGACCCGGCGTGCGGTGGGACAGCGGCATCGAGGCCGGCGACACCGTGCAGCCCGCGTTCGACTCGATGATCGCGAAGCTCATCGTGCACGCGGAGACCCGGGACGCGGCGCTCGTGCGGGCGCGTCGAGCGCTGCGGGAGCTCGCTGTCGAGGGTCCGGCGACCGTGATCCCGTTCGACCTCTGCGCCATCGACGACCCCGCGTTCGCGACCGCGACCTTCGCCGTGCACACCCAGTGGATCGAGACCGTGCTGCTCCCGGCGCTGGAGTCGCAGCCGCGCCCCGCGGTCGCCCCGGTCTCCGGACTGCAGCGCTTCCCGGTGGAGATCGACGGCCGCCGCGTGATGCTCGGTCTGCCCGCGGAGCTGCTGGCCGGCATCGGCCGTCCGGCGGGAGAGGCCGCTGCACCCGTGTCTGCGGCGGACCCCTCCGAGCTCCGGGCTCCCGCGCCGGGCACGCTCGTGCGGTGGCTCGTCGACGACGGGGCCGAGGTGGCCGAGGGAGACCCGGTGGCCGTGCTCGACGCGATGAAGATGGAGACGACGGTCACCGCGCACCGCGCCGGCACCCTCACCCCTCGCGCGGACACCGGCGCGACCCTCTCCGCCGACGCCCTCCTCGCCACGATCGCCTGACCCCGGTCCCGTCCCGTCCTGTCCCGTCCCGTCCCGTCCTGTCCCGTCCGGGCATGCGGAGTGCGAATACGTCCCTCCCGCGTCGCTCCGACGCCCGTTTTCCGTCCGGGCTCCACCCCGCAAACCCATGCGAGTGCGAAAACGGGCTTTCGAGGGGTGCGGGAGGGGCGAAACCCGTCCCGCACGCACCCGGGAGCGGGCGGGACGTTACGCGGGGTCGCCGCCGAGGGGGCCGACGGGCTCGAGGGGCTTCGGGTCGTCGGCACCGGTCTTGCGTGCCCGGGCGATGAGGTTGCCCAGGTGGTAGATGAGCAGCGCCGCGACCGTCCCGAGCACGATCCCGCCGAAGGCGAAGTCACCGAGCTGCATCGTGAACCCGGCGATGCCGATCACGAGGGACACCGCGGCGGTGTACTGGTTGACCGGCCGGGAGAAGTCGACGCGGCTGTCCACCCAGATCTTGATGCCGATGATGCCGATGAGGCCGTAGAGCGCGGTCGTCGCCCCGCCGAGCACGCCCGCGGGGATCGAGTTGAACACCTCGCCGACCTTCGGGGAGAAGGCGAGGAGGATCGCGAACAGACCCGCCACCCAGTACACGGCGGTGGAGTACACGCGGGTCGCGGCCATGACGCCGATGTTCTCGCCGTAGGTCGTGGTGCCCGAGCCGCCGAAGCCACCCGCGATGGTCGTGGCGACGCCGTCGGCGATGAGCGCGCGGCCGGTGTGGCGGTTGATGGCGGGGTCCTCGGTCATGGTCGCGACACCGCGCACGTGGCCGACGTTCTCCGCGATGAGCACGAGCACGACGGGCAGGAACATCGCGATGGTCGACCAGGTGCCCGGCTCGACGAAGTCCGGGAACTGGAAGTGCGGGAGGCCGATCCAGGGGGCGTCCGCGATGAGCTCGGCGGGGGTCTTGTCGCCGCGGAGCGGGTTGGGCACCTCGAACGAGCCGTTGAACGCGGCCCAGATGAAGCCGACGGCGACGCCGAGGAAGATCGAGATCCGTCCGAGGAAGCCCCGGAAGAGCACGGCGAAGAGGATGATCGCGACGAGGGTGATCGTGGCGGTCACCGGGTCGAGCGCGAAGTTGCTCCAGGCGGTGGGGGCGAGGTTGAAGCCGATGAGCGCGACGATGGCGCCGGCGACGACCGGGGGCATCAGGGCGTCGACCCAGCGCAGGCCGACGAACTGCACGACGAGGCCGACGACCGCGAGGAGCACGCCCACCGCGACCACGCCCGCGAGGGCCGAGCCGGTGCCGCCCGCCGCGACGGCCGCGGTGATGGGGGCGATGAAGGCGAACGAGGAGCCGAGGTAGCTGGGCAGCTGGTTCTTCGTGATGAGGAGGAAGAGCAGCGTGCCGATGCCGCTGAAGAGCAGGGTCGTCGACACCGGGAAGCCGGTGAGCGTCGGCACGAGGAACGTGGCGCCGAACATCGCGACGACGTGCTGCGCGCCGATGGCGATGGTCGCGGGCCAGGACAGACGTTCCTCGGGGGTGACGACGGCGCCGGGCTCGACGGTGCGGCCGTTTCCGTGCAGCTTCCACAAAGCCATGCGGGCTCCTCAGGGGTCGGGATCGGGGGCGGAGTGCTGGAGCAACACTACCGATTCCTGAGTTTTCCCTGTGCGCCTCGCGGTCGCGGGGAGCGCGGTGTCAGGCGCCGAGGCGGTCGATGAGCTCGCGGTACCGGGCGGCCGTCCGGGCGACGACCTCGTCGGGCAGCACGGGGGGCTCGCCCTGCCTGTCCCAGTTCGCCGCGAGCCAGTCGCGCACGATCTGCTTGTCGAAGCTCGCCATCCGCTCGGCAGGCGTCGACCCCGTGCGCCAGGCCTCAGCGTCCCAGTACCGGGAGGAGTCGCTCGTGAGGACCTCGTCCGCGAGGCGGAGGGTGCCGTCGGCGTCGGTCCCGAACTCGAACTTCGTGTCGGCGAGGATGAGGCCCTTCTCCTCGGCGATGGCCGCGGCCCGACGGTAGATCGCGAGCGAGGCGTCGCGGAGCTCGGCCGCCCGGTCCGCCCCGACGAGCTCGACGACGCGGTCGAACGTGATGTTCTCGTCGTGCTCACCCATCGGCGCCTTGTAGGCCGGGGTGAACAGTGGCTCGGGCAGACGGTCGCCGTTCTGCAGCCCTGCCGGCAGGGCGATGCCGCACACGGTGCCGTGCTCCTGGTACTCGGCCCAGCCGGAGCCGGTGATGTACCCGCGCACCACGCACTCGATCGGCAGCATCTCGAGCGACTGGGCGAGCATGGCGCGATCGGCCACCTCCTCCGGCAGGTCGCCGTCCGTGAGGTGATTCGGCACGTCCAGCTGGGCGAACCACCAGCGGCTGAGGCGCGTCAGCAGGGCGCCCTTGTCGGTGATGCCCGGGGAGAGCACGACGTCGAACGCGCTGACGCGGTCGGACGCGACGACGAGGATGCGGGTGTCTTCCGGGTCCTCGGAGGCGTAGAGGTCGCGGACCTTCCCGGAGTAGAGGTGTCGCCACCCGGGGATGGCCTGCGCGTTTCCTGCGGACGGTGTGCTCACCCGCCCATTATCCCGGTGATGCGTGCTCTTCCGCGCCGAGACCCCGCGTTCGCGTCGAGACCCCGGGGTGAGCGCGCCGGGACCCCGGGGTCTCGCCGGAAAGACGGGGTCTCGGCGGAGGAGGGGCGGGTGTATAGTCCATGTGGACTATTCGTGCGGGGCAGGGGACAGGGCATGAGGGGGAGAGGCGTGGGGAAGAGCAGGGATGTGGTGGCGGGACTCACGCCGCTCGGCGTCATGGTGCTGGCACTGCTCCGCGAGAGCGACATGCACCCGTACGAGATGGTGCGCCTGCTCCGCGCGCGTCACGACGACCGGCTCATCACCGTCACCAACGGCACGCTCTATCACACCGTCGCCCGACTCCAGCGGGCGGGGCTGCTCGACGAGGTCGGCACGGACCGCGAAGGCAACCGGCCGGAACGCACGACCTACACCCTCACCGACGCCGGACGGGAGGCGGTGGTCGCCTGGGTGCGGCGCTCCCTTCCCCGCATCGACCGCGAGACCGACGCCCGCGTCGCGCTCGCCGAGTCGCACAACCTCGACCGGGACGACGCCGTCGCGCTGCTGCAGGAACGGCGTGAGGCCCTCGTCGCCTCGTACGCTCTCCACCACGACGGCCTCGCCGCCGCCCGCGCCAAGGGCGTCCCGCCGCAGGTCCTCGTCGAGATCGAACGGCAGGAGGCGCTGCTCGACGCCGAGCTCCGCTGGCTCGACTCCCTCCTCACCCGCCTCGACGGCGACGAGCTCCGCTGGGGCCCCGACGCCTTCGACGACACCGACCGCTACCGCGCCCAGCGAAAGGCTGCACAGCAATGACCGATTCCCGTCAGACCTCGGGACCCGAGACCGGGCCCTTCGCCGCCGGTCACGCACCGAAGAGTCCGTGGCCGGCGCTCTGGGCGCTCGTCATCGGGTTCTTCATGATCCTCGTCGACACCACGATCGTCTCCGTCGCGAACCCGGCGATCAAGGCCGCCCTCGACCCCGACACGAACAACCTCGACAACGTCGTGTGGGTCACCAGCGCCTACCTGCTCGCCTACGCCGTCCCGCTGCTGATCACCGGACGACTCGGCGACCGCTTCGGGCCGAAGAACATCTACCTCATCGGGCTCGCGGTCTTCACCCTCGCCTCGCTCTGGTGCGGACTGTCCACCACGCTCGAGGGCCTGATCGCTGCCCGCGCGGTCCAGGGGCTCGGCGCCGCATTCATGACGCCGCAGACCATGGCCGTGATCACCCGCACGTTCCCGCCCAACCGCCGCGGCGCGGCGATGGGCCTCTGGGGCGCCACGGCCGGCGTCGCCACTCTCGTCGGCCCCCTCGCCGGCGGTCTGCTCGTCGACGGCTTCGGGTGGCGGTGGATCTTCTTCGTCAACCTCCCCGTCGGCGTCATCGCCTTCGTGCTCGCCTGGATCCTCGTGCCGAAGCTGAAGACCCACCCGCACCGGTTCGACGTGGTCGGCGTCGTGCTCAGCGCCGTCGCGCTCTTCCTCATCGTCTTCGGGCTGCAGGAGGGCGAGAAGTACGACTGGGGGACCATCGTGGGGCCGATCTCGGTCTGGGGGCTCATCATCGCGGGCGTCGTGGTGCTCGCGCTCTTCATCGTGCAGCAGGCGCGCACCCGCAGCGAACCCCTCGTGCCGCTCGCGCTCTTCCGCGACCGGAACTTCTCCGGCGCGAACGTGGCGATCGCCGCGGTCGGCTTCACCGTCACGAGCATGTCGCTGCCGATGATGTTCTTCCTGCAGACGGCGCGCGGCCTCACCCCGACCGAGGCGGCGATGCTGCTGATCCCGATGGCCGTGCTGTCGGGCGTGCTCGCCCCGGTCGCCGGGAAGATCCTGGACCGTGTCGACCCGCGTATCATCCTCGTCCCCGGCCTGATCTGCGTCGCGGCTGCCCTGGTCTGGTACTCCGCCCTGACCACGATGGACACCCCCATCCTGATGTTCCTGCTGCCGTCCGCCCTGATGGGCATCGGCAACGCGGGCATGTGGGGGCCGCTGGCGACCACGGCCACGCGCAAGCTGCCGCCGCGGCAGGCCGGTGCCGGCGCGGGCATCTACAACACCACGCGCACCATCGGGTCGGTCATCGGCTCCGCGTCGATCGCCGCGTTCATGCAGTCGCGGCTGGAGGCGAACCTCCCCGGTCTGGCCGACGCCCCGGCCGGCACGGGTAGCGGCGCACTGCCGCCGCAGGTCGCCGAGGGCTTCGCTGCGGGCATGTCGCAGACCCTCCTGCTCCCGGCAGGCGTGATCCTCATCGCACTCGTCGCCTCGCTGTTCCTCCGCGGACACGACCGCAAGGACGAGCCCGTCGCCACGACCCCTCCGGCGTGACCGCGGCGGCCTCGACACGCCGGTATCCACGCGGGTTCCGGCGGGGTCCGGGGTCGCGCCGAGATTCCGGTGCGCGGGAGGTGCAGGGTTAGGGTGGATGGTCGGCGGCCGCCGGGCCGCCCTTCCGAACCCCGAGGAGCACTCGACGTGAGCCGCCATCCATCCTCTCCGCCGAGCCGTCTGCGGCGGTTCGGCCGCACCGCCGGCGCGACCGCCCTCGCCGCGCTCGTCGCCGTCGGGGCGCTGCTCGCCGGAGCCGCGCCCGCCACCGCGGCCGACGACGGCGAGACCTATGTCATCGGCACCGACACGACCTTCGCGCCGTTCGAGTTCACGAACGAGTCCGGCGACCTGGTCGGCATCGACATGGATCTCCTGCGCGCGATCGCCGAGGACCAGGGCTTCGACGTGGAGATCCGCCAGCTCGGGTTCGACGCCGCCGTGCAGGCGCTGCAGTCGAACCAGGTCGACGCCGTCATGGCCGGGATGTCGATCACCGAGGAACGCCAGCAGACGTTCGACTTCAGCGACCCGTACTTCACGAGCGGCGTGCAGCTGGGCGTGCTCGAGTCCAGCGACATCGAGTCCCTCGACGACCTCGACGGCAAGACCGTCGCGGTCAAGACCGGTACCCAGGGGCAGACCTTCGCCGAGGAGAACGCCGACGAGTACGGCTTCCGCATCACGCCGTACCAGGACACGACCGACATGGTCGACGCGGTCAAGGCGGGTCAGGCCGTCGGCTACTTCGAGGACTTCCCCGTGCTCGCCTACGGCATCCAGCAGGGCTCGGGCTTCCGTCTCGTCGGCGAGCCCGCGCTCGGCGGCGAGTACGGCTTCGCGGTGAACAAGGGCGAGAACGCCGAGCTCCTGGAGATGTTCAACGCCGGCCTCGCCAACCTGCAGGACTCCGGCGAGTACGACGAGATCGTCGACACCTACCTCGCGTCGGGCGACGACGCGCAGGAGGCGCAGCCCACCGACATCATCTCGGTCGCGGTGAAGTACTGGCCGGCCCTCATGCAGGGTCTGTGGCTCACCATCCTCGCCACGATCGTCGCGGTGATCGCGGCCTTCATCCTCGGGATCATCTTCGGCTTCGGGCGCCTGTCGAAGTTCGCGCCGTTCCGCTGGATCGCGACCGCGTACGTCTACGTCTTCCGCGGGACCCCGATCCTGATCCAGGCGTTCTTCGTGTTCTTCGCCATCCCGCAGCTGATCCCCGACCTCAAGTTCGACCCGTTCGTCGCCGGTGCGATCACCCTGTCGCTGAACACCGGTGCGTACATGACCGAGATCATCCGCGGCGGGATCCAGGCGGTCGACCCCGGTCAGGCGGAGGCGTCGCGCTCGCTCGGTCTCAGCCACTGGAAGACGATGCGGAAGGTCGTGCTGCCGCAGGCGTTCCGGATCATGATCCCGTCGTTCGTGAACCAGGGCATCATCACGCTGAAGGACACCTCGCTCATCAGCGTCATCGGTCTCGCCGAGCTGACCTTCGTCTCGCGTCAGATCATCGCCTCGACGTATCTCTCGGCGCAGGTGCTGACGATCGTCGCCATCATCTACTTCGTCGTGATCACGCTGCTGACGCTGCTCGCGAACCGCCTGGAGAGGAAGGCCAACGCATGAGCAAGATCGACGTCAGGGACCTGCACAAGTCCTTCGGCGACAACGAGGTGCTCAAAGGCATCGATCTCACCGTCGAGGACGGCGAGGTCATCGCGGTGATCGGCCCGTCCGGGTCGGGCAAGTCCACGCTGCTGCGCTGCCTGAACAAGCTCGAGGAGCCGACGTCGGGGCACGTGATCATCGACGGGGTCGACCTCACCGACAAGAGCGTGAAGCTGGACGAGGTGCGGCAGCGCATCGGCATGGTGTTCCAGCACTTCAACCTGTTCCCGCACATGACCGTGCTGGAGAACATCACGCTCGCCCCGGTCGAGCTGGGCCGCATGACGAAGGCCGAGGCCCGCGACCGCGCCCGCTCGCTGCTCGAGCGCGTCGGCCTGTCGGAGAAGGCGGACGCGAAGCCCGCGTCGCTCTCCGGCGGTCAGAAGCAGCGCGTGGCCATCGCCCGTGCGCTCGCGATGGACCCGGAGATCATGCTGTTCGACGAGGCCACCAGCGCCCTCGACCCGGAGATGGTCGGCGAGGTGCTGCAGGTCATCCGCGACCTTGCCGAGGGCGGCATGACCATGGTGCTCGTGACCCACGAGATGGGCTTCGCGCGCGAGGTGTCCGACCGCACGGTCTTCATGGACGGCGGCGTCGTGGTCGAGGAGGGCACCCCCGCCGAGCTGTTCGGCGCCCCCAAGAACGAACGCCTCCAGGACTTCCTTTCCAAGGTTCTCTGACCCCGGCTTTCGAATCGCGTGAATGGCTGCAATCCGGCGACGGATGCAGCCATTCGCGCTACGTGAAGCGGGTCAGCGGGCGACGCGGGCAGCGATGTCGGTGCGGTGGTGGGAGCCCTCGAGGCGGATGCGGCCGAGGGCGTCGTAGGCGCGGGCGCGGGCGGTGCGGAAGTCCGGGGCGACAGCGACGACGTTCAGCACACGGCCGCCCGTCGCGATGAGCGAGCCCCCGGGTGCGTCGGGGCTGGCGGTCGCGGCGTGCACCAGACGGACGCCCTCGACCGCGGCGGCGTCGGTCAGGCCCTCGATCGGACGCCCGGTCTGCGGCGCCTCGGGATATCCCTCGCTCGCCAGGACCACGGTGATCGCGACCTCATCGCGGAACACGGGCTCCGGCTGGTCCTCGAGCGTGCCGGAGGCGGCGGCGAAGAGGAGCTGGGACAGCGGGGTCTCCAGCCGCGGCAGCACGACCTGGGTCTCCGGGTCGCCGAAGCGCGCGTTGAACTCGATCACGCGCACGCCCTGCGGGGTGAGGATGAGGCCGGCGTAGAGGAGCCCGATGAACGGGGTCCCCTCGGCATCGAGCTGTCGGACGACCGGGAGCGCGACGTCGCGGGTGACCTCCTCGACGAACGCCTGCTCGCTGCCGAACTGCTCCGCGAGCCAGGGCAGGGGGGAGTACGCCCCCATGCCGCCGGTGTTGGGGCCGGCGTCGCCGTCGAGGGCCCGCTTGAAGTCCTGTGCCGGGCTGAGGGCGCGTACCGTGTCGCCGTCGCTGAGGAAGAACAGCGAGACCTCGGGGCCGGACAGGAACTCCTCGACCAGGACGGGGCCGGCCGGGAGGTACTGCTCCGCGTGGGCCAGGGCCTCGGCGCGGTCGGAGGTGACGATGACACCCTTGCCCGCGGCGAGTCCATCGGCCTTGACCACGTGCGGGGCGCCGAGCTCCTCGAACGCGGCTTCGACGTCGGCGACCGTGGCAGCGCGGACCGCGCGGCCGGTCGGCACACCGGCGGCGTCCATGACGCGCTTGGCGAAGGCCTTGGAGCCCTCGAGCTGCGCGGCGGCCTTGCCGGGTCCGAAGACGGGGATGCCGCGGCCGCGGAGCTCGTCCGCGACGCCTGCCACGAGCGGAGCCTCCGGGCCGATGACGACGAGGTCGATCGCGTGCTCGTTCGCGAAGGCCGTGACCGCGGCGCCGTCCAGCGGGTCGAGGGCGACGGGGGTCGCGTCCTGCGCGATGCCGGCGTTGCCGGGGGCGACGAGGATCTCGTGCGCGGTGGACTCGGCGCGCAGCGCCAGGATGATCGCGTGCTCACGGGCACCGGAACCGAGGACGAGGATCTTCACGCGTCCAGCCTATCGAGGCACGTGCGCGGGGTTTCGGCCGGTCCCGCGTTCACAACTCAGGACGATCGGCGCGGCAGCCGGGATCCGACGGCATATCCGGACCGATCCGCCGCGGTTCTCCTGAGCTGTGCACGGAGGTCGGGAGGGTCAGAGCGCGATCGGGCGCTCGTCCGCGGTGTCCCAGGGCACGGTCCAGCCGGTCGCGTCGAACAGCGCGTCGAGAACCATGGCGGTGAAGCCCCACACGATCGTGCCGTCCACGTCGAAGGCGGGTCCGCGGAACGTGCGGCCGGCACGGGACAGGGTCGAGGTGAAACGGGTCGCCGGGTCGAGGAGCTGGGCGACGGGGACGCGGAACACCTCGACGGTCTCCGCGTGGTCGACGGCGACGACGCGGGACGGCGACTGCCACCAGGCGAGCACGGGGGTGACGAGGTGGTTGCTGGCAGCGAGGGGGATGACGGGGAGCGTGGCGAGCACCTCCACGCCGTCGGGGTCGAGGCCGGTCTCCTCCTCGGCCTCCCGCAGCGCCGTGGCGACCGCGTCGGCGTCGGCCGCTTCGGCGCGTCCGCCGGGGAAGGAGACCTGGCCCGGATGCGAGGAGAGCGTCGGAGCGCGACGCTGCAGCAGGACGTCGAGATCGCGCGCGACCGCCGCGTCCACGGTCGGTGCGGGGATGTGGTCGAGGACGCCGAAGAGGATGAGCACGGAGGCGTCGTGGGCGCCGCCCGGGTCCGCGAGCGGAGGGATCGGCACGCTCCAGGAGTGGTCGGCCGCGGCGGCGAGCAGCTCGGCCCGGGCGCCCTGCGGATGCATGCTCATGTCCTCGAGCTTATGACCCGGTCCGGGGCGGCGGATCTAGGGTGGGGGGATGGCCAGGAAGATCGACATCGTCGACGGGCGCGCGGCGCTCGGTGCCGTGCGCGACGCGGAAGCCGCGGGGACGAAGCCGGCGCGTGCGGAACTCGCGACCGCGGTGCGCTACCTGCTGCAGCTGCTCGACGAGAAGGCCCCTGGCAACAGCGTCGAGGTGCGGGTCCCGCCGTTCGGAGCCGTGCAGGTGATCCAGGGGCCGCGGCACACACGCGGCACGCCGCCGAACGTCGTGGAGATGGACGCGGCCACCTGGATCGCGGTCGCCACCGGCGCCGAACCGTGGGCGGACGCCGCGACGGCCGGGCGCATCCACGCCTCGGGCACGCGCGCTGACCTCACCGGCGTGCTCCCATTGCGTCCCTAGCGGCGGGCGACGACGAGCGGCACCCCGGTGCGCGGGTGCGGGAAGACGTCGACGGGCTGCCCGTAGACCTCCTCGATCCGCGCGGCCGTGAGGACCTCGTCCGGCGTGCCGGTGGCGGCGACCCGCCCGTCGGCGAGCAGGGTGACGCGGTCGGCATGCGCGAGCGCGGCGTTCAGATCGTGCAGCACGATCGCGACCGCGACCCCGGCCTCCGCCTGGGTGCGGACCACGCGCATCACGTCTTCGTGATGCTTGAGGTCCAGCGCCGCCGTGGGCTCGTCGAGCAGCAGGATCCCGGTGCTCTGGGCGAGCACGCGGGCGAGCGCCACCCGCGCGCGCTCACCGCCGGAGAGCGAGGGGACGGACCGCTCCCGCAGCGCCGCGACCTCGGTCGTCGCCATCGCCGTGGCCACGGCGCTGTCGTCCTCGGCGGCGGCCGGGGTCCGCGCCCACGGGGTGCGTCCCATCCGCACGACCTGCTCGACCGTGAAGGGGAAGGTGACGGTGTTCTCCTGCAGCAGCACGGCCCGGTGCCGGGCGAGGTCGCGGGGGCGGGTCGCCGCCACCGGACGGCCGTCGAGGAGGACGGTGCCCGAGACCGGAGCGATGTCGCCGGAGAGCACGCCGAACAGGGTGGACTTGCCCGCGCCGTTCGGCCCGACGAGGGCATGCACCTCCCCGGCGTGGATGTCGATGGCCGCGTCGGCGAGGATGGCGCGTCCGTCCCCGACGCGCACCGTGAGCCCGCGGCCCTGCAGCCGGAGGCTCACGCCCACCCTCCCGACCGCCGCCGCGTCCGCACGAGGAGCCAGAGGAAGAACGGGCCGCCCACGAGCGAGGTGATCATGCCGATCGGGAGGTCCGCGAGCGGCACCGCGGTGCGGGCCACGAGGTCGGCGACCGCGATGAGGAGGGCGCCGCCGAGGGCGGAGGCGATCACGAGCGGCAGGTGCGCCGGGCCGATCAGCATGCGCATGAGGTGGGGGACGACGAGTCCGGCGAAGCCGATGATCCCCGCGAAGGCCACCGCCGCGCAGACGAGCAGCGCCACGGTGACGATGACGACCATCCGCAGCAGCTCGACCGGGACGCCGAGATGCCGGGCGGTGCGCTCGCCGAGGGCGAAGAGGTCCAGGCCCGGCGCCACGATCAGGGCGACGACGATCCCGATCGCCACGAGCGGCGCGACGAGCTGGATGTTCGACCAGAGCGCGCCGTTCAGCGAGCCGAGCTGCCAGAACACGATCTGCTCGCGCGTCGAGGTCGTGCCGAGGAAGGTGAGGAAGGCCATGCCGGCGCCGGCGATGGCGTTGATCGCGATGCCGGTGAGCAGCAGGGTGACCACTTCGGTGCGGCCGCCGGAGCGGCTCAGCAGGTACACCGAGAAGACGGCCACGAGGCCGCCGAGGAAGGCGAAGGCGGGCGTGGTCCACATGCCGAAGGTGGCCAGGCCGAACGTGATGCTCGCCGCCGCTCCGAGCGCCGCGCCGGACGAGACGCCGACGACGCCCGCGTCGGCGAGCGGATTGCCGAAGATGGCCTGCATGAGCACACCGGAGACCGCGAGCGCGGCGCCGACGAGCAGGCCGAGGACCAGCCGCGGGAGGCGGAGGTTGAAGATCACGCCGTCGTCTGTCGCCGCAGCCGCAGCCCCCGTGGTGTCGATGCCGAGACCGCGCAGGAGCACGCCGACGAGCGCGGTCGGCGACAGGTCGTACTGCCCGCTCGTGATCGACGCGACGCAGGTGACGAGGAGGGCCACGACGAGGGCCACGACGACCGCCGCGAAGCGCAGTCCCCGATGCCGGGTCGGCGTCGGGGTGACGACCTCGCCGGTCACGAGGCGGGTTCCGGCGCGTACAGGGCGCGCGCGAGGGCGCTGATCACGTCGGCCGACCGGGGGCCGAAGCTGAGGATCTCGGCGTCCGCCATGTCGATCACCCGGCGATGTGCGCCCGCCGGGGTCTCGGCGATGGCGGGGATGCGTTCGATGAGTCCGTCGACGCCGCCGACCGATTCCAACCCGTCCGTCATCATCACGAGCACGTCGGGCTGCGCGGCGACGAGCGCTTCCGCGGTCATCGGCTTCATGCCCTCCCAGCCGATCTCCTCGGCGACGTCGACCCCGCCGACCGCGTCGATGAGGGAGTCCGCCCCCGAGTCCTCGCCGAAGATGTAGTACACGTTGGCGCTCCCGCGCACGTACAGGAACAGCATGCGGCCCCTGTCCGCCTCGGCGGGCGGGGTGACGGCGGCGATCTCCGCGATGGCGGCGTCGAGCTCGGCGTCGAGGCGGGCGATGAGCGCCGCACCGCGCGTCGGGACGCCGAGGGCCGTGGCGATCTCCGTCACGAGCGCGTCGGTGGTGTCGATCCGTCGGTCGCTGGAGATGACGACGACCGCGATTCCGGCGTCCCGCAGCTGCTGGCGGACCTCCTTCGGACCGATCGTGGTGTCGGTGAGCACGACGGTCGGGGCCAGTTCGAGGATCGCCTCCGGGTTGAGCGTGTGCCCGGTCTTGGTGACGACCGGAAGGTCCTCGGTGCCGGGGAACTGCGTGGACGCGTCGCGCCCGACGACCTGATCGCCGAGCCCGAGCGCGAACACGGTGGCGGCGATCGTGCCGGAGATGTCGATCGGGAGGATGCGATCGACGTCCGTGATGTCGACCTCGTGGCCTTCGCTGTCGGTCGCGGTGACCGGGAGCGCCGGGGCGGTGTCGTCATCGACGGGGACGACCGCGTGACTCGCGAGGCACGCGGTCGAGGGACCCGTGGCCGCGCGCACATCGGCGACCAGGTCGAGATCGGCGAGAGGAGTCGATGCCTGCGGGCACGCCTCGTCGACGGGAGGTGTCGACGCGGGGTCGGAATCCGGTCCGGCACAGGCGGCCAGTCCGAGAACCAGCGCGGCGGCGAGGAGCAGGGCAGGAGCGCGTCGCATTAGGCAAGGCTATCCTAAAACTTAACGTCCTCGCCGACGCCCCTCTACGCTCGGGATCGACGGCTTGCTTAGCCAAGCCTAACCAAAGTCCACTTCGCCCGACTGCCGTGCGGTACCGCCGGGAGCGCACGATCGATCGCGCCCCGCGGGCCGCGGAGAACCGTGAACGCCACAGCACATACCCCCTCAGCGAGCACACGCCTGCGTGTCCTGCTCGCCGCCCTCGTCTCCTTCGTCCTCGTCGCCGCCGGGGCGATGGCCAGCCCGCCGGCGCACGCTGCCGCGGCGACCGTCACCGCAACGGTGTCGTCCGCTGACACCACCGGCCTCACCGTGCAGGTGCGGGCCGAGGGTCTGCCGGACGTGACGGGCGTCTATGCCGCACTGATCGTGTCGGGCACCGAGAGCGGCGTCTCCGCCGGTGGTGGCTACGCCGCGTTCGCGCTGCCCTTCCCGAGCGTGCAGCAGGGGGCCGCCTCCTTCACGCTGCAGGCGCCCGTCGCGTCCCTGGACCGCACGAAGACGTACGAGGTGCTCGTCTGGCAGCAGCACTCCGCGCCGACAGCCGCCACGATCTACGGCCGCGGCGACGTCCCGGTGACGCCTGCGCAGTGGGACACGGTCTTCGGAACGACGCCCGTCGAGCCGGGCGAGACGGAGCCGGGCGAGACGACTCCGGGTGAGACGGATCCCGGTGAGACGGAGCCCGGGGAGACGGAGCCGGGCGAGACGGAGCCGGGGGAGACGGCCCCGGGCGAGACCGAGCCGGCGCCCGCCGAAGCCGCCATCGACGTGTTCCTCGCCGACGGCACCACGCCCGCTGCGGGTGCTCGCCTCCAGGCGGGTGACGAGATCGTCGTCAAGGGCACCGGATACGACCCGACCGCGAACGTCGGCGGGCGCGGCGTCCCGATCCCGTCGAACCTGCCCCAGGGCACCTATGTGGTCTTCGGCAACTTCGCCGCGACGTGGCAGCCCTCGCAGGGGGCGCCGTCCTCGGCGCGTTCGGTCGGTGCACAGGCCTGGGCGCTCGCCGAAGGCGTGCTGACCCAGGTCCCGGCGCAGTACCAGGGCGCGATCCGCGCACAGTGGGTGGACATCACCCCCGAGGGCTCGTTCCAGGTCACGCTCACGCTGAAGGACACTCCGGCGACGCCCGGCTCCTACGGCGTGTACACCTACCCGGCAGGCGGCGTCGTCAACGCCGACCAGGAGCGCCGCGTCGCTCTGGACTACCGCGTCGCCTCGGGGCTCACGACCACCGTGAAGGCGGCGACGGCCGATGACGGTCTCACGGTCACGGCAGCGGCGACGAAGCTCGGCGCCGTCTCGGGCGCCTACGCGGCACTGATCGAGAAGGGCACGGAGGCCGACGTCACGGCCGGAGGCGGCTTCCTCGCGATGCAGTACGTGCGCGGCATCACCGGTGGCGGCTTCAGCGTCGACCTGACCGCTGCGGCGACAGCGCTGGACCGGTCGAAGGCCTATGAGGTGATCGTCTGGCAGCAGCACACCATGCCGAATGCGAACACGATCTACGCGCGCTCCACCGTCACCGTCACCGACGCGCAGTGGAACGCCCTGCTGCCGTCCCCCGGGCCGTCGGTCACCACCGCCGTCACGGGAGCCTCGGCCGCGGACGGGCTCACGGTGAAGGCCACCGCCGCCGACCTCGGCGCGGTCACCGGCGCCTACGTGGCGCTCATCGAGACGGGGACCGAGGCTGACGTGACGGCCGGCGGCGGCTTCCTCGCCATGCAATACGTCCGGAACATCGGCTTCGGAGCCTTCGCGGTCGACCTGAACGCGGCGGCGAAGGATCTCAACCGGTCGAAGACGTACGAGGTGATCGTGTGGCAGCAGCACACGATGCCGACCGCCGACACCATCCACGCGCGGGGCGCGATCACGATCACCGATGCGCAGTGGCGCGCACTGCTCGGCGAGAAGCCGACCGAGCCGAAGCCCCCGGTCACGCCGAAACCCCCGGTGACGCCGACGAAGCCGGCTGCGACCGTCCCCGGCGGGTCGCTGCGCTGGGCCATCTCGTCCTCGTTCACGAACTACATCACCGGCCCGATCGCCCAGGGTGCGATCGCCGTATCCGGTGGCGCCACCCGATCCGGCGGTCAGTTCCAGTTCGGGCAGACCGTCGGCGGCGATTTCGACGCGACGTCCGGGCGCGGCAGCGTGGTCTACCGCGGCGCGGTGCGCTTCACCGGCCACCACGGGGTGCTCGACGTCACCGTCGCCGATCCGATGATCCGGATCACCTCGGCGTCCTCCGCCACGCTGTTCGTGACGAGCGGGGGTGCGCAGGTGCCGTTCGCGACCCTCGACCTCTCCCGCGCCGTCCGCACGGCGGCCGGCGGCGCCGTCACCTACACGGCGGCACCCGCCGCCCTCACGGACGCCGGGCGCGACCGCGTCCTCTCGGGATACGGCACCACGCTCAACCCCGTCTCGTTCACGATCGGCTCCGTCGCCGCCGCGCCCTCGGGCACCACGGGAACGGTCGCGGCGGCCGCGGTCGCGCCGAAGGCCACGCTCCCGGCGACCGCGCCGACGTCCACCGGCATCGAGGTCGACGAGAAGAACCTCGCCGCGCTCGCCGCCGGGAAGCCGGCCACGGTCTCCGCCTCCGGCTTCCGTGCGAACGAAAAGGGCATCACGGTGGTCGTGTACTCGACCCCGGTGCTGCTCGGCACCGTGACGGCGGATGCGTCGGGTGTCGCGACGTGGTCGGGTTCCCTCCCGGCGACGCTCGCGGACGGCGACCACACGCTCACCTTCCAGGGCTCCGTCGATCGCGGCCTCTCATTCACCCTCGCCAGAGCGACCACGGAACTCGGGGTGTGCACGGTGGAGGGAGCGACCCTGCACTGGGGCTACAAGGAGTCGTTCCGGACCTACATCGAGGGCATCGCGCGGGGCGGCTGGACGCTGACCGACGTGACGTACGAGTACCCCGCCTTCGTGTGGTCGAACGGCACCGGTTCGCTGGACGACGAGGCGCGCGCGGGGCTGGTCACGTACGGCGGCAGCATCGCCTTCACGGGCCACGACGGGGCGCTGAACACGACGCTGGCGAACGCGCGGGTCGAGCTCGCAGGCGACACCGGGTACCTCATCTTCGATGTCACCGGGACCACCCAGGACGGAGAGGCCGTGGCGCAGCAGGGGGTGCGTCTCGCGGAGTTCGCCCTCACGGACGCCGCCGTCACCGACGGTGCGCTGACCCTCGACGACGTACCCACGACACTGACCGCGGCCGGTGCCTCCGCGTTCGGCACGTATCAGGCGGGCGAGGGGCTCGACCCGGTCTCCGCCGTGATCCCGGTCGACGATGCGTGCGGCGCTCCTGCGGAGGAGGAGTCCGAGCCGGAGGCCGAAGCCGATGCGGCGGTGACCGCGATCAGCGCGCCGGTCGCCTCGGACGAGGCCCCGGTGTGGCCCTGGATCGTGGGCGGTCTGGTCGTCGTCGCGCTCGCCGCGACGGGCGGGGTGCTGATCGTGCGTCGCACCCGGAGGGGGGAGCCGGCCGAGACGACGACCGAGGTCTGAGACCGGCGGCTAGCGGAACCGCCCTCCCCGGTCATCCGGGGAGGGCGGTCTCGCATGCGGCTGCGCACGGCTGCGGAGGGTGGGAGAATGGAGGCATGCCCTCCCACGACACCCATCAGACCGTCGAAGCGACCGTGCGCCGCGTGCCGCGGTACGGCGTGCTCATGGGCATCGGGGTCGTGCTGGGCGTCATCGCCGCCGGCATCCTCACGATGGTCGGCAGCTTCGAGCAGTCGCAGGCGCTCGACGTCGTCTATCCGCCCGGTCAGGTCTTCGGCTTCCTCCTGCTCTGGACCGTGCCGATCGGTCTCGCGCTCGGCGGCGTGGCCGGTCTGGTGCTCGAGCGTCTCGCCCGCCGCCACGACCGCGTCGTGACCGTCGACCGGGAGACCGTCGTCGACGACGGCACCACGGACCGCGACTAGGCGAGCTCGGCGATCACGGGGCGGATCGCGGAGTCGAACGCCACGACGTCCCGGCGGAGCCCGTCCGTCACCGCGACCGTGAGGTCGCCGATCCACCAGATCCCGCGCTGCGACAGAGGCAGCACCTGCACGTTGAGCTCGAAGGAGTGCGCACGGCGCCCGATGTCGCGCTCGAACTCGGCGATCGCGCTCGCGTACGCCCGGTAGGCGTCCCCGCCGGTGTGGCTCTTCATCGACCCCACGTACCGGTCGTGTGCGGCGGTGGCATAGCGGAGCGCGGTGCCGGCATGCGGTCGGATCGCCGACGAGAGCGCCTCGGCGCCGGTCGCCGGGAGGGCCACCAGCGTGTCGAAACCGTCGATCAACTCCAGCGGGACGCCCGAGTGATGAGCCCGCGGCTCCACGGTCATGTCCCAGTAGCCCTGCCACTGCGCCTCGACCTCGGGCGGGGCGTCCACCGCGTCGGGTGCGCGGACCGACAGGTCGCGGAGGGACGGCAGATCCAGGGGTGCCCGGATGCCCAGCAGCTGGCGCAGGGCGAGCGCGACGAGCACGGGGACGCTCGCGTCTTCGCGGATGAGCCACTGCGGCTTGTCGGCCATGGCCCCATCGTAGGCGGGTGCAGCAGCCGTGCGGAGCCCCGGCACGGTAATGCCCGCGGAGAGCCGCGTCAACCCTCGCCGTGATCGCCGGATCCAGGGGTAGACCTGCTGACACGTCGGCGGCCGTCGGCGGGAGTCGAGAGGAAGAACGATGTCGCAGAGCAATGCAGAAGGTGCCGCGGGCAGCGGTACGACCGAGTCTCCGGGCACCGTCCGGACCGCCGCGCACGAGGCCGCAGGCGTCGCCGACGAGGCGAAGAGTCAGGCGGCGGGCGTCGTCGAGACCGCGAAGGCCGAGGCCGGTGCCGTCGCCCATGAGGCCAAGGACCAGGTTCGCGACCTGTACCACCAGACGAAGACCGAGCTGTCGGAGCAGGCGGCGGTGCAGCAGCGCCGTGTCGCGGACGGGCTCCGGTCCGTGGGCGGGGAGCTCGGCACGATGGCCGAGCGCTCGGACGGCGGTGTCGCCGCCGACCTCGTGCGCCAGGCGTCCACCCGGATCCAGGGCATCGCGGGCTGGATCGGCGACCGCGACCCCGGTTCGCTGCTCACGGAGGTGAAGTCGTACGCACGGGCGAAGCCCGGCACGTTCATCGCCGTGGCGGCACTCGCCGGTCTCGTCGCCGGGCGGCTGACCAGAGCGCTCTCCGAGGGCGCTGCCGAGTCGGCCTCCTCGGGGTCGGGTCCCGCCCGGTCCGGCTCTTCGTCGGCCGCAGGGGCGACGGCAGCCGCCGTTCCGCCGCGTCCCGTCGTCCCCGCGGCGACCACGCCCGGGGCGGTTCCCGGTGGTGCGGGCGCGGCCGGTGTCGCCGGAGGCGCGGGAGTCGCCGAGAACACCACCCTCGGTCAGCCGCCGCTGCCGACCGATGGCACGGTCCCCGGAGCGCCGGACGGGATGAGCGGTATCGACGCCGGCACCGCGCCGTGGGGCGTCACACCGCACGGCGAGACGGTGGATGACGGGGACACTCCGCTCTACGACCGGACGGATGCCGCCACCCGCGGCTCCGATGAAGAGGGACGACCATGACCGACCCCATCCCCACACCTTCGGAGCAGAAGGCCGAGACCACATCTCTCGGCGATCTGCTCAGCGAGGTCACCACTGATCTGTCGACCCTGATGCGGCAGGAGCTGGAGTTGGCGAAGGCCGAACTCAAGCAATCGGCCACGCGCGCCGGCCGGGGGGCGGGCATGCTCGGCGGGGCCGGATACGGCGCGCTCATGGCCGTGTTCTTCCTGTCGGTGGCCCTCTGGTGGGCCCTCGGCGCCTATGTCACCGGTCTCGGCTGGTCGGCCGTGATCGTCGCCGTCATCTGGGCGGTGATCGCCCTCGTCCTGTTCGTGCTGGGACGCAAGCAGTTGAAGAGCATCGAAGGGGCTCCGCGCACCGTGGACACCCTCAAGCGCATCCCTGATGCGGTGAAGAGGAATGAGGAGAACAAATGAGCGATTCACCCGACGCGATCCGCGCCGACATCGAGCGGACCCGAGCGGAGTTCGGCAGGGACGTCGACGCTCTCGCCGACAAGGTCACCCCCTCGAAGGTCGTGCACCGGCAGACGCAGAAGATGAAGGGCGCGGTGCGCTCGGTCGTCGACCGGGTCATGGGCGCCGCCGATGACGCCGGGGACCGGCTGGGGGACGCCTCCTCCTCGGTCGCCGATGCCGGGCGGCACACCGTCGCCAAGGCGCAGGGGAATCCGCTGGCGGTGGGCCTCATGGCCTTCGCCGCCGGCCTCGTCGTGGCCGCCGTCATCCCCGCCTCCTCGAAGGAGAAGGAACTGGCCGAGGACATCAAGGAGAAGGCCCAGCCTCTCGTCGATGAGGCGACCGACGTCGCCAAGACGATCGGACAGGACCTCAAGGAGCCGGCGCAGGAGGCCTTCGCCGCCGTCAAGGATGAGGCCGCCGGCGCCGCAGCCCACGTCCGCGACGACGCGACCCACGCCGTCGACGAGGTGAAGGGCAGCGCTCAGGACGCTCGCGACAACGTCGCAGGCCAGAGCTGACCGCACGGAACCCCGTTGCACGAGGGCCCGGTCCGATCCGTCGGACCGGGCCCTTCGCGTCGCGGGCGAGCGTCAGTTCTCGATGCCGGTGCTTCCGGGTGCGGAGTCTGCGTGGGTGGCGGACCGACGGCTGAGCAGGATCCCCGCTGCGAGCGCCAGCACCGCCCCGGTGGCGAGTCCGATCAGACCGCCGGGGTCGCCGCCGGTGGCCGCGAGGC
Source organism: Microbacterium sp. NRRL B-14842 (assembly GCF_050470785.1). Classification (NCBI taxonomy): domain Bacteria; kingdom Bacillati; phylum Actinomycetota; class Actinomycetes; order Micrococcales; family Microbacteriaceae; genus Microbacterium; species Microbacterium sp. NRRL B-14842. The sequence goes on along the minus strand of NZ_JBFLUM010000001.1, from coordinate 2,683,908 downwards.
CCGTGGTCGGCGGCGAGGGCGGTGCCGGCGGCGTCGAGGGTGACGGCGGTTCCGTCGTGGTCGGCGGCGTGCTCGGGGACGGCGGGGAGAGCGTGGCCGGGTTGGTCAGCTCGACAGCCACGACCGACCCTGCGCCGATCGTGAGCTGTGCTCCTTCGTCCGTCGTGGTCACGCCGTCGCCGCGGAACTGCGGAGTTCCCCACACGACGCCGGGGACGGCATCCGCGGTGTGCTCGGACAGCGTCACGACCGTGCCGACGGGAATCCGCCCGATGCTTCGGTCGGTGCCGTCCACGGGCAGCGTGAGGGTACCGGTGACGGGGCTGTCCGCTCCGGGGTACGAGTAGTCGACGGCGAACGTCGCGCCGGCCGGGACGAGGGGTGCGGCCGCGCCCGTGATCCGCTTCGCGACCGAGAAGCCGCCGAGACCGTCGCCGTCGCCGTCGCCTCCGGCCAGGCTCGCGGTGACGGACGCCGTGGTGGTCGTGAAACTCGACCCGGAGACGGTGTTGCTGAACACCTGTCCGGTGTGCGCGTCTGCGGGCAGGCGCGTCTGGTACGAGACGCGATAGAGGCGGTCAGGCTCCGCCGGCGCGGCGAAGACCACTGTGAACGAGGAGCTGTCGGTGTCCGGGGTGAAGACATAGTCCGACCCGGCTGTGAGGGTGCGGAAGTCTGCGGCATCGAACAGGCCGCCGTTCCAGGCGTCCACGGCGACCGAACCGATCGCCACGGTGCTCGGCAGCAGGCTCAGCCCCGGGGTCGCGGTGTCGGTGAGGGTCGGGCGCTCGCCGCTGAGCAGGCGTCCCGGCACCCAGATGTACCACTCGATCGTCCCGTCGGCGGTCTGCACGCCCGACTTGGTCGCGTCCGTCGGGGCCGGCTCGGAGCGCTGCGGACCGACGCCGCCACCGGGGATCTCCACGGTGATCGGGCCTCCGTCCCCGGTGGTGAAGGTCACGGTGTCGTCTTCCGTGGTCTCCTCCGCCTTCATCTGGAAGAACAGGGTGCCGCGGACGTTGTCGTGCGTGAGGACGTAGTCGCTCAGCGTGCACGTGATGGCGGTCGCCGCGACGGTGCACGTGCCGACGGTGGCGCCGTCCGGGGCTCGCAGCGGGAAGGACGAGGTGACACCGACGAAGCGGGGCGTCGTCGGAAAGCTGAGCGAGAAAGTGTCTCCGGGCTGCGCGCTGTCGGGGACGGCCCACGTGGCCTCGAGGCGGAGGGTGTCGTACAGGTGCACCTCACCTGTCGGCTCCACCACCGTCGCCGAGGTGATGGCGTCCCACTCCGCGGCGTGCGCCGCCGGCGGCACGGCGAGCCCGACCAGCGCAAGGAGGGCGATGGCACTGCTCACGCCGACAACGCTCCTCCCCTGTCGTCGCTGCGTTCTCCTCTTCTGCGCGCGCACTGTCCACCTCTCCTGTTCTTTCCGGGAACCCCGGACACCGGACCCGCCTGCTTCGGCGATAGACTCTCACATGCGCAGATGATTACGCCACATATGAGGACTGATATGTGCAGATCGCGGCGGGTGAACCGGGAAGGAGGCGGCGAGCCGAGTGGTCGGCCGCGGGCGGTAGGCTGTTCGAGTGGCTGCCTCCCCCACCAACCCCTATTCCGAAGCCGGCGTCGACACCGCGGCGGGTGACCTCGCCGTCGAACTGATGAAGTCCTCCGTCCGTGCCACGCACGGCCCCGAGGTGCTCGGCGGTGTCGGCGGATTCGCCGGCCTGTTCGACGCCAGCACGCTGCGGGACTTCCGTCGTCCGCTGCTCGCGACCAGCACCGACGGCGTCGGCACGAAGGTCGCCATCGCGCAGGCCATCGACAAGCACGACACGATCGGCCAGGACCTCGTCGGCATGGTCGTCGACGACATCGTGGTGGTGGGCGCGAAGCCGCTCTTCATGACCGACTACATCGCCTGTGGCAAGGTCGTCCCCGAGCGGATCGCGGACATCGTGCGCGGCATCGCGGAGGCGTGCGCGGCGACGGGCACCGCCCTCGTCGGAGGTGAGACGGCGGAGCATCCCGGCCTCCTCGGTCCGCGCGACTACGACGTCGCCGGGGCGGCGACGGGCGTGGTCGAGGCCGACGCCATCCTCGGCGCCGAGCGCGTGCAGGACGGCGATGCGGTCATCGCGGTCGCCTCCAGCGGCCTGCACTCCAACGGCTACTCTCTCGTGCGTCACATCATCACCCGCGCCGGGATCTCCTACGGTGACAACGCCGCGGACTTCGGCTCGACCTGGGGCGAGGCCCTCCTCGAGCCGACCCGGCTCTACACGCTTCCGCTCCTGCGCCTGATCGAGGCCTCCGGCGGAGTCCACGCCCTGAGCCACGTCACCGGCGGGGGTATCGCCGCCAACCTCGCCCGCGTGCTGCCGCAGGGAAGCTGGGTCGAGGTCGACCGCAGCACGTGGTCGCCGAGCCCGGTCTTCCGTGTGCTGAGCGACATCGCCGGTTCCACGCTCGAGTCCGCCGAGGGCACCTGGAACCTCGGCATCGGATTCCTCGCCGTGGTGGCGGCGGACAAGAAGGACGCCGCGATCGCGGCGCTGAACGCCGAGGGCATGCCCTCCTGGCAGGTCGGCACGGTGGGCTTCGGCCCGCGTCCGGCCGGCGAATTCGAACAGGGCGCCAAGGGCGTCGATGGTGGAGCGGTGCGCCTCGTCGGCGCCTACGCGGACGGAGCGAAGTAAGAGCCCATGTGCGGCATCGTCGGAATGGTGGGCTCTGCCCCGGTCAATCAGGACATCTACGACGCCCTCCTGCTGCTGCAGCATCGCGGGCAGGACGCGACGGGCATCGCGACTGCTGAGGCGAACGGCGTCATGCACAACGCCAAGGCTCAGGGGATGGTGCGCGAGGCGTTCCGCACCCGTGACATGCGCGGCCTGCTGGGCAACGTCGGCCTCGGCCACGTCCGCTACGCCACCAAGGGCACCGCGTCCAGCGAAGAGGAGATGCAGCCGTTCTACGTGAACGCGCCCTACGGCATCATCCTCATCCACAACGGCAACCTCACGAACACGCGCGAACTCGCCGCCGACATGGCACAGCGCGACCGTCGGCACCTGAACTCGTCGAGCGACACCGAGCTGCTGCTCAACGTGCTCGCCGGTGAGCTGCAGGCCACGACCTCCACGGTCGACCTCGACCCCGACCGGATCTTCGAGGCCGTCGCCCGCACGCATGACCGCATCGAGGGCGCGTACGCCGTGATCGCCGTGATCGCCAACTACGGCCTGCTCGCGTTCCGGGATCCGTTCGGCATCCGTCCGCTGATCCTGGGTCGTCGTCCTTCGACCGTCGTCGGCGCTGAGGGCAAGGACGAGTGGGTCGTGGCGAGCGAGTCGCTCGTGCTCGAGAACGGCGACTACGAGGTCGTGCGCGAGGTCGAGCCCGGAGAGGCCGTCTTCATCACGAACGACGGCGAGCTGTTCTCCCAGCAGTGCGCCACCGCCGCGACGCTCGCACCCTGTGCGTTCGAGTACGTCTACCTCGCCCGTCCGGACTCGGTCATGAACGGCATCTCGGTGTACGAGTCGCGCCTGCGGATGGGCGACAAGCTCGCCGACACGATCGCGAAGCACGTGCCGATGGACAAGATCGACGTGGTCATGCCGATCCCCGACTCGTCCCGTCCCGCGGCCATGGAGGTCGCCCGCAAGCTCGGCATCGAGTACCGCGAGGGCTTCTACAAGAACCGCTACGTCGGCCGCACCTTCATCATGCCGGGGCAGGCGGTGCGCAAGAAGAGCGTCCGCCAGAAGCTCAACGCCATGTCGACGGAGTTCCAGGGCAAGAACGTGCTCCTGATCGACGACTCCATCGTGCGCGGCACCACCTCGAAGGAGATCATCCAGATGGCCCGGGATGCCGGAGCCGCCTCGGTGACGTTCGCCTCCGCCGCCCCGCCGGTCCGGCACCCGCACGTGTACGGCATCAACATGCCGTCGCGGCACGAGCTCATCGCCCATGGCCGCACGATCCCGGAGATCGCGGAGGAGCTGGGCTGCGACCACCTCGTGTACCAGGAGGTCGACGACCTGAAGGCCGCGATCACCGAGGGCTCCGCGCTGGAGGATCTCGACATGAGCTGCTTCGACGGCCGCTACGTCACCGGCACCGTCACCGACGAGTACCTCGCCTGGGTGGAGGGGTCGCAGACCTCTTGATGTCCGGGTCCCTGAGCTCGCCGCAGGGCCGACCCCTCTGGCAGGGGCGCGCCCTCGCGTTGATCGGGATCGTGCTGGTCGCGTTCTCGCTGCGGTCGGCCGTCGCCTCGCTCTCTCCGGTCCTGGACCACGTCGCCGAGGACTTCCCGGTGGCCCCCGTGATCGTGGGGTTGATCGGCGCCGCTCCGCCCGTGTGCTTCGCGCTGTTCGGGCTGCTGACCCCGCTGTTCGAGCGCCGGTTCGGGCTGGAGCGGATGGCGGTCGCGGCGATCGTGCTGATGGCGGCGGGCATGCTGCTGCGCGGCCTCGCCCCCGACTCCTGGAGTCTGCTCGCGGCGACCGCGGTCGTGTTCGCCGGCGTGGGGTCGGGCAACGTCCTGCTGCCGCCGCTGGTCAAGAAGTACTTCGCCGACCGGCTCGGCGTCATGATGACGGCGTACTCCACGACGCTCGCGGTCTCGACCTTCCTGCCGCCGCTGGTCGCCGTCCCCGTCGCCGACTCGCTCGGGTGGCGGATCTCGCTGGGTATGTGGGGCGTGGTGGCCGCACTCGCCCTCGTGCCGTGGGTCACGCTGCTGGTGCGCTCCCGCGGTGACGACCGCCCGGTGCCGACGGAGCTCCTGGTCCCTGACCCCACCGACGGCGTGGACGATGTGCGCGACGCGGTCGCCGCCTCGACGGGGCCGATCACGACACAGTCGGCGAGTCCCCGTGTCTTCGGCCGGCTCTGGCGGCTGCCGCTGGCGTGGGCGCTCGCCCTCGTGTTCGGCACGTCGTCGACCATGGCCTATGTCGCCTTCGCCTGGCTGCCGACCATCCTCGTGGACCTCGGCGGCGTGACCCCGGCGACGGCCGGCTTCCTGCTCTCGCTGTTCGCGCTGGTCGGCCTGCCGTGCTCCATGCTCGTGCCGGTGCTGGTCGTGCGGTTCCAGGCGACCCGCCCGCTGTTCTTCGTTGCCGTGGTCGCCGGCCTCGTCGGGCTCGCCGGCCTGCTGCTCTTCCCGACCGTCGCGCTGCCGCTGTGGGTGGCGATCTTCGGGCTCACCGCGATCATGTTCCCGCTGAGCCTCGTGCTCCTGAGCATCCGCGCGCGTACGCCGGAGAGCGCCGTCGCCCTCAGCGGCTTCGTGCAGAGCATCGGCTACGCGATCGCGGCGGTGTTCCCGCTCCTCGTCGGCCTTCTCCACGACACCAGCGGCGGGTGGCAGGTGCCGCTTCTCGTGGTGGCGGGGGTGCTGGTCGTCTCGGTGCCCGCGGGGATCATCGCCGGTCGCCGCCGCACGATCGAGGACGAGTGGGAGCGGCGTCACGGCCGCTGGTGACGATCGCTGTCAGAGCGCTCGTCGGTGCGGCGCGGCTGCGCCAGTACGATCGGATGCGCTGTCCTCCGAAAAGCGGGCAGCCTGGTGTTCCTCTGCGCTGTATGGTGACATGTGAAATGTCAGTCGTTAGTGACGACGGAGGACTCATGACGCAATCGGTTCTCTCAACGCGTGAAGATGTGGGAGTCGCGCCAGCGAGGGTGCGGAGATGGGCGATGCTCGTGCTCGCACTGGCTTACATCGCGTTCGCAACGTACTACTATCTCGGACCGGCAAAACCGACAAACGACGTCGTCGTCGTGGGGCTCTCTGTCTTGTGGAGTGCATGGCTCGGCATGCTGTTGGTGACGCTGATCGCTCGGCCGCGGACACGTGCCGACCGACTGGCAGGCACTGCGGCACCGATGTTCATCGTTGTCGCAGGGGCTTTGAGCTTTCTGGCGTCGTGACGCGAGGTGGGGCGGTCGAGGAGCGCACGATGAGCTGCGGGTCGGTGGAGGGCATCTCGCCGACCGGGTCGTGGCCCTCGATCTGGGTGATGAGCCGCAGGGCGGCAGCGCGGCCCATGGCCTCGAACGGCTGACGGACGGTCGTCAGGGCGGGGGAGGCGTACGCGGCGAGGGCGATGTCGTCGACGCTCACGACGGAGATGTCCTCCGGCACGCTGCGCCCGGCCTCGTGCAGGGCGCGGATGAGGCCGAACGCCATCTCGTCGCTGCTGACGAAGACCGCGGTCGCCTCAGGGATCGCGGCGATGGTGCGCCCGGCCCGGTACCCGGACTCCGGGGTCCAGTCCGCCGGGATCACCGGCGGCGGGACGATGCCGCGCTCGCGGAGCGTCTGCTCCCAGGCCTCGCTGCGCTGCTGCGTCTCCGTCCAGTAGTCGTCGCCCGAGACGTGCCACACGGTCTCGTGGCCGAGGTCGAGGAGGTGCTCCACGGCGAGCCGGGCGATCGCGCGCTGGTCGACCGCGAGCGGGGCGTCCTCCTCCAGGGAGGTGCGCTCGCTGCGGGTGGCGGGCGTCCGTTCGGTGCGCGCCCGCATCGCCGGTGTGTCCAGGGCGATGGGCACGCCGAGGATGATGCCCTCCGCACCCTGCCGCTCCAGGCGGTCGAAGGCCTCGAGGAAGGCGTCGTCCGAGGCGTGGTCTGCCACCGCGGCGGTGGTCACGGTGTAGCCGTTCGCCGCCGCGGCCTGTTGGATGCCGACGCCGAGCGCGGCGGAGGAGTAGCGGTCCGTCGAGACGACGATCACGCCGAGCACGCGCGTGCGTCCCGATGCGAGCGACGCGGCTGCGGCGTGCACCCGGTAACCGAGTTCCTCGACGGCGGCCAGCACCCGTCGCGCGGTGTCGGGGCGGACGTTGTCCTGCCCGGACATGACGCGCGAGACGGTCTGCGTGGAGACGCCGGCGAGGCGGGCGACGTCGACCTGGCTGGGGGCGCGGTCGTCTTTCGGGCGGCGAGGGGACATGCCCCAATGGTAGCGATCCATCGGCGGAAAACCAGGGAGCACGGACCTCGGCGATGCGATAATGTGAACGCAAACAATTCAGCTGGGAGTGCAATGTCCGACCTTCTCGCCGCGGCCTCCGACGGCTCGACCACCGCCGTCGCCGCGCCGGCAGACGCCGCTGCCTCCGGCGCTCCCGCCCTGTCCTGGCGCGAGGGGGAGATCCTCCGCGACGGTGTGCCCCACCGCATCCTGTCGGGCTCGATCCACTACTTCCGCGTCCACCCCGACCAGTGGGAGGACCGCCTGCGCCGGCTCGCCGCGATGGGCGCGAACACGGTCGACACCTACGTCGCCTGGAACTTCCACGAGCGGGTCGAGGGGGACATCCGCTTCGACGGCTGGCGCGACGTCGAGCGCTTCGTGCGGCTGGCCGGCGAGGTCGGCCTCGACGTCTTCCTCCGACCGAGCCCCTACATCTGCGCGGAGTGGTCCAACGGCGGGCTGCCCTTCTGGCTCACCGGCAGGGTCTCGGCGCTGCGGACGAGCGATCCCGCGTTCCTCGCCGCCGTCGACGCCTGGTACGACGCGCTGCTCCCGCGGCTCGTGCCCCTGCAGGCGGCCTACGGCGGGCCGATCGTGGCGATCCAGATCGAGAACGAGTATGGATCGTTCGGCAGCGACGCCGCCTACCTCGCCCACCTGCGTGACGGGCTCCGGCGACGGGGCATGGTGGAGATGCTGACGACCGCGGACGGGATCACTCCGGACATGATCGCGCACGGGAGCGTGCCGGGTGCGATGACGACGTTCACGTTCGGCACCGGGGTGCCGGTGGCGGCCTCCCTGCGTCGGCACGGTGAGGCGCTCATGTGCAGCGAGCTCTGGGGCGGCTGGTTCGACCACTGGGGCGAGCGGCACCACGTGCGTTCGGCGGAGAGCATGGGCGGGACGATCCGGGAGCTCCTCGACGAGGGCGGCTCGGTCAGCCTCTACATGGCGCACGGGGGCACCAACTTCGGCCTGTGGAACGGTGCGAACCACGACCTCGTGCTGCAGCCCACGGTGACCAGCTACGACTCCGATGCCCCGATCGGCGAGGACGGCACGCTCGGGGAGAAGTTCCATGCGCTTCGCGCGCTCTTCGCCCCCTTCCACGCCGACGGACTGCCGCCCGTGCCCGACCAGCCGCGGCGGCAGTCCGCGACCTCCGCGCCTCTGGAGCGGCGAGCGAGCCTGCTCGACGTGGTCCGGGCGACCCCTGCCGCGGGCGGGCTCTCGCCGCGCCCGCTGACCTTCGAGCAGCTCGGAGCGGAGGACGGCCTCGTGGCCTACGAGGCCGACGTGTCGTTCCCGGACGAGGCGACACTGACCGTCGACGGCCTGCACGATCGTGCGGTCGTCTTCCTCGACGACCGCCGCCTCGGTGTGCTCGAGCGGGACGGCGAGACGTCCCTCGCTCTCCCGGTGGACGGCGGTTCCGGTCGGCTGGCGCTCGTCGTCGAGAGCCTCGGGCGCATCAACTACGGGCCGTACACCGGCGAGGGCAAGGGCATCATGCGCGGCGTGATGATCGGCCGCCGTCTCGTGAACGGCTGGACGCATCGCCTCCTGCCGCAGACGGCACCGGCGGTGGACGCCGCTGCCGTGGGCGGGGTGGACGGCCTCGCCGTCGCCGCGCTGGACGTCGCCGAACCCCTGGACGCGTGGCTCGCCTTCCCCGGTGGCGGCAAGGGCCTGGTGTGGCTGAACGGATTCCTGCTCGGACGCTACTGGAGCGTGGGCCCGCAGGAGACGCTCTACGCCCCCGCGCCGTTGTGGCGTACCGGGCGCAACGAGATCGTGGTGCTCGACACCGACGGCCTCGGTGCGACCGTGGAGATCCGGGAGGCGCCGTCCCTCGGGGAGACCGAGGAGTTCATCGGCTCCTGAGCCGCACTCGGGCCTCGGGTGGTGACCTTCGGCCAATGTTTGCGCATACTTGACGTTCGACTCTTGTCTTAAGCCACAAGCTCGCTCTACGGTGATAGCGCAAACATCGGTTTCGATCGATGATCCATCTGCGACGCACCGGGGCGTCCCTTCCTCCGGCCGTCGCACCGTTCGAGAGGCAAGACGTGTCGACACCTTCCCGACCGCCGCGCACCGCCGTCGCTGTCAGTTCCCTGCTGGCGACGGCTCTCGCGCTCGGCGGAGCGCTCCTCCCTGCGACCGCGGCGCAGGCCGCCGATCTCGTCCCCGTCCCGCACGCGGACTACCGGCTGCACGCGGTGTCCAGCGAAGCCGATCCGTATCCGGCGCCGCCTTCGCTCGACGGCACGGCTCTCGGCGCCTTCGACGGCGACTACTCGACCCAGTGGACGTCGCGGTACTCGGCCAACGCCCCCTTCCCGCACTGGATCGCGCTCGATCTGCAGCGGCCCCTCTCGGTGAAGGCGCTGGACTATTCGGTCAAGCGCGGGCAGAGCGTCGCGGCGAAGACCGTCGAGGTGTACGTCACGGATGACGCCGACGCCGCGCGCACCTCGCCCGCCGACGGGGGATGGGGCGCCGCCGCCGCGGCCGCGACGCTGCACGCGCCCACCGCGAACGACGAGAAGCAGCGCATCACGCTGGAGACCGCGAAGGACGGCCGGTACGTCGCCCTCCTCATCATCGACGCGCAGGGCACCACGGGCGGCGGCGCCGGCGAGATCCAGGTGCTCTCCGACGAGGAGCTCCCGCCGATCGTGACCGAGCCGGAGGCGCCGGAGCAGCCGGAGCCCGGGGACACCGTCGAGATCGCCGCGGGCGGCACCACGGCCACCGTCTCCTCCGCGTTCCCGCAGATCCTCGGCTACCGCGTGGGCGATGAGCGCCTCGGCGGCCAGAAGGGCTCCCCGCGCACCTGGGCGGTCAACGGCACCGCCTATGCGTCGACCACCACGTCCACGGCGACGGCGACCGGCGTCGACTACGTCTCGGCCCTGACCGGCATCGACGTCACGGTGCGCAGCAGCATCCGCGTCGCGGCGAACGGCACGGTCGAGTTCGCCGTGACCGGAGTCGACGGCTCCGCTGCGGTGAACACCCTGGCGCTCCCCGACAACGCCTTCCTCTCCGCGACGGCCGCGGACGGCGCCGTCCTCGACCGCACCGTGATCAGCCCGAACAGCACGACGAACGCCGATGAGCACATCGCTGTGGGGCCCGCGACCGCCACCGGGACGAAGGGCGCGGCCTTCGCCTTCCTCGGCGACGGGACCCTCGCCGGCAGCGTGATCACGAACGCGACGACGCAGGCCTCCGGCGGCACCGCCTCGTGGAACACCCGGCTCACGACGCGGGTGACCGCGGCCGACGGCCGGACTGCCGAGATCGGCTCGAACACCTGGCTCATCCATCCGACCACCGCCGTCGACAGCCGGGTGACGACCTACGCCCTTCCGAAGGTCACGGTGCTCCTCACCGCCGATCGCAACGGCGACGAGACCGTGGACTGGCAGGACGCCGCGATCCGCTACCGCGAGGTCGACGCCCCGCGCCTCGGTGCCGACCGGGTGGCCGACCGCGTGATCAGCCGCATCCCGTTCAACTTCGCCTCGAGCGCCACGAACTACTTCGACCTCGTGCTCGACAACACCAAGCGCATCGCGAACCAGACCGACGGCCTCGGGCAGTGGGTGCTCAACAAGGGCTTCGGCAGCGAAGGACACGACTCCGCGAACACCGACTACGGCGGGAACTACAACGAGCGCGCGGGCGGCCTCGCCGACCTCAACCGTCTCGTCGACGAGGGGGCGAAGCTCAACGCCGACATGAGCGTGCACGTCAACGCCACCGAGATCTATCCGCAGGCGGACGCGTTCGACGCGGCGATCCTCGACGGCACACCGCCGTACAAGCCCGGCTGGAACTGGCTCGACCAGTCGTACTACATCGATCAGCAGACCGATCTCGGCACCGGACGCGTGCTCGACCGCTTCCAGCAGCTGCGGGACGAGGTGCCGGGGCTCAGCGGCGTCTACATCGACGTGTACTACTCCAACGGCTGGGTGGCCGAGGAGCTCGCGGACGAACTGAACGCCATGGACCTGGAGGTCGCGACCGAGTGGGGCGACAAGTTCGTCGACAGCACGGTCTGGTCGCACTGGCCGAACGACCTCGCCTACGGCGGCAAGGACAACAAGGGCATCAACTCCACCATGGTCCGGTTCATCCAGAACGCGCAGGCGGACGTCTGGAACGACGACGTCCTGCTCGGCCAGCAGCGTCTCGTCGATGCCGAGGGCTGGGTGGGCAACCGCAACTGGGACGGCTTCATCGGCAACATCTGGTCGCAGAGCCTGCCGACGAAGTTCCTGCAGCACTTCGACCTGCAGACGTACGCGGCGGGGGCCGAGGCGACCTTCACCGACGACGTGACGGTCCGGATCGACGGTGGTACCCGCGTCATCACGATGGACGGCGCGACCGTCCTGCGGGGCGACTCCTACCTGCTGCCGTGGCAGTCGCTGGAGTCGAGCGCCGAGTCGGGTTCGCCCGTCGACGCGGACAAGATGTACTTCTTCACGGCCTCCGGCGGTGAGAAGACATTCGGGCTCACGGATGCCTTCCGCGGCAACACGACCTTCGACGTGTTCGCACTCGGCGACCAGGGGCGCGAGAAGGTGGACACCGTCACCGCGGTCGACGGGAAGCTGACGCTCTCCGGCGAGAAGGGGGCGGCTTACGTCGTCGTGCCCCAGGGTGGGGCGCAGCGGGCGGCGATCGAGTACCGCGACGCGGGCCTGGCCGATCCCGGGTTCAACTCGGGGTCGCTGGACGGCTGGAACCCGCGGGGCGACGTGACCATCGAGCGCACGGACCTCGGCGCGGCGAAGAACGCCTCACGGGGCGACAACATCGCGGTGTTCGGCTCATCCGCGTCCGCGATCTCGCAGACCGTCACCGGCCTCACCCCCGGGAAGCGCTACGCGTTCTCCGCGCAGGTGCAGATCGATCCGACGGCCACGCGCGACGTGAGCGTCGCGGTCGACACCGGCGCCGGCGTCGTCAGCCGCACCTGGAACCTCTCGCCGACATACAACTACATGCGCGCCGACTCCAAGGCCGGGCAGTACTACCAGCGCGGATCGGTGTCGTTCCTCGCCCCGGCCTCCGGCGAAGTGACCGTCTCGGTCTCGGCGGTCGCCGGTGACGCGGCGGTGCGAGTCGACAACGCCAGGGTGATGGCGGACACGACGGCGCCGACCGCCGCGGGCACCGTGTACTCGAACGACTTCGAGGCCAACCAGCCCGGGTGGGGCCCGTTCGTGAAGGGTGACGCCAACGGCATCGACGACCCGCGTACGAGCATCTCGCGTCGGCACGACCCGTACACGAGCAGCGACTGGCGCAACACGGCCAAGCCGTTCGACACCGGAGCCACCGCGGGCCTCGCGGTGGACTCCACCCTCACCGGTGAGCACTCGCTGATGTCGCACTCCGAGAACTCCGGCGTCGTCTACCGGACCGACCCCACGCTCGTCCCGCTGCAGGCCGGGCACACCTATCGCATCGGGTTCGACTACCAGGCCGGAGCGAGCGGAGCGTACCGCTGGCTGACCGGTACGGACGCCGTGATCGACGGGGAGATCTCCTCGACGACCCTGCGTCGCACCCCTGTCGTGCAGGCGCTGGAGACCACCGCGTTCCGCGAGGACGTGATCGTGGGCTGCGGCGACTACACCTGGGTCGGTCTGGAGCGCGTCGGCGGGCCCGACGTCGACTTCGTCCTCGACGATTTCACGGTGACGGACCTCGGCCCGACGGACGGAGGCACCCCGTGCGCCACCGTCGCCGGCGAGGCCGTGACCCTGAGCCCCGGGGCGCAGACACCCTTCACCACGACCTTCACCAACAGCGAGGACATCCTGGCGGAGAACGTCGGCGTGCAGCTCGACCTCCCGGAGGGCTACACCGTCGAGGTCGCGGACGGCTCCTCGAACCTGTTCACGAAGGTCGCCCCCGGCGAGAGCGTGACGACGGACTGGCTGCTGACGGCACCGGCGTCGGCCGCGGGCTCGCCGGTGAGCATCGGCATCGCCGCCACCTACCTCGTCGACTGCGACGTGCGGACCGTGCAGACCGCGCAGGAGGCCGCTGTCGCGTCCCGCGCCCGCATCCCGAACGCGCAGATCACCGCGACCGCGAGCTCCGAGGAGACCGCGGGTGAGGACGGCACGGCGGCGAACATGCTCGACGGCAACGCCGGGACGTTCTGGCACAGCCGCTGGAGCACTGACGCCGCCGCGTATCCGCACGTGCTGACGTTCGACCTCGGTTCCGCGGAGACGGTCGACGGTATCTCCTATCTGCGTCGCGGCGCGAACCAGAACGGCCCCATCAAGGGCTTCCAGGTCGCGGTCTCCACCGACGGGCAGACCTTCACCGACGTGGCCGCGGGGGAGTGGAAGAACGTCGCGGAGTGGCAGGACGTCGACTTCGCGGCGACGACCGCGCGATACGTTCGGGTGACGGCGACCTCGTCGATCTCGGGCACGCCGTTCGCGGCCGTGGCGGAGATGGCGGTGTACGGCACCACCGCCCCGCAGGCCGGGCACGCACCGGAGGCGCGACCCGAGGACGACCTCGGGGTCTGCGCTCCGGAGACCGATCCTGCGTTGACGCTCGGCGCGGATTCCGTGCGGGCAGGGGAGACGGTCGAGGCCGTGCTCTCGGGCTTCGCGCCCGACGCCGCCGTCTCGTTCTGGCTGGACGGCGTGCGGCTCGCGGACGCGACGGTCGATGCGCACGGTGCGCTGACCACCCGGGTCCTCATCCCCGCGGATGCGACGGTCGGGAAGCACCGCTTCCTCGTCAAGGACGCCTCCGGCGCGGAGGTGGCCGGTGCGGCGCTCAAGGTCAAGAAGGCGAAGCCGGCGAAGGTGCCGGTCCTCACCCCGTCGGTCGGCACCGCGGCGGCCGGAGACTCCCTCCGCGTGCAGCTCCGCGGCTTCGACCCCGAGTCCGTCGTGCAGCTCTGGCTCCACTCGGAACCGGTCAGGGTGGGCGAGGTGACGATCGCCGCCGACGGCAGTGCGGTCGCGACCGTCACCATCCCGGCGGCCACACCCGCGGGCGCCCATGCGCTCGTGGCGACGGACGCCGAGGGCGCCGAGCTCGCTCGTGCGGATCTCGCGGTCACCGCCGCGGCGACGGCCGGTGGCGGGGCGCTGGCCACGACGGGTGCGGAGGGGATGACGTGGCTGGCGGTCGCCGTCGGTGCGCTCGCCCTGAGCGCCCTCGGCGCGGGGCTCTGGCGACGGCGACGCGGCTGAGTCCCTCTGCTGCACACGAGAGGCCCGGGGTTCGCCCCGGGCCTCTTCTGCACGCGGCGGGGAGTTTGCCGGTTCTCCACGGGTTGCGGTTCCGAGGCCGGAGAGCGTGCCTCCGGTCCCCGATACTCGAGGGGTAGCCACGAAAGGAGCCGCACATGCCGAACGTACTCATCCGCGATCTCGACCCCGGCGTGCATTCCGTGCTCACCGCGCGAGCGCAGGAGCGAGGACAGTCGCTGCAGCAGTACCTCTCGGCGGAGCTCGCCCGCATCGCCGCCCGCCCGACGCTGTCGGAGTTCCTGAGTGGACGAGCGCAGGAGTCGGAGGTGACCGCGCTCACCCGGAGAGCATCGTCGCCGCCGTGCACGAGGGGTGCGCCGGGCGGTGATCGTCGTCGACGCCGCGATCGTCGTCGACCTGGTCTGCACCGGAATGTCGACCCGAGTCTTGCAGGCGCGGCTGGACGACGAGTTCCTGCTGCCCCCTCCTCACGCACGACCGGAGGCTCGCGCGGGCGGCCTCCGGTCTGTGCGCGGTCGAGGTGCCTAGCCCTTGACGGCGCCGGCGGCGAGACCGGAGCGCCAGTACTTCTGCAGCGTGAAGAACAGGGCGATGAGCGGGATCACGCCGAGCAGCGCCCCGAGCATGACGGCGCCCTTGTCGGGGGAGAAGTAGCTCATCATGCCGTAGAGGCCGAGCGTGACCGGCTTGAGGTCGGGGCTGGAGATCATCATGAGCGGGAGGAGGAAGTTGTTCCACGTGGCCACGAAGATGAACAGGAAGATCGTCACCATCGCGGGGCCGAGCAGCCGCAGCACGATCGTGAAGAAGATCCGGGCCTCACCGGCGCCGTCGATGCGGGCGGCCTCCAGCAGCTCCGTCGGCACCGACGACTGCGCGTAGACCATGCCGAGGAAGACGCCGAACGGCGAGACCGCCGAGGGGATGATGATCGCCCACACGGTGTTCGTGAGGCCGAGCGCCTGGAACTCGATGTACAGCGGCACCGTGAGCAGGGCGACGGGCAGCAGAAGTCCCGCCATGATGATGCCGACCGCGAGCTTCTTCCCGGGGAAGGCGAACTTGGCGATCGCGTAGCCGGCCATCACGGCGAACAGTGTGCCGATGATCCCGGCGCTGAGCGAGTAGAACAGGGAGTTGCCGACCCAGCGCCAGAACAGCCCCTGGGTCCAGCCCATGAGGCTGTCGTAGTTGGCGGCGAGGTTCGGCTCGGCGAACCAGAATCCGAACGTCGAGGTGAGGTCGGTGTTGTTCTTCGTCGAGGCCACCACGAGCCAGAACACCGGCACGAGGAAGTACAGCGTCGCGACGACGAGGGCGATGATGCCGAACGTGCGGGCCGCGGGTCCCGGGGCGATGGAAGGAGGAGGGGCGTCCGCCGCCTGCGGCCTACGAGAGCGCCGCTTCGTCGGCGGGGTCACGGTGACGAGTCGTGTGGTGGTCATGCGTCGCCCTTCCGCCGCTGGAGCAGTGCGTACACGATCGCGAGCACGCCCGCGATCCCGGCCATGAGCAGCGAGTACGCCGACGCCGGACCGCTGCCCGACGGCGACAGCTCGCCCATCATCGTGTTGTAGGTGAGCATCATCGGCGTGAAGTCCTTGCCCATCCAGGAGTTCGCGGCCTCCAGGATGACCGGCTCGTTGAACAGCTGGATCGTGCCGATGATCGACAGCAGCACCGCCAGCAGCGCGGCACCGCGCACGAGCGGCACCTTGATGCGGGTCGCGATCTGGAAGCCCGTCGCACCGTCCAGACGGGCGGCCTCGTAGAGGTCGCGGGGGATGGCCTGCAGGGCGCTGAGGAAGATGAGCATGTTGTAGCCCGTGTAGGTCCACGTCGTCATGTTCGCCATCGAGAAGAGGATCGTCTGCGGCGACATGAGGTCGGTCCCCTCCGGCAGATACGGCAGGAAGGGCGACACCTCGGGCGTGTAGAGGTAGAGCCACATCATCGCCGCGATGATGCCGGGGACCGCGTACGGGAGGAAGAAGGCGAGGCGGAACAGGGCGGGGCGGCGCACGATGAACGAGTCCAGCAGCAGGGCCAGGGCGAGGGCCGCGATGATCATCACCGGGATCTGGAACGCCGCGTAGAGCACGACCCGTCCCATGCCGGCCCAGAAGGCGCCGTCGGTCGCCGCCGCCGCGAAGTTGTCGAGGCCGACGAAGGTGTCGACGAGCTCGCCCCCGCCGTACAGGCCGCCGCCGGCGGGCACCTGCGCGAAGAACGCCGACCGGACCGACACGATGATGGGGATGAGGAAGACGACGGCGAACAGCAGCGCGAACGGCGCCATGAACAGCCACCCGGTCAGCCCCTCTCTTCGGATCCGCGATCGACGGGTCGACGGGGCGACGGGACGGCGCGCGGGAGGGAGCGGCGCCGCTGCCCTCGTCTCGGTCACTGTGGCCATGATGTGCCTCTCGCTCTCACGACGACGGCGGAGTGCACGATCGCCCGTGCACTCCGCCGTCGTTCATCCGATGATGCCGTCCGGTCCGGTCATTCCGCGACCGGGAGGCCGAGGTCCTTCAGCGACGCCACGGCCGTGTCCTGCGCCGTCGTGAAGATGTCCGCGACCGTGGCGGTGCCGGCGGCAGCCGCGGCGGCCGTCTCGTTCATGTTCGCCAGGGTGGAGAATCCGGGGGCGTACGGGAAGTCGGGGTTGAGGTTCTCGGTGGCCGTGCCGAGTTCGGCCAGCACGTCCTGGCCGCCGAACTGACGCAGCATCTTCTCCGGGGTCTCCACCTCGCCCTTCGCGGCGACGACGAGGCCCTGGGAAGCGAGGTCGTCGACCTGCGTGTTGAACCAGTCATTGAACTCCATGGCGGCCGCGGGGTTCTCGCAGCCCTTCATGACCGAGACGCCGGACCCGCCGTCGGGGCCGCTCATCGCCCCGGCGCCGAAGTCGGGGAGCTGGGCGACGCGCCACTGCCCCTCGGCCGGAGTGCCGTCCAGGGAGTCGAGGAGGAAGCCGGCCTCCCAGGCCGCGCCGACGTGGCCGATGAGGCTGCCGTTGTTCAGCGCCGCCGTGAACCCTTCACCCCAGCGCTCGGTCGCGAGTGTCTGCTTGCCGTCGAGCAGGCCCTGCCAGAAGGCGGCGACCCGCTCGGAGCCCGCACCCTCGGCATCCACCTTCCACTCCTCGCCCTCCGTGGAGAACCAGGTGTCACCGGCGGCGGCAGCCTGTCCGGAGAGCCAGTTCTGCGCCTCGTCCGGTGTGAACGCCGTGACGAACTTGCCGGCGGCGGCGGCCGTGGCGGAGGCGGCGGTCAGGTCGTCGAGCGTCGCCGGGGCGTCGAGGCCGAGCGCCTCGAACTCGGCGGTGTTGTAGAAGTAGACGAGGGGTCCGGTGTCCTGCGGGAGGCCCACGATGGCGTCGCCGACCCGCATGCCGCTGAACGCTCCGGCCGAGTAGTGGTCCTCGTACTTCTCGGCCTCCGCGGCGACGTCCTCCAGCAGACCCTTCACGTAGAGCTGCGGCACCTCGGAGTATCCGGTCTGCGCGAGGCACGGACCGTTCCCGGCCTTGATGTCGGTCTCGAGCTTGAGGATCATGTCGCTGGCCTTGCCGTCGAACTTCGTGGCCTTGACCTGGATGTCGGGGTGCTCCTCGTTCCAACGGTCGACGATCTCGGCGACCGTGGTCATGCCCTCGCCGTCGGGGAGGCGGTGCATGTACTCGATGGTGACGGGCTCTCCGCCGGCGCCCCCGCCCCCGGAGGCGGCCGGGGCGCAGGCCGCGAGTCCGAACGCCGACACCGCGCCGAGGGCGACGACCGCGGCGACGCGGGGGGTGCGTGAGGTGGGTGCCATGCTGTTCTCCTCTTTGAGGTCATGTTCCTGCGGATCGCCCGAAGCCGGGACGCGGCGAGGGTGCGCCGTCGATCACATGCACATCAAATCAGAAAATGTTTGCGCTCACAAGACGCGGATCGGCGGAATTGCGTCGGATTATCCTGCCCTTGAGGGAGCGCTGACATCGCGAGGGCCTCCTCGTTCCGGCGGCAGGCCGCTCGGTCGGGACGAGCGACCGGGGCGTCGCATCGCCGCCCGGGAACGACGAAACACCCGCACGAGCCGTGCGGGTGTTTCGAACCGAGGGGCTAGGCCTTCTCTAGTTCGTCTTCGTCTTCGTCCGCGTACTCGTCGGCCCACTTGTCGACGTAGGCGTCTTCGTCGGAGTCGCTCGAGTGCGCGAGCTCGCGCTCCAGCGCCGAGTAGTTCACCGACGGACTGTACGCCTTGAGTTCGCGGGCGATCTTTGTGTGCTTCGCCTTCTGACGGCCACGGCCCATGCCTGAGACCCCCTCACGAGTTAAGCTGCGGGCAGACAGGCGCCCGAGTCATTCACGACACCGGCTCGAGGCCGGTAAGAGTAGCATTCAGGATAGCACGCGGGGAACAGACCCTGGCCGCGGCCAGGCCGGCGAAGGGAGCGATCTCCATGACCGACAGCACCTCCACTCCGTCCGACGAGGCCACGCAGAACGCCGCTCTGCAGAAGGCTGTCATCGTCGGGATGCAGCTCGACCAGGACCCGCACGTTCTCGATGAGGCCGTGCGGTTCGCCCGGCTGCTGAACGCTCCGCTCGTGGTCGCCCACGTCGACATCACGCGCTTCGTCACCTACGAGGATCCGGACGGCTACGTGCACTCCGCCCCCATCGACATCAACTTCGACGCGGGCGCCGCCGAGTTCGAGGCCGTCGAGGCCGCGGCTGCCACGATCCTCGCCGGGAAGGGGGTCACCTGGACGGCGCGACAGCTCGTCGGCGACCCGGCCCTGGCCATCAAGCAGCTCGCCAACAAGCTCGACGCCCAGCTCATCGTGGTCGGCACCCGCAAGCGCGGCATCGGCGAGTCGATCCGGGAGTTCTTCACCGGCTCCGTGGCCGCCCGGCTGGCTCATCGCCAGCACCGTCCGGTGCTCGTCGTGCCCCTGGGGGAGTCGGTACCGGACGAGCAGAAGGAGATCTGGCCGGAGTGACCCGGACGCGACGAGGCCCCGCCGACGGATGTCGGCGGGGCCTCGTGCTGTGTGATGGAGGCTCAGGAGTCCGGCTGGCTCAGCGCGACCGTCACGGTGCGGGCGGCCTGATCCAGCGCGTTCTCGAGGTCGGTGACCACCGACGCCGGGAGCACGCCGCCCTTCGCGACATGGGTGCGCAGGTCGGTGCGGACCCGTGCGCGGAAGGCGTTCACGACGGCGTCGGCGCGGTGCAGCTCCTCGCGGCTGGTCAGCCGCGCATCCTCGCTCGCGGTGCGGGGCCGCGACTTCGCCGCCGCCCGGTCATCCTTGGTGGCCGTCGCCAGATCGGCGCGGAGGCTCTTCATCGCCTCCTGTACGCTCTGGCGCACCTCGTTGGCGATGAGGCGGACGGTGTCGGTGATGCCCGCCTCGATGTCGGCGAGGTCGTTCTCGCGGGAGGCGAGCTCGGCGCGCCCGGCCTCGGTGATCGCGTAGATCGTGGTGCGTCCGTCGACCGTCTTGGTGACGAGTCCCTCCTCCTCGAGCTTCGCGAGGCGCGGGTAGATCGTGCCGGCGCTCGGGGTGTACGTCCCGCCGGTGCGGTCCGTGAGGGACTGGATGATGCCGTAGCCGTGCTGCGGGGACTCCGCGAGCAGCGACAGCAGGTACAGGCGCAGATCGCCGTGGGAGAAGACCGCGGGACTCATGCTTCCCACTCCGGGTCGTTCTCGATCGTCTGCGGAGCGCGGCGGAGGACCGTCACCCCTCCGGAGACGGAGTTGGCGCGGAGGTCCACGAAGCGCCCGGCGAGCTCGCCGGACGTGCCGTTGTAGGTGCTCGGGCCGGAGGTGCTGCGCTCCACGCCGTCGATGAGGAGACGACCGCTGAGCGAGCGGATCACGTAGTTCGCCGCGAGGGACTCGTCGAGCCGGACGGTCGTGCCGCCGGAGACCGAGTTCACGGTGATCGTGTTGACATCGCCTGCGGCGTCCACCAGCGTCGACCCGGAGACGATGTCGACCGTCGCCTTGCGGATCGCTCCGGTGACGGCCACGTCGCCGGAGACGCTGTTGGCGTTGATCGAGCCGGTGAGGTTGCGCACCTGTACGTCGCCGGAGACGGAGTTCACGCTGAGGTCGCCGATGAGGGTGTCGACGATGATGTCGCCGGACACGGTGTTGAGCCGGGTGTCGTTGCGAATCCCCGACACGAGGGCGCCGGCGCTCACGACGCCCAGGGTCAGGGCGATGGAACGCGGGACGGCCACGCTCACCTCGGCGCGCGGGCCGCCGGAGCCGAAGTTCCGGAACACCTCGAGGAAGTTGTCCCAGCCCAGCTGCGGGTGGTCGATCTCGACCTCCCCGTCACGGGATTCGATCCGGAGGTCCTTGGTGGTGACGCCGTGCACCTCGATCCGGATGCCGGGTTCGTCATGGGCGATGACGTCGACCTGGCCGCCGACGAGGCCCACCTTGAGCCGGGTCGCGGAGGCGATGTCGATGACGCGTTCCTCGCCGGGGGCGATGAGCCACTTCTCGGTCATGTCTGCTTCTCCTGTGTCGAGGGATTCACGATATATCGTGTTGCCGTCACGATAACACGATATATCTCGATTCCGACACCCCCTCTCTCCTTCGAATCGCCTGATTGGCCCATCGCCGCCGGAAATAGAGCCAAGCCAGCGATTCGGAGGCGGGGTTGACCTTGACGTAGCGGCAACTTCTACGGTGGGAGGAGACCTGACACGGAAGGGGTGGGCGGATGGAATCGCGGGACTGGTCGATCCAGGAGATCGCGCGGCTGGCGGGCACGACGAGCCGGACGCTGCGGCACTACGACGACATCGGGCTGCTGCCGCCGTCGCGCATCGCGGCCAACGGCTACCGGCACTATGACGCGGCGGCGCTCGTGCGACTGCAGCGGATCCTCCTGCTGCGGGAGCTCGGACTCGGGTTGCCGCAGATCGCGGAGGTGCTGGGCCCTTCGACAGGCTCAGGCACCCAGGGCTCAGGGAAACAGGGCTCAGGGACGCGGGACGCGGGCTCGGGGACGCAGGGCGGGGGCTCGGCGGCCGAGGCGTCGGCCCTGGAGACCCACCTCGCGCTGCTGCGCGAGGAGCAGACCCGGCTGGCGCGGCAGATCGCGTCGGTCGAATCCACCATCACGGCATTGAGAGGAGGTGAGAACCTCATGGCAGAGAACATGTTCGACGGCTTCGACCACACGCAGTACAAGCAGGAGGTCGAGGACCGCTGGGGGACGAAGGCCTACGCCGACAGCGACCGCTGGTGGCGCGGGATGAGCGACGCCGAGCGCGCCGACTGGCAGCAGCGCGTGTCCGATCTCGGACGCGACTGGATCGCCGCGGCGGAGAGCGGCATCGATCCCGCGTCCGCCGAGGCACAGGAGCTCGCGCGTCGTCACGTCGCCTGGCTCACGGGCATCCCCGGCACTCCGGCCGCCGCCCTCCGGAAGGGGCCGGATGCCGCAGCCAAGGCGTACGTCATCGGACTCGGCGAGATGTACGTCGCGGACCCGCGCTTCGGTGCGAACTACGCGACGTCCGCGGGCGGCACGCAGGGTGCGGAGTTCGTCCGCGACGCGCTCCGCATCTACGCGGACGCCGCCCTCTGATCCGTCGAGCGGCCCCTTTGCGTGCGACCCACCCCGGTGCGGTCGTACTCAAGGGGGCCGCTCGTACGCAAGGGGGTGGATCGGGGGAGGAGGGGAGGGCGTAGGGTCGTGCCATGACGGGGCGACGGAAGCGCGAGCGCGACGACCGCCCCGCGTCCGGAGTCTTCGCGGCGGCGGCGACGGCCTATGCGGCGAACTGCGCCCTCGGGGCTGCGGTGGCGGGACGGCTCATCGACACGCGTCGTTTCCGCTGGGTGCACCACGCGCTCTACATCCTGACCTGCGCGACGACCGGACTCGCCGTCGTCGTCGGTCTGGCCACTCGCACGCCGCGCAGCCGCCGCGCCGCCCTGGCCCTCCTCCCCGCTGCCGTCCCGCTTGCCGCGATCCCCTACGCCGGGACGCACACCCGGCGGCACCCGCTCGTCGCCCTCACGGCAGCGCCCTTCGTCCTCGCGGGCCTCGTGGTCTCGCGCCTCCCCTCCGACCGGAAGTGACCGTATGGAACTCCTCGACGCCATCCGCCGCCGCAAGACCACGAACGGAGCGTTCCTCCCCGACCCGGTCTCCGAGGAGCACCAGCGCATCCTCCTGGAAGCCGCAGGTCGCGCACCGTCGCAGCTCAACAGTCAGCCGTGGCGCTTCGTCGTGATCGAGAACCGGGACACGATCGACGAGATCGCGCGCATCTCCGGCGAGAGCATGACCGAGGCGATGTCGAACGGCACGTTCTTCGAGCGGTACAAGCCCTACTTCCGCTTCAGCCAGGAGGAGATGGAGGAGAAGCGCAGCGGCATGCTGTTCGACAAGCTCCCCGCGCCGCTGCGCCCCTTCACGTCGCAGGTGTTCACGAAGCGCGGCCAGACGCTGATGAACACGTTCGGGGTGCCGAAGACGCTGGGCGCGGAGAACCGCAAGCTCGTGGCCGGGTCGCCCCTCCTGCTCGGCGTCATGCTCGACCGCAGCGAGTACCGGCCGGGGCAGCTGTCGTCGTTCTACTCCGTGTTCAGCATGGGCGCGGCCATGGAGAACGTCTGGCTGACCACGGTCGAGCTGGGCATGGGCATCCAATTCATCTCGTTCCCGATGGAGGTGCCGGGGCGCTGGGACGAGATCGTGCGGCTGCTGCGGGTGCCCGACGACCTGGAGCTCATGGCCGTCTACCGGCTGGGCTACCTGCCGCCGGAGCAGCGTCGCCCGGCGATCGACTGGTCCAGCAGCCAGCGCAAGCTCGTGTCGCAGTACGTGTTCCGTGAGGACTGCGACACCCCGCAGCAGGGTTGGGACGCCCCGCCGACCCGGTCCTGAGTCACGAGCCGCCGACCGTCCGCGGCATCTGCTCGAGGTCCTTCAGAGCAGGCCCCTCGATGCGGGTGCCGTCCGCGGCGAACCGCGACGCGTGCAGCGGGCAGTCCCATGTGCACTCGGCGTCGTTCCAGTCGAGGACGCCGCCGAGGTGCGGGCACACCGCGCTGACCGCACGGGTCACGCCGTCGACGGTGGAGATGGCGACCGGGCGGCCGCCACGGTTCGCCACCACGCCCTCGCCCTCCGCTGGTTGCGGCACCGGGACCGGCGTGGTCTCGGCCGCGACCCAGCCCTTCGTGGCCGCGGCGGCCACCTTCGCTCCCTCGACGGCGCCGCGCGCGAGGTCGGCGGGGACGGTCAGACGGGTGCCGAGGCGCAGCATCCAGGACGGACGCTCGCTGCGCTTCGTCCCGATGATCTCCTCGGTGAGCCGCAGGGCCGCGGCGGGCGCGTTCGACAGCCCCCACTTCGCGTACCCGGTGGCGATGCGGATGCGACCGAGGCCGCGCGGCAGAGCGCCGACGAAGGGGATGAGGTTGTGCGACTGGTAGTCCTGCGCGGACCAGCGGTGCGTCTCCTCCGCGTCCGGGAAGTGCAGCCGCGTCCAGGCGACGAGATCGTCGATCGCCGCGGTCTCACCGTCCGAGCGGCCGACCGGATGCCCGTTGCCGCCGACGACGAGCTGTGCCGTGTCCGCCGGACCGTCGGCAGCCGAAACCGGGCGGATCGACCGCGTGGGGCTGTCGGCGGAGATGAACGTCCCCTCCGGCACCCCGCTGGAGACCCGGAACGAGACGCAGTACGACCGCATCCCGGCGACCTTGGAGAAGTACAGGCCCCGGTCGAGGATCGGGGTCCCCGTCGCGAGGACGATGTGCTCGGCGAACATCGGGCCGGCCGTGGTCTCCACCCGAGGCTCCGGGAGGGCGTGGGCGCCCGTCACACGGACGCCGGTGTGCAGGGTGCCGCCGCCCGCGAGGAACTCCTTCGCGAGCGCGTCGGCGACGGCGACCGGGTCGATCGTCACCTGGGAATCCAGCGCGACCGCGCCCGCGACGGGGAACGGCGTCGACAGCTCGCCCGCGGTGAGCAGACGCGTCGGCAGTCCCGCCTCCCGCGCGGCGGCATGCTGGGACCGCACCGATTCGAGCCCCTCAGGACCCTGGGCGTAGGTGTGGTCGGTCCGCTCCGTGTAGCTCAGGCCGGCGCTGTCCGCGAAGCCCGTGAGCCACTCCATGCCGGCGCGGTTGGCGTCGACGTACGCCTGGACGAGCGCGGCCGGATGGTGCGTGCGGATCGTGGCGAGCTGCTGCCCCTGGAGGAGGGAGAGCTTGCCCGTGTTGCCGCCCGTCGACAGCTCCGCCACATCGCCTGCATCGACGACGACGACGTCGAGTCCGGCGCGGGTCAGGAGCACCGCGGTCGAGAGTCCCGTGAGGCCTGCCCCCACGATGAGCACGTCGTGCTGCGCGCCGGGATCGAAGGGAGTGCCGTGGGGTGCGTCCTGGTCGACCTTCCAGAGTGGCTTCATGCCGACAGTCAACGCCTGTCCCCGTCCCCGCCCCAACGCCTTGACATCCGACGGTCGCGCTGTCATGCGCGACTACAGTGGCCAGCGTGAGTCTCCGTCGTGTCCTGCTCGTCGCGCTCGGCGGCACGCTGGGGACGGCGGCGCGCCTGGGCCTCGGGCTCCTCGTCCCCGACCTCGGCGGGTTCCCCCTCGCGGTGCTGCCGGCCAACGTGCTGGGCGCCCTGCTCATCGGCGTCGTGGCGGCGCGGCTCCCGGCCTCGGCGGAGCTGCGGCTGCTGCTGGGCACCGGGGTCCTCGGGGGGTTCACGACCTACAGCGCCTTCATGACCGGGACGCTAGCCCTGTGGGCGTCGGCACCGCTCCTCGCCGCCGCGTATGCCGCGGTCAGCCTCGCCCTCGGCCTCCTCGCGGCGTCCGCGGGGCTCCGGCTGGGGCGCCCGCGCCGGGGAGGGGCGACGTGAGTCCGCTGCTGTT
Source organism: Microbacterium sp. NRRL B-14842 (assembly GCF_050470785.1). Taxonomy (NCBI): domain Bacteria; kingdom Bacillati; phylum Actinomycetota; class Actinomycetes; order Micrococcales; family Microbacteriaceae; genus Microbacterium; species Microbacterium sp. NRRL B-14842. The sequence continues at coordinate 2,658,706 of NZ_JBFLUM010000001.1, read as the reverse complement.
CCTCGCCGCGGCGCTCGCCGGGGGCGTCGGCGCCGTCCTGCGCTATCTCGTCGACCTCGGTGTCGCCCGGCTCGTCGGCCGGCGGTTCCCGTGGGGGATCCTGGCCGTCAACCTCAGCGGCTCCTTCGCGCTGGGGCTGGTGGCGACGGCGCTTCCGGACGCGGCGTTCGTGCTCGGCGCTGGTCTGCTCGGGGGCTACACGACCTTCAGCACCGCGATGCTCGATGCGGTCGCCCTGTGGCGGGACGGCGAACGCGGGGCTGCGGCGTTCGACGCGCTCGGCATGCTCCTGCTCGGTCTCCTCGCCGCGGGGCTGGGGCTGGCGCTGGGATCCGCGCTCTAGATCGGTGCTTGCGAAGAACGGACGCGGCGCGCTACTCTCGCTGCTAATCGTTTAACGCTAAACGGTTAACATCGCGCACCGCCTTCTCGTGCACCCGTCAAAGGAGACCTCGATGCCCCGCACCTCCCGCCGCGCCCTGGGCGCTCTCGCCGCCTCCGCGGCCGCCGTCCTGGCGCTCTCCGCCTGCTCCTCCTCCGCGACCGGGGAGTCCTCGGGCGGCGACATCACCCTCAGCTACGCGATCTGGGACGAGAACCAGAAGCCCGCGATGGAGGACATCGCCGCCGCCTATACCGAGGAGCACCCGAACGTCACGATCGAGATCCAGGTCACGCCCTACAAGGAGTACTTCACCAAGCTCCAGACCGCGGTGACGGGAGGATCGGCCGCCGACGTGTTCTGGATGAACGGGCCGAACTTCCAGCTCTACGCCTCGAACGGCCAGCTCGCGCCGCTCGACGACGTGAACGCCTCCGACTACCCCCAGGGCCTCGTCGACCTCTACACCTACGACGACGCGCTCTACGGCGCCCCCAAGGACTTCGACACCGTCGCGCTCTGGTACAACAAGACGCTGTTCGACGCCGCCGGAGTGGAGTACCCCAGCGCCGGCTGGACCTGGGACGACTTCACCACCGCGGCCGCGAAGCTGACCGACCCCGCGAGCGGCCGGTTCGGCGTCGCCGCGAGCCAGTACGGCCAGGAGAACTTCTACAACTCGATCGCACAGGCCGGCGGCGAAGTCATCTCCGCGGACGGCACTGAGAGCGGCTACGGTTCGCCCGAGGCTCTCGAGGGCGTCGAGCTGTGGACCGACCTCATCGCTGACGGCTCCTCGCCCACGGCGCAGCAGATGACGGACACGAACCCGGAGGACTTCTTCCTGTCGGGCAAGGTCGCCATGTTCCAGAACGGCTCCTGGGCCGCCATCGCCTACGCGGACAACGCCGACATCGGCGACAGCGTCGACGTGGCTCCGCTGCCCGCAGGCCCGGAGGGCAATCAGAGCGTGATCCACGGCGTCGGGAACGTCGCGAACGCCAAGAGCGCGCACGTGGAGGAGGCGAAGGACTTCGCCGCCTTCGCGAGCGGCGAGCAGGCGGCGAAGATCCAGGCCGAGACCGGCACCGTGATCCCGGCGTTCAACGGCACGCAGCAGGCCTGGGTGGATGCGCTCCCGCAGTACGACCTGCAGGTCTACATCGACGCGCTGGAGACGGCCGTCCCGTACCCGGTGTCGAAGAACACCTCCGCGTGGACGAGCATCGAGAGCGAGGTGCTGTCCCAGGTCTGGTCCGGAGCGGTCTCCCCGAAGGAAGGCCTGCAGGATCTCGCCGCGCAGATGCAGACCGCGCTGGACGCCGAGCAGGAGTGACCGGATGACCGTCCTCGCGCCTCGCGCGGTCGCCCCCGCCGCCGGGCGGGCACCGGAGGCCCCGTCCTCCGGTGTCCGGCGGCGGCGCCGGACACCCGGTGCCTCGCCGTGGTGGGCCCTCGTCTTCCTCGGGCCCACCGCCCTGGGGCTGGCCGTGTTCTACCTGTGGCCGACCGTGCGCACGCTCATCATCTCCTTCACGAAGTCCGGCCCGTTCGGCGGCTCCGAGTGGATCGGGTTCGAGAACTACGTGCGGCTGTTCCAGGACCCGGAGCTCCTCGGCGCTCTGCGCAACACCGCGGTCTACACGGTGATCGCGCTGATCGGCATCCCCCTCGCGGTCGGGATCGCCGCGCTGCTGAACACCACCGGCCTCACGGGCCGCAGCGCCTACCGCACCCTCTACTTCATCCCCGTCGTCACCATGCCCGCGGCGATCGCCCTCGTCTGGCGCATGATCTACAACGGCGACTACGGCGTCCTGAACGCCGCCCTCGGCGCGGTGGGCATCGACGGGCGGAGCTGGCTGACCGACCCGAACACCGCGTTGATCGCGATCGCCGTCGTCGGCATCTGGGCGGGACTGGGGACCAACATCGTCATCTTCCTCGCCGGACTCCAGGGCATCCCGGACACGATCATGGAGGCGGCCGACCTCGACGGGGCGGGCCCCGTGCGGAAGTTCTTCTCCATCACGATCCCGCTGCTGTCGCCGTCGATCTTCTTCGTCAGCGTCATCAGCGTGATCGGGGCTCTGCAGGTGTTCGACCTCATCTACATGATGCTCGGCCGCAGCAACCCCGCGATGCCGAACACCCGCACGGTCGTCTACCTGTTCTACGAAGCGGGTTTCCTCGACAACGACCGCGGGTACGCCGCCGCCGTCGCCTTCCTCCTGCTGCTGATCATCCTCGTGCTGACGATCGTGCAGTTCCGGCTGCAGAAGAAGTGGGTGCACTATGAGTGACGTCTCCCTCGACACCCGCGCGGTCGTCGGCGCCGCCCCCGCACGATCGCGGACGGCCGGCACGCCCCGGAACCGCGGACTGTGGATCGTGCACGTCGTGCTCATCGCCGGCGCCGCACTCATGGTGTTCCCGTTCGTCTGGCAGCTGCTGACCTCGTTCAAGACGCTGTCCGACTCGGTGCAGGTGCCGCCGTCGTTCCTCCCGCGCGAATGGGTGTTCACGAACTTCGCCGAGGTCTTCGACTCGATGCCGTTCGGCCAGATGTTCCTGAACTCCGTGCTCCTCACCGTCGGCCGCACGGTCGGGCAGGTCGTCCTGTGCACCATGGCGGGCTACGCGTTCGCGCGCATCGCCTTCCCCGGCCGGAACGCCCTGTTCGTCGTGTTCCTCTCGGTGCTCATGGTGCCCTCGCAGCTCTACCTGCTGCCGCAGTACGAGATCATCCAGGCGCTCGGCTGGCTGAACACGTTGCAGGCGCTCATCGTGCCCGGCATCTTCAGCGCCTTCGGGACCTTCCTGATGCGCCAGTTCTTCCTCTCCATGCCGGCCGAGCTGGAGGAGGCGGCGCGGATCGACGGGGCGAATCCGTGGCAGACCTTCTGGCGGATCATGGTTCCACTGGCGAAGCCTGGCATCATCGCACTTGTGGTGTTCACCGTGCTGTGGTCCTGGAACGATCTGCTGTGGCCGCTGATCGTGACGACCGACCCGGCGAAGATGCCGCTGTCTGTCGGACTCTCGCAGCTCGTCGGCATCCACGGCACCGATTACCCGGTGCTCATGGCCGGCGCCCTGCTGGCGACCCTGCCCATGCTGGTGACGTTCATGATCCTGCAGCGGCAGTTCATCCAGGGCATCGCGTTCAGCGGGACGAAGGGATGAGACATGGCACAGCGTGAGCACGCCCCCAGCCGCCGACCGACGCTGCGGATGGTGGCCGAACGTGCCGGGGTGTCGACCGCGACCGTGTCGTACGTCTTCTCCGGCCGCGCCGGTGCCAGCGGGGCCGGCGTGGCCGAAGCGACCGCGGCCAGGGTGCTCGCGGCCGCGGACGAGCTCAACTACCGTCCGAACACGGCGGCCAGGGCGATCCGCACCGGTCGCAGCGGCATGGTACAGCTCTCCCTCCACATGCTGAGCGATCCGTGGTCGCTGGCGGTGGCCGACGCCGTGAACGCCGAGGCGAACAAGCACGGGCTCACGACGCTGATCCTCGCCGACGGCGACTGGCACGCGGCGCTCGACCGCGTCGAGAGCGACGTGGCATACCTCGACGGCGTCGGGCTGGACGAGGAGGACGCCCGACGGCTGGGCGACCTCGTCAAGCGCGGCCAGCGGCTCGTGGTGTTCTCGGAGCATCTGGAGCCGGACGGGTTCGACGTCATCCGCTCGGACGCGATCCCGGGGTGCGAGCTCGCGATGGACCACCTGCTGGAGCGGCACGCGGCCATCGGCTGCATCGCCGCGGAGGGCGCCGTCCGCCTCGCGGCCACGCAGGTCACGCGGTACACGCCATATGTCGAGAAGCTCGCGGCGGCCGGCATCTCCCCGGACCCGGCATGGACCGTGACCTATGCCGAGACGCAGGCCAGCGCCTTCACCGCCGCGATCGAGCTGCTGTCGCAGGAGAACCGCCCGGACGCCGTGTACGCGACGACCGACTTCGCCGCGATCGCCGCGATCAACGCCGCCCACATGCTCGGGCTCCGCGTGCCGCACGACGTCGCGGTGGTCGGCGTCGGGAACACCCCGGACGCCCGGCTCATCGCCCCCACCCTCACCACCGTCGGCCCGACGGACTTCTACGAGCGGCAGGCGCGGATCATCGTCGAGAAGGCGCTCGAGAGCGACCCCTCGCCCGGTGCGCTGCACGAGTTCCCCTGGGCCCTCGTCCCCGGCGGCTCGACCGATCTCGACGCCCCGGCTGCCCGCGGTCGCTGAGCCGCCCCCTCTTCTTCCCCCCCCCTTTCACGAAGGACTTCTGTTGGACCTCCACATCGGCATCATCGGCTTCGGCGCGCGCTCCACCCTTCAGGAGGAGGTGCATCGGCCGGGCCACGGCTCCCGTATCACCGCCGTCTGCGACCTCGCCCCGCGTGCCCGCGAGGACGCCAGGGCGCTCGTCCCCGACGCCCTCATCACCGACTCCCTCGACGAGCTGCTCGCGTCCGGGGTGGACGCGGTCATGGTGCTGACCCCGGACGACACGCACGCCGCGCTGACCATCCGGGCGCTGGAGGCCGGGGTGCCCGTCTTCTGCGAGAAGCCCCTCGCGATCGACCTCGCCGACGCCGACCGCATGCTGGAGACGGCGCGACGGACCGGGACCCGCCTCTACATCGGCCACAACATGCGGCACATGCCCGTGATCACGCTCATGCGCGGGCTCATCCAGACCGGGCGCATCGGGCAGGTGAAGGCCGTGTGGGTGCGGCACTTCGTGGGGCACGGCGGCGACTTCTACTTCAAGGACTGGCACGCCGACCGGAGCCGCACCACCGGACTCCTCCTGCAGAAGGGAGCGCACGACCTCGACATCATCCACTGGCTGGCGGGCGCGTACACCCAGCAGGTGGCGGCGATGGGCGGTCTCAGCGTCTACGGCGACATCACCGACCGGCGGGACCGCACGGGGGAGCGGATGCCCGACTGGTTCAGCATGGACAACTGGCCGCCGACCGCGCTCACCGGACTCCACCCTGTGGTCGACGTCGAGGACATCTCGATGGTGAACCTGCGGCTCGAGGGCGGGATCTTCGCCTCGTACCAGCAGTGCCACTTCACCCCGGACTACTGGCGGAACTACACCGTGATCGGCACCGAGGGGCGCATCGAGAACTTCGGCGACGTGGCCGGCAGCGAGGTGAAGCTGTGGAACCGTCGGCATGCCGGGGCGGCCGACGCGGACGAGGTGTTCGTCGTGCCCGAGGTGCCCGACGCCGGACACGATGGAGCCGACGCGCTGCTCGTGGCCGAGTTCCTCCGGTTCGTGCGGCACGGGGGTCTCACGGCGACCTCTCCCGTCGCGGCGCGCGAGGCCGTGGCCGCCGGCATCCTCGCCACCGCGTCCCTCCGGGGTGACGGCTCCGCGATCGCCGTCCCCCCGCTCGACCCCGATCTCGTCGCCTACTTCGAGCGCGGCCAGACCCCCTCCTCCGCCCCGTCTTCCTCCGCCGCCTGACCCCGCTCTCGCCCCCACCCCGGTACGTTTTCGATCACGGGAGGAGGTTCCCGCCCGTGAGAGCGCGAAAAGGGACCGTGAACGGGGGTGCGGGGTGCGGAAGTGATCCGGCACAGCGGGGAGACAGGAAAGAAGTGGGCGGCCGTTCTCAGGGAGTTCACACCGGAGCGAATGTACAAACGTACATGTACGGGTGTCCAGGGGGTGAGCGATGGTGGAGAGCGCGCGTCGGCGGCGTGACCCCGAAGCGCGTCGTCGGGAGATCGTCACCGCGACGGCCGAGCTGATCGTCGAGGTCGGGGCCGACGCCATCACGCATCGGATGGTCGCCGCCAGAGCCGGAGTGCCGCTCGGGGCGACCACCCAGTACTTCGACACCCTCGACGACCTGCGCACCGCCGCCTTCCGAGCGCTCGCGGACGAGATCGAATGCCGACTCGACGGAGTGCGGCAGACCCTCGCCGAACGGGGAGCCGGGGCCGACGTCATCGCGGCGCTCGTGTACGACAGCATCCACGACGGCCACGCTGTGCAGGCGGATCGGGCCGTGGTCACGGCAGCCGTGCACGATCCGCGTCTGCGCCAGCTCGCGCGCCACCTGTCCGACCGCCTCGTCGACCTCCTGGAGCCGACCTATGGCGCCGACCGGGCCCGAGCGGCGATGATCTTCATCGACGGCGTCATGTGGAGCACGCAGATCCGCGACGTCGATCTCGAACAGTCCTTCCTCGAATCCGCACTGGCGCGGATCCTCGGAGTACCTCTCTCCCTCCCATCCGCAGCGACCGCCACCCCCTGACACCGAGGAACCCGCCTTGTCGAAACTCGCCATCCTCAGCCTGAAGAACCGCGCGCTCATCGCGCTCGTGACGATCGTCGCCGCGGTGTTCGGCGGGCTCGCGCTGACCAACCTCAAGCAGGAGCTCATCCCGTCGCTCGAGCTGCCGGCGCTCGTGGTCATGACCACCTACCCCGGCGCCTCGCCCGAGGTGGTCGAGAACGACGTCTCGACGCCGATCGAGTCCGCCATCCAGGGCGTGCCCGACCTGGAGTCGACGACCGCGACGAGCACGACCAACGCCTCGATCGTGCAGGCGATGTTCTCGTACGGCACCAACCTCGCGACCGCGGAGCAGAAGATCCAGCAGGCGATCAACCGCATCTCTTCGCAGCTCCCGGAGGACGTCACGCCGCAGGTGCTCTCGGTCTCGATCGACGACTTCCCGGTGATCCAGGTCGCGGTCACGGGCTTCGAGGACGCGGACAACGCCCAGGCGCAGCTGGAGAGCGTCGCGATCCCCGATCTGGAGGACGTCGACGGGGTGAACGCGGCGGAGATCGTCGGCGGCGTCGGGCAGCGCATCACCATCACCCCCGACCTCGCGAAGCTCGGCGCGGCCGGGCAGAGCAGCGAGGCGATCAGCACCGCGCTGCAGCAGAACGGCACCCTCTTCCCCGGCGGTGAGATCACCGAGGACGGCGAGACCCTCACGGTGCAGACCGGCGCCAAGATCACCTCGGTCGACGAGATCGCCGCCTTGCCTCTCGTCGGTACCGCGGTGACCATCGGCGACGTCGCGACGGTGGCCCAGGTGTCGGACCCGGTGACCTCGATCTCCCGGGTCGACGGCGAGGATGCCCTGTCGATCTCCATCACCAAGCTCCCCGCCGCCAACACGGTCGAGGTGTCGCAGGGGGTTCTGGCCGCGCTCGACGAGATCGGGGAAGCGCTCCCGGACGCCGAGTTCACCGTCGTGTTCGACCAGGCGCCGTTCATCGTGCAGTCGATCGACACCCTCGCCACGGAGGGTCTGCTCGGCCTCGTGATGGCCGTGCTCGTGATCCTCGTGTTCCTGATGTCGGTGCGCTCGACGCTCGTCACCGCGATCTCCATCCCGACGTCCGTCCTCATCACCTTCATCGGGCTGCAGGCATTCGGCTACTCGCTGAACGTGCTGACCCTCGGGGCGCTCACGATCGCGATCGGCCGCGTGGTCGACGACTCCATCGTGGTGATCGAGAACATCAAGCGCCACTACGTCGGCGGCGCGGACAAGGGCGATGCGATCCGTCTCGCGGTGCGCGAGGTCGCCGCGGCCATCACCGCGTCGACCATCACGACCGTGGCGGTGTTCCTGCCGATCGTGTTCGTCGGCGACATGGTGGGCGAGCTGTTCCGTCCGTTCGCGATGACGGTCACCATCGCCATGGTCGCCTCGCTCTTCGTGGCTCTGACGATCGTGCCGGTGCTGGCGTACTGGTTCCTCAAGCCCGGCAAGCCGCTCCTCGACGAGAGCGGGAACGCGATCGACCCGGAGGACCCGGCGGCCCCGCCGACGCGGCTGCAGCGCGGCTACCGCCCCATCCTCGGCTGGACGCTGAAGCACTCGGGCATCACGGTGGCACTCGCGGTAGTGGTCCTCGCCGGGACGCTCGCCGCCGCCCCGCTGATGAAGGTGAACTTCCTCAGCGACTCCGGTCAGAACACCATGACCGTGACGCAGGACCTCGGGCCGACCGCGAGCCTGCAGGCGAAGTCCGATGCCGCTGCCCCCGTCGAGGAGGCCCTTCTCGACATCGACGGCATCGAGCACGTGCAGGCCTCCATCGGGTCGAGCGGCTCCGCGCTGCGCGACGCGTTCTCCGGCGGCGCGGGGATCACCTACTCGGTCCTCACCGACGGCGACGCCGACCAGGAGAAGCTGCGTGCCGAGGTGCAGGATGCCATCGACGGCCTCGGCGACGAGGTCGGCGAGGTCAACGTCGCGGCGTCCGCCGGTTTCGGCTCCAGCGACATCGAGATCACCGTGACGGCGGCGAACGGCGACGACCTCGCCACCGCGACCTCCGCCGTGGTGGAGGAGCTCGACGGCCGCGAGGGCATCGGGCAGGTCACGGACAACCTCGCCGAGGCCCTGCCGTACATCGCCGTGGTCGTGGACCGCGAGGCCGCCGCGCGGGTCGGGCTGTCCGAGGTCGCCGTCGGGTCGATCGTGTCCAACACGATGCGTCCGCAGCAGATCGGATCGGTCGAGATCGACGACACCGCGCTGACGGTATACCTCGTCAACCCGGAGCCGCCGACGACCGTCGCCGCGCTCCAGCAGCTCGCGATCCCCACCGCGGCGGGCATCGTGCCGCTGCAGGACATCGCGACCGTCGAGCAGCGCAACGGCCCCACCTCGATCACCACCGAGCAGGGACGCCGCACCTCGACCGTCACCGTGCCGCCCGCATCGGACAACCTCGCGGTCGCCACCCAGTCGGTCACCGAGGCGCTCGCCGCGGCGGACCTCCCGGACGGCGCCTCGGCCGAGGTCGGCGGCGTCGCCTCGCAGCAGGCCGATTCGTTCGCGCAGCTCGGCCTCGCGATGCTCGCCGCGATCCTCATCGTGTACGTCGTGATGGTGGCGACGTTCAAGTCGCTGCGGCAGCCGCTCCTGCTGCTGATCTCGGTGCCGTTCGCGGCGACCGGAGCCATCCTGCTGCAGATCGTCACGGGCGTGCCGCTGGGCGTGGCCTCGCTGATCGGTGTGCTGATGCTCATCGGCATCGTGGTGACGAACGCGATCGTGCTCGTCGACCTCGTGAACCAGTATCGGGAGAAGGGGCTGTCGACCGCGGATGCCGTGATGGCAGGTGGGGAGAAGCGTCTGCGCCCGATCCTCATGACAGCGCTCGCCACGATCCTCGCCCTCACCCCGATGGCGCTGGGGATCACGGGGCACGGCGGGTTCATCTCCCAGCCGCTGGCCATCGTGGTGATCGGCGGACTCGTCTCCTCCACGGTGCTGACGCTCATCGTGCTGCCGACGCTGTACAACCTCGTCGAGGGGGCGCGGGAGCGCCGCCGGGCCCGCAAGGGCGAGCACCACGAGGATGCCGCCCCGGTTCCGGTCCATGCGGACGGCACACCGGTCAGCCGCCGAGAGCTGCGCGAGAACCACGGCGAGTAGCCGAGCGTTCACAACTCAGGAGAAAGGCCCCGATTCCGTCGGTGAGACGAGGATCGGGGCCTTTCCGCGTGTGTTCTCCTGAGTTGTGAACCGCGGTCAAGCGAAGGAGAGGCCCCACTCCAGCGTCCAGGTCTCGCCAGAAGCCAGACGGCGCACCCCGAGGCCGCTGTTGAACGCGTCCGCCGGAGCGGTCATCGGCTCGATCGCGACGGCGAGCGGGGTTCCGGGGTAGTTCGTCGCGGTGTACACCTGCACGAAGTCGAAGCCCTCGCCCTGCCAGAGCGTGACGGTCCGGCCGTCGGGCGCGGTGAGGGTGTGCCGCACGCGGCCGTCGGGGTCGCGCACAAGGTCCGTGAACCCGGTGTCGAGCGAGACGTCGCCGACTCGGACGCCCTCGCGCAGGTCGGGGTCGGCGGGACGGGTGCCGATCGGAAGCATGCGGTCGTCCGTCTCGAACACGGTGTGGGCCGGGACGCGGAGGACGAGGTCGTGCGGGTCGACGTCGCCGATCGTCGGGAACGGGTGCGTGCCGAGCGCGACCGGAGCAGCCGAATCGGACCAGTTGGTGAGCGTGTGCGTGACCTCGATGCCGTCCGCGGTGAGGACGTAGGCGACGGACGTCTCGATCAGGTACGGGTAGCCGGTCTGCGGGAAGACGGTCGCGCGCAGGGTCGCGGCTCCCTCCGTCTGCTCGACCGCGTAGGCGGTGTAGCGCAGGAGCCCGTGGCTGGCGGTGGTGGTCTTCGGCTCGCTGATCGCGAGCTGACGGACGGTGCCCTCGTCGTCCCAGCGGCCGTCCCGCACCCGGTTGGGCCACGGCGTCAGCACGACTCCTGAGCATGATGGCGTCGGGACGTCGAGCGGGTAGGGCGAGACGAGGTCGACCTCGCCGATGCGCAGGCCACGGAGCGAGGCGCCGACCTGGGCGATCTGCGCGGTCACGTCGCCGAGGCGGAGGTGGACCTGGGTGCCGGTGGGAGAGACGGAGTTCACCTCGACATCGTAGTGCCGCAGGCCGCCGGAGTGCGGGGGTCTCCCAGGGTCGCCGGGTAGACTGGGGCGGTCGGCTTCGGACACCCGCGCAGGGCGCGGACGTTTTTCAGTGTGTGAAGTGTGAGTCCAGGGGCCGATGGTGCGCGTCGATCGACGCGAATCAACCATCACAGGAATGGCCCCGGCCGCAGATCGTCCGGACTCCGCTGGATCGGAGTGCTCGCGCGTGCGCGCAGCGCTGTTCTCGTGCGAGAACGCAAGAAGGACACCCGAATGCCCAAGAACAAGAAGCCCCGCGGCGGTCGCGCCGCCGCGAACTTCGAGCCGCGCTACGGCGCCAAGAAGACCTCGTTCCACGACCGCCACCGACCGACCGGTGGTCGGGACACGGCCCGCGACGAGCGTCCCGCTCGCGAGGACCGCGACTCCCGGGTGACCGGCGGGTACGACCGCCGCCCCGGCAGCCGCAGCCCCGGCCACCGCGGCTATCGCCCGGAGGAGACCGAGTCCGGTGCGCCGAAGCGTCGGTGGAGCTCTCAGGAGCGCGCCGGCCGCGACGAGGCCCGCAGCATCCGCAACCGTGCGGAGTCCGGACGCCGCGAGGCCCCGCACCGCCGCGACGACCGCGCAGGCGCCGGCCGGTTCGACGACCGCTCCGAGCGTCCGCGGTACAACGACCGCGCAGGGGCCGGCCGCTTCGACGACCGTCCGCGGCGCGACGACCGCGGCGGCTCGCAGCGACAGGGCTTCCGCGACGGCGACCACCGCGACGGGGGCCGCCCGCGCTTCGACGATCGCCGGAACGAGCGTCCGCGCTTCGACCGCGACGACCGTCCGCGGCGCGATGACCGCGGGGGCGACCGCGCCCGCGGCAACGACCAGGGGGCCGACCGCTCCTACGACGCCGCCCGTGCCCGCCGCGCCTTCGACCGCGACCGCACGCAGCGCTCCTTCGAGGGCGGGCGCGAGCGGCCGTCGACCGGCGGGGCCTACCGTACCGAGCGTCCGCGTCGGGACGAGCGCCCCCGCCGCGACGACTGGAACGCGAAGCCGAAGGCGGCGTTCGAGCAGGCCGACGACGTCGTCCACGAGCGCCTCGAGGCGCAGGCCGTGCAGGCCGTCGAGGTCGAGGGCATCACGTTCGCCGATCTCGGCCTCGGCTCGAACATCACCGAGACCCTGAACGGCATGGGGGCCGCGACGCCGTTCCCGATCCAGGCGGCGAGCATCCCCGCCGTCCTCGAGGGACGCGACGTGCTCGCCCGCGGCCGCACGGGCTCCGGCAAGACCATCGCCTTCGGCGCGCCGCTCGTCGAGCGGGTGCTGAAGTCGCAGGCGGGCAAGCGTCGCGAGTTCGGCCGCTCGCCGCGCGCGATCATCCTCGCCCCGACGCGCGAGCTCGCGCTGCAGATCGACCGGACCATCCAGCCGATCGCCCGGAGCGTGGGCCTGTTCACGACGCAGATCTACGGCGGTGTGCCGCAGGGTCGTCAGGTGGGCGCGCTGAAGAAGGGCGTCGACATCGTCATCGGCACCCCCGGCCGCGTCGAGGACCTGATGAACCAGGGCAAGCTCGACCTGTCGGACTGCCGGATCGCGGTGCTCGACGAAGCCGACCACATGTGCGAGCTCGGGTTCGTCGAGCCCGTCCAGCGCATCCTCCGCCGCACGGCCGAGGGCAGCCAGAAGCTCCTGTTCTCCGCGACGCTCGACCGCGAGGTCGCGGCGCTCGTGGACGAGTTCCTCGTCGACCCCGCCGTGTTCGAGGTCGCGGGCGAAGACCAGGGCTCCAGCACGATCGAGCACCGGGTGCTCGTCATCGAGCACCGCGACAAGGCCGACATCCTCACCTCCCTCGTCGACCGCGAGGGCAAGACCCTGGTCTTCGCCCGCACCCGTGCCTACGCCGACATGCTGGCCGACCAGTTCGACGACGCGGGGATCCCCGCGGTCTCGCTGCACGGCGACCTCAACCAGGCCAAGCGCACGCGGAACCTGGAGAAGCTGACCTCGGGCCGGGTGAACGTCCTCGTGGCCACCGATGTGGCCGCGCGCGGCATCCACGTCGACGACATCGACCTCGTGGTCCAGGCCGACGCGCCGGACGAGTACAAGACGTACCTGCACCGCTCGGGTCGCACCGGACGCGCGGGGCGCTCGGGCCGGGTCGTCACGCTCATCACGCGGCAGCGCCAGCGTCGGATGACCGAGCTGCTCGGCCGCGCCGAGATCGAGGCGCCGTTCGAGCAGGCGCGCGTGGACGACGACGTGATCGAGGAGATCGCGGGGCGCGTGCCGTCCGCCGCGGAACTCACCTCCTGACGCGTTCGGGATCAGAAAGGCCCCGGAGACTTCGGTCTCCGGGGCCTTTTCGCACTCCGCACCGGGAAGGTGCGCGGGCAGCCGGGGTGTCAGGGGAGGGTGTGCTCGTGGAGGGTGGTCGTCAGGGACGTGCCGTTGAGGTCGAGGTAGAGAACGCGCTCGGTGACCGTGAGGGTCAGGGTGTTCCGGCGGGCGAGGTGGGGCGTAGCGCTGTCGATGAAGCCGGGGTCGAAGCTGTACACCCGGATGTCCTCGGAACGATGGATGCGCTTGTCGGCCCACGGCGCCATGACCTTGGCCGGGTCGCGGTGCGTGTAGACCACTGTCCGGTCCGCGAGGCGGGAGGCGTGATGCAGCCGCGCGGCATCCGGAGCGCCCACCTCGATCCAGACGGTGACTCGGCCCGTGAGGTCGCGCACGAGCACCGCGGGCTCCTCCGTGTCGGAGACGCTGCCGCCGAACGCGACGCCCTCCGCGAACTCGAGCCCGTAGGCGAGGACCCGGGTGAGCATGTACGCGTCGGTCTCGGACGGATGCCGGGCGGCCCGGAGCGAGACGTCTTCGTAGACCCCGCGATCGGTGTCGGCGAGCTGCATCTCGAACGTGTGGACTGTCGAACCGATCGCCATGATCCTCGAGCCTACGCGGAGCCGCGCCCTCCGGCCGACCGGGTCAGAACAGCATCGGCTGCGGCGGGGCGGCGGCCGCGCGGCCGCTCGGCGTGAACATGACCGGCCCGGCCGGCGGCGTCTCCGTCTGGACATGCCCTTGGCCCGGGCGGGACCCGCGCCGCGGATAGTCGTCTTCGTGCCGGCCGTCGAGCCCGTGCATCCGGATGAGGGGGCGAGCGCGCTTGGCGAGCCACTGCCGGTACGGCTTCGGTGCCTCGACGGACGCCCCGGGATACAGCCCGCGATACGACGACACGAGATCGGGACGGTTCTCACCAAGCCACTGGAAGAACCACGGCTTGACTCCCGGACGCAGATGCAGGGCCCCGTAGATCACGCTCCGCGCTCCGGCGGCCTTGATACGGCGGAGGGCGTCGTCGATCGCGGGAAGGGAGTCGGTCAGATGCGGCATGATCGGCATGAGGAACACCGTGACGGGGAAGCCGGCGTCGGCGAGCGCGCGCACCGTGTCGAGGCGGGCCTGCGTGGTCGGGGCGCCCGGCTCGATCGCCTTCTGCAGCGCGTCGTCGTACATCGCGATCGACATCTGCACGTCGACCGGCACACGCTGCGCCGCCTTCTTCAGCAGCGGGATGTCCCGACGGATCAGTGTGCCCTTCGTCAGGATCGACATCGGGGTGCCGGACGCGGCCAGCGCCTCGATGATGCCGGGCATGAGGGCGTAGCGCCCCTCGGCCCGCTGGTACGGGTCGGTGTTCGTACCGAGGGCGACCGTCTCGTGCTGCCAGCTCCCGCGGCGCAGCTCCCGCTCGAGCACCTCGACGACATTGACCTTGACGACGATCTGGGTGTCGAAGTCCGCGCCGCCGTCGAGGTCGAGGTACTCGTGCGTGCCCCGGGCGAAGCAGTAGGTGCACGCATGGGAGCAGCCGCGATAGGGGTTGATGGTCCAGGCGAAGGGCATGCGCGACGCCCCGGGGACGTGGTTGAGCGCTGACTTCGACAGCACCTCGTGGAACGTCATGCCGGCGAACTCCGGTGTGGTCACCGTGCGGAGGACGCTCGAACGGTTCTCGAGGCCCGGCAATGCCGCCTCGTCGCTGTCCGCGAGTTTCTGTCCCTGCCACCGCATCCTCCCAGTCGAACAAAGAATCGAATCGAAGTCAAGTGAGTGTGGCACTGATGTTCGAATGGAAGAATGGGGGCATGCCCTCCTCGCCGTACGCTCAGCATGCGGCGCCGCGCTCCCCGATCTTCGGACCCGCCCTGCCGGTCGGGCTGGCGGTGACCGCGATCGGCGTGGTGCTCTCGCTCACCGGGGCGGCCGCGACCCCCGTGGCATCCCCACCGCTCCCGCGCCCCGTCGCGGTGATGCAGGTACCGACCGTGCAGAACACGGCGACCCCTGCGGCGGACCCCTGCGCCGACCCCGTGGTGCAGGCTGCGATCGCGGCCGGGGACGACGCCGCCACCGTCGCGGGGTTCGGCGGTGGAGCGCGCTTCCGTGAGGCGGTGATCGCCGGTAATGCACCCTGTGTCTCGCTCAGCGATCCCGCCCGGATCTGGGTCGTGATCAACAAGGGGCGTCCGCTCGAACCCGCCGCCTACGAACCCGAAGGACTGAGCCAGGTGCCGCTGCAGATGACGACCCCGTCGGGCCGGGTGCGCGCGGAGGTCGCCGACGCCGCCGGGCGCATGGCGGACGCCGCCGGGGCGGCCGGGGTCGGACGCATCGGAGCGAACAACGGCTACCGTTCCTACGGCCTCCAGGTCGCGACATACGGTGCGCACGTGCGGGACCAGGGGCAGGCGGACGCGGATGCCGGCTCGGCGCGACCGGGTCACAGCGAGCATCAGACCGGTCTCGCCCTCGACGTCGTGGCCTGTGATGACGGCTGCGGCGGTCTGGACGGCTTCGGCGCGACGCGTCAGAGCGAGTGGGTGGCGGCGCACGCCTGGGAGTACGGGTTCATCGTGCGCTACGAACAGGTCGGCACGCCCGTCACCGGGTACGCCCCGGAGCCCTGGCACCTGCGCTACGTCGGCAGGGAGCTCGCGGCGGCGTATCACGAAGGCGGCTATCACACGCTGGAGGAGTTCTTCGGGCTCCCGGCGGCGCCCGATTACGACCACTGAGCCGGCGCGGCAGGGGTGTGATCCGCTCGCACTGAGGCATTCCACAAAGGCGATACCCAGTCCCACCCACGATGGGATGCATTCTCACAATCGCCTGTCCTGCCCCGTGTTCCCGCCGTAGACTCGCCGGAGCAACGACGCACGACACGTTCGGGAGGACGGCATGGAACGCGACATCTACGAAGAGGATCACGAGGCATTCCGCGACCTCGTCAAGGATTTCGTCAAGCGCCACGTCACGCACGAGGCGATCGAGAAGTGGGACGCCGCCGGCGAGGTGGACCGCGCCACGATGCGCGCCGCGGGTGAGGCCGGCATCATCGGGCTCTCCGTGCCGGAGGAGTTCGGCGGCGCCGGAATGCTGCAGGACTACCGCTTCCGCGCGATCGTGAACGAAGAGGTCATCGCGGCCGGAGCGGGATCGCTCGCCGGGGCCTTCGGCATCCAGGACGACCTGGCCGTGCCGTACCTCGTGCACATGGGCACGCAGGAGCAGAAGGAGAAGTGGCTGCCCCGCATGGCCACCGGTGAGGTCGTCGGCGCGCTCGCCATGACCGAGCCCGGCGCCGGCTCCGACCTCCGCGGCATCAAGACCACGGCGAAGAAGACGGACGGCGGCTACATCGTCAACGGCGCGAAGACGTTCATCTCATCGGGCGCGACCGCCGACCTCGTCGTCACGTTCGTGAAGACCGGCGAGGGCAACCGTCCCGACGCGTTCAGCCTCGTGCTCATCGAGAAGGGCATGGAGGGATTCGACAACGGCAAGAAGCTGTCCAAGATGGGCTTCCACGGCCATGACACCGCCGAGCTGTCGTTCAGCGACGTGTTCGTGCCGGAGGAGAACCTCATCGGCGGCGTCGAGGGCAAGGGCTTCATCCAGCTCATGATGAACCTGCCGCTCGAGCGCCTCTCGATCGGCGTGGCCGGAGCCGCCGCCGCGCAGGCCGCGTTCGACTGGACCGTCGCGTACACCAAGGACCGCGAGGCCTTCGGGGAGCGCATCATCGACTTCCAGAACAGCCGCTTCACCATCGCCGACATGTCCGCCACGGTCGACGCGCTGTGGGCCTTCATCGACCGCGCGCTGCTGGCCTACAAGGACGGCAGGCTCTCGGCGGAAGAAGCCGCGAAGGTCAAGTTCTGGGCGACCGAGCGTGAGTGGGAGGTGCTCGACGCCGGCGTCCAGCTCCACGGCGGCTACGGCTACATCACCGAGTACCCCATCGCCCGGGCCTTCCTCGACGCCCGTGTGCACCGCATCTACGGCGGCACGAACGAGATCATGCGCGAGATCGTCGGGCGTCAGATCGCCGGCAAGCGCTGACGTCCCCGGGCACAGCTTCGGAGATCCCCATCGACACGCCGGGGCGGCATCGTCCGCCGCGGCGTGTCGTGCCATGGCTCCGAAGCTGTGCCCCGGGATTACGTGCGGGGCTCCGCGGCGGCCTCGCGGGCGGCCTTCGAGGCGGGGGAGGCGGCACCGATCTTCCAGTAGCCGCAGAAGCTGACGGCGTTCCTGTCGACGCCGCGCTCGCCGACGAGCTGCTTGCGGACGCCGGAGGCCAGCGCCTGCTCTCCCGCCGCGTAGGCATGGAACGGCGCGGCGGGCAGAGTGGTACGAGCGAGGGTGTCCAGAGCGAGGGCCCCGGGCGGAATCTCCTGAGGCCGCACGACCCACACCACCTCGAGCCCCGACGGGTGCGCGAACTCCAGGGCGTCCTCCGCGGACGGGACTTCGATGATCGCCGTGCCCGAGGAGTCGGTCGGCAGGGAGGCGCTGATCGACGCGATCGCGGGGAGGGCGGTCTCGTCGCCGACGAGCACCACCCGGTCGGTGCCCCGCTCGGGGTTGAACGTCAGGCCCTCGTCGATGATGAGGACGTGCTCGCCGGGGGTGCACGTCTCCGCCCATCGGGACGCCGGACCGGCGGTGCCGTCGGCCGCCGAGCCGTGCAGGACGAAGTCGACGTCGAGCTCGGCGCCGATCTCGGCCGTGGCCGGGCGGTAGGCGCGCACGGTGTAGTTGCGCATCACGGGGCGCTCGCCGTCGGGGATGCGGAGGAACTTCAGGTACCCGAACATCCGGTTCGCCTTCGCGGGCACCCGCTCCAGCCCCGCCTCGCCGCCGATCGGCAGGAACAGCCGGAACCACTGGTCGTAGCCCATCGGGCGGAAGCGGTCGATCTCGCCGCCGCCCAGGGTCACCCGCACCCAGTGCGGCGCGAGCCGTTCGGTGCGGAGAACCGTGAGGTGCAGGAGCTCGGCCGTCTCCGGCTTGACCATCTTGCTGAATGCCATGGGGCACCTTTCAGGGGAGCTGCCAGGGGAAGAAGACGACGAAGATCGCGGCCGACACGGCGAGCGTGACCACGGTGAAGACGGTGTCCCTCGTGCGGAACGCCACGAGGTGCCGCTCGGTCCGCGTCGGATGCGCGCCGAACGCTCGGGAGTCCATCGCGAGGGCGACGCGCTCCGCATGCCGGATGGCGCCCGCGAGCAGCGGGACGATGTACCCCCAGCCGCGGGCGATCCGCGCGAAGGGGCCGCGGCCGCCGTGGTAACCGCGCACCCGGTGCGCGGCGCGGATGACGGCGAGCTCGTGCCCGAACCGGGGCACGAAGCGGAAGGCGGCCAGGGCCGTGTACCCGATGCGGTACGGCACGCGCAGCTGCTGCACGCTCGCACGCACGAGATCGGAGCCGCTGGTGGTGAGGCCGCCGACCAGCGCGAGCGCGACGATCGATCCGAGCCGGAGCGCCGTGGCGAAGCCGATGAGGAGGGCGCCTCCGTAGAGGGTCCAGTCGCCGATCGTCACGACGGGGGCTGTGTCGGCGACCAGGGCCGCGTCGACCCACAGCGAGAAGCCGACGCCGATCGCGAGCATGCCCGCGGGCAGACCGAGCAGGAGCAGCGTGAGGAGGCGGCCCGTCACCCGCGCCCCGACGAGGATGAGGACGTACGCGAGCACGAGGAAGGCGGCCGGGGTGGCCAGGTCGCGCACGAAGACGAGGAGCAGCATCGCGGGGGCGAAGCCGGCGACCTTCGCCAACGGATTGAGGCCGTAGAGGAACTGCCGCCGCGAGGTGGCCACGAGCGGCGCATACGGATCGAGCGTGGACATCGTCACGGTGTCACCTCCCACCCGGCCTCGGCGAGCACCCGCTGCAGGGCGGGGACGCGCAACCCGGCGGAGGGGAGGATCGCGGGATCGGAGAACAGTGCCGCCGTGGGGCCCGCGGCCCGGACCCGCCCGTCGGCGAGGACGACCGTGTCGGTGGCGTGCTCCGCGACGAGCTGCAGATCGTGGGTGACGATGACGACGGTCGTGCCGTCCGCCCGGAGACTCTCCAGCAGGTCCAGGAGCTCGGCGGCCCTGGCGCGGTCCTGCCCGAAGGTGGGCTCGTCGAGGGCGAGGACGGGAGGACGGGTGATGAGGGCCGTGCCCACCGAGAGTCGTCGCTTCTCGCCGCCGGAGAGGAGGAACGGGTGCACGTCGGCCTTGTGCGTGAGCCCGAACCGCTCGAGCATCTCCGTCACGCGAGCGCTGACCTCGGCGTCCGGCACATGGCGCAGCCGGAGCCCGTGGGCGAGCTCGTCGAACACGGTGGCGGCGATGAACTGGTGCTCCGGGTTCTGGAACACGAAGCCGATCCGGGCCGCGAGATCCCGGGGGGAGGCGGTGCCCGGGTCGACGCCGTCGACGGAGACCCGGCCCTTCGGCGGGGGCACGACCCCCGCGAGGGCCTGGATCAGCGTGGTCTTGCCCGCGCCGTTCGCCCCGACGATCGCGGTGAGACTGCCCGCGGCGATGTCGAGGTCGACCCCGTGCAGGATCTCGGTGCGGCGCCGCGAGACGGTGAGGCCGCGCGCCCGGATGATCGGCTCCCGGTCGACGGCGGGAGGAGCGTCGGCGAGGATCGAGGACGCGCGGGCCGGACCGGCAGGCAGGGCCGCGGCCAGTGCCTCGGGCGTCAGCGGCAGCGGGTCGAGGACGATCCCCCGGTCGCGGAGGCGGAGCGCAGCGAGCGTCGCGGCGGGCAGCCAGACCCCCATCGCCACGAGCTCGTCGGCATGCGCCCGGATGGTCTCGGCGGCCGGACCGTCGAAGACCACCCGGCCCTCGCGGTCGAGCACGACGGTGCGCGTGACGAAGCGCATCGCCGCATCGAGGTTGTGCTCGACGAGGAGGATCGCCCGGTCGCCGGCGGCCACGACCTCGGTCAGCGCCGCATACACGTCGTCGATCCCCTGCGGGTCGAGGTTCGCGGTCGGCTCGTCCAGCACGATGAGAGGGGAGCCCATCGCGAGGGCGCAGGCGATGGCGAGACGCTGTCGGCCGCCGCCGGACAGGTGGTCCGGGTTGTCGTCCCGGCGCGCCCACAGGCCCACCCGCCGCAGCGCATCCTCGACGCGTGCCCGCACGGTGCCGAGCGGGAGCAGGAGGTTCTCAGGGCCGAAAGCCACCTCGTCGTACACCGTCCCCGTGACGATCTGGGCGTCAGGGTCCTGGAAGACCATGGCGACGTGCGTGCTGAGCGTCGCGGTGTGCGCGGTGGTCGTGTCGACACCGCCGGCCTCGACGGAGCCGGACATGGTCGCGGGGAGCGCGTGCGGGATGAGGCCGTTGAGGGCGAGCGTGAGCGTCGACTTCCCGGAGCCGGACGGGCCGAGCAGCAGCACGACCTCACCGGGCTCGATGTCGAAGGTCACGTCACGGGGCGACGGATGCGCGGCATCCGCGTGGGTGAGGGTGAGCTCGCGCACGCGGAGGAGAGGCGCGGATGGGCGCACGGCAGGTCCCGGGTTCGACGGAGGGTGTGCCTCTAACTTAGCTGAGCCTTACCTGTGTTGCCAGCAGGGCACGTGCGCGATCAGCGGCGTGCGACGCCGGCGGTGCGCAGCGCCGAACCGATGGCGAGGCCGATCGCCGTCCAGGCCACCGGGCCGAGCACGGAGATCGTCAGGTACAGCAGCTGGGCCCAGAGCGGCAGGACGGCGAGGTTCGCCGCGAAGAACACCGCCACCGCCACGACGACGCCGATCACGACCGCCGAGACGAAGAACCGCCAGGCGCCCCAGGAGCGATAGCGGGTGAGGGCGGCGACACCTTCCTGGATGAGGCCGAACAGCAGCGCCGTGCCGATGAACCGCAACGACCACGCCGGGTTGAAGGCGCTCGCGATGAGCGCGGCGAACACGTGCGTGATGAGTGCCACGAGCGGCAGCCGCAGCACCTCCTGCGCGATGATGCCCGGCAGCACGTGCGAGCCCAGCACGAGGCCGTAGAGGAACAGCAGCGGGCTGGCCAGGAGGAGGGGAGTGACCCATCCGGCGATGCCGCCGAGGATGCCCGTGGCGACACCGATCGCTGCGCAGATCAGCAGCACTCTGGTCGACAGGACGGAGGTACGGGCCACGTCTCCAGCCTACTGGCGACATTCGGAGACCCGGCCGTCGTCCACCCTGACCGATCGGCGCGATCGGGATTCGACCATCGTTCAGTTCTCGATCCGGCGCCGAGGAGCGGGTCTATCGTGAGCCGCGGTGCGGCAACGAGGCGGCATCGGGATCATCGGATCATCAGGAGCGAGATATGGGTCGAACACCCCTTCGGATCGCAGCAGCCACCACCCTGGCGACGCTGTTCATCGCATCGACGGCAACCGCAGGCTACGCAGCGACCGGGGAGGTGACGCACCCCGTTCCGGTCGCGGGGACCCCCGGGCACTACATCGTGATCATGAAGGCCGATCCCCTCGCCAGCTACGAAGGCGACGTCAAGGGACTCAAGGCGACGAAGCCCGACGAGGGCGAGCAGCTCGAGACGCAGTCGCAGGACGCGCGGCGGTACGTCAAGCACCTCGAGTCCGAGCAGAAGAGCCTCATCAACGACGTCGGCGTCACGCCGGACACGACCTACCAGGTCGTGCTCAACGGGTTCAGCGCCGACCTCTCGGGTGAGCAGGTGGACCAGCTCCGTGCCTCGAAGGACGTCCTGGGGGTGTATCCCGACGAGATCCGTCACCCCGATGCGCAGACCTCCACGGACTACCTCGGCCTCGGCGACGACCGCAAGGGCCGTGGCGGGGTGTGGCAGCAGACCGGAGGCGTGAAGAAGGCGGGCGAGGGTGTCGTGGTCGGCGTGATCGACACCGGCATCGCTCCCGAGCACCCCTCGTTCGAGGGCAAGAAGCTCAAGCAGCAGAAGAAGCAGAACAGCCGCCACAAGGGCACAGATCCCTATACCGACGGCACCTACGTGTACTTCGACAAGTCCGACGGCGGACAGTTCCGCGGCGCGATGGTCGACGGCCAGGACTGGGACGAGCGCGACTACTCCACGAAGCTCATCGGCGGGCAGTACTTCTTCGCGGGAGCGCAGGCCGCCGGGTTCGACTTCCAGTACGACTACCTCTCCCCACGCGACGGCGACGGCCACGGCTCGCACACCGCGAGCACCGCCGCGGGCGACTTCGGAGTGGAGGCCGCGGTCGAGGGCGTCGACTTCGGGACCATCTCGGGCGTCGCGCCCGCGGCGAAGGTCGCCGCGTACAAGGCCTGCTACGTCGGTCCGGACACGACCGTGACCACCGATGACATCTGCGCGCTGAGCGACCTCGTCGCCGCGATCGATCAGGCCGTCGCCGACGGTGTCGACGTGATCAACTACTCGATCGGCGGCGGCGCCGCGAGCACCGTGATGGCCCCGGAGGACCTCGCGTTCCTCAACGCCGCGGCCGCCGGCGTCTTCGTCGCGACCAGCGCCGGCAACGACGGTCCCGATCCGGTCACCGCCGACCACGCCTCGCCGTGGTACACGACGGTCGCCGCCTCCACCATCCCGACGTGGGAAGGCACGGTGCAGTTCGACGGCTTCGAGGAGGCCGGGGCATCGGTGAGCGTGCCGTTCGGGGAGAGCGTCTCCGGGCCCTCCATCGCCGCCGTGGATGCCGCGGCGCCCGGTGCGGTGGATGCGCAGCTGTGCCTGCCGGGCACCCTCGACCCGACGAAGGTCGCGGGGCACATCGTGGTCTGCGACCGCGGCGGCAACGCGCGCGCGGAGAAGTCCCAGGTCGTGAAGGACGCCGGAGGCATCGGCATGGTGCTGGTGAACGTGCCCGGTGGCGCGGACTCGCTGGACAACGACTTCCACGCGGTGCCGACGGTGCACCTGAACGCCGTGCACCGCGCAGGCGTGCTCGCCTACGTGCAGGGCGGTGTCGATCGGCCGATCACCCTCGTCGGTGAGAACACCACCGGGGTGACCACCCCGACCCCGCAGATCGCCGGCTTCTCGAGCCGTGGGCCGGTCCTGGCCGACGGCACGGACGTCCTCAAGCCGGACATCGCCGCTCCCGGCGTCGCGATCCTCGCCGCCACGCACAATGCCCCGGGTGAGGACCCGACCTTCGGCATCCTCTCCGGGACCTCGATGGCCTCCCCGCACATCGCGGGCCTCGGGGCGCTGTACCTCGGGGAGCACCCGAGAGCGACTCCGGCGGAGATCCGTTCGGCCATGATGACCACCGCGTACGACACGGTGCTGCCCGACGGCTCGAAGAACACGGACCCCTTCGAACAGGGTGCGGGGCAGATCGACGCGAAGCGCTACCTGAACCCGGGCCTGCTGTACCTCAACGGCTTCAAGGACTGGGCGGCCTTCCTCGACGGGAAGGGGCTGTCGGACTTCCCCGGCATCGACCCCATCGACGGCAGCGACCTGAACCAGGCATCGATCTCCATCGGCTCCCTGGCCAGCGCGCAGACCGTCACCCGCTCGGTCACCTCGACCGAGAAGGGCGTGTTCACCGCGAAGGCGTCGGTCCCGGGCGTGAAGGTCACCGTCACTCCCTCTCAGCTCGCCTTCGACAAGCCGGGACAGACGAAGACGTTCACGGTCACGTTCGACAGCACCACCGCTCCGGTCGAGCAGTGGGCCACCGGCTCCCTCACCTGGACGAGCAAGAAGAACACGGTGCGCTCGCCGATCGCGGTGTTCCCGGTCACGGCGGATGCCCCGGCCGAGGTCACCGGCAGCGGCGTCGACGGCAGCACGACGGTGGACATCATCCCCGGTCTCGACGGCGATCTGGCACTGGGCGTCTCGGGCCTCACCCCGTTCCAGCTGCTCAGCGACCCGGACAACCCCGTCGAGGGGCACTCGGGGAACGAGAACTCGGGGGACGCGAACAAGGACGTGTCCTGGATCGTCGACGTGCCGGAGGGGGCCACGCTCTCCCGGTTCGATCTCGAGTCGTCCGACGACGAGGGCAGTGACCTGGACCTCACCGTCTACCGGGTGGTGAGCCCCGACGACCTGCGCTACTACGAGCGCTGGCAGTCGGCCACGGGCTCGGCCGACGAGCAGGTCACGATCCCCACGCCGACTGCGGGCACCTACCTGGTCGTGGCGAACGTGTACTCCACCACCGGGCCGATGACGTGGGACATGACCTACGCCAACGTGCTCCCGGACGGGGAGGGCTCGTTCACCGCGACGCCGAACCCGATCGCCGCGGTCCGCGGGCAGGAGACGAGCTACGAGCTGAGCTGGACCGGTCTGACCGCCGGGACCCGCTACCTCGGACTCGTCCAGTACGGGGACTCGGCCGTGCGCACCGTGGTGACGGTCACGACGCCCGCGGAGGTCGCGCCGACGCCGACCCCCGCTCCGAAGCCGACACCGACCCCGGATCCGTCGCCGACTCCGGATCCGACTCCCGCGCCGGAGCCGACCCCGGAGCCGACCCCGCCCCCGGAGACCGACGCCCCCGGGTGATCCGGGATCGTCTGCACGACTCAGGCACGGCCGCACGACGGAATCCGTCGGGCGGCCGTGCCGTCGTCTCCGGGTCGTGCATCCGGTCGGAGCGGGGACTGCCGGGCATCCGTTCGTCGCATGGCCGCCGCCGCTCGTCGCAGCGTGCCCGGATCCGGGTGCGACGGCGGGACGCACTCCCTACCGTGGGGAGACGCAATGATGCGCCCCCAGAGGAGAACCCCATGACCGCACCTTCGTCGCGCCGCCGCGACGGCGCCGGGCTCGTCGACGACGACCCCGTCATCGATACCGACCCGAACCTCCCACCCGTCGCCCTCTCCGCGGAGCACGAGGCCAAGAGCCGCCGCTGGACCCTGCCGAAGATCCTGCTGTGGACGGCCATCGCCCTCCTCGGCGGCGTCGCCTGGGTGATGCTCGCCATCGTGCGCGGCGAGACCGTGAACGCGATCTGGTTCGTGTTCGCCGCCGTGTGCACCTACCTGATCGGCTACCGCTTCTACTCCAAGGTCATCGAGCGGTACATCACCCGCCCCGACGACCGCCGCGCCACGCCCGCCGAGGTGAAGCAGGACGGCAAGGACTACGTCCCCACCGACCGCCGGGTGCTCTACGGCCACCACTTCGCCGCCATCGCCGGCGCCGGACCGCTCGTCGGCCCCGTGCTCGCGGCGCAGATGGGCTACCTCCCCGGCACCATCTGGATCATCGTGGGCGTCGTGCTCGCGGGAGCCGTGCAGGACTACACGGTGCTCTTCTTCTCGATGCGTCGCGGCGGCCGGACCATCGGCCAGATGGCGCGGCAGGAGCTCGGCAAGATCGGCGGCACTGCGGCGATCATCGCCTCGCTGCTCATCATGCTCATCATCGTGGCGATCCTCGCGCTCGTCGTCGTCAACGCGCTCGGCGAGAGCCCGTGGGGCGTCTTCTCCGTCGCGATGACCATCCCGATCGCTCTGTTCATGGGCGTGTACCTGCGCTACCTGCGTCCCGGCAAGGTGACCGAGGTCTCGATCATCGGCTTCGTGCTGCTGATGGCCGCGATCATCGGCGGCGGCTGGGTCGCCGGCACCGAGTGGGGCCAGGCCATCTTCCACCTCGACCGCACCACGATCGCGTGGGGCATCATCATCTACGGGTTCATCGCCGCGGTGCTGCCGGTCTGGCTGCTGCTCGCGCCGCGCGACTACCTCTCCACGTTCATGAAGATCGGCGTCATCGTCATGCTCGCCGGCGCGATCATCCTCGTGCGGCCGGAGATCTCGGTCCCCGCAGTCAGCATCTTCGGCGAGAACGGCATGGGACCGGTGTTCGCGGGTCCGCTCTTCCCCTTCCTCTTCGTCACCATCGCGTGCGGCGCGTTGTCCGGATTCCACGCGCTGATCGCGTCGGGCACCACGCCGAAGCTCGTGGAGAAGGAGCGGCAGACCCGGTTCATCGGCTACGGCGGCATGCTCATGGAGTCGTTCGTCGCGATCATGGCCCTCGTCGCCGCGATCTCGATCGACCAGGGCATCTACTTCGCGATGAATGCCCCCGCCGCCGCGACCGGGGGCACCGTGGAGGGAGCGGTCGCCTTCGTGAACTCGCTCGGTCTGACCGGGGTGAACCTCACTCCCGACATGCTCACGGGCACGGCTGCGGCGGTCGGCGAGGAATCGATCGTCTCGCGCACCGGTGGCGCTCCGACGCTCGCGCTCGGCCTCGCCCACATCATGCAGCAGGCCCTCGGCGGGCAGGCGCTCATGGCGTTCTGGTACCACTTCGCGATCATGTTCGAGGCGCTGTTCATCCTCACAGCGGTGGACGCCGGAACCCGAGTCGCGCGCTTCATGCTGCAGGACTCGATCGGCGCCTGGTTCCCGAAGTTCCGCGACGTCTCCTGGCGCCCCGGGGTGTGGATCTGCACCGCGATCATGGTGGCCGGCTGGGGAGCGATCCTCATCCTCGGCGTCACCGACCCGCTCGGCGGCATCAACACCTTCTTCCCGCTGTTCGGCATCGCGAACCAGCTGCTCGCGGCGATCGCGCTCGCCGTGGTGCTGGCCATCGTCGCCAAGCGTGGTCGCAGCTACTTCCGGTGGCTGTGGATCATCGCGCTGCCGCTCGCCTTCACCGCGGTCGTCACCATCACGGCTTCGCTCTACAAGATCTTCTCGCCGGTGCCGGCGATCGGGTACTGGGCGAACCACTTCCGCTACCTGGAGGCGCTGAACTCCGGTGACACCACGCTCGGCGCACCGGAGGTGCTGCAGGCCGTCATCCGCAACACCGCGGTGCAGGGAACGCTGTCGATCATCTTCGTGGTGCTCGCGATCATCGTCATCGTCATGGCCGTCATCGCGACTGCGAAGGCGATCCGCAACGGCGGCGGCGAGAACACCGAGGACCCGCCCGTGCCGTCGCGCCGCTTCGCCCCGGCCGGGTTCCTCCCCGACGCGGAGGAGCGCGAGCTGGAGAAGCAGTGGGAGCCGATCCTCGCCGAAGAGCGCGCGGCGGCACGGCACTGAGATGACTCACGCGATGGATCGGACGGATGCCGCGACCTCCCCGCTGCGGGCGCTGTGGAGCGCCCTCGGCCGGGTCGGCCGCGGCATCCGCTGGTACATGACGACGCTGATGGGCGACACCGCGTACGCCACGTACGTCGCCCATCACCGTCGGCATCATCCGGGCGAGGAGCCGCTGACGGAGCGGCAGTTCTGGCGTCAGCGCATGGACGACCAGGACCGCAATCCCGGTGCCCGCTGCTGCTGACCCTTCGACAGGCTCAGGGACCTTCGACAGGCTCAGGGCCCTTCGACAGGCTCAGGGACCCAGGGTGGGTCGCTGAGCCTGTCGAAGCGCGGGTCGCTGATTCCGCGCGCGCGTCCCTAGGCTGAGCGCATGAACGACGTCGTCCTCGCCGCGGTCCTCGGCGCGCTCGGCGGCATCGCCCTCACGGTGCTGCTGCTGCTCGCCCGCCGGTTCGCGCGCGGGTCCGCCGACCTCGGCAGCGAGGCGGAGCAGGGGGCGCTGCGGGCGCTGCATCAGGCGAGCCTCGCCGCCCCGCATCTCCGCGGCGGACTGACCGGGCCGGATGCGGTCAAGGCCGCCCGGCACCTGCGGGCCCTGCTGGGCAGCGCTGCGGTCGCCATCCTCGGCGACGACGACACGGTCACGCTCGACGGCGCCGCGGACGGGCTCGAATCCGCCGCCGTGCGCATCGCCGCCCAGGTGCGCGCGTCTGGGCGACGGCAGGTGTTCCCCGCGCCCTCGCGGACGGACGACCTGGAGGCGGTCGGCGCGCCCATCCTCGTCGACGGGGTGCCGGTCGGGGTGGTCGTCGCCTTCGCGTCCCCGGTGCGCGCTGCGCTCGTGCGGGCGGCGGAGGAGGTCGCCGACTGGTGCGCGGCGCAGGTCGCGCTCGGGGGACTCGAGGCCTCGCGCACCCAGCTCGCGGAGGCCGAGCTCCGGGCTCTGCGCGCGCAGATCTCCCCGCATTTCATCTACAACGCCCTCACCGCGATCGCGTCGTTCATCACGACCGACCCGGACCGGGCCCGCGACCTCGTGCTCGAGTTCGCCGATTTCACCCGATACTCCTTCCGTCGCCAGGGGGAGTTCACCACGCTCGCGGAGGAGCTGGGCAGCATCCACTCGTACCTCGAACTGGAGCGCGCGCGATTCGGCGACCGCCTGCGGGTGACGCTGCAGATCGCGCCGGAGACGCTCGCGACGGTCATCCCGTTCCTCTCGGTGCAGCCGCTCGTGGAGAACGCGGTGCGGCACGGCCTGGAGCCGGGGGAGGGCGGGGGCGAGATCCGCATCACCTCCCGCGACGACGGCACGCACACCGAGATCCTCGTCGAGGACGACGGCGTGGGCATGGACCCTGACGGCCTGCGCGCGCTGCTGACCGCGCGGGAGGAGGGCGGTCACGTGGGTCTGCGGAACGTCGACACCCGGCTCCGTCAGGTCTATGGAAGCGGGGGCGGACTGGTCGTCGAGACCAACGCCGGCGCGGGTACCCTGGTGCGCATGCGAGTCCCGAAATCGCAGCCCCTCCACGACCCGGACGACGACTGAGGAGCGGCATGATCGACGTCCTCGTCGCCGACGACGAGCAGCCGGCCCTCGACGAGCTCGTGCACCTGCTGCGTGCCGACCCGCGCATCGGCGAGATCCTCACCGCGGCAAACGGCGCCGACGCGCTGCGTCAGCTCTCCGCGCGTGCGGTGCGGATCGCCTTCCTCGACATCCACATGCCCGGCCTGCTCGGCACCGAGCTCGCCCGCGCGCTCCTCGGTCTCGCGGAACCGCCCGCCGTCGTGTTCGTCACCGCGGACGAGGCCCGCGCGGTCGAGGCGTTCGAGCTGCGCGCCGCGGACTACCTCCTCAAGCCGGTCCGGCGGGAACGGCTGCGGAGCGCCGTGGACAGGGTGGTCGCGCAGGAGGCCACCCCGCGTAGCGAGGACGAGGTGCTGCCGGTGACGGTGGGCGCCGCGGTGCGGTTCGTCCGCCGCAGCGACGTGCGCTGGGTGCAGGCGCAGGGCGACTACGCGCGACTGCACACCGAGGACGACGGCCCCGGCCACCTCGTGCGCGTCCCCCTCTCCGAGCTCGAGACCCGATGGGCGCCCGTGGGGTTCCTCCGCATCCACCGTTCCACGCTCGTCCGGATCGCCGCGGTGACCGAGGCGCGGCTGTCGGGCGGGGAGCCCACGGTCGTCGTCGGCGCGGCCGTGTTGCCGGTGAGCAGGAGGCTCGTCCCCGCGGTGCGGGAGGCCCTCGTGCGGGGCGAGGGGACGGCATGACCGAGGCGCCGAAGCGGGTGCGCGTCACGGCGGACGCCCCGCCCCGTCGCTCCTCCGCCGCCACGCGGGGGATCGCGCTGCCCGGCGCCCCGGTCGCGGAGGCCGATGCCGTCTACGCGCGCGCTCTGATGCGCAGCCAGCTCCGGCTCGCCCTGGGCACCGTCGCCGGCTTCGTGGTTGTCGTCGTCGCTCTGGCGCTCGGGATCGCGCTCATCCCGGAGATCGACGCCGTCGTCCTCGGCGGGCTGCCGCTGTCGTGGCTTCTCCAGGCCTTCGCGTTCTACCCGGTGATCCTCGTCTTCGCGGTGCTGTACGTGCGCACGGCGGTCCGCAACGAGCGGCGGTACCGCGCCCTGCGGGACCGCGAATGAACGCCGTGCTCGACCTCGTCGGCGTCGCCCTGGTCGTCATCGCCACCCTCCTCATCGGCGTGTACGGGCTGCGGGTGTCGCGCACGACGAGCGACTTCTTCGTGGCGTCGCGTACGGTGCGTCCGGTCTGGAACGCCTCGGCCATCAGCGGAGAGTACCTGTCGGCCGGCACCTTCCTCGGCCTCTCCGGGCTGGTGCTGCTGGACGGCGCCCGCGGGTTCTGGTTCCCCATCGGGTACGCCGCGGGGTATCTGCTCGTGCTCGTCTTCGTCGCCGCGCCCCTGCGCCGCAGCGGGGCGTACACGATCCCGGACTTCGTCGAGGCCCGGCTCGACTCGACGGCCGCGCGCCGGGTCACCAGCCTCGCGGTGCTCATCATCGGCTGGCTCTACATCGTGCCGCAGCTGCACGGCGCGGGCATCACGCTCGTCGTGGTCGCCGGGTTGCCGGAGTGGGTCGGAGCCGTGACGATCGCGGTGCTCGTGGCGGCGGCGGTCGCCGCGGGCGGGATGCGCGCGATCACCTTCGTGCAGGCATTCCAATACTGGCTCAAGCTCACGGCGCTCCTCGTGCCGGTGGTGTGCATCGCGTTCGCGCTGAGCGGCGGCCCGCACGATTTCGATCCCGCGCTCGTCTTCCCCGCGGAGGCCGGGCCGTCGGGCTTCGACGCCTACGAGACAGCGTCGCTGCTGCTCGCCCTGCTCCTCGGCACGATGGGTCTGCCGCATGTCCTGGTGCGGTTCTACACGAGCCCGACGGGGGCCTCCGCGCGGCGGACGACCGTGATCGTCATCGCCATGGTGAGCGCGTTCTACGCCGTGTCGAGCGCGATGGGGCTCCTGGCGCGGATCGCCGCCCCGGACCTCGCGCGGCCCGGGATCGCCGACACCGTGGTGCTGCAGCTCCCGTCGCGGGTGTTCCCCGGGCCGGCCGGCGAGCTGCTGACGGCCCTCATCGTCGCCGGGGCCTTCGCCGCGTTCCTGGCGACCTCGGCCGGACTCGTGGTCTCGCTCGCGGGGGTCATCAGCCAGGACGTCTTCTCCGGCTCCGTGCGCTCCTTCCGGCTGTCCGCGGTGGTGTGCGCGCTCGTGCCGCTGGGGGTCGCGCTGCTCACGGTTCCCGCGGGGCTCGTGTCGAGCGTGGGGGTGGTGTTCGTCGTGGCGGCGTCGACGCTCTCGCCCGTGGTGCTGCTGGGCGTGTGGTGGCGGGGCCTCACCGCGCGTGGGGCGGTCGCGGGCATGGTGTGCGGCGGTCTCGCGACCGGGCTCGCCCTGCTCGTGCACGCCGCCGTGGACGGGGTCGGCGTCGCGGCGCCCTACCTCGCGCAGCCCGCCGCCTGGACGATCCCGCTGGCGACCGGGGTCACGGTCGCCGTGTCGCTGCTCGACCCTCGCGGACCCTCACCCCGCACGGACCGCTTCCTCGCACGCGTGCACACCCCCGACCGCGCTTGAGTCTGCTTCTGCGTCCCGGAACAGGCGATCACGCGGGTTCAGGCAGGTGAAAGCCAATCGAGCCTGAGCCCGCGCGAGTGCCTGAAGAGCGGGGAGGGTCGGTGTGGTCGGGTCAGGAGGATCCCGCGCGAGGGCAGGCAGCGGCGTGAGGGCAGGCAGGGAGAGTCAAGAGTGCCTGTGTTGGCGGGAGTGCCTGAATCAGCGGGAGTGCCTCAGCGGGAGGGGGTCAGAGGGTGCGGCTGCGCGGCATCAGGCGCACCGGAGGGAGCGGCGGCGCGGGGATGCGCTGGTCATGCCCCTCGACGACGCCGAACCGCGCGGATGCGGCCTCCCAGTCCTCGCGGGCGGCGACGATCTCGTCGTGGGAGCGCCCGGCGAAGTTCCACCACATGACGATCTCGTCCTCGAACGGCTCACCCCCGAGGAGGAACAGCAAGCCGCCCTCACTGCTGGTCACCTCGACGCCGTCGCGGGAATCACCGAGATAGAGCATGTCGTTGCGGGTCATCGCGTGCTCCGGGACGGCGGCGTCGCCCTCGACGAGGAGCAGCGCGTGCTCCCACTCCGGCCGCAGCGGCAGGCGCACGGTGGTTCCGGCCGGCACGACGATCTCCGCCCCGACGATCGGTGTGTGCACGGTCGCTGGCGAGTGCACGCCCGCGAACTCGCCGAGCACGACCGTGGCCGTGGCGTCCGATCCGGTCGCGGACGGCAGCGTCGTCGTCGGCAGATCGGTGTGCCGCTCGAAGCCGCCGTCGCCGTGGCGCGCGTACTCCGGGAGAACGACCCAGAACTGCAGCGCGTCGAGCGGGACGGGGCCGTCGCCGACGGAGTACTCCGAATGCGAGATGCCGTTGCCGGCGGTCATGAGGTTGAGCTGTCCGCGCCGGAGGTCGGCGTCGCTGCCCAGAGAATCGCGGTGCCGGATCTCGCCGACGAGCGGCCAGGTCACCGTCTGCAGACCGATGTGCGGGTGCGGCTCGACACGCATCCGGGTCTCGGCCGGGCCGAACCGGTCGAGGAAGCACCACGCGCCGATGGTGGGGAGGTTGCGATGCGGCAGCACCCGCAGCACCTCCATGCCGCGCACGCCGCCGAGCGGGACCGCCCGCGGCTCGAGGACGAGGCGGCGCTGCCCGATCATTCCGCCCTGCCCGTGGGGTCCTCGTCCGCGCCGGTCGACTCCTCCTGCACCGGGGCGTCCGCCGTCGAGCCCGGGCGCTGCGGCCAGCGGATCTCGGCGCCGGGCACCTCGTGCGTCTGGAGGTACTTCGCGATGTACGGGCAGAGCGGCACGATCGCGTCGCCCGTCGACGCCACGTCGGTCAGCGCCGCCGCGGCGAGCTTCCCCGCGAGGCCCTGGCCCTGGAACGCCGGGTCGACCTCGGTGTGCAGGAACCGGATCGCGCCGGGGCGGGTGTCGAACTCGGCGAACCCGGCCAGCACGTCGTCGGAACGGATCTCGTAGCGGGAGGCCTCGTCGTTGCGGGTCACGGTGATGTCGGTCATCGGATGCTCCTTCCGGCGTCTGGAACCAACCTACGCCCGGGATCGGGGGTGCGGGCCTGTGGACGTCGCCGTGCCGCTGTCCGTCGGGGTGATTACGCTGGAGGGATGCCGCAGACTCCCCGTGATCCGTACGACGGATGGATCCCCGAGCCGGACGCGGCATCCGACCAGCCCTGGGACGACGGGTGGGAGCCGACCGAGCCGCCGGAGCCGATGGACTGGGAGCCGCAGGGCGCGGGCTTCGAGCCGCCCCTCGACTGGGGTCCGGGCCCGACGACCGCGGTGACCACCGTGCCGGCAGTCCGCCGCGCCACGCCCAGTCGGTATGCGACGGCCCGCGAGGCATTGCACACCGTGTTCGGCTACGACGACTTCCGCGGCGACCAGGCGGCCATCGTCGAGCAGGTCATCGGCGGCGGCGACGCCGTCGTCCTGATGCCCACCGGCGGCGGCAAGAGCATCACGTACCAGGTGCCGGCACTCGTCCGCGAGGGCACCGGACTGGTCATCAGCCCGCTCATCGCGCTCATGCACGACCAGGTCGACGCGCTGCGCGCCAACGGCGTGAAGGCCGCGTACCTCAACTCCACCCAGTCGATCGAGGAGCGCCGCGAGGTCGAGCGCGCCTACGTCGCCGGGGAGCTCGACCTCCTCTACGTCGCCCCGGAGCGACTCTCGGGCGCGCAGACGACCTCCCTCCTGCAGCGCGGCACGCTCAGCGTCGTCGCGATCGATGAGGCGCACTGCGTGTCGCAGTGGGGTCACGACTTCCGGCCCGACTACCTCGCCCTCGGCGACCTCGGCGAGCGGTTCCCCGGCGTGCCCCGCATGGCCCTGACCGCGACCGCGACGCGGGCCACGCACAAGGAGCTCACCGAGCGTCTGCACCTCGACACGGCGAAGCACTTCGTCGCGAGCTTCGACCGCCCCAACATCCAGTACCGGATCGTCCCGAAGGTCGACCCGCGCAAGCAGCTCGTGCAGTTCATCCGGTCGCAGCCGGAGGGCGCGGCGGGCATCGTCTACGCCCTCAGCCGGAAGTCCGTCGAGCAGACGGCGACCTATCTCGCCGCGCAGGGTCTCGACGCGTTGCCGTACCACGCGGGCCTGCCCGCCGAGGTGCGGGCGGCGAACCAGTCGCGCTTCCTCCGCGAAGACGGCGTGGTGATGGTGGCGACGATCGCGTTCGGCATGGGCATCGACAAGCCCGACGTGCGCTTCGTCGCCCACATCGATCTGCCGAAATCGGTCGAGGGGTACTACCAGGAGACCGGCCGCGCCGGCCGCGACGGCGAGCCGTCCGTGGCGTGGATGGCGTACGGGCTCGGCGACGTCGTGCAGCAGCGCCGTCTGATCGATCAGAGTCCCGGAGACCGCACGTTCAAGATGCGCATGGGGCAGCACCTCGACGCGATGCTGGCCCTGTGCGAGACGGTGGAGTGCCGCCGGCAGAACCTCCTCGGGTACTTCGGTCAGGACTCGCAGCCCTGCGGCAACTGCGACACGTGCCTCGACGACACGGCGACCTTCGACGGGCTCGTCCCCGCGCAGAAGCTGCTGTCCACGATCGTGCGCCTCAAGCGCGAGCGGAATCAGGCCTTCGGCGCGGGCCACCTCATCGACATCCTCCGCGGTGCCTCGACCGAGCGCATCCGCCAGCAGCGGCACGACGCCCTCGCGACCTACGGCATCGGCGCCGACCTCTCCGACCAGGACTGGCGGAGCGTGGTGCGCCAGCTCCTCGCCCGGGGCATCCTCGTCGCGCAGGGCGACTACGGCACGCTCGCGCCGGGGGAGGCGGCGGCCGGGGTGCTGCGCGGCGAGACCGCGGTGCCGCTCCGGAAAGACACGATCGGACGCCCGTCCTCGCCGTCCCGCGCCCGGAAGGCGAGTGCCGCCGACGCCCTCGACGCCGGAGACCGGGAGCTGTTCGAGGCGCTGCGGGCCTGGCGGGCCGAGACCGCGAGGGAACAGGGCGTCCCGGCGTACATCGTCTTCGGTGATGCCACGCTGCGTGCTCTCGCGGAGCATCGGCCCACGTCGCACGCCGACCTCGACGGCATCACCGGCATCGGTGCGAAGAAGCGCGAGGCCTACGGCGACGGCGTGCTCGCCGTCATCGCCGCCTCCTGACGTCGACCCACCCCCTTCCGGTCGAGCCACCCCTTCGCGGACGCCCGCACGGGGCCGGGGCGCATGGAAGGGGGTGGGTCGACGGGCCGAACCTGTCGCGAGCCGACAAGGACGGGCACGGACGGGGAGGCGGGGGGTTGGAGGATGCGGACAGGGGACTTCGTGTCGTTTTGTCGCACACCTACCATGAGAGGAATCCACCTTCGTCTCTCCGAGAGGAACGCTCATGGTCGACGCCGCCGTCCGCCCTTCGACGACACCTGACCCGCGCGAGAGCGCGACCGCCCCGCGGATCGATGTCGCCCGCCTGAACGACGCCCTGATGGGCACCTGGGGCGACGTGCGCCGCCAGGCCCGCGAGATGATCAAGGATTCCGCATTCTGGCGGAAGGACGAACTCGGCAAGGACGACCACCGCGAGCGGGTGCTCAGCCAGCTCCACCTCCTCGTCGACAACAAGGCCGTGCACCGCGCGTTCCCGAAGCGCTTCGGCGGCGAGGAGAACAACGGCGGTAACATCGCCGGATTCGAGGAGCTCGTGGCCGCCGACCCGAGCCTGCAGATCAAGTCGGGCGTGCAGTGGGGCCTCTTCGGCTCCGCGATCCTGCAGCTCGGCACGAAGGAGCACCACGACACCTGGCTCCCCGGCGTCATGGACCTGTCGATCCCCGGTGCGTTCGCGATGACCGAGATCGGGCACGGCTCCGACGTCGCCGCCGTCGGCACGACCGCGACGTACGACCCGGAGACGGAGGAGTTCGTCATCCACACGCCGTTCCGCGGCGCGACGAAGGAGTACCTCGGCAACGCCGCCCTGCACGGCATCGCCGCGACGGTCTTCGCCCAGCTCATCACGAACGGCGTCAACCACGGCGTGCACTGCTTCTACGTGCCGCTGCGCGGCGAGGACGGCGTCGACCTCCCCGGCATCGGCCGCGAGGACGACGGCCTCAAGGGCGGACTCAACGGCATCGACAACGGCCGTCTCTCCTTCGACCAGGTGCGCATCCCGCGCACGAACCTGCTCAACCGCTACGGCGACGTCGCCGCGGACGGCACCTACTCGAGCGCGATCGACAGCCCCGGCCGCCGCTTCTTCACGATGCTCGGCACCCTCGTGCAGGGACGCGTCTCGCTCGACGGCGCCGCCTCCTGGGCCTCCGCGCTCGGTCTGCACATCGCGATCACCTACGCCACGCAGCGTCGCCAGTTCGATGGTGCGGACGGGCAGGAGGTCGTGCTGATGGACTACGGCAAGCACCAGCGCCGTCTGCTCCCGCGCCTGGCCACCACGTACGCGCAGATCTTCGCGCACGACGAGTTCCTGCAGAAGTTCGACGGCGTCTTCTCCGGCCGCACCGACACCCCGGACGACCGGGAGGACCTGGAGACGCTCGCGGCGGCACTCAAGCCGCTGTCGACCTGGCATGCGCTCGACACGCTGCAGGAAGCCCGTGAGGCGTGCGGCGGCGCCGGCTTCATGTTCGAGAACCGGCTCGTCGGGCTCCGTGCCGACCTCGACATCTACGTCACGTTCGAAGGCGACAACAACGTCCTGCTCCAGCTCGTGGGCAAGCGGCTGCTGACCGACTACGCGAAGCAGTTCCAGGGCAAGGACGCTGCGGCGCTCGCGCGCTACGCCGTGGGGATGACCGCCGGCAAGGTGTTCCACGGCGCCGGCCTCCGTCAGCTCGGTCAGGCGGTGACCGACTTCGGCCAGGTCGCCCGGTCGGTGGAGCGCGGACTGCGCGAGGAGCAGCAGCACGACCTCCTCGCGGGCCGCGTACAGCAGATGGTCGCCGACATCGCGACCCGGCTGCGTGCCGCCGGCAAGGACAAGGTGCTCGGGGCACGGCTGTTCAACGAGAACCAGGCCGAGCTCATCGAGGCGGCCAGGGCGCACGGCGAGCTGCTGCAGTGGGAGGCCTTCACCGACGCCGTCCACGCGATGGACGACGCCGAGACGAAGAAGGTCATGACCTGGCTGCGTGACCTCTTCGGTCTGCAGCTCATCGAGAAGCACCTCGCCTGGCACCTCATCCACGGGCGGCTCTCCACCCAGCGGGCGGCGGCGGTGTCGAGCTACATCGATCGGCTGTGCGCGCGGCTGCGTCCGTACGCGCTCGACCTCGTGGATGCCTTCGGCTACGAGCCCGAGCACGTGCGGGCTCCCATCGCGAGCGGTGCGGAGAAGCAGCGGCAGGACGAGGCCCGTGCGTACTACGCCGACCTCGAGGCCACCGGTCAGGCGCCCGTCCTGGAGAAGACGCTCAAGCGGCAGAAGCGCTGAGCGATCGGCCCGGGCCGTCCCCACACGGCCCGGGCCGTCCGGACAGCGGATTCATCGACGGAGGCGGATAGTCTCGGCGAGTACCGACCCGAGGAGCATCATGTCGACCGTCACCGCCTACGCCGCCCCCGCCGAAGCCGCCCCGCTCGAGAAGACCGTCATCGAGCGTCGAGAGCTCGGCCCGCACGACATCCTCATCGACATCGCCTTCGCCGGCATCTGCCACTCCGACATCCACACCGTGCGCGGCGACTGGGGTCCGCAGCAGTACCCGCTCGCCCCGGGACACGAGATCACCGGAACGGTCGCCGCGGTGGGCGCCGAGGTCACGAAGCACGCCCTCGGCGACCGCGTCGGCGTCGGCTGCCTCGTGAACTCGTGCCGGGAGTGCGTGTACTGCCTCCGCGGCGACGAGCAGTTCTGCACGCAGGGCGCCGTCGGCACCTACGGGGCGGTCGACCGCGACGGGACGATCACCCAGGGCGGCTACTCGCAGCAGGTCGTCGTCACCGAGGACTTCGTGCTGCGCATCCCGGACGCCCTGCCCCTGGACGCGGCGGCTCCGCTGCTGTGCGCGGGCATCACCACGTACTCGCCCCTGCGGAATTGGAAGGTCGGCCCCGGCACGCGCGTCGCGGTGGTCGGACTCGGCGGCCTCGGTCACATGGGCGTTCAGATCGCACACGCCCTCGGCGCGGAGGTGACCGTGCTGTCGCAGACGCTCTCGAAGCAGGACGACGGCCTCCGCCTCGGCGCCGACCGCTACTTCGCGACGAGCGACCGGGAGACCTTCCGTGACCTGCGCGGCTCCTTCGACGTGATCCTCAACACCGTGAGCGCCGTCATCGACCTCCGCTCCTACCTCGGGCTGCTCGACGTGGACGGCACCATCGTGTGCGTGGGTGCTCCGGCGGAGGCCCTCGCCCTGAACGCGGGGTCGCTGATCGCCGGACGACGCTCCATCGCCGGCTCGAACATCGGTGGCATCAGGGAGACCCAGGAGATGCTCGACTTCTGCGCGGAGCACGGCATCACCGCGCAGATCGAGGTCATTCCCGCGTCGGCGATCAATGAGGCGTACGAGCGGGTCCTCGCGTCCGACGTCCGCTACCGCTTCGTCATCGACGCCGCCACCTTCGCCGACTGACCCCGCCCGGTCCCGGGTCCGTCCGCTGACGGTCGCCGTCCGCTCCAGTACGGGATCAAAAGCGGGCCTCCGGCCCCTGCCTGAGGAGCGATTTCCGTCCCGCGACCGTCGAGTCCCTGGGCCGGGACGGAAAAGTCTCCGGATGAGGACCGCGCAGGTACAGTTCTGATCCCGCGCTGCTCTCGTGAGGGTCCCGCGCGTCCCCTGCGGAGAACTGCCTCCGCGCTCGGTGCGGGATGGGAAAGGTGCCGCGGGGTTGTTCCGGGAGGGCCTTTTCGATCCCCCGTTGGAGGGGGGCGTCGTGGCGGGATGGGGAACGGGCCTGGGGAGGCGAGGGGAGGGGCGGAATTGAACTCACACGAGGGGATGCGGGACGGGCCGGGAGGGCGTCGGTGGGGGCGGATACGGTGAGGGGATGACCTCCCTCCTCCTGGGGCCGGACTCCCGTGCGCGCTGCGCGTGGGTCGGCGACGACGCAGAATACCGCCGGTACCACGACGAGGAGTGGGGAACGCCGCTGCACGGGGACCGGGCGCTGTTCGAGAAGATGGCGCTGGAGGGTTTCCAGGCGGGACTGTCGTGGATCACGATCCTCCGCAAGCGTCCGCGGTTCCGGGAGGTGTTCGCGGGCTTCGTGCCGGAGGCGGTGGCGGCGTTCGACGACGCCGACGTGGAACGGCTGATGGCCGACACCGGCATCATCCGCAATCGTGCCAAGATCCTCGCGACGATCGGCAACGCCCGGATCGTGCAGTCGATGGCCGACGGCGAGCTCGATGCGCTGATGTGGTCGTTCGCCCCGCCGGCGACCGGAACGCGGCCACGGTCGTTCTCCGAGGTCCCCGCCGTCACACCGGAGTCGACCGCACTGAGCACGGAGCTGCGCCGGCGCGGGTTCCGCTTCGTCGGCCCGACGACGATGTACGCGCTCATGCAGTCGGCGGGCATGGTGGACGACCACATCGAGGGGTGCTGGAAGGCCTGACGTCTCGACGGAAAAGAGCGCGGGGCCACGGTCCCTCGCCCGATATACTCGGCACATCGGGGGATCTCCCGGCGCACGACGCCGGGTGGCTGCAGGCGCGCGGTCTCCCATCAGACCGTGAGGAGCAGGAGTGGCAACGCGCATGGCCGCGACACCGCCGACGCTGGCGGGGTACAGCTACGTGCGTCCACTCGGGTCCGGCGGGTTCGCCGACGTGTTCCTCTACGAACAGGACATGCCGCGTCGCGTCGTCGCCGTCAAGGTCCTGCTCGCGGATGCCGTGAACCCCGAGGTGCTGCAGACCTTCAACGTGGAAGCCGACATCTCGGCGCGACTGAGCGCCCACCCGTCGATCGTCACGATCTACCAGGCGTCCATCTCGGCGGACGGGCGGCCGTACTTCGCGATGGAGTACTGCCCCGACACGATGAGCGCGCGGTACAAGAAGGCCCCGCTCCCGCTCGCCGAGGTGCTCGACATCGGCGTCCGCATGGCCGGCGCGCTGGAGACCGTGCACAGGGCCGGGCTGCTGCACCGCGACATCAAGCCGTCGAACGTGCTCATCAACTCCCTCGGCGCGCCCGTGCTGGCCGACTTCGGCATCGCGGCCGCCGTCATCGAGGAGGGTGAGGGCGAGACCATCGCGATGTCGGTGCCCTGGAGCTCCCCCGAGGTCCTCCAGGAGCGCGTGTCCGGATCGATCCCCAGCGAGGTCTGGAGCCTCGGAGCGACGCTCTACACGCTGCTCGCCGGCCGCAGTCCGTTCGAACGCGCCGACCGCGGCTCGAACTCGCGCGATCAGCTCACGGACCGCATCATCAAGGCGCGGTACACGGCCGTGCCCGTCCCCGGCATCCCGCCGATCATCGACGACCTCTTCGCGAGCGCCATGCATCGCGACCCGGCGAAGCGGCCGGCGAGCATGGCGGAGTTCGCGGAGAAGCTGCGCTGGGCGCAGTACGAGCTCGGCATCTCGCCGACGGCCTTCGAGGCGGCGTCGGCGGAGTGGGCGGCGGCTGCTCCGGTGAACTTCTCGGACGCGACCGTCCGCGGTCCCGTCATCACCACGGTCGCGCCCGACTCCCGGAGGGCCGCGCGTGCGGCCCGTCCGCAGGTGGCACCCCGCGAGCGGGACGACGTCCCGGCGAGCACGCGCGGCCGGACCCGGTCGCCCCTGGTCGTCGGCATCGTCGGCGCGGTGATCGGCGCGGCCGCCATCGCGGGGATCGGCACCGCGGCCCTGTTCCTCACGGGGATCCTCTGATGGCGGCAGGCAACCGCACCGGCGCCGATGCCACGACCCCACCCCGGGGCAGGCTGATCGCGCTGATCTCGGGGATCCTCGCGCTCGCGGTCGTCGTGGCACTCGCGGTGACGGCGCAGGGGTATCAGTCCCAGGAGGTGCCGCGCCTCGAGCCGGCCGTCTGGGTCATGCGCGACAGCGGACAGTACGCGCGCGTCAACACCGAGCTCGCCGAGATCGACACGGTCCGCGACGTCGACGACCCCGAGGCGGTGTGGCAGAGCGGCTCCAGTACGGTGCTCTTCGCCCAGGGGAACCGGCAGCGGTGGGACGTCGATGCGGCCAGCCCCTCCGATCTGCTCTCCGACAGCTCGGAGGAGGGCACGCCGCTCGCCTCGCAGCCGACGCCCGCCGGGACGCGCGACGTGCTCTCCGCCGGGGTCTACGTGGCCTACCGGACCGACACCGGGCAGGTGTCCGTGTCGACCCTGGCCGCCGGGGCGGGGACAGCCCTCGTCGACCCGTTCGCGGAGGTCGAGGTCGAGGAGGGGGAGGGCCCGCCGACCTACACCGCCGACGCGATCGGCCTCTCGCCGGACGGCCTGCTCGTCCTCTACTCCGCGGACGAGGGGGCTGTCCGCCGGTTCGACATCGACGAGCACCGCTTCCTCGGAGACGAGTCGCCGGTGGCCGACGCGCCGGAGGCGGGCGAGGGTCTGGCGATCGCGGTCGTCGGCGAGCGCTGGGCGATGCTGCAGCCGGGGTCGGGGGAGCTGTGGCTCTCCGGACGCGATGAGGTCGTCGCCCTGGACGTCGCCGAGGACGCACACCTGCAGCACGGGGCCGCCGAAGGCGATGCGGTGCTCGTCGCCGATTCCGACGGCCTCGTGTCCGTTGACCTCTCGTCCGGCGAGTCCGATCGCGTGGCGGAGGCGTCCGGCGTCCCCGCCGCACCGGTCTCCGTCCGCGGGGAGACCTACGCGGCCTGGCTCGACAGCGGCGGCGGGACGCTCTGGAGCGCGGGGGGGACCACCCCGCTGCAGGTCCCTGACGAGACGCTCGACGCGGCCGCCATCGAGCCGGTCTTCCAGGGGAACGGCGACCGCGCGGTGCTCGTCGAGACCGGGACGGGGCTCATCTGGACCGCTCCGGACGGCGTGCTGATCCCGCTCGAGCAGTGGAAGATCGAGGACGACACGGAGCAGCAGGAGGGCACCATCGTCGTCGAGGACGTGGCGGAGCAGCTGCCGCCGGTCGCGGTCGACGACGCGTTCGGCGTGCGCGCGGGGGAGCAGGTCATCCTGCCCGTCCTGCTGAACGATCACGATCCGAACAAGAAGGACGTCCTGACGATCGACCCCGAGTCGGTCTCGGCAGGACTCAGCGACCCTGCGTTCGGGGACCTCGCGCTCGTGGCGAACGGGCAGTCCCTGGTCGTCGATGTGAAGGCGGGCTCCGGCCAGGCGAGCTTCACCTACGCCGTGACGGACGGCGCGGCCGTCTCGCCGCCGGCGACCGTGACGCTGACGGTCGTCGATCCCGGCGTCAACTCGGCCCCGGTCTGGTGTGGCGTCGAGGCCTGCACGCAGGACTGGCCCGCGCCGCAGATCCTGGCCGGCGGCAGCACGATCGTCTCGGCGCTCTCCGGCTGGGTGGACCCCGAGGGCGATGCGTTCATCCTGAGCGACGCCTACGAGACGGACTCCTCGGCGCCGGTGATGGTGGCGCCGACGGACGACGGCCGGGTCGCGATCCGGCACACCGATCCGAACGCCGCGGACGCCGTGATCCCGATCACGGTCGTGGTGCAGGACGTGCACGGCGCGACCGCGGAGAAGACCCTCGAGGTCCAGGTCAGCGGCAGTCCCGCGCTCCAGGCATCGGCTGTCGCGGTGACCGCGCGCGTCGGCGAGCGGCAGTCCATCCGGATCTCCGATCACCTGTCCGGAGGCTCCGGGTCGTATCGCCTCCTGGACGCCGTCCAGACCGCCGCGACCGCGCAGGGCTTCGAGGTCACCCCGAACGCGGCCGCGGGCACCGTGGAGCTGACCGCGGCGAAGCCGGGCCAGTACGTGGTGACCTACACCGTGCAGGACGTCACGACCCAAGCCGAGCAGTCCGCCGTCATCCGCATCACGGCGGTCGACGGCTCCGCGGCGCTCGCCATGGCACCCCTGACCGCGTTCGTGCGCGAGGGTGAGGACACGACCGTCGATGTGCTCCGCGCCGTGCAGAACACCAGCGGACGCGTGCTGCTGCTGTCCGACGCCGTGAGCTCCACACCGCAGCTCAACGTCCGCGTGGTCGGCAACGAGAGCCTGCGGGTGAACGGCACGACCGAGGACGGAGAGCCCGGTCTGATCGGCACGGCCACCGTCACGGTCGCGGATGGCGCGGGCGGGGCGGTGCAGGGCACGGTGAGCGTGTTCCTCACCCCGCCGTCCACCGTCACCCGCCCGATCGTCTTCCCGGACGCGGTGACGGTGCGCGCCGGTTCGCTCACGCGCATCGAGGTCGCCGCGAACGACGTCGCGCCACGCGGGGAGCCGCTCCTCGTGCTCCCGGAGGTGACGGGATCCGGCGAGCCGGACGAGCTCGTGTTCGCCGACCGCAACGCTCTGCGGTACCTGGCACCGAAGACGCCCGGCACCTACCGGCTGACGTATTCGGTCTCGCTCGAACGGAACCCGTCGCTGTCCGACGACGGCGTCGTGACGGTCACGGTCGTCCCGCCCGGAACCAACCGCGCTCCCACACCGATCACCCTCACCGGTCGCGTCCTCAGCGGCCAGACGGTCACCGTCCCCGTGCCCACGACCGGGATGGACGGCGACGGGGACCGCGTGGTCCTCTCCGGCGTCGATCAGCCGAAGAAGGGCGGCGGCACGGCGACCATCTCGGCGAACGGCGAGGCGATCGTGTACCGGGCGCCGGCAGGCGGAGTGGACGGCGGACAGGTGTCGTTCCGCTACACCGTGCGGGATCCGCAGGGCGAGGAGGGCAGCGGCGCTGTCCGCATCGGCGTCCTCGACGCGGATGTCGACGACGCCGCTCCGGTGACGTTCAGCGATTATGTCCGCGTCGAGGCAGGATCCCGCACACCGGTCGTGCTGGACCCGCGCTCGAACGACCTCGACCCGGCGCAGAGCGAGCTCGAGATCACCGCGCTCGTGCCGAACGCGCCCC
The DNA here is from genome assembly GCF_050470785.1 of Microbacterium sp. NRRL B-14842. NCBI lineage: Bacteria > Bacillati > Actinomycetota > Actinomycetes > Micrococcales > Microbacteriaceae > Microbacterium > Microbacterium sp. NRRL B-14842. The sequence goes on along the minus strand of NZ_JBFLUM010000001.1, from coordinate 2,614,904 downwards.
CCGTCAAGGGCAATCCGCTGTACGAGCGGCTGAACGCGCTGATCGATTCGGACACCTCCCTGAAGGACGGCCGCGTCGTGCTGCGCGCCGGGGAGACGGCGGGGACGAACTCGTACTTCTACACCGTGAGATCGACGCGGACCGGGAGCACGGCGCAGGGCCTCATCGTGTTGACCGTCACCGAGGGCACGGTCGCCGATCAGCCGGTCATCGCGGACACCGTGCTCACGGCGCGCGACCGTGACGATCTCGCGGACGGCGGTGTCGATGTCGTGACGGACCGGGTGGGGTGGCCGTCCGGCGACGTCTCGTCCCTGCGCCTGAGCCTGTGGGGTGAACAGTCCGGATACACGGTGCGGGGCAACCGGATCATCGGGGAGGCGCCGAAGGAGGGCGCGCTGGTCCCCTTCCAGCTCACCGGCACCGCCGCGGGCGGACGGGACGTGGCCGCCTACGGCTTCCTGCGGATCCCGGCGTTCGACGATATGCAGGTCCAGCTCGTCCCCGGCGCGACACCGGTCGTCGTCGACGAGGACGCGTCCGTGTCGTTCGCGGTGCAGGACTACCTCGATCTGCCGTCGTCGGATGCCGTGGAGATCGGCTCCGGCGCCTTCACTGCTCAGCGGGCCGCAGCGTCGTGCGCGGCCGACGGTCCGCGCAAGGCGGAGTACCGCGCCGGTCGCGAGGCGCCATGGTCGGACACCTGCCTGATCCCGGTGCGCCTGGAAGGTCAGAAGCGCTGGTCCTTCGTCGACGTGCCGGTCAGCATCCGTCCCTCGGAGCCCCAGCTGCTGCTCTCCTCGATCTCGCACACGATCGCCCCAGGGGCCACCGAGAGCGTCGACCTCTACGCCAACATGGCCGCCTGGGAAGGCGGACGCGAGGGCAACGCGGGCTCCCTCGAGTACCGGATCGTGTACTCGGGTTCGGCGTTCGTCGTCACGCAGAGCGGGGCGAAGCTGACGATCGAGGCGCGCGCCGATGCACGACCCGGCAACACCGAGAACGTCAGCGTGACGGTGCCGCAGTACGGTCAGCCGTCCGCCTCCGTGCGCCTGGTCGTCGGCGCGGCCCCGCCCGACGCTCCACGGGGAGCTACCTTCACGAAGCAGTGCGTCGTCACCAGCGCCAACTGCTCGATCGACGTCGTCGACGTGGCCGGCGAGTACGACCCCTTCGACGGCAAGCCGGGCTCCGGCTTGCGGCTCATGTCGCTCGGGGCAGGCGCGCGCTGCGACGTCGCCTCCATCTCGACGACCGGCACCAAGACGATCACGGCGAGCTGGCCCCGCGGCGGCCAGGCTCCGGGAGGACAGTGCGTGATCCCGTTCGTCGTGGCCGACGCCCAGGGGCGGACCGGCACGGGAACCCTCACGCTCGACCTGCAGGGCTTCCCGCAGGCGCCGGCGAGCGTGACCACCGTGGGCTTCACCCGCTCGACCGTCGTGCTGGAGGTGCCGCTCGGGGAGGCGCGGCGCGCCCACCCCGGGGTGTCCGGCGTGACCATCCTTCAGGACGGGGCCGCAGCCAACGCCTCCTGCAGTCCGGCCGGTGCCGTGTACCGCTGCACGGTCAGCGGTCTGACCAACGGCGCCCCGCACACCTTCACGGCGGCCGCGGTCAACGCCGTCGGCACATCGGCGTCCACCTCGCCGCACACGAGCTGGGCCTACGCGGCTCCGGTCGTCGCGAACGCGACGGCCACGCCGGAGTATCGACCGGGTGTCTCGGACCGCGGGCGCGGGGCGGTCAGGGTCTCGATCGACGCCGCCGACGACGCCGTCTCGTTCCGGATCGAGGAGACGGGCGAGGTCATCAACCGTACGGGGGCGACCACCACCGCCGACATCGCGCTCTCGCCGGGAGCGCAGACCCTCACGATCGTCCCGATCAGCCAGTTCCAGCCGCCGACCGGCGGCGGGAACGAGGGCGGCGGGTTCCGCACGTCCGTGACCGTCGCCGGCTCCGTGTACTTCGACCCGGCGTCGACACAGGCGACCGCGGTCTCGAACACGGCTGTGAACGTCTCCGGCATCGCCGCGCAGGCCAACGGCAGCGCCAAGGGCGTCCAGGTCACCTACGTGGCGTGGCGGTCGGGCAACGTCAGCTGCACGGCGAACGGGGACGGCACGCTGTCGGTCTCCGGCGGAGAGGTACGGTCCGAGTCCCCCTCGCTGCAGGGGCTGCGGCCGTACCAGCTGTACTACGTCAAGGCGTGCGCATCGAACGGCTACGGCGTGGCCGAGTCGTCCCCCACGACCGTCTTCACGTTCACGTTCGTCGACGGCCCCGGCGGCGACACCACCTACACGGTCGCGAAGGACCCGCGGCGCGACGGGAACCGCTACGACTACCGCCTGGCCTCGGCGCCGCGCATCGACGTCGAGAACGGCTTCGTGCCGCAGTACTACCTCTACGGGCAGTGGGTCGGCGACTTCGCGCTCACCCCGGATTCGTCCCCGGGTCAGGTCCGCGCACGCGCCTGCCATGCCACGCAGACCGGCTCGTGCTCCGGAGAGGTGAACATCACCGCGACGACCGCGCCGACAGTGGTCAACGCCGTTTTCCAGCCCTGCATGCCCGTCGTCGAGGGTGATGTCGTGACGGTGTCCGGCGCGGCACGCGGCTCGTACATCCTCGAGGTGACGCCCCTGGTCGACACCCCCGGCACCTTCGACGTGAAGCTCTCGTGGAACGGCGCCTACGAAACCCTGACCCCCATCACGCATCGCGTCACGGGCCTGTGCCCCTGATCGCCGAGCACACCGACACGAATACTCTTTCCCTATGCCAGCCACCGCAGCCGCCCCCGTCACCCTCGCCCCCGAACAGGCCTCCTGGTTCGCCGAGACGTTCTCGATCCTGACCGGCAACGTCGAGCAGGCGATCCTCGGCAAGCGCCACGTGGTCGAGCTCGTGCTCGCGACCGCCGTCAGCGGAGGCCACGTCCTCCTGGAGGACTACCCCGGAACCGGGAAGACGGCGCTCGCCAGGGCCGTCGCCCAGACGGTCAACGGAACGAGCAGCCGCATCCAGTTCACGCCCGACCTCCTCCCGGGTGATGTGACCGGCATCACGGTGTACGACCAGAAGGAGGGCACGTTCGAGTTCCACGCGGGGCCCGTCTTCGCGAACATCGTGCTCGCCGACGAGATCAACCGGGCGAGCCCGAAGACCCAGTCCGCGCTGCTGGAGGTCATGGAGGAGGGCACGGTCACGGTCGACGGCGTCACCCGTTCGGTCGGCTCCCCGTTCCTCGTGATGGCGACGCAGAACCCCATCGAGCAGGGCGGCACCTACCGGCTCCCCGAGGCGCAGCTCGACCGCTTCATGATCAAGACCTCCATCGGATACCCGGACGAGGCGGCGACCATGCGCATCCTGCAGGGCGCCGGTCGCCTGAAGACGGTGCTCGACGGCATCGTGGACACCGACACGATCCTCACGATGGCGGAGATGTCGCGCGGCGTGTACGTGAACCCGCTGGTGTCGGATTACATCATGCGCATCGTCGATGCCACGCGCCGGGCGTCCGAGGTCCGTCTCGGTGCCAGTGTGCGCGGCGCCCTCGCGCTGTCCCGCCTGGTGATGACGTGGGCGGCCAAGAACGGACGCACGTTCGTCACCCCCGACGACGTGCGCGAACTCGCCGTCGTCGCCCTCGCGCACCGCCTGGTCCTCGAGCCGGAGGCCGAGTTCGACGGGGTGACGGCCGTGGCCGTCGTCGGGCAGATCCTCCTCGACGTCGAACCCCCGCGCGAGAACGGCACTGCGTGACCTTCAGCACCGAATCCCGCCTGACGCGGACGACCGCGGGCACGAGCACGTCGACGCGGACGTCCACCGTCACGCGTTACGACCGCACGCGCCGCGGTCCCGTGCGCGGCGCGGTCTTCGGCGCGCGTCGCGTCGCCCGCTCCGTGGGCCGCGCGACCAGGGCCACCGTCGGCTGGGTCCGCGAGACGGTGACCACGGCGGGCATGCTCGTGGCCGTCGCGGTGGTGCTCGGTGTGCTCGCCGGGCTGCTGTTCGGCTGGGTGGAGGCCTGGGCGGTGGCCACGATCGCGCTCGTGCTGCTGGTGGCCTGCGTCCCGTTCATCCTCGGTGCCCATGACTACCGGATCGATCTCGTGCTCGATCGCGACCGCGTCGTCGCGGGCGCCGAGATCGGCGCGACCCTGGACGTCCGCAACAACGGCGAGCGCCTCTCGCTCCCCGGTGTCGTGGACGTGCCGGTGGGCGAGGGCCTCGTCGAGGCGCACGTCCCGCTGCTGCGGCCGGGGGCGCATCATCGGGAAGAGCTGACCATCGCCGCGCACCGCCGCGGCGTCATCGACGTGGGCCCCATGACCATCACCCGCGGCGACCCGATCGGCATCCTCCGCCGCGAGCTCCGGTGGCCGGACGTGCAGCGCATCCACGTGCACCCGGTGACCGTGCGGCTCCCCAGCACCAGCGCGGGACTGATCCGCGACCTCGAGGGCACGCCGAGCACCACTCTGGTGGACGCGGACCTCTCCTTCCACGCGGTGCGCGAGTACGTCGTCGGCGACTCGCCGCGCCACATCCACTGGAAGTCCACGGCGAAGACGGGCACCCTCATGGTGCGGCAGTACGAGGAGTCCCGGCACGCGCGCATCGCCGTCATCCTGGATCTCGACCCGGAGTCGTACGCCGACGACGACGAGTTCGAGAACACCGTCAGCGCGGCCGCCTCGCTGGCGCTGCAGGGTGTGCGGGACGGCAGGGACGTGCTGTTCTCGGTGAGCAACGAGATCCCGGAGCACGGCCGCGCCGAGGTGCTGTCGATCCGTACGCTGCCCACGGTCACCCCCAAGGGTCTCCTCGACGCGACCTCCACGATCGATCAGACGGCGCGGGTGATGCGGCTCGAGGCCGTCACCGCTCTCACGGCGCAGTCGTATCCCGACCTCTCGATCGGGTTCCTGCTCACCGGTTCCGTCCTGCCGATCGAGCGTCTGCGTCACGCGGCGGTGAAGCTCCCGGCAGCCGTGGAGGCCGTCGCGGTGCGCAGTGAGCTCGGCGCGCAGCCGACGATGCGGACGGCCAGGGAGCTCGCGGTGATGACCCTCGGTGCGCTCGGCGACCTCCCCCAGATGCTCGCCCGCGGAGCGCTGCGGTGAGCGCCGGCGGGCCGAAGCGCGGACGCGCGCGATCCGGACGGGGGTTCGTGCCGTCGGCGCTTCTGCTCTGGTCTCTGGGATACGTGCTGGCCGGTGTGCTCCTCGCCACGGCGGCCGCCTGGCCCGTCTACGAGTCGTCCCGAGCCCTCGCCGTCGGGATCATCGGCGGCCTCCTCGGTATCGCCGTCGCCGTCGTCGCGCGCGTCCTGCGCTGGGGAACGCTGCTCGCCGCGGTCGCCGCGGCCGGCGTGTACCTGCTCGTCGCGGTGCCGCTCGCCATCCCCTCCGCCCTCACCTCCGTGCCCGCGTTCCTCGGCGGTGTGCGGGATGCGGTGCTCGGGGTCGTGCTGGGCTGGAAGCAGATGCTCACGCTGAATCCGCCGCTGGGGGAGTACCAGGCAGTCCTCATCCCCTTCCTCGTGGTGATGCTGGTCGGCGCATTCGTCGCCACGCTGCTCGTCTGGGGCGGGGGCAAGCGGGCGGCGGCGGCCGTCCCGGTGGTGGTGGCGATGAGCGTCTTCGGCATCGCCTTCGGTGTGAGCGGGACGTCCTCTCCCGTGACGGTGGCGGGAATCGAGCTCCCCGCGCCGCGCGAATGGCTGGTCGGGGTGGCGGTCTTCGTGGTGTCGCTGGTCTGGCTCCTCGGGCGCACGCGCCTGCAGCGCGCCGCCGCGCTGCGCAGCGTGGCGGCGGCGAACATCTCCCGTCGCGCGACCCCCGCCTGGCTCACCGTGCGCCGGCACCTCCTCTCGGCGGGGCTGGCCGTGGTCGCCCTGGCTGCGGGCTTCGCGATCGCCCCCGCCGCGGCCGGCTGGTCCGACCGCTCCGTGCTCCGCGACGAGATCGAACCCATGGTCGTGGTGCAGGAACAGCCGAGTCCGCTCAGCTCCTACCGGTCCTGGTTCTCCGGCGACACGCTGGACACGCCCGTGGTGCAGCTGGAGGGCGACCCCGGCGCCGTGGACCGCCTCCGCCTGGTGACCCTCGACGCGTACGACGGCGAGGACTTCCACATCGACGCCGACGACCGCTTCAGTCGTCTGCCGCGCTCCGCCCTCCCGGGCTCCGGCCGGGTGACGCTGGAGGTGACGATCGGCGACGCCTACCGCGGGATCTGGGTGCCGGCACCCGCCGGACTCGCGGAGGCGCCCGGATTCTCCGGGGAGCGTGCCGATGCGCTCGCCGACGGCTTCCATGTGAACGCCGACGGCGACACCGCGATCACCGTCGCCGATGCGCCCGGTGGCGGGGAGGGCCTCGTGCCCGGTGACCGCTACTCCGTGCTGATCGATGCGCCGGAGAAGCCCGGCGACATCACGGCCCTCCAGGGCGGCCGGTCGACCCTCGACGCCGATCGATTCCCCGCGCTCGTCGAGTGGGCGGAGATGCAGGAGCAGCCGCGCACCGGCGCCGGCTACCTCGAGCTGATCGATCGCCTCCGGTCGCGGGGCTACCTGAGCCACGCGCTGCTCGAGGACGCCTCCGCTGCGGGGTGGATCGCGGCGCTCCAGGCGTCCGAGGGGTACGCGTTCGCGCCCAGCTACGCCGGACACTCGGCCGCGCGCATCGAGGAGCTGTTCACCGAGCTGACGGAGCAGGAGCGGCGGGCCGGTCCCGACGCCGACCCCGAGCTGCTCGTGTCGGCGGTCGGTGACGACGAGCAGTTCTCCGTGGCCGCGGCGCTCCTCGCGCAGCACTGGGGTCTCGAATCCCGTGTGGTGCTGGGCGCACGACTCGCGACGGCGGAGAAGGTCCCGGGGATCCCGGCCTGCACCGAGGTCTGCACCGGCGCGAACATGAGCGCCTGGGTCGAGGTGCGTGCGTCGGGCGACGAGTGGATCCCGGTCGATGCGACGCCGCAGTACGCGATGCTGCCGAGCGCCATCACCGAGGGAGAGCAGCTGCCGGAGCACCCGACCGTTCCGGAGCAGCCGCGGTCCGAGGCACTGGACCCGCCGCAGGCGCAGAGCGACGCGAACAACGACGCGCCCCCGCTGGAGGAGCCGGGCTCGGAGGTCCTCGCCTTCCTGCTGCCGATCCTCACGGGGGCCGGACTGGGTCTGCTCGCCCTGCTCCTGCTGGCCCTGCCGTTCCTCGTGCTCCTGGTCGCGAAGAGTCGACGTGCCCACGCGCGCCGCACGGCCCCGGACCCCGAGGTCCGGCTCGCCGGCGCCTGGGAGGAGCTCGCCGACGTGTACGCCGACCACGACGTGCCCATGGTCGCGCAGGGCACCCGGACGCAGCGCGCACAGTCGAGCGGTCGTGCGGCCGCGCAGCGGCTGGCCGCTCTCGTGGACCGCGCCGTCTTCGCCGAGCACCCGCCGACTCCCGACGACGCGACGGCCGCGTGGGCGATCGTGGATGCGGAGCGAGCGGAGCTGGCGAAGACGGGGACGCGGTGGCAGCGTCTGCGCACGCGTGTGCGGCCGACGTCTTTCGTCGCGAGGACGCGCTCCCTGCGTCTCCCCGGCTTCGGCGCGCGACCCACGCTAGGTACGCTCGGAGGGACCGGTTCACTGGATGACCGGAAGAAGGGGGACTCATGACCGCGCCCGCGGACTCCGGTCCGGCCACGATGCTCGCCATCATCGTCGGACTCGGCCTGCTCGTCGGCCTGGCCGTCTACGTCTGGTACGCCCTGGCGCTCTCGCGCCTGTTCCCCCGCATCGACGGGGAAGGGTGGAAGGGATGGGTGCCCGTCCTCAACGAGGCCGAGATCCTCGCCCGCGGGGGAGTGCCCGCCTGGTCGGTGGTCTTCTACTTCATCCCGCTCGTGCAGCTCTACGGCATCTACCTCAAGGTCGTCGCCACGCATCGCATCAACCGGCGGTTCGGACGGGGCGCGGGGATGACGGTCCTCGCCATCCTCCTGCCGCCCGTGTGGGCGACCATCCTCGCGTGGGGCCCGGCGCCCTATCCGGAGGGGGACCGACTCGCGGCGCTCCAGCCGGGTCCGCGCCGTAGTGCTCCGCCTTCCGCGGCTCCCACGCGCGACGCTTCGGGGTACACGATCCCCTCCCTCGCTCCGGCGGGGAACGGATCGCCGGAGGCGCCGTCGCTGATCTTCCCGGACTACGCCGCGCCGCCCGCGGTCGCTCCGACCCCACCCCCGGGTGCCCCGCCGACCGCGGGTGCGCCGCAGGGCGAGCCCGCGGCACCGAGGTCGTTCGCGCCGCCGGTGTTCGCTCCGCCTGCCGCGCCGCCGGCTCCGTCGTCCTCGACGCCGTCTCCGTCGTTCGCGCCACCGGCGCCGCCCGCGCCGTCGCCCGCGGCTGCTCCCGTTCCGCCGACTGCCTCGATTCCGCCTGCTGCCCCGGTTCCGCCTGCGGCGCCCGTGCTTCCGCCCGCGGTGGCTCCGACACCACCCTCCCCGGCCGCACAGCCGACGCCCTCCGCTCCCGCGCAGCCGACGACCGGCATCATGGCCGCGATGGGCGACGTACCGCCGGCCGCCCCGCAGCCCGCGCCGGCCCCTGCTCCCTCCGTGGACTCGTCGCCGAGCGAGGAGCCCGCTGCCCCCGCGCCGGCTCCGGAGGCGAACCGTGTCGTCCGACCCGTGCCGCCCTCGTTCCGCGACGGCGGTCAGCCCGAGGCCCCGCAGATGCCCACGATCCGCCCTGTTCCGTCGATGACGGCTGCGGCACCCGCGGCGGAGCAGAGCGCGCCGGCGCCTGCCCCCGCGACAGAGGCGCTCGCGGTCCCGGGCGGTCTGGTCCCCGACGTCGACAAGACCGTGGTGACACCGCGCCCGACCGACGACGACCTCGATGCCACGGTGGTGGTCGCCCGCAAGCGCGGCGTGCGGCGGGTCCTCGTGCTGGACGACGGTCGCCGGTTCTCGCTGTCCGGTGCGAGCGTCGTGATCGGCCGGAATCCCACGGGGGAGCCGGGCGAGCAGCGGCTGGCCATCCCGGACACCACGCGCACGCTGTCGAAGACCCACGCCCGCCTGGTGGTGCAGGAGGACGAGTGGCGACTGACCGACCTGCACGCCACCAACGGCGTCGTGGTGGTCGCGGACGACGGCTCGGAGACCCTCCTGGACGCCGGGGAGAGCGTGGTCGGCACCGGCCGGTTCATCCTGGGCGAAGTGGGCATGCACGTCGTCGCGGAGCGCGATTCGTGACCGTGGAATCCGTCGTCCTCCGGGTCGCAGCGCTGACCGACACCGGGCTCACGCGGACGGCCAACGAGGATGCGGTGCTCGACGCACGCCCGGTCTTCCTGGTCGCCGACGGCATGGGCGGTCACGACGCCGGTGACCGCGCCAGTGCAGCCGTCGTCGCCGCCTTCGAGCCGTTGCGGGGGCGAGCGGTCGACGTCGGCGACATCAGCGACGCTCTGAGCCGTGCCACGGCCGTGGTCGAGGCGATCGCCGCCGCGCACAAGCGCGGCGCAGGCAGCACCGTGACGGGTGTGGCCCTCGTGGAGCACGAGGGCGCGCCGCACTGGCTCGTCTTCAACGTCGGGGACTCCCGGGTCTACCGGCACCACGGCACCGAGCTGGCGCAGCTCACGATCGACCACTCCCTCGGGCAGGCGCTCGTCGATGCCGGGGAGCTCCGCCCCGAAGACCTCGCCTCGTTCTCGCGCCGCAACGTCATCACGCGGGCGGTCGGCGCTCCGGACAGCACCGCGGACAGCTGGCTCCTCCCCGTCGTCGACGGTGAGCGGCTCCTGCTGTGCTCCGACGGGCTCACCGGCGAGGTCAGCGACGAAGCCATCCGTGCGACGCTGACCATGAACGGCCGTCCCGAGACAGCGGCGGCGGCTCTGGTGCGCCGCGCGCTGCAGGGCGGCGGACGCGACAACGTCTCGGTCCTCGTGATCGACGTCGTCTCCGGCGGCGCGCGGACCCGTGCCGACGACGCGACGGGCGGACGGGCCGCGGTGTCCGCGCTCACCGACTCGATGCTCGACGGCACGACCGTCCCGGTACGGGCGCGATGAGCGACGATGAGGTCGAGGAGACCGTCATACTGACGCGGCGGGACCGCCGGCGGGCCGAAGCGGCCGCCGACCCGGTGCCCCCGGCGGCCGATGACACATCGTCCGCCGTCGACGAGGCGACCATCGTGGTGGATCGCGCGAAGACGGCTCCGGCTCCCGACCGGACCGACGATGCCGCAGTGGACGCGCCAGAAGGCACCGTCGCCGATGAGCCGGACGATGCCGGGCCCGAGGACGCCGCGGGTGAGGCCATCGACGACGCGACCGTGGTCGTCGATCGGTCCGCACCTCCGGCGGCCGACGCCCCCGAGGACGCCACCGTGGCGGTCGCGCGTCCGGCTCGACGCCTGCGGCGGAAGAAGGGTGCCGCCGCAGCGGGCGACGGCATCGCACCCGAGACCGCCGGGCCGCGGTTCACGGTCGATTCCTTCGCCGCCCCGGACGGTGCACCGGCCCCCGCGATCTACAAGCCCCGACCGGCACCCCGCACCCCCGTCGCCCCGCCCGTCGTCGTCGGGGCGGCCGCACCCACGCGGGTGGTGGAGCCCGGGCTGCCCTCCGTCGCCAAGCAGGCGCAGCGGTGGAGCGTCTTCACCCTCGCTGCGACCGTCGGCGCGAGCGTCGTGTCGGTGGCCGGTCTCGTGGTGCTGGGCTTCGTCGTCTTCGGCTGAGGAAGCAGGCGCCGTGCGGTCCTCGCTAGGGTGGGACGTCGGTGGAGGGGACGGACGGATGGATCAGGGTGTGAAGCGGTCGGCGACGACGAGCAACACGTCGCGCAGGTCACGTGTCGCCGGCGTGTTCGCTCTTGTGTTCGGTGCTCTGACGACGATCGTCGCGATTCCCTCGCTCGTCGCGGCGGGGACCGACCCGGGATTCCTCTTCGCGGGTCTGGTGGCTCTGGTCGTCGCAGCGGTGTCGTTCCTCTTCGCCGGCTTAGCCTTCCGGTTCGTCCGGGAGCCGTCGACGACGCTCACCGCGATGACCCCACTGCTCTGGCTCGTCGCGGCGGCGCTCTTCGTCGGTGTGCTGGGCAGCATGGGGGCCTTCGTCTACGGTCAGGTCGTTCAGAACCAGCAGAGCGCGGCCGTCGGGCTGCTCCTGCTCCCGTTGGCGGGAGGTGTCATGATCACCGGTGCGGTGCTCGTGGGGGCGGTCGTCAGGGCGCGACGGGCGGCAGCCGCCGGCCGGTGAGTCGGCCTCTGACTCTCAGACCTCGGGCTCGGGGCGGTCGAGGAGGCCGCCCTGTCGTTCGACGTCGGCCGCCGCGTCGGGCGGGGACTCCCGGCGTCGCCGGAGCACGATGAGGATGCCGAGGACCCCGAGCAGGGTCGCTCCGGCGATCGCGGCGATCAGCGCCACCTCGCGGGTGAGGATGAAGGGCGGCACGCCGTGGTCGGGGTCGACGCTCACGACCGGGGGTCGCACCGCGCTCTCCGCGGTGTCGAAGAAGGGGCTGACGGGCCCGCGCGTGGTGGGGTCGGGGAGGAGCTGGATGGCGGCCGACGGCCGGATGAAGCCCCAGCCGTTCACGTCGTCGCGGTTGTCGGCATCGGCGCGGAGTGCCGTGGCCGTCAGTCGATACGCCCACCCCGCCGGAGGATCGTCCGGGTGTGCCTGGGCGACCAGCGCGGCCGCCGCGCTCACGTAGCCGGTGGCGAAGCTCGATGCCGGGGCGTCGGAGGCGAACAGGCAGTCGCCGCCGCCCGTCGCCGCGGTGAGGACATTCGCGCCGGGGGCCGTGACGCCGACCTGCGGCCCGTGGATCGAGCTGTCGGTCGCGAGGCCGTTGGCGTCGGCCGCGCTGACGCCGAGGGCCTGTTCGTAGGCGGCGGGATACCGGGCTCCGTCTTCCGCCTCGGGGTCGGAGGCCCTGTTGCCGCCGCTGGCGACGACGAGCGCTCCGACCGCAGCAGCGTGCTCTACCGCCCCGCGCAGCGCAGGCGAGTCCGTCTCCTGTGACGACGAGACGTTGATGATGTCCGCGCCGTTGTCGGCCGCCCAGTTGATGCCGTCGGCGAGGCGCTGGGCGCTCGGGCCCCACCCCTTGTCGACGTCCTGCGGCGAATCGCTGCGGAACGCGCGCACGGACAGCAGGCGCGCGTCGGGGGCGAGGCCCACGACACCGGAGCCGGAGACGGGCTGCGCCGCGATCTGCCCGGCAATGGCGGTGCCGTGCCCGGTCAGATCGCTCAAGCCGTCAGCGCGTTCCCCGTCGCCAACGAGGTTCACACCGCCGACGACGACACCGGCGAGGTGCGGGTTGCCGGCGTCGATTCCGGAGTCGACGACCGCCACCACGATGCCCTTCCCGGTGGCGAGACGGTTCGCATCCTCCGCCCCGAGGGCCGTGAGTGCCGACGGCGCCTCCGCAGCGAACACCACGGTGCCGGGCTCGCAGGCACCGGTCGCCATCGACACGATCGTCGTGGGGGCAGCCGGCGCGGCCACCGCGGCGGCCGGCGTCCCCAGCACGGCAGCACCCACCACGAGGGTGGCGAGAGCGGCACGGCGGCGCATCACTCGTCCCCGGAGCCGGGCGACTCTCTCGCGGCCTCGGTGGTCAGCGCCGGCCCGGCGGCGAAGAAGTCGATCCACGTGCTCGGCACCCGTCCGACGTCGCCCGGGGTGTAGCCGAGCTGGGCGAGCGGGCCGCTCGCCGCGTCTTCGGCCGACTCGTCCAGGACGGCGCCCGGAATGGCGTAGGCGGTGCCGGACTCGTCGACGAGAACGGCCATGCCCACCGCTTCATCGGACGGGCCGCTCGTCTGCACGAGGGCCCCGCCGCCGACGGTGACGCCGACGCGGTCGCGACCTTCCGGCAGCTCGGTGCTGGTGGACCCGAGGACGGTGCGGGCGTCGTCACCCAGGACCGCGCACGGCGTCTCGTCGGATGCGAGCGGCGTCAGCGGAAGCGTGGGCCAGTCGTCGCCACCGGCGTTCGGCACGGTGGGCACGTCGGCCACTTCCGCCGGCGACACCTCTTCCTCGTCCGTGCCGGCCTCCTGCGCACTGCCGAGCAGGTAGAGCTGGTACGCGAGCGGGCTGAGGCGCGCGAGCTCTCCGGTCGCGAGCGCGACGTAGCGCTCGTCCGCGGGGCTGCCCTGCACGTGCACGATCGTGCCCGCCGTCAGGTCGGTCCCCGGCACCTGGGCGCCGACGGCGTTCAGCCGGATCGGCTCCAGATCGGCGCCGCTCTCGAAGAGGTTGAGCCAGCGCCCGTCGACCTCGATGACGTCGCTGGTGCCGAGGCCGACCGCGCGCAACACCGCGTTGGCGTCGTCGGCGGGGACGGCGTATCGCAGGCCGCCGGCGATCACGAAGAGCTCGTCGCCACGCTGCACCACAGCGCCCGTGCCCGTCGACGGTGCCGCGATCGGCGTCCCCGACAGCGAGACGGCGGTGCCGGCGGCGTCGTCGACGCACGCCGTCCATGCCGTGTTGATCAGGGCACGCGGGGTGGGCAGGTCGTCGGGCGCGCCGAGGATGCCGATCGAGCCGCCGACCGGGATGCCGTCGAGGGCGGCCTGATCCGTGCGCACGACCTTGAACTCGCCGGCGGGGATGAGCAGGCGGGCGCTGGCGGTGTTGATGACGGGGTACAGCGTCCCCTCGACCGAGACGTAGCGGGCGCCCGTGTCGGTGGCGACGATGAGGCGGTTGTTCTGCCAGTCGCCCGGGAGGCCCGGCTGCATGATGCCCCAGAACACGCCGACGAGGATCACGCCGACGGTGAGGGCGATGCCCGCGATGACGGCGCGCAGCGGCTTGGCGGGTTCGAGCTCCTTGCCGCCGGGGGCGCCGCCGGTGAAGGCGGAGAGGAGTCGTCGTCGGCTGAAGCCCTGGGCCTCGATCAGGTCTTTCTTGGTCGCCATCGGTCAGACGAGCCCCGCCGTGATGACGCCGAGCGGGAGCAGGAGGGCGAGCGCGACGACCTCGACCGTGTCGCCGAGTCGCGTGAGGCGGAGGCGGGCCTTCGGCGTGAGCAGCGTGAGACCGATGAGGACCACGGTCGCGACCACGAGGATGAGCAGCATCCAGGTGCGCACGTCGGGGAGGGCGAGAGCGACGGTCACGCCGGTCGCGGCGAGGCCGATCGCCCCGATCGTCATCAGCACGAGCACACCGAGACGGGCGTGCATCTGCCGCGACTGGAACATCATGCCGACGAAGGCGAGCACGCACAGCACGGCGCCCGTGACACCGCTGGCGGCGACGAGCGGGGTCGCGATCAGGGCGGCGAGGCCGAGCGCGGCACGGAGCGCGATCAGCGTGCGGGTACCGGCCGCGGCGCGACGCTTCACCTCCTCGGCATCGATGGGCTGCGGTGCGGAGAACATGTCGGCATCACTCTGCGGCGAGATCACCCGGATGCGGGTGGAGCTCAGGGCCAGCCACGGGATGCCGTTCGCGAGCAGCGCCGTGGTCGCGAGCATCAGGGCGTACGAGGCGAGCGGATCGCCGAAGACCGCGGCCGCCGTGGCCGTGATCCCGACCGAGGCGCCGAGGGCGATGGGCACGAGGTGGATCTCGGGCTTGTCCTGGGTGACGGCCAGGCTGAGGCCTCCGACGACGACGAGTCCGAGCCCGAGAGCGGCGAGCGGCCAGCCCCAGATGCTCTGCGCGGGGACCGCGAGGTAGCCCGCGAGCCCGCCGTACGCCGCGGCGGTGAGGCCGAGCGCATGACCGGCCTCGGGCTGCCGCAGCCGCATCAGCACCGCGGCCGCGACGCTGAGCACGACCGCGCCCGATCCCGCGATGATCGCCGGGAGCAGAGACGTCGGCGGCGTCGCGACGAGGAGCACGGCGCAGAGGGCGAGGAAGGTGAGGCTGACGAAGAGGGCGGTGCGGGAGCTGTCCGCGGGCGTCCAGGAGTTGTGCTGCTCCGCCGTCGCGTCGATCACGGCTTCCACGACGTCGTCGTAGATGCGCGGCTCGCGCATGAGCCCGCCGCGCACCAGGGTCAGCAGCTCGCCGTCGTGCACGCCCTGGGCCGCGGCGCCGCGAGCGGGGTCGAGGGGCGTGCCGTCCGCCCGCTGCAGCGCGTATCCGCCGTGCGTGAGGGTCGGATCCAGCACGCCCAGACTCCGAGCGAAGCCGGGGATGATCTCGACCAGGGGGACCTGCGATGGCACCCCCACGTCGAGCCTGCGGTCGTCGCTGACCACGGAGATCCGCAGCACGGTTCCTGCCACGGTGCCGCTCTGGCTCATATCGGTGGTGTCCCCCCACGTGTGCGATGCTCTCCCGCCGCAGGCGTTGCGGGGGTCCGGCCCGGACTCACTCTAGTTGACAGGCCAGATACTATCTGTTGCGAACGCGTGGACGAGCGATGGCGGCGTCGCGCGACCGGAGGAAGGCGGGGGAGATGTCGGAAGAGATGAAGATCGGCGGCTCGCAGATCGAGGCGCTGGTCGGTGAGCTCCGTGGGGCGCGCGACGAGATCGCGCGACTGCTCGGCGACCTGCAGGCGAGCCTGGACCGGCTCGCAGGTGAGTGGAGCGGCGAGGCCTATCGCGCATATGCGCACGCCCAGGGGCGCTGGAATGCACTGATGCAGGAGATGCAGGACGAGCTCGACCGCGTGCAGCGACGGACCGGGGACTCGAACGATGTCTTCGCGAACGCACAGCGGTCCACCAAGAGCTTGTGGAGTGAGGCATGACGAATCACGATTCGACGCATGAGCGTCTGGGAGCCCTGCGCGCGGCGGATCCCGAGATCTGGACAGTGTCCGACGATGATGGGCTCGTACAGGTGTCGGTCGGGGCCGACGGTGCGTTCGACCTGCTGCGCCTGTCGCCGCAGTGGTGGCGATCGGTGCGCGCGGAGGATGTCGGTCCGCTGATCCTGCGGCTGTTCCATGCGAGCGAGGCGTCCAGGAATCAGACGAAGGTGGAACTGGAAGAGGAGCTGGGGCACCGCGCCTCAGCGGGCGAGACCGCCCCCACCGTGGAGACGCCGAGAACGCAGGGCCGCGCCGCCCTCAGCGCTCGGCTCGGCAACCTTCTCGCCGCGTTCTCCGAACTCGATGACTATCGGCGATCCGTCGAAGCAGCGACGCGCGAGTCGATTCAGCTGCGCAGCCCGTCGGGAAACGTGACGCTCGAGCTGGTCGGCGGGACTCCTCGCGCCCTGGACGTCGACCCCTACAACGTCCAGTTCACGCCCGAACAGACTCTCGCGTCCGAGATCGTCGGACTGTTCCAGGAAGCGGACCATTGGCTGCGTGATCAGCGTGACCGCGTGCTCGGTGACCTGCCGGAGCTCGAGGCGGTCGTGTCATCCGTCCGCGCCCGCACCCACCCCTCGCACTGACCACCCCTGCACCCGCATAGCGACGACGGAGGACCATGAGTTACGAAGACTATGAGGCGGCGCTCGAAGATCTCGAGGCGGACTCGAAGGTGTGGAGCGACCTGTCCACGACGTACGGCGAAGTGGCCGGGATCGTCGAGGAGTGCGCACTGGCCCGATTCGAGATGGACGGAATCGGACACATGGTCGGTGCCGAAGAGAACTACAACACGGCGCAGGACACGATCTCGACGCTCGTCGACGATGCCAAGATCGCGCTCCAGGCCGTGTCGGACAAGCTTGTCCAGACGAAGCGGAACTACGAGGCGGCCGACGGCTACTCGCAGTGGTTGCTGGATCAGGGCTGAGCCGGAGCCTCGGAGAGGAACAACATGGAGTTCATCACACCCACCGACCAGGGTTCGTTCGACGACCTGGTGCGCAACGTCACCGACGGCATCGCCGAGACCGGCCAGAAGCTCACGGAATGCAACGAGGCGTACGACGCCAAGAAGGGCGACATCAGCCTCTGGGATAAGTTCCTCGACTGGTTCAAGAACACCATGAACGAGGTCAGGGAACGTCTCAACGACGCCATCGAGAAGTACAACGAGTTCGTCGCCACGATCGCCGACTATCTGAGTCCCGGCAATCCGTTCGCGATGTACGCGAAGCACGACAAATGGATCACGGTCAAACAGAAGATCACCGGCTCGAAGACGACGATCGAAGGTTCCTACCTGCGCGCGGACAGCACGTGGAAGGGCGACCCCGGCGATGGCTACGGTGACCTCGCGGAACGGCAGAAGGCCGCGATGGACACCCTGGCGGGGTACACGGACTCGATGATGGACTTTCTCAACGAGTACGCGGAGAAGATCCTCAACGCGTGGATCGACTTCGGTGAGCGGATGATCACCTACATGCTCGACCAGGTCGATGCGGCGTCCGAGTTCATCTCGGCAGACCCGCTGAAGTGGCTCGACATCGTGCCGAAGATCGTGAATGTCTGCACGAACCTTGCGCAACTCGCGGTGGACATGACGGCGCAGCTGGCCCGGAACTTCACCGCATCGAAGAGCACCGCCGACTCGCTCAAGCAGGGGATGGCCAATCTCTACGGCTTCCCGAACGGCACCTGGCCGGCTGCCGTCATCTACTGAGGTGATCATGCACGAAACCCGCATCCGCCGTGCGCGGAAACTGCTCGCGTGGACGGGGGCCCTCTGCCTGGCCGCCTCCATGAGCGCGTGTGCTCCGGCGTCGCCGGTGCAGCCGATCGCGACAAGCATCGACGACCTGCAGGCAGAAGCCACGGTCGAGAACTTCTTCGAACTCCTCGAGGACGGAGATGCGCGATCGGCGGCGTTGATGACCGACCTCGACGTCGACATCGACGCCGACGAGGCGCTGCTGCTCGCCGACGAGGTGTACTCGTCTGTCGATTCGAGGCCTGAACTCGTCGAGGTCACCCGGGCGGAGACGGTCGCGGACGGCGCGCAGGTACAGGTGCGGTACCAGGTCGGAGACGACACCAGGGACGAGACCATGCACCTCGTCCGCATCCCGAAGGAGGGCACGGTCCCGGAGCATCGCCTCGTCCATCTGTCGTCCGAGACGGTCGGGGTGGACATGTCGGGTGCGGAACGGCTGCCCGACGGCACGGAGTACCGCATCAACGGCGTGGACGTGACCGCGGCGATCGTCGCGGCAGTGCAGAATGCGTCCGCCACGGGAGGGACACCGCGCGTGCTGGCGTTCGGGGGCAGCTACCCGATCGACGTCGTGGTTCCGGGTGGCGACGGATTCACCGACACGTTCCTGCTCGAGGTCCCCACCTTCGTCGGTGGCGATTCAGCCGGCGAAGGATTCGCGGACTTCGTCCGTCAGCACGGGTTCTGAGTGGTGAGGGCACTCATTCATCGATCGAACATAGAAATTTCCATACGGATCTGTCCAGGCCGTTGGAAATGGGCACCGACCTGCCTTAGCCTATGTGCGGAAACAGATTGGTCGGGGGTTGTTCCGAAGTCGTCCCGTATCGGGAAGGCGCTCCCCCGCGTGTGTCCTCATGGGGACCGGAGGGAGTGAGTAATGGCTGATGTCATCTCCGCAGAAGAGGGGGCTCTGCGTCGCGGAGCCCAGGCCGTGCGGGAGACGAAGTCCGGGATCGATCAGCAGACCAAGAAGGTCCGCGGTGAGATCGAGCAGCTGCGCGGGTTCTGGACGGGTGCGGCTGCCGCATCGTTCACCACGCTGATGTCGCGGTGGGACGAGCAGGCTCGTCAGCTCAACGAGGTCCTCGTGACGCTCGAGGATGCCCTCGCCGGCACCGAGCGCGACCAGGCCGCGACCGAAGAAGCTCACCAGCAGACCATCTCGGGCCTCGGCTCGATGATGGGCGCCTGAGCGCAGACCGCAGAGATTTCAAGGAGAACATGATGCAGTCGATGTCCGTTCGCCCGGAGCAGGTCAACGCTCTCGCGGCGCAGATCCGCAGCGGGTCGCAGGGTATTCGTTCCGAGCTGGACCGCCTCGAGTCCGAGGTCGGCAAGCTGCGTGCGGCGTGGGATGGTGCCGCGCAGCAGGCCTACGACCAGGCGCAGGCCAAGTGGAACCGCTCGCTGAGCGAGATGCAGCAGCTGCTCACGCAGATCGCCGGGAAGACCGAGGAGATCTCGGGTCAGTACGTGCAGACCGACAAGTCGGCTGCGGGGCGCTTCGGCGCGTGAACCCGAGGCGCGGGTCTGGCGCAGAGATGCGTCGGGCCCGCGCCGTCTGCTGTGCTTTTCGGTGAGCCACCGGACGGTACAGCAGGCGTGACGGGATCGCCGGAGGAAAGAAGAGGGGGCGTCGATGAGCATCGCAGTCGACTTCGATGGAGTGTTCGCCGAGCTGAAGCGGCTTCTGCGCGAACTGCAGGAGTTTCCGAGTCCTGCAGAGGTGGCTGTCGTCGAAGGCGAGGCGTCGAGCACGACTCGCGAGTTCCATCAGGCTGTCGCCAATGCCGCGCGCGAAATGGGCGATGCGACAGAGCGTGCCATCGAGAAGCTGCAGAATACGCACGACACCATCCGTGCGGCGGTCCTCCAGCTCGCGGAGCAGGACGCCGCCCTGGCAGATGAGACGAAACTGATCGTTTCTCTGCTGGACTCGGCTGTCGAGCAGACCGAGTCGATGACTCCGGTCGGGGGTGGTCTGAGCGATGGCGTGAAGGCGGATGCCGCCGACAAGTCCACCGAGCCCGAGGACGCCGACTTCTGATGCAGCGTGCGTTTCGTGGGGTTGCCGCGATCGTCGGTCTCACCGGCCTGGCGTTCGCGGCCCTCGTGCCGGCGGCTGCGGTTGCGGACACCGCAGAGTCCGGTCTGTGGTGGTTCGATCGTGGCCGGATCCAGGAAGCTCACGATGCGGGCTTCGATGGTTCCGGTGTCAAGGTGGCCGTGATCGACAGTCAGATCAATCCGGATGCGGTCGGTCTCCGCGGGGCGGACGTGACGGTCCGGGAGCCGTCGTACTGTCTGGATGCGTCTGGGACGCCGTATCCGTCGGTCGCGACAGATTATGTGGCCTCCCATCATGCGACGAACGTCGCATCGATGATCGTGGGAACGGGGGAGGCACCCACTGGCGGCGCCCCGGTGAAGGGCGTCGCGCCCGGGGTGGAGATGCTGTTCTACACTGCGCCGGTGGTCGACGGTGTCCTCGACGACGAGGGCGAGGATGCTGAGTGTCTGCAGGAGGGTGGCAGCAAGTTGGCGGCGGACAACCGGACAGGGCTGGACCATGCCGTCTCGGACGCAGTGGCTGACGGGGCGGACATCATCTCCATCTCCTCCGGTGGCATGGACGCATCGAAGGGCATCGCGGAGGCTTACGCCAACGACGTGGTGGTGGTCGCCAGTATGCCGAACGAGGATGGGATCGCCTCCCCGCCGGCCAGTCTGAACGGTGTCGTGGCCGTGCAGGCGTTCGGTGAGGACGGCAAGATCCAGAACGGGCAGTACGGGAAGCCGAACGTGAGTGACGACGTCATCGCCGCCGCCCCGGGAATCGGTCTGTTGCTGCAGGGCGCGTCGGACTCGTGGGAGGCGCAGTCGCTCGGATCGGGGACGTCGTACGCGACGCCGATCGTGGCGGGGATGCTGGCGGTCGTGAAGCAGAAGTATCCGGAAGCTACAGCGGGGCAGCTGATTCAGAGTCTCATCCACAACACGGGCACGAAGGGCGAGCACGAGCCGAAATGGAACTCCGGCACGGGATACGGCGCGGCGTCTCTTGCCGGGATGCTGGCGGTGGATCCAACGAAGTACCCGGATGAGAATCCGATCTTCGATGCCGATGATCCGAACGCCTCCCCGTCACTTGCGATGGTGAACGAGGTCAAGGCGGCACAGGATCGGGAAAATGGGACAGCGAGTCCACGACCCTCTTCCGCGCCCGGCGGGGCTGAGCAACCATCGGATGTGTCGGCGATGCCGTGGGTGATCGGCGGTGTCATCGTTGCTGTGCTGGTCGTGGGCGGCATCACTCTCGCGATCGTCTTGACACGATCATCACGTCGACAGACAACGGAACAAGGGGGCAACCATGGCCGGTAAGCAGAGCGGCGGGTACGAGGCGGAACTGAATCGCATTCGAGCCCTGTCGGATTCAATCATCCCGAAGACGTCGGCGCTGATCCACGCGCTGGAGTCGCTGGACGGTGCGCTCGCGAACGCCCGAAAGTCGGAGTACTGGACGGGGAGCTCGGCGGAAGCTGCTACGGCCGCTGTCGACGAGATCCGAGACAAGTTCACCCGAATCCGGAACATCGTGACCGTGATCGATTCGGCCGTCGGCGAGGGCAACGAAGCACGGCGCACGGCGGCCTCAGCGGAACTTCCCTCGGCCGCGGTCGATCCGTTCTGGGCCAACGCAGCGAAGGGTGCTTCCTTCGTGGTCCACCCCGTGCTGGGACCGCTCGCCGCCGACAAGGCCTTGGACGTGATCGGGGACTTCCTCGGGAACCAGCGCGAGGAGGCGGCACGGGCCATCGTCGAGAAGGTCGAGAAGGCGCTGCTGGAGCCGACGAGGAAACTGAGCGCGGCATCCGCGGAACTCAATCAGGTCCGGATCGACTCCTCGAACAGCGAGAAGATCGACGACGGACCCACGGGTGGCCCTGAGATCGATGCCCCGAGGATCGGATCCCCGGGAATCGGCGGCGTGCCCTCCGGCTCTGCTCCCGGTGTCGGCGGTACCCCGGCGCCCAGCGGCGGGGTCGGCACGTATCAGCCGCCCGTTCCGACCTCTCCTGCGCACCCCGGCTTCCCCACGCCCCCGACGAATCCGGGGGGACCCGGGATCGGGTGGGACCCGGTGGTACCGGGGGGCGAAGGTCCCGGGCTTCCCGGCGGAAAGGACCCGTCGATCGACTCTCCCGGCGGAGGCGTGCTTCCCGGTGGCCCTGGCGGCGCGGGCAGCGGCGGAACGGGTGGCGGATACCCGACCGGCCCCGGGGGATATGTCCCGGGCGGTGGTGCGGGTGGTGGCGGCCTCGGCGGCATCGTGGGCGGTGGCGCCGGTGCGGCGGCGATTGCGGCGAGCTCGAAGATCGCCGGCTTCGGCAGCATGGGCGGACTCGGCGGTGCCGGCTTGGGGCCGGGCGCAGGCGCTGGGCTCAAGGCCGGTGGCGGTCTGCTCGGTAACTCCGCCGTCGGTGGTCTCGGCGGCGTCGGTGGAGCAGGAGGCCCCGGCGGTATGGCCGGTGCCGGCGGCGTCGGCGGGGCGGGTGCCTCGGGCACCGGGTCCTCCGGCGCGGCAGGAGCCGGTGGCCGTCCGGGCATGGGCATGATGGGCGGCGCCGGTGGCGCCGACGAGGAGGAGAAGGCGAAGCGTTCGGGCCTCGGTGGTCCTATCGCGCCGAAGCTGGAGGACGAAGAGGAAGCCGGCCCCCGCGCCAAGGGTGCTCGCGCCGGATCCCGCGACGAGCCTGCCAACTGAATGACGCCGCTGTGGTTCGGACTGGCGAGTATGGGGATGAGTGGACGCAGTGAGCTGACCCGTCGGCGCGCCGTGTCCGGGATGCGGCGGGCGGCGGCAGCGTCCCTTGCTACGGCGTTGACTGCGCTTTCGCTTGCGGGCTGCGCGTCGAGCGGCGCGACGGTGCTCACGGTGACCTCCGTGACCGGCGGCGGAGAGCAGACTCTGACGTTGCAGCCGGACCAGATCACCTGCGACTCGACCAGTGCGCACGGGCTTGCGATCTCGAAACCCGGTGACGATGTGAGTGTCACGGCCGATGATGCCCAGCGGTACCCCGCGAAGCTGACCGGATCGATCGCCTGCGACGGCCCTGTCCCCCAGCCGCATACCGAGCCTCGGGCCTCCGGTGAGGCGGCGGCATCGGATGAGTCCGAGGGCGGGCTGTGGTACTTCAACCGGGGCGAGGTGCAGGCCGCACAGGACGCCGGCCTCGACGGTTCCGGAGTGACGATCGCCGTGATCGACACCCAGGTGAATCCGGATGCTCCCGGTCTGCGGGGCGCTGACCTCCAGGTGCGGGAGGAGTCGTTCTGTTTCGACGAGTCGGGAAAGCGGTATGACGCGATCTCCTCGGACTATGTCGCGGCGAATCACGGCACGAACGTCGCCTCGATGATCCTGGGCACGGGAGAGGCGGTCGGCGGCACCCCCATCAAGGGTGTGGCGCCGGGCGCGACGGTGCTCTATTACAACTCGATGATCACCACCAGCGCGCCGGAGGGGAACGACGTCGAGTCCACCTGCCTGCAGGAGAACGGCGAGCTGATCAATGACGATCTGAGCGATGAAGGAATGCGCCGCCCCTCCGGCCTGGCAAAGGCGATCTCGGCGGCGGTGGACGACGGTGCGGATATCATCTCGGTTTCGCTGGGCGGGCTGGTCGACGCCGCGGATTCGGTGGCGAAGGCTCATGCGGCCGGAGTCGTGGTGTTGGGTTCGCTGCCGAATGTGGGCGGGGTCGGTGACTGGCCTTCGAGCTACAACGGTGTCGTCGCCGTGCAGGCGTTCGGCCCCGATGGCAAGATCCAGTACTCGACGTACGATCCGGTGCTCGCCGAGCCCTCGCCGAATCTGAGTGAGGACGTGAAGGTGGCGTCTCCGGGGCTGGAGATCATCGCGCAGGGCACCGCGGACTCGTGGGACGCGCAGCAACTGCGTTCGGGGACCTCATTGGCGACGCCGATCGCGGCCGGCTTCCTGGCGGTCGTGAAGCAGAAGTACCCGGAGGCGACGTCCAATCAGCTCATCCAGAGCATGATCCACAACACCGGGACGAAGGGCGAGCACGAACCGAAGTGGAACAACAGCGGCGGGTACGGGGCGATATCGCTCTCCGGCATGCTGGCTGTCGATCCGACGAAGTACCCGGATGTGAACCCGCTCTGGGACGCCGACGATGAGAACGCTGTTCCCCAGCAGGCCAACGTGGACGAGGAAGCCGCATTGCTCGCCGCGAGCGCTTCTCCGCAGCCGACGAGTGAGGCGGGATCCGGCTCGGGTACCGCCGGGACAGATCTCGCGCCGCTGCTGATCGGCGGTGGGGCGGTGCTCGCCATGCTCGTCATCGGCGGGGTGGTCCTCGCCGTGGTGCTGACCAGCTCGTCACGACGACAGACCGCCGCGCAAGGGCACAGTCATGAGCAGTAAGCGCAATCGGTCACTCGACTCGTTGTGACCGAACGGAGGGGGAAGAAGATGCCGGAGGGAAATGACGTTCTCGCGTCTATGGAGGCGTTGAACGCGAAGATCGATGCGCAGATCGCGCGTTCGCGTGTGCTCGCGGAAGAAGCGGCGCGGGTGTCTGCCGAGGCGACGCAGACCACGGCGACGGTCACGTCGTCGGACGGTCGGGTCACGGTGGTGGCGCAGCCGACCGGGGCGATCGCCGAGGTACGGCTGTCGAGCGCCGTCGACGATGCGATCGCGCTCGGCGCGACGATCACCGACACGATCGCTGCGGCTCAGCGCGCGGCGGCCGACGCCGTGGTCGAGTCCCTGGCGCAGACGCTCGGTGCGGATTCCGGGCTGGTCGACGCTGTCCGGCGGGACGTCCAGGTCGCGTTTCCGGCTCCGGGCGACGACACCCTCGGGTACCGCTGATGGCGACGATCGAGGTCAACCCGTCCCGCCTGGCCGCGGCTGCGCGCTCCATCGGCGATGCGTCCGCGAACATCGACGCGGCCCTGGAGCAGCTCGTCGGGATCGCCGGCGTGCTGCGGGATTCGTGGTCGGGGGAGGCCCAGTCCGCGTTCGACTCCGCGCACGGGCGCTTCGACCTGTCGATGCGGGAGCGCAGCGCCCTCGTCGAGGCCATCGCGACCACCCTGGACGATCTCGCGACGTCGTACTCCGAGACGGACCTGGCCGGCCAGCGCGCACTCGGGGGGTAACTGAACATGACGATGTCGGGAGGATGGAAATGACCACGGGAGCGGCGAACCAGCAGATCGTCGTCGACGCGGATCTGCTGCAGGCTCATGTGCGGGCGCTCTCGGATGCCGCGGACATCCTGCGCGGCGCCGCGGCGAACGCGGCCGGCGGCGTGGGCGGAGAGGCGTTCGGGGTGCTGTGCACCCCCCTGCTCGGCCCGGCGGTGTCGGCACTCGCAGAGGCATCCCGGTCGACGCTCGCGACGGCGAGCGCGCTCTCGGCACTGACATCCGCTGCTCTCGCGGCCACTGTCGGACAGTTCCGCGAGGTGGAGGAGACCGCCGTGACGACGTTCCGCGCGATCGAAGGACAGGCCCTGTGACCGCGGTCGCCGCGATCAGCGGCCAGGTGCGATCCGGGTCCTGGGCAGCGGGCGCTGCGGGCTACACGTCGGCGCAGGCCGATTGTGCGAGCATCCCCGGCATCGCCGGTCTGCTGATCCAGTACATCCAGCCCCTCCGCGAGTGGTTCGACGATCTGCTCGGCGACCCGGGCACCGTCGGCGCCTTCGCGGCGCGCTGGGAGGACGCGGAGCGCGCGCTCGGGAGGACGCACGCGATGCTCAGCGACGCTGATCGTCGGCTGGTCGACCTGGACGGCCGCACGGTCAGGGCGTTGCGCGAGCGCTTCTCCGATGTGCTCTCCGTGAGCGAGGACGGCGTGCAGTGGACGGGCGCGACTGCGAGCGCCGTGCGTGCGGTCTCGCACATCATCGAGTCCACCCGCGTGCTGATCTGCGACTTCCTCGGCCGTCTCAGCCGATTCGCCGAGGACCTCTTCGGATGGTCGGTGAACCCGCTGTCGAAGCTCAAGGACCTCGAGCGGTTCGCGAACTCCGCCGCGGAGTTCGTCACGGTCGGTGGCGCGCTCGTGAAGAACCTCATCAGCGCCGTCGTCTCACTCGCGGAGCTGCTGTACAAGCTCGTCCCGCTGGTCGGCGACGCGCTGCAGCGGCTCCGCGGAGTGATCGCCGACATGATGCCCGTGCTCGGGGGGCTGTTCGGCGGCCCGCTCGGAGTGCTCGGCGGCAATGTGCTGGACGACTTCCTCGACACGGATGTGAACGTGCGGGAGATCGACCCGGATGACCTGAGCGGGAGGGCGCTCCTCGCGTGGATCGAGGCGCACGAAGTCACCAACCTGCGCTCCCTCTCGGATCTCGTCGCGGTGAACACGACGACGGACGCCATGGGCGGTCAGGACGCGACGGTCATCGACATCAAGCAGGTGCGGGCGGCGGACGGTTCGACCCACTGGGTGGTGTCGCTGCCCTCGACGCAGCCGTGGGAGTTCGACGGGCCGCACGGTGCGATGAACGACCGCGACAGCAACCTGGCTCTCATGATGGACAACCCGGTCTTCCGTGGACAGTATGAGCGCGCGGTCCTGCAGGCGATGAAGGAAGCGGGGATTCCCGCCGGCGCTGATGTCGTCCTGACCGGTTTCAGCCAGGGAGGCATCATGGCGGCCAACCTCGCTGCCGACCCGACCTTCCCTTACAAGCCGCTCGCGGTGGTGACGAACGGTTCACCCGTCGACAACTTCGCGGTGCCGCCGCACGTCCCCGTCTATGCGTTCCAACACGCATCGGACGTCGTGCCGATGACCGATGGAAGCGCGGTGGCGGTGCCCGGACTACCCGGGCTGGCCCCCATCGACGTCCCGCACACGCCGATCACGGTTCTGCCGCCTAACATGCATCAGATCACGCTCCCCGACCCGCCAGGAAAGCACCTTTTCGATGCGCACGACAATGATGCGTACGCGGAATCCGTCGCCGCGTGGGAACGACACTATCGGTCTGAGAACGATGGCGAAGACCCCTGGGATCTCGCCGGACTCGGGGGGCAGGTCATCGACCACCAGGTGTATTCGGGGGTGGAGCATTGAGGCGTCATCGCGCTCTTGCTGCCGCCGCGCTTCTCGCAGGGGCGGTCTCTTCCCTTACCGGTTGCTCGCTCGTAGCTGGCGATCTGGCGGACGACGAGGTCGAGGAGATCCCCGCGGCGCTGTTGGCCTCCGATGTCGGAGTCACCGAGGCGTTTGCAGAGAAGGCGACGAGCGGCCTCTCCTTCGAGCTGTCGGTCGGCGTCTATCTCGATGATGCGGAGTTCACCGAGTCGGACCTCGCGTCGGTTCTTCAGATCATCATCGATGAGAACGATCTGCCGACCGATGACATCGAGCTTGCGGTCCGTGACGTCGACGGTGCGGCCATCGACCTCGAATCGATGATGGAGCGGCTGGTCCCGGGAGTCGTCGACACGTCTGTGTACGGGCACGTCACGCTCACGACCGACGGCGCACGCGAGATCATCGACGCCGTCGGAGCGGGGGCATCGTGATCCCCCGAAGTGCCTGCGGCGGCGCCGCGCGGCGAGAGCCTCGCGCAGTGGATAGGGTGCAGGTGTGTCAGTCGAGATCGTAGAGCGGCGTCGGATCGTCCTCCAGAGCGAAGATCGTCGCATCGACCTCTCCCTGCCGCTCGACGAGACGCTGGAGGACGCCCTCACCCTGAGCGGGATCCCCGACGCGGACCGGTTCGTCACGATCGGCCCCGGGGGATACGAGATCCCCGGCGACACCGAGTGCGAAGACCTCGTCGACGGCGGCCTCTATGCGTTGATCGACCGCACGGCTCTGGCTCCGCAGGCGCGCCCGGCGGAGAAGGCGACGGACCAGACGCGCGCCGACCACGGCGCACGGTGGTGGCTGCTGGCCGTGAGCGGGATGCTGCTCGTCGCGGTCTTCGCCCAGGGCGCCGTCGATCCACTGATCCGGCTTCTCGTCGCCCTCCTCGTCGCGGCCGGTGCGATCGGTGGCGCTGTCGCGTGGGCGCGACGAGACTCCGCGGCGGGAGTGCGCGGCATCCTCGGGGTGCTCGCGCCGGTGCTGCTGTCGTTCGCGGCCGGCGTTCTCCTCATCCCGGCCGGGCTGGAGGACGCGTCGCACCTGTCGACCGCCGCCGGGTTCCTCGCGGCGGGTGTCACCACCGCGATCATCGCCGTGACGGCCAGGGCTCGCCCGATGCGCGCCGCGGCCGGGACGGCGACGGTGCTGCTCGTGGGCCTCGCCGCCGTCTGGGGCCTGGCCCTGCTCCTGCGGTGGGGGGAGGCGGAGGCCGCCGCCGTCTCGCTCGGCCTCGTTCCGCTGGGCCTGCGTGCCCTCCCGAGCAGCCTCGTCAACCTGCCCGAAGGCTACTTCATCGACTACAAGCACTTCATGACCAGCCGGTGGACCGTGCGCGGAGCCATCCCCGAGTCGGTCGGGCTGCTGCGTCCGGAGCGCATCACCGCCGTGGTCGACGATTCCTCCGCGCGCCTCATCGCGGGCACCGCCGTGCTGAGCATCGTGGCCGCGGCGATGGCTCCTGTCGCGTTCCTGCGGCCCTGGCCCGATGACGCGTTCGTGGTATCCGGCGGGATCGCTCTCCTCTGCTGCCTCGCGCTCGCCCTGCTGCTCACGCCGCGGCACACCACCTCGCGCCTCCTCCGGTGGTTCCCCCGTGCCGCGGCCGCCGTGGTCTGCCTCGTCGCCGGCATCCAGGTCGCGGCGGCCCTCGGGAGCGGCTTCCACCTGCTCGGAGCGGCCCTGCTGTTCCTCGTCGGGTTGGCGGCGGTGGCCGTCGTCATCCCGGTGTCCAAGGGCGCGAAGTCGCTGGTGTGGTCGCGGGTCGGAGACGCGTTCGAGTGGCTCGCCGTCGCGCTCGCCCTACCGTCAGCCCTGCTCTACGCGAATGCGCTCTCCCTGGTTCGTGGAATGATGGCCGGATGAGCGGGAACGGCCCATCACAGTCCTGGCCGAGCGGGGGTCCGATCCCGCCGATGGCGCCCGGCGCAGACCGTCCAGGGGAGATCCCCGCGCTGCCGCCCGCCCTGATCGCGGCGCCGCCGGGCGTCGACGGCACGCCGCTCCGCCAGACGCCCGCGCCGCCCACGCCGATCGCCTCGTCGCGACGCACCGTCCCTCGGCCGGCCGAGGGACTCGGCCCCGCCTTCCGTGGAGCGCCCGCGGGCACCATCCAGCGGATCGCCGCCTTCACCCTCGACGCGGCCGCCGTGTTCCTCGCGTCCGCCGTCGTCCTCGTGCTGACCCAGAGCGTGCTGCTCGCGGGCCTCACCGTCTTCGAGCTCGCCCTGTTCCTCTGGGTGCTGGAAGCGCGAACCGGCCTCACCCTCGGCAACGCCGTGCTGCGCCTGCGCAGTGCCCGCGCCGACCGGCCGTGGTCCCCGGGGATCGGGCGCCAGTTCGTCCGCGGCATCATCACCGGCGCCGGCTTCCTCGTGGCTGTCGGCAGCTGGGTCGTCGTCGCCTCCAGCGCCTGGGATCGCGGCGGCAGACGGCAGTCCTGGGCCGACCGCGTGGCCGGCACCGTCGTGGTCGCCGTGCCCGCCAAGGCGGCCGTCGAGGCTCCGCCGACTCCTGCCGCGGTGGAGGCCGCTCCGCTCGCTCCGCCGCAGGTCGTGCCGCTGGTGGCGTCGCCGTCCGTCGTGGACGAGGACTCCCAGCCCACCGACGCCCGCGCGGCCTCCCGCCGCACCGAGACCCCGGAACCGGCGGCACCCGGATCGGACCGGCCGCTCTTCACCGTCGCCCCGGCGCCCGGGTCGCAGGCGGGTGCCGAGGCCCCGGCCCCTGCCCCCGAGACCGGGGCGCTGCTGCTCATCTTCGACACGGGTCAGCGGGTGCAGCTCGCCCTCCCCGTGGCCGCGAACCTCGGGCGCGGCCCCGTCGCCAGCGCCCATGACGATCGCCTCATCGTCGTCACCGACCCCGACGCGTCGGTCTCGAAGACCCATCTGCGCATCGAGCACTCCCGCGGCCGCACCTGGGTCACCGACTTCGGTTCCACGAACGGCTCCGACGTCCGCAGCGACGACGGCCAGACGACCGAGCTGGTCGCGGGCGAGCGCGTGCTCCTCGACGACGCCGACCGTGTCCGCATGGGCAACCGCAGCTTCACCATCAGCCTTCTGCTGGGCACCGACAGCAGCGCCGGAGAGAGAGCATGACAGGACCCCGTCTCGCCCCGCCCCGTGTCCCCTCCGGGAGGCTCCCGGTCCAGGCCCCGCCGGAGCTGCAGCCGAACGACGGCGGCATCGGGATCCTCGGGTCGCTGCTGCCCATGCTCGGCAGCGTCGGCGCGATCGTCATGGTCACCATGTCGAACCAGTCCGTCACGGGTCTGCTCACCGGTGGCATGTTCCTGCTGTCCTCGCTCGGCTTCGTCGCCGTCAACGGCTGGCGGCAGCGCTCCCAGCGGCAGGCGGCCACGCTCGGTGCCCGCCGCGAGTATCTGGCGTACCTGACCGAGTTGCGGCAGACCGTCCGCGTCGCCGCCCGACAGCAGCGCCGCTCCGCGAACTGGCACCTGCCCGCCCCGTCGACTCTGCCGTACCTCGCGGAGGAGCGCACCCGCGTCTGGGAGCGCGGCGTCAACGACCCCGACTTCCTGTCGGTCCGCGTGGGCGTCACCGATCAGCCGCTGTGCGTCACGCTCGAAGCCCCGGAGCTCCCGCCACTGGCGCAGCTCGACCCCGTCGCCGCCTCGGCCGCGCACCGCTTCATGCTGACGCACGAGGTCCAGAAGAACCTCCCGCTCGGCGTCACCCTCCGCGACTACGCCCGCATCGAGATCACCGGCGACGAGGACGAGACCCGCGCGCTGGCGAGAGCCATGCTGCTGCATGCGGCCACCATGCACGACCCCGACGTGCTGCAGATCGTCATCGCCGCGGATACCGGCGTGCTCCCGCAGTGGGAGTGGGCGAAGTGGCTGCCGCACACGCACTCACGCACCGTGCGGGACGGCCTCGGCGCCGCCCGCATGATCGGCTCGCAGCTGTCCGAGCTCGAGGACATGCTGCCGCCCGAGGTGCGTGAGCGCTCGCGCTTCGCCCGCGACGGCTCCGGACCGAAGACGCCGCACATCGTCATCGTCACGGACGGCGCCACGACATCGTTCAACGACGCCCTCGTCACCGGCGACGGCGTGCAGGGCGTGACCGTGATCGACCTCCCCGCCCGCTGGGGCGACCTCGACGACCCCAACGCCCTGCGCATCGCTTTCGAGACCGGCGGTGCCAGCACACGCGCCGAGCTCGTCAGCCTGCAGGTGCCCGCACGGCCGTTCGAGGCCGATGCGATCACCATCGTCGAGGCGGAGGCGACCGCCCGTCGGCTCATCGCCCTGTACTCGGGCGGCACCGCGATCGCCAGCAAGAAGAGCGCGACCGGCCAGGCCGAGCTCGTCGAGCTCCTCGGCCTGCCCGACGTGCGCGACCTCGACCTCGACGCCGCGTGGGCACCGCGCCTGGAGCGCGATCGGCTCCGCGTGCCGATCGGCCAGACCGAGGACGGCAGCCCGCTCATCCTCGACATCAAGGAATCGGCGCAGCAGGGTATGGGCCCGCACGGGCTCATCATCGGCGCCACCGGCTCCGGGAAGTCGGAGGTGCTCCGCACGCTGGTGCTGGCCCTCGCGATGACCCATTCGCCGGAGCAGCTCAACTTCGTGCTCGTCGACTTCAAGGGTGGGGCGACGTTCGCCGGCATGGCCGACATGCCGCACGTCTCGGCGATCATCACGAACCTCGGTGAGGAGATCTCCCTCGTCGACCGCATGCAGGACGCGCTCCAGGGCGAGATGGTGCGCCGACAGGAGCTGCTGCGGGCCACCGGCCCGTTCGCCAACGTGGCCGACTACGAGAAGGCGCGTCGCGGCGGACGCACCGATCTGGCGCCGCTGCCTGCCCTGCTCATCGTCGCCGACGAGTTCTCCGAGCTCCTGTCGGCGAAGCCGGAGTTCGTCGACACGTTCGTCAACATCGGCCGCCTCGGCCGCTCGCTGCAGGTCCACCTGCTGCTGTCCTCCCAGCGACTCGAAGAGGGAAAGCTGCGCGGCCTCGACACGCACCTCTCGTACCGCATCGGTCTTCGGACGTTCTCGGCGGCCGAGTCCCGCACGGTCCTCGGCGTGCCGGACGCCTATCACCTGCCCACCCAGCCGGGCGCCGGCATCCTGAAGTCCGACACCGAGACGATGACGCAGTTCCGTGGTGCGTACGTATCGGGCCCGCCGCCGCGTCGTCGCCGGAGGGCGTCGTCCGGCGGCTCCGGCCAGAGCACCGGCTCGACGGCGGTCGAGCTGTTCACCGCCGCGCCGGTGTGGCGGGCGGAGGCACCCGTGGACGAGCCGGAGGTCATGGTCGACGCCGAACCGGAGGAGAAGCGCAACACCTTCGAGATCGCGGTCGAGTCCATGAAGGGACGCGGCCCCGCGGCCCACCAGGTGTGGCTGCCGCCGCTGGTGACGCCGGCCACCCTCGACCAGCTCTTCGGCGACCTCGTCGAGGACCCGTCGCTCGGGCTCGTCTCCCCGCGCTGGCGGGGTGCGGGGGCGCTCACGGTCCCGCTCGGCATCGTCGACGTGCCGCTGGAGCAGCGCCGCGAGAACCTTGCGGTCTCCCTCGGCGGCGCGGCCGGCCACATGGCGATCGTCGGCGCGCCGCTGAGCGGCAAGAGCACGCTCGCGCGGACGACGGTCGCCGCGCTGGCGCTCACCCACACGCCCCAGGAGGTGCAGTTCTTCGTCATCGACTTCGGCGGCGGCAGCTTCACCGGCCTGCAGGACTTCACGCACATCAGCGGCGTCGCGACCCGCTCCGAGCCGGACGTGGTCCGCCGTACGGTCGCCGAGGTCACCAGCCTGCTGAACGCCCGCGAGGTGTACTTCCGGCAGAACGGCATCGACTCGATCGACGCGTACCGCCAGCGCCGTGCGCAGGGTCTCACCGACGACGGCTATGGCGACATCTTCCTCATCGTCGACGGCTGGGGCACGCTGCGCGCCGAGTTCGAGATGCTGGAGCCGCAGATCCAGGCGATCGCCGCGCGGGGTCTCACCTACGGCGTCCACGTCGTGATCACGGCGGCGCGTTGGATGGAGATCCGGGCGAACATCAAGGACCTCATCGGCACCCGCATCGAGCTGCGCCTGGGCGACCCGACCGACTCCGAGGTCAACCGCAAGGCGGCGGAGAACGTCACGGCCATCCCCGGCCGCGGCCTCAACGACCGCGGCCTGCAGATGCTCACGGCGCTGCCCCGCGTCGACGGGGTGGACGACGCGTCGAGCCTCGCCGACGGGATCGACGACCTCGTGGCACGGGTCGCGGCGGCGTGGCACGGACCGGCAGGGCCCAAGCTGCGGCTGCTGCCCTCGCGCATCAGCCATGCCGATCTGCGCGCCGTGGCGGCCGCGCAGTCGCCGGACGGCACGGAGCCCCGCGAACTCCTGCTGGGCATCGATGAGGCGAACCTCGCCCCGTTCTCGATCGATCCGGTCGCCGAGCCGCTGCTGTACCTGTACGGCGACGCGGACTCCGGCAAGTCGTCGATGCTCCGCGGCGTCGTGCACGAGATCACGCGCCTGTACGGGCCGACCGAGGCGAAGATCTTCGTCGTCGACTACCGTCGTGCCCTCCTGGGCGAGATCCCGCAGGAGTACCTCGGCGCCTACCTCACGTCGCACGAGATGACGGAGGGCGGGATGAACGAGCTCGCCCAGTTCTTCCGCAGCCGCATCCCGGGACCCGACGTCACGCCCGACCAGCTCCGCAGCCGATCGTGGTGGAAGGGCGCGGAAGGGTTCGTCCTCATCGACGACTACGACCTCGTGGCGACCTCGCAGGGCAACCCGGTCGCGGTGCTCGCACCGCTGCTCGCGCAGGCGGCCGATCTCGGCCTTCACGTGATCCTCACCCGCCGCACCGGCGGGGCGAGCCGCGCCGCGTACGATCCCATCATCCAGCGCATGACCGACCTGGGTGCGACCGGCATCCTGCTCTCCGGCAGCCCCGAGGAGGGCCAGCTCATCGGCAAGGTGAAGGCGGTTCCCGCGATTCCCGGCCGTGCGCAGATCGTCAGCCGCGATCGGGGCCTCGTCTCCGCGCAGCTGCTGTGGGTGCCGCCGAGCTACGAGTGACAACCGAGGAGAGACCGAGATGACCTTCGAACCGACGCCGGCCGCAGCGCCGATGGTCCCACCCGTGCTGTACCTGCCCCTGAGCGTGACGTCGACGCCGGAGGAGCAGCTCGTCGAGATCCGGGAGCTGAAGGACGGGCGGCGTGCGCTGCTCGCCTACACCGCCCTGGACCGGCTGCTGGAGCTCGCCGGCGAGCGGCAGCCCTGGGTCCTGGTGCGCACCGAGGACCTCGGTCAGATCAAGGAGGCGCAGCCCTACGACGTCGTCATCTTCGACCTCGACGTGCCCGCGTCCTACCGCCGGAACGGAGCCATCGCATGAGCCGCATCGCGATGGACCCGGAGGTGATGGCCGTCCATGCGGACATGCACGAGGAGGCGGTCGAGCTCATCGAGACGAAGCTCTCCGGCATTCCGACGGCCGTCGACGGCGGACTCGCCTCCGACACGGTCGCCGCCATCATGCAGCGGGTGGGGGAGGGCGTCGACGCCCTGTACCGGATCAACGGCACCCTGGGAGAGATCGTCCGCGCCATCGCCGACGACGCGGAGACGAACGAACAGGACGTGATCGACCAGCTCGACCCGGTCGCGGCCATCGTCGAGGACCTCTGATGACGATCGACACGACCACATACGGCGACGCCGACCAGGTACAGGCGGCCGCGGACTGGCTCGACCCCGACCTGAAGGACGCCGCAGACGTGTCCTCCAACGTCACGACCTTCATCCCGACCGGCGTGCGCGGGCACTGGTTCGGCGAGTCGGCGGACGACTACGTCACGATCCTCTCGCGCACGACGGACGCCGCGAAGGAGATCAAGGACCTCGCTCGTGACGCCGCCGAGAAGCTCCGGTCGTACGCCGGGCAGCTGCGGCGCATGAAGGAGGACTTCGCGACGCACCGCGACAATGCGCGGGCGGCGGGGCTTCCGGTGAACGGCATGATCATCGGCCGGCCGGTGTCCCTGATCCCGGTGTGCCCCACGTCGAGGGACGACCCCTACTGGGACGAGTGGCAGGAGCACCTCGACCGCATCGAGCTGTACAACGAGATCGCGGCCGACGTCGGCTCCTGGTGGGGCGAGCTCGAGGTCTGGATCAGCGAGAACCTCGACGGCTTCCTCGGGACCATGCCGAGCCAGTCCACGGCGGACAGGATCCTGTCCGGTCTGCGAGAGGCGAGCGGCGAGGTCCCGAAGATCTACCTCGAGGGCCAGGGCCTGGCGTGGGCGGAGACGGCGGCCGAGCTCACCTCCCACGCGGAGGATCTGCGTCTCGGAGCATCGGACTTCGTTCGCGAGCTGCGCTCCGGCAATCCCGCCGTCAAGGCCGCTGCCGAGGCCGCCAACCCCACCGGCATGCGGTGGGCTGCGGACGAGGCCGAGGATCTGGCCCGCGGACTCTCTCGCGCGAGTCGGGCGGTGCCGTTCATCGGCTGGGGCGTCGACGCCTGGAATCTGGGCTCGGCGATGTCGTCGGGCGACGACCCCTCGTCCACCGCGGTGGAGATCATCGGCGGCGCGGCGGGTGGCGCGGCTGCGGCTGCCGGTGTCGCCGCGCTCGCGGCGGCCGGTGTCGTCACGCTCCCGGTCTGGGGCACGGCGGTGGTCGTCGGCGGGGCCGCGGTGGCGGTCGGCGCCGGTGCGGTGTGGGCTTACGAGAACTGGGTCCCGCAAGACGTCCGGGAGTCGATCGACGCCGGCATGGCGGATGCGTGGGACGCCACGACGGACTTCGCGGAGGACGCCTGGGAGAACACGACCGACTTCGTGGGCGACGCCGGGCACAACATCGGCAAGGCGTGGAAGGGACTGTTCGGGTGACAGGTCAGCAGCAGTCGACCTCTCCGGAGACGATCTGGGTACCCGGTCATCCGGGGTGGGACGGGCAGCAGCGCGCGACCACGGCGCTCACGGTGTTCGGCGTCGTGTTCGCCATCGTGGTCCTGCTGTTCAGCCTGATCCTGTTCGCCGATCCGGCTCCGGCGATGAAGGCACTGGGGATCGGTGTGCTCGCGGCCGTCGCCGTCGGCGTCTGGCTGATGGTGGCCCACGCCCGCGTCTCACGGGTCCGAGTCGTCCGGCCGGTCGTCGACGGTCCGGCGATCGCGTTCGGCGGGGCCGCGGGGATCGTCTGGCCGCTGCGCGCCCTCGCGCCGGTGGGGGCCCTGCTCCTCGCGGCGTGGGCATGGAGCATCTTCACGGTGCCCGCGGACCGACTGCCGCTCCTCACCCTGCTCCTCCTCCCGGTGGTCGCGCTGATCATGACGATCGCCGGCATCCGGTCGTGGTTCCGGGCTCCCTCCGCCCATCGCCTGACGCTGCGCCCCGACGGGCTGCAGCTCCGGATCCCGCGCAACAACGTGGCCGTGGCATGGGAGGAGGTCGTCAGCGCCGGCGTGGAAGGCAACCGCGTGGTACTGCGGACGTCGACCGCTCAGCAGTCCTCGTGGGCGGCGGCCGATCTCGCCAGCGACCCGGTGCTCCTGGCCGAACTCGTCACCTTCTACGCGCACCGTCCCGACGTCCGTGCCGAGATCGGCGCGGGCACGCTCGCCCGTCTGCGGTCCGGGGACTTCTAGCGGCGCCTCTCAGCGGGCGCCGGCGGCGTCGGCGAGATGACGCGCCTCGTGGCCGAGGACCTTCACGATGATCCCGTGTCGCCGGAGCTCGGCGACCGTGCGGGCGCCCTCCTCGGCGTCGAGCCCCAGGGCCCGGATGTTCGCCACCACGACCACGTCTCCGGTCCGGAGCGTCGAGATGAGCCGCGCGAGGCGGTCGTTCCAGCTCTCCAGGATGTCCGGCGCCGGGTGACGGAAGCCCTCGATGGGCACGCCGAAACGGGTGAGGTCGGCGCGCTGCTCGACGACCGACGGCATGCCCTCACGAGCGACGACGAGGCCGACCAGGCGGGAGCCCGCGGGACGCGCGGTCCAGAAGTTGCGGTTCTGCTGCAGCTCCGTGAAGCACTTCGGGCACTTTGCTGCGTCGTGCGGGAGGTGGAGCGGGCTCGTCAGCGCATCGTCGAGAGACGGCGTCGTGCCCGCCGGGTCCATCGTGTCGCTCATCCCGCACCTCCGCCCTCTATTCTGCCCTGCCGGGGCGTCCCGCGGCGACCGGATCAGAGCAGTCCGAGGGCACGGACCGCCTCCCGCTCCTCCACGAGCTCCGCGACCGAGGCGTCGATGCGCGTGCGGGCCCAGTCGTCGATCTCCAGGCCCTCCACGATGCGCCACTCGCCGTCGACGGACTGCACGGGGAACGAGGAGACGAGCCCCTCCGGAACGCCGTACTCTCCGCGCGAGACGACGGCGGCGGAGGTCCAGTCCTCGGTCCCGCGGACCCAGTCGCGCACATGGTCGATCGTCGCGCTCGCGGCGGAGGCGACGGAGGACGACCCGCGGACCTCGATGATCTCCGCGCCGCGCTTGGCGACCCGGGGGATGAACGTCCGGTCCAGCCACGCCGGGACGTCGCCGACGATCCGCTCCAGGGCGTCCTGCACGGGCTTCCCGCCGACGGTCGCGTGCGACACGTCGGGGAACTGCGTGGCCGAGTGGTTGCCCCAGATCGGTACCCGCCGCACCGTGTGCACGGGGGCGCCGAGCGTCTGCGCGAGCTGGGCCCGTGCCCGGTTCTCGTCCAGCCGCGTGAGTGCGGTGAATCGGTCGGCGGGCACGCCGTCGGCCGCCGCCGAGGCGATCAGGGCGTTCGTGTTCGCGGGGTTGCCCACCACGGTCACGCGGACCCCGGGATCGGCGTTCGCGGCGATGGCGGCGCCCTGGGGCCCGAAGATGCCGCCGTTCGCGGCCAGCAGGTCGCCGCGTTCCATGCCCGGACCGCGGGGGCGCGCGCCCACGAGCAGCGCGAGGTCGCAGCCGTCGAAGCCGACCGCTGCGTCGTCGGTCACCTCCACGTGCTCGAGCAGGTCGAAAGCGCCGTCCTGGAGCTCCAGCGCCGCGCCCTCCGCAGCGCCGAGTCCCTGCGGGATCTCCAGCAGCCGCAGCCGCACCTTCTCGTCCGGACCGAGCATGTCGCCGGCGGCGATGCGGAAGAGGAGCGCGTAGCCGATCTGTCCGCCCGCGCCGGTGATGGTGATCGTGGTGGCCATGCCACGAGCCTACGTCCGTCAGGGTGTCGGCGCGCGGAGTACCCTCGACGCATGACGTTCAATCCCGACGCCGACCTCTCCCGCAACACCACGCGCCGCCGCGGACGCACGGCGGCGATCGCGGGCGGCACCGGCATCGGCGTGCTCGGTCTCCTCGCCCTCATCGCCGGCCCCCTGCTGGGCATCGACCTCAGCGGACTGGTCGGTGGCGCGCCCGGGGGCGGCAGCGAGCCCGCCGGCGGTTCGGCCATCGAGAACTGCGACACCGGTGCCGACGCGAACGCGAACGCCGAGTGCCGGCTCGCAGGCGCTCAGCTCGCACTGGACGCGTTCTGGGGGGACAACGTCGAGGGCTACCGGGCTCCGCAGAACATCGTCGTCGACGGCGCGACATCCACGCAGTGCGGAACGGCCTCCAATGCCGTGGGGCCTTTCTACTGCCCGCCGGAGGAGACCGTCTACATCGATCCCACCTTCTTCCAGCTCATGCAGGAGCAGTTCGGGGCCTCGGCCGGAAACCTCGCGCAGCTCTACATCATCGGGCACGAGTGGGGGCACCACATCCAGAACATCACCGGGACGATGGACCAGTACCCGAACAACGGCACCGGTCCCGGCAGCAACGGCGTGCGCATGGAGCTGCAGGCCGACTGCTACGCCGGCGGCTGGCTCGGCCGCATGACCGAGCAGACCGACGCCGACGGCGATCCCTACCTGGAGAAGCCGACGGAGACGCAGATCGAGGACGCCCTGAACGCGGCGGCCGCGGTCGGAGACGACCACATCCAGGAGCAGGCCGGCATGGTCAATCCGGAGAGCTGGACGCACGGCTCCAGCGCGCAGCGTCAGCGCTGGTTCGCGGAGGGATACCAGAACGGGCTCGACGCGTGCGGGCAGGTGTTCACCCTTCCCGCCGATCAGCTCGACCCGTAGGCCCGGTGATCCCGCCGTTGTCAGATAACGTGGACTCGGCAGGACCGCACGACCGGTTGGGGGACCGAACATGACGAACACCGAAGGGCTCTATCCGCCCATCGAGCCGTACGAGACCGGGGTGCTGCTCGTCGGCGACGGGCACCGCGTGGCCTGGGAGATCAGCGGCAACCCGGAGGGCAAGCCCGTGGTCTTCCTCCACGGAGGTCCGGGCAGCGGGACGTCGCCGTGGCAGCGGCAGTTCTTCGACCCCGAGGCCTACCGGATCGTCCTCCTCGATCAGCGCGGATGCGGTCGGAGCACGCCGTCCGCCGCGGAGCCCGATGCCGATCTCCGGCACATCACCACCGCGCACCTCATCGCCGACCTCGAGCTCCTGCGCAAGAACCTCGGCATCGAGAGCTGGCAGGTGTTCGGCGGGTCCTGGGGGAGCGCCCTCGCGCTGGCTTACGCTCAGGCCCACCCGGATGTCGTCTCCGAGCTGATCCTGCGCGGCATCTTCACCCTGCGTCGCGCCGAGCTCGAATGGTTCTACGAGGGCGGGGCGGCGGCGCTGTTCCCCGACCTGTGGGAGGACTTCATCGCGCCGATCCCGGTCCTGGAGCGCTCGCGGATGATCGAGGCGTATCACCGGCGGCTGTTCGATCCGGACTCGGCGGTCCACGAACCGGCGGCCCTCGCGTGGGCGGCCTGGGAGGCGGCGACCGTCACCCTGCGCCCCGACCCGGAGCAGATCGCGGCGATGGCCGATCCCCGCCGGGCCGTCGCCTTCGCGCGCATCGAGAACCACTTCTTCGTGCACCGCGGCTGGTGGGCCGAGGGACAGCTGCTCGCCGGGATCGACGCCATCCGGCACATCCCGACCGTGATCGTGCAGGGCCGCCACGACGTGGTCACGCCGATGATGACGGCGTGGGACCTGCACCGGGCTTGGCCGGAAGCCGACTTCCAGGTGGTCGACGACGCGGGCCACTCCGCCGCCGAACCCGGCATCCGCGCGGCTCTCCGCGCCGCGACCGATCGGTTCCGGCCCGAGGCCTGACGCGTCCCCTCAGGCGCGGAGCGCGCGCATCAGGGTCTTCACGAGGCCGACGGCGCCGCCGTCCGCGCGATGGCGGGTGAGACCCTCGCTCACGGCCGCGCCGGTGCGGGAGGAGACGAACCACGGCGGCTTCGGGAGGATGGTCAGGCGTCCGCCGCCGTTGGCCACGGGCAGCGAGCGCGGGAACGGTCGGAAGGGGCCGCGCAGCACGGAGCGCTCCACCCGATCCAGCAGCAGGGCATTGTGGACGACGCCGATGCCGCTGCCGACGTCGTCGATCGTGCCGCCGGGGAAAGCGCCCCAGGTGAGGGTCGGGGTGATGAACCCGAAGGCGGTCCACCCGTTGATCGCGATCGAGCCGTAGTGCAGGGCGGTGAGCGCCCGCTCGAACCCGCTGCCGAGCGCCTTCTCGGTGGCCGGGTCGATGAGCAGGTTCGCGCCGAGCGTGCCCTGCAGCTTCTCGTTCGCGTGCGCGACCGCGGCGTCGAGGAACTCCTGGCCGGTGCCCGGCAGGCTCACCACGCCGAGGACCGGGGCGAAGTACTCCGTGCTCTCCAGGGCGGCGGGGTCCTCATCGCCGTCGATCTCGACGAGGAGCCGGTCCCCGAGCACGAGCGCGTCCGGGTAGTCGTCCGTGGCGGCCTGCATGCGGGAGGGGGCGCCGGGGTACCAGATCGGGCGCTCCGGAGCGGTGGCGTAGGCGTGGCGCAGCGCGGCGCGGAAGTCGTCGGCCTGGTCCCAGTCGGCGGAGAGGATGACGACCTGCCCCGCGATGCAGTTGTGGCCGCTGTTCTGCAGCCGCATGGTCGCGATGTGCTCGGCCTGATACGCGAGGTCGGCGGCCGTCCACTTCCCGGGCACGACGATGATGGGGGAGACCCCGCCGAGCTCGGCGGTGATGGGCTTCTTCAGCAGCGGGCGGTTCTCGCGGCGGCGGCGCTTCGTCGCCGCCGCGCCCTCACCGGAGGACGGCCCCCAGACGATGGTGTCGAACGTTGCCGCCGAGCCGGTGATGTGCACGTGCGCGAGGCCCGGGTGCTGGGTGAGATACGCGCCGGCCGCCGGGCCCCCGCGCACGATCCGCAGCAGTCCGGGCTCGATGAGCGGGGCGAGCGCGCGCTTGTAGACGGGGACCAGGGCGTCCTGCGTGGGGTTCACCTTCAGCAGGGCGGTGCGGTTGTGGGCGAGCAGTTCGTACAGCACGTCCAGCACGGGGATGGAGGTCACGTTCCCGGCGCCGAGCACGAGGCCCACGCCGCCGGACACCGTCGGCGTGCGCTGGGCCAGACCCGCACCCGCCCTGGCGGCGTTCGGCGTGGTCCCCGGCTCGAGCCAGACCTCGCCGGTGAATCCGGACAGCAGGAACCGGTCGATGCCGGTGAGAGGGAAGGCATGCACGCGTGCCCGGCCACCGGGCGCCCGGTCGACCCGGATGCCGTCCAGTGGATTGGCCCCGTTCGCGATCCGGGTCAGCGTGGCGATCGAGGCGTCGAGCGCCCCGAGGACGCTGTACGGACCGCTCAGCCACTCCTCGCCGCGGAGCGGATGCCGCGCGTCCAGGCCCTTGGAGGCGGCGGCGGTCGTCGCCCAGTCCTCGGCCGTCGCGGCGACGCTCGTGCGGACCTGCCGGAGCAGCGTCGCGCGCTGCGCCACGGTGAGCGCGGTCCACACCGACGTCCCGGTCTGCAGGTCGGCGACGGCGGCGTCGAGCCTCTCCGCCTCGCCTTCCCCGAGAGCGGGAACGGCAGGCGCTGTCGTGGGCGCAGAAGTCATCGGCGTCTCCTTCGAACGGGCTTTCAGCTTAGGCGTCCGCGCGGAGATCCGCCGAGTGGCGAGACGATCAGATGAGCGAGAGCTCGCGCAGCTTCGACTCCACGTCGGCGTTCGACGGCTCGACGTGGTGCGAGGCGTCGGGGTAGACGACGACGGGGATGTTCGTGCGGCCGGAGATGTCCTTCGCGATGTCGGCGGCGTCGGGGTCGGCGACCAGGTCGACGTAGGTGTACGCGACGCCGAGCTCGTCGAGCTGCTTCTTCGTGCGGATGCAGTCGCGGCACCAGTCGGCGCCGAACATCGTGATGGTGTCGGAGGCGGGGTTGGTCATGCCTCCAGCCTACGTCCGTGGGGGAGGGGCGGCTCCGAAGAAGCCCGCCAGTGCGGCGGCGAGAGGTTCTGGCGCCTCCTCCGCCATGTGGTGCCCGCTGTCGATGCCGTGGCCGCGGACATCGTCGGCCCAGTCCCGCCAGATGCGGAGAGGGTCGCCGTAGAGCTCTTCGAGATCGTCGCGTTCCGACCAGAGCACGAGCGCGGGCATCGCGAGTCGGCGCCCGGCGGCGCGATCCGCCTCCTCGTGTGCGCGGTCGATCGTGAGACCGGCGCGGTAGTCCTCGAGCATCGCCCGGATGACCGACGGCTGCCGCACCGCGTGCAGGAACTCTGCATGGTTCGCCGCGCCCATCGTCGCCGGGTCGGCCTTGGGGGCGTACCAGGCCTCCGGGTCCGCGCCGATGACGCGCTCCGGGATGTCCGGCTGGGCGAAGAAGAACCAGTGCCACCAATGCACGGCGAAGGTCGCGTCGCAGCGGCGAAGGTGCTCCGAGATCGGCAGGCAGTCCAGCAGCGCGACCTGTTCTACGGTCTCCGGGTGATCGAGGGCGAGCCGGAGCGCGACGTAGCTGCCTCGGTCGTGCCCGACAAGGCGGAAGCGCTCGTGACCGAGTCTCTCTGCGACGGCGCGGATGTCTCGGGCGACGGCACGCTTGGAATGGGCCGAGTGATCGGAGGTGGGCGCCGGGCCGCGGGAGCGTCCATAGCCGCGCAGGTCGGGGCAGATCACGGTGAAGCCGCGCTCGACGAGCAGGGGAGCCACCCGATGCCACGTCGCCGAGGTGCGGGGGTGACCGTGCAGGAGCACCACGGGCGGTCCCGAGCCACCGTGACGGACGAGGATGTCCGCCTCGGAGGTCGGGATCCGAGTGGTCGTGAAGCCGGGGAACAGCGCCTCGTCGGCGGCGCTCATCGCCCGGGGTCC
Organism: Microbacterium sp. NRRL B-14842; assembly: GCF_050470785.1. Classification (NCBI taxonomy): domain Bacteria; kingdom Bacillati; phylum Actinomycetota; class Actinomycetes; order Micrococcales; family Microbacteriaceae; genus Microbacterium; species Microbacterium sp. NRRL B-14842. The sequence continues at coordinate 2,571,954 of NZ_JBFLUM010000001.1, read as the reverse complement.
GCTTCGGCCGGCAGCTCCTCGACCGGGATGATCACGACGTCCTGCACCTTCCAGTCCAAGTCGGCGATGCCCTCGGACGCGGCGGTCAGGTCGGCCGTGCGGACGGCCCGGTGATGCGGCACCACGAACGCCTCGATGTGGAACACCTGGCCCTGATCCCGCATGCGCACGGCAGCCTGATCCACCCAGGGGCGGCTGCGCAGGTAGGAGACGACATCGCGGGCCAGCGGATGCGGCTCCGCGCTGTCGAAGGTGCGGGCCCGCTGATCCATGAGATCGACGATGGCCGTCTTCGTGTTGCGGAAGCCGTCCCAGATGATGCCGAGCGAGATGAAGAGCGCCGCGGCGCCGTCGAGCCACCAGATTCCCGCGCCCACACCGAGCACGCCGACGATCGAGGCGACCGTCGTCTGCCAGTCCGCCTTCGCCATGTCGGCGTCGGCGTAGAGCAGCTTGTTGTGCAGGACGGGGGCGAGCTTGGCCTTGGCCGGACCGTAGAAGAACACCGGTCCGACGATCACGACGGCCATGACGGCGACCATGAGCCAACCGAGCCAGATCGTCTGCCCGAACAGCTGCACCGTGCCGATGGTCGGGTGCTCCCCCCGGAGGAGTCCGGCGACGGCCTCGACGGCGAGGTTGAGGCCGACCGCGAGGAGCGCGACACCGGCGACGAGGTGCCCGACGCCCATCACGCGGTGCAGGCCGTAGGGGTGCTTCCGGGTGGGGCGGCGCCGCACGAACACCAGGGCGAGAAGGAACGCGAACTGCGGGATCAGGGACAGCATGTCCTCGATCCACGCCGTGCGCATCGCCTGGGACTCGCCCACGACGAGCGCGATCACGGTGATCGTGATCGAGGTGTAGACGATCGTGAAGATCTCCCAGCGCACGGCTTTCCGGGTCGCCTGCTGCTGTTCGTCGGGGAGCTCGGTACGCCCGAACCGCTTCGTCTCGGTCATCGATCGACCTCACCGTCGAGGTAGGTCTCGAGGGCCGAGAGGAAGGCGTTCTCGCCCAGGGGGACGAGCATCACGAGCTCCCGATCGCCCGCGCCCTCGATCCCGGGATAGCCGCGGGTCACGCCCGCCTTGTCGATCCACGGGGTGTCCGGGGTCAGGCCGCCGGCGACGAGATCGAGGTCGCCGGTCTCCAGCATGCCCACCAGGCTCTCCTCGGTCGCGACCGTCCAGGTGACGTGGGCGTCCAGGCTCGCGGCGAAGCCGTCGACGAGGGCGACGACCGGCCCGTGGGGCCGGCCGCCGTCTGTCTCGACCAGGCCGGGGTCGGGCGAGGTGCCGACCCGCAGCTCTCCGCCCGTGACTCGGTCCAGGGTGCCGTCCGGGTCTGCGGGGACCGTCGCTCCGCACCCGCTCAGGGCTGCGGCCACGATCAGGCCGACCAGGGCGCCGACCAGGCGGCGTCCGGCGGGCGTGCGTCGAATCCTCTCACTGCTCACGGACTCAGGATGACGCGTGGCGCCGTCCGGGTAAAGGTGTTGACGAGCGCCGTCGCGGAGGACTAACGGCTTGATGGTAAGGGTAGCCTTACCTATAGTGGAGGCATGAGCATCGCGTGCGAGCACCTCGAGGATCCGGACTGGGAAGCGATGGAGGGAGCCGTCCTCATCGCCGGGGACGCCGCCGATGTCGGAGCCATCGCCCGCGTCGCGTCCCGGCTCCCGTGGGATGCGCACGGCGTCATCCTCATCGAGGCGGCGGCCCGTATCCAGTTCCGGCACATCGACGTCCCCCAGGGGGTCTCGGTCCGCTGGCTCCTGCGCGCCGAGGGGCCGCGCGCCCATGCCCGCGGCGAGCGTCTCGCGAACGCCGTCTACGCGTGGTGCCTGGAGTGGACGTGCAGTGAGCCCCCGGAGCACTGGACGGTGTGGCTCGGCCCGCACACCCCGCCGCACGTGGCGCGGATGGCGCGCAGCCTCCTCGGCGTCGCGAACTGACCGACGCCGGCTTCAGCGGGTCGCGCCGACCACCGACGCCGTGGCGTTCGCGGTGATCGCGTCGAGCGCGCGGCGGAGCGCCGAGCTCGACGTGTGCGCGGTGTACGGGAAGTAGACGACCTCGACGCCCACCTCCGCGAACTCGCTCTCCAGCCGCAGGCCCTTCTCGGTGCCGCGCCAGTCGTCGCCCTTGAAGAAGTGCGTGAAGCGCACGTCGCGCCAGGAGTCCATCTTCGACGGCGTCGTCTCGACGTAGACGTCGTCGACGAAGGAGATGTGCCGCACGATCTCGGCACGCTCGGCGGTCGGGATGACCGGCTCGATCCCCTTGACCTGACGCAGCATCTCGTCGCTCACCACACCGGCGATCAGGATGTCGCAGTGCTGTTTGGCGTGCCGCAGCAGATTGAGGTGCCCGACGTGAAACAGGTCGAAAGCTCCGACGGCATAGCCGATACGCGTCCCCATGATCTCCCCAGATCGATCATTCCCCAGTCGAACGGATCCCCACCCGTTCGTCGCGACTCCCACAGCCGCAGACGACACTCTAGCAGGAACATGTCCTGCGGCCCATAGGAACCCATGGAACGATGGATGCCGGAGCCGATGGGGCTGCGGAACGAAGGGGACCACGTTGGGGGCAGGGGTCACGGTCATCGTGCCGACGTACAACGAGCGCGACAACGTCGCCGAACTCGTGGAGCGGACGGCGGCGGCATTGGCGGGACGGGACGCCGAGATCCTCTTCATCGACGACAGCACCGATGACACAGCGGCCGAGGTGGAGCGCCTCGCGGCCGACGCCCCGATCGCGGTCCGGGTGCTCCATCGCGCGGACAACGTCGGGGGCCTCGGCGGGGCGGTCGTCGTCGGCCTGGGGGCCGCGAACGGCGACGTCTGCATCGTGATGGACGGCGACCTCCAGCATCCGCCGGAGCTCCTGCCGACCCTGCTGGACCGGTACGCGGACGGCGACGCGGACGTCGTCGCCGCCTCCCGCTACATCGGCGGCGGAGACACCAGCGGCCTCGGGACGGCCGTGCGCTTCGGCGTCTCCCGCGCCGCCACCTGGCTGACCCGCGCGATGTTCCCGCGGCGGCTCGCCCGGAGCACCGATCCGATGACCGGGTTCTTCCTCGTCGACCGGCGGCGACTCGATCTCGCTGCCCTGCGGCCGCAGGGCTTCAAGATCCTCCTGGAGATCCTCGCCCGCACCGATCTGCGGATCGCGGAGGTCCCGATGGAGTTCGGCGAACGCCGCCACGGTACCTCGAAGGCGAGCCTCCGGCAGGGGGCCACGTTCATCGCCCACCTGGCACGGCTGCGCTTCGGAAAGATGTCCCTGTTCGCCGCGATCGGCGTCCTCGGCGCCATCGCGAACCTCGCGATCATGTGGGCGCTGACCGCCGCGGGCGTGCCCTACGTGTGGGCGGCGATCATCGGCGCCGAGGTCACGATCGTGGGCAACTTCCTGCTGCAGGAGCGGTTCGTCTTCGCGGACATGCGCACCGACGCCCGCAGCGCCGCGGCACGCTTCGCGGCCTCGTTCACGTTCAACAACGTCGAGGCGGCCCTGCGCATCCCGGTGATGGCGCTCATGGTCGAGACGTGGCACATCTCCAGCGTGCTCGCCACGGCGCTCTCGCTCGTCGTGGCGTTCTTCGCCCGCTTCCTCTTCCACTCGCTCGTCGTGTACGCGCCCCGTCGGCGACGGGAGGAGCGGGAGGCGGCGGGTGAGCCGGAGCCGGACACCGCGACCCTGCGCATCATCCGCGCCATCGACGCGGAGGCGATGAAGCCGGGCGAGCTCTAGGCGTCGTCGGCGGATAGGTAGTCCGCGAGGGCCGCATCCGCATCCCTCGGCGTCCAGCCGGTGGCCGTGATCCGGGCGAGGTCCAGGACGCTGTTGCGCGGACGCGGCGCGATCGGTCCGGCCTGGTCGGCGAAGTACTCCTCCGTCGTCACCGGGGTGACCGCGGCCGGGTCGTGCCCGGTCAGCCGGTAGACCGCGCGGGCGATGTCGGCCCAGGAGCGCGGTTCGCCGCCCCCGGTCACGTTGTAGAGCCCGAACGGCGCCGAGACGTCGAGCAGGTGCCGGATGGCCGCGGCGAGGTCCGCCGTGAAGGTGAGCCGCCCGATCTGGTCGCCGACGACCCGCGGCGCGACGCCCCGCTCCGCCAGCGAGGCCATCGTCCGCACGAAGTTGCGGCCGTCGCCGATCACCCAGGAGGTGCGCAGGATGTAGTGACGGGGCACGGTCGCGATGATCGCGTCCCCCGCCGCTTTCGTCTGCCCGTAGACACCGAGCGGACGGACCTCGTCCGTCTCCGTGTAGGGGCCGTCCTTCGTGCCGTCGAACACGTAGTCGCTGGACACGTGCACGAGCGTGAGGCCGTTCTCGGTCGCGATGCGGGCGAGCGCGGACATGCCCGTGACGTTCGCCGCCCAGGCCTCGGCCCGCCCCTCCGCGGTCTCGGCGTGGTCGACGGCCGTGTAGGCGGCCGCGTTGATGATCGTCCCGTAGTCGCGCCAGCGCCGTGCGACGGCCAGCTCGGGGTCGCGGAGGTCGAGCGTCTCCCTGGTCGTGTACTCGACGTGCTCCGCGTCCCCGAGAGCCGCCCGCAACGCCAGGCCGAGCTGACCGGACGCCCCGACGACGAGGGTCTTCCGCGGGCCGATCGGGGTCACGTCGGCCAGTCGAGGATGCGCCCGGTCCTTCGGGGAGATCTCGACCTGGTCGAGCGGGATCGGCCACGCGATGGCCGCCGTCTCGTCGGCGAGATTGAGGAAGGAGTACGCCGCGTCCGGCGACCAGTGGTCGTTCACAAGGTAGGTGTAGGCGGTGTCCGCTTCGAGCGTCTGGTACGAATTGCCGACGCCGCGAGGCACGAGGATGGCGCGCGACGGGTCGATCTCCGCCGTGAAGACGCGCCCGAAGGTCTCGCCCGCCCGCAGATCGACCCAGGCGCCGAAGATCCGGCCGGTGGCGACGGAGACCCACTTGTCCCACGGTTCGGCATGGATGCCGCGGGTGGTGCCGATCGCGTCGTTGAACGAGATGTTGTTCTGCACGGGACCGAAGTCCGGAAGGCCGGCGGCGACCATCTTCTCGCGCTGCCAGTTCTCCTTGAACCAGCCGCGGGCATCGCCGTGCACCGGGAGGTCGACGAGGAGCAGGCCGGGGATCGGCGTCTCGGTGATCGTGAGCGCCTTGCCGAACGCGGTCATCACTGCCCCCGGGCGGCGTAGAACGACTCCGTGGCGTCCTTGGCCGGCGCCCACCAGTCCTCGTTCGCGCGGTACCACTCGATGGTGGAGGCGAGGCCCGACTCGAAGTCGGAGAACCGCGGCGCCCAGCCGAGCTCGGTGCGCAGCTTCGTGGAGTCGATGGCGTAGCGCAGATCGTGACCGGCGCGGTCCGTGACGTGGTCGTAGGCGTCGGCGGGCTGGCCCATCTGCGTGAGGATCAGCTCGACGACGGACTTGTTGTCCTTCTCGCCGTCGGCGCCGATCAGGTACGTCTGGCCGATCTCGCCCTTCTCCAGGATCGTGAGGACGGCCGAGGAGTGGTCGTCGGCATGGATCCAGTCGCGCACGTTCTGTCCGGCGCCGTACAGCTTGGGTCGGATCCCGCGCAGCACGTTCGTGATCTGGCGCGGAATGAACTTCTCCACGTGCTGGTACGGGCCGTAGTTGTTCGAGCAGTTGGAGATCGTCGCCTGCACGCCGAACGAGCGCACCCAGGCGCGCACGAGCAGGTCGCTGCCGGCCTTCGTGGACGAGTACGGCGACGAGGGGTTGTACGGCGTCTGCTCCGTGAACCGTGCCGGGTCGTCGAGCTCGAGGTCTCCGTACACCTCGTCGGTGGAGATGTGGTGGAACCGGCGATCATGCCGACGGGCGGCCTCCAGCAGCGTGTACGTGCCGATGATGTTGGTGTCGAGGAACGGCCGTGGGTCGTGCAGCGAGTTGTCGTTGTGGGACTCGGCGGCATAGTGGACGACCGCGTCGGTCCGGGCGAACAGGCTGTCGACGAGCGCGGCGTCGGCGATGTCCCCCTCGACGAGTTCGACCCGGTCGGCGGGGAGACCCGCGAGCGAGGCGCGGTTGCCGGCGTAGGTGAGCTTGTCCAGCACGGTCACGTGCGCGTCCGTGTGCGCGACCACGTGGTGCACGAAGTTCGATCCGATGAAGCCGGCGCCGCCGGTCACGAGCAGGCGGGTCATCGAGCGCCCCTTTCGAGCAGTCCGAGCAGGTAGGTTCCGTAGCCCGACTTCACGAGGGCTTCCGCGCGCGTCCGAAGCGCCTCGTCGTCGAGGAAGCCCTGACGCCAGGCGACCTCCTCCGGCACGCCGATCTTCATCCCCGTGCGGCGCTCCATCGTACGCACGTAGTCGGCGGCGTCGGTCATCTGGTCGAAGGTCCCGGTGTCCAGCCACGCTGTCCCGCGGGGGAGGACCTCGACCTGCAGCTTGCCCCGTTCGAGGTAGGCCCGGTTCACGTCCGTGATCTCGTACTCCCCGCGAGCGCTGGGCGCCAGGTTGCGAGCGATCTCGATGACGTCGTTGTCGTAGAAGTACAGGCCGGGCACCGCGTAATTGCTCTGCGGGGCGGCGGGCTTCTCCTCCAGGGAGACGGCCTGGCCGTCGGCGTCGAACGCCACGACTCCGTAGGCTTCCGGCTCCGCCACCCAGTACGCGAAGACCGCGCCACCGTCGATGTCCGCGAAGCGCTTGAGCTGCGTGCCGAGGCCCGGCCCGTAGAGCAGATTGTCGCCGAGGACCAGCGCGACGCTGTCGTCGCCGATGAAGTCCGCGCCGATGGTGAACGCCTGGGCGAGGCCGTCCGGCGACTCCTGCTGCGCGAAGGACAGGGAGACGCCGAACTGGGAGCCGTCTCCCAGCAGCCGCTCGAAGTGCGCGGCGTCGTGCGGCGTCGTGATGATGAGGATCTCCCGGATCCCGGCGAGCATCAGGGTCGACAGCGGGTAGTACACCATCGGCTTGTCGTAGACCGGGATCAGCTGCTTCGAGACCCCCAGCGTGATGGGGTGCAGCCGCGTGCCCGAGCCGCCCGCCAGAATGATGCCCTTCATATATGTCCCCCTCGTGAAACATCGATGCTCGTGGCGGCGTCACTGAGAGGACGGCCATCCCCTGCCGTCCGACGACCCCCACAGTCGTACGCTCGACTCTAGCGGAGAACTCCCCCTTTACACCGCCCGGGCCGAGGTCCATAGTGGGCCTCGTGGGATCCGAGGACAGCCCGGCGCTGTCCGTCACCTGGGCGCACCGTGCCGAGCAGTCGGCATCCGCCTGGGCGCGCGCACACGCCAGGGGAGAGGTTCCGAGCGTCTGGCCCTACGGGCTGGACGCTCTTCGCGACCACGCCGTCGTGGAGGTCGATGAGCTCCCCGACCCCGGCCGGATCGCACGGCTCCGCGCACGCGCCGGCGTCGGCCCGCGGCCCCGTGCCGGGTTCGCCATCGCGTGGGACGAGAACACCGCCTATCGTCTGCAGATCCTGCGGCCGCGGACGCGGTACGCCGCTGGCGTCATCTGGCTCACCGACATGGCGGCGGCCGGCGCTGCACCCGGTCGACTGGTGGCGATGCTGCGGGCGGCCACGGCGCTCTGGGTGCTGAGCGAGGCACAGGTCGTGCCCCTGCAACGGCTCCTCGGGGCCGACGCGCCCCGCATCTTCGTCGTGCCGTTCGGGATCGACCACGAGTTCTTCGGCGCGCGGCCACCCGCCGCCCGACCCCGGATCGTCAGCGCCGGCAACGATCGCGACCGGGATCCCGCGACGCTGTACGCCGCGCTCGCCCTGGTCCTCGCTGCGCGCCCGGGAGTCGACGTCGTCGTGCAGTCGCCCTCCGCGCTGCCGCCTCCGGAGGGCGTCCGGCTCGTGCGTCGGCTGCCGCACACGGAGCTCCGCGATCTGTACGCGACCGCGAGCGTCGTGGTGACCGCGACCCGCCCCAACCTCCACGCGTCAGGGATGACCGTGGCGCTGGAGGCTCTGGCCACGGCCCGCCCCGTGGTGGTCTCGGACACCCCTGGCATGCGCGATTACGTCAGCGCCCGCACCGGTGTCCTCGTCCCGCCGGAGGAGCCGGAGGTGCTGGCGGAAGCATTGCTCGGAATGCTGGACGATCCCGACCGCGCCGCCGAGCTGGGTCGGCAGGGCCGGATCGAGGTCGAGCGCCGCTTCACGACCGCGACGATGGTCGACGCCCTCGTCCGCGGTCTCCGAGCGGACGGCTGACGTCGACGCTCAGACCGAAGGGGGCACGTCGCTGATGATGTACTTCGTCTTGCCGCCCGTGTAGGGCAGGGAGTCGACGAAGTCGGTGCGCACCGGCACCTCGTTCGCGATCCGCTCCTGCAGTGCGGCGACCGCGCTCTCGATCTGACTCCGCGCCTCCGCGCCGTCACCCTCCACGACGCGGATGGTGATCGAGTGATCGGCGAGCTGGTGGATCTGGAAGAGACGCACGGCTTCCGGGTGTGCGGCGAACATCCCCATGAGGCGGTGCGCGAGCACGGTACCGCTGGGGAGACGGATCATGTCCGTCGTCCGCCCCTGAGGCTGCTCCATGAGCGGGAGGGCACTGCCGCAGCGGCAGGGTTCCGATCGCAGGATGCCCTTGTCGCCGGTGCGATACCGGATCAGCGGGAAGACCCTGTTGCGCAGATCCGTGATGACGAGGTCACCCAGCTGGCCGGGGGCTGCGGGGGCCCCGTCCTCGTCCACCACCTCCACCCGGCGGACGTCGGCGAAGACGTGGAGACCGTCGCGATGAGCGCATTCCCCGGCGATCCATCCGAATTCGGAACCGCGATACTCGTCGTGGACGGGAGCGCCGAAGACCGACTCGAGCCGTGCGCGGACGGAGGCCGTGAGCGGCGCCGCCGTCGTCGCGATCGCCTTCGGGATGGGGACGCTCAGCTTCCGGCGCTCCAGGAAATCGGCGAACTCCAGCATCGCTCCGACGTACCCCTCGATCAGGCGCGGTCGCGTCGCGGTGAGTCGTCGATGGAACGCTTCCATCGTCTGCTCCGAGATCAGACCGGCGTCGAGGTAGACCTGAGTGGTGGGCCACCAGGCGAGGTCGTTCTTGATGGTCGCCAGCCGCCCGAAGTTCCAGCGACCGACCCGGGCGAGGTCGTCGTACGGCTCGATCCCCCACCAGGAGTACATCCTCCAGCTCAGGGCCAGAGCCGGCACCCTGGCGTCGTGGAGGGTGGCGAGGGGCTCTCCCGTGCTGCCGCCCGTCAGAGCAGGTCGCGCACTGGCTTCCGTCGCCTCGGGCGTGCGCATCTCCGCCGCGTGCTGCTTGACGGTCGCCCGGTCGAGGATCGGCAACGACGCCCAGGCTTCCGGATCGGTCAGGGAATCCGGGCGGACGCCGAGCTCCCGGTAGCGGGCGCCGTAGAACGCGGAGGAGTCCATGGCGAACGCCGCGATGTCCCGAGCGAGCCTGTTCTGCATACCGGCGAACTCGGCCGGGGCCAAGTGCTCGTTCGAGAGGAGTTCACGGTGGAAGGCTCCCGCTCTCGCCCGTACGGTCGCGGCCTTGGCGCGGAAGAACGCGCCCTTCAGTGATGCGGACATGGATGGAGCCTCTCGTCATTGAGCGGGCGGGTGGGAGGGTGGGTCAGACGCGGTGGCGGCGCCGACGCTTGTGTGCGACGCCCTCGCGGAAGGCGTCCCGGTGGGCACGGCCGGCGTCCGCCCATTCGCGGCGGGAGAGGTCGGGTGCCCCGGTCAGCGTCGATGCCGCCCGCCAGGCCTCGACCACCGCTGCGGCGTCGAGGTCGCCGTCGTACAGGAGCACCCACTCGGCGCCCACTTCGCGCGCCAGCGCCTCATTCGCCTCGTTCCGCGGCACCAGCACGGGCCGTGCCATCGACAGGGCGGCGAGGACGCTGCCCGAGTTGTGCATGAAGCGGTAGGCCAGAACGATCAGCTCGGAGGAGGTGGCGAGCTGGACGAGCTCGGCATCGCTCAGGAAGTCGAGGTGCAGTTCGACGGCGGGGAGACCGGACGTCCGTTCACGGAGGTCGTCGCCGAGCTCGGGGGTGGAGGGGCGACCGCCGATCTTCAGGCTCAACGTCGGCTCGATCGTCACCGCCTCCGCATAGGCGTCGATGAACCCTTCGAGCCCTTTGTAACGACGCACCCCGCCGAACGATCCCAGCCGACCGGGCACACGCTCGGCGGAGGGGAACGCGGCGTACCAGTCGCGGTAGTGACCGTGCAGGATGAGGCTGTGCGGCGTGCCCGGAGGGAGCGGCGTCGTCTCGTTGATGACGATCCGATAGTCGGTGTGCCGATCGATGGACCGCAGCAGCCACAAGCGTGGCGCGTTGTCATCGGGAAGCTCGATGTTGTGGACCGTCCGCACCACGGCGATACGTCGAGACAGGCGGTGCCTGGCGACGAGGGCCGCCGTGAGGAGGAACTTGCCGGTGGACTTCCACCAGGTCGATCCGTGGAGCTTGGCCTCGGGCCAGTGCCAGTGGAAGGCGTCGTAGCGGCCGAAGAGGGCGGTCTTCCACGAGAACCGGAGATGCTCCAGGCCCTCCGTCGTCCCCAGGGCCTCGTCGAGCATCTTGTTGTACGGATTCGTCGTGGGGCGCGGGGCGCCGAGGGACTGCATCACGCGGATGCTCGACGCGGATTCGGTCATCGTGTTGTCCTCCGAGGGGCGACGGTATTCGTCGTAGCGGCGGCCGAGAGCGGCGGCGATGGTGCCGCGGCCGCGGTGGATCAGGCGGGTGCCGCGGGCGTGATGGGCGATGTTCGAGGTCGCGGCGCCGAAGGCTCGACGTGCTGCACCGACGACGATCCGGGCGATCCCACCGATCAGGGAGCGCACCCGGAGCAGACCGCGGCGCAGCCTCCCTCGGGTGAGCTGCAGGTCGATGCGGGTACCGGCATTGGCCGAGCTGAACGCCCGCTGCGCCGCCCACGCGCGGCTGAGGCGCGCGGCGACGACGAGGTCCTCGGTCTCGGACTCGTTGCACCAGACGATGCGGCCGCCTCGGCCGACGAGTTCGCGGGTGAAGAGCGTGTCCTCGCCGCCGCCGAGCCCGAGGGACGGGTCGAAGCGCACGCCGAAGCGGCGCACCGCTCGGAGGTCGAGCAGCAGGTTCCCCGCCGCGGCGACCGAGAGCACGGTCCCGGTCGGGCGGGGCGGACGACGGAACGTGCCGGATGCGAGCAGCCAGGGATCGACGTCGTCGTCGAACACGGAGATGACGCGGCCCATGACGGCATCCGCGTCGAACGCGCGCCAGGTGGTGATCAGCGCCGAGAGCCAGCCGGCACGGGGGACCTCGTCGTCGTCGATGAAGGCGAGCAGGTCGCGGTCGGCGCACTCGTCCAGCAGCCGGTTCCGCGCGGCCACGATGCCCGGCGTCGGCTCGACGACGTACCGGACGGGCAGGGCGGCGTTCGCGGCCACCTCGCGCGCGGAGCCCGCGGCGTCGTTGTCGACGACCAGCACCTCCACGTCCACGCCGAGGTCCGCACACTCCGCGATCCGGTCAGGGAGTGCGCGCAGCAGCGCCGCCAGCAGCTCCGGCCGTCGGTAGGTGGGTACGCCGATCGTCACGGCGATCGCGTCGCCCGTCCCCGGTCCCCTCGTCATCCGCCTCATCCCCATGGCAGTCGTGCGCCTGTCTCCCCGCGCCGGCTCATCGTACCGTGAACGACGGGTGCGCCGAGCCGCCTCTGGCGTATAGTCGGTGTCCTGGGAGTCGACGCCGGTCGCGACTCTGGGGAATTCGACCGGCGACCCGAGCGGACCGTGTGGGCGGATCCGGGGGGAGGATCGCGTGTCAATCGTGCACGGACGGCTGGCCGTCGTCGTCGTGAACTACGCCTCGGCGCGGCTGCTCGAGCGCAACCTGGTGCTCGTGGAGCGCGAGGCTCGTGCCGTCGACGAGGAGGCCCTGGTGGTCGTCGTCGACAACTGGGCCGGTGCCGCGGAGCGCGAGGCCGCCGTCGCGGTCGCGGAGGCGCACGGATGGACCCTCATCACCCCCGAGACGAACAGCGGATTCGGCGGCGGCGTCAACATCGGGGTCGCGCGGGCGCTCGCCGACGGCGCGACCGACGTCCTCGTGATCAACCCGGACGCGCACATCGACCGTGCGTCTCTGGCGCGCCTGGCCGCGGTCACCGCGGCCTCGCGCACGACCCTCGCCTCGCCGGTGATCACCGACTCCGAGGGACGCACCTGGTTCGCCGGCATCGACCTCCTGCTCGACGACGGCACGATGCGGGCGCGTCGCAAACGCCGGGCGGACGACGCGCGCCCCTACGAGCCGTGGCTGAGCGGTGCCTGCCTGTGGATCACCCGCGAGGTGTGGGCGCTCTCGGGCGGCTTCGACGACGAGTACTTCCTCTACTGGGAGGACGTCGACTTCTCGCGCCGGGTGGTCTCGGCCGGGGGGACGCTCGTGCTCGTCGAGGAGGCGACGGCCGTGCACGACGAGGGCGGCACGCAGCGCGCCGAACCCCAGCTCGCGAGGGCGAAGTCGGAGGGCTACTACTTCTACAACATCCGCAACCGGATGCTGTACGCGGTCCGGCACCTCGACGACGAGGCCGTGCACCGCTGGCGCCGGTCGATACCCCGTACCGCCCGCGAGGTGATCCTCCGCGGCGGCCGCCGACAGCTGCTGCATTCCGCCGCTCCGCTGCGCGCCTACGTCCGCGGGTGTGCGCGAGGCCAGACGGATCGCGCGCCTGTCCGGCACGGAATCGAAGGGAACGTCATGGTCGTAGACGCCTACCGTCAGCTCGCCAGGGCGCAGAAGGGCCATGCCCGCGGCGCCCCCGCCTACTCGGTCTACGTGAACCGCAGGCTCGGACGCGTGCTCGCCGCGCTGGCGTTCCGGCTCGGCCTCACGCCGAACCAGGTGTCGATCATCAGCGCCGTCCATTCGTTCGCCGCCATCGGCCTCATCGCCTTCGCCCCGGTCACGGTGCCGCTCGGGCTGCTCATCGCGCTCCTCCTCGTCCTCGGCTATGCGTGGGACTCCGCGGACGGTCAGGTCGCGCGGCTCCGCGGCGGCGGGAGCCCGCAGGGCGAGTGGCTGGACCACTTCATCGACACGCTCAAGATCGCGTCGCTGCACCTCGCGGTGCTGATCGGCCTGTACCGGGTCCTTCCGGAGTCGCCGGCGCTGCTGCTGATCCCGATCGTGTTCAGCATCGTCGCCTCGACCACGTTCTCGGGCATGCTCCTGAACGACCTCCTCAAGGGCAAGCACGCCGTCGCGTCCACCCATGAACGCGGCGGAGGCACCCTGCGACGCTCGCTCATGCTGCTGCCGACCGACTTCGGGCTGGTCTGCCTCGTCTTCGTCCTCTGGGGCTGGACGCCGGGATTCCTCGTCGCGTACAGCGCGCTCTGCGCCGCCGCGGTCCTGTTCCTCGCGCTCGCCGCGGTGAAGTGGTTCCGCGAGATCGGAAGGCTCGGTGACCCGGCATGACCGGCGGCTCGATCCTCATCGTGTGCGCGGCCAACGTCTGCCGGTCGCCGCTGGCCGAGCTGGAGCTGCGGCGCCGGCTCGGGGAGGGCTCCTCGCTCTCGGTGCGCAGCGCCGGCGTGCGCGCCAACGACGGAGACCCGATCTGCGCCGACGTCGCGTCGCGGCATGCCGACGAGGACTGGCGGGCACGGGCGCAGGCGCATCGAGCCCGCGAGGTCACCCCGGAGATGCTGGCCGCAGCCGACCTCGTGCTGACCGCCTCGCGCGATCTCCGAGGGGAGCTGGTGCGGGCGGCGCCGGAGCACCGCGACCGGATGTTCACGCTGCGTGAGGCCGCGCACCTCGGCGTCGGGTTCGCGCCCGGCGGCTCCGATGTCATCGCCGACTACGTCGCTCACCTCGACCGGGCACGGACGCGTGCGGTGCCCCTCAGCGGCTCGCCGGGTCGCGGCGGCGGGCTCCGGCGTCTCCTCGGTCGTCGCTCCGTCGAGGACCCTGCCTCCATCGCGGATCGGCACGGGAGTCGGGGTCATGCCGGCACCCTCTCCGAGGTCGAGCAGGCCGTCGACGCGATCGGCGGGCAGCTCGGGAGACAGCGCCGACACTCCTCCTGACCGGAGGGTTGTGGTTTTCCACGGTCCGCACTACCATTAGCCGACGCCGTGTTCTGCATGGCTGGGGGGAAACCGGAGCCGAGGGGGCTCCGGCTGGGGATCTGGGTTCTGGGGAGCTGCAGTGTTCACTGTTTCAGCATGCCGTTCTGGGGACGGCTCATCACGCGCACGCCGTGCGCTTTTCATCGCGCCCGTCGTGGCGCTCGCGCTCGTGTTCGCCGGATGCACGGCGGCACCGGACACCGCGGCGTCGCCGGAGCCCGAGGGCACCAGCACGACCGACTGGACGCCGCCGGCCGATCCCGACGCCCAGGGGCCCACCGAGGCCCCCGCGCTGACCGAGGAGAGCGGTGCGCTGGACGCGGAGATCGCGCTGTCCACCGACATGGTCGTGACCGTCGACGACATCTCGACCACCGAGGTCACCCCCGAGACGCCGGGCGAGTATGCCGGCTCCGCCGTCGTGGTGACCGTGAAGGTCGCCAACGACTCGAAGCGGGCGCAGAGCATCGACTCCGCCGTCGTCAGCCTCGTCACGGACGACGGCGACGTCGGGGTGGCCACCACCGCGGGTCCGAACGAACCTCTCCATGGAGAGCTGGCCGCCGGCGACGAGGCCACGGGAACCTACGTCTTCATGCTCGACCCCACGAAGGGTCGCGCCGTGAAGATCAGCGTGAACTACGCCGCCGGCGAGCCGGTGGCGACCTTCGCGGGCGAGCTCTCCTGAGCCGTGGGCGCGACGACTTTCACCGCGTCTCGTACGTGACATTTTCGAAGAAGAGAAATCTGGGGCTGGGGAGCAACATGGGTAAGACATCCACTTCGAGGCGGGCGCTGAGCGCACTCGCGTCGGTCGTGACGGCGGCGCTGCTGATCACGGGCATGACCACGCTGGGGGCGACCGGGGCCGCGGCGGCGGATTCGCCGTCGACGCCGCCGCCGCTGCTGCAGCGGAACGACGACGTCGTGACGTCGGACCCGATTCCGACCGTGCAGATCGACAACGGCTACGTGTGGTCGCAGACCACGATCGGGTCGACCGTCTACGCGGTGGGCAAGTTCGACAACGCCAGGGCGCCGCTCGCCGTACCGGGGACCAGCCTCACCGCCCGGTCCAACGTCCTCGCATACGACATCAACACCGGTCAGCTGCTCTCGTTCGCACCGCAGGTGAACGGCGTGATCAAGGCCGTCGCCGCCTCGCCGGACGGCAGCCGCATCTACATCGGCGGCTCCTTCAACTCGGTCAACGGCCAGACGCGCTGGAACTTCGCCGCGCTGGACGCCGTGACCGGGCAGCTGGTGCCCGGGTTCTCGCCCTCGATCGGCGGCAGCGGCGTGTACGCCCTCGCCACCTCGGGCTCGAGCGTCTACGTCGGCGGTCTCTTCACGCAGGGCAACGCGACCCCGCGGAAGAACCTCGCGGCCTTCTCGGCGACGAACGGCGCGCTGCTCAGCTGGGCGCCGCAGACCGACCTCCAGGTCGACGCCATGGTGATGGACCCGGCGGGTCAGAACGTCATCGCGGCCGGCCGCTTCTCCCAGGTCAACGGCGACCTGACGATGCGCGGCACCGTCGCGCTCGACAAGACGACCGGCGCGGTGGACAGCGGATGGGCGCTGCCGCAGACGGTGAAGAACGGCTCGAACACGGGCGCGAACTCGGGCAAGGCGGGGATCTTCGGCCTCGCGGCCGACGCCAACGCCGTGTACGGCACCGGCTGGGTCTACGCGGATGCGGCCACCGGCAACCTCGAGGGCACCTTCGCGGCCGAGGCCGGAAGCGGTCAGGTCCGCTGGATCGCGGACTGCCTGGGCGACCACTACGGCGTCTACTCGACCGGCAAGACGGTCTACACCACCAGCCACACCCATGCCTGCAGCACCATGGGCATGCACCCCGAGCAGAATCCGCGCACGCACCGTTACTCGGAGGCGTACACCGCCGACGCCCGCGGTCTGCTGGGCAACCAGCCCGCCGCCGGAGGCACGTACAAGAACTGGGCCGGGACGCCGGCGCCCTCGGCCTACGCCTGGACGCCGGACTGGGCCGTGGGCGTGACCACGGGCATGGGTCAGGCCGGACTCTCGATCACCGGTGCGGGGAACATGATCTCGATCGGCGGCGAGTTCCGCTCCGTGAACAACGGCCGCTTCGAGGGACTCGTGCGGTTCTCCACCAACCCGCCCGGCGGCGCGAAGGACGGCCCTCGGCTGTCGGGGGCGAACTGGACCGGCACGGCGCAGTCGTTCATCCCTGGACGCGCGCGGATCTCGATCCCCGCGAACTGGGACCGTGACGACCTCACGCTGACCTACGAACTGCGTCGGACCGGCACCACTGCCCCGGTGGCCACCGCCACCGCCCGCGGCACCTGGTGGGACCGCCCCTCGGTGAACCTCGAGGACAAGACCGCAGCTCCCGGATCGACGCAGGAGTACACCGTCGTCGCGAAGGACAGCGCGGGCAACTCCGTCTCCAGCCAGGCGATGAGCGTGACCATCGCGGCCGGTGCCGTGTCGAACTACGTCAACGCCGTCACGGCGGACGGCCCGCAGCTCTACTACCCGCTCGGCACCGCCGCGCAGGACTGGGCCGGGTCCAACACCCCCGTGTTCGGCACGGGCGTCACCGCCTCGACCTCCGGGGTGGAGAACACGGCGACGGGCGCCTCGACCTTCACCGGGACGAGCGCGGGACGCGTGGCCTCCGGGAGCAAGATCGCCGCGCCGTCCGAGTTCTCGACCGAGCTCTGGTTCAAGACCAACACCACCAGCGGCGGCAAGCTGATGGGCTACGGCGCCGCGGCGTCGGGTGAGTCGACCAGCTACGACCGTCATCTCTATATGACGAACAACGGGCGTCTCGTCTTCGGCACGTACAACGGCAGCACGCAGACCGTCCAGAACGACGCCGCGCTCAACGACAACGAGTGGCACCACGCCGTCGCGTCGCAGAGCGCGGAGGGGATGAAGCTCTACGTCGACGGCAAGCTCGTGTCGTCGCTCGCGGGGGCCACCACGGCGGAGAACTACACGGGATATTGGCGTATCGGCGGAGACAACCTCGCCGGATGGCCGTCCGAGCCGAGCTCCAAGTACTTCAAGGGGGCGCTGGATGAGGTCGCGGTCTACCCGTTCGCCCTCACGGCGACCCAGGTGAAGACGCACTACGGAATCGGCAAGGGCTTCCAGGCCCCGACCGCTGCCTTCACCGCCACGCCGACCGACCTCGCCGTCGCGTTCGACGCGGAGGCTTCGGCGCCCGCGGGCTCGGCGACGATCGCCGGCTATCGGTGGGACTTCGGCGATGACTCGGCGACGGCCACCGGCAAGACGACGAGCCACACGTACGAGGCGTCCGGCACCTACACGGTGGCGCTGACCGTCACGGACAGCAACGGACTCGCCACCACGGCGGAGAAGCAGGTCGTGGTGAAGGCACCGAACGTCCTGCCGACGGCGGCCTTCGAGACGACGGCGAACGGGCTGTCGGTCTCGGCCGATGCGTCCGCCTCGACGGACTCCGACGGCTCCCTCGCCTCCTACGCATGGAACTGGGGGGACGGCACCACTTCGACCGGTCAGGTCGCGACGCACGTCTACGCCACGCCGGGCACCCGCACGGTGACCCTGACGGTGACCGACGACCGCGGCGGGAGCGCGTCGACCACACGACAGGTCGAGGCGACGCATGCCGACCCGGTCGCCGCCTTCACCGCGACCGCGTCGGGGCTGAGCGTCAACGTCTCGGCAGCCGGATCGAGTGCGTCCGACGGCGCGACGCTGTCCTACTCGTGGAACTGGGGCGACGGGTCTCCCGCCGGTTCCGGGGCCACGGCAGGCCACACGTACGCCGCGGCCGGCGCGCATGACATCACCCTCACCGTGACCGACAGCCTCGGCGCGTCCAAGGCCGTCACGAAGACCGTGACCGTGACCGCGCAGGTCTTCGCCGCGTCCGACGCGTTCGGTCGTGTCGTGTCCAGCGGCTGGGGCGCCGCCGACAAGGGCGGCACCTGGGCGCCGATGAGCGGCTCCGCCGCAGCGCTCTCCGTCGGCGACGGCGTGGGCAAGGTCAACCTGGCACCCGGTGACACAAGGGAGATGCTGCTGCAGGGCACGTCCCTTCTCGACACGTCCGCGCGGATCACCTACACGCTCGCCTCCGGGCCCTCCTCCGGGGCGGCGTACGAAGGTCTGGGCGCACGGCGTTCCGGGTCCTCGGGCTACCGGGCTCTCGCCTGGCACCGTCCTGACGGCACCACCTGGCTCGTGATCCACCGCAACGGCACGGCGATCGCCAGCACCGCCGTCTCCGGTCTCTCCTGGAGCGCGGGCAGCTCGTTCTCGCTCCTGATGGAGACGACCGGGTCGTCCACCACGACCATCCGCGCCAAGCTGTGGGCGGCGGGGTCTGCGGAGCCCGCCAACTGGCAGCTCACCACGACGGACGCGACGCCGGCTCTGCAGGTCGCCGGTGCCCCGACGGTGTTCTCCTACCGGTCGGGCAGTGGCACCGGCACCAACCTCGCCAGCTTCGACGACTTCACGCTGAAGAACCTCGGCACGCCGGCGCCGGAGCCCGAGCCGCAGCCCGAACCGGAGCCCGCGAACGTCGCTCCCACCGCCGCGTTCACCGCGACCGCGACGAACCTCACGGTCGCCGTGGACGGCAGCGCCTCGACCGACTCCGACGGCACGATCGCCTCGTACGCGTGGGACTTCGGCGACGGGACGACCGGCACCGGTGCGACCACCAGCCGCACCTACACCGCGGCGGGGACCTACACCGTCACCCTCACGGTGAAGGACGACAAGGGCGCCACGCACACCACCAGCAAGCCGGTGACCGTGACGGCGCCTCCCGTCGACCCGCAGCCCGAACCCGAACCCGAACCCGAGCCGCAGCCGGCTCCGGTGGCGGACGACGGCTTCGACCGCACCGCGGGGCCCGGCTGGGGCACCGCCACGGTCGGCGGGGCGTGGACGATCGCCGGCGGTTCGCAGGCGGCGGCGACCGTCGCCGACGGCCAGGCGAAGCTGAACCTCATCGCCGGCGACACCCGGCATGCGACGCTCAACACCACGTCCGTCGCCGATGCGGTGCTCGAGACGCAGTTCCGGGTCGATCAGGCCCCGGCCGCGGGTGGCGCCTATGTCGGCGTGATCGCGCGGCAGTCGGCGGCCGGGAAGTACTTCGTCCGCGCCTGGCTGCGTCCTGACGGCACGGTCTGGCTCGTCGTGCACCGCGAAGGGACCGTCCTGCGCACGCAGGCCGTGCCCGGACTGGTGTGGGCCGCGAACACCTCGTACAACCTCGAGGTGTCCGTGACGGGGACGACGTCGGCGACCCTCTCCGCCAAGTTCTGGCCGACGGAGACGACGAAGCCGGCAGCCTGGCAGATCACCACGACCGACGCGGCACCCCTGGGTGCGGGTGCGGTGGGACTGAGCGGCAACCGCTCTGGCAGCGCGACCGCGCCGCTCGGCGTGTCGTTCGATTCGTTCCGCGTCACCGCACCGCAGTAAGATCCTGACGCATGGCCACTGCTGTCCCGATCGCGCTCCTCGCCTTCGGTGGAATCGCGGCAGTGGCCATCGTCGTGTTCGCACTCCGGCTGCTCCCGCGTACCGCCTTCGTCGTGTGGGCGGTCGTGCTGTTCTTCGTGCCTCTCTGGGTAGGGGTGAACATCAGCTTCTACTGGGCGGCGATCACCCTGCTCACCGTCCTGCTGATCATCGTGAACTGGTCGGTGGTGCCGTTGCGGGCGGCCGATGCCTGGGTCGCCGCGTTCGTCCTCGTCGTCGTCGGGTTGTACGGGTTCGGCGCGGTCGACCTGGCCTCCCTCGTGGCATCGCTTCTCGAGTGGGTGATCCCCTACATCTGGGGGCGCGTGGTGCTCGCTCGCATGACGACCGAGTGGGTCACCTCGACGATCGCGGTCGTGGCGATCGTGGCCG
Organism: Microbacterium sp. NRRL B-14842; assembly: GCF_050470785.1. Taxonomy (NCBI): domain Bacteria; kingdom Bacillati; phylum Actinomycetota; class Actinomycetes; order Micrococcales; family Microbacteriaceae; genus Microbacterium; species Microbacterium sp. NRRL B-14842. The sequence continues at coordinate 2,551,906 of NZ_JBFLUM010000001.1, read as the reverse complement.
CCGCTCTCGCGGTCGTCGAGTTCCTCACCTCCTTCAACCCCTTCGTCCTCATTCCCGGGTCCGGCGTGGTGTACGACACATGGAGCCCGCTGCAGGAGCGCGGCGGGGTGCTGCGTGCGGAGGGGGCGTGGGGGCACTCGATCGCGCTCGGCGCCGCGCTGGCGATGTCCTCCGCGTTCGTCGTGGCGACACGATGGCGACTGTTCCCGAAGATCGCCGGCATCGTGCTCATCGCCACCGCCACGGTCTTCACATTCAGTCGGGCGGGCCTGCTCACACTGGTGTTGACACTCCTCCTGTCCACCTTCCTCATCGTCGGGGTCTCGACGCGCTTCCGGGTGACGGTGGCCGTCGCCGGGGTGATCGGCACCGCGATCGTCATCCCCGTCATCGATTCCGTCTTCGGTGCCGCGGGGGACGAGGCCGGAGGCAGCGCCGACTACCGCACGGACCTGCTGGTCCTCCTGGAACAGGTGCAACTGTTCGGGAACCCCGGCGACTGGCATTCCCTCGTCTCCGGCGACTACTACCTCGGATACTTCGCCCGGTCGGTGGACAACGCCCTCGTGCTCACGCTCCTCCGGTACGGGTACGTGCCGACCCTGCTCATCATGGCGGCCGTCGTCTGCGCGGCGCTGATGGCCGTGCGGCGCTCGACGCGGAGTCCCGCCGCCCTCGCCGTCGTCGGACAGCTCCCGAGCCTGGTCGTCGTCGCCCTCATCACGCAGTACAGCATGTTCCTGTGGTTCTGCGTCGGGCTCGCGGTGACCTGGGCGCGCGACGCCGGAACGCGATCCACCACCGCGGAAGAGGCCTTCCTGCGGGATCTCGGGACGGCGTCACCGCCGGCGACGACCGGACCCGCTCCACAGGTGCGGCAGACGTGAACGGGCCGTGCAGATGGCTCCTCTAGAATCGAGACCTCAGGGGGAATGGGGAGTCATGGCCGAGAGCCGGGTCAGCCTGCGTGTCATCGCGGGCTCGCTGCGCAAGTTCTGGTGGTTGATCGTGCTGTGCGGCGTCGTGGGCGCCGCGGGGTCGTACGGATACGCGTCGCTGCAGACGCCGTTGTTCCAGGCGACGACCTCGCTGTACTTCGCGCTGAACCAGGGCACGAGCGCCTCGGACCTCAACCAGGGCTCCGTGTACACCCAGAGCCAGATGCTGTCGTTCGCCCAGCTGGCGACGAGCTCGCGCGTGCTCGATCCGGTTATCGAGGAGCTCGAGCTCGACACGACGCCCCGCGCGCTCGCGAGGGACATCGAGGTGACCATCCCGCAGAGCACCGTCACCCTGCGGATCACCGGCATCACGGACGGCCCGGAAGCTGCGGCCGAGCTCGCGAACGCCGTCGCCGAGCAGCTCATCACGGTCGTCAAGGACGTCGCTCCGAAGGATCCGCAGGGCGAGTCCACCATCACCGCCGAGGTCATCGACGACGCCGTCGTCCCCGAGTTCCAGTTCACTCCGAGCAAGCCCAGGGACGCGGCCCTCGGCGGTTTCCTCGGAGGCGTGCTCGGCCTTGCGGCCGCCGTGCTCATCGGTGTGCTGGACACCCGTGTCCGCAACGAGGAGGCGCTGACGCAGGCCGGCGGGGATCCCGTGCTCGGCGTCGTCTCCAAGTCGCCGCTGCTGGAGGCGCGGGGAATCGCCGTCGCCCAGGAGCCGCTCGGCCACACCTCGGAGGAGTTCCGCCGCATCCGGTCGGCGCTCGCGTACGCGAACGTGTCGTCCCGGGTAAAGGTGCTGCTGGTGACCTCCGGTATGCCCGCCGAGGGCAAGTCGACCGTGTCGGTGAATCTCGCGATGACCCTCGCCGCGCTCCGTAATTCCGTCCTGCTCATCGACGCCGACATGCGCCGCCCGCGTGCCCACGAGCACGCCGGCATCGACGGTTCGGTCGGACTCACGAGCGTCCTGCTCGACGAGGTGGAGTTCGAGGTGGCCAAGCACCGCGTCGCGGACACCACGCTGGACATCCTCCCTGCCGGGACGATCCCGCCGAACCCCGCCGAGCTGCTCACGTCGGCGCGCATGGCACAGCTTCTCGACTTCGCCGCGGCGGACTACGACTACGTCGTGATCGACTCGCCCCCGACGCTGAGCGTCGCGGACGCCAACCTCCTGGCCACCCAGACGGACGGTGTCATCCTCGTCGTCGACGCCACCAAGACGCGGCGGGCGGCACTGGCGAAGAGCATCAAATCGCTGGAATCGGGCGGCGCCCGCATCCTCGGCACGGTCCTCAACCGTGCGCGTCCGGACCGGCATCGCAGCGAGTACTACAGCGAGTGAGCGACCCGCCGTCCTCCCGGGGGGAGGCGTGCAGCATATCGGCGGAAGGGCTCGAATCGTTTGCCATCGTCCAGACGGGCGGTTATTCTTCATGGGTTGCGAGGGGGGCTCGCACTTTGTCGCCGGGGTTGAAACTGCGGCGAAGCGTGGGTGATCGTGTATTCCACCCCAGAAACGGTGACATCGTGTCCTTTCCGTTCCCTGTTCGTCTCTCATCGCCAGCGGCGCCACGGCGTCGCCATCGCCTGCTCGCGGGTGCCCTGGGCGTCGCCGTCGCGCTCTCCGGAGTGCTGATCGCCGCACCGGCCTCCGCGGCGGTCGCCGCCGCCTCGCCTTCGGCCCGACCGGCGGCAGCGTCTGCGGGTCCCCTCCTCTCCGACCCGATGAACCGCACCGTCGCCTCCGGCTGGGGCGCCTCTCCCGTCGGGGCCTGGCGTGTCGTCGAGGGTGCGTCGAGTGTCGGGAACGGGCAGGCGATGCTCGCCAGCAGGAAGCCCGGGATCACGGCGCGGGCGACCGTGGCCGGGGTGACCGCGGCGGATGTGTCGAGCCGCTACACGGTGACGGTCCCTGCCCTCCCCGTCGGCGGTCCGCTCTACCTGGCCCAGGCCGTCCGCATCGTCGGCAAGGACTCCTACGGTGTGCGTCTCCGCGTGCACCCCGACGGCTCCGCCTACGTGTCCGTGGTCCGGATGACCGACCTCACCACTGTGCAGAACCTGAGCGAGCGACGACTCCCCTTCCCGGTGACGACGGGCATGTCGCTGCGCGTCGCCCTCGACGTGACCGGGACCAGTCCGGTGACGCTCGCGGCCAAGGCCTGGGCGGCAGATGGGGACGAGCCGTCCGCGTGGCAGGTGACGCACGCCGATTCCTCGGCCACGCGGATCACGGCCGCGGGTGGTTACGGCTTCGCGCTGTACACGTCCTCCGGAGCGAAGGCCGCCGTCCCGCTGGCGATCGACGACGTGCTCGCAGCCGCGCCCGCGCCGGTCGCGACTCCGACTCCGACTCCGACGCCGACGCCGACGCCGGCTCCCGCCCCCGCGCCGAACCCGGCTCCCGCGCCGAACCCGCTTCCGGTTCCCCCGGTGACGCCGACCACCCCGGTGACACCCGCTCCGCCCGCCACCCCGGCCGGTGTCCGCGGGAAGCCGGGCGCCGCCGCCCCGGGGTCGCTGTCGTACCCGGCACCCGCCACCGCGATCTACGCGGCGCCGGGCGGATCGGACGGCGCTGCCGGTACGAAGAGCTCGCCGGTGCGCACGATCGCGGCCGCGCTGCGGCTGGTACCGAACGGCGGCACCATCGTGCTCCGCGGTGGCACCTACCACGAGGAGATCGTCGTGCCGCCGCAGAAGCGCGTCACGATCCAGCCCGCTCCGAACGAGGCGGTCTGGATGGACGGCGCGAGGACCGTCACCGGCTGGAAGCCCGCAGGCAAGACCTGGACGGTCGACGGCTGGGGGACCGCGCTCGACTCGAGCCCCACGTACACGAAGGGAGCGCCCGACAACACCCAGCCGGAGTGGCGCTTCGTCGATCCCGCGCACCCGATGGCCGCGCATCCGGACCAGGTGTGGGTCGCGGGCGTGCAGCTGCGGGAGGTCGCCTCCGCCGCGCAGGTCGTCGCCGGGACCTTCTTCGTCGACGATCGGGCGAAGCGGCTCGTGATCGGCACCGACCCGACGGGCAAGCCCGTGGAGGCGAGCGTGCTCACCCAGGCGCTCTCGATCCGGTCCGCCGGATCCGAGGTGCGCGGCATCGGCATCCGCCGGTACGCCACCAGCGTGCCCCAGATGGGGACCGTCATCGCCGCAGCGAGCGACATCACGCTCGCCGACGTGACGATCCGCGACAACTCGACGACCGGCTTCTACTCCTGGGCGCCGAGGACGACGTTGACGCGCGTCTCGTTGATCGGCAACGGTCTCCTCGGTGGCGGCGCCTCCCAGGCCGACGGCTTGAAGGTGAAGCAGATGCTCTCCGTCGGGAACAACGCCGAGCGCTTCAACCACTCCCCGGTGTCCGGCGCGTTCAAGGTCACCCGGACGCGCGGAGTGACCGTCACCGACAGCGCGTTCACGGGGAACGCCGGTCGTGGTCCGTGGTTCGACGAATCGGTCATCGACATCGTCTTCACGGGTAACGACGTGATCGGCAACACCGGTCACGGTGTCATGGTCGAGCTCTCGGAGCGGGCGGTCGTCGCCGACAACATCATCGCCCGCAACGGCGACTTCGGGCTGTTCGTCCTGAACTCCGGCAACGTGAAGATCTGGAACAACACCTTCGTCGGCAACGCCAACCGGAACGTCAGCATCGGTCAGGACGGTCGCCGAGCCTCCGACCCGAACGCGGCGGGCCACGATCCGCGCACGCGCTTCGCGCCGCTGGCGCCGTGGATCGTGCGCAACACCGTGATGTCCAACAACGTCATGGCGGAGAGCGCGGGCAACTGCCTGGTCTGCGTACAGGACTACTCGACCACCTTCACCGGTGCGCAGATGATGTCGAGCGTGAACGGCAACCTCTACCACCGCACCGCCCCCGGCACGCCCCGATGGTTCTCGGCCTGGTCGAAGGGATCCGTCTCGCGGGATCCGGCGGTGGCAGACACCCTCGCGGCGTTCACCGCGGCGACGGGTCAGGACCGCCGCTCGCAGTTCGTGCAGGGAGCCTCCGTGGTGTCCGCCACGTACGTGCTGGCGCCCGCGCAGGCGCAGCGTCAGGCCGCAGTGGCGGTCCCCGTGCCGGCGGATATCGCCTCGGTATCGCGACTCCCCGGCAACAGCGCGACGCTGGGAGCCCTGCCGCGGTGACGATCTAGGTATGGGTTCTCTTCTCGCTGTCGGCGCCCGCGCGCTGACGATGGTCATCGCGCTGGTCTGCGGCGTTCTCACGACGCGGATGATCATCGGAGACGCGGGCGTCGGCAGCTTCGCCCTCTACACGCTGCTCACGACGATCCCGTCGCTGCTGACCTTCACCGATCTCGGTAGCGGCGCCGTGCTCGTGAACGCCGTGGCCACGAGCGACGACGTGAGGACGGACGAGAAGCTCCGCTATCAGCTCACGTCGGTCGGCCGGGTGCTGCTGATGTTCGCGGCCTCCGCCATGGCGATCAACACCGTGCTCCTGGCCACCGGTGCCTGGGAGATCGTGTTCGGCGATGCCGGAGGAGAGCCGGGGGCGTCGCTGGCCGCCTTCTTCTGCGTGACGATCTTCTGTCTCGGTATCCCGCTGGGCATCTGGGCGCGGATCATGCTCGGGCAGCGCAAGAACCACATCGTGATCCTGCTGCAGGGCCTCATCTCGCCGCTCACGCTGGCCGGGGTGTGGCTGCTGCTGACGTTCGGTGGCGAGAATCTGCATTCCTACGCGGCGATCGCGTCGTTCGCGGCCTCGCTGATCGTCTCGATCCTCGGCGTCCTCATCACCGCTCGGACCACGTCTCCGTTGATCCCCGAGGCTGCGCGCATGGTTCTGCGCCCGCGACGGTTCCCTGGCGTACGGGTGATGGACGTGGGATGGCCGATGCTGGCTCAGATGGTGACGTATCCGATCGCGGTGGGGTCGCAGCGGTACGTGATCGCCCAGCTCGGCGGTCCGACCGACGTCGCCGAGTACGGTGTGGCCGGGCAGGTCTTCTTCGCGCTCAACGGTCTGGTGATGGCCGGTGGGCTCGCGCTCTGGCCGCATTTCGCTCGCATGCGACACCAGGGCGATCTCCGCCGCGGACCATTCCTGCTCTCCGGACTGTTCGCCGTGGCCGTCGCCCTCGCGACGGTGGTGGTGTGGCTCGTCGGGCCGTGGCTGTTCGGGTTCATCACGCAGGGAGAGCTGGAGGTCCGGCCGACCACGATCTTCGCGTTCGGCCTCATGATCATGCTCACGGCGGCTGTCTACCCGCTCGGGATGTTCATCATGGACAAGCCCGGGATCCGATTCCAGGTGATCCCCACCCTCAGCATGGCCGCGGTCGGGGTCACCCTGGCGTTCGTCCTCACACCGATCCTCGGTATCGCCGGTCCGCTCCTCGGTGTCGCCTTCGCGCTCCTGGTCTGTCAGCTGATCCCGTTCTCGATCTACATCGTGCGTCATCGGGCGCGGCTCACGGCCGAGGCCGCCGTCTCGGCGTGAGCCCAGGTCGCGTGCGCCCGGCGCCGTGCGGATACCCGCGGGTCGTCAGTCGAGGACGCCGGCGGTGACGCCGGCGCGGTAGACCGCAGGTGCGTGCCGACGCAGGGCTTCGTCGCGGCTCTCGGCCACATTGCCCACGAGGTCGTCCCACCGTGCGCACACGTCGTCGAGTGCGGCGGCGATCGCCGGAGCATCGTCCGGTGCGACCAGCTGCGCCGTGGCGTAGCCGCCCGCGGCCTCGCGCAGACCGCTGCTGTCGCTCGCGATGACGGGGCGGAGCCCCAGAACGCCCTCGACGGCGGTGTTCCCGAACGGCTCGTCCACCCGGGAGGGCACGACCAGCACGTCGGCTTCCGCGAGGAACGGCCAGATGTCGGCGTGGAATCCCGCGAAGGTGACGGAGACCCCGGTCTCTGCGGCACGGGCGCGCAGTTCGCGCTCGTACCATTCGTATCCCTCGAAGACCGCCCCGAGGAGCGTGACCTCGACGGGCCGCCCCTCCGCCTGCACTGCCGCCGCGGCGTCGATGACGAGGTCGGGACCCTTCCGAGGCGAGAGCCGCCCGACGTACAGCACGCGGAGGGCGCCGTCGATCCGGGGCCGCGGCGGCGCGGGGTGCGGTGGCGACGCGACGCCGTTGGCGACGATCCGGGTGCGGTCGGCGAGAGCGGGCAGCGCGCGCCGGATGGTGTCAAGGCTGAAGCGGCTGTTCACGAGGGTGCGGACGGAGGCGAGGTGCGGCATGTAGAGCAGGCGGTTCACCAGCGTGCTCCCGGAGGCCTCCGCCTCGTGCACGTGACTGACCGCGCGAGTGCCGCGGAGTCGGGCCACGAGGGGCCATTGCGGAATGATGATGGTCGACACGTAGACGGCGTCGGGGCGCACGCGTCCCATCAGACGCCATGCGGCGCCGAGGCCCCGGAACATGTCGCGGAACAGGCGGGGCAGACCGCGCGGGGTGAGCAGCACCTTGCGCAGGACGAGCATCGGCAGGATGACGACCTCTGCTCCGGCGGCGCGCAGCGGCGGGACGAGCAGACCCGAGCTCGGAAGGGCGACCACCACACGGGCTCCGGCCTCCACGAGACCGATCGCGCTCTCGAGGAGCATGCGGTCCGACCCGAACATCTCGGCACCGGGATGCACGAGAAGGACGGTCTTGCGCTTCACGCCGGTGGTCATCGTGTCGCGTCCGCGGGGGCGGGGGCCCAGTCGGCGCTCCGTCGGCGCGCACGCCGGGCGGACGCGTGGACGCTGGATCCTTCGGACAGACGGCGGGCGAGGTCTTCGTACTCGTCCGCGACGTCGTCCCAGCGGAAGCGCGTGCGGGCGATCTCCTGCACCGCGGCTGCATGCGCGTCGCGGGTCGTGGGGTCGGCTTCGGCGGCCGCGACGTGGGTCGCGACGTCGTCCGCGTCGGCGAAGAACCAGCCGTTGCCGGCGAGGACCTCCCGGTTGAAGGGCACCTCGTAGCCGATCACCGCGGTGCCCGCACCCATGGCGCGCAGGAGCGACGGGTTGGTGCCACCGACGGAGTGGCCGTGCAGGTAGGTGGCGGCGTGGGCGTAGAGCCCGTCGAGGAGCTCCTGGTCGTAGACGCCGCCCACGAGGCGGATCCGCTCGTCGCCCTCGGCGGCGTTCCGGATCTCCTGGATGTATCCGGCGGCGTACGGCGCGGAGCCGACGACCACGAGCGGCAGTCGCGCGGCGCTGGCGCGGTATCCGCGGACGATCTCGAGCACGTGGTTCTCCGGCTCGAACCGAGCGACGACGAGGTGGTAGCCGTTCGGAGTGAGGTCCATCTCGGCCAGGCGGTGCGTCGGCGGCTGATCGAGGATCGGCGCGCCGTATCGGATGAGCTCCGTGGGCACGTCGAACTGGTGGCGGTAGTAGTCGGAGATGCCGGGGGCGTCGGCGATGAGCGCGTCCGCGGTGCGGACGCCGAACTGCTCGGCCCAGCGATAGTACGCCTTGCCGCGGGGACCCCACTTCGACCGGCGCCACTCCAGACCGTCCATGTGCAGGGCGACGGGCGCCCGGCGCAGCCGGAGCAGCGGGAGGAACGGCGAGTTCGCGGCGTTGAAGACGAAGGTCGCGTCGGGGCGGCGGTGGAAGAGCAGATGCAGGGCCGACAGCCCGGTGTGGCTGAGGGTCTCGATCTGCTTCACCGGGACCGCGGGGAGGTGCACCACGCGCATGCCGAGGTACTCCTTCTCGCGGTGCTCGGAGCCGCGGGTGTACACGACGACATCGTGGCCACGGTCGGCGAGCCGTCGCCCCACCTCTTCGATGGCCGTCTCGAATCCGCCGTAGGCCGCAGGCACGCCGCGGGTCCCCACCATCGCGATCGTGAGGGGTGTCGTAGTGCTCATCCGCTCAGTATGCCCCGCTCGGCTGCGCCATGACCTTCGCGGTGCGCCACATGATCTGCAGATCGTTCATGACGGACCAGTTCTCCACGTAGCGCAGGTCGAGCCGCACGCTCTCGTCCCACGACAGGTCGCTGCGTCCGGAGACCTGCCACAGACCCGTGATCCCGGGCTTGATGTACAGGCGGCGGAACACGGTGCCGTCGTAAGCGGTGACCTCGCTGGGCAGCGGCGGCCGCGGACCGACGACGCTCATGTCGCCGACCAGCACGTTCCAGAACTGCGGGAGCTCATCCAGCGACAGCTTGCGCAGCACCTTCCCGACGCGGGTCACGCGGGGGTCGTCCTTCATCTTGAAGAGGAGGCCGGCGCCCTCGTTGTGGTCCTTCAGCGCCGCGAGCTGCTTCTCGGCGTCGGTGCGCATGGAACGGAACTTGACCATCTTGAACGTACGGCCGTCCCGGCCGACACGCTCCTGGAAGAAGAACACGGGCCCCGGAGAGTCGAGCTTGATGAGAGCGCTGAGCACAGGTGTGAGCAGCGCGATCGGAATCAGCGCGATGGCGGCCACCAGTACGTCGAGGGCGCGCTTCAGCAGGTGGACGCCGCCCTCGTAGGTCGGGATCTTCACCTGGATCAGCGGCAGGCCGTCGACCTGGCGGAGCGAGATGCGAGGACCCGCGACGTCCGTCAGGCGGCTCGAGAGGACGAGCTCGGCGGCCGTGCCTTCGAGCTGCCAGCTGAGCTGCTTGACGAAGTCGGGGGACCCCTCGGGGCGGCTCGCCACGATGATGGTGTCCGCCCCGAGCTGTGCCGCCGCGGGGGCGACGGTGTCCAGATCGCCCACGACCGGGTAGATGCTCTCCCCGATCCTGAGCGCGCCGGCATTGCGATCCAGCAACGTCGTCCCCACGACGTGGTAGCCGTTCTCCCCGCCCTTCTGCAGGGAGTCGATCACATACTCGACGTCCTCGGTGGCGCCGACCACCAGTGTCCTCGACGCGAACCGTCCGGACAGGCGCTGCCGCTGCAGCCAGCGACGCCAGGCCCAGCGGGCGAAGAGGAGACCGAGCATGCCGACCGGGAGCGCGATGAAGAACAGCGGCTGCAGCCCTTCCCACTCCAGGAGCACGCCCGCAATGGCGGTGATGCCGAAGGCGAGACCCGCCGCGTGCGCGACGCGACGGTACTCCGTGGCCCCAGACCCGAAGATGGCGGCGGCTCGGCTGTTGAGCGCCGACAGCATCAGGTACCAGGCGAGACCCAGCAATGCGGCGTTGCGCACGGCCTCGATCACCGTGACGCCGGTGAGCAGCTGGACCGCCGCCGTCAGTGCGACGGCGATCAGGATGACAGCCGCATCCGTGATCCGCAGCCGCATCCGATAGCGACGCTCCCACTGCAGGCGTCGTTCGAGCGTCGCCGAGACACGCGGCGTGCTCGCCGCATGCGTCACCGACGCGGTCGCCCGCGGAGCCGTGATCGGCGTGAAACCCGTACGAGCGATGCTCAGAGCATCCTCGACGGAAGTCATGCCGAGGCCCCTTGAGCCGTGAATGTACGCAGATAACCCCAGTGCGCCATCGTTTCCCCAGTTTTCCCCAGACCATGAACCCCACGTTCACGGACACGTCTGCGTCCCGACCCCTCGGGTCCTGCTGAAGCTTCGCGATCCCACATCGAGAAGGTGTCCTCGTCGTCCCAAACCGACGAGGCGTGCAGCAGGCACTGCAGACGGTCATCACTGTAGCGGATTCGGCCGCCTGACGGAAGCGCTTCCCGAGGGTGAGTGAAAACCCGTTCCGGAATACCGCATGCGAGGGTGCACCCGGAGCTAGTCTGTCGCGGTGACCGCGCACCCGACATCGAGTCCTCGCTTCCGTCTGCAGCCCATGCGGCCGCGCGGCCCCGGACAGCCGCATCGGGCCGCGAGTCCGCTGGAGCTCTTCTTCGACCTCGTCTTCGTGGTGGCGGTGAGCATCGCCTCGGCGCAGCTGCATCACGCGCTGAGCCACGGCGACTTCCTCCACGGGATCACCTCCTACGCGATGCTCTTCTTCGCGATCTGGTGGGCGTGGATGAACTTCACCTGGTTCGCGACCTCGTTCGACACGGACGACTGGCCGTACCGGATCGCCACGTTCGTCCAGATGGCGGGCGTCCTCATCCTCGCCGCCGGGATCCCCGGGGCCTTCGAGGAGGGCGACTTCACGCTCCCCGTGGTGGGCTACGTCGTCATGCGGATCGCGGTGGTGGCGCAGTGGCTGCGCCTCGCGGAACGAGGGCCCGCTCCGGCGCGTCGCTCTGCGGTACGCCCTCGGCATCGCCGTCGTGCAGGTGCTGTGGCTTCTGTTCCTGCTGATCCCGTCCGGCCCCATGCAACTCGCGGCCTTCGTCGTCTTCGCGCTTATCGAGATCGCGGTCCCGGTGTTCGCCGAGCGCCGGCACCAGACACCCTGGCATCCGCACCACATCACGGAGCGCTACGGTCTGTTCACTCTCATCGTGCTCGGCGAGAGCCTCCTCGCCTCCGCCAACGCGATCATCGACGCGCTGGACGAGGTGGAGGCCCTGGGTCCGCTCCTGGCCATCTCGGCCCTCGCCTTCGTCGTGACGGCGGCGTTGTGGTGGATCTACTTCTGGCCGCCCCACCACCGGGCCATCACCACTCTCGGCCGTTCGCTGCGCTACGGCTACACGCACTACTTCGTCTTCGCGGCGGCCGCGGCCTTCTCCGCCGGCATCGAGGTGGAGCTGGACGTGATGACGGGGGAGAGCCATCTCGCTCCCGTGGCGGCCACCTTCACGGTGTCCATCCCGATCGCGGTGTTCCTCATCGGGATCTGGTGGGTCGCCATCCGCGACAATGCCGACCGCGTCGTCAACACGGTCATCCCCGTGGGGGCGCTGCTCGTCCTGCTCGACCCGTTCGTGCCCGTGCCGGTGGCGCTGACGGCAGCGGTCATGGTGGGGATCGTGGCGGTGCTGGTGATGCGGCCGCCGATTCCCCGCGGCGCCGCGGCGACGGACGCCTGAGCGCCGCGGTCAGACGCTGGCGGCGAACAGGTCCAGGCATTCGACGCGCAGGCGCGCGATCGCCTCGGTGTCACCGCGGAGGTGACGGATGAGGGCGTGCTGCATCATGCCGTCCGTCAGCGCATACGCGAAGAGCGGCGTGAAGCGGCAGGGCCGACCGCGCAGCTCGGAGTAGCGCTCGACCACGCGCCAGATGGCCTCCTGCAGGTCCGCCTCGACCTCCGCGATCGTGTCGCCGAAGCCGGACTCGAACAGCGATTGATTGCGGAGGTCGTACCAGAGCCGGTGCAGGCGGGCGTCGTCGTGCACGCTCCTGGCGAGCTCCTCCGCGGCGCCGGCCGCCAGGTCCTCCGCGGTCTCCGCCTCCTCCATGACGGCGAGGTAGCGGTCACCGAGCCCGCCCTTGGAGATCCGCACGGCCTCCGCGATGAGGTCGTTCTTGTCGGTGAAGTAGTAGTGCAGGGCTCCGTGCGAGAGCTCCGAATGCTGGGCGATCTCGCGGAGTCCCGTCCTGGCGAACCCGCGCTCGGCGATCGCCTCCAGCGCCGCTTCGGCCAGCGCTCGCCGGCGGATCGCGAACTTGTCCACCCCTGCGCGTTCCGCCCGCTTGGTCGCCGTCGTCATGCTGTGCCCCCGGTCTCGTCCCCTTCGGGATCGGTGCGGGCAATGCTATGGCATTCTCGCGGATCTGGACAGACGTCCAGGAAAAACTTGACAGGTGCCAAGCCGCGTGTTGCACTGGATGCGCCACGGCCGCGCATGTCCCCTGCATGCCGGCCGTCTTCGTGGCCGCGCGAGCGATTCCCCCATCGCCCCGGCCCTGCGTTGTCCGCCGAGTTCTTCGAGCGCCAGCGCTGCAGAGCGGAGCGATGTCCCCGCATCCTCCGCTCTGCTCCCGCTTCTAGGCTCCTCATCGGTCGCGCATAGCTCCCTGATTGTTCACTCGTCGAGCATCGGGGGCAACGCCGCCCACGCTCGAGAGGAGCACATCATGAGCCGAATCCCCGAACCGACGTCGACGCCGCAGGGGCCCATGTACGAAGGACGACCGCTGGATCGCGCGGACGAAGAGGTGGTCGACCAGGGCGTCGCCTTCGATCTCCGGACGCTGATGAGCCGCCGCGGGCTCCTGATCGGCGGCGGCCTCGGCCTCGGCGCCGTCGTCCTCGCCGCCTGCGCCCCGGCAGCCACCGGCTCGTCGTCGACGACCGCCACGCCCACGCCCAGCGCCGGCGCCACCGCATCGGACTCCGCGATCACGGAGATCCCGGATGAGACCGCCGGTCCCTACCCGGGCGACGGCTCGAACGGTCCCGACGTCCTCGACGAGGCGGGGATCATCCGCCAGGACATCCGCTCGTCCATCGACGGCGGTGCCACCGCGGACGGGGTCCCGCTCTCGTTCGAGTTGCAGATCCTCGACCTCGCGAACGGAGGGGGGCCGTTCGCGGGCGTCGCCGTGTACGCCTGGCACTGCAACGCCCAGGGGGAGTACTCGCTCTACTCGTCGGGGCTCGAGGACGTCTCCTATCTCCGAGGGGTGCAGGTCGCTGACGAGGACGGCAGGGTCTCCTTCACGTCCGTGTTCCCCGGGTGCTATTCGGGGCGGTGGCCCCACATCCACTTCGAGGTCTACCCGGACGCGGCGTCGATCACCGAAGCATCGAACGCGATCGCGACATCCCAGCTCGCGCTGCCCGAAGACGCCTGCGGAGCGGTCTACGCGGAGACGGCATACGCCGGATCGGCGGACAACCTGGCACGGATCACGCTGACCTCCGACAACGTCTTCGGCGACGACGGCGGGGCATCGCAACTCGCGACGACGACGGGGAGCGTCGCCGGCGGCTACACGGCGACGCTCGTGATCGGCGTCGACACCACGACCGCCCCGAGCGCCGGTTCCGCACCGGGCGGGAGCGGGAGCGGACGCCCACCGGGAAGTTGAGGTCGTCGGAGCGTGGTTCCGTGGATCTGCTAAACTGATCGTGCAACGTGTGCGTTTCGCCCCCTCTCGGCCGCCTCGTCGCCACTGATCAGGGCCATCCACGGACCACGCACATCGACGCGCGCGGAATCCGCCCTCGGTCTCTTCACGTGCGGAGCGCGACAGCGCGCCCGCCCCACAGCAATGAGCATGAGCATGAGCACCACCACCATCCCTCCGTCCACCCCTCTCACCTGGAAGCAGGCCGACGTCGACGTGCACGTCGCCACCCGGAACGGCGAATTCGCCGGATTCGTCGAGTTCGACGGATTCGCGCACCGACTGCGGGACGAGCGTGGCACCGATCTCGGATCCTTCCCCTCCCTCGACGACGCCTTCCGTGCGCTCGCCGAGGCGAACGAGCCGAAGCGCGCAGCGGCGTCGCCGTCTCGCCCGCGCCCCCGCCGTCGGCGCATGCGGCGGGCGCGAGCCTGACTCGTATGCCGGCTCGCGTATGCGGGCGCGGTTAGTGTGGCCACAGCGATCGGCATCCGCCCTTGGCTACCTCAGCTCAAGGGCTCCCGATCGGCAGGAGAGCATCATCTCCCTTTCACCCTCCCCGTCCGTCACCGCCACTCTGGGGCCCGTGCGTCAGACCTATGCCGGCAACGCGGACTTCCCGCCGCTCGCCCGGGCCTACCGGGACGTGCAGCAGGTCGTGAAGGAGACCGGCCTCCTGCAGCGGACGCCCGTGTTCTACTCGCTCGTCGGCGCCGCGCTGGTCGTCGCCTTCGCCGGTTGCGTCGCCGGATTCCTGCTCCTCGGTGACAGCTGGTTCCAGCTGCTCATCGCCGCCGCCCTGGGCATCGTCTTCACGCAGGTCGCGTTCCTCGCGCATGAGGCCGCGCACCGCCAGATCCTCTCCACAGGACCGGCGAACTTCCGCCTGGCCCGCGTGCTCGCCGGCATCATCGGCATGAGCTACCACTGGTGGGATTCCAAGCACACCCGCCACCACGGCAACCCGAACCAGGTCGGCAAGGACCCTGACATCCAGGTCGACACCATCTCCTTCCTGGAGGAGGATGCGGCACAGTCGCGTGGCATCGTCCGGCTCATCACGCGGAAGCAGGGCTGGCTCTTCTTCCCCCTTCTGACGCTGGAGGGGCTCAACCTGCACTTCCTGGGTCTGAAGCACCTGATGACGCGCAAGAACGTGAAGGGTCGCTGGATCGAGCTCGGACTCATCGTGCTGCGGTTCGCCGTCCTCCTCGTGCCGCTGTTCCTCCTGCTGCCCGTCGGCATGGCCTTCGCGTTCCTGGGTGTGCAGCTCGCGGTCTTCGGCGTCTACATGGGCGCATCCTTCGCCCCCAACCACAAGGGCATGCCGGTCATCGCGCCCGACGCCAAGCTCGACTTCTTCTCGAAGCAGGTGCGCACGTCGCGCAACATCCGCGGCGGGTGGTGGGTCACCGGGCTCATGGGAGGCCTCAATCACCAGGTGGAGCACCACCTCTTCCCGAACATGTCGCGGCTGCACCTGTCGAAGGCGCGCGGCATCGTCCGCGACTACTGCGCCGCCAACGGCATCCCGTACACGGAGACGAGTCTCGGGCGCTCGTACGCGATCGTCATCGCCTACCTGAACCGGGTGGGCCTGGCGGCGCGCGACCCGTTCGACTGCCCCGCGGCGGCACAGCTCCGTCGCGCCTGACGCACACGGAGACGACGAAGGGGCGAGCAGACAGCTGCTCGCCCCTTCGTCGTATCCGCGCGGATCAGCGCTTCGAGTCGTCCGTCTCGACGACGTCGATCGTGATCTTCTCCAGCGGACGATCGTCGTCGAGCTCGTCGTCGAGGACCTCGTCTCCGCGGAAGCTCTCGACGGACGCCTCGACGACGTCGTCCTCGTTCTCGTCGTCGTCCTCGTCGATCGTGGCCTCTGTCACCGCGATCTCCGTGGGGAGGCTGTCGTCGCTGAAGATGCCGTCGGGCCGGATGAGCTCGCGCACCTCGGCCATGAAGCTGGTGAGCTGCTGCTGCTGCCACCGCAGCTGACGGGCTCGGTCCTCGGCGTCGCGGAGGACGGTGGAGGTGTGCCCGGT
This sequence comes from Microbacterium sp. NRRL B-14842, assembly GCF_050470785.1. Taxonomy (NCBI): domain Bacteria; kingdom Bacillati; phylum Actinomycetota; class Actinomycetes; order Micrococcales; family Microbacteriaceae; genus Microbacterium; species Microbacterium sp. NRRL B-14842. The sequence continues at coordinate 2,536,031 of NZ_JBFLUM010000001.1, read as the reverse complement.
CACCGCATCGACGATCTTCTGCGACTTCACGCGGGCACGCTCGAGGATGTCCCGCGCACGGACCTGTGCGTCGGCCTCGATCGCCTGCGCCTGCGAGCGCATGAGCTTCTCGTAGCCGTCGGCCTTCGCGGAGATGCGCTGGGCGTGCTCCAGCGAGGCCGTCACCTGCTCGTTGGCGTCGGTCGTGATGCGCTCGGCGTGGGCGACGGCCTGGTTGTGGAGGACCAGGAACTCCTGCTGCGCGTCGTCCTGCCGGCGGGTGAGGGTCTCCTCGAACTCCAGCACGCGGGCGTTCATCTCGCGTACCTCGCGCTCGGCGTCCGCCCGCAGCTGGGTGGTCTCGCGCGTGACGAGGGAACGCAGCGCGGCGGCCCCCTTCTCGGCCTCGGTGCGGATCGCCGTGGCCTCCTGCGACGCCTGGCTGACCTTCTCCGCGGCGTGTGCGGCCTCGCGCTCGATGCGCGCCTCATGGGCCGTGTACTCGGTCTCCATCTTCAGTCGCACCTGGTCGGCGTCGCGCTGAGCCTGGGAGATGATGCGCTCGGCATCCGCCTCGGCCTCGGCGCGCTGCGCGGCGACTTCTTCGCGGGCAGAGGTCATCAGGCGGTCGGCCTGCACGGCGGCGTTCTGGATGAGGACGTTCGCCTGCTCCTCGGCCACCCGCAGGATCGCCTCGAACTGCTGGCGAGACGGCGCTTCCTCACCGTCGGCCTGCGGCATGTCGACGAGCTCGGAGGTGAGCGTCGCCACCTGCTGCTCCGCGTCCGAGGCCTTGGCGTTCGCCGCGGCGAGCTCGGCCTCGAGGGCCTCCCGTGCCTCTCGCTCCTCCGCCTTGACCGCGTCGACGGACTCGGCCTCGCGGGCCTTCGCCTCGGCCACCTCGTCGGCCGCCTGCTGGAGCTGGGCCCGCATCGATGCGAGCGCGGCGTCGACCTCGCCCTTGTCGTAGCCGCGGAATCCGATGGTGAATGCGGCCGAGGATGAGGGCGACGTGTCGCGGGGATTCGTCTCGATCAGCTGATCGAAGAAGTCCGGCGACCGCTCGTCGTCGCGGGGAGTGCCCGAGGATTCGCTCATGGGTTCAAGCCTTTCTGGCGTGTCCGCGACACGAAGCGGACTTCGTTTCCGTGGACGGGATCGCAAGCACGGAGGAGGAGGCCTCCGGCATGCGCCACGACCGGGTCGTCATCCGAGTCCCCGCGGGGCGCGGCGCGCGTCTAGCCTAATTGCGTCGCCTGAGAATCGTGACCCCCATCTGCGGGGGCCGGTGAACGCTGATCAGGCCTGGCGGAACCAGCGCGCGTTGCGGTCGTCGAGCACAGGGCCCCGCTCGAACACGGAGACGGGTCCGTCGGCCACCTCGATCTGACGGGTAGCGGCCTCCGCGGCCACCAGGGCCCGCAGCTCCCGCCACAGCGGCGCGGTCTGCGGGAAGCCGAGGTACTCGCGGAAGGTCTCGACGCGCAACAGCGTTCCCTCGGGACCCGGAACCAGTCGTGCGACCGTGTCGTCCGGTTCCACGAAGCGGATACCCAGTGCGTCGTCGGGGAGCAGAGAGAAGCTTGTGCCGCGGTCCGCGATGACCGTGCGCACGATCTCGGCCGCGGCTGTGGGGGAGTCACGGACGACCAGCGTGGCACCGAGATCGGCGAGGATCTCCTCCGTGCGGGCAGCGGTGTACCGATCGCCCGCACGCTGTCCCGCGGAGGACGCGCTGCGCCGTACCCACCCCCGCAGGAACGCCGCTCCGACGATGAGGCCGAGGATGATCACGAAGAGAGCCGGGATCACTGCGGTGTCCACGGGCAGCGCCCCTTCCGTACCGGACGTCGGAGCGCGTCAGCGCGGGTCGGTGAGGTGGTCCAGGTGAAGATCGCCGGAGGCGTTGAGAGCCTGCACGATCTGCTGGATGCGGTGCGGGTCCACCGCTGGCGGCTCCGCGTCGTCGAAGCCGAACTGCAGGGGGATGGCGGGGTGGATCCACACGCTGGCCCGCCGGTCGATGCCGCCCTCGAGAGGCCGCCACGTCATCATGAAGCTCTCCTGTCGGCGCAGCTTCGTGGCGATGACGATCTTCAGATGCGCGAGCGTCTCATCGTCGATGAGGATCGGATCCGAGTGCCCGTCGTACCGGAGTCTTCCCATAATGCTGACGGTACACCCCTCCGGGGTCTCACCCCGTCCGGGGCGCGAGAGCAGCGGAACGGGAGCGAAGGGGGTGGCGTTCGCGTCGCGGGACGCCCGCCCTTGGTACGGTGACCGCGGAGGACACCACGTCCCCTGGGGCCGCCGAGCAAGAGAGAACTTCGAGATGAAGCGCACGTCCCGCTTGCGTCTTGGTCGCATCGGGATCGTCGCCGTGCTCGCGATCGTGCTGGGATCCCTGGTGCCGGCCCTCACCACGACCGGCTCCGCGGTCGCCGCTTCCGACGGCTACATGGTCTATCCGGCCTCGGGCAACATCCAGTCGAAGGTCGGAGACGGCTGCCTCGGCAACTATCGCGCGCACGACGGCATCGACATCTCCCGGAACGGCGGGACACCGATCCTGGCGGCGTACGACGGTGTGATCAAGAGCCGCACGTCGAACGGCGGCTACGGCAACTACGTCGATGTGCAGCACCCGGGCGGCTACGTCACCCGGTACGCCCACATGGCGGCATCCGGCTGGTACGCACCGGGCACGAAGGTCCTGCGCGGGCAGCAGATCGGCGTCGTCGGGAACACCGGCAACTCCGCCGCCTACCACCTGCACTTCGAGGTGTGGCTGAACGGCAAGGTCTACTCCCAGATCAACCAGGGTTTCACCTGCCTGTCGAACGTCACGCGAGGTGGGACGATCCCGCTGTTCTTCCCCGGTCTCGGAGCCAGCGATTCGGCGGGGATCGATACCGCTGACTTCACCGGTAACGGAAAGGCCGATCTTCTCGTCGTCGCGGGCAACGGGGACCTCCGGCTGCGGGCGGGGAACGGCCGAAGCGGCCTCGCCGGCCCGACCACGCTGTTCGGAGGCGGGTGGGGGAACTCCCGACGGCACATCACCCACTCGGACTTCAACGGAGACGGCCATGCGGACATCCTCGTGGCGCGCTCCGACGGCGCCCTGGAGTTCTACGCCGGGAACGGTGCCGGCGGCTTCCGCGCAGCGACCACCCCGGGAGCCGGGTGGTACGGAATGCGTCACGTCACATCCGGTGCGGATTTCACCGGGGATGGACGGCAGGACGTCATCGGGGTGTCCCCGACCGGGACCCTCGTGATCTTCCCCGGCAACGGGGCGGGCGGCTTCCGCACTCCGAACGTCACCGTGGGCAACGGCTGGGAGGGTTTCCACTACCTCGTCGCCGGAGACTTCGACGGGGACGGACGGGGTGACCTCATCGGGGTCGCCGGTGATGGCGTGCTGAGGCTCTACACCGGCGCGTCGGGCCTGCGTACCTGGCGTCAGGCCGGGACTGGGTGGCAGGAGATCACCGAGGTCACCGGCGGCGCGGACTACAACGGGGACGGCCGCGCAGACCTCGTCGCGCGCACGGCCGCAGGACAGCTCTATCTCTATCCGGGAAACGGCGCCGGAGGGTTCGGTACCAGGATCCTCATGGCCTCGGATGCGGCGGACTACCTCGCGATCGAATAGCCCCGTCGCGTGACCGTCCCCCGCCGACGCGTATCGTGGGCGCATGGCCGCTCCGACCCTCGATGACATCGCGGCGGCGCTCTACGCCGGGCCGCCCGAGGAGTTCACGGCCGCCCGGAATGCGCGGGCGAAAGACCTCGACGATCGCGCGCTCGCCGCGGAGGTGAAGGCGCTGCGCAAGCCGGCAGTGGCTGCTTGGGTCGTCAACGTCTTCGCGCAGGAGCGTGCCGCGCAGCTCGGGGAGGCCCTGGCGCTGGCGGCGGAGCTGCGCGAGGCGCAGGCGGATCTGGACGCTGCGGCGTTGGCGAAGCTCGGCCGGGAGCGGCGCGCGCTGACCCGGCGGCTCGCAGAGACCGCCGCGGACCTCGCGGGCTCCCGCGGAGAACGAGTGACGGCGGCGACGCGGGATGCGGTCGAGCAGACGATCTCCGCGGCGTTCTTCGACCCGGACGCGGCGGCCGCCGTGGCGTCCGGACGTCTCGTGCGGACGTTGGAACCTTCGGGCACGGCGGACGACATCCGCGACGCGGTGGCCGGAACGCTCCCCGCACTGCAGCCCCAACCCCCGCGTCCACCGGACGAACTGCAGGAGCGCCGGAAACGTCGGGACGCGGAACGTCGGGTGGCTGCTGCGGAGAAGGACCTCGCGGCGGCGGAGCGCGCCCTCGCGAAGGAGGACGAGGCGGTGCAGGCGCTGCACGACCGCGCCGAGGAGCTGGCCCACGGAATCGCCGAGCTGGAAGCGCAGCTGGAGCAGCTGCGTCAGGAGGCCGACCGCGTCGACCGCGACCGTCCCGCCGCGGAGGAGAGGCGCACCGCGGCCGTGGAGAAGAAGGACACCGCTGCCGAGGCCGTGCAGGCGGCGCGCGAGGCCCTCGACGACCTCTGAGCGTCAGCGTCGGGCGGCGGTCTTCTCCTCGTCGGAGTTCGGCGTCCATCCGAACCAGCCGTCGTCGGACGGGATGACGCTCCAGTCGCCGCAGACGAAGACGGTGCTCGCCTCGTACGCGGAGGGGGCATCGTCCAGAGTCCAGGTCGGGGCGGAGGTCCGCTCCGTCTCCACGCAGTCCTCCGGCAGTTTGGTCGTGCTCGCCAGCAGGAGGACGGCGTCGTCGGCGTCCTCGATGGTCGACGTCCGGAGCGTGAGCGTGGTCGCGTCGTCCGGAACCCAGTCCGCATCGACCGGCGCGTCTGCGCGGAAGGCCTCGACGTCATCGAACGTCCTGGTCGACTGCTTGTGTACGAGACCCTCCACGGCGGCGCATCCGCCGAGCAGCAGGGTGCCGCCGAGGAGCAGAGCGGCAGCGGGGAGGAGGTGTCGTCGTGTCATACCTCCACTTTGCTGGCGTGGCTCGCGGGGGGCGTCAGTCGGGGGAGGTATCCCTCGTCACCCGGAGGAGTGATCTCTGCCGAAGGCGCCTCCGATAGCCTCGGGGGATGCGGGAGGAAGTCCTCGAGGGCGGCAATGCGAGCGGACCCGTCGTGCGGGTCGGGGACACCGTCCGCAAAGCGTGGACAGCCGCGACCCCGCACGTCATCGCCTATGTGCAGGCGCTGCGGGACGGCGGCGTCGATGCGCCGGAGCCGCTCGGCAGAGACCCGCAGGGGCGGCAGATCATCGAGTTCCTCCCCGGCACGCTCGCGATGGATGCCGCACCGCTCTCCGCCGCCGAGCTCGGCCGCGTGGGCGGGATGGTCCGCCGGATCCATGACGTCTCGGCGCGGTACGTCCCTGCTGCCGATGCGGTCTGGGAACCACCCCTCTCGCCGCCCGCGCAGGAGCTCATCTGCCACAACGACCTGGCGCCGTGGAATCTGATGCTCGGCGACCGTTGGGTCTTCATCGACTGGGACGGCGCCTCCCCGAGCACCCGCTCGTGGGATCTCGCCTTCTCCGCGCAGACGTTCGCGCTTCCGGATCCGGCCCGAGACCCGCAGCGCTCCGCCGATGACCTCGCAGCCTTCGTCGACGGATACGGCGCCGACGAGGAGCTGCTCGCGGTGCTCCCGGACATGATGCGCCGACGCACGCAGGCGATGCTCGATCTGCTGCGCTCGTCCGCAGAGGTGGGACGCGAGCCGTGGGGGACCATGTACCGCACTGGTCACGGGGCGCACTGGGCGGCGGTGCTCGACTACGTCACCGCGCATCGGGGTGTGTGGCAGCGCGCGCTGGCGTGACGTTCCGCATGTCTGGTTCTCCTAGGGTGATCGACATGAGTGACGACCTCGGCCGCGCAGTGATCGCGGATCTCTGCCGGATCCCGAACCCGGAGTCGATCGACAGGACGGCGTACGTCGACCTCGGCGGTGTCTCCCAGTTCGTCTCGATCCGCGGGCGCAGCACACGGAACCCCGTGCTCGTCGTCTGCCATGGCGGCCCGGCCCTGCCGTCGCTGCCCTCGTCGTGGATCTGGCAACGAGGCGTGGAGGAGTACTTCACGGTCGTCAACTACGACCAGCGCGCGAGCGGCAAGTCCGCGAGCGCAGTATCCGAAGGCATGGACCTCAGCGTCGACCGGTACGTCGACGATCTCGCGGAGCTGATCGCGTGGCTCCAGCGGGAGCTCGGCGTGCACAAGGTCGGAGTCCTCGGGCACAGCTGGGGGACGGTCCTCGGTCTCACTCTGGCCCAGCGGTGCCCCGACCTGCTGTGGGCGTACATCGGCGTCGGCCAGGTCATCTCCGGTCCCGAGAACGAGGAGGAGAGCTTCCGCCACGCGATGCAGAGTGCTGTCGCGGACCGGAACGAGCAGGCGATCTCCGAGTTGCAGGCGCTCGGGGAGTACCCCGGCGAGGAGCCGTTGACCGTCGAACGCATCGTGACCTGCCGGAGATGGGCGCAGTACTACGGCGGCCTCTCGGCGTATCGCTCCGACTTCGCCTACTTCACCGACTCGCAGGAGCTGTCCCCGTATTACACGGACGCCGACCTGAGCCTCATCGGTGTCGGGCAGCGCGCGACCATGCCCGAGGTGCTGCCGGCCCTGCTCGGCTTCGACGCCCGCGATCAGACGGCGTTCGAGGTGCCGATGCTCCAGTTCCTCGGACGACACGACTGGACGACGCCCACCGGACCGGTGGCCCGCTGGCTGGAGACCGTGACGGCGCCCGCGACGCACGTCGTCTGGTTCGAGAACTCCGCACACCTGTGCATGTTCGAGGAGCCGGGGAAATTCCTCGTGAGCCTCGTGACCCACGCGCTGCCGCACGCGGTCGCCGCGGGGGAAAGCAAAACCCCCGCCATGTAGAAGCTAGGCGAGGGTTTCTGGGCTGATTGTAATGATCAGCCGTGTGGCTCCGACCGGCATCGATCCGGTGACCTTTCGATTTTCAGTCGAACGCTCTACCAACTGAGCTACAGAGCCGCGCGGCGATGATGCTGCCGCGTCCTAGACGAAGAGCCCTCTCCGAAGAAAGAGCTCGTCGCACGGAGCGACCCTGACGGGACTTGAACCCGCGACCTCCGCCGTGACAGGGCGGCACGCTAACCAACTGCGCTACAGGGCCATACTGGTGTTTTCAATTGTATCGGATGGAGTGACCCCAACGGGATTCGAACCCGTGCTACCGCCGTGAAAGGGCGGCGTCCTAGGCCGCTAAACGATGGGGCCGAGTCAGTCCCGGGGGACTTCCTTGCCGACGCTCAAGCATAAGGGATCATCCGGGCAAATCGCGAATCGAGGCCCGAACCCGCTTCCCCCGGGCGTGTTCGAGCGGGACCATGGAGGAGCCGGGGATGCCGTTCGCGCCGTTCCAGGAGTCTGGTGCTGGTGTGAAAGTTGTTGTTACTGTGGCATCTGTGAAACCGGCGGAAGGGGCCGTGTGAACGAGAAGACCACGCAGGATGCGGCACTCGCGGCATCCGCGGACTGCGGGTGTGCGCCCACCCCGGCGGAGCGCCGTACCCTCTTCCGCGACGGGATCAGCCGCCGCGGCGCTCTCGGACTCGGCGCGCTCAGCGTCGTCGCCCTCAGCGCGTTCGGCATCTCGTCCGGTGTCACGGCCGCGCACGCCGCGTCGTATCCGAGCTGGGACGACGTGCAGAAGGCCAAGCAGAACGAGGCCTCCAAAGCCGCAGAGGTGAAGCGCATCGAGGGGCTGATCCAGTCGCTCACGCAGAAGGTCTCCGAGACACAGGCCGCGGCCGAGGTCGCCTCGACCGAGTTCTACAACGCGCAGCAGGCCTACTTCGCCGCGATCGCCGAGGCCGACTCCCTGCAGGAGAAGGCGGACGCACAGGCCGCCGTCGCCGACGAGTCCGCCCGCAAGGCCGGCCAGGTCGCCGCACAGCTCTACCGCAACGGCGGTGACGACACCTCGCTGGAGCTGTTCTTCGCGGATTCCGCCGCCAACGCTGACGAACTCCTCGCCCGCCTCGGCTCCATGGACAAGCTCCTCGAATACAACAAGACCGTCTACAACGACGCGGTCGCCGCGCGGAACTCCGCACAATCCCTCAGCGATCAGGCCGTCGTCGCCCGTGACGAGCGCGACCGCCTGCAGAAGATCGCCGAAGAGAAGATGGTCGCGGCGCAGCAGGCCGCCGACGCCGCGCAGGCCGCGCTCGACGAGCAGTCCTCGAACCTCGCCACCATGCAGGCGCAGCTCGCCGCGCTGAAGGACACCACCGCGACCACCGTCGCCGGCTACCAGAAAGGCGTCGAGGAGCGCGAGAAGGAGCGCAAGCGCCGAGAAGCCGCCGAGGCCGCCGCGAACGCCGGCGGCAACAGCGGCGGCGGCGGGACGCCGGGGAGCGGCGGCTGGGTGCGTCCGCACGGCGGCTACCGCAGCTCCGGCTACGGCCCCCGCTCGCAGCAGTGCAACGCCAACGGCTGCTCGTCGAGCTGGCACTACGGCGTCGACCTCGCCAACGGCTGCGGCGCGGCGATCTACGCGGCGCACTCCGGGACCGTCGACGCGGCCTTCTACAACGGCGGGTACGGCAACTACGTCCGCATCCAGCATGGCGGCGGCATCGCGACGGGCTACGCGCACATCAAGCCCGGCGGGTTCGCCGTCCGGAACGGCCAGTGGGTGCGGGCCGGCCAGGTCATCGCCTATGCGGGCAACACCGGCGGTTCCTTCGGCTGCCACCTGCACTTCGAGGTCTACATCAACGGCCGCTACACGAACCCCATCGACTTCATGGCGAGCAAGGGCATCTCCGTCTGACGGACGGCTGGACAGCGGAAGACCCCCGGATGCATGGCGTCCGGGGGTCTTCGCTTCGACAGGCTCAGCGACCCATAGCGGGTCAGTGACCCTGCTCGCCGAAGCGGACGATGGCCTCGTCGAGGATGCGCTGCGCCTCGGCGGCGTTGCCCCACTCGTCGACCTTGACCCACTTGTTGGGCTCGAGGTCCTTGTAGTGCTCGAAGAAGTGTGCGATCTCCTTCTTCGTGTACTCGGCGATGTCGTCGATGTCCTGGATGTGGGCCCAGCGCGGGTCCTTGGAGAGCACGGCGACGAGCTTGTCGTCTCCGCCGGCCTCGTCGCTCATCTTCAGCACCGCGACGGGGCGGACCTCGACGACGACGCCCGGGTAGATGGCGTGGTCCAGCAGCACCAGCACGTCGAGCGGGTCGCCGTCCTCGCCGAGCGTGTTGTCGAAGTAGCCGTAGTCGGCCGGGTAGCCGAAGGTCGTGTAGAGCACGCGGTCGAGGTGCACTCGCCCGGTCTCGTGGTCGACCTCATACTTCACGCGGCTGCCGCGCGGGATCTCGATGACGGCGTCGTGTGCGCCCATGCGTGTGCTCCTCAGGAAGATCGGTTGGATGCCGCCGACCAGCCTACTCGGGGGCCGCGGATTCCAACCGTGACGGACGAGACGGTGCCCTAGCGTGGAGGGATGCCTTCCCTCGCCCCCGCCGTCGCCGAGATCCGCCTCGCCGTGCGCACCGCGCTCGCCGATCTGCCCGAGGGCTCGACCGTGGTCGTCGCGCTGTCCGGCGGTGCCGACTCGCTCGCACTGGCGGCGGCCACCGCGTTCGAGGCTGCGAAGCGGGGGGTGCGTGCGACCACGGTGACAGTCGACCACGGTCTGCAGGAAGGGTCTGCCGAGGTCGCCGCCGAGACGGGACGCATCGCCGGACAGCTCGGGCTCGAGGCGCTCGTCGTCCGTGTCGAGGTCGACGGCGACGGCGGTCCGGAGGCGGCCGCGCGGGATGCGCGGTACCGCGTGCTCCGGGACGCGGCGGGTGATATCGGCGCGCGGGCGGTCCTGCTCGGCCACACCCTCGACGATCAGGCGGAGACCGTCCTCCTCGGGCTCGCCCGCGGCTCCGGGGCGACGAGCCTGCAGGGGATGGCGCCGGATCGGGAGGACGACCACGGCCTCCGCTGGCTGCGCCCTCTGCTCGGCGTGCGCCGCGAGACCACCCGCGCCTTCTGCGCCGCGACGGAGCTGCAGCCGTGGGAAGACCCCCACAACACCGACGACCGCTATACGCGGGTGCGGGTGCGTCACCACGTGCTCCCCGTGCTGGAGACGCAGCTCGGCCCGGGCATCGCCGAGGCGCTGGCTCGCACCGCCGAGCAGCTCCGGGAGGACGCGGAGGCGTTCGACGAGATGATCCACGAGACGATCGAGGACATCGTCGAGCATGCCGAGGCCGGGATCTCCGTGAGCGTCGCCGCGCTCGCCGCCAACCCCGCCGCGTTGCGCAACCGCATCATCCGTCTCGTGGTCGACAGCGAGTTCGGGGCGAGCCTGAGCCGTGCGCAGACGATCGAGGTCGCCCGCCTCGTGACCGACTGGTCGGGTCAAGGGCCGATCGACCTGCCGGGGTGCGCCGCCGTGCGCCAGGGCGGCCGAATCGTGTTCACCGCTGCGACCCGCTGAATCCCTGGCCGCGGCGGCGTCACGTCCTACTTCTTGCCGCCGAAGAGGCCGCCGAGGATCCCGCCGAGGTCGATGCCGCCGCCGGAGCCGCTCTTGCCGCCGCCGAGGAGGCCACCCAGCACGTCACCCAACCCGCCGCCGGAGCCCGAGTCGCCGCCGCCGAGGATGCCGCCGATGACGTCGCCGATCCCGCCGGAGCCCTCCGTGCCCGCATCCGCCTTCGCCGTCTTGTCCTTGGTCGCGTTGGCGATGAGACCCATCACGATCGGCGCGAGGATGGGGAGGAGCTTCCCGAAGTCGATGCCCGGGGTCGCCTTCGACTCCGTCAGCTCCTTCGTGACCTCCTTCTCCTTCCCGCCGAGGATGTGGGAGACGATCTTCTCGCCGTCCTCCTGGTCGATGTCGTCGACCGTCGCCGGGCTCGACGCGCCGCGGTGCTTGCCGAGGGCCTTCTCGATGGCCGCCGATCCTTCCGAGCTCTCCGCGTTCTTCGCGAGTCCGCCGAGGAGCACGGCGCCCCCCTGCTCGACCGCGACCTTGGCCTCGTCACGCGACACTCCGAGCTTCTGCGCGATGTCGTCGAGGGGCACCTGGCTGAGGATGTCGTGAGTCGCCATGGGGATCTCCTTCCGTCGGGGCGTGCGCCCGCGTCACCGTCAGAGTAGTGCGGTGTCGTCGCGCAGGGGAGGGTACGCGTCTGCGACCGGAGCACACCGCCGCGTCGCCTAAAATCGATCCATGCGCGCCGCGGAGATCCAGGACGACCTTGCACAGATCCTCGTCACCGAGGAGGAGATCAACGCCAAGCTCGAAGAGCTCGCGGCGCAGGTCGCGAAGGACTACGAGGGCAAGGACCTCCTCCTCGTCGGCGTGCTGAAGGGCGCGGTCATGGTCATGGCCGACTTCGCACGCGCACTGCCGTTCCACGCGCCGATGGACTGGATGGCGGTGTCGAGCTACGGCGCCAGTACGAAGTCGAGCGGTGTCGTGCAGATCCGGAAGGACCTCGACACCGACCTGCACGGCAAGCACGTGCTCATCGTCGAGGACATCATCGACTCCGGCCTCACGCTGAGCTGGCTGCTGGAGAACTTCGGGTCCCGCGGTGCGGAGTCGATCGAGGTGCTCGCGCTGCTGCGCAAACCGGAGGCCGCGAAGGTCGAGATCGACTGCAAGTACGTCGGCTTCGACATCCCCGTGGAATTCGTCGTCGGCTACGGGCTCGACTACGCCGAGCGCTACCGCAACCTCCGCGACGTCGCGGTGCTGGCGCCCCACGTGTACAGCTGACGCTTCGACAGGCTCAGCGACCCACGCTTCGACAGGCTCAGCGACCCACGTTTCGGCAAGCTCAGCGACCCACGTTTCGGCAAGCTCAGCGACCCAGAGGCGGGAGCGTTGCGCCGTGGGTGAACGCACAGCGGCCCCCTAGCACGGAGGCGATACGCTGATCCGACCATGGATGTGAAGAAGCTCACCCGCAATCCGCTGATCTACGTCGCTCTGATCGGCGTGCTGCTCTTCGGCGGATTCCTGCTGATCTCCAACCTCGGCGCGCCGAAGCAGATCACGACGCAGGAGGGGCTCGAGCTGCTCTCCGGCAAGACCGTGACCGAGGTCGTCACCACCGATGGCGATCAGCGCGTGGACATGACGCTGTCGAAGCCGTTCGAGGGCTCCGAGAACGTCCAGTTCTACTACGTCGAGGCCCGCGCCGACGAGGTGGTCTCCGCGATCGACGCGGCCGCTCCGAAGGACGGCTTCAACGACGCCGTGCCGCGCGCGACCTGGTTCGACGGCTTCCTCTCGCTGCTGCTTCCCCTCGTGCTGCTCGGCCTGCTGTTCTGGTGGCTCCTGTCGTCCATGCAGGGCGGCGGCGGCAAGGTCATGCAGTTCGGCAAGTCCAAGGCCAAGCTCGTCAACAAGGAGACCCCGACGGTCACCTTCGCGGACGTCGCCGGAGCAGACGAGGCGATCGAGGAACTCCACGAGATCAAGGAGTTCCTGCAGGACCCGGCGAAGTTCCAGGCCATCGGCGCCCGCATCCCGAAGGGCGTGCTGCTGTACGGCCCTCCCGGAACCGGAAAGACCCTCCTCGCCCGCGCCGTCGCCGGCGAGGCCGGCGCCCCGTTCTACTCGATCTCCGGTTCCGACTTCGTCGAGATGTTCGTCGGCGTCGGTGCCTCCCGCGTGCGCGACCTCTTCAGCCAGGCCAAGGAGAACGCTCCGGCCATCATCTTCATCGACGAGATCGACGCCGTCGGTCGCCACCGCGGCGCCGGCATGGGCGGCGGAAACGACGAGCGCGAGCAGACGCTGAACCAGATGCTCGTCGAGATGGACGGCTTCGACCCGAACGCGAACGTCATCGTGATCGCGGCCACCAACCGTCCCGACATCCTCGACCCCGCGCTCCTGCGCCCCGGACGTTTCGACCGCCAGATCGGCGTCGACGCCCCCGACCTCAAGGGTCGCCAGAAGATCCTCGAGGTGCACAGCAAGGGCAAGCCGCTGTCGAAGAACGTCGACCTCGAGGTCGTCGCCCGCAAGACCCCCGGCTTCACCGGTGCCGACCTGGCGAACGTGCTCAACGAGGCCGCGCTGCTCACGGCCCGCTCGAACGCGCAGCTCATCGACAACCGCGCCCTCGACGAGGCCATCGACCGTGTGATCGCGGGTCCGCAGCGCCGCACGCGCGTGATGAAGGACAAGGAGAAGCTCATCACGGCGTACCACGAGGGCGGACACGCACTCGCGGCGGCGGCGATGAACTACACGGATCCCGTGACGAAGATCACGATCCTGCCCCGCGGCAAGGCGCTCGGCTACACGATGGTGCTGCCGCTGGACGACAAGTACTCCGTGACCCGCAACGAGCTGCAGGATCAGCTCACCTACGCCATGGGCGGCCGCGTCGCCGAGGAGATCGTCTTCCACGACCCGACCACCGGTGCCTCGAACGACATCGAGAAGGCGACCTCGATCGCTCGCAAGATGGTCATCGAGTACGGCATGACGACGCAGGTCGGCCCCGTCAAGCTCGGCACCGAGGGCGGCGACATGTTCGTCGCCCGCGACATGGGCCGCGGCCGCGAGTACTCGGAGAAGGTCGCGGAGCGCGTCGACGCCGAGGTGCGGGCGCTCATCGAGCAGGCGCACAACGAGGCGTACGCGGTGCTCAGCGAGAACCGCGACATCCTCGACCGTCTCGCTCTGGCCCTCCTCGAGGAGGAGACCCTCGACCACAACCGCATCGCCGAGATCTTCACCGAGGTGAAGAAGCTCCCGGAGCGTCCGCTGTGGCTGTCGAGTGAGGACCGCCCGGTCTCGGAGCGGCCGCCGATCGAGGTCCCGAAGAAGGACGTCTCGCTCGCCGCCTCCGTCGAGGCGCCGACGACCCCGCCGCGCCCGCAGCAGGGCTCCGCCGGAGCGGGCAGCCCTCGTCCCGCGACGGCGTGACGTGACCGTCGACAAGGGACGCGTCGAATGGCTCACCAGGGAACTCCTGGAGGCGATCGGCGAGGACCCCGATCGCCCGGGGATCAAGCAGACTCCTTCCCGGATGGCCGAGCTGTACGCGGAGTTCTTCGCCGGGGTGGGGGAGGATCCCGCCGAGCCGCTCGCGCACACGATCAGCGTGACCCGCGGGCCGGCGCCGGACACCCTGCCCTCCGGCGCGGTGCTCCTGCGCGACATCCGCTTCCGCTCGGTGTGCGAACACCACCTGCTGCCCTTCGCGGGGCATGCGCACATCGCCTACCTTCCGGGCGAGCAGGTCGTCGGTCTCGGTGCGCTCGTGCGCGTCGTCGAGATCCTCGCCGCGCGGCCGCAGGTGCAGGAGCGGCTGGGCGAGCAGATCGCCGACACGATCGCCGAGAACCTCGATGCCCGTGGCGTGCTCGTCGTGCTCGATGCCAGCCACGGCTGCGTGACGATGCGGGGTGGACGGCAGACCGAGGCCTCGACGCTGACCATCGCGGCGCGCGGGGTCTACACCGATCCGGTGGCACGTGCGGAACTGGTGACCCTGATCGGCATGACCGTGCCAGGGGGCGGGACGTCGCGCGCATGACCGGGATCTGGGGCATCGTCAACGTCACGCCCGACTCGTTCAGCGACGGCGGGCGCTACCTCGACGCGGACCGGGCGGTCGCCCACGGCCTTCGCCTGCGAGCCGAAGGGGCGTCCGTCCTCGACGTCGGGGGAGAGTCGACCCGGCCGGGGGCGGAGCGCGTCGGGGTGGAGGAGGAGCAGCGCCGCGTCCTTCCCGTCGTCGAGCAGCTCGCGGCGGCCGGCGTCGTCGTCAGCATCGACACCCTCAACGCGTCGACCGCGGCGGCGGCCGTCCGTGCGGGGGCGCGCATCGTCAACGACGTCTCCGGCGGGCTCGCCGACCCCGACATGCGCGCCGCGGTGGCGGAGTCGGGAGCCGACTTCGCGATCGGGCACTGGCGGGGCTTCTCCGCCGACATGTACGCGAACGCCGACTATCGCCGTGTCGCCCGGGAGGTGGCCGGCGAGCTGCGCGAGCGGATCGGGGAGGCGGCGGCCGCCGGCATCGCGCCGTCCCGCGTGATCGTCGACCCGGGTATCGGGTTCGCCAAGGCGGGCGGCCAGAACTGGGATGTGCTGCGGGGCCTCGACGAGATCGTGGGCCTCGGCTTCCGCGTGCTGGTCGGGACGTCGCGCAAGCGCTTCCTCGCCGACGTGCTGCAGTCGGCGGCGCCGGGCAGTGACGGCGTCTCCGAGGAGCGCCGGGACCTCGCCACCGCGGTGACGAGTGCGCTCGCGATGCGCGCCGGCGCCTGGGCGGTGCGCGTGCACGACGTCGCGGGGACCCGCGACGCCCTTGCGATCACCCGCGCCTGGGAAGGCTGAGTGCGGAGTCGGAGCGTCACCGTACCCTAGAGGCATGGACTTCCTCGACGAGATCGTGCTGACAGGGCTGACTGTGTTCGGCCACCACGGCGTCTACCCGCACGAGCGGGAGAACGGGCAGGAGTTCACGGTCGACCTCCGGCTGCGGCTCTCCCTCGAACAGGCCGCCGCCTCCGACGACGTGGCCGACACGGTCCACTACGGCGAGCTCGCGGAGCGCGTGGCCGCGGTCGTGTCGGGTGAGCCGGTGAACCTCATCGAGACCCTGGCCGAGCGGATCGCGGACGTCGCCCTCGGCGACCGCCGCGTGCAGCAGGTGACCGTGACGGTGCACAAGCCGCAGGCGCCGATCCCGCTGACCTTCGGTGATGTGGCCGTGACGGTGCATCGGACGCGGGCGCCGGAGTCGCTGGAGGACATCACGACATGAGCCGCAACCTCACGCGCCCGCCGGAGGTGCCGGGCCCCCGGCCGCCACGCCCGGAGACGGTGGCGGTCGTGGCGCTCGGCGCCAACCTCGGCGACCGCGAGGACACGATCCGCGCTGCGGCGGCACGAATCGGGCGTCTTCCGCTCGTCTCCGACGTGCGCCTGTCGCGCCTGTTCGAGACGGTGGCGCTCCGCGTGGACGGCCCCGATCCCAACGCCCCCGGCTACGTGAACGCAGTGGCTCTGGTGACCACGCGCCTCGCTCCGGAGATCCTCCTCGGCATGCTGCACGCCATCGAGGACGAGAACGGTCGCGTCCGCGGCGAGCGGTGGGGTGACCGCACTCTGGACCTCGACCTCATCGCCTACGGCGACGTCGTCTCGGACGACCCCCGGATCCAGTTGCCCCATCCGCGGGCGGCGGAGCGGCTGTTCGTCCTGGAGCCCTGGCTCGACGTCGCCCCCGACGCCGAGCTCGCGGGGCGCCGCGTCGCTGATCTGGCGGCGGACCTCCGCGCGCGAGGCGAGGGATGAAGCGCACCTCTGCCGGGCTGCTCGCCGTCCTCGCGCTCGTCGGCGCCGGTGCGGGGTTCATCCTCGACCAGATGCTCACGGCGACCGGTCGAGCCACGTTCACGCCGTCCCTGTTCCTCCCGGTGCTGCTCGTCCTCATCGCCGGCGCATCGCTCGGGGTGGCCTGGCCGGTGCGGCGCAGCGTCCGGTCCGGGGTGCGCATCGACCCGTTCCGTGCCCTGCGGGCCGCGACCCTCGCCCGGGCATCCAGCCTGCTGGGCGCGATCCTGGCCGGCTTCGGCGCCGGGCTGCTGGCCTTCCTCCTCACGCGCCCCATCGATCCCCCGATAGGGTCGACTGTGGCCATGGTGGCGCTGATCGCGAGTGCGGTCGTGCTCGTCGTCGCCGCTCTCGTCGCCGAACAGTTCTGCACCCTGCCGAAGGATCCTGATGACTCAGAACCCAGAGACCGCGCCCCTGAACCCGGCGGAGGGCACTGACCTCGACGCCCTCGACCAGGGCACGTACACGCGGCTGCGCACGGCACGCAACGAGTCCCGCCTCGAGCTCGACGGCACCTGGCACCAGATCTCGCCGCGCTACGTCGTGTCGCAGATCGTGCAGAACGTCATCTTCCTGGCCATCGTCGTTGCCGCCGCGATCGTCCTGAACATCGTGCTCGAGCAGGACTGGGTGTGGATCCCGGCCGGGATGATCATCCTCATCACGCTCGTGACGCTGATCATCCTCCCGCGACAGGCGCGGGCGATCGGCTACATGCTGCGGGCGGACGACATCGTATTCCGCAAGGGCATCCTGTGGCAGCGCATGATCGCGGTGCCGTACGGGCGTATGCAGCTCGTCGACATCACCCAGGGGCCGCTCGACCGGGCGTTCGGCATCTCCCAGCTCAAGATGGTC
Organism: Microbacterium sp. NRRL B-14842; assembly: GCF_050470785.1. Classification (NCBI taxonomy): domain Bacteria; kingdom Bacillati; phylum Actinomycetota; class Actinomycetes; order Micrococcales; family Microbacteriaceae; genus Microbacterium; species Microbacterium sp. NRRL B-14842. Next base: position 2,518,809 of record NZ_JBFLUM010000001.1, on the reverse strand, counting down.
ACCGCGGCGGCGACCACCGGTGTGCAGATCCCCGGCCTCACCCAGGCAGCGGCCGAGGCGCTGCGCGACACGCTGATCCAGGTCGCCGAGACCCGCCGGACCGGCCTGTGAGCGAGTCGCAGCTTCCCACCGCCGCGCCGGGGCAGACCTCCGCGGGCACGCCGTCGACGCACCTCGCGGACGGCGAATGGCACCGGATGCATCCGCTGACGCCGCTGTTCAAGGGCGGCCTGGCGCTCATCATCGTGGGCGGCATCGTGATCGCGAACATGCGCGACCGGGTCATCGCCTGGCTCGTCGGGCAGTTCGCGCCGGAGGAGGCGCACTACGACGAGTACACCGGGGGCGACCCGGTGGACTGGGTGCTCGCGAACAACTTCGCCCTGATCGCGCTGCTGGGTGTCCTGGCGCTCGTCGTGGTGCTCGTGGCGGTCTTCTGGTTCGTCTGGCGCTTCCAGCAGTTCCGCATCACCGGCGACCACGTCGAGGTGCGAAAGGGCATCATCTTCCGCTCCCATCGCCGCGCGCCCCTCGACCGCGTGCAGGGCGTGAACCTCACGCGGCCGTTCCCCGCACGCATCATCGGCCTCGCGAAGCTCGAGGTCGTGGGCGCGGGCACGGATGCGAACGTCGCGCTGGAGTACCTGGCGACGCCGCGGGCCGAGGGGGTGCGCGCCGAGATCCTCCGACTCGCCTCGGGCGCGCGCGCCGCACGGCACGCCGCCCTCGACCCTCAGGGCGCAGCGACGCCCGACGGGTCCGCTCCGACCTCCGCGCGCGCACAGCTCGTCGGCTCGATGAACGAGGGCGTCAACGGCTTGCTCGCCGGAGTGGACCTGCAGGACGTCGTGCCCGAGAGCGTCGTCAAGATCCCCGCCGGCCGACTGATCGGCTCGCAGCTCATCTCCGGGCTGCTGTGGCTGGTGTTCTTCGGCGTGATCTTCGCCATCGCGATCGGCAGCACCCTGATCGGCGTCCTCATCGACGGGGATCCCGACGGCGGGATCGTCCTCCTCGGCATCGGTCTCGGCATGGGCGTCCGATGCTCATCGCGGTCGTCGGTATCACCTGGGCGCAGATCTCGAAGTCGCTGCGGTACTCCATCGCGCCCACCCCGACGGACGTGCGCATCACCTACGGACTGCTCACCACCGTCACCGAGACCCTCCCGCCGGCCGTATCTTCGCGGTCGAGGTGTCGCAGTCCCTGCTCTGGCGGCCGTTCGGCTGGTGGACCATCAAGATCAACCGAATGAGCGGACAAGAGCGCCGCCAGCAGTCGTCGAGCAGCGGTCAGCAGTTCAACGTCGTGCTGCCCGTCGGCAAGCGCGCGGACGTCGAGCGCGTGCTGTCGCTCGTGCTGCCCGACGTCCCGGCGGAGAGCATCCCCGCGCTGTGGGATCAGGGCGTCGTCGGTCCGGCCGAGAACGACCCCTACCGGACGATGCCGCGCCGGGCGTGGTGGCGGCGGCCGGTCTCCTGGAAGCGCCACGGATACGCGCTGACGACGGACGGACTGCTGCTGCGCCGCGGCATCGTGTGGCGCAAGCTCGCGGTCTTCCCGCTCGCGCGTCTCCAGGGTGTGTCGCTCAGTCAGGGGCCGATCGACCGGGCTCAGGCGGTCTCCGGAGCCCAGGTGCACACCGTGCCCGGACCGATCACCGGCCTCCTGTCGGGTCTCGAGCGGGCCGATGCCCTCGCACTGCTCGACGAGGTCAGCATCGCCGCCGCCGAAGCGGCATCCCGCGACCACACCCACCGGTGGAGCGAGCACGCCGCGGCTCCCGTCGCGCCGCCCGCTCCGCCGCAGTTCGGCGGTCCTGCCGCTCCGATGCCTCCCGCGCCTCCCGTGTTCGGCGGCCCGGCATCAGCCCCGTCCGTGGCACCCGCGCCCCCGGTCGCGCCGCCCTCCGCATCCCCGGGGTCGGCGGCCCCACCTGCTCCGCCGGTGCGGACTCCTGCGGTGACGCCGCCGCCGGCGCCTCCGGTGACCGCGCCCCCGGTCGCACCGCCTCCGGCCCCTCCCGTCACGGCGCCCCCGGTCGCACCCCCACCTGCTCCGCCGGCGCCGCAGACGACCGCGCCTTCGGCCCCGCCGGCGCCGACCGCGCCGCCCGCGCCGCCGGCGCGAACCGACGCGCCGCGCGAGGAGTGAGCGTGGTGCGCGACGGCCGTCTCGGCGTCGGCATCATCGGCGCGGGGCGGGTCGGACCGGTCATCGGCGCGGCGCTGGCCGGGGCCGGGCACGCGATCGTCGGGATCACCAGCGGGTCGGACGACGAGCGTGCGTCGGCGGTGCTCCCCGGCGTCCCGGTGCTGGAGACGCAGGAGGTGGTGCGGCGGTCCGAACTGGTGATCCTCGCGGTCCCTTCCGCTGAGCTGTCGGCCCTGGTCTCGGGCATCGCCGAGCTCGGCGGGTGGCAGATCGGCCAGCTCGTCCTCCACACCGATCCGGCACAGGGCATCGAGGTCCTGCGCCCGGCGGCGGAGCGCGGCGCCATCCCGTTGGCGGTGCATCCGGCGATCACGTTCACCGGGACCTCGATCGATCTCCGGCAGTTGCAGGCAGGATTCGCGGCGGTCACCGCTCCCGCCGCCGTGCTTCCGATCGCCCAGGCGCTGGCCGTCGAGATGGGGTGCGAACCGGTCGTCATCGCGGAGGCCGACCGTGCCGCCTATGCCGACGCGATCGCCACGGCCACGGAGTTCTCCCGTTCGATCATCGGACAGTCCACCTCGCGGCTCCGGGAGATCGGGGTCGAGAATCCGGGCGGCTTCCTGTCGGCCTTGGTGCAGTCGACCGTCGAGCGGGCGTTGCGCGACGCCTCGGACCCGCCACCTCTCGTCTGATCACGCGCCCGCGCCGTGACCCCGGCTCAGCGTCCGCCGGAGAAGCCGCCGCCACCGCCGCCCCCGGAGAAGCCTCCGCCGAACGAGCCGCCGGTGCTGGACGACGTACCGGTGGACGGGGCCGAGTAGGTCGCGGCCGCCGTGGAGGAGCTCATGAACGCCACGAGCGACGTGCGGAGAGCGAAGGACGTGGGGTCGCCGATCCACGTCGGGCCGTGCGCCTCCCGGCTGTACGCCGTCTCGAGCACCCGGCCCCACTCGTCCTCCATGCCGAACAGCATCGCGTAGGGGAGGAGGCGCTCGTACACATGGATGACGTCCGCGCCCTCCTCCGTGCGCCGTTCCGCGCCGGTGTAGGACTGCAGCATCCGCAACCGATCCTCCTCCGCGACGCGGATGAACTCGCGCACCCCCTGCAGGTGCTCGTACGCCCGCGCTCCCTCCGGAGTGAGGACCGTGTGCCGAGAGAAGGTGAAGAAGCTCGAAGCCGCGACGAGCAGCGTCCCGACGGAGATGGCCAGAAGCGCGGGTCCCGCAGACAGGCGACCGGATGCCACGGCGACGATGGCGACGACGAGACCCACCACGGCGACGGCGATGGCCACGGACTGCAGGATGACGGCAGCGCGGCTCCGCACCCTGGTCGTCAAGCCCCGGCGGGAGGCCTCCTCCTGGCCCTTCGTCGTCAGCGCGGTCATCCGCGTCGCGAAGGCCTCGCTCTCGGCCGGCAGGTCCACGACGCCGTCCGCATCCGCGTGGGGGAAGAGCGCGTCGAGCGCAGCCTGGTCGAGGGGACTCGGCGCGCTGCCCTGGGGCTGTCGTCGCAGCCGGGGCGCTTCGTCCGACGCCCCTTCCTCGATGCGCAGCGTGCCGCGGACGGCGAGGTGGACGATCTCCGCCGGGACGACGTTCTTCGCGCCGGGGATGAGCGCCGCGGCGAGCAGGGGCGGCTGGTCATCGGGGACGTCGTACTGCGCCACGATGATCCCGGTGGCGCGGCGTCGACGTCGGTCGGCGGCCACGGTCGCCGCCCAGCCGGCCGCCGCGAGACCCACGGCGCCGACGGCGGCGACCACCGGCCCGACATCGGCGACGGGGTCGGGGGTCCGCGCGGATGGCTGGACCACCGTGCCGGGGTCGAAGCCGACGGCTACCGTCACCCCGTCCGCCGCCGGCAGCGGTGCGGCCTCGACGCGGAAAGTCGTGGCCTCTCCGTCTGCGACCGGTCCCTCGAGGTCGCAGGGCTCCGTGGAACCGGAAGGACCGATGTAGCACTTCGTCGCCCCGGTGAGATGGGTGCTCAGGGCGGCATCGAATCGGATGTCTGCCCGGAACGCCTCGATCGGCTGCGTGCTGTCGAGGGGGAGGAGGTCCCAGTAGAACTCGTCCGCGGCGCGGGAACCGGACGCGTCGGGTGCGCTCCCGACGATGACGTCGCGCATCTCGTATTCGATGACATAGGTGGTGAGGCCATGGACGAAGTCGTCGTCCCCGGTGAGGACGAAGAGGGTCCCGTCGTCCTCCTCGGTCTCGTACGGGACCGCGGTCCCGTCCTCGTCGGTGACCGCGATGACCCGGGTGTCGATGCCGGCGCCCTTGTACGTCGTCGCCAGGCCCCGCACGATGCCGCGGTTCTGGTCGGCGTCGGGGAAGCGGGCGACCACCGTCTCCGTCACCTGCATGCGCGCCCGGCCATCGTCGTCGAGTCCGACGTCGTAGACCGCATCCCAGGATGCGTACGAGAAGTCGTCGACATCGGCGGCCGCAGCGACCGTCGTCGCCGGGCGTTCCACGGCCATGGCGACCGAGGGGGCGAGGACCGGGATGACGGCGAGGGCGAGGACGGCGCTGGCGCGGAGGATCCGGGTGGGGGCCATGGTTCGAGGCTACCGAGCCCCGCGCCGCGGGAAGAACGCCCGCCGTCGGTCTCCGCCCGACCGGCCGGAGTCCGCCGCGCCATCTCGGTAAACTGGGTACGACTTCCAAGGAGCCCCGCACATGACTGACGCGCCCGCCGCGCCCGAAACGGCCTCGGCCGCCTCTTCCGCCGAAGAGGACATCCACGAGCAGAAGGCCGTCCGCCTCGCCAAGCGCGAGCGCCTGATCGAGAAGCGCGCGGACGCGGGCGGCGGGGCGTTCCCGGTCGCCGTGCCGGTGACGCACAGCATCCCCGCCCTGCGGGCGGAGTACGGCGACCTCGAGCCCGGAGCCGAGACCGGTGTGATCGTCGGCGTCGCCGGCCGCGTGGTCTTCAGCCGCAACACCGGCAAGCTCTGCTTCGCCACCCTCCAGGCCGGGGACGGCACCCGGATCCAGGCGATGGTCTCGCTGGCCAACGTCGGCGAGGAGTCGCTCGCCGAGTGGAAGGAGTTCGTCGACCTCGGGGACCACGTCTTCGTGCACGGCGAGGTCATCTCCAGCCGCCGCGGTGAGCTGTCGATCATGGCGGATGATTGGGCCATCGCCTCGAAGGCGATCCTGCCGCTCCCCAACGCCTACGCCGAGCTCAGCGAAGAGGGCCGGGTACGGAGCCGCTACCTCGACCTCATCGTGCGGGAACAGGCGCGGACGACCGTGCGCGCACGCGCCGCGGTGAACGCCAGCCTGCGGTCCACGTTCGCCGCGCACGGCTACCTCGAGGTGGAGACTCCCATGTTGCAGGTGCAGCATGGCGGCGCATCCGCCCGACCCTTCATCACCCACTCCAACGCCTTCGACACCGAGCTCTACCTCCGCATCGCGCCGGAGCTCTACCTGAAGCGCGCGGTCGTGGGCGGTATCGAGCGCGTGTTCGAGATCAACCGGAACTTCCGCAACGAGGGCGCCGACTCGACCCACAGCCCGGAATTCGCGATGCTCGAGGCCTACCAGGCCTACGGCGACTACAACCAGATGGCGGCGCTCACCCAGGAGCTCGTCCAGCAGGCGGCGGTCGCCGTCGCCGGGTCGACCACGGTGACCTGGGCGGACGGCACCGAGTACGACCTGGGCGGCGAGTGGGACCGCATCTCGATGTACGAGTCGCTGTCGGCCGCCTCCGGCCGCACCGTCACGCCGACGGACGCCGTCGAGGACCTGATCGCCTTCGCCGAGGCCAACGGCGTCGACGTGCCGCCCCAGGCCACGCACGGGAAGCTCGTCGAGGAGCTCTGGGAGCACTTCGTGAAGGGTGACCTCGTGCGGCCGACCTTCGTCATGGACTTCCCCGTCGACACGTCGCCTCTCGTACGCGAGCACCGGTCCGTCGAGGGCGTCGTGGAGAAGTGGGACCTTTACATCCGTGGCTTCGAGCTGGCGACCGGCTACTCCGAGCTCGTCGACCCGGTCATCCAGCGGGAACGGTTCGAGGAGCAGGCGAAGCTCGCCGCGCGCGGCGATGTCGAGGCCATGCCGATCGACCAGGAGTTCCTGCGGGCGCTGGAGCACGGCATGCCGCCGTCCGGGGGCATGGGCATGGGCATCGATCGCCTGCTGATGGCGATCACCGGCCTCGGCATCCGCGAGACGATCCTCTTCCCGCTGGTCAAGTAGCCGCGAGCCGCTCACTCTCCACGCCGCCCGCGGAAGGCCCACTCGGGCAGCACGGCACCGCACATCATGGTGTCCAGGAGCAGGGCGAGGCTGTAGTCCGGATCGATCTCCCTGGCCATGTCGAGGTAGCGTCCCGCGTGCGTGGCGCGGCCGAGCGCCCACGAGAGCCAGGCGGCGACCGTGAGCGGTCCGGGACGCGCTTCTCGTGGCGCCAGGGCAGTGGCGTGTCGGACGGCGTGCAGCGCGGTGCGAAGGCGCTCGCCGTCCGGCGCCGGGCCGCGACCGAGGAACACCCGTCCGATGTCGTCGGGTACCGGAGCGCCGGAGGCTGCGAAAGCCAGCTGCGCCTCCATGGTGTGGATCCCGCGGCGGTGATCGGTGGCCCACTGGGCGATGGCCGCGTCGCGCACCGGCGGGCGCCCGAGGCACCACACGAGCGCTGCGGCGGCCAGAGGCTGCAGGGGTTCACGGGCGAGGGCGACGGCTTCGAGGAAGGCGGGGATGTCGTCGAGGAGGGCGTACGCCGCGATCACCTCCGCGTCCGCCGGATCGGGGGCCCCGGCAGGCCCGGACGGGAGCGCGCCGTCGAGCCCGCGCAGCACGCGCGCGACCTGCTGCTCCTCTGCGGCGGGAACCGGCGGGAGTCCCGCGCCGGAGAACTGGTCGCCGGAGACGTCGCCGAGCGCGGAGGCGTCCGGCGGGGGAACGATGTCCGACAGCGGATGGAGCGCCGGCTCGGCGTCGTCGTAGCGGGCCCATCCTTCGGGCGTCACGCACAGGGCCTCGACGGCGCGCAGGCCCGCTCCCTCGGCGCAGCCCAGCAGTGTGTCGACCATCACGGCGTGCGGCAGGACCAGGCCGTCAGGCGTGCGCTGCGAGGGCTCGTCGGTGTACACCACGACGGCCACCGCGTCGGTGCCAGGGACACGGACGACGAGCTCGACCGCCGCTGCGGCGTAGTGCAGGACCGGGACGGCGGCGTCAGGGAGGTCGAGGCGCATCGCCCCGTCGCTGCGGGTGCCGTGGAACGGGAGGAGGGCGATGCTCTCGCGCGGCGTGAAGCCGGCGAGTGCGGGCACGATACTGAGGAACTGGGCGGAGTCGGAGGCGCGGAGCACGGTTGTCATGAGGAGAGGTTCGCGTGCCTTCGCGCCCGTCGGACCGGTGATGGACCCATGTGGATGAGAATCCTGAGAAGCGCCGCCTGTGCACGATCAGTCGCTCGCGTACGATGGAGGCATGGACAACTTCTGGCTCGCCGCGGCATGGTCGCTCCTGCCGACGGTCGGCGTCAGCATCGTCTTCTTCGTCGTGCTCCGCGGCATCCTGCGGTTCGACCGCACGGAACGGAAGGTCCATGCGCAGATCGAGGCCGAGGAACGCGCCGCGCGCGGGCTGCCTCCGCGGGCCTGAGTCCGACCCATCCGCTACTGTGAAGCGAGCGCGCCGGGTCCGGTGCGCCCCGGGGTGACGATCCCCGGTGTGGGTGAGGGGGCGTGATGACCGCGGAGTCCTGGGGCTGGTGGGTCGCCGCCGTGGTCCTGGTGCTCGACATCATCATCCGCGTCACCGCCGTCATCGTCATTCCGCGCAACCGCCGCCCCACCGCGGCGATGGCCTGGCTCCTCGCCGTGTTCTTCATCCCGGTGGTCGGCGTCTTCCTGTTCCTGCTGATCGGGAACCCCCGCCTGCCGCGCGCGCGGCGCCGGAAGCAGGAACAGATCAACGAGTACATCGCCGAGACGAGCGAGCACCTGCACTTCGGGACGCTGCGACCCAACGCCCCCGCATGGTTCGGTCCCATCGTGCAGATGAACCAGCGCCTCGGTGCCCTGCCGCTCTCCGGGGACAACGGCGCGCACCTCATCTCGGACTACCAGGAGTCGCTCGACGAGATGGCCGAGGCCATCCGCACCGCGCAGGATTACGTGCACGTGGAGTTCTACATCCTGCAGTCCGACGACTCGACGGACAACTTCTTCCGCGCCCTCGAGGAGGTCGCCGCGCGGGGCGTGGCGGTGCGCGTGCTCCTGGACCACTGGGCGAACCGCGGCAAGCCCCGCTATCGCCAGACCATCGCGCGTCTGAACGAGATGGGCGCCGAGTGGCACCTGATGCTGCCCGTGCAGCCGCTCAAGGGCAAGATGCAGCGGCCGGACCTGCGCAACCACCGCAAGCTCCTCGTCGTGGACGGCAACATCGCCTTCCTGGGCTCGCAGAACATCACGGACTCCACCTACAACCTGCCGAAGAACATCCGGCGCGGTCTGCACTGGGTCGACCTGATGGTCAGGCTCGACGGACCCGTCGTGCTGAGCGTCAACGCGATCTTCCTCAGCGACTGGTACAGCGAGACCGATGAGGTGCTCGAAGAGATCGACATCTCCCACGCCAACATCGGCTCCGGGGACCTGGACTGCCAGGTCGTGCCGTCCGGCCCCGGCTTCGAGGTCGAGAACAACCTGCGGCTGTTCCTCGCGCTCCTCTACGCGGCGAAGAAGCAGATCATGATCGTCAGCCCGTACTTCGTGCCCGACGAGGCCCTGCTGCTGGCGGTCACCGCGGCCGTGGACCGCGGGGTCGAGGTGCAGCTGTTCGTCTCGGAGGAGGGCGATCAAGCGATGGTCTACCACGCGCAGCGCAGCTACTACGAAGCGCTGCTGCGCGCCGGCGTGCGGATCTGGATGTACCGGAAGCCGTACATCCTCCACACGAAGAGCCTCACCATCGACGACGAGGTCGCCGTCATCGGCTCGAGCAACATGGACATGCGCTCCTTCGGCCTGAACCTCGAGGTCTCGATGCTCGTGCGCGGCGAGGAGTTCGTCGCCGAGATGCGCGAGGTGGAGGACAAGTACCGGTCGCTGAGCAGGGAGCTGAGCCTCGAGGAATGGATGCAGCAGCCCCTGCGCTCCACCGTGCTCGACAACCTCGCGCGGCTCACCTCCGCACTGCAGTGAGCGGGCATTCCGTCAACCCCCGTTTCGGGCGGAGGAACCCGCCGCTACCCTGAGGGCATGACTCCCCGCAGGCTCGTGATCGCCGTGTCCTCCGCGCTCGCCGCGGCCCTCGTCCTCGCCGGCTGCACGGTGGGCCCGGGCGGCACCGCACCGCACACCACGTCGGATCCCTCCAGCGGCCCCGGGAACGCCGGGAGCAGCGACGAGCAGGACGACATGGACGCGACGCTTCTCGACGACGCGCGGATGTTCGCCATCGTGAGCTGGGGATCCTCGACGTGCCTGCCTCAGGTCGACGAGATCACCGCCGAGGGGCAGCGGGTCTCGGTCACCCTCGTCGAACCTGAAGGCGATGGCGCGACGGAGCAGGCGTGCACGGCGGACCTCGCGCCGCGGGCGAGCGTCGGCGCTCTGCCCGAGGGCGTGGACCCGACGAAGGACATCACCCTCGTGGTGACCTACGGCGACCTGCTCGACGAGATCGATGTCGATGCCGACCCCGAGGCCACGGCGACGCCGGGCTCGGCGACCGAGTACCAGCCGTCGGCCGGCTGGTTCGACGACGGCGGGCTCGTCCTGTTGACCTGGGGGTCCTCCAGCTGTGCTCCGGTCGTCGAATCCGCCGAGGCCGACGGATCCACGGGGACCGTGACCTTCGTCACCGACGAGAACCAGGTCTGCACCATGGACATGGCGCCGCGGGCCACGGTGGTCGAATTCCCCGAGGATGACGTCGACGACGACGGTCCGTTCCAGCTGACGCTCGTCGGCGGCGGCCTCGACGGCACGGTCGAGGTGCGCTGAGTCCGCAGCCCCTGGTCAGATGATGTGCACCGGGTGCCCGGTGGGCAGCGCCAGCAGGAGCGCACCGGGGTCCGCCCGGCAGGTGACGTGCACGGCCTCCCCGAACTCGTCGCCGTCGAGCTCGATCGGCGTGGGGCCGGGTGCGGCGGCCTCGGCGCGGGCGCCGCGGAAGTAGTGGACGGACGCGTCCGTGCCGCGGCGATCGAGCACGAAGCGTCCGGCGCGGAAGCGGCGCAGCACGGAGTTGTCCCACCAGATCTTCCGCCAGACGCCCAGCCAGCCGAGCACGCCGGTGGGCTGGATGACCGCGACGTCGAGGGTGGCATCCGTGATGGAGGCGTCCGGGATGAGGGAGATGCCCGCGGGGAGGGTGCCGCAGTTCGCGAACAGGATGCTGTGCACCTTCGTGGAGTGCAGGCGTCCCGTGCCGATCTGGTACACGGCGCGGAAGGGCTTCGCGCGCGGAAGGGACCGGGCCGCGCCGTCGACGTACGCGATCCAGCCGACGGACTTCTTCAGGTCGGCTCGGGTGTTGGCGATCATGTCGGCGTCGAGACCGATGCCGGCGAGCACGACGAAGGCGTGCTCCTCCTCGCTGCCGTCCTCCCTGGTCATCCGTGCCCACCCGATGTCGATCGGATGGTGGAAGTCGCCCAGCGCGGCGCGGATCATCTCCGCAGGGTCGGTCAGCGGGAGGCCGAGGTTCCGCGCGAGGAGATTCCCGGTGCCGCTCGGGAGGATCGCGAGTGGGACACCCGTGCGGGCGATGGCTTCGGCGACCGCCCGCACCGTGCCGTCGCCGCCGGCCACGAGCACGACGTCCACCCCGCGTGCGAGCGCTTCCGCCGTCGCCCCCTGCCCCGCGTCCTCGATGGTCGTCGGATAGAAAGCGGGGTGATCCCACCCCGCTTCGCGGGAGAGGTCGCGGACCTGAGCGCGCAGGCGCTTCCCGTCCACTTTCACCGGGTTGTACACGAGCGCCGCCTGCTTCAGGACGGGGGGACTCGTGGTCATGGCGCTACTCTAGACCGCCCGCCCGGGCCCTCCCCTCGCACCTCGTAGACTTGCGGGATGATCGACCTCGCACTCCTCCGCGACAACCCGGAGATCGTCCGCCGTTCGCAGGCTGCCCGTGGCAACGACCAGAGCACCGTCGACGTCGCACTCGAGGCCGACCGGTCGCGCCGCGCCGCGCTCGCCGCATTCGAGGAGCTGCGCGCCGAGCAGAACGCGTTCGGCAAGCAGGTCGCGAAGGCACCCAAGGAGGAGAAGGCCGCCCTGGTCGCGCAGGCCAAGGACCTCGCCGACCGGGTCAAGCAGGCGCAGCACGCGGCGAACGAGGCGGCCGAGGCCGCGGCCACGGCACTGGCGCGGATCGAGAACGTCGTCATCGACGGTGTCCCCGCCGGCGGTGAGGAGGACTTCGTCGAATTGCGCCGCGTGGGCGAGGTCCCCGCGTTCGACTTCGAGCCGCGCGACCACCTCGAGCTCGGTGAGATGCTCGGCGCCATCGACATGGAGCGCGGGGCCAAGGTCTCCGGAGCGCGCTTCTACTTCCTCCGCGGGATCGGCGCCCGGCTCGAGATCGCGCTCATGAACCTCGCTCTCGACAAGGCGCTGCAGAACGGCTTCGTCCCGCTCATCACGCCCACCCTCGTGCGCCCCGAGATCATGCAGGGCACCGGCTTCCTCGGCGAGCACGCCGATGAGGTCTACCACCTCGACAAGGACGACGACCTCTACCTGGTCGGCACGAGCGAGGTCGCCCTCGCCGGCTACCACAAGGACGAGATCGTCGATCTGGCACCTGGCGCGCTCCGTTACGCCGGATGGTCGACCTGCTACCGCCGTGAGGCCGGCTCGCACGGCAAGGACACCCGCGGGATCATCCGCGTGCACCAGTTCAACAAGCTGGAGATGTTCGTCTACACCACGGCCGAGGACGCCGAGGCCGAGCACCTGCGCCTCGTCGCTCTCCAGGAGGAGATGCTGACCTCGCTCGGTCTCGCGTACCGGGTGATCGATGTGGCGGCAGGTGACCTCGGGTCCAGCGCAGCCCGCAAGTACGACATCGAGGCATGGGTCCCCACCCAGGGAGCGTTCCGCGAGCTGACCTCCACGTCGAACTGCACGACCTTCCAGGCGCGTCGTCTCGACGTGCGATACCGCCCGGCGGCGGAGGAGGGCGGCACGGCGCCGAAGACCCAGCATGTCGCGACCCTCAACGGCACGCTCGCGACCACGCGCTGGATCGTCGCCCTGCTCGAGACGCATCAGCAGGCGGACGGCTCGGTACGGGTCCCCGAGGTCCTGCGCCCCTACCTCGGCGGACTCGAGGTGATCCGCCCGCTCGCCGACGAGCAGAGCACCCGGTGACGGCGCCCTGGCTGGTCGGCCTCGACGTCGACGGGACCATCCTCCTCCAGGACGAGACGATGAGCCCCGGGGTGCCCGAGGCCATCACCCGAGTCCGCGAAGCGGGGCACGTGGTCACCATCGCCACCGGCCGCAGCTGGATGGCGACCCGCCGCTATGTGGAGGAGCTCGGCCTCACCGCCGACTATGTGGTGTGTTCCAACGGTGCCGTGACGATGCGCCGAGACGGGGATGACTGGGAGCGCTGGCACGTCGAGACCTTCGACCCGACACCCGTGCTGGCCCTGTTGCGGGATCGGCTCCCGGACGCCCGGTACATGGTCGAGCTCGGCTCCGGCCAGCGCCTGTTCACCGAGCAGCTCGACGACTGGACTCTCGACGGCGGACGCCAGGTCGACTTCGAGGAGCTCGGAGCCCTTCCCGTCTCCCGAATCGTCGTCGTCTCGCCCGGACACGACGAGGACGACTTCCATCGGCTCGTCGCCGACGCCGGCCTCAACGAGGTCTCCTATGCGATCGGGTGGACGGCCTGGCTGGACATCGCTCCGCAGGGCGTCGACAAGGGCACGGCCCTGGAGCGTGTGCGGGACGAACTCGGTCTCGATGCTGCGCGGGTGCTCGTCGCCGGGGACGGACGCAACGACATCGGCATGTTCGGCTGGGCCCGCAGCGGCGGCGGACGCGCGGTGGCCATGGGACAGGCGCCGGTCGAGGTGAAGGACGCCGCGGGGGAGATCACCGCCGACGTCGAGCGGGGAGGGCTCGCCGCCGCCCTGAACACGCTTCCAGCGCCCGCCCAGGTCGACGCCGGAGAATAGAACTCGGCTAGACTCGCGCCTGGTCGACAGAAGTTTCTGTCGGGAGGGTTGTCCGAGCGGCCGATGGAGCTGGTCTTGAAAACCAGTGGGCAGAGATGTCTCGTGGGTTCGAATCCCACACCCTCCGCTTCCTGAGCGCGGTACCCCCGCCGTCGCTGAATCCGAAAGGGCCCGAGTGAGCGAGAACACCCGACGCCGCCGCACCGTCGCGCGACATGGTCAGCTGCGCTCGCCCGGTCCCGTCAGCCAGCTCCTCCGGCTTCTCGCGATCAGCATGGCGGTGGTGCTCGTCAGCGGCATCGGCGTCGCGGCCTACTTCTACCTCGACTTCTCCAGCACCGTCTCCGCGAACGCCGTCGATCTCGACGGGCAGGAAGACCTGCCGCCGGACATCGGGGCCTACAAGGGTGGGTTCAACCTCGTCCTCGCCGGAGTCGACACCTGCGAGGACGACTACAAGCAGTACTTCGGCGACCGGTGCACCGGCGGCGACGCCGAGGGCACGCTCAACGACGTGAACCTGCTCGTGCACGTGTCCGAGGAGCCGCGGCGGATCACCGTCGTCAGCTTCCCGCGTGACCTCATGATCCCCATCCCGTCGTGCGAGGACGAGGACGGCAACGCCACGGCCGCGATGAGCAAGCAGCCGCTCAACGTCGCGTACACCGACGGCGGGCTGAACTGCGTCGTCCGTACGATCTCGGCGCTCACGGACCAGGAGGTGCAGTTCGCCGCCTCCGTGACGTTCGGTGGTGTCATCGAGATCACCAACGCGATCGGCGGGGTCGACGTCTGCCTCGCGAACCCGATCCGCGACCGCTACACGGGTCTGGACATGGCGGCCGGCACGCACACCGTCCAGGGCCTCGAGGCTCTGCAGTTCCTCCGCACCCGGCACGGCGTCGGCGACGGCAGCGACCTGGGCCGCATCGGCAACCAGCAGCAGTACATGTCCAGTCTCGCCCGCAAGCTCATCAGCGGCGAGGTGCTGGGCAACGTGCCGGTCATGCTGAAGCTCGCCAACACCGGCATCCAGAACCTGGAGACGAGCACGTCGCTCGCCGACCCGATGATGATCGTGCAGATCGCGCTGGCCGTGAAGTCGGTGCCGTTCGAGGACATCGTGTTCGTGCAGTATCCGACCCTGGAGGACTGGGACGACCCGAACAAGGTCGTGCCGAACGAGGAGGCCGCCGCCGCCCTCTGGGACGCGATCGAGGCCAACGCCCAGTTGCAGATCACGCACGAGAACACCAGCAACGATGGCGTCGTCGTGGAGGAACCGACGACTCCGACCGAGCCCACGGAGCCCACCACGCCGACACAGGGGGCGACGCCGACCCCCACGACGGCTCCGGACGTCGTGGCGCTTCCCGATTCCATCAAGGGCAACTCCGCCGCGCAGCAGACGTGCTCGAACGGCAACGTGCGCTGAGCGGGACTCAGGAGCTCCGCGGGCGATAGGCCGCCGGCGGATGCGTCGCGGCGACGAGGGCGCGAAGCTCCGAGAGCTCGGCCGGCGCCGCGCCCAGAGCCCGCGCCTGGACGAGGACGTTGCCGAGGGCTGTCGCCTCGACAGGCCCTGCCAGGACGGGAAGCCCGGTGCGGTCCGCCGTCGCCTGACACAGCAGCCGGTTGAGAGACCCGCCGCCGACGAGGTGGACGACGTCGAGAGACTGCCCGGAGAGCCGGCCCGCCGTGCGGACCGCGTCGGCGAACGCGGCGGCGATGCTCTCCACGACGAGCCGCACGAACGCCGGACGATCGGTGGGCGCGACGGCACCGTGTGCGTGCAGGAGGCCAGCGATACGCGTCGGCATGTCCCCGGGGGCCGACAGCGAGGGGTCGTTCGCGTCGAACACGGCGGAGGGCGGCGCTGTGGCGGCCGCCTGGTCGAGAAGCCCTGACAGGTCGATGGCCTTGCCGTCTTCGCTCTCCCACGCGCGCACGGTCTCGCTGAGGAGCCAGAGACCGGTCACGTTGTGGAGGACGCGGAACCGATCGTCCACACCGCGTTCGTTGGTGAAGTTCGCTTCCCTGGCCGCGTCCGTGAGGATCGGCTGAGCGTGCTCCACACCGACCAGCCCCCAGGTGCCGCAGGAGATGTACGCGGCGCGGGGCGACGTCATCGGAACGGCGGCCACCGCCGACGCGGTGTCGTGCGAACCGACCGCGATCACCGGCAGATCGGCGCCGATGCGCTCTGCCACCTCCGGGCGCAGCCGGCCGATGACCGTGCCGGGATCGACGAGGTCCGCCAGGAGGGAGGCGTCGATCCCGAGACGGGTCGCGAGCGCCACATCCCAGGTGCCGGACTCCACGTTCAGCAGGCCTGTCGTCGAGGCGTTGGTCCGTTCGGCGACGCGGGCACCGGTGAGGAGGAAGGCGAGGAGGTCCGGGATGAGGAGCGCGGTGTCGGCGTCGTGCCGGAGCTCGTCCGCCCGGAGCTGGTAGAGCGTGTTGAACGGGAGGAACTGCAGGCCGTTGCGGGCGTGGAGCTCCTCGAACGGGACCAGGGCGTGGACCTCGTCCACGCCGCCGGCGGTGCGGTCGTCGCGGTAGTGGAACGGCTCGGCGAGCAGCTCACCGGCACGCAGGAGGCCGTAGTCGACCGCCCACGAGTCGATGCCGATGGACTCGATGTGCGGTTCCCGGCGCACCGCTTCCGCGAGGCCGTCGAGGACATGGGCGACGAGGGCGTCGAAGTCCCAGTGCAGACCGTCGGCGCGGGTCACCGGTCCGTTCGGGAACCGCGACACGGGCTCGAGCTCCAGGACGCCCGGCCCCACTCGGCCGATCATCACCCGACCGCTCGTGGCGCCGAGATCCACCGCCGCGACCGCACGGACGTGCCGTACGGTCGCGGGCGAGCGGTCGTCGGTCATCGCAGGAATGCCGCGGCGACGCCGGAGTCGACGGGGATGTGCAGACCGGTGGTGCGGCTCAGCTCCGGGCCGGTCAGCACATAGACGGCGTCCGCGACGTTCTCCGGCACGACTTCGCGCTTGAGGATCGTGCGGTCGGCGTAGAACTGGCCGAGGTCCTCTTCCTTGACGCCGTACGTGGCCGCCCGGTTCGCTCCCCAGCCGGAGGCGAAGATCCCGGACCCGCGGACCACGCCGTCGGGGTTGATGCCGTTGACCCGGATGCCGTGCGCGCCGAGCTCCACGGCGAGCAGCCGCACCTGGTGCGCCTGGTCGGCCTTCGTCGCCGAGTACGCGATGTTGTTCGGGCCGGCGAAGACGGAGTTCTTGGAGGAGATGTAGATGATGTCGCCGCCGAGTCCCTGGTCGATGAGCACGCGCGCGGCGGTCTTCGAGACGAGGAACGAGCCCTTCGCCATCACGTCGTGCTGGAGATCCCAGTCCTTCTCGGTCGTCTCCAGCAGAGGCTTCGACAGCGACAGGCCGGCGTTGTTCACCACGAGGTCGATGCCGCCGAACGCGAGCACCGCCTGGTCGATCGCGGCCTGCACCGCATCGGCGTCGGCGACGTTCGCGGCCACACCGATCGCCACGTCGTCGTTCCCGAGCTCGGCGGCCGCGGCCCTGGCCTTGTCCAGGTCCAGGTCGGCGACGACCACACAGGCGCCCTCCGCGGCGAGGCGGGTCGCGATGGCCTTGCCGATCCCGCTCGCGGCACCGGTGACGAGGGCGATGCGGCCCTGGTGGGACTTCGGCTTCGGCATGCGCTGCAGCTTCGCCTCCTCCAGCGCCCAGTACTCGATGCGGAACTTCTCGGCGTCGGAGATGGGGGAGTACGTGGACAGCGCCTCGGCACCGCGCATCACGTTGATGGCGTTCACGTAGAACTCGCCGGCGACCCGCGCGGTCTGCTTGTTCGCTCCGTACGAGAACATGCCGACGCCGGGCACGAGGACGATCAGCGGATCCGCGCCGCGGATCGCCGGCGACTCGGCCGTGGCGTGGGCGTCGTAGTAGGCCTGGTAGTCGGCGCGGTAGGCGGCGTGGAGCTCCCGCAGCCGTGCGGTCTGCTCCTCCACGGTCGCCGTGACAGGGAGGTCGAGGAGGAGCGGCTTGACCTTGGTGCGCAGGAAGTGATCGGGGCAGCTCGTGCCGAGGGCGGCGAGGGCCGGGGCCTTCTCGGAGGCGAGGAAGTCGAGGACCACGTCGCTGTCGGTGAAGTGACCGACCATCGGCTTGTCCGTCGACGCGAGCCCGCGGATGGTTCCGGCGAGGGCGGCCGCCCGCGCGCGGCGCTCCGGCTCCGGCAGGGCCCCGAAGCCCGAGCGCGTGCCGCCGAACGGTTCGGGCGACCCGTGCTCCGCGATGTAGGCGGCGGCGGTGTCGATGATCCAGAGGGAGTTCGCCTCTGCCTCCTCGGAGGAATCGCCCCAGGCGGTGATGCCGTGTCCGCCGAGGATCGTGCCGATGGCCTGCGGGTTCGCCGCCTTGATCTCCGCGATGTCCAGCCCCAGCTGGAAGCCCGGGCGGCGCCACGGCACCCAGACGACCGGGTCGCCGAAGATCGCTCTCGTGAGCTCCTCGCCGGCGGCGGCGGTGGCGATCGCGATGCCCGAGTCGGGATGGAGGTGGTCCACGTGCGGGGCGTCGACCAGGCCGTGCATCGCGGTGTCGATCGAGGGGGCGGCGCCGCCCTTGCCGTGGAGGCAGTAGTCGAAGGCGGCGACCATCTCGTCCTCCCGCTCGACGCCCGGATAGACGTCGACGAGCGCGCGCATGCGGTCGAGGCGGAGGACGGCCAGGCCGTTCTCGGTCAGCGTGCCGAGGTCCCCGCCCGACCCCTTGACCCAGAGGAGCTCGACCGGCTGCCCGGTCACGGGGTCGATCTCGGTGCCCTTGGCGGACGTGTTGCCGCCGGCGTAGTTCGTGTTCTTGGGGTCGGCGCCCAGGCGGTTGCTCCGCGCGAGTAGTTCGGCGGCGGTGGGGTTCGTCATGCGAGTCCTCGGTTCGTAAGTGAAAATACCCGGTCGGCGCCGGAGAGTCAGGGGAGTTGCAGGATCCGAGCCGCGAACCGATCGATCGTCGAGGCGAACGCGGATTCCTCGGGGCGATTGAGATGGCCGTGGGTGGTGCCCGGCTCGACAGCGACGGCGACCTCGACGCCGGCGGCGGTGAGGGCTCGGGCGAATGTCTCGCCGGACACGCGGAGCTCGTCGGTCTCGTCGTTGACCATGATGGTGGGCGGGAAGGAGACGAGCGCCGCGGATGCTGCGGTGCCGGGGATGGCATAGACGTCCGCCGTCTCGGGGTCGCCGCCGAGGTAGTTCTCATACATGCCACGCACGAAGTCGGGGGTGAACACGTCGGCGGAAGGATCTCCGTCGAGCAGGGCGCGCAGCTTTGGGCCGGGCGCCGCCTGCACCGCTTGCAACGTCGGGTAGGCGAGGACGGCGAGAGCGGGCACGATGCCGCCCTCGTGGGAGAGGCGGAGCGCCGCGCCGGTCGCAAGGTTGCCACCTGCGCTGGCTCCGCCGATCGCCCATCCTCGCGTGGCGACGTCCGACGTGGCGGCCCAGCGGAACGCGAAGACCATCTCGTCGTGCGGGACGGGGTAGTGCACGCCGCCGCGTTCGGGCGCGCCGAGGCGCGCGGTCCACTCGGGGGTGATCGGGGCGAGAGCGTAGTCCACGCTCACGACCGCGATTCCCCGATCTACGAACGCTCGTGCGACGGCGTCGGCTTCCGGCATGTCAATGTCGCCGCCCGCGAATCCGCCGCCGTGCGCCCAGACCAGGCCGTGGCCGCTCGGCGACTTCGAGGAGTAGACGCGCACACGCAGCGGACCGTGCGGGCCGTCGAGGACGTGGTCGCGGATGTCGTGCGCGGTCATCGGCTCAGGCCCCCCAGCCGGCCTGCACGCCGCCCACGCGCTCCTCCGCGATCCGCTGCCCGTACCCGGAGGCCGCGTAGGCCGCCATCGGGTCGGCGGGGAGACCCCGTCCCTCTCGCCATTCGGCCAGCGCCGGACGGACGTCGGTGGAGAAGGCGTCCATGAAGACGGCGTTCGCCGTCAGCACGTCCCCGCTGCGCTGAGCGGTCGTCAGGGCTTCGCGGTCGACGAGCAGCGCACGCGCTGTCATCTCCTGCACGTTCAGCACGGAGCGGATCTGTCCGGGGATCTTGTCCTCGATGTTGTGGCACTGGTCCAGCATGAACGCGACGTCGGGGTTGTTCAGCCCTCCGCCCCGGATCACCTCGAACAGGATCCGGAACAGCTGGAACGGGTCGGCGGCACCCACGATGAGGTCGTCGTCCGCGTAGAAGCGGGAGTTGAAGTCGAACGAGCCGAGCTTCCCGAGGCGCAGCAGCTGCATGACGATGAACTCGATGTTGGTGCCCGGCGCGTGGTGACCGGTGTCGAGGCAGACCATCGCCTTGTCACCGAGGGCGGTCACCTGCACGTAGGACGTCCCCCAGTCCGGCACGTCGGTGTGGTAGAACGCGGGCTCGAAGAACTTGTACTCGAGCACGAGGCGCTGGTGGTCGCCGAGGCGCGCGTAGATCTGCTGCAGAGAATCGTGCAGCCGATCCTGCCGCCTGCGCAGATCCGCTTGCCCGGGATAGTTCGAGCCCTCCGCGAGCCAGATCTTCAGGTCGCGGCTGCCGGTCGCGTCCATGACGTCGATGCAGGCCAGGTGGTGATCGATGGCCTTGCGGCGGACGGCCGCATCCTCGTGGGTGAGGGCGCCGAACTTGTAGTCGTCGTCCTGGAAGGTGTTGGAGTTCACCGTGCCGAGGGAGACGCCCTGGTCCTCGGCGTGACGTCGCAGGTCGTCGAACGAGTCGACGAGGTCCCACGGGATGTGCAGCGCCACGGTCGGGGCGAGCCCGGTGTGGGCGTGGACCTGCGCGGCGTCCGCGATCTTCTCGTACGGGTCGCGGGGCGTGCCGGGAGTGCTGAACACCTTGAACCGGGTCCCGGAGTTGCCGAACGCCCAGCTGGGCAGCTCGATGCTCTGCTTCTCGAGCGCGGCGAGGATGTCGGGGGTGAGGATGCTCACGATGCACGGCCTTCGTTGTCGGTGGCGGGTGTGGCGCTCTCGCCGGCGGCGGCGAGCTGGTCTTCGAGGTGGAACACCTCGGTGAGAGGGGTGGCGGCCTGATCGGGACGGCCGTCGAGGTCGAGGAAGAAGGGGGCCATCTCGGCTTCCCAGCGTGCGGCGACGGGGGAGGCGGCGAGGTAGGCCTGCGCGGCCGCATCGTCATCGGTCTCGTAGTAGCCGAAGAGCACGCCGCCGGCACCGAGGAAGAGACTGTAGTCGCGCCGGCCGGCGGCCGCGATCTCGCGGAGCATCTCGGGACGCACCGGCGTGTGGCGGGCGAGGTACTCGGACAGCAGCTCGGGCTTCACCTGGAGCTGGAAGGCGACGCGGGTCATGCGATTCCTCTCGGAGGTCCGGCCGGCGCCCGCGGGGAGCGCCGGCCGGAGGGCGACTCAGAAGTCGAAGTCGCCGATGTTGTCGGCGTCGAACACGAACGGGTCGCCCAGCAGGACGACGCCGTCGGCGCCGACGGTGTACTCGCCGAGGTCGCCGGCCTCGAAGGTGTCGCCTTCCTCACCGGTGATGTCACCCGCGATCAGGGCCTGCGCGGCGTAGGCGGCCAGGTAGCCGAGGTCGGCCGGGTTCCACAGCGCGAAGGCGGTGACGGTGCCGTCCTCCACGTACTCGCGCATCTGGTTGGGCGTGCCGAGGCCGGTCAGCGCGACCTGGCCCTTGAAGTCGGACGTCGACAGGTAGCGCGCCGCGGCGGCGATGCCGACCGTGGTGGGCGAGACGATGCCCTTGAGGTCGGGGTGGGTCTGCAGCAGCGCGGCCGTCTTGTCGAACGACGTCTGGTCGTCATCGTCGCCGTAGACCGTCTCCACGATCGTGATGTCGGGGTACTCGCTGGCGACGTACTCCTCCATCAGCTCGATCCAGGCGTTCTGGTTCGTGGCGTTGGCCGAGGCGGAGAGGATGGCGATCTCCCCGGCGCCGCCGATCTGCTCGGCGATGAGGTCGATCTGCACCTTCGCGATGCCTTCGGAGTCGGCCTGGTTGATGAACAGGTCGCGGCAGTCGGTGTTGGTGTCGGAGTCGAAGGTGACGACCTTGACGCCGGCGTCCCTGGCCTCGTTCAACGCGTCGCAGATGGCCTGCGGGTCGTTGGCCGAGACGACGAGGGCGCCGACTCCCTGCTGCGTGGCCGTGTTGATGTAGCTGACCTGGGCGTCGGGCGTGGCCTCGGCCGGGCCGACCTCGGAGAACGTGCCGCCGAACTCCTCGACGGCTTTCTTGCCGCCCTCGCTGGACGTGTCGAAGTACGGGTTGCCGAGGTTCTTGGGCAGGAAGGTGATCGAGGCGTCCGACCCGTCGCCGCCGCCGTCTCCTCCGCCGTCGGTGGAGCCGGCGCAGCCGGTGAGTGCGACCGCCGCCGCCACCGCGAGGGCGGCGAAGGCGGTGACACGCTTGCGTGCAAACGTCATTGTTCGTTCCTTTCGTCGGGAGATGCCGCGGATGCGGCGTCCATCGGTGCCTTCGTCGCTGTGGCGGCACCGGCGGGGGGTCTGCCCGGTCGGCGGCGTGCCTTCTGCAGCCAGGCCAGGAAGCTTGCGGCCACCACCGAGATCACGAGGAGCGTGCCGGTGATGATGTTGATGACGTCGGAGGTGACGTTCACCAGGCGGAGTGCACTCGCGAGCGCTCCGATGAGGAAGGCGGCGGCGATGACGCCGTAGATCTTGCCGCGACCGCCGAACACCGACACGCCGCCGAGCACGACGGCCGCGATGACCTGGAGCTCGAGGCCGGTGGCGTTGTCGCCGCGGGCGCTGCCGTAGCGGAGCGTGTAGAAGATGCCGGCGAACGCGGCGACCGCCCCGGACAGCACGAACAGAATGAGCTTCGTGCGCTCGACGTGCACACCGGAGAAGTGCGCCGCGTCCTTCGACAGACCGATCGCGTACACCCCGCGGCCGAACGGCGTGAAGTGCAGCAGGACCGAGAAGACCGCGACGAGCACGAGGAACGGGATCGTGATGACGGGGATCGGGGTCCCCGTGATCTTCGCCTTGGCGAGAGCCGTCCAGAACTCCGGGAAGTCGGTGACGGCCGCCGTGCCGAGCAGCCCGACGGCGAGGCCGCGGAAGAGCGCGAGCGTGCCGATCGTGACGGCGAGCGAGGGCAGGCCGACGACTGTCACGAGGAAGCCGTTGAACGCTCCGCCGACCACGCCCACGACGAGGGCGGCGAGGGCCGCGAGCTCGAAAGGGATCCCCGCCTGCACCAGCGCGCCGGTGACGACGCTGGACAGTCCGACCATGCTGCCCACCGAGAGGTCGATCTCACCGGTGATCATGATGAGGGTCATCGGCAGGGCGATCAGCAGGATCGGGGCGATGTCGAGCAGCAGGTAGGTCAGCGTGATGGGCTGTCCGAACCCGCGGATGCTGGACGCCGAGACGATCGCGACGAGCAGGAGCAGACCCACGATCGCGGCCTCGCGGGTGAGCAGGAGGCGACGCCACAGGGGCTTGTCGTAGTCGCGGATGACGCGGGTGGTCGCGGTGACGGTCGCGGTGGTCATGATTCGTCCCTCGCCTCGATGAGACGCCGTCTCTGCCGTACCGCGAGCACGCGGTCGAGCACGATGGCGCCGATGATGAGCAGGCCGACGACGGCACGCTGCCAGAAGTCGGGGATGCCGAGGATCGGCAGCGCCCGGTTGATGGTCAGCAGGAGGACGGCGCCGATCGCCGCACCCCAGACCGAGCCGATGCCGCCGGTGATCGCGACGCCGCCGATGACGGCCGCGCCCACCGCGTCCAGCTCCCATCCCGCTCCCGCCTGGGAGTTGATGGTGCCGTAGCGGGCCGCGTAGAAGACGCCGGCGAGTCCGGCGAGGGCCCCCGACAGGACGAAAGCGGTGAGCACGCGGCGGGTGACACGCAGGCCGTACAGCTCGGCCGCCGCCGGGTCGGAGCCGATCGCGTAGAACTCCCGGCCGCCACGGGTGTTCTTCATGTACCAGGCGGCGACGGCGAGCACGAGGACCGCGACGATCGCGAGGATCGGGATGCCGAGGAGCTGGCCCGTGCCCAGGGCCAGGAAGTCGCGCGGCATGTCGGACGCGTTCACGCGGTCGCTGCCGGTCCACAGCACGTTGATGCCGCGGTAGGCGTAGAGGGTGCCGAGGGTGATGACCATCGCCGGCACCTTGGCGTACGCGACGAGGGCGCCGTTGATGAGGCCGAGGAGGGCGCCGAGCACCACGGCGGCGACCACGACCAGCACGATCGGGATGCCCGGGATGTCGATGAAGAGTCGTCCGGTCAGGTAGGCGGTCAGACCCATCACGGACCCCACGGACAGGTCGACGTTGCGCGTGATGAGGACGATGGCCTGTCCCACCGCGACGAGCACGAGGATCGAGGGCGTCAGCAGCAGGTCGCGCCAGCCGTCGGCGCTGAACAAGAACTTGGGGTTGTTGAGGGTCGCGGCGGTCACCACGAGCACGAGGGCCAGGAGGATGCCGAACTCGCGGGCTCTGCCGAGACCGGAGATGCGCTTGGTGAGCGCGGAGACGGGGATGGCGGTGGTCACGAGCTGAGCTCCGATGCGTGCGTCGCGGCGAACATGACGTTCTCGGAGGTGGCCTCCGAGCGGGGGATCTCGGCCGTGATGCGACCCTCGCGCATCACGAGCACGCGGTCGGCCATGCCGAGGACCTCGGGCAGCTCGGACGAGATCATCAGGATCCCCATGCCCTGACCGGCGAGCTGGGACAGCAGACGGTGCACCTCGGACTTGGTGCCGACGTCGATGCCGCGGGTGGGCTCGTCGATGAGGAGCACCTGCGGCTGCGTCGCGAGCCACTTCGCGAGCACGACCTTCTGCTGGTTGCCGCCGGAGAGCGTGGCGGCGACGGTGTCGAGCGCGTGCGTCTTCACCTCCAACCGTGAGGCCCACTCCCGGGCGGCACGGTTCTCCATCGCCGTGGTGAGCAGGCCGAGGCGGGCGAGGCGCCGACGGATCGCGAGGGTGATGTTCCCACCGACGCCGGCTTCGATGACGAGGCCCTGCTTGCGGCGATCCTCGGGGACGAGGGCGAGCCCGGCGCGCATGGCGTCCACCGGGCGCCGGGCGCGGATACGGCGCCCCTTCATGTGCACGCTGCCCTCGCGGTACCCGTCCACGCCGAAGACGGCGCGGGCGACCTCGCTGCGTCCGGCGCCGACGAGGCCGGCCAGTCCGACGATCTCGCCGGCGCGGACGGAGAAGGAGATGTCGTGGAAGAGGCCGGGGCTGGTCAGCCCCTCGACCTCGAGCAACGGTTCGCCGATCGTCGCCTCCTGCTTCGGGAACAGCTCGGACACCTCGCGACCCACCATCTGATGGACGAGCTCGTCCACGGTGGTCTCGGCGATGGCGGAGGTCGCGATGTACGCGCCGTCCCGCATGACCGTCACGGTGTCGCAGAGCGCGAACACCTCGTCGAACCGATGCGAGATGAAGATGAGGCCGCGGCCCTCGTCGCGCAGGCTCCGGGCGATCGCGAACAGACGCTCCACCTCGACGCCGGACAGTGCCGCGGTGGGCTCGTCCATGATGAGCAGCGTGGCGTCGAGGGAGACGGCCTTGGCGATCTCGATGACCTGCTGGTCCGCGATCGACAGGCCCTCGGCGGGACGGTCGGGGTCGATCGTGACGCCGAGGCGGGTGAAGAGGCGCTCGACCTCGTGGCGCATGGCCTTGCGATCGATCCGTCCGAACCGCCCGACCGGCTGGCGGCCCATGAAGATGTTCTCGGTGACGGAGAGGTCGGGGAAGAGTGTCGGCTCCTGGTAGATCACCGCGACGCCGGCGGCCTTCGACTGCGCGGTCGAGGTGAAGTCGACGTCCTCGCCGCGGAGGCGGAAGACTCCGCCGTCGCGCTGGTAGAGACCGGCGACGATCTTCACGAGGGTCGACTTGCCGGCACCGTTCTCGCCGACGAGCGCATGGATGGAACCGGGGTGGACGGCGATGGTGCCGGAGCGCAGGGCGATCACCGACCCGAAGGCCTTCTGGACGTCGGCGAGCTCGAGCACGGGCGCCGTCGTGGGTGAGGACATCATTTCTCTCTCCATTGAGGGAATGAATCGTTTCAAACCCTGATGGAGTTGAGACTAGGGGCTGTGTTGACGCGTGTCAATACGGCGTGAGAGTCTGAGGCGATCCCCGCGGATGAGTCGTTTCAGCGGCGGGAACCGGAGGGAGGGCGCGATGGCCGTCAGTGTGCGGGAGGTCGCCGAGGACGCGGGTGTCTCCGTCGGGACCGTGTCGAACGTGCTCAATCGGCCGGAGAAGGTGGCCGCGGAGACCGTCGCTCGCGTACAGGCGTCCATCGACCGTCTCGGGTTCGTGCGCAACGACGCGGCGCGGCAGCTCCGTGCCGGGCGCAGCCGCACGATCGGGCTCGTCGTGCTCGACATCCGGAACCCGTTCTTCGCCGAGGTGATCCGCGGGGCCGAGGAGCGCGCCGACCAGCACGGACTCTCCGTCCTCGTCGCGAACAGCGACGAGAAGCAGGAGCGCGAGGCGATGCACCTGGACCTCTTCGAGGAGCAGCGGGTGACGGGTGTGCTCGTCACCCCGGTGGCGGAGTCACTGCCGCGGCTGGTGCGGATGCATGAGCGCGGTACGCACGCCGTCCTCGTCGACCGGGAATCGCAGGATGAGCGGTTCGCCTCCGTCGCCGTCGACGACGTGGAGGGCGGGCGCATCGCGACGGAGCACCTGCTCGCGGTCGGCCGTCGCCGGATCGCCTTCGTCGGCGGCCCGGTCGCGCTGCGCCAGGTCTCCGATCGCCTGAGCGGCGCGCAGGCCGCGGCGGCTGCGGCAGGGGTCGGGCTGGAGTTCATCGCGACCTCCGCGCTCACCGTCGAGGAGGGGCGGCGCGCCGGTGCGCAGATTCTCGACCGTGCCGCGGGGGACCGGCCGGACGCCGTCTTCGCGGCGAACGATCTCCTGGCCCTCGGCCTCCTGCAGAGCCTGGTGATGACCGGCGATGCCCGGGTCCCCGAGGACATCGCGCTCGTCGGCTACGACGACATCGACTTCGCCGCGGCCGCCGTGATCCCGCTCAGCTCGGTGCGGCAGCCGGCCGCGCTCATCGGCTCCACCGCGGTCGACCTGCTGCTGCGGGGCCAGGACGACGTGGCGCCCGCGCCGGAGCACGTGCTGTTCCGGCCGGAGCTCGTCGCCCGCCGCTCGACCACCGGGGAGTGACCGCGGTCAGGCCGGCGTCGGCGTGGAGCGCTGGGCGCTGGCGCCCCGCATGATGCGCGCCACGGCGGTGATGAGGAAGAGCTGCCCGGTGATCCCCTCGGCGATGGCCACCGCCTGCACGCCCGATCCGACGGGGACGAGGTTGCCGTAGCCCGTCGTCGTCAGGGCGGTGAACGAGAAGAAGAGCTGATTGCCGAGCGAATCGCTCGCCGCATCGCCGAACAGCGGGGTCGGCAGCAGCAGCGACAGCAGGTTGTAGACGAAGGCGAAGAACATGCCCACGAGGATGTAGGCCGTCACGGCGGCCAGGAGGGCCTCGACGTCGAGGCCTCGTCGGGTGACCTGGTGCGCGATGATCGCCCACGGCGCGACCAGCAGCGCGATCATGGAGGCGGCGGAGAGGGCGACGGCGAGGGCCGGACTGTCCGTGGCGAAGAACGCCGCGAGGAGGGCAGCGAGCCCGGCGGCCGAGAGCACGACCCACGACACCCGCTGCACGAGGGCGCGGGCCCTGGTCACGCGGAACACGATCGCGACCGTGACCAGCATCGCCAGGAACGCCCAGGGGCTGGGAACCGTGCCGGGCTGGGCCGCGCACAGTCCGTACGAGACGATGAGGAGGGCGAGCACCGCGGCATAGCCGAGGGCACCGCGCCTCGGGTCGGCCGGGGCGGCGAATCCCGCGCGGACGTGCGCTCCCGATGGCTCGGACATGGCGTCTCCTCTCGCGTCCGCGGGGGCGGGCCCTCGCAACGTGCGGCCAGTATCGCAGGGCGGCCGGCCCGCGCCGGGGAGCGTCCGAGACCGGCGGTTCGTGACCACGCGTCGGACCCGTTATGATGGTGGGGTGCATCAGTGCTCTCGAGCCGGATGCCTGGAGACGTCGCATAGTCCGGCCTAGTGCACCACCCTGCTAAGGTGGAGTCCCCTCACGGGGACCAGGGGTTCAAATCCCCTCGTCTCCGCACGGAGAAGCCCCGACGAGTCCGCTCGCCGGGGCTTTCGTGTTCGCGGCTGCGGGGGCTGTCCTCCTCACGCCTGCGTCCCGGGCGTCCAGGTCGGGTCGGGGGAGAGTGCGGCGGAGAGCTTCCGGCTGACCACGCCGAGCTGCCGCGCCTGCGCCGGCGTGAGGGCATCGAAGACGACGCGGCGGATGAGCGCCTGGTGGGCGGGAGTCGACTCCTCGACCTTCCGATGGCCGGCGTCCGTGAGGATGCCGAGGGTGAAGCGCCCGTCCTCCGCGTCGACTTCGCGTCGGACCCAGCCTTTCGCCTCCAGGCGAGTGATGGCGCGGGAGAGCCGGGACAGCGTGCTGTTCGCGTAGCCGGCGAGGACGCTGAGGCGGAGGGTGCGCTCCGGCGCCGAATCGAGGGCAAAGAGGATCCCGTGCTCGAAGTGGGTGAGCCCGCTCTCCCGCTGCAACTGCGCGTCGAGGGCCGCCGGGAGCCGTTCGAGGAGCGTCGCGAGTGCCGACCAGACGTCCATCTCTTCGGCGTTCAAGGGGGCGGGGGAGAGCGGCGACATTCCTCCACCGTAGCGGTTGAGCCATGCTCTTCGCTTGCTTGGGAAAGTGAACAGTGGATAATATGACTTGCTCAGGCAAGTGATGCGGGAAGTCCGCTGAAGCGAGAGGGAGACGGATGGAACTGGGGTTGCGCGGCAAGAGGGCGTTCATCAGCGGGTCGAGCCAGGGGATCGGATATGCGGTCGCGTCCGCTCTCGCTGCCGAGGGGGTCGATGTCGTGATCAACGGTCGTGACGAGGGACGCGTCGACGCGGCGGTCGCCGCCGTGGCCCTCGCGCATCCCGGTGCGGCCGTCTCCGGGATCGCCGCGGACTTCACCGATCCCGACCAGGTGGCCGCGTTGACGGAGAAGCTCGGTCAGGTGGACATCCTCGTCAACAACGTCGGTCTCTTCGGACTCGCCGACTTCGCGGACATCACCGATGAGGACTGGGCGCGCTACTTCGAGGTGAACGTGATGAGCGGAGTGCGCCTCTCCCGGGCTCTCCTGCCGGGGATGCGGGACCGGGGCTGGGGACACATCGTCTTGGTCAGCAGCGAGTCCGGCGTGAACGTCCCGGCCGACATGGTGCACTACGGCGTGACGAAGGCGGCGATGATCGCCCTCGGCAACGGGTTGGCCAAGCTCACCCGCGGCACCGGCGTGACGGTCAACACCGTCCTGGGTGGCCCGACCTACTCGGAGGGCGTCGCGGCGAGCGTCGCCGCCGTCGCAGCAGCCCAGTCCGTCTCCGTGGACGTGATGAAAGAGGCGATCATCGGACAGAACACGACCACACTCCTGGAGCGCTTCCTCGATCCGACCGAGGTCGCGGACCTCGTCGTCTACCTCTCCAGCGTCCGGGCCTCCGCGACGAACGGCGCCGCGCTGCGGGCGGATGGGGGCGTGCTGACGGCGATGCTCTGACCCGAGCGCGTCACTCGCCGGGGCCCATGGCTTCCGGTATCCTCGCGGGCATGCCTAGACCCACCCAGACGCCGCAGCGCGAGGCCTTCGGCTCGCGGAACGTGTTCATCCTCTCGGCGATCGGCTCGGCCGTGGGTCTCGGGAACATCTGGCGCTTCCCGTACGTCGCCTACGAGGGCGGCGGCGGTGCGTTCCTCATCCCGTATCTGTGTGCGTTGTTGACGGCCGGCATCCCGCTGCTGTTCCTGGACTACGCGATCGGCCACCGGTTCCGGGGCTCCGCGCCGCTCGCGTTCCGACGCCTGCACCGGGCCGCCGAACCGCTGGGGTGGTGGCAGGTGCTGATCTGCGTCGTCATCGCGGTGTACTACGCCGTGATCGTCGCCTGGGCCGGCATGTACACCTGGTTCTCGGCCCAGCTCACCTGGGGAGCGGGCAACGAGAACGACTTCTTCTTCGTCGACTTCCTGCAGTCCGCCGACGTCGCGGAGGTCGGCCTCTCCGGCGAGTTCGTGCCGCAGGTGGGCCTGCCGCTGATCGCGGTGTGGCTGATCGTCATCATCATCATGGCGCTCGGCGTCAAGCGCGGTATCGGGCGCGCCAACATGATCCTGATGCCGCTGCTCACCCTCATGTTCGCCGTGCTCGTGGTGCAGGCCCTCTTCCTCCCCGGCGCCCTGGACGGTCTCAACGCCTTCTTCACGCCGAACTGGGAGGCACTCGCCGACCCGGCCGTGTGGGCCTCCGCCTACGGGCACATCTTCTTCTCGCTGTCTGTCGCCTTCGGGATCATGGTGACCTACGCCTCGTACCTGAAGCGCAAGACCGACCTCACCGGCTCGGGCCTCGTGGTCGCGTTCGCCAACTCCGGTTTCGAAATCCTCGCCGGCATCGGCGTGTTCGCGGCCCTCGGGTTCATGGCGCAGGCGCAGGGCACGGATGTCTCCGGCGTCGCGACCTCGGGCATCGGCCTCGCCTTCGTCGCGTTCCCGACGATCGTGTCCCAGGCGACCGGCGGGTCGATCATCGGCGTGCTGTTCTTCGGCGCCCTCGTCTTCGCCGGGATCACCTCGATGATCTCGATCCTGGAGGTGATCGTCGCGGCACTGCAGGACAAGCTCGGCTGGGCGCGGGTGCGCACCACCCTCGTCGTCTCGATCCCGCTGGCCATCATCTCCGCCGCGCTGTTCTCCACCACCACCGCGCTGTCGGTACTCGACACCACTGATGCCTTCGTCAACGCCTTCGGCATCATGGCGGTCGCCCTCGTCGCGGTGATCGTCGTGGCCTGGGTGCTGCACAAGCTGCCGCAGCTGCAGGAGCACCTGAACCGCCGTTCGAGCTTCCGCGTCGGCCTCCTCTGGCGCCTGCTCGTGGGCGTGCTGGCCCCGCTCGTGCTCGGGTACCTGCTGATCACCGAACTCCTGACGAAGATCGCGGAGCCGTACAGCGGCTACCCCGGCTGGTTCCTCGGCGTGTTCGGCTGGGGCATGGTCATCGCGTTGGTCGTCGGCGGAGTACTGCTGTCGCTGGTGCCGTGGAGCAGGCGCTCCCGCGCCAAGGACGACGTCGGCTACGACGACTTCCTGGACCAGGAGGAGTACGCCGCCGATCCGGAGACGACGAGCATCGCCGTCCCGGCCGCGCAGACGAAGGGAGCAGGGGCATGACCACCACTGCGATCGTCATGATGATCATCGCCATGGTCACGGTGTGGGGCGGCCTCATCGCCGCCGTCGTGAACCTCGCTCGGCACCCCGAGGTGGAGGACGCCGAGCCGGCGGTGCCGACCGAGCTCTGATCTCCGACCCGATCGCATCGGACCGGGACGATCGGGTGCCGGGAGGGCTGCGGCGACACGATGGTGGGGAAAGGAGGACCCCCGTGATCGGCACGCTCAACGCCCTGGTCGACCTCGTCGACGCGGACAGCGGTCAGGAGATCGACGTCGCCGCGTTCGCCCGCGCGCACGGCACCACCGAGTACCACCTGCGCCGGATGTTCTCGGCGCTCGCCGGGGTGCCGTTGACCGAATACGTGCGGCGTCGTCGGATGACGCTCGCGGGTGCGGAGCTCGCCGCCGGTGCACCGAGTCTGCTCGATGTCGCCGTTCGGCACGGCTACGGCTCGACCGAGGCGTTCGCCCGGGCGTTCCGCGCCGTGCACGGCATCGGGCCGGCGGACGCGCGTCGGCACGGGGGTCCTCTCCGCACACAACCTACGCTCCGGTTCCGCCTGAGCGTCGAAGGGAGCACCCCGATGGATGTCACCATCACCCACCGCCCCGCGTTCGCCCTCGTCGGTCATGCCGCGGAGGTCCCGCTCATCCACGTCGGCGTCAATCCGCACATCCAGGCGCACATCGCCGCCATCCCGCCGGAGGAGCACGCCCGCCTCAAGGCGCTCGGCAACGAGGAGCCCGCGGGCATCCTCGCCGTGACCGCCGACATCGATCCGGATGCCCCGGAGGGGACGCCGCTGACCTACCTGCACGGGGTGGCCGTGCGCGACGACACCGCGGTTCCGGACGAGCTCGACACCCTGCGCGTGGCGGAGGGCACGTGGGCCGTGTTCGGCGCGAGCGGCCCGTTTCCGGAGACTCTGCAGAATCTGTGGGCGGCGACGGCGACCGAGTGGTTCCCGTCGAACCCGTGGCGGCTGCGACCCGGGCCCTCGATCGTCCGCTACCGGGAGTTCACCGGCGACACGGCCTCCTGTGAGCTCTGGCTCCCCGTCGAGCAGAGCTGACCGTGGATCGGGTCGGGCCCGTGGGGCTCGACCCGATGTCGGTGCCCTGGGGCACACTGACCGCACGACGACGAAGCGGGGGCAGGCCATGACGGCGACCGATCCGAAGAAGACGCTCGATGCGTACCAGGCGAAACGGGGGACCTTCCGGATCCTCGAGGTGCCGCCACTGACCTATCTGATGGTCGACGGCGCCGGCGATCCGAACACCGCGCCGGCGTTCTTCGACGCGGTCGCGGCCCTCTACCCGCTGGCGTACACGCTCAAGTTCGCCAGCCGTGCCGAGCTCGGCGTCGATCAGGTCGTGATGCCCCTGGAAGGCCTGTGGCACGCGCCGGACATGGCGTCCTTCACCACCCGACGCGACAAGTCGACCTGGCTCTGGACGCTGATGATCATGGTCGGCGACCACGTCACTCCCGTCCTCTTCGACCGTGCCGTCGAGACGGTCGCGGCGAAGAGCGCGAAGAAGGGGGAGGAGCTCCCGGCGCTGGCCGCGGTCCGGCGGGAGGTGCTAGCCGAGGGGCTGTGCGTGCAGACGCTGCACGTCGGACCGTTCGACGATGAGGGCCCCGTGCTGGAGGAGCTGCACGAGCGGTTCGTCCCGGAGAACGGGTTGCGGATGCGCGGTCGGCACCACGAGATCTATCTCAGTGACCGTCGCCGGACGGCCCCGGAGAAGCTGCGTACCATCCTGCGGCAGCCGGTGGAGCGGATCACCTGAGCGCTTCCGCACCGCGCGTCCGGAAAGCAACCCCCTGATTCCGACCGCCCGCGGCGGATACTCTTCGAGCATGAGCACCGTCAAGCATGCGGCGCGCGTGGCGAAGGACTCCACCGCGTTCCGGCGGACCGCCCGCGCGGGTTTCGTCGTCCTCGGCGTCATCCACATCATCATCGGCGCGATCGCCATCACGATCGCCGCGGGTGGGTCGGGTGACGCCGACCAGGACGGCGCGATGGAGCAGGTGCGCAACAACCCGGTCGGGGGACTGCTGCTGCTCGCGATCGCCGTGGGCCTCCTCGCGCTCGCCGTGTGGCAGGTGGCGAGCGGGTTCCTCGCCGCCGACCCCGCGGAGACGAAGAAGTGGGGCAAGCGTCTCAAGCTCTTCGGCATCTCCGGCACGTACCTCGTGATCGCCGGACTGGCGCTCATCTACGCCGTGGGCGGCCGGGCGGAGTCCTCCGACGCCTCGAAGACCCTGAGCCAGGTGGTCCTGTCCGCGCCCGGCGGGGTGGCGCTGCTCGTGGTGATCGGTCTCAGCGTCGTTGGCGTCGGCGTCGGCTTCATCATCGGCGGGATCATGCGCTCCTTCCGCAAGCTCATCGACGTGCCGACCGGAGCCGCCCGCGCCGGAGTGATGACCCTCGGCATCGTGGGCTACATCGGCAAGGGCATCGCGGTGGGGGTCACCGGGGTGCTGTTCGTGGTGGCCGCCGTGACGCAGGACCCGGAACGCGCCGCGGGGCTCGACGCCGCTCTGCACAGCCTCCTCAGCCTGCCGTTCGGGCGGCTCATCCTCGGTGCCGTCGGCGTCGGCTTCGCGCTGTACGGCGCCTTCTGCATCGTGCGGGCCCGTCTCGCCCGCATGTCGTAGTCCTTCCGCCCGGGCCACGCGGAAGATGGGAGACTGGAACGATGAGCGCTTCTCCCGGAGTCGACGTGATCACCCCGCTGACCGAGACCGAGGTGCAGCGGATCCGCGAGGACTTCCCGATCCTGCACACCCGCGTGCACGGCCACCCCCTGGCGTACCTCGACTCGGGCGCGACGTCGCAGCGTCCGGAGTCCGTGCTCGACGCCGAACGACGCTTCGCCACCGCCATGAACGCGGCCGTCCACCGCGGCGCCCACACGCTCGCGGCAGAGGCGACCGAGCTGTTCGAGGACGCCCGCAGCACGCTCGCTCGTTTCGTGGGCGCCGACGACGACGAGATCGTCTGGACCTCGAACGCCACCGAGGCCGTCAATCTCGTCGCCTACTCCCTCTCCAATGCCTCGCTCGGCCGGGGCGGTGCCGCCGCTGCAGGCCTCCGGCTCCGCGAGGGGGACGAGATCGTCACCACCGAGATGGAGCACCACGCCAACCTCATCCCCTGGCAGGAGCTCGCTGCGCGCACCGGGGCCACGCTCCGGGTCATCCCGCTCGACGACGACGGGGCCCTCCGTCTGGATGCGGCCGCGGAGCTCATCTCGGAGCGCACGAAGCTCGTGGCCTTCACCCACGTATCGAACGTGTTGGGCGTGATCAACCCCGTCGAGACCCTCGTCGCGCTGGCCAGGGAGGTCGGCGCCCTCACGCTGCTCGATGCCTGCCAGTCGGCTCCGCACCTGCCGCTGGACCTCCACGCGCTCGGGGTCGATCTCGCCGTCCTCTCCGGCCACAAGATGCTCGGCCCCACCGGCATCGGGGCGCTCTACGGCCGTCGCGAGGTCCTCACCGCGATGCCCCCGTTCCTCACGGGCGGTTCCATGATCACGACCGTCACCACGACCGAGGCCGAATACCTGCCACCGCCGCAGCGCTTCGAAGCGGGCACGCAGCGGGTGTCCCAGGCGATCGCGCTCGCCGCCGCGGTCGACTACCTCTCCGCGGTGGGGATGGATCGCATCGCCGCGCACGAGGCCGCGTTCGGGCAGCGACTCGTCGACGGGCTCGATGCGATCGACGGCGTGCGGGTCCTGGGTGCGGGCATCGAGCTGCCGCGCGTGGGGCTCGCAAGCTTCGACGTCGCCGGGATCCACTCGCACGACGTCGGGCAGTTCCTCGACGACCAGGGCATCGCCGTGCGCGTCGGGCACCACTGCGCGCAGCCGCTGCACCGCCGGCTCGGTGTGACCTCGTCGACGAGGGCGAGCACCTATCTGTACACGACAGCGTCCGAGGTGGATGCCGTCATCGAGGCGGTCGCCGGGGCGATCGCGTTCTTCGGGAGGGGCGCATGAGCGACCTGCAGAGCCTGTACCAGGAGCTGATCCTCGACCACTCGCGCACGCCGCACGGCTTCGGGCTCCGCGAGGAGATCGCGGCGCAGTCGCATCAGCTCAACCCGACCTGCGGCGACGAGATCACCCTGCAGGTGCATCGCGGCGCCGACGGCGACGTGGAGGCGATCGCGTGGGAGGGGCACGGGTGCGCCATCTCCCAGGCGTCCGCCTCCCTGCTCGCCGAGCTCGCCGAAGGCCTCACCGTGGACGAGCTCGAGGTGCGCATCGCGGCCTTCCGCGAGGCGATGCGCTCCCGGGGCACGATCGAGCCGGACGAGGAGCTGCTCGGCGACGCCGCGGCCCTCGGCGGGGTCTCCCGGTATGTGGCTCGCGTGAAGTGCGCCATGCTCGCCTGGGTGGCGGCCGAGGACGCGCTCACGCGCCTCTGACCTCGTCCGCTCCTGTCTCGGACCGGGAATAGCATCGGGCGGCAGGCGTTGGCCCGAGCATGACAACTCTCGGAATCATCGGAGCAGGCAACATCGGCAGCCAGGTCGCCCGAGTGGCGGTGGCCAACGGCTATGACGTCGTGATCGCGAACTCGCGAGGGCCGGAGACCTTGGCCGACCTCGTCGCAGAGCTCGGGCCGCACGCGAAGGCGGCGACGGCGGAGGAAGCGGCCGCCGCGGCGGACGTGGCCGTGGTGACGGTGCCGCTGCACGCGATCGATCAGCTTCCCGCCGCACAGCTTGCCGGCAAGATCGTGCTCGACACGAACAACTACTACTTCGAGCGCGACGGGCACATCGAGTCCCTCGACAAGGGCGAGACCACCACGTCCGAGCTCGTGCAGGCGCAGCTCCCGGAATCGAGGATCGCCAAGGCGTTCAACCACATCTACGCCGCGGACATCACGACCGACGGGACTCCGGCCGGTACGCCGAACCGGCGGGCGCTGGCCACCGCGGGTGATGACGCCGAGGCTGTGGCCTTCGTGACCCGCTTCTACGACGAGGCCGGCTTCGACACGGTCAACGTCGGCCCGCTCAGCGAGTCGTGGCGGGTCGAGCGCGACCGTCCGGCGTACGTCGTCCGGCAGAACGCGGAAGAGCTGACCGCGAACGTCGCGCGGGCGAACCGTCTGCCCTGAGTCGGCTCGCGCCTCCGGTCTGGGATACCAAACTTGGCCAATCCCGGGCCGGGGTGCGAGAATGCCCGGATGGCGGGGGCTGTGGGGGTAGGCGGGGAACTCGAGTCGGTCAGGGTCACGAGGATCCTCCGAGACGACATCGTGCTCGGGCGACGCCCACCGGGATCGCGTCTCGTGGAACGGGACATCGCGGCCGAGCTGCAGGTGTCGCGTCTCCCGGTGCGGGAGGCGATCAGGACCCTGGTCGCGGAGGGCGTGGTGGTCGCACGACCGCGGACGTGGGCGGTCGTGCGGGAGTTCACCCATGACGACATCCGCAACTTCGCCGAGGTGCGGGAGGCGATCGAGACCCTCATCTTCGTCTTCGCGGCCGAGCGGCATGACGCCGCCGGGCTCGCACGCCTGCGGGATGCCTATGAGCGCGAGGCTGCGGCGGCGCGGGCAGGAGACGCCGAGACCGCGCGCACAGCGGCGGCGGAGTTCCACGAGATCGCCGTCGATCTGGCGGGCAACGAGATGCTGGGCGAGCTCATCGCGGTGTTCCTGACCCGCCTGCGGTGGCTGTTCGGACAACACGACGATCTGGCGGCGATGGCGGACGAGCACCGCGTCATCCTCGAGGCCGTCGCCGCGCGGGACGTCGAGGCGGTGCGCCGGATGGTCCCCGCTCACCTGGCCAGCGGACATTCGGCGGCCGAACGACGGCTGGCGCAGACCGTGACCGGCTGAGCGCGTCCGTCTGCGAAGACACCCCCACCGCGCGGAAGGCCGGTTGTATCCTTGTCCGGTCGGAGTCGGTCCGGTCTGTTCGTGCTGTCCTGGGGAGCGAGATGCGAAATCTTGCTGTCGTCGTCGGGGGAATCCTCCTGCTCGGCGGTGCTGCGCTCCTCGTCATGGCCGACCAGGAGCGTGCCGCGGACGTCGCCGCTGTGAAGGCCGAGATCGCTCGGATCGAGGACGTGCTCGACGAGTCGCAGACGGAGAACCTCGCCCTCGCGGAGCGTCTCACCGAACTCCGGTCCCGTATCGCTGAGCAGGACGCCGATCTCTCGGACACGACGGGCTTCCTGCCGTGATGCGCCGGAAACTGGCGGTGACGGTGTCGGTGGCCGTGCTCCTCGCGGCGGCCGTCGTCGCCCGGGCCGACGCGCTGGACCACGAGCGGGCGGAGGCGTTGGCGCAGCTCTCCGTTCTGGCCGACCGATCGCACGACGCCGCGCAGCGCACCGACCACCTGTCCGGCGCCGTCGCGCAGGCCGAGCAGGACACCGCGGATCGGGCCGCCGTGCTGGCCGTGCGTCCCGCGTTCCTCGAAGAGCTCTCGACGCTCGCGGCCGTCCTCCGTGGTGCGGACGGCAAGGTCGACACCGCGGCGCATCTCGCGTCCGCCCGGTCGGCTCAGGAGACGGTGCGCGCCGAGCGCCACGATCCCGACACCGTGGTCGCGGCGACCGCGACGGTCGAGGCGCTCACGCAGAAGGTCGGCACCGAGGTCGCAGGGTGGCAGGCATCGCAGAGCGCCGGTCCCGGCGGGCCCGTGTGGACGTCGAGCGGGCCGGACGGCTATGCGCGGGTGCGCGCGGCCCTCGACCGGGTGGGCGGCGGGGGCGTCGGGCTGTACGAGTCGTCGTCGTGTGCGGGCGGCACATCGCCGGCCTGCGCCAACAGCAACGGCTACATCAAGTACCGTGCCGACATCACCGGGTGGAGCGACGGACGCCTGAACTGGGCGATGGCGCACGAGCTCGCCCACATCCATCAGTTCCGGGTCTGGGGTGCCCTCACCTCGTCCGGCGCCTACGCGACGATGTTCGGCGGCGATCCGGAGTTCCTGGCCAACTGCATGGCCGTCGTCCGCGGCTTCCCGGGTTCGGTCGGGTGCTCCGGCGAGCAGCAGACCTGGGCCTCCGGTATCTGGGTCGGGGTCGTCCGCTAGCCCCGGCCCGACACGGGCTTCGATGTCGGAGGTGTGCGGCATGCTGATCCAGAGCCAATCCGGCCGAGACTGCGCGGCATCGGTACCGGTACGCTCGAGAGAAGGAGGTGCCGGTGGGACGGACTGCGGATGCCATCGCCGAAGGCGTCGCGATCGCGACGGCCGCTGCGCGCCTCGCCGTGAAGAATCACATCCTCATCGGCACCATCGCCGAGGACGGCGTCTTCGACCTCGACAAGTACGTCGAGGATGCCAGGGCTGCTCTCGGCGCGATGGCCGAGGAGTCGGAGGAGGCCGCGGCCACGGTCACGGCCCTGCGCAAGCGCGCCCGCGGTCGGCATTCCGACCCGGTCGGCACCCACGACTACCGCGACCGCGATGTGCGCAATCTCCGGAGGCGGGCGAAGCAGTCGCTCGGCGTCGCGCAGCGTCTGCGCGAGATGATGGATGACCGTGCCCAGCTGGAGAGCATCGTCGAGGAGGCGCGCGCGGCGGCCTGGGCCGACGTGCGGCACAACCTCGACCGTCGACTGCGCGTCGAGGGCATGCGACCCGATCAGGATCCCGACTACGCACGTATGCGTGAGGCGCGGATGCAGGCACTGCGGCTCGTCGACCTGCAGGCGCTCTCCTCGCAGCAGCGGGCCAGGGAGAAGCGGCGGAAGAAGCAGGAGAAGGTGGCCGCGAAGGGGGAGTGAGCCCTCGTTTCGCTTTCCGGTCTCGTCTGTTGTAGGCTGGTCGTCGGCCCGCTGAGCGGTAAAGCACCGCGGGTCCTGCGCCTCTAGCTCAATGGATAGAGCATCTGACTACGGATCAGAAGGTTGGGGGTTCGAGTCCCTCGAGGCGCACACTGTGTTGAGACAGTACGGAAACCCCCGTCGCGGAAGCGGCGGGGGTTTTCGCTGTCCGGGGGCAGGTGCCGCGGTCAGAGCAGGCTGGTGATAGCGGGATCGCGTTCCGCGAGGTCGGCCGCCGTCGCCATGATCGCCGACCGCATCGCGGCGACCGCGACGGCGGGCGTCACGTCGGAGCGGTGGGCGAGGCTGATCGTCCGGGACATCGCGGGGTGGGCGAGACGCGCGGATCGCAGTGCGGGGCGTTCGTACAGCACCATCGCCGGGACCACCGCGACGCCGACGCCGCGCTCGACGAAGCGCAGCACCGCATCCATCTCCGCGCCCTCCAGCGCGAGGGTCGGGGTGAGATCGGCGGCCCGGAAGACGGCGTCCATCGCGGCGCGCAGTTCGTAGCTCTCGTCGAACTGGATGAGCGGGAGCGTGGCGAGGTGCGCCAGGCTCACGGACGAGCCGTGGGTCACCGGAGGGGCCGCCGCCGACGAGATCACCACGAGCTCCTCGGCGAGCAGCGGGACGTGCGTGAGGCTGACCCCTGCCGGCACCGGACCCTCGGACTGGGTCACGAGGGCGATGTCGACCGCGCCGACCGCGAGCTGCTCGACGAGCAGGCGAGAGCCGCCCTCCGTGAGGTGCAGATCGATGCCGGGGTGGGTGGCATGGAACGAGCTGAGAGCTTCCGCCACGAGGCTGATGCACAGGGTGGGCGGGGCGCCGAGTCGCACCCGTCCACGGCGGAGCCCGGCGAGCTCGGCCACCTCGTCGCGGATGGCGTCGGCTTCGGCGAGCATGCGCTGCGCGCGAGGGAGGACCGTCTCCCCGGCCGCCGTCAGGG
The DNA here is from genome assembly GCF_050470785.1 of Microbacterium sp. NRRL B-14842. Taxonomy (NCBI): domain Bacteria; kingdom Bacillati; phylum Actinomycetota; class Actinomycetes; order Micrococcales; family Microbacteriaceae; genus Microbacterium; species Microbacterium sp. NRRL B-14842. Next base: position 2,479,353 of record NZ_JBFLUM010000001.1, on the reverse strand, counting down.
CGATGTGGCCGCGCGCGCGATGGAACAGCTCGGCGCCGAGCTCGCGTTCGAGGGTCGAGATCTGACGGCTCAGCGACGGCTGGGCGAGGTGGAGGTGCTCGGAGGCGCGGGTGAAGTGGCCGAGGCGGGCGACTTCGACGAACCCGCGGAGCTGCTCGAGGTTCATATCCATAGCGTACCCGCATGGTTTCCAGACAAACTATGCATTGGAGTTATTAGGATCGCCTAACTAGCGTCGAGAGCATGAATGCACCCGAACGTCAGATCTCCACCACGGTCCTCGTGATCGGCACCGGAGGCTCCGGGCTCCGCGCCGCGATCGAGGTCGCCGAGCACGGCGTCGACGTGCTCGCCGTCGGCAAACGCCCGCGGCAGGACGCCCACACGTCGCTCGCGGCCGGCGGCATCAACGCCGCTCTCGGCACGATGGACGCCGAAGACAGCTGGCAGCAGCACGCGGCGGACACGATCAAGGAAAGCTACCTCCTCGCCAACCCCCATACCGTCCAGATCGTCACCCAGGGCGCCGAGCGCGGCATCCGCGACCTCGAGCGCTGGGGCATGGACTTCGCCCGCGAGGGCGACGGCCGCATCTCGCAGCGCTTCTTCGGTGCGCACACCTACCGCCGCACCGCCTTCGCCGGCGATTACACCGGCCTCGAGATCCAGCGGACGCTGGTCGCCCGCGCCGAGCAGCTCGACGTCCCCATCCTCGACAACGTCTACATCACCCGTCTGCTCGTGCGCGACAACGTCATCTTCGGCGCGTACGGCTTCGATCAGGCGGACGGCACGCGCTACCTCATCCATGCGGACGCGGTGATCCTCGCCGCGGGCGGGCACAACCGCATCTGGCGCCGGACGTCGTCGAGGCGTGACGAGAACACCGGAGACTCCTTCCGGCTCGCTGTGGAGGCGGGGGCGCGACTCCGCGACCCCGAGCTGGTGCAGTTCCATCCGTCCGGCATCATCGAGCCCGAGAACGCCGCCGGCACCCTCATCTCCGAGGCCGCGCGCGGGGAGGGCGGCATCCTCCGCAATGCCCGGGGCGAGCGGTTCATGGAGAAGTACGACCCCGAGCGGATGGAGCTGTCGACGCGCGACCGTGTCGCGCTCGCCGCCTACACGGAGATCCAGGAGGGCCGCGGTACGGAGAACGGCGGCGTCTGGCTCGACGTGTCGCACCTGCCCCGCGAGACCATCATGACCCGGCTTCCGCGCGTCTATCAGACGATGATGGAGCTGCAGATGCTCGACATCACCGCGGACCCGATCGAGATCGCGCCGACCGCGCACTACTCGATGGGCGGCGTGTGGGTGCGGCCGGACGACCACCAGACCGACGTCGACGGGCTGTACGCGATCGGGGAGGCGTCGAGCGGACTCCACGGCGCGAACCGTCTCGGTGGGAACTCGCTCATCGAGTTGCTCGTCTACGGCCGGATCGTCGGTCAGGCCGCCATGGCCCACGCCGCGGGGCTCGACGCCCAGCGCCGGTCGGCCGATGCGGTCGCCGCCGCTCGTGCCGAGATCGACGACCTCCTCGCCGCGGAGGGGCGCGAGAACGTGCGGGCTCTGCAGCGCGCGATCCGCAACCTCATGACGGAGTACGCCGGCGTGGTGCGGTCGGAGGACGGGCTGAAGGCGGGCCTCGCCGACCTCGACATGATCGAGGGGCGCATGGAGGACATCGGCATCCACCCGGACATCGCCGGATTCCAGGACCTCGCGCACGCGTTCGACCTCAAGGCCTCCGCGCTCGCTGCCCGGGCCACGCTGGAGGCGGCGCGGGAGCGTCGGGAGACTCGCGGATGCCACAACCGCAGCGACTTCCCGGACACCGATCCCACGCTGCAGGTGAACCTCGTGTGGTCCCCGTCCGCCGGCGTGACCCGCGAGGAGATCCCCGCGATCCCCGAGGAGATCGCCGAGCTCATGCGCGACGTCGACACGACCGGCAAGCTCGTCGAGTAGATCCCCGAGACCCCGCTCTCGCGTCGAGACCCCGCCCTGCAGACGTCTGCGGGGCGGGGTCTCGGCGGTAGTCCGGGGTTTCGGGGAGGGAGTCAGTCGACGCCGAGGCCGACGGCCTCGTGATCCGGTTCCGGGTCGTCGCGCTTCGGGGCCTTCGGCTCCTCGCCGGGGGACTTCTCGGTGCTGGGCTCCTCCAGCTCCTCGGTGCTCGGGACCTCGGCCGGGTCCGCGTCCTCCGGGGAGTCCGCCTGCTCCGGCGTCGTCGCCTCGCCCTCCGAGGTGTCGGACGCGGGGGTCGGCGTGGGGGTCTGCGCCTCGGGCGAGAGCTCGTCGTTCGCGGTCGGTTCGGGAGTGTTGTCGGTCATGATCGTCCCTTTCTGCGATGTCGTGCTCTCAGCCTGCCTCCGCCTCGACGCGAGATGAAGGGCCTTGACGCGGACCCGTCGGCGACGCGGTTAATCGCGGTGAACCGGATCCGCGAAGTCGGCGTAGCCTGGAGGGGTGACTGCGTACGTCTCGGCCTTCGACCTCTTCTCCATCGGCGTCGGCCCGTCCAGCTCGCACACCGTCGGACCGATGCGGGCGGCACTCGACTTCGCGCGCCGGCTCTCCGGCTCCGGCGAGCTCGACCGCATCGCCCTGGTCGAATGCACGCTGTACGGTTCGCTCGGCGCCACCGGTATCGGCCATGGCACCCCGGACGCGGTGGTCGCGGGGCTGCGCGGTCTCGCACCCGAGACCTGTGACCCGGCGGCGGTGCGCGCGGCCTGGTCCGCCTACCCCGAGGGGGAGCCGCTGCGGATCGACGGCGCCCACGCGGTGCCGTTCCGGAAGGACGACATCGTGTTCGCGCCGCGGACCCGCCTCCCCGGCCATCCGAACGCCATGACGCTCATCGCCCGTGACCGGGACGGAACCATCCTGTTCGAGCAGACGTACTACTCGATCGGCGGCGGGTTCATCCGGCGCGAGGGGGAGGAAGCGCAGCTCTCCACCGGCGCCTTCCCGCACCCGTATGCCGATGCCGCCTCGCTGCTCGCCCTGTGCGACGAGCTGGGACTGTCCATCGCGGAGGTCGCCCGCCGCAACGAGACGGCGCTGCGGAGCGAGGAGGAGGTCGCCGCCGGCCTCGACGCGATCTGGGATGCGATGTCGGGCTGCGTGGACGCGGGGCTCCACGCCGACGGGGTGCTTCCGGGCATGCTGCAGGTGAAGCGCCGCGCCGGCACGATCCGCGCACAGCTCGAGGCGGTCGAAGCCGAGGGGCACCGAGAGCTGCCCGGCGAGTGGCTCGGCGCGTTCGCGCTGGCCGTGAACGAGGAGAACGCGGCGGGTGGGCGCGTTGTGACCGCTCCGACCAACGGCGCGGCGGGCATTCTCCCCGCGGTGGCGATGTACTGGTGGCGCTTCCTCGCCGACTCGGGGCTCGGCGCCGGGAACGCGGTGACGCCGTACGGGGAGCTCGTCGCCAGCGCGCTGCTCGGGTTCGACGGGGCCCCGCCGCCCGCTCCCGCACTCGACGGGGAGGACGCGGAGATCGCGGAGGCCAATCGCCGCCGGGGCATCCGCCGGTTCCTGCTGACGGCTACCGCCCTCGGGTCGCTGTTCAAGGCCAACGCCTCGATCTCCGGCGCCGAAGGCGGGTGTCAGGCCGAGGTCGGCTCCGCGTGCGCGATGGCCGCGGGTGGGCTCACCGCGGTGATGGGCGGCACGAACCGGCAGATCGAGAACGCCGCGGAGATCGCGATGGAGCATCACCTCGGCCTCACATGCGACCCGATCGGCGGACTCGTGCAGATCCCGTGCATCGAGCGCAACGCGATCGCCGCCTCCACCGCGGTCACCGCCGCACGTCTCGCGCTCCGCGGCGACGGGAGCCACTATGTCTCGCTGGATGCCGTCGTCGAGACGATGCGCCAGACCGGTCTCGACATGTCGACCAAGTACAAGGAGACCAGCGAGGGCGGTCTGGCGGTGAACGTCATCGAGTGCTGACCTCGCCGACCCACCCCCTCTCGTGCGTTCCGGCCCGTTGCGTGCGCATGAAGAGGGGTGGCAGGCACACAGAGGGGTGGGTCGACGGAGGAGGGAAGGGAGAGGCATATGCGGCAGCAGCCGGTCGTCGCGGTGCGGGCGAACGACGAGGCGCCGACCCCGGACGGGACGTGGCCGACGAACATCCCCGCGGTGGCACAGGTGCTGCGCGAGGGACTGGATCTGGGACCGGGAGTGACCTTCCTCGTCGGCGAGAACGGCAGCGGGAAGTCCACCCTCGTCGAGGGCATCGCGATCGCGTACGGTCTCTCCCCGGAAGGCGGATCCCGGCAGGCGCAGCACCGGACACGTCCGACCGAGTCGCCGCTGTCGGACTGGCTGCGCCTCCAACGGGGCGTCGGCGCGCACCGCTGGGGATTCTTCCTGCGGGCCGAGACGATGCACTCGTTCTACACGTACCTCGAGGAGAACCCCTCCCTGCGCGGCGACGTGCCCTTCCACGAGATGAGCCACGGGGAGTCGTTCCTCGCCCTGCTCGACAGCCGCTTCGATGATCCGGGGTTCTACTGCCTGGACGAGCCGGAGGCCGCCCTGTCGTTCCATTCGACTCTCACGCTGATCGCCGTGCTGCAGCGCATCGCCGACGAGGGCGGCCAGGTGCTGTGCGCCACGCACTCCCCGGTGCTCGCGGCGCTCCCGGGCGCCACCATCCTGGAGGTCGGGGAGTGGGGGCTCCGCCCTGCCGCCTGGGAGGACCTCGAGATCGTGAACCACTGGCGCTCGTTCCTCGGGCAGCCGCAGCGGTATCTCCGGCATCTGCTCGACGAGCGAGGCTCCGCGGAGCCGTAGGCTGACGGGCATGACCGAGCAGAGGGCGCCGAGACGACGCGGGCGCCCGCGCGGCGGCACCGACTCCCGCGAGCGCATCGTGTCCGCGGCCGTCGACGAGTTCGGCGCGCAGGGGTACGACGGCGCCACGGTGCGGTCGATCGCCGCCCGCGCCGGCGTCGACTCCGCGCTCGTCCACCACTACTTCGGCACCAAGGCCGACCTGTTCGCAGAGGCCGCCGGGATCCCGTTGCGCCCCGACCTCGACGTCCCGGAGATCCTCGCGGGGCCGAAGGACGAAGCGGGGGCCCGGCTCGTCCGCTATGTGCTCGACGCGTTCGAGAAGCCCGACGTGCGCCGCCGCGGGATGCTGCTCCTGCGCACGGCGATCGGGAGCAGGCTGACGACCCCCCTGCTCGCCGGCTTCCTCTCCCGCGAACTGCTCTCCCGCGTGGCACGACGCCTCGACGTGGAGGACGCTGACCTCCGCGCCGCCCTCGTCGCCTCGCAGATCGCCGGCATGCTCATCGGTCGCTACGTGCTGCAGCTCCCCGCGCTCGCCGGAGCCTCCGTCGACGAGCTCGTCCGCCGCGTCGGCCCCACCGTCCAGCGCTACCTCTTCGACTGACGCCCGCGTCCCCGGGCACGGCTGCGGAGATCTCGGCCGCCGCGCCGGACGGCACGGGCCGGCGACGGCGTGTCGATCCGGCGCTCCGCAGCTGTGCCCACCGAGCCGTTGACGCCCGACGAGGCGAGGCGCATAATTCATCGCATGATGAATAACGCGGCGGTCGAGATCACGCAGCTCCGCGTGCGGCGTGGGGCCGTATCCGTGTTCGACGGCATCGACCTCGCCGTCCCGCGCGGGCAGATCACGGGTCTCCTCGGCCCCTCGGGGTGCGGCAAGACCACGCTCATGCGGTCGATCGTCGGTGTGCAGCGGATCGCCTCCGGCGACGTGACCGTTCTGGGTGAGCCGGGCGGTTCGCGTCGGCTCCGGCACCGCGTGGCCTACGGTACGCAGGGCGCCTCGGTCTACGGCGACCTCAGCGTGCGGCAGAACCTCTCGTACTTCGCGTCGCTCCTGAAGGCGCCGAAGGGTGATGTCGACCGGGTCATCCAGGAGGTCGGCCTCGGCGCACAGGCCACGCAGCTCGTCGATGCGCTGAGCGGCGGCCAGGGGACGCGGGTGTCGCTCGCGGTGGCTTTGATCGGCTCGCCGGAACTGATCGTGCTGGACGAGCCGACCGTCGGACTCGACCCCGTGTTGCGGGCGGAGCTCTGGACCCTGTTCCGCCGGCTGGCCGACCGGGGCGTCACGCTCATCGTGTCCAGTCACGTGATGGACGAGGCGGTGCGCTGCGACCGGCTGCTGCTGATGCGGGAGGGGAGGATCATCGCCGACACCACGCCGTCGTCCCTGCTCGCCGACACCGGCACGACCGACGCCGAGGCCGCGTTCCTGGCGCTGATCGAACGTGACAGGGCCGCCGGCGCCGCGACCACCCGGCGGGCGCGGCGAGAAGCGCACGAGCGCCAGGAGGAGGACGCGACATGAACGGCCGCCGGCTGTTCGCGACCGCCGGCCGTGTGCTCACGCAGCTCCGACACGACCCGCGGTCCATCGCCCTGATGCTCATCGCCCCGAGCCTGCTCGTCGGTCTCTTCGCCTGGCTGTTCAGCGAGCAGGACGGTGTGTTCGATCAGTTCGGGGGTGCCATCCTGGCGCTGTTCCCGTTCATCGTGATGTTCCTCATCACGTCGATCACCACCTTGCGCGAACGCCGTTCCGGCACGCTCGAACGGCTGATGACCACGCCGCTCGAGAAGGCCGACTTCATCCTCGGGTACGCGCTCGCCTTCGGGCTGATGGCCGTGCTGCAGGCGGTGATCACGGTGTCGTTCGCGGTCGGGGTGTGCGGGCTCGACGTCGACGGACCGCTGTGGCAGCTGGGCCTCGTCGCGGTGGTCGACGCACTGCTCGGCACAGCCCTCGGCCTGCTGGCGAGCGCGTTCGCCCAGACCGAGTTCCAGGCCGTGCAGTTCATGCCGTTGCTGGTGTTCCCGCAGATCATCCTCGGCGGGTTGTTCATGCCGCGCGACCAGATGCCCGACGTGCTGTACGCCATCTCCGACTGGCTGCCGCTCAGCTACGCGATCGACACGATCAACGCCGTCACGGCGGGGGACGAAGAGTGGGACGTGTTCGGTCCGCTGCTCATCGTCGTGGCCTTCGCGGTCGGCGCTCTGGTGCTCGCCGCCCTCACACTGCGGCGGCGTACACGCTGAGCCGGAGTCCTGGCCTGGGTCAGCGCGCGGCGCGGTTCTTGGTGTGCTTCGTCGGCACGGCGGCCCAGGGGTCCTCGGGCCAGGGGTGCCGGGGGTAGCGGCCGCGCATCTCGGCGCGCACCTGGGCATAGGGGCCGGACCAGAACGAGGCGAGGTCGTCGGTGACGGCGAGCGGGCGGCCTGCGGGCGACAGCAGATGGAAGAGGACGGGAACACGACCGTCGACCAGCCGGGGAGTCGCCGCCCACCCGAAGCACTCCTGCAGCTTCACCGCGACGACGGGGCGTGCGGTCGGATCCCCGTCGGGTTCCGGGTAGGTGATGCGGACGCGGGAGCCGCTGGGGACCTCGAGCCGCTCCGGTACGAGGGCCTCGAGGTGCACGGCCTCGGGCCAGGGCAGCAGACGGCGCAGCGCCGAGGACAGATCCAGCCGACTCGCGGGGGTGCCGGATGCGAGAGCCTCGAGCTCCGGCGCCATCCAGGCATCGAGGGCGTCGATCAACCCCGCGTCCGACACATCGGGCCATGGCTCTCCGAGCTCACGTCGGAGCAGCGCGAGTCTGCGGCGGAGGGCCTCCGCCCCGTCGGACCAGGTGAACATACCGAGGCGCTCGCGTCGGACCGCCCGGGCCACGGCATCCCGCCCTGTCGATGCCGCCGCTCGCACCGGCACCGAGGAACGCAGGATCGCACCGATCCGGCGCTCGCGGCGGGCCTGCACACGACCTCCGACGAACTCGGCCTCCACGCGGTCGCTCATCAGGGGGCCCGCCGCGCGCTCCGCCTGCTCCTCGGTGAGGGTCGCCGCCGTGCGGATGACCGCACCGGAACCGGCGGCCGCCCGGGACGAAGCGCGGGCGACATCGGCCACGGCGAGCCATTCCGAGGACGCGAGGGAACCGCTCACTCCGGCCCGCGTGCCGGAGGCCAGCAGGAACGTGGCTCCCGATCCCGTGTGCTCGACGCGGTGGGCGACACGTTCGGGGAAGGCCAGCGCGATCACGAGACCGACGCCGTCGAGACCCGCGCGGGTGTCCGGCGTCGGATCGGCGAGGCGTTCCAGACGACGCGCGTCCTCGCGCCAGCGACGGGCCTCCGCAGTCCCGCCGCCCCGCAACGCGACAAGAGCGTGGGCGACGTCGGCATCCGGGACGCGCTGATCACCGCCCAGAAGCGCGACGACCTCGGCGGCGAGCCGGCTCCCCACCACGGGGCTGCCGTCCCGCAGCGCCCTGGCCAGCCGGGGGTCGGTCGGGATGCGGGCCAGCACGCGGCCCTCGGCCGTGGCGCGCCCGTCGTCGTCGATCGCTCCGAGACCGCGAAGCACCGCGACGGCGTCGGCGAGACTGTCGGCTCGCAGCGGTTCGATCAACCGCAGGCCTGCTCCGCCCGGGGCACCCCAGCACGCGAGGAGGAGGGCGGCGCCGGTGAGGTCGGCCGTCGCGATCTCCGGGGACGGACGCGCGGGAGCCGCCGCGTAGGCGCGCTCGTCCACACACCGGACGACGATGCCGGGGCCCTGACGCGTCGCGCGTCCGGCACGCTGCACGCACGAGGAACGGGAGGCGGCGGTGGTGACCAGACCCGTCATGCCGCGGGCGGCGTCGCGCTGCGGCTGCCGGAACAGACAGCTGTCCACGACCATCCGCACACCCGGCACCGTGATCGACGACTCGGCGAGCGAGGTGGCGACGATGATGCGGGGCACGCCCCCCGGTGCACGACCGCGGATCACGGCATCCTGTTCCGCCGGCGGGGTCTGGCCGTGCAGCTCCCGCACGTCGAAGGCGCCGTTCAGAGTGCGGACGCGTCGGGCGATCTCCGACACCTCGCGAGCGCCCGGGGCGAACACGAGCACGTCGGCTTCGGGGTCTTCGCGGACCAGCTCGGTGGCGGCGGAGGCGGAGACACTCGCGATGTGGTCGAGGAAGCCGCGGGTGACTCCCCGTTCGTCGAGGCGGGGCGTGGGACTCGGAGCCCAGCGCTCGGTGAGGGGGAAGGCTGCGACGTCATGGTCGACGATCGGCGCGGGGGACTCGGCGGTGCCGATGACGGCGGCGAGCCGGGCAGCGTCGAGGGTGGCGGACATCGCGACGACGACGAGGTCATCCCGCAGCTCCCGCACCTCCGAGAGCAGGCCGACGAGGAGGTCGGTCTCGAGGGCACGCTCGTGCACCTCATCGATGATGACCGCACTCACGCCGTCGAGTCCCGGGTCGTCCAGCAACCGTCGCAGGAGCACGCCGGCGGTGACGAACTCGACCCTCGTATCCGGCCCGGCTGTGCGCTCGCCGCGGACGGTGAAGCCCACCCGGGATCCGAGCGGGGAGCCATCGAGGTGTGCGAGTCGGCGGGCGGCGGCACGCGCGGCGACCCGGCGGGGTTGGGTGACGATCACGCGGTCGGTGGTTCGTGAGGCGACGAGCGGCGGTACGAGGGTGGTCTTGCCCGTGCCCGGCGGCGCGGTCACCACCACGGAGCCGCTCGTGTCGAGGGCAGCGGAGAGCTCCTCGAGGGCGCCCGCGAACGACAGGCCTGCACCGATGGCGGCGAGGTCGAAGGCAGCGCGGGTCACCCGTCCAGTCTGCCCGGTTGATCGACGCCCGGAGCCGTTCGCAACTCAGGAGATCCGGGGGGATTCGGAGCAGCGGGACGGATCGCCGCGTCCGTGCCTGCCGATCTCCTGAGTTGTGAACCGGCGGAAGCGGTGCTCCGACGACAGACAGCGGATGCCGCGACCGAGTCGGTCGCGGCATCCGCTGTCCTGTGCTGCTTACTCCGCGTCGCGAGCCGGAGGAGCGGGGGGCGGCGGGGTGGTCGGTGCGGGCGTGCGCGGCGCCGGGGTCGGTGCGGACGCTTCGGCGACTCCGGCTCCGAAGCCGCGACCGACGGCCTGCCCCTGGATGATTCCGGCCAGGTCGAGGCCTGTGGCGGAGTGCACGCTGTCGAACACCGAGCGCATGGCCTTCGCGCTGTCGGCGCCGACGACGTTCGACGCGCCGTCCTCGGCGGATCCGCCGACGATCGAGACGCTGCCGATGGCGGCGTAGCCCTTCGCGAACTCCGACATGATCGACGGCAGCACTTCCAGCACGCGCTGCGAGAGGAAGGCATCCTGGTTGGAGGCGATGGCCTTGGCCTCGGCCTCGACAGCGGCTGCACGGGCCTCACCCTCGGCGCGGATCGCCTCGGCCTCGGCGTTGGCGCGGAGGCGACGGGCCTCGGCTTCGGCCTCCGCCTGGGCGCGCAGAGCATCCGCGTCACCGGTCGCCTTCGCGATCGCGGCGGCAGCCTCACCGTCGGCGCGCGCCTTGTCGGCCTGCGCCTGCTGCTCGGCGATGCGGGTGCGCGCCTCGGCCTGCTTGACCTGCTCGATCGCCGCCGCCTCGGCCGCCCGCTCACGCGTGTAGAGCTCGGCCTGCGCGCGGGTCTCCGCCTCGTACCGCTGGGCGTCCGCGACGCGCTTGACGTCGGCGTCGAGCTGCGCCTGCTTGTTCTCGGCCTGCTGCTGCAGCACGGCCTGCTCGGCCTGGGCGCGGGCGAGCTGCTCGGCCTGCTCCGCCTCGGCGCGGGCCCGGCCGATGCCGGCGTTGGCGTTGGCGGTGTTGGTGTCGAGAGCGGTCTGCTCGACGAGGTTCGCCTCCTGGTTGGCGATGTTCTTCTGGTTGATCGCGCGGTCGGCGTTGGTCTGCGAGATCTCCGCGGCCTGACGCTTCGCCTGGATCTCCGGCGCACCGAGGGACTGGATGTAGCCGACCTTGTCGGTGATGCCCTTGATCTGGAAGGAGTCGAGGATGAGGCCCTGTTCGGCGAGCTCCTGGGAGACGTCGGCGGCGATCTGGTCGGAGAACTTCTTGCGCTCCCGCATGAGCTCCACGACGGAGAGCGTCGCGACGATGCCGCGCAGGGCGCCCTCCAGCTGCTCGGTGGTGAACTGCTCGATGGCCTTGTCCTGGGAGGCGAAGCGCTCGGCGGCCCGGCGCACCAGCAGCGGGTCGGAGCCGATCTTGACGATGGCGACGCCGTCGACGTTGAGCGTCACGTTGTCGAGCGACTGGGCCTCGGCGTTGAGCGACACCTGCCGTGAGCGGAGGGAGATGATCTCGTGGCGCTGGGTGATCGGGTTGACGAGCGACTTCCCGTTCACGATGACCGTGACGGGCGATTCCGACATCTCCGAGCTGCTCGTGCCGTCGGCGCCGATCACGGCACGCTGCACCTTCTGCTTGCGTCCGGAGATGACGAGCGCTTCGTCGGCGCGAGCCACCTTGATCCAGCTGCGGGCGAACAGCAGCAGGATCAGCAGGACGACGATCGCGGCGACGACCGCGATCCCGACGATGGTGAGGATGCCGATGATTCCGGCGATCTCCATGGATGACCTCCCTGGTTCCCCCCGAGGGGGCGGTCCGATATGCCCACGGTCGATGTGGGCGTGCGCAACCCACCCTGCCAGAAAAGAGACGCCCGCCACCGCGTCGGGTGCCATCATGCCGGTATCGGTGGACGTTCCTCCCGCCGCCCTGCCTGCGGAGGAGGGGAGCGGTCAGCGGGTGCGGAGTTTCTCCGCGAGGTCGCGCAGCAGGCGCAGCTCCTCGTCGTCGAGGCGTGACATCCGGTCGGCGATCGACCGGCCGTGCACGGTCGCGAGCGCTCGGAAGGCCCGGGCGCCCTCGTCCGTCGCGCGGATCAGGGCGCCGCGGCCGTCGTCCGGGTCGGCGCACTTCGCGACCAGTCCCCGCGTCACCATCCGGTCGACGAGGCGGGAGACGCTCGGCTGGCTGATGAGCATGTTGGCGGTGATGTCGCGCAGGCGGGCGGTCATCTCCGGCGAGCGCGTGACGGTGAGCAGCACGTCGTACTCGGCCTGCGTGATGTCGCCGGTGTCGAAGTCGGCTGCCATCTCGGTGAACAGTTCGTGCTGCGCGCGGAACAGGCTTTCCCAGGCCTCCAGCGCGAGCTTCCGATCGGTCATCCTCACAGAGTACCGGGCGCAGTAAAGGGCCGGTCGGAGAGGCTCCCGACCGGCCCTTGTCCCTTGCACCAAGAGTGTCCTGCAATCACATGCGGTGGATGCCACAGCAAACATTCACCGTGCGATCACTGTATAACGGCGAGGTAACGAATGCAACGGTTTGATCACAAATGGCAGGCCCCCCGCGACGATGGTCCGCGCATCGCCTCAGCCGATCACATCGCGGCGTCGCAGCGCCCAGGCGCTTCCGGCGACGAATGCGACGTTCACCGCCCAGAGCGCCACGGTGCCGCGGGGATCGAACCCCTCCGCGAGCGGAGCCTGGTGGAACGCCCAGGAGTACGGTGAGATCGCCCGGAGCCACTCGGCGTTCTCCACCTGGTTCGCGATCGCGTTGAAGGCGTACCCGGCGACGGCGATTCCCGCGCCCCCTGCGACAGCCCAGGAAGTGCGACCGAAGAGAGCGCCCAGCAGGAGCGCGGCACTCCCCGAGAGCATCGTGAGGCCGACGAAGACGACGGTGGTGTCGATGATGCGGATCGGATCGATGTCGAGCTGTGCCGAGTCGTTGAGCAGGGCGACGACAGCGCCCGCGAACACGCCCAGCCACGCGAGCCGGGCGAGGATGGCGAAGGCGGACGCGATCGCGTATCCGACCCGTCCCACACCGTGAGCCAGGTCGAGTTCGAGGCGCCCTGACGCCTCCGCGCCGGCGATGGCGCCCGCTCCCCAGGACGTGCCTGCGATGGTCAGGAGGAGGAAGCCGATGAGGCCGTAGAAGGTTCCCTGGGCGTAGCCCGCCCCGGTGCCGATCTGGTCGTAGCCGAGTGCTCCGACGAGCTCCGGGGGCAGGCTGTCGATGATCTGCTGCATCTGCCCGTTGCCGCCGATGCTCGGGAACAGGGGCAGGTACAGGAACAGCACCGCCGCGACGCCGATGGTCCAGCCCACCGTTCCGCGCCAGGTTTCGCGGAGAGCGCGCCGGAAGATGGGAAGCGCGTCACGCATCGCCCTCACCCGCCTCGAGACTCGAGGAGTCACCGTAGAGCCGCAGGACCGATTCCTCCAGGTCTGGTTCCTCGATCGCGAGGTCGAGGACGTGGTGCTGCGCCAGCACCTTCACCAGCGGGTCGATGGCACCTTCGACGGTGGCATTCACCTGCACGATGTCCGTCTCGCCGCGGACGTCGAGCTCGGAGATCTGCGGCAGTGCACCGAGTTGCTCCCGGATCAGGGTCGCTGCCGTCGTATCGAGACCGACGCGTACGCGCCGGATCGCGCCGAGTCTGAGTGAGGCCACATCACCCTCCGCCACGACCCTCCCTCGACTGAGGACGGCGACGATGTCGGCCGTCTGCTGGATCTCGCTCAGCACATGGGAGCTCAGCAGCACGGTCTGGCCGCGATCTCTGGCTTCGGTGACGAGGTGGAGGAACTCTCTCTGGACGAGCGGGTCGAGACCGCTGGTCGGCTCGTCCAGCACGAGCAACGGCGGTTCGTGCATGAAGGCTTGGACGATCCCGAGCTTCTGCTTGTTGCCCTTCGAGAGGGCGCGCACCGGCCGGCTCAGGTCGAGGTCGAGTCGGCCCGCGAGGCGGTCGATCGTGCCGGGGTTCACCGGGCCGGACACCTCGGTGTAGAAGTCGAGCATGCGGCGTCCCGTCGTGCGGTCGTCGAGTCGGAGCTCGCCGGGGATGAAGCCGATGCGTCGTCGGAGGGCCGGGCCGCCGCGGCGCGGGTCTTCGCCCAGGACCCGGATAGCGCCCGACGTGGGGCGGATGATGTCGAGGATCATGCGCAGCGTGGTGGTCTTTCCTGCGCCGTTAGGGCCGATGAGCCCGAACACGGTGCCGGGATCGACGCGGAGATCGATGGAGTCGACCGCTGTGTGCCGACCGTACTGTTTGCGAAGGTGAGTGAGTTCGATGGCAGGGGTCATGGCCCTGCTCCTTTCGGAGGGTGAAGGGGACCAGGTTCGGAGATCTCGTCAGCGGGGAGGATCCGGGTCCTGATTCGGGTCGTTCTCGCCCTTGTCCGAGGAGGGCCCGCTGCTTCTGGCGAGCGCTTCCTTCGCGGCGACGAGCAGATGGTCGTCGGCGTAGAGCCCGTGTGTGTAGAGCTCCAGCACGGGAACGGTCGACCGTTCCAGCAGCGATGTCGTCAGCGTGCTCTCTCCGAAGGCGCGCGCGAGGTGCCGCCGCAGGATGACGGGACCGAGGCCGTAGAGGGTCATATACACGGCAGTGGCTTCCAGGTCGGACTGCTCGCGCATCGTGCCCGCGGCGATCTGTTCGCGCAGCATGTCTCTGGTGCTGGCGAGGAACATGTCGAAGAGATGGTCGGACGCGGCGGAGTCGTCGAGAAGCATCCGGGCGAGGTAGTCCAGTGCGACATTGCGACCCTCTAACGAGTCCAATGCCTCCCGCATCAGGCGCGCGGCGTCGGCACCCGTCATGCCGTCTCGCTCGGCGAGGAAAGTGCTCACGACGTGCGCGTCGCACACGTCGCGCAGTCCTTCCTTGCTTCCGAAGTGGTGCAGGATCAGCGCCGGGCTCACGCCCGCATCCTGCGCGATCTGCCGCAGACTCGTGCCGTCGAATCCGCGCTCGCTGAACCGGACGATCGCGGCGTCGCGAATGCGCGCCCTGGTGGTGAGGTCGTCGGCTCCTGAACGCATAGTCAGCATGCTAAACGAGCGTTCAGTCCGGGGCAAGAGTCAGGTCATCTCCGTTCCGTCGGTCTCGCAGACCGAGCGTCTGAGGCGGCGATGGATGTGGTCATCGCCGACGCGACGCGGGGAGATCGATCGGCCCCGTGACCGACAACTCGTCCTCCCAGACCTCGATCCCGCTGACCTCGGGAAGACGTGCCCTCGTGAAGACCGGGTCCAGCCCTTCTCGTCGTTGCTGGGTGTAGTCCTTCAACAGCTTGAAGGCGATTCCGGACAGCAGCGCGATCGCGACGAGGTTGACGAGGGCCATGAATCCCATCGCGCCGTCGGCGAAGTTCCACACGACATCGGCGGAGACGAGGGCCCCAGCGAACACTGCGGCGATCGCGAAGAGACGATAGCCGAGCAGGACTCCGGTGCAGGAGGTGATGAACTCCACGTTGGTCTGCCCGTAGTAGTAGTTGCCGAGGATCGAGCTGAACGCGAGCAGGAAGATGATGACGATCAGGAGGATGTTCGACCAGGTGCCCAGCGCGCTGACGACCGCGCCCTGCGTCAGCCCGATGCCGCGTTCGGCGCCGGCCAGGTCTGGAACCGAGACCAGGATGATGAACGCGGTGATCGAGCAGACGAGGAAGGTGTCGAAGTACACGCCCAGCGTCTGCACGAGACCTTGTTTGACCGGGTGTGTCACCGCCGCGCTCGCTCCTGCGTTGGGGGCCGACCCCAGCCCGGCTTCGTTGGAGAACATCCCCCTCTTGACGCCGGTGAGGATGATGTAGCCGAGCGCTGCGCCGACGACCTCGTTCGGGCCGAAGGCTTCGAGGAAGATCGTGGCGAAGACTCCGGGAAGGCGCTCGATGTGCATCGCGACGATCACCACGCCGAGAAGCAGATACAGCAGTGCCATGATCGGGACCAGCGTCTGGGTGACGGAGGCGATGCGGCGCACGCCCCCGAAGATGACGAGCCCCATGAGCAGTGCGAGTGCGCCGCCGGTGACCCACGGCAGCCAGGCAGCAGACTCTCCGCCGAGGCTGCCCGCGATCGTCGCCTGGATGGTGTTCGCCTGCAACGAGCTGAAAGCGATGGGGAAGCAGATGATGAGGATGACGGCGAAAAGCACGCCCATCCATCGCGCTCCGAGCCCGCGTTGCATGTAGTAGGCGGGGCCGCCGATGAACCCGTCCCTATCGCGCCTCTTGTACAGCTGTGCCAGCGAGGACTCGATGAACGCGGACGCTCCACCGATGAATGCCATCAGCCACATCCAGAAGACCGCGCCGGGACCGCCGATCGCGATCGCGGTTCCCACTCCCGCGATGTTGCCGACGCCCACTCGTGAAGCGGCGGAGATGGTGAATGCCTGAAAGGAGGAGACCGATTGAGGCTCGCCGCTCTCCGTGCGGGGCGTTCGATCCTTCAGAGTGCGGAACATCTCCGGAATCAAACGGAACTGCACGACGCCCGAGCGAATCGTGAAGTAGAGCCCGAGGAGGACGACGATCGGAAGGACGATCCATGTCCACAGGTTGTCGCCCCAGGTCAGCAGCCACTCGTTAACAGCATCCATCCGCACAGTATGGCGACGTCGACGCCGGCTCACCAGGCTGAGAAAAATCCAGGAGCTGAGAAGCTGCCGGGGCCGCCGGTGTCTTCCCGCCCTGCGGAAGACGAGGAAGGCCCCGATCGGGCGGATACTGGAAGGGACGGTTTCGAGAGCCCCCGCCTCCGCACCGCGCGGCAGACCTCTCGAACGCCAGGAAGAAGATGCTCATGAAAGCTCTCCGCTACGTCGAGATCGGCAAGCCCCCGGTGGTGGTCGACATCCCGATTCCGAAGCCCGGCCCCGGCCAGGTCCTGCTCAAGATCACCGCGGGTGGTGTCTGTCACTCCGACGACTACGTCATGGGCCTCCCCGAGAAGGACTACCACGAGCAGGGTTACCCGCTGCCGCTGACGCTCGGGCACGAAGGCGCTGGCATCGTGCACGAGATCGGCGAGGGCGTCGACTCGACGCTCAAGGTCGGGGATGCCGTGGCCGTCTACGGTCCGTGGGGCTGTGGTCGCTGCCACAACTGCTCGATGGGCAAGGAGAACTACTGCACGAACGCCGCCGCCGAGGGCATCCGTCCTCCGGGGCTGGGCAGCCAGGGCTCGATGGCCGAGTACATGATCGTCGACGACGCGCGCCACCTCGTGCCGCTCGCTGACCTCGACCCCGTGCAGAACGTCTCGCTGACCGACGCGGGCCTCACCCCGTACCACGCGATCAAGAACTCGCTTCCGAAGCTCGGCGCCGGCACGTTCGCCGTCGTGATCGGCACCGGCGGTCTCGGCCACGTCGGCATCCAGATCCTCAAGGCCATCTCGGGGGCCACGGTCATCGCCCTCGACGTGAACGACGAGAAGCTGAAGCTCGCCACCGAGGTGGGCGCCGATCACGTGCTGATCAGCGATGCATCGGCCGCCGAGAAGATCCGCGAGCTCACCGGCGGTCTCGGCGCGAACGCGGTGTTCGACTTCGTGGGCGCGAACCCGACGATCGCCCTGGCCCAGAGCGTGGCCGCGCTCGAAGCCGACATCACCATCGTGGGCATCGGCGGGGGCAGCATGACGCTCGGGTTCGGCTCGATCGCCTACGACGCCGCCGTGCGCATTCCCTACTGGGGCTCACGCGCCGAACTGATCGAGGTGCTGGACCTCGCCCGCGCCGGGAAGATCCACGTCCAGACCGAGAGCTACACGCTCGACGACGGCCCGAAGGCGTACGAGGACCTCGCGTCGAACAGCATCCGCGGACGCGCCGTCATCGTCCCCTGACGCCGGCCTCGAACGCCTGGGAGGGATCGCCCTCCCAGGCGTTCTCCGTTTCCGTGCGGCCTCAGGCGCGGCGTCGCCGGTCGGCGAGGAGTGCGAGCGCCGCATCGATCGCACTCGCCGCGGCGTCGGGGGCGACGCGGACGAGGGCGAATGCGGAGACCACCAGTCCCGTACAGGCGTCCGCCAGGGTCGCGACTTCCGTTCCCGCGAGCTCGGGGAGGGCGGCCTGGACGCCGCGCGCGAACGCCTCTCGGAGCTCCGCGCGATAGGACGCCACGACCCGGGCGACCGCGTCGTCGGTGCCGATGGGGGCGGCGGCGGTGTTGACCAGCAGGCAGCCGCTCGTCGCCGGGAGGCTGCCGGCTGTCAGCAGTGCCGTACGCAGTCCGCCGAGGTAGGTCTCCAGAGCCTCCGGCGCCACGGTCTCACCCGTCAACGGGGCGAGGCGCGGGCGGATCACCTCGTCCAGATAGCTCTCGACGGCGGCGTCGAAGAGTCCGCGCTTGGAACCGAAGGCGTGATAGATGCTGGAACGACTGAGGCCGGTCGCGCGCTCGAGCTCCGGCAAGGGAGCGCTCTCGAAGCCGCGCTCCCAGAACACGCTGCGCGCCGCGCGGACCGCCTCGGCGGTGTCGAAGGTCTGTGCGCGCCCCATTCGCCGTGCTCCTGCCCCTTTTGTGAATCGCTCGATCCAGTATATATTGGAACGACCGATACAGAATGCGCGGCCTCGCCGCGTCGAAGGGGGACTGTCATGGTCATCGCCGGACTCGTGCTCGCAGGCATCGCGGCACTCGTGCACGTCTACATCTTCTGGCTCGAGTCGTTCGCCTGGATGAGCGCGCGCGCTCGCCGCACGTTCGGCACGGGCACGGCGGAGGAGGCCGCGCGACAGAAGGAGCTCGCGTTCAACCAGGGCTTCTACAACCTGTTCCTCGCGGTCGCCGTCCTCCTCGGCATCGTCCTCTTCGCCACGGGAGCGACCGCCGTCGGCGCGACTCTCGTCTTCACCGGCGCCGGATCGATGGTCGCCGCGAGCCTCGTGCTGCTGCTGTCGAGCCCCGACAAGGCGTCCGCCGCCCTGAAGCAGGGCGTCATCCCGGCGCTCGGCGTCATCGCGCTCGCCATCGGCCTCCTCGTCTGAGTCCGGCCGCAGCACCCCCAGATCCTCACGAAGGAGAGAAATGTCCCACGCCATCAGCACCCAGATCCAGCTCGCCCGCCGCCCCGAGGGGTGGCCGACCCACGACGACTTCCGCACCGTCGAGGTGGAGCTGAGCGATCCGGCGCCGGGGGAGGTGCGCGTGGCGAACGAGTTCGTCTCCGTCGACCCCTATATGCGCGGGCGGATGAACGACGTCCGCAGCTACGTCGCCCCCTACGCCCTCGACGAAGTCATCGCCGGTGGCGCCATCGGCCGGGTCGTCGCCTCTGCGGCGGACGACCTCCCCGTCGGCACCGTTGTGCTGCACCAGCACGGCTGGAGCGATGTCGTGCAGGCGGACGCGTCGACCTTCCGGGCCGTGCCCGAGGTGCCCGGCATGCCGCTGTCGCTGCGCCTGCACATCCTCGGCATGACCGGCCTCACCGCGTACGTCGGGCTCACCGCGATCGCCGGACTCGCCCCGGGCGACACCGTCTTCGTCTCCGGCGCCGCCGGTGCCGTCGGCACGGCTGTCGGTCAGATCGCCAAGCTCCTCGGCGCCGGCCGTGTCATCGGCTCGGCGGGATCGGCCGAGAAGGTCGCCCTGCTGACCGAGAAGTACGGCTACGACGCGGCGTTCAACTACAAGGACGGCCCGGTGCGCAAGCAGCTCGCCGGGCTCGCGCCCGAGGGCGTAGACGTGTTCTTCGACAACGTCGGCGGCGACCACCTCGAAGCCGCGCTCGACGTGATGAACGACGGCGGTCGGATCGCGCTGTGCGGCGCCATCACGAGCTACAACACCACCGAGCCGGTGCCCGGCCCCGACAACATGGCGAACATCATCACGCGCGGTCTCCGTCTCCAGGGCTTCACTCTGGCGAACTACCTGCACCTGTCGCCGGAGTTCAGCGAGAAGATGACCCGCTGGTTCGCAGAAGGGCGGATCGCGTACGACGAGACCATCGTCGACGGCATCGAGAACACGGTCGACGCGTTCCTCGACATGATGCGCGGAGCCAACACGGGGAAGATGCTCGTGCGGGTCGCACCCTCCGCCTGACGTCCGAAGCGGGCCGCCCGCGCATTTGAGATATATTGCTTGAGACGTAGAACTTCACTCTCCATGACCCCCACTGGAGGCAGTGTGACACTCTCTGGCGGCCCCCTCGAACGCCGGTCGATGAGCGACGAGGCTTTCGTGCGCCTGCAGGATGCGATCATCAGCGGCGAACTCCAGCCCGGCGAGCGCTTGCGCGATTACGAGCTCGCCGAACGCCTCGGCACCTCGAAGACGCCGATCCGTCACGCCCTCGACCGCCTGGCCGACAACGGCCTCGTCGAGATGCAGCGGAACCGGTACACCCGCGTGGCCCCGATCGATCTGGAGCGCGTGCGGAACGCGGTCGACCTGTTCGGCGACATCTGGATCGGCTCGGTCCGTCACGTCATGCCGGTCATCCAGGACGACGATGTGGCCTACCTCGTCGAGCTGGCCGACGACATGGCGGCGTCGGTGCAGGAGCGGGACATCATCGCGTTCGGGGCGGCGCTCCGCAGCGCGGCGACGGGCTTCGCCCGGATCGAGGGCAACGCCACGCGCGCCAACTCCATCGAGCGCCTCGGGCCGCAGATCCGTCGTTTCACCCAGCATGCGAAGGACGCCGTGGACTGGTCCGCCGTCGAGGAGTTCGTCGGCGCGATCCGCGAGGCGACGTCCGAACGGGACGCAGTCAAGACCCGGGCCGTGCTGGTGAGCTTCTTCGACGAGACGCTCCCCGCGATCATCGATCGGGCCGAGCAATCGGGGCTGGCCGAGATCACGGAGTGATCCGCCGCTGACGAACGAGGGCGACCGCACACCGCGGTCGCCCTCGTCGCGTCCCGGGGCTACGGCGTGAGGCGATGGACGTCGCGCGGGAACAGCGTCACCTCACGCACGTTGGTCGCCTCGACCAGTCGGCCGACCCAGCGCTCCAGTCCGATCGCGAAGCCGCCGTGCGGAGGCATCCCGTGCGCGAACGCCTCGAGGTAGCCGGCGTACGCCGAGGGCGACTCGCCCCGAGCTTCGATCGCCGCGATGACCTCGCTGTGCCGATGCAGCCGCTGTCCGCCGGTCACGAGCTCCAGACCGCGGAACAGGAGGTCGAAGCTGTTGCTCCCCTCCGTGTCGTCGGGCTGCGGATGCGTGTAGAACGGGCGCTTGCGCATCGGGTATCCCTCGACGGCCAGCACGTCGCTGCCGAACTCCTCCTTCGCCCACGCCCCGAGCGTCCGCTCGTGTGCGGGGGAGAGGTCGGGCTCGTCGGCCGGAGCACCGACCCGGCGCAGCGCATCCCGGAAGTGCACGACGGGGATGTCCTCGGGGATGACGGGGAGCGTCACGTCGAGCAGCGCGAGTTCCTCCGCGGCGTCGGTGCGGATGCCGTCGAGCATGCCGCGCAGCACGTGGCCGAGGAGGCGCAGGACGTCGCGGTGGTCGCGGATGAACCCGAACTCGACGTCCAGCGACACGTACTCCGAGAGGTGCCGCACGGTGTCGTGCGGCTCGGCGCGGAAGACGGGACCCACCTCATAGACGCGCTCGAACACCCCCACCAGCTGCTGCTTGTAGAACTGCGGACTCTGCGCGAGATATCCGGTCCTGCCGAAGTAGTCGACCGGGAACACGTTCGCTCCCGACTCCGTCACGGTGTCGACGACCTTCGGGGTCTGCACCTCGGTGAAGTCCGCGGCGTCGAGCACCCGGCGGAACGCGCGCACGCTCGCCGCGGCGATCTGCCAGGTCGCGCGGCGTGCCGGATGGCGCCAGGTCACCGCGGCGTGGTCGAGCAGCGTCGGCAGACTCGTTTCGAGTGTCGGACGCCACAGTTCCACGACCGGCGGTGCGGCCGGCTCCGACAGGCTCTCGATCTGCGGGTCGACGATCTCGACGCCGCCCGGGGCCTGCGGGTTCGCGGCGACGGTCCCCGTCACGCGGACGACCGTCTCCTCCGGAGGGAGCCCGCCGGCCGGAGCCTGCGCGGGGCGGACGACGACCTGTGCGAGTCCGGAACGGTCGCGGATGATCAGGAACGCGACGGTGGCGAGCTCCCTCCGGCGGTGGACATGGCCGAGCAGCGTGACGCGGTGGTCGGGGGCGGCCTCGGCGAGCTCCGCGGCGAGCGTGCGGGCGGGGTCGGGTGATCTCATTTCTCCTCCAGGTTGTGGGAGCCCTGGAGGTGTGGGCGGGGGCCAGATCGCGGTGCCACCACACCTTCGCCGGTGAGAAGCCGGCCTCTCGTCGGTACGCCGGACGCGCGGGGACCGCCTGCCCGGAGGCCGGAGGTCGTCACGCTCCGGCGGTCGCCGCGTCCAGTCTAGGGGCGCTCTCGGCAGATCCACAGAATCCCGCGGGCACCGTCTCGTACCCTGGATTATCCAAGGGGAGTACTCCGACACGGTCGGGTCGTCATTACGGATGCGTCTGCATCCCGGCCCACCGGTCCCGCTCGGCGGGATGGGGAAGACTTTGGCGCTGTTCCGTCACGCCCGAGTCTGGAGTACCCGTTGGAAATCACCCCCTTGATCTGGGTCATCACGATCGCGGTCACCATCGCGTTCTTCGTGTACGAGTTCTTCGCGCACGTCCGCAAGCCGCACGAGCCGAGCATCGGCGAGTCCGCACGCTGGTCGATCTTCTACATCAGCCTCGCGCTGCTCTTCGGCGTGGGCATCGGCATGGTGTCCGGCTGGACGTACGGCGGCGAGTACTTCGCCGGCTACCTCACCGAGAAGGCGCTGTCGATCGACAACCTCTTCGTGTTCCTCATCGTGATGACGGGCTTCGCAGTGCCGAAGATCTATCAGCAGAAGGTGCTGATGATCGGCATCGTGATCGCGCTGATCCTCCGCGGCATCTTCATCGCGGTCGGCGCGACCCTCATCGAGAACTTCTCCTGGATCTTCTACGTCTTCGGCGCGCTGCTGCTCTTCCTCGCGTACCGCCAGGCCTTCAGCAGCCACGAGAGCAACCCTGCGAACGGTCGCTTCATGACCTTCGTCCGCCGCCACCTCCCCGTCAGCGAGGAGTACAACGGCGACAAGCTCACGGTCGTCCAGAAGGGCAAGCGCTACGTCACGCCGATGCTGCTGACGATCATCGCGATCGGTTTCATCGACCTCGTCTTCGCCGTCGACTCGATCCCCGCCATCTACGGCCTCACCGATGAGGCGTACATCGTGTTCACCGCGAACGCGTTCGCTCTGATGGGTCTGCGTCAGCTGTACTTCCTCATCGGCGGCCTGCTCGAGCGCCTGGTCTACCTGGCTCAGGGTCTCGCCGTCATCCTCGCGTTCATCGGTGTGAAGCTCGTGCTGCACGCCCTGCACGTCAACGAGGTGCCGTTCATCAACGGCGGCGAGCCGATGCTGTGGGCGCCCGAGATCCCGATCTGGTTCTCGCTGCTGTTCATCGCCGCCACGATCGCGGTCGCCACCGTCGCGAGCCTGATGAAGACGCGCCGGCACCACAACACCCTCTCTTCCCCGACCGATTCCACCCCCACCATCGACAAGGAGCACTCTTGAGCGCGCAGCGCTGTTCTGACTCTTCGGACTCTGACAGTACGAGCACCCGGTTCATCCCGGGTGCTCACCCCGCCACCGAGGAGGTCGCCCGCTGATGGGCGATCTGCTCTGGAACATCGCCCTCGTCCTGCTCTTCGTGCTGATCGGTGGTGTCTTCGCTGCGACGGAGATGGCGCTGGTCACGCTCCGTGAGAGCCAGCTCAACGCGATCGCCGCTCGTGGCCGTCGCGGGGCGAAGGTCGCCGCTTTGGCCCGCAACCCCAACACCTTCCTCTCGGCGGTGCAGATCGGCGTGACCGTGGCGGGCTTCGCGTCCGCCGCCTATGGGGCGACCTCGATCGCGCCGTCCGTCGCGCCGCTGCTGGAGGGCTGGGGCGTCGCACCTCCGCTCGCGATGACCCTCGCCACGATCGTGCTGACGCTGATCATCGCGTACCTGTCGCTCGTGCTCGGCGAGCTCGTGCCGAAGCGGCTCGCGATCCAGCGCAACGCGCAGTTCGCGTATGCGGTGGCGCCGGCGCTGAACGGCTTCGCGACCGTCATGCGTCCGGTGATCTGGCTGCTGTCGGTCTCGACGAACGCCCTCGTCCGCGTGCTCGGCGGCGACCCGCACAAGACGAGCGACGAGCTCACCGATGAGGAGGTGCGCGATATCGTGGCGACCCACCAGGGCCTCCCCGACGACGAGCGCCGCATCCTCGACGACGTGCTCTCGCTGCGTGGGCGCCAGGTCAGCGAGGTCATGCGCCCGCGACCGGAGGTCGTGGCGCTGGACGAGGCTGCCACGGTCGGGGCGGCGGTGGAGCAGGTGCGCGAGCTGCCCTACTCCCGGTACCCGGTGTCGCAGACGTCGATCGACGACATCACCGGCTTCGTGCACGTACGTGACCTCTTCGAGGCTGCGGCGGACGACCCGGAGCGCCCGCTGCAGGGGCTCGTCCGCGACATCCCCTACATCCCGTCCACGGCGGGCGTGCTGCCGACTCTGACCCGCATGCGGGCGGAGGGACACCACATCGCGGTCGTCGTGGACGAGTACGGTGGCACCGACGGTCTGGTCACGCTGGAGGACCTCGTGGAGGAGGTCGTCGGTGAGATCTTCGACGAGTACGACGCCGAGGTGTTCCTCTCCGCCGACGACGGGCTGGACGGACGCCTCAACCTGCAGGACTTCGAGGAGGCGACGGGGCTCGCGATGCCCCGTGGCTCCTCCGACACCATCGCCGGATTCGTCACGGAGCAGCTCGGACGGCTCGCCGTGGTCGGCGACACCGTCGAGGTCCCGGGTGCGACGATCCAGGTGGTCGAGATCGATCGCCGCCGCATCGCGCGGGTGCGGGTCTCGATGCAGACCGATCCGGCAGCGGGACGAGGCGCCGAGGACTGATGCGCGACCGGGTGGCGGGGTGCGTCAGTCGCGCGCCCCGCTGCCCAGCTCGCGCAGTCCGTCGTGGAGGACCTCGGTGAGGAGCCGCGCGTAGCGGCCATCCGGATCGAGGTCGGGATCGAACACGGTGATGCTCGCTCCGATCGCCCGCGGGGCGAGGGCGCGCAGGAGAGCGGTGAGCTCCGCCGCGTCGAGACCGCCGGGGTCAGGGCTGTCGACAGCAGGCATCACCGACGGGTCCAGCACATCGACGTCGAGTTGCAGCCAGTAGCGGCCGCCCGCGGACGCCGCGGTCTCGGCGGCGACCGCATCCGCTCCTCGCGCCAGCACATCGGCCGCAGGTGTGACGCCTGCGAGGAGACTGCGGACCTCCTCCTGCTCCTCGTCATCATCACGGTGCCCGATGTGGGCCGTGCCAGCGGGGGAGAAGTACGGCGCGAGCCCCTCGATGTCGGCGATGGCCGGCCAGTGCGCGCCGACGGCGGCCGCCAGCGCTTCGCCCGCCACGCTCGCGCACTCGTCGCTGTTGCCCGGGTGGCGGAAGTCGGTGTGTCCGTCGATGTGCACCAGGCCGGCCCCGCCGCGGCGCTTCACCGCGATCCCGGCGGCGACGAGGATGCCGCAGTCGCCGCCGATCACGAGCGGGGCGCGGCCCTCATCGAGGGCCTCGCCGATACGTGACGCCAGGCGGAGGGAGTGGCCGACGAAAGCGGCCTCGTTGCGCACCCGGTCGGCGGGCCGGGTCGCGTCGTCGTCCACGTAGCGCCCGGCCAGCACGATGCCGCCGTCAGTCGCTCCCCGGTCGGTGAAGCGCCGGAACAGCCCCGCTTCGCGGAACGCTTCCGGCGCCTTCGCGGAGCCGGGCACGCTGCCGGGCTCCGGTGGGCGCAGGCCGAGATTGCTGGGGGCCGACAGCAGTGTGATCATGCGCTCATCCTGCACCGGGCGTCCGACATCTCGACGCTCAGCGGATGGCGTAGACGGCGCTGCCGACGATCACCGCGATGACGGTCGTCCAGCCGATGATCGCGACGGCCTGCCACACGAGGATGCGCCCCTTGCCGATGCCGGACGCGGCCAACATGGTGGCGGTGAAGTGGGTCGGCAGCAGCAGCGGTCCCAGCAGGCTCACCCCGGGGACGCCGTAGCGCTCGAAAGCGCGCTGGAACTTCTCGCGGCGGGCGGACCCGCGTCCGGTCTCCGCCGGGACGCCGTCGGCCTCCAGGCTCGTGCCGCCCACCGTCACCGGCTGCTTCGCCCGCGAGCGGTCCACGATGGCCCGGCGGGCGCCCGCGCTGGCGAGCACCAGGATCGCGACGCAGAGGAAGTTGCCGACCATCGCGGCGATGGCGGCGACCACGGGCGGGATGCCTCCGAGGATTCCGATGCTCGCGGCGCCCTCGCCCTCGACGAAGGGGACCGCCCCGGCGAGGGCGACGATGAGCGGCTGGACGAGGTCGGGGACCTGGGCGACGAGGTTCTGGAAGGTCTCGATGAGGTTCATGGGGGAAGCTCCGGGTGTCGGTGCGGACGGTCTCTCCGTCGCGATGACCCCAGTCCAGTCGAAGCGGCCCCGGCGCGGCAGTGCCGCCGCGTCACCGCTCTCCATGCGGTTCGCACCGGATCCCGTGACATGTGTCACGCCTCTATCGTGGGGAGCGTGAGCAGTCCTTCCCCCGCCCTCTCCGATCCCGGCCCCGGTGCCCGCCAGCTCGCGCGGGGAATCACCGCCACCTGGTGGTACACGGTGGGCGGGGTGATCTTCATCGAGCTCATGCTGGTGGCCGCCTGGCTCGGCATCGCCGTGGCGCTGGATCGCTCGGGCGTCGCGCTGCTCGTCGTGGGAGTCGGGGGCGTGCTCTGGGCGGCGTCGACCGTCCTGTTGCTGGTCGACTACCGCCATCGCGTCGAATCCGGCCCCGGGGTGGGCTGGGTTCGCCTGGCCGTGCCGACCCTCGTCGCCCTGATCTACGGCGGCGCGGCGGGGGCTCTCGTCGGCAGTTGGCAGCTCGCCGCGATGCCGGTGGTGCAGGTCTTCGTGCTGGTGAGCTGGCCCCGCGGGATCCGGGTGCGGGTGGCCGTGGCGGCGACGGTCGTGCTCGTCGCTCTCGCGCTGCTCGACTCGACCACGACCTTCGGCTCCGGCGTCCCGGTGTGGGTGCCGGTGCTCTACGGAGTCATGCTCCCCGGGATGACCGTGAGCTCGCTGTGGTGGTGGGACGTGCTCATGGCCCTCGATCGGGCGCGGGCCTCGGAGGCGCGACTGGCGGCGACGCAGGAGCGCCTGCGCGTGGCGACCGACGTGCACGACCTCCAGGGGCATCATCTCCAGGTGATCGCCCTGCAGCTCGAACTGGCGGAGCGTCTGCTGCCCACCGATCCGCAGGCGGGGATGGAGCAGCTCCGTGCGGCCCGGGCGAGCGTGGACGACGCGCGGCAGGGCACCAGAGACCTCGCCACGCGGTTCCGCTCGGTACCGCTCGGCGATGAGCTGGCGAACGCCAGGGACCTGCTCACGGCCGCTGGGCTCATCGTGGATGCGCGGATCCACCCGGATGCGGACGCGGCGCCCGCGGCCGACCTCGGCCCCGTGATCCGGGAGACGACCACGAACGTCCTGCGGCACGGAGGCGGTGGTCACGCGCGCCTGATCCTCGAACGGACGAGGGATGCCTGGCGGTACGAGGTCGCCAACGACGCGGACCCCGCGTCCGAGGACGGGGCGGGCGGCTCCGGGCTCGACGGTGTCCGCCGGCGGATCGGCGAGGCGGGCGGCACGTACGAGCAGCGGAGGGACGCCGACGAGTTCGTCGTGACGGTCACCGTGCCAGCGCAGGCGGAGATCGTCCGATGATCCGGGTGCTGCTCGCCGACGACGAGGGGATGATCCGCTCCGCGCTCGCCGCTCTGCTGCGCCTCGAGGATGACATCGACGTCGTCGCGGAGTGCGCGGACGGCGAGGAGGCCGTCGCCGCCGCCACCCGGCTCGAACCTGACGTGTGCCTGCTCGATCTGGAGATGCCGGGGCTCGACGGCGTGCAGGTCGCCGAGAGACTCAACCGCACGATCCCCACCCGCTGCATCGTCGTCACCCGGCACGCGCGTCCAGGGGTGCTCCGGCGGGCGCTCGCCTCCGGCGTCTCGGGTTTCGTGCCCAAGTCGCGGGGCGCGGACGAGCTCGCCGCGATCATCCGCCGCGTCGCGGCCGGCGCCCGGTACGTCGATCCGGAGATCGCCGCGGATGCGCTGAGCGACGAGCGCTCGCCGCTCACGGACCGCGAACTGGACGTGCTCCGCGCCGGGCGCCGAGGGGAGACCACGGGACAGATCGCGCGGGCGCTGGCGCTGGCGCCGGGGACGGTGCGCAACCACATCTCCGTCATCCTCGGGAAGCTCTCGGTGAGCACCCGTCAGCAGGCCGTGCTCGTCGCCGAGGAGCGCGGCTGGATCTGACCGTCGTCACGCGTCCGTTTCGGTGGCCACGGCCTGCGAGAATGGAGGCGCCGAGTCCCGAGCCGAGGAGCACACGTGCCGTTCATCTCCACCCGCGGCGGCATGCAGCCGCAGTCGTTCAGCGAGACGCTGCTGGAGGGCCTGGCGCCCGACGGCGGTCTGGCCGTTCCCGATGTCATGCCGGAGGTCGACGGCGAGACGCTCGAGCGCTGGCGGGCGCTGACCTATCCGCAGCTCGCGACCGAGGTCCTCGGCCTCTTCGCGACCGACATCCCGCGAGAGGACCTCGCGCGGATGACGGCGGCGGCGTACGCGGACTTCCCGGACGGCGTGGTCCCGCTTCGTCGCGTGGACGACGACCTCACGCTGGTCGGCCTCTCCGAAGGCCCGACGCTGGCGTTCAAGGACATGGCCATGCAGTTCCTCGGGCAGGTGCTGGAGTACACGCTCGAGCGCCAGGGCGCAGTCCTCAACATCCTCGGCGCGACCTCGGGCGACACCGGCTCGGCTGCGGAGCACGCGCTGCGCGGCAAGGAGCGCGTCGCGGTGTTCATGCTCTCGCCGCAGGGCCGGATGAGCGCGTTCCAGCGGGCGCAGATGTTCTCGCTCGACGACGCGAACGTGCACAACATCGCGGTGGAGGGCGTCTTCGACGACTGCCAGAACCTCGTGAAGAAGCTCGCCGGCGACCTCGACTTCAAGCGCGCCCAGCACCTGGGGGCCGTGAACTCGATCAACCTCGCCCGCATCACCGCGCAGACCGTCTACTACTTCTGGGCATGGCTGCGCGCGACCGACGCCGGCGGCTGGACCGAGGTGTCGTTCACCGTCCCCTCGGGGAACTTCGGCAACATCCTCTCCGGGTTCTTCGCGAAGCAGATGGGACTGCCGATCCGGCGGCTCGTCCTGGCCGCGAACGAGAACAACGTGCTCGACGAGTTCTTCCGCACGGGGGTGTACCGCCCGCGTAGCGCCGCGCAGACACTGGCGACCTCGAGCCCGTCGATGGACATCTCGAAGGCGTCGAACCTCGAGCGGTTCATCTTCGAGCTCGTGGACCGCGACCCCGCGCGCGTCGTCGGCGCCTGGGACGACCTGGAGGCGCAGGGCTTCTTCGACTTCTCGGCCGAGCAGGCGCGCTTCACCGAGGAGTTCGGCATCGTGAGCGGCACCTCGACGCACGAGGACCGGCTCGCGACGATCCGGGACGTCTACGAGACCTCCGGCGAGGTGATCGACCCGCACACCGCCGACGGGGTGAAGGTCGCGCGGGAGTATGTGGAGCCCGGAGTGCCGATGCTCGTGCTGGAGACGGCCAAGCCGGAGAAGTTCGCCGAGACCATCCACGAGGCCATCGGGGTCGAGCTGGCGTACGCCCCCGAGCTCCGCGCCATGCTCGACGCCGCTCAGCACGTGACCGAGATGCCCGACGACGAGGACTCTCTCCGCGCCTTCATCGAGGCGAACGCTCTGCACTGATCCGCAAGACCCCGCTTTCGCGCCGAAACCCCCTGTCCCCGACGCCGGAGACAGGGGGTTTCGACGTGAAGCCGGGGTCTCGGCGAAAGGAGCGGGGGTGGGCAGTATGCACAGGAGGAAGGGAGATCAGGGCGGAGTGCACATGTCGGGAAGGTGGCGGCGTGAGTACCGTGGCGGACAACCCGTTCCCTCCTCCCGAAGGACTCCCATGGCACGCACGGCGCACGCAGACGACTTCGCGCTCTCCCGAGTGACTCCCGAGGCCCGCAAACCCTGGTTCGGAATCGCCGTTCAGCGATTCGGGCAGGTCTCGGCCCTCTCGCAGTTCCTCCTCGGCGCGACCCTCGGTTACAGCATGACCTTCGGCGAGGCCGTCCTCGCCTTCCTCTTCGGCTCGCTCATCCTCGAAGTGATCATGTGCGTCGTCGGCTTCATCGGCCAGCGCGAGGGTTTGAACACGGCGCTCCTCGCCCGCTGGACCGGCTTCGGCGAGATCGGCGCCTCGCTCGTCGGCCTCGCGATCGGCATCAGCCTCATCGGCTGGTTCGGCATCCAGTCCGCGATCTCCGCGCAGTCGCTCGACGCGCTGATGCCCGGCGCGCTGCCCGTCTGGGCCTGGAGCCTCATCTTCGGCCTCGCCGTCACCGCGATCGTCGCCTTCGGCTTCGTCGGCATGCAGTGGCTCGCCAACATCACGGTGCCGCTGTTCCTCATCCTCGTGGGCTGGTCCGTCATCTCCGAGCTCACGCGGCACGACATCGGCGAACTGCTCACCGGCCCGGCGCCCGGCCCGACCATGAGCGTCTGGGCGGGAACCGGCATCGTCGCCGGGGGCCTCATCGTCGGCGCCATCATCACCGGCGACATGACCCGGTTCAACCGCTCGCGGGCCGACGTCGTCAAGCAGACGGTGCTCGGCGTCTCCCTGGGCGAATTCGTGATCGGACTCGCGGGCGTCCTCCTCGCCCACGCGGCGGCGACCGGCGACATCGTCGCGATCGTGACCTCGTCCGTCGGCTTCATCGGTCTGTTCATCGTCCTCACCGGCACGCTGAAGATCAACGACTGGAACCTGTACTCCTCCACTCTCGGCCTGGTGAACTTCATCTCCACCGCCTTCGGCAAGAACCTCCACCGTGTCACCACCACGATCGTCCTCGGAGTGGTCGGCTCGGTGCTGGCCGCCGTCGGCATCCTCGGTCAGTTCACCGAGTTCCTCGTCGTGCTCAGCGTCGCGTTCCCGCCGATCGCCGGGATCATGGTCGCCGAGTACTACGTGGTGCGCCGCTGGCGTCCCGAGCTCGACGCGACCCGTGCCGCGGGGACCCTGCCCGCCACCGCCCCGAGGATCGTCCCGGCCACGATCGTCGTCTGGCTGGTCTCCTCGCTGGTCGGCTACTTCGTGACCTGGGGCATCCCGTCGCTGCTCAGCCTCTTCCTGTCGATGGTGCTCTACACCGTCGCCGGCAAGCTCGGCTGGGTGCGCGGCGTCGGCGTCGCCACGACCCGGCAGGCCAGCCCCGTCGACAGCACCCCCGCCGCGGTCTGAGCAGACGCGCCGGAAAAGAACCACCTCCACGAAAGCGAGCACCATGCACATCGGCATCGACGTCGGCGGCACCAACACCGACGCCGTCCTCATGGACGGCACCCGCACCCTGGCCGGGGTGAAGCACTCCACGACCCCGGATGTGACGAGCGGGATCGTCCAGGCCATCGAAGACCTCCGTGCGGGGCACTCCTTCGAGGGGGCCGACATCGACGCGGTGATGATCGGCACGACGCACTTCATCAATGCGCTCGTGCAGGCGAGCCGACTCGCTCCGGTCGCGGCCCTTCGACTCGGCCTGCCCGCGACGCGGGCCCTGCCGCCGCTGATCGACTGGCCGGAGGTTCTCGTCGCGGCCACCCGGGCGCGCAGCTACCTGGCGCACGGCGGCTACGAGTTCGACGGCCGCCCGATCTCGCCGCTCGACCCCGACGAGATCCGCGCGCACGCCGAGGACATGAAGGCGCACGGCATCCGGTCCGTCGCCATCTCGTCGGTCTTCAGCCCGGTCAACCACGACCTCGAAGTGCAGGCGGCCGAGATCGTCGCCTCGGTGCTGGGGGAGGACGCCGCCATCTCGCTCTCGCACGAGATCGGCCGCATCGGGCTGCTGGAGCGCGAGAACGCGACGATCATCAACGCCGCCCTCCGGGAGCTCGCGTCGGAGATCGTCGACGGGCTCACCTCGGCGGTCCGCGCGCAGGGCATCGAGGCGCCGATCTTCCTCAGCCAGAACGACGGCACGCTGATGGACGAGGACTACGTGCGCCGGTACCCGGTCGCCACGTTCGCGTCCGGACCGACGAACTCGATGCGTGGAGCCGCGGCCACGAGCGGACTCGTCGACTGCGCCGTCATCGACGTGGGCGGCACCACCGCCGACATCGGCCTGCTCATCAACGGCTTCCCGCGGGAGACGGCGAACGAGGTGAAGGTCGCCGGCATCCGCACGAACTTCCGGATGCCGGACGTGCTCTCCCTCGGCATCGGTGGCGGCAGCATCGTCGACGAGGAGACCGCCGAAGTCGGCCCGGCCTCGGTCGGCTACACGCTGACGACGGAGGCGCTGGTCTTCGGCGGCTCGACCCTCACGGCCACCGACATCGCGGTCGCCGCCGGTCGCGCGCAGGTGGGAGACCCCGCCAAGGTCGCGCACCTGGACCCCGCTTTCGTGGAGCGGGTGCTCGCCCGGATCGCGGAGCGGGTGGCGGAGGCGGTGGACCGCATGCGCACGTCGCCCGAACCCATCGCGGTCGTGGCGGTCGGTGGCGGGTCCATCCTGCTGCCCGACGAGCTGCCCCTGTTCGGCACCGTGCATCGGCCGGAGAACTATGCGGTCGCCAACGCCATCGGCGCCTCGATCGCGCAGGTCGGTGGCGAGATCGACAAGGTCTACGCGATCGAGCCCGGCCGTCGCGATGAGACCATCGCCGAGGTGCGCGCGGAGGCCGTCGACAAGGCCATCGCGGCCGGTGCCAAGCCCGCGACCGTGACGATCATCGACTTCGACGAGGTCCCCATCCCGTATCTTCCCGGCAACGCCACGCGCATCCGTGTGAAGGCGGTCGGCGACCTCGACATGGGGGCCTGACATGAGCACCACGATCACCGCGGCCGACATCGACGGCCTCGCCCGCGGCGCGGCCGTGCTCGGCACCGGCGGGGGTGGCGACCCGTACATCGGCGCCCTCCTCGCCCGCCAGGCCCTCGCCTCCGGAGACGTCACGGTCGTGGCGCTCGACGAGGTGCCGGACGACGCCCTGGTGCTGTTCGTCGCGATGATGGGCGCGCCCACCGTCATGGTCGAGAAGCTGCCGAGCCTCGCGGAGGTCATCGAGCCGGTCAAGGCGCTCGGCATCCACCTCGGCCGCCCGGTCACGCACATCGCCTGTGCCGAGGTGGGCGGGGTGAACTCGACGATCCCGATCGCCGCCGCCGCCGCGCTCGGGCTTCCGCTCGTCGATGCGGACGGCATGGGGCGCGCGTTCCCCGAACTGCAGATGGTGCTCCCGACGCTCTACGGCGTGACGGCCTCGCCGCTCGCCTTCAGCGACGAGAAGGGGAACACGGGCGTGCTGCAGACCGCCGACAACTCCTGGACCGAGCGCATCGCCCGTGTCGCGTGCGTCGAGATGGGCTGCTCCGTCATGATCTCCGGCTTCTCGATGTCGGGTGCCGCCGCACGTCAGTCGCTGGTGGCGGGATCGCTGTCCCGGTGCATCGACATCGGTCAGCGGATCGAGGAGGCCCGCGAGGCGAAGACCGACCCGGTTGCCGCTGTCGTCCAGCTCCTCCGCGGCCGGGAGCTGTACGGCGGCAAGGTCGCCGACGTGAACCGGGCCACGACCACCGGCTTCGCGCGCGGCAGGGCACGGATAGATGGAGACGGCGGCACCTCGCTGACGCTGCAGTTCCAGAACGAGCACCTCGTCGCCGAAGCGGACGGACGGGTGCTGGCGACCACTCCGGACCTCATCATGGTCCTCGACGGCGAGTCGGGGGAGCCCGTCACGACCGAGGGGCTGCGCTACGGACAGCGCGTCCGCGTGATCGCCGCTCCGGCCGACGAGCGCTGGCACTCGGATGCGGCTCTCGCGATGGTCGGCCCGGGGTACTTCGGCTACGACATCCCGGCGCATCGCTTCGACGGCACGGTCTCCGCCGGAGACGCCGCGGCAGGGGCCGCCGCATGAGCTGGAAGCTGACGGCGGCGGACCTGCCCGACCTCGCCCGCGGTGCGACGCTGCTCGGCACCGGCGGCGGGGGCGACCCCTACATCGGCAAGATGCTGGTGGAGCGGGTGCTCGGCGACGGGACCATCACGATCCTCGATCCGGACGACCTCGCCAATGACCTCTTCGTGATCCCGACCGCGCAGATGGGGGCGCCGACCGTGATGGTCGAGAAGATCCCCGCCGGCACCGAGCCCACCCTCGCGCTGCGCACCCTGGAGGACCACCTCGGACGTCGGGCCGATGCGACCATGCCCATCGAATGCGGCGGGATCAACTCGATGATCCCGCTCATCGTCGCCGCGGAGACCGGACTGCCGGTCGTCGACGCGGACGGCATGGGACGCGCCTTCCCCGAGCTGTCCATGGAGACCTTCGCGGTGTACGGCGTCCACGGCTCGCCGCTCGCCCTCGCCGGAGAGCGCGGGGAGCGGGTCGTCATCGACACCGGGGACGACGACCGCCAGATGGAGTGGCTCGCCCGGGGCATCACCATCCGGCTGGGTGGCGTCGGTCACATCGCCGAGTACGCCATGAGCGGCGCCGACGTGCGACGCACAGCGGTGCCGCGGACCATCTCGATGGCCCTCGCGCTGGGTCGGGCGATCCGCCTCGCCCGGGAGGAGCACCGCTCGCCGTTCGAGGCCATCGCCGCGACGCTCGCGACCACGCTCTACCCGCATGTGCGCGAGCTCTGCGTCGGGAAGGTGATGGACGTCGAACGACGGACCACCGAGGGTTTCGCGAAGGGGCGGGCGGTCATCGCTCCGCTCGGTGCCGCGGAGGACGACACGTTCGAGATCGCGTTCCAGAACGAGAACCTCACCGCGCGGCGGGCCGGACGGCTCGTCGCGATCGTCCCCGATCTCATCTGCGTCGTCGACCACGAGACGGCCGAGCCCATCACCACGGAGGGCCTCCGGTACGGTCAGCGCGTCCGGGTGCTCGGCATCTCGACGCCGGCGATGATGCGCACCCCCGAGGCGCTGGCCGCCTTCGGGCCGTCGGCCTTCGGCCTGACCGAGGAGTTCGCTCCCGTCGAGGGGATGGCCGCGTCCTAGGCTGGATCCCATGAGGCTGGAGCGGGACGACCTGGAGGCGCTCGCCCGCGGGTACGCCCTGCTCGGCTCCGGCGGCGGCGGTTCCACGACGATGCTCGAACTCATCCTCGACACCACCGCGGGATGGCCCCTCGAGGTCTCGCCCGTGGATGCGCTCGATCCCGGCACGCCCTGTCTCGGCGTGGCCTTCGTCGGGTCGACGATGCTGCTCGGCGAGCGGATGCCCGGCGCCGCGCCCTTCGCCCCTCTGCTGCGGGCGGTGGAGCGGTGGCTCGGGCATCCCGTCCCGGCCGTGTGCTCCCTCGAGGGCGGCGGCATGAACGGCCTCGCGCCGCTCACCCTGGCCGGATCGCACACCGTGGTGGACGCCGACTGCACGGGGCGTGCGGTGCCGGGACTCGATCAGATGTCCCTGTTCGTCGACCGCGTGCCGGGACTGGTCTTCGCGTGCGAGACCGGCGCCGACGGGGTGGCGCTGGTGGAGGCGACGAGGGCCATCGATGCGGAGCGTGTCGTCCGTTCGGCCATCATCCAGGCCGGAGGCGTCGGCTGCGCTGTGCTCGCCGGCTTCACCGTCGGCGACCTGCGGGAGCACGCCATCGCCGACCACCTCGCCCGCGCGCTCGCCCTCGGTCGCAGCTTCCTGGCGCACCGTTCGGCGCCGCTGCCGGTCCTGGCCGACGTGCTCGGCGGGACGCTGCTCGCCGAGGGTCGCATCGTGGCCGGTGCGTCCTCCGGCACCGATCCGCACGTGAACGCGGTCGAGATCGCCGGACTCGGCGGAGCGGTGCACCGGATCGTCACCCGTTCCGAGACGCTGGCGGTGCTCACCGACGGCCTGCTCGTCGCCGCGGCCCCCGAGATCATCGTGCTCCTGGATGCCGTGTCCCGGGAGATCCTCGAGGTCACCGAACTCGCCCCCGGGCGCACGGTGGCGGCCGTCGCCCTTCCCGCGCCGGAGTGGTGGAACGCCCGCCCTGAGCGGCGGGCCCGGGTCGTGCCTTCCGCCTACGGGCTCGTCGATCTGGACGCCGCGTGAACGGCGCGCTCGCCCTGGGGGCCCTTCTGGCGCAGGAGGAGAACGGCGTCCTCCGCCATGTCGCCGGCCCCCGCCACGTCGGGTGGGACGCGGTCGTGGTGGAGGCTGCGGAGTCCGACCTGCCGGACGAAGGGACCGCCCGGCTCGCCATCCTCACGGCGGGGGCACCGCTCGCCACCTGGCAGCAGGACGCGATGCTGCGCCGGGTCCGTGACCGCGGGTTCACCGGACTCGCGCTCCCCGGCGCCGCCGGTGTCGATCCCGGGGCGCTCCGCCTCGCGGACCGGATCGGTCTCGCTCTGCTCGACGTCGAGAGGCCGGTCCAGCTCGCCCGCGCCTGCTGGATGCTCATCGAGGCGAGAGACGCCCTCACGCTCACGAGGGTGCGCAAGGTCGCGCAGTCCTTCGAATACGCGGCCGACGACCTCGGCGACCTGCTCGGACACCTCGCGGCGAACCTCGGTCTCGGCGTCGCCCTCGTCGACGCCGCGGGAGTGCTGCGTCAGGCCGGAGGACATCTGGGTGCCGACCTGCACGCGGCGATCCGCTTCGACTCGTGGAGCGATGGCGCCAGGGCGGGGGAGGGCGCGGCCGCATCGGTGCGCGTGGACAGCCCCGGCCGGTCCGGTCTGCGCCTGGTCCTGTTCGGCGACGGCTTCGGAGAGGCGCAGCTGCAGTCGCTCCTGGTGGCCGCGGAGGTCGCAATGCCCGCGGTGGCCGCCCGCATCCTCATCGACGAGATCGCGGCCGTCAACGACGTCGCCGCGTCGTCCGGGCTGCTGCGGGACTTCGTCGAGCTCCGCGGAGCCGCCGATGCCGATGTCGAACGGCGCATGGCGGAGCGGGGGTGGCGCACCGGTGGGCATCACCTCGGGTTCCGCATGGTGGCGCGCAGCCGGGTGGAGCCGCTCGCGCTCCTTCGTGCGATCAGGCCTGGGCTCAGCGCGATCGACGCCGAGGCGCACGCGACCACCGCCGGTCGAGGCCTCAGCGGTTGGCTCTCCTTCGCCGAAGCCCCCGGTCCCGACCGCATCGAGCGGGCCGTGGCGGCGCTGCGCGACCTCCACCTCGCGGCCCTGCGCGACTTCGCGGTGGCGACCGGGGTGGGCTCGGCGCAGACCGGGCCGGAAGGACTGGCGGCGACCCTCGACGAGGCCGGCGACGCCGCACGGATCGCCGCGGCCCGGTCGGCGACCGGATGGTTCGTCCGCGTCGACAGCCTCGGGCTCGAACAGCTCCTGCTCGCCTGGACCGGGAACGACACCTTCGTTCCGGCCGCGCAGTCGCTGCTGGCACCCCTGGGGGAGGGGAACGGCGAGTTGCTCACGACGCTGTCGGCGTACCTCGACCATGAGTCAGGCATCGCGGCCACGGCGGCCGCTCTCGGGCTGCATCGCAACACGGTCGCCGTGCGGATCCGGCGGGTGCAGGAGCTCCTCGGGATCGACATGAGCGACCCCGAGGCGCGGCTGGCGTTGCACCTCGCGTGTCGCGCCGTGCTGCCGCGCTGAGCCCGGCGGTCACTCCGGGTCGCCGTGCAGCATCCAGGCGATCCCAAAGCGGTCGACGAGCATGCCGAACGTCCCACCCCACGGCGGCACGTCGAGCGGCATCGTGATCGTGGCGCCCTCGGAGAGCCGGCCCCACACCTGTCGGGTGACCTCCTGTGTATTGCCGCTCAGCGAGACGGAGATGCCCTGCGGTCTCTCGTAGGTCATGCCCTCCGGAGTATCCGAGGCCATGAGCACGAGACCGTCGGGGGTCGTGAGCTGCGCATGCATCACGAGATCCTTCTGGCTCGGATCCTGCACCATGTCAGGGAAGTCGCCGAAGACCGTGATGTCGAGGTCTCCGCCGAGGACTCCCCGGTAGAACTCCATGGCCTCGCGGGCCTCGGTGCGGAAGGACAGGTAGGGATTGAGGTTCGCCATGCGTGCTGCTCCTGGTCGCTCGACTGCTGGAAAGACCCCCGCCCCTCCTCAGTCTGCGCGCGCCGGCACCGCTTCGGCAAGCCATTCCGCGAACGTCTGCGTCCCGCGAATCGCGTCTGGTCCCGGCAGCGCCTTCCCCGCGCGCATCCCCGCCATCTGCGGACCTGGCACGTTCAGCGCCGGGATCCAGCCGCGGTACCCGATACGTCGCGCGTACGCCCGCACCATGTCGGCGAGCTGCTCTTCGCGGGGGCCGGCGAGGTCGGGCACTCGGCCCCGCGCGTTCCCGGTCGCGAGCGCGACGAGCCGTTCCGCGACCTCGCGGGCCGCCACCGGCTGCGTGCGCGCACGCGGGGCGAGATGCAGCGGACCCGCCTTCGCGCGCGCGAACATCTGCGCGGCGAACTCGTGGAACTGCGTGGCTCGGAGGATCGTCGAGGGGACGGCGGACGCGGAGACCAGCTTCTCCTGGGCCACCTTGCCCGCGTAGTAGTCGTAGGGGATCCGGTCGATGCCGACGATGGAGAGCAGGACGACGTGTCCCACGCCGGCGTCCGCGGCGGCGGCGAGGAGGTTCCCGGTGGCGGCCGTGAAGAACTCGATCGCCGTGCTCGCCTTCAGCGTCTCGACGCTCACGACGTCGATCACGGCGTCGGCCCCGGTCAGCGCCGCCTCCAGCCCGCGCCCGCTGACCAGGTCGACGCCGTGCGAACGACTGAGCACGACGGCCTCATGACCCGCGCTCCGGACGGCCTCCACCGTGGGCGTGCCGACGACGCCGGTTCCTCCTGCGACGACGATCCTCATGCGTCGATCCTCACTCCCGATCCAGTCCGAAGGTGCGCTTCACGAGCGCCTGCACATCACGATCGAGTCCGTCGATACGGGCGTTGACGCCGTCGATGCGGGTGCCGACCGCGTCGAACCGGGTGTTGACCGCATCGAAGCGCGCGGTCATCTCGTTGCGCAGGCTGCCGATCTCGCTGCGCAGGACGCGGATGAACAGCGTCGAGACGACCGTGAGCATGCCCATCATCAGCGCCGTGAACGCGCCGATCATGGTCCAGACCTGTGCACCGTCCATGGTTTCCATCCCCTCATCGTGGCACCGGACCCTTCAGCCTGCCAGCATCCTGGCGGACGCCACGCTGGGCGACCCGCGCTCTGTGGAGACACCAGGAATCGCGCGGATTGGGGAGGAAGGGCCGGGCGAGGATCCCTCTCACCCGGCCCTCGGTCAGTCGCCCTTCACGTTGACGAGCTGCCGCAGCGTGTGCCGGATCCGCACCAGGCTCGCCGCATCCGCCATCACGCGATCGATGGGCTTGTACGCCTGCGGGATCTCGTCGATGAAGGCGTCGGTGTCGCGGAACTCGATGCCGGCCATCGCCTCGCGCAGCTGCGCATGCGTGAACGTCTTCCGGGCCGCGGACCGCGAGTACTCGCGCCCGGCGCCGTGCGGTGACGAGTTCAGCGACAGCGGGTCGCCGAGCCCTTCCACCACGTAGGACGCCGTGCCCATCGACCCGGGGATGAGTCCGGGCCGACCCGCATCCGCCTGGATCGCGCCCTTCCGGGACACCCAGACGCGCTTCCCGAAGTGCATCTCCGACTCCGTGAAGTTGTGGTGGCAGTTGATCCGCTCCTCCTCCTCGACCGGGGTGCCGAGGAACTCGGAGAGCTGCCGGATGACGCGGTCCATCATCTCCTCGCGGTTCAGCAGCGCGAAGTGCTGCGCCCACCTGAGCTCCCGGATGTAGCGGGTGAACTCCGGCGTGCCCTCGACGAGGTAGGCCAGGTCGGGGTCGGGGAGGTCGATCCACCATTGCTTCGCCAGACGCTGTGCGACGGCGATGTGGTGCCCGGCGATCCTGTTGCCCACGCCGCGGGAACCGGAATGCAGGAACAGCCAGACCCGGTCGAGTTCATCCGCCGACACCTCGATGAAGTGGTTTCCCGACCCGAGGGTGCCGAGCTGGAGCCGCCAGTTCTTCGCGTAGCCCTCGGGGTCGAACTCGGCCGCGGTGGCCCGCTCCTCCAGCTCGACCACGCGAGGAGCGGCCGTCCCCACGACCTTGTTGTTGTAGCGCCCGGCGGACAGCGGGACCGCGCGCTCGATCTGCTCCCGGAGCGCGGCGAGGTCGCGCCCGTCGAGGTCGTCCTTCGTGAACGGCGTGCGGACGGCGATCATGCCGCAGCCGATGTCGACGCCGACGGCGGCGGGGATGATCGCGCCGAGCGTCGGGATGACCGACCCGACGGTCGCCCCCTTGCCGAGGTGCGCATCCGGCATCAGCGCCAGGTGCGGGTGGATGAACGGCATGCGTGAGGTGGTGCGCGCCTGATCGAGGGTCTTCTCATCGATCAGGGACGCCCACGACAGCAGCCGTGCGGAGAGCCTCTCCATGATTCCTTTCCTTGTGGTGATGTCCAGCCCACAGGTCAGGGGAGTCTTCCGACGGAAAACGCCCCGGACCTGACGGTGCGGGGCGTTGCGAGAGCGGATGCTGTCACACGGCGCGCGCCGGAGGGTACGACTCGTCGCGGTCATTGCGCTTCTGCGGAAGCGGCAATGCCGTGATCGGGTGGAGATTCCGCGGGGCGGTCATCCGTCGTCTCCTCGGCTGGTGTGCGGCGCCGGTCGGCACAGCCTTGCCACCCTAGGCGGCGACACGCCCGGGCGTCAAGCGTCCCTCGGCGGGTTGTACATGAACTCGAGCCGGATGCCGTCGGCGTCCTCGACGAAGGAGGCGTAGTACCGCTCGCTGTACCGCGGATATTCCTTCGGGTCCCGCACGGCGGTCCAGCCGGATTCGAGCGCGAGATCGTGGAGCCTGTCGACCTCGGCGCGCGACGGCACCGCGAAAGCCATGTGCTGCCAGCCCACGCGGCCGTGCCGGTGGGGCGTGGAGTCGTCGTCCCAGGTGTAGAGGATGATCTCGGTCTCGTCGCCGGTGTGCCAGGAGATCGAGTGATCGTCCTCGCCGCCGAGTTCGTAGCCGAGCGCGGTGAGCACGGGATGGAACTGCGCCCGTCCGCGTTCGAGGTCGGCGACGGTGATGCCCAGGTGATCGAGGAGAGCCATGCGCCCAGTCTGTCAGCGCATCGACCCGGTGTCAGTGGGGAGCGTGGTATTCGGCCTCGCCGCGCTTCCAGTAGCCCTTCACGACGGCGTTCGCGTTGTCCACGCCCCAGCGTGCCAGCAGGGCCCGACCGGGCTTCACGATGGACTGCTCGGCGGCGATGAAGACGAACGGGTCGGGTCCGACGACCTCGTCCTCGGTGAGCGCGTCGAGGAAGGAGATCAGCGCAGAGCCGGCGGGAGCGGCGCCGCGGTGCAGCCACTCGACAGCCACCGGAGCTTCGAGAGCGACCTCGCCGGCTGCCGACGTGGTCTCGATGACGATGCGTGCCGGCGTGCCGTCGGGGATGAGGGCGGCGAAACGGCGGATCGCGGGGATGGCCGTCTCGTCACCGACGAGGAGCCACGATCCCGGCTCTCCGGTGAGGACGGCGGCGCCGCGCGGCCCGCCGACGCCGATGGTCGACCCCAGCGGGGCGTTCGCGGCCCACGGTGCGGCCACGCCCTGATCGCCGTGCACGGCGAACTCGACATCGAGCCAGTCGTCACCCCACGCGAGGGGCGTGTACTCGCGGCTCGGGGCGGCGCGCAGCTCCTCCACCGAGCCCACGGGGCCGCTCGGGAAGAAGAGCCGCATGTGGTCGTCTGAGCCCGGGGAGTCGAAGCCGGCGAGGTCGGGGCCGGACAGCCGGACGCGCACGAAATCCGGAGCGAGCCATTCGCGGGCGCTCAGCGTGACGTTGCGGAAGCGCAGCTCGAGGCCGCGACGCTCGATCGAGAAACCGGATTTCGTATCGCTCATAAAGTAAGGCTAACCTAAAAACCGACGCGGTCGGCTCGCCCGCCCGTCGGACCGGCGCCCCACGAGGGTGCACACATCCCCGCAGAACAGGAGTCTCTCCATGTCCGTGCCCAGAACCCTCACCGCCACGAGCGTCGCTCTCGTCGGCCTGCTCGCCCTCTCCGGCTGCGCGTCCGGCGGCGAAGCCGAACCCGAAGCGACGACCGCGGGATCGGGGACCGTGACCATCGAGGACAACACCGGCACGCATGAGATCACCACGCCGCCGACCTCGGTCGTCGCTCTGGACAACCGGACCTTCCAGACCCTGTCCGACTGGGGTGTCGAGCTCTCCGCCGGTGCGGTCTCCCTGATGCCGGAGACCGTCTCGTACGCGAAGGACGAGGACATCGTCGACATCGGCCTGCATACCGAGCCCGACCTCGAGGCCATCGTCGCCGCCGACCCCGACCTCATCATCAGCGGTCAGCGCTTCACTCAGCACAACGAGGCCATCGCGGAGCTGGTCCCGGACGCGACGATCATCGACCTGGAGCCCCGAGACGGCGAGCCCTTCGATGAGGAGCTCAAGCGGCAGACGACCGTCCTGGGCGAGATCTTCGGCACGCAGGACGAGGCCCAGAAGCTCGTCGAGGAGTTCGACGCCGCGGTGGACCGCGCGAAGGCGGCCTACGACGACGCCGACACCGTCATGGCCGTGAACACCTCGGGTGGCCAGATCGGCTACCTCGCTCCGACGGTCGGCCGCTCGCTCGGCCCGATCTACGACATGCTCGGCCTCACTCCGGCGCTGCAGGTCGACGATGCGAGCGACGACCACCAGGGCGACGAGATCTCGGTCGAGGCCATCGCCGCCTCGAACCCCGACTGGATCCTGGTGCTCGACCGCGACGCCGTGTTCGCCGCGGAGACGCCGGACTACGTGCAGGCGGCGGAGATCATCGAGAACTCCGAAGCGCTCGCCGGCGTCACCGCGGTGAAGGACGATCAGATCGTCTACATGCCCACGGACACCTACCTCAACGAGAGCATCCAGACGTACACGACGTTCCTCAACGACCTCGCCGACGCGCTCGAGAAGAGCGCCGACAAGTAAGGGCTGGGCGGCGGCGTCCCGACCGGGGCGCCGCCGCCGGCATCCCCCCATGACCTCTCCTCTCCTCACCTCGACACCGCGATCGTCCGCACGGCTTTTCGATCCGAAGCTGCTCATCGGCGTCCTCGTCGTGGCGGCGCTTCTGGTGATCTCGCTCTTCACCGGTGTGTACGACATCGCCGGCGCGGACGACGGCGCGCAGATGTTCCAGATCACCCGCGTCCCCCGGACGATCGCGCTCGTGCTCGCGGGCGCGGCGATGGCGATGGCCGGTCTCGTGATGCAGCTGCTCACGCAGAACCGCTTCGTCGAGCCGACCACCACCGGGACCACGGAGTGGGCGGGACTCGGGCTCCTCACCGTGATGGTGCTCGTGCCGCAGCCCTCCCTTCCGCTGCGCATGGCCGGGGCCGTGCTCGCCGCGTTCGTCGGCACGATGGTGTTCTTCGCGTTCCTCCGCCGGGTGGCGTTGAAGTCGTCGCTCATCGTGCCCATCGTCGGCATCATGCTGGGCGCGGTGGTCGGCGCGATCACGACCTACTTCGCCCTCGTCACGAACTCCCTGCAGATCATCGGTGTCTGGTTCGCGGGCAGCTTCACCTCGGTCATGCGCGGACAGTACGAGATGCTGTGGATCGTCGCCATTATCGGCGTCATCGTCTTCCTCGTGGCCGACCGACTGACCATCGCCGGGCTGGGGGAGGAGATCGCCACCAACGTCGGGGTGAACTACAACCGGATGATCCTGCTCGGCACCGCGCTGATCGCGGTGACGACCGGTGTGGTCACCGTGGTCGTCGGCAACCTGCCCTTCCTGGGGCTGATCGTTCCGAACATCGTCTCGATGGTCCGTGGCGACGACCTGCGCAGCAACCTGCCGTGGGTGTGCCTGCTCGGCATCGCGATCGTCACCGTCTGCGACATCATCGGCCGGACGATCATCATGCCGTTCGAGGTGCCGGTGTCGCTGATCCTCGGTGTCGTCGGCGCCGTCGTGTTCGTGCTTCTCCTCCTGCGGCAGCGTCGTCGTGGCTGAGGCGAC
Organism: Microbacterium sp. NRRL B-14842; assembly: GCF_050470785.1. Lineage (NCBI taxonomy): Bacteria > Bacillati > Actinomycetota > Actinomycetes > Micrococcales > Microbacteriaceae > Microbacterium > Microbacterium sp. NRRL B-14842. Next base: position 2,435,432 of record NZ_JBFLUM010000001.1, on the reverse strand, counting down.
GATGACGGCGACGACGGCCCCGCGGACGACGCGGTCGGCCGGGGCGTTCACGACCGTGCGGGCGCGTCGCCGCTACATCGTCGTGCTCGTGGTGCTCGGTGTGCTCGCCCTCGGTTCCGCGTTCGGTCTCCTCGCCTGGGACAACCCGCTGCCCGTCGGCACGCCCGGGTTCTGGCGCATCGCCCAGCACCGTGCGACCGCCGTGGTCGTGATGGCGCTCGTCGCCGTCGCCCAGGCCGTCGCCACGGTCAGCTTCCAGACGGTCACGAACAACCGGATCATCACTCCCTCGATCATGGGCTTCGAGTCGCTGTACCGTGTCGTCCAGACCACGACCGTGTACCTCTTCGGCGTCGCCGGGCTGGTGGCGATCCAGGGCGTCGGCCAGTTCGCCCTCCAGGTGCTCATCATGGTCGCGCTCGCCGTCCTCCTCTACGGGTGGCTCCTGTCCGGGCGCTACGGCAACCTCCAGATCATGCTGCTCGTGGGCATCGTGATCGGGGGCGGCCTCGGGGCGATCGCCACATTCATGCAGCGGCTGCTCACCCCCAGCGAGTTCGATGTGCTCGCCGCCCGGCTGTTCGGCAACGTCTCCAACGCCGATCCCTCGTATCTCCCGCTCGCGATCCCGCTCGTGATCGCGGCCTCGACCCTCCTGTGGCTGCGGTCCCGGCGTCTGAACGTGCTCGCGCTCGGCCCCGATGCCGCACGATCGCTCGGCCTCGACCACCGGCGGGAGCAGTTCCTCGTCCTGACCCTCGTCGCCGTGCTGATGGCCACCTCCACAGCCCTCGTGGGTCCGATGACCTTCCTCGGCTTCCTCGTGGCGACGCTCGCGTACCAGTTCGCCGACACGCACGACCATCGGCTGATCTTCCCGGTCGCCGTCCTCACCGCGTTCTCGATCCTGGCGGGGGCGTACTTCGTCATGAAGAACGTCTTCTACGCGCAGGGCATGGTCTCGATCCTCATCGAGATCGTGGGCGGCACCGTGTTCCTCATCGTCATCCTCCGAAAGGGCAGACTGTGATCGCACTCGACGGCGTCCGCCGTGACTACAGCAGCGAGGTCGCGATCGGCCCCGTCGACCTCCGCATCCCCACCGGCGGGATCACCGCCCTCATCGGGCCGAACGGTGCGGGCAAGTCGACGCTCCTGACCATGATCGGCCGGCTGAACGGGATGGACGCCGGGGCCATCGAGATCGCGGGCCTCGACGTCGCCTCCACGAAGTCGAAGGACCTGGCCAAGGTGGTCTCGATCCTCCGCCAGGAGAACCACTTCGTGACCAGGCTCACCGTGCGGCAGCTCGTGGGTTTCGGCCGCTTCCCGCACTCCCAGGGCCGGTTGACGAGAGCCGACGAGGAGGTCATCAGCCAGGCGATCGACTTCCTCGATCTGGGGGCGCTCGAGGGGCGCTACCTCGACGAGCTCTCCGGCGGGCAGCGGCAGCGGGCTTACGTGGCCATGGTGCTCGCGCAGGACACGGAGTTCGTGCTGCTCGACGAGCCCCTCAACAACCTCGACATGCGGCACGCCGTGCAGATGATGAAGCACCTGCGGCGCGCGGCGGAGGAGCTCGGGCGGACGATCGTCATCGTGTTGCACGACATCAACTTCGCCGGACACTACGCCGACCACATCTGCGCCATGAAGGACGGTCGGGTGGTGGAGTTCGGCCCGCCGGCGGCGATCATGACGGACGACGTGCTGAGCCGCGTGTTCGACACCCCCGTGCAGGTCGTGGACGGACCCTCCGGCCCCCTCGCCGTCTACTACTGACGCGAGCCGACGATCCGAGGGGCCCGGAGGTCGTCGTTCTCCACGATCACCGCGGCGTGCCGCTCCGGGTCGTCCTCTCGCAGGTACATCCGCTGACCCTCGACGTAGCGTCGGTTGCTCGCCGCCTCCGGGGCCACCGTGGGGTGCCGCGGCGCGAGGAGTTCGGCGATCTCGTCGGCGAACACCGTCTTCCCCGAGCCGTCCACGCCGTCGATGCCGACGAACACGTTGCGGCGGAGATCCTCCGGCCGCGGAATCACCGACACCACGGCCGTGAGCACGGCCCGACGGCCGGCGCTGGACTGCCGCTCCATGGCGTCAGAGCTCGACGCCGTGGTCCTCGTCGTTCACGCCCGCGTTGTGACCGCGGCGGGACTCGTAGCCGAGGAACCAGCCGAACCACACGATCGCGGCGAGCAGCACGCCCAGCCACACGTTCTGGAAGATGAGGCCGAGGACGACACCGGCGATCAGCAGGCCGACCGTGACGAAGATGCGCAGGGCGGTACGGGACATGCGCTCAGCATACGTCGGCCGCTCCGGGAACGGGCCGGTCAGCGTCGGCGGTGGTCTTCCGGGGCGAGCCGGGGTCCGCGCCGCGCCTCGGCGACGCCGCTCGCGAAGATGAGCCGGATGACGCGCTGCCGGTGACCGGCCCAGGGAGCGAGCAGCTCGACCATGCCGGCGTCATCCGTGCGGTGCCCCGTCAGGGCATGTCCGACCTCGTGCGCCAGATGGTAGTCGCCCACGCTGACGGCATCGGGGTCGCCCAGCGCACGGATGCGCGTCTCCGCAGCGGTCCAGACGCCGACTCCGGGCAGGCTCGTGAGGACGCGGTCACGGTCAGGGCCGGTCGTGGCCGCTCGGACGGCATCGGCGATGCGGTCGCCGCGCTCCGCCGCCCGCACGATGGTCTTCGACTGCGGCGGCTCCACTCCGGCGCGGTGCCACGCCCAGGAGGGGATGCGTCGCCACTGCGCCGCCGTGGGAGCGACGGCCATCGGTCGCGGCGTCGGCCCCGGCGCCGGGTCGCCGAAGCGCGACACGAGGTATCGCCAGGCGCCGAAGGCCTGCATGGAGGTGACCTTCTGCTCCAGGATGCCGCAGGCGAGAGCATCGAAGACCTCATCCGTGCGCGCGAGCCGGATGCCGGGGTGTCGCCGGGCCGCCTCGGCGATGAGGGGGTGCAGGGAGGGATCGAAGCCGGTCGGGTCGTCGCCGGCACCGCACAGTGCCGGCACGAGGGCGAGTGCGTGCTCGGCGCCCGGACCCCAGGCGGTCGCCGTGACGTCGTTCCCCGACATCCGCAGGGCCAACGTCGACGGACCCTGTGGCGTGCGGACCGCGCGCCAGATGACGGGGCCGTCGAAGACCGTCGTCGGATCGGTGCCGCCGCGGCGCAGCATGCCGACGGTTCGCCGGAGATCGAGCGGGTGCGGCGGGCGGTACGTCGTCTCCCGCGGAGCATCCGCGCGGACGGCGCCCGCCGTCGCGGGGGCGGCGGCGAGGGTCATGCGCCCACCCTACGCGCGGCTCCTGACACCGGCCTCCGGGCTGAGCAGGAGCGGGTCAGAAGCGGTCGGGCGACGGGGTTCCGTGGCCGTAACGGATGACGACGTCGGCGTGACGGTCGAAGCGGTAGCCGATGCCGCGCACGGTACGGACGATGTCCTCGTAGCGCCCGAGCTTCGCCCGCAGCCGGCGCACATGCACGTCGATCGTGCGCTCGCCAGGGGTCTCGTCGTCCTGGGCCTGCCAGAGGCCGGCGACGAGCTCGCTGCGCTCGATCGTGCGGCCCTCGCGGAGGACGAGGTACTGCAGCAGCTCGAACTCCTTGTAGGTGAAGGCGGCCGACTCGCCGTCGATGAGCACGCGCTTGCGGGAGATGTCGACGGTGACGCCGGACTCCTCCGGCGTGGTCTCCTCCTCGGCGGCGGCCTTGGTGCGGGCGATCGCGCCGGGCTCCTGCAGGGCGAGACGCACGACGTCGAGGTCGCGGCCGCCGGAGCCGTGCGGGGCGAGGGCGACGGTGGCGTGGGTCTCGGCGCCGGGCGCGAGCTCGGCCAGCGTGCGGCGGAGGGCGTCGACGAGCAGCGGAAGGCTCACACCGGCTTCGGCGGCCTTGATCTCGTCCAGGCCGACGTAGAGGGCGAAGCCGCGGGGCGAGCGGACGGCGGGGAGGTCGGCGCCGGTCGGGGCCAGCGGAGCCGACGACTCGGCGGGTCGGACGGTGCGGTTCGGGGCGGTGACGGCGGGACGCTCGAGAAGGGCGGAGTTCGACATGATGATGGGTCCTCAGGACGTGAGCCCGACGGGAGGGGGCTCGGATGCGTTGCACGAATGACCGGCGGAGCCGGGGAAGCGAGCACGGGTGTGTGCTCGGGACACTGCTCTCGCAGATGGCGAGGAGTCAGGCCAGACGAGGTGGCTGTTCGTTCAGCGACACATTCGGCAACACATGTCAACGCGACCGGGCATCATCATCCCGGCAGTCCCGTTCGCCTCCTGGGCGGACAAAGGGCGTGCGTTGATGGTCATGGGGGGATTATGTCCGATCGTGACGGGACATGTCAAAACGCCCGGGCGCGTCGCAAGAGGCGTAACGTGACACGGATGACGATCTCGCACACCGTCGGCGGCTTCATCCTGACCGACGAGAAGGACGCATCGCGGTACACCCTCACGCGCGACGGGAAGCTCGTCAGCGTGCTCGACTACCGGGACGACGGCCACACCGTCGCGCTCACCCGGGCCTACACGGTCCCGGCATTCCGCGGAAACGGATACGCCGGAAAGGTGGTCGAGGGGGCCGTGGCCGACATCGCGGAGCGCGGCGACCGCAAGGTCGACGCGGTCTGCTGGTACGTGGCGGAGTGGTTCACCGCCCACCCCGAGCAGTCCGGACTCCTCCGCTCACGCTGACGCTCCGGCTGTATGACGAACTGTTACGGCCGCCGCCTGCGAGGATGAGGGCATGAGACTCGCCGAAGCCCTGGCCGCCCGCGCCGACCTGCAGCGCCGCATCGAGCAGCTGCGGGCGCGCATCGTCGCGAACGCCCGGTACCAGGAGGGTGAGGAGCCTGCGGAGGACGCGGCGGCGTTGATCGAGGAGGCCGATGACGCACTGACTCGGCTGCAGAGCCTCATCCGCCGCATCAACGTCACGAACTCCCGCCTCGACCTCGGCGCGGACGGCACGATGACCGACGCGCTCGCCGCGCGGGACGTGCTGCGCCTGCGCCACTCGGTGCTCGCCGACGCGGCGGCCGCCGCGTCCGGGGCGAGCGAGCAGTACCTGCGTCAGATGCGCTCGGAGCTGAGGCAGGTGTCGGCGCTGCCGGTCGCCGCGCTCCGGGCCCGGGCGGACGCCGTCGCCCAGGAGCTCCGTGCGCTCGACAACCGGATCCAGCAGGCGAACTGGTCGCACGACCTCGAGGAGGAGAGCGGAAGTCGGTAGTCGCGACGGAGCGGGCACAACCCTCAGCCGGCGGGGCAAGCCGGCACCTGTGGGCGGAGGGCAGCCCTGATCTCGCATCGCGCAGCCCCGCACGTCGCACAGGTGAAGATGCACGGTGCATCTCGCATCACCACGTGCCGGTCGTCGCGACGAGGGTGGGTCAGGGGACCTTCCGCCTTCTCCTCGGCCGTCGGGAGACGGCGGTCCCGGCACGCCTCGGACGGAATGTCCGAGGGGCTTCGTACCGTGGGGGTATGCGGATCCTGCACACCTCGGACTGGCACATCGGCCGGACGTTCCATGGCAACTCGACCATGGACGCGCTGGCCGAGGTGCTCACCGCCCTGACCGCGCAGGTCAGGGAGCACGAGGTCGACGTCGTGATCGTCGCGGGCGACGTGTTCGACTCCGCCACGCCCTCGGCCGCCGCCTATACGCTGCTCGGAGACGCCCTCGTCGATCTGCATGAGACGGGTGCACGGGTGGTCGTCACCAGCGGGAACCACGATTCCGCCGCGCGGCTGGGGTTCCAGGCCCGGCTGCTGCGCGACGGCATCCACGTGCTCACCGACCCCCTCGCGGTCGGTACCCCCGTCACGATCGACGACGCTCACGGTCCGGTGCATTTCTTCGGGATCCCGTATCTGGAGCCCGCGATCGTCCGCCAGCACTGGCCGGAGGGCGACGCCGAGGGACGGCAGCTGCGCACGCAGGCGCAGACCATGACGCACGCGATGACCCTCGTCCGCGCGGGCATGCAGGAGCACGCGGGTCGGTCGATCGCGATCGCCCACTGCTTCGCCGCGGGGGTGGAGCCGACGGAGGGTCTGGAGCGCGAGGTGCGACAGGGCGGCCTCGACGTCGTGCCGCTCCGGGCGTTCGACGGCCCCGACTACGTCGCACTGGGTCATATCCACGGTCGTCAGCAGGTCAGCGAGCGGGTGCGATACGCCGGCGCTCCGCTGCACTACAGCTTCGGCGAGCAGCACAAGCCGCGCGGCTCCTGGCTCGTCGACCTCGATGCCGACGGGCTCGCGGGCGTCGAGTGGCTGGAGCTGCCGGTTCCGCGGCGCCTGGTCACCCTGACCGGCGCCTTCGAGGAGATCCTCTCCGCAGAGAACATCGCCGCGCACGCCGACGCCTGGGTGTGCGCCGTCTACACCGACGCCGTACCGCAGACCGAACCCATGCGACGGCTGCGCGAGGCGTACCCGCACTGCGCCATGGTGCAGCATCAGCCCGCGACGGTCGGGGAGGAGCGTGAGCGGTCGTACGGCGAGCGGCTGCGCTCCGCGGTGACCGACGCCGACCGGATCGAGGCGTTCCTCGAGCATGTGCGGGCGGGCCAGGGAGCGACCGAGGTCGAACGCGAGCTGATCCGCGAGGTGCTCGACGACCGGGTCCGCGCGGAAGCCCTCGTCTAGTGCGGCTGCATCGGCTGGAGGTCGAGGGTTTCGGGCCGTTCCGCGCGCGTCAGACCGTGGACTTCGACGCCTTCGCCGACGACGGGATCTTCCTCATCGCCGGCCGCACCGGAGCGGGGAAGTCGAGCATCCTGGACGCGGTCTGCTTCGGGCTGTACGGCGGGGTGCCGCGGTACGACGGCGGGGAGAAGAGGCTCCGCAGCGATCACAGCGAACCGGACGATCCCTCCGAGGTGGTCGTCGAGTTCAGCACGCCGTCCGGTCGCTACCGGGTCACGCGTTCGCCCGAGTACCTCCGGCCGGCTCGGCGCGGCGGAGGCCTGACCAAGCAGGCGGCTGCGGTCTCCCTGGAGGAGCTCACGGACGACGGCTGGGTGGGTCGCGCGGCGCGGGCGGTCGACGTGGCGCACGAGCTCGATGACATCCTCCAGCTCAGCCGGGAGCAGTTCCTGCAGGTGATCCTTCTGGCGCAGAACCGCTTCTCGGAGTTCCTCCTCGCGGGTAGCAGGGATCGGCAGGCGCTGCTGCGCCGGCTCTTCGGCACCGAGCGTTTCGAAGACGTGCAGGCGCGGTTCGACGAGCGGCGGCGCCACGCTGAGCAGGGGCTCGGCGCGCGCCTGGCCACCGTCTCCGCGCGGCTGGACGAAGCGGAGCGCCTGGTGGCGGATGCCGACCTCGGGCGCGACGGCGGTGACGACGAGGGCGGCATCGCGTCGGAGGTGCAGGGCGCTGGCGCCACGACCGCCGATCGCCTGGCGGAGCTCGAACGGGCGCAGGCGCGCGCTGCGTATCGGGCGGAACGGCGCGCCGCCGATCGCCTGGAGGCGGAGAAGCGGTTCGAGGTCGCCGATGCTGCTCTGGCTGCGGCGCGCGAGGATCAGCGCGCGCAGAAGGAGCGAGACCGTGCCCGCGCGGCGATGGCCCGTCTGGATGCCGAGGAAGCGGCGGTCGCCGCGGCGAAGGCGGAGCTCGCCAGGGCGCGGGCAGCCGAGGTGCTCCGTTCCTCGATCGCCGCGGCCACACGCGCGGCGGCGGCAGCGGACGAGGCGGCCGCCACGGAGGAACGGGCACGCGCGGCCTGGGCCCGGCTCGGCGTCGAGACCGACGACCTCGACGCGTGGATCGCGGAACGGACGCGTGAGTCCGGGATCTGGGAGCGCGCCGTCACGCTGGAGGCACAGGCGCCGTCCCGCGCCACCGAGCGCGGGACGGCGGAAGCGGCTGTCGTCGCCGCCGAGCGCCGGTGCGAGGACGGGCAGGCGGAGCGCGCTGCCCTCCCCGGGCGGATCGCGGCCGCAACCCTGGAACGGGACGACGCCCGTCGACTCGCCGACCGCATCGCGGAATGGGAGAGCGTGCGCATCGCCGCGGCCGTTCGCCGCGAAGCCGCGGTAGAGGCGGAGACCCTGCAACAGGAGTGCACCTCCGCCGAGCGGGTCCTCGCCGAGGCGACGTCTGCACAGGCCGCCGCACAGTCGGCTCTCGCTGACCTGCGGCAGCGCCGGATCGACGGCATGGCGGGGGAGCTGGCCTCCGCCCTCGTCGACGATCACCCCTGCCCGGTGTGCGGTGCGCGAGAGCACCCGGCCCCGGCAGACCACGGCGCGACGGTCTCCGCGGAGGACATCGCGGCTGCGGAGGTCCGGAGGGACGAGGCGGCGCGGCGCGAGCAGCAGGCGGCGTCGACCTGCACGACGTTGCAGGTCCGACTCGCCGCGGCCACGGCGCGCGCGGACGGACGGGACGTCGAGACGGCGGGAGCCGAGCTCGATGCCGCCCTTGCCGCGGAGAAGGAAGCCCTTGCCGCCGCCGAGACCGCGCGGCGACGCGATGTCGTCCTCGCCGAGCTCCGCGAGCAGCAGGACGCCCTGGAGCTCCGCCGTGTCCAGGACGAGGCGGCCCTCGCCGCAGCCCGCGAGCAGCTGGCTCTGGTGGTCCAGCGAGACGATGACGCCCGCAGGGCGATCGACGAGGCGCGAGGGAGCTACGCGTCGGTCGCCGAGCGGACGGCGGAGACGACCGCCCACCTCGCCGTGGCCCGACGCCTCCGGGACGCCGAGGCCGAACGTGCGCGGAGACAGCAGGCGGCGACGGAGGCGGCCGCCGAGAGAGACGTTGCACTCGATGCCTCCGAGTTCCCCGACGTCACGGCCGTCGTGGAGGCGTTGCGCCCGCCGGCGGTGCAGGCGGAGCTCGATGAGCGGGTGACGACGCACGCGGTGCAGCGGGAGAAGGAGCGTGCACTTCTCTTCGACCTCGAACTGCGGACCCTGCCGGAGGAGCCGATCGACCTCGCGCCCATCGAGCAGGCAGCGCTCGATGCGAGGGCGGCGTGGACCGCCGCCGTCGACGAGGCCACGAGGACGGCGGGCGACGCTGCGCGGCTGGCCGGCCTCATCGACGCCGCGAAGGACGAGCACGCCCGCACGGCAGAGGACGCGGCGGCGTTCGAGGTGCTCCAGGCCCTCGCCGACACCATCGCCGGACGCGGTGCGAACACACGCAAGATGACGCTGGAGACCTTCGTGCTGGCGGCAGAGCTCGAAGAGATCGTCGACGCCGCGAACCGCCGCCTCCACGACATGTCGGAAGGACGCTACCGGCTGCAGCACTCCGATGCCCTGGCGGCACGCGGTGCCGCGTCCGGACTCGGCATCGTGGTCGCCGACGCGTTCACCGGGCAGACCCGCCCGCCACAGTCGCTGTCCGGCGGCGAGACGTTCCTCACGTCCCTGGCGCTCGCCCTCGGGCTGGCCGAGGTCGTGACGGCCCGCGCCGGCGGCATCCGCCTGGACACGCTCTTCATCGATGAGGGATTCGGCTCGCTCGACGGCGACACACTCGACGTCGCGATGCGCACGCTCGACGAACTCCGGCAGGGCGGGCGCACGGTCGGGGTCATCAGCCACGTCGAGGCCATGCAGGAACAGATCCCGGCTCAGCTCACCGTCCGCGCGCTGCCGAACGGGCCGAGCGTCATCGAGATGCGCTGAGCTCAGACCCCGTATTCGGCGCGGATGACTTCGCGCAGCTCGATGCTGCATCGGGCGATGGCCTCGCGGAAGTCGGCCAGGGCGCCGTCCTCGGCTTGGTCGGAGACGGCGCGGAAGGCGCGGATGGGCACGCCGAACTGCCCCGCGACCCAGATGTACGCGTAGGTCTCCATGTCCACCAGTGCGGCGCCCATCGGCCGGATCACCGCCGTGACCTCGGCGTCGTTCACGAAGTGGTCACCCGTGGCGATCACGACGCCCTCGCGGCCCGTGGTCACCTGCGGCGGAAGCGAGACGTGCCGTCCGACGACGCCGTCGAGATCGATCACGTCGTGCTGCACCGCCGTCGCGATCTCGTGCACCGCGTACGGACGCCCCTTCTCGATGGAGCCCGCGGTGCCGACGACGACGACCTCGTCGTAGGTCTTCGCGTCGAGGGCCCGGGTCAGCGCGTACGTCGCCGGCAGCTTGCCCGGGCCGGTGACCAGACGGTCGAAGCCGTCGAGCTCCTCGGGGAAGGCGGACAGTTCGGACTCGAGGGCGGCGACGAGGAGCTTCACCGCTTCAGTCTCTCAGGTCGCGGCTGGATACCGCGTCCTGGCGCAGTGGCGTGACCCGCAGGAAACACGGAAGGGCGATACTGGAGTGAACCGATGAGCGGAGGACAACGTGTCGTTGCAGAAGCAGATCGCGGAAGACCTGGGCGCCCGGCCCGACATCGACCCCGAAGCGGAGGTGGAGCGTCGCGTCGGCTTCCTCGCGGACTACCTGCGCACGACGGGCGCGAAGGGCTTCGTCCTCGGCATCTCCGGCGGACAGGACTCGACGCTCGCGGGGCGCCTCGCCCAGCTCGCGGTGGAGCGCGTGCGTGCCGAGGGCGGGGAGGCGACCTTCCTCGCGGTGCGCCTGCCCTATCGCGTGCAGCACGACGCCGACGACGCGCAGGCCGCGCTGGACTTCATCGCGCCGGACTCGTCGATCGAGGTGAACATCCAGAACGGGGTCGAGGGTGTCGAGAAGGACATCGAGTCCGCCGTTTCCAGCGACATCTCCGACTTCAACCGCGGGAACATCAAGGCCCGCCTCCGCATGGTCACCCAGTACGCGCTCGCCGGGCACGAGGGTCTGATCGTGATCGGCACCGACCATGCCGCCGAAGCCATCACGGGCTTCTACACGAAGTTCGGCGACGGCGCGGCCGACGTCCTCCCGCTCGCCGGGCTCACGAAGCGACAGGGTCGCGCCCTGCTCCAGTTCCTCGACGCCCCGGAGCGCCTGGCCTTCAAGGTGCCGACGGCCGACCTCCTCGACGACCAGCCGGGGCGCACCGACGAGGACGAGCTCGGGCTGACGTACGAGCAGATCGACGACTTCCTCGAGGGCCGGGAGGTCGACCCCGAGGTCGCCGGGCGCATCGAGGCGCGGTATCTCGCGACGCAGCACAAGCGTCATCTGCCCGTGACGCCCGACGACACCTGGTGGCGTTGACCCGGGGCGCCTCACGCGGGACCGCCCGCTTTTCGCCGTGTCGGATGCCGCGGATAGTGTCGAAGCAGCCGACAGAACGGGAGAATCGTGCGGATCGACACAGAGGCGCAGCGGGTCATCTGGAGCGCGAGCGACCTCAAGGCGGCCGCCGAGTGCGAGTTCGCCTGGTCCCGCGCGATCGATGCGAAGCTCGGTCGGGTCCCCGCGGTGGAGGAGCCGGAGGACGCGACGCTCCTCCGCGCGGCCCAGCTCGGAGACGTGCACGAGCAGAACGTGCTCGAGCGCTACATCCGGGAGCTCGGCGACGAGCGGGTGCATCGGGTCGCCAAGGTCTCGTCGAGCGATCCTGACGCGCTGGCTGCCGCCGTCGACGAGACGTTGAGCGCTCTGCGCTCGGACGCGCTGGTCGTCTTCCAGGCGGCCTTCGCCACCGACGAGTTCGTCGGGTTCGCCGACTTCCTCCGCCGCGATGCGGACGGGCGTTGGCGCGTGCAGGACTCGAAGCTCGCCCGCAAGGCCAGGGTGACCGCACTCATGCAGCTCGCAGCATATGTCGACCAGCTCGACCGGCTCGGCATCCCGCGTGCGGACGAGGTCGACCTCATCCACGGCGACAACAGCGTCAGCACGCATGCGGTCGACGACCTCCTCCCACTGTTCCGCGTGCGCCGGGCGCGGCTGCGCGCTCTGATCGCGGACCGCGCCGTGGCCGACGGCGCGGCCGGGGCGCCGCTCGCGTGGGGCGACGACCGCGGCGATCTGCGCGTGGTCGCCTGCGGGCGCTGCGCCACGTGCGAGGAGCAGGTGCTGGCCCATCGCGACCTCCTCATGGTGGCCCGCATGCGGCCGGTGCAGCGGGCCCGTCTGCGCGCCGCCGGGATCCTCACCATCGACGACCTGGCCGCGGCGACCCAGGCACCGGAGGGCATGAACGTCGACACGTTCGAGAACCTCCGCGCCCAGGCCCGCGTGCAGCTGCGGGCGGATGCCGAGGGCGCGGGGACGTACGACGTGCACTATGCCGCGGCGATCCACACCCTCCCTGTGCCCAGCCACGGGGACATCTTCTTCGACTTCGAGGGCGATCCGCTCTACACCGAGCCCGCTCCCGACGGCGAGGCCGAGTGGGGCATCGACTATCTGTTCGGCTGGGTCGACAACGCCGACCAGTACACCGCGCTCTGGGCGCACTCGTTCGCGGAGGAGCGTCGGGCGCTGGAGACCTTCCTCGATTTCGTGAAGGTGCGTCGCGCCGCCCACCCCGGCATGCACATCTATCACTACGCCCCCTACGAGACCTCCCACCTGGTCGCGATGGCCGCCCGCCATGGGGTGCGCGAGGGTGAGGTGGACCGCCTGCTCCGCGAGGGCGTCTTCGTCGACCTGTACCCACTGGTGCTGCGCACCGTCCGCGTGGGTTCGCGGTCCTACTCGATCAAGAAGCTCGAGCCTCTCTACATGGGGGAGGACGTGCGCACGAGCGACGTCCAGAAGGGCGACGACTCCATCGTGCAGTACGTCGCGGCGCGGGAGCTCGCGGCAGCGGGGGCGCAGGCCGAGGCCGACGCGGTGCTCGCCGACCTCGCCGACTACAACCGCTACGACTGCGTCTCCACCCGGCGGCTGCGCAACTGGCTCATCGACATCGCCCGCGCGGAGGGGGTCACGCCGGCCCCGCCGGACGACGCGGACGAGGTCATCTACGAGCCGTCGCCGCGTTCGCTCGCGCTGCTCGGCGACGCGGAGCGTGCGGTGGAGGTCGGTGGCGATGGGCTCGTGCACCGGCTCGCGGCGGCCGCCATCGACTACTTCCCACGCGAGGCGAAGAGCTTCTGGGTCGCGCACTTCCAGCGGCTGCGGGAGCCGGTCACGATGTGGGACGGCACCCGCGATGTGGTGAAGGTCGATGCGACCCGCTCGCGGGTCCGCCGGGACTGGAGCATCGGCGAGGGCCGCAGAGTCCTGTCGCGCGAGCTGGAGATCCGCGGCGAGGTGTCCCCTGGCACGACGCTCGGTCCGGGCGCCCAGCCGTTCGCGCTCTACGACGTCCCGGCGCCGTTCGACACCGATGTCCCGTCGCGCGCGGTGCACGTGCCGCACGGGGTCACGGTCGTCGAGGTGCTGGACGACGGCTATCTCGTGGCGGAGTCCGCGGTCCAGGGGCAGACCTGGGATGACCTCCCCGTCGCCCTCACCCCCGCCGCGCCGCCACGGGTGGTGTCGCTGCAGCAGGCGATCGACGAATGGGCCGATGCGGTGCACGCGGCCGCTCCGGACTTCCCCCAGGACGCGGCGACCGACATCCTCCGCCGCCTCCCTCCGCGCACCGTGTCGGGGAACGCGCTCCCGGCCGCCGGCGACGACCCGATCGACGCGATCGTCCGCGGAGTCCTCGACCTCGACCGCAGCTATCTCGCCGTACAGGGGCCTCCAGGCACGGGGAAGACCTACACGGGCTCCCAGGTGATCGCCCGGCTCGTCAACGAGCACGGCTTCCGGATCGGCGTCGTCGCGCAGTCCCACGCGATCATCGAGACGCTGCTGGAGCGCGTCGTCGCCGACGGTGTCGCCCCGGGTCAGGTGGCGAAGTGCCCCAAGGACGCGAACGCCGATCCCGGGTACACGGTGATCCCGAAGACCGGCATGGCCGCCTTCCTCGCGGAGCACGCAGACGGGGGCGCCGTCGTGGGCGGTACCGCCTGGGACTTCAGCAACACGCAGCGGGTGGCCAGGGGAGAGCTCGACCTGCTCGTGATCGACGAGGCGGGACAGTTCTCGCTCGCCTCGACGATCGCGGTCGCCACGGGCGCGCAGAGGCTCCTCCTCCTCGGCGACCCGCAGCAGCTGCCTCAGGTCAGCCAGGGCGCCCACCCGGAGCCGGTGGACACGTCCGCGCTCGGCTGGGTGATGGACGGCGACCCCGTCGTGCGCCCGGAGTACGGCTACTTCCTCGCGCGCTCCTGGCGGATGCACCCGCACGTCGCGGCTCCGGTGTCGAAGCTCGCCTATGCCGGGAAGCTCGCCTCCGCCCCCGGTACCGAGCGGCGCGCGGTCGAGGGCATCGACCCGGGCCTCCACGTGGTGCCGCTGCGCCACCGCGGCAACGCGACCCAGTCGCCGGAGGAAGCAGAGGAGGTCGTGCGCATCGTCCGCGACCTCGTGGGCCGCGCCTTCCACGACAACGATGCGGCGGGCACCGTGCGGCCACTGACGCCGGAGGACATCATCGTCGTGGCGCCGTACAACGCGCAGCGGCAGCTCGTGCACGACGCGCTCGCCGCGGCGGGTTTCGGCGGCGTCCCGGTGGGCACGGTCGACAACTTCCAGGGCAAGGAGGCCGTCGTCTCGATCACGACGCTCGCGGCGTCGAGTGGCCGAGACGCTCCCCGGGGCCCGGAGTTCCTGCTGCTGCAGAACCGGCTCAACGTGGCGATCTCCCGGGCGCAGGTCGTGGCCTACCTCATCCACTCGCCGGCGCTGCTCGACGACCTGCCGTACACGCCCGAGGGCGTCGCCCGGCTCAGTGCCTTCGCCCGCCTGGTGGGGGCCGCGGAGGAGGAGGGTTCATGACGACGACGGTTCCTGCACCGGCCGCCGACGGCACGCCGACCGAGGCGGACATCCTCCGTGCCGCCGCCGCGTGGGCCTGGTTTCCGCGCGGCAGCGAGCATGTCCGCGGCGACCTGCTCCTCGTGCGGTACCCGGAGCGGTTCGGGGGCGGCGTCAGCGGCTCGCAGGTGACGTCCGCGCGCCCCGCCGCCGAGGTGCTGGACGGGGCGCTGGAGCGCACCAGAGCCTGGGGCGAGAGCGTGTTCACGTTCTGGACGAATCCCGCCGACGACCCCGACCTCGAAGAGGAGCTCCGACGCCGCGGTGCCGTGCACTTCGACACCGTCACCGTGTTCGCGCGTCCGACCAGTGGAGCCGCGGTCGACGTGACGCCCGGGGTCTCCGCCGAGGTCGTGCGGGCCGTGGATCAGCTCCGCGAGGTCGATGCGATCAACGTTCCGGTCTGGGAGCAGCAGCCCCTCGACGACGACGGTCTGCGTGCCGAGTTCGCCGAGCTGACCGAGGCTCTCGATGCCGGT
This sequence comes from Microbacterium sp. NRRL B-14842, assembly GCF_050470785.1. Lineage (NCBI taxonomy): Bacteria > Bacillati > Actinomycetota > Actinomycetes > Micrococcales > Microbacteriaceae > Microbacterium > Microbacterium sp. NRRL B-14842. Next base: position 2,420,200 of record NZ_JBFLUM010000001.1, on the reverse strand, counting down.
ACCGGTTTCCGGGTGCTCGGGCGCATCGACGGACGCGCGGTGAGCACGGGCGGATGCACCATCGTCGACGGGTTCACTCGACTCTGGGGAGCGGCGACGCTCGAGGCCGATCGTGGTCGCGGCGTCTATCGAGCGGTCCTCGCGGAACGCCTGCGGCAGAGCGCCGCGCGCGGTGCGAGGACTGCGCTCGTCAAGGGCCGTGTCTCGACATCGGCGCCGATCCTCGCGAGAGCCGGCTTCACGCGCTACGGCGACGAACGCGGCTACCGCCTGGCCCTCTGACGTGGGAGCGGCGGCGACGGCCTCAGACGGTGCCGTACAGCCGGTCTCCCGCGTCGCCAAGACCGGGCACGATGTACCCCTTCTCGTCGAGGCGCTCGTCGAGCGCTCCGAGGACGAGGGTCACGTCACGGTCGCCGGCCATCGCCTCGATCGCCGCCACACCCTCCGGAGTGCCGAGCAGGCAGATCGCGGTGACGTCCTTCGCACCGCGATCGAACAGGAACTGGATCGCGGCGGCGAGCGAGCCGCCCGTCGCCAGCATCGGGTCGATCGCGAAGCACTGGCGGTCGGAGAGATCGTCCGGAAGCCGCTCGGCGTACGTGGTCGGCTCGAAGGTCTCCTCGTCGCGGACCATGCCGAGGAAACCGACCTCCGCGGTGGGGAGGAGCTTGACGAGGCCTTCGAGCATGCCGAGACCGGCGCGCAGGATGGGGACGACGATGGGTCGCGGCTCGGAGATCTTCACGCCCGTGGTCGTGGTGACCGGTGTCGTGATCTCGATCGGAGTGACCTTCACATTCCGGGTCGCCTCGTACGCGAGGAGCGTCACGAGCTCTTCGGTCAGCTGGCGGAAGACCGGCGACGGGGTGCGCGCGTCGCGCAGCACCGAGAGCTTGTGGGTGATGAGAGGGTGGTCGGCGACGTGAACACGCATGGATACAGGCTAATGCGCCCCGCGTCCGCGCACGACATCGGGTGCCGTGGCGGACACCGCGCGCTGACGTAGGCTCGGGGCATGACCGCCGCCGACCGCCGTGCGATGCAGCGTGCCCTCGAGCTCGCCGCCGAGGCCGCGGACGCCGCGGAGATCCCGGTCGGCGCCGTCGTCCTCGATGCCGACGGGAATTTCCTGGCGGAAGGACGGAACACCCGCGAGACCACGCACGATCCGACCGGGCACGCCGAGATCGAAGCCATCCGCGCTGCGGCGGCGCACCGGGGATCGTGGAATCTCGACGGCTGCACGCTCGTCGTCACGCTCGAGCCCTGCGTGATGTGCGCCGGCGCGATCCTGCAGGCACGCATCGGCCGCGTGGTCTTCGGCGCGTGGGATGACAAGGCGGGAGCGGCCGGATCGATGTACGACGTGCTGCGCGACCGGCGCCTGCCCTACCGCGCCGAGGTGATCGGCGGCGTGGACGAGCACGCGTCCATCGCGCTGCTCCGGGCCTTCTTCGAGGACCGTCGCTGAACGCTCAGTCCGAGGACTTGAGGACGAAGACGTCCGTCGAGGGCTCCGGATCGATCGCGGGACGGTAGACGTCCGGCTCGATGTAGACGACCCGGGCGACCGGCACGGCGGCGCGGATGCGAGCCTCGATCTCGTCGATGTCGTCGGCGACCTCGCGCAGCGGCTTGTCGGCGCTGAGCGCGATCTTCGCGGCGACCATCAGCTCGTCGGGCCCCAGGTAGAGGGTCTTCATGTGGATGATCTTCTCGATCTCCGGGCCGTCGTTGATCGCGTCCACGATCCGGTCGTAGTCGGCGGGGGTCGCTCCCTCGCCGACGAGCAGGCTCTTGGTCTCCACACCCAGCACGATCGCGATGAGCACGAGCAGGACGCCGATCATCACCGTGCCGAGGGCGTCGAAGACGGGGTTGCCGGTGAGCAGCGTGAGACCGACGCCGAGCAGGGCGAAGGTGAGTCCGGTGAGGGCACCCACGTCCTCGAGGAGGACGACGGGGAGCTCCGGCGCCTTGGACCGTCGCACGAAGGAGAACCACGACTGCCCCTTCTCGCGCACGACGTTGCTCTCGCGCACGGCGGTGCGCAGCGAGAACGACTCCAGGCCGATCGCGATGAACAGCACGACGAGGGGGAGCCACCACCAGGTCTGATCGATCTCATGCGGATGGGTCAGCTTGTCCACACCCTCGTAGATCGCGAACAGCCCGCCGACGGAGAAGAGGATGATCGACACGACGAAGGCGTAGACGTAGCGCTCGCGGCCGTAGCCGAACGGGTGCGAGCGGTCCGCATGGCGCTTCGCCTTGCGCCCGCCGAGCATCAGCAGCAGCTGGTTGCCGGAGTCGGCGACGGAGTGGATCGCCTCCGCGAGCATCGATGCCGAGCCGGAGAGAGCCCACGCGAGGAACTTCGCGAGGGCGATGCCCAGGTTCGCCAGGAACGCCGCGACGATGGCCTTGCTGCCTCCGGATGCACTCATGCGACGAGTCTAGGACGGCAACCCGGCCGCCACAGGAGCGCCCGCCGTAGGATGACGACATGGCTGATGCGCTCCCGTCCCTCGCGTTCCTCGGTGCCGGATCGATGGGGGGAGCGATCCTCCGCGGCGTGCTCGCCTCGGGCGTCCCCGTGCAGGGAGGGATCACGGCCACGAACCGCACGCCGGAGAAGGCGGCGGCGTTCGCGGGTCTCGACGGCGTCACGAGCATCGCGCTGTCCGAGCGGCCGGAGGGGAACGCCGAGGCCGTGGCCGGCGCACGGGTGGTCCTGGTCGGGGTGAAGCCGGCGATGGTCCCCGACCTCCTCCGCGAGATCGCTCCGCACCTGGCCGCGGAGACCGTCGTGGTGAGCCTCGCCGCGGGTGTCACGCTGCAGACCTTCGCGGATGTCCTCGGCCCGGAGGCCCGCGTCATCCGCTCCATGCCGAACACCCCGTCGACGATCCGCAAGGGGGTCACCGGGCTCGCGGCCGGCGCCGCGGCGACACCCGACGACCTCGCGCTCGTGCGTCGTCTGTTCGAGACGGTGGGCGCGGTGGTGGAGGTCCCCGAGTCGCAGATCGATGCGCTCTCGACGATCTCCGGCTCCGGTCCCGCGTACGTCTTCCTCCTCATCGAACAGTTCACCGAGGCTGCGCGGGGGATGGGCTTCTCCGACGCCGACGCCCGTCTGCTGGCCGAGCAGACCTTCATCGGCGCGACCGCGCTGCTGGATTCGACGGGGGAGGACCCCGCCGAGCTGCGCCGCCGGGTGACGAGCCCGAAGGGGACGACGGAGCGCGCGGTCGCCGTGCTCCAGGACGCGCACCTGTCCGACACCTTCGCCGCCGCTGCTGCCGCCGCCCTCGCTCGCGCGAAGGAGCTCGCCGCCGGCGCCTGATCCCGCCTGCCTGTTCTCGCGCGCTTCCACCCCGCGAAGGCAGGCTTTCACGCGAGTTCAGGCAGCCAGCACTCCTGGAGCCTGAACCCGCGCGAGCGCCTGTTGTGGCGAGGGCGGCGGGGGAGCAGGCGACCACGCGAGTTCAGGCAGCCAGCACTCCTGGAGCCTGAACCCGCGCGAGTGCCTGTTGCGGGCGAGGTGTCGTGCGGCTAGGCGTCGCTGGCGACCTCGGTGAGCACCTCGGGCCAGCGCCGTTGCAGGACGTGACCGCCGAGCACCGTGCCGCCCCAGAGGGCCGCGCCCCCGAGGACGACGGCGGCCGCGAGGCTCGCCCAGCCCAGGGGCGGGATCCAGATCGACGCGATCGCGAAGCCGAGGGCGGGGCCGCCGAGCAGCAGCGTGATCGGGGACATGATGAGCATCGCGAGGAAGGACTGCGCGCCGCCGGAGGAGCCGCGTCCGAACGGGTTGGCCTCGGGTGCCGGAGCACGTCCCGGCAGGAACGCCCCCACCCAGGACCCCGCTCCCGCCGACACCGCCATGAGCCCGAGAGCGGCGCCCAGGCTGCCCGGAAGCAGATCCGCACGCCCGGCCAGCAGGCAGCTCGCGACGCAGAGGAGGACCGTGATCGGCACCGCGATCAGCGCGAATCCGAGCAGCCGTCCGGCGCGGTCGGCCGTGCCGCTCACGCCCGTGAGGATGTGCAGCGCGACGGCATCGTTGTCGTAGGCGATCGCCATCTGCACGATGCTGCCGGCCAACAGGGCGTTGATCGCCGGAATGAGGGTGATCGCGGGCGCGAAGCCGGCACTGTCCTGCTGCAGTCCGTTCATGAGCGCGAGTCCGAGGAAGATCGCCGGGAGCAGCAGGAGCATCACGATGTTGACGACCTGACGCGGATCGCGGCGGAAGTAACGGAGCGTCCGTCCCGCGATGGCACCGACGGGGCCCGCGGGGAGCAGGCGGTCGAGCAGGCCGCCCGAGCGCACGCGTCCGCCGCCGCTCGACTGCAGCGGCGCGACCAGGCGGGCATCGAGCATCCGTCGCGCGGCGACCCAGAAGACGACGAGGGTGCCGGCGGCGACGAGCAGTCGCAGGAGAGCGGTGAGCACGTCGCCCTGGGCCACGGCGGCCGGGACCCCGAAGACGGCCGCCACCGGCGTCCACGCGGCGATCTCGGCGACCGTCGTGAAGGCGCCGCCGACGTCGCGCACGGTCGACAGCGCCTGCAGCCCGATGTTCAGGAGGAGGCCGGAGGAGGCCAGCAGCACGACGCCGAGGGTGAGGACGAGGTCGCGCGTCCGCCGACGGGCGAGCCACCCCGCGAGCAGCCCGCTGACGACGCGGGCGCCGAGCACGCACGTCGCCAGGGCCACCGGGATCATGAGCATCGCGACGAGGAGCGCCGGAACGCTGACCGACCACCCCACGAGCATCAACAGCAGGGCCAGCGCGGTGCCGATGCCGCCGATCGTCGTCGTCCCCGCCACGACCAGTCCGGGCAGGAGGGTGCGGGCGGTCACCGGGAGCAGGGCGAAGCGCTCGGGTGCCAGCGAGTCGTCCGCACTGACGAGGATCGACCCGATCCACCACCCGAGCACGACGATGGCACCCGTGAGGACCATCGCGGTCACGGCGGCGTCGGGAGCTCCCACCCGCAGGGCGATCAGCCCGACAGTGAGCAGCCCGAGCATGCTCAGCGCGATGAGACCCACGATCGCGAGGGTCACGATCATCCAGGGGTTCCGCCTGAGCTGATGTCCGAGCTGTCGCAGCCGCAGGCCTACGAGGAGCGCAACCACGCGAGCGTCTCCGTTCCGAGGTCGTGCGCGCCCACGAGGGTGAGGAAGCGCTCCTGCAGCGTGAGCCCGGCGCGCACCTCGTCGAGCGCACCGTGGGCCAGCAGGCGGCCCTCGGCCACGATGGCGACGCGGTCGCACAGCGACTCGACGAGCTCCATGACGTGGCTGGAGAGGACGACCGTGCCGCCGCCGTCCACGAAGGAGCGGAGGATCTGCCGGATCGTCTGTCCGGAGACCGGGTCGACCGCCTCGAGCGGTTCGTCGAGGATCAGCAGCCGCGGCGCGTGGATGAGCGCGCAGGCCAGGCCGATCTTCTTCTTCATGCCGGCCGAGTAGTCGACGACGAGCGTGTCGCGGGCCTCCGTCAGGCCGAGCGCGTCGAGCAGCTCACCGGAGCGGGAGACGACCTCCGCCTCCGGCATCCCGCGCAGCAGGCCGGTGTACCGCAGCAGCTCGGCGCCGGTGAGGCGGTCGAGCATCCGAATGCCGTCGGGGAGCACCCCCATCCGCGCCTTCGCGGCGGCAGGGTCCTGCCAGACGTCGGCGCCGAGCACCCAGGCGGTCCCGGCGTCCGGGCGCAGGAGCCCCGTGGTCATGGCGAGCGTCGTCGTCTTGCCCGCACCGTTCGGGCCGAGCAGCCCCAGCATCGAACCTGCGGGGACATCCAGGGACAGCGCGTCGACGGCGACCTTCTGCCCGAACTGCTTGCGGAGCCCGCGGAGGGCGAGGACGGGCGGTGCGGGGGCGTGATCGCTCATGCCCCCATCCCACCACGGCGGCCGTGGCGGGCGCATCCGTCGCGGGGAGGACCCGGTTCAGCGGTCGAGGGCGGCGAACCGCTCGATGTCGCTGTTCGTCCCGGAGACGATGATGAGGTCGTGGTTGGTGACGATGGTGTTGGCCTCGGCGTACCGGAACGGCTTGCCAGGGCTCTTCACGCCGACGACCGTGACCTTGTACTTCGAGCGCACACCGGACTCGTTCAGGCCGACCCCGCGGATGAACTTCGGCGGGTACATCTTGGCCAGGACGAAGTCGTCGTCGAAGCGGATGAAGTCGAGCATGCGCCCGCTCACGAGGTGCGCGACGCGCTCGCCGGCCTCGCGCTCGGGGTAGATGACGTGGTTGGCGCCCACCCGGGCGAGGATCTTGCCGTGCGACTGGGAGACGGCCTTCGCCCAGATCTGCGGCACCTTGAGGTCGACGAGATTGGCCGTGATGAGCACCGACGCCTCGATCGAGGAGCCGACGGCGACGACCGCGACCTGGAAGTCCTGGGCGCCGATCTGACGGAGCGCGTCGATGTTGCGCGCATCGGCCTGCACGGTGTGCGTGACGCGGTCCGACCACTTCTGCACGAGCTCGAGGTTATCGTCGATCGCGAGCACCTCGCGGTCGAGGCGGTCGAGTTCGCCGGCGCAGGCGGCGCCGAACCGGCCAAGACCGATGACGAGGACGGGAGCGTCCCCCCGAAGGACTTCAACCAACGATCGGCCTTTCCACGGGCAGTGAGTAGTACTGCGTGCGCGATGTCGCGGCGACTGCCGCAGCGAGAGTCACTGTACCAACGCGGCCCATGAAGATCGTCGCGGCCATGACGTACGAGGCGGAATCCGGCAGCTCGCCGGTGAGGCCGGTGGAGAGCCCGACGGTGCCGAATGCGGAGATGACGTCGAAGAGCACGTGGCTGATGTCGGCCTTGGTGATCTGCGCGATCACGATGGTCGACAGGGCGACGATCGTGGCACCCCAGGCGACGACGCTGAGGGCGACGCGCTGCACGTCGCTGGGGATGCGGCGGCCGAACGCCTCGACGGACTGGCGGCCCTTCGCTTCGGACCAGACGGCGATCGCGAGGACCGCGAGCGTGGTCACCTTGATGCCGCCCGCCGTCGACGCGGACCCGCCGCCGACGAACATGAGCATGCTGGCAGCGAGCAGCGACGAGCCGTTGAGGTCGTCCATCTCGATGACGTTGAAGCCGCCGGAGCGGGTCATCGCGGAGAGGAAGAACGCCTGGAAGGTCGTGTCAGCGGCGTCCATCGAGCCGAAGGTCTTCGGGTTGTTGTACTCGAGGATCAGGAAGGCGGCCGCGCCGAGGATGAACAGCAGCACGGTGGTGACGATGGTCAGCTTCGAGTGCAGCGACCAGCGCTTGACGTGCCAGACGTGCTTCGCGAGCGTGTAGATCACCGGGAAGCCGATGCTCCCGAGGAACACGCCGACCATGAGGAGTGACAGCACGAGGTAGTCGTCGGCGAAGACGGCCACCCCGCCGTCGTTCGGCGCGAAGCCGGTGTTGGTGAAGGCCATCGCCGAGAAGTACGGGGCCTCCCAGAGCGCGGCGATCGGGTCCACCCCCGCCATCACCAGCGCCGGGTAGAGGAGGGCGGCGAGGGCCGCTTCGATGAAGAGGGCCGAGAGGGCGACCGTGGTGAGCAGCTGGCCCACCTCGCCCAGGCGCACCGTCTGGCTCTCGTTGACCACGCCGCCGTGCGCGCGGAGCGGATTCGTGTCGCCGGCCGCCATGAGCTTGGCCCGCAGGCCGAGGCGCTTCGAGATGAGCATCCCCATGAGGGAGGCGAGGGTCAGCACGCCGAGGGCGCCGATGTTGACGCCGATGAACACGACGACGTGGCCGAAGGGCGACCAGTGGTTGGCCATGTCGACGGTCGCGAGGCCCGTCACGCAGATCGTGGAGACGGCGGTGAAGAGCGCATCGCTGAGCGGTGTCACCGTGCCGCTGGCGGAGGCGATCGGCAGCGAGAACAGCACCGTGAACACGAGGATCAGCAGCGCGAAGACGGCGATCGCGAACCGGGAGGGCGACGAGGTGATGAGGTGCTTCACCCGGCCGGCGGCTCCGGGGAGACCGGTGCGAGGAGACGACGCCGAAACGATGCCCGACATCGCTGCCCCCTTCTTCTGCGCCGTCCGTTCCCCGGCGGCAGCACGGCGCCTCTCGCCGAGCCTTCGTCATGGTACTCCGTGCCGGGGCGCACTACCCTGATCACATGACGGACATCTTCGACGTGATCGCAGACGGTACGAGGCGCGACATCCTCCAGCTCCTGCTCCGCCGCACGTCCGAAGGCGAGTCCGGCACGAGCGTGAGCCAGATCGTCGCCGACCTCGGCATCAGCCAGCCCACGGTCTCCAAGCACCTCAAGGTGCTCCGGGACGCCGAGCTGGTGACCGTCCGCGAAGACGGCCAGCGCCGTTTCTACAGCCTGTCCGTCGCGCCGCTCGAGGCCGTCGACGACTGGCTGGTCCCGTTCCTCGTCGACGCGTTCGGCGACACCGCGCCGGACATCGCATACCCGGGCGCTCCGATCCCCGACGGTGCTGCACACGCGGCCGAGGTCGTCGGGCGTGCAGCGGCATCCGCCAAGCACGTGGTCGCCAATGCGCTGAAGCGCCTCGGCGCCTGACCCGACGCCCCGCCCGGACGGAGAACCGCCCCCGACGGCAGGGGGGATGCCGTCGGGGGCGGTGTGCGCACCCCAGATCCGCGCGGACTCGGCAGGTGCCGGCACGGGTCCTGCACTCGACATTGGCAGGGCTGTCTGAGCGATCGGGCAATGCGGGCTATGCGCGGGCTGGACGTCGGCGTGCCGGTGGGGCAGGGCGGGGCCACGCATCGTTCCGGAGGAGCCCGTCGGGCAGGATGGGCACATGACGGACGAGTACCGCGCGCACTTCGACTTCGCGATCACCTTCGCCAACGGCGGCGGGCTGCAGGGACAGGGGTTCCGACTCGATCTGCCGCGGAAGAACATGACGGCCGAGGAGGTTTCGAGCCTGCTCGTGTCACACCTCGGCCTGACGCTCGTGGGCGGGGTCGAGCTCCGCGACCTGCAGATCGTCTCCGAGCCGCACCGAGGCAGTCGTGGCGTCGTGGCACCGGCTCCTGCAGATCGCGCCGACCGAGTCGTCGACCTGAGCCACCCGATCGCCGAGGGCATGGTCACGTATCCCGGGCTGCCCGCGCCGAGCATCACCCCGCACCTCACCCGCGCGGCCTCTCGCGAGCGCTACGCGCCGGGGACGGAGTTCGCGATGGACGTGATCACGATGATCGGCAACACCGGGACGTACCTCGACTCCCCGTTCCACCGCTATGCGGACGGGGCGGACCTGGCGGCGCTCGACCTCGACACCCTCGTGGATCTCCCTGCCGAGGTCTTCCACCTCCGCGACGCCTGGACCACGGAACGGCGGGGCATCAAGGTAGCGACGCTCGCCGACCGCGAGCTCCGCGGCAGCGCGGTTCTCCTGGACACCGGCTGGAGCCGCCTGTTCGGCACCCCCGACTACGGCACGGGCGCACCCTTCCTCACCGAGGACGCCGCACGATTCCTCGTCGACGCCGGGGTGCGCCTCGTCGGCATCGACGCGCTCAACATCGACGACACGGAGAGCGGCGGGGAGCGGCCCGCGCACAGCATCCTCCTCGCAGCGGGCGTGCACGTCGTCGAGCACCTCACCGCTCTTGACCGCCTCCCCGCGCGCGGGGCGCGGTTCACCGCGGCCCCTCCGGCGATCCGCGGGTTCGGCACGTTCCCGGTCCGGGCGTTCGCGACCATGCCGATATCTCACTGATCACAGCAGTCACGCGGGTTTACACGCGTCCCAGCGACCCCATAGAGTGTGCTCATCGAGAAAGGGGTACGTGGGATGCCCGAGGTTCCAGACGTCCGATTCCTGACGGTGGCCGAAGTCGCCGAGCTCATGCGCGTGTCCAAGATGACCGTGTACCGGCTCGTGCACGCCGGTGACCTTCCCGCCATCCGGTTCGGACGGAGCTACCGCGTGCCGGAGTCCGCCGTCGCGGAGGCTCTGCAGCGGCCCATCGCCGACGCCGGCTGACAGAGGGCGCGGGGCACCCTCCTGAGTTTGCTAGGATGATCCGAGGCATTTTTCGTGCTCGTACCCGGGTGTCCGATTCCGGCGACACCCAGCCCCTGACTTAGTGAGGTTTCCGTGGGTTCTGTCATCAAGAAGCGCCGCAAGCGCATGGCGAAGAAGAAGCACCGCAAGCTGCTTCGCAAGACTCGCCACCAGCGCCGCAACAAGAAGTAAGCGGCCAGACACCGAGCGCCTGTCTTCGGACGGGCGCTTTGTGTCTCTGCGCGCCGTTCCGCACCGCCGAGAGGATGTCATGAAGTCGATCACCGTCGCCGAACTCGCCGAGCGCTCCGGCACGCCCCTCATCGATGTCCGGGAGGTGAACGAGTTCCAGGCAGGACACGTCCCCGGCGCCGTGAACATCCCGATGTCCGAGATCGGCAACCGCCTGGAAGAGCTTCCCGCGGAGTCGTTCGACGTGATCTGCCAGGCCGGCGGCCGCTCGGCCCGTGTGGTCGAAGCACTCGAGGCCCGCGGCTACGACGCCACCAACGTCGAGGGCGGCACCGGCGAGTGGATCGCGCAGGGACGCGAGGTCGAGGTCCCGTCGTCGTGACGACGCTGACCCTCATCGGCAAGCCCGACTGCCATCTGTGCGCCGTGGCCTCCGAGGTCGTCGACGCGGTCGTCGCCGAGCTGCCGGACGCCGCCGCGGAGCGCATCCAGATCGTCGAGGCGTCGATCCAGGACGACCCCGCCCTGTACGAGCAGTGGTGGGAGAAGATCCCGGTCGTCCTCATCGACGGGCGACTGCATGCGCACTGGCGCGTGTCCCCCGACCGACTGCGCGAGGCGCTGGAAGAAGCCGTCGACGCGGAGGCCCGCGCCGACCAGAAGGAGCTGCGATGACCATCCGCCATGTCGTGACCTGGAAGCTCGCCGCGGAGGACGCGGGGGAGCGGCAGGCCCAGGCGGCTGAGGTGGCCCGCCGCCTCAACGCCCTCGACGGGGTCGTGCCGCAGCTGCGCAGTATCTGGGCCGGCGCGAACGACGTCTACCCCGACGCCAACTGGGACGTCACCCTGGTCGCCGACTTCGACTCCGTCGCGGACCTCGAGCAGTATCAGGTGCACCCCGCGCACGAGGAGGTCGCCGGGTACATCCGCTCGGTCGTCGCCGGTCGCGTGGCGGTCGACGCCGAGGTCTGAGCGTCGAGACTCGTCCCCGCCGCACCGAAACACAAACGTGATGCGGCGCAGGCGGATGTCATTGGTCACGCGACGAGCCGCATGTTTAGATGAACTCCTACCCGTCCGTGGGCTCACCCGCCCCCCGACTCTCAGGAGCCGACATGTCCCGTCGTAACCTCTTCGCCGGCCTCGCGATCGCGGCCACCGCCACCCTCGCGCTCGCCGGATGCGCCACCGGCTCCTCCGATGCGGGCAGCAGTGGCGAGCCCGCCGCGGGCGACGAGTACGGCCTCGTCGAGGCGGGCACGCTCACCGTCTGCTCCGACATCCCCTACCCGCCGTTCGAGTTCGAGGGTGACGACGGCGAGTACACCGGCTTCGACATCGACCTCCTCGGCGCGATCGCCGAGCAGCTCGACCTCGAGCTGTCCGTGCAGGATGTGGGCTTCGACGCGCTGCAGTCAGGCACGACCCTCGCCGCCGGTACCTGCGACGTCGGCGCCTCGGCCATGACGATCACCGACGAGCGCAAGGCCAACATCGACTTCTCGGACCCGTACTACGACTCGCTGCAGTCGCTCCTCGTGCGCACCGATTCCGGCATCACGTCCATCGATGACCTCGACGGCAAGAACGTCGGCGTGCAGCAGGGTACGACGGGTGAGGCCTACGCGACCGAGAACGCGAAGGGCGCGCAGCTCGTCCAGTACCCGTCGGACGGCGAGCTGTGGCCGGCCATCCAGGCGGGGCAGATCGACGCGATCCTGCAGGACCAGCCCGTCAACCTCGAGCACGAGAAGGCCGACTCCGCGTACGAGATCGTCGAGACCTACGAGACCGACGAGTCCTACGGCTTCGCGTTCGCGAAGGGCGAGAAGGACGAGCTCCTCGACGCCGTGAACGGTGCGCTCAAGGATCTGAGGGACAACGGCGAGTACCAGAAGATCTACGACCAGTACTTCACGGCGAACTGAGCCGGGGAACACGGAGGTCGGGAGGACCTTGACAATGGCGTTGAGGCGCACCACCAAGCAGAAGCTGTACCGGTACACCGTCTATGCGGTGCTGATCGCGATCGCCGTCTGGGTCGCGTTCAGCACCGACTGGTCCCGGCTCGGGCAGCTCTTCTTCAACCCCGAGGTCGCAGCCAAGATGCTGCCGGGGATCATCACGACCGCGCTCGTCAACACGCTGTGGTTCACGGCGGTGGCGTTCGCCGGCGGCCTTCTCCTCGGCGTGATCCTCGCGCTGATGAAGCTGTCCGAGATCGGTCCGTTCCGGTGGATCGCGACCGTCTGGATCGAACTGTTCCGCGGGCTCCCCGCCCTGCTCACGATCTTCGCCATCGGGTTCATCGTGCCGATCGCGCTCGGCGTGCGGGCGCAGGAGCTCGGCGGTCCCGTGGTGCTCGGCCTGATCGGTCTCGTGCTCGTGGCGTCGGCGTACATGGCCGAGACCATCCGCGCGGGACTCCAGGCGGTGCCGAAGGGGCAGACCGAGGCCGCGCGTTCGCTCGGCATGTCGCCCATGAAGACGACGTTCTGGATCGTGGTACCGCAGGGCTTCCGCATCATCATCCCGCCGCTGACGAACGAGTTCGTGCTGCTGCTGAAGGACACCTCGCTGCTGTTCGTCGTCGGCACGTTCATCTGGTCGAAGGAACTCACGACCTTCGCCCGTGACGCCAGCACGCAGAACGCCAACGGAACGCCGCTGATCATGGCGGCGATCCTCTACCTGATCGTGACGATCCCGCTCACGCGTTTCAGCGCGTGGCTGGAGCGTCGGATGGCGAGGACACGATGAGCACCGACCTGATCGACGTGCAGGCCCCCGCGATCGCTATCCAGGACCTGCACAAGAGCTTCGGCGACAACGAGGTGCTCAAGGGCATCGACCTGACGGTGCTCGCCGGCGAGGTCGTCTGCGTGATCGGCCCGTCCGGGTCGGGCAAGTCGACGTTGCTCCGCTCCGTGAACCTCCTGGAGGAGCCCACAGGCGGCAAGGTGCTCATCGAGGGCATCGACATCACCGATCCCGACATCGACATCGACCGCGTGCGCACCCGCATCGGGATGGTGTTCCAGAGCTTCAACCTGTTCCCGCACCTCAGCGTGCTCGGCAACCTCACGATCGCGCAGCAGCGGGTGAAGAAACGCTCGAAGGCCGAAGCGGAGAAGGTGGCCCGCGCCATGCTCGAGCGCGTCGGGCTCGCGGAGAAGGCCGACGCGTACCCCGGGCACCTGTCCGGCGGACAGCAGCAGCGGGTGGCCATCGCGCGGGCGCTGTGCATGAACCCCGACATGATGCTGTTCGACGAGCCCACGTCGGCCCTCGACCCGGAGCTCGTCGGCGAGGTCCTGCAGGTCATGCGGTCGCTGGCCGATGAGGGCATGACGATGCTCGTCGTGACGCATGAGATGGGCTTCGCGCGCGAGGTCGGTTCGCGGCTGATCTTCATGGACGGCGGACAGATCGTCGAGGAGGGGGACCCCCGCGAGGTGCTGGCGAATCCGCAGCACCAGCGCACGAAGGACTTCCTCTCCCGCGTCCTGTAGTTCGCTCCGCCGTGGTGTCGCCGAGACCCCGGGGATTCGCCGAGACCCCCGGCTGCAGACGTCTGCAGCCGGGGGTTTCGACGTGAACCCGGGGTCTCGGGTCAGCCGCGCGGACGCGCGACCACCGGGACAGGGGTCACCGCGATCCGGACGCGGTCGCCGAACGACGGGTGCACGGTGGGTGCGTGCTGCACGCGGACGAGCTCGCCCGACTCGGTGCGCACGAGGGTTCTCCGCATGCTGCCGAGGAACGTGCTCTCCTCCACGAGGGCATCTGTGGCGGCATCCTCCGCGGAGGTGAAGCGCACGTTCTCCGGGCGGAGGTACACGTCGACGGGGCCATCGGCGGGGGTCTGCAAGGGAAGACGCTGCCCCCACACGACGACGTGATCGCCCTCGGCGACCCCGGACACGACGCTGGAGAGGCCCACGAACGCGGCGACCTCGGCGCTCGCGGGGGTGGTGTACAGCTCCTCCGGGGAGCCGATCTGCTCGATGCGACCCGCGTTCATGACCGCGATCCGGTCGGACACCGCGAGGGCCTCCTCCTGATCGTGCGTGACGAACACGGTCGTGATGCCGAGCCGCAGCTGAATGCGCCGGATCTCGTCACGGAGCTGCACGCGCACCTTCGCGTCGAGTGCCGACAGCGGCTCGTCGAGCAGCAGCACCCGAGGCTCCGTGACGAGGGCGCGAGCCAGGGCCACCCGCTGCTGCTGCCCGCCGGAGAGCTGATGCGGGAACCGGTCGGCCAGGTCGGCCAGACCCACGAGGGCGAGCGCGTCGAGGGCCCGTCGCGCCGCCTCACCCTTGCCGACACCCCGACGACGGAGCCCGAAGGCCGTGTTGTCGACGACGCGGAGGTGCGGGAACAGCGAGTACGACTGGAACACCATCCCGATGTCGCGCCGGTTGGTCGGCACCCGCGAGACATCTCCGCCGCCGAGGAGGACGGTCCCCTCGTCGGCGCCCTCGAGTCCGGCGAGCACGCGGAGCAGGGTGGTCTTCCCGCAGCCGGACGGGCCGAGCAGGGAGACGAACTCCCCGGGAGCGATGTCGAGGTCGACGCCGTGCAGCACCCTCGTACCGCCGTAGCTCTTCACGATGCCGTGCAGCTCGACCCGCGTACCCTCGCCGGCCTGGGCGAGCAGCAGGTTGTCCTTGGTGCGCGGGAGCGCGTGATCGAGGGTCATGAGCGGGCCTTTCGCGGACCGCGGGCGACGCGGCCGATGAGCAGGAGCAGGAGGAAGACGAACAGCAGGGCGAGCAGCGTGAAGATCGCGGGCGCGAACGGGTCCTGCTTCTGCACCACGACCATCGCCGTCTGGAAGACCTGTCGGTTGAGCAGGGACGCGATCGTGAACTCCCCGAGAACCACCGCGATGGAGATCAGCGCGGCGGCGAGCAGTCCCTGTCGGAGGTTCGGCGCGAGGACGCGGAGCACGACCGTCGGCCACCCCGCCCCGAGCGAGCGTGCTGCCTCGGACAGCGTGCGCAGATCGGCGGCATCGATGGACGCCTGGATCGAGCGGAACGCGAAGGGGAGGACGGTGACGCCGTAGGCGAAGGCGAGGGTCCAGGTGCCGGTGCCGAGGGTCCGACCGATCTGCAGGTAGATCGGCGCGAGGCCCACCACGAGGACGATCGCGGGGATCGAGATCGGGAGGAGCGCGACGAACTCGAAGGCCGCCTTCAGCCTGGGGAAGCGCAGGTTCACGAGGATCATCGTGGGGGCCAGGAGGAACAGCACGATCGCCACGGTCACCACCGCGAGGATCAGCGAGTTGCCGAGCCCCGTCCAGATGGGTTTCAGACTCGCCGACGCCGCGGGGTCGACGAGGGCGGCCCAGTGCGCGAAGGAGAGGCCGTCCGTGCCGCGCAGCGTGAAGAGGAACGTCGACACGAGAGGCACAGCGAAGAACGCGCCGACCACGATGCCGATCACCGCACGGGTCGCGCGGGACGGGGCGAGGCCGTTCATGCCTGCCACCGCGCGGCGCGTCGCTGGATGACCGAGTACAGCGCCATCACGACGCCGACCACGACGATCATGCCGAGGGCGAGAGCGCCCGCGAGATTCTCCCGGCCGAGCAGCGTCTCGCTCGTGAGCGCCGTGCGGATCTGCAGCGGGACGATCTGCGAGCCCTGACTCGCGAGCGCCGCGGCCGTGGCGTAGGACGAGAACGCGTTCGCGAAGAGCAGCAGCAGGCTCGCGAGGAACGACGGCGCCAGCACCGGGAGGCCGATCCGCAGCCAGAAGCTCGCCCTGCTGCCCCCGAGGGTGAGGTTCGCCTCGACCCACTGCGGCTTCAAGGCGGCGAGGGCGGGGAGGAAGGTGATGACCATGAGCGGCACCTGGAAGTAGATGTACGGGAGGATGAGGCCGGGCAGCTCGTACAGCCAGGTGCCCTCGGCGAAGATATCGATGCCGAACGTGTCGCGGAGGAAGACGGTGACCACGCCCTGGATGCCGATCATGGCGATGAAGGCGAAGGCGAGCATGACGCCGCCGAACTGCGCGAGGACCCCGGCGGCCGCGTCCACGGATCGCCGCACGACGCCGTCCGGGTTCATGCCGAGCAACGCATAGGAGACCAAGGCGCCGACGGTGGCGCCGACCGCCGCGGTGAGCAGGGACAGCCCCGCCGAGTTCGCGAAGGTCGTGAGCACGACGGGGTCGCCGAGGGCGGCGACGTTCGTCCAGGTGAAAGCGCCGTCGCCGTCGAAGAACCCGGAGCCGATCGCGAGCACGGTGGGCAGGGCGAGGAACAGCAGCACGTAGGCGGCGAAGGGCACGAGCCCCAGCCACGCCGTGGACGGCGCAGACCGCCGGGCCCGCGCGTGCGACGCGGGTCCGGCGGCGGTGACGGGGGCGGACGCCGCGGCATCCACCCCCGGTGCGACGAGAGAGGTCACTGGACCGCCGCTGCCCACTTCTCGCCGAGCAGCGTGCCGGCGTTCTCGGACTGCTCCTCGGTGGGCACGACGGTCTCCTCCGGGGCCTCCGGGAGAGCCGCCGCGAGCTTCTCGTCGATCGTGCCCGCTTCGGTCATCGCCTCCATGCGCACCGGACGGGCGCCGCCCTTCAGCCACAGGTTCTGCACCTCGTCGCTGTAGAGGAACTCCTGCCACAGACGCGCGGCCGCCGGGTTCGGCGCGTCGACGTTGATGGCCTGGTTGTAGTAGCCCGCGTAGCCGGTGCCGTCGAAGACCTCGACCTTCCAGTTCGGGTTGTCGGCCGTGTGCGCGGCGTTCAGGTAGTCCCAGTCGAAGACGACCGGGGTCTCGCCGCTGGCGACGGTCGCGGTCGTGACGTCGACCTTGAGCAGGTTCCCGGCCTTCTGCAGGTCGGCGAAGAAGTCGATGCCCGGCTGGAAGTCGTCGAGCGTGCCGTCCGACTGCACCGTCGCCAGGCCCACGGCGGCGAAGGCGGCGCCGGCCTGCGTCGGGTCGCCGTTGATGGCCACGGCACCCTTGTAGTCGGCGGAGAGCAGGTCGGACAGCTCAGCCGGCGCCTCGAACTTCGAGGAGTCGTAGCCGATCGACATGTACCCGCCGTAGTCGCCGACGAAGAGGCCGGTGGGCTCCTTCAGCTCGTCGGGGATGTCGTCCCAGGTCTGGACCTTGTAAGGAGCGAAGGCGTCGATGTTCTGCAGAGCGACGGTGAGGCCGAGGTCGAAGACGTCGGGGGCGGTGTCGAGGCCCTTGTTCGTCTCGGCGGCCTGGATCTCCTCGGCGCTGGAGACGTCGGGCGACGCCTCGTTGATGGTGATCTCGGGGTACTTCTCGGCGAAGAGGTCGAGGATCTCGCCGTAGTTCGCCCAGTCGCGCGGGAGGGCGATGACGTTGAGCTGACCCTCCTCCTTCGCGGCGGCCTCGAGGTCGGCGAACGAGCCGAAGTCCTCGACCGACGTCGCGCGCGCCGCGTCCACGGCGTCGTCGCCGGCGGCCGGGGCGTCGGTCGCCGAGGCGCAGGAGGTCAGTGCGATGACGGCCGTGGTGGCCAGGGCGATGCCGGCGCCGATGCGTGCGCGGCGGATGGAGCGTGCCATGAGTGTCCTCTCGGTGTCCGGCGTTGCACGCCGGTGTCGGGTTGCGAGAGGACACTATGAGCCCGAGGTAGCCGCGGGGAGCGGCGCGGGTGAACGGTCGGTGTCGGGCGGGTGGCGCAGGAATGCGCCGGGGGATCAGTCGTGCCGGACCGTGTACTTGAAGCCGCGGTGCGAGCCCACGTAGCCGAGGCGCTCGTAGAACCGGTGTGCGTCGGTGCGGGCGGCGTCAGAGGTGAGCTGCACCATGGCCGCGCCGAGGGCGGGCGCCGCGGCATCGCCGACCCACCGCATGACCGCGGAGCCGATGCCGGACGAGCGGAGGTCGCTGCGCACCCGGACCGCCTCGACGAGCAGCCGCCGGGCGCCGCGGCGTGCCATGCCCGGGATCGACGTGAGCTGGAGGGTGCCGACCACCGCGCCGTCGAGCTCGACCACGAGGAGGTCGTTGGAGGGATCGGCCAGGATCTCGCGGAGGCCGCGCTCGTACGCCGGGCGGTCCTCGTCGGAGGCCACGTCGCCGCGGGCGGCGCTGATCGGGTCGTCGGCGAGCAGCGCGATGACGGCGTCGGCGTCGGCCTCGCTCGCTCTCCGGAGCACAGCGTCCCCGCTCCTCGACGCGAACGGGTGCGGCAGCGGGAGAGCGGGAAGCATGACCCCAGTCTGCCAGCGGCGCGGTTGCGTGACGGTGCCCGCGGGTCTGGAATCATGGCGGGGTGGATATCGGCAGCCTCCTCGGACTCGAGCAGCTCACCTGGGGGATGCTGATCCTCATCATCGTGGCGGCGTTCAGTGCCGGGTGGATCGACGCGGTCGTCGGCGGCGGAGGACTGCTGCAGCTTCCGGCACTGCTCCTCATCCCCGGCATCGCCCCGGTCCAGGCGCTCGCGACGAACAAGCTCGCCTCCGTGTTCGGGACCGCGACCAGCAGCATCACCTACTACCGCCGTGCCAAGCCCGACCTCCGCACGGCCCTGCCGATGGCGGTGATCGCGTTGATCGGCTCGTTCGGCGGCGCGGCGGTCGCGACGGTGCTGCCCCCGGCCGCCTTCAAGCCCATCATCGTGATCGCGCTGCTGGCGGTCGCCCTGTTCACGGCGCTCCGTCCCCAGCTCGGGGCGGCGACGCAGCTGCGCTTCCACGGGCACAAGCACCACATCATGGCCGGGCTGGCCGGGCTCGGCATCGGGTTCTACGACGGGATGATCGGTCCGGGGACGGGCACCTTCCTCGTGATCACCCTCGTCGCGCTGCTGGGGTACGACTTCCTGCAGGCGAGCGCGAAGGCCAAGATCGTGAATCTCGCGACGAACGCGGGGGCGCTGCTCCTCTTCATCCCGCACGGCTCGGTGCTGTGGCTGCTCGGGGGCATCCTCGCGGTCGCGAACGTCGCCGGCAGCTACCTGGGCTCGCGGATGGCCATCTCCCGCGGCACGACCTTCATCCGCGTGGTGTTCCTCGTCGTGGTGGTGGCTCTCATCGCGAAGCTCGGTGTCGACGTGTGGAACGAGAACCTCGCCCCCCTCTTCGCCTAGCCCCCCCTTCTTCTTCTTGTTCGCCGAGACCCCGGGTACGCGACGAGACCCCGGGCTGCCAGCGGCAGTGTCCCGGGGTCTCGGCGATAAGACGGGGTGTCGGCGGGTCAGGCCTCGTCCTCGGGGGTGAAGTCGACGCCGGCCTCGGCGCGCTGCTCCGGGGTGATCGGAGCGGGAGCGGAGGTGAGGGGATCGAAGCCGTTGCCGGACTTCGGGAAGGCGATGACGTCGCGGATCGACTCGGTCTTGGTCAGGTGCTGGAGCACGCGGTCCATGCCGAGCGCGATGCCGCCGTGCGGGGGAGCGCCGAACTTGAACGCGTCGAGGAGGAAGCCGAACTGCTCCTGCGCCACCTCGTCGCTGATGCCCATGACCTCGAAGACCCGCTTCTGGATGTCCTCGCGGTGGATGCGGATGGACCCGCCGCCGAGCTCCGAGCCGTTGCACACGATGTCGTACGCGTAGGCGAGGGCCGATCCGGGGTCGCTGTCGAACGTGTCCTCGAACTCGGGCTTCGGGCCCGTGAACGCGTGGTGCACGGCCGTCCAGGCGCCCGCACCCACGGCCACGTCTCCGGAGGCGACCGCATCCGCGGCCGGCTCGAACATCGGGGCGTCGACGACCCACGTGAAGGCGAACTCGTCCGGGTTCAGGTACCCGAGGCGACGGCCGATCTCGACCCGTGCGGCGCCGAGCAGCGCCCGGCTCTCCTTGGTGGCACCGGCGGCGAAGAACACGCAGTCGCCCGGCTCGGCGCCGACGAACTCCGCCAGTCCCGCCTGCTCGGCCTCGGACAGGTTCTTCGCGGCGGGGCCGCCCAGGGTGCCGTCCTCGTTGAACAGCACGTAGGCGAGACCGCGCGCGCCGCGCTGCTTGGCCCAGTCCTGCCACGCGTCGAGCTGCTTGCGCGGCTGGCTCGCACCGCCGGGCATGCGCACCGCGCCGACGTACTCCGCCTGGAACACGCGGAACGGGGTGTCCGTGAAGTACTCGGTCGCCTCGACGAGCTCGAGCCCGAAGCGGAGGTCGGGCTTGTCGGAGCCGTACTTCGCCATGGCATCGGCGTACGTCATCCGCGGCAGCGGGGTCTGCACCTCGACGCCGATCGTCTTCCACATCGCCACGATGAGCGACTCCATGAGGGCGATCACGTCCTCCTGGTCGACGAAGCTCATCTCGATGTCGAGCTGCGTGAACTCGGGCTGACGGTCGGCGCGGAAGTCCTCGTCGCGGTAGCAGCGGGCGATCTGGAAGTACTTCTCCACACCGCCGACCATGAGCAGCTGCTTGAAGAGCTGCGGGGACTGCGGCAGGGCGTACCAGCTGCCCGGGTGCAGACGGGCCGGGACGACGAAGTCGCGGGCGCCCTCCGGCGTGGAACGGGTGAGGGTCGGGGTCTCGACCTCGGTGAAGTCCTCGGCGTGCAGGACGTCGCGGATCGCCTTGTAGACGTCGGACCGCAGGCGCAGCGCGGAGGCGGCGGCCGGGCGGCGGAGGTCGAGGTAGCGATATTTGAGGCGTGCCTCCTCGCCGACGGTCTCGGTGTCGGCCAGAGCGGTCGAGACCTGGAACGGCAGCGGCGCCGACTCGTTCAGCACCTCGACCTCGGCCGCGATGACCTCGATCTCGCCGGACGGCAGGTTCGGGTTCGCGTTCCCCTCGGGGCGACGCGACACCTCCCCGGTGACCTTGAGGACGAACTCGTTGCGCAGCGGGTGGGCGATCTCCTCGTCGCGGATGACGACCTGGGCGATGCCCGACGCGTCCCGCAGATCGATGAAAGCGACGCCTCCGTGGTCACGACGACGATCGACCCACCCGGTGAGGGTGACGGTCTGACCGATGTTCTCGGCGCGCAGGGAGCCTGCGGAGTGGGTGCGCAGCACGGAGGATTCCTCCTGATCCGGGGAAAGATGAACCCGCCCAGTCTACGCGGGCGTCCCGGCCCTTCCCGGCCGGGTCGCCTGCGCGGAGCAGCGGCACCTCAGTAGGATCGCCACGACGAAAGGCGCACCCCATGAACCTCTCCATCTCGGACGGCAACGGCCTTCCCGACCTGTTCGGCGCGATCTTCTCCGGCACGACAGGGCTCATCGCCCTCATCTTCTACATCCTCGTCGTGGTCGGGCTGTGGAAGGTCTTCACGAAGGCGGGGTACCCCGGAATCCTCGCGATCATCCCGATCGTGAATGTCGTGTTCCTCGTGAAGATCGCCGGGATGTCGGGTTGGTTCGCCCTGCTCTACCTCGTGCCGATCGCGAACTTCATCCTCGGGGTCATCGTCGCATTCAAGCTCGGCGCGCGCTTCGGCAAGGGCGGGGTGTTCTCCTTCTTCCTGTTGTTCCTCTTCCCCTACATCGGCTATCTGGTCCTCGGCTTCGGCGAGTCCCGCTACCGCGAGGTCTGACGTGGCGGCATCACTTCTGCACCTCGTTCGCCACGGTGAGGTGCACAACCCGTCCCGCGTGCTCTACGGACGGTTGCCCGATTATCACCTCAGCACCGCGGGGGAGGAGATGGCGCAGGCGGCGGCGGAGCATGTGGTCGGGCTCGGCGATCCGGTGACCGCGCTGTTCGCGTCGCCTCTGGAGCGCGCGCAGGAGTCGGCCGCCCCCTTCGCGGAGGTGTTCGACCTCGAACCCGAGACGGACATCCGCCTGATCGAGCCGACGAACGTGTTCGAGGGCACCCGGATGCGGCGGTCGCTGATGAATCCGGTGAACTGGTGGCACCTGCGCCAGCCGTCGCTGCCGAGCTGGGGGGAGCCGTACGCCTCGATCGCGGAGCGCATGCTCGGCGTGATGGACGAGGCATGGACGGCCGCGGCCGAGATCCCGACCGCGGGGGACATCGTCATGGTGTCGCATCAGGCGCCGATCTGGATCACGCACCTCCGCGTGGCCGGCCTCCCGCTGCAGCATGACCCGCGGACCCGCCGCTGCGCCCTGTCGAGTGTGACCTCGTTCGAACGCGTGGGCGACGTCTGGCGCGAGGTCTCCTACGCCGAGCCCGCCGCGACCGGCGGTGCTGTCGACGTCGGGGCCGTCTGACCACCTGTTCGAATCGCCTGAATGGCCCCATCCGGCCCGGAGATGGGACCAATCGGGCGATTCGAAGTCAGAGGGACTGGATCACTCCCACCGCGGCGAGCTGTCCCGCGGCGGCGGCGAGCAGGACCGAGGCCATCGGGCCGGGGAGGGTCGCGCGATGGGCGAGGTCGCCCGCCGCGAGGACCCCAGGACGCGACGTCCTCCCGAACTCATCGATCTCGATGGACCCCGACTCCAGCATCCGCAGCCCGAGGTCGGCGGCGAAGGGCGCCCGGTGTCGCATCGTGCCGGAGGCCACGAACACGCCCGCGACGTCGAGGTCGCCCTCGGCGCTGCGCACCCGCACCCCGTCTCCGTGCGCGGCGACAGCCTCGACCGGAGCGGAGGCCACCCGTACCCCGAGCTCCTCCAGCGCGGTACGGTCCTCCGCGGCGAACGGCTCTCCCACCGGGACCACCGTGATCTCGCCGACGATCCGGCCGAGCAACCCGATCAGATGGGCCGCCCGGGGTGCCGCGCCGAGGATCGCGATCGGCTTCCCGGCGTGCTCGTGTCCGTCGCAGAACGGGCAGCTGAAGACCCGGACGCCCCACAGCTCGGCGAGACCCCGCACCGGCGGGAGATCGTCCGCGACGCCGGTCGCCAGGATCACCCGTCGTGCGTCGGTCACCGACCCGTCGGCGAGGCTCACCGAGAACCCCGTCTCTGCGTCGCCGGAGATCCGCTGCGCCGCGACGTCCCGCACCTCGACGTCCGCATAGGCCGCGAGCTCGGCCCGGGCCTGGGCGCGGAGGTCCGCCGGGGCCTTCCCATCGGCACCGATCATGTTGTGCATATGCTGCACGGTGCCATTGCGGTACTCGCCGGAGTCCAGCAGGAGCACCGGCCGATGCATCCGTCCGAGGGTGAGCGCCGCCTGGAGTCCGGCGGGGCCGGCACCGATCACGATCGCGTCGTACATGGGGGTTCCCTTCTCGCGTCTTGCGTTCGGCACCAGTCTGTGACTTCATGTCAACATGAAGTCAAGCGACCTGCATCCCTGGTCCGTCGGCGAGGTCGCCGCGCGTTTCGACCTGCCGACGAACGTCCTGCGGCACTGGGAGACGGTCGGCCTGCTGCGGCCACCCCGGGACGCGGCGGGCCGGCGTCGCTACGGCGAGGACGAGGTCGTGCGCATCGCCGTCATCCAGCGCAGCAAGGCCGCCGGCATGAGCCTCGACCAGATCGCCGTGCTCCTCGACGACGGCAGCGCGGGCCGGCATCAGGTGCTGCAGCAGCATCTCGACGACCTCGACAGGCGGATGGAGGAGATGCGGCGATCCCGGGAAATGACGGAGCACGCCATGGGGTGCCGGGCGCACGACATCGCGACCTG
This sequence comes from Microbacterium sp. NRRL B-14842, assembly GCF_050470785.1. Taxonomy (NCBI): domain Bacteria; kingdom Bacillati; phylum Actinomycetota; class Actinomycetes; order Micrococcales; family Microbacteriaceae; genus Microbacterium; species Microbacterium sp. NRRL B-14842. The sequence goes on along the minus strand of NZ_JBFLUM010000001.1, from coordinate 2,396,444 downwards.
TCCGCGGTTCCGCGCCGGGGTGGACGACGTGCTCGCGCGCTTGTGACTCCCCCCGGGGGTACCCGGCCGATGCATAGGAAGCTCTGCGTAAACTCGGAGACGTGTCCCGCGCTTCCAGGATTCACCCGATCCGCAACGGCCGCCCCTCCCGTCTTCGGCCCCTCGGCCGCCTGGGCGGAGCCGCGCTCGCTGCGGTGCTCGCCGTCGGTTTGAGCGCCTGCGCCCCCGACGCCGTGAGCGAGTCGTTCCTGAGCGGCGAGAACACCGGGTACGTCGCCGCCGACGGCGCGATCGTCGAGATCCCCGTCGCCGAGCGTGGCGAGCCGGTCGAGTTCGCCGGAGTCACGGAGCACGGCGAGGACTTCGACAGTGCCGACATCGCAGGACAGGTCGCGGTCGTCAACTTCTGGTACGCCGGCTGCGCCCCGTGCCGCGTCGAGGCCCCCGACCTGGAGGCCGTCTGGCAGGAGCACAGCGACGCGGACGTCCAGTTCATCGGCATCAACACGCGGGATCAGGCCGACACCGCGGCCGCGTTCGCCGACGAGTTCGGGATCACGTACCCGAGCCTCATCGACGTCGACACCGCCGAAGCCAAGCTCGCCTTCGCGAAGGTCGTGCCGATCTCGGCGACCCCCACCACGCTCGTGCTCGACAAGCAGGGGCGCGTCGCCGCGAAGATCATCGGTCCGATCGACGGCACCTCCGTCCTCTCCACGCTCGTCAAGGACGCGCTCGCGGAGGACTCCTGATGTCCACGAGGTCGTCGTGAATCCGGGGACGATCATCGACTCCGGGGCCCTCTGGCTGGCGATCCCGGTGGCCATGGTCGCGGGCCTCGTCTCCTTCCTCTCACCGTGCGTGCTCCCGCTCGTGCCGGGCTATCTCGGCTTCCTCGGTGGAGCCGTGGCGCCGCGGGGATCGTCGACGACCGGCAGCACCACCCAGACCGCCACCCGAAGCCGCCTCGTGCTCGGTGTGCTGCTGTTCATCCTCGGCTTCACCGTGGTCTTCATCCTCTACACGGTGCTCGGCGGCACTGTTGGCGTGTTCCTGCTCCAGTGGGGCGACCTCATCACCCGCATCCTCGGCGTCGTCATCATCGCGATGGGCCTGGTCTTCCTCGGGCTCTTCGGGTTCGCGCAGAAGGAGCTCCGCTTCCACGTCGACTCGAAGGCCGGGATGGTCGGTGCTCCGCTCCTCGGCGTCGCGCTCGGCATCGGCTGGGCGCCCTGCATGGGCCCCACGCTCGCCGCCATCCTCGCGCTCTCCTTCAACGCGGGCGACCCCGTGCGCGCGGGCTTCCTCGGCCTCGCGTACTCCCTCGGCCTCGGCATCCCGTTCCTGCTCGTGGCGCTCGGCTTCGGCTGGGCGACCAAGGCCATCGGGTTCCTGCGCCGCCACATCCGGGTCGTGAACATCCTCGGCGGCGTGCTGCTGATCCTGCTCGGCGTCCTGATGGTCACCGGCCTGTGGACCGACATCATGTCCCGACTGACGGCGGTGATCGGCAGTGTCGACCTCCCGCTCTGACCGCTCCGAGACGACCATGACGAAGAACAAGAGTGCCGTGACGAACGACTCCAGCGATCCGCTCCGCCCGTCCGATCACGTGGACGGCGACGACACGATCACCCAGCCGCGCCTCGGATTCGTCGGCTGGCTGCGGTGGGGGTGGCGTCAGCTCACCTCCATGCGCACGGCGCTCGTCCTGCTGCTCGTGCTGGCGATCGCGGCCATCCCCGGGTCGATCTTCCCGCAGCGGATGGCCGACCCGAACGGCGTGACGCAGTGGGAGCGCGACAACCCCGATCTGTTCCCGGTGCTCGACGGGCTCAAGCTCTTCGACGTATACCTGTCGCCCTGGTTCTCGGCGATCTACCTGCTGCTGTTCACCTCGCTCGTCGGCTGCGTCATCCCGCGCATCAAGCACCACGCCAAGGCGCTGCAGGCCCGCCCGCCGCGCACGCCCGCGCGACTGCGACGCCTGGAGGACTACCGCGCCGTCACCCGCGACACGGTCGCCGACTCCGGCACCCGCACCGGAGACGCCGCCGCGGAGGCCGCCGCCTCGATCGACGTCGCCACGAAGCAGCTCAAGGCGCTCGGCTACCGCGTGGAGCGCTATGACCGGGGGCGCACGTACTCCGTGTCGGCCGAGCGCGGCTACTGGCGGGAGACGGGTAACCTGCTCTTCCACCTCGCGCTCGTCGGCGTGCTCGTGACGATCGGCGTCGGCGGCGGCTTCGCCTACACGGGGCAGCGCGTGCTCGTCGAGGGGGAGACCTTCGCCAACACGCTGCTCGACTACGACTCCATGAACCGCGGGCGCTTCGTGGCCGACGACTCCTTCGCGCCGTACTCGATGCGGCTCGACTCCTTCGACGTCACGTATCAGCCGTTCGGCGAGCCGGGCTCCGGCCAGGCGGGCAACTTCTCCGCGAACATGACCATCCAGGAGAACGGCGAGGAGCGCGAGGGCGCCGTCAAGGTCAACGAGCCCCTGGGCGTGGCCGACGACGACGTGTTCCTGCTCGGCAACGGGTACGCCCCGACGGTGACGGTGCGCGACCCCGAGGGAAACGTGGTGTTCCACAACAGCACGCCCTTCCTCCCGCAGGACAACAACATGACCTCGCTCGGAGTGCTCAAGGTCCCGGACGGCCTGGCCGAGCAGGTGGGCCTCGTCGGCTTCTTCTACCCGACCACGGGCGTGCTCGACACGGGCGCCTTCTTCTCGGCGTACCCCGACCTCACGAACCCGACGCTCACGCTCGACGTGTACACGGGTGACCTCGGGATCAACGACGGTGTGCCGCGCTCGGTCTACGTGCTCGACACCTCCGACATGACCAAGCTCACCGGACGCAGCACCGACGTCGAGTCGATCGAGCTGTCCCCGGGTGAGACCGCGCAGCTGCCGAACGGCCTCGGCTCGGTGACCTTCGACGACGAGTCGCCGGAGGGCGCCACCGACGCCTCGGAGTCCGTCAAGCGCTTTGCCTCCCTGCAGATCCACCGCGACGAGTCCGGGGTGTTCGTGCTCGGCTTCGCGCTGCTCGCCCTCGGCGGCCTCATGCTCGCCCTGTTCGTGCCGCGTCGGCGCGTGTGGGTGAAGGCCACCGCGGCGGACGGCGCGGTCGACCTCGAGTACGCGGCCCTGGCCCGAGGGGAAGACCCCACGCTGGCCCGCGCCGTGGACGACCTCCGTGCCGGGCACGCCCGGCTGCTCGACGCCGCGGGCGGCACGGCCGCCCGTACCCCTGAAGACGCCGACGAGGATGCCGCGGACGCCGCCGCGGACCCTGCGGCCCCGGCACCCGGAAAGTAGACTGACACCATGCTCGAGCTCACCGTGATCTCGCCCGTCCTGCTGTGGACGGCGATCGCGATCTACGCGGCGGCCTTCGTGGCCTACGCCTTCGATCTCGCGCGCCGCTCGCAGGCGACGGCCGACGCCCACACCGTCCGCGAGGGCGAGCTCGTGGCCGCCGGTCGTTCCGGTGGCGTCTCGGCTTCCGCACCCGTCGATGCGCCCGGAGCTCCGAAGCCGCAGCGCTTCGTCATGGCGCGAATCGGCACCTCGCTCACCGTGCTCGGCTTCGTGTTCCACCTCGCCGCCGCTGTGACGCGCGGCATCGCGGCCGGTCGCGTGCCGTGGGCGAACCTGTACGAGTTCGGCATGGTCGGAACGCTGCTCATCATCGCCGTCTACCTGGCGGTGCTCACCCGCCTCGATCTGCGCTTCCTCGGCACCTTCATCACGGGCCTCGTCGTGGTGCTGCTCGGCCTCGGCGCGACGAACTTCTACGTCGAGGTCTCCCCGCTGATGGACCCGCTGAAGAGCGTGTGGCTGATCATCCACGTGTTCGTCGCCTCGCTCGCGACCGCGTTCTTCGCCCTCGCCTTCGCGCTCTCGGTGATCCAGCTCATGCAGGCCCGGCGCGAGCGGCTGCTCGGTGAGGGGGCGGCCAAGACCGGCCCCGGCTTCCTGCGCACGTTCCCGCCGGCGGAGCGCCTGGAGAGCCTGGCGTACCTGTTCACGATCATCGGCTTCATCCTCTGGACCTTCACCCTCATCGCCGGGTCCATCTGGGCGTACTACGCGTGGAGCCGCTTCTGGGGCTTCGACGTGAAGGAGACCTGGACCTTCGTGATCTGGGTGCTCTATGCCGGGTACATCCACGCCAGGGCGACCCGCGGCTGGCGCGGCAACCCTTCGGCCTGGCTGTCGATCGTCGGCTTCACCGCCGTGATCTTCAACTTCACCATCGTCAACGTCTTCTTCAAGGGTCTGCACGCCTACTCCGGCCTGAGCTGAACCGGCCGAGCACAGCTTCGGAGATCGCGAGGGGCACGCCGACGGGCGGACCTCGGTCGCGGTGTGTCGTCCGGCATCTCCGAAGTCGTGCCCGCCGGAGCAGGGCTCAGCCGCCGAGGGGGATGACCTCGGCGTGCTCGACGCCGCCCTCGTACCAGACGAACTCGGCCTCGGTGACGACCTCCGTCGGCGCGGGGGTGAGCGGACGGACCTCGGTGGCGGCGAGCTGCTCCCATGTCTCAGGGTCCAGCGTCTTGCCGTAGAGCACCGAGAGGTGGAAGGTCCAGTCCTCGACGGAGAGCTCGTCGAGGCGACGGAAGTCCGTCGGCCGGAGCACCTCCGTCAGCGAGGCGTATGCGTGCACGAGCGCGGGGGTGCGGGCGAGGCGCAGGATCACGATCTGCCACGGCGCGGGGAAGACGTCCACGGCGTCGGCGGTGAGTTCGAGAGGACTCTGTCCCGCGGCCCAGGCGCGGATCAGGGCCCGCAGCTCATCCCGGCGCTCCGGCTCGAAGAAGCCGCGAAGCGTCACGTGCTCCGTGTGCGGATGCCGCAGGGGCGTCCCTAGGCGATCGAGCGCGCCTTCCTGGATGGCCCGGTATTCCGCGGCGACGGCTCCGGTCGGCCGGAGCACGAGATACTGCTGTCCTTCGAGGCTCGCGAGCTGGTCGGGAGTGTCCATGAACGGTCGGCGCATGGCACGAGGGTACGGGGTGTCGTCGTCGCGTCCGTGCACTGTTTCGGAGAACGGACGCGACACGCCGTCGGCAGGGGGTGTCCGGCGGCGTGTCGTCCGTGATCTCCGAAGTTGGGCCCGGGGGGTCAGGCGGTGACGACGGCGCGGGCGGTGGTCGTGCGACGGACCGCGACGACCACCGTCGTGGCGACGAGCGACAGCACGCCCCAGACGATGAGGGCGGCGACGGCGGCCCCGCTCGCCTCCACGAGACCCGCGAAGGCCGGTGCGGTCGGGAGGGCGGCCCCGATGCTCGCGAGCCAGTCGGGCACCGTCGAGATCAGTCCCGTCGCCACGGCGATGACGCCGATCAGCGCGGCGATCCAGCGTCCGATGCCGCCGAACACCGCCACGAGGGCCTGGTTCACGGCCGCGAACACCACCCCGGCGAGGACGGCGGTGCCCGCGAACGCCCACCATGCCGCAACGTCATAGTCCGCCACGGTCTGCACGATGAGGGAGACGAGCAGACCCTGCGCGGCGCCGATCGCCGCGGCCGGCCAGAACGCGCGGAGGGTGAGGGAGGCGGACGAGCGTCGCGACGTGAGCGTGCGTGCCGTGTGGGCGCGGAGGACGAGGAACGACGCGAGACCGCCGAACCACAGCACCACCGCGGTGAGCAGCGGGATCGCGGTGGGACCGAAGAGCGAGCCCATCGAGGAGTCGGTCGCCACGGGATCGGCGATCACCGACGCCAGCGATGTGGACTCCTCGTCGCTGAAGGACGGGAGGGAGTCCGCCGCGGTGCGCAGTCCGCCCGCGAGGTCGCCGGTGCCGGTCGCGAGGGTGTCGAGGCCGGTGGCGAGTTCCGTGCTGCCGTCGGCGAGCTGGGTCGCGCCGTCGGCGAGTTGCGTCGCGCCGGACGACAGGGCTCGCGCTCCCGCCGCGGACTGATCCACGCCCTCGCTCGCGAGGCGGTTGAGCCCGCCGGCGAGCTCTGTCGCCCCGGCGCCCGCCTCGCCGAGCTGAGTGCCCAGGGTGGAGAAGGTTCCGGGAAGCGCGGCCACACCCGCGGCAACCTCTTCGTTGTTGAGGATGCCGGAGGCGGTTCCGGCCGACGTGGCCGCTGCCGCCGCCTTCGAGGCGAGGCCGGAGAGCTGTCCGCACTCCGGCGATTCCGGATCGGCGGCGCACGCCGTGGCCGCCATCGTCCCGAGACCCTGTGCGACCGTGGCCGAGTCCGTCGCGGCCGACTTCGCCGACGCGCCCGCCGACTGGATGCTACCGGTGAGCTTCTGGACGCCGGCGACCCGGCCCTGCAGCTCGGTCGCCGCGGAGGTGAGTCCCGCACCGATGGTGCCGGCGCCGGTCGCGGCCTGCCGGGTCTGCCCCGCGATCGTGTCGAGGCCGGATGCGAGGGTGGAGGCCCCGGTGCCCAGCTCTCCGGCCCCCGCGGCGAGCTGCGTCGCGCCCTCCGGGAGGGCGGCGGCGCCGGTGGCCGCGTCGCGGGCGCCCTCCGCCAGCTCCAGGGCCCCGTCCGCCGCATCGCCGATCTGGTCGCCGATGGTGGTGAAGCCGACGAGGATGTTCTCGGTCGTCGCCTCGGACAGCATGGTGCCGAGCGTCGAGGCCGCCACGTCGGCGATCTGTCCGGTGATGAGGTCGTCGGCCACGAGGCCGTCGTCGGGGGTCGTCACCTGGATCGTCGCCTGCTCCGCGTCCCCGCCGCCGTCGGCGACCGCCTGGCCCGCGGAGGTCGCCGCGGCCGAGAAGTCCTCGGGGATCGTGATGACGGCCTGGTACGAGCCGTCGGCGAGTCCGTCGGCGGCGTCCTCCTCATTGGAGATGACCCACGTGAGGTTCGAGTCGAGGTCGTCCGACCCCTCGACGAGCCCGGAGGCGAGCTGGCGCCCCAGGGGAGTGGTCTGGCCGTCGATCTCGACGGGCTCGTCGAGGTTCACGATGGCCGCAGTCATGGAGTCGAGACGCTCGGTCGGGTTGTAGAGCGCCGCCATGAGGATGCCGCCGACCGCTGCCGGCAGCAGCAGGACACCGAGGATGGTGAGCCAGGTGATGGGCTTGCGCGAGCGGGCACGCTCGAGGGGGAGGGTCATGCGGGCACCTCGGTCGTTTCTGCGGCGCTCGGGCGGGGCGCGCGCGTGTCGAGAACGTCGGCGGACGGCCATCCGGCCTCCGCGAGAAGGGAGCGGGCCGCGTCGGGATCGGCGGCGGTGGCGAAGACGGCGAGACTCCGGCGGGACTTCGCGTCGCGCAGCATCGCTGCGGCCTGGTGGCGCTCGCCGCCGCTGAGCCGGTCCGCACCGTCGATCACCACGAGCTCGGAACGACCGCGGAGGGCTTCGCGGAGGTCGGCGAGGACGGATCCGTCGTCGGCGAGCACGCAACCCACGTGCGAGCGGACCCACGCCGCACGACCGGGGAGCAGGTGCCCGGCGACGCGGAGGCGTCCGTCGGCTGGGGCGATCCGCGCGCCGACGGTGAGCGCGAGGGCGCGCAGTGTTCCGGCATCAGCGCCGCTGACGATCAGGGCCGCGCCGGGCGCGACCCGCAGGGACAGGCCCTGCGCCGCGGAGAGTCCCGCGCCGAGCTCCAGGTCGTCCGCGGCGACGAGCGACCCGTCTCCCGGCCAGGCTTCGAGGTGCCGTTCGCGCTCCACCGCCTCGCCCTCGATGTCCACGCGGGGGAGGATCCGCTCCAGCCACGACGGGATCTCCCAGGCGCGCTCGCCGAGGATCGCCATCAGCGCCGGGATCAGCGTCATCCGCACGAGGAAGGCGTCGAAGGCGATGCCGGCGGCGAGTCCGAGGGCGATGGGTTTGAGGGAGGAGTCGCCCTCGGGTACGAAGGCCACGAACACTGCGAACATGATGAGCCCGGCTGCCGTGACGACCTTCGCCGACCCGGTGAACCCGCTCCGCACGGCGCGCAGGGCCGCCGCACGCCGGGTGGCGCGGTCCACCGACCCCGCACCCCGGCGCAGGTCGGGATCGTGCACGAAGTCCTCGCGCATCCGCGACACCAGGAACACCTGGTAGTCCATCGCCAGGCCGAAGAGCACGCCCATGAGGATGATCGGCATGAAGCTGATGATCGGGCCGACCCTCGCCACGTGCAGGAGGTCGGCGAACCAGCCCCACTCGAAGACCGCCCCGACGACACCGAAGGCAGCGACGATCGACAGCAGGTAGCCGGCCGCGGCGGTGATCGGCACCCAGAGAGAACGGAACACGATGGTGAGGAGGATCAGCGAGAGTCCGATCACGAAGATCCCGAACGGCAGCAGAGCCGCGCCGAGCTGATCGGAGATGTCGATGCCGACGGCGGTGAAGCCGGTGACCTTGAGGTCGATGCCGAACTCGTCCAGCCACTCGTCGTGGTGGCTGCGGAGCTCGCGCACGAGGTCGGCCGTCGCGGGGTCGTCGGGAGCTGTCTCCGGGATGATCTGCACGATACCGGTGTCGGCGGTCTCGTTCGGCGTCGCGAGGGCGACCTCCTTCACGCCGGGAACCTCGGCCACCGCATCTCCGAGGTCTTCCATGAGACCGAGCGGGTCGGTGGAAGTGACGATGGTGCCGGTGAGGATGAGGGGGCCGTTGAAGCCGGGACCGAATTGCTCGCCGACGAGGTCGTAGTTCTGTCGCGCCTCGGAGTCCTTCGGCAGGACGCCGGCGTTCGGCAGGGCGAGGTCGAGGCTGAGGGCGGGGACGGCGACGATGCCGAGTCCGAGGACGACCGCGAGGGAGACGAGGACGGGGTGCTTCGTCACGCCCTCCACCCACCGACGGCTGCCGCGGGGCTTCGTGGCGGCGTCCTTCGCGGCCGCCTTCTTCGGGGCCTTCGTGCGCTTCGGCCGTCCGGCCACGCGCCCCTTGAGGAAGCCGAGCAGGGCGGGGGTGAGCGTCACGGCGATCGCGACGGCGACAGCGACGGCGACCGACGCGGCCACGCCCATGGTCGTGAGGAACGGGATCCCGGCGAAGCCGAGGCCGATCAGCGCGATGAGCACGGTGACGCCCGCGAAGACGACCGCCGAGCCGGCCGTGCCGACCGCTCGCGCGGCCGATTCCTCGGGCTCCACACCCTCTCGGACCTGATCCTGATGGCGAGCGACGATGAAGAGCGCGTAGTCGATGCCGACCGCGAGTCCGAGCATCAGGGCGAGCAGCGGCGTGGTGGAGGAGACGGTCGCGAAGGCGGTCGCCGTGAAGATCCCGGCCATGGAGATGCCGACACCGAGGATGGCGGTGAGCAGGGGGAGTCCGGCGACGACGAACGACCGGAACGTGACGATGAGCACGAGGAGCGCGATGAGCAGGCCCACGGCCTCGGTGAGCGTGACGCCGGGGATCGAGATCGCGAAGAGGTCACCGCCGAGAGAGGCCTGCGCACCGTCGGGAAGCTCTTCCGCCAGCCCGTCCACCGTGGAGCGCAGGGCGTCCTTGGTCTCCTCGGAGACGTCGGTGGACTCGCCGTCGAACTGCAGGCGCACGATGGCGGCCGTGTCGTCGTCGTTGATCATGCCGTTGACCATCTCGTCGTACGGCGAGGTGGCGGCGAGGACGTCGTCGAGGTCGCCGAGCTCCGACACGGCGTCCTCGATCGGCTCGCGGTACGCGTCATCGGTGATCTCGTCGCCGTCCGCGGCCACGACGATGAACTGGGCGTTCGTGCCGCTCACCTGGGGGAAGGAGCGGGAGAGCTGTTCGAGGCCGGCCTGGGACTCGGTTCCGGGGATGGAGAACGTGTTGTCGGTGCCGGCGCCGAGGACGACGGCTCCGGCACCGGCGATGCCGAGGGCGAGGAGCCAGGAGACCAGGACACGCCACGGGTGGCGGAAGGACCAGCGTCCGAGGGACGAGAGGAGTGTGGACACGCGAATCTCCGTGGGGTGCCGGGTGGATACACAGGTGTATCCGATACATAGATGTATCGTAAGGTCATCCGCCATCCGGAGTCTGTGCACCGGGTGTGAATCGTCGAGAGGGAAGGCCAGGAGGTTCCGATGTCGTCACCCGCCACCCGCAGCCGAGAGAACACGAAGGCGCGTCTGCTGGAGGCCGCCGCGCAGGTGTTCGCCGAGGTCGGTCTGGACGGCGCCTCGGTCGAGGCGGTCTGTGAGCGCGCCGGCTTCACGCGCGGGGCGTTCTACTCGAACTTCGACTCGAAGGACGAGCTGTTCCTGACGCTCGCTGCCGGTGTCGCCGACGCGAGGGTGGCAGCCGTGCGGACTCGCGTGGAGCAGATGCGGGCGGACGGCGAGCTCGCCGACGACTGCGACCCGACAGATCTCGTCCAGCAGATCATGGAGCTCGGCAGCGACGACCGCCTGGGCGTGATGCTGATGAGCGAGATCCGCATCCGGGCCCTGCGCGACCCGCAGTTCGGCGAGGCCTACCTCGCCCAGGAGCGCGAGATGGTGGCGAGCATCGCGCGCATCGTGGAGGACATCGTGGAGGCGGCGGGCACGCTGCGCCTCCGGCTGCCCGCGACCGACGCGGCGCGCATGCTGATGATCCTCTGGGAGGGCATGACCGTCCGCGGCGCCATGGCCGGCCGCGACGACGCGGCGCTGCGGCACTCCGGCGGCGAGGAGCTCGGGCGGCTCGTGGAACTCCTCGTCGAGTCCTAGGCGCCGCGGTTCCCCAGCAGCTCGTGGTGGCAGCGGGCGAGTCGGGCCAGCCACCATTCCCGGCGTTCGTCCGCGGCGGCGAGGCGCGTGAGGGCTGCCGGGTCGGGAGACAGGCGTCCGACCGGGATCGCCCCGTCGGCGGGGCGGAGGTCGGCGACGTCGTCCTGGAACAGTGAGGCCGTGCCCAGACCGCAGTCGTAGTCGAGGGTCGGGAGGGCGGCGGCCAGGGCGGCTCCCTGCGTCAGGCCGATAGCGGTGTCCAGGGCACTGGAGACGACCGCGGGCAGGCCGGCCGCGGTGACGATCTGCAGCGCGTGGGTGAGCCCGCCCAGCGGCTGCGCTTTGATGACGACGATGTCCGCGGCTCCCGCGCGCGCCACGGCGAGGGGGTCTCCGGACTTCCGGATGCTCTCGTCCGCCGCGACCGGGATCCCCATGTAGGCGATCCGCCGGCGCAGCTCGACGAGCTCGGGCACCGAGGCGCACGGCTGCTCGACGTACTCCAGGTCGAACGCGGCGAGCGCGTGGACGGCGTGCTCGGCCTCGTCGACGTTCCACAGGCCGTTGGCGTCGATCCGGATGCGGCCCTCCGGCCCGAGAGTCTCCCGGACGGCGCGGACCCGGTCGACGTCGTCCGCCAGCACCTGCCCGGGCTCGGCGACCTTGACCTTCGCGGTCCGGCATCCGGAGAAGCGCGCCAGGACCTCGGGCACGCGAGCGGCGTCGACGGCCGGCACCGTGGCGTTGACGCCCACCCGATCCCGCAGCGGCGCGGGTTGCGGGGCGTAGGCGTAGTCGATCGCGGCGGCCAGCCAGGTCGCCGCCTCGGCGTCGTCGTATTCGACGAAGGGGGAGAACTCGGCCCAGCCCTCCGGCCCTTCGAACAACAGGGCCTCCCGTGTGTCGACGCCGCGGAAGCGGGTCTGCATCGGCAGGGCGACGACGCGGGCGGAATCGAGGAGCTCCGTGACGGCGGGGATCATGACCCCATTGTGCGCCACGACCCTCGGGAACATGTGGCACGGAGATGTGTCGTTGACAATGGTGTGTGACACACACTAATGTGATCGACATGAACGAGACGCTCGACACGCACCTGCAGGAACTGCGTCGGGGCACGGTGGTCCTGGCATGCCTGCAGCTGCTGCGCACGCCGGAGTACGGGTACGCGCTGCTCGAGCAGCTCGAGAGCCGGGGCTTCGCCACCGATGCGAACACGCTCTATCCGCTGCTCCGTCGTCTGGAGAAGCAGGAATACCTGACGAGCGAGTGGAACACCGACGAGGCCCGTCCTCGCAAGTTCTACCGCACCTCGGAGGCCGGCATCCGGCTGGCCGACACCCTCACCGACGAATGGCGCGCGCTCACCGGCGCGATCGCCTCCCTCACCCCCGAGGAGAACTGACATGACCACGAGCACGCTCACCGAGCGTTACATCAGCGCCACGATCCGCAGCCTCGCACCGGAGGCGCAGGACGAGGTCCGCGCCGAGCTCGAAGCCGCCATCGCCGACGCCGTCGACGCGAGGCGGGAACAGGGCGAGAGCCCGGAGGAAGCGGAACGGGCCGTCCTCACCGACCTCGGCGACCCGGGCATCCTCGCCGCCGGATACGCCGACCGGCCGCTGCACCTCATCGGCCCTCGGTACTACCTCACCTGGTGGCGGCTGCTGAAGCTGCTCCTGTTCATCGTGCCGCCGTTCGCGGCCGTCGGGGTCGCGATCGGACAGCTGATCAACGGTGCCGGCCCCGGAGAGGTCATCGGCGCGGTCGTCTCCGTCACGCTGTCGGTGATCGTGCACCTGTGCTTCTGGGTCACGCTCGTCTTCGTCGTGCTGGAGCGCACCGGTGCGGACACCGGGGTGCGATGGAACGTCGATCAGCTTCCTGAGCCCACGGAGCACGGGGCCGCTCGCGCCGACGTGATCGCCTCGCTCGTGTTCCTCCTCGCCGGCATCGGTGCGATCGTGTGGGACGCCACGCTCGGGTTCTTCCCGACCGGCGGCGACCCGATCCCGATCCTGGCGCCCGCGCTCTGGCCGGTGGGCATCGGCATCCTCCTCGCGCTCATGATCGCCGAGGCCGGACTGGCCGTCGCCGTGTACGCGCGCCGCCGATGGACCGTCGCCGCCGCCGTCGTGAACACCGTCCTCGCGGTCGCCTTCGCGGTGTGGGCGCTCACCCTGCTCCTGCAGGGCGAACTGCTGAACCCGGCCTTCCTGGAGTTCGTGTTCACGGACAACGGGGTGGATGCCGACACGATGCGCGTCCTCACGGTGATCACGGGTGTCTGCCTCGTGGCTTTCCCGGCCTGGGACATCGTCGACGGGTGGATGAAGACGGCGCGTGCCCGGGGAATAGGCTGAAGACCGTGACCGATGCCTTCGTCTCCGACCTGTTCGATCCCGCCGAGTGGGAACTCGCGCCCGGCGCCGAGCACTACACCGACATCACCGCGCACGTGAGCCGCGACGGCGGGGTCGCCCGCATCGCCTTCCACCGGCCCGAGGTGCGCAACGCCTTCCGCCCGCACACGGTCGACGAGCTCTACCGCGCCCTGGACATCGCGCGGCAGGACGCGCGCATCGGGGCGGTGCTGCTGACCGGCAACGGACCGAGCCCGAAGGACGGCGGCTGGGCGTTCTGCTCCGGCGGCGATCAGCGCATCCGCGGCCGCGACGGGTACAAGTATGCTTCGACAGGCTCAGCAACCCAGGGGGAAGGAGCCGCCCCCGCTGTCGGGCGGCTGCACATCCTCGAGGTGCAGCGGCTCATCCGGTTCATGCCCAAGGTCGTCATCGCCGTGGTCCCCGGGTGGGCGGCCGGCGGCGGCCACTCGCTGCACGTGGTGTGCGACCTGACCATCGCATCGGCCGAGCACGCGCGCTTCAAGCAGACGGACGCCGACGTCGGCAGCTTCGATGCCGGGTACGGCTCCGCCTACATGGCCCGGCAGACCGGGCAGAAGTTCGCGCGGGAGGTGTTCTTCCTCGCCGAGGAGTACTCGGCGCAGCGGGCCTACGAGGCGGGCGCCGTGAACCGCGTGGTGCCGCACGCCGAGCTCGAGCGTGAGGCGCTGAAGATGGCGCGCACCGTGCTGACGAAGTCGCCGACGGCGATCCGGATGCTCAAGTTCGCCTTCAACGCGGTCGACGACGGCCTCGTCGGCCAGCAGGTGTTCGCGGGAGAGGCCACCCGTCTCGCCTACGGCACCGACGAGGCGGTGGAGGGGCGGGATTCGTTCCTCGAGAAGCGCGCCCCGGACTGGTCGTCCTTCCCCTGGCACTACTGAGTCCGCACGAGAGACGGAGCCGACCGTGACCGCGCTGATCCCGACCGACGCCGAGGACACCACGCTGCTGCGGGAGGCGCTGCTCCGGGCGCTCGACGAGGGACCGGCTCTCGGGTTCGGCATGCTCGCCGATGCTCCGGCGGAGGTGGACGACGGCATCGCCGCAGTGATCGCGACCTCCGGATCCAGCGGCGTCCCGAAGCAGGTGGCGCTGAGCGGCGAGGCTTTGCGGGCGAGCGCGGAGGCCACCGCCGCCCGGATCGGCAGCGGGCGCTGGCTGCTCGCCCTGCCGGCCGGTTACGTCGCGGGGCTGCAGGTGATGGTGCGGTCGATCCTCGCGGGCACGGAGCCGACCCGGATCGAGGGGCGGTTCACGCCGCACGCGTTCGCCGAGGCCACGCGGGGCATGCTGCACGCCACGACCGCCGGTGTCGTCCCCGCGCTCTACACCTCCCTCGTCCCGGCGCAGATCGCGACGTTGCTGGACGCGACAGGGGAGCCGGGGGTGCTCGCGGCACTGCGGGCCTATGAGGCGATCCTCGTCGGCGGGCAGGCACTCCCGGATCCGCTGCGGGAGCGGGCGGCCGACCTCGGGGTCCGTCTCGTGCGGACCTACGGCTCGACGGAGACCAGTGGCGGCTGCGTGTACGACGGCGTCCCGCTCGACACCGTGCACGTCCGCGCCGTCGACGGGGAGCTGCGGATCGCCGGCCCCCTGCTCGCGGAGGGGTATCTCGGGGACCCGGCGCTGACCGCGCGCACGTTCGCCAGGGACGAGCACGGCATCCGCTGGTACCGGACGGGAGACCTCGGCCTCGTCGAGAACGGTGTGGTCCGCGTGCACGGCCGCGCCGACAACGTGATCGTGTCCGGCGGCATCAACATCTCGCTGGACCGGGTGGAGCGGATCGTGCGCTCGGTGCCCGGGCTGCATCAGGCCGTGGTCGTGGGCGTCGACGACGAGCGCTGGGGGGAGGCCTCGGTCATCGTCGCGGCGCGCGGGGAGGCCCTGCGGCGCAGCGAGTCCGAGCAGCTCGCCCAGGCCAGGGAGGCGGTGGCCCGCGAGATCGGCGCCCACGCGCGTCCGTCCCGTTTGATCCTCGTGGACGAGCTCGACGTCCTCTCCTCAGGCAAGCCCGACCGCGAGGCGATCCGCCGCATGGTCGCCTCCCTCTGACCCGTCGACCTACCCCTTTCGCGCCGCCCCGGCCCCATACGGGCGTCCGGAAGGGGCCGGGACACACGCAGAGGGGTGGGTCGACAGGAGTGCCAGACTGAGCGCATGGCCTCGTACACGCATGGACACCACGAATCCGTCCTCCGCTCGCACAGTGTGCGGGACATCGCGAACTCGGCGGCGTATCTGCGACCGCACCTCACGGCCGAGACCCGGCTCCTCGACGTGGGGGCGGGGCCCGGATCCATCACGGTGGACTTCGCGGGAGTGGTCGCGCACGTCACCGCGACCGAGATCGACGACGCCGCACTGTCCCTCTCGCGTGACCTCGCCGCGGCGCAGGGAGTTGCGAACATCGCCTTCTCCATCGAGGACGTGCACGCGCTGAGCTTCGCCGACGACTCCTTCGACGTCGTGCACGCGCACCAGGTGTTGCAGCACGTCGCCGATCCGGTGCAGGCGCTGCGGGAGATGCGTCGGGTCGCGAAGCCCGGGGGACTGGTCGCCGCTCGCGACGCCGACTACGCGGGCTTCCTGTGGTTCCCTGTCCTGCCGGAGCTCGACCGCTGGCTCGCGCTGTACCGCGCCGCCGCCCGGGCGAACGGCGGAGAGCCGGACGCCGGGCGCCGCCTGCTGTCCTGGGCGCGGGCGGCGGGCTTCGAGGACGTCTCGGCAACCGCGTCGACCTGGTGCTACGCGACCTCGTCCGAGCGCGCCTGGTGGGGCGGGATGTGGGCCGACCGCATCCTGGAGTCGGCGCTCGCGCGGCAGCTCGTGGACCAGGGCATGGCCACGCGCGCCGATCTGCAGGAGATCAGCGACGCCTGGAAGCGCTGGGCCGACGACGGCGACGGCTGGTTCCTGGTGCCGCACGGGGAGATCCTCGCCCGCGCCTGACGGATACATCCCGCGACGGATGCCAGTACCCGGGCGCTCGCGTAGCGTGGGGGAGTGATCCGTCCGCTGTCCCGTACCGGCCTCGTCCTCGACATCGTCGGGGCGGTGCTGCTGTTCGCGCTCCTGACGCCGCTCGGGGTCGTGTTCTACGCCCCGCAGCCCGAGCTGGCCGGCTCGTCCGCGGTGAACGTCATCGGGCTGATCTCGTCGTCGGTGTTCCTGTTCGGCGGGGTGGCGATCGGACGCCTCGCTCCCGGTCTCGCGCTCGCCGCCGCCTGGGCCGGAGCCATCGTGCAGATGCTCGCCGGCTTCGGACCGCTGCCGACCGACTTCGCGATCCTCCTCGTGCTGTACGCGACGTCCGCGTGGGGGTCGCGCCGCGTGCTCTGGTGGGGGTTCGGTTCCGTCATCGTGGGCGGCATCGTCGCTTCGCTGTACCTGGTCTTCGTCGGGGGCGTCGCGTTCGGCTCCGGCAGCGGGTGGGAGCTCGTGACCGGCGGCACTCTGCTCGTGGCAGCCTCGACCATGGCGCTCGGGTTCGCGTGGGTGTGCGGCCTCCTCTGGCGGGTCGTGCTGCGCAACCGGCGCACGCGCTCGGCGCAGCTGCAGGCCGAGGCCCTGGCCGCCGAGGAGCAGGAGCGGGTGCGCATCGCGCGGGACATGCATGATGTGGTCGCCCACTCGCTCGCGGTCGTCATCGCTCAGGCCGACGGCGCGCGCTACGCCGCGGCGGTGAAGCCGGAGATCGCGACGGAGGCCCTCGGCACGATCGCGCAGACCGCCCGCGGAGCCTTGAGCGATGTGCGGATGCTCCTCACCCAGCTCCGCCATCGGCAGGGGGACGGTCCGCAGCCGACCCTCGCCGACCTCGAGACGCTGTTCGCCCAGGTACGCCAAGCCGGCATCGAGCCGCGGGTCACGGTCGACCCGATGCCTCCGGGGGAGCCACCGGGGGCGATCCAACTCGCCGTCTACCGGATCCTCCAGGAGGCGTTGACGAACGCGATCCGCCACGGCGACGGCGCGGTGGACGTGCATCTCGCGTGGCTCCCCGATCGCGTGGACATCGAGGTGCGCAACGCCGTCTCGCCGGAGTCGACGCCGGGCGCGCCCGGGGGACACGGTCTGATCGGCATGCGCGAGCGGGCGCAGCTCGTGGGCGGTAGTCTGCAAGCCGAGCGCCGTGGTGCGCAGTTCGTCGTCCAGAGCAGCCTTCCGATCGGAGCCCCGCAGTGATCAGAGTCGTGCTCGTCGACGACCAGGCGCTGTTCCGTGCAGGTATCCGCATGCTCGTGGCCTCCCAGCCGGACCTCGAGGTCGTGGGGGAGGCGGGGAACGGGCAGGAGGCGCTCGCCGTGGTCGCCGCGACCCGGCCCGACGTGGTCCTCATGGACATCCGGATGCCGGTGATGGACGGGCTGACCGCGACCGCCGAGATCCTGTCCCGTCCGGAGCCCCCGCGCATCGTCATGCTCACCACGTTCGACCTCGACGAGGCGGCGGCGCGGGCGATCCGGCAGGGGGCGAGCGGCTTCCTCCTCAAAGACGCCGATCCGGAATTCCTGCTCGCGGCGATCCGGACGGTGCACGCGGGGTCGAGCGTCATCGCGGCGTCGGCGACCCGCGAGCTGTTCGAGCACTTCGCGGAGGCTCCGAAGCCGGTACCCCCGCAGTATGCCGAGTTGACGGAGCGGGAGCGGGAGATCTTCGCGCTCGCCGCCCGGGGCCTCTCGAACGCCGAGATCGCCGCGCGGGAGTTCCTCAGCGAGGCCACGGTGAAGACGCACATCAGCCGCATCCTCACGAAGCTCGCGCTCCGCGACCGTGTGCAGCTCGTCGTGTTCGCGTTCGAGCACGGCCTCGCCTGACGCCGACCCACCCCCTTCTGTTCGGCCCGGCCCTTTGCGGCGGGCCGTAGAGGGGTGGGTCGAACGCAAGGGGGTGGGTCGAGGGGAGGGGGATCATCCTCCCGATGTATCGGGATGCTCCCGGAGGGCGACGCGGGGGGACCGGGCGCGGAAATAGCGTCGGAAGCATGGAGATCACGACCACCGACCTCGGGCTCGCCGCCCGCGTCCAGCACCTGAAGAAGACCTACGGTTCGGGCGAGGGCACCGTCCGCGCGCTCGACGATGTGAGCGTCGGCATCCGCCGCGGACAGTTCACCGCCATCATGGGCCCGTCCGGATCCGGCAAGTCCACCCTCATGCACATCATGGCCGGCCTCGACAGCCCGACGGAGGGGCGGGCGTGGATCGGCGACACCGAGATCACCGGCCTCGGCGACCTCGACCTGACGATCCTGCGCCGCCGCCGCGTCGGGTTCATCTTCCAGGCGTTCAACCTCGTCCCCACGCTCGACGCCCTCGGCAACATCCTGCTGCCGTTCGAGCTCGACGGCCGTCGGCCCAGCGCCATCGAGCGGGCACGGATCGACGGTCTCATCGAGACGCTCGGCCTCGGCAAGCGCCTCGGGCACCGGCCGCACCAGCTCTCGGGCGGACAGCAGCAGCGCGTCGCGATCGCCCGCGCCCTCGCCACCGCCCCCGACCTGGTGTTCGCGGACGAGCCCACGGGCAACCTCGACTCCCAGACCGGACGGGAGGTGCTGCGCCTGCTCGCCTCCGCCAGCCGGGAGCACGGCCAGTCCATCGCGATGGTCACGCACGACGCGATCGCGGCCAGCCACGCCGACCGGGTGCTCTACCTCGGCGATGGGCGCATCGTCGCAGACCACCCGCGGCAGACCGCGGAGCAGATCTCCGCCTACATGCTCGCCGCGGAGGTGTCGGCATGACCGCGCTCACCACGGTCGTCCCGGAGACGCGGACGACCGGACCCCGGCTGGCCTGGCTCCGCGACCGCGGCATGGGCGCGAGCGTCCTCGTCGCCGCGCTGTCGTCGGCGTTCGGGGTGTTCCTCGTCGAGATCACGGCCTACATCGGCGCCGTGCTCCAGGCCGATCCGTTCATCGGCGACAGCGGCACGCTCGCGGTCGTCGTCGCGATCCTGTCGGTGCTGCTCACGGCGGTGGCGATGTACGTGGCGGCGATCGTCACGGCGAACACGTTCTCGACGATCATCGCGGGACGCACGCGGCAGATCGCGCTGATGCGTCTCATCGGCGCGACGGCGCGATCGCAGCGGGCGCAGGTCGGCCGGCAGGGCCTCGTCGTCGGGCTCCTCGGAGCAGGGCTGGGGCTGCTCGCCGGCCTCCTCCTCTCCGCGGCCGCGGTGCAGCTCGGCGGACAGCTCGTCGCCACCGCGCCGTCGTCCTTCTCGCTCGCGCAGCCCGCTCTCGCCCTTCCGGCGGTCGGCGTCGCGCTCACCACGTGGGCCGCCGCATGGGTGGGCTCCCGCCGCGTCCTCGCGGTGACCCCCCTTCAGGCTCTGGGCGGCGCGGTGGAGCGCACGCGCGACGAGGTCTCCGGGCGGAAGGGCCGCCATGTCGGGGCCTGGGTGCTGTTGATCTCCGGCGCTGCTCTGCTCGCGGGCGGGGTCGTCCTCGGCCTCGTCACGCCGCTCGGGGTCGTGGTCGCGTTCTTCGGCGGCATCCTCTCCTTCACCGGGCTGGCCCTGGGGTCCGTGCTGTTCATGCCGCCGGTGCTCCGGCTCGTGGGGCGGATGTTCGGGTCGAGCGCGACCGCCCGTCTCGCGGCCGAGAACGCCCTGCGGTACCCGGAGCGGTCGTCGCGGATGGCCATCGGTGTCGTCATGGGCGTGACCCTGGTGACGATGTTCGCGGTGGCGCTGGAGTCGTCGAAGCGCCTCATGACGAGCCAGACCACGGAGGAGATCCCGGCCGAGTTCTTCGCGCCCTACGACGCCTTCGCGGCGATCATGATGGTGCTCGTCGCGGTCTCCGCGGTGATCGCGGCGGTCGGCCTCGTCAACCTCCTCACCATCGGCGTCGTGCAGCGTCGTCGCGAGCTGGGGCTGCTGCGCTCGATCGGCCTGTCCAACCGGCAGGTGCGCCGCATGGTGCTGCTGGAGGCGACGCACATCACGGTGGCAGCCACCCTCACCGGGCTCGTGCTCGGGGTGCTCTACGGGTGGATCGCGGCCCAGTCGCTGCTGGGCTCCGTGCCGGTCCTGCCGGAGTTCACGCCCGCAGGGCTGATCGCTCCGCAGGTGCCGTGGCTCCCCGTGGTGATCATCGTCGCCGCGACGGCGCTCCTCACCCTCGTGGCCGCCGCGACGCCCACCCGGTTGGCGACCAGGGTGGCTCCGGTCGAGGCGCTCGCCGCCGACTGACGGCTCTAGGCTGGACGGATGCCGTCGCCGTTCGATCAGTCCCCGTACCAGGTCCGACTCGACTGGGGGGTGTCAGGGCTCGCCCGCCTCGCCCCGGCCGACATGGTCGTGGTGATCGACGTCCTCCGGTTCTCCTCGACGGTCGTCGACGCGGTGGCCGCGGGAACGGACGTCGACCTCTCGACAGCCCTCGGATGGTCGCGGAACGGGGCGGCGGTGGCCGATGCCGCCGCCTCGACCGGGGCCACCGTCCTGCTGGGCGCGATCCGCAACGCCGGTGCCGTGGCCAGGGCCGTGCAGATCGAGCAGGAGCGCCGGCAGGGCCGCACCTCGGTGGCACTCATCCCGGCGGGGGAGCTCGACGCCGCGGGGGAGCTGCGCGTCGCGGTGGAGGACCAGCTCGGGGCCGGCGCGATCGCCGCGGCTCTGACCGATCTCGGCATCGACCACACGGCGCCGGACGCGGCCGTGGCAGCGGAGGGCTTCCGTGCCCTGCGGCGCGCGGTGAAGCACCTGATCGGGGCGACGGGTTCCGGACGCGAGCTGCAGGCCGGCGTCCCGGCCACCGATCGGATCCGGGCCGCCGGACTGGAGCCGACCAGCACCGCCGACGCGGCCGTCCTCGATGCCGCGGACACCGTCCCCGTCCTGCGCGACGGGCGGTTCACGCGCTACGAGTGAGCGCGCCTTCCGCGTAGGGTCGAGGAATGAGGTTCCTCCCCGCTCTCCTCGTCGACGCCGTCCTCGTCCTCGTCTTCGCCGCCATCGGCCGGGCCTCCCACCAGGAGGACCCGGCGGGGTTCCTTCTCACGGCCTGGCCCTTCCTCGTCGCCCTGCTGCTCGGGCACGCTGTCGCGGCGCTGCTCCCCGGGCGCCCGCGTCGGCCGTGGTCGCTGCCGTGGGGCGCGGTGGTCTGGGCGGTGACGGTCGTCGGCGGCATGCTGCTGCGGCTGCTCAGCGGAGACACCGCGGAGCTGCCCTTCATCATCGTGGCGACGCTCGTGCTCGGCGTGTTCCTGCTCGGCTGGCGTGGGCTCACCGCGCTCGTCCGTCGCCGACGCGTGACCGCGGCGGCTGCGACGGGGGAGGACTCCGCCGTGCCCGCTCCGGAGGCCGCACCGGTCGCCGAAGAGGTGGCGCCGGATGATGAGGCGCACACGCCCGATGAGGAGAACCGATCCGCCTCCGATGAGCAGGCCCGTCCCGGCGGCCCGTCGGCCTGACACGGCTCCGCTCGCGCCGCTCCGGCAGGACTCAGCGCGGCGCCTGCGCCGCGAGCCGGGCGTCGGTGGTGATCTCACGACGCGTCCAGGCGAACAGATGTTGCGCGTCGAATGTGCGGGAGCACCGGGCGCAGGACGTGGCTCGCGTCGGGCGCCGGTGGCGGTACGTGACGTGTCCGGCCGGGCATCGCCCCACCCAGGGGGCGAGCTCGACCGCGGTCTCCCCGTGATGCGTCGTACCGCCGACGTAGCCCAGGTCGCGCGCCACGCGCTTCCACGCCGGACCGTGCGCCGCCTTGTGCCCGGCGAGCGCGTGCGCGACCTCGTGCAGCAGCACCTGATGGATGTCGTCGTCCTCGAAACGGGCGGCGAGGTACCGCGACACGGTGATGCGCTTGCGCGTGTAGTCGCACTGCCCGGCGCGACGCTTGGCATGGTCGAAGTCGAACGACCAGCTGTCGTCGAGATGCAACCGGATCAGTGCCTCGCCCCAGACGCGCACGCGGTCAAGTTCCGCCATGCGCTCAGGCTAAGGCATGCCGCGGACACTCAGGCGCATCGGCGTCAGCCCGCGACGAGCTGCGCCGGACGACGACGCTCCACGGCTTCGATGGCCAGCAGCACCGTCTCGAGCTCGCGGTCCTCGGCGCCGGACTCGCGCCGCAGGAACAGCGACTGCTTGAAGCTCTCCCGCGCGGTCTCGTAGTCTCCCGCATCGTAGGCGTTCTTGCCGTGGTGCTGGTAGGCGAACGCGGCGATCGACAGCCAACGCTGGCCCTCGGCCTCCGTGGCGCAGGTGGCCAGCTCCTGCTCGGCGGCGGCGTGGGCCCCGCGGTACTGCAGGATCGTGGCGTGGAGCACGCGGGCGCGGAGCACGTCCTTGCGCGTGCCGGCCATGCGGGCCTGCCGCACCGCCTCGTCGGCGAGGACGAGGGCGTCGTCGAGGCGACCGAGCACCTTCAGCAGCCACACGCGCTCGAGCAGGGCGGGAAGGCTCCGCTGCTCCTCGATCTCGTCCAGGCGGGCGGCGCACTCATCGAGGTCGACGCGTTCGCGGAGGCTCTCCTGGTCGTATCCCCGGATCAAACTCATTGCTCTCCTTCCGCGCGTCCCCGCGACTGTCCCCGTCCAGTCTGCCTGCCGCTTCCGCGCTCCTCGGGGCGGCGCGCCCGGTCAGCGCAGGAACAGCGACGCATCCGGGCGCGGGGAGGCGACCGCGTCGGCATCGGTGACGATGCGGGCCCCCTGGAGGAAGGCGCGGGCCTCGTCCCCCTGGGCGATCTTCGCGGGGTGCGGGCCGGCGGCCAGCATCCGTGGCAGCCACTCCGTCGGCAGCGGCGCGGCGGATGCCGCCACCACGAGATTGCCGAAGCGGCGGCCCTTGAGCACCTGGGTGTCGGCGAGGATGCCGATCTCCGGAAGGACCTCGGCGATCGTCGCGGCCTGTCGACGGGCGAACGAGAGACCGGGGCCGTCGGCGACGTTGACCAGCAGCACCCCGCCGGGCGCGAGCAGCGCGGCGAGCTCGCGGTAGAACTCCACGCTCGTGAGGTGGGCGGGGGTCTGCGCGCCCGAGTACACGTCGGAGACGACGAGATCGCAGGCGGCGTGCAGGGCGGCCGGGAGCTTGCGGACTCCCTCCCTGGCATCGCCGATGCGCAGGCGGATCGCCGCCCCCTTCGGCAGCGGGAGGTGCTCGCGGACGAGCTGGACGAGCGGGGCCTCCAGCTCGATGACCTGCTGACGGGACCCCGGCCGCGTCGCGTCGATGTAGCGGGGGATCGTCAGGGCGCCGGCGCCGAGGTGGACGGCGGTGAGCGGTCCGGGGCGGAGCTGGTCGATCACGGCGCCCATCCGCACGATGTACTCGAAGTGCAGGTGAGTGGGGTCGTCCAGATCGACGTGGGACTGCGGGGTCTCGTCGACCACGAGCTCGAAGCCGCTCGTGAACTCGGAGGGGACGATGCGGGCGATTCCGCCGTGGTCGAGACGGGTCTGCGGGTGCTCGGCATCCCGTGATCGCGTCCGTCCCATGTCGTCGAGCCTACGCCGCGCCCGCCTCGGGTCAGCGCTGGTTGCCCACCGCGCAGGTCTCCTGCTCGAGGGTCTGGCCCGAGACCTCCGGCGGGAGGGTCGCGCGGGCATCCGGCGTTGCGGTCGCCTCGGGACCGGGGTCCGACTCCGGGGCCGTGGGCGCCGTGGGAGCGGGGGTGACGAGCTCCACGCCGCGGTGCGTCGTCACGTCTCCGGTGAGCTGCAGCGGTTTGCCGGCCCTCACCGCATCCCAGAGCGCGGCGGCGGCGTCCTCGTCGGGCACGACCTTGTCGTCGTCGAACGGGTCGACGACGTTCGGATACTGCACGAAGGCGAAGTCGCCGAACCTCACGTCCTTGAGAGCGAGCGCGAGCTGCGCCAGCCGCAGCGGGTCGGCGAGCTCGTCGCTGGGGTCGATGTTGTCGGCGATGGCGTTCGTCAGCCGGAGCACCTTGGGGATGTCGGTCAGCGTCTCCTCGCTCAGCACCTTCTTGGCCAGTCGCGACATGTACTGCTGCTGATTGGAGATGCGGGCGAGGTCGCTCTCGTCCCCCACGCCGTGCCGGGTGCGGATGAACTGGAGCGCCTCCACGCCCGAGACCGTCCGCATGCCCGCCGGCCAGTCGATGCCCGTGTGGCGGTCGCGGATGCCGTCGCCGGCGATGCAGACCTCGACCCCGCCTATCGCATCGGTGACGGCCATGACGCCGTCGAAGCTGATCTTGGCGGCGAACTCCACGGGGATGTCACCCAGTTCGCTCACGGTCTTCGCGATACAGGAGAGGCCGGCGTGCTCGAACAGCGAGTTCATCGATGCCTTCTCCATCGCCGACGCGACGGAGCCGTCCTCGCGGGTGCATTCCGGCACGGGCACGCCGAGGTCGCGGGGGAGGGAGACGACGGTCACGTTCCGCGGGGCAGCGGAGACGTGCACGAGGAGGTTCACGTCGTTCCGACTGAGGCCGTCCGCCTCGGCGCAGCGCTCATCGAAGAGCGCGGTGGCCTTCGGGCCGCATTCGTCCGTGCCCACGATGAGGATGCTGAAGGCCTTGTCGTCGGGATACGCGCCGAGGGTGGGCGGGTCGACCTGCGGTGCACCCTCCAGGGTGACGGCCCCGTCGCCCACGCGGTTGAACACGTCCCAGACGAGGAACCCGGCGACCGCCGCGGTCGAGACCAGCACCACGGCGAGTCCGATCCCGAGCCCGCGGAGCACGCGGGACGCGCGTCCGCGTGCAGGGTGCGGGGCATGCCGGGGGAGTGGGCGGCGGTCGGCGTCAGATCCACGTCGGGGCATGCGGGGAGCCTACCCCGGAGGCCTGATGTTACGGCGGTGTGACGATTCTGGGAGGAACTTGCAGGGAATTAGTTAGTCGTGAATACTTTTTCCTATCCCCGGTACGCACCCGATGCACACCTGGACTTTCAAAGAGGAGATCCCCCCATGCACAAGCGCATTCTTCCGGCGGTGGCGCTCGGCGCCGTCGCCACGATCGCTCTGGCCGGCTGTGCCGGCGGCAGCGGTGACAACGGCTCGACCAACGGCGAGGGCCAGGAGCTGACCGTCTGGATCATGAAGGGGACCAACCCCGACGCGACCGCCTTCTACGACAAGGTCTCGGAGGCCTTCGAGGAGGAGACCGGTGCGAAGGTCACCATCGAGGAGATCCAGTGGGCCGACGCCCACGACCGCTTCGTGACCTCGATCGCCGGGAGCACGACCCCGGACATCGCCGAGACCGGCACCACCTGGACCGCGGAGTTCGCCGACGCCGGCGCGCTCCTCCCGCTCGACGAGTACGTCGACGCCGAGGACGGCCTCCGCGACGACCTCGTCGAGGGCCTCGCCGTCGCCGGCACCTACGAGGACGAGCTGTACGGCATGCCGTGGTACGCCGGCGTCCGCTCCATCGTCTACCGCACCGACGTGTTCGAGGAGCTCGGTCTCGAGGCTCCGAAGACCTGGGACGACATCGTCGCCGCGGGTGAGGCCATCAAGGCCGCCAAGCCCGACATGCTGCCCTTCCCCGTCGCGGGCGACGCCGAGTTCCAGGTCTACCCCTGGGTCTGGGGCGCCGGCGGCGAGATCGCCACGAAGGACGGCGACACCTGGACCAGCGAGCTCGACAGCGCCGAGTCGCAGGCCGGCATCGAGTTCTACACGGGTCTGGCCACCGAGCACGGCTTCTCGTCGGCCGGTGCGACCACGTGGAAGGAGACCGACCTCCGGGACGCCTTCACGCAGGGCAACGTCGCGATGATGCTCTCCGGCTCCTGGACGCCGAACGCCCTCATCGAGGCCAACCCCGAGCTCGAGGGCAAGATCGGCGCCGCCGTGATCCCCGGCCAGGACGGCGGCATCGCGCCCTCCGTGCTCGGCGGCTCGCACCTGTCGGTGTTCAACACCACGAAGAACGCCGACCTCGCGTGGGAGTTCGTCAAGCTCATGACCACCGGTGAGTTCGCCGAGCAGTGGTCCGACGAGACCGGCTACTTCCCTGGCGTCCAGTCCGCGATGGAGGAGGCCCTCGCCTCGACCGACCCGCTCGTCGCACCGTTCGCCGAGCAGATGGTCGACGGCGGCGCGTCCGTCCCGGTCACGCCGAACTTCGGCGCCGTGCAGGCGAAGAAGACCACCAACGCCATGATCCAGGCCATCCTCAGCGGGCAGAAGGACGTCGCGACCGCGACGAAGGACGCCGCTGCCGAGATGACCGAACTGCTCAACCAGTAAGGAACCATTCCTTCCATGTCGATGGTGCAAGCGCCACTGCCGGCCACGAAGGTGGAGCCCTCCTCCGCCTCCGTGGCCGGCGGCCGGAAGCGTCGGGGTCTCTCGATCGTCACGGCCCGCCCCTGGCTCCTCCTCGCCCCCGGGCTGATCATCCTCGCGGGGCTGATGCTCTGGCCGCTCGTGCAGGTGTTCCTCTACTCGCTGCAGGACTACGGTCTGCGCGAGATCAACACCGGTGAGAGCAACTGGATCGGGCTGGACAACTACGCCGAGGCGCTCACCAATCCGACCCTGTGGACGGTGGTGCTCCCCAACACGGTCGGCTTCGCGGCCGTCGCGGTGTTCACCACCGTCGCACTCGGAACCCTCGTGGCGCTGCTGCTGGCGCGGCTGGGCACCGTGTGGCGCACCATCGTCTCCAGCTGCATCATGGTCGCGTGGGCGATGCCCGCCGTGACCGGCACGTACGTCTGGACCTTCATCTTCGATGCCGACCGCGGCATCTTCAACAGCGTCCTGCAGGACCTCGGCCTCATCGACGGTCAGGTCAACTGGTTCACTAACCAGTGGTCGTTCTACGCGATCGTGCTGCTGAACGTCGTCCACCACGGCTTCCCGTTCGTGGCCATCACCGTGCTCGCCGGCCTCCTGGGCGTCTCGAAGGAGATGCTCGAGGCCGCGGCGCTCGACGGGGCCGGCGCGTGGCGCCGCTTCTGGAAGATCATCTTCCCGACGCTCAAGCCCGTCTTCTCCGTCGTCATCATCCTGTCGACGATCTGGGACTTCAAGGTCTTCGCGCAGGTCTACCTCATGCCCGGCGGCAGCGGCGGCAACCGTCAGGTGCTCAACCTCGGCGTGTGGTCGTACGTGGAGTCGTTCGGTCAGAACCGCTACGGGTTCGGCGCCGCGCTGGCGGTGCTGCTGACCCTCGTGCTGATCGGCATCACGATCGTCTACATCCGCTCCCTCATGAAGGAGGACGAGCTGTGAACCCCCGCCCCAGGCTCCGGTCGCGCATCGGACTCGGCATCGGCGTCGCCGCCGTCCTCATCTTCACGCTGTTCCCCGTCTACTGGATGGTCTCCAGCGCGTTCGACGGCAAGGCCTCCAGCGGTGGGCAGTCGCTCCTCCCGCAGGAGTTCACGTGGGACAACTTCGCCTTCGTGCTCACCGAGGGCGGCTTCGGCACCTACCTGCGCAACTCCGCCATCGTGGCCCTCGTCACGGTGCTCGTCAGCGCGATCGTCTGCCTGCTCGCGGCGGTCGCCGTGGCGCGGTTCCGCTTCAAGTTCCGCACCACGGTCCTGATGATGATCCTCGTGGTGCAGATGGTGCCGCTCGAGGCCCTGGTCATCCCGCTGTTCCTCCAGGTGAAGAGCCTCGGCCTGCTGAACAGCATCATCGGCCTCATGGTGGTCTACGTGGCGCTGTCGCTCGCGTTCGGCATCTGGATGCTGCGCGGCTTCGTCGCCGCCGTCCCGGTCGAGCTCGAGGAGGCCGCCTACATCGACGGCGCGAGCTGGTGGCGGATGTTCCGCTCGATCCTGCTGCCCCTGGTGATGCCCGGCCTCGTCGCGACGAGCATCTTCAGCTTCATCACGGCGTGGAACGAGTTCATCTTCGCCATGACGATCCTCGGCGCGCAGACCGACCAGTACACGGTCTCGATCGGGCTCAAGTCGTTCTTCGGCCTGTACTCGAACGACTGGGGCAGCATCATGGCCGCCTCCACGATCATCACCGTGCCCGTCATGATCTTCTTCGTCATCGTGCAGCGCCGGCTCTCCGCCGGCATGGTCGCGGGAGCGGTGAAGGGATGACCGACGAGCTCGAGCGCCTCGCGAACGGCGTGCTCTGGCCCGGGTTCCTCGGCACCACGGCGCCCGCCTGGCTCGTGGAGGAGCTGCGCGACGGCCTGGCCGGAGTCGTGTACTTCGGACAGAACGTGGGAGAGGGACTGCCCGCGCTGAGTGCGCAGATCCTCGACGCGAACCCGGACGCCCTGATCGGCGTGGACGAGGAGGGCGGCAGCGTCACGCGGCTGGAGTCCGGGAGCGGCTCGACCCTTCCCGGCGCCGCGCAGCTCGGTGCTCTCGACGACGTGGTCGCGTCGGAGCGGACCGGAGCGGAGCTCGCCCGTCGCGTGCGCGCCGTCGGTGCGAACGTGGTGCTCGGTCCGGTCGCCGACGTCAACACCGACCCGCGCAACCCCGTCATCGGCGTGCGCTCGTTCGGATCCGACGAGGCGCTGGTGACGCGCCACGTCGTCGCCACGGTCGACGGCATCCAGGACGGCGGCGTCGCCGCGTGCGTCAAGCACTTCCCCGGTCACGGCGACACCCACCTCGACTCGCATCACGCGCTTCCCGAGATCGCGCTCGACGTGGCCGAGTACGAACGCGTGCACCTCGAGCCGTTCCGGGCGGCCGTCGAGGCGGGCGTCGACGCGATCATGACCGCGCACATCGTCGTCCCGGCGTGGGGCGCGCAGCCGGCGACCCTCAACCCGCGTGTGCTCGGCATGCTGCGGGAGTGGGGCTTCCGGGGCGTCATCATCACCGATGCGCTGGACATGGCCGCGATCCGCGAGACCGTCGGGCTGGGAGGAGGCGCCGCCCTCGCTCTGGCCGCCGGCGCCGACCTCCTGTGCATCGGAAACCCGACCAACCCCGGCGACGCCGCCCTTCCCGACCAGGACCGCCGCGACTTCCTCGCCGCCCGCGACGGGATCGTGGCCGCGCTGCGTGACGGCTCGCTCTCCCGGGAGCGCGTCGAGGAGGCCGCCGCGCGGGTGTCGGCCCTCGCCACCCGGCTGCGCACGAGCGATGCCTCGGACGAGGAGATCGCCGCGTTCGACGCCGCCGAGATCGTCCGTCGGTCCGTGTCGCTGACCGGCGTCGCACCCGAGGCCGCCGACGCCCTGGCGGTGATCGACGCCCGACGTCGCTCGACGCTCGCGGTGGACAGCGCCGCCTCCTACGTGGCCGAAGCGCTCGCGGGAGACGGCGTCCGGGTGCGGCTCGACGTGGCCGCGCGCACCGTGGACGAGCAGGACGCCGTGATCGACGAGGTCGCCGCGGCGACCGGCACGACGGTCGTCCTCGTGGACCGGCCGGATGCGGAGCCGGCGCAGCGCGCACTCATCGAGCGGACCGCGCTCCGGGATCCGGGAGCGGTCGTGGTGAACGTCGGCCTGCACGTACAGGAGCCGCTGCCGCTGCCCACCATCGAGGTCGGTGCCGCCAGCCGGCTCGGCGCTCAGACCGCGCGGGACGCGCTCCTCGGCCGCTTCGTGCCCCGACAGAGGACGACCGCCGCCGGTTGAGACGGGATCAGCGCATGGACGACGACGTTCTGGCCGTGGTGCGGCGCTCCCTCCCCAAGCTCAGCGCGGCGGAGGGACGCGTCGCCGAGAGGATCCTCGGGGACCCCACCCTCGTGGTGGACCTCGCGATCAACGACCTCGCGCAGCTCTGCCAGACCTCGCTCTCGACCGTCGCCCGGTTCGCGCAGTCGTTGGGCTACAGCGGCTATCGGGAACTCCGGGTGGCCGTCGCCCGCGCGGTCACCCTCGCACAGGCGCAGCAGGCCCGCTTCGGACTCGATTCCACGGCTATCGACCGGGACGACGGGCCGGCCGCGATCGCCGCGAAGCTCGCCGCGCAGGAGATCGACGCGATCGAGAAGACGGCACGGGCCCTGGACGCGGACGCCCTCGACCGGGTCGCGCGGGCGGTGGTCGTCGCCCGGCACATCGACCTGTTCGGGCAGGCGGCGTCGTCGCTGACCGCCCAGGATCTCCAGCTCAAGCTGTCCCGAATCGGCTGCTCGGTGACCCACTCGGCCGATCCGCACCTCGCGATCACCGCGGCCTCGTTGCGGTCGTCCGCCGACGTGGCGATCGCCTTCTCACACGGCGGCGAGACGGCCGAGACGGTCCGCGCCCTGGAGGTCGCGCGGGCCACGGGTGCACTCGCGGTGGCGGTGACGAGCGCTGCGGACTCCCCGCTCGCGGCCATCGCCGACGTCGTGCTCCTCAGCCAGGCCCAGGAGTCGCCGTTCCGGATGGCCGCCATGTCGAGCCGCATCGCGCAGCTCGCGCTCATCGATGTGCTCTTCGTGCGGATCGTGCAGCACCGGGGCGAGCACGTCGCGGTGTCGCTGCAGCGCACGCACGACGCGGTCCCGCCGCGGCGTGGACGTCACGCGGACTGAGGTCGCCCGGTCAGTCGACGTGGTCCCGCGTGCTGGTGATCGCGCGCGTCGCGATGCGGTGGGCGCGGGCCAGGCTCCCACCCAGGGTCAGACCGGTCAGGACGCCCGCGAGGAAGCCCGCGGCGAACGCGTCGCCCGCTCCGATCGTCTCCACGACCGGTACGTCGAGGGCGTCGCTGGCCGCGCGCTCCGCGCCGTCGAACGCGACGGCACCGGCGGGGTGAGTCACGACCAGGTACCGCGGCTCGGGGAACAGCGTCCGCAGGTCGTCCGGCGCGCTCGTCCCGAACACGGCCTCGGCATCCGGCCGGGTGCAGAAGACGATGTCGGCGCGGTGGGCGAGGTCGGTGAGCAGGGCACGCCCCTCGTCCTCCCGCCCCCGCCACAGCGCGGGGCGCCAGTTGAGATCGAAGCTGACGAGGCGGCCGGGTCGGGGCGCCGCCACCAGGGCCTCCTGGGCGGCGCGTGCGGACGGAGAGAGCGCCGGCGTGATGCCGGAGGTGTGCACGAGGGCTGCCGCGGCGAGCAGCTCCGTCGCCACCGGCGACTCCAGCGAACCCGGTGACAGCGCCGCCGCGGCCGACCCCGCACGGTAATAGTGCATGGTCCCGTCCACGGCGCCGTCCGTCCGCGGCGAGAGCTCCTTGACGTAGAGCCCCGTCGGCGCGACCGGGTCGACCTCGACGGCGCGGTCGTCGACCCCGTGCGCACGGAGCTCGGCGGTGAGGAACCGTCCGAACCCGTCGTCCCCGACGCGGGACACGACCGCGGTCCGGATGCCGGCGGAGGCGAGTGCGATCGCGGTGTTCCACTCCGCTCCGGCGAGGGAGCGGTGGAACGTGCGGCAGGTCTCGAGCGGCCCGGCGGTGGCGGAGACGAGGGCGACCAGGCCCTCGCCCAGGCACACGACGAGGGGAGTGGTGTCCGGCACGTTCTGGACATTACCGGATCGACGGCGGCCCCGCGTCGATACCGGATCGCAACATCGGACTCTTGGCATCCGCCGGGCCGCTGGGTACCTTCGAGGAATCACCGTCTCCGCGGCGACGATGCCCGGAGACGCGCAAGGAAGCGCCCGACAGGGAAGGTCATACACACATGCACCAGTCAGCCATGCCTCGGCGAGGACTCGCCGCCGTCACCGGAGCGACCATCGCCGCTCTCGCACTCGCCGGATGCGTCGCCAGCGAGCGCGGGGACAACGGGTCGGAAGGATCGGGTGACGTCGACGGCACCTTCGTCTTCGCCGCCTCCTCGGATCCCGCGAGCCTCGACCCGGCGTTCGCGCAGGACGGCGAGACCTTCCGCGTCTCCCGCCAGATCTTCGAGGGTCTGGTGGGCACGGAACCCGGCACGGCCGACCCGGCACCGCTGCTGGCGGAGTCGTGGGAGTCGTCCGAGGACGGCATGTCCCACACCTTCGCGCTGAAGGAGGGTGTGACCTTCCAGGACGGCACCCCGTTCAACGCCGAGGCCGTCTGTGCCAACTTCGACCGCTGGTACAACTGGACCGGTCTCGCCGCCTCCGAGGCCTTCGGGTACTACTACAACAAGCTCTTCAAGGGCTACGCCTCCAACCCGGAGGACGCGGTCTACAAGTCGTGCACGCCGGACGGCGACAACTCCGTCACCATCGAGCTGAACAAGCCGTTCGCCGGCTTCATCGCCTCGCTGTCGCTGCCGGCCTTCGGCATGCAGAGCCCCTCGGCGATGCAGGAGTTCGGCGCCGACGAGGTCGGCGGCACCGCCGAGGCCCCGCAGCTCTCCGAGTACGCCATGGGACACCCGGTCGGCACCGGCCCCTACCAGTTCGAGGAGTGGGCACCGGGCGAGCAGGTCACGCTCAAGGCCTACGACGACTACTGGGGCGAGGCCGGCCAGATCGACGAGATCATCTTCCGCACCATCGACGACCCGACGGCCCGTCGCCAGGCGCTCGAGTCGGGTTCCATCGACGGCTACGACCTCGTGGGCCCCGCCGACACGAAGGCGCTGGAGGAGGATGACTTCACCATGGTGTCGCGTCCCCCGTTCACGATCCTCTACCTCGCCTTCAACCAGGCGATCCCGGAGCTGCAGGACCCGAAGGTGCGTGAGGCGCTGTCCTACGCGATCGACAAGGACGCCCTCATCAGCCAGGTCCTCCCGGAGGGCACCGAGAAGGCGACGCAGTTCGTCCCGCCGGTGGTCAACGGCTACAACGACGAGGTCACGACCTACGACTACGACCCGGAGAAGGCCAAGGAGCTCCTCGCGGAGGCGGGCTACGACGAGGCGAACCCGCTGGCGCTGGACTTCAACTACCCGGTCAACGTCTCGCGTCCGTACATGCCGGACCCCGAGCAGATCTACACCGTCCTGTCGTCGCAGCTCTCCGAGGTCGGCGTGGAGACCACCCCGGTCTCCGAGGAGTGGGTCGAGTACCTCGACCGCACCACCGGCACCGCCGACCACGGCATCCACCTGCTCGGCTGGACCGGCGACTACAACGACACCGACAACTTCGTCGGCGTCTTCTTCGGCCAGAAGAGCTCCGAGTGGGGCTTCGACAACCCGGAGCTGTTCCAGGCGCTGACCGAGGCGCGCGGGGTCTCCAACCTCGACGACCAGACGGCGCTGTACGAGGACATCAACGAGATGGTCGCGGAGTTCATCCCCGGCGTCCCGCTCGCGCACCCGGCGCCGACGCTCGCCTTCGACCCGCGCGTCGAGAGCTACCCCGCCAGCCCGGTGAACGACGAGGTCTTCACGGACATCGTCCTCACGAAGTAGGCCTGACTTTTGATATGCCGAGCCCCGGTTCCGCTCCTGCGGAACCGGGGCACGGCGTACCTTCTGATCGACGGAGAACTCTGTGCTGCGCACCATCGGCAGGCGACTGCTGTTCCTCATCCCCACCCTGTTCGGGCTCAGCATCCTGCTGTTCGCCTGGGTCAGGGCCCTCCCCGGCGGCCCCGCGGTCGCCCTCCTCGGCGAGAAGGCCACCCCGGAGGCCATCGCCAGGGTCAACGAGCTCTACGGCTTCAACAAGCCCCTCATCGAGCAGTACTTCATCTGGGTCACCCGGCTGCTGCAGGGCGACTTCGGTACGTCCATCCAGACCAACCGGCCGGTCACGGAGGAGTTCCTCCGCCGATTCCCCGCGACGATCGAGCTGAGCGTCGCGGCGCTCATCTTCGCCATCGGGGTCGGCATCCCGCTCGGATACTGGGCGGCCCGTCGCCACGGAAAGTTCACCGATCACGCGTCGGTCGTGCTGAGCCTCATCGGCATCACGATCCCGGTGTTCTTCCTCGCCTTCATCCTCAAGTACGTCTTCGCCGTGCAGCTGGGCTGGCTGCCCTCGGACGGTCGGCAGGATCCACGGATCGATGCGACCCATCCCACGGGCTTCTACGTCTGGGACGGCATCATCACGGGGGAGTTCGACGCCGCATGGGATGCGATCCTCCACCTGATCCTCCCGGCGCTCGCCCTCGGCACCATCCCGCTCGCGATCATCGTCCGCATCACCAGGGCGAGCGTGCTGGAGGTGCAGAACGCCGACTACGTGCGGACGGGGCGGGCGAAGGGCGTGGGCTCCGCCACCCTGCGCAGCCGGTTCATCCTCCGGAACGCCATGCTCCCGGTCATCACGACGATCGGTCTGCAGACGGGACTGCTCATCTCGGGGGCGGTGCTCACCGAGACGGTGTTCGCCTTCCCCGGCATCGGGTCGTTCCTCGCGCGGGCGATCTTCACGCGCGACTTCCCGGTGCTGCAGGGGTTCATCATCTTCATCGCGATCGCCTACGCCCTCATCAACCTGGCCGTGGACGTGTCGTACAGCTTCATCGATCCGAGAGTGAGAGTGCAGTGATGTCCTCCTCCCTCATCCGAAAGGAGGCGCTCGCATGAGCATCGCCCTCCCACCCGCACAGGGCCCGTCCGCCGAGAGCGGCGGGAGCATCGACACCGTCGCGATCGCCCAGGCCGACCTCAAGGACGGCGGCGGCGGCTTCTGGCGCGACGTCTTCCGCCGGCTCCGGCGCAACCCGACGGCGTGGATCGGCGCCGTCATCGTGCTCCTCTTCCTGCTCGTCGCGGTGCTCGCGCCGGTCCTCGCTCCGTACCCCGAGACCGCGCTCCCTGGGGCGAAGGAGATCACGCCCACGCACATCCCCGGCCCGGGGGAGCTGCCGCAGTTCCCGCTCGGTCTGGACCGGTTCGGCGGCGACGTGCTGTCGAAGCTCATCTGGGGCGCGCAGGCGTCGCTGCTGATCGGCGTCGTCTCCACCGCGATGGGTCTCGTCGGCGGCATGATCCTCGGACTCCTCGCCGGCACGTTCGGCGGCTGGGTCGACACGGTCATCATGCGCGTCGTCGACATCATCCTGTCGGTGCCGAACCTGCTGCTGGCGGTGTCGATCGCCGCGATCCTCGGACAGACGCCGTACGCCGTGATGATCGCCATCGGGGCCTCCCAGGTGCCGATCTTCGCGCGCCTGCTGCGGGCGTCCATGCTCCAGCAGCGCTCCAGCGACTATGTGCTGTCGGCGCAGACACTCGGCCTCGGCCGCGGCCGGATCACGATGTCGCACGTCCTCCCGAACGCCATCGGTCCGGTCATCGTGCAGGGCACCCTGACCCTCGCGACCGCGGTCATCGACGCGGCAGCGCTGTCGTTCCTCGGTCTCGGCGGCGGCGGGCCCGCGACCGCCGAGTGGGGCCGCATGCTCACGTACGCACAGGCCGAGCTGGCGATCGCCCCGTGGCTGGCGTTCCTCCCCGGCATCTGCATCGCCGTCACCGCGCTGGGCTTCACCCTGCTCGGCGAGGCGCTGCGTGAGGCCATGGACCCGAGGACGAGGGCACGATGAACATCCATGACGAGGGCGCCGTGCGCGCCGCGAAGGAGAACGGCATGGCGGACGAGCCCCTGCTGTCGGTCGAGGGCCTGGCGGTGGACTTCGCCACCATGGACGGCGTCGTGCACGCCGTCGAGGGCGTCGACCTCGAGATCCGCCCCGGGGAGACGGTGGCGATCGTCGGCGAGTCCGGTTCCGGCAAGTCGACCACCGCGATGGCGATCATCGGTCTGCTCGCGGGCGGGGGGAAGGTGGCCGCCGGCAGCATCAGACTCGACGGGCGGGAGATCTCCCGCGCCTCCGAGAACGAGTTGCGGTCGATCCGCGGACGGGACATCGGCCTCGTGCCGCAGGACCCCATGTCCAACCTCAACCCGGTCGCGAAGATCGGCACCCAGGTCGCCGAGACGCTGCTCGCCCACGGCCTCGCCACCCGGCAGAACGTGCAGTCCAAGGTCGTCGAGGCGCTCACCGCCGCCGGCCTCCCGGATCCGGAGAGCCGTGCGAAGCAGTACCCGCACGAGTTCTCCGGCGGCATGCGGCAGCGGGCGCTCATCGCGATCGGGCTGGCGTGCAAGCCGCGGCTGCTCATCGCGGACGAGCCCACCAGCGCCCTGGACGTGACCGTGCAGCAGACCATCCTCGACCAGATCGGCGAGATGACCAGGGAGCTCGGCACCGCCGTGCTCCTCATCACGCACGACCTCGGGCTCGCCGCCGAGCGGGCCGAGCGGGTGATCGTGATGCACCGCGGCAAGGTCGTCGAGCAGGGTCCCGCGCGGCAGATCCTCGAGGATCCGCAGCACCCGTACACCCAGTCGCTCGTGAAGGCCGCGCCGTCGGTCGCGGTGGCACGGCTGCGCCCGGAAGCCTTCGTGCAGGGCGCTTCGACAGGCTCAGCGACCCAGGAGGAGGCTGGCTCAGCGACCCAGGAGGGCGCTCCGACAGGCTCAGCGACCCAGGAGGGCGCTTCGACAGGCTCAGCGACCCTGGAGAAGGCTGGGTCCCTGAGCTCGTCGAAGGGCAACATCGTCGAGATCGAGAACCTCACGAAGGTGTACCCCGTGCGCGGCAAGCACGAGGACTTCGTCGCGGTCGACGGCGTCTCGCTCGCGATCCCGCGCGGCGAGACCGTCGCGATCGTGGGGGAGTCGGGGTCGGGCAAGACCACGACCGCGCGCATGCTCCTCAAGGTGATCGAGCCCACGAGCGGCCTCATCCGCTACGAGGGCAAGGACATCTCGACCCTGAGCCGCGCGGAGACGAAGGACTTCCGGCAGCGGGTGCAGCCCATCTTCCAGGATCCGTACTCCAGCCTGAACCCCATGTTCACGATCGAGCGGCTGATCGCGGAGCCGCTGGAGTTCTACAAGCGGGGGAGCGGAGCAGACCGGCGCAAGCGCGTGCGGCAGCTCCTGGACGACGTCGCGCTGCCGCAGTCGATGCTGCGGCGCTACCCGTCCGAGCTCTCCGGCGGGCAGCGTCAGCGTGTGGCGATCGCGCGGGCGCTGGCCCTGTCGCCTGACCTCATCGTGTGCGACGAGCCCGTGTCGGCGCTCGACGTGCTCGTGCAGGATCAGATCCTGCGGCTGCTGGGCGACCTGCAGCGCGAGTACGGGCTGAGCTACCTGTTCATCTCGCACGACCTCGCGGTGGTGCGGCTCATCAGCGACTACGTGTGCGTGATGAAGGACGGGAAGCTCGTGGAGGCCGCGACGTCGGAGGAGATCTTCACCAACCCTCGCGACCCCTACACGCGCCGCCTCCTCGCCTCGATCCCCGGCAACGAGCTCAACATCGCGTCCTGACCCGAGACCCCGGTTTCGCGTCGAAACCCCGCCCTGCCCCCGCGGCGAGGGCGGGGTTTCGACGCGAAGGCGGGGTCTCGGCCGTCCCATTACCGCAGCGAGGAAGATTGGTCAAGGATTGCGCTTGCCATGTCGTGAGATCGCGTCTATAGTTGGTAGTTGCGCTCGCTTCTCCCTGCCCTCATATGGTGGTCGGCATCTCGTGAGCTTCTGAGCGCACTCCACCTGACGACAAAGGAATCGAGAAGCCCTGCGGGGCTCACGGAGGTTATTCCCTTGGCTGCTGCTCCCAACGCATCCACATCCACCACCACCAAGAACGGACGCGGAGCTTCCCGTCTCTCGTTCGCCAAGATCTCCGACACGCTGACGGTCCCGGACCTTCTCGCCCTGCAGACCGAGTCCTTCGGTTGGCTGGTCGGCAACGACGCCTGGAAGGCGCGCGTGGCCGAGGCCAAGGCCGCCGGTCGCACCGACGTGAACGAGAACAGCGGTCTGGGCGAGATCTTCGAGGAGATCTCCCCGATCGAGGACCTCGGCGAGACGATGCAGCTGTCGTTCACGAACCCGTACCTCGAGCCCGAGAAGTACTCCATCGAGGAGTGCAAGGAGCGCGGCAAGACGTACGCGGCCCCGCTCTACGTCGAGGCCGAGTTCATGAACCACCTCACGGGTGAGATCAAGACTCAGACGGTCTTCATGGGCGACTTCCCGCTGCAGACCGACAAGGGCACGTTCATCATCAACGGCTCCGAGCGCGTCGTCGTCTCGCAGCTCGTGCGCTCGCCGGGTGTCTACTTCGACAAGACCCCCGACAAGACGTCCGACAAGGACATCGTGTCGGCGCGCGTCATTCCGAGCCGCGGCGCGTGGCTCGAGTTCGAGATCGACAAGCGCGACCAGGTCGGCGTCCGCGTCGACCGCAAGCGCAAGCAGTCCGTCACGGTCTTCCTCAAGGCGCTGGGCATGACCAGCGAGGAGATCCTCGCGGAGTTCGCCGGCTACACCTCGATCGAGGAGACGCTCGCGAAGGACACCATCGTCACCAAGGAAGACGCGCTGCGCGACATCTACCGCAAGCTGCGTCCGGGCGAGCAGGTCGCCGCCGAGGCCGCCCGCGCGCTGCTCGACAACTTCTACTTCAACCCGAAGCGCTACGACCTCGCCAAGGTCGGCCGGTACAAGATCAACCACAAGCTGGGTCTCGACACCCCGCTGACGGAGTCGGTGCTGACGGTGCAGGACATCGTCGCCACCATCAAGTACCTCGTGCGTCTGCACGCGGGCACCGAGGAGACCTTCGAGGGCATCCGCGGCGGCAAGAAGACCGAGATCCGTCTCGCGACCGACGACATCGACAACTTCGGCAACCGTCGTATCCGCGCGGTCGGCGAGCTGATCCAGAACCAGGTCCGCACCGGTCTGTCCCGCATGGAGCGCGTCGTCCGCGAGCGCATGACCACGCAGGACATCGAGGCCATCACGCCGCAGACCCTGATCAACGTGCGTCCCGTCGTCGCCGCGATCAAGGAGTTCTTCGGAACCTCGCAGCTGTCGCAGTTCATGGACCAGAACAACCCGCTCGCGGGTCTGACCAACAAGCGTCGTCTGTCGGCTCTGGGCCCCGGTGGTCTGAGCCGCGACCGCGCCGGCGTCGAGGTCCGTGACGTCCACCCCTCGCACTACGGCCGCATGTGCCCGATCGAGACCCCGGAAGGCCCGAACATCGGCCTGATCGGTGCGCTCGCGACCTTCGCGCGCATCAACTCGTTCGGCTTCATCGAGACCCCGTACCGCAAGGTCGTCGACGGTGTCGTGACCGACCAGATCGACTACCTGACCGCCTCCGAGGAGGTCGACTACAACATCGCGCAGGCCAACGCGCCGCTCGATGCGAAGGGTCGCTTCCGCGAGAGCCACGTGCTCGCGCGCCCGAAGGGCGGCAGCGGTGAGGTCGACCTGTTCCTCCCGGAGGAGATCGGCTACATCGACGTCTCGCCGCGCCAGATGGTGTCGGTCGCGACCTCGCTCGTGCCCTTCCTCGAGCACGACGACGCGCAGCGCGCGCTCATGGGCGCCAACATGCAGCGTCAGGCCGTGCCGCTGCTCCGCAGCGACTCGCCGCTCGTCGGAACCGGTATGGAGGGCTACACCGCCATCGACGCCGGTGACGTGATCACCGCCGAGAAGGCCGGTGTCGTCTCCGAGGTCTCCGCGGACCGCGTCGTGGTCATGCTCGACGAGGGCGGCACGCAGGAGTACCACCTGCGCAAGTTCGACCGCTCGAACCAGGGCACCTCCTACAACCAGAAGGTCGTCGTCAACGCCGGTGAGCGCGTCGAGGTCGGAGAGGTCATCGCCGATGGCCCCGCCACCGAGAACGGCGAGCTGGCCCTCGGAAAGAACCTCCTCGTCGCGTTCATGACGTGGGAGGGCTACAACTTCGAGGACGCCATCATCCTGAGCCAGGACCTGGTGAAGGACGACACCCTCTCCTCGATCCACATCGAGGAGTACGAGGTCGACGCCCGCGACACGAAGCTCGGCAAGGAGGAGATCACCCGTGACCTCCCCAACGTCAGCCCGGAGCTGCTGAAGGACCTCGACGAGCGCGGCATCATCCGCATCGGCGCCGAGGTCCGCCCCGGCGACATCCTCGTCGGCAAGGTCACGCCGAAGGGCGAGACCGAGCTGTCGGCCGAGGAGCGCCTGCTCCGCGCGATCTTCAACGAGAAGAGCCGCGAGGTCCGCGACACGTCCCTGAAGGTGCCGCACGGCGAGCAGGGCACGATCATCGCGGTCAAGGAGTTCAACGCCGAGGACGGTGACGACGAGCTCGGCTCCGGCGTCAACCGCCGCGTCGTGGTCTACATCGCCCAGAAGCGCAAGATCACCGAGGGTGACAAGCTCGCCGGCCGCCACGGCAACAAGGGTGTCATCGCGAAGATCCTCCCCATCGAGGACATGCCGTTCCTCTCGGACGGCACGCCGGTCGACATCGTCCTCAACCCGCTCGGCATCCCGGGTCGAATGAACTTCGGCCAGGTGCTCGAGACCCACCTCGGGTGGATCGCGAAGCAGGGCTGGAAGGTCGAGGGCACCCCGGAGTGGGCCGCCAAGCTGCCGCAGCAGGCCTTCGAGGCCGCGCCCGGCACCAAGGTCGCCACCCCGGTGTTCGACGGTGCCAGCGAGGAGGAGATCTCCGGTCTGCTCGACTCGACGCTCCCGACCCGTGACGGCCTGCGCCTGATCGACTCGAGCGGCAAGACGCAGCTGTTCGATGGCCGCTCCGGCGAGCCGTTCCCGGCGCCGATCTCCGTGGGCTATATGTACATCCTGAAGCTCCACCACCTGGTGGACGACAAGATCCACGCCCGCTCCACCGGTCCGTACTCGATGATCACCCAGCAGCCGCTCGGTGGTAAGGCGCAGTTCGGTGGACAGCGCTTCGGTGAGATGGAGGTGTGGGCCCTCGAGGCCTACGGTGCGGCGTACGCCCTCCAGGAGCTCCTCACGATCAAGTCCGACGACATCCTCGGCCGCGTCAAGGTGTACGAGGCGATCGTCAAGGGCGAGAACATCCAGGAGCCCGGCATCCCCGAGTCGTTCAAGGTGCTCATGAAGGAGATGCAGTCGCTCTGCCTGAACGTCGAGGTCCTCTCGGCCGACGGCACGCTGGTCAACCTCCGCGACACCGACGACGAGGCGTTCCGCGCCGCAGAGGAACTCGGTATCAACATCTCCAGCCGCTTCGAGGCCGCCTCGATCGACGAGATCTAACCCTTCGACGGGCTCAGGGACCCAGGTTCCTGGGATCAGGACCCACCGGGTCGCTGAGCCCGTCGAAGCCCAGACTTCTCAAAAAGAATTTCCGACACAGGAGAACTAGTGCTCGAGTCCACAACTTTCGATGAGCTTCGCATCGGCCTGGCGACCGCAGACCACATCCGCGCGTGGTCCTACGGCGAGGTCAAGAAGCCCGAAACCATCAACTACCGCACCCTCAAGCCGGAGAAGGACGGTCTCTTCGGAGAGCAGATCTTCGGCCCGTCCCGTGACTGGGAGTGCGCCTGCGGCAAGTACAAGCGCGTCCGCTTCAAGGGCATCGTCTGCGAGCGCTGCGGCGTGGAGGTCACCAAGAGCTCCGTCCGTCGTGAGCGCATGGGTCACATCGAGCTCGCCGCTCCCGTCACCCACATCTGGTACTTCAAGGGCGTGCCCTCGCGCCTCGGCTACCTGCTGGACATGGCGCCGAAGGACCTCGAGAAGGTCATCTACTTCGCCGCGTACATGGTCATCTCGGTCGACGAGGATGCCCGTCACCGCGACCTGGGCACCCAGGAGAACAACATCCGTCTCGAGCTGAAGACGCTCGGCGACCGCCGCGACTCGAAGATCGCGGAGCGCCTGGCGAAGCTGGAGGAGGAGCTCGCGGCCCTCGAGGCCGAGGGTGCCAAGGCCGACGCCAAGAAGAAGGTCAAGGACGCCGCCGAGAAGGAGATGTCGCTCATCCGCAAGGGTGCCGACGAGGCGATCCTGAAGCTGGAGCGCGTGTGGGAGGACTTCCGCACGCTCGAGGTCGGTGCCCTGCGCCCGGAGGACGACGTCTTCCACGAGCTGCAGGACCGCTTCGGCCAGTACTTCGAGGCATACATGGGTGCCGAGGCGATCCAGCGTCGCCTGGCCGCTTTCGACCTGGCCGCCGAGGCCGAGAACCTGCGTCTGCAGATCTCGGAGGGCAAGGGCCAGCGCAAGATCCGTGCGATCAAGCGCCTCAAGGTCGTCAGCTCGTTCCTCGAGACCGGCATGAGCCCGGCCGCGATGGTTCTCGACGTCGTCCCGGTCATCCCGCCGGAGCTGCGTCCGATGGTCCAGCTCGACGGTGGCCGCTTCGCGACCTCCGACCTGAACGACCTGTACCGCCGCGTGATCAACCGCAACAACCGTCTCCGTCGCCTGATCGACCTCGGTGCCCCCGAGATCATCGTCAACAACGAGAAGCGGATGCTGCAGGAGGCCGTCGACGCCCTGTTCGACAACGGCCGCCGCGGTCGCCCCGTCACCGGTACCGGCAACCGCGCCCTGAAGTCCCTGAGCGACATGCTCAAGGGAAAGCAGGGTCGCTTCCGCCAGAACCTGCTCGGCAAGCGCGTCGACTACTCGGGCCGTTCGGTCATCGTCGTCGGCCCGCAGCTGAAGCTGCACCAGTGCGGTCTGCCCAAGCAGATGGCGCTCGAGCTCTTCAAGCCGTTCGTCATCAAGCGCCTGATCGACCTCGGTCACTCGCAGAACATCAAGGCCGCGAAGCGCGCCGTCGAGCGCACCCGTCCCGAGGTCTGGGACGTGCTCGAGGAGATCATCCGCGAGCGTCCGGTGCTGCTGAACCGTGCACCCACCCTGCACCGTCTCGGCATCCAGGCGTTCGAGCCGCAGCTCGTCGAGGGCAAGGCCATCCAGCTGCACCCGCTCGTCTGCGCGGCGTTCAACGCCGACTTCGACGGTGACCAGATGGCCGTGCACCTGCCGCTGTCGGTCGAGGCTCAGGCCGAGGCCCGCGTGCTGATGCTCGCGTCGAACAACATCC
Source organism: Microbacterium sp. NRRL B-14842 (assembly GCF_050470785.1). Classification (NCBI taxonomy): domain Bacteria; kingdom Bacillati; phylum Actinomycetota; class Actinomycetes; order Micrococcales; family Microbacteriaceae; genus Microbacterium; species Microbacterium sp. NRRL B-14842. Next base: position 2,353,732 of record NZ_JBFLUM010000001.1, on the reverse strand, counting down.
TGAAGCCGTCGGACGGCCGTCCGGTGACCCTGCCCTCGCAGGACATGATCATCGGTCTGCACCACCTGACGACGGTCAAGGCCGGCGCCAAGGGCGAGGGTCGTGCGTTCGGCTCCGTCGGCGAGGCACAGCTCGCGTACGACGAGGGCACGCTCGACCTGCAGGCGAAGGTCCGCATCCGCATCCCGGGTCTGGCCTTCCTCGAGGGCGAGGCTCCCGAGGGCTACGAGAAGCACGGCCTGGTCGACGCTTCGCTGGGTCAGGCGATCTTCAACGACGCGCTCCCGAAGGGCTACCCCTTCGTGCGCGAGCAGGCCGACAAGGGCAAGCTGTCGCAGATCGTCAACAAGCTGGCCGAGGAGTACCCCAAGGTCGAGACGGCCGCCACGCTGGACCGCATCAAGGACGCCGGTTTCTACTGGGCGACCCGTTCGGGTGTGACCGTCGCGCTGAGCGACATCCTCACCCCGCCGAACAAGGCGGAGATCGTCGCGGGCTACGAGAAGCAGGCCGCGAAGGTCCAGTCCCAGTACGAGAAGGGCCTCACGACCGACGCCGAGCGTCGTCAGGAGCTCATCAAGATCTGGACCGAGGCGACCGACGAGGTGCAGGCCGCGATGAAGGCGCACTTCCCGGAGGACAACACCATCAACCGCATGGTGTCCTCCGGCGCCCGTGGTAACTGGCTGCAGATCCGGAACATCGCCGGTATGCGTGGTCTGGTGAACAACCCCAAGGGTGAGATCATCCCGCGTCCGATCATCTCCTCGTACCGCGAGGGTCTGTCGGTGGCGGAGTACTTCATCGCGACGCACGGTACCCGTAAGGGTCTGGCCGACACCGCTCTACGTACCGCCGACTCGGGTTACCTGACCCGTCGTCTGGTGGACGTCTCGCAGGACGTCATCATCCGCGAAGAGGACTGCGGCACGTCGAAGGGCCTCGAGCTCCCGATCGCCGCTCCGAACTCGCAGGGTGAGCTGGTGCGCGACGCGAACGTCGAGAACTCGGTGTTCGCCCGCACGCTGGCCTCCGACGTGGTGAGCGAGTCGGGCGAGGTTCTCGCTTCGGCCGGCGACGACGTGGGCGACGTGCTCATCGACAAGCTCGTCGGACTCGGTGTCGAGACCATCAAGGTCCGTTCGGTCCTGACGTGCGACTCCGCCGTCGGTGTGTGCGCGCAGTGCTACGGCCGTTCGCTCGCGACCGGCAAGACCGTCGACATCGGCGAGGCCGTCGGCATCATCGCGGCCCAGTCGATCGGTGAGCCCGGTACCCAGCTGACGATGCGTACCTTCCACACCGGTGGTTCGGCGTCGGCGGATGACATCACGCAGGGTCTGCCCCGTGTGCAGGAGCTGTTCGAGGCGCGTACCCCCAAGGGTGCATCGCCGATCGCGGAGGCCGACGGCCGCATCACGATCGACGAGACCGAGAAGGCCAAGAAGGTCATCCTGACGCCCGACAACGGCGACGAGCCCGTCGTCTACCCGGTGCTGAAGCGTGCCACCCTCCTCGTCGAGGACGGCCAGCACGTCTCGGTCGGTCAGCCCCTGCAGGTCGGCACGCTCGACCCCAAGGAGGTCATGCGCGTCATGGGTGCCCGCGAGGTGCAGAAGTACCTCGTCGGCGGCGTCCAGGGCGTCTACCGCTCGCAGGGTGTGCCGATCCACGACAAGCACATCGAGGTCATCGTCCGTCAGATGCTCCGCAAGGTCACCGTCGTCGATCACGCCGACACGACCCTGCTGCCGGGTGAGATGGTCGACCTGAAGCGCTACCAGCAGATCAACCGCGAGGCCGTGGCCGAGGGCAAGCGCCCCGCGTCCGGTCGCCCGGAGCTGATGGGTATCACGAAGGCGTCGCTCGCGACCGAGTCGTGGCTGTCCGCTGCGTCCTTCCAGGAGACGACCCGCGTGCTCACGCAGGCCGCCATGGAGGGCAAGCGCGACCCGCTGGTCGGTCTCAAGGAGAACGTCATCATCGGAAAGCTCATCCCCGCCGGAACCGGTCTCTCGAAGTACCGCGACGTCACGGTCGAGGCCACCGAGGAAGCCAAGAGCGAGCGCTACCCGAACCGGATCTTCGCATCCGACGGTGCGTACGCGGACGGCGACTTCGGCTACGTCGACTTCGACGCGTTCTCGACGGACGACATCACCCCCGGTACCTACAACTGAGGTGTGAGTGAGTGAACGAAGGCCCCGGGGTTCTCCCCGGGGCCTTCGTCGTCCCTCGGTCCGTTCGGGTGTGCACAACTCAGGAGATACCGGGACGGCAGGCCGCCGTCGGCTGCTCGTGACGGCATGGAGGCCCAGGTCTCCTGAGTTATGCACACGGTTCGGCGCTGCTTCGGGGCGCGGGCGCCGCGGTAGGGTCGGCGAGTGAGCACTGAGACTTCCCCCGGCGGCGTGGCCGTCGTCATCGGAGACGCCCTGATCGACGAGATCCGGGATGACAGCGGCGTCCGTGAGTTCGTCGGCGGAGCGGCCCTGAACGTGGCGGTCGGGCTGCGCCGGCTCGGCATCCCCACGACCCTCATCGCGATGGTGGGGGAGGATGTCGCGGGCGCGCACATCCGCGAGTACCTGGCCGATCACGGCGTGCGGCTGATCGCGAGCGCGGCACCGCACGGGTCGTCGCGGGCCGTCGTGACCCGGGCTGCGAACGGTGAGCCGAGCTACGTCTTCAATCGCGCGGCCCAGGAGCGGACCATCCGGTACTCGGACGAGGCGAGGGCCGCCATCGGCGACGCGGACATCGTCGCCGTGAGCTGCTTCCCCTTCGATGCCCCCGAGGAGGTCGACGCCCTCGCGGCCGCAGTGGAGGACGCGCGGCTGGCGATCGACCCGAACCCGCGCACCGGCATGCTGTCCGACCGCGAGGAGTTCGTCCGCGGCTTCGAGCGGCTGGCTTCGAGGGCCGAGCTGGTGAAGGTCGGTGCCGACGACGCTGCCGTGCTCTACGACGGCGACCTCGACGCCCTGCGCGCGCGGCTCCGGAGCCTCGGAGTCACCGCTGTGCTCGCGACGGCCGGGGCAGACGGCGCGGTGCTCGAGTCGGACGGCGGGTCGGTCTCGGCTCCCATCTCGGCGCTCCCTGGTCGCGTGGTCGACACCGTGGGGGCTGGGGATGCGACTCTCGCCGCCGTCGCCGCCGGGCTGGTGGACGGCGGCCCGAAGGCGGCCGAGGAGTGGACGGCCCTGCTCACGCGCGCGATGGACGTGGCCGCCGCGACCTGCCGCGCCGAGGGCGGGCTGCTGCGCACACCGGAGTCGCTGGCCGTCGCCGACCGCGGCGTGTACGGGAGCTGACGCCTCGATTTCTCGCGCCCGCATCCGGCAGGTATGATGGTTCTTCGTGCCCCCGGTTGGCTGTTCAAGTCGGACGGGTGCGCTCTGGCGAGTTACCCAAGTGGCCAAAGGGATCTGACTGTAAATCAGCCGTCTTCGACTTCGGGGGTTCGAATCCCTCACTCGCCACCACGGAAGCCCCCGCTCGCGGGGGCTTCTCGCGTTCCCGGCCTCACCTCCGCGCCGAGTTCCTAGACTGGAGCGATGCGACCTCTCACCGAAGCCGACGTCCGGGCCTCGTTCGTGAACGCGGACGCCGACGAGCTGCGCGTCATGGAGATGCCGCACGACTTCCTCCTCGTGGACTGGGACTACCTCGACTTCTTCGCCTGGCGCGACCCGAGTGCCGGCAAGCGCGGCTACGTCCTGATCCCGCACGAGGGGCGCGTGGTCGGCGTGGTGCTGCGGGCGTCGGAACCAGGGCGCGGGCGCTCCGGCATGTGTAACATCTGCCACACGATGCAGCCGGGCAACCAGGTGGCGTTGTTCGCCGCCCGGCGCACGGGGGAGGCGGGGGAGCGCGGCGACTCGGTCGGCACCTACATCTGCGCCGACCTGTCCTGCCACGAGAACGTGCGCCTGGCGCATCCGCTCGCGCCGAACGAGATCCGGGCGGCGGGGCAGGTCGACTTCCGACTCGACGGCACCCGGCGGCGGATGGAGCGGTTCGTCGCTCGCGTCTGGGACGGCTCCTGAGCGCGACTAGCCTGGAGGCATCCGCCTGTGCTCGAAGGAGAAGCCATGAGTGATGCCATCCTGTTCGCCGTCGACGAGGGGATGGCGCGGTTGACGCTCAACCGTCCGACCCGCCTCAACGCCTTCAACGCCGATCTGGCGTACGCCTGGCAGGATGCGACCGTCGAGGCGACATCGCGGGACGACGTGCAGGCCATCCTCATCGACGCGGCGGGGCCGGCGTTCTGCGCGGGCGGCGACGTGATCGACATGGCGACGACCATGGGGTCGTCCGGGACGGAGATCACCGCGCTCGCGGAGGTCATCAACACCGGGATCCGCGCGCTCACGGAGTCGAGCGTGCCCGTGGTCGCCGCCGCGCACGGGACGACGGCCGGCGGTGGACTCGGCATCCTGCTCGCCACGGACTACGCGGTGGTGGGCTCGCGGTCGCAGCTCGGGAGCCTGTACGCGAACATCGGCCTCACGCCCGACCTCTCCGTGTCCGCGCAGCTCGCGCGGGCCGTCGGCCAGCGTCGCGCCCTCCAGCTGGTGCTGCAGGACCGGCTGCTCAGCGCCGCGGAGGCCCTCGACTGGGGGCTGGTGGCCGAGGTCGTGGAGGGCGAGGACGGCAGGGCGGAAGCCGATCGGGTCCGTGCGCGGGCCGAGGAGGTCGCGCGGTTCTGGCTCGCCGGGGCCGCCGACGCGTACGGACAGGCGAAGCGGCTGGTGCGGTCGCAGCCGGAGCGCACGTTCGCCGAGCAGTTGAGCGAGGAGGCCCGGTCCATCGGCGCCGCCCTGGAGACCCCGGACGCGCAGGCGCGGGTCGCGGCGTTCGCTGCGGCATCCGCGAAGAAGGCCGGCTGACCCCTCCTCCCCAGAGCGCGGTCGCGTCCCGATCTTCCGCGCGCCTGAGGGAAGCCGGAACAAGCGGGCCTGCGCGTGGCAGGATGAAGGCATCGCCGCTCGACGAGAGGATCCCCATGTCCCATCCGGACACCGCCCGGCTGCAGCCGCAGGGTGACAAGAAGAACATGTCGCTGCTCATCAGGGGGTCGCTGTGGGTCGCCATCGGCGCCCTCATCGCCGCCGCCTTGGTCTGCGTCGTGTGGGTCCTGGTCGGTGATCAGAACGGCCTCATCGGTCGTGCCTTCCTCACGATCCTCCTGCTCGCCGCCTTCGCCGGAATCGCCATCCTCGAGGCGGGCCTCGCCCCGAACCGGCCGGACTGGCTCCAGCTCGCCAGCATGGTCACCTGGGTCGTCGCGCTCCTCGTCGGCCTCGTGAAGATCTGGCTTCCGGAAGACGGCCTCTATTTCGGCGCGGAGCGGTTCTTCCAGCTGCTGCTCGTGATCGGCATCCTTCAGCTCGCACTGCTCCACGTGCGGTTGTTCACCCGTGCCGCGCAGCGCCACGTCACGACCTTCACGAAGGTGATCCACATCGTGACGATCGTCTTCCTCGGTGCCCTCGTCGCGCTGCTGGTGTTCTTCCTCGCGTTCCCGAACACCTTCGACTACACCGAGCTGTACTGGCGCATCGTCGTCGCCCTCACGATCCTCGTCGCCGTCGGCACCACGCTGATTCCGCTGCTGAACGCCCTGTTCGCGCCGAAGAAGGCTCCCGCCGCCCGTCCCGTCGCTTCCGCCCCGTCCTGGCCGACCTACGCCGATGGGATCACGCCGCTCCCGGTCCTCCCGGACGGCAGCCCGGACTGGAACGCCTACTACACGGGGTACCCCTCGACGGCCCCTCCGGCACTGGGTCAGGCGCCCGCCACGGCGTTCCCCGTGACGACGCCGCCCCTCGCGCCGACGACTCCGGCCCTTCCCGACTTCGGCGCTCCTCCCGCTCCGGGACCCGTGCCGCCCGCGCCTGACCGACCCGCTCCGCCGCAGCCGGCGCCTCCGCAGCCGGCCCCGCCGCAGCCCGCGTCGCCCGCCCAGGGCGAGCCCCCGGCCTTCCCGCCGCCGCCGCCCGCCCCTTCGCACCCGGCGCCGTGATCGACGCTCTCGAGCTCAGCGCCCTGGCGGCCGAGATCGCCGAGGAGGCGGGAGCTCTCGCCCGGACCCGTCGACGGGAGGGCGTACGCCTCGCCGCGACAAAGTCGACGCTCGCCGACATCGTCACGGACGCCGACCGCGAAGTCGAGGAGCTGATCCGCGAGCGCCTGCGCGCGGCGCGACCGACGGACGGCTTCCTCGGTGAGGAGTCGGGCGCGGCCACCGGCGACAGCGGGATCACCTGGGTGGTCGACCCCATCGACGGCACGGTGAACTACGCCTACGGCATCCCCGCGTACAACGTGAGCATCGCAGCCGTCAGCGGTCCGCCGGAGCCGGACGAGTGGGAGGCGCTGGCCGCGGCCGTGCACGCACCCGCCGTGGGGGAGACCTTCACGGCTGCTCGCGGCCACGGGGCCTGGTCGGACGGCGTCCGGCTCGCGGTCACCGAGGTGACCGACGCCGGCGCGCTCCTGGCGACCGGATTCGGCTACGACCCGACGACCCACGACGGCGATCTCGCGACGGTCCGGCGGGTGATGCCGATCGCCCGTGACCTCCGTCGTATGGGGTCCGCGGCCCTGGATCTGGCCTATGTGGCGGCCGGCCGACTGGACGGATATTTCGAGCGCGGGCTCAAGCCGTGGGACCATGCCGCGGGCGCGCTGCTCGTCCAGGAGGCGGGTGGCCGGGTCAGCCGGATCGATCGGGAATCGCCGCGGCCTTTCCTGATCGCGGGCGGCGTGACCCTGCACGACCGACTCCGCGCTATCCTCGATGAGGAAAAACCCTGACCGATCCATGGCATTCACAGGTCGATCGGGGTAGTGTTTACCCGATCGTTACTTTCACCACCCGAAGGTGAGAGTTGTCATTGCGCCCCCGAGCATCACGAACGACCGAGAGATTAGCTTTGCCCTTCGAGAACCCCCAGGCTGCCGCTGCGCCCACGCGCCGGTCCAGCCGCCCTCGCACTGCGGCCTCCGAGGCCTCGGCGAGCGGGTCGACGGCACCCCTCGCTGACGCGGAGACCGTGATCGCCCTCGCTGCTGTCATCCCGCTCTCCCGTCGCGCCGCGCGTCAGCGTCAGGCCGACGTTCCTCCGGTGCCCGCCGCGCCGGAGGAGCCCTTCATTGCGGCGGCTCCCGCGCCTGCCATCGCCGATGTCCCCGCGGTGCCCGTCGTCGCGGAGATCGTCGAGAAGGCCGAGGACACGGTTCCGGTCGAGGACATCGCCCCGGCGTCGGAGCCCTTCGTCGCCGAAGCCGACGCCGAGGGTGACGCCTTCGAGCGCGCCTCCCGCGCCTTCCGCACCACCGGCTCCATCCCGACGTCGTCGGCGTCCCGCCGTTCGGCCTTCGCCCCGAATGCCGCATCGCAGACCGCGCCGAAGATCGACACAGCAGGCCTCGCGGCCGTCGGTCCTCGCCGCACGCGCAGCATCCGCAAGGCCCTCACTGCCGGTGCCACCGTCGGAGCAATGGGCCTCGCCGGCCTCCTGGCCGTGTCCATGACGCTTCCTGCGGAGGCGGTCGCCGCCGCCCAGGGCGGCTCCCTCGCCTCGACCTCCCTCGTCACCGCGGCGGCTGCTGACGCAGCAGGCTCGGCGGACGACGAGATCCAGGCCTTCGTCGCGCCGTCCGGTGTGCAGAACGAGCCCCTCTCGCGGGCCGACAACTTCAGCACCGTCTCGCTCGTCGAGGTCGCCGCGGAGCAGGGCATCAACTACTCCGGCGAGATCTTCACGAACGACCCGGATGCCGCCATCCAGTGGCCGTTCCTCGTCGGCGTCGGCATGAGCTACGGCTACGGCATGCGCAGCGGCCGCCTCCACGAGGGCATCGACTTCGTGCCGGGCAACGGCGCGCCCATCCAGGCCATCGCCGACGGCACCGTCCGCATCGCGACCGAGCAGGGTGCCGCCTACGGTGTCACGGTCTACATCGACCACGTCATCGACGGCTCCGTCATCACGAGCCACTACTCGCACATGCAGTACGGCTCGCTGCAGGTCAAGGCGGGCGACAAGGTCAAGGTGGGCGACATCGTGGGCAAGACCGGCAACACCGGCCGCTCCTACGGCGCGCACCTGCACTTCGAGCTCATCGTGAACGGGACGACCATCGACCCGATGCCGTGGCTCAAGAAGAACGCCGGACGCACGTCTCTCACCTCGGAGGAGTGACCGTCTCGATTTCATGAGGACGCCACAGTGATGGTATTCTCGTGTGGTTGCCCCGCGAGGGGCAGCACGCCCCGATAGCTCAGTGGCAGAGCACTTCCATGGTAAGGAAGGGGTCGTCAGTTCAATCCTGACTCGGGGCTCGGAGTTCGCATCTGCGATGCGGATGCCGTGCGGCAGGGTAGCTCAGTTGGTGAGAGCGCACGACTCATAATCGTGAGGTCGCGGGTTCAAGCCCCGCTCCTGCTACAGAATGAAACCCCCGGAACATTCCGGGGGTTTTGTCGTCTCCGACCTCAGTGCCGGGATACCGTCCTCACCCTGCGCGGAGCGTCCTAGAGTGTGTGACACGTCGGCCTCCCAGCCGGCCACCGAGATGGCGGGCATCGAGGGACGAGGTCTGCCGTGTCTGCGCCCGATCGCCGTGCGAGCATCGTGTTCCGGGACGCCCGGCGCGCCCTGGAGGAAGCCGTCGCGGACGGGCGCGGTCATTCCCTCGGGCTCGAAACGCTCGCGCCGCACGAGTCCTGGGACCTGCTGGTCGCCGAAGGGTACGGGCGCGCGTTGCTGACCGGCGCCCTCGCCGGGGCACTCGCCGGGCTGCTGCGACACGGCGTGACCGTCGCCGACGTGCTGAGCTGTCCTGCGGTCCCTCTCGGGGTCGAGCTCGGGACGAGATCCCTCCGGCTCGTCATGGGGTGGCTCGCGGACGGCGTGGCCGAGATGGACGATGCCGTCGTGTCGCGGACGATGGTGGCCGGTGTCGCCGACGATCTCATCGGTGCCTCCGACGCGGCCCTGGCCGTCGGCGATGCGCACCGGGTCGCCGTGCTGGTCTTCGCGATCGCGGCCGTCGGCACGCACGCCGTCTGGCGTGCGGTGTGATCCGGGCGGTCAGCGCTGCGGGGCGAAGGTGTCGGGTGCGGAAGCCCCGACCCGACCACGGATGAAGATCATCAGCACGAGACCCGCGACGATCACGACGATGTTGCCGAGCCCCGCGACCGCGGTGAGCCCGCCCTCGGCGGGGTGCATGGTCTGCAGGAAGATACTCGGATCGGTGCTGGCGTGCAGGAGGATCGGGGCGATGATCGTCCCGGTGACCCGGAGCGCGAGGTACATGCAGATGCCGAACGCGAACGTGTACACGAGCTGGAACAGCGTCGGGAGCAGATCCTGCCCCGTCAGGAGATTCCCCGCATGCAGAGCGGCGAAGATCGCCGCGGAGACCACCGCGACGACCAGTTCGCGTGCGCCGGCGTCCCGCATCATCTTCACGACGAGGCCGCGCGTGAGCACCTCTTCCGCGAAGCCGATGGCGAGTCCCGCGAGCAGCCAGGTCGCGACAACATCACGTCCGACGCTGCCGTCCTCGATCGTGAGGAAACGGAGGACGTTGAACAGCAGGACCGCGATGATCGCGATCCACATCCACCCCGCTCCCCGGATGGGCTGGGGCCCGAACACGGGTCGCCACCACCCGAGCGAGGCGATGAACGCGACCAGCAGGAGGCCCCCGACGAGGATCGGCAGGACGTCGTAGACGAGGACGCCGGCTGCACTCGCCGGATCGTCGACCTGCGCGGCCAGCGGGAGGAGGGCCAGCGAGAGCAGCTGATAGAGCCCGTAGTACACGGCCGCGAGCAGGAGGGCGCGCCACCAGCCTCCGCGATCCCAGAAGCGCTGCCAGGCGGAACGGTGCGGTGCGGCGTCGATCACGGGTGCTCCTCGGGAAGGGAGGGAGAGGGGGCGAACAGCTCCAGTCTGGTGGCTCCGCCCCCGGCGAGTGGGCGTGCGGCGGCGACACGCCGTGTCAACCCCCTCGGCCGCGTCGGCGCCCCCGCGCAGACTGGCCGTCCGGATCCCCAACATCAGGAGGCGCCATGTCCGACACGTCGAACAGCCAGGACAACCAGGAGGAGATCGAGGCCATCGGCGTCGACCCCGACTTCGTCACCACCGATCACGACCCCGAGCCTGACGACCTTCCCGCGACGGGCGGTGGGGAGGACGACGACGACGTCGACGTCGCCGACCTCCCCTAGCGCGGGCTACCTGCCCGTGGACGCCGAGCCGGTCTCTTCCGGCTCGGCGTCCGTGCGTGCGGCACCGACCCGCCCGGCCGTGCGGAGCTCGGCCTCGAGGCGCTCGGCCTCCTCGCCGCTGATCGCCTCGCCGCGCGCGACGAGACCCGCCTGATCCGACAGCGGGATCTGCTTGAGGAACAGCGACAGGATGAGCGCGAGCGCGATGAAGGGCACGAGGTACCAGAACACCGGGGCGAGGGCGTCCGCATATGCCGTGACGATGCCGTCGCGGACCTCGTCCGGCAGGCTGTTCAGCGTGGCGGGGTCGATCGTGGACGCGGCCTCGGAGGCGGCCTCGGGGGACGCCCCGGCGCCGGCGAACACGCCGAGCAGGTTCTCCGTGAGACGCGTGGTGAAGATCGTGCCGAACACCGCCGTCCCCAGCGAGGCGCCGACCTCGCGGAAGTAGTTGTTCGTGCTCGTGGCGGTGCCGATCTCGCCCGCCGGGACGGCGTTCTGCACGACGAGCACGACGACCTGCATGATGAGGCCGAGCCCGGCGCCGAAGACGAACAGGAATGCGCAGATCAACCAGATCGGCGTCTCCGCCGACAGCGTGGTCATGGCGACCATCGCGATACCGGTGATGATCGTGCCGAGGATCGGATAGATCTTGTACTTCCCGGTCTTCGAGATCGCGAGGCCGGAGAAGATCGAGGTCCCCATGAGGCCGACCATCATCGGGATCATCAGCAGCCCGGAGGCGGCGGCGGAGGTGCCGGACGACATCTGCAGGAACGTCGGGACGAAGCCGATCGCGGCGAACATGCCGATGCCGAGGACGAGGCCGATCGCCGTGGCGTTCACGAAGATCGGGTTGCGGAAGAGGCTGAGCGGGATGATCGGGTCCTGCACCCGGGACTCGGTGATGACGAACGCCGTCGCCGACACCACGAGCCCGGCGCCCCAGGCCCAGGTCGCGAGCGAGTCCCAGCCGAACGCGGCGTCGCCGCCGAAGTCGGTGAAGAAGATGAGGCAGGTCGTCGCCGCCGACAGGAAGAGCACGCCGAGGATGTCGATCGGCTTCTCCGCCTTCTTGCTGGGGAGCTTCAGAGCCACGAGGGCGATGAGGAACGCGGCGATGCCGACCGGGATGTTGATGTAGAACGCCCACTGCCAGGTCATGTGGTCGACGAAGAAACCGCCGAGGAGCGGTCCGGCGACGGCGGAGAGGCCGAACACCGCGCCGAGCGGACCCATGTACTTGCCGCGCTCGTTGGCGGGCACGATGTCGGCGATGATCGCCTGCGACAGGATCATGAGCCCGCCGCCGCCGAGACCCTGGAGGGCACGGAAGACGACGAACATCCAGAAGTCCGTCGCGAACGCGCAGCCCACCGAGGCCAGTGTGAACAGGGCGATGGCGACGAGGAAGAGTGACCGTCGTCCCAGCACGTCGCCGAACTTGCCGTAGATGGGCATGACGATGGTGGTGGCGAGCAGGTAGGCGGTGGTGATCCAGACCTGATGGTCGACGCCGCCGAGCTGGCCGACGATCGTGGGCATCGCCGTCGACACGATGGTCTGGTCGAGGCTCGCGAGCAGCATGCCCGCGATCAGGGCGCTGAAGATGATCCAGATGCGGCGCTTCGTGAGGAGGAAGGGCGCATCCGCGGTGACGGTGGCGGACATCAGTGGGCTTTCTGTGAAGGGGAGTAGAGGTCGCGCGCGAGGCGCAGTCGGCGGGCGATGAGGTCGGCGAACGGCTCGGTGGAGTGGTGGTGCAGCAGCTGCTCCATGCAGAGGCGGACGAGCGCGCCGACGGAGTGGACGAGCACTTCGGCGCGGAGCTCCGCGTCGGTGGCACCGCCGATGCGGCGCGCGACGAGGGCGATGTCGCGCCGCTCGTGCTTCTCCTGCTGCTCGAACGCCGCGCGCAGCAGTCGCGGCTCCTGCTCGATGACGGCGAACAGCTCGGCGGCGTGCTCGATCGGATCGAAGAGGGCGAAGCGCTCGACGGTGAGCTGCACGAAGTCGTCCAGGAGATCGCCGTCGCGCTCGAGGAAGACCGCTTCGAGCTCCTCCTGGCGGGAGTCGATCACGGCGAACCCGAAGACGGCGTTCTCCTTGCTCTCGAAGTAGTTGAAGAACGTGCGCCGGGAGACTCCGGCGTCGGCGCACAGCTCTTCGACCGTGAAGCCGGCGAAGCCCCGCTCGGCCGTCAGGCGGCGTGCGGCCTGGGTGAGTGCCCGCGTGGTCTGCCGCTTGCGTTGCTCCCTCGTGGATTCTGCACTGTTCTCCATAGAGTGCAACTTTGCACTCTGAACCTTGGAGTGCACTGAAAGTCGCCGCCGAGGAAGGCCCGGAGATTCGTTCCGAGAAGTTTGTGACATTCTGTGCTCCCCGACCGTCTTAGTGGTGTCGTGAGAACACGGCCCGCGCGGAAACCGCGTGGACACACGGATGAAGGAGCTCGAGATGGCGAACGTGACTGGGGGCACCCAGCCCAAGGCTCAGGTCGTCCCGGCGTCGCAGGGGGCGGCGGGGAAGACGACGATCGAGGATGCGGTGGTCGCGAAGATCGCCGGCATCGCGGCGCGGGAGGTCGACGGCGTCTACGCGCTCGGCGGTGGCGCCGCGCGCATGATGGGTGCGATCCGCGACGCCCTCAACACGACCGACCTCGCGCAGGGGATCAGCGTCGAGGTCGGCGAGACGCAGGTGGCCGTCGACGTGACGATCGTGGCGGAGTACCCGGTGTCCCTGCAGAAGGTGGCCGACCAGGTGCGGGCCGCGATCCACCGGGCCATGGTGGAGCTGGTGGGCATGGACGTCGCCGAGGTCAACGTGACCGTCAACGACGTGCACATCCCCTCGGAGGACGACGACGAGGCTCCGGAGGCGCGGGTCCAGTGAACGCCTCGGTGATCGGCGGAGCTGCGGCGACGGTGCTCGCGCTGACCTGGATCGTCTGGGGGTTCTGGGCGTTCCTGCTCGTCACCCTCGCGATGCTCGTCGGCGCCGTCGTCGGCCGCATCGTCGACGGTCGCCTGGACGTGCGGGCGCTCGCCGACGTGGTGCGCGGGCGGCGATCGTCCTCATGAGCGTGGCACAGACGGACGGGCCGACGACCGTGGCGGGGGCCACGGTCGTCGAAGCCCGCGCGTTGCACCGGCTCGCTCTGGGGATCGTCCGCGATGCCGCTCGGGTCGGTACCGACGACGTGAGCGTTCAGCTGGCGGACCGTCGCGGCGACCTGCGGGTGTTCGTGGAGGTTCCGGTCGTGCTGAGCCGTCAGGGCACCGATCCCGTGAGTGCACGGGCGGACGCCGTCCGCGACGCCGTCGTACAGGGGATGCGCGACCTGGCAGCGCGTCACGTGGGAGCGGTGGACGTGCGCTTCGCCGGCGTCCGACGCGAGACGGAGAGGAGAGTGGCATGACGACGAACACCGCGACACCCCGGCGGCTCCTCCGCCGAGAGGCGAGGGCGACGCGTCGGGGCCCTGCGATCGCGCTCGCCGTGGTGCTGACCCTGGTCCTCGCCGTGTTGCTGGTCGGGGTGGCGGTGTGGGCCCTCGACGAGGGGTTCCGCACGCAGGCCGCCGCCTGGTTCGCGCCCGTCCCGGCGCTCCTGCAGATGCCGTCGGCCGTGATCGCGGTCGGGGTCGTGCTTCTCCTCCTGGCGTTGCTCCTCTTCGCGCTCGCTGTGCTTCCGGGCCGGCGTGCGCGCCGCACACGTCTCGACACGCGGGCAGCGCTCGTGATCGACGACGGTGTGCTCGCCGACGCCATCGCGGACGGGGTCGCGCGCCGGATCGGGGTGCCGCGCGGGCAGGTGGGCGTGACCGTGGCCCGACGCGCGGCGATGATCCGGGTCACTCCGACGAGTGGGGTGCCGGTGGATGCGGCTGCCGCCGAGGAGGCAGCGGCCCGAATGCTGGACGAGGTCGGCTTCCGGCTCTCGCCGCGCGTGCAGGTGGAACGGGAAGGAGTGATCGCATGACGTCGGCAGGGACGGCGGCGAACCGCGCGGTCCTCCTCGGGGGAGCGGCAGTGCTTCTGAGCGGGGGCGTCGTCCTCCTCGCCGGGGGGCTGCGGGGCACGGGCATGCTCCCGCCACCCTTCGAGGAGGTGCTCGCGCAGGCGGACGGCCTCGTGGCGTGGTCGGGGGCATGGGGCCTCGACATCCCCGGTGCGGGCTTCGTGCCGCTGTGGGCGATCGTGGGGATCGCCGCTGCGGCACTGCTCGTGGTCCTGCTCGTGGCTTTCCTGTTCACCCGCCGGCCGCGGCGGGAGCACACCGTCCTCCGCCTCGTCGGCGGAGGAGGAACGACCACCGTCGACCGGAGCGTGGCGGAGGAGCTGCTCGCGGCGCCGCTCGCCGATCGGGCGGACGTGCTCGCGGCCCGGCTGACGAGCCGGAGAGTCGGGCGAGGGATCGCTCTCGGCCTCGTGGTGACCCCGCGCCCCGGTGCGGCTCTGGGCGGGCTGCTCGCGGCCGTCGATGACGTGGTGCAGGAGTGGGACGCCCTCACCGGTACCCGCATGCCGCTCGTCGTGCACGTCGCCGACCGCGGGTGGCGGGAACTCTTCCGGTCGCGGCAGCGGATGCGTCGTTCGCTCGCGACGGGACGAACCGCGGCGCCGGAGGGCCGGAACGCCGCACGGACATCGACCCCGACCGTCGGGGTCGTGTGAGGAAAGGAGACGCCATGAGCGCGGAGAACAAGATCAAGGCCGCAGCCGAGAAGGTGGCGGGCAAGGCCAAGGAGGTCGTCGGCGACGTCACCGACAACGACAAGCTCGTCGCCGAGGGCAAGGCCGAGCAGGCCAAGGGCGATGTCAGGAGCGCGGCCGAGGATGTCAAGGACACGTTCACCAAGTGACGGAGGGGGAGGAGACGCCCGTGCGGGCGTCTCCTCCGCCTGCGCGCATCGGGTCGTCACGATCCGACGCGGCGCGGGCTCCGAACGCCTGGGGAACCGTGAACGAGGGGTGGGGGAATGGCAGCCGACCGCTGGGGTGAGGCGCTGGAGCAGGCTGGGGACCGCATCGTCGCCGGCCGTGCGATGGATGGGGACGTCGCCGCATTCGCGGTGCTCGTGCGCAGGTACACGCCGATGATGAGGGCCTACACGCACAGGATGCTGAACGCATCGGCGGAGGTCGACGACATCGTGCAGGATGCGTTCGTGACCGCGTGGCAGCGGTTCGGTGAGCTGGAGGACCCCGCCAAGGTGAAGAGCTGGCTCATGCGGATCGTGAGTCGCAAGGCGGTGGACCGGCTGCGGCAGACGCGGCCGGCCCTCGACGTGGACGAGATCGACCGGCCCGCGCCGCCGCAGGCGTCGCCCGCCGCGGTCGTCGAAGCGCGAGCGGGTGTCGCGGCCCTCGGTGCCGCTCTGCGCGAGCTCCCCGAGGCCCAGCGCGAGTGCTGGGTGCTGCGGGAGCTGGGCGGCTACAGCTACGACGAGATCGCCGAGGAGCTCGGCATCCCCGTCAGCACGGTGCGCGGACTGCTGTCCCGCGCGCGACGATTCCTGATCACACGGATGGAGGCGTGGCGATGACCGATCACCACGAGGACGACCAGCTGCGCCGCCTCGGTCTCGAGCCCGCCGACCTGGACGGGCACACGATCGAGGACCTCAGCGATTACCTGGACGCCGGACGCACCCCGCGGAACCCCGCGATCGAGGAGTCTCCGGGATGCCAGCTCGCGCTCGACGCCCTGGAGAGGCTGCGCGGCCTCGGCAGCGAGCTGATGGATGACGACGCGGCCTCTGCCGCGCCGGTGGACGAGAGCTGGGTGGACCGGATCCTCAGCGGCATCGCGATGGATGCCCAGGCAGGACGCCGTATCCCGTTCGCCTCCGACGATCCGGCCGTGGAGCTGGCGATCACCGAGGGTGCCGTGCGCGGACTGGTCCGTGCCGCGGAGGAGGCCGTCCCCGGGGTTCTGGTCGGCCGGTGCCGACTGGACGGCGACGTGACCGAGCCCGGAGCGCCCGTGCGGGTGATGATCGACGCGAGCGTGCGCCTCGGCGACCCTCTCCGCAGCGTCGCCGACCGGCTGCGCGCCGAGGTGGATGTCCGGCTGCGTCGTCACACCGAGCTGCAGGTCATGGCGATCGACGTCGCGATCACCGACGTCAGGGAGGGGGCATGATGGCCGACGCCGAGCTGACGAAGGAGGAGCGCGCGGATCTCGCTATCCGGATCGAGGCCGCCCTGCGCGCCTGCTCGGGTGTGCGCGGTGTGTACCGCTCCGGATCGCTCGTCTCGAACCTCGTGCGTGCGGGGGCGGCCGCCTGGGGCGTCGAGCGCGGTGCCGACCCGATCGTGTCCGTCACCGCGGCACCGGAGGGCGTGGCGGTCGAGGCCGCGATCGGGGTCGACGGGCGGGTGAGCAGCGTCGCGACGCTGCGGCACGCCCGCGACACCGTGGATGCCGTGCTGCACGCGGACGGCCTGCGGCGCGACAGGCTCACGCTGACCGTCGCCTACGTGCAGAGCGCCGGGGAGCCGGTGCCGGGGGAGCGCCGCCGCCCGTGACGGCGGCCGGCGGCGCTCCGCACCTCACACCAGGGCGCGGAGGCCTTCGACGAGCGGTGTCGTCGGGCGGCCGATGAGGCGGCGGAGCGTGCCGTCGGTGTCTGCCAGTGCGCCGTCGCGGATACCGGCGTCGAGGGCGACGACGAAGCCGGCGGTGCCCTCATCGAGCCCGGCGGCGCGCAGCGCGGCGAGCTGCTCGTCCGCGGAGAGCGGGAGGAAGGTGACCTCGCGGCCGGTGACCTCGGTCATCGCGGCGGCAAGGTCGGCGTAGGTCCACGCGACGTCTCCGCCGAGCTCGTAGACGGCGCCGATGTGTCCATCCTCCGTGGCCACGGCCGCGGCGGCCTCGGCGTAGTCCTTCCGGCTGGCGGAGGCGACGCGGCCGTCTCCGGTGCCGGCGCTGAGGGTGCCGGTCTCGGCGGCGCGGGCGAGGTCCGCGGCGTAGTTCTCGGTGTACCAGTTGTTGCGGAGGATCACCGCGGGGAGGCCTGCGGCCGCGATGAGCTCCTCGGTGGCCTTGTGCTCGGGAGCCAGGACGAGGGTGCTCGTGGTGGCCTTCGGCGCGCTCGTGTAGATGAACTTCGACACGCCGGCGTCCTTCGCGGCGTCGATCACCGCCCGATGCTGCGCGACGCGCTGGCCCACCTCGGAGCCCGAGACGAGCACGACGGTGTCCACGCCGTCGAGCGCCGCGGCGACCGATTCCGGGTCGGTGTAGTCGAGACGGACGACGGGCACGCCGAGGTCGGCACCCTTGGCGAGGTCGCGGGCGCCGGCGCGGATCGCCTGCGGCTCGACACCGCGCTCCAGGAGGGCGGCGACGATGAGGCGGCCGAGGTGACCGGTCGAACCGGTGACGAGGATGGTCATGGGAGTCCTTTCGTAGCTGACTCCCCGGACAACCCCGAAAGCCGTCGTGAGCATTCCTTTCAGCAGGTACCCACTTTTCGGTAAGGTACCCACATGACGGCGAGTTTTGCGCAGATCCGCGATTCGCAGCCGGCCCTCTTCGATCAGGGGTGCGGCACGCGCGTCGTCCTGGACCACATCATGAGCAAGTGGGGCGTTCTGGTTCTCTCATGTCTCTCCGACGGCACCCACCGCTGGGGAGAGCTGCGCCGACAGGTGGACGGCATCAGCGAGAAGATGCTCGCCTCCACCCTGCGCACGCTCACCGACGACGGCCTGGTGCACCGGGAATCGCTGCCGACGGTGCCGCCGCACGTCGAGTACAGCCTCACGCCGCTGGGGCGCGACCTGATGGAGCGGATGCTGCCCCTGATGGAGTGGGTGGCGGCGCACGCCGACGGAATGCTCGCTCGCGACTGACCCACGGAATCCTTCGCATATCCCCACACGACGCGTGGAATCCGTCGCCGAAACAAAAGGATTGACGGGATACCGCGGCCCGCCGTACTGTTCTGAGCATGGCAACGACGCCCATCCACCTTGAACGACCCGACGGCAAGGGCCTGGCTGCAGGCACCCTCGGCCTGTGGGGATCCACCGTCATCGGTCTGGCCTCCACGGCCCCCGTCTACTCGCTCGTCGCGACGCTCGGCTTCGTCGTGCTCGCGGTGGGAGCCCAAGCACCGATCGCCTTCATCATCGCCTTCGTGCCGATGCTGCTGATCGCCTTCGCCTACCGGGAGCTCAACAACGCCGTCCCCGACTGCGGCACCACCTTCACCTGGGGCACCAAGGCCTTCGGCCCCTGGGTGGGATGGATGGGCGGCTGGGGCGTCGCGGTCGCCGGCATGGTCGTGCTCGCGAACCTGGCGCAGATCGCCTCCGTCTACTTCTGGTCGCTGATCGGACAGGACCTCGAGAACAACGACTGGCGGGTCGTCGTCGTGGCCGTGCTCTTCATCGCCGCCATGACCTGGGTGAGCTGGCGCGGCGTGGAGATCGGCGAGCGCATCCAGAACGTCCTCCTCGCGATCCAGTACCTGGCGCTGGCGATCTTCGTCGTCGCCGCCCTCTGGCAGTTCTTCACCGGCGACGCCCCCGACGCCACGCCGTTCGCGTGGGAGTGGCTGAACCCGTTCGGCTTCACCGACTGGTCGGGCTTCACGGAGGCCATCCTCCTGGCGCTCTTCATCTACTGGGGGTGGGACACCTGCCTCGCCCTCAACGAGGAGACCAAGGACCCGAAGCGCATTCCCGGCCGTGCCGCGGTGCTCACCTGCGTGATCCTCCTGGTGACGTACGTCGCCGTGACGATCGCCGCGATGATGTACGCCGGACTCGGCGAGGATGGCACGGGACTCGGCAACGAGGCCAACGCCGACGACTTCTTCCTCGCCATCAAGGACGGCCTGCTCGGCCCGTTCGGGTGGGTGCTCGTGGTCGCGGTCATCATCTCGGCGATCTCGTCCACCCAGACGACGATCCTCCCGACCGCCCGCGGCACGCTCGCGATGGGCGTGTACCGCGCGCTCCCCGCGAAGTTCAAGGACGTGCACCCCGTCTACAAGACGCCGTCGTTCTCGACGATCGTCATGGGCGTGGTGGCCTCTCTCTACTACGTGGGCATGACCCTCATCAGCGACAACATCCTCCAGGACTCGATCCTGTCGCTCGGACTCGCGATCGCGTTCTACTACGCGATCACCGGCTTCGCCTGCGTCTGGTACTTCCGCGCCGATCTGCGGCGCTCCGCTCGCGACCTGTTCTTCAAGGGGATCTTCCCGCTGGTCGGCGCCCTGCTGCTCACCGGGGCGTTCGTCCAGTCGGCGATCGACATGTGGGACGTCGACTACGGCTACACCGTGCTCTTCGGCATCGGCGGGACGTTCGTGATCGGCATCGGGTCGCTGGCGATCGGTCTGGTCCTGATGTTCCTCTGGTATCTCTTCCCGCGGTCGAAGCGGTTCTTCCGGGGCGAGAGCCTGAACCGGGAGACCCAGGTGATGGTTCCCGAGGAGCCGGGCGCGCTGATCCGATCGGTCGACGGCGGCATCTGACGCACGGGTGCGCACGCGGCTGTCCTAGGCTGGCCTCGTGCGCATCCGGCTCGACATCGCCTACGACGGCACCCATTTCCGCGGGTGGGCCACGCAGCCCACGCTCCGCACGGTGCAGGGGACGCTGGAGGCGGCGCTCGCCCGGATCGTCGGCTCCGACGTGCGGTTCGTCGTCGCCGGGCGGACGGACGCCGGCGTGCATGCGAGCGGACAGGTCGCGCACGTGGATCTCGACGAGGCGCAGTGGGCGCGGATCGAGGCGCGCCACGGCCGCGCCGCCGAGGACCCGGCCGGCAGCATCGCGGCGCGCATGCGCGGGGTGCTCGGCGCCTACCCCGACGTGACGGTCACCCGGTCCTCGCTCGCCCCCGAGGGGTTCGACGCGCGATTCTCGGCCGTCTGGCGCCGCTACCGCTACCGGCTCGCCGACGACCTCGCCGGATACGACCCGCTGCGGCGGCTCGACACCACCACCATCCGGGGGCGGCTGGACGCGGAGGCGATGGACGCCGCGGCGCAGACGCTCATCGGCCTCCACGACTTCGCCGCCTACTGCAAACCCCGTGAGGAGGCCACGACCATCCGTACGCTGCTCGATTACCGGTGGCAGCGGGACGCGGACGGGGTGCTCGTCGCGGAGGTCAAGGCCGACGCGTTCTGCCACAGCATGGTGCGGGCCCTCGTCGGCGCCTGTGCGGCTGTGGGGGAGGGGCGCCTGGACGTCGGCGATCTCGTCGTGCTCCGCGATGCGCTCACGCGGACGAGTGAGTTCAAGGTCCTCGCCGCCCGCGGGCTGACCCTCACGGAGGTCGGCTACCCGGCAGAGGAGCTCCTGGCCACGAGAGCCGCCCAGACCAGGGCCCGCCGCGACCGCGAGAGCGACTGATCGCCGGGATCGGGAGCCGGGGCACAGATGGGGCGGGTAGCGTGGGGACGATCATGAAGGTCATCTCCTACAACCTGCGCAAGCACCGCGCCGCCGGCGAGCTCGCGGCGCTCGTCGATGAGCATGATCCCGACATCCTCTGCCTCCAGGAGTGCGATGTCCCGGAGCTTCCGGATCGGATCGGCGGTCTCGTGCTGGCGGACGCGACGCAGGGCAACAGGCTCGGCCTCGCCCTCTTCTATCGCGAGAGCACCTATCGTCTGCTCGGCATCCGCACCCTCGGCCTGAAGAAGTCGCTGCATGACCGCATCGCCAAACCCGCGCATGAGCGCGTCCTCGGCGCCCGCCTGCGCGACATCGACGACGGCGGCGAGTTCATCGTGGCGTCCTTCCATGCCGCGCCCCTGACGGCGTTGAACTCACTGCGCCGGCACCAGATCCGCGCGGCGCTCGCCGAGCTCGCGACGCTCGGCGAGGGGCTGCCGCAGCTCATGGTGGGGGACTACAACTACCCCGTCTTCAAGGAGAACCTCGGTCAGGCGGTGCGCGATCAGGGATACGCGCTGTCCCTCAGCGACGACCACACCTACACGCGGTACCGGGT
Source organism: Microbacterium sp. NRRL B-14842 (assembly GCF_050470785.1). NCBI lineage: Bacteria > Bacillati > Actinomycetota > Actinomycetes > Micrococcales > Microbacteriaceae > Microbacterium > Microbacterium sp. NRRL B-14842. The sequence continues at coordinate 2,332,479 of NZ_JBFLUM010000001.1, read as the reverse complement.
CTTCCGCGGGCACTACGACTTCGCGACCTCGTCCGGCTTCGAGATCGAGCGCATCACCACGCTGCCGCAGCGCTCCAGCGACCACCGCCCGATCCTCGTGACGGTCCGTCCGAACTGACACCCGTGCCGGGCGGGTTTGGGGAATGCCGTTCCGGTGGCGTATGCTGACTCTTTGGTGCCCTTCCCTGCCTGCGGGGAAGATGCACATCCGAACGTGAGCCCTCCACTGGCGTGTTCCTCCCCGTAGGGAACGAACCACCCCGGAGTGGGATTCACGAACACCTCCGTTCGACAAGAAAGCAGCACTATCGTGACGCGCACTTACACCCCCAAGGCTGGCGAAGTCCAGCGCGACTGGGTCGTCATCGACGCCACCGACGTCGTTCTCGGCCGCCTGGCCTCGCACGCGGCGACGCTTCTGCGTGGCAAGCACAAGCCGACCTTCGCCAACCACATCGACTCGGGTGACTTCGTCATCATCGTGAACGCCGACAAGGTCGCGCTCACCGGTCAGAAGCTCCAGAAGAAGCTGGCCTACCGCCACTCCGGCTACCCGGGCGGCCTGAAGTCGGTCACCTACGCCGAGCTTCTCGAGAAGAACCCGGTCCGCGCCGTGGAGAAGGCCATCCGTGGCATGCTCCCGAAGAACAGCCTGGGCCGCCAGCAGCTGTCGAAGCTGAAGGTGTACACCGGTGCCGAGCACCCGCACGCCGCGCAGCAGCCCCAGCCGTACACCCTCGACCAGGTCGCCCAGTAAGCGCCGTACAGACTAAGGACATACTCGTGGCTGACATCCAGGACTCCACCGAAAACCTCCAGAACTTCTCGACGTCGACCCCGGAGACCGACGCGGTCGAGGCGGCTCCCCGCCCCGTGCTGAGCGTCCCCGGCGCCGCTGTCGGCCGTCGCAAGCAGGCCATCGCCCGCGTGCGTCTGGTCCCCGGCTCGGGCACCATCACGGTCAACGGCCGTACGCTCGAGGACTACTTCCCGAACAAGCTGCACCAGCAGCTGATCAACGACCCGTTCACCGCGCTGAACCTCGCCGGTGCGTACGACGTGATCGCCCGCATCTCGGGTGGTGGCGACTCCGGCCAGGCCGGCGCCCTGCGTCTCGGCATCGCGCGTGCCCTCAACGGCATCGACGCGGAGAACAACCGTCCGACCCTGAAGAAGGCCGGCTTCCTCTCGCGCGACGCTCGCGTCAAGGAGCGCAAGAAGGCCGGACTCAAGAAGGCCCGTAAGGCGCCTCAGTACTCGAAGCGTTAAGGTCCACTGCTCCGATGCCGATCTTTGGCACGGACGGCGTGCGAGGACTCGCCAATGGCATCCTCACCGCCGACCTGGCGCTCACCCTGGCCCAGGCGACTGCTGTCGTCCTGGGCCAGGGCCGTACGGCGGAGGCTCGCAAAGCCGAAGGCAAGCGACTCACCGCCGTCGTCGCCCGTGACCCCCGGGTCTCCGGGCACTTCCTGACCGCTGCCGTCGCCGCGGGCCTCGCCTCTTCCGGAGTCGACGTCCTCGAGGCCGGGGTCATCCCCACGCCGGCTCTGGCGTTCCTCGTGGCGGATCGCGATGCGGACTTCGGCGTGATGATCTCCGCCTCGCACAATGCGGCGCCCGACAACGGGATCAAGATCTTCGCCCGCGGCGGACGCAAGCTCCCCGACGTCGTCGAGCAGCGCATCGAGGAAGCCATGCATGGCGAGATGCTGCGCCCGACCGGTGCCGGCGTCGGTCGCATCGACCGTTTCTCCGATGCGGAGGACCGCTACGTCGTCCACCTGCTCGGCTCGCTGCCGCACCGCCTCGAGGGCGTTCACGTCGTGCTCGACTGCGCCCATGGCGCCGCTTCCGGGGTGTCTCCCGAGACGTTCCGCGACGCCGGCGCCGAGGTCACCGTGATCGGTGCCGACCCCGACGGCTGGAACATCAACGACGGCGTAGGCTCCACCCACCTCGACAACCTGGCCGAAGCCGTCGTCCGGCTCGGCGCCGACGTGGGCATCGCCCATGACGGCGACGCCGACCGCTGCCTCGCGGTGGACGCGCAGGGCAACGTCGTGGACGGCGATCAGATCATGGCGATCCTGGCGCTGTCGATGAAGGAGCGCGGCCGTCTCACCGACGACACGCTCGTCGCGACGGTCATGAGCAATCTGGGTCTGCACGTCGCGATGCGCGAGCACGGCATCACAGTGCGCCAGACGGCCGTCGGCGACCGCTACGTGCTCGAGGACATGAACGAGGGCGGGTACGCGCTCGGCGGCGAGCAGTCCGGACACGTCATCATGAGCGAGTACGCGACCACGGGGGACGGCCTGCTCACAGGTCTCCATCTCGTGGCCGAGATGGCGCGGCAGGGCAAGTCCCTCGCAGAGCTCGCATCGGTCATGACGGTCTACCCGCAGCTGCTGATCAACGTCCGCGACGTCGACAAGGATCGCGTCGCCGAGGACGAGGTCGTGCAGCAGGCGGTGCGCGATGTCGAGGCTGAACTCGGCGACACCGGGCGCGTGCTGCTGCGCAAGTCCGGCACCGAGCCGCTCGTGCGGGTCATGGTCGAGGCCGCCGACTCCGAGTCGGCCCGGACCTATGCGGAACGTCTCGCGGCGGTCGTGCAGGAGCGCCTCGCGCTCTAGGACCGCCGTCTCCGAACCGGTCGGTCGCCTCGGCGGCCGGCCGGTTCGTCGTCTCCGGAGGCCGCGTTCAGCGGGCGGCGCAGAGGCGGCTCGTGGTCCCCTCGGCCAGCGTCGCCGTGGGGCAGTCATCGAGGGCCAGTCGCGGTGCCTCGGTCATCGACGGCGCATCCTGCAGGCCGAGATGCGCGCCGGTGAGCACCACCAGCGGCACCGCCCAGCCCCAGCGCTCCGCGGCGACCCATTCGACGTCGTTCTCCTCGACCCAGGCCCGCAGCGGCTCCACGTCGGCGCGCTGCGCGGCGAGCGTCAGCCCGGGGGACGTGACGGTGCCTGCGAGGTGCAGCACCGCGCCCGCCGCGACGATCATCGCGACCAGGGCCGCCGCGACGGTCCCGCCGAGCCGCCACGCGCGTCGCTCGGGAAGCCGCGCGACCGCCCAGACCGCGACGGCGGCGAGGACCGGGAAGAAGGCGAGGATCCCCGGCGCGGGATGCCGGACCCACAGCGGCAGACGCGAGGCGGTCGCCCACCAGGTCACGAAGGCGAGGGCGCCGACGACGGCCGCGAGAGCGTAGGCGATGACCACACGTTCCTCTTCCGTCGCGATGCGCCAGCGACGGGCGACGCCGAGCGTCACCAGAGCGAGGGTGAGGACAGCGCCGAGGAGCGCGACGGCGGGCGGCAGCGACCAGGAGTCGGCGAGCGTGCCGAGCTTCTGCAGCACCGTCGTCGCGGCGTCGGCCTGGCCGCCGCTGCGCACGAAGCGGACGAACGCGCGCAGGTGCTCCACGAATCCGGCCGGGCCGAGAGCGAGGAGCGCCCCCAGCTCGAACAGGGCCGTCGGCACCGCCGAGAGGAGGAGCGGCAGCCACGCGCGGCGCAGGGCGTCGCGGACGCGTGCCCATCCGCGGCCATCGGCGAGGACCCACAGCGCGACGGCGTAGGCAGGGAGGGCGAGCGCGGCGATGAGCTTGGCCTGCACTGCGAGACCGACGAGAAGGCCCGCGAGCCAGGCCCGTCGCGGGAGCACGGCGAGAGCCCAGACCAGGAGCGCCGCGGCGGGGATCTCGCCCAGCAGGTCGGCAGGCCCCTCGATGGGGGAGACGCCGGCGCCGGCGGTGAACGCCAGGGGGACCGCGACGGCGAGAAGTGCCGCCCACCGCCCGCCGATACGACGGCCGAGGACCGCGAGTCCAGCGAGGAGCAGCAGCCAGAAGGCGAGCGGCACGAGTCGGGCCGCCAGCACCGGGTCCATGCCGGTCGCCAGGAGCGCCGCGACTGGGAGGAGCACGACGGGCCCCGTGGAGATGCGGGGGTCGAACGGAGTGATCGTCGAGCCGGACAGGGCGCCGTCACTGGCGTATCCGAGCCCGGCGAGGAGGTTGCGGGGCACGGTCAGATTGAACGCCTCGTCCTCCCAGAAACGGGACACCGTGAGGCTGTGCCAGGCGAGGACGACGTGGCCGATCACGAGGGCGGCGGCCGCCACCCAGAAGAGGGCCGTGCGCAGCCGGCTCATCGGCGCACGGGCTCCGGACGACGGACGGCGCGGAGCGGAGCGGACGGACGCAGCGAGAGGAGCCAGGCCTCGCTGAGGGCGGATCGCACGAAGACGCGCAGGCGCTTCGGTGGCAGGGGGAGCCCGCCGCCACGGCCCCACATGGTGCCGGTGCTGGAGGCACCGCGGCGCGGGATGCTGGCGACCCGGACGTACCGCACGCGGAATCCGCCGCGGGCCTCGGCGAGCGAGAAGTGTACGTGCGGCACCGTTGCGTCCGCGGGCACCGCCTCGACCAGGACTCGCAGAGCCTCGGGACGGTAGGCGCGCAGGGGCGTGTTCACGTCCGGGATGCGGCGACCCGCTGCGACGGCGATGAGGAGGCCGACCGCGCCGGTGAGCGTCTTGCGGTACCAGGGATCGGTGCGTCCGTCGCGCACGCCGTGCACGACGTCGGCCTGCTCGTCGGTGAGCGCACGCAGCAGCCGGGGGAAGTCGGCGCCGTGGAACTGCCCGTCACCGTCGACGTGCACGAGCGCGTCCGGGTCTGCGGCGAGTCCGGCGCGATAGGCCGCGAGGGCGGTCGGCCCGTGTCCGCGGTTGGTCGCCTGCACGACGACGGTGGCGTCGGCGACGTCGTCGAACACGGTCGCGGTGGCGTCCGTCGAACGATCGTCGGCGATGTGGAAGGAGACCTCGTCGGCCAGAGGCTCGACCGCCGACCGGATCTCGTCGATGAAGCCCCGGATGCCCTCCACCTCGTTGTAGGCGGGCATGACGATGGCGAGGTGGCGGAGAGTCACGGAGTCCTTGCGGTGGCGGGCTGCAGAGGTGTCAGCCAGTAGCCTAGTTGAGCCATGAATCCTCCCTCCCGACTGCGTCGCCTCGCCGGCGTGGGCAGCCGCTTCCTCGTGGTCGGGGCGCTGAGCACCCTGATCGAGGTCGGCGTCTTCAACCTCCTCGTCTACGCCTGGGGGTGGGACGTCGTCGCCGCGAAGATCGTGGCCTCGCTCGTCGCCCTCATCAACGCGTACATCGGCAACCGCGAGTGGACCTTCCGCCACCGCGATCGCCGGGGACGGGCCGCGGAGGTCGCCCTGTTCCTCGCGACCAACGCCGTGTGCACCGCGCTCGGGGCCGCGCTCGTGTGGGTCGGCGTCGAAGCGGTCGGCGGCATCCTCGGCCGCACGCCCGGAGCCGTGGCGGTCAACCTCGTGAACCTCGTCAGCATCGTCATCGTCGTGCTGCTGCGCTTCGTGCTCTACCACTCGATCGTCTTCCGGGTCGCGTCGCCGAAGGCCTGAGCGGCCGACGGGGTCGGCGTCAGGCGGTCGCCTTCGCTCGTCCCCGACGAGGACGAGCGTCGGACCTCTTCAACTGGATAGGGTCTTGCTCGATCGGGGTGGTCGCGCCGTAGGTATAAGCGCCGTAACCGTAGCTGTCCGGGCCCTTCGTCGGAAGCATGGTCACGACGGTGCCGAGCATAGCCACGCCGGCTGTCTCGAGAGCACGGATCGCGCCCGCGAGCTCCTGCTTCTTCGTCTTGCCGGACGCGGCCACCAGGATCACCCCGCTCGTCTTCTTGCCGATCACCGCGGCGTCTGTCACGGGCAGGAGCGGGGGAGCGTCGATAAGAACGTAGTCGAAGTACTCCGTCATCGACGACAGCAACTGGTCCATCGCTGACGATCCGAGCAGCTCGCTCGGGTTCGGCGGAACCGGGCCGCTGGGCAGCACGTACAGCTGGTTCGGCCCCCACTTCTGCAGAGCATCGGCGAGGTCGACACGCCCGATGAGGACGGTCGTCAGACCGACCCCTCCCTCTATTCCCATGTAGTCAGCGATGCGGGGGAGGCGCAGGTCGCCGTCGATCAGGGCGACCCTGACCCCGGTCTCCGCGAGGGCGATCGCAAGGTTTGCTGTCGTCGTCGACTTGCCCTCGCCCGGTCCGGAGCTTGAGACGACGATCGCGCGCGGGCCCGAGTCCACGCGGAGGAACTGCAGGTTGGTGCGAAGCGTGCGGAAGGATTCCGACCGCGGGCTGCGTGGGTCGGCGTGCACGATCAGCGGCCGTTTCTGGGCCTCGGGGTCGAAGGCGATGCCGCCCAACATGGGGCGATCCGTAATCTGCTCGATGTCGTGGAGCGTGTGGATGCGCACGTCGAGGAGCTGCCGCAACACGGCTACGGCCACCCCGGCGCCGAGACCGAGCAGACCTCCGAGAAGGGTGAGCAGTGGAACATTCGGGCTGGAGGGGCGGGTCGGAGCGGTCGCCGGGTCCGTGACGGTGATGCTCACCGGACTCGTCGCTCCCTCGGCGATCGGCTTCTCCAGCGTGTTCTGCACGGCGGCGGCGAAGCTGATCGCCGTCTGGTTCGCGATCTGCGCCGACCGCTGAGGGTCGGTGTCCGTCGCGGTGATGTTGATCGTGACCGTGTTCAGAGGGGTCGTCGCCGTCACCTGAGAGGCGAGACCGGTGACGGTCGTATCGAGATCCAGCTCGTCGATCACCGGTTGCAGGACCAGTTCCGTGCCGATCACATCGACGTAGGTCGTGACCATCTGCCGCGCGAACGTCGTGCCCTGGACGAGATCGCCGGTGGCGGCGCCCTCGCTGCGGACGGAGACGTACAGCTGTGTGGACGCCACGTACCTCGGCGGCTGCGTGAGGGCGTACGCAGCCCCGGCGAGCAGGCCGATGAGCAGCAGCACGAGCATGATGATCCAGTTCCTGTGCAGGATGCGCAGGTAATCGCGAAGTTCCACGCGGGAGATCTCCTGAAGTTTGTGGGGGAGAATGCGGTCATTCTCGCATAGCGGGGCGGGCGGGTGAGTTCTCAGCGCAGGAACTTCGCGCGTCGTTTCCTCGACGCTAGGAATCGTGCGGGGTTGGTCGTGGGCAGCATTGTGATGACCGTGCCGAGAATCGTGGCCCCGACTTTGTCGATGCTGTCGATGGCTGCACGGAGCCGTGGACTCGTCGTCTTGCCGGCGGCGACCACGAGGAGGGCGCCGTTGGACTGGCCGGCGAGAACGGCGGCATCCGTGACGAGCAGGACGGGCGGCGCGTCGATGATGACGATGTCGAATGCGACGCGGAGATCGGCAAGCAGGGAGGACATCGCGGTGGATCCCAGGAGCTCCGCCGGGTTCGGAGGGATGGTGCCGGCGGGAAGCACGAAGAGCGCGCCGCGGCCCCAGCGCTGGAGCGCATCGCTCGCGGCGATGCGCCCGGCGAGGACATCAGTGAGCCCGACTCCTCCCTCGATCGCGAAGTAGTCCGCTACGCGCGGCATGCGCAGGTCGCCGTCCACCAGCGCGACCTTCGATCCGGACTGGGCGAACGCGATCGCGAGGTTCGCGGCGGTCGTCGATTTCCCGTCTCCGGGCCCCGCGCTGGTGATGACGACGACTGGCGTCGAACCGCCTGCGGCGAGGAATTCGACGTTTGTACGAAGGGCGCGGAAGCCCTCCGCCCGTGGATCCCGCGAATCCGCAGCAACCACCAGGGGTTGCTGCGGGGCCTTCGGGTCGAAGGCGATACCACCGAGGACCGGCACCGAGGTCGAGCGCTCCACGTCGTCGATGGATCGCACGCGGGTATCGATTGCGGCGCGGAGCGCGGTCAGGGCGAATCCTCCCGCTATGCCGACAATCCCCCCGATCGTCATCGAGGTCGTGACGTTCGGGGCGACCGGGGCCACCGGCACCTGTGCCACCTGCAAGGTATCGATGCGGATGGGGCTCACCGAGTCATCGGCGCGCTTCTCCAGCTGTTCGACGACGACTGTCGCGAAGCTCTCTCCGATCGCATTGGCTACTCGGGCGGATTGACTCGGGTTCCCGTCGGAGACGGTCACAGAGATGGCCAGGCTGTTCAGTTCGGCGGAAGCTCTGACGTTCTCCGCCAACTGCGCCGGACGGAGATCCAGGCCGAGGTCGTCGATGACGGGCTGGAGGACGAGGGCACTGGGCACGAGCGCGACGTAGCTCGATACTGCTTGCTGGGCGTAGGTGCGACCGAGGTTCAGGTCGGTGGAACTTCCCGAAGGGGACTGCGCCGACACGAACAACGTGGTCGTCGCGTCATAGCGCGGCGCGGCATTCAGGGCGACGAAGGTTCCGCCTGCGAGGCCGATGAGGGCAGCGGAGAGGAGCAGCACCGCATTGCGTCGCAGGATGCGCACGTAATCGTGGATTTCCATCGTCTCCCGAACATGACCGCTTCGTCGTTCGACGCCGGTAGTAGTGTTTCTCGAGACTATCCTCCCCACGCCTCTCTCGTACGGAAGCCGTCTCATGAGCACGCTCGACGATCTCTTCGCGGGCGATCGCCGCACGCCGAGTCCTGCGCGCGATCACGGCGCGACGGCCTTCAGCGCGAAGCTGGAGCACTTGGTCGGGGAGCCGCGGAGGGAATCCCCGAGCGTTCACGGCGACGCGGAGACGCTGCGGCTGCGAGAGATGGTCGCCGCTCCTCTGGTCGCCGGTGCAGCGGACGGCGGCTCGCCCCCGCGCGCTTCGACCGCGCCATTGCGCCGAGGGCGAGGGCGCAGGTTGCGCATCGACCCTGTCAACGCCATCGCCGCGGCCCTGGCTGTTGCGGCCGTTGTGGGAGCCGCGGGTTTCGCGGGCATCAAGGGGGCCAGCGCGTCGCCAGCCGAGACGGCGGCGGAGGCCCTGCGGGAAGACAAGGCGGCTCTCGCCAGCGCCGAGCAGGGGCTGGAGGCCGCCGCAGGGCGCCTCGATGCGCAGACGTCATCGGAGAACGAGATGGCCGCCGCCACACGGGCGGCGCTCGTCGAACTCGACGGAACCATCGTGGATCCGGTGGCACGCGACGCGGCGGTCGCGGCGGCCGACGCCTACATCGGCGCGTTGCGGACATTGGAGCCGCCTGCGCTGCCGCAACCGAGTCCGCCGTCGCCGGTGGACACCGGTTCCCTTCCCGAAGTCGCAGCGGCCATCGACGATGTGCGGGCGCGGGCGGATCTGGTCGACGAGGCACTCACGCAGGTCCGTCTGCTCCGGGCCACCGCGGAATCGCACCGCTCACCGTTCATCCAGGCCCTGAGCTCCTTCGCCGTCGGCTTCACCGACCGCGCTGAAAGTGAGGTCCGGGCGAATCCAGCGGCCGCCCTGGAGTTCCGCGACGCCGTCACCGCGGCGGGTGTGCGCGTCTCGACCGCGCCGCTGCACGAGCCCGACGGACAGGAAGCCCTCATCGCGTATGAGGAGGCGGTCTGGGCTCTTCGCGCCGACGACCGCCGCGAGCGCCTCGAGGTCGAACAGGCGCAACGCGCACAGAGGGATCAGGGCGCCGAGGAGCAGGTGACGGACCCCAGCACGCCGCCGGAGGACGAGACGGCCCCCGAGAGCGGAACCGAACCGCAGCCGTGATCGGCGCTCGCGGGCAACCGAGGGTCAGCTCTCGGCGACGGCGAGACGGACCACACGTACGACCTGGGCGACCGCCGGAACGAGCTGCCGTCCGGATCGCTCGTATGTCGCCTGTGACTGTCGATACGGATCGACGATGTCGTCGTCCTCGGGGCTGAGCGCCGGCGGCGCCATGCCGCGACGGCCCGCGACGGCGGCGACGGCGGCGCGGAGCTTCGAGGACGGATCGGTGTGGTGTGAGGCCGCCTCTCGAAGCTCGCCGTCGGAGGCGTCGGCGGCCAATCGAGCGAACTCCCGAAGCGTGAAAGCCGCTCGCAGGCGGACCGGTGCCAGCTCCACGACGGACCGGCGGTGTTCCCGTGACATCCCCAGGATGAGGTCCGGTGTTTCCAGGAGGGAGGCGGTGAGCTGACGGGACCGGTGCGCCGTTGCGACGTCGAGGGCGACCCCGTACCGAGTGGCGAGGGTGACCGCCTCCTCCGGCATGACCGCGCCGACGATGCTCCGGGTGCCCGCGCTGGTGATGGTCCCCGGAAGATCGGCCAGACCGGCGCGGATCAGCTGTTCGGCCAGCGGAGAGCGGCAGATGTTGCCGGTGCAGATGGTGGTGATCTCGAACACGGGAGCCTTTCGTGGCGGTCGTGGTCAGCGTAGCCGCGTTCCGTAGCGGCCTCGGTCCTCGCCGGAGGTCGAACCGATGTATGGGTAGGCTGTGCCTCAACTGAACACACCACGCGAGGGGGCAGCGCGAGCGTTGGGAATTCGAGGAGCGGGGGGTCAAGTTTGAGTCCTGAGGGTGTCGCCATGGCGCCCGAGCGGCGTCGTGCGCTCGCCGCGGCTCTGGACGCCGGCGCGTGGGCGCTGGGAATCGTCGCCGCCGTGGTGCTGCGTTTCGAGTTCGCCATGACGGCGGCGACCTGGGTGGCGACGTTGGCGCTCGGGCTCGTCGCCGCGGCACTGCACGTCCTGCTCGGGCTCCAGTTCGCGCTCTACCGCGGGCGGCTGAGCTACGGCTCGTTCGACGAGGTTCGCGCGCTCGGGTTGGTCGTGATGGGGGAGTCGATCCTGCTCGGAATCCTCGTGATCCTGTTCGGCAACGCGGTCGGGATCCCGCGGGGCACGGTGTTCCTCGCCTTCCCCTTCGTGCTCCTCTTGATGTTCGGCGTCCGCTACCTCACCCGCTTGCTCTCGGAGCGGACGCGTAAGCCCGGCGATGAGGCAGAGCCGGCCATCATCGTGGGCGCGGGGTACCTCGGCGACAACGTGCTGCGAAGCATCCTCACCGACCCCGCATCGCCGATCCGGCCGGTGGGACTCCTCGATGACGACCCCGCGAAGAAGCACCTGCGCCTGCGGGGGGTGCCCGTGATCGGCACGACGAGCGACCTCGCGGAGGCCGCCGCGAGGACGGGAGCGACAACGCTCGTGATCGCCGTGGCGCGTGCCGACGGCGCGCTGCTGCGCGAGCTCACAGACCGCGCGGAGGCGGCAGGCATGAGCGTTTCCGTGACCCCGAGCCTCACGCAGATCCGCTCCGGCGAGGGATCGCCGGCCGACCTCCGTGACGTCAGCATCGAGGACCTCATCGGGCGCCACCCGGTGGACACGAACGTCGAGCTCATCGCCGGCTACATCACCGGCAGACGCGTGCTCGTCACGGGGGCCGGCGGTTCGATCGGCTCGGAACTGTGCCGGCAGCTCGCGAAGTTCGGCCCCAGCGAACTCACCATGCTCGACCGTGACGAGACCGGCCTCCAGCTCGCGCAGATCCGCACCGCTGGACATGGTCTTCTCGACACGAAGGATGTCGTCCTCGCAGACATCAGGGAACCCGAGATCCTCCGCCGCGTCTTCTCCGAGCGGTGTCCGGAAGTTGTCTTCCACGCCGCGGCACTCAAGCATCTCCCGATGCTCGAGCAGTACCCGGACGAGGCGTGGAAGACCAACGTGCTGGGGACACTCAACGTCGTGCAAGCGGCCCGCGAATGCGGTGTGGCGACATTCGTCAACATCTCAACCGACAAGGCGGCCAACCCGACGAGCGTTCTGGGCCATTCCAAGCGTCTCGCCGAGAAGATCACTGCCTGGGCCGGAGCGGAGACGCGGATGCGCTATCTCTCCGTTCGATTCGGCAACGTGATCGGCAGCCGGGGCTCCATGCTGCCGACCTTTCAGGCGCTCATCGACTCCGGTGGGCCACTGACCGTCACGCACCCTGACGTCACGCGCTACTTCATGACGATCCCCGAGGCCTGCCAGCTCGTCATCCAGGCTGGCGCGGTGGGGCGGTCCGGCGAGGTGCTGATCCTGGACATGGGAGAGCCGGTGTCGATCCTTGACGTGGCCAAGCGGATGATCGCGATGTCCGGCAAAGCGGTCGAGATCGTGTTCACGGGACTCCGGGATGGCGAGAAGCTGCACGAAGAGCTCGTCGGAGATCGCGAGAGCCTCGAGCGGCCCTTCCACCCCAAGGTGTCGCACACGCGTGCTGACCCCCTCGCACCGGACCGTCTGGACCGCGCCGGGTGGTACTCCCGGATGGGGGCCACGCCTCCGCCGGTTGACGCCACGTCGGTCACGCCGATGCCACTCGTCGACACGGAGGGCGCTCCATGAGCAAACGAATTCACATGTCGTCGCCCGACATCGGCGAGGCGGAGCACGAGGCGGTCCTCGCCGCCATGAGGTCGGGCTGGATCGCTCCTCTCGGCCCCGACGTCGATGCGTTCGAACGAGAGCTGGCTGCGCGAGTCGGCGTCGCGCACGGCGTCGCGCTGAGTTCCGGTACCGCGGCGCTGCACCTGGGGCTGATCGTGCTCGGAGCGGGGCCAGGCACAGTGGTCCCGACCTCGACCATGACTTTCGCAGCCACCACGAACGCGATCACGTACACGGGGGCGGAGCCGTACTTCATCGACGCCGACCCGGCGACCGGGAATATGGAACCGGAACTGCTGCGAACGGTTCTTCACGAACTCCGTGCCTCGGGCGCCACCGTGCCGGCGATCGTCCCGGTCGACCTGCTGGGAAAAGCGGTCGACTACACCGCCATCCTCGCGATCGCCGCCGAGTTCGAAGTGCCCGTGCTCGCGGACGCCGCGGAGTCACTGGGAGCCACCCATGGCGGACGAGCGGCGGGCAGCTTCGGATCGGCGTCAGCGGTGTCGTTCAACGGCAACAAGATCATGACCACCTCCGGCGGGGGGATGCTTCTCACCGATGACGGCCAGATCGCCCGTCGCGTGCGCTACCTCGCCACTCAGGCTCGCCAGCCCGTTGTCCACTACGAGCACACCGACATCGGCTACAACTATCGCCTCAGCAACCTGCTCGCGGCGCTCGGCCGCGCACAGCTCAGGCGCCTGGACGAGATGATTGGTCGGCGCCGGGAGATGAGAGCGGCGTACAAGACCCTCTTCTCGGACGTCCGGGGCGTCGAGGTCTTCGGCGCGGCGGGCGACGAGGCGGACAACGCTTGGCTCACTTCGATCCTCGTCGATGCCGATGAGACGGGGTGGACGCCTGCCGAGCTTTCCACCTACCTCAGCGGTGATGACATCGAGACGCGTCCGCTGTGGAAGCCGATGCACGCGCAGCCCGTGTTCGCCGGGGCACGGGGAATCATCACCGGAGCGGCGGACGAGCTCTTCCGCCGTGGGCTCACGCTGCCCAGCGGCTCCGCCCTGACGGATGAGCAGCGAGAGCGCGTGCTCACCCGGATCGGCGGGTTCCTGGACGGGAAGCGATGATGGCTGTCCGGGTTGCGTCTTCCTACGACCCGGTGAAGCGAACGTTCGACGTCCTGGGCGCTGCCATCGGCCTCGTTCTCCTGCTGCCGGTGATCGCCGTCACCGCGATCTGTGTCGCGATCGATGTCGGCCGACCGGTGATCTTCGCGCAGCCGCGTCCCGGCCGCCATGGTCGGATCTTCACGCTCTACAAGTTCCGCTCCATGCGCAGCGTCGATGACAGGCACCGCTTGGTCACGGACGAACAGCGCGTGACCAGGTTCGGGCGCGTTCTCCGCGGATCGAGTCTCGACGAGCTGCCGTCGCTGTGGAACGTGTTACGAGGGGAGATGAGCGTCGTCGGTCCGAGACCCCTGCTTGTCGAGTACCTCGACCGCTACACGCCGGAGCAGGCTCGGCGGCATGAGGTGCGCCCGGGGCTCACCGGCCTCGCGCAGGTCGCGGGCCGGAACGCCGTGAGCTGGGAGCGTCGCTTCGCGCTCGACGTGGCCTACGTCGATGCCCGAAGCCTGGGCCTCGATGCCCGTATCCTCGCGCGTACCGTGGGTCTCGTGCTCCGACGCGAGGGGATCACGCCCCCCGGCTCGGTCAGCGCGCACACATTCGAAGGAACCGGTCACCCATGAGCACTTCCCCGATCTCGCTGGTCATCATCGGAGCAGGGGGCTTCGGGCGTGAGGCCCTGGACACCTACCTCGCTGCGAAGGCCGTTGGACTGATCGACATCGACCTACTCGGAGTCGTGGACGATGCGATCACGGACGGGGATGCGGCGAAGCTCGACCGCCTCGGCGTGACCTACCTCGGTACGCGGGAGAAGCTCGCCGCACAGACGAAGGTGCGGCTCGCCGTGGCCATCGGGGACCCCCGCGTCCGGGGCAGAGTGACGGCGGAGTGCCTCTCCCTGGGGTACGAGCTGCAATCCCTCGTGCACCCTACGGCCGTCATCGGGTCACTCACCACTGTGGGCCCCGGAAGTATCGTCTGTGCGGGGGTCCTCGTCTCCACCTCAGTGCGCCTTGGTCGTGGCGTACACCTGAATCCCGGGGCCACTGTAGGCCACGATACGACGCTCGAGGACGACGTCTCGATCAATCCGCGAGCCGTCATCTCGGGGAATGTCCTCGTCGGACGGGAGGCGCTCGTCGGTGCCGGGGCTGTGGTGCTGCAGGGCCTCGAGGTCGGGGCGGGCGCGACGGTCGGCGCCGGTGCCTGTGTCACTCGCGACGTCGATGCCGGACGGATCGTGAAGGGAGTGCCGGCCCGATGACGCGGACGGTCGCCATCGTCCTGAAGACCGCAGCAGGGGGGCTCTGGATCCTCCCGCAGGTACGCGCGTTGCGCGAAGCGGGTGCGCGTGTGACTGTGTTCATCCCCGATGCGCCTGGTCGCCTCGGTGACCGGCTCGCCGAGATGGCTGCCGACGACGACGGCGTCGTGGTGCGGCGGACCCGCTATCAGTTCGGGCTTCTGCCGAAGCCGGCGAACATCCGCGACTTCCTCTCCTTCGCTCGCGACCTGCGTTCTCTCCGTCCGGACGCGGTGCTCTACCATCTGTACGCCAGCGCCCTGGCGACGCGAACGGCCCTGCTTGGTCGTCGGACGAGGGCGGTGCACATGGTCGCCGGTCCTCTGCATTTGGAGACCCCCGTGATCCGACTTGCGGAGAGGGTGCTGCACCGTGCGGACGACGTCATCGTCTGCGGGTCGGACGACACCCTGCGCCGGTACGCCGAGGTGGTCTCCGGTGCCGACAAGCTCGTGAGCATCCCCTACGGCGTAGACACGCGGGTCTTCATGCCACCGCAGGGTGGAGACCAGCCGATGGCGGACGAGCCCCGCCGCGCGGGCTCGTCTTTCGAGGTCATCATGGTCGCGTTCGTGTATGCCCCCAAACGTCTCGTGCATCGTGGACATGGCATCAAGGGACATGCGGAACTCCTGCAGGCGTGGGCGGCATTCGTGCGCGACCACGAGGACGCGCACCTGACAATCGTTGGCGGCGGGTTCCGTCCTGAGGGGGAGCTCTATCGCCGCCAGCTCGTCGATACCCTTCCCCGTTCGCTCGAGGAGCTGCGCGTCACGTGGTTGGACACGGTGGACGACGTGCGAGCGGCCTACGCGGCTGCTGACGTCAGCGTCAGCCCGTCGTTGTCCGAAAACCATGGCGCGGCGCTGGAGGCTTCGGCGATGGCGGTACCGTCGATCGTGAGCGACGCCGGCGGTCTGCCCGAGACCATGGTGCACGGGGTCACCGGCTGGGTGATTCCCGCCGGCGACTCCTCTGCTCTCCGTGACACGCTCGAGGAGGCGTATCGAGCATGGCAGGACGATAGGCTTTCCGCGATGGGCAATGCGGCGAGGGCGAGAGCCGTAGAGCTGTTCGACAGCACTGCCGCCGCAACACGCGTGGCGCAGGTCGTCCTCGACGGGGCATTCCGGTGACCGAAGGGGCGCCCCGGGTTCTCGTCTTCTCGGAAGCACGCTTCGCCATGGACGCGGCCGGACGCTTCCTCTCCGAGGATCCCGGCGTGAACGGCTGCGCCTGGGCGCGAGAGCTGCCAGGGGACTCTCTGTCTCCGGTGCTCGCCGCCCGTGCCCGGCTCGATGATGATTCCGCCGGCTCACCGCTGAGCGGGGAGACGATCGCGTTGCCGCACTACATCGGGCTCCGTCAGTCGGTCCTGCGCCTTCCCGCCACGTGGGCCGCCGTACGTCGGAGTGTCGGCGGCGCGGATCTCGTGTTGGTCAAAGTTCCCGGCGTGCTCGGCACCCTTGCGACCCTCTCGGCGCGTCGGCGCGGTATCCCCGTCGCCGCGGAAGTCGTTGGTGATGCCGAAGGCGTCCTGCGTTCCGGTGCGCTGGGCGCGGCGGGCCGCCTTCTGCGCCCCGTAGTAGGCATGGTCACGCGCCTTGTCGTTCGCCGAGCGAGAGCCGTCAGGTATGTCACGGAGCGGGAACTGCAGCGGCGCTATCCGCCCGCGCCGCATGCCGAGGTCGCGTCCTTCTCTGATGTGGTGATCGCCGACGAACCGCGCTGGAAGGGAACAGAGGACGGGGCACCGCACCTCGTGTCGGTTGGCTCCGTCGACCAGCTTTACAAAGGACATCACCACCTGATCGAAGCTCTGGGACGCATCCGGGATGAGTTTCCGACTGTCACGCTCACCGTGGTCGGTTCAGGGCGGAGGATGCCCTTCCTGCACGAGACCGCCCGCGAGCAAGGGGTACCCGACGCCGTCCGTTTCACCGGGTATCTGGGCGACCCGGCGGAGGTGGAGGCGGTGCTCGCCGAGGCGACGTTGTTCGTTCTCCCCTCGCTCACGGAGGGGATGCCGCGCGCGCTGATCGAGGCGATGGCAATCGGCGTACCGGCCATCGCTAGTCGCGTCGGCGGGGTGCCGGAGCTTTTGCCCCCGTCCGCGACTTTCGACCCGGGCGACGTGACGGCGATGACGCGACTGCTGCGCGAGCTGCTCCGGTCACCGGAGCGGCGCCGCGAGCTTTCGACCGCCGGAATCGCCGCGACCCGGCGATTCTCCCCGTCCGCGCGCGCCGCCGCGCTGGCAGACTGGCAGCGGACGCTGATCGGCCTGGCCGGAGGTGGATGAGATGAAGCCCACGGTCGTCGTCCATGTCATCGGAAGTCTCGATCACGGCGGCGCAGAGAAAGTCGCCCTCGATCTGTGCGAAGCGATTCCGACCGCCCGCGTCACGCAGGTCTTCTATTGCTTCTCCGGGCGAGAAGGTGCTCTCGCCCCGCGGTTCCGGCATGCGGGCGCGGTGGTGTCCGTGGCGCCTGCCGGTGGCACGCTCGCCCGAGTCGGCGCGCTCCGACGCCTCGTGCGAGAGCGCGGGGCGGATGTCGTCGTCTCGCACGTCTCGCTTGCGAGCGCTTTCCTCCTTCTGGCCGTGCGCGGCACGGGCGTGCGGCGGCGCATCGCCCGCGCCCACAGCACGGGTGACGATCGAGGCGGTGGCCTGCGAACGGCGTATCGAACGGCTGCTCGAGCGCTGTTGCCCTTCTCGGCGACCCACGTCGTGGGAGTCAGCGATGCGGCTCTCCGCTTCCTCATCGGACGGTGGGGGAGGCTCCATCGCTGGCTCGACGTGGAGACGCGCGTACTGGTGAACGGCGTCGACGTCGGGCGCTTCCACCCGCCGATGGAGGCGTATGGCGTGCGGCCCCCACGAGTTGTGCACGTCGGCCGCGCGTCGCCGGAGAAGAACCGCCGTATCCTCGTGCCGATCTTTCGGGCGCTCCGCGCCGTGGGGCCTGTGGAGATGGTGGTGGTGGGTCCCGGCGGGACCGCGGACCTCGGCGAGCTGCCCAGCGACGGAGGTTTCCGTGTCGTGGGTGTGGTCGACGATGTGGCACCGATCCTCCGGGAGGCGGATGTCCTTCTGCTGCCCTCGTTCCGGGAAGGGCTTCCTGGTGTCGTGCTGGAGGCCCTGGCCAGCGGTGTTCCCGTCGTCGCCTCCGACCTCCCGACCCTCCGCGAGCTCGAGACGCTTCCCGGCGTGGCCTTCGTCTCCCCAGAGGCCGCCGCCTCCGAGTGGGCGGCCGCAGTGGCACGAGCGATGGACCTGAGCCATGCTGACCGCCGCGCTCTGGCGGAAACCGTAAGAGGTTCGAGGTTCACCCTGGAGAGGAGCGTGAATGACTGGCTCTCGCTCTGGTGATCTTCTGCTCGTCGCGGACGCTACCGGTCGACACCATCGATGGGTGAGGGTGTGTCTCGGCCTCGCCATAGGCTTAGTGACGCTGATCTGGAGCACATCGACCGGAGGCGGGGAGGCGAGCGCGGCGCAGGCCGGTATGCTCATCGCCGCGTTCATCGGCCTCCTGGTCACGGCCTGGAATCCGCGTGCGGGGGCAGGCGGAAGCGCCTTCCTCTACTTCTTCGTCTTCGCCCTGTTCCACGGCGGCCTCGTTATCGCGTACGTGCTCCATGGCGACGCCGCACTGCTCGGCGGCGGCGACAACTCCTGGATCGCGGCCGAGCGGCTGGCTCCGGCGACCTCCCTCACCGTGATCGGTGCGGCGAGCGCCAGCGCGGGTGTTGCTCTCGGTCAGTTCGCGCGTGCCAAGACTCCGCCCTCGCCGGTGGCGACGGCGCCCGCCGGGAGGCTTCCGGTCGTCGGCGGCGCGGCCGCCGTCATCGGCGCGGGAATGATCGGTTCTGCGCTGTGGTCGAACGGCGGTCTCGCCAGCGTGGGTGGCTACCTCGAGTTCCTCGACGTGGTGGCCGGCGAGTCGGTGTTCAGCTACGGCACCCTCCTGCTCGGGCTGGGGCTGTGTCTGCTGGTGGCGAGTGGCGGACGCAGCCGCATCGTCGGCTGGGCCAGCATGCTGGCGCTCGCCGCCTTGGCGCTGCCGCTCGGGCTCCGCGGCCCGGTACTCTTCCCGCTCGTTACCCTGGTGATGATCGAAGCCAAGCGGCGACGCCTACGGTTGGGGGTCTTCCTGCTCGTGGCGGCCGCGGTGCTCTCGGCGATCAGTGTGATCCGGCAGACCAGAGCCCAGGGGTTCAGCGGGCTGCTCGAAGGTGGATGGACGCGGATCGACCCGATCGACGGTGCCGCCGAGATGGGCTATTCCCTGTTCCCGGTGGTGCAGGTCGAACAGTGGATGTCGGCGGGACTGCCTCAGATGAACGGCGTCACGTTCATCGCGCCGGTTGTAAGGGTCGCGGAGCGGCTGCTGGGGGTGCCGTCACCGCCGGGGGATCAGGACCTGCGCCTGTTCAACGTCGAGGTCTTCACCCGTATCGGCCCCATCGGCGGTTCGCCGATCGCGGAGGGGTACCGGAACTTCGATGTGCTGGGCGTCGTCCTCGTCATGTGTGTCCTGGGATTCGTGCTGGCGCGGATCGACCGGCTACCCGGGACTCCACAGGGAGCGGCGCTGGCCGCCGTCATCATGCTGCCGGTCGTGACCGCGGTGCGGAACTCCTTCGCTCCGGTCATCCCGCAGATCCTCATCGGTCTCGTCTTGGTGGGAGCGGCTTTCCTCGGGTCACGCGACCGGGGCGGCGGGGGGACTGGATGAGGAACCTCGTCAAGGCCGTCTCCGCCATGATCGCGGGATCAGGAGCGCAACTGGCGGCGAATGCGCTGGCGGGGTTCCTCGCGACGGCATGGCTGCCGGTGGCCGAGCGCGGGCTCATGATCCTCGCGCTCTCCGCGTCCGCCATCGTCTCCCTGCTGGTCAGCGCCGGCATCGGCAACACCCTCAGGGCGAGGCTGCCGCGAGCGAACCATGAGGAGGCGGTCGAGCTACGCCGCGCGTTCACGACGGCGGGGCTCATTGTGATCGTGGTCTCGGCGGTGGTCGGGGGCGGGGCCGCGGTGCTTCTGCAGGGCACCGACGCGAGGATGGCCACGGCGCCGATCATCGCGGCGGTCGCGCTCGCGACCTCGTCGCAGGTCGGCATCGCCCTGCTCACGGACGCGCGCTTCGCCGGGATGAGGTACGCCGCCGGCGCTCGCTGGGCCGCCGGCAGCGCTGTCGCGGGGCTGCTGAGCTTGGGCCTCGCGCTCGCGTTGTGCGCCGGGGGCGGCATCACGCCCACGGCAGCGCTCCTGGTGGCGGCTCAATACGGAGCGGTCGCGGTCGTCGCGGTCGTCTCTGTGGTCTTCGCCTTCCGCGATGGCGACCTGATGTCCGGGTGGGCATCCGCCCTCCGTGTATCGCGGCTCTTCGTCGCGGGGGTGTCCACCCTCGTCCTCCCGCTCGCCATCGTGGTCATCGCCCGGTCCGACCGGCTCATCCTCGGAGCCGTCACCTCGGCCACCGTGGTGGCGGTGTACGGCCTGGCGGCCACCTATGCAGAGGTCATCCGCGTCGTCCCGACGGCGGTCGCGCAACTCGCTCCAGCTCGGGTCGCCGGAGGGGGCGGATCGCGCAGCGTGGCGGGTCTCGCCGTACTCTCGGTGCTCGCAACCGCGGTCACGGCAGCTGTCGTCGGTCTCGCGGCGACCTGGCTGACCGTCCCGCTCTTCGGCACCCCGTACACCGATGCCGTCGCTATCACCTGGCTCCTTCTTCCCGGCGAGGTGTTCTACGCGCTGGTCGTGCTGGCGAACCTCGTCCTCATCGGGGGGGAGTGGAATCGCGCGGCGACACTCGTCGGGCTCTCCTCCGTGCCGGTCGCGCTCGTGCTCTACAGCGTCGGTGCGATGCTCGGGGGCGCTGAAGGGCTGGCCGTCGCGCGCGATCTGGTGCTGGCGGTCATGGCGATCGCCGGTGGCATCGCCGTCTACGTCGTCTTCCGCCGGCGCCGTCCGGGACTTACTGCACCCGAGCAGGGACGCCCCATGCCCGTGAACCCGCCGGCACCGACCGTGTGACGACGGCGCCCGCTCCGATGGAGCTGTGATCGCCGATCGTGACTCCGGCGAGCACCGTCACCCTGGCGCCGAGCCAGACGTCTTCCCCTATCGCCACCGGCGCGGCGATGAATCGCATCTCGGCGAGCGGGACGGTGTGGTCGTGGTTGGCGTCCCGGATGACCACGTTCTCCGCCACCTTGGTGCCTGTGCCGAGGAAGACCTCCTCGCGCGCGACTATCACGGCGCCGGGCCCCAGGTAGTGGGCGTCGATCGACAGCCGTGCCCCCGGCCCCGCCGTCAGCGTCACATTGCGGGTGACCGCGCAGGAGCGCACGCGTAGGGACCCGCCCGGTGACACCCTGATGTCGCAGCCGGGGCCGATGAAGGTGGCACGGTCGGCATCGAAACCGGGGTACATGAGGCGCAGACGCGTCTTGCGGACCGACGAGCACGCGAGCTCACCCAGTCGCCACACGCCGCGCAGGAGCTTCGCGACGGTTCGGCGCAGTGCGGCGATGGGGGTCATGGGAGGCTGCTCCGGATCGTGGGGTTTCGTCAAGGGGCGCACTGATCGGTGATGTGCACGGGGCTCTCCCGGGAGAGCGGGGTCTGCACCAGTCCAAGTTCGCCGGCCGCTCCCTGCGGAGGGGTGAAAGCGAACCGGATGCTGTGCACGGAATCGAGATGGTGTTGCACTTCCACCTTCACGACCGGGCGTCCGAGGTGCTGACCCGAAGAGATCGGCTGCACGGGTGCGCCGTCCACGCTGATCTGCTTCAGAGTGCCACCGGTCGGACCATAAATCGCGACGTAGGTGCTGATATCCGCGGGGGCGTAGTACGGCCCGGTGATGTAGTACGGAAGTCGCGACGCGGTGGCCGCGTCCAACATCGATGTCAGCGTTGTCGTCCCCTCCATCGTGCCTTCGCCACGGCACAGCGTGGTCGACATGTCGAGGTAGTAGCTCTTCTTCGAACCGGTGTTGTCGTTCACGAAGACGCCGATCTTCGTGGCGTTCGCCGTGTCAGGGGGAAAGGTGCCGGCGAGAGGTGAGTCCGAGACCAGCGCGGCTTCGTCCGCGTCGTCCGTCTGGTAGAGCAGACGGCGCTCGTCAACCGCCTGCGCGAGGGCGGCCATCAGCACGTCGGGCGCGAAGGCCCCACTGGTGAGTGCGCTGAACACGCTCGATGCGGCACCGGCGAAGAACGCGTTCTGCATCATCGGATCCTCGTACCGGAAGTAGACCTCGTTGAGGAGAAGCGGGACGGCGTTGTCGGCGGTCAGTGCATCTCCGGTCGGCAGCGTCAGGGGTCCGGTCGCCCTCAGGAGATAGGAGAGCGCCACCGGGTCGACCGAAACCATGCCGTCGAAGTCTGTCGGCCCGAGCTGTGCCCACCATCCCTGCATGATGGACGCCGCCGAGGGAAAGTCGGGCACCATCGTGAAATCCGGCGTGTACTTCCCGATCTTGTCGCCGAAGATGGCGACGGCCTCAGGGTCGAGTGATGCGACGGGTTCAGGAGTCGGCTGCGCGAAGTCGGAGCTGTCGGCGAGGCCGGTGATCTCGAGGCGACCGGCGTCGGCGCGCACGACGATGAACACGGCGGCGTTCCCGCCGAGGCTCCGAGCCTCCGAGTTGCCCTGAAACATGAGGAGATAGTCGCGGGGACCCGCTGCGCCGAGGGCGTCCGGGAGCAGGTGGGCGAGATCGCGGAGGGGGGCGAGGAGCGGGGTCGCCTTCGACAACGCCTCGTCGACCATGTTCACGCCCGTCGCGACCTGGCTTGTGAGCTGCGATCGGTCGATCGTGGCCATGGTGTCCACGGCGCTCGCGACACCGGCTGCGATGCGGTCGATCGTAGGCGCCAGCGTCGACAGCGCATCGAGGTCCATGCGTCCGTCCACAGGACGGAACGTGTCCAAGTCGATCGAGGTCGCGGGGTCGATGACATCTCGCGCGAGCTGGTCGACGACCACCGCGACGGATCTCACGGCAGCGAGATCGTCGCCAATCACGGGTAGCTTCGCAGCCAGAGCCCACAGCGGGTTTCCCGTCGTGTCCACGGCTGCAGCCGTGTCGTCGGAGAGCTGTGCGGCGGCTGCGGTTGCGGCCGGTCGGTCGGCGGCGAGAATGGCTGACTGCACTGTGGTGAGGCTGCTCATCGCGGCGGTCAGGTGCGAGCGCACACTCGATGCCTGCACGTAGAGCAGTGCGGCCCCGGCTCCGACCACCAGGACCAGGGCGGCCGTCCCGATCAGCACCGCCGTGAAAGCACGACGACGCCGGCTTCGGGTCCGGTGCGATCGCGGGTTGGAGGGCGTCGTCGTCTCCGGCACCGGTCGGCCCCGGTGCGCGCGGGCTTCGCGGCGACTGCGCGGGAATTCGGGTTCTTCGGCTGCGTCGCTCATCGGCGCGCTCCAGTGACGTCGAATTCTCGACGCCAACCGCCCGGCGGAACGGACTTGGCCGACATCGATGCACGCATAGTGACGAGAGTATCGCGGCACGGTCGGCGCGATAGAGCAGGATCGTCATCCGCTGGAAGAGGCCGGAACCCGACGGGCGCCGACGGACACCGCGGTGAGGAGGAGGCAGGTGATGACGGCCCCGAGGAAGGTGCCGGTGGTGTTGGCGATCACATCGCTGAGCGTGGGGAACCGGGACGGCATCAAGCCCTGCACCGACTCGATCACGACGCTCAGCAGACCACCGGCGAGCGTGACCTGCCAGAGTCGAAGCCGTGGCCAGGCGAAGGGCAGCAACAGCCCGACAGGGACGAAGAGGGCGACGTTGGCCAGGATCTCCAGCACCACGGCGCTCTGCTGGTACGGTGCGATGCCGGCTTCCGCGACCCAGCGGGCCATCACGCCCACGAGACCCGTGACCTTGGACGACACGGCCGCGGGCAGCCAGACGGTGAAGCCCACGAACAGCAGGTAACCGACCAGGGCGACGCGGGCTGCCACCCTGCCGCGCGGGGCACGGGTGGCGAGGGTCGGGGTCATGGCGTCATGCTATCCGCGCCGCCGGAGCAGTCCACTCAGGATCGCGACCCGAGCTGCTCGATGTACCGCAGCAGCACTCCTTCGCGCAGCGCCCACGGCGACACCTCCAGCTCCTCCACCCCCAGTGCGCTCATCGCAGCATGCAGCGACACCGCGGCCGCCACGATCTGGAACGTCCGGTCGGGCGTGATCCCCGGGAGCTCCTGGCGCGCCGAGGCGGGAAGGCGCGCGAGCCGCGGGATCCACGAACCGAGCACCTCGCGGGGGAGCAGCATCCGCTCGATACCCGACCAGCCGGGGACGGGATAGCCGACCAACCGTGCGAGCGAACGGATCGCCTTGGAGGACCCCACGACGTGGTCCGGACGGGGGAGGGCATGGAACCGGGGGACGACCGCGTCGAGAGTCGCTGCGGCGTGTGCCCGCAGCCGCTCCACATCGTCCTCACCCGGCGGATCCTGCGGGAGGAACTGCACCGTCATGCGCCCGGCTCCGAGCGGCACGGAGGCGGCGACGTCCGGTACCTCCTCGGCGCCCGCGGCGATCTCCAGGGAGCCGCCGCCGATGTCGAGGAGCAGCAGCTGGCCGGCGGACCACCCGAACCAGCGCCGCACCGCGAGGAAGGTGAGCGCGGCCTCGGTCTCCCCGTCGAGCACCTGGAGCGGCTGACCCAGGACGGCCTCGATGCGCGCGATCACCTCGGCTCCGTTGCGGGCATCGCGCACGGCGCTCGTGGCCGTGGCGAGGAGCGCGTCCACGCGTTCCGCCTCCGCCACCCGGCGCGCCTGCGCGACAGCGGTCTCCAGGGCCTGCACGCCGTCCTCCGCGATCGCCCCGTCCGGTGTGAGGTACCGCATGAGGCGCAGCACGGTCCGGTCGCTCGTGGTCGCGAGCGGTCGTCCGCCCGGGCGTACGTCGGCGGCGAGCATGTGGACGGTGTTGGATCCGATGTCGAGGACTCCCAGGCGCACGGGATGAGGATACTCGCGCGCGGTTACGATGGACGACGTGACCACCGCCGACCCCACGCTGCCGCTGTCGCCGTACCGGGAGATCGGGCGCGCGGAGTGGGCGCGTCTCGCCGCCGGACTCGACCAGCCTCTCACCGAGACCGAGGTCGTGGAGCTGCGGGGGATCGGCGATCGTCTCGACCTCACCGAGGTCCGTGAGGTCTACCTCCCGTTGAGCCGGCTGCTGAGCCTGTACGCGAGCGCGACGAAGCAGCTCGGTGCGGCCACCTCGTCGTTCCTCCAGGAGGACGACACGACCACGCCCTTCGTCGTCGGTGTCGCCGGCTCCGTGGCCGTGGGCAAGTCGACCATCGCCCGGCTCCTCCGCGAGCTGATGAGCCGGTGGCCGGGGACGCCGCGCGTGGAGCTGGTGACGACGGACGGCTTCCTCTACCCGAACGCCGAGCTGGAGCGCCGGGGCCTCATGGACCGCAAGGGCTTCCCGGAGTCGTACGACCGCCGGGCGCTGATCGAGTTCCTCACGGAGGTCAAGAGCGGAGCGCCCGAGGTGCGGGCGCCGTTCTACTCCCACATGCGCTACGACATCGTGCCGGACGCGCACGTCGTGGTGCGCCGCCCCGACGTCGTGATCGTCGAGGGGCTCAACGTCCTGCAGCCTCCGCCCGCGCCGAACGACGTCGCCGTCAGCGACCTCTTCGACTTCTCGATCTTCGTGGACGCCGACACCGCGCACATCGAGAAGTGGTACGTCGACCGGTTCCTCGCGCTGCGGCAGGGGGCCTTCAGCAACCCGTCGTCCTACTTCAACGTGTTCGCGCACCTCACCGACGAGGAGGCGATCACCACCGCACTGGGATATTGGAACGAGATCAACATGCCGAACCTCGTCGAGAACGTCATGCCCACGCGGCACCGCGCGCGGCTGGTTCTGCGCAAGGGCGCGGATCACGACGTGGAGAGCGTGCTGCTGCGCAAGCTCTGAGGCGCCCTGGCGGACGTCCTATTGTTCGGACGACTCGCAAAAATTCCCGCTTACCCTTATCCCCATGTGTGGAATCGTCGGATACGTGGGCCCGCGGCCCAGCCAGGACATCCTTCTCGCCGGCCTCGCCCGGCTCGAGTACCGCGGCTATGACTCCGCGGGCATCGCCGTGATCGACGGCGAGGGAACGCTGGGCATGCGCAAGAAGGCGGGCAAGCTCGCCATGCTTCGCGACTCGCTCGGCGATGCACCCCTCGCCGACGGCACGACCGGCATCGGTCACACCCGGTGGGCCACGCACGGCGGCCCGACCGACGTCAACGCGCACCCGCACCTCGCCGACGACGACAAGCTCGCGGTGATCCACAACGGCATCATCGAGAACTTCGCCGCGCTGCGCGACGAACTCCTCGCCGACGGCGTCGCCTTCCGCAGCGAGACCGACACCGAGGTGGCCGCAGCTCTGCTCGGCCGCGAGTATGCCGGCAACGGGGGCGACCTGGCGCTCGCGTTCCGCGCCGTCGTCAACCGCCTCGAGGGCGCCTTCACGCTCCTCGCGATGCACCAGGACCACCCGGGTCTCGTCGTCGGCGCTCGCCGCAACTCGCCGCTCGTGATCGGCCTGGGCGAGGGGGAGAACTTCCTCGGCTCCGACGTCGCCGCCTTCGTGGAGCACACCCGCAAGGCCCTCGCGATCGGTCAGGACCAGATCGTCTCGATCACCCCCGACGCGGTGACCGTGACCGACTTCGCCGGCACGCCCGTCGCCGCCGAGCCGTTCGATGTCTCGTGGGACGCCGCCGCCGCCGAGAAGGGCGGATGGTCGAGCTTCATGGCCAAGGAGGTCGCGGAGCAGCCGGAAGCCGTCGCGAACACGATCCGCGGCCGCATCCGCGACGGTCAGGTCGTCATCCCGGAGCTGGACGGTCTCGACGACCTGTTCGTCGGCATCAACCGCGTCATCATCACCGCGTGCGGCACCGCGTCCTACGCGGCCCTCGTCGGCAAGTACGCGATCGAGCAGTGGGCGCGCGTGGCGGTCGACGTCGAGCTCGCCCACGAGTTCCGGTA
Source organism: Microbacterium sp. NRRL B-14842 (assembly GCF_050470785.1). Classification (NCBI taxonomy): domain Bacteria; kingdom Bacillati; phylum Actinomycetota; class Actinomycetes; order Micrococcales; family Microbacteriaceae; genus Microbacterium; species Microbacterium sp. NRRL B-14842. The sequence goes on along the minus strand of NZ_JBFLUM010000001.1, from coordinate 2,305,825 downwards.
CCGCGACCCCGTCATCGGCGCGGACACCCTCGTCGTCTCGATCAGCCAGTCCGGCGAGACCATGGACACCCTCATGGCCGTGAAGTACGCCCGGGAGCGCGGTGCCCGCACGCTGTCCGTCTGCAACACGCAGGGGGCGACGATCCCGCGCGAGTCCGACGCCGTCGTCTACACGCACGCCGGCCCGGAGGTCGCCGTCGCCTCGACCAAGGCGTTCTCCGCCCAGATCACGGCCCTGCTCCTGCTCGGCCTGCACATGGGACGAGTCCGCGGCGTCGTGGCCGACGCCTCGACCGATGTCGAGGAGCTCGCCGCGCTGCCGGAGAAGGTCGCGAAGGTGCTGGAGAGCGAGCACGAGCACGTGACCCAGCTCGCGGGCTGGATGGCCGACACCCGTTCGGTGCTCTTCCTCGGTCGCCACGTGGGCTACCCGATCGCGCTCGAGGGGGCGCTCAAGCTCAAGGAGATCTCCTACATCCATGCGGAGGGCTTCGCCGCCGGCGAGCTCAAGCACGGTCCGATCGCGCTGATCGAGCCGGGCCAGCCCGTGTTCGTGCTCGTGCCGTCGCCGCGGCACTCGGCACTCGTGCACTCCAAGGTCGTCTCCAACATCCAGGAGATCCGCGCCCGCGGTGCCCGCGTGATCGTGGTGGCGGAGGAGGGCGACGCCGCCGTGCTGCCCTTCGCCGACGAGGTCATCCACATCCCGCTCGCCGGCCCCATGTTCGAGCCGCTGCTGGCCGTCGTCCCGCTGCAGATCTTCGCGATGGCGCTGGCGACCGCGAAGGGCCTCGACGTGGACCAGCCGCGCAACCTCGCGAAGTCCGTCACGGTGGAGTGACCGCCGACCCACCCTGTTCTGTTCGCCCCACCCCTCTGCGTGCGCACGCAGAGGGGTGGGGCGTTCGTAACGGGGTGGGTGGGGAAGCCCGAGTAGGCTGAACGCGTGATCATCGGCACCGGCATCGACCTCGTGGACATCCCGCGGTTCGAGCGCACGATGACCAGGACCCCGCGGCTGCGGGAGCGGCTGTTCGCCCCGTCCGAACGGGAGCTCCGCCTGCCGTCCTTGGCCGCGCGGTACGCCGCGAAGGAAGCGCTGATCAAGGCCCTCGGCGGCTCCGACGGCGTGCACTGGACCGAGATCGAGATCGCCTCCGAGCCCTCAGGGCGGCCGCATTTCGTGCTGTCCGGATCCACCGCCGCGGTGGTCGAGGAACGCGGCATCCTCACGCTGCACCTCACCCTCACCCACGACGCCGGTCTCGCCGCCGCGTTCGTCGTCGCCGAAGGAGCCCCGCTGTGACCGTCCCGTTCCGCGAGGCGACGATCGACCTGGATGCGATCGCCGACAACGTGCGGCACTTCCGTCGCCTGACCGGCGTGGAGGTGCTCGTCGTCGTGAAGGCGAACGCGTACGGCCACGGTGCCGCCGCGGCCGCCGTGGCGGCTCTCTCCGCCGGCGCCACCCGCCTCGGCGTGGCCGAGATCCCGGAGGCACTGGAGCTGCGGCGTCAGGGCGTGCACGCCCCGATCGTGGCCTGGCTGCACGCTCCGGGGGAGCGCTTCGTCCAGGCGGCCGCCGAGGGGATCGAGCTCGGCATCTCGTCATACGACCAGCTGCAGGCGGCGGCCGCCGCCGCATCCGGAGACCGCCCGGTCGCCGTGCACCTGAAGCTCGAGACCGGGTTGTCCCGCAACGGCATCGCCCCCGACGGCTGGGGGACGGTGCTCGCGGAGGCCGCTCGCCTGGAGCGCATCGGACGGGTCAGGGTCGTGGGACTCTTCAGCCACCTCTCCAACGCCTCGCCCGCCGACGACCGTGCCGCGCTCGCCCGATTCGAGGAAGGGGTGGCGCAGGCCGCCGCGCTCGGCGTGCGACCCGAGATCCGACACATCGCCGCCACGGCCGCCGCCATCGACCTTCCCGAGACGCGACTGGACGCCGTCCGCATCGGCATCGGCACCTACGGCCTCTCGCCCTTCGACGACCGCTCCTCGGCGGAACTGGGCCTGCGTCCGGCCATGACCCTTCGTGGGGCGGTCGCCGCCGTGCGGCGCGTTCCCGCCGGCACCGGGGTCTCCTACGACTACGTGCACCGCACGGACCGGGAGACCACCCTGGCGCTCGTGCCGCTGGGGTATGCCGACGGCGTCCCCCGCAGCGCCTCGGGGCGACTGCCCGTGTCCATCGGAGGGCGGCGCTACACGAACGTGGGACGGATCGCGATGGATCAGTTCGTCGTGGACGTCGGCGATGCCCCGGTCGCGGTCGGCGACGAGGTCATCCTCTTCGGGGACCCGACCCTCGGCGTGCCCTCGGCCGCGGACTGGGCCGAGGCCGCCGGCACCATCGGCTACGAGATCGTCACCCGCATCGGGCACCGGGTGCCGCGGAGGACGACGTGAGCCTGGACCCGGCGTTCCTCGGACGCCGGCGGATCGCCACCTCCGAGGAGATGGAGCAGCTCGGGCTGCGCATCGGCGAGCAGCTCGAACCGGGCGACCTGCTCATCCTCACCGGACCCCTGGGGGCGGGCAAGACCACGTTCACCCGGGGTCTGGCCGAGGGACTCGGTGTGCGGGGGCCCGTGCAGAGCCCGACCTTCGTGATCGCCCGCACCCACCCGTCCCTGGTCGGCCGAGCGCCGCTCGTGCACGTGGACGCGTACCGCCTCGGCTCCGCCGCCGAACTCGACGACCTCGACCTCGATCTGGAGCGGTCGGTCGTGGTCGTGGAGTGGGGCCGCGGCATGGCGGAGGAGCTCGCCGACGCCTGGTGGGACGTCGAGATCGAACGCCCCGTCGGAGCCGGCGACGACGAGAACGACCTCGACCCCTCGGAGCTGGACGCCGACGCGCCGCGCTTCGTCACGATCGCCCGCGAGGAGCGCGCGTGACGGGGGAGACGCCGCTGGTCGCGGTCATCATCGAAGACGACCCCGGTGTGCGGTCGCTCCTGGACGAGGTGTTCCTCGCCGCGGGCTTCCGCACCGTGCTGGCGGGTTCCGGTCCGGACGGTCTCGCGGCAGTGGCGGCGCACCACCCGATCATCACCACCCTCGACATCAACCTCCCCGGCATCGACGGGTTCGAGGTCGCGCGACGCATCCGACGGGTCAGCGACACCTTCATCATCATGCTGTCCGCCCTCGCCGAGGAGTCGGACGTGGTGCTGGGCCTCACCTCCGGTGCCGACGAGTACCTCGTCAAGCCCTTCCGGCCGCGCGAGCTGCGGGCGCGGATCGAGGCGCTCCTCCGCCGTACCCGCCTGTCCGCGGCGGACAAGGGGACGCCCGCGGCCGCGAGCGCCCCGCCGCCCCGGGTCACCGTCTCGACGGCCTCCGCGGCGTCGAGCGCGTCCCTGCCGGTCATCGCCGCCGCCGACGCCACCGTCGCCACGTGGCGAGGGCTCGTGCACCGCGACCTCAGCCTCGACCTCGACACGCGTCTCGTGCTCGTCTCCCAGCGCCCCGTCGAACTCACCCCCACCGAGTTCGATCTGCTCGCCGCGCTCCTCGAGGCCGGCCGCAGAGTCTGCAGCAAGGCCGACCTCGCACGCGGGCTGCGCGGCCTCTCCGGAGACGCCTTCGACCGGGTGAGCGAGCCGGACAAGCGGGCCATCGAGACGCACATGGCCAATCTGCGCCGGAAGCTCGGTGACAACCCGAACGCCCCGCGCTACATCGAGACGGTGCGCGGCGTCGGCTACCGTCTGACCTCCGACGACCGGCCCGTCTGAGGAGAGGGGTCGAGGCCGCGGCTCCCCCACCGCGGCCCCGGATGCCTGCGAATCCCCACTCGCGCGGCCCCAGCTTCTGCGAAATCCCCAGTCGCAGCGTCGGCTCCCACTCAGAATCGTAGGACGGGAAGGCCACCTGAAGAGCGCGAAGTGACGATCTTTGAGTAATCTTGCGTGAATGCTGAGGATCGACCGGGAGGCGGGCCTTGATGATCCGCACGGTCTCGATCTGGCGGTGGCAGCTGGTGTTCACCGCGAGCATCGTCGCCATCGTGGTGATGGTCGCGGGCTTCAAGCCGCAGACCCTCGCGATCCCGCTGTTCATCGGGGGGATCGGCCTCATCGTGGTCACCACCCTGGTGGCGCTCATGGTGCCCTGGCGGCGCCTGCCGCGCACGGCGGTGACCGTCCTCCCGCTGCTGGACGTGCTCGGGGTGGGACTGACGACGAACGTGCCGGATCTCCGGCTCGGCTTCCTCTGGGTGTTCCCGGTGGTCTGGTTGGCGACCTACTTCTCGATGCCCTGGGTGTTCGTCGGCATCGTCCTCAGCGGCGGCTGCCTCGTGTTCTTCGCGGACCGCTCCGGGCCGCCGGAGGACGTACTGCTCCGGGTGCTCACCGTCGTCATCACCCTGAGCTTCCTCGGCGTGACCGTCCGTATCGGCGCCCAGCGCTCCGGTGCGGCGCGGCGGCTCCTGCGGCGCCGTTCCGAACAGGTGAACAGGGCGGCGGAGCGGGCCGAGACGAACCAGGAGCGCGTCACGCAGGTCATCGACGCGCTGGGCGTCGCGCTGGTGGTGGTCACCTCCGCGGGCCGCGTCCTGCAGATGAACGACGCCTACCGCGCCCTGTACGGCCGCGACCGCTTCGGCACAGCGCTCCCGTCGGCCTCCGTCGAGTACGACGCGCGGCGCGGAACGGCTCTGACGCCGGAGCGCACCACGCTGGCACGAGCCGCCGCGGGGGAGCAGATGCGGGAGGAGCGGGTGTGGCTGTACGACGGTGCAGGGCAGTGGCATGCCCTGGCCGTGACCACCCAGCCCATCGCAAGTGCCCGGGAGGGGGAGAGCATCACCCTCGTCGTCATCGATGACGTCACCGCCCTCCTCGAGGCCGCCGAGGAGCGTCGGGCGCTGACCGCCGTGATCTCCCACGAACTGCGCAACCCGCTCACGGCGATCATCGGCCATGTCGAGCTCCTGCGGGAGCGCGACGACCTCCCCGGCCGGGTGCCGGCGCAGATCGAGGTCATCGCGGACGCCGGGGAGCGGCTGCAGGATCTCGTCACGAGCATGCAGGCTCAGACGGGGCGGATCTCGCACGACCCCTTCGAGCCGGTGGACCTGCGCGTGGTCGTGGAGGAGTCCGCCGCATCGTTCGCGCCCCTGATGGGCGCCGCCCGCCAGGAACTCGTGCTCGATGGGGCGGAGCGGGTGGTGATCACGGGAGACGCGTTCCGGTTGCGTCAGGTGGTGGACAACCTCCTGGGCAACGCCGCCAAGTACACGGAGGGAGGCGGTCGCATCACGGTACGGCTGGTGGAGTCCGACGGCCATGCGGAGGTCACGGTGGCGGACACGGGGATCGGCATCTCCGAGGACGAGCTGCCGCGGCTGTTCGAGCCGTACTTCCGCGCCGACAGTGCCGTGCGCGGCGGCATCCCCGGTACCGGGCTCGGCATGGGCATCGCGCGGGACATCGTGGTCGCGCACGGCGGCGTCATCCTCGTGTCGAGCGAGGTGGACGTCGGCACCACCGTCACCGTCCGTTTCCCCCGACGAACGAAAGAGGACCCCGTATGACACCGCTCGTGCCCGTGAGCGTCGATGTCACCACGAGCATGGTGGCGGTGGTGACCGTGCTCACCGCGGTCGTCGTCGGTCTCGCGACTCTCGCCCGACCGAGCAGGGCGACCATCGTCTGGGGGGTCGCCTTCGGTATCGGGATGCTCGGCGCCTACCTGTGGCTGGCCGGGCACCACACCGGCAGCCCCGTGCTGCGGGCGGCCGCGTCCGCCATCGTCGTCTGCTTCGTGCCGCTGGTGTGGATCGGCGTGCGGATGCATTTCGAGCGCACGGCACCCTGGCTTCCGGTCATCGTCGCGCTCGTCGGGGTGCCCGCAGCCCTGATCCTGACGGCGGGCACGCGCTGGTATCTGCCGGTGTTCCACGTCGTCTTCCTGGCGATGGCGGTCTTCGCCGGGCTGCTCGCCTGGGAGCTGACGCGCGGGCAGGCGGCGACGCGGGACATCGTCCTGCCGCTCGCGCTCGCCGCGTGCGGCTTCGTGGTGGTCGCCGTCGTCAGCGCGGGATCCGCCCTCGTCTCCGGCGGCGTGAGCACCGAGGAGCAGCTCAGCGCGCTCCGCGGAGTGAACGCCCTGGGGACGATCGTCATGAGCACCTGCGCGGCGTTCACGCTCGTGCTCCTCGTCCGGGTGGAGAGCGCGCCGCCGGGGACCGACGGCGCCGCGAACCGTGCCAGGGATCGTCTGCGCAAGGCGGCAGCGCAGAAGGACCCCGCGTGGTCGGTCCTCGACGTCCGCCTGGACGATCCCGCCGACCTCCGCGAGGCGTCGAGCAGCGCCGGGTTCCGACGCATCGCGGACCGGTTCCACACGGACATCTGCGACGCGCTTCCGGCGACCGCCGATGCGGAACGGGTCGCCGACGACCGCGCGATCGTCCTCATCCACGGCAGCGACGAGGCGGTGCGCTTCCATCTGCGGGCGATCCTGGGATCCGTGTCGATCATGGACCTGGACGCGCCGGCGACCGGCATCCGTTCCTCCGCGAGCATCGGCTGGGCGACGGCATCCGTCGCCGGGTACGACTACGACGCTCTCGTCGCGGCGGCGGCATCGGCGGCGTGCCGGGCGCGCGATGCCGGTGGGGATCAGTGGAAGCGGGCGCAGGAGACAGACCTGGCCGCCGTGTGACCAGGCCCTCCGGCGTCAGCCGAACAGCCTCTTCGTCGTGTCGAGGTGCTCGCGCGTCAGGGCGGCGGCTGCTCTCGGGTCGCGCGCGACGATAGCGTCGCCGATTCGCGCGTGCGCCTCCTGGTCGGCATCGTCGCCGTGATGGCCGCGGATGCGCAGCATGTCGATCATCGCCTGCAGCGAGCGGGGGGCGAAGCCGTCGAACAGCTCCCGCAGCACGGGATTGCCGGACGCGACGACGACGGCGCGGTGGAAGGCCATGTCCGCCTCGACGTGCGCGCGGACGTCCGTGCGACGACGGTCACGTTCCGCGAGCGTGCGCGTCAGCTCGTCCAGGTCTGCGGAGGTCCGGCGCTCGGCGGCGAGAGCCGCGGCTTCGACCTCGATCGCGGTGCGGGCCTCGAGGACGGCGATGATGTCGGCGCGATCGAGGACGGCATCCCAACTCGCGGCGGGTTCCGTGGCCGTGACGAAGACCCCGGCGCCCTGGCGTGTGGCGAGCACGCCTCGCCCCGCGAGGATCCGGATCGCCTCCCTGGCCGTCGACCTTCCGACCCCGAGCTGCGGAGCGAGCGTCGTCTCGCCCGGCAGCTTGCCGCCGACCTGCCACTCGCCGGCTCCGATGCGTGCGAGAAGGAGCTCGGCGGCCTGTTCGGCGAGGGATTCGCGGCGCACGGTCGTCATGGGCCCATTCTCGCATCCGACGCACTTCTCTGCTTGTCTGAGGAGTTGTGGTAGAGTGCCCGTATGCGCACGCTCCGATTCCTCCTCCTTCGCCGCCACGGCGGGGCCTGATCAGACCGGCTCCTCGTCGTGGAGCCGCAGCACGCGTCGGTCGCCCTCCCCGCGATCCGAACAGGAACCAGACCATGACCCCGTCCCGCGCTTTCCCGACCCTCTCGACTCCCTCCGGTGTCCTGCCCGACGACGCTCCGCACTGGAATCGGCAGCGGCCCTCGCAGATGCCCTCGAACCGCTATCGAGACGTGTACTCCCGAGTCGCCGTTCCGCTGGAGACCCCGACCTGGCCGAGCGCGCGACTGACGCAGGCACCGCTCTGGGTCCCGGTGGATCTCCGCGACGGGAACCAGGCGCTGGCCGAGCCGATGGACCCGTCCCGCAAGCGACGGTTCTTCGAGCTCATGGTCGCCATGGGCTACAAGGAGATCGAAGTCGGCTACCCCTCGGCCTCCCGGACGGACTACGACTTCGTCCGGCTCCTCGCCGAGACCGACCTCGCTCCCGCCGACGTGACGATCGTGGTGTTCACGCCGGCGCGACGCGAACTCATCGAACGGACCGTGGAGTCCGTGCGCGGCATCCGCAATCCCGTCGTCATCCACATGTACACCGCTACCGCGCCCACGTGGCGGGACGTCGTCCTCGGACAGGACCGTGAGGGGCTCACCGCGCTGATCCTCGCCGGAGGGGAGGACGTGCTGCGGTTCGCGGGAGACCTCGACAACGTCCGCTTCGAGTTCTCCCCGGAGGTGTTCACCCTCACCGAGCCGGACTTCGTCCTCGAGGTGTGCGACGCGATGACGACTCTGTGGGACGCGAGCCCCGAGCGTCCCGTGATCCTGAACCTGCCGGCGACCGTCGAGGTCGCGACCCCGAACGTCTACGCGGACCAGATCGAGTACATGCACCGCAATCTCGGGCGTCGTGAGGGGGTCATCCTGTCCGTGCATCCCCATAACGACCGCGGCACCGGCGTCGCCTGTGCGGAACTCGCCGTCCTCGCCGGCGCGCAGCGGATCGAGGGGTGCCTCTTCGGTAACGGGGAGCGCACCGGCAACGTCGACCTCGTGACCCTCGCCCTCAACCTGCACGCGCAGGGCGTCGACCCGATGATCGACTTCTCCGATATCGACGAGATCCGCCGGACGGTCGCGCACTGCAACGGGATCGACATCCATGCGCGGCATCCGTATGCGGGCGACCTCGTGCACACCGCCTTCTCCGGCACCCATCAGGACGCCATCCGGAAGGGGTTCGCGGAACATCGCGCCCGTGCTGCGAGGGAAGGCCGCGCGGAACGGGACATCGAATGGCGCGTGCCGTATCTTCCCATCGACCCGGCGGACATCGGCCGCAGCTACGACGCCGTGATCCGCGTCAACTCGCAGTCCGGGAAGGGCGGCATCGCCTACCTGCTGGAGGACGCCTACGGGATCGAGCTGCCGCGGCGCCTGCAGATCGACCTCGCTCGTCACGTCCAGCAGCGCACCGAGCAGACGGGACGCGAGGTCTCGGCCGCGGAGGTATGGGCCATCTTCGATGCCGCCTACCTCGCGAGCACGAGCCCGACGACGCTGCGAGCGGAGGCCGAGGTCGCGGGAGGGTGCACGACGATCACGCTCCACGCCGACGGCGTCGAGACACGGACCCGCCATGACGGCGTCGGTCCGGTGGAGGCGCTGGGCACGGCGCTCGCAGGGATCGGCCTGCCCGTCGAAGTCCTGAGTCTGCACCAGACGAGCATCGGATCGGGGGCTGGGAGCGAAGCGCTCACCCTGATCGAGTATCGCGACGGCGTGCGCTCGGGCTGGGCGGCCGGGCGCGACCGCTCCGTGCTGACCGCGACCCTGCACGCCGTGCGGAACGCGGCGGAGCGCTCCGCCACCGCCCCGCGGGGCGAGCGGGCCTAGGGGGTCTGCTTCTCGCGCCCGCGCGCGAGTGCCGCGGTGATGGCGTCCGCGGCGCTCGCGTCGGTGTCGGCGGCGGCGGAGACGTTCTCGGCGACGACGGCCTCGATGATCTCGGTGCGCTGGATGCGGGTCTCCCGCGGGGCCTTGACGCCGATGCGCACGCTGTCGCCCTTGATGTCGAGCAGCGTGACCTCGATCTCGCCGTCGATGCGTACGCTCTCACCGATCCGCCTCGTCAACACCAGCATTCGTTCAGCCTACTGGTGCGGCGGGGGCGGCCCCGAGCGACGCGGTGGACGAGTCCCGGACCACCCCGATCGTCTCGATCGTGAGGGCGGCCGCGGTCGCCTCGCTGTAGGAGAGCACGGGGAGGCCGTCGGTCTGCGCCGACACCAGCCGCCGCACGGCGGGGCGCAGCGATGGTGCGCACACGAGCACCGGCTCTCCGCCGTCCGTCTGCGCGGCCACGGCCTGCTTCACCGACGCGATCACCGCTTCCATCCGCGGTGGATCGAAGACGATCTGAGAGCCCTCGTCGCCGGGACGGAGGCTCTCCAGCATCGCCTGCTCCAGCAGCGGGGCGATCATCACAACCCGGAGCGTGCCGTCCTCGGCGAAGCGGGAGGCGATGGCAGGGCCCAGCGCGGCACGGGCCGCCTCGATCAGCCCTTCCGGGTCGGTGGAGACCTTGGCACGGAGCGCGAGCGCCTCGTAGATGCGGCTGAGGTCGTTGATGGGCACGCGCTCGGCGAGCAGGCCCTGCAGCACCCGCTGCACCTCCGCGAGCGAGAGCAGGGCGGGCGTGAGCTCCTCGACCGCCGACGGGGAGACCTGCTTCAGGGCGTCGGTGAGCTGGCGGACGTCCTCCCGGGTGAGCAGCCGGGCGGCGTGCGTCTGGATCACGCTCGACAGATGGGTGATGATGACACTCGCCCTGTCGATCACCGTCGCCCCGGCGAACTCCGCGCTGTGACGCATCTCCATCGGGATCCACTTGCCCTCGAGACCGAACACCGGGTCCAGAGCGGCGGTCCCCGGCAGGCTGTCCAGCCCCTGCCCGAGGGCCAGGACCGACCCGGTGGGCGCGGTGCCGCGTCCGGTCTCGACACCGGCGATGCGGATGACGTACGTCGCCTGGGGGAGTTCGATGCTGTCCCTCGTGCGCACGGGCGGGGTGACCAGACCGAGGTCGAGTGCGATGCGGCGCCGCAGCGCCTTCACCCGGGCGAGGAGGTCGTCGGGTCCGCCGGTGACCAGGTCGACGATGTCGGGGGCGAGCAGGATCTCCAGAGGATGCACCCGCATGCGCTCGATGAGCTCCTCGGGCTGGTCCACCGGCGCGGGAGCCGGGGCCTGTGCGGCCTCCGCCTCCTCGCGCTTGCGGGTCGCGGTGATGCGCTGCGCGATGAGGAGCAGCAGGGCGCCGATCACCAGGAAGGGGAGCATCGGCATGTGCGGGATGAGCGACATGACGATGGCCGCGCATCCCGCGATGATGAGGGCGTTGCGCGACTGGCCGAGCTGCGTGGACGCGGCCGATCCCATCTCGGCCTCGGCGGTCGAGCGGGTGACGATCATGCCGGTCGAGACCGCCATGAGCAGGGCGGGGATCTGCGTGACGAGGCCGTCGCCGATCGTGAGCAGGCTGTAGGTGCTCACCGCCTGGTCGATCGACATGCCGTGCTGCACGAGGCCGATCGCGATGCCGCCGACGAGGTTGATGATGATGATGACGAGTCCGGCGATCGCGTCGCCCTTGACGAACTTCGAGGCGCCGTCCATCGCCCCGTAGAAGTCGGACTCGGCCGCCACCTCCGCCCGGCGTTCGCGGGCCTCGGTGTCGCTGATGAGGCCGGCGTTGAGATCGGCGTCGATGGCCATCTGCTTGCCCGGCATCGCGTCGAGCGTGAACCGGGCGCCCACCTCGGCCACGCGCTCTGCACCCTTGGTCACCACGACGAACTGGATGACGACGAGGATGAGGAAGACCACGGCGCCGATGATGAGCGAGCCGCCCACCGCGATCGCCCCGAACGCCTCGATCACCTGTCCCGCATATGCCTCGCCGAGGACGAGGCGGGTGGAGGCGACGTTCAGCCCCAGCCGGAACAGCGTCGCCACGAGCAGCAGCGAGGGGAACACCGAGAAGTCGAGCGGCTTCTTCACGAACATCGAGGTCAGCAGGATGACCAGCGCGAACATGATGTTGAGGATGATCAGCACGTCGAGCAGGAACGGCGGCACCGGGACGACGAGCAGCATGATGATGCCGACGACGCCGATCGGCACCCCGAGCGTGATGAGCAGCTTCTTCATACGGTCCTCCGATACGGGAGAGAGTGGATGCCGCGGGCGGCGCCTCGGCGCCGGAGCGCGTCGACGAACACGAGCACGCGTGCCACGGCGTTGTAGAGGTCTTCGGGGATCTCCTGACCCAGCTCGCACGCCGCGTGCAGGGCTCGGGCGAGGGTGACGTCACGGACGAGGGGGACGCCGGACTCGAGCGCCTTCTCGCGGATGCGCTCGGCGATGACCCCGCTGCCCTTCGCCACGACCTTGGGCGCGGACGTGCCGGGGTCGTACTCCAAGGCGATGGCGATGTGCGTGGGGTTGACGACCACGACGTCGGAGCCGGCGACCGCGGCGATCATGCGGTTGCGGCTCACCGCGAGCTGGCGCGACCGGCGCTGCTGGCGGATGAGCGGATCGCCCTCGGAGTTCTTGTTCTCGTCGCGCACCTCGCGTTTGGTCATGCGGGTGTGCTTGCGGTTGCGACGCATCACCACGAACAGGTCGATGGCCGCGAGCACCAGGCCCACCGCGATCGCAGTCTGCAGCAGCGCGGCGGTCCCGTCCGCCGCGGTGCCGAGCAGCCGGGAGATGGAGTGGGCGCCGCTCGCGGTGAGCACGGGCATGAGGCCGGCGATGACGACCCACAGGGCGAGGGCGATGGCGGCCGTCTTCAGCAGGGCCTTCGCCCCCTCCCAGAGGGCCTGCAGGCCGAACACCCGCCGGACCCCGGAGACGAGGTTGAACTGCTCGTAACGCCCGGACAGCTTCCGCAGATGCACGCCGCCCTGCACCACCGCACCGAACAGCGTCACGATCGCGACCGCGGCGAGCAGCGCCCCCAGGGTCGGCAGCACCGAGGCGAGGGCCCGCCCGAGGGCCGCGAGGGCGGCGTCGGGTGAGGGCGCCTGCATGAGCGAGGTGAGGGAGATGAGCTGCTCGGTGCCGGCGCCTGTCCCCGCGGCGATGGCGGCGGGCATCATGACGGCGGCGGCGCCGATGCCGAGCCACGCCGTCAGGTCCTGGCTCCGGGCGATCCGGCCCTTCTGCCTGGCCTCGCGGAGGTGCTTCTCGGTGGCCTTCTCGCTGCGCTCGCCGCTGTCCGACCCGCTCACGGCGTCACCCCCTGCATCACGCGGAAGGCCTGGGTGGCGAGGGCGTCGACGATGCCGGGGAACGCGACGTACACGGCACCGGCGAGCAGGAGCGTCAGCAGGATCTTGACCGGGAAGCCCATCGCGAAGGCGTTGAGTGCCGGCGCCACACGCGTGATGAGCCCGAGCCCGACATCGGCGAGGAAGAGCACCAGCACCAGAGGGCCGGCGATCTGCACGGCCGCCAGCACCATCTGGGACACCCCGTCGACGAGCAGCTCGGTCGGTCCCGCCACCCGGAAGATGCCGTCGACCGGAACGGCGTCGAAGCTGCGGGCGAGCCCGGCGAGGATGAGCTGATAGCCGCCGGAGGCGAAGAGCAGCGTGAGCGCCGTCAGGTGGAACAGCCGGGTGAACTGCGCGCCGTTGACCATCGCCGCCGGGTCGAAGGCCTGGGCGAGCTGGAACCCGCCGAACACGTCGATCAGGCTGCCCGCGGCCTGCACCGCGGAGAAGCAGAGCAGCACGAGGAAGCCCAGCAGAGCACCGGTGAGGAGCTGGATCACGAGTGCGCCGAGGAACGGCCCCGTGTCGAGGCTCTCGTAGCCCGGGGCGACCGCGGCACCCACCGCGAGGGACAGTCCGATCGAGAGCATCGCCTTCACCCGCACCGGGATCGCCCGGTACGAGAACGGCGGGGCGATCATGATGAACGCCGTGATCCGCACGGCGGCGAGCAGCGTGGCCTCCAGCCACGCGAAGTCGATCGGGATGAACACGGGCTCATCCGCTCAGCAGAGACGGGATGCGGGCGAACATCTCGTTCGTGAAGGCGATGATCTCGGCGATCATCCAGTTCCCGGCGATGAGCAGGGCGATGCCGACGGCGACGATCTTCGGCACGAACGACAGCGTCACCTCCTGCACCTGGGTGATGGACTGCAGCAGCGAGATCGCGAAGCCCACCACGAGCGCCGTGATCAGCATCGGTGCGGCGAGCTTGGCCGCGATCAGCAGCCCTTGGGCGCCGATGTCGAGGACGGCCTCGGGGCTCATCCCACACCTCCGTAGCTCTCCAGGAGGGCTTTGATGATGAGCCCCCAGCCGTCGACGAGGATGAACAGCAGGATCTTGAACGGGAGTGAGATCATGACCGGCGGGAGCATCATCATGCCCATCGACATCAGCGCCGCGGCCACCACGAGGTCGATCACGAGGAACGGCACGAAGATCACGAAGCCGATGATGAACGCGGCCCGGAGCTCCGAGATCATGAACGCGGGGATGAGCGTGTACATCGGCACGCTCGCGGGGTCCTCCGGGTTGTCCTGCGCGGCCATACGGGTCATCAGCGCGAGGTCCTCCTCGCGGGTGTAGTGCAGCATCCACTCCCGCAGCGGGCCCTGCCCGACGTCGACGGCCTGCGTGAACGTGAGCGCGCCGTCGATGTACGGCTGGACGGCCAGCGTGTTGATCTCGGTCAGGACCGGCCACATGATGAACAGCGACAGGAAGAGCGACAGCCCGGCCAGCACCTGGTTCGGCGGGATGGTGGGGAGGGACAGCGCGTTCCTGGTCATGGCGAGCACCACGAAGATCTTCGTGAACGACGTCATCATCAGCAGCAGCGCGGGGGCCACCGACAGCAGCGTGATCCCCAGGAGGGTGAGGATCGATCCGGACGGCCCGCCGTCGATCCCGTTGATGTCGATCGTCACGCCCTCCCCGTCGTCCGGGGTGATCTCGGCGTGCGCGGCGCCGCCGGTGACGACGACGAGGACCAGGGCCAGGAGGATCGCGCCCGCGACGACGACGAGGAGCCGCGAGGCGCGAGCGCGATCGACGGCACGGCTCGCGCTCATCGGGCGCGCCGGAGGGCCTCGGCGGTCTGCCGCCAGGTATCGGGGGAGAGGATGGAACCGCGGAGCGGGTCGTTGCGGTGCCGTACGCGGCGACGGAGCTCCGGTGCGGCGGTGCCCGCTGCCGGGTTACCGGTGAGGGCGGCCGCGGCGAGGATGCGGTCGAACTCGGCGTCGTCGCTCACCGGATCGCGCTCGGACGCGGATGTCGTCTCCGAGGTGTCCCGGAGCTCGGGTCGGACGGGGAGACGGTCGACCACGCTCACGCCGTGCTCGGTGACCCCGAGCACGTAGCGCGCGTCGTCGGTCTGCACGACCACGAGCTGCGCCTTCGGGCCGATGCCCTGGCGTCCGAGCACCGTGATCGCCTCCGCGTCACGGCGCCGCGCCTGGGTCTTCGACACCCGGCGCTGCAGGAACCAGAGCAGCCCGAGCACTGCGGCGAGCGACAGCCCGACCCGCAGCGCGAGCAGGAGGTCGTCCAGGGTCAGGCCTCGACGTTCTCGAGGATGCGGGTGATCCGCACCGCGTAGTCCTGATCCACGACGACGACCTCGCCGTGTGCGATCGTGCGTCCGTTGAGCTTGACGTCCGCCGGGGCTCCCGCGGAGCGGTCGAGCTCCACGATGCGACCCGGCTCGAGGTCGAGCACGTCGCGGACCGCCATGCGGGTGCGGCCGATCTCCACCGTGAGCTCCATCTCGACGCCCGCGATGCGGTGCAGGCGGCCGTCGGCTCCCGTCGGACGCGCCGGGCGATGCGTGATCCGCACCGCGAGTCGGCCGATGGTCCGCTCGGTGTGGTCCACGAGGTCGAAGAGCTGGGTCTGCGGGTCGGCGAAGACGGCCGAGGCGTCGCCGACCGCCGCCTCGCCCAGCAGCCCAGGGCCGAGGGCGGTCGCGGCGGCCTCGAGCGCATCCAGGAGCCGGTCCGTGAGCGGACGGTCCCCGAGGCCGTCGACCAGCACGTCGGCGTCGAGGAGCTGCACGGCGAGCTGCGCGCTCGCCTCTCCGACGAACTGCGCCACGACGGCCTCCCCGGTATCCCCGGACGCCTGGGAGGCGCGGGCGGTGACCGGTGCGGCGGTGGGCAGTCGCGCCGCGAACGCGGCGGCGACGGCGGACTCGTAGGCGGTGGTGCTGATCACGCGGACTCCTGAGCGGGGGCGGTTTCGGGGACGGTGGCGGTCACGACGCAGGCGAGGCGGGCACCGGCACTGCCGACGGCCGCCGTCGCGACGGTCTGATCGCCGACGGTGAGGAGCATCGGACGGTCGGCGGCATGCGGCAGGGGCAGCAGATCCCCGACGGCGAGGTCGAGCACCTCACGGGGCAGCACGGTCCGCGGTGCCAGCCGGAGCGCGATCTCGACCGGAGTCGATTCCACCTGGCGGCGCACGAGACCGGGGGTCTCGGAGCGGTCGGCGTCGGAGGCGCGCACCGCGAAGCCGGCGAGCACCGAGGCGGGGAGCATGATGCTGGCGGGGACGGTCCGGCCGCCGTGGCGCATCGACAGACGCGCCACGATCACCGGCTCCCCGGCGGCGGCGACCTGCGCGAACTGGGAGCTGTACTGGATGCCGGCGACGGCGACCCCGGTGGGCAGCAGCCCGTCGAGGCTGCCGGTGAGGTGATCGATCGCGTCGCCGATCAACGACCGGATCAGCGCCTGCTCGATCGGGGTGAACGTGCGGTCCTCGGCGGTGGCGGTGACCCGGCCGCCGACCATCTGCACGATCCAGGAGGTCGCGGTCGGGATCGGCACCTGCACGATCAGGCGCTCGTCGGAATCCGGCAGCGCGCACACGATCATGGTCGTGGTCGTGGGCAGCGACTGCGCGTATTCGCCGTACGTGAGCATGCCCACGTGCTCGACGGCGATGGTCGCGCGCACGTGGATCTTGCCCGAGAGCTGGGCCGACCATTGCCGGGCGAACGTCTCGAAGGCGAGCTCCAGGGTGCGGGCGTGCTCGCGCGACAGCGTCGCCGCCCGGCCGAAGTCGTAGACCTCGACGTCGGCGGTCGCCGTTTCCGCGCGCACATCGCGAGCGCACGCCGTCATCCATCACCACGAACCCGACTATCGGGCGGTGATCGGCGTGCGTTAGGGGCAGGTCAGGGGGAGGTCTGCGCAGCACCCGCGGCAGGGATCAGCGCTCGCACCTCCTCGCTGGCGTCGGAGAGGATGACGATGTCCACGCGGCGGTTCTCGGCGAGCTGCTCGGGGGTGCTCCCGGCGGCCACCGGACGGGTGTCGCCGAAGCCCACGGATTTGAGATGTGCGGGGGGCAGGCCGGCTGCCTCCACGAGATAGCGCAACACCTGGGTGGAGCGTCCCGCCGAGAGCTCCCAGTTGGTCGGGAAGGGTGCGACCGAGCCGCGGGCGTCGGCGTGCCCCTCCACCGAGATCTCGTTCGGCGCGGAGACGAGGACCGAACCCAGGGCGTCCAGCACCTGCGTCGCGGCCGGACTGAGATCCGTGCTGTTGGTGGTGAAGAAGGTCTCCGCGCTCACCAGTCCGATGGTCAGCCCGCGCTCATCGATCGTGAAGGTGACGTCGGTCTCCAGTCCCCGCTCCGCGAGGACCTGACGCAGCCGCTCGCGCAGGGCGGACAGCTCGTCGAACTCGCGCTCCGCGGCCTCCAGGCCCGTGTCGGCGAAGTCCTGGCCCTCGTCGTCGATGAGCTCCGGAGGCACGACCACGCCGCTGGTCACGTCGACGTCGTCCGAGGGCTCCTGGCCGAAACCCGTCGCGAGCGAGGCGCTGAGGGCCTCGAACTTCTCCTGGTCGACCGTCGACATCGCGAACAGCACGATGAACATGCACATGAGCACCGTCACCATGTCGAGGTAGGACGCCATCCAGCGCTCGTCCGGTCCGCTGTGCTCGGACTCCTGGACACGGCGTCGGGTGCGCACGCTCATGAGAAGAGGTCCTCGTGCGCCTCCGTCTCCGCGGGCTGCTCGCGGCGGCGGGAGCGGCCGGGGGAGCGGTCGGAGACGAGCGCGCTCAGACGTTCGCGGACGTGGGCGGGGGCGGCGCCGGCCTGCACGGCGAGCATGCCCTCCATCAGCACCGTCATGCGTTCGAGCTCCAGCTCGCCGAGGCGCTGCAGCCGGCCGCCGATCGGCAGCCAGATGAAGTTCGCCGACAGCAGGCCCCACAGCGTGGCGACGAAGGCCGCGGCGATCATCGGGCCGAGCGTGTCCGGCTTGTCGAGCTTCTCCAGCACGTGGGTGAGGCTGACCACCGTGCCGATGATGCCCACCGTGGGAGCGAACCCGCCGAGGGTCATGTAGAAGCGCGAGGCGGTGCGGTTCCGGGCGGCGGTGGACGTGAGCTCGTCCTCGAGGAGCACCCGCAGGTCCTCCGCGTCCGTGCCGTCGGCGATGCTCTGCAGGGCCTGCCGCAGGAACGGGTCCTTCTCCTCGTCCAGACCCTGCTCCAGCGCGAGCAGGCCCTCGGAGCGGGCCTTCTCCGCGTAGCCGACCACGGTGTCGATCGTGCTCTGCGCGGTGCGCCGCTCGCCGCGGAAGGCGCGGGGGAGGGACTTCACGGCGTGCAGGGCGTCGCGCAGCGTGCCGCTGGCGAGCCCGACCGCGATCGTGGCGCCGAAGACGAGCACCATGGGAGCCGGGAGCAGGAGCGACCCGACCGTCGCTCCCTCCAGGTTGATCATGGCGATCAGGGCGCCGAACGCGAGGACGAGCCCGAGGATGAGAGACGGATCCATCAGGCGTCCCCTCCCGTCACGTCAGCGCCGGGCAGGGGGTCCTCGGTGCCGGCCGCGACCAGCGCGGCGGCGGTCGCGAGGACACCGGCGCGGAACCGGGTGATGCGGGCGATCACGTCGTCCATCGTCTCCGTGACGACGAAGGTCGCGCCGTCGACCATCGTGATCGTCGTGTCCGGCGTGGCCTGGACACGTTCGATCAGGTCGGGGTTCACCGCGAACCGGGAACGGTTCAGGCGCGTGAGGACGATCATGGGCTCCATCCTGGAAAAGCTCGCCCCGCCCGGAAGCGGGGAACCGACGGCCCGTCCTGGGCTGTCGGAGGGGACTGTCGGCCGGGCGCTGCGCGTCGTTAGCGCCGGTGCCCGAGCGGACGGGGATCTTCCTCACGACGGGCGCGTCGTCGCCGATAGGGATCAGGGGCGGGGGACGATGAGCAGCGGGCGAAGGGAGCCTTGTGCGGGATCGGAACGTGGAGAAGGCCGCGGCGACGGCGGCCGAGGAATGCGGCTGCGCGCCGACGGCGGCCGAGCGGGGCGCGCTGTGGCGCCAGCCGGTCAGCCGCCGCAGCGCCTTCGGGATCGGGGCGCTGGGCGTGGTCGCGCTCGCCGCCTTCGGCGTCGGGTCCGGCGTCACCGCCGCGCACGCCGCGTCCTACCCGAGCTGGGACGACGTCCAGCGGGCGAAGAACAACGAGGCGGCCAAGGCCGGTGAGGTCACCCGGATCCAGGGGCTGATCCAGTCCCTCGAGCGCAAGGTCGCCGAGACCCAGGCGGCGGCACAGGTCGCGTCGGACGAGTTCTACGAGGCCCAGCAGGCGTACTTCGCGGCCATCACGGAGGCGGAGACCCTGCAGGCTCAGGCCGACGAGCAGTCGGCGCTCGCGGAGGAGACGGCGAAGAAAGCCGGTCAGGTCGCCGCCCAGCTGTACCGCAGCGGCGGGGACGACACCGCTCTGGAGCTGTTCTTCGCAGGGTCAGGCGCCAACGCCGACGAACTCCTGTCGCGCCTCGGCACGATGAACAAGTTCCTCGAGTACAACCAGACCACCTACGACAACGCCGTCTCGGCGCGCGACACCGCCCAGGCGCTGACGGCGCAGGCCGACGTCGCCCGGGACGAGCGCGACCGCCTGCAGCAGGTCGCCGAGCAGAAGATGGTCGCGGCGCAGCAGGCCGCGGACGCCGCGCAGGCCGCACTCGACGAGCAGGCGGCGAACCTCGAGACCCTCAAGGCGCAGCTGGCGGCCCTCAAGGACACCACGACCAAGACGGTCGCGGGGTACCAGGCGGGCGTCGAGGCGCGGCGGCGGGAAGAGGAAGCCCGCCGCAAGCGCGAGGCGGCTGCGGCGGCCGCGGCGGCGGCAGCTGCCGCTCGGGGGACCAGCGGCGGTGGTGGCGGTGGCGGTGGCGGCGGTGGTGGCGGCGGCTCCGCGGGCAACGGTGGCTGGGTCCGCCCGCACGGCGGCGCGCGCAGCTCGAGCTACGGCCCGCGCACCCCCATCTGCGGTCCTCAGGGCTGCTCGTCGAGTTTCCACTACGGTGCGGACCTTGCCAACGGCTGCGGCGCCGCGATCTACGCCGCGAACTCCGGCACGGTCGACTATGCCGGACCGAACGGGAACTACGGCAACTACATCCGCATCCAGCACGGCGGCGGCATCAGCACGGGATACGCCCACATCAAGCCGGGCGGCATCAACGTGCGCAGCGGACAGTGGGTGCGCTCCGGCCAGGTCATCGCCTATGCCGGTGACACCGGGCGATCGTTCGGATGCCACCTCCACTTCGAGGTCTACATCAACGGCGGGTACACGAACCCCGTGCGCTTCATGGAGCAGCGCGGCATCTACGTCTGAGGCGCCCGAAACCCCGTGTTGTCGCCGAGGCCCCGCCGTATCCACGTGGATACGGCGGGGCCTCGGCGCGAAAGCGGGGTCTCGGGAGGGGTCAGCGCTTGAGGTTGGTGAGCTCCTGGAGGACCTCGTCGCTGGTGGTGATGATGCGGGCGTTCGCCTGGAAACCGCGCTGCGCGACGATGAGGTTCGTGAACTCCTGGGAGAGGTCGACGTTCGACATCTCCAGAGCACCGCTGATGATGCCGCCCAGGCCGCCGGTGCCGGGCTGTCCGAGCTCGGCCTGACCCGAGTTGCCGCTCGGACGGAACTGCGACGAGCCGACCTTCTCCAGACCCCCGGGGTTGACGAAGCCGGCGAGCGCGATGCGGGCCAGCACCTGGGTGTCGCCGTTGCTGAACGTGCCGACGAGGCTGCCGTCGTTCGTCAGGGCGTAGGAGCTCAGCGTGCCGGCCGGCTTGCCGTTCTGCTCCTTGATGGCGATGTCGCTGACGTCGGCGAAACCGGTCACCCCGGACAGGTCGACGGTGACGCCGCCGGACACGATGCTGCCGGCGCCGTTCTGCACGCCGTTGGTGAAGGTCAGCGCGGTGCTCGCGCCCGCGCCGTCCGTGACATCCCACCCGGTCGCGCTGCGCGTGAAGGTCAGTCGCAGGGTCAAGGCGGAGCCGTCGGCGCCGTACGTCTTGATGTCGCGCACGAGCGTCTCGCCGACCGGGGCGCCGGAGGGCAGGTTGCCCGTGGCGCGCGCGGTGGTGGTGGCCGCGGCCGGGCTGAGGGCGCCGACCGGGAGGGTGATGTCGCCGATGCCCTGGCCGGGGACGATCGCGCCGTTGCGCGCCGTCCACCCCTGGACGAGCGCGCCGCCGGCGCCGACCAGACGGCCGCTCGCGTCGAAGGTGAAGCCGCCGTTGCGGGTGTACAGCGTCTCGCCACCGGAGCGGACGACGAAGAACCCGTCGCCCGAGATCATCAGGTCGGTGGGAACGCCGGTCGGCTGCGGGGCGCCGCCGGCGAAGTTGGTGCTGATGCCGGCGACCTGCACACCGAGCCCGACCTGGGCCGGGTTCTGTCCGCCCGTCGCCTGCTGCGGCAGCATCGAGTTGCGCAGCAGCTGCGAGAGGGAGTCCTGGAACTGCACGGACGAGGCCTTGAAGCCGGTCGTGTTGACGTTGGCGATGTTGTTGCCCGTGACGTCGAGCATGGTCTGGTGCGAGCGGAGTCCGGAGATTCCGGAGAAGAGGGAACGGAGCATGGTGATGCCTTTCTGGGGAGCGGGGTCAGGCAGCGGTGCCGGGGACGAGGGAGACGCCGGAGACGGCGTCGAGGGGGATCGACTTCTCGCCGATGGTCACGGTGGGGATGGCTCCCGCATAGGAGACCGCGGTGACGATGCCCTTCTGGGTGACACCGTCGGCGTCGACGTACTGCGCCTCCTGGCCGAGGAGGGCGGCGGCGGTCTGCCGCATGCTGAGCGCGAAGCTCTCGGTGCTCGTCGAGGCGAGCGCCGTCAGCTGCTCCATGGAGGCGAGCTGCGTGGTCTGCGAGATCATCTCGTTCGTGTTCATGGGGGAGCTCGGGTCCTGGTTGGTGAGCTGGGTCACGAGCAGCTTGAGGAACACCTCGGAGTCGAGCGTCTTCTTGCGCTCGGTCGCCGGGGTCGTGCTGCCGGTCTGCACACCGGACGTCGGCGTGGCACCCGGCGGGAGGGTGCCGGTGATGGAGTCGACCGTGGTCATGGGGTCCTCTCTGGTCAGGCGTAGACGTCGATGCCGCCGAGCGGAGCGACGGGCGGTGCGGGAGGGGGCGGGGGTGGAACTTCTGCCGGCGTCGGCGGGACGGCGGAGGCGCGCGCGGCCGCCTGGTGCCGCTGGGCATCGGCGCCGCCGTTCCCGGTCTGACCGCCCGTCCCTCCGTGCTGCGGCGAGGAGGGCGAGCCGTCCGACGTGGTGAGGCTGAGGGTCGCCTGCGGAGCGGCGATCGCGAGATCACGACGGAGGTCGCCGAGGATGGCGCGCAGCGCGTCCCGCCCGAGCTCGCCGGGGGCGTGCAGCTCGATGCGGATCGTGGACCCGGCGATGAGGGCGCGCACGGTCACGGGGCCGAGGTTCTCCGGCGAGACGGTCAGCGTGATCCGGTGGTCCCCGTCCGGGGCCTGGGCGAGGGACACCACGGGGGCCGCCACCTGCGGGAGGAGAGCTGGGCGGGCCGGCGCGGCGACCGCGCTCGGCGGTGCCGCGGGGGCGAGAGCGGTGGCGGCGACCGGGCTCGGGGCGGCAGCGGCCCCCGCGGCCACGGGATCGACGCTCGGCGGGGCCGCGGCCGGCGGGGCGACCGATGCGGGGATCGAGGGTGCCGCCGGTACCGGGACCGCGTCGTCGGCGGTCGTCGCCTCTGCAGCAGAGGTCGAGGGCACGGTCGACGTGCGAGCCGGCGCGGCCGTGGAGACTCGGGGCAGGGAGGCGTCCGGTCCTGTGGCCGTCCCGCTCCCGACGGCGGTGCCGGGGGGCGCGACTTCTCCGGTCTCTCGACCCGGGGTGGGGGGCCGCAGGCCCGGTCGGACGGTCGCCGGGTCCGGAGACGGTGCGACCGGCGGCGCCGACGTCGGGAGGAGCGGGGCCGCCACGGCGTCCCCGGCGTCGGACGGCGAGGCGGAGGAGGGGGTACCCGCGGTCTCCCCGGAGGCGGGCGTCGCCGCGGCGCCCGCCGTGCCCTCGCCGGGTACGAGGAGGGCGTCCTGCCCGGCGGCGGACGGGAGGCGCGGAGGCGAGACCGCCGTGGGTGTCTCCGTCGTCGCCGGAGGTGCGTCCGATTCGGCGGAGAGGGCTGGCACGAGTGGCGCGCCGGCACCCGCGGGCGTCGGCGGGGCCGGGAGCAGCGGTGAGACGGTCGCGGCGCCCTCGACCGGAACGGTGGCCGCAGGCTCGGCCTCGGTCGTGGTCTCCGCGGCGCTGCCGGGGTCGTCGGTCGCACCGGGACCGGGGGATGCCGTCTCCCGCACCGCATCGCGCACAGCCTCGGCGAACGCGGTCGCACCGGGTGAGCCGGTGCGTGCGGCTGGGGTGGAGGGACGCACGGGGCGGGCATCCAGGGCGGTGAGGAGGTCGAGCGCGGTCATGCCGTCCCCTCCGTCCGCGAGCGTGCGGCGATCTCGTCGAGCTCCGCCTGCTCGGCGTGCAGGTCGGCCGTCCGCACGGCTACCGCGTGGTTGTCCGCGAGTCGTTCGAGGCCGCGGAGCGTGCGCCGGGCGTCCGCGTGCGCGGACCGCGCCTCCGCGACCGTCTCCTGCTGGAGGTCGGCCAGCGCGGTGAGGTCGGCGAGCAGCGCCCGCCCGGAGACCCGGGCCGCGGCGAGCGCAGCGAGGGTGCGCACGTCGACGGCCTCCGTGTCGGTACCGGCCAGGTGTGCGCGCAGGGCCCGGTCCCTGGCCTCGGTGTGCTGCGCGTCGATGACCGCGCGCGAGAGGCGCTGCGCGGCGGCGCGCTCCTGGATCTCCCGCACGCGCAGGAGACCGGCGAGAGAGAACCCTCTGCTCATGACACCCCCTCGAAGGCGGAGACGAGGCCGTCCAGTCGCGTCCAGGACTCCTCGATCGCGCTCGTCTCGTCGAGCGGCTGGGTGAGGAAGGCCGAGATGGCGCGCTCGTGGGCGATCGCCGCATCGATGCGGGCGTCGGCACCGGCGTGGTAGGCGCCGATGTCGATGAGGTCGTTCGCCCGGCGTCGGGCAGCGAGCACGGCGCGGAGGGTGGCCGCCTGTGCACGGCGCTCCGGACTCGTGATCTTGCCGGCCACGCGGGACACGGACCCGAGGACGTCGATCGCGGGGTGGTGGCCGGCGAGGGCGAGGGCGCGATCCAGCACCACGTGGCCGTCGAGGATGGAGCGGACCGTGTCGGCGATGGGCTCGTTGTGATCGTCGCCGTCGACGAGCACGGTGTAGATGCCGGTGATGGACCCGGCGCGGTCGGTGCCGGCGCGCTCCAGCAACCCGGCGAGGAGGGAGAACGTGGACGGCGGGTAGCCGCGGGTGGCCGGCGGCTCACCCGCGGAGAGCCCGATCTCGCGCTGGGCCATCGCGACCCGGGTCAGCGAGTCCATCATGAGGATCGCGTGGGCGCCCTCGTCACGGAAGGCTTCCGCGATCCGAGTGGCGGTGAACGCGGCACGGATGCGGGCCATGGCGGGCTGGTCCGAGGTCGAGACGATGACGACGGAGCGGGCGAGTCCCTCCGGCCCCAGATCGTCCTCGATGAACTCCCGCACCTCGCGACCGCGCTCGCCGACGAGGGCGATCACGTTGACCTCGGCCTCGGTGCCGCGGGCGATCATCGACAGCAGCGACGACTTCCCGACCCCTGACCCCGCGAACAGGCCGACGCGCTGTCCGCGGCCGACGCTGACGAGGGTGTCGAGGGCGCGCACGCCGAGGGGGAGCGCGGTGTCGATGCGGTCGCGCTCCATGATCGAGGGGGTGTCGTGATCCAGGCTCACGTGCGGCGCCGCGAGCGGACCCTTCCCGTCGATGGGGCGTCCGAGCCCGTCCAGGACCCGGCCGAGCAGCGCCGATCCGGTGGGAACCCTCACCGGGCCGCCGCGGCCGCGCACGGGGGCGCCGACGGTGAGCCCGGCGACCGAGGCGAGCGGCATGCAGCGCAGCCCGTCCTCCCCGGTCGCGACGACCTCGGCGTCGATGCCGTCGAGCGTCACCACGTCCCCCACGGCGCCGTCGAGCCCGCGGACCTGCACGCTGAGGCCGCGGACCTGCGAGACCTCGCCGATCCGTTCCGGACGCGCCGCCTCGAGCACCGTCGTCCAGGCGCTCACGGCGCGGCCTCCGCGACCGCGCGGCGCGCCCGGTCGAGGGCGGTCCCCACCCTGGCGTCGATGACACCGTGCTCCAGCACGGCCACGGCGTCGCCGCGGGTGAGGGTCTCGTCGGGCACCAGCGTGAGTCCGGAGATGTCGTCGCCGGCCTCCGCGGAGAGGACGCGGAGGTCGTCCGGGTGCAGACGGAGGCGACGTACGGCGGCCGCATCGGTCGCGCTCAGGGCGCGGCGGGCCGCGGCGGCGGCCGACGCTCCTGCGTCGCTCAGCTCCGCGGCGATGATCAGTTCCGCGAGGTCGATCGCATGGGAGTGCACCTGGCTCGTCGCAGCGGACTCCAGCTCCGCCTCTCGGGCGGCGAGGGACCGCGCGGCGGCGTGCAGGGCGGCGACGGCGGCGGCGACGTCCGCGGCGCGGGCGCGCTCCCGTTCGGCCAGCTCGGCCTCGGCGCCGCGACGGGCGGCGTCGGCGTCGGCCGCGCCCGCCCGGAAGCCCGCGGCGTGTCCCTCCGCGTACCCGCGGCGGCGGGCGCGCTCCTGTTCCGCCCGGTGGTCGGAGCCGCCGAGCCGGGGGAACGCAGCGGGGGCGAAGGCGTCAGTAGACATATTCGTCCTCGTCCGCCCGCTGCACGGTGATGTCTCCCGCGGCCTCCAGGGCACGGATCGTCCGGACGATCTCGGCCCGCGCCTCCTCGACCTGGGAGACGCGCACCGGGCCCAGCGTCCGGGCCTCCTCGTCGAGGTTCTCGCGGTTGCGCTCGGACACGTTGCGGCGGATGAGGTCGACGATCGGCTGCTGGGCCCCCTTGAGGGCGAGAGCCAGGGAGCGGATGTCCATGCCCCGCAGCACGCGCTGGGTGTCCCGGTCGTCGAGCTTGACGATGTCCGCGAACGTGAACATGCGCGAGCGGATGTCCTCGGCGAGGGCGCTGTCGCGGTCCTCGATGCTGGCCAGCAGCGCCTTCTCGATCGTCGCTCCCGACCGCCCGATGATCTCCACGAGCGGCTCGACGCCGCCGAGCACCTCGGGACTGTCCCGCGAGGCGAGGCTGCCGGTCCGGGCCTTGAGGGCGTCGGCGACGATGACGATGGCCTCCTGCGAGGCGGTGCCCATGGTGGCGATGGCCTGGGCGACGTCGGTCCGCGCCGGATCGGGCAGCGCGGCGAGGACGGCGGCGGCCTGTTCGGCGGGGAGATGGGCGAGCACCAGGGCGACGGTCTGCGGCAGCTCTCCGTCGAGGAGCGTGGCGAGGTGGGCGGCGTCGGCGGAGGCGAGGAAGTCGAACGATGCGCTCATCGACGTCGAGCCGACCCGGCCGAGCACGGCTGCCGCCCGCTCGGAGCCGAACGAGGCCTCCAGCAGGCCCGCGGCGATGTCGCGTCCGCCGCGTGCCGGAGGGAGGTGCCCCGCGGCGATGCGATGGAACTGCCCCAGCGCCTGGACCGTGGTCTCCGCGTCGAGATCCTGCAGCCCGATGATCTCGGCGGCGACGGCCTCGGCCTCCGCCTCGGAGAGGTGCTTCATGACCTCGACGGCCTGCGCGCGGTCGAGGTTCATCAGGACGATCGCGGCCGTCTGCCGATCCGTCAGTCCGCTCATACCCGCGACCTGTCGTCGATGAGGGTGCGCAGCAGCTCCGCGGTGCGCTGCGGATCCTGACGGGTGAGCGCGGCGATCTCGGCGCGGCGGCGCTCGAGGCTGATCTGCGTGGGCTCGGGCTCGGGATCCGGGTCGAGGTCGGGTACCGGCTCGAGGAAGGCGAGCGGCGTGGTCGGCGCCTCCAGCACGGCCGTCGGCGCGTCCGCCGAGAGCGCGGACAGCTCGACAGGACGATCGCCGAAGAGCTGGTCGAACTCCTCCACGCCGCGCGCCTTCCGCCGGGAGCGGACGATGAGGGCGGCGATCGCGGCGATGAGCGGGATGGCGATGGCGGCCGCGATGATGACGGTGTTCAGGAGGGCGGCCTGACGGGCACCCTCTTCGGCCTCCTTCGCCGCCTGCAGCGCGGCCTGCGCGGCCTCGGCATCGGTCTGGCTGAAGGCGACGAGTTCGACGGCGAGCTCGTCGCCGCGGGTGCGGTCGATGCCGGCGGCGGTGGCCACGAGGTCGCTGAGCTGGGCGGAGCTGAGGTCGCCCCCGGCCCCGGCGTCCACGGCGACCGACACGGACTGCCGCAGCAGGGTGCCGGCGGGAGTGGAGGTGCTCTCCGTGGCCTTGTTGACGGCGTTGGTGCGCGTCACCTCGGTGTTCGTGTAAGTGCCGTCGCCGTTCCCGTTCGGCACGGCGATGTTGTCCGGACCCAGGACCCCGGCCTCGGAGGTCGATCCGTTGCTGTTCTGCTCACGGACCTCCTCGGTGAGCGGGGGAGCGCCCTCGGCCGGCGTGTAGGTCTCCTCGACGCGTTCGTTCACCGAGCGGTCGATCTCGGCGACGACGGTCACGGTCGCATTCCCCGGGCCGACCACGGTGTCGAGCATCTGCTGCACGCTCGCGGCCACGCGGGCCTCGTAGTCGCTCGCCTGCTGATCGAGTCCGCCGGTGGCCCCGCCGCCCACGGTCGAGAGCGTGCGCCCGGTCTGATCGACCACGGCGACATTCTCCGGCTTCATGCCGCTGACGGCCGCCGAGGTGAGGTGCACGATGGCCTCGACCTGCTTCTGGTCGAGCGTCGTGCGTCCGGCGGTCTCCACGAACACGGAGGCGGTCGCATCGACGGTCTCCGACACGAAGACGCTCTCCTCCGGGATGGCGAGCTGCACCGACGCGGCGGAGACGCCGTCGATGGCGGAGATCGTCGCGGCGAGCTCGCCCTCGATCGCGCGCTTGTAGGTGACCGACTGCTGGAACTCGCTCGTGGTGACACCCATGTCGTCCAGCAGCGAGTACCCGGCCGATCCGGCGCTCGGCAGCCCGGCGGAAGCGGCGGCGAGCCGCTGGTCGTACACGTCCTTCTCGGGGACGAGCACCGTGGCGCCGCCGTCGGCGAGCTCGTAGGGCACGGAGGCGGAGCGCAGCTGCTCCACCACGGCGTTCGCGTCCGAGGCGTTCAATCCCGAGAACAGCGGGGTGTAGGTGGGGCGGCTGAGCCAGCTGGACAGCGCGATGATGCCGAGCGCGAGCACCGCGATACCGATGATGGCGATGGTCCGCTGCGCGAGCGAGAATCCGGCGACCACCCGCCGCATCCGCTGGAACGCCCCGGTCACTGCCGGGGGCATCAGGCCTGCATCCGCATGATCTCGTTGAACGCGTCGACGCCCTTGTTGCGGACGGCGGCGACGAGTTCGAGGGTGACGGCGGCGCGCGAGGACGCGATCATCGCCGCGTGGATGTCGTCGAGGTCCCCGGTCACGGCCGCGACCTTGAGGGTGTCGGACTCGGACTGCAGCGAGCGCAGTTCGTCGATCGCTCCGGTGACGCTGTTCGCGAAGGCCGTGTCGTCGCCCGTCTTCGCGCCCGTGACGGGCGAGGTGGTCATGCCGAGGGACGAGGCGACGGCCTCGATGCCGGCCACGGCGCTCACGCGTTCCGTCCGATCTGCAGCGCCGCCTCGTACGAGTTGCGGGCGCGGTCCACGATCGCCGCGCTCGCCTGGTATCCGCGCTGCGCGAGGATCAGCTGGCTCATCTGGTCTCCCAGGTCGATGTCGGGGTAGCGCACGTAGCCGTCGGCGTCGGCGAGCGGGTGGTCGGGCTGGTGCACGAGCCGGCCCTCCGCATCGCCCTGGACGGTCCCGGCGACGTAGACGCCGGGGGACTGGTCGCTGGTCTGGGCGAGGATGTAGCGTGCCCGGAACGCCGCGCCGTCGGTGGGTGTCGCGGTGTTGATGTTGGCGATGTTGTCGCTGATGGCGTCGAGCCACTTCCGGTGCACGGTCAGCCCCGTGCCGGCGATCCCGATGGCGTCGAAGGTCATGACGTCCTCATCGCGGTGCGCATCGAGGAGAACGACCCGTTCACGGCCTGGGTCGCGAACTGGTAGCGCAACATGGTGTCGATGCTGGAGAGGGTCTCGGTGTCGAGGTTCACGTTGTTGCCGTTCAAGCGCGTCGGCTCGAGCGAGGTCCCGACCGTGGCGGACACGTCCCCGTCGCCGGCGGCGATCGAGTCGGCGAGCGCCGCCTCGAACTGCACACGCTTGGCGTGGTAGTCGGGGGTGTTGATGTTGGCGATGTTGTCGGCGATGGCTCGCTGGCGCAGCGAGAGGCCGTTCAGCGCACTCGTCAGTGCGGTGATGGTCACAGAGTCGAACACGAACCGGCTCCCCGTGTGTGGGCGAAGTGGCCGTTCCCTGGCCGAGTCTTGCGAGCCATCCGTGCTCTCGGGAGACTGTCGGCCGTTCGTGCGGTTTCGTTAGGAGGGTCGCTCACCCGTCCACATCGAGGTAGGCGGGAGCATCCGGCGGGCGGGGTGCCGGAACCCGGCGGACGGCGCCGAGGTGCTGCCGCAGCCCGTCGAGCTCCGACCGGGCGCGTTCCATGGCGGCGTGCTGCCGGTCGATCACCGCGCGGGCGCGGTCGGCGAGGTGCGGCGGGAGCGGCGAGGACGGCGGCGCCCAGGGGATGATGTCATGCACCTCGACGGATCCGGCCGGCGCGGCGAGGATCCGGTCGGCGTCCGCCTCGAGCCTGTCCAGCAGCGCGGCCCAGTCCTCGTCCGTCATGCGCGGCCCTCCGCGACGGCCAGGGCGGCGGTGTGCCAGGCGTCGCGCAGCGGCACGACGAGCTCGCGGCAGGCATGGGTGCGCTCCGGGTCGCGGCCGATGTTGGCGCCGATCAGCGTCTGCGACAGGAACACGTACAGCGAGCGCAGTCCGGCGCTGCCGCTCCATCCGTCGGTGAGGGAGGACGACAGCTCGGCCACGATCGCCTGCGCGTGCTGGAGCTGGGTGTTGGCCTCGGCCCAGTCGGCCGCCCGCTGCGCCGTCTCCGCGCGCTCGATGTCGAGCAGGAGCCGGTCGTAGAGCATCGTGACCAGGCGCTCCGGCGGGGCGGACAGGACGGCGTCCTCGCGGTACCGCTGCTGGGCGCGCAGGGCGGCGTTCATGCTCACGAGTCCGACCCGGAACGGCTGCTCGGCAGCGAGTTGATCTGCGAGGCGAGGTAGGAGGACTGCGACTGCATCTGCGACAGCATCACCTCGAGGCGGGCGTAGGTGCGCTCCAGCGAGGCCTTGCGCTGCGCGAGGCGCACGTCCCAGCGCTCCATCTGTTCGCCGAGGCTCTTGACCTCGCTCTCCTGGCCCGTGATCCGCGAGGTGAGCAGCCCGTCGTACTTGTCCGAGTAGGACGTCGCCGTCTGCTCCACACGCGCCGCGACCGCAGAGAAGAGAGCGCCGACGGCCGCGGGGTCCTTCGCCAGCGCCTCGGAGAACTTCTCCTCGTCGAAGGTGAGCTTGCCGTACATGTCGGTCGAGATGCCGACCGTGGAGGGGGAGACCCCGTCCACCGGGTGCTGGATGGCGTCGGCGAGGGCGGTCCGCAGGCCGCGGATGGTGCTGTCGCCGGTGAAGACGCCGAGCGTCGTCTTCTCGCCCTGTCCCGCGGCGACGGTGGCCTTCGAGCCGTTGTCGATGCGGGTGAAGATGTCGGTGAGGAGGGCGATGAACTCGCCGGAGGCCTTGGCCCTGGCCTCGCTGTCGACGGCGACGGTCACGGTGACGGGGGACGTCGAGACGGTGGAGACCGTGACGTCGACGCCCTCGAAGAGATCGGTGAAGGTGTTGCCGGACGAGGTGATGACCTGTTCGGCCGCGGTGCCGGCCCAGAGGCGCAGCTGCGCGTCCGTGCCCGTGGCGATGACGGCGGCCCCGGGCTCCGTGGACACGTCCGTGGCGGTGCCGGCGGTGACGGCGGCGAGGTCTCCCGCGTAGACGCGGAAGCGTCCCGCCTCGCCGGACTCCTCGGCCCGGAGCTGCAGGCGGTAGACGGGGGTGCCGTCGGCGTCCTTGCCGGCGGGGACGGCGGTGGCGAGGACGCCCGTGTCGGCGTCGTTGATGGCCTGGGCGATGTCCTGCATCGAGGTGGAGTCGGCCTGCACCTGCACGCGCTTCCCCGTGGCGTCCTCGAGGGTCAGCACGGGCGGGTCCGCGGGC
Source organism: Microbacterium sp. NRRL B-14842 (assembly GCF_050470785.1). Classification (NCBI taxonomy): domain Bacteria; kingdom Bacillati; phylum Actinomycetota; class Actinomycetes; order Micrococcales; family Microbacteriaceae; genus Microbacterium; species Microbacterium sp. NRRL B-14842. The sequence continues at coordinate 2,274,749 of NZ_JBFLUM010000001.1, read as the reverse complement.
CAGCGGGAAGCGGCGGCGGAGACGACGGTGTGCGCCTGGGCGACGCGGTCGACGACGATGTCGGTCGACACGGGCGCGGCGCCGGTGCGCAGGGCGACCTTCACCGATTCCGACGACGAGGTGCCGGTGAAGCGGTCGAGACCGCCAGGCGCTGCGGCCTTCTCGGCGGCGGCGGCGAGGTTCTGCACGGCGGTGTTGAGGGTGCGCAGCTGTGTCATGACGACGTTCTTGTCGTCGATCTTGGCCTTGAGCAGCGTGCGGGGGATGGCGTGCACGTCCATCAGCGCCTTGATGACCTCGGTGGTCTTCAGCCCCGACACGAGGCCGTCGAGCGAGAGCGACATGCGGCTTCCCTTCTGTGTGCGGCGGGGCCCGGGTGACGGCCGAAGCCGTCACCCGGACCCCCGGAGTGATTCCGTGCGGCGGCGCGGGTCAGCGCAGCAGCTGGAGCACGCCCTGGTTGGCCTGGTTGGCCTGGGCCAGCATGGCCGTTCCCGCCTGCGACAGGATGTTCGCGGACGTGAACTTGACCATCTCGGACGCCATGTCGGTGTCGCGGATGCGGCTCTCGGCGGCGGCGAGGTTCTCGGCCGACACGTTGAGGCTGTTGATGGTCGACTCGAAGCGGTTCTGCAGCGCACCGTAGCCGGCACGTGCGGTCGAGACCGCCTGGATCTGCGTGTCGATGCCCGCCAGAGCCGCGCCGTACGTCGCCGCGTCCGTCATGCCGGCCGCGAGCGTCTTGATGTCGGCGCCGAGCGTGGCGAAGTTGGTCAGGCCCACCGAGATCTGGTCCTCGGCGGCGACCGCACCCGCACCCACCTGGAACGTCAGCGTCGCGCCGCCCGAGAGCAGCTTGATGCCGTTGAAGTTCGTGCTCGACGCGATCCGGGTGAGCTCGTCGCCCAGGGCGGAGATCTCGGTCTGGATGGCCTCGCGCGACTTCGCGTTGTTCGAGTCGTTCGCGCCCTGGTTGGTCAGGTCGCGCACGCGCTGCAGGATGGAGTGCACCTCGGTCAGGGCGCCTTCTGCGGTCTGGATGACCGAGATGCCGTCCTGGGCGTTGCGAGCCGCGACGTTCAGGCCGTTGACCTGCGAACGCAGGCCCTCGGAGATCGCGAGGCCGGCGGCGTCGTCCGCTGCGCGGTTGATGCGCAGACCGCTCGAGAGCTTCTCGAGCGACTTCGACAGGTCGTTCTGCGTGTTGGACAGGTTGCGGTAGGCGTTGAGCGCGCCCACGTTGGTGTTGATCTGCATACCCATGAGGGTTTCCTCCGTGATGTGTTGTACGGGAGACCATCCGTGGTCTCCTGCCCTGACCTATCGGCGGAGGATGCGGACGCGTTAGGCGGGGGCGGCGGCGCGGAAGACGTCGCCGATCCGGACGCCGGCGGCCTCGGCGATGCGGCCGAAATAGGCGTCGCGTGCGGCAGGCGAGACGCGGGTGGTGGTCGTGGTCTCGGTGCCGCCCTCCGCGAAGTAGCGGTCGAGGGCGTCGCGGAGCAGGCGCACGGCCTCCGACCGCTGCTGCGAGACGGCCGAGTGGGTCACGCACAGCTCCTCGGCGATCTCCTTCACGGGCCGCTCCTCGATGTAGACGGCCATGATGATGCGCCGCATGCGCTCGGGGAGGGCGCCGATGGCGTGTTCGAGCACCTCACGCCGTTCGCCGACCATCGCCGACTCCTCCGGCAGCGGGATGTCGGCGACGAGATCGCGCGTGGCGGGGTCGTCCAGCGGGGCGACGGTGCGTGCGGCGTCCGCGAGGGCCTCGACGACCACCTCCTTGGGGGAGCCCATGGCGGTGGCGATCTCGGTGGCGGTCGCCGTGCGGCCGAACGCGGCGGTGAGGGTCTCGCGGACGGCGACCGTCTCCTTGATGCGCTTGCGGATGCCGCGGGACGCCCAGTCCATGGCGCGCATCTCGTCGGCGAACGCGCCGAGGATGCGTCGACGGGCGTAGGCGCCGAAGGGGACGCCGAGCGCGGGGTCGTACGCGTCGGCGGCGGTCACGAGGGCGAGCGCGCCGACGGCGGCGAGCTCTTCGCGGGGGATATGGGTAGCCCGAGCATGGGTGTCTGCAGCGAGGTAGCCGACCAGGGGGAGGTTGGCCTCGACGAGGCGGTTGCGCTCAGCGCGCGACGACATGGGGGATGATCCACCTCTCTGGATGCACTCCGGAAGCTCATGGCGAGGGATAGATGGCCATATCACAAGGTCCGAGATATGTCCATGGGGAGCACTAACCGCCGCCAATGCACATAGTAACCTTAGGGGCGCGGCGGCCGATAGAGATTTATGAACCGTTAACAGGCGGGCCGATCGCACCCGCGTGGGGCGGGGGATCGCTGGGGACAAAGGGGATCATGGGAGCCAACGAACTATCGATGCAGCTCTGGCGCGAGCGCGAGCTGCTCGAGATGCTGCTTTTCAAGCTCGACGAGCAGCAGCTGCTGCTCGCCGCCGGCCGGTCGCACTGGATCCAGTTCGCGGCCAGGGAGATCGATCAGGTGCTCGACCGCCTCCGCGCGGCGAGCCTGGCCAGGGCCGTCGAGGTCGCCGGTGTCGCCGAGGAGTGGGGGGCTCCTCAGGACGCGACGATCGGTCAGCTCATCGAGCACGCTCCGGACGGAGCCTGGGGCGATGTCTTCACCGACCACATGCGTGCGCTGGTGAAGCTGACAGCGGAGGTCGAGCAGATGCGCGACGCCGCCGCGGAGCAGCTCAGCGGAGTGCTCCGCGCCACGCAGGAGACCATCGCCGCTCTCGGCCAGGAGAGCGGCGAATACACCACCCGCGGCGACCGCGCCCGCGAGGACGCCGCCCGCATCATCGACACCGAGATGTGACCGAGAGGGATTCATGTCGACCTTCAGTGGACTGACCACCGCCGCCAGCGGCCTCGCCGCCGCACGGCGGGGCATGGACGTGGTCGGGCAGAACATCGCCAACCAGAAGACCGAGGGGTACACGCGGCAGCGCGTCGAGACCTCCTCGATCGCCGCCGTCGCGCAGACGGGCCGCTTCAGCATGGGCGCGCTCCCCGGACACGGCGTCTCGATCGACGGGGTGTCCCGCCTCGGTGACGCGCTGCTCGACGCCCGGGTCCGCGACACCCTCGGCGCTTCCGGCTACTGGGCCACCCGCGCGCTGGCAGCGACGACTGCCGAGTCGGCCCTCGCGGAGCCGACCGACAAGGGCCTCGCCAACCGGCTGACCAGCTTCTGGGCGGGCTGGCAGGACCTCGCCAACACCCCGGATTCGGGTGCGGCGGCCGCGAGCATCCTGGAGTCGGCGAAGGAGCTCGCCGCCCATATCTCCGGCGGCTACCGCACGGTCGCCGCGCAGTGGACGGCCGCCCGCGGGACCGCCGAGCGCACCGTCAGTCAGGTCAACGCCGCCGCCGACCAGATCGCGGTGCTGAACAGCGAGATCCGGGAGGCGCTGGCCTCGGGGCGATCGGCCAACGAGCTCACCGACCGCCGCAACCTGCTCGCGGAGGACGTGGCCCGGCTCGCCGGCGCGACGGCCACCGTGGAGACGGACGGCACGCTCACGGTCCGCCTCGGCGGCAACGCCCTGGTCTCCGGCGGCGACGCCCGTCACATCGCGCTGACCGGCTCGGCGACGATCGACGGCGCTCCGCGCGTCGGGGTCGCCTGGGAGTCGGTGCCGGATCTTCCCCTCGTCGTCGACGGGGGAGAGCTGGGCGGCTCCCTCGCGGTGCTCGCCCCGGCCGCCGACGGCGGGATGCTGGCGCAGCTCGCCGCGACATACGACCGCGTCGCCACGGCGCTCGCGGAGTCGCTCAACGCCCAGCACCGCGCCGGCGTCACGGCGTCCGGACAGCCGGGCGGCGACTTCTTCACCCTCCCGGCCACCGGCTCCGCCGCGCTCGGGATGCAGGTGGCCGTCAGCACGGCGGCCGACCTCGCCCTCGCCGCCCCCGGGGCCGGAGCCAAGGACGCGACCAACGCCGACCTCATCTCCCAGATCGGGCAGCGCGCGACCTCTCCGGACGCACTGTGGACCGATCAGGTGACCCGCTTCGGCGTCGCCACCGCGGCCGACGTGCAACGCGCGAAGGTGTCGGATGCGGCGGCTGTCGGCGCCGTCGGTGCGCAGCAGTCCGTCGCGGCCGTGGACGGCGACGAGGAGACGATCAGCCTGCTCACCTACCAGACCGCCTACCAGGCGGCGGCCCGCGTGCTCACCGCCGTCGACGAGGCCCTCGACGTGCTCATCAACCGCACGGGCGTCGTCGGACGCTGATCGGAGAAGCTCCATGATCTCTCGCGTGACCCAGACCACGATGACGCAGACGGCGATGCGCCAGCTGCAGTCCAACCTCTCCGAACTCGCCCGTCTGCAGGAGCAGGCCACGTCGCAGAAGGCGTTCGCCGCCCCCTCGGACGACCCGGCAGCGGCGGCGGCCGCCCTCGCCCTGCACGCCGAGCAGCGGCGCACCGAGCAGTATGCGCGCAACATCGACGACGGCCTGGCCTGGGTGACTGCCGCCGATACGGCGATCACCTCCAGCACGTCCCTGCTCTCGCGGGTGCGGGACCTCACCGCGCAAGGGGCCAACGACGGGGCGCTGGACGCCACGGCGAAGGAGGCCCTCGCGGTGGAACTGGAGGGCATCCGCGACGAGCTGCTCGCGCAGGCGAACACCCGGCTGCTCGGCCGGTCCGTCTTCGCCGGCACGTCGGACACCGCGGCCTTCGGGTCCGACTACTCCTACAGCGGTGTCGCCGGCTCCGAGGTCACCCGCCGCGTGTCCGATGCGGCGGCCGTCCGCGTCGACACGGACGGTGCGGCGGTGTTCGGCACCGGAGACGACTCGGTGTTCGCCCTCGTCGACCGCATCGTCGCCGATCTCCGCTCCGGCACCAACGTGGGGCCCCGACTCGGGGAGATCGACGACCGCCGCACGGCGATGCTGGGCGTGCAGGGCGCGGTCGGCACCAGACAGGCTCAGATCGAACGCGCCAAGGAGGCGGCAGTGCAGAATTCCGTGTCCCTCGAGTCCCGCCGCGCCGCGGTCGAGGATGTCGACTCGGTCGAGGTGCTCATCCGCCTGCAGGCGCAGGAGCTCGTCTACCGCTCGGCGCTCGCCGTCAACGCGCGCGTGCTGCAGCCGACGCTGATGGACTTCCTGCGATGACCGCCGTGCTCACCTTCACGGCCCCACCGCCCGGGCTGGCTCCGCACGTGGACTTCGCCCTCGCACCCGTCGACGGTGCGGACGGGCTCTTCGCGATGCGGGCGGTCGAGGACGACGCCCTGCGGCTCTACCTCGTCGACCCGAACACGGTCCTGGCGGAGTACGCGCCGATCCTCACGGACGCCCAGGTGGCCGACCTCGCTCTCGCCTCGGCGGACGACGCCTTCGTGCTCGTGGTGGCCCACCCCGGCGCCGACGGCGTCAGCGTCAACCTGCTGGCGCCGGTCGTCGTGAACCGGGCGACGGGAGCGGCGACCCAGGTCATCCTCGAAGGCCAGGACTACCCGGTGCGGGCGCCGCTGGGCTGACCCGCGCGGGTGCCGGGGCGCCGGGCGTGACGGGCGGGGTGACGACTACCCTGGAGACGTGATCCTCGCCGTCGACACGTCCCTTGGCACCGCCGTCGCCCTCATCGACCCAGACGGGACGTCTCGTGCCGAGGCCGGTACCGCCGATCCGCTGGGCCACGCCGAGGTGATCGGCGACCTCGTCCACGACGTACTCCGGGAGGGGGGAGCCGACGGCATCACGCACGTCGTCGCCGGCATGGGCCCCGGTCCGTTCACCGGACTGCGCATCGGCATCGCGACCGCGCGGGCGTTCGCCCTCGGCCGCGGCATCCCGGTGGTGCCGGTCCCGAGTCACACGGCGGCCGCGCTGACGATCCAGTCCACGGTGACCGAGCCGTTCGCCGTCGTCACCGACGCCCGCCGCCGCGAGGTCGCCGTCACCGTGTTCGACGGACAGGACGAGGACGGGATCCCGCGCACGATCGCCGACACGGTGCTCGTGCGGGCCGCCGACGCCGACGATCATCTCGCCGGTCTCCGCCGGGTCGACGTGACGACGCTGTCCGCAGCCGACCTCGCCAGGGTGGGGGCGCGCGCACTCGCCGCCGGGCGGGTCCTCGCGGGGGACGAGCCGCTCTACCTGCGGCACCCGGATGTGTCCCTGCCCGGTGCTCCGAAGAAGGTGGGCGCATGACCCTCCGGGACGCGCGGCAGGACGATCTCGACGCGATCATGGCCATCGAGCAGCGCTCGTTCCCGACCGACGCGTGGAGCCGGGACACCATGGCGAGCGAGCTGGCGAGCCCGCACGGCCGCTACCTCGTCGACGAGCGGGGCGGGGCGATCGTCGGATACGGCGGCATCCGGGCGCTGCAGGGCGGTGCGGACGCCGACATCCAGACCATCGCCCTCCTCGCCGAGGTCCGGGGTCAGGGCCGCGGGCGCGCGCTGCTGCGTGCGCTGCTGCAGGCGGCCGCCGACCGTGGGGCGCATGAGGTGTTCCTCGAGGTGCGCGCCGACAACCCTCCGGCCGAAGGACTGTATCGCGCGGAGGGCTTCGAGGAGATCGGCAGGCGCCCCCGCTACTATCAGCCGGATGACGTGGACGCGATCGTGATGCGTCTGGATCTGCGCCGCCACCCGGCGCCCGCCGACACGCCGGAGGAGGCGACCGCATGAGTGAGCCCCTGGTGCTCGGCATCGAGACGAGCTGCGACGAGACCGGCATCGGCATCGTGCGCGGTCGTACGCTGCTGTCCAACACGATCGCCTCCAGCATGGACGAGCACGCCCGGTACGGCGGCGTCGTGCCGGAGGTCGCCGCCCGCGCGCATCTCGAGGCCCTCCAGCCGACCATCGACGCCGCGCTCGCCGAGGCCGGCGTCCGTCTCGCCGACCTCGATGCGGTGGCCGTGACCAGCGGTCCGGGCCTCGCGGGAGCGCTCATGGTCGGTGTGGGGGCGGCGAAGGGACTCGCGGTCGCCTTGGACAAACCGCTGTATGCGGTCAATCACCTCGTCGGTCACATCGCGGCCGACATCCTGACGCCGGACTCGGCGCCGTTGGAGTATCCGACGATCGCGCTGCTGGTCTCCGGCGGCCACACCTCCCTGCTCCACGTGCGCGATCTCACGACCGACGTGGAGCTGCTCGGCGAGACCGTGGACGACGCCGCGGGCGAGGCTTTCGACAAGGTCGCCCGACTGCTGTCCCTGCCCTACCCCGGCGGCCCCGAGATCGACAGGGCCGCGGTGGGCGGAAACCCGGACGCGATCCGCTTCCCGCGCGGGCTGTCCCGCGCCTCCGACCTCGCGAAGCATCGCTACGACTTCTCGTTCTCCGGGCTGAAGACCGCGGTCGCCCGCTGGATCGAGCGCTTCGAGGCCGAGAACGCCGAGGCGGGTGCCGACGCCCGGGACCTCCCGATCGCCGACGTCGCTGCCAGTTTCCGGGAGGCCGTCGTCGACGTCCTGGTCACCAAGGCGCTCAACGCGTGCGCCGACCTCGGAGTGCCGCGGCTGCTCCTGGGTGGCGGTGTGATCGCGAACCGTCGGCTCCGCGACGTCGCCCTCGCCAGGGCCGCCGAGGCCGGCGTCACCGTGCGCATCCCTCCGCTGTCGCTCTGCACGGACAACGGCGCCATGATCGCGGCGCTGGCCGCTGAGCTCATCGCGTCCGGGCGCCCCGCATCGACCCTCGGCTTCGGCGCCGACTCGACCCTGCCGGTCACCGAGATCCAGGTCGCGGAGGCGGTGCCGGCGTGACCGGGCTCGCGCAGGAGCCGGAGTCGGACGGGGCCACGCCCCGTGCGCGGGTCGAGCGCGCGAGCGGGCAGGTCGAACGCCCGGCCGGGACGGCGCGCCTTCCCGGAGCCCCGCGCGAGGGCTACACGAAGCTGCCGACCGGTCCGGTCGGCATCGAGCCCGTCGTCGTGACCGGGCCCGACCTCGACCACGGAGAGGACGAGGGCTGGGAGCCGGCGGTCGAGCCCGCCGTCGTCGACGACACCCGCCTGGCCCCGTGGGCGCTGCTGGCGGCGATCGTCGCCCTCGGCGCGTCGTTCTTCGTCGGGTGGGGGATCCCGGTCGCGATCGTCGCGGTGATCGCCGCCATCATGTCCCTCCGGCGCCCCGTGGAGAACCGGGCGATCGCGCGCTGGGCCCTCGTGCTCGGCCTGTGCGCGACCGTGTACAGCCTGGGATGGCTGGTCTGGGCGGGGATGCAGTTCGAGAGACTCGGCTAGGCGGGCTGGCCATGACGGACGACGACGACGTCGAGGAGCGCAGGGCCCTGCAGCGCAAGGCTTTCGGCCCGGGCGGAGGCCTCACGGACGCGGAGGCCGCGCGCCTGCGACAGCTCGACGCCGCCCGGCGAAGCCCGTCGCCGGTACCTCCGCCGTCCCTCGGCTCCTTCGCCGCTGCAGAGGACGACGACGAGCCGTCGGCCGGAGACGACGCGCCCGTGGAGCCGGACGAGGAGTCCGCGGACATCGTCACCGCTCAGAGCGACGTTCCGGCTCAGAGGCGGCGGCGCCGTTCCCTCGGCATGCTCGCGCTCGGCGCGGTCGTCGTGCTCCTCCTCGGGGTCGGCGTCGGATGGCTGGCGTTCGGCCGGAGCGGCGGCACGGCGGTCTCCCTCAGCGCCGAGCAGCAGGGATGGCAGTCCGATCTCGTCGCGTCCGGACGATTCGACCCGGGCTCGGTGCGCGCGCTCGCGACGGAGGACGACGCGGTCATCTGGGTGGCGACGCAGAACGGGGGTGCGAGCATCTGCCTGGTCCTGGGCGCAGGGGAGAGCACGACGCCGAGCTGCAACCAGCGGGAAGCGGTGCAGGAGGACGGCCTCTGGGGCGAGGTGACGACCCAGCGCGACGACGAGTACACGCGCCAGGTCATGGCCCATCTGCTCCTCACGCCCGACGGTGAACCGGCGGTGAGCGTCGACGTCTCGGAGTACGGCTCCGGCGAGGGCGGCCCCACCTACGCGAACGAGGCGGAGACACGGACCGCCGAGCGCCTGGCCGATGACGGCTTCGACCCGAACTCGATCTGGGTCGCCGGGTACGACCGCGACGTCCCGATCTGGACGGCCTCCGAAAGGGAGACGGGTCGGCAGTGCCTCATCTACGACGGGGCGACGGCCGACGCGCCGCGGGCCTGTGAGACGACGGAGACGCTGCAGGAGCACGACGGTCGGCTGCGGTTGCAGGTGACCGACGCGGAGACCGGCGGAATGACGACCTACGAGCTGCCGACCTCCGGTTTCGGGTCGTTCGTGATCATCCGAGAGGGGAGCGACGTCGGTGCGGGAGGAGACTGACCGCCAGGGCTCCGCTGCGGCGGAGGAGCGCCGAGCACTGGAGCGCGCGGCCTATGGTCGGGACGGCGGACTCGACGCCGCCGGTGCCCGGCGCCTGCGCGAGCTCCAGGAGGAGCATCGACGGCAGGAGCTTCCGGCGGAGGAACGGCCGACGACAGCCTCCGAGGCGCTCCCGGTGGCGGAAGACGAGGGTCGGGAGTCCGATCCGCCGCCGGCTTCCGACGCATCGCCGCTCGCCGCGGCCGGAGCACCACCCGCACCCGTCGAGACGGGCGCGCCGATGCGGGCGCGCGGAGTCGTGCCGGTGCTCGTGGCGGCAGCGGCCCTCCTGGCGATCGGCGTCGGGGCGGGGTGGGCGCTGTTCGCCCCGCGGTCGGAGGCGTTCCCCTTGACCGAGACGCAGGAGCAGCGACGGATCGAACTCGCCGGGGAGGACTACGACCCCGGCTCCGTGCGTCCGGTGGCGGAGGCGGAGGGCGCCCTCGCCTGGTTCGCCACGCAGGATGACGGGGCCACCCGGTGCCTGATCCTCGACGTGGGTGAGGACTCCCAATCCACCTGTCTGGCAGCGGAGGAGGAGCTGGGGCCGGGCCTGTACGCCGCGCTCCCCGTGGCGGCCTCCGATGCCGGTGACGACGAGGACTCGTTCTCCACCGACAGCGTGACGGCGGTGATGCTGTTCTCCACCGCGGACGAGCCGATGGTGAGCATCCAGCGGTGGGGCGGAAGCTCCACGCTCTTCGCCCAGTTCGGGGAGGAGCAGCGCCCGAGGGTGAAGGAACTCATCCGCGACGGCTATGACCTCAACCTCACCCTCCTCGGCTCGTTCCGCGAGCAGCCGGTGTGGCTGGGCGACCGCCGTACGACGACCGGCCCCGCCCAGCGCTGCCTGATCGTCGACGCCGACGGTTCGCGGCAGTGCGCCACCCTCGACGAGGCGCTCCAGTCCGGGCTGCGCGTGCAGCTCCTCGACGTGGATCAGGAGACGGGAGAGCTGCTGTCGGCGTCCGTGGTCGAGGTGGCCTTCACCCGCTGGCAGATGCCGTACCTCACGGTGACCTCGGGCCCGGCCGTGGTCGACGAGGCGACGGGCGAGTCGTATCTCGTGACCACCGGGCCGCCGGGGGATCCGATCCGCGTCGACATCCCTGGCCGCGACCCGGACGACTGATCGCTCTCAGTCCGCGGCGGGCACCCGGTCGGCGAGGATCGCGCGTCGCTGATCGCCGAAGCGGGCGAGGATCAGGGTCGCCTCGGCGTCGCCGCGCAGGGTCAGCTTGCGCCGGAAGGCCGCGGGGTCGACGTCGACCCCGCGCTTCTTGATCTCGATGCGGCCGATGCCGTGCGTCTTCAGGGCCGCGTTGATCGTCTTCGGCGTGATCGGCAGCGTCTCCCGGACGCGGAAGGACTGCACGAACGGGCTCGTCAGCGCGGCATCGGAGGTGAGGTAGGCGATGCGCGGGTCGAGCATCCCCGCATCGAGGCTGCGGGCGACGTCGCCGATGAGGCGCGCCCGGATGACGGCGCCGTCCGGCTCGTGGAGGAAGGCCCCGAGCGGTCGGACCGGAGCGTCCTCGGCATCGGCAGGGCCGGTGAGCTCGTGCGAGCGCTCGCCGCGGATCACCAGGGCCGAGCGCCGGACCCCTTCCCTGGCCAGCTCCCTGGACCAGACGACGAGCTCCACGACGCTGCCGTCGGCGCTCACCCACTGCGTCTCCGCGTCCGCGGGCAGGGCGTCGCGGTCGTGGGCGGGGCCGAGCTTGATCCCGGTGGGGCGCTGCGCGGCGACGGCGAACGCCCAGTCGAGGGACGGCGAGTAGTCGTCGGCGGAGACGCGCCGGGTCTCGCTGTGTCCGGAGGTGCGGCGGGCGGGATCCATCCAGATCGCCTGGCCGGGGACCGGCTCTCCGAGCGCGTCCTCCGCCGTGGCGTGCCGGACGGTGGCGTCGTCGCCGAACGGGGGAGGTTGTAGGCGGCGAGGGCCGCGGTCACCTCGTCGGCGTCCACCGCGTGCACCGCCAGTCCCGCGCCGGCGAACGCGAGGGCGTCGCCGCCGATCCCGCAGCCGAGGTCCGCGACGCTCGTGAGGCCGGCTCGGCGGATCCGCTGGGCGTGGCGGGCGGCCACGCCGAGGCGGGTGGCCTGCTCGAGGCCCGCGCGGTGTGAACAGCATGCGGGCGGCGAAGGGGCCGAACTTCGCCGCGGCCCTGGCGCGCAGGTGCGCCTGCCCGACGACGGCGGAGACGAGGTCGGTCGGAGTGTCCCGCAGCACGCAGTCGGGAGACGGCTGCGGCCGCCTCGGCGGTGGAGGTGACCGGCCGGAGCGCGTCGAGCAGCTCGAGGCCGGCGGGGGTCAGCAGGGCGCGCAGCTCGGACATCTCCACCCTCCCAGCCTAGGACCCGCGTGACGTGTGACCCGGGTTGGCACTCGCATTGCATGAGTGCCAGCCGACCGCCTACACTGGCATTAGCACTCTCGGGTTGAGAGTGCGAACGAGTCTTTCGTGTCAGCGTCAAGAAAGAAGAGGTAGACCGTGTCGGTTTCCATCAAGCCGCTCGAGGACCGCATCGTCATCAAGCAGGTCGAGGCCGAGCAGACCACCGCGAGTGGCCTGGTCATCCCCGACACCGCCAAGGAGAAGCCCCAGGAGGGCGAGGTCGTGGCGGTCGGCCCCGGCCGCATCGACGACAACGGCAACCGCGTTCCGCTCGACGTCGCCGTCGGCGACCGCGTGCTCTACAGCAAGTACGGCGGCACCGAGGTGAAGTTCGGCGCGGACGAGTTCCTCGTCCTGTCGGCTCGCGACGTCCTGGCGGTCGTCGTCCGCTGATCGCACACTCGGTTCCCTCTGCACGGCGGACGGGAACCCGGTCCGAAGAGGGCCCGGATGCTTCGGCATCCGGGCCCTCTTCCGCGTCCGGAGCGGCGCGGCCCTCGTCCTCGCGGGCATAGGGTTGTGCGGTGACCCCCGAGACGACCCGCGCCACCCGGACGGCGGGCGTCGCCTACGCCGGGAGCGCATACCTCCTGTGGGGCGTGCTGCCGCTCTACTTCCTCCTGCTGCAGCCCACCGGGCCGTGGGAGGTGGTCGCCTGGCGGGTGCTGCTCTCCTTCGTCTTCTGTCTTCTGCTGCTCACCGTCACGAGGGGATGGCCCGCCTTCCTCGCGATCGTCCGGAGTCCGCGACTGCTCGGGTGGACGGCCCTCGCCGGCCTGCTCATCTACGTCAACTGGCAGGTCTTCGTCCTCGGCACGTTGAGCGAGCACGTGGTGGAGACGGCGCTCGGCTACTTCATCAACCCGATCACCACCGTGCTGCTCGGCGTCTTCGTCCTCAAGGAGCGCCTCCGCCGTCTGCAGTGGGCGGCGGTCGGGATCGCGGCCGTCGCGGTCGTCGTCATCATCGTGGCGTACGGCCACGTCCCCTGGATCGCCCTGACCCTCACCGCTTCCTTCGGTCTGTACGGGCTCATCAAGAAGAAGATCGGCCCTGCCGTCGACGCGGTCAGCGGGTTGACGCTCGAGTCGTTCTGGCTGATCCCCATCGCGGTGGTGCAGCTCGTGGTCGTGGCGACGACGCCCGTCGGCCTGACGATGGGGACCGCGGGCTGGCCGCACGCCGTGCTGCTCGCCTTCGCGGGGGTGGCCACGGCTGTCCCCCTGCTGCTGTTCGCGGCCGGCACGCGTCGCGTCGACCTCACGATCATCGGGATGCTGCAGTTCCTCACCCCGGTCCTGCAGTTCGTGATCGGGGTCGTCGTGCTGCACGAGCCGATGCCGCCGGAGCGCTGGATCGGGTTCCTCCTGGTGTGGGTCGCGATCGCGGTCTTCGTCGTCGATCTGCTCCTCGCCGCGCGTCGCGGCCGTCGTGCCACCCGCGCCGCGGCGCTCTGATCGGTCCTGCCCGCGCCCCGAAACGGCGGCCCTGGATCGTTAACGCACCGAGATACTTGCCCCTCCTGCGCGCGGGGCGCACGCCCTAGTGTTAGAGCACCCGACTGTGGTCATCATCCACGTTCGTTTACGCAAGGGAGCATCATGAACGCACTGAAGGGCTCGCGCAGCGCGAGGATCTTCGCCGGGATCGCGCTGGTCAGCGCCTCCGCCCTCATCATCGCGGGCTGCAGCAGCACGCCCGATGCGGAGCCGTCGGACGGGGGCGGCGACAAGCCCGCCGCCGACCTGACGCTCAAGCTCGGTTCGCTGCTGCCCGCCACCGGTACGCTCGCGTTCCTGGGCGCGCCGATGGAGGCCGGCGTCCAGCTCGCCGTCAACCAGATCAACGAGGCCGACGCCGGCATCACGATCGACCTCAGCACGGGCGACGAGGGCGACCTCGACAACAAGGCCTACGAGACCTCCATCACCAACCTGCGCAACGGCGACATCACCGCCATGATCGGCGCGGCGTCCTCCAGCGTCACCAAGCTCATCCTCGACGGCAACGCGGGTGCGGACATCCTCACGGTGTCCCCGTCCAACACCTCGCCGGACTTCACGGGCATCAACCCGCTGTACTTCCGCACCGCACCGAGCGACAACCTCCAGGGCGAGGTCCTCGGCAACGAGATCGCCGAGGACGGCCACAAGACGCTGGGCATCATCTACCAGAACGACCCGTACGGCACGGGCCTGTTCGAGGCGATCAAGGCCACGTTCGAGAGCACCGGCGGCGAGGTCGTCGCCGATGCGTCGTACAACCAGGGTGACGGTCAGTTCAACGCGCAGGTCTCGGAGATCGCCGCGGCGAACCCGGACGCCGTCGCTGTCGTCTCCTACGACCAGTTCGCCACCATCGCGCCGCTGCTGGGCAACGCCGGGGTCGACACGGGCTCGCTGTACCTCGTCGACGGCAACCTCAAGGACTGGGGCGCCGACATCCCGGTGAGCCTCGAGGGCTCGAAGGGCACCCGCGCCGGCGCCGAGCTGCCGCAGGACTTCCTCGACCAGCTGAACGAGGTCTGGACGGCCGAGGGCAACGACCCGATCGACGCCGTGACCTACTCGGCCGAGGCGTACGACGCCGTGGTCCTCATCGCTCTGGCGGCGCTGAAGGCCGGCTCGGTCGAGGGCCCGGACATCGCGGCGGAGATGATCACCGTCTCCGGCGGCGACGGCGACGGCGAGAAGTGCGACAACTTCGCCGACTGCGCCGCGATCATCAACGACGGCGGCACGCCGGACTACGACGGCCTCTCCGGCGAGATCACGTTCGACGAGAACAACGACCCGAAGGGTGCCGCGATCGGCGTCTACGAGTTCGACGCCGAGAACGTCACCTCGCGCATCAAGTAAACACCGCACGAGGAAGGCCCCGGGTGCTTCGGCATCCGGGGCCTTCATCGTGCGGCGCGAGGTCTCAGGCGGCGTCGGTCCCGAGGGTGCCGAGGTAGAGGCCGATGACCTTCGGATCGTTCAGCAGCTCCCGACCGGTGCCCTCGTAGGCGTCCTTCCCCTGGTCGAGCACGTAGCCGCGGTCGCAGATCTGCAGGCACCGACGGGCGTTCTGCTCGACCATGATCGTCGTCACGCCCGCCTTGTTGATGTCGGAGACGCGGATGAAGGCGTCGTCCTGCCGCACGGGGGAGAGGCCGGCGGACGGCTCGTCCAGCAGCAGCACGGACGGGTCCATCATGAGCGCGCGGGACATGGCGACCATCTGGCGCTCGCCGCCGGAGAGCGAGCCCGCACGCTGCTTCAGGCGCTTGCCGATCTCCGCGAAGATGCTGCTGACGAACTCGAGCCGCTCCGCGAAGATCTTCGGGTTCTGGTAGAGCCCCATCTCCAGGTTCTCCTGGATGGTGAGCGACGGGAACACGTTGTTCGTCTGCGGCACGAAGGCGACACCGCGGCGTACGAGCTTGTCGGCCTTGAGGCCGACAATGCTCTCGCCCTTGACGGTGATATCGCCCTCGCGGACGTTCACCATGCCGAAGATCGCCTTGAGGAGCGTCGACTTCCCGGCGCCGTTCGGGCCGATGATGCCGATGAGCTCGCCCTGGCGGGCGACGAGGTTCGCGCCGTTGAGGATGTTCACTCCCGGCAGGTAGCCGGCGTGCACGTCCTTCAGCTCGACGATGACGTCGCCGGTCTCGGGGGTGCCCTCGGCGGGGATCGCGGTGCTCATGCCTTCTCCTCCTCGGCGGCGTCCTCGGCCTCGACCTCGGCCTCGACCTCCGTCTCGATCTGCTCGCGGATGCGCTCCGCGTCGGCGTCCGAGATCACCGGGAGGCGGCCGGTGACGGCGCCGAGGTCCACGTCCTGATGGGCGCCCAGGTAGGCGTCCACGACCGCGGGGTCCTCCATGACGGTCTCCGGAGGCCCCTCGGCCACCACGCGCCCCTCGGCCATCACGACGACCCAGTCGGCGATGTGACGCACCATGTGCATGTCGTGCTCCACGAAGAGCACCGTCATCCCGAGGTCCTTGAGGTCGAGGATGTGGTCGAGGAGCGACTGCGTGAGGGCGGGGTTCACCCCGGCCATCGGCTCGTCGAGCATCACCAGGTTCGGGTCGCTCATGAGCGCCCGTGCCATCTCCAGGAGCTTGCGCTGACCGCCGGAGAGGGAGGCGGCGAAGTCCTGCTCCTTGGCGTCGAGCTTGAAGCGCACGAGGAGCTCGTGGGCCCGCTGCTCGATCTCCTGCTCCTGCGCGCGCCAGAGGAAGGGGAAGAGCCCGGCCCAGAAGCCCTCGCCGCGCTGGTCCTTCGCGCCGAGCTTCATGTTCTCCAGCACGGTCAGCAGCGACAGCGACTTGGTGAGCTGGAAGGTGCGCACCTGGCCCATCCGGGCGACCTTGAAGGACGGGATGCCGGAGAGGCTCTTGCCGTCGTACGACCAGGTACCGCTGTTGGGTTTGTCGAACCCGCAGAGGAGGTTGAACAGTGTGGTCTTCCCGGCGCCGTTGGGGCCGATGAGTGCCGTGATGGCGCCACGCGGGATCTCGAGGTGATCGACGTCGACGGCGGTCAGTCCGCCGAAGCGCCGCTGCACCGCGTCCACGACGAGGATCGGGTCGACCTTCTTGACTCCGGGGGCGGCGGGACCCGCGGCGAGGCCGGTGGTCTTGGCGCGGGGAGCGCTCTTCGCGGGCGTGACGGCCGCGTCGTTCTCACTTGACAAAGGTCATCTCCCTCTTGTTCCCCAGGATGCCCTGCGGGCGGAACACGACGATGAGCATCAGCACGATGCCGATGAGGATGTAGCGCACCACGTCGGCCTGTGCGCTCGTCATGGGCAGGTAGCCGGCCGTGGCCATCGCCGGGAGGAGCGCGCCGAGGAAGGCGAACACCACCCAGAAGAGCACGGCGCCGAGCGTCGGGCCGAAGACCGTCGCCGCACCGCCGAGGAGCAGGATCGTCCACAGGAAGAACGTCAGCGACGTCGAGTAGCTGCCGGGGATGACCGCCGAGGGCAGGACGAAGACGATGCCGCCAAGCGCACCGATCACACCACCCACCACGAGCGCCTGCATCTTGTACGCGAAGACGTTCTTACCGAGCGACCGCACGGCGTCCTCGTCCTCGCGGATGCCCTTGAGCACGCGGCCCCACGGGCTGCGCATGAGCGCCCAGACCACGAGGATCGTCAGAGCGAGGGTGAGCAGACCGAACACCCGCACCCAGAGGTCGTTCGCGTTGTACGTCCACGGGCCGAAGCCGTACGTCCCCGGAGGGAACGGGTTGGCATCGCGGAAGCTCTGGTGGTAGCCGGAGAGCCCGCCGGCGGAGTTCGTCCAGTCCTTGAACAGCTCCGTGACGAACATCAGGCGCACGACCTCCGCGGCCGCGATGGTCGCGATGGCGAGGTAGTCGGCGCGCAGACGCAGCGTCGGGATGCCCAGCAGCAGGGCGAAGAGCGCTCCGCCGGTGATGCCGACGAGCACGCCCAGCCACCACGGGAAGCCGAAGGTGAGGATCGAGATCGCGTAGCCGTAGCCGCCGATCGCCATGAACGCCGCCATGCCGAAGTTGAGCAGACCCGTGTAGCCGAAGTGCACAGCGAGGCCGGTGGCCGCGAGCGCGTAGGCGATCGTCGTCGGGCTGAACAGGTAGGAGGCGGTGTTGCCGAAGATGCTTCCGAAGTCCATGCGTCAGCCCAACCTTTCCTTGCGTCCGAGGATGCCCTGCGGTCGCACGAGCAGGATGATGATCAGCGCGACGAGGGCGCTGGCGTACTTGAGGTCGGTCGGCACCCCGAGGAGCGTGGACACCTCGACCGCGAGGCCGACGATGATCGAGCCGATCAGGGCGCCGATCGCCGAGCCGAGCCCGCCGAGCGTGATGGCGCAGAACATCAGCAGCAGCATCTGCATACCCATGTCCCACTTCACGCCGGGGCGGAAGTACGCCCAGAGGATCCCGGAGATCGCGGCCAGGGTGCCGGCGAGGATCCAGACGATGCGGATGACCTTGTCCACGTCGATGCCGGAGGCGGCGGCGAGCTGCGGGTTGTCCGAGATCGCCCTCGTCGCCTTGCCGGTGCGGGTGCGGGTGAGGAAGAACGCGACGCCGAGGATCACGATGATGCTGGTCGCCATGCCGATCAGGTCGATGTACGACAGGGAGATCGGCCCGAGACGGATGGGCTCCGGGCTGGAACCGGGCAGCTGATAGGTGTTGCCGCCGATGATGTACTGCAGACCGTAGCGGAGGGCCAGCGAGAGGCCGATGCTGACGATCATGAGCTGGACGACGCCCAGACCCCGGCGCCGCAGCGGCTTCCAGATGCCGGCGTCCAGAGCCCAGCCGAGCGCCGCACCGCCGATGACCGCGGCGATGATGCCGGCCCACAGCGGGAGTTGCCAGAACGAGGTGACGACGAGCGTGACCACCGCGCCCCAGCTCACCATCTCGCCGTGCGCGAAGTTCGACAGCCGGGTCGTGCCGTAGATCAGCGCGGCGCCCATCGAGGCGAGCCCCAGCAGCAGACCGAAGTTCAGACCGCCCACCATGCGCGACAGGAGCTGGTCGAGGAAGGAGACGGTCACCCGCTCGCCCTCGCCCAGGAAGAAGTTCACGATCTTCGTGCCGGTGAGCCCGAACTCCAGCTCGAACGAGGCGGTCGTGCCCGAGACGGGCTGGATCCCCTCGGGGAGCTGCGTCGCGTCGACGATCACGCCGTCCGGAAGCGTGGACTCGTCGACCGTCAGGGTGTACGTCTCCTTCTCCGGCACGTACAGCCGCCACTTGCCCTCGGCGTCGGTCTCGGTCTCGGCGTCGAAGCCGTTCCCCTCGATCGTCATCACGACGCCCTCGACGGGCTCGTCGCCGTCGGTGACGACGCCGGCGAAGTAGAAGTCGGTGACCTCCTGGCCGTCGTCCGTCGTCTCCGCGGATGCGGCTGAGGGAGGGAGGAGGAGCGATGCCGCGAGCGCCATCAGGATTCCGAAGAAGGCGAAGGCCCAAGGGCGCTTTCGCGGTCCGGCGAGTGCTGTGGGTCCCACGCAACCTCCACTGTGAGTGCTGTCTCCGCGGACTCGGGTCGAACCGCGGGGATGGACGACGCACTTGAGCGTAATGGGCGATCGGCGATTCACCTATCGTCCGGGCCAACGGTCCGGTAACGACAGGGCTCTGGGAATGTTCTCGGGCGTGTCTCGCTTAGAATCTCCATACGGGTCACGCCCGCGCACCGGCCGACGTCGACCCCCCATTCGCACCCGGATCCGCGCCACTCGCGCAGGAGGAGATTCCATGGACCAGCACGATCCCTTCGGCTTCGTCGGACTGACCTACGATGACGTGCTGCTGCTCCCCGGGCACACCGACGTCATCCCCAGCGAGGCCGACACGTCGTCCCGGATCACGCGGCGGATCTCCGTCGCGACGCCGCTCCTCTCCAGCGCGATGGACACCGTGACCGAGTCCCGCATGGCGATCGCCATGGCGCGGGAGGGTGGCATCGGCATCCTGCACCGCAACCTCTCGATCGCCGACCAGGCCGCGCACGTCGACCGCGTGAAGCGGAGCGAGTCCGGCATGATCACCGACCCCATCACCACGACGCAGGACGCGACCGTGGAGGAGGTCGACGCGCTGTGCGCCAAGTACCGGATCTCCGGTCTCCCGGTCGTGGACGACGAGGGTCGTCTGGTCGGCATCATCACGAACCGGGACATGCGCTTCGTCTCCGGCTTCGAGCGCCAGAGCACGTTCGTGAAGGACGTCATGACGAGGGAGAACCTCGTCACCGCCCCGGTGGGCGTCGCGGCAGGCGAGGTCATCGCGCTGTTCGCGAAGCACCGCGTCGAGAAGCTGCCCCTCATCGACGAGGACGGCAAGCTCGCCGGCCTCATCACCATCAAGGACTTCGACAAGAGCGAGAAGTACCCGCTCGCCACCAAGGACGACCAGGGCCGCCTGCGGGTGGGCGCGGCGATCGGTTTCTTCGGCGACGCCTGGGAGCGCGCCGAGGCCCTCCGCGACGCCGGTGTCGACGTGCTCGTCGTCGACACCGCCAACGGCCAGTCCCAGGGCGTGATCGACCTCGTCAAGCGCCTCAAGGCGGACGAGTCGTTCGCGCACATCGACGTCATCGGCGGCAACGTCGCCACCCGCGAGGGCGCGCAGGCGCTGGTCGACGCGGGGGTCGACGCGGTCAAGGTGGGCGTGGGTCCCGGCTCGATCTGCACGACGCGCGTGGTCGCCGGTGTCGGCGTGCCGCAGGTGACGGCCGTCTACGAGGCGTCGCTCGCGGCGCGTCCGGCCGGCGTCCCGGTGATCGCCGACGGCGGCCTGCAGTACTCGGGCGACATCGCGAAGGCCCTGGTCGCCGGCGCCGACGCCGTGATGCTCGGCTCGCTGCTCGCCGGCACGGACGAGTCGCCGGGCGAGATCGTCTTCCAGTCGGGCAAGCAGTTCAAGCAGTACCGCGGGATGGGATCGCTCGGCGCCATGCAGACGCGCGGCAAGCAGACCTCGTACTCGAAGGACCGCTACTTCCAGGCCGACGTGCCCAGTGACGACAAGCTGATCCCGGAGGGCATCGAGGGCCAGGTCCCGTACCGCGGCCCGCTCTCCGCCGTCGCCTACCAGCTCGTCGGCGGGCTGCGGCAGTCGATGTTCTACGTCGGTGCGCGCACCATCGAGGAGCTCAAGCAGCGCGGCAAGTTCGTGCGCATCACCTCGGCGGGACTCAAGGAGTCGCACCCGCACGATGTGCAGATCGTCGTCGAGGCGCCGAACTACAAGAAGTGACAGCGGCCCCCGGGAAGGGGGACGCAGGAGGGGCCGGATGCGCTGCATCCGGCCCCTCGTCGTCCGCGGTGCGGTCAGCCGCAGCGGTAGGTGACGCCGCCGACGTCCCACACCCCGGGTCCGAGCTCGGCGCACGTCCCGATCACGCCGGCCAGCACGGTCACCAGCAGGACGATCCCGATGATCGCGAAGATCGTCAGGATGGCTCCGACGATGATGCCGGCGATCGCGATGCCCTTGGGGGCCTTCGCCTTGCCGAGCTGCACGGCGGCGATGATGCTGAGGATGAGGCCGACCGGCGGCAGCAGGAACGCCAGCACGAGGCCGATGATCGACAGCACCCGCCCGGGCGGCGAGGTCGGCACGTCCTGCGCGTAGGGGGCGCCGGGCGGGGGAGCGGAGGCCGCGGGATACGGCGAGGGCGCGCCGCCGGGCGGCGGCGGGTTGTAGGGCGGCGGGGCGTCGGGCGACGGTGCGTCGGTCATGATCTCTCCTCGGTTCCGGTCGTAGCCCAGAGCGTAGCGACGGAGGGACGGGCATGCCATCCCCCTTCCGGGCCCCGCGCGCCGCGCGTACGGTGCCGGTATGTGCCGAAACATCGTGCCTCTGAACAACCTCGAGCCCGCAGCCACGGATGAGGAGTGCCAGGAGGCCGCGCTCCAGTTCGTCCGCAAGATCTCTGGGACGACGGCGCCCTCGCGCGCGAACCGCGAGGTGTTCGATCGCGCGGTGGCCGAGATCGCCGTGGCCACGCGGCGGCTGCTCGACGATCTCGTGACCTCGGCACCGCCCAAGAACCGCGAGGAGCAGGCGGCGAAGAGGCGGGCGCGATCGGCGGAGCGCTACGAGGCGATCCGGGTCTATCAGGAGGAGAAGCGGGCGGCGCGCGCGGGCTGACGCGCTGCGGGCCGGGGGTGGAGCCCTGTGCCAGAATCGACGTACCCCGCTCGACTTTCCCTGCGGCCCGGTGATGAAGGCACCGAGCTCGCACCGCCGAATCCCCCCGGCAGGGAATCTCCCCAAGGAGAGCTGTACATGGCTGAGGTCCCCCCTCGCATCCTCGTCGTCGACGACGACCACGACGTCGCCCTGCTCGTCAAGACCGTCCTGGAACGGCGTGCAGGCTGCGTCGTCGATCTCGCGGACGACGGCCGGTCGGCGCTCGAGAAGGCCGCGGCGGTGAAACCCGACGTCGTCGTGACCGACATCGAGATGCCGGGGCTCAGCGGCCTGGAGCTGCTCGCGGAACTGCGGCGCCTCATGCCGACCGTGCCGGTCGTCGTGATGACCGCGCACGTCTCGGTCGAGTACGCCGTGTCGGCGCTCCGGGCGCAGGCCGACGAGTTCCTCACCAAGCCGCTCGACAACGCCCGACTCGTGGAGTCGGTCACCCGGCTCGTCGAGGAGTCCCGGCGCCGGAAGGCGGAGGCGAAGACCGGCGAGGTCGTCCTCGCGATCGGGGCGCACCCGGACGACGTCGAGATCGGCGTCGGCGGCATCCTCGCGGCGCACGCGGCCGCCGGCGATCAGATCACGATCCTCACGCTCTCCCGCGGAGCGCGCGGCGGTGACGCGGACAGTCGCCAGCATGAGTCGCTCGCCGCGGCCGAGCAGGTGGGGGCGCGCCTGTTCGTCAAAGACCTCATCGACACCGAGATCTCGGGCGGAGGATCGACCGTCCGCCTCATCGAGGAGGTCGTGCAGGAGATCCAGCCGACCATCGTCTACACGCACTCGCACCACGACCGCCACCAGGATCACCGCGCGGTGAACGAGGCGACGATCGTCGCGACCCGCCGCGTCGGCACGGTCGCCTGCTACCAGAGCCCTTCCGCGACCATCGACTACCGGCCCACGCGCTTCGTCCGCATCGACCGCTTCCTGGATGACAAGCTGCGGCTGCTGGAGTGCTTCCAGTCCCAGACCGCGGCGAACCGGGAGTATCTCGCGCCGGAGTTCGTCACCGCCACCGCACGCTACTGGTCGCGGTTCGGCGGCGGCGAGGCGGTCGAGCCGCTGGAGGTCGTGCGCGAGACCGCCGAGTTCATCGGCGCCCATGAACTGAGTCGACGGGAGAGCTGATGACGAAGCGCGTACTGGTCACCGGAGCCGGAGGCCCCGCCGGCGTCGCCGTGATCCGCTCCCTGCTGCGACGGCCCGATCTGACGGTCTTCGCGGCCGACATGGACGGATGGGCGAGCGGCATCTACCTCGTGCCACCGGCGCAACGCCGTCTGGTTCCCCCGGGGCGTGACGAGGACTTCGTGCCGGCGATCGCGCGGATGGTCGCGGAGGACGGTCTCGACCTCGTGATCTCGACCGTCGACGTGGAGCTGATCGCCCTCGCGGACCGCCGCGACGAGCTGGCCCCCGCGGTCCTCGCCGCGCCGCCCGCCGACACGCTGCACACGGCCCTCGACAAGCTCGCTCTCGCGGAGCGCTGCGCGCCGACCGGTCGTGTGCCGCGCACCGTGCTCGCCGGGCCGGATGCCGCGGAAGTCGCGTGGGAGTTCCCCGTGTTCGCCAAGCCCCGCCAGGGTGCGGGCAGTCGCGGTGTGCGCCTCGTCCCGGACGCCGAGGCGCTCGCCGCCCTCCCCACCGATGAGGGGCTGATCGTGCAGGACTTCCTCCCGGGCGAGGAGTACTCGGTCGATGTGATCGCCGACGCGTCCGGCGGTGTGGTCGCGGCGGTCCCGCGCACCCGCGCCCGTGTGGACTCGGGGGTCGCCATCGCCGGTCGCACCCTCCGCGATCCCGAGCTCGAGGAGACCGCCGCCGCCATCGCGCGGGCGATCGGCCTCGTCGGCGTCGCCAACGTGCAACTCCGTCGCGATCGGGACGGGCGGGCCGTGCTGCTCGAGGTCAACCCGCGCTTCCCCGGGGCGCTCCCGCTGACGATCGCCGCCGGAGTCGACATCCCGTCGCTCGTCGCCGACCTCTTCCTCGGCCGGGAGATCCCGGTGCAGGTGCCCTTCCGCGAGGTCGCATCGGTGCGCTTCCTGGAGGACGTGATCGTCGAGGTCGACGACGTGCTCGTGTCGGCGCACGCCGGTCACCAGGAGGAACTGTGAGCCATCCCGCCCTGCGCGGAGACCACCACGTCCACTCCACGTTCTCCGATGACGCGGTCTCCACGCTGGAGGAGAACGTCGCCGCCGCTGCGGCCGTCGGTCTCGAGACGGTCCGCCTCGTCGACCACGTACGGCAGAGCACGACCTGGGTGCCGGAGTACCTCGCCGCGGTCCGTCGGCTGCGCGTTCCGGACGGACTCACGGTGCTCACGGGCGTCGAGGCGAAGATCCTCGACGCCTCGGGGGAACTCGACATCCCGGTGCTGCCTGAGGGCATCGACCGGATCCTCATCGCCGACCATCAGTTCCCCGGCGTGGACGGGCCGCTCGGTCCCACCGCCGTCCGCGAGCGCATCGCCGCGGGGTGGGCGCCGGTCGACGTCCTCGACCAGTTCACGGACGCGGTCATCGCGACCATGCGACGCCATCCGGGCAACCAGCTCGCGCACTGCTTCTCGATCCTGCCGAAGATCGGTCTCGCGGAGGAGGAGCTCGGAGCCGAGCGTCTCGAGGCCTGGGCTCGCGCCGCCGCGGAGACGGACACCCTCGTCGAGGTCAACGAGAAGTGGGTGTGCCCCGGCGCGGAGGCGCTGACCGCGCTGGAGCGCGCGGGTGCCGGGATCGTCGCGTCCACCGACAGCCACGTGGCCGCAGACGTCGGCCGGTACTCCCGCATCCTCCCGCTGCTCGACGGGACGGAAGGACGCTGATGCCCGAGCTGACCTGGATCGAGACGGTCGTCGTCGTCATCCTCCTCCTCTGCGTGCTGATCGGCACGCTCCCGGTCGTCAACACCGGGCTGCAGTTCCTCATGCTGCCGCTGCACGCCTTCCGCAATCACTACGGCAAGGCCGCGCCGTACCACCCGAACGTGGCCGTGGTCATCCCGGCGTGGAACGAGAGCCTGGTCATCGGCCCCGCGATCGAGCGGCTGCTCCAGCTCGAGTACCCCGCCGAGCGCCTCCGCGTCTTCGTCGTCGACGACGCATCCACGGACGACACCCCGGCGATCGTGCAGCAGAAGGCGGCGACCTACCCGGGGCGCGTGGTCCACCTGCGGCGCGAGAAGGGTGGCGAGGGCAAGGCGCACACGCTGAACCACGGCCTCGACGTCGTGCTCGCCGACCCGTGGACCGAAGCGGTGCTCATCATGGACGCCGACGTGATCTTCGCGCGGGACTCCCTGCGCAAGCTCACCCGGCACCTCGCGGACGAGGAGGTCGGGGCCGTCACGGCCTACATCGCGGAGGGCAGCAGGGACCGCAACTACCTCACCCGGTTCATCGCGATCGAGTACGTCATCGGCCAGCTCTCGGCACGGCGCACGCAGAACGTCGGGGGAGCGATCGCCTGCCTCGCCGGGGGCGCCCAGCTGCATTCCCGCGCGAACCTCGAGGCGATCGGCGGTCGCATCCCGACGGGCACGCTCGCCGAGGACACCATGACGACCTTCGAGAGTCAGCTCCACGGCCGCCGGATGGTGTTCGAGCCGCACGCCGTGGTGCTCGCCGAGGAGCCGCGGACGATCGAGAGTCTCTGGAAGCAGCGGCTGCGCTGGGCGCGCGGCAACGTGCAGCTCACCTCGATCTACAAGAAGCTCTGGTTCCGTCCGAGTCGCGACCACAACCTGGGCAGCATCCCCTTCGGGCTGGCCTGGTTCACGATCCTGCTGATGCCGGCGCTCCTGCTCCTCGCCGCCACCGCGATGATCGTCCTCCTGCTCCTGCACAGCGACGTCGCGGAGTTCGTGTTCCGGTTCATGTGGATCGCCGCGGCGGCCATCTACATCTTCTCGATGCTCTACTCCGTCCAGCTCGATCCGCGCATCGGGCGGCAGTCCTGGCGCGAGGCGATCATGTTCCCGGGGCTCGGGGCGCTGATCCTCATGGCCCTGGCGCTGTTCCCCTGGGCCCTGGACGGCCTGATCGGCGCGGCCGGGCAGGAGTCGACGGAGCAGACGCGTGTGCTGTGGCTGCTGGCGTTCGCCCTCTGGGGGCCGGTGTCGATGCTCGGCATCTGGCTCGCGCGGGCGGTCGAGCCGCTTCCGGCCGGACGCTTCTTCGCGGGCCTGCTGCTCTACGTCTGCGGCTACGGATCACTGCTGTGCGCGATCACCGCCGACTCGTACCTCAAGGAGTGGCGTCGCGCGGATGCCTCCTGGATCAAGACCGAGAAGATCGGACGGGTCGACTCATGACCGACGCACCATCGCACGACGCCGAGGTGGAGGAGATCACGGCCGACGCCCGGAAGGAGCGCCGCCTCATCCCGCAGGCGCTCATCTCCCTCGCCGTCGTGGTCGTGATCGTCGTAGTCCGAGAGCTGCTCCTGCGATGACCGGACGGCCGCTCGCCCTGGTCGTCGAGGACGCTCCGGATCAGGCGACCCTCCTGGGGCGGTACCTCGATCGGGAGGGCTTCGACGTGTTCGTCGCGCCCGATGCGGAGTCTGCCATCGCCGCCTTCCCGGACATCGACCCCCAGGTCGCCGTCCTGGACCTGCTGCTCCCCGGCATCTCCGGTCAGGCGTGCTGCCGGCTGATCCACGAACGCTACCCGGAGTGCTTCCTCATCGTCAGCTCGGTGCTGGACGTCGCGGAGTATCCACCGGCTGACGCCGCGCTGCCGAAGCCCATCACGGGGGCGGACCTGCATCGGGCCGTGGAGCGGGTGCCGCGATGAGGGCCACGCCGCTGGAGCGTGCCGAGAACCGCTGGTACCGGGTCGTCGACAACCCGAGCCCGATCGTCAAGCAGGTCCCGACTCTCGTCGCCGCCGCGATCGCGGGCGTGATGACCTGGGCCATCCCCAGCCTGCCGTTCACCGATGTGGCCCTCGCGCTGACCGGCCTCGCGGTCGTGCTCGTCGCGACGCTCCACGCCGGGGTGCTCAGCGCGCTGCACATCCGCGAGGGCTGGATCGTGCTGCTGGTGCCGATGGTCGACATCCTGGGACTGGGCCTCTTCCGTGCAGGGACGGGAGGCGCGGCCTCGCTCTTCGGATCGCTCGTGCTGCTCCCGGTGATCTGGATCGCGGCGGCGCCGGGGATCCGCTGGGTCTTCGTCGTCGGCGCGTTCACGTCGTTCGCGCTGCTGATCCCCTACGTCGTCGAACCGCCGACGAACGCGGTGGTGTGGCTCCGCGGCGTCGTCGGTCCGCTCGTCTTCGCGGCCGTCGCGGCCGTGGTGAACGAGCTCTCCCGGCAGCAGCGGCTGCGGGTGCAGCAGGCGGAGGAACTGGTCACGGAGCGGACCAAGGCGCTGTCCGAGAACGTCTCGATGATCGTGCAGCTTCGTCAGAAGGAGCACGAGTACCGCGTGCTGCTCGACTCGTTCGAGGGCCTGTGGGCGTCGATCACCGCGCAGGCCGTGATCGGCACCGATCGCGAGGGGCGCGTCACGGCGTGGAACCCCGGGGCCGTCCGCCTGCTCGGGCTCTCCCACGATGAGGCTCTCGACGACGTGCGCGTCGACCGCTTCTTCTCGCCGTCGGCGCTGAAGATGCTCGCCGAGGACACCGCGTCGCGCGAAGACGTCTCGGGGGTGCCGGCGGGGCAGGGCGGGGCGCCCGACCGCGCAGGAGTGCCGGACGGGCTCCGCGAGCTCTTCGCCCACGCGGACGCCGGCCATACCGTCGACGGCGACATCGAGGTGAGGACCGCGGGTGGCACGACGGTGCCGGCGCGGGTGACCGTCACCCCGCACAAGGATCCGTCCGGCGCGCAGCAGGGCTACCTGTTCGTGCTCACGGACGAGACCAGAGCCGTCGAGGTCGCGCGCATGAAGGACGAGTTCGTGGGGATGATCTCCCATGAGCTCCGGACGCCGCTGAGTGCGATCATCGGCTTCCTCGACCTGTTGCAGAACGACCCCGGTCAGCCCCTGACCGAGGACCAGCAGGAGTTCGTCGGCATCATCGAGCGCAACGCGAAGCGCCTGCTGAACCTCGTCGGCGATCTGCTCTTCACGGCGCAGGTGGAATCGGGGCGCTTTCCCCTGGAGCGGGACGAGGCCGACATCGCGGACCTCGTGCGCTCGGCGGTCGCCTCGGCGGGGCCGCATGCGCAGCGCGAGGGGATCGAACTGGAGCTGCAGGTCGGTGACGAGCCGATCCCGCTGCTGGTCGATCCCGGACGCCTCGGGCAGGCGGTGGACAACCTCCTCTCGAACGCCATCAAGTTCACCCCGCGCGGGGGGCGAGTGACGGCCGCCGTGCGTCGCCTCGACGGCGGGGTGCAGGTCGCCATCGCCGACACCGGGGTCGGGATCCCGCAGGACGAGCAGCGCATGCTCTTCACCCGGTTCTTCCGCGCCTCGACGGCCACGCGCAACGCCGTCCCGGGGGTGGGGCTGGGTCTCACGATCACGCGCGCGATCGTGCTGGCCCACGGCGGATCGATGGACGTGACCAGCGAGGAGGGCGTGGGCACCGAGTTCCGGTTCGTGCTCCCGGCGGCTCCCAAGACCGAGGTGCTGCAGACCCTCAGTCGCGCGGACTGACACATCGGTGGGGGAGCGGTACGGTGGGCGTCATGACCGCCACCTTCACTGCTTCGCTGGATGACCACGGGCACCTGGTCATTCCCGGCGAGTTGCGCGCGCGGCAGCGTTGGAACGAGGGCGTCACTCTGCTGATGATCGAGGAGGACCGCGGCGGCGTCGTCCTCCTCGCACGGGAGCAGGCGCGGACACTTGTCCGTGCGCAGCTCACCGGTGCCAGTCTGGCGAACGCGCTCCACGATGAGCGTCGAGCGGCCGCAGCGCAGGAAGACGCGGCTTGACGGGCCCGGAAGGCTCGTCCCGGTGGTCGCGAAGCCGCGCGGACTGATAGCCTGGTCGGCTCGCTGTCCGCGGGCGGAAGGACGGCCACGCCCGTGGGGTATATCGACGCATCCGGGATCTCACTGACGCTTCCCGACGGCAGACCGCTTCTCGACGAGGTGTCGTTCCGGGTCGGGGCGGGCTCGACCAGCGCTCTGATCGGGCCGAACGGGGCGGGGAAGACGACGCTGCTGCGGATCATCCGCGGCGAGCAGCCGGCCGACGACGGGGTGGTGACCATCGACGGCGGACTCGGCGTCATGGACCAGTTCGTCGGGCACGGCGAGCCGGGCCAGACCGTGCACGAGCTGCTCGTGCGGGTGGCCCCCACGCGTCTCCGTGCGGCGGCGGAGGCGCTGGAGGCCGCGGAGAACGCGCTCATCGACCGCGACGAGCACGACACCCAGATGGCCTACGCCTCCGCCATCGCCGAGTACGCGGACGCCGGCGGATACGAGCACGAGACCGTGTGGGATCAGTGCACCGTGGCAGCGCTCGGCGTGCCGTTCGAGCGGGCACGGTACCGCGAGCTCACCTCCCTCTCCGGCGGAGAGCAGAAACGGCTCGCCCTGGAGGCGCTGCTCCGTGGCCCCGATGAGGTGCTCCTGCTCGACGAGCCGGACAACTACCTCGACGTGCCGACCAAGCGGTGGCTCGAGGAGCGGCTGCGCGCCACGGACAAGACCGTGCTGCTGGTGTCGCACGACCGCGAGCTCCTCGCCAGAGCCGCCGATCGGCTGATCACGCTGGAACCCGGTGCGGCGGGGTCGACCGCCTGGGTGCACGGCGGGAGCTTCGCGACCTACCATCAGGCGCGCGCCGATCGGATGGACCGGCTCGACGAGCTGCGCCGGCGGTGGGACGAGCAGCATGAGAAGCTCCGCATCCTGGTGGCGAACCTCAAGGTCAAGGCGTCCGCGAACGACGGCTTCGCGTCCCGGTATCAGGCGGCGCAGACGCGACTGCGGAAGTTCGAGGAGGCGGGCCCGCCCGAGGAGCGGCCCCCGGCGCAGGAGTTCGACATGCGCCTCCGCGGGGCCAGGACCGGGAAGCGGGCGGTCGTGGCTGACCGACTCGAGCTGACCGGTCTCATGCGGCCCTTCGACACCGAGATCTGGTACGGCGACCGGGTGGGCGTGCTCGGGTCGAACGGCTCAGGCAAATCGCACTTCCTGCGACTGCTGGCCCGCGGTGGCACCGACCCGGATCCGTCCCTGGGACATGTGACCGCGGTCGCGGAGGACCTCCGCCCCGTCGAGCACTCCGGACGCGCGGTGCTGGGCGCCCGCGTGGTGCCGGGGCTCTTCGCGCAGACCCACGCGCACCCGGAGTTCGTCGGCCGCACGCTGCTGGAGATCCTGCATCGGGGGGACGACCTCCGCGACGGCATGCCCCGGGACGCGGCGAGCTCGGCCCTGGACAGGTACGGCCTCGTCCGCCAGGCCCAGCAGGCGTTCGAGTCGCTCTCCGGCGGACAGCAGGCGCGGTTCCAGGTGCTCCTGCTCGAGTTGTCCGGCGCGACCCTCCTCCTCCTCGACGAGCCCACCGACAACCTCGACCTGGAGTCGGCCGAGGCGCTGGAGGAGGCGCTCGGACGCTTCGAGGGCACCGTGGTCGCGGTCACCCACGACCGATGGTTCGCTCGCTCCTTCGACCGGTTCCTCGTGTTCGGCACGGACGGCGAGGTCTACGAATCCGACGAGCCGGTCTGGGACGAGCGGCGGGTGGCGCGTGCACGCTGACCGCCGCGGAGGCCGCCGGGCGCCGGGTAGGCTGGACGGGTGACCATGGAGATCGAGCTCGGCCGAGGAAAGCGCGCGCGTCGCGCGTACACGTTCGACGACATCGCGGTGGTGCCCTCGCGGCGCACGCGGAACCCCGAGGACGTGTCCACCGCATGGACGATCGACGCCTTCGGCTTCGAGATCCCGGTGCTCGGGGCGCCGATGGACTCGGTCGTCAGCCCGCGCACCGCGATCATGCTCGGGCAGCTCGGCGGCCTGGGGGTGCTCGACCTCGAGGGGCTCTGGACCCGGTACGAGGACCCGGAGCCGCTTCTCGCCGAGATCGCCGGCCTCGCGGAGGACCGCTCGACCGTGCGCATGCAGGAGCTCTACTCGGAGCCCATCAAGCCCGAGCTCATCACCCGCCGACTCGCCGAGATCCGCGAAGCCGCCGTCACCGTCGCCGGCTCCCTCACCCCGCAGCGCACGCAGGAGTTCTACGACACCGTCGCCGCGGCCGGCGTCGACCTGTTCGTCATCCGGGGCACGACCGTCTCCGCCGAGCACGTGTCGAGCGTGGCGGAGCCGCTGAACCTCAAGAAGTTCATCTACGACCTCGACGTGCCGGTGATCGTGGGCGGAGCCGCGACCTACACGGCGGCCCTGCACCTCATGCGCACCGGTGCCGCCGGCGTGCTCGTGGGCTTCGGCGGCGGCGCGGCGTCCACCACCCGGGCCACCCTCGGCATCCACGCGCCCATGGCCACCGCGGTGTCCGATGTGGCCGCGGCTCGCCGTGACTACCTCGACGAGTCCGGCGGGCGCTATGTCCACGTGATCGCCGACGGCGGCGTCGGCACCTCCGGCGACATCGTGAAGGCGCTCGCCATGGGCGCAGACGCCGTCATGCTCGGGGTCGCCCTGGCTCGCGCGACGGACGCTCCCGGCCAGGGATTCCACTGGGGCCCCGAGGCGCACCACCCGAAGCTGCCCCGCGGACGACGCGTCGAGGTCGGCGGGATCGGCACGCTGGAGGAGATCCTCTACGGTCCGGCGCCGGTCGCCGACGGCACCGCGAACCTCATCGGCGCGCTGCGCAAGTCGATGGCCACCACCGGGTACTCCGATCTCAAGGAGTTCCAGCGGGTGGAGGTCGTGCTGGCCCCGTACGAGGCCTGAGGTCTCCGCATCACCGTGACCGCACCTGCTCCCTTCCCGCCGACCCTTCGTGAGGTCATGCTGCGGGGACGCTGGATCGCGATGCTGCTGCTGTGCCTCGTCGTCGCCGGGGTGTTCGCCTGGCTCGGCCAATGGCAGCTGGAGCGGGCGATCGAGACAGATCCACCGGCGCCGGGGGCGACCGAGCAGGTCCGGCCGCTGGACGAGGTCGTGCAGCCGGGGGAGTACCTCCCCGAGCCCCTCGTCGGGCAGCGCGTGGAGACGGAGGGCGTCTGGGTCCCCGGGGACTTCCTCGTCGTGGGCAGCCGCTTCAACGACGGCGCCGAGGGGTACTGGGTCACCGGACAGCTCCGGGTCGACGAGCGCGTCTCGCTGGCGGTCGCCATCGGCTGGGCGCCGGATCGCGAGGCCGCCGACGCCGCCGTGGAGCGTCTGGAAGCCGAGGCGGACGGCGGCGTGGTCGAGGTCGCCGGTCGCGTCATCTCGGATGAGGGTCCGTCGGTGCCTCCGCGCTCCGATCCGGAGCAGATGGACCGGATGTCCCCGGCCGCTCTGTTGAGCCGCTGGCACGACATCGAGCAGCTCGACGTCTACCGTCCGTATCTCGCCTCCACGACCGCCACGGCAGGGCTCGACGACATCGCCTCGCCCGCGCCGGAGGAGCAGTCCCCGGTCAACTGGCTCAACGTCTTCTATGCCGCCGAGTGGGTCATCTTCGCGGGCTTCGCGTTCTACCTCTGGTACCGCCTGGCGAAGGACGCCTGGGAGCGCGAGGTGGAGGAGTTCGAGGACGCCGAGGGGTCAGCGGTCGTCTGACGACCACTGCGCATCCGCGCGACGGGCGCTGCGCTTCTGCGCGCCGCGGGGCCGGCGTGTGAACCTTCGTCAGGGGGCGTCGCGGCCATTCGGTGAGCGCTGGATGACCAATGGGAAAACTCCGTTGAGGATGTCCGAACCGCTCCGTATGCTCGCTCCATGTGCGCACGCTGGGAGTTCCCGATGTGTGCGATGACAGCGTCCTGAGCAGCGCCGGAACACGATCGAGGAGACAGCACCGATGATGTCCGCTCCTGAGCACGGGGAGACCCTGACCCCCGTCTCGCACCGCAGAATCCGAGGGCGCGTGGGCGCTCTCGCCGCGACGTGCGTCGCCGCCCTGAGCCTCGGCTCGCTGGTGGCCGCGCCCGCATCGGCGAACACCGAGGGCACCGGGGTGGTGATCAACGAGGCCTATCTGTCCGGCGGCAGCGCCGGGGCGGCGTTCACGAACAAGTTCGTGGAGCTCTACAACCCGACGGCGGCGCCCGTCACGCTCGACGGCATGTCCCTGCAGTACCGCTCCGCGGCCGGGACCGGCGCCTTCAACGGCGTCGCACCGCTGAAGGGGACGATCCCGGCGGGCGGCTACTTCCTCGTGCAGGCGAACAGCAACGGCACCAACGGCGCCGCGCTGCCCACTCCCGACGCCACCACGACGCTGAGCCCGAGCGGCACCAACGGCACCCTGGCGCTCGTCGAGGGCACCGCGGCCGTGACCCTCACCCCCGGCTCGACCGTCGGCGTGGACGGGGTGATCGACCTCCTCGGCTACGGCACCTCGAACACCTTCGAGACGGCGGCGGCCACCGCCCCCACCAGCAACACCGACGTCCGGTCGCTGAATCGCACGGACGGTGCGGACGCGGACGACAACAAGGCCGACTTCGCGCTGTCGGCGACCATCACCCCGCAGAACTCCGGCGGCACGGATCCCGGCACCGACCCGGGCGAGGAGCCGGGGACGGAGCCGAAGGCCGCCACCATCGCGGAGGTCCAGGGCACCGGCGACGTCTCGCCGCTCGCCGGACAGCGCGTCCGCGTCGAGGGCGTCGTCACGGCGGACCACCGGACCGGCGGCTACAAGGGCATCGTGATCCAGACGCAGGGCTCGGGCGGCGAGACCGACGCGACCCCGGGCGCCTCGGACGGCGTGTTCGTGTTCCTGAACGCGCTCGCGCCCACGCTCGAGATCGGCGACCTCGTCTCGGTGACCGGCACGGTGAGCGAGTACTACGGTCAGACCCAGATCGCCCCTGCCGCGGTCGCGGACGTCTCGGTGGTCACGGCCGGCGTGGGCGTGCCCGCGCTCACGCCGCTGCCCGACACCGTCCGCGGTGCCGACCGCGAGCAGTACGAGAACATGTACGTCGCCCCGACCGGCACGTACCGGCTCGCGTCGAGCCACCAGCTCTACAACTACGGGGCGCTGTGGCTGAACGCCGGCGACGACCTCAACGTCAAGAGCACCGAGACCACGCGTCCCGGGGCCGACGCGGCCGCCATCGCGGCCGAGAACCGCGCCAACCGCATCCTGCTCGACGACGCCTGGTCCATCCAGGTGACCAACAACGGCCACCCGGGCCAGCAGCCGTACTTCACGGAGGACACGGTGGTCCGCAACGGCGACACCGTCGACTTCGGGTCCAACGGCTACGTGCTCCAGTGGGGCTTCGACGACTGGCGTCTGCAGCCGGTGGTCCCGATCGACGACGCCTCCCCCGCGGAGCGCAAGGTCACCTTCGAGGCGACGAACCCGCGCCCCGCGGAGGTCCCGGAGGTGGGCGGTGATGCGCAGGTGGCGTCGTTCAACGTCTACAACTACTTCACGACGCTGAAGAGCGAGAACGCCGACGCCCGCGGCGCGGCGAACGCGGCCCAGTTCGCGATCCAGAAGTCCAAGATCGTCTCGGCCATCAACGGCCTCGACGCGGAGATCGTGGCGCTGATGGAGATCGAGAACTCGGTCAAGCTGGGCAAGCCCGTCGACACCGCCCTCAAGGACCTCGTCGCCGGCCTCAACGCCGACGCGGGCTCCGACGTGTGGGACTACGTGCGGACGCCCGAGGCTCTGCAGGACCCGGCGACCACGGACTACATCACCAACGCGATCATCTTCAAGAAGGACGCCGTGAGCACGGTGGGCGACAGCGCCACCGTCACCGACGAGTCCGTGTGGGGCAACGCCCGCGAGCCGATCGCCCAGGCGTTCGACATCGACGGCCGGGTCGTCACCGTCGTCGCCAACCACCTGAAGTCGAAGTCCCCGCCGCAGGGCGCCGGGGCCGAGCCCGCCGACGGTCAGGGCTTCTTCAACGCCGACCGGGTGAAGCAGGCGCAGGCCGTCCTCGACTTCACCGACGAGCTGGCCGAGAGCAGCGGCAGCAGCGACATGCTGCTGATCGGCGACTTCAACGCCTACGGGCAGGAAGACCCGATCGACGTCTTCATCTCGCAGGGGTGGAGCGACGTCGCCGCCGACAAGGCCGCAGGTCAGTACACCTACACGTTCGACGGCGAGCTCGGCTCGCTCGACCACGTGATCGCCTCGCCCTCGCTCGTCCCGTCGATCACGGGCGCCGGTGTGTGGGGAATCAACTCCCCCGAGTGGAGCGACCGCGGCTATGCGTTCGGCGCCGCCGAGGAGGGCACCCCCTACCGGTCCAGCGATCACGACCCGATCCTCGTCGGCGTCTCCTCGGAGATCCCGCCGGTGAGCATCGACGTGGTGACGGTGAACGACTTCCACGGCCGTATCGAGGCGGACGGGGCGGCGGCGGGAGCTGCCGTGCTCGCCGGCGCGGTGCAGCAGTTCCGTGCGGCGAACCCGAACACGATCTTCGCCGGAGCCGGCGACCTCATCGGGGCGTCGACGTTCACCTCGTTCATCAACGACGACAACCCCACGATCGACGCGCTCAACGCCGCCGGGCTGGACGTGAGCGCCGCGGGCAATCATGAGTTCGACCAGGGCTGGGAAGACCTGCGCGACCGGGTGCAGGAGCGCGCGGACTGGGAGTACATCTCCTCGAACGTCTTCCTCACCGAGACCGGTGAGCCCGCGTTGGCCCCGGCCTGGGTCAAGGAGCTCGACGGCGTGCGCGTCGGATTCGTGGGCGCCGTCACGGAAGACCTCGACTCGCTCGTCTCGCCCGAGGGCATCGCTGATCTCGAGGTGCGCAGCATCGTCGACTCCGTGAACGCCGTGGCCGACGACCTGCGCGACGGGGACCCCGCCAACGGCGAGGCGGACGTGGTGATCCTGCTCGTGCACGAAGGCGCGGAGAGCACCGCGCTGTCCGCGATCACCGAGGACTCGCCGCTGGGTGAGATCGTCTACGGGGTCGACGACGACGTGGACGCGATCGTCTCGGCGCACACGCACCTCGCCTACAACCACGTCATCGATGGCCGGCCGGTCGTCTCGGCGGGGCAGTACGGCGAGAACCTCGGCCTCATGAACATCCAGGTCGACCCGAAGACGAAGGAGCTGCTCTCGATCATCAACGAGATCAAGCCCCTCACGGCTGCGGGCAAGCCGCTGTACCCGGCGGTGCCGGAGGTGCAGGCGATCGTCGACAAGGCGAAGGCGGAGGCCGACGTGCTGGGCGCCGTGAAGGTCGGCGACATCACCGCCGACTTCAACCGTGCGCGGCAGACCAACGGCTCGGAGAACCGCGGTGGCGAGTCCACCATCGGCAACTTCGTCGCCGACGTGCAGAAGTGGTCCACGGGCGCGGACATCGCTCTCATGAACCCGGGCGGCATCCGTGCCAACCTGACCTACGCGTCGAGCAACGCCGACGATCCGAACGGCAACGTCACCTACCGGGAGGCGGCGACCGTCCAGCCGTTCGCCAACACGCTGGTCACGCTGACCCTCACCGGCACGCAGCTGAAGGGCGTGCTGGAGGAGCAGTGGCAGCCGGCCGGATCGGCGCGACCGTTCCTCAAGCTCGGCGTCTCCGAGGGGCTGGTCTACACCTACGACCCGACGGCGGCCGCGGGTTCGCGGATCACCTCGATCACGCTGAACGGCACTGCGATCGACCCGAACGGGGAGTACGCGGTGGCGGCGAACTCCTTCCTCGCGGCGGGCGGCGACAACTTCGCCACCTTCAAGGAGGGCGCGGGCAAGCGGGACACCGGCAAGATCGACCTGCAGTCCATGGTCGACTGGTTCGACGCGAACAAGACGGCCTCGCCCGACCTCGCCCAGCGTGCGGTCGGCGTGACGGTCAGCCCGGCGGACGCCGACGGCTACCGCGCGGGCGACCAGGTGACCGTCTCCCTCTCCTCGCTGGCCTTCAGCGGGGGCGAGGCGGCTCCGGGAGCGGTCACCCTGTCGCTCGGTGACACGCAGCTCGCGGCCGGCACGGTCGACCCGACCATCGTGGACACCACGGACGAGGGCGGGCGCGCCACCCTCACCTTCACGGTGCCGTCCGGGGTGTTCGGCGAGCAGCAGCTCACGGTCGAGGTCCCGGCGACGGGCACCACGGTGCAGGTGCCGTTCACGATTTCCGGCGAGGAGGAGTTCGCGGGGACCATCGCGCTCGGCTCCTCGAAGGTGGCCGCGGGCAAGAAGCTCGTGATCACCGGCGAGGGCTACCAGCCCGGCGAGACTGTGACCGTGGAGCTCCGCCCGAAGAAGGGCCAGGGCGTCGAGGTCGGCACGGTGCAGGTCCGGCAGGACGGCACGTTCAGCACCTCGGTGACGGTGCCGAAGAACGCCCAGCCCGGGAAGTACACCGTCGCGGTGGCGCAGGCGGACGGGGACGAGGCCACGGCCACCGTGACCGTCAACCGGGCCGGCGGTATCGGCGGGATCATCAAGGACATCGTCGACTGGCTGTGGGACCTCCTGACCGGATGGTTCTGACGCCGATCGGCGGATGACGTGGCGGAGGCCGTCGGGGCGACCCGGCGGCCTCCGTCGTTTCCGCGGGGTCGGGGTGGCGCGCCCCGCCGACTAGACTGGGGGCATGCCCGAACCGAAAGTCGCCAGCTTTCCGGCGATCCGCGGTGCGCTGAAGTTCTACCAGATCGCGTCGATCATCACGGGAGTCATGCTGCTCCTGCTGCTCGCCGAGATGGTGCTGAAGTACACGCCGATCCACCTCGAGCTCTTCGCCGGAGGGTCGGGCGGCCCGCTCTGGTTCGCCGGCGTCATCGCCGGACCGGACTGCCAGTGGTGGTCGCTGTTCGCGCCGTGGACGAACTCCTGCGAGATGACCTCCCTCGGGGACGGCTTCAACATCTCGCTGTTC
Source organism: Microbacterium sp. NRRL B-14842 (assembly GCF_050470785.1). Taxonomy (NCBI): domain Bacteria; kingdom Bacillati; phylum Actinomycetota; class Actinomycetes; order Micrococcales; family Microbacteriaceae; genus Microbacterium; species Microbacterium sp. NRRL B-14842. Next base: position 2,237,335 of record NZ_JBFLUM010000001.1, on the reverse strand, counting down.
ATCCTCGTCGCCCACGGCTGGTTCTACGTCGTCTACCTCTTCGCGTGCTTCCGCATGTGGAGTCTGATGCGCTGGCGGTTCCCGCGGTTCATCCTGCTCGCGCTCGGCGGCGTCGTGCCGCTGCTGTCGTTCTTCATGGAGGCGGTCGTCGCCCGTGAAGTCAAGACCTATCTCGCCACCAGGGAGGCCGCCGAGGCCTCCGCGATCGCCCCGGAAGGTGTCCGTTGACCGAACAGTCCGAGACCCAGCAGCGCCCCGCGCTCGTCGTCGACTTCGGCGCCCAGTACGCGCAGCTCATCGCCCGCCGCGTGCGCGAGGCCGGGGTCTACAGCGAGATCGTGCCGCACACCGCCACCGCGGAGGAGATCGCCGCGAAGAACCCCGTCGCCATCATCCTCTCCGGTGGTCCGTCGTCAGTGTACGAGGAGGGTGCGCCGAAGCTCGACCCGTCGGTCTTCGACCTCGGCGTCCCCACGCTCGGCATCTGCTACGGCTTCCAGTACATGGCCCAGACCCTCGGCGGCGAGGTCGCGCACACCGGCCTCCGCGAGTACGGCGCGACCGATGCCGTCATCTCCGGTGACGGCGGCACGCTGCTCAGCGGGCAGCCGACCGAGCAGAACGTGTGGATGAGTCACGGCGACCAGGTCGCGAAGGCCCCGGAGGGCTTCGAGGTGCTCGCGACGACGGAGGCCACGAAGGTCGCCGCCTTCGCGAACGAGGAGCGCGGTTTCTACGGCGTGCAGTGGCACCCCGAGGTCAAGCACTCCGACCACGGTCAGCGTGTGCTCGAGAACTTCCTCCACAAGGGTGCCGGTCTGGCATCCGACTGGAACCCCGACAACGTGATCGCCGAGCAGGTCGAGCGCATCCGCGAGCAGGTCGGCGACGCCCGGGTCATCTCGGCGCTGTCCGGCGGCGTGGACTCCGCCGTGTCGACCGCCCTCGTGCACAAGGCGATCGGCGACCAGCTCACCGCGGTCTTCGTCGACCACGGCCTCCTCCGCAAGGGCGAGCGCGAGCAGGTCGAGAAGGACTACGTCGAGTCCACCGGCGTGCGGCTCATCACGGTCGACGCCGCCGAGACCTTCCTCGGTCACCTCCAGGGCGTGACCGATCCGGAGGAGAAGCGCAAGATCATCGGGCGCGAGTTCATCCGGGCGTTCGAGAAGGTGCAGCTCGACCTCGTCGAGGAGGCGAAGGCCGACGGCGGCGCCCCGGTGAAGTTCCTCGTGCAGGGCACGCTCTACCCGGACGTCGTGGAGTCGGGTGGCGGTGCGGGCACCGCCAACATCAAATCGCACCACAACGTGGGCGGGCTGCCGGACGACCTCGACTTCGAGCTCATCGAGCCGCTGCGGGCCCTCTTCAAGGACGAGGTCCGCGCGATCGGTCGCGAGCTCGGCATCCCCGAGGCGATCGTCGGCCGCCAGCCGTTTCCGGGGCCCGGCCTCGGCATCCGGATCATCGGTGAGGTCACCGCTGACCGTCTCGAGATTCTGCGTGAGGCCGACGCCATCGCCCGCGAGGAGCTGACCAAGGCCGGCCTTGATCAGGAGATCTGGCAGTGCCCCGTCGTGCTCCTCGCCGATGTGCGCTCGGTGGGCGTGCAGGGGGACGGCCGCACCTACGGGCACCCGATCGTGCTGCGTCCGGTCTCCAGCGAGGACGCGATGACGGCAGACTGGACGCGCCTGCCGTACGACGTGCTGTCAAAGATCTCGAACCGGATCACGAACGGCGTCCGTGACGTCAACCGCGTCGTGCTCGACGTCACGTCGAAGCCGCCGGGGACGATCGAGTGGGAGTAGGGGGCACGATGCCCCCGGTCTCGGCGCCCGCCCTCCCGGACGCCGAGTACCTGGTGCTGTCCAGCCGCCTGATCCCGGGGCTGGACGGCGGGTACACGATCGCCACGCTCGCGCGCGCCCGGCTGTTGGCCGCCGCAGGGGCGGGGGAGGGCGCGGGTCCGCAGTTGCTGACCTTCGACCCGGGGACGGCGGCCGAGCACGCCGAGCACCGTCGCGTGTTCACCGAGCGCGGCGCGCTCACCGCCCGCGATCGCCTGCGGAACCTCTTCGACGAGGCGGTCGCGCCGGAGGGCGGAGCCGCCTCCTGGCTGCGAGACGCGGCCGACGCTGCGGTGGCGGCCGACCCCGACGTGGAGTACCGGGTGCTCGCGGACCCCGAGGGGCGCCCCTTCGCGGCGCTCCCGGTGATCCCGGGCAACCCCGACTGGCACCTGACGGATGAACCGGTGCTGGTGTACGACGGCGCCGGCGTGGTCGTCGGTGCGCTGCACGGTTTCCGCGGACTCTACGGTGCCTGGCTCGGGCACGTCACCGCGGCGGTGGGGGACCGTCCGATCGTCGTGATCTGCGAGTCCCGCCAGCTCGGTGAGCTGATCGCCGATTGGGTCGACCCGCGCGTCCGCATCCTGCACCCCATCCACACCATGCACGTGGAGGCGCCCTACACGCCCGACGCGACCCTCAACACGCTCTGGACTCGCTGGTTCCGGCTGGCCGACCGCTTCGACGCCGTCATCTGGCCGACGGCCACGCAGCGGGACGACGTCGTGGCGCGGTTCGGTGAGGCCGCCAACCATGTCGTGGTGCCGAACCCCATCGCGCCGGTCGAGCGCCGTGACGACCTGCGCGAGGAGGGCCTCGTGGTCGTGCTGGGGCGGCTCGCGGCCGGCAAGCGCATCGACCATTCCATCCGTGCCTTCATCGAGGCGGACGTGCCGGGCTCCCGGATGGAGATCTGGGGCACGGGAGCAGAGCAGGAGCGGCTGGCGGCACTGATCGCCGAGCTCGACGCCGCGGACCGCGTGCGTCTCTGCGGCTACACCGCGGATCCGGCCACCGTGCTCGATAGGGCATCCGTGCTCGTCACCTCCACGGCGTTCGAAGGGCAGCCGCTGGGCATCGTCGAGGCCCTCCTGCACGGCACGCCCGTGGTGTCCTACGACGTGCGGTACGGCATCCGCGATGTTCTCGGTGCGGGCGGCGGGGTCCTCGTCCCCGCGGGCGACGTGAAGGCGCTGGGGGAGGCGCTCCGGGAGCTGCTGACCGACCAGGACCGTCTGGCGGCGCTGCGTGCCGAGGCGCCGGCCGTCGCGGCGGCGTGGAGTCCCGAGCGCTCGATGGAGGCGCTGGCCACGACCATCGCCGCCGTCGTGCAGGCTCCGTCCCGGCGCCGCTGAACGCGACCGTCGCGACCGCCGGGAGGTCGCGAGCGGCCCCCCGGCGGTCGATGGCGTCATCGCGTGCGGCGCCCGTGTGCGGCCACGACCGTGGTGACGGCGCCGGCGGCCAGTAGCAGGCCGCCCAGGACCAGAGCGACGATGGGGGCGTCGCCACCCGTCGCCGCGAGATCACCGCGCTCGCCACGCGTGGCCCCGCCCCCGGGTGCCGTGACGCCGTCCTCACCCGCAGCGCCCGGGTTCGACGGGCTGCCGGGGTCCGTCGGTCCGGTCGGATCCGTCGGAGTCCCCGGGTCGGTCGGGTCCACCGGCTCGTCCACGGCGACAGCCACCGGCGCACTCTCGACGGCGGCGGCATCCAGCGCGGTCACCACCCAGGTCTCCGTCGCAGCGCGCGCGGCGGTGGGGGCATCGTCGGCGGGGAGGGGGAAGCGGAACGACGCCGCGCCGCCTGCCCAGACCGTGTCCACCAGCGCGCCCGGCGTGGCGACGATCTGCGCTGGATCACCGGTTCCGCGATAGATCGCATACTGGCGGGCCTCCTGCGCGTCCCCGGCTTGCCAGCGGAGCTCGCCGTCGATGACCTCGGGGGCCGCCGGGGTGGCCACCTGTCCGTCCGAGAGCCAGGGCTTGGCCGGAACGAGCGTGGGGTGGGCGAAGGCCTCGCCCTCGAGGAGCTCGATCGCGGTGTTCTTGGCCTGGTGCTTGGGCTGCTGATCAGCGGGGAGAGAGCTCAGATCGCTGGCCTTCATGTCGTTGTAGCTGAACAGGACGCTGCCCTCGATGCCGTCGAGCTTCTGGTTGTACCGGATCTGGTTCGGCACCTCCTCCGGGTTCATCCAGGCCTGCTCCCAGCCGCCGTTGTTCACGTGCTTGTAGAGCGCATGCCCCACGTAGACCTGGGTGCGACTGCCCGCTGCGACGTCGCTCCACCACTGCGCGAGCTCCCCGTAAGGGGCGGCGGCCTGGTCGAAGCTCCAATAGATCTGCGGCACGATGTAGTCGATCAGCTCGTCCTGGACCCATCCGCGGGTGTCCGCGAAGACCGCCTGGCTGTACGTCTGTGACGAGCTGGTCGGCGTGTGGGATCCGGCCGGGTCCAGCGCCTCGTGCTCCCAGATCCCGAACGGGCTGATGCCGAGCTGCACGGCGGTGCCGCGGGCCGCGTTGCCGGCATCGATCGCGTCGCCGACGAGGGTGATGAGACCCGTGATGTTGTCGCGCCGCCACGCCTCGATGCCGTCCACGGTGTCGGGGTAGCCCGCCGTGAGGCCGAACTCCTCGAAGGTCGCGCGGTCCTCGCCCTGCGCGCCGAAGAACACGTTCTGGCCGCCGACGGTGATCCGGTACGGGTAGAAGTAGTCGTCGAAGTGGATGGCGTCGACGTCGTAGTTCTCCGTGATCTCGGCGACGGTGGCCGCGACGTACGCGGGGACCTCGGGCTGGCCCGGGTCCAGGAACAGCTTCTCCTCGAACGACAGCACCCAGTCGGGGTGCTGCACGGCGAAGTTGTCGTCGGCGAGGATGCCGGCGTCGTTGAGCGCCGCGATGTACTGCGGGATCGAGAGCGCCTTCACCTCGTCCGCGGTGAGCCCGAGTGCGGTGAGGATCGCGGGAGACGTCATCTTGGTGTTGGTCACACGGTAGGGGTTCAGCCAGGCGTGGAACTCCATGCCGCGCGCGTGCGTGGCCTCCACCATGCGCTGCAGCGGGTCGTACCCGGGATCGGCGCCCTGGGTGCCGGTGAGGAACTCGGACCACGGGTTGAGCGCCGACGGGTAGTAGGCGTCCAGCAGCGGACGCACCTGGAAGATCACGGCGTTCATGTTCCAGGAGGCGAAGTCGTCGAGCACCGTCGCGTAGCGGGCGTCGAAGTCCGCCGCATCCGTGGGCTTGCCGAAGTTCAGGTTGCCGATCGTGCCGACCCAGGCGCTGGAGAAGCGGCGGTTCTCCGGCGTCAGCGTCGTGGGGATGGCGACCTGCTCTCCGGATCCCGGATAGGTGTACACGGGCTCCGTGCTGTAGCCATAGGCGCCGGAGGTGTCCTTGACGTACCGGGTCAACGGCTCCTCGTCGGGGGCCGCTCCGGCGGTGGTGGGGAGCGCCAGCAGGAGCAGGGCGGCAGCGGCGGTGGCCGCGATGGGTCTCTTCATCGAGTCTCGTCCGATCTGGAAAACAATTTCCATTGAAAGGGTGTGAACTGAAACTCTATGCCTTCAGTGCGTCCTCGAGAAGTCAACGAAAGAAGTCCCACCCCGATGTCGATCTCCGCTGTTCCCGTTCGACGTCTGTGATGAGAGGGTCGAGGAACGGCCCTTCGGAACAAGGAGAACATCATGAAGTTCATGCTCATCATGCGCGCGACCGACGACGCGGTGGCGGCCTACCAGGAGATGCCCTTCGAGCAGGTCATCGAGGCCATGGGCCGATACAACGAGTCGATGATGAAGGCGGGCGTCCTCGTCGCCGGCGAGGGCCTGACCGACGCGGCGGAGGGCTTCGTCGTCGACTTCAGCGCCGAGAAGCCGCTCCTCACGGACGGCCCCTACGGGGAGACGAAGGAGCTCTTCAACGGCTTCTGGATCATCGAGGTCTCTTCGCGCGAGGAGGCCGCCGAGTGGGCGAGCCGGGCGCCGCTGGGACCGGGGTCGTTCCTCGAGGTGCGCCGGGTGACCGGCCCCGAGGACTTCCCCGCCGACAACGAGTGGATCGAGAAGGAGGCGGGCTGGCGGGAGGAGCAGGCTCGCCGTACCGAGCAGGCGTGAGGCCGCTCCGCTGATGGACGGCTCCTCGGACCCGGGGACCACCTCGGCCGCCTCTGCGCAGGAGGCGGCCGAGCGGGCTGTCGCAGCGGTGTGGCGCATCGAGTCCGCGCGCATCGTCGGCACGCTGACGCGGATGGTCGGCGACTTCGGCCTGGCGGAGGATCTGGCGCAGGAGGCCCTGGTCGCCGCGCTGCGGCAATGGCCCGTCGAAGGGGTCCCGCGCAACGCCGCGGCGTGGCTCACGGCCGTGGCGAAGCGGAAGGCGGTGGACGGGTGGCGCCGCCGCGAGCGGCTGGACGATCGTCTCGCTCTGATCGCGCACGAGCTCGAACAGGAGCAGGCGCAGGTGCCGGACCTGCCGTGGGATCCGGACGCGGTGGACGACGACGTGCTGCGCCTCCTCTTCATCGCGTGCCACCCGGTGCTCTCGCGGGAGGCGCAGGTCGCCCTGACGTTGCGGGTCGTCGGCGGTCTGTCGACCGGGGAGATCGCCCGCGCCTTCCTCATCCCCACAGCCACGGTGCAGCAGCGGATCGTGCGCGCGAAGAAGACGCTGGCGGCCGCGCACGCGCCGTTCGAGGTGCCACCGCGGGACGAGCATCCGGCGCGGCTCGGTGCGGTCCTCGGGGTGCTCTACCTCATCTTCAACGAGGCTCACGCAGCCAGCAGCGGTCCGGAGTGGATGCGGCCGGAGCTGAGCGACGAGGCCATCCGGCTCGCCAGGGTGCTCGCCGCGCTGCAGCCTCGGGAGCCGGAGGTGCACGGCCTGCTCGCGCTCCTGGAGCTCACGGCCGCCCGCTTCCCGGCGCGTACCGACCGGAACGGGGACCCGGTGCTGCTCGCCGATCAGGACCGCGGACGCTGGGACCGCAGCCGGATCGCGCGGGGGAGAGCGGCTCTGGCGACGGCGGACGGACTCGGCCGCGGTCGCGGGGCGTACGGTCTGCAGGCAGCCATCGCCGAGTGCCATGCCGTCGCGCCGTCCGTGGAGGAGACGGACTGGGATCGCATCGTCGTGCTCTACGAGGCGCTGGGCCGGCTCACCCCGTCTCCGGTGGTGGAGCTGAACCGCGCGGCCGCCGTGGCCATGGCGACCGGGCCCGCCTCCGCCCTGCGGCTGCTCGATGAGCTGAGCGCGTCCGGGGTGCTGCGCGGATACCATCTCCTCCCGGCCACGCGCGGCGAGCTGCTGCGTCGGCTCGGCAGGGAGAGTGAGGCGCGCAGCGAGTTCGCGGTGGCCGCAGGGCTGGCCGGCAACGACCGCGAACGCCGACTCCTGGAGCGCAAGGCACGTGGAGCCGAGGGCTGACCGGCAGCGGCACGAAAAAGACCCGCCCCTCACGGATGCTCTCGCAGCCGTGAGGGACGGGCGTGGGTGACGCGGAGCGCGTCGAGTGGGGTCTGCGTCAGTCGTTGACCCGCTGGCTGCGGCCCGCGATGAGGCCGTAGATCAGCAGCACGATGATCGAACCGCCGATGGCCAGGAGCCAGGTGCCGAGGTCCCAGAACTCCGTGAGCGGACGGTTGAGGATCAGGCTGCCGAGCCAGCCGCCGAGCAGGGCGCCGACGACGCCGAGCAGCAGGGTGATGAACCATCCGCCGCCCTGCTTGCCGGGCAGGATCAGCTTCGCGATGGCTCCGGCGATGAGGCCGAGAAGAAGAAAGCCGAGAAAACTCATGGTCAGCTCCTTGGGTCAGGAGCCCCGGGGTGCCGGGGCTTCGTGGTATCCACTGTGGCGGGTCGCCGGACCGCGTGCCAACCCCTTGCGCGCACCGTCCCGGATATGGCAAAGGCCCGCCTCCGCAGGGAGACGGGCCTTTCGTGGTGCCGTATCGCGTCAGTTGTTGCCGCGGGCGATCGCGATGATCCGCAGGATCTCGACGTACAGCCAGACGACCGTGACCATGATGCCGAAGCCGCCGAGCCAGCCGTACTTGCGGGGAGCGCCGTTGCGCACGCCCTGCTGGATCTGGTCGAAGTCGAGCACCAGCGAGTACGCCGCCATGATCACGACGAGGACGCCGATGATGAGGCCGAGCGGGATGCCCATGACCTTCATGCTCAGGAGACCGAAGGCGTTGTCGTTGATCCCGGTCCACATGAGGACGAGGTTCAGGAGCGAGAAGACCAGGTAGCCGATCATCGCGATCATGAAGATCTTGGTCGCCTTCTTCGAGGCGCGGATCTTGCCGCTGGCGAAGAGGGCGAGGGTCACGCCGACGACCGAGACGGTCGCGAGCGTCGCTTGGAAGACGATGCCGGGCCAGCGGACCTCGAAGAACGCCGAGATGCCGCCGATGAAGAGGCCCTCGAAGGCCGCGTAGGCGAAGATCAGCGCGGGGCGGACCTTCTTGCGCGAGGTGAAGGTGATCACCATCGCCAGCACGAAGCCGCCGAGCGCCCCGAGGGCCCAGGGCAGCACGTTGACGGCGGCGGGGTTGTACGGGTCGTACCGCGGCACGTCGAGGCCGCCGAGCGTCAGCACCCAGCCGACGGCGGCGGTGACGAGGAGGATGCCGAACAGGCCGGCGGTCTTCCACACGGTGTCCTCGACGGACATCCGGTCGGTCTCGAGGGCGCCGGCCGCGGGGGCGGCGTACATGCCCTCGAGCTGCGCGTTGGCGGCGGCATCCATCGCACCGTGCTGGAGCGACGCGGCCTGTGCGCCCTGCGCACCCTGGGGGGCACCCGGGTAGGTCGCGACGTTGCGCGGGTCCTGCTGCTGGAAAGCAGGATTGTTGAAGGCGAAGTTGCTCATCAGGTGGGCCTCACTCCAAAGGGGGTCGTAGGTCGCTTTCCTCCACGATACCCGGGCGGCGACACTCCCGGGGTGCCTTACGCTGTGAGCGTGCCCAGCAAATCCCCGCTCGTCATCGGGCATCGCGGCGCTCCCGGCTACCGCCCCGAGCACACCCGCTCGTCCTACGAGCTCGCCCTCGCGATGGGGGTCGACGCCGTCGAGCCGGATGTGGTCGCCACCAAGGACGGCGTGCTTGTCGTGCGGCACGAGAACGAGATCTCCGGCACCACCGACGTCGCCGATCACCCGGAGTTCGCCGACCGCCGCACGACGCGGCGCGTGGACGGCGCTGCACTGACCGGCTGGTTCACGGAGGACTTCACCTGGGCCGAGCTGTCCACGCTGCGCTGCCGGGAACGGCTGCCGAAGCTCCGGGCATCCAGCGCCTCCTTCGACGGCACAGAGCCCATCCTGCGCCTGCGCGACGTCCTGGACCTCGTACGGGCGGCCGCGGCCGCTCAGGGGCGGGAGATCGGCGTCGTGCTCGAGGTCAAACACGCCACCCACTTCGCGAGCATCGGGCTCGGCCTCGCGCCCCTCGTCGCGCAGGAGCTGCGGGATGCGCGGTGGGCGGCGGGGGAGTTGCCGCTCATCGTGGAGAGCTTCGAATCGACCGTGCTCGGACAGCTCCGCGCCGCGGGCGTCGCCGCGAGCTTCGTCTACCTCGTCGAGGCGGCGGGACAGCCGTACGATCTCCTCGTCGCGGAGGGAGCAACCGCCCTGAGTTACCCGGAGACGGTGGTGCCCGAGAACCTCGACCGTCTGGTCGGGCGGGTCGACGGGATCAGCGTCGACAAGAAGATGCTCCTCGTTCCGGGGACGACGCTGGTGTCCGACGCCCATGCCCGCGGTCTGACCGTCTTCACCTGGACCTGCCGGCCGGAGAACGCCTTCCTCGCGGCGCCCTACCGCGGACCGGGAGGCAAGAGCGCGTTCGGGGACTACGAGGCCGAGTGGGCCGTGATCGCGCGGCAGGGCGTGGACGGCGTCTTCGTCGACCACCCCGACCTCGGCGTCGCCGTCTTCCGCGCCTGACCCACGGCGCTAGAGCGTGCGGTCGAACGCGCCCTGACGGGTGGAGACGATCTCCTTGCCGAGTGGCATGAGCGAGACCGGGACCATCTTGAAGTCGGCGATGCCCATCGGGATGCCGATGATGGTGATGCACAGCGCCAGTCCCGACACGATGTGACCGAGCGCGAGCCACCATCCCGCGAGGATGACCCAGAGCACGTTCCCGAGGAACGAACCCACGCCGGCCGTCGGCTTGCTGACGACCTCGCGGCCGAAGGGCCAGATGGCGTAGGCGGCGATGCGGAACGACGCGATGGCCCACGGGATCGTGATGATCGGGATGCACAGCAGCAGGCCGGCCAGCACGTAGCCGAGGAAGAGCGCCCAGCCCGCGAGGATGACCCAGATGATGTTGAGGATCGTGCGCATACTGCGATTGTGTCACCCGCGGGGCGGCGCGGCTGGGCATCAGCCCGGAGGTCCCCGGCGCTCGCGCCCGGCGATGCCAGACTGACCGCATGACCGGAATAGTGGTGGACGACGTCAGTAGAGCGTTCGGGGACGTGCAGGCCGTGCGAGGGGCCACGCTGCGCGCAGAGGCGGGAAGGGTGACGGGCCTGGTGGGCCCGAATGGGGCGGGCAAGACGACCCTGCTCCTGATGCTCGCCTCGCTGCTCGCCCCCGACAGCGGCTCGATCCGCATCGGCGGCATCGACCCCGAGGCCGATCCGCTCGCCGCCCGCCGGGTGCTGGGGTGGATGCCGGACGCGCTCGGCGCCTGGCCCTCGCTCACGGCCCGCGAGACGATCGTGACCACCGCTCGGCTCTACGGGATCGATCGCCCGGACGCGGAACGGCGGGCGCAGCACCTCCTCGGCCTGGTCGGTCTCGGGGAGCTCGCGGATTCGGCGGCGAAGGTGCTCTCCCGCGGGCAGAAGCAGAAGCTCGGCCTCGCCCGTGCCCTGGTTCACGACCCGCAGGTGCTGCTCCTCGACGAGCCGGCGTCGGGTCTCGACCCCGAGGCCCGCGTACAGCTGCGGGTGCTGCTGCGCCGCTTCGCGGCCGAAGGACGCACGGTCCTCATCTCCAGCCACGTGCTGTCCGAGCTGGAAGAGGTCGTCGACGACGCCGTCTTCCTCGTCGGCGGGGCCGTCGTGGATGCCGCTCCGGCGCAGAGCGCGGTCCGCGCCTGGCGGGTGCGGCTCGCCGGCGCGACCCCCGCACGCCTGACCGCGGACACCTGGCAGGTCGCGTCGACTCTCGGGCTCGCTCCCGAGTCCCTCGTCGTGGACCGCGGCGCCGTCCTCGTCGGCTTCCCCGGGGAAGACGCCGCCGCCCAGTCGCTGCGTCACCTCGTGGAGGCGGGGCTGCCGGTCGCGGAGTTCGCGCCCGCGCAGAGCGACCTGGAGCACACCTTCCTCGCGCTCCGGAACCCGCAGCCGCCCGCGGCGACGACCCCACCCCCGCCGCCTGCGGCACCCCACGGAACGGAGGCGGGAGCATGAGCCTCGCGAACATCGGCGTCATCGCGCGCCTGGAACTGACCCAGCGGCTGCGGAGCGTCGGCTGGTACGTGCTCCTCGGCGTCTTCGCGCTGGTGCTCCTCGGCGTCACCGGCCTGTCGTTCGCCGTGTACTCCTGGGGGGAGGACGTCGGGGCCGGCGTGTCGTCCATCGTCGTCAACGTGGTCCTGCTGCTCGTCGTGCTCGTCTCGCCGACGCTCAGCGGCAACGCCATCAACGGCGACCGGGAGGCGGCCACGCTCGCGCCGATCCAGGTCACCGCGGCGTCGACCGGCGACATCATGCTGGGAAAGCTCCTCGCGGCGATCGCGACGGGGGGCGCGTTCCTGCTGGTGGCCGTTCCGTTCCTCGCGGCGTCGCTGCTGGCGGGTGGAACCGATCCGATCGTGCTGTTCGTGGCGCTGCTCGTCCTCGCCGCCGAGATCATCATCGTCGCCGCGATCGGCGTGGGGCTGAGCGGCCTCATCGCCCGACCGCTGTTCTCCGTCGCGTCCACCTACCTCGTGGTGTCGGCGCTCGTCATCGGCACGATCATCGTCTTCGCACTCGGCGGCCTGGCCGTGCGCAGCGAGGCGACCACCTACAGCCGCCCCTACGACAGCAACGGCAACGTGGACTGCGAGAGCTGGGACAGCTACACGTACGAGGCGCCGCGGTTCGACCTCGTGTGGTGGGCGCTCGCCGCCAACCCGTTCGTCGTGCTCGCCGACGCGACCCCCACCGAGTTCAACACGAGCGGGTACCCGGTCGATCTGTACGGGCAGATCAAGTTCGGTGTCCGCAGCGCGCAGCTCTCGCCGCTGGAGCAGCGATGGGACGACTGCGATCCGGAGAGCGGTTCCCAGACGGCTGAGCAGGTGATCGACGAGACCGTGCCCAGCTGGTTCGTGGGGCTCGGGGTGCAGGTCGTGCTCGCTGGGGCGCTGTTCGCGGGAGCGTGGGCACGGACGCGGACGCCGGCGCGACGGCTGCCGCCCGGCACGCGCATCGCCTGACCGGCAGGGCCGAGGAAGACGCCACCGACCGTTCACCGGCCGTCCACCGACGGGTCGACGGACGGCCATGCGGCAGCGGTGGTCTGGACGGGTACCCGTCTGCGCTCAGTCGAGCCATCTTCCAGGAGCCCCCATGCCCCGACTGCACTCCGTGGCGGCAGTCACGGCGGCGTGCGCGCTGAGCGCCGCCGCCCTGATCGCCGCCCCCGTCGCCGCCTCCGGTGCCATCCCTCCCGGCGAGCCCGCGCCGACCGCCGAAGCAGGGCTCGTCCTCAACGAGATCGTCTACGACGACGCGGCGACCGGGCTCGCCGACCGGATCGAGATCTACAACGCGGGCTCGGCGAGCGTCGACCTGACCGGCTGGCGGGTCTCGGACGAGAAGCGCGACAGCTTCGGCGCGGCACCGGCCGGGACGGTGCTCGCGCCGGGCGCGTTCCTCGTCCTGGTGAAGGACGTGGACTTCGCCTTCGGGCTGGGCAAGGGGGACGAGGTCGTCCTCCACGACCCGGAGGGGGTCGAGGTCGATTCCTACGCCTACGCGAACACCGCGCCGCTGGCGGTCTGGGCGCGCTGCCCCGACGGGACGGGCGACTGGGCGCATGCCACGGCGGCGACACCGGGCGCGCCCAACGACTGCCAGGTCGCGTCGGTCGCGGGCTCGATCCGCATCAACGAGGTCGACTCGCAGCCGGCCGACTGGGTCGAGTTCCACAACCCGGGGACGGAGGCGCTCGATGTCTCCGGGTACGAGATCCGCGACAACTCCGATGACCACCGGTGGCGCTTCCTGCCGGGCACCACGATCGAACCAGAAGCGTTTCTCGTCGTCGATGAGGGCACGATCGGGCTCGTCGACGGCGTGGAGGCGGCGTTCCGCGACCCGATCGGCATCGGCAGCGCCGACCGCATCCGCCTCTTCGACACCGCGGGCACGCTCGTCGACGATACGCAGCCCTGGGAGGGACACGCCGCCATCGACGGGGACTTCGCCGCCGCCACGCTCGCGCGCTGCCCGGACGGTACCGGCGCTTTCGTGCTCGCGCACGCGACCCCGGGAGCGGTGAACTCCTGCGTCCTCCCTGATGTCGCGATCAACGAGATCGAGTCCAACGGGGACGCGACCGACTGGGTCGAGGTCGTGAACACCGGCAGCACCACGGTCGACCTGTCCGGCTGGACCGTCATGGACGGCGATCCGGTCGGACACGCCTCGGAGACGACGCCGCTGCCGGCGGGGACGCTGCTGCCTCCGGGCGGATACCGGGTCTTCGATCAGCCCGCCGACTTCGTCTTCGGGCTGGGCAACGGCGACACCGTGACGCTGCGGGACGCGAACGGACTCATGATCGACGAGCACGTCTACTCCGCGCACGCCGACGGCGTCTGGGCACGCTGCGCCGACGGGACGGGCGCGTTCGTCGACGCGCCGGCAGCGACGAAGGGCCAGCGCAACGCCTGCGGGAACCCGGTGCGGATCAACGAGGTCGAGTCGGACGGCGGCGCGCCGGACGACTGGATCGAGCTCGTCAACCCGACCGGCGCCTCGCTCGAGATCGGTGGCGTCGTCGTGAAGGACGACGACGACGCCCACGCCTACACCGTTCCCGTCGGCACGACGATCCCAGCCGGAGGCTTCTTCGTCATCGAGCGTTCGGCCCTCGGCTTCGGGCTGGGCGCGGGCGACGCCGTCCGCCTCTTCGACGGTGAGCTGCTCATCGACGAGACCGCCTGGGGCGAGGGCCACGCGGCGACCTCCTGGGGCCGCTGCCCTGACACCACGGGAGCCTTCGCGGCGACCGCGACGCCGACGAAGGGCGCGCCGAACGTGTGCGCGGGCGAGGTCACCGTCGGCACCTGGCCGGGGTCGGCCGAAGTGCGGGTGCTCGACGACGTGCCGACGTTCCTCGAGGACAGCTCCGGCCTCGACGTGCAGGAGACCGCGGACGGGGCATTCCTCTGGGCCGTGGATAACGGCGAGGGGCGCATCTGGAAGCTCGAGGCCCACGCGGACGGCTCGGTGGAGAAGGCCGCGGGCTGGGACGAGGGCAAGCGTGTGCGCTTCGCCAAGGACACCGGGAACCCGGGCGCCGCAGGGCCGGACACCGAAGGCATCACGGTCGACGGGAGGGGCCTGGTCTACGTGGCGTCCGAGCGCGACAACAGCGCCAAGGGTGTGAACCAGAACGTGCTGCTGCAGGTCGATCCGGACGCGGCGGCCGGCGATCTCGTGGCGCAGCGGGAATGGGATCTCACGGCGATGCTCCCGGCGGTCGGCGCGAACCTCGGCATCGAGGCCGTGCAGTGGGTGCCGGACAGTGCGCTGAACGGAAAGCTTTTCGACGACACCACCGGGACCGCCTACGACCCGGCCGTGCATCCGGGACACGGCGACGGCCTCTTCTTCGTCGCGGTGGAGGACAACGGGCACGTCTACGCCTTCGCGCTCGCCGCGGACGGCACGGCCACGCTCGTCTCCGAGATCTCCCCCGGGCTCACCGGTGTCATGGCGCTCGACTGGGATGCCGTCCGCGGCACCCTGTGGGCGGTGTGCGACGACGGCTGCCAGGGCCGCTCCGCCGAGCTCACCTTGAACGGGACCGCGCGGCCCGGGATCGCTCACTACGCGCGGCCCGCCGGCATGCCCGACATCAACAACGAGGGCTTCGCGACGGCTCCCGCGTCGCTCGCGGTCGACGGACAGCGTCCGGTGTGGTGGTTCGCCGATGGCTTCGCCTCGGAGGCGCTGCGCACCGGCACGCTGCCGGGCGGCACAGGCGCCGAGAACCCCGGTGGGGAGAACCCCGGCGGCGAGAACCCTGGTGGCGAGAACCCTGGTGCGGAGAACCCGCCGCTTCCCGGCACGGAGCTCGTGGACGGCAACCGCCGCGGCGTCACCGTCGATCCGGCGGTGGCCGCACCGGGGCAGCGGGTCACCGTCACGGTCGGCGCGGATGCCGCGGGAGCGCGGGCGGAGGTCTGGATGTACTCCGTCCCGGTCCGCCTGGCTGCGGGGACGCTTTCGGCGACGGGTGCCCTCACGGTCACCGTTCCGGTGGACGCGCCGCTGGGCGCGCACCGCATCGCGGTCTACGCGGCGGATGGGACGCTCCTCGGCTGGGCTGACCTGCGCGTCACCGCCGCGGGCGAGGGGCTGGCCGCGACCGGAGCGGACCTGCCGGTGGCCGCCACCGCGCTCGCGTTGATGCTCCTCACGACCGGGGTCCTCGCGCTGCGCCGTCGGAACCGCACCGCCTGACCGGGGGAGGGGTGCGGGCGGTCGCCTGTATCCCTCCCCGACGCGGACCGCGATGTCGGTGCCGCCGCCTAGACTCGAGAGGTCATGACCGAAGCCCCTCTCATCGTCCCCGGATCCGTCGGCCCGCAGTCCTCCGGCGCCCCCGCGCAGGACGACCTCCTCGCCGGCCTCAACCCCCAGCAGCTCGAGGCCGTCACCTATCGCGGCCCCGCGCTGCTCATCGTCGCCGGCGCCGGATCGGGCAAGACGAGCGTGCTCACGCGCCGCATCGCCTCGCTCCTGCGCAGCCGGGAGGCGTGGCCGAGCCAGATCCTCGCCATCACCTTCACCAACAAGGCCGCCGGCGAGATGCGCGAGCGCGTCGAAGGGCTCATCGGGGACGCCGCGCGCGGCATGTGGATCTCCACGTTCCACTCCGCGTGCGTCCGGATCCTCCGCCGCGAGGCGCAGCAGTTCGGGTTCACGAAGAACTTCACCATCTACGATTCCGGCGACTCCCGCGCCCTCCTCAAGCGCCTGGTCAAGGAGCATGAGGCCGACGCCTACGGCCTCACCCCGGCGGCGGTCCAGGGGCGCATCTCCAAGCTCAAGAACGAGCTCTCCGACGCCGAGGCCTATGCCCGCCAGGCCAACATGAGCGACCCGGCCGAACGCGTCTTCGTCGAGGTCTTCGCCGACTACCAGCGGCAGCTCCAGAAGGCCAACGCCTTCGACTTCGACGACCTCATCGGCCAGACGGTCTACCTGTTCCGGGCGTTCCCCCAGGTCGCCGACACCTACCGCCGCCGGTTCCGCCACATCCTCGTCGACGAGTACCAGGACACCAACCACGCGCAGTACGCGCTCATCCACGAGCTCACCCGTCCGGCGTCCGGGGTCGGCGCGACACCGGAGCCGTATGCCGCCAACGGCATGATGATCTTCGAGCCCGACCCCGAGCCGGCACCGGGCGCCGGTGAGGCCGGGGCGTCGCTGACGGTGGTCGGCGACTCGGATCAGTCGATCTACGCCTTCCGCGGCGCGGACATCCGCAACATCAGCGAGTTCGAGCGCGACTTCCCGGGGGCGAAGGTCGTCCTCCTCGAGCAGAACTACCGCTCGACGCAGAACATCCTCTCCGCGGCGAACGCCGTCATCGGCAACAACTTCGACCGCAAGGACAAGAAGCTCTGGAGCGACCGCGGCGAGGGCGACAGGATCATCGGCTTCACCGGCTACTCGCAGCACGACGAGGCCCAGTTCGTCGCCGACGAGATCGAGGCCCTGCACCGCAAGGGCATGCCGTACTCGGAGATGGCCGTCTTCTACCGCACGAACTCGCAGTCCCGCGCGCTGGAGGAGATCTTCATCCGCTCGGCCGTGCCGTACAAGATCATGGGCGGCACCAAGTTCTACGAGCGCGCCGAGATCAAGGACGCCCTGGCCTACCTCGTGGCGGTCGCCAATCCCGCCGATGAGATGGCCGTGCGCCGCATCCTCAACAAGCCGCGGCGCGGCATCGGCGACGTCACCGAGACCGCCATCGCCCGTTTCGCCGAGGAGCACGGCATCTCCTTCCGCGATGCCCTGTCGCTGCCGGGGCAGCTCGGTGTGGGCCCGAAGATCCAGGCCGCCATCGCCCAGCTCGATGCGGTTCTCGCCGAGGCGACGGCGATCATGCTCCCGCCGACGGGGGAGGTGCCGCCGCCCACCTCCGTGGCCGACGGGCTCAGCCTCCTGCTGTCCAAGAGCGGGTACCTCGACGCCCTGCGCGCCAGCCGCGACCCGCAGGACGAGGCCCGCGTGGAGAACCTCGACGAGTTCGTGGCCGTGACGCGCGACTTCGCGCGCAACAACCCTGAGGGCACCATCACCGACTTCCTCACCGAGGTCGCGCTGGTCTCCGATGCGGACGACCTCGACGACGAGTCCGGGTCGGTCTCGCTCATGACGATGCACACCGCCAAGGGCCTGGAGTACGACGCGGTCTTCGTCACCGGCGTCGAGGAGGACCTCATCCCGCACCGCATCTCGGCGGGAGAGCCCGGCGGACCGCAGGAGGAGCGACGCCTGTTCTACGTGGGCATCACCCGCGCCCGCAAGCGCCTGCACCTGTCCCTGGCGATGACCCGCGCGCAGTTCGGCGAGGTGACGGTCGCGATGCCCAGCCGGTTCCTGCAGGAGATCCCGGCCTCCCTCATCGACTGGCGGCAGTCCCCGGGCGACGTCAACTCCCGCGGGGGCATGCAGTCCAGGGCGCTGAACGCCCGCCGCTCCGGGGGCTCCGGCGACCGCTTCGGCGTCAAGGCCCTGCCCCGCGACTCCCTCAAGCCGCTCTCGACGGCGATGGACAAGATCCCCAACCGCGTCACCGCCAAGATGCGCGACAACGGCGACCTCGAGCTCGCCGCCGGTGACCGCATCCGGCACGATGATTTCGGTGAGGGTCGGGTCGACGCCGTCACCGGTGAGGGGGCCAAGCGCATCGCCCACGTCCGGTTCGACACGGCGGGGCAGAAGAAGCTGCTCATCAAGGTCGCACCGATCCAGAAGCTCTGACGTCGCGGCGAAGGGGGCGGGGAGACACGGTTAGGCTGGCTCCCATGGCCCTCTTCTCCCGCCGCAAGAAGTCCGGCGACGACGCCGTCGCTCCCGCCCCCTCCGCCGCTCCGGCAGCCGACACCGAGGAGGACGCGAGCATGGCGACCGAGGAGACCGAGGCTCCGGCGGCCGAGGCATCGCCCGCCGTCGGCATCTCCGTCCAGGCGTTCCGCGGTGTCGGCGCCGAAGCCGGACCCGAGGTCGCCCTTCCGGATCCGGATGCCGCGACAGCACCGGCGCCCGCTGCCGCAGCGACACCGCCGAGCCCGGCGGAGGAGCCCGCGGCGCCGGCTGCCGAGCGGAAGCTCCCGCTCGCTCCTGCGCTCCCGCCCGAGCAGACCGAGACCGTGGCGGGCATGAAGGACAACGTCCTCCTGCGCGAGTCCCTGGCGCAGATCGAGGCGGGCGCCTCCAACGAGCAGCTCCTCGGAGTGCTCCGCCAGGCTCTGCAGAGCCACCTCTACATCCGCGTGAGCGGTGATGCCCGCGCGCAGATCAGCGAGGGCAAGCCGCTGGCCGTCGCCGTGGTCCGTGACGGAGAGCGGCAGTTCATGCTGGCATTCAGCTCGGCGGCCGCCGTCCGCGACTCCGTCCAGCTCGAAGCAGACCCGTCCGCCACGTCCGCGGTCGCCCAGCCGACGACCTCGGTCATGCAGCAGGTCGTCTCCGGCGACTTCGCGGGTCTCATCATCGACAACGCCTCGGCGCCGCATCGTGTGGTGTTCCCCACCGAGCTCCTGCAGAAGACGCTCGAGCAGGCCGACGTCGACATGACCGTGAAGTCGCTGCTCGCCGCTCCGCGGGAGCAGGACTCGCCCGCCAAGGTGGGCGAGGCCCTCGCCACGACGCGCATGTGGGTGGCCGTGAACGACGGATCCGGCACCGGTCAGGTCGGCATCGCCGAGGCTCAGACAGCCGACGGTCGGCGCTTCCTCCAGCTCTTCTCGCACCCGCTGGAGGTCATCGCGCTGGGCCGCGGCGACCGCCCGCTGCCCTTCGAGCCTGACCAGCTCGCGAAGGTGCTGTCGAGCCACTCCGAGATGGCCGGCGTCATCATCGACTCCGCAGGACCCTCGATGGTGGTGGAGCGCGACGCCCTCGCCCCGGTGCTCGTGCGCGCGGTGCGGATCGAGGACTGACGGCACGCGTACACCGGGGGCCTGCCGGGGGTTCCGTGCGTCGTGACCGCCCCCTAGGGTCGGAGCATGGCCTCTGAACGCGTGACCCTGACCGTCGCCGACACCGACGGAGAGCGTGAGGTCGCGCTCTCCAGCCCGAATCGGATCGTCTGGCCCGACCTCGGCATCACCAAGGCGGAACTCGCCGAGTACGTGCAGCTCGTGTCTGTGCCGTTCCTCTCGGCGAACGGCAACCGCCCGGTGTCCCTGGAGCGCTTCCGCGACGGCGTCGGCGCTGCCGGCAGTCCGCGCCCAGAGGGGTTTTTCTCGAAGAACCCGCCGAAGGGCACTCCGGACTTCGTCGACGCCGTCACGGTCACCTACAACAGCGGCCGCCGCCATCCCCAGATCGTCCTGAACCGCACGAGCGCGATCGTGTGGGCGGTGCAGATGAACACCATCGTCTTCCACCCGTGGGCATCGCTGGCGACCGACTCCGACAACCCGGTCGAGCTGCGGATCGACCTCGATCCCCAGCCGGGCACCGGGTTCGCCGAGGCCGTCCCCGCCGCCCACGCTCTGCGGGAGGTGTTGCGGGAGGCCGGGCTGGAGGCGTTCGCGAAGACGAGCGGCAACCGCGGCCTGCACGTCTTCGCCCCGATCGAGCCGACCCACGAGTTCCTCGACGTGCGGCACGCCGTGATCGCCGCCGGCCGGGAGCTCGAACGCCGGATGCCGGATCGCGTCACGACGAACTGGTGGAAGGAAGAGCGGGGCGAGCGCCTCTTCGTCGACTTCAACCAGGCCAACCGCGACCGCACGATGGCCGGCGCCTACAGTCCGCGCGCCCTCCCCGGTGCGACCGTCGCGACGCCTGTGCACTGGGACGAGCTCGACGATCTCGACCCCAGGACGTTCACCGTCCGCAGCGTCCCGCAGCGGCTCGAAGACGTCGGCGACCCCTGGGCCGACATGCAGGCGAAGCCCGGGCGCATCGACACGCTGCTGGAGTGGTGGGAGCGCGACACGGCGGACGGGCTCGGGGAGTTGCCCTTCCCACCGGAGTTCCCGAAGATGCCGGGAGAGCCGCCGCGCGTGCAGCCGAGCAAGAAGAACGCCGCGAACTGGGATGCCGACGGCAACCCCGTCGACGACTGAGCGCGCTCAGCTCAGGACGTCGGCGAGGTCGTAGCCGTCGACGGTGTCGAGCTGGTCGTACGTGCAGGAGCGGGCGTCCCGGTCCGGCCTCCATCGCTCGAACTGCACGGTGTGGCGGAAGCGGGCGCCCTCGAGCTGGTCGTACCGCACCTCCAGCACCCGCTCGGGGCGCAGGCGCACGAACGACACGTCCTTCGATCCGCTGAACCGCGACCGCTCACCCTCACCCGTCACGGCGGCGCCGTCCTCGTCGCGCTCGACCAGCGGCGCGAGCTCCTCCACGAGCTGCTTCCGCTTCGCGTCACTCCACGCCGCGACCCCGCCGACCTGGCGCAGGGTCCCGTCGGCGTCGTAGAGCCCGACGAGCAGCGAGCCGACCCCGGTGCCGGACTTGTGGATGCGGTAGCCGAGGGCGACGACGTCGGCGGTCCGCGCATGCTTGATCTTGAACAGGGTGCGCTTCCCCGGCGCGTACGGCTGGGCCAGCGGCTTCGCCACGACGCCGTCGAGCCCCGCGCCCTCGAACTCCTCGAGCCAGCGGACGGCCGCGTCCCGATCGCGGGTGGTCCTGGTCAGGTGCAGCGGGTGCTCCACGGACTCCATGAGCGTCTCCAGCCGGGCTCGGCGCGTCTCGAACGACTGGGCCCGCAGGTCGTCCTCCCCGGAGGCGAGCAGATCGAAGGCGATGAACATGGCCGGGGTCTCCGTGGCGAGCTTCGCGACCCGGGAAGCCGCCGGGTGGATGCGCTGACTGAGGGCCTCCCAGTCCAGACGCTGCGCGCCGTGCGGACCCGTGGCCACGACGATCTCGCCGTCGAGCAGGCAGGGCACGGGGAGTAGCTGCGGAATCGCGTCGACGAGTTCCGGGAAGTAGCGCGTCAGGGGCTTCGCGCCGCGGGACCCGATCTCGACCTTCTCGCCGTCCCAGGCGATGAGCCCGCGGAACCCGTCCCACTTCGGCTCGTAGAGCAGGCCGCCCGGCGTCTTGTCGGCGTCGGGAACGGCCGCGACGGCTTTGGCGAGCATGGGGGCCGGGATCTCGTAGCGCATGCACCCATCCTGGACCGGGCGGCGAGCGGGGGAAAGGGCCGGGTCAGCCGAACAGGTCGTCGAGTTCCGCGGGCGTGCCGGCGTCGCGGAGCACGGTGTGTGCCGCGTGCCATCCCGCCATGCCGTTGACCGCGGGGCCGGGCGGCGTCGAGGCCGACGCGAGGTACACGCCGCGCATCGGCGTCCGCCACGGGGTGGGGGAGAGGACGGGGCGGCGCAGGGCCTGACGCATGTCGAAGACGCCGCCGGAGATGTCGCCGCCGATCTCGGCCGGGTTGATCGCCTCGCGGGAGGATGCCGGCACCGCGTGGTGGGCGAGGATCCGGTCGCGGAATCCCGGCGCGAAGCGCTCGACCTGTGCGGTGATGAGTTCGGTCGGGTCGAGGTCGGAGCCGTTCGGCACGTGGATGTACGCCCAGAGCACGGCCTTGCCGTCGGGCGCTCTGGTCGGGTCGAAGAGCGAGGGTTGGACCGCCAGCACGTACGGACGCTCGGACACGTGGCCGACCGCGACCGCGTTCTCGCTGTTCCACACCTCCTCCCTCGTCCCGGCGACGTGCACGGTCGGGGCGCTCCGCACGTGCTCGTTCGCCCACGGGACGGGTCCATCGAGCGCGAAATCGACCTTCGCCGCCGCGGCGCCGTAGCGGTAGCCGCGGAGGGCGCGGGCGTACGAGGCCGGGATGTCCGGGTGGGTGAGTGCGAGCCGGGGAGAGGTGTTGAGCAGCAGCACGTCACCGCGGTCGGGGTCGCCCCCGTCCAGGTCCGCGAGGTCGGTGACGCGGGCGCCCGTCTCGATCGTGCCGCCATGGGCCTCGAGATCGGCGATGAGGGCGTCCGCGATCACCTGCGAGCCGCCGCGGGGGTACGGCCAGCCGCCGGCGTGGGCGAGCCCGGCCAGCAGCAGACCCGCCGCGGCGCCGGCGAGCGTGGGCTGCGGGGAGTTCGCGTGCGCGACCACTCCGGCCATGAGCGCGGCCGCTTCCTCCGTGCGGAAGGCGGCCCGCGCGAGGGGCGTGCCCTGGTCGAGCATGCGGATGGCGTAGCGGACGGCGGTGATCGGGTCCTGCGGGAGGCGGAGGAGCTGGTTCCCGGTGAAGTCCGTGACGCCGTCGATGTGCGTGCTGAGGGGGCGGAGCCGGCGCAGCCAGGCGTCCCCGTCGATGCCGAGGTCGGCGGCGGTGCGCTCGATGTCGCGCCACGCGATGGCGGCACGACCGTCGTCCAGAGGATGGGCGAAGGAGATCTCGGGGCGGATCCACTCGATCCGCTCGTCGAGCCCGAACGCTTGGAAGAAGGGCGAGGCGACGGCTGCAGGGTGGACGGCCGAGCAGACGTCGTGACGGAAGCCGGGGAGGGTGGCCTCCCGGGTGCGCAGGCCCCCTCCGACCGTGTCCGCAGCCTCGAGCACGCGTACCCGGTAGCCGGCGCGGGCGAGGGAGACGGCGGCGGCGAGGCCGTTCGGGCCGGATCCGATGATCGTCGCGAGTGCCATGCGGCCAGTCTCGCACGCGAGTCCGCGGTCGGCGGAGGGGGTTGCGCCGTGCGATCCTGGAAGGGATGAATGAAGTCCAGGGCCCGACCCCCGCCGGCACCTCCCGTCCGTACCGCTCGCTTCCCGAGGCG
The DNA here is from genome assembly GCF_050470785.1 of Microbacterium sp. NRRL B-14842. Taxonomy (NCBI): domain Bacteria; kingdom Bacillati; phylum Actinomycetota; class Actinomycetes; order Micrococcales; family Microbacteriaceae; genus Microbacterium; species Microbacterium sp. NRRL B-14842. Next base: position 2,214,238 of record NZ_JBFLUM010000001.1, on the reverse strand, counting down.
CTCCGCGCGCACCGCATCGATCCGGTGAACCATGCGTTCATCACCGAGATCGTCGATTCCGCGGGGGTGACCTCTCTGATCGACCGCGGTCGCTACATCGAGGCGATCCGGCGCGAGGGCGCGGCGCTGCACATCGGCCGCACGTACACCAACGGATTCACGGAGGACGAGGTCGTCACCGTAGGCTCGACCCGCCTGCGGCTGCAGCCCAGCGAGGGGCGCGCGCCGTACTTCTACGTCACGCACCCGAGCGAGTTCGCCCCGCAGGCCCCCGTCAAGGCCAAGCGTCCCACGACGCCGCGCACCCCTTCGGCGCCGCGCACCCCCGCGGCGCCGAAGCCCGTCGAGCGCGACTACGGCGTGTGCGACGTCTGCTTCATGGTGAAGACCCCCGCCGGCGGCTGCGGCTGCGACTGATGCCCGCGGCCTCCGCGTCGCACGGCGGCGTCTCCGTCCGCGAGGCGGAGTGGCCACAGGATTCCGCGTTCGTCGGTACGGCGGTTTCGACGTACCTCCGTCAGACGGAGCAGGAGAAGCACGACGTCCTGGGTGATCCGGAGGAACCCGAGGGTGAACTCCCCGAGCGGTACCGGCCGGAGGTCCGTGACCCTGCCACCGCGTACGCCGGTGGTCGGGTGCTCGTGGCAGAGATCGACGGGGCCCCGGCCGGCGTGGTGATCGCCCTGCCGTATGCCGGTCACACCGAGGTCAAGCGGCTCTGGGCTGACCCCGCCGTGCGCGGCCGAGGCGTCGGTTCCGCGCTGCTCGACGCCGTCCTGGCGGAGGCCGAGGGTGCGGTGCGGCTGTCGGTGTGGGAGTGGCGCGACGCCGCGATCCGGCTCTACACGTCCCGCGGCTTCCGCCCCGTCGACCCCTGGGACGATCGCGACCGCCTCCTCTGCTTCGAATCGCTCACTTCGCTGCATCCGGCCGCCGAATCCAGCGAAGTGAGCGATTCGAAGGGCTAGGCGAAGGCGCTCATCCCGGTGATGTCGCGGCCGAGAAGGAGGGCCTGCACGGACTCGGTGCCCTCGTAGGTGTGGATGGCCTCGATGTCGGCCATGTGCTGCATGACGCCGTTCTCCAGGAGGATGCCGTTGCCTCCCAGGAGGTCACGCGCCGTCGCCGCGATCCGCCGGGCCGCCCGGGTGTTGTGGAACTTGGCGAGCGAGGCCTGGGTCGGACGTAGCGCTCCTGCCTGCTCGAGGTCTGCCATCCTGCGGCAGTAGAGCTGCATCGCCGTCAGGTCCTCCAGCATGTGCGTCAGCCGCTCCTGCACCATCTGGAACTTCGCGAGCGGCTTGCCGAACTGCACACGCTCCTTCGCGTAAGCCAGAGCCGCCTCGTAGCAGGCCGTCGCGTGGCCCAGCGCCGACCAGGCGACTCCGGACCGGGTGGCGTAGAGCACGGTCGAGGCGTCCTTGAAGCTCCTGGTCCCCGGCAGCACCGCGTCCAGCGGTACCCGCACGTCGTCCAGGCGGATGTGCGCCTGGTGGATCGCGCGGAGTGAGGCCTTCCCGCGGATCACAGTGCCGGTGTACCCGGGGGCGTCCTGCTCGACGAGGAAGCACCGCACCGCCCCGTGCTCGGCAGCGGACTCGTCGTCGACCCGTGCCCAGACGAAGGCGATGCCGCCCGAGGCGCCGTTGCCGATCCACTTCTTGGCGCCGCGGAGCACCCAGGAGTCGCCGTCGCGGCGGGCCACGGTCTCCAGCGAGACGGAGTCCGAGCCGTGGTCGGGCTCGGTCAGCGCGAAGGATCCGAGTACCGAGCCGTCGGCGAGTGCCGTGAGCCAGCGGTCCTGCTGGGCGGGCGAGCCGAACAGGGCGAGCGTCCGCAGCGCGAGGCCGCCCTGCACGGCGAGGATCGTGCCGAGGGAGCCGTCTCCCCGCGAGATCTCCATGTTGACCAGGCCGGCGGCGAGCGGGGAGAGCCGGGTGAGCGCGGGATGGTCGACGCCGTCGACGACGAGGTCCATCTCGCCCATCCGGCGGGCGGCGTCGAGCGGGTACTCGGCGCGGTCCCAGGCCTCGGCCATCTGCGGGGCGACCTCGTCGACGTACGCCTTCGCGCGGTCCCAGGCTTCCCGGTCGACGGCGGGGATGTCGGCGAAGACGGCGTAGTAGTCGCTGTCCTGCCGTCCGGTGATGTCGTAGGACGAGACGCGCTCGCCGGGGACGGGGGAGGCTTCCGTGCTCATGATGCTCCTTCGTGACACCAGGTATCGTACTCCTCGATACTCGGTATCACGACCTCTCCGGCGGGCTCAGTCGAGCTCGGAGCGCAGCCTCCGCGTGACCTCGGCGACGGGCATCGAACGCGGGAAGACCGCCACCACCATGTCGTCCGGAGCCCCCGCCGCGGTGTCCTCGCCGACGCCGTACCGTCGACGCGCATCCGCGAGCGCGGACTGGAGGGTGGACAGCGGCACCTTCTTGCGTCCGCGCAGGAGCTGTCGCAGCACGTGGTTGTGCACCGCCGTCACGAGCGCCGCGAAGCCCACCGCGTCCAGCGGATCCACTCCCGGCAGGGCGCTGCGCAGGTACTCGTCGAACAGCCGCTCGTAGCGGAACACGGTGATGATCTCGCGTTCACGGAGCACCGGCACCTCCCGCACGATCTGGTAGCGCCGTCGCGCGAGCTCCGGGTCGTTCGCGAAGTGCGTGAACACGGACTCCGATGCCGCGCAGACCGCGCCCCACGGATCGTCGTGCCCCTCGTCGAGGAACTCCCGGAGCTGCTCCAGCAGGACCTCGTGATCGGCGAAGACCACGTCCTCCTTGCCGCCGAACTGCCGGAAGAAGGTCGACCGGGAGACGCCGGCGGCCTTGGCGATCTGCTCCACGGACGTCTGGTCGAACCCCTGGGCGCTGAAGAGTTCGAGCGCGGCGGCGACGACGCCCCCGGTGCGCAGCTCTGCGGATTCCTGCATGGCGAAATCCTAGACCGCCGTGGGGCTCACGCCCGAGCGTCCCCGCGGGAGCGCACCGCTGACGCAGTTCCAGGACCCGCGTTTCCGTGAGGGCGCGCGACCGTCCATGCTGATCCTGGCTGTGGTCACGAGGCGTCCGGGGTTCGCCGACTCGCGCGCGAGTCCGATGCCCGATACCGCCGAGCGATCCGTATGAAGAGGTCCAGGGCCTCGGCTTCCGAGCGGAAGCGGAGCGGCGCATGGAAGCGCTCACCGCGCTCGTCGGCCTCCCAGACGATCCACTCCTCGCCTTCGCGCTCGATCCAGGCGGACGACTGAGGTCGGCCTGTACGGCCGAACCAGTTCGCGGTCGCGGTGAGCTTCTCGTCGCGGATGATGCGCTGCGCCTCGGCGCCGGTGAGGTCGCTCACGTCGTCTCCTCCGTCATGCTCCGACGCCGAGAATCGTACCGGAGGCGTCGGGGCGTCGGGGAGGGCGTCGGGGCGTCGGAGCGTTCAGCCTGCGGTAGTAGGCTGGGGGACTGGTCGATGTCTCGACATCGAGAGAATCACCAGACCAGACCGCAGCCCAGTGAAGGAAGCACAGTGGATCTGTACGAGTACCAGGCACGAGACGTTTTCGAGAAGTACGGAGTGCCGGTCCTCGCCGGCATCGTCGCGGACACCCCCGAGGAGGTGAAGGCGGCTGCCGAGAAGATCGGCGGTGTCGTGGTCGTCAAGGCCCAGGTCAAGACCGGAGGCCGCGGCAAGGCCGGCGGCGTCAAGGTCGCCAAGACCCCCGATGAGGCGTACGAAGCCGCGAAGGCCATCCTCGGACTCGACATCAAGGGCCACGTCGTCAAGCGCGTCATGGTCGCGCAGGGTGCCCGCATCGCCGAGGAGTTCTACTTCTCCGTGCTGCTCGACCGCGCCAACCGCTCCTACCTCTCCCTGTGCTCCGTCGAGGGCGGCATGGAGATCGAGCAGCTCGCCGTCGAGAAGCCCGAGGCACTCGCCCGCGTCGAGGTCAACCCGCTGACCGGCATCGACAAGGAGAAGGCGGTCGAGATCGCTCGCGCCGCGAACTTCCCGGAGGACCTCGTCGAGAAGGTCTCCGATGTGTTCGTGAAGCTGTACGACGTCTACAAGGGTGAGGACGCGACGCTCGTCGAGGTCAACCCGCTCGTCCGCACCGAGGACGGCGACATCATCGCGCTCGACGGCAAGGTCACGCTCGACGACAACGCCTCCGAGATCCGCCACCCCGAGCACGAGGCGCTCGAGGACAAGGACGCCGCCGACCCGCTCGAGGCCAAGGCCAAGGCGTCCGGCCTCAACTACGTCAAGCTCGACGGCGAGGTCGGCATCATCGGCAACGGCGCGGGTCTGGTCATGTCGACGCTCGACGTGGTCGCCTACGCCGGAGAGAACCACAACGGCGTGAAGCCCGCCAACTTCCTCGACATCGGCGGCGGCGCCTCGGCCGAGGTCATGGCCGCCGGTCTCGACGTCATCCTCGGCGACCCGCAGGTCAAGAGCGTGTTCGTCAACGTGTTCGGCGGCATCACGGCGTGCGACGCCGTCGCCAACGGCATCAAGGGTGCCCTGGAGACGCTGGGCGACACGGCCTCCAAGCCGCTCGTCGTCCGCCTGGACGGCAACCGCGTGGACGAGGGTCGTGCGATCCTCGCCGACTACGCGCACCCGCTCGTGACCCTGGCCGCGACGATGGACGAGGGCGCCGACAAGGCCGCCGAGCTCGCCAACGCCTGACGCTTCGACAGGATTTAAGGAACAGAACATGTCGATCTACCTCAACAAGGACTCCAAGGTCATCGTCCAGGGCATCACCGGCGGCGAGGGCACCAAGCACACCGCGCTCATGCTCAAGGCCGGCACGCAGGTCGTCGGCGGCGTGAACGCCCGCAAGGCCGGCACCACGGTCTCGCACACGGACAAGGACGGCAACGCCGTCGAGCTCCCCGTCTTCGCCTCGGTCGCCGAGGCCATGAAGGAGACCGGCGCCGACGTGTCGATCGCCTTCGTCCCCGGCGCCTTCACGAAGGACGCGATGATCGAGGCCATCGACGCCGAGATCCCGCTGCTCGTCGTCATCACCGAGGGCGTCCCCGTGGGCGACTCGGCCGAGGCCTGGGCCTACGCGCAGAGCAAGGGCAACAAGACCCGCATCATCGGGCCGAACTGCCCCGGCATCATCACCCCCGGTGAGGCGCTCGTCGGCATCACGCCCGCGAACATCACCGGCAAGGGCCCGATCGGCCTCGTGTCGAAGTCGGGCACCCTGACCTACCAGATGATGTTCGAGCTGCGCGACCTGGGCTTCTCGACCGCCATCGGCATCGGCGGCGACCCGGTCATCGGCACCACGCACATCGACGCGCTCGCCGCGTTCGAGGCCGACCCCGAGACCAAGGCCATCGTCATGATCGGCGAGATCGGCGGCGACGCCGAGGAGCGTGCGGCCGAGTACATCAAGGCGAACGTCACCAAGCCGGTCGTCGGCTACGTCGCGGGCTTCACGGCTCCCGAGGGCAAGACCATGGGTCACGCCGGTGCGATCGTCTCCGGCTCGGCCGGTACCGCGCAGGCGAAGAAGGAGGCCCTCGAGGCCGCCGGCGTCAAGGTCGGCAAGACGCCGTCCGAGACCGCCGCTCTCATGCGCGAGATCATCGAGTCGCTCTGATCTGAGCTACGCTTGACCTGAAGGCCCCGGGCTCCACCCCGGGGCCTTCGTCATACCCTCACCTCCCTCGAATCACGCACATGGCCCCATTCCGTGTCGGAATGGGGCCATGTGCGCGACTCGGAGCGGGGCTAGATCCCGACGCCGAAGAGGGCCTCGATGGGACCGCGGGCGAAGAAGATCAGGAAGCCGGCGCCGACCACCCACAGCAGCGGGCTGATGGTCTTGGCCTTGCCGGAGAAGGCGTGGATGAGCACCCAGCTCACGAAGCCCGCCCCGATGCCGTTGGCGATCGAGTACGTCAGCGGCATGACCGAGACCGTGAGGAACACCGGCAGGAGCACCCGGAAGTCGCCGAAGTCGATGTGCCGGATCTGGGCCATCATCATGGCACCCACGATGATGAGCGCCGCGGCGGCGATCTCCGTCGGGACGATCGAGGTCAGCGGGGTCAGGAACATCGCGATGAGGAAGACGATGCCCGTCACGACGTTCGCGAGTCCCGTCCTGGCACCCTCGCCGATACCCGCGCCGGACTCGATGAAGACCGTGCTGGAGGACGACGAGGTCGCACCACCGGCGATCGCCCCGACACCCTCGACCACGAGGGCCGACTTGATGCGCGGGAAGTCGCCGTTGTCGTCGGCCAGGTTGGCCTCCTTGGCCAGGCCCGTCATGGTGCCCATGGCGTCGAAGAAGTTCGTGAAGAGGAGCGTGAAGACGATCATCACGAGGGCGACGAGGCTGACCTTGCCGAGGTCGAACGAGAAGTCGACGGCGCCGATGAGGCTCAGGTCGGGGACGCTGACGGGGGAGCCGTTCAGTGCCGGGACGGTGAGTCCCCAGCCGCCGGGATTCACGACATTGCCCTCATCATCGACGCCGCGGGCGCCGATGTGCCAGATGGCCTCGACGATGACCGCGAGCACGGTGCCGCCGATGAGGCCGATGAGCATGCCGCCCTTGATGCGGAGCGCGACGAGGATGCCCGTGAGGAGCAGGGTGATCACGAACAGCAGGCTCGGCACGGTCGCGACCGACCCGTTGACACCGAGGCCGACGGGCGGCGACGAGGCGCCGGTCGCCGTGACGAAGCCCGAGTTCACGAAGCCGATGAAGGCGATGAACAGGCCGATGCCGACCGTGATCGCGATCTTCAGCTGGAAGGGCACGGCGTCGAAGATCGCCTTCCGCAGCCCGGTGGCGGCGAGGAGCACGATCACGACACCGTTGATCATCACGAGCGCCATCGCCTCGGGCCAGGTGACCTGGCCGACGACGGAGAACGCGACGAAGGCGTTGATGCCGAGGCCGGCGGCGAAGCCGAACGGCAGGCGGGTGACGACACCGAAGAGGATCGTCATGACGCCGGCGGTCAGGGCCGTCGCGGCGCCGACGGCGTTGAAGTCGAGCATGTCGCCGGCGACGTCCGGCTTTCCGGAGAGGATGATCGGGTTCAGGATCACGATGTAGGCCATCGTGACGAACGTCACGAGGCCTCCACGGATCTCGGTGCCGATCGTCGATCCGCGCTTGCTGATCTCGAAGAAGCGGTCCAGGGTACCGGTGGGTTCGGTGGACGCCGGGGCGGGTGGGGCAGTAGTCATCGGGAAACCTCCGGAGAAACGCTACCGTGTCGTCCGCCTCGCGCGCGCCCACGGGGGCCGGACGGGAAGTCGTCGTAGTCTCGAAGGCGCTATGCAACGCCTCCTCGTCGCGCTCCTCGCCGCCCTCGACGCCGCCATCGCGGCCGCCGTCGGGCTGGCCGTGCTGCTGGCGCCGTTGACGCTCCTGTGGACGCTCGCGTTCGGTGTCACCGCGGACTGGGGGGCGCTGTGGCCGCTCACCGGAACGCTGTGGGAGTTCGGGCACGGTGTCCCTCTGGAGATCACGATCCCGGACGCCCTGCTCGTCACCCTGGCGATCCCGGCCGACGCCGCGCGCTTCGCCGTCTCGGTCACGCCGCTGGCGTTCCTGCTGCTCACGCTGCTCTTCGCGGCGCGCTCCGGCGCCCGGGCCGCACGGTCCGGCGCGTGGGTGCTGGGATCCCTGTCGGGGACGGTCGTCTTCGCCGTGATCTCGACGGTCGTCGCCCTCACATCCGCGCTGGGCGCCGCACGCGTCCCACTGGCTCTCGCGATCCTGCTGCCCCCCGCCGTCTACCTCGTGGGCGCCGTGTGCGGCGCCGTCCGCGTCGCGTGGGAGGACGGCGACGGCGGCGTGCTGGACCGCATCCACGATGTGCTGGACGCCAGGGAGGACTGGGCGCCGGTACCGTCCGCGGTCGTGCGCGGGGCGGCGTTCGCGCTCGTCGGTGTGCTGGGGGCTGCCGCGTTGGCCGTCGCCCTGTCGGTCCTGACCCGTGGGGGCGAGGTCGTCGCGCTGTTCCAGGCGGCGCGGGTCGATGCCCTCGGGGCGACCGTGCTGACCCTCGGGCAACTCGCCTATCTGCCCACACTGGTGGTGTGGGCGGCGTCCTGGCTCGCCGGCCCCGGGTTCGCCGTCGGCGCGGGCACCGCGGTGTCGCCGGCGGGGACGCAGCTCGGCGTCGTCCCGGGCATCCCCGCCTTCGGTCTGCTGCCGGAGAACACCTCGATGTGGATGCTCATCGTCATCCTGATCCCGGTGGCCGCCGGGGCGCTCGCCGGGTGGGCCGTGCGCTCGCGCCTCGTATGGGAGGGGACGCCGCTGGGGCTCCTGCAGCGCGTCGTGATCGCGGTCGGAATCGCCGCGGTCTCAGGCGGCGTTGCCGCGCTCGCCGCCGCCTTCGCGAACGGTTCGATGGGCCCGGGCCGACTCGAGGTCGTCGGTCCGGCGATACTGCCGTTCGCCTTGTCTCTGGGGGCGGAGGTGCTCGTCGGGGCGGCGATCCTGTTGCTGTCCCCCCGCAACCGCGACGAGCTCGCGGAGGAGCGCACCGATCGCTGGATCGCGGAGATGTCCGAACGGGCCTCCGAGGAGCACGCTGACGACGACCGCCGCTAGCCGCCCCGGACCTCCGGCGACGCCGGTCGGAGCGTCATCGGCACGCCGGTAGACTGGGCGCGTGCTCACGGTCGCCGTACTCATCTCGGGCGCCGGCTCGAACCTTCGCGCCCTCCTCGAGGCCGCTCGTCACCCCGATTTCCCGGCGCGTGTCGTCGTCGTCGGGGCGGATCGCGAAGCCGACGGGTTGGCCCATGCCGAGGAGTTCGGCATCTCCAGCTTCACCGTGCCGTGGCACGAACACGAGAGCCGCGAGGCGTGGGGCGAGGAGCTGGGACGTCAGCTCGCCGTCTGGTCGCCGGACCTCGTGGTGCTGAGCGGCCTCATGCGCCTGCTGCCGTCCTCCCTCGTCGCCGCCTATGCGCCGCGGATCATCAACACCCACCCCGCGTTCCTCCCGGAGTTCCCCGGAGCGCACGGCGTCCGCGACGCGCTCGCCGCGGGCGTCCGCGAGACCGGCGCCAGCGTGATCGTCGTGGACGACGGGGTCGACACCGGCCCCATCCTCGCCCAGGAGCGCGTGCCGATCCGGGCCGACGACACCGAGCACACGCTGCACGAGCGCATCAAGCCGGTCGAGCGCCGGCTCCTCATCGACGTCGTCCGGCGCATCGCTACCGGCGACCTCGCCCTGACCTCCGCCCCCTGACCCCCCCCGACGCCCCGCACGAAGGAGCCCATCATGGCCGGCCCCCGCCACGACCCCACGCTCTACCGCGATCGCGACACCGTGCCGATCCGGCGCGCTCTCGTCTCGGTCAGCGACAAGACCGACCTGCTCGTGCTCGCCGCTGCGCTCGCGGAGGCGGGCGTCGAGATCGTCTCGACCGGGTCGACGGCGTCCACCATCCGCGACGCCGGCTTCGAGGTGACGGATGTGGCCGCGGTCACGGGTGTCGCCGAGATGCTCGACGGTCGCGTCAAGACCCTGCATCCGAAGGTGCACGGCGGGCTGCTCGCCGACCTGCGCCTGGAAGATCACGAGCGGCAGCTCGCCGACCTCGACATCGCGCCGTTCGAACTCGTCGTCGTCAACCTGTACCCGTTCGTGGAGACCGTGGCCTCCGGTGCCGAGGGTGACGACGTGGTGGAGCAGATCGACATCGGCGGCCCCGCCATGGTGCGTGCGGCGGCGAAGAACCACGCCAACGTCGCGATCGTCGTGTCGCCGCAGTCCTACCCGGCGATCGTCGCGGCCGTGGCACAGGGCGGCACGTCTCTCGCCCAGCGGCGGGAGCTCGCGGCGCGGGCCTTCGCGCACACCGCGGCCTACGACACGGCCGTCGCGCAGTGGTTCGCCGAGGGCACGCTCAACGACCCGGGCGACCTCCCGGCGCACCTGACGATCCAGGCCGAGCGGCTCGCGACGCTGCGCTACGGCGAGAACTCCCACCAGCGCGGCGCCATCTACACCCGCGCCGGCGGCCACGGCATCGCTCAGGCCACGCAGCTGCAGGGCAAGGAGATGTCGTACAACAACTACGTCGACGCCGACGCCGCCCTGCGCGCCGCCTACGACATGGTCAAGCCCGCCGTCGCCATCATCAAGCACGCGAACCCCTGCGGGATCGCCACCACCGCCCCGAACGCCCTCGACCCGATCGCCAGCGCGCACCTCCGTGCCCACGAGTGCGACCCCGTGTCGGCGTACGGCGGCGTGATCGCCGCGAACGGCACCGTGACGCTGAAGATGGCCGAGAACCTGAAGGACATCTTCACCGAAGTGATCGTGGCGCCGTCGTTCGAGCCCGCGGCCCTCGAGGTCTTCAAGGCGAAGAAGAACCTGCGCCTGCTGCAGCTCCCCGAGGACTGGCAGCAGGAGCGCATGGACGTGCGGCTCGTGTCCGGCGGTCTCCTGCTCCAGGACGCGGACCGCTTCCCGGACGACATCGTCTCGGTCGCGAAGAACTGGGAGCTCGTGTCGGGGGAGCGTCCGAGTGACGAGGAGATGGAGAACCTGATCTTCGCGTGGAAGGCCTGCCGGGCCGTGAAGTCGAACGCGATCGTCCTGGCGAAGGACAATGCGACGGTCGGCGTCGGCATGGGCCAGGTCAACCGGGTCGACTCGTGCCGCCTCGCGGTGGAGCGGGCAGGGGATCGTGCCGCCGGATCGGTCGCGTCGTCCGATGCGTTCTTCCCCTTCGCGGACGGTGCCCAGGTGCTCATCGACGCGGGTGTCACGGCGATCGTGCAGCCCGGTGGGTCCGTTCGTGACGAGGAGGTCGTGGATGCCGCGCGCAAGGCCGGCGTCACGATGTTCTTCACGGGGGAGCGTCACTTCTTCCACTGACCGAGACCCCGGTCTTCCGTCGAGACCCCGGTGTGCGCACGTCCGCACCCCGGGGTCTCGGCGCGTCGGCGGGGTTTCGGGGAAGAAACCGCGATGTCCGATTTCCGCCAGCCGTAGCCCTGCGGGGGTGAGAGAGTGGAGGACATGAGCCTCCCCGTGACCGCGTTCGACGAGCGTTACCGGGCCATCAGCGCCCGGGACACCCGCTTCGACGGCCAGTTCGTCACCGCCGTGCGCTCGACCGGGATCTACTGCCGTCCGAGCTGCCCCGCCCGCACCCCCAAGCCGCAGAACGTGACCTTCTATCCGACCAGTGCCGCGGCGCACGAGGCGGGCTACCGCGCATGCAAACGCTGCCTGCCGGAGGCCGCCCCCGGGTCGCCCGCGTGGGACGTCCGCGGAGACACCGCCGCTCGCGCCATGCGGCTGATCGCGTCCGGCGTGGTCGAGCGCGAGGGCGTGCCAGGGCTCGCCGCGCGCCTCGGCTACTCGAGCCGTCACCTCACGCGGCTGCTGACGACCCAGCTCGGCGCCGGACCTCTGGCACTGGCGAGAGCGCATCGCGCCCACACCGCCCGCATGCTGCTCGTGGGGACGGACATGCCCATCGCCGACGTCGCCTTCGCCGCCGGCTTCCACAGCATCCGCCAGTGCAACGACACGATCCGCGAGGTGTTCGGCCTCACGCCCGGAGAGCTGCGCGCCCGCCGCCGCACGCCGTCCGCGTCCGTGCCGGGAACGATCGACCTGGTCCTGCCGTGCCGGGGTCCCCTGGATGCGGCCGGGATCTTCGCGTGGATGGCGGCGCGGGCGGTGACCGGGGTCGAGGAGGCCACGGCCACGGCGTTCTCCCGACACCTCCGGATGCCCGGAGGCCCTGCGTGGTTCGAGGTGCGTCAGGAGGAGACGGAGCGGCTGCACCTCCGGGCTCGGGTCGCGCAGCTCGGCGACCTCGCGCCGCTGGTGGCGACCGCGCGTCGGATCTTCGACCTCGACGCCGACCCCCTGGCGATCGACGAGGCCCTGGCGGCGCACCCGCCTCTCGCTCCCCTCATCGCGCGCACCCCCGGTATCCGCGTGCCCGGAGCGGCCGATCCGCACGAGATGCTCATCCGCGCGATGATCGGGCAGCAGATCACGGTCGTCGCCGCCCGCACCGCGCTCACCGCCCTCACCGACGCGCTGGGGGAGCGGACCCCCGAGGGACTGCTGTTCCCGACGATGTCGGCCATCGCGGCCCACGGCGCCGAGGTGCTGCGGGGGCCCGCCGCCCGCATCCGCGCCGTCACCGGAGCCGCCGCCGCCCTCGCGGACGGGAGCCTGACCCTCACGGTCGGCGACGACGGCCCCACGCAGCGCGCGGCCCTGCTGGCGATGCCCGGCATCGGTCCCTGGACCGCCGACTACGTGAGGATGCGGGTGCTCGGCGATCCGGACGTGCTGCTGCCCGGTGACGTCGCCCTCCGCGCCGGAGCCGCGGCGGCCGGTCTCCCGGCCGAACCGAAGACCCTCACCGCCTGGGCGGAGCGCACCGCGCCGTGGCGGAGCTACCTCAGCGCGCACCTGTGGCGTGCCGCCCCGATCCGCCCCGCCGGACCGCGGAGCAAGACCGCCACCCGGCCCGCCCGCGGCCCCGAATCCGACACCGAGGAGACCTCATGACCGCACTCATCCAGACCCTCGACACCGCCGACGGTCCTTTCACGATCCTCGCCGATGAGCGCCAGCGGGTGCTCGTGTCCGGGTGGACCGACGACGTCGAGGCGATCCTCGGACGCCTGCCGTCCCGAAGCCGTCCCGACGCCGTGCGGGAGGCCGAGACGGACGCGGCGGGCGCCGTCCGCGCGTACTATGCCGGCGACGTCACGGCGATCGACGCGGTCCCGGTCGCGCAGACCGGCACCGCCCTGCAGCTCGCCGGATGGGCGGCGCTCCGCGGCATCGCCCCGGGGGAACCCCTGACGTACACGGGCTTCGCGGCCCGGCTCGGCAATCCGCGTGCGGTGCGGGCCGCCGCGTCGATCTGCGCCCGCAACGCCCCGGCCCTGTTCGTGCCCTGTCACCGGGTGCTCCGCACGGACGGCTCTCTCGGCGGCTTCGCCTGGGGCCTGCCCGTGAAGGAGAGGCTCCTGGCGCGCGAACGCGCCGCCCGCTGACCTCTCGGTTCGAAGAGCCCGCTCCCCGGAGAGCGGGCTCTTCGTCGTCTCGGGAATTCCTCTTGCGCTCAGCTGGTTCACAGGAATAGGCTGATGGGCTGTCGCGCCAACCGGACGACCTCGCCGAGCCCTGAGGAGGACACCATGACCACGATCGCCACCGCGCGGATCGCCACCCTCGGCTCGACCCCGGCGCGCCCGCTCTCCTAGAGCCCCGCCCTCTTCTGCACCGGATGCCGGGCTCCGTGAGCCCGCTCTCGCATCCGTCCTTTCACTCTTCTCACCCTCGACTCCTCTGAGAGACATGTCTTCCACGTCTTCCGCGCAGAAACCGTCCCCCTCGTCCTCCCTCTCCACGCCCGCCGCGCTGTGGCGGCTCAAGCCTTTCGTGAAGCCGGTCATCTGGCGTCTCGCCGGCGGTGCCGCCAGCGCGCTCGCGGCCGCGCTCATCGCGCTGATGATCCCCATCGTGCTCGAACAGATCATCGGCGGGCCGGTGCAGTCCGGAGCGCTCGACGCGATCGTCTGGGGCGCGCTCGCCGTGTTCGCCCTCGGCCTCGGCGAGGCGCTCATGGTCTGGCTCCGCCGGCAGTTCGTGCTGTTCCCGGCCACGCAGGTCGAGTACCGCATGCGCACCGAGCTCTACTCGCGACTGCAGACCCTCCCGGTCGCCTTCCACGACCGGTGGCAGTCCGGCCAGCTGCTCAGCCGCATGATGCAGGACATCGGCCTGATCCGCCGGTGGCTCGCCTTCGGCCTCGTGCTTCTCGTCGTGAACGTGCTGACGATCCTCATCGGCTCCGTCCTGCTGTTCCGCTGGCACTGGCTGCTGGGCACGATCTTCCTGGTGACGGCGATCCCGCTGTGGATCCGCGGCTACCTGTTCGAGAAGCGCTACGGCGCCCTCACGCGGCGCAGCCAGGACCAGGCCGGCGACCTCGCCACGAGCGTCGAGGAGAGCGTGCACGGCATCCGGGTGCTCAAGGCGTTCGGACGGGGCACGCACGCCCTCCGCCGCTTCAGCCGTCAGGCCGAGACGCTGCGCGAGACCGAGATGAGCAAGGCCCGAGCCATCGCCTCGATCTGGTTCTGGCTCGACCTCATGCCGCAGATCGCCTTCGGCCTGAGCCTGATGTCCGGCATCTGGCTCATCTCGCAGGACGCGATCACCTCGGCGGAGCTCTTCGCCTTCTTCGCGATGGCCGTCGTGCTGCGCTGGCCGATCGAGTCGATCGGCTTCCTCTTCTCGTTCATGCTGGACGCGCGCACGGCGACGGACCGCGTGTTCGACATCTTCTCGGAGACGAACACCATCACCGACCCCGCGAACCCCGTGCACATCGAGAACCCGCGCGGCGAGCTCGCGTTCGAGAACGCGCACTTCCGCTACCAGGACGCGGCCCCCGACGAGCGGGACCTGCTCGACGGCATCGACCTCGTGCTCCGACCGGGGGAGACCATGGCGCTGGTCGGGCTCACCGGCAGCGGCAAGACCACGTTGACGACCCTGCCGACGCGGCTCTACGACGTGACGGGAGGGCGGGTCACGCTCGACGGCGTCGACGTGCGCGACCTCACCCTCGCCGAGCTGCGCGAGCACATCGCGATGGCGTTCGAGGACGCGACGCTCTTCTCCGCCTCGGTCCGCGAGAACGTCCTGCTCGGGCGCGCCGACCTCGACGTGCACAGCCCCGAAGCCGAGCGCGTCCTGCGCGAGGCGCTCGACGTCGCGCAGGCCGCCTTCGTCGACACGCTCCCCGAGGGCGTCGAGACGGTCATCGGCGAAGAGGGACTGAGCCTGTCCGGCGGACAGCGCCAGCGGCTCGCCCTCGCCCGAGCGGTGGCCGCCACGCCGCGGGTGCTCGTCCTGGACGACCCGCTGTCGGCGCTGGACGTCGACACCGAGGCCCTCGTCGAGGAGGCGCTGCGGCACGTGCTCGCCGACACCACGGCGATGATCGTCGCACACCGTCCGTCCACCGTGGCCCTCGCCGATCGCGTGGCGCTGCTGGAGGACGGCCGGATCACCGCGGTCGGCACGCACACCGAGCTGCTGAAGACGAGCCGGCACTACCGGCACGTCATCTCCAGCTTGGAGGCCGAGGAGGCGGCCCGCACCGGCGCCATCCCGATCATCCGCGACGAGCAGTCGGAGATCCACGACACCGTGCAGGACGGCATCCGCCAGGAGGCCGACGATGAGGCGCCGGGAAGCGCCTCCCGATTCGCAGGAGAGGAGGTGCAGCGATGAGCTCCCTCACCGGAACCCAGGACGAGGACCGCTCCCGCCTCACCACGGAGGAGAGCAGGGCGATCCGCCGTCGCTCGCTGCGGCTGCTCGGCTCGCTCGTGCGCCCGCTCAAGCCGCAGATCGTGCTCGCCGCCACGGTGCTCGTCATCTCGACGGCGCTGCAGGTGGCCGGGCCGATCCTCATCAGCATCGGCCTCGACCGCGCGCTGCCGGCGGTGCTCGACGATGCCGACTGGATGCCCACCTTCGTCGTCGGCGGGATCTATCTTCTCGCCGGCGCTCTGGCCGCCGTGCTCATTGCCTGGTACGTCATCATCGCGGCCAAGCTGACCCAGGCCGTCCTGCTGGACCTGCGCAAGCGCATCTTCCTGCACACCCAGCGCCTGAGCCTGGAGTTCCACGAGTCGTACACGTCCGGGCGGATCATCTCGCGCCAGACGAGCGACCTGGACTCCATCAAGGAACTCCTCGACGGCGGTCTGAACGAGCTCGTCTCCGGCGTGCTCTTCGGTGTCTTCACGTTCATCGCCCTGTGCGTGTGGGACTGGCAGTCCGGCCTGATCCTCGCGATCGGCGGCGTACCGCTGTTCTTCCTCATGCGCTGGTTCTACTCGCGCTCCCAGCTCGTGTACCGCGAGTCCCGGGTGATCAGCGCGAAGGTGATCGTGCAGTTCGTGGAGACCATGACGGGCATCCGCGCGGTCAAGGCCTTCCGGAAGGAGCCGCGCAACGACGAGGCCTTCCAGGGCGTGGCCGGCGAGTACCGGGACGTGAACCGCCGCTCGATGCTGCTGTTCGGCACGTTCGAGCCGGGGCTCATGGGCGTCGCGGCGCTCGTCCTGGGCGTGGTCGTGCTGTGGGGCGGCATCCGGGTCTCGGAGGGGGCCCTGACGGTCGGCGTGCTGCTGTCCGCCGTCCTCTACGTGCGCAACTTCTTCGCTCCGATGCAGGAGATCGCGATGTTCCTCAACTCCTACCAGTCCGCCACCGCGGCGCTGGAGAAGGTGTCGGGCGTCCTGGAGGAGGTGCCGACGGTGCCGGACCCCGAGAAGCCGGTGGACCTCTGGGAGTCCCGGGGGCACATCCGCTTCGACGAGGTCACGTTCGCGTACAACGAGGACAAGACGATCCTGCCGAACTTCTCGCTCGACATCCCCGCCGGGCAGACGATCGCGCTGGTCGGGACGACGGGGGCGGGCAAGTCCACGCTGGCCAAGCTCATCTCCCGGTTCTACGACCCGTCCGCGGGGACGGTGACCCTCGACGGCGTCGATCTGCGGTCGCTGCACCCGAAGGACCTCCGCCGCGCGATCGTCATGGTCACGCAGGAGGCGTACCTGTTCAGCGGGACCGTCGCCGACAACATCGCGCTCGGGCGCCCGGATGCGACTCTGGACGAGATCCGCGAGGCGGCGCGGGCGGTGGGCGCCGACGCGTTCATCTCGGCGCTGCCGGACGGGTACGACACCGACGTGAACAAGCGCGGTGGTCGTGTCTCGGCAGGGCAGCGACAGCTCATCTCGTTCGCCCGCGCCTTCCTCGCCGACCCGGCGGTGCTGATCCTCGACGAGGCGACGGCCTCGTTGGACATCCCGTCCGAGCGGCTGATCCAGGACGCGCTGCAGACGCTGCTGGCCGACCGGACGGCGATCATCATCGCGCACCGGCTGTCGACGGTGGCGATCGCTGACCGTGTGCTCGTGATGGAGCACGGCCGGATCATCGAGGACGACACCCCCGCCGCCCTCATCGGCGGCACCGGGAAGTTCGCCCAGCTGCACGCGGCCTGGCAGGAGACGCTCGTCTGACGTCCTGACGCGACAGTGGCCCCGGCATCCGTACGGATGCCGGGGCTTCCTCGTCCGGGCGCGGGTGCGCCGGGATCGGTAGCATCGAGGGATGGACCCCTTCCTCCTCGTCGCGGAGTGGTGGTGGCTCGTGCCGACCGCCGCCGCTGGGGTGACCGCGGGCGCGATCGGCGTCCGTCGGCGCAACACCCGCAGCGGCCGCCGGCTGGAGTACGACGCGGCCCGGCACGACCTCCGCGAGGCCCAGCAGCGCGCGGTGGTGCGACGGACGGCCCTGAAGGTGGCACGGGCCGACCTCGCCCGGGTCTCCGCCGAGCGGGCCGCGCAGCGGGCGAGCGCGGAGCAGGTGTCCGGCGCCCGACGCATGCTCAAGGAGCGTGAGCGCGACGCCAGGGCCGCGGCGGCCGACGTCCGCGCCCGGCGGGTCAGGGTGAACGCCGCTCGCGCCGCGATCCCCGCCGGCTCCGCGCCGCGGCCGCTGGAGCGCCTGTATGCGGAGCACGACGCGGTGACGGCGCGGTGGATGCGGTATGAGACAGACCCCGCGTTGCAGATCACCTATCCCGAGATGACGGACGTGAAGCGTCCGGAGACGGCCGCCTACCTGCGGGCCGCCGGTGCCGCGGTCGAGGCGCGTCGGCAGACGACGGGCCGGGTGACCGCCGCCGAGTACGCGGCGTACCGCGACGCTGTCGCGGAGCTGGAGCGGGCGTTCGAGGCCGCCGAGCACGCGGCGAAGGTCCAGACGGGCGAGGCACCTCCCACCGCGGCCTGGCAGGACGCCGCGCAGGACATGCTGCACCGCTCCGCGGAGGCCATCGACCGCGCAGCAGGTGCTGCCGCCTCAGCGCTCGCCGCGTGGAACAGTCGCCGGGGCAAGGGCACGCCTCCGGACGGCAACGGTCAGCGCTGAGGAGGATCGAGGTCGAGCCGTCCGGCGGGATCCGAGGGCGACGGAGTCTCGATGGGGGAGGGGATTCGAGACCCCGCCGCCGGTCTCAGGAGGGGACGCGGATCTCGGCGATGACCTCGCCGTAGGCCGTCTCCCCGACGGGGGTGAAGCCGACGCGACGGAAGAAGGCCTCCGGGCCGTCCTCGCCCGCTTCGTAGATCACGTTGACGTGGTCGACGCCGCGGGTGCGCGCTTCGTCGATGAGGTTCTCGACGGCGAAGCGGCCGATGCCGCGACCCTGGTCGTCCGCGTCGACGTTGATGCGCCACAGCACGGAGCGGAAGTGCTCCTCCGGGGCCTCGTCGTCGAAGTTGGCGCTGACGAAGCCCACGACCTCGTTGCGGTCCAGGATCACCCGCTGCCAGGAGGTCTGCGGGTTGATGACGGTGGCCGCGATGCCGTACGAGACGGGCGCGAGGAACTGCTCCTGTCCGGGCTTGAGCGACAGGTTGTTCACGGCGACGATCGTCGCGGCGGAGAGTTCGACCATGCGCAGTTCGGACATGCCCCCAGGCTAGCCCCTCCGCTCACCGCATTCATCACTCGGGCGGACTTTTCACGGACCGGTCACGTGCCGGACCCCGTCGCCGGGAGCGCCGCTTCGGGGCGAGGGCCGCTCAGGTATCTTGGTATCGAGACAAATAGCCCTCGTGAACGGAGAACCTCCCGGTGACCGACGACGCCATCATCTACACCTACACCGACGAGGCACCGGCGCTGGCCACCGCCTCGTTCCTGCCGATCATCCAGGCCTACACGGGCCAGGCGGGCATCGAATTCGAGACGCGGGACATCTCTCTGGCCGGCCGCATCCTCGCCGCCTTCCCCCAGAAGCTCACCCCGGAGCAGCAGGTCGGCGACGCGCTGGCCGAACTCGGCGGCCTCGCCACGCTCCCCGAGGCGAACATCATCAAGCTGCCGAACATCTCCGCGTCGATCCCGCAGCTCAAGGCCGCCATCGCGGAACTGCAGCAGCAGGGCTACGACGTCCCCGACTTCCCGGACGAGCCCTCGTCGCTGGAGGAGAAGGACGTCCGCGCCCGCTACGACCGCATCAAGGGCTCCGCAGTGAACCCGGTGCTGCGCGAGGGCAACAGCGACCGCCGCGCGCCGCTCGCGGTGAAGAACTACGCCAAGAAGCACCCGCACCGCAACAAGCCGTTCGCCGAGGGCTCGAAGACCCGCGTCGCGACCCTCGGCCACGACGACTTCAAGCACAACGAGCGCTCGTGGGTCGCCGCTCACGACGACGTCCTCTCCTTCCGCCACACGGCGAAGGACGGCACCGTCACGGTCCTCAAGGAAGGACTCAAGGTCCTCCCGCGCGAGATCATCGACGCGACGTTCCTCTCCGCGAAGGAGCTGGACGCCTTCCTCGCGGACACCCTCGCGGAGGCCAAGGCCGACGACGTACTCTACTCGGTGCACCTCAAGGCGACGATGATGAAGGTCAGCGACCCGATCATCTTCGGCCACGTGGTGAAGGCGTTCTTCAAGGATGTCTTCGACCAGTACGGCACGCAGCTCGCCGAGGCCGGACTGAGCGCGAACGACGGCCTCGGCTCCATCCTCGCGGGCCTGGCGAACGTCACCGGTGGCGAGGAGATCGCTGCGGCGTTCGACAAGGCCATCGCCGAGGGGCCGCGTCTGTCGTACGTGAACTCCGACAAGGGGATCACCAACCTCCACGTGCCGAGCGATGTCATCGTCGACGCGTCCATGCCGGCGCTCGTCCGCAACGGCGGCAAGCTCTGGGGCAAGGACGGCGAGGAGGCCGACACGATCGCGGTCATCCCCGACTCGTCCTACGCGAGCGTCTACCAGGCGGTGATCGACGATGTGATCGCGAACGGCCCGCTCGACCCGGCCACCATCGGCACCGTGCCGAACGTGGGTCTCATGGCGCAGGCGGCCGAGGAATACGGCAGCCACGACAAGACGTTCGAGATCGCGGCGGACGGCATCGTCCAGGTGCTGGACAGCGAAGGCACCGTCCTCATCGAGCACGAGGTCGGCAAGGGCGACATCTGGCGCGCGACGCAGACCAAGCACATCCCGGTCATGGACTGGGTCAAGCTCGCCGTCGGCCGTGCCCGTGCGACCGGCGTGCCCGCGGTGTTCTGGCTCGACGCGAACCGCTCGCACGATGCCCAGATCATCGCGAAGGTGCACCAGGGCCTCGCCACGCTCGACACCAAGGGCCTGACGATCACGATCCTCGCGCCGGAGGAGGCGACGCGGTACACGCTGGCGCGCATGCGTCACGGTCTCGACACCATCTCGGTGACGGGCAACGTGCTGCGCGACTACCTCACCGACCTGTTCCCGATCCTCGAGGTCGGCACGAGCGCCAAGATGCTCTCGATCGTGCCGCTGCTCGCCGGCGGCGGACTGTTCGAGACGGGTGCCGGTGGCTCCGCTCCGAAGCACGTGCAGCAGCTGGTCGAGCAGAACTACCTGCGCTGGGACTCTCTGGGCGAGTTCTTCGCGCTGGCCGCCTCGCTCGAGCACTTCGCCGACCGCACGGGCAACGAGAAGGCCCGCGTGCTCGCCGAGACGCTGGACGCCGCGACCGGTACCTTCCTCGAGGAGGACCGCTCGCCGGGCCGCGCGCTCGGCACGATCGACAACCGCGGCAGCCACTTCTACCTGGGGCTGTACTGGGCGCAGGAGCTGGCGAAGCAGACGAAGGACCCGGAGCTCGCCGCGGCCTTCGCCCCGGTGGCCGAGAAGCTCGCAGCGAACGAGGAGGCCATCGTCTCCGAGCTCAACGCGGTGCAGGGCAAGCCCGTGGAGATCGGCGGGTACTACCGCCCGGACGAGAAGCTCGTAGCGGCGGTCATGCGCCCGTCCACGACGCTCAACGAGATCGTCGACGCCCTGCGCTGAGACGACGGAAGGGGGCGGATGCTGCGGCATCCGCCCCCTTCTCGCTGTCCGCCCTCCGCCAGGCCCGAGCACGACTGCGGAGCGCGACCGCGACACCCTGGGAGAGGGGACGCCTCGGCGGCGTGTCGTTCCGCGTCTCCGAAGCTGTGCTCGGCACGCGAACCGGATCAGTTGTAGACGGAGACCTCGAGGCCGACGGGGGACCAGTCGTAGACGTACTTGGCGAGGTCGATCGGCAGGTTCACGCAGCCGTGGCTCATCCGGTTGCCGAAGTTGTTGTGCCAGTAGGTGCCGTGGAAGCCGATGTTCGGGGCGAACCATGTGATCCAGGGCACGTCCTCGGTGCAGTACGGCGCGCCCTCGTAGCAGCCCATGTCCTGCATCGACGTGTGCGCGAAGACCTTGAAGTTGCCGGTCGGCGTCGGCGTACCGGGCAGGCCCGTCGAGACCGCCCAGGACTGCACGACCTTGTCGTTCTCGAAGAGGTAGGCGCGCTGCGTGCTGAGGTTGATCTCCGCACGGCGGAACAGGTTCGTGGTCTCGAACGGCGTCTCGGTCACGGAGAGCGCGAAGGTGCCGTCGCCCGCGGCGAGCTGCGTCGCGAAGTCGTCGGCGATGCCGTCGGTGTCTCCCAGGGCGCGTCCGGTGGCGCCCTCCTTCTCGGCGCGCAGCACATTCCCCGCGGAGTCGACGATGTTGGTCGCGTTCACGGGCGCGCGGTCCACGGCGGCGGGCAGCGTGTCGACGGTGGTCTGGATCGCCGCCGGATCCGCCTCGATGCGGAGCTGGCCGTCTTCGTCGACCACGGTCAGCCAGGACGCGGCGACCGCGGGGGAGACCGGGACGGTGCGCTCCTTGCCGACGTAGAAGCCGATGGTGGACAGCATGGTGTTGAGGGTGGTGGCGGTCGCCGTCGCGTCGTCGTCGGACACGGCGGGCAGGGCTTCGACAGGGTCGCCCGGGTACTCGAAGGTCGTGCGTCCGTCGCCGACAGCCTCGACGAAAGCAGCGTTCAGATCGGCCACGTCGACACCGGTGCCGGGAACGGACGGAGTGACGGTGTAGGTGCCCTTCGCGGCGTCGAAGACCACGGCGGCGTCGACCGGGTCGACGAAGCTCCCGGGGACGGCCGCCCGGAGCGCGGCGGATGCGGTCTCCTGGTCGAGGACGATGTCCGCGGGCACGGGGTCGCCCATCCAGGCGCCGAGATTCCACATCGGATGCGCCGAGAACGCGGCATCGGCGAGGGCCGTGGCGTCGGCGGTCGCCCCCAGGTCGGCGCCGGTGAGCACGGCGTCGTCGCCGTCGCCCGTGAGGGTGACCTCGGTCTGGGCGAGGTGCGAGCTGATCGTCTCGGCGGCGGCACCGGGAGTCATCCAGCCCACCGGGATGCCCGCGACGGTGGTGCCGGGGGCGATGAGGATCATCGAGGCGGCGCCGGCGCCGAGCGCGACCACGCCGAGGCCGAGACCGATCCACAGGCCGAGGCGGCGTTTCTTCGGGGCCGGCTCGACGGGAGCCCAGGCCAGGGGCTGCTCGCCGGTCTGCGGCGGGGCCGTGTCGGTCGCCGCCTCCGGCGTCAGGACACTCGTCGGTGTCGCATCGTCGGGCTGTGCCCCCGTCGCAGTGCCCGGCGTGGAAATCAGATCGGTCACGAACTACACCCCCCGCAGTCTCGACGTGTCCTGTCGTCCATGGTACGGGATGGCTGGTAACGGGGAGGCAACGGTCCTGATAAGGTGCCTCCCCGTTCGCCAGGGGTGTCGGGGGTCAGTCGATGACGGCGAGCCCGTCGATCTCGACGAGCATCTCCTCGCGGGGAAGACCGGTGAAGACGGTGGTGCGCGAGGGCAGCACGCCGCTGGTCGTGTGGGCCTCGACGAACGCGCCGTAGGCCTCGTTCATGATCGGGAAGTCCTCGCGCGTGGTGAGGTACACGCGCAGCATCACGACATCGTCGAACGTGGCGCCGGAGGCCTCCACGATGGCCTTGACGTTCTCGAGCGTGCGGGTGGTCTGCGCCGCGACGTCGCCCGGGTACAGGTACTCGTTGGTCTGCGGGTCGACGGGGCCCTGGCCGGAGACCTGGACGATCGGGCCCTTGCGGACGCCCTGGGAGAACGTGTGCGCGGGAGCGGGGGCGGCGTCGGTGGAAACTCGTGTCTTCGCGGTCATGCCGCCAGCCTAGTAGCCTTGTTAGATGCCTCTACAAATTCCGGATCCCGTCCTCGGCGCCTGGGCGAAGGGGTTCCCGGCGCACGCCGCGGGCCTGCGTCTGTCGGAGGTGGCTGGTGCGGGGCTGCGCCTCTCGGACCTCGGCACGCCGGTGCTCACGGTGCATGCCGACGCGATCGCGCACAACGAGGACACGGTGTTCGGCTGGGCCGCGCGCGAGGGCGTCCGCCTCGCCCCGCACGGCAAGACCACCATGGCGCCCGCGCTGTGGCAGCGCTTGCTGGACGCCGGGGCCTGGGGGATCTCCGTGGCGACGCCGTGGCAGGCCCGCGTCGCCGTCGACGCCGGTGTCCCGACGGTGCTCATCGCCAACGGGGTGACCGACGGCGCTGCGGCCCGTGAGCTCGGGGCGCTGCTCGCGGCCGACGAAGGCCTGCGGATCCTGTGCGGGGCGGACTCCCTCGCCGGCGTGGCGATCCTCGCCGACGCCCTCGCGGACGCCCCGCGTCCGCTGGACGTGCTCGTGGAGCTCGGCGGTGCGCAGGGGCGCACGGGTGCGCGGACCGTGGCGGAGGGCGAGCGCATCGCCGCGGCGATCATGGCCGCCCCCGGTCTCCGCCTCGCCGGAGTGACGGGCTACGAAGGCCCCTTCGGCCCCGATCGCTCCGCGGCGTCAGTCGCCGCGGTGGACGGCTTCCTGGCCACCCTCGTCGAGCTGCATCGCCGACTGGAGTACCCCGACGGCGTCCGCCCCGTGCTCAGCGCGGGCGGCAGCTCCTTCCCCGATCGCGCCGCCGCGGTCCTCGGCGCCGCGGGAGCGGACGCCGAGGTCGTGCTGCGCTCCGGTGCCTTCCAGATCCACGACGACGGCTTCTACTCCCGCATGTCGCCGTTCGGTCCGCTCACGGACACCGCCCCGCTGCGCTCCGCGATGCACGCGTGGTCGCGGGTGGTCTCGCAGCCCGAACCCGGCCTCGCCCTGCTCGACGCCGGGCGGCGGGACGTGCCGTTCGACATCGACCTCCCGGCGCCGCAGTCGGTCGCCGGCACCGTGACGGCCCTGAACGACCAGCACGCCTTCCTCCGACCCGCCGACGGGGCGACCGTCGCGGTCGGCGAGGTCGTGCGCCTCGGCCTCTCGCACCCGTGCACCGCGTTCGACAAATGGCGCGTCGTCGCCGTGATCGACGACCCCGACGCCGCGGACCCGCGGGTGATCGGGGCGGTGGCGACATGCTTCTGAGCGCGGAGAAGGCGGCGGCGGGCCTCGTGCGCGTCTACCGGCGGGCGACCGTCGTCGACGGCACCGGCGCCCCGCGCTTCGTCGCGGACGTCGCGGTGGAGGGGGCCAGGGTCGTCGCCGTCATCCGCGACGGCGACGGGACGACGCTGGAGCTGCCGGACGACGCGGTCGAGGTCGACGCGTCCGGCCTCGTCCTGGCGCCTGGTTTCATCGACATGCACGCGCACAGCGACCTCGCGGTGCTCCAGGGCGCCGCGCACGACGCCAAGATCCGTCAGGGGGTCACGACAGAGGTGCTCGGCCAGGACGGCCTGGGCTACGCGCCGCTGGACGAGGCGACCGCCGCCGTCGTCCCCGCCCAGATCGCGGGCTGGAACGGGCGGCCGGCGGAGGTCCCGTGGCGGTCGATGGACGATTTCCTGGAGGCGATCGACGTCGCCGCGGTGGCCAACGCCGCGGTGCTGGTGCCGCAGGGCAACCTCCGGATGATGGTGGTCGGGCACGATGACCGTCGGGCGACTCCCGCCGAGATCGTGGCGATGGCCGACCTCCTCGGCCAGGCCCTGGATGCCGGGGCCTTCGGCATGTCGAGCGGCCTGACCTACACCCCGGGGATGTACGCCGACGTCGCCGAGCTGGAGGCGCTCTGCCGAGTGGTCGCGGAGCGCGGCGGCTACTGGGCGCCGCACACCCGCAGCTACGGACGGGCGGCGCTGGATGCGTATCGCGAGGCGATCGAGATCGGCCGCCGTACCGGGTGTCCCGTCCATCTCACACACGCGACCATGAACTTCGCGCCGAACCGCGGGCGTGCCGCGGAGCTGCTGGCGCTCGTCGACGAGGCGACGGCCGACGGCGTCGACGTGACGCTGGACACCTACCCGTACCTCCCGGGGGCGACCACTCTCGCGGCGCTCCTGCCGAGCAGGCTGGCGGCGACCGGCGACCTGCTGGGCGTCCTGGCCGGCCTGGATGCGGAGGGGCGCGAGGCCGTCCGCGTCGAGCTGGAGGAGATCGGCTGCGACGGGTTCCACGGCGAGGTGGCGGACTGGTCGGTGATCCAGATCTCGGGGACGGGCACCCCCGCTCTGGCCGGCCTCGTCGGCCGCACGATCGCCGCCATCGCGGCGGAGACCGGGCAGCGCGCCGTGGACGTCGTGATCGACACGATCCTCGCCGATGCGGGCGCCACCGGCGTGCTCATGCACATCGGCGACGAGGACAACGTCCGCGCCATCATGCGGCACCCGCGGCACTCCGGAGGCAGCGACGGCATCCTCATCGGTGCCCGGCCGCACCCGCGCGGCCGCGGCACATTCCCTCGCTACCTCGGTCACTACGTCAGGGACCTGGGGGTGCTGAGCCTCGAGGAGGCCGTCCACCATCTCTCCGGCAACCCGGCCGCCCGCCTGGGCCTCGACCGCGGTGACGCGCCGCGCGGTGTGCTCCGCGAGGGCGCCACCGCCGACCTGGTGCTGTTCGACCCGGAGACGATCGCGGCCGGAGCCACGTTCGACGACCCGCACGGTGCGCCGCAGGGTGTGCGCGAGGTTCTCGTCGGCGGCGTGCCGGTCGTCATCGACGGCGACCCCACCGGTGCGGTCGCCGGCCGCGCGTTGCGGATGCCCCCCTCGGCGGCGCGCGCGACGGTGCCGCACGTCGTCGCAGAGATCGACTCCCTGGCTCCGGGCCTCCGATGGACCCCGTCGACCCCGATCGAGGCGGCACCGGAGCTGGCCGCGGCCGTCGCACGACTCGGCGGCGGGGGAGCGGACGACACGCTGCCCGCCATCCGCCTCGTGATCGATCCGGAGCTGGGCGCCGCGGCATCCGCGGCAGGGCGCCATGGCCCCGAGGCCTTCCGCGTGACCGCGACGGCCTCGGGGATCGAGATCGCGGGGGCGACGCCGGAGGGGGTCTTCCGCGGCGCGACCACGCTCCGTCAGCTCCGCGACCCGGACCACGACCCCGCTCTCCCCGCGACGATCCCGGCAGGGCGCTGGGAGGGCTCTCCCGCCTACGCCTGGCGTGGAGCGATGCTCGACGTGGCGCGCCACTTCCGCCCCGTGGAGGACGTACGTCGTCTCATCGACCTGCTCGCCGATCACCACCTCAGCATCCTGCACCTGCACCTGACGGACGATCAGGGCTGGCGCTTCGAGGTGCCGCGGTATCCGCGCCTGACCGAGGTCGGTGCGCGGCGCGAGGCCACGCAACGCGGCCACGGCCCTGAGGCCACGGTCGAGCCCGGCGTGCACGAGGGCTTCTACACGACCGCCGAGCTGCGCGACCTCGTGCGGTATGCGGCCGACCGCTTCGTCACTCTCGTGCCCGAGGTGGAGCTGCCGGGACACATCCAGGCCGCGCTCGCCGCGTACCCGGAGCTGGGCAACCTCGACGTCGGGACGCCGCCCACCGGGCCGTGGGAGCGTTTCGGCGTGAACGCGCGCACCCTCGCGCCGACCGAGGAGGCGCTGGCCTTCGGCCGTGCCGCCATCGATGCGCTGTGCGACGTGTTCCCGTCCGCATGGATCGGGATCGGCGGCGACGAGGTGCCGGTGACCGAGTGGGCGGAGAGCGCGGCCGCCGCCGCGCGGATGCGGGAGCTCGGGCTGGCCACCGCGCACGACGTCCAGCCCTGGTTCACGGCGCACTTCGTCGCGCACGTCCGCCGCAGGGGACGGACGGCACTCGCCTGGGACGAGGTGCTGGAGGGCGAGGTCCCGGAGGGCGTGCGCATCCTCGCCTGGCGCGGGCCGGTCGCCATGCGCGAGGCGCTGCGGCGGGGGATCCCCGTTGTCGGGTGCCCGGATCTCGAGGTGTACCTCGACTACCCGCAGTCCGAATCGGCCGAGGAGCCCATCCGCGTCGGGCCCCCGCTGACCATCGAGCGCGCGTACTCGTTCGAGGTCGTCGACGGCGCGGTCGGCGGGCAGGCGAACATCTGGACGGAGCACCTGCCGAGCAGGGACCGGGTCGACTTCGCGATGTTCCCGCGCCTCGCCGCGATCGCGGAGCGGTTGTGGGACGGGGGAGAGCCCGCGCCCTTCGCGGACTTCGCCCGGCGGCTGCCCACGCATCTGCGGCGCCTCGCCGCGGTGGGCGTGCGGTATCGTCCGCTGGACGGGCCGTCGCCCGAGCAGCGGCGACCGGGGGTTCCCGGCAAACCCATGACCGTCGAGACCCGGGAGGGGATCGTCGCCGGGCTCGTCGAGCGGCTGCTCCGGATGGCGGCGGACGACGAACCGCCGCGGTCGGCATGATGTCACGTTTCGGTAACCCTGCCCGCGGAATCGCGCGGAACAGTTGCACAAATCCTGTTCGTAAGGTCTACTAACAAACATGTCCGTTTCGGATGATCAGCGCCCCGCGGCGACGACAGACTTCGTCGCCGCGAACGCGCACGCCTTCGGCCCCGCGCGGCATCTCCGCTCGCGCACCAAGGTGCTCCCCGAGCACGCCCGCGGACACAACCGCGCGCTCGTGCTGCAGACGCTGTATCACTCGGGGGCGATGAGTCGCGCTGACCTCTCCCGCGAGACCGGCCTCACACGCGTCACGATCTCGGATCTGGTCGCGGAGTTCATCGCCGACGGCATCGTCGTCGAGATCGGCGTGCGCGAGGCCGTCGGCCCCGGCAAGCCGCCCATCCTCATCGACATCGATCGGGTGGGGCATCAGATCATCGGGCTCGACCTCTCCGGTCCGACCGCCTTCGAGGGCGCCGTCCTCAGCCTGGACGGCGACGTGCTGGAGCGGCGGCAGGTGCCGCGTCCGGAGACGCCGGACGGCGATGCCGCGTATGAGGCTCTCCGCGGCCTCGCGCAGACCCTCGTCGAGATCGCCACGCAGCCGGTGCTCGGCGTCGGCATCGGCACCCCGGGTGTCGTGCGCCCAGACGGCCTCGTCCTCAGCTCGCCCAACCTCGGCTGGACGGACTTCCCGCTGGAGGCGAAGCTCAGCGCCGACCTCGACCTGCCGGTGCTCGCACGGAACGACGCCAATGCCGCGGTCCTCGCCGAGTACACGTTCGGCGAGGCGGAGGCCGACTTCATGCTGATCAAGATCGGTCGAGGCGTGGGTGCTGGGCTGATCACCGGGAGCCAGCCGCTCCTCGGCAGCCGTTTCGCCGCCGGGGAGATCGGTCACGTCGTCGTCGGCACGGACGGCGGCCCTCGCTGCGCCTGCGGCAAGATCGGCTGCCTGGAGGCATGGCTGAGCGTGAGTCGCATGCAGGAGGCGCTCGACGCCGACCCGGCCGCCCGCGAGGAGATCCTCCGCGACTCCGGGACCCGCATGGCGATCGCGATCGCCCCGATCGTCGCCGCCCTGGACCTGTCCGAGGTCGTGCTCTCCGGGCCCGCCGAGCTGCTGGACGGCACGCTCATCGACGCGGCCGTCGAGACGCTGCACGCGCGGACGCTCGAGGGCGTCTTCGAGGACGTCATGGTGCGGCTCACCCGTCAGGACGACATCGTGCTCCGCGGTGCCGCCGTCATGGTCCTCTCCGGGCAGCTGGGGGTGTCGTGACATCCGCGACCATGATCGGGAACGGCATCCGATGATCGTCCCCGCCTCCGCCGACCGCGCCGGTCGGCCCCTTCGCGTGGGTCTGGACGTCGGCGGCACGAAGATCGACGCCGTCGCCGTCGATCCGGCAGGGACGATCCTCGCCCGCCTCCGCCGCCCGACCGGGTGGGGAGAGGACGCCGTCGTCGACAGCATCGTGTCGACCGTCGCCGCCCTTGCCGAGGAGAGCGGACTGCCGCTGTCCGCGGTCGGATCCGCCGGCATCGGCATCCCCGGCCTCGTGGATGCGGAGACCGGCCGCGTGCTGCACGCCGTGAATCTCGGGGTGGAGTCGCTCGACCTCGCGGCGCGCGCCGAGCACGCACTCGGCGTTCCGTTCCGGGTGGAGAACGACGTGAAGGCCGCCGCGCTCGGCGCCGCGGTCCTGAGCGACGTCGCCGGCTCCATGGCCTATCTGAACCTCGGCACCGGCGTCGCCGCCGGCATCGTGGTGGACGGCCGCATCTGGCGCGGCGCCCGCGGGACCGCCGGCGAGGTCGGACACCTCTCCGTCGATCCCCGCGGCCGGCTGTGCGGGTGCGGGCAGCGCGGCTGCGTGGAGACCTTCTGCGGCGGTGGGGCGCTGGCCAAGGCGTGGGGACGTCCCGGTGCGCTGCCCGTCAAGGACATCGTCGAGGCGGCCGACGCGGGCGATCCGCACGCCCAGGCCCTGCAGGCGGACCTCTTCTTCGGGGCCGCGGCGGCCGTACGCGTGCTCGTGCTGTCGGCCGACGTCGAGACCGTGGTCATCGGCGGGGGACTCACCGCTCTCGGCGGCCGGCTGGCGGCGGGGGTCCGTGCCGCGCTGCACGCCGGTGCCGAGGCGTCACCGTTCCTGAAGTCCCTGCGGCTGGATGAGAGAATCGAACTGCTCCCCGCGGGTTCCCCCGCCGCCGCTTTCGGCGCCGCTCTGGTGGGCGCATCCATTTCTGAGAAGGAGATCGTTCCGCATGGCTGAGGTCGTCATCGTCGAGAATGCCGAGGCCGCCGGCGCCCTGGTCGCCACCGAGATCGTCGAGCTCATCGACAGCCGTCGGGACGCCGTCCTGGGGCTCGCGACCGGATCGACGCCGCTGCCGGTCTATCAGGCTCTCCGCAGCCGCCTCGCGGGACGCGACGTGTCGCAGGTGCGCGGCTTCGCGCTCGACGAGTACGTCGGCATCGACCCGTCCCACCCGGAGAGCTACCGCTCCGTGATCACCCGTGAGGTGGTGGAGCCGCTCGGCCTCGACCCGGAGCGCATCCACGTGCCGAACGGCGCGCAGGCCACCATCCAGCACGCCGGTGAGGACTACGACGCGGCCATCGCGGCGGCCGGCGGCGTCGACCTGCAGATCCTCGGCATCGGCACGGACGGCCACATCGGGTTCAACGAGCCCGGGTCCTCTTTCGCGTCCCGGACGCGGGTGAAGACCCTCACCGAGCAGACGCGTGAGGACAACGCCCGTTTCTTCGACTCTATCGGCGACGTGCCGATGCATTGCATCACGCAGGGCCTCGGCACCATCCTCGAGGCCCGCCACCTCGTGCTGCTGGCATTCGGCGCCGGCAAGGCGGAGGCGGTGGCCGGCGCGGTCGAGGGGCCGCTCACGGCGCTGCTGCCCGGATCGGCCATCCAGTTGCACCCGCACGCCACTGTCGTCGTCGACGAAGCCGCCGCGTCGAAGCTGCAGCTCGCGGACTACTACCGCTACACGTTCGCGAACAAGCCCTCCTGGCAGGGCATCTGACCCGGACGGGCTAGCGCGCTGCGGCGGGCCAGGCGAGCGGCAGCAGGTGCTCGACGCTCAGCGGGGCCAGCGGAAGCGTCGCGACGTCCGCCGGGGTGATCCAGCGCAGTTCGGCGAGCTCGGCCTGCACCCGGACCCCGTCGGGATCGATCGAGGCCGAGAACGCGTCGGCCACGACGCGGTGCCCCGGCTCGTTGGCGGCCGCCGACACGAAGCGCCCCAGCGGCCGGAGGTCGGTCTCCGCGAGCTCGAGACCGAGCTCCTCGTGCAGCTCCCGGATGAGGGTCTCGGCGGGGGACTCGCCCGCTTCCGGCTTCCCTCCCGGCTGCATGAAGCGCGTCGTGCCGTGCTTGCGGACGACCAGGACGCGGCCCTCCGCATCGACGATCACGGCCGCGCTCACGTGGATGTCAGGCATCGGGGGAGAAGACCTTTCCGGGGTTGAGGATGCCGAGCGGATCGAACACGGCCGCGATGTCGCGCTGAAGGCGCCACTGGTCCTCGCCGAGTTCGTCGGCCAGCCATCGTCTCTTGAGGACGCCGATGCCGTGCTCGCCGGTGAGGGTTCCGCCCAGCCGGATCGCGGCGCGGAAGAGCTCATCGGCCGCCTCCCACACCCGGGCCGGGGTCTCCGGGCCCTCGAAGATGAAGTTCGGATGCAGATTGCCGTCGCCCGCGTGTGCGACCGTCGGGATCACCATGTCGAACTCCCGCTCGATCCGTGCGATCTCGTCGAACATCGCCGGCATGGCGCTCCGCGGCACGGAGACGTCCTCGATGAGGGTGGTCCCGAGCGACGCCATCGCGGCGTGCATGGATCGCCGGACCGCGAGCAGCCGATCGCCCTCGACGGGGTCGTGCGAGACCACGGGGACGCCCTCGTGGGCGCTCAGGATCGCGGCGATGGCCTCCGCCTCCGCGCGGGCGGCGGGGCCGTCGGTCTGGATCGTCAGCTGCGCGGCCCCCGGCGTCGGTGCCGGGAGCCCGAGGAGGGCATGGACGGCGGTGAGACTGGCGGCATCCATGAGCTCCATGATCGCCGGCTGGATTCCCGCAGCGGTCACGGCGGCAGAACCCGCGGCCGCGGCTCGCACGCCGGGGAAGGTCGCGGTCACCGTGCAGGTCTCGCCCGGCACCAGTCTGCGCAGCTTGAGCGTCGCCCCGACGACGACGCCGAGCGTTCCCTCCGATCCCACCACGAGAGCGGTGAGGTCGAGCCCGGTCACGCCCTTCACGCTGCGGTGGCCGAGGTGCAGCAGGCGACCGTCCGCGAGGACGAGGTCGACGCCGAGGACCGCATCCCGCACGACACCGTACTTCGCGCAGAGGAGTCCGCCGGCTCCGGTCGCGATGTTGCCACCCACCGTCGAGATGTCGCGGCTGGCGGGGTCAGGGGCCCACCAGAGGCCGTGCGCGGCCAGGTGCGCGTTGAGGTCGGCGTTGAGGATCCCGGGTTCGACCACGGCGAGGAGGTCGTCCGGTCGCACCTCGAGGACGGCGTCCATCCGGCGGAGGGAGAGGACGATCTCGCCGTCGCCCGCATTCGCGGCGCCGGCGAGCCCCGTCCCGGCGCCGCGCACGACGACGGGAGTGCGCGTGGCGGTGGCGATCCGCATCGTCTGCTGCACGTCGTCCACGCTCTCGGCATGGACGACGGCCAGCGGGAGGCCCACCGCGGCATGACCGGAACGGTCGGACCTGGCGTCCTGCCTCGTCTGCTCGCTGACGTCCACGCGCGCCCCGAGGGCGTCGCGGAGCAGCGAGACGACGCTCACGACCGTGCGCTCATGCCAGGGCGCGGCGTCCGCTGAGGACGCCCGCGACGACGGCGACCAGGGCGAAGGCGGTGCCGATCAGGGCCTGGCCCATGGACCACCAGGCGATGGTCACGCCCACGTAGATGAACAGTTCGACGACCGCCCGGAGGAAGGGATGCACGCGAAGAACCGGCCGCGGCGAGAGGAAGAGCGCCCACAGCAGCAGGGTGACCACGGGGGCGCCGACGCCGATGACGATGCTCCACGGCAGGTCCCAGCTGGCGAACCCCCACAGGGCGAGCGAGGCGATCGCCACGATGAGGACGACGACGCGCACGATGTCGAGGGCCGTGATGGCCGGACGGTCGACGCCGGCGACGGGGGCGGAATCCGGGGTCATGCGTCCAGTCTATTCCGCGACCGGAGCGTCCTCGGTCGGAGCCGGGGCCTCCGTGGCCGGGGCCTCCTCAGCCGGTGCGGCCGGTGCAGCGTCGGCGGCCGGCGCAGCTTCGGGGGCCGGCGCAGCTTCGGCGGCCGGCGCGGGCTCCGCCGGCGCGGGCTCCACGGGTGCGGGAGCTGCCTCGACCTCGTCGGCGGGTGTCGCGGTGTCCTCAGAGGCGGCGGGCGCCGGGGCCTCGACCGGAGCGGTCACCGGCTCGGCCTCGTCGATGACGACCGCCGTCTGCTCGACAGGCGCAGCCGCCGCAGCGCGCTGATCGGCCGCCGCGTCCTCGGGCTGCAAGGCGTAGAGCGTGGTGACGGCCGACGGGGCGTCCGCGCCGGAGGGGAGGACGTAGCGGAAGGTCACGGGCACGAGACTGGCTTGCCAGAACTGTTCCCACGACGGGCGGAGCTCGATGGTGCCCGTGCCGTCGTCGCCGAGGACGACCCTGCCTCCCTCCTCGCCGCCGAGGAGGGCCTGCACGATGGTGCCCGGCGCACCCGCGACCGGCACGACGTAGTGCCAGTTGAACTTGTCATCAAGCCAGAAAGCAGCGGTGCTCCATGTGGGCGGGTCAGTCGGGATTGTGGGCTCGCTGGGCTCGCTGGGCTCCCCGGGAGGCTTCGGCGAAGTGTCGGGGTTCTCGGGGACGACAGGCGGCTGCGTGGCCTCGGGAAGCGCCGCGGGGACATCCGGGACGGCGGGTGCCGTGTCGGGCCCGGCCTCTGAGGAGACGGGCGGCGCCGTCTCCTCCTCGGCAGGAGGTGCAGGCGTCTCGTCGTTCTCCGGCGTCTCGATCACCACGGGCTCGTCGAGGTTCAGCGAGGAGTCCGGGGCGATGTCGGTCGCGATCGACGACGGGTCGGTGTCCGAGGCGCTGGGCAGGGAGGTCGCCGGGTTCGCGCCCGCGAGTCCGGGGACGATGGCCGCTGCGGCGACCACTCCGGCCACCACGAGGGCTGCCGACCCGGCGCCGACGACGGCGCCCATGCCCGTGAAGACGCCGCCCGTGCTCGCGCCCGAGCCGGCGCCGCCGGCCGAGCCCGCTCCTGAGCCGGCTGCGCCCGCGCCGGAGGTGGCCGCCGCGGCCTGGCCGATGCCGCCGTCACCGACGAACACCGCGCCCGGGATGGTGGACGACATCCCCGCCACGGCCAGGACCGGCGCACCGCCCTGCAGGGCGGCGAGGTACCCGGAGGCACCGGTGGCGCCGAGGACGAGCGGGAGCAGGACGAGTGCGAGGCGCTTGGACACATCCTTCGCCTCGGCCGCGACGATCATGCAGCGGGCGCACTCGTCGAGGTGCAGCTCCAGTCGTCGGTGGTCGCGGGTGGCGAGGTTGCCGCGCGAGTAGGCGCCGAGGTGCTCGATCGTCCACTGGCACTCGGAGCCGGGACTGGCGCTGCGCAGGTGCGCCTGGATCCACGCCTCGCGCAGCCCCTCGCGGGCACGGAAGGCGAGCTGCGACACCGCACCGGCCTTCATCCCGAGGAGCGGAGCCACCTCCTGCGGCTTCATCTGCTCGATCTCGGTGTACCAGAGCACTTCTTGCCACCGCGACGGGAGGCTGCGGAAGGCCTGCGCGGTGAGGCTGCGGTCGAGGGCCTCGTTCGTGGCGTGCTCGGTGCTGTCCGGATCGGCCACCGTGTCGAGCTCGTCGATCGCGGTCTCGCGACGTGCTCGTCCCCACGCCGCGGCGGTGTTGCGGATGCTGGTGAAGAGGTAGGCGCGGAACGAGCCGTTGGGACCGCCGCCCTTGAGGATCGCCTGGTAGATGCGGGTGTAGGACTCCTGCACCAGGTCGTCCGGGTCGATCGAGGAGGTCACCGAGCGTGCGACCGCCATTCCGGACGGGTAGTGCCGCCTCCAGAGTTCCCCGAACGCCCCCTTGTCGCCGGAGCGGACGCGGAGGATCAGGTCGGCATCGCCGATGGTGTCGTCTGGTGTGGTGTTCTCTCGGTGCACGGTCATCCATCTGGTCCCGGGGCACACAACCGTCCCCAGGAGGAGAGACGCGGGAAGGCGTCTTTCATTACGCGGTCAGACCATTCTCTCGCGAAATGGGTGCCGTGGCCACCCCCGGGACGGACTCCGAGCAGATGCTCGGGGACGCTTCCGCGGCCCCGGCGATGACGCCCGGCGAGAACTTTCTGAACTTTTTTCCGAGAACCGCGTAATGAACCGAGCCGGCCCTCGTCTCATCCCGTAGAGACAGCCGAAATGGACTCCACCGGGGGGCGGAGTTCCGGCGCTGGTGCGGGGGGTACTGCACCAGTGGGCGGGTCGGGATCCTCGGGGGAGGAGCTCCCGGCCCCGCCCGCTCGAACGGGAGGGAAAGGGCCGCCGATCTGGGGAGAACGGCGGCCCTCCACTCTCACCTTGCGAGACGCACGTCACTGATCTGGGGAGTCCGGTGACATCGTCTCGTCCGATCGACCGGAGACCGCAGCGCTGCGCGTCGCGCGGAGCGCTGTCTTCCTAGGCGGGCAGCGCCGGTCCCGTCCAGACCCGCGCGACGCGCAGCCCCGCGTCCAGCAGCACGGCATCGCCGAGCAGGCCGGGACGCAGCGCGCCGAGGTGCGCCTCGCGTCCGATCGCGCGGGCCGGGGTCTCCGTGAGCGCCCGCACGACCTCCGCAAGAGCGACGCCCGCTGCCACGGCCCGCTGCAGCGCGACGTCCTGGGTCAAGGTGGAGCCGGCGATCGAGCCGGTGTCGTCGGCGCGGGCCACGCCGTTCTCGACGGTCACCTTCACCGCACCCAGGTCGTATCTGCCGTCGGCGCTTCCTGCGGCCGCCATGGCGTCGGTGATGAGCGCCACGCGGTGCGGGGCCGCGTCGAACACGAGCTTTACGACGTGCGGGTCGAGGTGGACGTCGTCGGCGATGGCCTCCAGGATCACCCGGTGGTCGGCGGCCGCGGCGAGCACCGGGCCGGGGGCGCGGTGGTGGATGCCGGGCATCGCGTTGAACGCGTGGGTCAGCAGCGAGGCGCCGGCCTCGAAGGCCGCGACGGCCATGGCGGCATCGGCGTCGGTGTGACCCACGGCGGCGGCGGCGCCGGCCGCGACGATCTGACGGACGGCGTCGATCCCGCCCGGGAGCTCCGGAGCGATGGTGACCTGGCGGACCGTGCCTTCTCCGGCCTCCAGCAGCCGGGCCACGTCGGCCGCGACGGGGTGCCGGAGCAGCGTGGGCTCATGGGCCCCGTGGTGACCGGGGTCGAGGAACGGGCCCTCGAGGTGCGAGCCGAGCACGTCCCCGTCGGTCCTGGTCAGGGCGGCGATCAGGGCGACGCTGCGGGCCAGGTCGTCGATCGTGCCGGTGACGAGCGAGATGACCGCCCTGGTGGTGCCGTGCGCGCGGTGCAGGTTCCGCCCCGTCCGGATCGCGTCCACCCCGTCGTCGTACGCGGCGCCCGCTCCACCGTGACCGTGGATGTCCACGAAGCCCGGCGTGAGCAGCGCGCCGGCGCCTGCCACCTCCGTCCCGTCCACCACCTCGGTCGCGGGCTCCCAGTCCGTGCCCGTGCCGCGCGCGACGACGACGCCGTCCTCGATGCGCACCCACGCGTCCTCGGCGATCTCCCCGCGATCGACGAGGCGGACGGAGTGGACGACGAGGGAACCGGTCGCGGAGGAGAGGGTCTTCAACGGGCGCTCCAGGGGATCTCGGGGGCGGGGTGGAAATCGACCCCCTCAGCCTTCCACAGCGGTGCGAGCGCACCGAGTCGGTCGCGGAAGGACTCCCACGTGCGGCCGACGCCCTCGCGCGGCGACCAGGCGATCTCGGCCTGCGCGGCGGCACGGGGGAACACGAGCTGTTCCACCTCGTCGAGCGTGCGGGTGGTCTCGGACCACAGCGGCGCCTCGATTCCCAGGATCGCCTCGTCGGGCACGTCGAGGACAGCGGTCGGCTCCCACTCGTAGGCGCGACGGACGTCGATGATCGCGGCCCAGGCGAGACCCAGCGGGAAGTCGGCGGTGTACTTCATGTCGAGGTAGGTCGCATCCGCCGCCGACATGATGAGGGCGCCGCCGCGCTCGACGAAGTGCGCGGCCTCCTCGGCGTGCGTTCCGGTCGGCGTCGTCATACCCCAGTACTGGCCGACCGTGCCGGAGGCGATGCCCGCAGCCGAGCCCATCTCGTGCCAGGCCACCGGGGTCTTGCCCTCCTCGACGACGATCGCCGTCGCGCGCTCGGCGAAGAGGTCGAAGTCGGCCTGGGGCGTGCCGAGGGACTCGTCGCCGCCGATGTGGATGTACGGCCCCGGGGTCATCTCGGCGAGCTCGCGGACGACGTCGCGGACGAATCGATACGTCTCCTCCTCGTGGATGCGCACGCTGGAGTGCCCGACGCCCCAGCCCAGATAGGGCTCTCCGGCCACCGGGAGCGGCTGGCCGAGCTGCTCGGACTGGGCCACCAGTGCGTCGTTCAGGACAGGGGCCTCGACCAGCTCGGGGTAGGCCACGCCGATCGCGTGGGTGTGCCCGGGGAGGTCGACCTCGGGGATCACGATCATGTGGCGTGCAGCCGCGTACGCCACGATCTCGCGGTAGTCGTCCTTGGTGTAGAAGCCACCGGGGGCGCCGTCGGCCGCGGTGGTGGCCGCCCGCTCGGTGAGCAGCGGCCAGGAGTCGATGTGCACGCGCCAGCCCTGGTCGTCCGTCAGGTGCAGGTGCAGGTGGTTGAACTTCAGCGCGGTGGTGCTGTCGATGAATCTCTTCACGTCGTCGACGCCGAAGAAATGCCGGGCCACGTCGAGCATGACGCCGCGGCGGGCGAAGCGCGGGGCGTCCGCGATGTCGGCACGGAGCAGCGCCCAGCCGGCGTCGTCCTCACGCAGCAGCTGCAGCAGCGTCTGGACCCCGTAGAAGAGCCCCGCCTCATCGGCGCCGATGAGGATGGCGCGGTCGCCGATCTCGAGCGTGTAGCCCTCCGGCGCGGAGGATGCCGGATCGACGAACAACTCGATCTCGGCGGGGCCGGAGTCCGCCGCGGTGAGGGTGAGGCCGGTGCGGCGTGCGACGGCGTCGATCAGCTGTCCGGCGGCGGGGGAGGAGCCGAGCACACGCGTCGTCGCGGACAGCGGCAGGCGTCCGTCGCGGGCCTTCGCGGACACCGGTGCAGGGACGAGGGGCAGATCAAGAGGTAGGACCATGAACAAAACCTAGCCGCCGGAACGCCGCAAGGGAACAGGGCGATCGAAACGATTCTGCAAGCGGCGGGCACGACGCCCGAAACGACCGCGTGCGCGGCGTCGCGCATCGGCTATGCTCGTAACCGTCGCGACTGGCGTCTGGGTGGACAACCACCGGGGAGCGACTGACCACGGAATTCGACCGCGCGCCTGGGCCGATAGGAACACCCTTTTCGAATCCGTCGTCAAAAGGAGCACGTCATGACCGACCGTTACTTCAACGCCCCGCTGTCCGAAGTCGACCCGGAGATCGCCGAGGTCCTCGATCGCGAGTTGAAGCGTCAGCAGACCTTCCTCGAGATGATCGCCTCGGAGAACTTCGTCCCCGTCTCGGTCCTGCAGTCGCAGGGCTCCGTGCTCACCAACAAGTACGCCGAGGGCTACCCCGGCCGTCGCTACTACGGCGGCTGCGAGGAGGTCGACGTCGCGGAGGAGCTCGCCATCTCCCGCGCCAAGAGCCTGTTCGGCGCCGAGTTCGCGAACGTCCAGCCGCACTCCGGTGCCTCGGCGAACGCCGCGGTCCTGCACGCGATCGCCCGCCCCGGCGACACCCTGCTCGGCCTCTCACTCGACCAGGGCGGCCACCTCACGCACGGCATGAAGATCAACTTCTCCGGCCGCCTGTACGACATCGTGGCCTACGGGGTCGACGCCGAGACCTCGACGATCGACATGGACGAGGTCCGCCGCCTCGCCATCGAGCACAAGCCCAAGGTCATCATCGCCGGGTGGTCCGCCTACCCGCGCACGATGGACTTCGCCGCGTTCCGCGCCATCGCCGACGAGGTGGGCGCGATCCTCTGGGTCGACATGGCGCACTTCGCCGGCCTCGTCGCCGCCGGCCTGCACCCCAACCCGGTGCCGCACGCGCACGTCGTGTCCTCCACCGTGCACAAGACCATCGGCGGCCCCCGCTCGGGCTTCATCCTCACCAACGACGCCGACCTCGCCAAGAAGATCAACACCGCGGTCTTCCCCGGTCAGCAGGGCGGTCCGCTCATGCACGTGATCGCGGCGAAGGCGACCGCCTTCAAGCTCGCCGGCACGCCGGAGTTCAAGGAGCGCCAGGAGCGCGTGCTGCGCGGGGCGAAGCTCATCGCCGAGCGCCTGTCGCAGCAGGACGTGAAGGACGCCGGCATCGCGGTGCGCTCGGGCGGGACGGACGTGCACCTCGTGCTCGTCGACCTCCGCGACGCCGAGATCGACGGCAAGCAGGCGGAGGACCTCCTGCACGACATCCACATCACCGTGAACCGCAACGCCGTGCCGAACGACCCGCGTCCGCCGATGGTGACCTCGGGCCTCCGCATCGGCACGCCCGCGCTCGCGACCCGCGGTTTCGGCGACGCCGAGTTCACGGAGGTGGCCGACATCATCGCCCTCGCGCTGCTCCCCGGTGCCGACATCGAGGCGCTCCGTGCCCGCGTGGACGCGCTCGCCGCGGCCTTCCCGCTCTACCCGGACCTGCAGCAGTGACCGCGGTCGTCCTCGACGGCAAGGCGGCGGCGGCCGACATCCGTGCCGAGCTGACGGAGCGGGTCGCGGCGCTGAAGGAGAAGGGCGTCACCCCCGGCATCGCCACGGTGCTGGTGGGGGCCGACCCCGCCTCGCAGCTCTACGTGGGCATGAAGCACCGGCAGTCCGAGGCGATCGGGATGAACTCGATCCAGCGCGAGCTGCCGGCCGACGCCACACAGGCCGACGTCGAGGCGCTGATCGACGAGCTCAACGCCGATCCCGCCTGCCACGGGTACATCGTGCAGCTGCCGCTGCCGAAGCACCTCGACACCGACGCGATCCTGGAGCGGATCGATCCGGCGAAGGACGCGGACGGGCTGCACCCGACCAACCTCGGACGCCTCGTCCTCAATGTCAACGCGCCGATCCACACGCCGCTGCCGTGCACCCCGCGCGGGGTCATCGAGCTGCTGCTGCGCAACGACTACGACCTCAAGGGCAAGCACGTCGTGGTCGTCGGTCGCGGTGTCACGATCGGGCGCTCGATCGGGCTGCTGCTGACCCGTCGCGACCTCAACGCCACGGTCACGCTGACGCACACCGGCACGGTCGACATGCCGCGCTACCT
This sequence comes from Microbacterium sp. NRRL B-14842, assembly GCF_050470785.1. Classification (NCBI taxonomy): domain Bacteria; kingdom Bacillati; phylum Actinomycetota; class Actinomycetes; order Micrococcales; family Microbacteriaceae; genus Microbacterium; species Microbacterium sp. NRRL B-14842. Next base: position 2,174,093 of record NZ_JBFLUM010000001.1, on the reverse strand, counting down.
GCGGGAGGCCGACGTGATCGTCGCGGCCGCGGGGGTCAAGCACCTCATCCGCGCCGAGGACGTCAAGCCCGGCGCCGCGGTGCTGGACGTCGGCGTGACCCGGGAGACGGACCCGGAGACCGGGAAGAACGTCGTCTTCGGCGACGTCGCTCCCGAGGTCGCCGACGTCGCCGGGTACCTGTCGCCGAATCCGGGAGGGGTGGGGCCGATGACCGTCGCCCTGCTCATGACCAACGTCGTCGAGGCGGCCGAGCGGACGGTCTGACCTCCGCGCCGCGTCGCAGATTCACGCGAACGCCGCAGGGATCCCGGTGATCCCTGCGGCGTTCGTGCGTTTCTGCGGACTCAGACCTGGCCGTGCAGCGAACTCTCCACGCCGCTGATCCGGGCCTGCTCGTCGAAGCGGATCGTCGCGGTGCCCGAGGCATCCGTCACCGTGGCGCCGGAGAACGACTCGTCCGTCCAGGTGAGGGTCCACCCGGCGAGGCGGGCGAGGTCCCAGACGGCCGTGCGGGCGTCGGGAAGGGGCGTCTGCGCGAGGGTGCGGGGGAGGGCCACCACCGTGTCGGCGACCGTGAGCGGGGCCAGCGGCGCGTCGAGCAGGAACACCGCGCGGGTGCCGCCGTCGACGGGTGCCGAGTAGTACGGGGAGCGTCCGGTGAGCTCGACCGCGACGCCGCCGATCGTGTGCGCGGCGCGGGCGATCCAGTCCGCATCGCCCGAGGCATCGGCCGGGAACGGGACCTCGGGGGTGGTGAGCTCGGCGATCCCGTGCTGCTCGCCGTAGGCGCGGAGCTGCGCCGCGACGCCCTGGGGGTCGCCCTGCGGGTGCGCCCACGCCCACAGCAGCGAGCGCGGACCGGGGGCGATCGTGGCGATGAGGTGCGCGCGGGTCACGAGCTGCCGGGTCGGGTCGGCATTCGCGGTGAAGGTCAGGGTCCCCGCAGCGAGATCGGCGTCCCACCGGTGCTCGCCGAGTGCGTCGGCGGCCGCGGAGAGGGCGTCCTGGCGGAGCGCGGTGAAGAGGGCGGCACGGTCGGCGAGGGGCTGCAGCGGGGGGAAGGTCATGCTCACAGTCTCGCCGGGATTGCTATGAATCCGCCACTCCCGCGCGCTCCGTGACGGCCGCCGCGGGGCGCCCCATCCGCCATACCGCGGGGACGAGCAGCGTCATCAGGGCGATCGTGGCGTAGAGGACGGCGGAGGTGGTGAGCACGGTGGCCGGTTCCGCGTGCGTCACCAGCCAGCCGTACACGAGCGTGCCGATGGGCATCACGACGAAGCTGCCGAGCATGTCGTAGCTCGCGACCCGCGAGAGCTTCTCGCCGGGGATGTTCTCCATCATCGCGAGGTTCCAGCCGGTCGCGAAGACCTCGGCCCCGGCCCCGGCCACGAACGCGGCCATCGCGAGCAGCACCACGGCCGGGTGCACGCCGAGGAGGGTGAGCGGCAGGGCGAACACCGCCATCCCGATCATCCCGTAGCGCAGGGGGCGGCGGAGCGGGAACCACATCAGCAGCAGGGTCATCACCAGGACCCCCGCGCCCTCCGCGCTCACGACCCACCCCCAGCCGGAGATGCCGAGGCGATCGTCGTTCTTCGCGATGTAGGGGCCGACGACGCCCCAGGCGCCGACGTGGATCGCGTTCATGATCATGAAGGCCAGCACGATCGTCCACAGCCAGGAGCGGCTCCAGAACTCGCGCCAGCCCACCCGGAGGTCGTGGAACATCGTGGTGCCGCCGGAGGCCGCAGGCGGCGGGAGCTTCACGAGGGCGAGGACCGGGATCGCGAGCAGCCAGCCGGCCGCCTGCACGACCATGGCCCACGCGGGTCCCGCGGTCGCGACCAGGACGCCCGCGATGACCGGCCCGCCGATCGTGACGGCCGAGCGGACGAACGACAGCATCGCGTTCGCCTGCTGGAGGTGCGCGGGAGTGGTCAGCTGCGGGATGATGCCCTGCATCGCCGGGAGCACGAACGCGGACGAGGCGCCGTTGATCGCGGACAGCACCGCGAGGAGCGGGACCGTAGCCGTGCCGGTGAACAGCAGAGCGGCCATCGCCCCGACCGACAGGATGTCCACGACGTAGCAGGACTGGATGATGAGGGCGCGGGGGAGGCAGTCGGCGACGACCCCTCCGAACAGGACGAACACGATGTTGCTGATCGTGAAGGCCGCGAGCACGATCGAGAGCGAGCGGGCGTCGTTGTCGATCTCGAGCACCGCGAACGCCAGGGCGATGGCCGACATCGAGCCGGTGACGAGCGTCAGGGCGCGCGCGAGGAAGAACCACCGGAAGTTGCGGTCCTGCATCGCCGCCAGTCTGTGCACCGGCTCATCCTTCCCGGCCGCTTCGAATCGCGCAAATGGCCCCATTCCGGCCGCGGATGGAGCCAGGTGCGCGACTCGAAGTCAGTAGCTGGGGCGGCCGGGGGCGTCGGAGCGGGGGAGGAAGCGGGCGGCGAGGGCCTCGGAGGCACGGGCGAGGAGGGCGACGTCGGCCCCGACGGCCACGAAGTCGGCACCCGCCGCGAGATATGCGTCGGCGGCGGAGGGGTCGAAGGCGTTCACGCCCACCGGCTTCCCGGCGGCGCGGACCGCGGCGAACACCGACTCGACGGCGGCGACCACGTCCGGATGCGTCTGCTGTCCGAGCAGGCCCATCGACGCGGACAGGTCGGAGGGGCCGACGAACACCGCGTCCACTCCGTCCACCGCGGCGATGTCGGCGGCGGCCTCGACCCCCGCGGCCGTCTCGATCTGCACCGTCAGCGACACGTGCTGCGCGGACTCCTGCAGGTACCGGTCGACGCGGTTCCAGCGAGCGCTGCGGGCCAGGGCGCTGCCGACCCCGCGGACGCCCTCGGGGGGATACCGCGTCGCGGCCACGGCGGCCCTGGCCTCGTCGGCGGACGACACCATCGGCACGATGAGGTTCTGCGCGCCGAGGTCGAGCACCTGCTTGATCGCGACCGCATCGTTGAAGGGCACCCGGACGAGCGGGGTGACCGGATAGGCCGCGACCGCCTGGAGCTGGGTCAGCACGGACTCGAGCGTGTTCGCCGAGTGCTCCATGTCGATGAGCAGCCAGTCCAGCCCGGACCCCGCGGCGACCTCGGCGAGCAGCGGGCTGCCGGAGCACACCCACATACCGACGAAGGGGCGGTCGGACGCGGCGAGCTGCTCACGGAAGGACGGATCTAGACGAAGCGGCATGTGATGGTCCCCATCGGTCCGTAGTCGCACAGCACCTCGTCGCCGCGCGACACCCACATCGGGCGTGTGAACGATCCTGCCAGGATGATCTCGCCCGCCTCCAGACGCGCGCCGTGCTGATGGAACTTGTTCGCGAGCCAGGCGACTCCGGTGGCGGGGTGGCCGAGCACACCTGCGGCGACACCGGTCTCCTCGATCTCCCCGTTGCGGGAGAGCACGCCGGGGACCCACCGCAGGTCGATCTCGTCCGGGCGCTTGCGCACCGTCCCCAGCACCATCGCCCCGTAGGCGGCGTTGTCGCTGATGGTGTCGACGATCGTGCGGCCCTCGAGCTCGATGTGCGAGTTCAGCACCTCGAGGGCCGGCACGGCGTAGTCGATCGCGGCGAGGGCGTCGTCCAGCGTGCAGTCGGGGCCCTCCAGGGGCTCCTTGAGCACGAAGGCGAGCTCGACCTCGATGCGGACGTTGGAGAAGTGATCGGTGGGGATCTCCGCGCCGGACTCGTACACGGTGTCGTCGAACATGACGCCGTAGTCGGGTTCGGTGATCCCCGTCGCCTGCTGCATGGCCTTCGACGTCAGACCGATCTTGCGGCCCACGAGCCGACGTCCGGCCGCGACCTGCGAGTCCCGCCACACGCCCTGGATGGCGTACGAGTCCTCCACGGTCGCCTCGGGGTATCGCGCGGTGATGCGCGGGATCACCCCGTGGGTGCGGTCGGCCTCGGCGAGCTCCGCCGCGATCTGCGCGATCGTCTCCTCAGACAGCATCCGTGACCCCTAGAGCTGGTGGCCGAGCTTGTACTCGCCCTGCTTGTACTCGGGCATCGAGGTCTCGCCCTCGCCCGCGCGGGTGTAGGAGAAGCCGTCGGCGCCGATCGTCACGGCCATCTCGCTGGAGTCCGTGCGGGCGATCACCGGCTGCGGGTTGCCGTCGAGGTCGAGCACGAGCGAGGCGTCGGTGTACCAGGAGGGGACGACGGGGGTACCCCACCAGTCACGGCGCTGGTTGTCGTGCACGTCCCAGGTGACGACAGGGTTGTCGGGGTCACCGGTGTAGTAGTCCTGCGTGTAGATCTCCACGCGGTGGCCGTCGGGGTCGCGCAGGTAGAGGTAGAACGCGTTGGAGACGCCGTGCCGGCCGGGGCCGCGCTCGATGGCGTCGGAGCGGCGCAGCGCCCCGAGCTTGTCGCAGATCGCGAGGATGTTGTGCTTCTCGTGCGTGGCGAAGGCGACGTGGTGCATGCGCGGACCGTCGCCGCCCGTCGCCGCGGTGTCGTGCACGGTGGGCTTGCGACGCATCCACGCGGCGTACACGGTGCCCTCGTCGTCCTGGATGTCCTCGGTCACGCGGAAGCCGAGGTCCTGGTAGTGGCGCACCGCGCGCGGCACGTCAGGGGTGACCTGGTTGAAGTGGTCGAGGCGCACGAGCTCGCCGGGGGTGTGCAGGTCGTACCGCCAGGACAGGCGCTCCACGTGCTCGGTGGCGTAGAAGAACTCGTACGGGAAGCCGAGCGGGTCGACGACGCGCACCGAGTCGCCGATGCCCTTCACGAAGCCGTTCTCCTGCCGACGGACGTCGCAGCCGAGCTCCGTGTAGAACTCCACGGCACGGTCGAGGTCCTCCGCGGCGCGCACCCGGTACGAGAACGCGGCGACCGCGGCGATCGGCCCCTGACGCAGCACGAGGTTGTGGTGGATGAACTCCTCGGTCGAGCGCAGGTAGATCGCCTCGTCGTCCTCCTCGGTCACGTACAGGCCCAGGATGTCGACGTAGAACTGGCGCGAGGCGGCCAGGTCGGTCACGACGAGCTCCATGTACGCGCACCGCAGGATGTCCGGCGGGGTGCTCTTCGGCGTCGCGACGGGGTTGTCGCTCTGGATCGGTGCCTCCTGGCTCACGTAGTAGCCGGAGGAGGTGAGGGTCTTGGCGGTCTTGTCGGTCATGTCAGCGTCCTTGCTTGTGTCCGGGGGCGTCAGTTCTTGCCGAACGTCGGGTTGTGCGGGGTCGAGGCGAGCGTGATGTGCACGCTCTGCTGGTCGGTGTAGAAGTCGATGGAGCGGTAGCCGCCCTCGTGGCCGAGGCCCGACGCCTTCACGCCGCCGAAGGGCGTGCGCAGGTCGCGGACGTTGTTGCTGTTCAGCCACACCATCCCGGCCTCGACGGACTGCGCGAACGTGTGGGCGCGCTTGAGGTCGTTCGTCCAGATGTAGGCCGCGAGGCCGTACTTCGTGTCGTTCGCGAGCGCCAGCGCCTCCTCGTCGGAGTCGAACGGGGTGATCGCGACGACCGGGCCGAAGATCTCCTCCTGGAAGATGCGGGCGTCGGGGGCCACGTCGGCGAACACCGTCGGGGCGACGAAGTTCCCCTCCTCGAAGCCCTCGGGGCGACCGCCGCCGGCGACGAGGCGGCCCTCGGTCTTGCCGATCTCGACGTAGGACATCACCTTGTCGTAGTGCTCGGGGTGCACGAGCGCGCCGACCTCGGTCTCGGGGTCGTGCGGGTAGCCGACCTTGACGCGCTGCGCCTGCGCGGCATAGCGCTCCACGAACTCGTCGTAGATCGAGCGCTCCACGATGATGCGGGACCCGGCGGTGCAGCGCTCGCCGTTGAGGGAGAAGACGCCGAAGATCGTGGCGTCGACGGCGGCCTCCAGGTCGGCGTCCGCGAAGACCACGGCGGGCGACTTGCCGCCGAGCTCCATCGACAGGCCCTTGAGGAACGGGGCGGCGTTGCCGAAGATGATCTGTCCCGTGCGGCTCTCGCCGGTGAAGGAGATGAGCGGCACGTCGGGGTGCTTCACCAGGGCGTCGCCGGCGTCTTCACCGAGGCCGTTGACGAGGTTGAAGACGCCCTGCGGGAGCCCCGCCTCCTCGAAGATGCCCGCCCACAGCGAGGCGGAGAGGGGCGTGAACTCGGCCGGCTTGAGGACGACCGTGTTGCCGGTCGCGAGCGCGGGCCCGAGCTTCCACGACTCCAGCATGAACGGCGTGTTCCAGGGGGTGATGAGTCCCGCGACACCGATCGGCTTGCGGTTGACGTAGTTCATCTGCTTGCCGGGCACCTTGAAGGCGTCGTCGGCCTGCGCGACGATCAGGTCGGCGAAGAAGCGGAAGTTCTCGGCGGCGCGGCGGGCCTGGCCCAGGGCCTGCGTGATCGGTAGGCCGGAGTCGTAGGACTCCAGCTCCGCAAGGCGGGCGTCGCGCGACTCCACGATGTCGGCGATCCGGTGCAGCACGCGCGAGCGCTCGCGGGGGAGCATGCGCGGCCAGGGACCTTCGTCGAAGGCGCGCTTGGCGGCGGCGACGGCCCGCTCGATGTCGGCCTTCTTGCCGGCGGCTGCCGTCGTGTACGTCTGGTTCGTCACCGGGTCGAGCACGTCGAACGTGTCGCCGTCGATCGAGTCGACGAAGGCGCCGTCGATGTAGTGCTGGATGTGGTCGGGCAGGTCGGCGGGGATACGGGAGTCGGTCATGATGCTTCTCCTTCGGCGGGGACGGAACGGGTGTGCAGGGCGTCGAGGAACGCGTCCCTCGTGCGCCACCGGTGGTTGCGGGCGGCGAGCTCGATCTCCAGCGGCTCGGCGCCGTCGCGGATGAGCTCGAGGATCTGGGTGTGCTCGTCGACCGAGTGGTGGGCGCGGCCGGGCACGTAGGCGAAGGTCGAGTCGCGGATGCCGGACAGCCGGGCCCAGCCGCGGTGCACGAGGTCGAGCAGGTGCGGGTTGGGGCAGGGCTCGAACAGCACGGAGTGGAACTGCCGGTTGAGCTCGGTGAACGTGTGCGGGTCGAAGTGGTCGAGCAGGCGGCTCATGCGCTCGTTGACCTCCGCGGCCTGCGCGAGCGCGTCCGCGTCGAGCAGGGGAGCGGACAGCGCGGTCGCCGCACCCTCGACGAGTCCGAGCGTCTGCATGGTGTGCGCGTACTCGCCCTCGTCCACGAGGGTCACCCGGGCGCCGACGTTGCGCTCGAAGGTCACGAGCCCCTCGGCCTCCAGGCGGCGGATGGCCTCGCGCACCGGGACCACGCTCATGCCCAGCTCCTCGGCGATCGGCCCGAGGACCAGACGGTAGCCGGGACCGTAGGTGTGCGCCGAGATGCGCGCGCGGATCCAGGCGTACGCCTGCTCCGACTTGCTGGCGCTCTCGACCGTGCTCACTTCCGCTCCGCTCCGGTGCCGGTCGCCTGCTCGTAGCGGGCGCGCCATTCGGCGTTCATCGGGAACAGGCCGTCGACCGGGTGTCCGGCGGCGACCTGCTCGGCGATCCAGGCGTCCTCGATCTCCTGGGCCACGGCGTCGGCGGCGACCTCGGCGGCGAGAGCCGGCGGGATCACGATCACACCGTCGCTGTCGCCGACGATGATGTCGCCGGGCTGCACGGTGGCACCGCCGCACGAGATCGTCACGTCGACGTCCCACGGCACGTGCTTGCGGCCGAGTACGGACGGGTGCGCGCCCTGGGAGAAGACCGGCAGTCCGATCTCGGCGACGGCCTGGAAGTCGCGGACGCCGCCGTCGGTCACCACGCCCGCCGCACCGCGGGTCTGCGCGCGCAGGGCGAGGATGTCGCCGAGCGTGCCGGTGGTCGCGTCGCCGCGGGCCTCGATGACGATGATCTCGCCCTCGGCCACGGCGTCGAACGCGCGCTTCTGTGCGTTGTACCCGCCTCCGTGGCTCCGGAAGAGATCCTCGCGGAACGGCACGAAGCGCAGGGTCTTCGCGGTGCCGACGATCTTCGTGTCCGGGAGGTTCGCAGAGACACCGTCGATGAAGCAGGAGTGGTGTCCGCGCTTGCGCAGCTGTGCCGAGAGGCCGGCGGTGGGGGCTTCGAGAAGCTGGGCGCGGAGCTCGGGGGTGAGCGTGGGCGCGGTGTCCTCGGCGGGCAGGCCCGCGGCCTCGCGGGAGCCCCAGGCCTCGGTGCGCTGGAGGTCGTCGACGGCGGGGAGCGAACCGAGGTCGCCGTCGAAGGGGACATCGCCCTGCGTGACTGTCGTGATCAGGCGGCCCGACGTGGGAGCGCCGGGGGCGTCCGGGGCGTCGACCTCGATCTCGACCACGTCGCCGGGGACGATGACCGAGGATCCTGCGGGAGTGCCGGTGAGGATCACGTCGCCGGTCTCCAGCGTGAAGTGCTGGGAGAGGTCGGCGACGAGCTGGGCCAGCGGGAAGATGAGGCCCGCGGTGGTGTCGTCCTGGCGGAGCTCGCCGTTCACCCAGGCGCGCACGCGGAGGGCCGCCGGGTCGACCGTGCGGGCGTCGATCAGCTCGGGACCGAGCGGGGTGTACCCGTCGCCGCCCTTGGAGCGGACGTTGGAGCCCTTGTCGTTCGCGCGCAGATCGTAGAGGCCGAGGTCGTTCGAGGCGGTCACCCACTGCACGTGATCCCAGGCGTCGGCGAGGGCGACCCGGCGGGCCGGGGCGCCGATGATCAGTGCGATCTCCCCCTCGAACGCGAGCAGTTCGGTGCCGGCGGGGCGCTCGACGGTGCCGCCGGAGGCGCCGACCGAGCTGGCCGGCTTGAAGAAGTAGGAGGGGTGGGCGGGGCGTCGACCACGCTGGTCGGCCCGCGAGGCGTAGCTCAGGTGGATCGCGATGATCTTCCCAGGGCGGGCGATTGTGTCCGTCACGGATGCGCCTCCTCGCGCTCGTCAGGACGCGTTGTGCGTCGTATCCGAAATCATATATCATCGTCTCACCCCTCGGCAAGCAGATCGGATTCACGTCCGTGCGCGCCGTGACAACGCGGTCACAAGCACAAAGGAGACACCCCATGAGCGGGCAGTCACAGGATGGGTTCACACCCACCGGAACCATCGCGACGGCGGCCGACCGGCGTCGTGTCGTCTTCGCCACCGTCGTCGGGACCACCGTCGAGTGGTACGACTTCTTCATCTACGCCACGGCGGTCGGGCTCGTCTTCGGACAGCTCTTCTTCGCGCCGCTCGGCGCCAACAGCGCTCTCGTCGGCTTCGCCACGGTCGGTGTGAGCTTCCTCTTCCGGCCCCTCGGCGCGTTCCTCGCGGGCCACTACGGCGACAAGCTCGGCCGCAAGGCGGTGCTGATGTGGACGCTGATCCTCATGGGCGCCGCGACCGCCCTGATCGGTCTGCTCCCCACCTACGAGACCATCGGCGTGATGGCGCCGATCCTCCTCGTGCTGCTGCGCATCGTGCAGGGCATCTCGGCCGGCGGCGAGTGGGGCGGCGCGGTGCTGATGGCCGTCGAGCACGCCCCGCGCAAGAAGCGCGGCATCTTCGGCGCCTCCCCGCAGATCGGCGTGCCGCTCGGCCTGCTGCTGGCGTCGGGCGTCATGGCGCTGATGACCGCGATCGCTCCGGGAGACCAGTTCCTCGCCTGGGGCTGGCGCGTGCCGTTCCTGCTCAGCGTCGTGCTGATCCTCGTGGGCTACTACGTCCGCCGTCGCGTGGAGGAGAGCCCGGTGTTCGCCGAGCTCGCCGAGCGCAAGGAGAAGGCGAAGATGCCGATCGTGCAGCTCTTCCGCAAGCACCTGCTGCTCGTCATCATCGCAGCCCTCGTCTTCGCCGGGAACAACGCCGTGGGCTACATGACCACCGGCGGCTACATCCAGGGCTACGCCACGAACCCCGACGGACCCATCGGGCTCGAGCGCGGGCCGGTGCTGTGGGCCGTCACCGGATCGGCCGTGACCTGGCTGCTGACCACGCTGCTGGCCGGCTGGGTGTCGGATCGCATCGGCCGTCGCACGACCTACCTCATCGGCTGGGTGCTCCAGCTCGTCGGCGTGTTCACGCTGTTCCCGCTCGTCAACACCGGCGAGGTGGGGCTGCTGTTCGCGGGCCTCGCGATCCTCACGATCGGCCTCGGCTTCACCTACGGGCCGCAGGCGGCGCTGTACACCGAGCTGTTCCCCGCGAGCATCCGGTTCTCCGGTGTCTCCATCTCCTACGCGATCGGCGCGATCGCCGGTGGCGCCTTCGCGCCCACCATCGCGACGTTCATCGTCGATCAGACCGGCTCCACCGAGGCGGTCACCTGGTACCTCGCAGGCATGACGCTCCTCGGTCTCGTCGCCACGCTCCTGCTGCGCGACCGGTCGGGCATCCCGCTCGGTCCGGACCACGAGGAGGAGCAGTCCGTCAGCCCGATCCGCGGGCTCGCGAAGGTCTGACCCGGCGATCCGAGAGCGCACGTCCCTGAGGGGGCGTGCGCTCTCGTGCGTTCCGGCTCAGCCCTCGAGGGCTGAGCGGATGAGGTCGGCGGAACGCTGGAGTCGCGCGGCGATCTCCCCGTCGTCCAGGTCGGTGGCCACGTGCACGACCGCGATCGCGGCAGGACGCTGGCCGCGCAGACGCAGCGGGACGGCGACGGACTGCACCGTGGGGATGACCTCGTCGTGGCTCGTGGCATAGCCGCGTGCGGCGGCGGTGTCGATGTCGGCGCGCAGGGCGGGGGAGATGCCGACGGGCACCTCCGCCGGGTCGAGCTGCGCGAGGATCGCCTTCCCGGGAGCGCCGACCGTGACGGAGTGCCGCGCGCCGGGGCGCTGGGCGACGCTCGCGACGGCGTGCCGCGGTTCGACGCTGGCGAGGGTGATGCACTCGGCGCCATCGAGGACGGCGAGGAAGCAGGTCATGCCGAGCTCGTTCGCGATGGCGGTCAGCTCCGGCAACGCCTCTGCCTGGAGGTCGTGGGCGACGCCGGCGGCGAGAGCGGCCATGCGGGCGCCGAGGCTCACGGCGCCGCTCGCATCGCGGGTCACGAGGCCGTGATCCTCGAGCGTGCGCAGGAGACGGTAGGCGATGGACCGGTGCACGTCGAGGCGCCCCGCGATGACGTCGATGGTCAGCGCGCCGCGGGCGTCGGCGAGCGCCTCGAGGATGCGGATGCCGCGACTGAGCGTCTGCGACGCGGGGGCGGCGGGGCGCTCGGGCATGGCTCTCCTTGCGATGCGCGCGGCACCGGTCTAGGCTGTGTTCAATAGTAGAACACTGTGTTCGAATATAGAACACCGTGTTCCTGGACGCAACACCCGACGAAGACGTCCGGAAGGAATCGACGACGATGCAGTTCCACCACCACGGCTATGTGTCCGGAGACCCGCGCGTGCAGGACGCCGCCGGCACCGGGATCGACCGCCCCGCCGCCCTGCCCGACGAGGTCGACGTCCTCATCGTCGGCTCCGGGCCCGCGGGCATGCTGCTCGCGGCACAGATGTCGCAGTACCCCGACATCACCACCCGCATCATCGAGAAGCGCGAGGGCCGCCTCGTCCTCGGGCAGGCCGACGGCATCCAGCCCCGCAGCGTGGAGACCTTCCAGGCATTCGGCTTCGCCGAGCGCATCATCGCCGAGGCCTACAACATCGGCTGGATGAACTTCTGGGGCCCCGATCCCGAGCACCCCGATCAGATCGTGCGGACCACCCGCACCGCCGACTACGCCTACGACATCTGCGAGTTCCCGCACCTCATCGTCAACCAGGCGCGCGTGCTCGACTACTTCGCCGAGGCGGCGGCCGACGGTCCCGGCCGGATCGTGCCGGACTACGGCGTCGAGTTCCTCGGGCTCACCGTGCACGAGGAGGGCGACTACCCGGTCGAGGTGCGCGTCCGCCATGTCGGGGAAGCGGACGAGCGCATCGTCCGGGCGAAGTACGTGGTGGGCTGCGACGGAGCCCGGAGCGGGGTGCGCCAGGCGATCGGACGCACGCACGTGGGTGCGAGCGCCGCGCACGCCTGGGGCGTCATGGACGTGCTCGTCAACACCGACTTCCCGGACTGGCGCACCAAGTGCGCGATCAACTCCAAGGCCGGCAACATCCTGCACATCCCGCGGGAGGGCGGCTACCTCAGCCGCATGTACATCGATCTCGGCGAGGTCGCCGCGGACGACGACCACCGCGTGCGCCAGACGCCCATCGAGGAGATCATCCGGCGCGCCAACGCGATCCTCCACCCCTACACGCTCGATGTGAAGCAGGTGGCCTGGCACAGCGTCTACGAAGTGGGCCACCGTGTGACGGACGGCTTCGACGACGTCGACCCCGGCGTCGATCGCAGCCCGCGGGTCTTCCTCACCGGCGACGCCTGCCACACGCACAGCGCCAAGGCCGGCCAGGGCATGAACGTGTCGATGCAGGATGGCTTCAATCTCGGCTGGAAGCTCGGTTCCGTGCTGAGCGGCCGTGCCCCCGAGGCGCTGCTCGCCACGTACGGCGCCGAGCGTCGTCCCGTCGCGCAGCAGCTCATCGACTTCGACCGCGAGTGGTCCAGCCTCATGGCCCGCAAGCCGGAGGAGATCTCCGACCCGAACGAGCTGGCCACGTACTACCTCGCGACGGCCGAGTTCCCCTCCGGTTTCATGACCCAGTACACGTCCTCCATGATCACCGGCACCGACGCCCATCAGGAGCTCGCGGTCGGCTACCCGCTGGGCAAGCGCTTCAAGTCGGCGGAGGTCGTGCGGGTCGGGGACGGCAACGTCGTCCACCTCGGGCACCATGCGAAGGCCGACGGCCGCTGGCGGGTCTACGCCTTCGGCGACCGGACCGGGGAGGCGCTCGCCGCGTGGGCGGAGGAGGCGGCGCCCGTGTTCGCGCGGTTCACCCCGGCCGACGCCGACGCCGACGCCGTGTTCGACGTGAAGGCCGTGTACCAGCAGCCCTTCGAGGAGGTCGAGGTCACGACGACGCCCGAGCTCTTCCAGCCGAAGACCGGCCCGCTCGGACTCACCGACTGGGAGAAGGTCTACGCCGCGGGCCCGAGCAAGTGGTGCGAGACGGACATCTTCGAGGCGCGGGAGCTGTCCCGCGACGGCGTCGTGATCGTCGTGCGTCCGGACCAGTACGTCGCCGCGATCCTCCCGCTGGACGGCGTGGACGAGCTGGCGAAGTTCCTGGACGGGGCGCTGCTGCCGGCGCGCTGACCCTCGGCATGACACGTGTCATGCCGAGGAGATGACACCGCCCTCCGGACGGCCGCGCGCTCCGGCGCGAGGCTGGAGGCATGAACGAGACATCCGTGCAGGAGGCGGCACCGCGCGTCGCGTCGTCCTCCGCGTCCCCCGCCGTCGATGACAGACCCGTGGCGCTGGAGCTGATCGACCTGCGCAAGCACTTCGGCAGCGGCGAGCGCCGCGTGCCGGCCGTCGACGGTGTCGACCTCTCCATCCGGCGCGGCGAGGTGGTCGCCCTGCTCGGCCCCAACGGCGCGGGCAAGACCACCACACTCGACATGCTCCTCGGGCTCACCGCCCCCAGCAGCGGGACCGTGCGCGTGCTCGGGGCGGCTCCGGAGCGGGCCACCGCGAACGGGGCCATCGGAGCCGTGCTGCAGACCGGGGGGCTGCTCGGCGACCTCACCGTCGGCGAGACCGTGCGGCTGATCGCCTCGCTCTACGGGCGGGAAGCCCTCGCACGCGTGCCGGAGGTGATGCGCCGTGCCGACCTCGCCGGTCTCGCGCGCCGCCGGGTGTCCAAGTGCTCGGGCGGCGAGCAGCAGCGCGTGAAGTTCGCGCTCGCGATGATCTCCGATCCCGACATCCTCGTGCTCGATGAGCCGACCGCCGGTATGGACGTCACCGCGCGGCGCCACTTCTGGGACGTGATGCGTGCCGACGCGGACGCCGGGCGCACGATCGTGTTCGCCACGCACTATCTGGAGGAGGCGGAGCAGTTCGCCCGCCGCACGGTGGTCATGCATCGGGGCACCGTCGTCGCGGACGCGCCCACCGCCCTGCTCCGCGCGAGCCTGGGCGAGCGCACGGTCTCGGCCACCGTGCCCGCCGTGTCGGACGCGCTGGTCGCCGCGCTGACCGCCGCGGAGGGCGTGACGGGCGTGCGCATCGACGGGGACCGCCTCAGCCTCCGCGCCACCGACTCCGACGCCGCCGCCCGCCTGCTGCTCGACGGGGGAGCGCACGACCTGGAGATCACCGCCCCCACGCTCGAGACCGCCTTCACCGCCCTCACGGAGGACTGACATGACCACGACCGTCTCGCCCACCATGCTGCGCATCGAGGGGCTGCGCCAACTGCGCAACCCCTACACGCTCGCCTTCACCCTCGCCATGCCCGTGGCCATGTACCTGCTCTTCGGTGCGGGCATGGGGTACGGCACGCTTTCTGCCGGCAACGGCAACGTCTCCTTCTACGTGATGGTCTCGATGGCGGCCTACGGCACCGCGGTGGCGATGAGCTCGCTCACCTCGCTCGCGGCCACCGAGGCCCAACAGGGGTGGGGAAGGCAGCTCGCGATGACGCCGCTGACGACCACCGGCTACGCCCTGACGAAGCTGCTCACCGCCGTGTCGTTCGCGGCGCTCGCCCTCGTCGCGGTGTTCGTCGCCGGGCTGCTCACCGGCGCGGAGGCGGACGGCGCCTGGCGCTGGGTCGTGACCGCCGCCCTCATCCTCGGCATCGGCCTCATGTTCGGCCTCTACGGGCTCGGGGTCGGCCTGTTCTTCGGCTCCGACTCCGCCGCCGCGCTCGCGTCCATCTCGATGACCTTCTTCGCCTTCTTCGGCAACGTGTTCATGCCGCTCGACGGCGTCATGCTCGACATCGCCCGGTTCACCCCGTTGTACGGCTTCGTCGCCCTGAGCCGGTGGCCGCTCACGGAGGGCGTGCTGACGACGGGGCAGACGGATGAGCTGTGGATGCTGCTCCTCAACGTCGCGGTCTGGCTCGTCGTCTTCGCGGTGCTGGTGACGATGGGCGTGCGGCGCTCACGGTCACGGCGGTGAGCGCCCCGGCGCGACAGTAGGTTGGACGGATGACGATGCAGGAGGGCCGGGAGGCGGACGCCCGATCCGGGACGGGCAAGGACCCCTGGGCACGGTTCGGCTGGCTGATGGCCGTCGTCTGGCTCGTGTTCCTGATCTACCCGGTCCTCGCGCTGCTCGCCTCCGCCGCTCCGCCGGCGTGGGTCGTCACGGGATGGGTGGCGCTTGTGGCGTTCATCGTCCTCTATGTGACGGGGTTCATGCACGGCATGCGCGGCGGAGGCGGCCTCGGTCGCACCCCCTCGCGGCGACAGTGGTTCACGTTCGCCGCGCTCATCGCCTGCGCGCTGATCACGATCCCGGCGGTGGGCGGGTCGGCGCTGAGCTTCCTGCCGTTCATCATGTCGTTCGCCTCGTACGGACTGACCCGTGCCTGGCACTGGATCACGACCATCGCCGCGCTCGTGGTGGCGGCCGGCTGCGTCTTCCTCATCCCCGACAACCTCTCCTACCTGTCCGTCCTCGCGATCGTCGCCCTCCTCGGCGTCGTGAACACGGTCTCGACCTGGCTCATCGTGCGCTCGGCGGAGGCGGAGCAGCTGGGCAGGGAGCTGGCGACCAGCGAGGGGCGGGAGGCCGTGGCGCGCGACGTGCACGACCTCATCGGCCACTCGCTGACGGTCGTCGGACTCAAGGCACAGCTCGTGCGGCGGCTGATGGACTCCGACCCGGAGCGCGCCAAGGCCGAGCTCGCCGACATCGAACGTCTGACCGCGGAGGCCATCGCCGGAGTGCGGCAGACCGTCGCCGGTGCGCGGGCGACGACCCTCGTCGAGCAGCTCGCCTCGACCGAGGACTCGCTGCGCGCCGCCGACATCGCGCTCGTCGTGGACGGGACCCCGGACGCCCTCTCGCCGGTCCAGGCGATCACGGCGAGCTGGATCCTCCGCGAGGCGACGACCAACACGCTGCGGCACTCCGGTGCCGCGGCCGTCCGTGTGCGCATCGCTCCGGGCGTGCTCACCGTGGAGGACGACGGTGTCGGGCCTGCGTCCGGGACCGGGCATCGCGAGGGCAACGGCATCCGGGGGATGCGGGAGCGCGCGGCGGCGGCGGGCGCCGGATTCGCCGTGCGGCCGGGCGAGGCGGCGGGCACGCTGGTGGAGGTGACGTGGTGACCGCGGCCCCGATGGTTCCGATCCGGCTGCTCATCGCCGACGACCAGGCACTCGTGCGCGGGGCGCTCGGGGCCCTTCTCGACCTGGAGCCGGATCTCCAGGTGCAGGGCCTGGCAGCGGACGGCGCGGAGGCGCTGCGCCTGGCGGAGGAGCTGCAGCCGGACGTGTGTCTGATGGACATCCAGATGCCGAGGGTGGACGGCGTCGAGGCGACGACGCGGATCCGCGCGGTCAGTCCGCAGACGCGCGTGCTCGTGGTGACCACGTTCGCACGACCCGGATACCTGCGCGCGGCGCTCGACGCCGGGGCGAGCGGGTTCGTGGTGAAGGACACCCCGGCCGAGGAGCTCGCCGCGGCCGTGCGCCGCGTGCACGCCGGACTCCGAGTGCTCGATCCGAAACTCGCCGAGGAGAGCCTGTTCGAGGGAGCCAACCCGCTGAGCGACCGGGAGCGGCAGGTGCTGCGGCTCGCCGCCGACGGACGATCCGCGGCGGCCATCGCGGCGGAGGTGTTCCTGTCGGCGGGCACCGTGCGCAACCACCTCTCCGCCGCGATCGGCAAGACCGGTGCCGAGAACCGGGCGCAGGCGGTGCGGATCGCGTCCGATAAGGGCTGGCTCTGACTCCTCTGGCGGGTGTCGGAGGCCCCGCGTACTGTGAGGGCCGACGGGTGACGGAGCCCGGCAGGAGGAGTGCGTGATGGACTGGAAGATCGAACTCATCTTCGTCCCGGTCAGCGATGTCGACCGGGCGAAGGACTTCTACGTGAAGATCGGTTTCAACGCCGACCACGACCATGTGCCGTACGAGGGGCTGCGCTTCGTGCAGATGACGCCGCCGGGATCGGCCTGCTCGATCGCCTTCGGCACGGGGCTGACCACCGGCCTGGCACCAGGGCAGCAGAACACCATCCAGGTGGTCGTCCCCGACGCCGACGAGGCTCTCGCGCACCTGCGCGGCCTCGGCGTGGAGGCGGAGGGCGTGGACGAGCAGGACTGGGGGCGCTTCGTGCGCTTCGACGACCCCGATGGCAACACCTGGACCCTGCAGGAGCTCCCGGACTACAGCGCCCAGGGGTGACGACTCGGGGTCCGGTTCGGGCTCCGGTTCGGGTTCCGGGTTCGGGTTCCGGGGTCTGGTTCGGGTTCCGGGGTCTGGTTCCGGTTCGGGTTCCGGGGTCTGGTTCGGGTTCCGGGGTCCGGTTCGGATTCCGGTTCGGGTTCCGGGGTTCGGTTCGGGTTCCGGGGTTCGGTTCGGGTTCCGGGGTCTGGTTCCGGTTCGGGTTCCGGGGTCTGGTTCGGGTTCCGGGGTCCGGTTCGGATTCCGGTTCGGGTTCCGGGGTTCGGTTCGGGTTCCGGGGTTCGGTTCGGGTTCCGGGGTCCGGCTCGGGTTCCGGGGTCCGGCTCGGGTTCCGATTCGGGTTCCGGGGTTCGGTTCGGGTTCCGGATGCACGATGGCGGGGCGGGTGCACGACCAGGGGCTGAGGTTGGTCGTGCAGGTGGAACCGGCTCGTGCAGACGTTCCGGTGCCCGGGGAGGCGGGGCTCGAGTCGGATGACGGGTGCGCGACGCGGGTGCGGGTGCACGACCCGGGGAGGGTTTTGGTCGTGCAGACGGAGCCGGGTCGTGCCGGTGAGACCGTGCCGTAGGAGCGAGGTCTCGGGTGGTGTGACGAATGCACGATCCGGGGACGGATGCACGGACGGGCGAGGGCTGTGGTCGCGCAGACGGAACCGCGTCGTGCGGGTGACCGCGCGTGCCTCGTGCTCCGTCTCTCGAGTCCGAGGAGTCCGCGGCCGGGGTCAGGGGAGGCGGGTGGCTCCGCCCGAGACGACGAGGCCGCCGGAGGCCGGTATCGCGACGCGGAGTTCGCTCGGGCGACCGACGTGGGCGCCCTGATGGATGCGGACGGTGTCGCCCGGATAGCCCTGGGCGCGGAGGTAGGCGCCGACCGAAGCGGCCGCGGACCCTGTCGCCGGATCCTCCGTGATGCGCCCCACGGGGAAGAGGTTGCGGGCCTGGATCTCGGCAGGATCCTCGGCGTGCAGCACCGTCACCGTGCCGTGCCAGCCCCGCGCGCGCATGAGAGTGGCGACCTCGGCGGGGGAGAAACGGAACTGGTGGAAGAGCTCCCGGTCGGCGACGAAGACGATCGGATGCCAGTTGCCCGCGAACGCCTCGCGGACCGGGAAGCGCGGGTCGACATCGGCCGGCTCCATCCCTAGCAGCGCGAGGAGGCGGTCACGCACGACGGGGTCGAGGTCGCGCACCTCCGGCTCGACGCTCGTGAACGACACCGTGACCCGGCCGTCCGCGTCCGCGAAGGATTCCATCGACACGTCTCCGGCCGCGGTCTCGAACACGACCGCCCCGGGACCCTGCCGTTCCGCGAGGGCGACCGCGGTCGCGACCGTCGCATGACCGCAGAACGGCACCTCCGCGGCAGGCGACCAGTACCGCACCCGGAAGTGGGAGCCGTCCGCCGCGGCATCCTGCACGAACGCGGTCTCCGAGTAGCCGACCTCGGCCGCGATCCGCTGCATGTCCGCCTCGTCGAGCCCGTCCGCGGCGAGCACGACCCCGGCCGGGTTGCCGCCGTCCGCGGTCGCGGCGAAGGCGCTGTAGCGCAGGACCTCGGGAGCATCCGTCATCCCGGGAGCCTATCGGCCCGCGCGGGTCAGGAGTTCACGCGGATGATCTCCTGCTGGTACGGCGCGATCACGTCGCCGGAGATCCGGAGGTCGAGGACGAGGAAGCGCCGGGTCGCCGGGTCCTCCTCGGCCCAGGTGGCGAGGCGATCCAGGTCGTGGAGCGTCCGCACGACGACACCCTCCGCGCCGACCGCGGCTCCGAACGCGGCGAAGTCGACCTCGGGAATGCGCATCGGTCCCTCGGCCAAGCCCTTCAGCCCGTAGAGGTTGACCTCGGCACCGTACGCCGCGTCGTTCCAGACCACGGCCATGCCGCGTCCGCCCGCCGCCCGCACGGCCGATTCGAGGTCGGCTATCGCCATGAGCCCGCCGCCGTCGCCCGAGGTGAGCACGATGGTCGCGTCACGACGGGCGAGGGCCGCCCCCACCACGCTGGGCCAGCCCTGTCCGATCGACTGGAACGCGGTGCCGATCATCATCATCCGGTCCGGTGCGGCGACCGGCCAGTACATGTTCGCCCAGCCGATGAAGTGCCCGCCGTCCGAGACCACGACGCGGTCCTCGGGGAGGAGCTCGGCGATCCGGCGCGCGGCGGAACGCGGGTCGAGGCGTCCGTCGGGTGCGAGGTCGTCCCCGGGCTCGTACGCGCGGGCCGCGGCGACATCGACCGTCTCCCGCCAGGGTCGGGCGGACACAACTGCGGAGCCGGTGCCCGACTCGCCGCCGGAGTCGGGGGTGGCCTCGGCGAGTTCTGCGCCATCTCCGAAGTCGTGCCCGGAGGAGAGGCGAGTGACGAGGGCCTCGGCGGCGAGACGGGCATCGGCGCGCACGAAGCCGCCGACATGCGCATGCGTGGCGGCCGGAGCGGTGTCGACCTGGAACACCCGGGTACCAGGGGCGAAGAGGTCGCCGAAGCGCATCGTGAACTGATTCAGGCTCGCGCCGAAGACCACGGCGACATCGGCGGTCCGCACGAGCTCCATCGCCCCCTCGGCGCCGAAGCCGCCGGTGACCCCGAGGTCGTACCGGGTGTCCGGGAAGATACCGCGGCCGAGGGCGGAGGAGGCGGTCAGTGCCCCGGTCTGCGCGGCGAGGGCGCCCAGAGCCTCGCCGGCGCCGGCCAGCCAGGCGCCCCGGCCGGCGAGGAGGAACGGACGCTCGGCATCGCGCAGGGCGGCGGCGATCTCATCCAGCATGCCCTCGGCGAACACGCCGCGCGGTGCGAGCGGCGCGGGGAGCCGGGGAGCCGGGGCCGCCGGTACCGCGCCCGCCTCGAGGGCCGCGACGTCGTAGGGGATCGCGAGCACCACGGGCACGCGATAGGTGAGGGCGTGCTCGACGGCGATGACGGTGGTCGCGGCGGCATCGGTCCGCCCGACGGTGTAGGTGCGGGCGCCCACCGCCGAGGCCAGCGCGATCTGGTCCACGTCCCACGGCCGCGGCCCCGAGGTCGGCTCGTCGCCCACCACGAGGACGAGCGGCACGTGCGCCTGCACGGCCTCAGCCAGCGCCGTGATCGTGTTCGTGAAGCCGGCGCCGTAGGTGGACGTGCCCGCGGCGATGCGGCCGGAGGCGCGGAAGTGGGCGTCGGCCGCGACGACCGCGCCCTGCTCGTGACGGACGGCGGTGAACGTGGCGTCGGTCTGCGTCTCGAGGGCGTCGAGGAAGTAGGCGTTGCCGTTGCCCATGACGCCGAAGACGGCATCGACGTGCTGGGCGAGGGTGAGGGCGACGTGCGCGGAGACGGAGGGCATGGAGAAGCCTTTCGAGACAGGGACGGAGAAGGGGGATCCGTATGTGTCTCGCCCTCGCGGCGATGCGAGGTGCTTCGTGCCTCTTTTTCAGGCACCGGCGGGGCCGGACCTGCTCAGTCTAGCGGCGGCTCGGGCGGAGCGGATGCGCGAGAATGGACCGATGACGGATGCATCGATCGAGCGCGAGACGCTCACCTGGGACGGCTTCGGCGTGGCGACGCGCGATCTGGCGCGGAACATCTCGGCGACGGGCTTCGAGCCGGAGGTCGTGGTGGCGATCGCCCGCGGCGGCCTGCTCCCGGCCGGGGCCATCGCATACGGGCTCGGCGTGAAGAACTGCGGCGCGATCAACGTCGAGTTCTACACCGGCATCGGCACCGTGCTGGACGCCCCGGAGGTGCTGCCGCCGGAGCTCGACATGGCCTATCTCGACGGTCGCCGCGTCCTGCTCGTGGACGATGTCGCCGACTCCGGTCGCACGCTGGCGCTCGCGGTGCAGCTGCTGCAGAAGAAGGGCGCCGACGTGCGCTCGGTCACGATCTACACGAAGCCCTCGACGATCATCGAGCCGGACTTCGCGTGGAAGGACACCGACCTCTGGATCGACTTCCCCTGGTCGTTCCGCGGCACCGTGCGTCAGGAGGACGAAGGCCTCCCGCCCACGGCCTGATCAGGCGTCGTCCGTCGCGCCCCGCCGCAGGGCGAGGAGCGTCTGGATCGTGTCGGCCTCCGCAGCGGTCTTGTCCGGACGGTAGCCCTTGACCCGGGCGAACCGGAGGGCGAGGCCGCCGGGGTAGCGCGGGGACCGCTGCACGCCGTCGATCGCGATCTCGACCACGAGCTCCGGCCGGAGGAACACCGTCGACGCGGAGCGATGGCTCTCGTGCGCCGGGAACTCGTCGGTCTGCCACTGCAGCAGCGCATCCGTGAGGCCCTTGAACGTCTTGCCGACCATCACGAAACCGCCCGGGTCGCCGAAGTCGCCGTCCGGGTCCCGCGCGCCGAGGTGCAGGTTCGACAGCCATCCACGCCGGCGCCCCGACCCCCACTCGGCGCCGAGCACGACGAGGTCGAACGTGAGCACAGGTTTCACCTTCACCCAGGACTTGCCGCGTCGACCGGCGGCGTACGGCGCATCCACGGCTTTGACCAGCACACCCTCGTGGCCGGCCGCCAGCGCTTCCCGGGACAGACGCTCGGCTTCCTCCGCACTGTCGGTGACGATGCCGGGCATGCGCCACTCACCGGCAACCGCGGCCAGGACCTCCTGACGCACCGACAGCGGCTCGTCGAGCAGATCACGGCCGTCCACGTGCAGGACGTCGAAGAACCAGGGGCGCAGGGCGAGTTCCCGCGCGGCATCCGCACCGAACCGCGACATCGTCTCCTGGAACGGCCGGGGACCGCCGTCCTCGTCGAGCGCCAGCGTCTCGCCGTCGAGGATGACCTCCTGCGCGGGAAGACCGCGGACGACCTCGACGATCTCGGGCAGCCGGTGGGTGACGTCGGCGAGGCTCCGCGTGTAGATGCCGACCTCGTCGCCGCGGCGGTGCACCTGGATGCGCGCGCCGTCGAGCTTGTACTCGACCGAGGCGCGCCCGGTGATCTCCAGAGCGGCCGTGGGCGTCGGCGCCGTGGCCGCGAGCATCGGGAGCACGGGGCGACCCACCCGGAGCCCGACCTCGTCGAGTGCGCCCTCGGCGCCGGTGAGCGCGAGCAGCGCCGTCTCGCCGAGGTCGCCGGAGAGCATGGCGGCTCGTCGCACCGTGGCAGGCGGGGCCTCGGCGGCGCGGGCGATCGCGTCGAGGAGCACGCCGCTCAGCGCTCCGGTGCGGAGCTCCCCGAGCATCGCCCTGGTCAGGAAGTCCCATTCGGGAGCGGTGGCTCGGGCGGCGAGGTCGTGCAGCAGCTCGCTGCGCACGCCCGCCGAACCGGAGCCCGAGGTGTGCGCGAGGGTGTCGAAGGCGTGGTCGATCTCCGCGATGGTCAACCTCGGCGTCGTGGTGTGCTCGATGGCGAGGGCCGTCAGCCCCCGCCACCCCACGCCGAGGCGACCCTGGCGGGGCGCGGCCAGGAGCAGCCCCACGAGAGGCGCGATGTCGTCGGCGTCGGCCCGGCGGAGCAGCGCCGCTATCGCCTCGATCTTGGCCAGGCGGGACGAGGTCGCGGCGACCTGGTCGGTGGTGGTGACGAGCTCCGAGAGCAGCATGCGGGCATCCTCCCACCGGCGTCGGACACCGCACGAGACGGTTGACAGCGACCACCGGGGCGTGGCGTCAGCGTCCGCGGAACTCCGGCGTCCGCTTCTCCTGGAACGCGGCGAAGCCCTCCCGGTAGTCCTCGGTGTCGCACAGGGCGGCCTGGGCCGCGTTCTCGACGTCGATGGACTCCCACAGGGTGAGCCGTTCGTCGCGAATGCGAGAGACGAGCTCCTTGCTCGCCCGGAAGGCGGCCGTGGCGCCACGCGCGGCCTTCGCCGCGGCGGCCGTCGCGGCGGCCCGCACCTCGTCATCCGGGAGCACCTGGGAGAAGACCCCCGAGCGCACGGCTTCCGTGCCGCTCATGAGCCGACCCGTATAGATGAGGTCGAGCGTCTTGTGCGGGCCGAGCCGGTCGAGGAACAGCGCGTGCCCGCCGGAGTCGAGGGTCGCGCCGAGCGCCGCGAACGGGGAGCCGATCTTCGCGGATTCCGCGACGTACACGACGTCCGTCGCGATGAGCAGTCCGAGTCCCACGCCGAGGCAGGCGCCGTGGGCGACGGCGAATGTCGGCGCCGGGAAGCGGGACATGCGCTGCAGCAGCGGTGTCACCCGCCCGCCGAGGTAGCCGAGCACATCGTCGTCCCGCGGATCGACGGCGGAGATGTCCCGCCCGGCGCAGAACGCCCGCCCTTCACCACGGAGCAGCAGCGCCCGCACCCCGGCGGCCTCGGCCTCCCGGTACGCGGCGTCGAGCTCCGCGAGGGCGGCCTCGTCCAGGGCGTTGAGCTTCGCGGGGGCGTCGAGCACCACGGTGGCGACGTCGTCGGCGATGGCGAGATCGATCATGGGGTCTCCGGGTCAGACGTCGTAGTCCACGACCACGCGGTCGCTGGTCGGGTGGGACTGGCAGGTGAGCACGTAGCCGCGCTCCAGCTCGTCGGGCTCCAGGGCGTAGTTCTCGGTCATCGTGACGCTGCCCTCCAGCACGCGCGCCCGACAGGTGCCGCAGACGCCACCCGCGCACGCGAACGGGGCGTCCGGCCGCACCCGCAGTGCGGCGTTCAGCACCGACTCGCGCGCTGCGACGGGGCTTTCCACCGTCGACGAGACGCCGTCGAGGTTCACCTCGATCCGCACGGTCTTCTCGCCCGAGCGCACCGTGACCGGCCGGGCGGCCCGCACCGGCTCGTCGCCGGTCGTGAACAGCTCGAAGCGCACGTGCTCGCGGGGCACGCCCACGTCGGCCAGCACCTCCCGGCACAGGTCGACGAGTGCGAGCGGTCCGCACAGGAACCACTCGTCCACGTCGGCCGGATCGATCAGCGCGTCGAGGATCGTCCGCAGCTTGGGCTCGTCGATGCGGCCGGACAGCACCGGCGCGGTCCGCTGCTCGCGGGACAGCACGTGGTGCAGCGTGAGCCGTGTCGGGTAGCGGTCCTTGAGGTCGGCGAGGTCCTCCAGGAACATCACGTCCAGCGTCGAGCGGTTCGTGTACAGGAGCGTGAACCGCGAGGTCTGTGAGCGGGAGAGCACGGTGTGCGCGAGGGCCATCAGCGGCGTGATCCCGGAGCCGGCTGCGATCCCGACGACGTGCTTCTCGTCCAGATCGTCGAGGCCGGAGGTGAAGGTGCCCTGGGGGCTCATGACGTCGATGCGGAAGCCCGGGTGCAGGCCGGTCTGGGCCCAGGTGGAGAACGTCCCGCCCTCGTCGCGCTTCACGGCGACGCTCAGGCGGGTGGGTGCCCCGTCGGTGCGATGCTCGGGCGCCCGGCACAGCGAGTACGAACGCCGCACCTCCACGCCGTCCAGCGTCGTGCGCAGCGCCACGTATTGCCCGGGGAGATGGTCGTAGTCGTCGGCGAGCTCCGCGGGCACCGTGAAGGTCACCTCGACGGAGTCCTCGGTGAGCGGCCGGACGTCCTCGACGGCGAGCGTGTGGAACCGGGCACGGCTGCGCGCCCGGGTGGGGGAGGCGGGAGAGGGCACCGGCGTCGTCGTCGGGGCCGGGGAGAACAGCGACATCAGTGCACCTTGAAGTGATCGAAGGGTTCCAGGCAGGCCCGGCACTCGTACAGTGCCTTGCACGAGGTCGACCCGAAGCGGGAGACCTCCCGGGTGTCGAGCGAGCCGCACCGCGGACAGCGCACGCTAAGGGCGAGCCGGATCGGACCGGCGGGTACGGCCGCACGGCCGCTGGGCGGCGCGATCCCGTACGCGCGGAGCTTCTGCTTCCCGGCGTCGCTCATCCAGTCCGTCGTCCACGCGGGGGAGAGCACGAGTCGCACCTCGACGTCCGCGAAGCCGGCGGCCGTCAGCGCGAGCACGACGTCGTCGCGGATCGTGTCCATGGCCGGGCACCCGCTGTAGGTCGGCGTGATGTCGACGACCATGCGCTCGCCGCGGAGCTCGACCGCCCGCAGCACGCCGAGGTCCTCGATCGTGAGCACCGGCACCTCCGGGTCCGGCACGGCGGCGGCGATCCGCCAGGCCTGAGCCTCGACATCGGCGGTGGTCCGGGTCACCATGACGCCCCCGGATGCCGTCGCGCCAGCACCTGCATCTCGGCGAGGAGGTGACCGAAGGGGGTCGCGTGGGCGCCGTTCCGGCCGCCCGCCGACGACGCCGCCACCGGCGGCACCGCGAGCTCGGCCTCCGCGAACACGGTGGCGATGACCGCATCGAAGGGGGCGCGGAGCGTCGACGGTCGCACGGCGGCGTCGCCCAGCCGGTCGATCAGCGGTTCATCGCGGAACAGCTCGTCGACGTACGGCCACACATCCGCGAGGGCACGGATCATGCGGCGCCGTGACTCCTCCGTCCCGCCCGCCAGGCGCAGCACCCACTGCACGGCGTGGTCGCGGTGGTAGTCGACCTCCTTCAGCGCCTTCTCCGCGATCGCGGCGAGGGTGGGCTCGGAGCTCGCACGGAGCCCGGCATACAGCTCGACGAGGTAGACGGACGCGACGAGCTGGCGGGCGATGGTCTGCGCGAAGTCGCCGTTCGGCTGCTCCATGATCCAGGCGCTGCGGAACTCCGGCTCGTCGCGGAAGTAGGCGAGGTCGTCCTCGGAACGGCCGTCCCACGTCCCCGCGAAATGCAGGAAGGAGCGGGCATGGCCGAGCAGGTCGAGCGCGATGTTCCCGAGCGCGACATCCTCCTCCAGCTCGGGGGCCCGGGAGATCCAGGCGCCGAGCTGCTGCGACAGGATGAGCGCGTCGTCGCCGAGCCACAGGGCGTATTCAGCGATGTCGGCGCTCGCCGCGGTCGTGCCGGCGCCCGCGAGCTCCTCGCTGAGCCGCAACTCGTCGACGGAGACGTCCCCGTGCGCATCCCCGTGGACGTCGCCGGCTTGCTGAGCGGAGCGGGGTCCCTGAGCGTGTCGAAGGGTCACAGGTGCGGCACCCCCTCGGACGCGGTGTAGTACACCGCATGCCGGTAGTTCTTACCCGCGGGACTCTCGAAGTACGCGCCCTTGGCGTCGGGGTCGCTCGTGGTGATCGCCTCGGCGGGGACCGCCCAGATCGACACGCCCTCGCCCCGGCGGGTGTAGAGGTCGCGGGCGTTGCGGATGGCCATGTCAGCGTCGGGCGCGTGCAGCGAGCCGACGTGCACGTGGCTCAGCCCGCGGTTCGCCCGCACGAAGATCTCCCACAGCGGCCAGACCTCCCGTCCCTGGGTCCCTGAGCTCGTCGAAGGGTCGGCCCCGGGGGTCGCCATCACGCCACCGCCCCTTCAGGGGTCAGGCGGGAACGCTGCTTGCGGGCGTACTCCGCGGCGGCCTCCCGCACCCACGCGCCCTCGTCGTGCGCCGTGCGGCGGCGCTCCAGACGCTCGGCGTTGCACGGGCCGTTGCCGCGCAGCACCTGGAAGAACTCGTCCCAGTCGATCTCACCCATCTCGTAGCGACCGGTCTCCTCGTCGAACCGCAGGTCGGGATCGGGGAGGGTGACGCCGAGGATCTCGGCCTGGGGCACGAGCATGCTCACGAACCGCTGACGCAGCTCGTCGTTCGAGAAGCGCTTGATCTTCCACGCCATCGACTGGGCGGAGTTGGGGGACTGGTCGTCGGGCGGCCCGAACATCGCCAGGCTCGGCCAGTACCAGCGGTCGACCGCATCCTGCGCCATCTGCCGCTGCTCGTCCGTACCGCGCATGAGCGAGAGGAGGATCTCGAACCCCTGGCGCTGGTGGAACGACTCCTCCTTGCAGATGCGCACCATCGCGCGGCCGTAGGGGCCGTAGGAGGCGCGGCACAGCGGCACCTGGTTGCAGATCGCGGCGCCGTCGACGAGCCAGCCGATCGCGCCCATGTCGGCCCAGGTCGGGGTGGGGTAGTTGAAGATCGACGAGTACTTCGCCTTTCCGGAGATGAGGTGGTCCATCATCTCGTCACGGGTGATGCCGAGGGTCTGCGCGGCGGAGTAGAGGTAGAGCCCGTGACCGGCCTCGTCCTGCACCTTCGCCATGAGGATCGCCTTGCGCTTGAGGCTCGGGGCGCGCGTGATCCAGTTGCCCTCGGGCTGCATGCCGATGATCTCGGAATGGGCGTGCTGGGAGATCTGCCGGATGAGGGTCTTGCGATAGGCCTCGGGCATCCAGTCGCGGGGCTCGATGCGCTGCTCGTTCGCGATCAGCTCGTCGAACAGGCGTTCCTCGTCGGAGGTCTCGCCGTCCACGAGGGACAGGTCTGCGGGACTGGTCATCATCGACTCCTCGGGGTCCGGTCCTTCTTTACTGACCGATCGTTAGGTAATTCTGACACACGCGACGGCCCGATTCAACAGGACGTGTCAGCGGGAGCGCGAGATCAGCGCCAGCAGGGCGCGGCCGTAGGCCTCCGCCGGGTCCGGGTGCTCGAACAGCAGGGGAGTCCCGGCGAGCTCGATCTCGATGCGGAACGTGTCGGGGAGGCGGATGAGGGCACGGAACGTCCCGCGGAGCAGGTCCCGCAGCTGGTCCTCGCGCGGCAGCCACACCGCATCGGCGAGGGTCACGGCGTCGAGCGCCCACTCCGTCGTGCCGTTGAAGGCGAGATCCGTGCCGGCCGGCGTCTGCCGCGCCACGATGGTCATCGCGCTGACCGTGAAGACGTCGGCCTCCGCCTCCAGCTCCACCTCGTCCGGGAGGTCGAGCTGGAACCGGTCACCCTCCGCGGGCTTCCAGGTCAGGCCGGCATCGCGGAGCGCGACGGCGAGTTCGCGGGTGATCATTCCTCCACGCTACGGGTTCCGCGCCGGTCGTCCACCGAGCGCGGGCGACGGGCAGAGTCCTGTCAGAGGCCTGCGGCAGAGTGGAGGCATGACCTCCACGACTGCCGTGCCCCTCCGCGAGGCTGCTCGCGCCGCCCTCGGCGAACTCGTCGGCCGCCCCGACGTCGACTTCCACGACGGCCAGTTCGAGGCGATCGAGGCGCTGGTGGAGGGGCGTCGCCGCGCGCTGGTCGTGCAGCGCACCGGGTGGGGGAAGTCGGCGGTGTACTTCGTCGCGACCCTCCTGCGCCGCCGGCAGGGCACCGGCCCCACCGTGCTCGTCTCCCCGCTCCTGGCGCTCATGCGCGACCAGATCGCCGCGGCCGAGCGCGCGGGGGTGCGCGCGGTCGCCATCAACTCGACGAACGCGCACGAATGGGCGGAGGTGCAGGACAGCCTCGCTCGGGACGAGGTCGACGTGCTGCTCGTCTCCCCGGAGCGGCTGAACAACCCGGCCTTCCGCGAGGAGCAGCTGCCGACGCTGGTGGCGCGGCTCGGCATGCTCGTCGTCGACGAGGCGCACTGCATCAGCGACTGGGGGCACGATTTCCGCCCGGACTACCGCCGGCTCCGCGATCTCATCGCGCAGATGCCCGCCGACGTGCCGGTGCTGGCGACGACCGCGACGGCCAACAGTCGCGTGGTGGCCGACGTCGCGGAGCAGCTCGGGGCGCTGCCGGGTGGCGCGAGCGGAGCGGAGGCGGTACCCGTGCTCACGATCCGGGGGCCGCTCGCCCGCACCTCGCTGCGGCTCGGCGTGCTCCGCCTCAGGGACTCGGCGAGCCGCCTGGCCTGGCTGCTCAGTCACCTCGACGACCTCCCCGGCAGCGGGATCATCTACACGCTGACTGTGGCGGCGGCGGTCGACACCGCCCGATTCCTGCGCGACCACGGCCACGACGTGCGCGCCTACACCGGCCAGACCGATCCCGAGGAGCGCGCCGAGTCGGAGGGCCTGCTCAAGCGGAACGAGGTGAAGGCGCTCGTCGCGACCAGCGCCCTCGGCATGGGGTTCGACAAGCCGGACCTCGGGTTCGTCGTGCATCTCGGTGCCCCGTCCTCGCCCGTCGCGTACTACCAGCAGGTCGGACGAGCCGGGCGTGCCAGCGAGAGCGCGGACGTGCTCCTGCTCCCCGGTGTCGAGGACCGTGAGATCTGGCACTACTTCGCGACCGCGTCGATGCCCGATCGGGAGCGCGCGGAACGGGTCATCGCGGCGCTCGGCGACAGCCCGATCTCCACGCCGGCGCTGGAGGCCGTCGTCGACATCCGTCGTACGCCCCTCGAGCTGCTGCTGAAGGTGCTCGACGTGGACGGTGCCGTGCGCCGTGTGCAGGGCGGCTGGGTCGCGACGGGACAGCCGTGGACGTACGACGCCGAGCGCTACGAGCGCATCGCCGCCGAACGGGTCGCGGAGCAGGAGCACATGCTGGAGTACGAGCGCACGGACGGCTGTCGCATGGCCTTCCTGCAGCGGGCGCTCGACGACGACACCGCGGCTCCCTGCGGTCGGTGCGACAACTGCGCGGGCGTGTGGTTCCCGGCGGAGATCGCGCAGACGGCGAGTGCACAGGCGACGGAGTCCCTGGACCGGGTCGGTGTGCCGGTCGAGCCTCGCCGCGCGTGGCCGACCGGCGCCGACCGTCTGGGCGTGCCGGTGCGCGGTCGCATCCCCGCGGGGGAGCAGGCCGACGAGGGACGCGCCCTCGCCCGGCTCACCGACCTCGGCTGGGGCGGCGCGCTGCGCGAGATCTTCGCCGCGGGTGCCGCGGACGCGCCGATCAGCCCGGCGCTGCTGCAGGCCTGCGTGCGCGTGCTGGCCGGGTGGGACTGGGCGGAGCGGCCGATGGCTGTGGTCGCGATGCCGTCGCGCTCGCATCCGCAGCTCGTCGACTCCCTCGCCCGCGGGCTCTCGGAGATCGGGCGGCTGCCGTACCTCGGCGCGCTGGAGTGGCGGAACGGGGGTCCCTCGGGGCAGGCGGGCGGGAACAGCGTGTTCCGGCTCGCGGGGGTGTGGGATCGGTTCGACGCGGCGCATCTCGAAGTCCCCGCCGGTCCGGTGCTGCTCGTCGACGACCTCATCGACAGTCGCTGGACCCTGACGGTCGCGGCGCGCGCGGTGCGGCAGGCCGGAGCCACGGCCGTGCTGCCGTTCGCGCTCGGCCTGCGCGGCTGAGCACCGGTCCCCGAACCGACGCCGTCAGTCCTCGGCGGGGGCCACGGGTGGCGGCCAGGTCGTCGCGCCGAGTTCGCGGGAGATGTTCCGTGCCGTGTCCCGCAGCGCGTGCATGGTCGCGTCGGATGCGGGTGCCTCCGACGTCGGCAGCACGACGGCGACGGCGGCGACGATCGTGTTCGAGGCGTCGGCGATCGGGGCGGCGAGGGAGGATTCGCCGAGCACGGCTTCGTCCGTCTCGGCCGCCGTCCCGCGCTCCGCGATCCCCGGCAGCTCGAGGGTCAGTCGGGCGACGTCAGTGATGGTGTCGCCGGTGAGGCTGCGCAGGGGCTCCGCGAACACGCTCTGCTGGAAGCCCTGGTCGTAGGCGAGGAGCACCTTCCCCATGGCGGAGGCGTGCGCGGGGACGGCCATCCCGGTCTCCAGCATCTGCGGGCTGTCGTCGGGCCGGAGGTTGTGGTGGATCACGAGGACGTCCGTGAGGTGCGGCGCGCCGAGGCGCACGGACAGCTCGGTGCGCCGGGCCAGTTCCTGCGTCCAGCGCATCGCCCGCGCCCGCACATCCAGTGTGTCGAGGTACACGTTGCTCAGCCGCAGGAGGGTAGGGCCGAGCATGTAGCGCTGTCCGCCGCGCTCCTTCGCGACGAGGCCGTGCGCGCGCAGCGACTTCACCAGCCCGTGCACGGTCGACGGCGGAAGGCTCAGGGCCGCGGCGAGATCGGTGATACCGAGGTGGCGGGCGCCCTGGAGCAGGTCGAGGATCTTCGCCGCGCGGTCGATCGCCTGGATCATGCGCGTCCTCCTTCCGGTCGTCGTCGAGCCGGGTTTCCGGTCGCCGGATCGATCTTGACAACCCGGCAGGCTCCGAGCATATTCGACATTGACGAATCCTTTTCGGATTTTTGCTCGAGACTCACGCCGCATCAAAGGAGATCGCAGGATGAAGAAGCTCATCAACGCCCCGGAGGACGTCCTCGTCGAGTCCCTGAAGGGCGTCGCCGCCGCGCACCCCGAACTCTCCGTCGACCTGGAGAACCACGTCATCACCCGGGCGACACCGAAGGATCAGGGCAAGGTGGCCGTCGTCTCCGGAGGGGGATCCGGCCACGAACCGCTGCACGGCGGCTACGTCGGCACCGGCATGCTCGACGCGGCCGTCGCCGGCGAGGTCTTCACCTCGCCCACCCCCGACCGCGTGCAGGTGGCGACCCAGGCGGTCGACCGCGGCGCCGGCGTGCTGCACATCGTCAAGAACTACACGGGCGACGTGCTCAACTTCGAGATGGCCGCCGAGCTCGCGGCGATGGAGGGGATCGAGGTCGGCACGGTCGTCGTGGACGACGACGTGGCCGTGCAGGACTCGCTCTACACCGCCGGCCGTCGTGGCGTCGGCCTCACCGTCCTGCTGGAGAAGCTCGTAGGGGCCGCGGCGGAGGAGGGCCGCGACCTCGCGTCGGTCGTCGACCTCGCGAAGCGCATCAACGGGCAGGGGCGCTCGATGGGCATGGCCCTCACGAGCTGCACGGTGCCCGCCGCCGGGAAGCCCACCTTCGACCTCCCTGACGATCAGATGGAGATCGGCATCGGCATCCACGGCGAGCCGGGACGGCATCGTGAGCCGCTCGCGCCGGCGTCGGAGATCGCCCGGCAGCTCGTCGAGCCGATCCTCGGCGACCTCGATGCGGCAGGACCCGCGATCGTGATGCTCAACGGCATGGGCGCCACACCCCTGATCGAGCTCTACCTCATGTACGGCGAGGTCGCCGCGATCCTGGAGAAGTCCGGCGTGCAGATCGCGCGGAACCTGGTGGGCAACTACATCACCTCCCTCGACATGGCCGGGTGCTCCGTCACGGTGCTGAAGGCCGACGACGAGCTGCTGCGGCTGTGGGACGCCCCGGTGAACACCCCCGGCCTGCGGTGGGGCGCGTGATGGCGGCCGTCGGCACCGACGTCCTCGTCGACTGGATCTCCCGCTACCGCGAGGCCGTCACCGCGCAGCGCGACTGGCTCACGGAACTGGACTCCGCGATCGGGGACGCCGACCACGGCGCGAACATGGCGCGGGGCTTCACGGCGGTCGGGGAGAAGCTCGCGGCGACGACGCCCGCGACGATCGACGAACTCCTCAAGTCCGTCGGCATGACCCTGGTGAGCTCGGTGGGCGGTGCGAGTGGCCCCCTCTACGGCACCTTCTTCCTGCGCATGGGGATGTCGGCCGGTGCGGTGACGACATTGGACGGACCGGCGCTCGCCGCGGCACTGCGGGCGGGGCTCGAGGGCATCGTCGCGCGGGGCAAGCCCGAGGCCGGCGACAAGACGATGTTCGATGCGATGGCCCCCGCGGTCGACGCTTTCGATGCCGCCCTCGCCGGCGGAGCGGATACCGCGGCGGCGGCCAGGGCGGCCGCGGACGCCGCGGCCGCCGGTCGTGACGCCACGGTGCCCCTCGTCGCCCGGAAGGGCAGAGCGAGCTACCTCGGTGAACGCAGCGCCGGACATCTCGACCCGGGAGCCGCCTCGACGGCGCTCCTGTTCGAGACGCTCGCCGCGGCCCTCACGGACGCCGGATGATCGGGATCGTCGCCGTCTCCCACAGCGCCCGGCTCGGGGAGGCGGCGCTCGAACTCGCCCTGCAGATGGTGCCGGGCGGCGGCGTGCAGGTCCGTGTGGCGGCCGGTGCGGGTGTGGACGCGGAGGGTGCGCCGATCCTCGGGACGGACGCCGTCGCGGTGTCGGCGGCGATCGACGAGCTCGCCCCCGACGTCGACGGCGTGCTCGTGCTGATGGATCTCGGGTCGGCCGTGCTGAGCGCCGAACTCGCGCTCGAACTGCGCAGCAGCGACGTGCCGGTGCGGCTGGCTCCGGCACCGTTCGTCGAGGGCCTCCTCGCGGCGGTCGTGGCTGCGGCGGCAGGCGGCGACCTCGACGCGGTCGCCGCCGAAGCCTCGTCCGCCCTCGCGGCGAAGACCGGCCAGCTCCTCCCGCCGGACGCGGAAGGCACGGCGGCAGCGGACTCCGCGCCGGTGTCGGCGGGGGACGCCTCCGCCTCGCCCGACGTGGCCGGGGAGACCGTGACGCGTCGTGTGCGCGTGCGCAACCCTCTCGGCATCCATGCCCGCCCCGCCGCGCTGATCGCGGAGTCGGCGGCGGGGGCGGACGTGCGTCTGCGGCGGCTGCCGGACGGCCAGGAAGCCGCGGCCGGAAGCCTGACCCGGCTGCTCGCGCTCGGGGCGCGTCAGGGGACCGAGATCGAACTCACCGGTCGGGGAGCGGACGCCGAGGCGGCGATCGACCGCCTGGTCTCGCTCTTCCAGGGAGGGTTCGGCGAGGGCGTCGAGGCGGACGAGGGTGCCGCCGGCAGCTCCGGAACCGCACCCGCGCCCGCGCCCGGCACGGCCGGGGACGATCAGACGCGAACCGGGGCCGACCACGCGTCCGCGCCGCCGCCGGAGATCGTCTCCGGGACCGTGCTGCAGGGCCGTGGGGTCAGTCCCGGACGTGTGGCCGCGAGGGCGGTGTCCCTCGCACCGGCACTCCCGGAACCGGATGCCGAGACCGTCGTCCCGCCGGAGGGTCGCGAGGCCGAGGTCTCCACGATCGAATGGGCGGCGGTCGCCGTCGCCGATCAGCTGCGATCGCGCGCCGAGCGGGCGCGCGGAGAGGCGCGGGCGATCCTGGACGCGTCACGGCTCCTCGCCTCGGATCCTGAGCTGGTGGCCGAAGCCACCGCCCTCGTGCGCGCACAGGGGCGGACGGCGGCGCGAGCGGTCTGGGAGACCTCCGCGGCGCACGAAGCGGCGCTCACGGCTCTCGGCGGGAGGATGGCGGAACGCGCCGCCGACATCCGTGACGTCCGCGACCGCATGATCGCCGAGATCCTCCGGGTGGACATGCCAGGGGTCCCCGAGCGTGACGAGCCGTTCGTGCTCGTCGCGACCGACCTCGCCCCCGCCGACACCGCGGCGCTGGAAGGGGGTAGCTGCGTCGCCCTCGTGACAGCGGACGGCGGGCCGACCTCGCACACGGCGATCATCGCGCGCGCGCTGGGACTGCCCGCCGTGGTCGGGGTGGCCGGAGCGACGGGGATCCCCGAGGGTGCCATGCTCCTCGTCGACGGCGACCACGGCACCATCCACGTCGACCCGGACGAGGCGGAGATCGCCGAGGCACGGGCCGCGGCGGTCGTCGTCACCTTCGATGGACGGGGCCGTCTCGCCGACGGGACCCGCGTGCCGCTCCTGGCCAACGTCGGAGGGGCATCGGATGCCGGGAGCGCCGCGGCGGCGCACGCCGAGGGGGTCGGACTGTTCCGCACCGAGTTCTGCTTCCTCGACCGGACCGAAGCGCCGAGCATCGAGGAGCAGGTGGAGGCGTACCGCGGGGTCCTTCGCGCGTTCCCCGGACGCAAGGTGGTCGTGCGCACGCTGGATGCGGGGAGCGACAAGCCCCTGCCGTTCGCGAACGACGACGACGAGGACAACCCGGCGCTCGGCGTCCGGGGCCTGCGTCTCTCCCGTCGCCGGCCAGCGCTGCTCGACGACCAGCTCCGCGCGCTCGCCAGGGCTGCCGACGCGGAATCCGCGGACGTGGAGGTCATGGCGCCGATGGTCGCCACGGTCGACGAGGCGGCGGACTTCGCCGCGCGGTGTCGTGCCGCGGGGCTGGACAGAGCGGGGATCATGATCGAGACCCCGGCGGCGGCGCTGCTGGCTGCCGAGCTGTTCGAGGTCGTGGACTTCGTGAGCCTGGGGACCAACGATCTCGCGCAGTACACTCTGGCCGCCGACCGGCTGTCCAGCGCGCTCGCCGATCTCAACGACCCCTGGCAGCCGGCGGTGCTGCGGCTGATCGGGACGGTCGGGGCGGCGGGGCGAGCGGCGGGCAAGCCGGTCGGGATCTGCGGGGAGGCGGCCGGTGATCCCGCGCTCGCTCCGGTACTCGTCGGGCTCGGCGCGACCTCGCTGTCGATGACGCCTCGCGCGCTCGGGCGGGTGGCGGCCGCGCTCGACGTGGTGGGCCCGGACGAGTGCCGACGGGCGGCGGAGGGGGCGAGCCGCGCGGCGACCGCTGCGGAGGCGCGGCAGGCAGCAGCTCTCGTGCTCGGCGGAGGCGGCGCCGGCTGAGCCGCACGGCTCCTGCGTCCAGCTCCTTGCGTTACTGACCGATCGTTCAGTTAGTATGGGCGGACGGGACGCGGTCGTCCCGTCCCAGCGCGACGAGGAGGTCGGCGATGACGGAGGCGACGGAGACGGCGGAGGCCATCCGGCCGAATCGGGCCATGATGGCACGAGACCGGGCCTCGGCGATGCTCGGTCTGGTCGTGGAGCGCGACGACCCCGGGCACGCGGTCGTATCCATGCGCGTCCGTGACGACATGACCAACGGCTTCCGGATCACCCACGGCGGGCTCGTGTTCGCGCTCGCCGACACCGCCTTCGCGATCGCGTGCAACGAGGACGATCGGGTGACGGTGGCCGCCGGTGCCGACATCTCGTTCCTCAAGCCCACCGTCGCGGGGCAGACGCTCACCGCGACCGCCGTCCGCCGCGCCCGCACCGGTCGCTCCGGCCTCTACGACGTGACGGTCGTGGACGACCAGGGCGACGCCGTCGCCGAGTTCCGCGGCCGCTCCCGCACGACTTCCCGCACCTTCTGACCCCGCCCCCGTCCCGAGGAGTCCCCGTGTCGATGATGACCGCCCCCGCCTCCGCCCTCCGCCCGCCCACGGCCGATGAGCTCGACCCCGAGGAGCGGATGAGCCGCGCCGAGATCGAGCAGCTCCAGCTCGAGCGCCTGCGGTGGACCGTGCAGCACGCCTACCGCAACGTCCCGCTCTACACGCGGAAGTTCGATGAGGCGGGCGTGCACCCCGACGACATCCGCACGCTCGACGACGTGCACCGGCTGCCGTTCACCACCAAGGACGACCTGCGCGAGACGTACCCGTTCGGGATGTTCGCGGTGCCGATGGCCGACGTCGCCCGCATCCACGCGTCCAGCGGCACCACGGGGCGCCCGACCGTCGTCGGCTACACGCGTGGCGACCTCGACCGCTGGGGGTCACTCGTGGCCCGCTCGCTCCGGGCCAGCGGGATCAGGCGCGGCATGAAGGTGCACAACGCCTACGGCTACGGCCTCTTCACGGGTGGGCTCGGCGCGCATGCCGGGATCGAGGCGCTGGGAGCGACCGTGATCCCCATGTCGGGCGGGCAGACCGCGCGCCAGGTGCAGCTCATCCACGACTTCGAGCCGGACGCGATCCTGTGCACGCCGAGCTATTTGCTCACGATCGCCGACGCGATGGCCGCGCAGGGCATCGACCCGCGGTCCACCTCGCTCAAGGTCGCGGTGCTCGGCGCGGAGCCCTGGACCAACGAGATGCGGCACGAGTTGGAGCAGCGGCTCGGCATCGACGCCCTCGACATCTTCGGACTCAGCGAGGTCATGGGGCCCGGCGTCGGCAACGAATGCCTCGAGACCAAGGACGGCCCGCACCTGTGGGAGGACCACTTCCTGCCGGAGGTGATCGACGGCGACACGCTGCAGGCGCTTCCGGACGGCGAGCGGGGGGAGCTCGTCTTCACCTCGCTGACCAAGGAGGCGTTCCCCGTCATCCGGTACCGCACGCGCGACATCACCCGTCTGCTCCCTGGCACGGCGCGGCCGGGGATGCGGCGCATGGAGAAGGTCACCGGACGCAACGACGACATGATCATCCTGCGCGGCGTCAACCTCTTCCCGACGCAGATCGAGGAGCTGGTCCTCGGCATCGAGCAGCTCACCCCGCACTTCATCCTGGAGCTGACGAAGGAGGGCCGGATGGACGCCCTCACCGTGCGCATCGAGCGCCATCCCGACCTTTCCGTGGAGACGTGCGAGGCGGCGGCACAGGTGCTGGTGCAGCGCATCAAGGTGTTCATCGGCTCGTCGGTCGCCGTCCGCCTGGAGGAGCCGGGGGCACTGCCGCGTAGCGAGGGCAAGTACAAGCGCGTGTATGACCTGCGCTGACACGCGGGGGTCTCGGCGGCGACCTCCGCGATGAGCGCGGCGGGCGGTGCGAGACTGAGGGGGATGTCCGAGATGCAGACCACGCGGCGCGGCCGCCCCGGGTACGACCAGCAGGGGATCCTCGCCGTCGCGGTGACCGCCTTCAACGAGCACGGCTACGACGCGACCTCGATCGGGATGCTCGCGGAGCGCCTCGGGCTGTCGAAGTCGGCGATCTACCATCACTTCGGGTCGAAGGACGAGATGCTCGACCGCGCCCTCGACAGCGCCCTCGGCGGACTGGAGGCCGTGGTCGACGCGCCCCTCCCGGACAGCGGGGGAGCCGCCGATGCGGTCGCCCGCCTGGAGCACGTGCTCCGCGGGGCCGTCCATGTGCTCGTGGACCAGCTCCCCGCCGTGACGCTGCTGCTGCGCGTGCGCGGGAACACCGACGTCGAGCGCCGCGCCCTCACCCGGCGGCGGGCGTTCGACCGCCGCATCACGGCCCTCGTCGCGGAGGCGCAGGCCGAGGGCTCCCTGCGCTCCGACATCGATGCGGCCGTCGTCGCCCGCCTGACGTTCGGCATGATCAACTCGATCGTCGAGTGGTATCGCCCCGGCGGTCGCGAGGGCGCCGATCGTCTCGCGGACGACGTCGTCGCGATCGCCCTCGACGGCCTCCGCCACCCCTGACCCGCGAGACCCCGTCTTCGCGCCGAGGCCCCGCCCTCTCCGCGTGGGAAGGGCGGGGCCTCGACGAGTGCCCGGGGTCTCGGGGGACTATGCGGCGGGGGTGAGCTCCTTCGCGACGAGGGTCAGGACATCGTAGGTCGCGACGAGCTCGTCGTCCTGGTTCTTCAGGACCGCGTCCCAGCGCACCTCGCCGTACTCGTCGGTCTCCCGCGGCGTGATCTGCTTGGCGGTGAGCTCGACGCGGATCTCGTCGCCGGGGGAGACCGGGGTCACGAAGCGCAGGTTCTCCAGCCCGGAGTTCGCGAGCACGGGCCCGGGAGCCGGGTCGACGAAGAGCCCCGCCGCCCACGACACGAGCAAGTAGCCGTGGGCCACGCGTCCGGGGAAGAACGGGTTCGCCGCCGCCGACGCCTCGTCCATGTGCGCGTAGAACGTGTCGCCCGTGAACGCCGCGAACGTCTCGATGTCGTCGAGGCTGACGGTGCGTGAGGGACTGACGACCTGGTCCCCAATGCGCAGCTCCGCCAGCGACTTGCGGAAGGGGTGCACGCCGTCGCCGGCGTCGAACGGACGGGCCGAGGCCCCCTGGTGCCAGACACCGGTGAGCGCGGTCATCATCTCCGGGGAGCCCTGCACCGCCGTGCGCTGCATGTGGTGCAAAACCGCCCGGATGCCACCGAGCTCCTCGCCGCCGCCGGCGCGGCCGGGGCCGCCGTGCACGAGGTTCGGGAGCGGGGAGCCGTGTCCGGTCGAGCTGCGGGCGTCGTCGCGGTCGAGGAAGAGCACGCGGCCGTTGTACGCCGCGATCCCCGCGGCCAGCGTCGTCGCGACCTCCGGGTCGTGCGTTGCGACGCTCGTCACGAGCGAGCCGCCGCCCCGGGCCACGAGCGCCGCCGCCTCGTCCAGCGTGCGGTAGCCGAGGATGCTGGAGACGGGGCCGAACGCCTCGATCTCGTTCACGGCGGGGCTCGTCGCATCGGTGAAGCGCAGGAGCATCGGCGCCACGAACGCGCCGTCCTCCGCCGGGCCCTCGCTGCCGTCCGCACGGCGGACCGTCGGGGCCTCGGGGGAGCCGATCACGAGCTCGCCGCCGCCCTCGCGGAGTCGCGCCACCTGCCGGAGCACCTCGTCGCGCTGGGCCGTCGAGGCGAGCGGTCCCATCGTCACGCCCTCGGCGCGCGGGTCGCCCACGACGATCCGCGCCGCGAGCCGGTCGCGCACGGCGGCGATCACGTCGTCCACCGCGTCCTCCGGCACGATCGCCCGCCGGATCGCGGTGCACTTCTGCCCGGCCTTCGACGTCATCTCCGCGACGAGCTGCTTCACGTAGGCGTCGAACTCCGGGGTGCCGGAGGCGGCGTCCGTGCCGAGGACCGAGGCGTTGATCGAGTCGGTCTCGCTGGTGAAGCGGACCCCGCCGGTCTGCACCGAGTCGTGCGCCCGGAGCCGCTCGGCCGTCGACGCGGAACCGGTGAACGCGACGAGGTCGCCCAGGCGGAGGTGGTCGAAGAGGTCGGGCACGCTGCCGGACACGAGCTGCAGCGACCCCTCGGGCAGCAGACCGGACTCGACCATCACGCGCACCATGGCCTCGGTGAGGTACCCGGTGGGGGTGGCGGGCTTCACGACCGTGGGGACACCGGCGAGGAAGGCCGGCGCGAACTTCTCCAGCGAGCCCCACACGGGGAAGTTGAAGGCGTTGATCTGCACCGCCACCCCGGGCAGCCGGGTGTAGATGTGCCGACCGAGGAAGGAGCCGTCTCGCGAGAGGTTCTCCACGGCGCCGTCGACGTAGACCTTCGCGTTCGGCAGCTCCCGGCGGCCCTTGCTGGAGTACGCGAAGAGCACGCCGATGCCGCCGTCGATGTCGACCCAGGAGTCCTGCGCGGTGGCGCCGGTGCGGCTGGAGAGCGCGTACAGCTCCTCTTTGCGGGCGGTCAACGCGAGCGCGAGCTGCTTGAGCAGCACGGCGCGCTGGTGGAACGTGAGCTCCCCGAGGGACGCCTGACCGGTGGTGCGGGCGAAGTCGAGCGCCGCGCCGAGGTCGAGGCCGGTCGTGGAGACGCGGGCGACCGTCTCTCCGGTCGAGGCGTCGCGCACCTCGGTGGCGTCCGCATCGGAGGCGGGCGTCCACCAGGAGCCCTGCACGTAGCTGGGGAGGATCTCGGTCATCGGGGTTCCCTTCATCAGTCGTCCCATTCGTAGAAGCCGCGTCCGCTCTTGCGGCCGAGGTGTCCCTCGGCGACGAGGCGGCGCAGCAGGGTCGGGGGTTCGAAGCGCGGCCCGAGCTGTGCCGCGAGGTACTCGGCGATGCCGAGCCGGACGTCCAGCCCGACGATGTCGGTGAGCCGGAGCGGCCCGACCGGGTGTTTGTAGCCGAGGGTCATGGCGGCGTCGATGTCGGCGGCGGAGGCGACGCCGTCCTCGAGCATCCGGATCGCCTCGAGGCCGAGGGCGACGCCGAGGCGGGAGGACGCGAAACCCGGGGCGTCGGCGACGACGATGGGCGTCTTGCCCAGCGCGCGGACCCAGGAGGCCGCGCCCGCGATGAGGGACGGTGCGGTCGCGCCGCCGCGGACGACCTCCACGAGCGTGGAAGCGGGCACGGGGTTGAAGAAGTGCATCCCGAGGAAGCGTCCGGGGCGGTCGAGCACGGCTGCGAGCTCGTCGATCGAGATGGACGAGGTGTTGGACGCGAGCGCCGCATCGTCCGCGAGGTGCTGCTCGACACGGGTGAGCGCCTCGATCTTGAGCGACAGCTCCTCCGGGACGGCTTCGACGACGAGGGTGCAGTCCGCGAGCAGTGCGGTGTCGGTCCCGGTCGCGAAGCGGGCGCGATACGCCTCGGCGGTCTCGACGGCCGTGCCGCGGGAGAGCGAGGCGTCGATCGACGCGTGCACGCGGGCGGCGGCGGCCGCGGCGGCGTCGTCGTCCCGCTCGACGACGGTCACGGGGGATCCGGCGAGGAGGAAGGCGTGGGCGATACCGGCGCCCATGCGTCCGCCACCCAGCACGCCGACGCGGGCCGGGACTGCGGCCTCGGGGGAGGAGGGCGTGCTCATCGGTCTCTCCGTTCCAGGAAGGCGGTCATGCGACGGTGCTTCTCCGGGCTCTCGAACAGCGCGGCCTGCTCCTCGAGGTCGGCTGCGGGGTGCTGGTCGCGCGGCGCCCGGAAGACCCGCTTGGTCGCGATGGTCGCCGCGGGGTCGTTGCGGGCGATGCGGTCGGCGACCGCGTGGGCGGCGGCGAGGAGATCGGCGGGTTCGTGCAGCGAGGAGACGAGCCCGATGCGGAAGGCCTCCTCGGCGTGCACGGTGCGTCCCGTGAGCAGCAGTTCGATGGCACGGGCGTCGCCCACGATCTCCTTGAGCCGCCAGCTCGCTCCGGCGGCGGCGAGGATGCCCAGGCCGGTCTCCGGGTTGCCGATCTTCAGGGTCGGCGTCGCGAGGCGGATGTCGGCGGCATACGCGAGTTCCGCGCCACCGCCGAGCGCGTAGCCGTCGATCGCGGCGATCACCGGCATTGGCAGCTCCGCGACGCGGACGAACGCGTGGGCGTTGATGCCGCGACGGGCGTCGTCGGCGCGACGGTCCCGGAGCTCCGCGATGTCGGCGCCCGCCGCGAACACCCCGTCGGCGCCGGTGAGGATGAGCGTGCGCGGCATCTCCTCCAGCTCGGCGCACAGCGCGTGCAGGGCGTCGATCGTGGCCTGGTCGATCGCGTTGCGCTTGTGCGGACGGTTCAGGGTCGCGACGACGCGGTCCGCGGTCCGGGTGACGAGCAGCGGCTCGTCCGCGCCCCTCACACCTTCTCCAGGATCACGGCCGCGCCCTGGCCGACGCCGACGCACATCGTGGCGAGGCCGTAGCGGGAGTCCTCGCGCTCCATGCGTCCCATCAGCGTCACGAGCAGGCGTGAGCCGGATGAGCCGAGAGGGTGGCCGAGGGCGATGGCTCCGCCGTCGGCGTTCACGCGGTCCTCGTCGAGGCCGAGCCGCCGGATGCAGGCGAGCGACTGCGAGGCGAACGCCTCGTTGAGCTCCACCGCGCCGATGTCGTCGAGGGAGAGCCCCGAACGGCGCAGCGCCTTCTCCGTCGCGGGGACCGGTCCGAGTCCCATGATCTCCGGAGCCAGGGCGGCGGACGTGCCGACGACGATCCGCGCGCGGGGCGTCAGTCCGTCGCGCTCGACGGCTTCGGCGCTCGCCACGAGCACGGCCGAGGCGCCGTCGTTGAGGGCGCTGGAATTGCCGGCCGTGACGACCTCTCCGCCGGCCACGACGGGGCGGAGGCGCGCGAGCACCTCGAGGGTCGTGTCCGGACGCGGGCCCTCGTCGACGAGCACCTCGCCGTCGCGGACCGGCACGCCGACGATCTCCGGGGCGAAGCGGCCCGCGGCGATCGCGGCGGCGGCGCGCT
This sequence comes from Microbacterium sp. NRRL B-14842, assembly GCF_050470785.1. Classification (NCBI taxonomy): domain Bacteria; kingdom Bacillati; phylum Actinomycetota; class Actinomycetes; order Micrococcales; family Microbacteriaceae; genus Microbacterium; species Microbacterium sp. NRRL B-14842. The sequence continues at coordinate 2,131,861 of NZ_JBFLUM010000001.1, read as the reverse complement.
GCTGGGAGCGGACGGCGAAGGCGTCGGCCTCGGCGCGCGTGATGCCGTCGACGCGGGCCACCTCCTCCGCCGTCTCCGGCATGGTGAAGGTGGCCTTGTCCCGCGCGGCGAGCCGCGGGTTCGGGAAGCGCCAGCCGATGGAGGTGTCGAAGGCGGCTCCGGGCTTCGCCCACGCCTTCTCCGGCTTGGCCTGCACCCAGGGGGCGCGGGTCATGGACTCGACGCCGCCGGCGACGAGGAGATCGGCGTCGCCCGCGCGGATCGCCTGCGCGGCCATGGTCACGGCGGACATCCCGGAGGCGCACAGGCGGTTGACCGTGATGCCCGGCACGGTGTCGGGGAGACCGGCGAGGAGCACGGCCATCCGGGCCACGTTCCGGTTGTCCTCTCCGGCCTGGTTGGCGGCGCCGAGGATGACCTCGTCCAGCTCGGTACGCGCCGGGTCGAGCCCGGCGCGGCGCACGGCCTCGCCGACCACGAGCGCCGCGAGGTCGTCGGGACGGACGGCGGAGAGGGTGCCGCCGTAGCGGCCCACCGGGGTGCGGACCCCTCCGACGAGGTAGGCCTCTGGCATGCGGATCTCCTGACTTCGTCGTCCTGGTGTGGTCCGGGAGCGGCCGGTCGTGAATTACTGACCGATCGTAAGGTAATTATGGCACAGGCGCACGGCCGGCCGCGATCCCGGACCGGGAGTCAGACGCTGAGATCCACGCCCTTCGTCTCCTTCACCAGCGAGACGCCGATGAGCGAGATGAGCGACGCGACCGCGATGTAGACGCCGATCGTCCACGCGGCGTGGAACTGGTTCAGCAGCGCCTCCGCGATCATCGGTGCGAATGCGCCGCCGAGGATGGCGCCGAGGGCGTAGCCGATCGAGACGCCCGAGTAGCGCACGTTCGCGGGGAACATCTCGGCGTACAGCGCCGCCTGCGGCCCGTACGAGAGTCCGAGCGCGAACGTCATGACGAACAGGGCGACGAAGTACCAGACGATGTTCGCGGTGTCGATGAGGAACCACATCGGGATGGCCCACACCGCGAGGGCGACGTACCCGATCTGGAACGTGCGGATCCGGCCGAGACGGTCGGAGAGCGCCCCGCCCCAGAGGGTGAAGATCAGCCACCCGAACGAGGCCAGCGTCGTCGCCAGCAGCACCGGCGGGCGCTCCATGCCGAGGCCCGTGACCGCGTACGTCGCGAAGAAGGCGATCAGCAGGTAGCCCGCGGCGTTGTTCGCGATGAAGATGACGGCCGTGAGCACGACCTTCTTCGTGTGCGCGCGGAAGAGCTGTCCGAGCGGGGCCGAGGCCTCCTTGCGGCGGCGGCGGAGGTCTTCGAACACGGGGCTCTCGTCGACGGCGCGGCGGATGACGTAGCCGACCGCGATGAGCACGATGGAGAGCAGGAACGGGATACGCCAGCCCCACTCGAGGAAGGCCTCGGGAGACATCGAACTCGTGAGCGCCCACAGGGTGAAGGTGGCGAGGATCATGCCGACCGGCACGCCGATCTGCGGGAACGCGCCGAACAGGCCGCGTCGCGCCGACGGGGCGTGCTCGACGGCCATCAGGGCTGCGCCGCCCCATTCGCCGCCGGCCGAGAAGCCCTGCAGGATGCGCAGGAGGATCAGGAGGATCGGGGCGGCGACGCCGATGGCGGCGTACGTCGGCAGCAGGCCGATGAGGGACGTGGACAGTCCCATCATCACGAGGGTGAAGACGAGCATCTTCTTCCGGCCGAGCTTGTCGCCGAGGTGCCCGGCGACGATCGCACCGAGCGGGCGGAAGAGGAACGAGATGCCGATGGTCGCGAACGAGAGCACCTGGGCGAGCCCGGGGCTCGACTCCGCGATGGGAGCGAGGAAGAGCGGGGCGAGCACGAGGCCCGCCGCCTGGGCGTAGATGAAGAAGTCGTACCATTCGATCGACGTCCCCACGAGGGTGCCGGCGAGGACGCGCCGCTCCTCTGCGGGCATCCTTCCGGTCGACGAGGCGGCTGCGGTGGCTGAGGTCATGCGAACTCCGTTGTTCTGCGAGGGGGGAGCACCGACGCGGGTACGTCGGCGATGACTTACCGAATGATCGGTCAGTAATCGCCGAGCGTAGCGTATCGGCGCTCCGCCCACGAGGGTTCGCCGGCCGGATCGACCTCAGACCCTCCCGAAGGCGCGGAGCGGATGCTCGATGAGCTCCACCACGCGGCGGAGGAATCCCGCCGCGTACCCGCCGTCGCAGACCCGGTGATCGAACACGAGGGAGAGCTGGACGATGCGACGCGGCACGATCGCCCCGTCCACGACCCAGGGGCGCTCGATGATCCGGCCGATGCCGAGGATCGCGACGTCGGGGTGGTTGATGATCGCCGCCGAGCCGTCGACCCCGAGCCCGCCGTAATTGTTGAGGGTGAAGGTGGATCCGCGGAGCCGCTCGGGCGGCAGGGTGCCGGCGCGCGCGGTGGCCGCGAGCTCGCGCAGGGCGGCGTCGAGGTCGGTGACAGTGAGCCGGTGCGCGTGCGGGACGACCGGGACGAGGAGGCCGCGTTCGGTGTCGGCGGCGACGCCGAGGTTCACGCCCTCGAACGAGATCAGCTCGGAGCCGTCGTCGCTGAGCCGCGAGGCGAGCACGGGGTAGTCCTCAAGCGCGAGCAGCACGAACCGCGCGAGCAGCGCCGTGATCGACGGGGCCTTCCCGCCGTCGGGAGCCATCTGAGCGCGGAGATTCCAGAGATCGGTGGCGTCGACGTCGACCCACACGGTGGCCTCGGGGATCTCGGACCGGCTGCGGGCGAGCCGGGCGCTCACGGTGCGACGCAGCGGGGAGAGGCGCTCCCTGCTGCGGACCGGGAGGCCGTCGATCTCGCCGGTGGGAGCGGTCGCGGAGGTCGGCGTCGGGCCCGCGGCGACGCCGTCCACGGCGTGGTCCACAGCGGCGCGGAGCACGTCGGCGCGGGTGATCGCCCCGTCCGCTCCGGTGGGGGAGATCGCGTGCACGTCGAGGCCCAGATCGCGGGCGAGGCGCCGCACGAGCGGCGAGCGTACGGCGACCGGCGCGGGTCGTGCGGCGTCGCGGGCGACCGGTGCGGCTGACTCCGGAGCGGTCGAGGCGGGTGCTGCGGGTGCGGGCGCTGTCGAGACCGGCGCCGGCGTGGGGCGTGACGCCGCGGGGCGCCGTCGCCGACCCGTCGAGGCGGACGCGGAGGTTCCGTACCCGATGAGGACGTTGCCCGACCCCGCACGCTCCTCCTGCCGGTACGCCTCGTGCTCGGGCTGTGTGGCGGGGGCCTGCGGCGCGGACGCGGTCTCCTCGCTGCCGGGGTCGGCGACTTCCAGCACCGGGGCTCCGACGTCGATGGTGTCGCCGGGCGTGCCGTGCAGCGCCGTCACGACACCCGCGAACGGCGAGGGCAGTTCGACGACGCTCTTCGCGGTCTCGACCTCGGCGATGGCCTGGTCGGTCGTGATCGTGTCGCCGACGGCCACCAGCCACTGCACGAGGCCGGCCTCGGTCAGTCCCTCGCCGAGGTCGGGCAGGCGGAACACGCGGGCGGCGGTCTTCACAGGCGTGCTCATGCGTCGTCCTCCCAGTGCAGCGAGTCGATCGCGTCGAGCACGCGGTCGACGTCGGGCAGGTACCAGTGCTCGAACTTGGGGGGCGCGTAGGGGGTGTCGAACCCGGTCACCCGCCGCACGGGGGCCTCCAGGTACTCGAAGCAGCGCTCGAACACCCGGGCCTGGATCTCGGAGGCGACGCTGACGAAGCCCGGGGCCTCGGCGATCACGACCGCGCGTCCCGTGGACCGCACCGCCGCGGTGACCGTCTCGTCGTCGAAGGGGGAGAGGGAGCGCACGTCGACCACCTGCACGCTGCGCCCTTCGCCCGCGGCGACCTCCGCCGCCTCCAGCGCGAGCGGCACGGAGGCCCCGTACGCGAGAAGGGTCACATCGGAGCCGTCCCTGGCGATGCGCGCCGAGCCGATCTCCGCGGTCACCGCGGTGTCGACCTCGCCCTTCGACCAGTAGAGCTTCTTCGGTTCCAGGAAGACCACCGGGTCCGGCGAGGCGATGGCCGCGCGGAGCAGCGAGTAGGCGTCCTGCGGGGTGGACGGGCTCACGACCGTGAGGCCGGGCGTGTGCGCGTAGTACGCCTCGGACGAGTCGCAGTGGTGCTCGACGCCCCCGATGCCGCCGCCGAAGGGGATGCGGATCACGAGCGGCATGCGCATCCCGCCGCGGGTGCGGTTGCCGAGCTTCGCGACGTGGCTGACGATCTGCTCGAACGCGGGGAGGGCGAAGGCGTCGAACTGCATCTCGACCACAGGGCGCATCCCGTTCATCGCCATGCCGACGGCGGTGCCGATGATGCCGGACTCCGCGAGCGGGGTGTCGAAGCAGCGGTCCTCACCGAAGCGGGCGGTGAGCCCGTCGGTGATGCGGAACACGCCGCCCAGGGCTCCCACGTCCTCTCCGAACACGACCACGTCGGGGTCGGCGGCGAGGGCGTCCGCGAGGGCGCGGTTGAGGGCGGCGGCCATGGTCATGGTCGTGGTGGTGCCGACGGTCGTCGCGACCGGCGTCTCGTGCTCGGCGATGGTCATCGGGCGCCTCCGGTCGTCATCGTCTCGGCGGGGTGGGAGCGGGCGATCTCGTCGCGGAGGAGCTGCCACTGCTCCTCCCGCTGGGGCGAGCGGGTCGCTGTCACGAAGCGGAAGAGGTCTTCCGGGTCGAGCTCCGCATCGGTGTTCAGGGCGGTGCGCATGGCGGCGGCGATCTCCTCCGCGCCCGCGGCGAAGCGCGTCTCGGCCTCGTCGTCCAGCGTCCCCGTCGCGGTGAGGTGCGCGCGCAGGCGGACCAGCGGATCGCGGGCGAGCCAGGCCTGCACCTCCTCGCGTTCGCGGTAGCGGGTGTCGTCGTCGGCGTTGGTGTGCGCCTGCATGCGGTACGTGTGGGCCTCGATGAGGGAGGGGCCGCCGCCGGCGCGGGCGCGGTCGACGGCCTCCGTGAGCACCGCGAGGACCGCGGCCACGTCGTTGCCGTCGACGCGCTGCCCCGGCATGCCGTAGCCGACCGCCTTGTGGGCGAGGGAGGGGGCGGCGGTCTGCCGGGAGAGAGGGACCGAGATCGCGAACTCGTTGTTCTGCACGAAGAACACGACCGGGACGTGGAAGACGGCGGCGAAGTTCATCGCCTCGTGGAAGTCGCCCTCGCTCGTCGCGCCGTCGCCGCAGAGCGCGAGCACCACGGTGTCCTCGCCGCGGTGCTTCGCCGCCTGCGCGAAGCCGACCGCGTGCAGGAGCTGGGTCGCGAGCGGGGTCGCCTGCGGGGCGACGCGGTGCGCGCGGACGTCGTAGCCCGAGTGCCAGTCGCCCTTGAGGAGCACCATCGCCTCCGCAGGCGCGACGCCGCGGGCGATCACGGCGACCGAGTCGCGGTAGGTGGGGAAGAGCCAGTCGGTGTCGCCGAGCACCATCGCCGCCGCCACCTGGCAGGCCTCCTGGCCGTGCGACGACGGGTAGACCGCGAGGCGGCCCTGGCGCACGAGCGCGCCGGCCTGATCGTTGATACGACGGCCTTCGACGAGGCCGCGGTAGGCCGCCAGCAGGACGTCGGCGGCGGGGAGCGCGTAGATCTCGTCGGGGAGGGTGGTCCCGTCCTCGGCGATCAGTCGTACCGCGGTGTCGCGCGGGAGCATGTCGTGGGGCTGCATCCGTCCGCCTTCCTTGCCGAACTCGATGAGGACAGCATGCCGCGCATGCGACACTCATCCAAGATCCGTCGGGTGATCGTGGACGAGTGCGCTCCACATGTCAGAATGGCGTCCGAAGTGTCAGGATTTCCCGGACGCGAGAGGGGTGTCATGGCGGCGCTGGACGAGACGGATCGCGCGATCCTCGCGGAGCTGCGGCGGGATGCGCGGGCGTCCATGACCGCGATCGCCGAGGCGGTGCACATCTCGCGGGCGGGGGCGCATGCGCGGATCAAGCGCCTCACCGACGCCGGGGTGATCACGGGATACACCGTGCGCACCGACCCCGTGCTGCTGGGTCATCACGCGAGTGCATATGTCACGCTCGCGATCGAGCAGGCCACCTGGCAGGAGGTGAGCGCGCGGCTCCGGGCGATCCCGGAGATCGAGCACATGGCGCTCGTCGGCGGCGACTTCGACGTGCTGCTGCTCGTGCGCGCGAACGACGCCCGCGACCTGCGCCGCATCGTGCTGGAGGACATCCAGGCGATCCCGTCGATCCGCTCGACGCGGACGATCCTGATCTTCGAGGACTCCGACCGGGCGTGACGTTCTCTCCCGCGGTCGAGGGTACGGGCTTCTCACTGGGGTGCGGCGGGCGCCGGTGAGGTGCGGGGGTTTCGGCGGCGGCGGGCGGTGTGGATGCTGCGGTGCTGGGGAATGTCGATCGCGGGTCTCCGTGGATGCAGGAAGAGTCCCTCGCGCGTATCGGAATATTGCGCTGAACGGGGATTATCGGGCCTCGCAATGTCGGTGGCCCTCTGTTGAATCGTCGTATGGAAAGCACCCCGGCAGCGGTTCTCGACGACACGGTCGTCGCTCTCGACGCCGTGCTGCGATCCGGCACGGTGGGCGCTCTCGACGCGCGGGAGATGATGGACCTGCTGCGGGTCGCGGGCGAGATCCAGCGACGCGTGGAGGCTGTGATCGTGGACGCGGTGGCGAGCGCCGATCCGCGTCCGGCAGGGTCCGGGGAACCGGCGTTCTGCGGACGTTTCGGCTGCCGCTCGAGGAACGAGCTGCTGCAGCGTGTGCTCCGCACTGACGGCGCGTCCGCCGCGCGCCTCGTGAAGAGCGCGCGGTTGGTGCGGCGCGAGGTCGACCTCTCCTCCGGGGAGTGGCTGCCGGCGCGGTGGCCGGCGCTGCGCGAGGCCCTCCTCGACGGGGCGATCGGCGTGACCGGGTTGCTGGCCGCCACCGGGCCGATCGAGCAGGCCGGCCCTCGCGTGCGCCTCGCCGACCGCTGGGAGGCCGACGCGTATCTGGCGGAGGTCGCGCGGGGCGAGGAGAGTTGCGGCGGCGCCGAGAACAGTGATGATGACGAGAACGAGACCGGGCCGGCACCGACGCCCGAGGACCTGAGGGTGCGGGCGCAGATGATCGTGCAGTACCTCGATCCGGACGGCGCGGAGCCGGCGGAAGACATCGCGCTGCGGGCCCGGGGCGTCGTGCTGGGCCGCGTCAAGGACGGCGTGATCCCGATCCGCGGCGCGCTGTTGCCCGAGGTCGCGGGGCAGCTGCAACGGATCTGGGACGCGTATCTGAACCCGAAGGTCGACGGTCCGCCGCTTCCCGGCGTCCACTTCGTGCCGTCGGAAGTGCGTGACGACGCTGCTGGGGAGCAGCAGGCACCGGTCTCCCCGGATGACGATGTGCTCCCGGCCGGCGACGTCGGCGGGATGGTGGATGGGCGCACACGCGCGCAGAAGCAGCACGACGCGCTCGCGGCGGCCCTGGGGATCGCGGCCCGTCATGACGACATGCCGCGGCTGGGCGGTGCCGCGCCGACGCTCGTGGTCACGGTCGCCGCCGAGGACTATGCCACGGGGCACGGCTGGGCGCGGGTCGAGGGCGTCGAGACGCCGGTGTCGACGCGGGTGGCCGCGCACACGGCGTGCGGAGGGACGGTCCAGCGCGTCGTGCTCGGTGCCGGTGGAAGGATCGTCGGGCTCGGGTCGAGCGACCGGATCTTCACCCCCGCACAGCGCCGGGCGATCGGCGTGCGGGACGGCGAGTGTCTGATCCCCGGCTGTCACGTCCCGGCCGCCTGGTGCGAGATCCACCACGTCACGGAGCACGCTCGCGGGGGTCCGACCCACACCGACAACGGCGTCGCGCTGTGCTGGCACCATCACCGCACGTTGGACACCTCGGGCTGGCAGATCCGCATGCGAGGGGGAGTGCCGCAGGTGCGAGGGCCGGCCTGGTGGGATCCGAGACGACGATGGCGCACGCCGCGCCCGGCTCTTCCCGGCTCTCCGGACCGGACGGGGGCCCGATTCGCTCACGCGGGACCGGTCCGCGGACGCATCCTTCGCGCGGGGACATCTCCGGCGCGCTCCGCGACAAGTGCGGCGGGAAGGGCCGACCGAGAATGAGAAGAAGACCGGCGTCCGCGCCGTGACCCGCTCGAAGGAGAGACACCGATGTCCGATTCCGCCGTTCCCGTAGCCGTCGACTCCGGATCCACCGATGCTGCGGCGTCCGCCGCCGCGGCGCTGCTCGACCGTATCCAGCCCCCGCGCGGCGAGGGTCGCGAGATCCCCGATGCCGCGACGCGGGAGGTCATCGGACGCGCGCCCGTGGCCACGGTCGCGGACCTCGACGATGCCATCGCCCGCGCGAAGGCCGCGCAGCCCGCGTGGGAGGCGCTGGGACACGAGAGGCGGAGCGCACTCCTCCTGGCCGCGGCCGACGCCATCGACGCGAACGCCGAAGGGCTCGCCTACCTTCTGTCGCGGGAGCAGGGGAAGCCGCTGAACGGCCCCAACGCGCGGTTCGAGCTCGGCGCCTGCTCGGCCTGGCTGCGCACCAACGCCACCACCGTCCTCGAGCCGCAGGTGCTCGTCGACGACGAGACGCTGCACGCCGAACTCGTCTACAAGGCCGCCGGCGTGGTCGGGGCCATCGGGCCGTGGAACTGGCCGCTCATGATCACGATCTGGCAGATCGGCCCGTCGCTGCGCATGGGCAACACGGTCGTCGCGAAGCCCAGCGAGTACACGCCGCTGAGCGTCCTGGCGATGCTCGCCGTCATGAACGACGTGCTGCCCGCCGACGTCCTCATCGGGGTCTCCGGAGACCGTGAGGTGGGTGCGCGCCTCGCCTCGCACCCCGACATCGCCAAGATCATGTTCACCGGCTCCACCGCGACCGGGCGCCGCATCATCGAGAGCTCCGCGGGCAACCTCGCCCGCCTCACGCTGGAGCTGGGCGGCAACGACGCGGGCATCGTGCTCCCGGGCACCGATCCCGCCGCGATCGCGGAAGACCTCTTCTGGGGCGCGTTCATCAACACCGGGCAGACCTGCGCCGCCATGAAGCGCCTCTACGTGCACGACTCCGTGTACGACGAGGTCGTGGACGCTCTCGCCGCGATTGCCGAGCAGGTGCCGATGGGCAACGGCCTCGACGAGGGCAACGTGCTCGGACCGCTGCAGAACCGCCCGCAGTTCGACATCGTCAGCCGCCTCGTCGACGACGCGAAGAGCCGCGGCGCCCGGATCGTCACGGGTGGCGAGCCGGCCTCCGACCTCGGCGAGCTGTTCTACCGGCCGACCATCGTCGCCGACATCGACAACGATGCGGCGCTCGTCCAGGAGGAGCAGTTCGGCCCGGCCCTCCCCGTCATCCGGTACAGCGACGTCGACGAGGCCTTCGCGCTGGCGAACGCCCTCGATGTGGGCCTCGGAGCCTCGGTGTGGGCGAGCGACCCGGAGGAGGCCCGCGCCGTCGCCGCGCGTATGCAGTCCGGCACGGTGTGGATCAACTCGCACGGCGGGCTGCACCCGATGGTGCCGTTCGGCGGGGTGAAGAGCTCGGGTTACGGGCTGGAGTTCGGCGTCGAGGGGCTCAAGTCCGTCGCGGTCACCCAGGTCGTCTCCGGACCCGGCCGGAAGGCCTGAGCGTGGCCGCGACGAACAGCGGCGCGGTGCGCTCCGCGATTGTCGTCGGAGCCGGTACGTCGGGCGCCATCGTCGCGCGGCGTCTCACCGACGCCGGTGTCGCGGTGACGCTCGTCGAGGCGGGTGGTTACGACACGAACCCGGCCATCCACGACCCCTCGCGGGCGGGCGAGCTCTGGCACTCCGCCGAGGACTGGGACTTCTTCACCGTGCCGCAGCCGCACGCGGCCGGTCGTCGTCTGCATCTGCCTCGCGGGAAGGTCACCGGCGGTTCGCACGCGCTGAACGCCATGATCTGGGTGCGCGGCGCGGCCTCCGACTACGACGCGTGGGAGGCGGCAGGGGCGACCGGATGGGGGTGGGCCGAGGTCGAGCCGATCTACGACGCGATCGAGAACGACCTGCTGCCCGTGACCGACGACTACGCGCTCTCGCCCATCCAGGCCTCGATCATCGACGCCGCGGTCGAAGAGGGGCTGCCGCGCAACCCGAACTACAACGGCGGCACGCTCGACGGGGTGTCGCAGGAGCAGGTCACGATCAGGGACGGCCGCCGCGTCAACACCTGGACCGCCTATGCGCAGCCCGTCGCCGACCGGATGACGATCCTCACCGGACGCGCCGTCCATTCCGTGATCGTGCGCGACGGGCGCGCGGTCGGCATCCGGCTCGGGGAGGGCGATGACACCGAGGAGGTGTTCGCGGACGAGGTCATCCTCTCCGCGGGAGCACTCGGCACGCCCGTCATCCTGCTCCGCTCGGGCATCGGTCCCGCTGCCGAGCTGAGTGCCCTCGGCATCCCCGTCGTGCTCGATGCCCCCGCCGTCGGCAAGAATCTGCACGACCACCTCTTGTCACCCGTGATCTTCGCGACCGAGAAGAAGCCCGTCGGCCCGCCGCAGCCGGGAGTGTCCGTCACGCAGAGCCACCTGTTCTGGCGCAGCCGCGACGGCCTCGCGCAGCCGGACACGCAGCCCATCCACTTCTCCGTGCCCATGTGGGGCGAGCTGGAGCCGCGCGGCACCGACGGGTTCACGCTCATGGCGGGCCTGGTGACGCCGTACAGCCGCGGCGAACTGCGCCTCACCGGCCCCGGCGTCGACGACCTGCCGCACATCGACCTGGCGGCGCTGGAGGATCAGCGCGACGCCGACGCCCTCGCGGCCTCCGTGCGCCAGTGCCGCCGCATCGGCACGCAGCCTGCGCTCGCCGAGGAGTGGGGAGCGGTCGAGGTCTACCCCGGCCTGGACGTGGCGGACGACGACGTGGAGGAGTGGGTGCGCCGCACGGCCATCACCTATCACCACCAGGTCGGCACCTGCCGCATGGGCTCCGACCCGGAGTCCGTGGTCGACCCGCAGCTCCGGGTGCGCGGGATCGAGGGGCTCCGGGTGATCGACGCCTCGGTCATGCCGACCGTGCCCACCGGCAACACCAACGCGCCCGCGGCCATGATCGGCGAACGCGGCGCGCGATTCATCCTCGCGGACTGAGGGAGGGCGGCGAGGGGACGCGGGGCGATCACGGCATCTGTCGCGATCGCCTCGCGCTCCTGCGCGTCAGCGCGTGAGCAGCGTCACGGCCACGAGCGCGAGGGCGACGATCCCGAACCCGGTCGCGAACACCGTCAGCGCGAGCGGGAGACCGCCGCCCGGCAGCGGGCCGCGCGCCCGCGCGGTGAGCACCGCGGTCGTCCGACGCTGCCGACGGCGCGCGGCGATCCAGAGCAGTGCCGCCGTGCCGACGCCCAGCACGCCAGGCACGAGGCCCCACCCCTCGGCGCCGCTCGGCAGCACGAGAGGGAAGACCCGCAGCGACAGCAGCGAGCCGACCGCGATCGCGAGGGCCGTGCGCCGCCAGGCCAGCTCCGTCCGCTCCGGCTGCAGCCCGGGGTCGTACAGATCGGGGGCAGGGGTGGCGGGCACCGGAGTATCGGGGGCGGTCATCGGCAGGCCTCGCTCAGCGCCACAGCACCCCGGCGAGGACGAGCAGCCCCGTCGTCACCACGACCACCGCGAGCACCACCGCCGACAGCGCGCCGGGCAGCGGTCGTCCCTGCCGGAGGGCGCGCTCCGCCCGCATCCACTCGAACCACGCGAGCGGCGCCACGGCCGTGCCGGCGATCATCAGCAGCAGCGAGGCCGCCAGCCGGAACCCGGGGTGCAGGTCGAGGCCGAGGACCTCGAGAGCGACGCCGCCCGCGATCAGCGCCAGGCCGGTCCGGGTCCAGGCCAGGAACGTGCGTTCGTTGGCGAGGGAGAACCGGGGGTCGGGCTCGTCCCCGACCCGATAGACGGAGGCGGGGAAGCGGCGCATGCGCCCATCGTACGGCGCGGCGCGGTCAGCGCTCGTGCACCGGGCGCCCGGCGAACCACGTCGAGACGACCTCGGTGTGCACGATCTCCTCCGCCGGTCCGCCGATCGCATCCCGTTCCAGGATCACGAAGTCGGCCGATTTGCCGGGGGTCAGGGACCCGGTCTCGGCGCCGAGCCCCATCGCCGTCGCGGCGTTGATCGTGAAGACCTCCAGCGCTTCCTCGGCCGAGATCGCCTGCTCCGGCCAGAGCGTGCCCGCGGCCCGACCGAGCGGATCGGCCCGTGTCACGAGCCCCTGCAGGCCCTCGAGCGTGTTCGGCGACTCGCTCACCGGCCAGTCCGAGCCGCCGGCCACGAGGGCCCCGGCGTCGAGGAGTGCGCGGTTGGGCTGCGAGTGCTCGGCACGCTCTCCCAGCACGTCCGCCAGCGCCTGGGGGATGACGCCCGGGTACCAGATGAACGGGGAGATGTCGGCGGAGACGTCCAGCGCCGCGAGTCGGGGGATGTCGCTCTCCGCGAGGAACTGCCCGTGCGCGATCTGCACCGGCGTCGTGAAGCCCTCCGCGCGCAGGCGCTCGGCGGCGTCCAGGACGAGGCGTGCCGACCCGTCGCCGGTGCAGTGCACCTTGGCCCCGAGACCGCGGGCGGCGACGGCCCGCAGCCAGTCGGTGAGCTCGTCGAGGGTCATGGTCGTCTCGCCGTGGAAGTGCGCCCCGTGCACCGGATCCGCCGGATACGGGTCGAGGAACGAGGCGGTGCGGGCGGGCGGGACGCCGTCGAGGAAGATCTTCACGAAGTCGGGACGGTGGTGCGGCGTGCGGAACTCCTCGCCGCGGTCGAGCAGGGGAGCGCCGATGGGGTCGAACCCGAAGATCTCGTCGTTGATGAGGAGCGAGGAGACCACCCAGGCGTGCAGCTCGTCGGCGCGGTCGAGTCCGGCGAGCGCGGCGAGGATGTCGACGGAGACCCCCGCGTCCTGGAACGCCGTGATCCCGAACGAGTTCAGCAGCTCGATCCCGCGACGGGAGGCGGCCGCGTGCTGCTCCGCGGTGAGTCCGCCGCTGCGGTCGTACGCCTCCTGCACCGGGATGCCGGCGGCTTCCAGGAGTACGCCGGTGGGGGTGCCGTCGTCGGGGTCGAGCAGCGTCACCCCGGAGGTCGGGATGCTGTCCGCCGTGATGCCGGCCAGCTCCAGCGCCCGGGTGCTGGCCCACCGGTTGTGGCGGGAGTCCTCCATGAGCGCCACCGGCCGTCCGCCCGCTGCCTCGTCGAGACGCAACCGCGTGGCGGTGTTGGCGAGGGTGGGAAGCAGGGTCGTGGCCACGGCGCCGCCGACGATCCAGGCGTCCTCGGGCAGGGTCTGTGCCTTCTCCCGCACCCGGTCCAGGATCTCGTCGAGCGTGAGCGAGGGGGCGAGCGACAGCTCGAACAGCTCGGTCCGTCCGGCGAGCGCGTGGTGGTTGTGCACGTCGACGAACCCGGGATAGACCGCCGCGTCGCCGACCTCGACCAGCCGCGTGCGACGGCCGCGGAACGCCTCCACGTCGGCGCGGTCGCCGACGGCGAGGATCCGTCCGTCTCGTACGGCGAAGGCCTCGGCACGCGGACGGGCGCGGTCCGACGTGCGGATCACGGAACCGGTGACGATGAGGTCGGCGACGTCGGTCATGTCAGGCATCTCCGAAGGTCGCGGGCTCGAGCGACGGCGTGTGGTGGGTGGTCGACAGCAGGCGGCCGTGTGCGCCGAACGTGAAGTGCGTCGGCACCTCACCGCTCTCGTCCAGTCCGAACAGCACGCCGTGGGAGCGGATCGCGTTCACGTCGCGGTGGTCGGCGATCGTCACCGAGGCGCACGGGATCACCTTCTCGCGCCACGCGAAGACGTAGATCCCGGGCCGCACCTCCCACACGCTGTTCTCGTCGGTGTCGGCGAGCCCGCGCTCGGGACCGGCGAGGCACTGCCACGAGTACCAGCGCGGGGAGAGGTACACGTGCTCGTAGGCGTGCTCCTCGCTGTAGACCCACTCCACGCGGCGGCCGATGAGCGTGGTCGTGGGGGCGGCCTCGGCACCGGTGACCGCGGCGCCCTCGATGGTGCCGGGGGCGAAGTGGTGCTGCACGCGGGTGCGGCCCTGCTCGGGCGCGGGGAGGATCTCGGAGATCACCGCGAGGGAGCGTCCGTGCCGCAGATCGAGCACGAGCGAGACCGCCTCGTTCGGGAGGTAGCGGTGGTGGAACTGCACGAAGTAGAGCTCGTCGTCGACCTCGAACGCCTCGTAGTCGTCGGTGTCGGACGCGGCCTCCGTGGGGTCCTCGGCGCCGGGCTGGTACTCCCAGGCGACCGTCGAGTCGTCGAAGCGGTGGACGATGCGGGTGCCGCGGGCGTCGACGACAGCGATCTCGCGACCGCTGAGCGCGGTGCTGTGCGGGGCCTTGTTGGCGTCGAAACCGGGCGCGAGGCCTTCCAGTGGCAGCCAGGTGGAGGTGTCGGCGGGGTTGAGGGTCGTCATGGGGATTCCTTCCTTCGGGGAACGGGGTCGGCGCGGGCGTCAGCGGTCGCTGAACCGCTCCAGGTCGGTGGCGAGGCCGTCGTAGACGGCGGGCTTGGCGCGGCGGAGGTAGGCGGCGTAGACGATGCCGCCGATCAGCGCGAGCACGAGCAGGAGCGGCATCAGGCGGATCGCGAGCTCCTCGGAGCCGGCCACGATGTTGAAGTTCACGATCGCCAGGATCGAGATGGCCGCGATGCCGAGGAAGCCGATGCCCGGCGCGATGAACGTGCTCCACCACCGCGGGTCGTTCCGGCGCCGGAAGTACACGACGATCGAGATCGCCGCGAGCCCCTGCAGGATCAGCACGCTGAGGGTGCCGAAGCCGAGCATCGCGGGCACGAGCGTGACGATGGGGTCGGCGCCGGCGAGGGCGAACAGGATCGCCACGATCGCTGCGAAGCTGGCCTGCACGATGCCCGCGAGCTGCGGGGCACCGTTCGGGCGGGTGCGAGCGAGGGCCTGGGGGAGGATCTTCGCGCGACCCAGCGAGTACAGGTAGCGGGTGGCCGAGTTGTGGAACGCGAGCATCGCCGCGAACAGGCTCACCAGGAGCAGCACCATCATCACGGTCGTGAGCGGACCGCCCAGGTACTGCTGCGAGAGCGAGAAGATGAGGTCGCCCGTGGGCAGGTGCTCCAGCGCCGTGGCCTGCGCCTGCGCGACGCCGGTCGCGCTCACCACGGCCCAGGTCGTGACGCCGAGGATCACGCCGATCGCGATGATCGAGGTGTAGGTCGCCCGCGGGATCGTGCGCAGCGGCTGCTTGGCCTCCTCGCTGAAGAGCGCAGTGGCCTCGAACCCGAGGAAGCCGGTCGCCGCGAGCAGCAGGCCGATGGGCAGCGAGCCGGAGAACACGGCCTCCGGGCTGAACGCGGCGACGTCGTACCCCGTCTGCACGAGGACGGAGACGTCGAACACGACGAGCATGAGCACCTCGAGCACGAGGCACACGCCGAGGATCTTCGAGCTGAAGTCGACGCCGATCCGGGCGAGGACGAAGCAGACGACGATCGACAGCAGGCCCCAGACGAGCCAGTGCACGTCGAGACCGGTGAGGTCGCGGATGATCGTCTGCATGAAGAAGCCGCTGGTGCCGATCGTGCCGACGACGAAGAAGTTGTAGCCGAGCGTCGCGATGAGGCCCGCGACGAGTCCGCCGGTGCGGCCGAGGCCCTTCACGACGAAGGCGTAGAAGCCTCCCGCGTTCACGAGCTGCTTCGACATCTGGGCGTAGCCGATCGCGAACAGCAGCAGGATCGCTGCGACGAGGAAGAACGACATCGGGGTGCCGCCGCCGTTGCCCAGGGCGATGGCGAGGGAGGCGACGACGACGATCCCGGTCAGCGGCGCGACGGCGGCCAGGACGAGGAAGACGATGCCGGCGACGCCGAGGGCGCCGGGGCGGAGGGAGGTGTGGTGCGGCGTCGTGGGTGCGGAGATCTGCTCTGCCACGTCGGCTCCTTTGCTCGGGTGACGGCCGTGCGGACACGGCATCGACGACGAGGGGAATCGTCGATAGAGCGAGTCTGCTCGCCGCCTCGATCCGGCGCTTGACCGTGAGCGAAGGACGATGGTGCCACCGCGCACACCCCGCCGGTGGGCGTGCGGCCCCTTCGCCCCGCGGAGCAGGATGACCGGGACGACACCGCTGTCTCGTCGGCGCCGCGCGGCGCCGGGCCGCGGTCGGAGGACGCGATGGACCTGCAGCTCGACGGCACGACGGCCCTCGTCACGGGGGCCGCCAGCGGCATCGGCCGTGCCGTCGTCCGGGCGCTCGCCGGCGAAGGGGTGCGGGTCGCGCTGCTCGACCGGGACGCGGCTGCGCTCCGGGACGCCGCCGCGGTCGCCGGCGCCGATCCGGTGCTGCTCGCCGCCGACGTCACGGACGAACAGCAGGTGGCCGCCGCGGTCGACGCCGGTATCCGCGCGCTGGGCGGTATCGATGCGGTGGTCTGCTGCGCCGGGATCTCGGGCCCGGTCGGCACGCCGATCGAGGAGACCGCACTGGAGGAGTGGAACCGCGTCCTCGCCGTCAACGTCACCGGCGCGTTCCTCGTGCTCAAGCATGCGATCCCGGCCCTCCGGGAGTCCGCCGCGGGGTCCGTCGTGCTGCTCGCGAGCGACTCGGCCGTCGTGGCCTCGCCGGGCATGGCTCCCTACGCCGCATCGAAGGCGGCGCTCGTGCAGTTCGGGCGGGCGCTCTCGGTCGACCTCGCCGGCACCGGGGTGCGGGTGAACGCGGTGGCACCGTCCATCGTCGACACTCCGATGAGCCGCGGGGATCTCGGTTCGGAGGCCTTCGCCGACCCCGCCTTCCCCGTGCAGAGCGCCGACGAGGTCGCCGGGCACGTGGCGTACCTCCTCTCCCCGCGGAGCCGGACCGTGAACGGCACCACCCTCCTCAGCGACTTCGGGTACACCGCCCGGTCGGGATTCCCCGCCTGACGCGACCGCGTCCGGCCCCACAGCGCACGCGCGCAGAACACACAGGAGCACACATGGCAACCGTGGTCGGATCAAGCGTCTCCGGACGCGTCGTCGTCATCACCGGAGGCGGCACGGGCATCGGCGCAGCGGTCGCGGAGCGGTTCGCGGCCGAGGGGGCGCACGTCGTCGTGGTGGGCCGCAGGCCGGAGCCGCTGCACGAGGTCGAGCGCGCGGTCGGAGCCCTGCCCGTCGTCGCCGATGCGGCGGACACCGCGTCGGCGCAGGCCGCGATCGCCGAGATCCTCGCGCGGTTCGGCCGGATCGACGTCCTCGTCGCGAACGCCGGGGGACACGGGTTCTCGCCGGTCGCCGAGACCGACGACGCGAGCTGGGACGCGGCGATCCGCGCCAACCTCACCACCGCGTTCGTGATGGCACGCGAGGCGCTGCCGGCGCTGATCGAGGCCAAGGGGCAGGTGGTGATCGTCTCGTCGCTGGCCGGACTCTTCGCGGGGCCGTCGGTGGCCGGATACACGGTCGGCAAGCACGCGCTCATCGGCCTCACGCGGACGCTCGCGCGCGACTACGGGCGCCACGGCGTCCGCGTCAACGCGATCTGCCCCGGATGGGTGCAGACGCCGATGGCCGACGAGGAGATGGACGAGTTCGCCGCGCATGCCGGCCTCGGCTCCCGGGAGGAGGGGTACGCGACGGTCACCGCCGATGTGCCGCTGCGCCGCCCCGCGCGTCCCGCCGAGATCGCCTCGGTCGTCCGCTTCCTCGGGTCGGGGGAGTCGTCGTACATCACCGGCGCCGTGATCGTGGCGGACGGCGGTTCGCACGTGGTCGACGTGCCGACCATCGCCTTCGACCACGCCGGGATGTAGCGCGGGGTCAGGGTCGAGCGGCGGTTCCGGCCCCGCGCCTCAGTCGATGCGGAGCTCGAAGCCGTCGTCGGTCGCGACCACGGCGACGTGCGTGAGGTCGTCGACGTGCGCGGTCGGGGCGTGGGCTGCGGCGTGCGGGCCGATGCCGATCACGCGCATGCCCGCGGCGTGGGCGGCCTGGATCCCGGCGCCGGAGTCCTCGAACACGACGCAGTCCGCGGGGTCGATGCCGAGCGTGCGGGCGGCGAGGAGGAAGCCCTCCGGATCGGGCTTCGAGGCGGAGACGTTCTCCGCCGTGACGGCGAGCCCGGGGACCGTGAGCCCGGCCTGGCCCATCCGCGCGGTCATGAGGGCGACGTTGGCCGAGGTGACCACGGCGTGCGGGAACGGCTGCAGCGCGGCGAGCAGGTCCTCGGCACCCGGGATGCCGATCACACCGTCCACGTCGGAGGCCTCGGTCGCGAGCATGACCTCGTTCTCGCGGAGGTTGATCGCGTGGTCGCGCTCGGGGAGCAGGATCGCCATGCTCTGATGTCCCTGCCGCCCGTGGACAGTGCGGAGCACGGTCTTCGGATCGATCCCGTGCGGCTCCGCCCAGGCGAGCCAGAGGCGCTCCACGACGGCGGTCGAGTCGACGAGGGTCCCGTCCATGTCGAGGAGGGCGGCGCGGGCGTGGAGGATCTCGGTCACTCCCTCAGGCTAACCCCCACGCCGCCGACCCACCCCCTTTCGCGCGCCCCGGCCCCCTGCGCACGTACGCACGGGGCCGGGAGGAACGCAACGGGGTGGGTCGACGGGGAAGTCAGCCCCCCAGGTAGGCGCGGTGGAGGAGGGCGGGGTCGTCTTGGAGGGCCTGCGGGGCGCCCTGGAACGACACGCGGCCGCCGGCGACGACCACCGCCTCCTGCGCGAGACCGAGCGCGAGCTGCGTGAACTGCTCCACCAGCAGCACCGCCACCCCGGACTCCGCGATCGACGACACGATCGGCATCAGACGCAAGAACACCACCGGCGCGAGGCCCAGGGACATCTCGTCGATGAGCAGCACCCGGGGTTTCGCCGCGAACGCCCGTGCCAGCACCACCATCTGCTGCTCCCCACCCGACAGCAGCGCCGTGGGGGAGTCGATGCGCTTCTCGAGCTCCGGGAACTGCGCCAGCACGGCCTCGATCTCCCCGGCGGTGCGTGCCGTGATGGAGAGGTTCTCGCGCACGGTCAGCGACGGGAACACGGCCCGCCCCTGCTCGATGTGCACGATGCCGCGCCGGGCTCGCGTCACCCGGGAGAGCCGGTCGATCGGCTCCCCGTCGAGGAGGATCGACCCGGCCGAGTGCGGTGTCACGCCGGACACCGCCTCGATCAGACTCGTCTTGCCGGCGCCGTTCGGGCCGACCAGCGCCAGGACCTCGCCGCCTGTCACCCGCAGCGAGACGTCCGAGATGACCGGCCCGGCGCCGCGGCTCACCGTCACCCCGTCGAGCACCAGTTCGCTCATTTCAGCAGCTCCGTCTCTCCCATGTACGCCTTGACGACGTCGGGGTTCGCGAGGACCTCGGCCTGCGGGCCGCTCGCCAGGACGCGGCCGAAGTCGAGGACCGTGAGGGTCGGGCACACCGAGCGGACGAGGTCCAGATCGTGCTCGATGATGATGAGGGCCACACCGTAGCGCCCGGGGAGCTCGCGGAGGCGAGCCGCGAGCGCCAGATGCTCCTCGTGGGAGAGGCCGGCGGCGGGTTCGTCGAGGATGAGCAGGCGCGGGCGGGCGGCGACGTTCGCCGCGACCTCCACGAGCCGCCGGGTGCCGACGTCGACGCTCGAGAGGCGCGCCCGGGCCGGCGGGCACCCGAAGAACGCGAGGACCTCGTCGATGTCCGCCGCGGCGAGGCGCCGCCGGGCCACGAAGCGCACATAGCCGCCCACCGTGAGCGCCGGCGGGACGCGGTCCTGCTGGAAGGTCCGTCGCAGTCCGAGGCGGGCGCGCCGGGTGGGGGAGAGCCCGGCGAGGTCGCGGTCGCCGAGGAGCACGCGGCCCTCGTGCTGGGGGAGGAACCCGCTGATGGCGTCGACGAAGGTCGACTTCCCGGCACCGTTCGGACCGATGAGCCCCATGATCGAGGCGGCGGGCACGGTGAACGAGACGTCGTCGAGGGCCTTGAGCGCCCCGAACTGCACGGTCAGCCCGTCGACCGTGAGCACCGGGGCGCCGTCGAGGGCGGCCTCGTCGACGGTGGCCGTCGTGGTCGTGGTGATCGCCGTCGCATCGGTTCCCGCGTCCGGCGGGAGCGCCGTGAGCTCCGCGGTGGCCGTGCGCCGGTCGGCCCGCCGGTACAGGAGGTTGCGGATGCCCTGGCCGAGGTTCGTGCCGCTCGTGAGGGCCTGGACGCCCAGCACGCCGAACACCACGAAGCCCCAGTCCTGCGGCACGCCCCAGCGCTTGAGCAGCTCCGGCACGAGCACCCAGAGCAGTCCGCCGAAGATGGCCATGTCGATGAGGTGCGCGCCGGACATGATCGCCAGCACGTACAGGGCGAGGGACTGCAGTGGTGTGAAGCTCGAGGCGAAGGGGAGCTGCACCTGTCCGGCGAGCAGCCCGCCGGAGACGCCGCCGAGGGCCGCCGACACCGCGAACGCCGTGAGCTTCGCGGTGCGCACGCTCTGCCCGGCCGCGGCCGTGCCCCGCTCGGAGAATGCGACGGCCTTCCAGCTGGCGCCCCAGCGTCCGCGCTGCAGGAAGAACACCGCCAGGCCGCAGACGGCGAGCACGACGATGGAGAGGAAGAAGAACTCCCGGTCACTGCCGAACAGCGCGGGCCGCTCGATCGCGATGCCGTCCGCGGAGCCGGGGAACTGGATCTGCACGAGCGTGACGTCCGCCGCGGCCGCGAATCCGAGCGTCACGACGGCGAGGTTCACGCCACGCAGCCGCAGGGCGGGGAGGCCGACGAGGATGCCGACGAGACCGGCCGCTACACCGCCGAGCGCGAGCCAGACGAGGAAGCCGCCGGGCGCCTGCATCACGTTCAGCAGGGAGACGATCCACGCCCCGACCGCGGCGAAGGTGAGCTGGCACAGGGCGATCATCCCGGCCGATCCGGTGACGATGCCCAGGCCGAGGATCGCGATCGCGGCCGTGACGGCGCTGATCGCGAGGAAGACGAAGTAGCCGGGAAGGGCGGCGCTGAGGAGCGCGCCCACGCCGATGCCGACGACGGCGACGGCGAACGGCCAGGTGATCCGGAACCAGGGGCGGTCAGCGAGCGGCATCCCACACCTCCTTGCGTTGCGTCCAGAGCAGCAGGACGACGATGAACAGGAACGGCAGGAAGTTGCGCACGAGCGCCACTTCGTCGATCTGCGCGACGAGTCCGCCGAGGACGCCGAGGAGCAGCCCGCCGACGACGGCGAGGTCGAGCCGGCGGAAGCCGCCCAGGAGCGCGGCCGCCGCAGCGGGGACGATGAGCATGGACAGGCTCGTGGCGTCGTTCGACTGGGAGGGCGCGACGATGATGATCGCGATGGCGCTGATGATCCCGGTGACGAACCAGACGGCGATCGACAGCGGCCGGGAGCGGATGCCGAGCAGCTCCGCCGTGGTCGGCCGCTCCGACAGCGCGCGCAGCTGGGTGCCGACCCTGGTGCGGCGCAGCACGATGCGGACGGCGACGGCGGTGACGACGGCCATCGCCACCGTCGCGACGGTGACCTGGCTGATGACCACGCCGCCGAAGGAGAACGCGGGCCCGGCGATGATCGGGGTGAACGGCTGCGGCTTGTTGCCGAACAGGATGAACGACAGCGAGATGAGCAGCAGGAGCGGGCCGACCGTCATGGCGGAGCGGGTCGTCGTCGAGGTCTCCGACAGCCACGTCGCGGCGATGAAGCCGATGGCCGCGGCGAGCAGGCCTGCGACGAGGACGCCGAGGATCGAGCCGAGCCAGATGGGCAGTCCGATCTCGCGCACGAACCACACGGCGGTGAACGCGCCGAACATGCCGGTCGCGGCCTGGGCGAAGTTCACGACGCGCACGAGGCGTGACATGAGGGTGAGGCAGACGCCGAGGACGGCGTAGAGGCCGCCGGCGGCGAGTCCGGCGATGGCGCCTTGGAGCATCAGGCGTCCTTTCTGGTGAGGGCCTTCGACAGGCTCAGGGACCCGGAGTGGGTCGCTGAGCCTGTCGAAGCGCGGGGACCCGGCGTGGGTCGCTGAGCCTGTCGAAGCGCGGGGACCCGGCGTGGGTCGCTGAGCCTGTCGAAGCGCGGGGACCCGGCGTGGGTCGCTGAGCCTGTCGAAGCGCGGGGACTATTCGCCGATCCGCAGCCAGTCGTCGGCGACCTTTTCCCAGGCGTTCGTGCCCGACTTCAGGATGATCGGCCAGCCCGCGGTGTTCTGCGTGCCGAAGGCGTAGGGCGTGCCCACCATCGGGTTCTCGATCGGGTCCATGCCCTTCAGCGCCTCGGAGACGCTCTCCCGGGTGATGTCGCCGTCGATGCTCTTCAGCACCTCGATGAAGTACGTCGCCGCGAGGTAGCCACCCTGGCTGAACGAGGTGAGGGGGATGTCGTTCTCCTCCATCAGCGTCCGCCAGTCCGCGTTGATGTCGCTGTCGTCCGTGAACGGGTAGAACTCGGCAGGAACGTAGATGCCGGCGCCCGCATCGTCGATCGCGTCGGCGAAGTTCTCGCTGTAGACGCTCGTGAGGTAGAGCCAGGTCACGTCGTCCCAGCCCTGCGCGTTCGCGGCCTTGACCTGTCCGATCGCGTCGGGCTCGACCGGGTTGATCGCGAGGGCCTTGCAGCCCTGGTCCCGCGCCTTGACGATGTAGGGCGTGTAGTCGGAGGCGCCGTACGGCACGGTGTCGTCGACGTACTTCGGCTCCTTGCCCGTGATCTCGGTCCATTTGTCGATCGCGGCCTGGTAGGTCGGGCGAGTGGAGCCGGCGATCTCCAGCAGGATGCAGATGTCGTCGAGTCCGAGCACCTCGGAGCCGTACTGCAGGGTGAGGGTCATGTCGTTGAACGGACCGACGTTGGCCGGCGAGATGTTCTCGCTGTCGAAGCAGCCCGTGTCGACGCCGATGCCGGGCACCGAGAGGATGCCCTCCTGCTCGTAGTATTTCGCGTTGATCTCGCACTCGATGAGGCTCGCGGAGCCCACGAGTGCGACGGCTTCGTCGCTGCCCACGATCTCCCGCGCCGAGGCGGTGGCCGTGGCCGGGTCGCCCTTGTCGTCGAGCATCTTGTACTCGATCGTGCGGCCGTCCAGGCCGCCCTCCTCGTTGAACGCGTCGAAGACGGCGGCAGCCGCCTGCGAGGCCTCCGGGAACGTCGCCGGGCCGCTGATCGTGTTCACGGAGCCGACGACGATGGGGGCACCGTCGCCCCCGGCTCCGTCGCCGCCGGCGCAGCCGGCGAGAGCGAGGGCGGCCACGGCGATGATCGCCGCGGCGCCGGATGCTCGTCTGTTCATGTGCTTCCTGCCTCTCCTGTTCGGGTCGTGCTGTCAGCTCGAAGGCTGGGTGTCGGTGCTCGTCGACGGCGCGCGCAGGGCGCGGTTCACGAGCTCCGTGTCGGTGAACTGCTCGAAGGCGACGATCTCGCCGCCCGCCACGCGCCAGACGTGGGCCACCCGGGCGGCGAAGAACCGACCGGTGCGCTTGTAGGTGCCGGAGTAGGTGCCGATGCCGACCACGACGTCGCCGCCGTCGACGACCTCGTCGATCGCGACGGTGTAGTCGTCCCACTCCTCCTGGATGCGGCCGAAGACGTTCTCGGCGACCGCGTCCGGGCCGATGTACGTTCCGGCGTAGGGGAATCCGGCGGACTCGGTCCATTCGATGTCGGCCGCGAAGGGCGCGAGCATGCCGTCCAGGTCGCCGCGGTCGTTGGCGGCGTAGTGGTCGCGGATCAGGTCTGCGTTGCTCATGTGCTCTCTTTCCGTGGTGGGTCGCTGCGCCCGTCTGGGTCCCTGAGCCCGTCTGGGTCCCTGAGCCTGTCGAAGGGTCGAAGGGTCGAAGGGTCGAAGGGTCAGGCGGGCTGTGCGTCGGGGTAGGCGACGGCGCCCAGCGGGTAGATGTGTCCGCCGGCGCGGGAGTGCTCCGACTCGCCGTCGCCGTTGAGTCCGAGGAAGATCCCCGTCGTCATGAGCTGGTAGCCGAGGTCGTGGAGCCAGACGCTCGCCACCGCGATCCGGAACTCGCGGAAGCAGAACAGGTAGAGGCCGTCCGCGAACTTCCACACCGTGGAGAGGTCCATGTCGCCGTGACCGCGCTGGACGCCCTCCAGGCACTGCCACGCGTAGCGCTGGCTGGAGACGTAGACGTGCTCGTACAGGTGGTGGGGGCTGTAGCGGTAGATGTTCCGCTTGCCGATGAGGTCACGGCTCGGACCGGGGACCTCGCCGGTCGCGGGTCCGGCGTCAGTGGTCGCGGCCCAGAAGTCCTGCCCCACCTGCGGGGTGCCCTCGACGGCCTCGGCGGCGATGCGGGAGCGGATGACGGTGGCGCGGTGGGTCGTGGTGGAGAACACGACGGTGAGGGCTTCGCGCTCGCGGGTCTCGAAGGGGATGTTCACGAAGACGACGTCGTCACGGACGCGGACGGCGTCGTACGGGTCGCGACCGGAGGAGCCCAGGCCCTCCCAGACCACGGAGTCCTCGTCGAAGCTCAGCGCGAGCGTGGTGTCGTCGTCGAGGGTGAGCGTGAGTGCGGTTCCGGCGAGCATCGTGTTCGGCAGGCGGAACGTGTCGATGCCCGCGGCGAACTCGTCGTACGTGCGCCATTCGTCCAGAGCGGGGTCGGCGGAGATGTCGGTCATGAGGGTCCTGACGTCGCACACGGCGGGGCCTCGTCGCCCCGGGCACCGCGTCGTCGCGATGCGCTTGCCTCATGCTCCGGCCGCACCGGGGGACCCCTCAAGCGCGCGGAGTCCATCCCGCACCGAGAGTCAACCGGCGTGCCCTCCCGGGCAAGCCCCGTCCCCGCGCAGCTCCGTCCCCGCGGTTCCGTCCCTGGATCCGCCCCTGGCCCCCGTGCGGGATCAAAACCGCCCCTGCCGGACGCGAGTGGGGTGCCTTCCTGATCCCGCACGGGCGTCCCGCCTGCGGCCGCCCCGGCGCGGGACGGAAACCGCCCCTGCCGGACGCGTGTGGGGTGCGTTCCTGATCCCGCACGCGGGCGCGGTGCCCTCTGGGGCGCGGGAGTCGTGTCCTCCCGCGCACGGCGTGCCGCTCGTCGGTGCGGGATCGAAAGTGCCCCTGCCCGACGGGAGTGAGGTGCGTTCTTGATCCCGCACAGGGGCGGGGGTGGAGGTGCGGGATCAGGAACGAGCGCGGGGCGAGCGCTGGCGGGGCGGTTTTAATCCCGCGCGCGACGGGGAGAATGGGAACAACAGGGTCAGTGGGTGGCGCGGTACTCGCTGGGGGAGACGCCGAAGGCGGTCTTGAAGGCGCGGCTGAAATGCGCCGCGTCGACGAAGCCCCAGCGGGCGGCGATGGCGGCGACGGGGCGGTCGGCGAGCATCGGGTCGAGGAGGTCGCGACGGCACTGCTCCAGGCGGCGGGTGCGGATCCACGTCGACACGGTCACCCCCTGCTCCTGGAACAGTCCGTGCAGGTGGCGGGTGGAGATGAAGTGCGCGGCGGCGATGGAGGCCGGTCCGAGGTCCGTGGAGGCGAGGTTGCGGTCGATGTGCGAGCGGATCCGCTGCATGAGGGCACGGTGCGGGTCGGCGGAGACCTGGTCGAGACCGAGCTCCCGCGTGAAGACGGTGGTCACGAGGTCGAGGGCGCTGTGCGCGAGCCGGGCTCCCGTCGTGCCGGCGAGTTCATCGAGGTTGCCGGCGAGCTGCGTCAGGTACGGCACGACCATGCCGCCGAGCCCTTCCTGACCCGAGATGCGGACGGCCGTGAGCTGCCCGATCATGTCCGGCGGGAGGCTGATCAGGTGCTTCGGGAACATGACGACCATGGTGCGGAAGTCCTGGTCGAAGACGAGGGAGTACGGCCGATCGGTGTCGTAGACGGCGAGGTCGCCGGGCTGCAGCACGGCCTCGCGGTCGTCCTGGATGAGCAGGCCCGTCCCGGCGAGCATCAGGCTCACCTTGAAGTACGAGCGGTCCCCGCGGGCGATGAGCTCGGTGGTGCGCTCGACGACGTGCGAGGTCGCGCGGATGTCGTTGACGTGCACCTCGTCGACGGCGGCGCCGCGGATCACGCCGCGGAACTGGTCGGCGCCCGCGGTGGACACCTGCAGCGGGACGAACGACTCGGAGACGGCGGCGCGGAACTCGCTGATGTTGCGCGCGACGAGCGTGGACACCGATTCGGCGGGGGTGGTGAGGGCACCGTTCATGACTGATCACCTCGGGCTGGTGGGAACGACGACGTTGTATACGATCCGTTCCGTGATGCTACCACCGGCGACGATCCTGCGGGGGTGCCGTCTAGGATGTGGTCCGTGAACGGCGGGATGATGTCGACGGTGACGCAGCGGATCCGGCAGGTGCTCCGCCAGGTGCGCGGACCCGCCACCTCCGACGCGGTGTTCGAGGCGACGGCGCTGATCGTCGGTGCGGCGTTCCTCCTCGTCGGGTTCCTCGGGGCGTTGCCGGTGTTCTGGGGGCGGGAGCTCTCGATCAGCGGCACCGGCTCGATCGGTATGTTCGCGGCCTACGGCGGCGCGATCGCGGCGGCGCTCGCCTTCGCCCTGGGGCGGCTCGCTGTGCGGGTTCCGGAGCCCGACCCCACCCGCGCCAGGGACGGATTCGCGGTACCCGGCGACCGCCTGCGCTGGTACGACCTCGCCGCCATCGCCTTCGCGCACGCCGCGATCGCCTACCTCGGCTGGTTGGGGATCGCGCAGCTGCTGGAGCAGAGCTTCGTGGACGCCCCCGTCTTCGCGTTCCCCGGAGCGATCCTGGTCGCCGTGGCGTTCGCGCTCACGGGCTACGTCGCCTTCCTCAGCGCCGTCGCTCTGACGCCGACCGTGCTGTCGCTGGTCCTGGCGGTGTTCCTCGTCGTCGGGGCGTTCGCGGCGATGCTGGCCTCCAGTGACGTGCACTGGTGGCGCGACAATCTGTCGGCGCTGGGCATGAGCAGCAACAGCGCCTCGGTGGCCTTCAACGTGACCCTCGTCATCGCGGGGATCATGGTGACGACCATCTCGCGCTATGCGACGGCGGGGCTGCCTGTCGACGACCCGGTCGACCGCCGTGGCCGGACCATCGTGCGCGGCGGGCTCATCCTGATGGGCATCTTCCTCGCGTGCGTCGGGATCTTCCCCGTCGACGAGTGCTTCGGTCTGCACAACACCGTCGCGACGGGCATGGTGGTGGTGTTCGCGGTGGTCGTCGTCGGTCTGCCGTGGTTCGTGCGCAGCATCCCGCGCGTCTTCGTCGGCCTCGGCTGGACGTACGTGCTGGTCATCGTGCTGCTCGGGGCGTTCTTCGCTGTCGGCTACTACAACCTCACGGCGGTCGAGCTCATCGCGGCCGTGCTGATCTTCAGCTGGATCATCGTGTTCCTGCGCACGGCGGGGACGATGGGCGGTCACGCGCCGCGGGCCGACGCCCTGACCGCTCCCGATGCCGCGGTCCGCTGACGCACCGGCGCTCGGCGGCGACGTCAGTCGCGGAGGAGGCGCGTCGCCTGACGCGTGCGCTGCAGGGCGTCGACGGTCTCGGCGTACCGCCGCTTGGCGACGCCGATGAACAGGCAGTCCACGAGGGCGAGCTGCGCGATCCGGCTCACCATCGCCCCGGCACGGAAGGTCGACTCGCGCACCTCGGTGAACAGGGCGTGGTCGGCGACCTGGGCGAGAGGGGAGTCCTTCACGGAGGTGACGGCGACGGTCGTCGCACCGTTGGCGACGGCGGCTTCGAGGAACCGCACCGTCTCGATCGTCGACCCCGCGTGCGAGAACCCGATGGCGACGGTGGTCCTGACGGGCAGGACCGCGGCGGCGATCGCCTCGTGGGGGTCGGCGAGGACGTGGGCGTTGCGGCCGACGCGGAGGAGCTTGTGCGCGAGGTCCTCCGCGACGAACTGACTGGCGCCGATGCCGTAGAGCAGGATCCGGTCGGCGCCGTCGATGGCCGCGACAGCCGCCGCCAGCACAGCGAAGTCGAGCTGGCCGACGGTCTCCTCGATGGCGAGGAGCTCCAGGGCCGCGAGCTTGGAGACCGCCTCCTCCAGAGAGTCCTCGTCGGAGATCTCCGAGCCGTAGGCGCCGCGGGCGGAGAACTGCGCGGCCTCCTTGCCGAGCTCGGTGGCCAGGGCCATCCGCAGCGGCGCGTATCCGGTGAAGCCGATCGCGCGGCAGAACCGCACGACGGAGGCGACCGAGGTGCGGCACTCCTCGGCGAGCTCGCTGATCGTCTTGTCGATCACGAGGGTCGGGTTCTCCCGCACGGCGGCCGCGACGCGCGCCAGCGACGGGGGCAGGGTCGCAGCGGCGGCTTCGATCGTGGACTGGATGCTCACGGTATCCTCCGGAACGGCGGAACGGGATGGTAAATTCTTTTCAGCGAGTCTACGTGTTGTGTAGTCGCTTTTCTTTCTTTCCGCCGGATCCGAGGAGTGCCGATGAGCGAGACGACCGCCACCGTCGACCTCGGCAAGTCCCGCTGCCGCCTCGTCGTGCACGGCGCGACGGCCGGGGAGCGCTCCGGGATCGGAGCGCCGGGCCTCGCCGCGGCGGGCGGAGTGGAGGCGGCGCTCACCGCGATTCTCCCGCTGCTCGACGGTGTCGAGCGCATCGACACGCTCGGCGTGGGGGCGGCCGGCGCCTGGTTCGCCCCGGAGGCGGCCGCGGAACTCGCCGCCGCGCTCGCCGCACGGACCGGAGCGCGCGTGGCCGTGGCGTCGGACGTGGTCACCGCCCATGCGGGCGCTCTCGACGGCGCGGCCGGCGTGCTGCTCATCGCCGGCACCGGAGCCGTGGCGCTGGGCGTCGACCCTTCCGGTGCGCGTCTGGTCGACGGCTGGGGTCCCGAGCTGGGCGACTTCGGCAGCGGATCCTGGCTCGGCCGCGAGGCGTTGCGCGCCGTGCTCCGTGCCCACGACGGGCTGGCCGCGCCCACCGCTCTCACCACGGCGCTCGCCGCCCCCGTCGGCCCGCCCTCGGCCGTGCAGGCCTGGCTCGCCGCCGACGGAGCTCTCGCCCGCCGCCTCGCGACCCTCGCGCCCCTCGTGCTCGCCGCCGCCGCAGACGACGACCCCGTCGCCCGCGGGATCGTCGAGGAGGCCGTCCGGCTCCTCGCTGCGACGACCGCTGCGGCCGCCGGGCCGACCGCGGACGTCGCACTGCACGGCGGCCTCACCGACCACGACGGATTCCGCGCCGCCCTCGCACGCGCGCTCGAAGGGAGCGGCCGTCGGGTCGTCCCCGCGCGAGGCGGCGCCATGGACGGGGCCCTGCTGCTGACCCGTCGCCTCGACCTCCCCCATGAAAGGTTCGTGCACCGTGCCGAATGACCCCCGTCTGACCACCCTTCTCGCCGAGCTCGCGGGCCTGGACACCGAGGCCTCGTCCACCGAGCGGGGCGATCTCGACCTGCTGAGCACCACTGAGCTCGTCGAGCGCATGAACGCCGAGGACCGTCGCGTGCCCGAGGCCGTGGCCGGTCGCACGCCGGAGATCGCGGCGGCGGTGGACGGCATCACGGAGCGCTTCCGACGCGGCGGTCGCCTCATCTACATCGGTGCGGGCACGGCAGGTCGCATCGGCGTGCTCGACGCGAGCGAGTGCCCGCCCACCTTCGGCACCGACCCGTCGATGGTGGTCGGACTCATCGCCGGCGGGGAGACGGCCATCCGCTCGGCGGTGGAGAACGCGGAGGACGATGATGAGGCCGCGGCCCTCGCCCTGCGCGACCTCGACCTCACCGAGCGGGACACGGTGGTGGGCATCTCGGCATCCGGCCGTACGCCCTACGTCATCGGCGGGCTGCGGTACGCCCGGGGCCTCGGCGCCCTCACGGTGGCGATCGCCTCGAACGCGGGGTCGGCGATCGGCGCGGAGGCCGACATCGCGATCGAGGTCGTCACGGGGCCGGAGTTCATCTCGGGCTCCACGCGGCTGAAGTCCGGCACGGCGCAGAAGCTCGTCGTGAACATGCTGACGACGCTCTCGATGATCAAGCTCGGCAAGACGTACCGCGGGGTCATGGTCGACCTGCTGGCCACGAACGAGAAGCTGCACGCGCGCTCGATCCGCACGGTGTCGCAGCTCGCGGATGTGGACGTCGACGCCGCGTCCGCCGCGCTGCAGGCCGCGGACGGTTCCGTCAAGCTCGCGCTGCTCCTGCTCGCGACGGGCGCCTCCGCCGAGACCGCCGCTGAGGCGCTGGCCGCGGCCGACGGCATCCTCCGCGACGCGATCGCCGCCCTCGCCTGACCCGCTCTCCCCTCGGCAGGGATGAGAATCGCGCCTGACGGGAGCGATCGGGGCACCTTTTCGCACCCGCGACGGGCTGCCCGCTAGCGTGAGGGCATGCCCCTCGCTCTCGTCACCGGCGCCGCGCGCGCGAACAGCATCGCCGCGGGTATCGTCCCGCGGCTCCGTGCCGACGGCTGGACCGTCGTCACCAGCGACCTCGACGACGCCGATCACCCCGCCGACCTCTCCACCGCCGACGGGCCGGAGCGCCTGATCGCCGAGGTCGCGGAGGCGCACGGCCCGATCTCCGCGCTCGTCCTCAGCCACGCGCACGACGTCGAGTCCGGCGTGCTGGACACGACGGCGGAGAGCTTCGACCGGCACGTCGCCGTGAACGCGCGGGCGAGCCTGCTCCTCATCGCGGCCTTCGCCCGGCAGGCCGATACGGGTGGCGCGATCGTGGCGCTCACGAGCGATCACGTGACCGGGAACCTGCCCTACGGGGCCTCCAAGGGCGCGCTCGACCGGCTCGTCATCTCCGCCGCGCGCGAGCTCGGTCCGCGCGGCATCTCCGCCAACGTCCTGAACCCCGGCCCCATCGACACCGGATGGATGGACGACGAGACGCGCGTCGGCCTCGCCGGGATGACACCGCTCGGTCGCCTCGGCACGCCGGGCGACATCGCCGCGGTCGTCTCGTTCCTCGTCTCGGATGAGGGACGCTGGATCTCCGGTCAGCTCCTCCACGCCGACGGGGCCTTCTCCGCCCGCTACTGATCGCGCGGCGGAGCGTCCCCGGGTGCGCTCAGTGGCCGCAGGCGCAGGAGTCGCCGCCGCAGCAGGAGTCCGTCGCCGTCGCGCCGCCGTGCGCCTGGGAGGACTCCGGCACGTCCATGGCGGGGTTCTGGTCGAGGAAGCCGTAGGGCTTGAACCAGAATCCCGCGTAATCCACGGGCATGATCGGCCAGTCCTCCGGGCGGGGGAAGTGCGTGAGCCCGAAGGTGTGCCACAGCACCATGTCCTCGCCGTCGATCCGGCGGTCGTCGGCCGTGTACTCCGGGAGGCCGGCGCCGCCCTGGTGCGCGTTGGGGTAGCGCCCGGCCGGCCAGATCTGCCCGTGCTCGTACCGGGTCGCCCAGAGGTGCTTCGTGGCGAAGGCCGCGCGCGCGGCGACGGAGGAGGCGGGGTCGGCCATCAGCAGGGCGGTCGACTCCGGGACGAGGTGGTAGGCGGTCGGGCGGCCGACGTGGTTGGTCCGCGAGGCGCTCTGCACCTCCCACACCCGGGCGGCGGAGGAGTCGGCCTCACGCTGGGCGGCGTGCTCGGTCTCGAGCACCGTCTCCGACCAGGTGAACGCGTTGCCGAACGGGTTGTCCGGCCCCATCGGCACCCGCTGCGCGTCGACCTCCACGAGGCGGTTGTCCTGGCCGTCGATAGCCACGTCGAGCCGCGCGCAGAACAGATGCTGGTGGACCGGGGCGAAGACGCCGGGGGCGAGCTCGGTGGCGTGCTTCTGACGGACGCCCGGCTCCCCGGCGCCGGCGAACACGATGCCCGTGGCCTTGGCGACGACCTCGATGGAGCCGTCCAGTCCGAAGTTCCAGTAGAAGCCGTAGTCGTAGTTGCCGATCGTGGAGAAGTACGAGACCACGAAGCGCCGTGAGCGCCGCACGTCGGACCGTCCCGAGAGGTCGGTGTGCTTCCAGAGGATGCCGAAGTCCTCCTCGTGCATGCAGATCACATTCGGGATGCGCACCGGGTGACCGTGGTCGTCGGCGACGTAGCCGTCGAGATACCGGATCACGCCGAGGCAGTCGCAGCCGAGCTCCAGGTGGTTGGCGTTCTTGCCGAGGAGGTACTCGCCCGCGTCGAAGTAGCTGATCCAGAAGCGCCCGGGGGCGGTGTCACCGTACGGCACGACCATCTCCGGCACGCTCGCCCGGTGCAGCACGGAGCGCCCCTGGAACGACACGTCGTGCAGGACGAGGCCTTCGCGGGCGTTGAAGCCCACGCGCATGGACCAGCCCTCCCACTCGACGAGCGATCCGGACACGGCGAAGCTCGGCCCGTCCGGCTGGGTGATCTCGATGGGCCGCAGCGTCGTCCGTGCCGCGCCCTGCACCTCCGGGTAGTAGTTGCCGTGCCCGGCGGGCACCGGCACGTCGCCCTCGTCCTCGACGCGGATCACGCTGTCCGTGGTGAGGTCGATGTGCACGATCAGCCCCTCGACGGGGTGGGCCCACGGGGAATCCTGCTCGTCGTATCGGAGGAAGGTGAGGGACCGGATCACGCGGCGGCCCACCTCGTCGGCCCGGCCGGTGTAGCCCGGGGCCAGGGGGGAGCAGAAGGCGAGGGCCATGTGGTCCGCCAGGCCCCGCCGCCGCATGGCCGCCTGCCAGTCCGGGGATGCCTTGGCGATGGCCTCTGCCCGCTCGTACTCCTCGAACAGGTACTGCGGCTGGCCGTACGGCGGGGCGTCGTTCGGCACTCGCTCCTGCCGCACGACCTCGCCACGGGTGATCGAGACGATCAGCTCGGTCGCGACGCCGGTGGCGGTGTCGAGCAGCGTCACGTCGACACGGCGGTCGATGGGAGAGCCGGGACGCCAGCCCGCGAGCTCCTCCTTCGTGGCTTCGTCGGGGAGCACCATCGGCACGCGGGTGGTCGCCGTCAGCAGGCCGGCTGCGTCGAGCACGGCGCGGGCGGCGGCGATCTCGGCACCGGTGAGCGGGTCGAGCGGGTGCGGGACGGCGATCGGCTCGAGGGAGACGGGCTGGGGGGAGTGCGGGGACATCGTTGACCTCACTATTTTCGAGCAAGTGCTCAAGAAACGGGTTGGCACGATGATACGACGGCATGCACGGGCGCACAACCGTGGCGTGTGGGCGATGTCGAGGTCAGCGACGCCAGGGGGCGAGGATGCTGTCGAGGACCGCGAAGTGCGCCGCCGCCGTCTGCGGTTCGGTGACCTCGACGACCTGCTGGCCGTACGTGATCGAGCGCAGGAGGGCGAGGAGGTCGCCGGTGGGGGTGTCCGGGCGCAGCTCTCGGTCGCTCACCGCCTCCTCCAGTGCCTCGCGGATGCTGCCCTGCCACGTCGCGAGGGTCGGCGCTCCGGCGTCAGGAGTCGGGGCGAGGGTGGCCAGGCGCCCCCAGAAGCCGACGACGACGTGCGCCTCGGTGCGAGTGCGCTCGTCGACGGGGAGCACCTCGCCCATCAGGGCCCGCAGGCGCGCCAGGCCGCGGAGTCCGTCCGTCGCCGCGGCGATGCGCTCGTCGGTGCGACGGGTGACCTCGGCCGCGGCGGCCCGGACGACGTCGTCGAAGCCGTCGAAGTAGTGCCAGAGCGAACCGGTCGCGACGCCGAGCTCCTTGGCGACCGCCCGTGAGGACACGCTCTCATGACCGTCTCTGGCGGCGACGACGAGCAGCGCGTCGGCGATCTGACGGCGACGCTCATCATGGTCGACGATGCGGGGCACGTGCTCATTGTGTCGTATGACGAGGGGTCTCGCTTTTTTGAGCGAACGATCAATATACTTCGGCTGTGGACCTCCTGCTCCCGGCAGCATCGTGGCTGATGGCGGCGGCGGCGCTCGTGTCGGCCGGCGCCTGCCTCGCTGCGCGGCGCGCTGTGCCGTGGCAGGGACGCCAGGCCGCGGTGGTGATGGCGGCGGGGATGCTGCTGATGGCGACGGGCGGGACCGGGCCGCTGGGTGCCCTGCTGATCGGTGCCCTGCTGCTCGTGTCCGGCATGATCGGCACGATGGGCGTTCGCGGGGCGACGTCCGCGGCCCCCTGCTGTCACCGCGCTCTCGGATCGCTCGTGATGGCGATCTGCGCCTTCCACGGCGCGGCGGGATCGGTCGGTCAAGGCGTGGTGACGTCCGCGGGGCACGGGGGTCATGGACTCGGCGGCGCGCTCGGCGCGCTCGTCCTCCTCGGCACTCTCAGCGTCGTCGCCTGGACGATCGCCGCAGGGTGGCGGACGACGGCGCATCGGGGCCGCGCCGCCCGGCTGCTCGCGGTGGAGTCCTGGGCGATGGCGATCGGGGTCGTCGCGATGAGCATCGCGGGCTGACCGTCCGGTGCGAGGGTCTCACTCCCGCGCCGCGGGGCGGACGAAGGCCCAGGCCGCGATCGCCGCGACGGCGGCGGCCAGGGTCATGGTGACCGCCATCGTGACGGCGTTCGTGCCCCCGATCCCGGCGGCGACCGGGGCGAGCACCGGGCCGAACAGGAACGACGACATGCCGAGCAGCGCGGACGCCGTCCCCGCCCTGGCGCCGTGATGCGCGAGGGCGAGTGTCTGGCCGTTCGGGCCGCCGAGGCCCGCGCACAGCATGAACCCGACGAGTGCCGCCACCACGCCCGCCACCCCCGTCCCGCTCAGTGCCAGGACGAGGAAGGTCGTGGTCGCGACGAGCGTCGCCGTGACCCCGCCGAGGTAGACGCGGAGGGGGCCGAAGCGGCGCACGACCAGGCGGCTCGACTGGCTGCCGACGATGCTCGCGAGGGCGCCGGCGGCGAAGGCGAGACTGAAGCTCTGCGGGCTGAGGCCGAACTCGTCCTGCAGGACGAAGGACGACATCGAGAGATAGGTGAAGAACGCCACGCCCGCACCGGCGGAGGCGCACAGGACCGCGGCGAAGAGCCGGTCGCCCAGCACGGCGCCGGCATGCGCCCGCAGCACGCGGAGGCCTCCGCCGTGGCGCGCCTCCGGTCGCAGCGTCTCCGGCAGGAGGAAGACGACCACGAGCAGCAGGATGACGCCGATCCCGCTGAGCACCCCGAAGATCCCGCGCCAGTCCATGATGCGGGCGAGCTGGCCGCCCACCACCGGCGCGATGATCGGCGCGGTGCCCGAGACGAGGAACAGCAGCGAGAGCATGCGGGAGAGCTCGATGCCCTCGAACTGGTCGCGGGCGATCGCCAGGCAGATCACGATGCCCGCCGATCCCGCCAGCCCCTGCAGGAAGCGGGCGACGAGCAGCAGCTCGATGGTCGGGGCGACCGCGCACACCGCGGAGAGCACCGCGAACGCCGCGACGCCGACCAGCAGCGGCAGACGTCTGCCCAGCCGGTCGCTGAGGGGACCGGCCACGAGCTGCCCCAGGCCGAGGCCGATCATGCACGCCGACATGGTCACCTGCGCCAGGGCCTCGGTCGTGCCGAGCGACGCCGCGAGCTGGGGGAGCTGGGGCAGGTAGAGGTCCATCGACAGCGGACCGAAGGCTTCCAGCATGCCGAGCACCAGCATCGCCCGCAGCGTGCCCATCCGCGCGGGCTCACCGCGCGCCGGGAGACTCATCCGCCCAGGCGCAGCACGCGGCGCAGCCAGCTCTCCCGCGCGGCCACCGCGGCCTGCGAGACCTCGGCCTCGGGGGAGAACCCGGAGAAGCCGTGGTAGCCGCCCGCCCAGACGTGCAGTTCGGCCTGACCGCCCGTGGCCCAGATCCGCGACGCGTAGTCGACGGCCTCATCGCGGAAGGTCTCCGCGGCACCCACCTCGATGAACGCCGGAGCGAGTCCCGACAGATCCGTGGCCCGGGCCGGCGCCGTGTACGGCGACACGCGGTCGGTGAACCGGTCGGCTCCGGCGATCGCGTCCCACGCGGTGTCGTTGTTGTTCCGGTCCCAGGCGCCGAAGCCGTCGTACTGCCGGCTCGACGGGGTCTCGTTGCGGTCGTCGAGCATCGGGCAGCCGAGGAGCTGCCCGGCCAGCCGTGGTCCGCCGCGGTCGCGGGAGAGCAGCGCGACCGCCGCCGAGAGTCCGCCGCCGGCGCTCTGCCCGGACGCGATGACGCGGGAGGTGTCGATGCCGAGCTCGTCGGCGTGGGCGACCATCCACTCCAGTGCCGCGTAGCAGTCCTCCGCCTGCGCCGGTCCGGGGTGCTCCGGGGCGAGACGGTACTCGACCGCGACGCCGACGACACCGTGCCGCTCGGCGAGGTCGATGAGCTCGGCGGTGCCGAAGAAACGCGTGCCGAGCACCATGCCGCCGCCGTGGATCGACAGCACCGCCGGTGCCGGGTCTGCGGGCGCCTGCGCCGGGCGCACGATGGTGATCTCGAGGTCCGGAGCCCCGACGGGGCCGGGGATGACCCGGTCCTCCCAGGTCACGGCGCGACCCTCCGCCTGCACGGCCATCGGCGGGATGATCGTGGCGAAGTGATCGCGGTTGGCGTGGATGGTGTCCGCGCGCAGCGGGATGACCTCGACGAGGTCGACGAAGGCGTCGAGTCCGGCGACGAGCTCCGGGTCGTAGGGCACCGGTTCGGGCGTGCTCATGCGGCGGTCCGCCAGATCCGTCGCAGCCAGGAGGCACGTGCGGCGAGGGCAGCGCGGGTGATCTCGGCGTCCGGCATGTACATGTCGAAGCCGTGGGCGCCGCCGCCCCACACGTGCAGCTCGGCCTGACCGCCGGTCTCCCAGATCCGGAGGGCGTACACGGTGTCCTCGTCGCGGAACATCTCCGCCTCGCCGACCTCGATGTAGGCGGGCGGAAGGCCGGAGACGTCTGTCGCCCGGCTCGGCGCGGCGTAGGCGGGAGCCTCGACGCTGAAGGCGAGCTCCTCGCCGAGGACGCACGACCAGGCGAGGAGGTTCATGTCGCGCTGCCAGGTGCCGATGCCGTCGTACTGCCGACTGGCCACCGTGGTGTTGGTGTTGTCGATCATGGGACACAGCAGCAGCTGCCCGGCCATGACGGGGCCCCGCCGATCACGCGCCAGCAGGGCGACGGCCGCGGTGAGGCCCCCGCCCGCGCTGCCGCCGCCCACGACGATGCGCGCGGGGTCGATGCCGAGCTCCGTGGCGTGGGTGTGCGTCCACACGAAGGCCGCGTAGCAGTCCTCCACGCCCGCGGGGTACGGGTCCTCCGGGGCGAGGCGGTACTCGACGTTCACGGCCACGACGCCGTGCTCCGCGACGATGTCGACGACTCGAGCCGTCTCCCAGGAGCGGTGGCCGACGATCATGCCGCCGCCGTGGATGTTCACGAAGCCGGGGAGCGTCGAGGTCTCCGAGCCGGCGGGGCGGAAGATCGTGACCTCGATGTCCGGTGCTCCGGGCGGGCCGGGGATGACGCGGTCCTCCCAGGTGATGTCCCGGCCGGCGATCACGGCGTCGTTGTCCGGGAACATCCGGTTGACGCCGTCGCGCGGCAGGGTCTCGCGGGTGAGGGCGGGCTGCGGGTTCTTCGCGATCTCGTCGAGCACGGCCTGCACGTCGGGATCGAAGGGGACGGGGATGGTCATGGTTCTCCTCGGGTGGGACGGCGTCAGGGGCCTTCGGGGTCGACGACCCCGCGGTCGGCCCAGAAGGGCTCGACGAGACGGCGCAGCTCGGCGGCGCCGACGCGGTCGACGAGGGCGGCCGCGTCGAGGTTCGCCCGCAGCTGCGCGACGCGGGAGGCGCCGAACAGCGTCGTCGTCAGGGCGGGGTGGGTGAGGGTGAACGCGATGCCGAGCTGGGCGGGGGTCACGTCGAGGTCGTCGGCGACCGCCGTGAACGCGGGGACGTCGGCGATGATCCGTTCGCGGATGCCGCCGGGGTCGCGCCCGATCTGCCGGTCGCCGTTCACCTTCCCGGCGAGGATCCCGCCCTCCAGGCAGTCCGAGGCCTGCAGCGTGAGGCCCTGCTCCCAGAGGCGCGCGAAGGGTTCGCCGTCCGGGATCGACCGCCGCGAGACGCTGTACTTGAGCTGCGCGATCTGCGGACCGGGAACGCCTTCCGCGGCGGCGAGGTCGATCAGGGCCTGGATGCTCGCCGCCGACCAGTTGTTCACGCCCCACGCGCGGATGAGGCCGGCGTCGGCGAGCGCGGCGAGGTCGAGCACGAGATCGCGCAGCTCGAGGTCGTCGCGGCGGAGGTCGCCGAGGATCACGAGGTCGGCGTGCTCGACTCCCACCCGCATCAGCGCGTTCTCGAGCTGTGGACGGAAGCCGTCGGCGCCGAAGGCCTCGAGCCAGAGCTTCGACGACAGCAGCCACTCCTCTCGGCGCAGCCCGGCCGCGCGCACCATCGCCGAGAAGATCACGTCGGTGAAGACGGGCGGGGCGCCAGGCGCGGAGTACACGCCCACGTCGAAGAGGTTCACGCCGCGGTCGGTGGCCTCGCGGAGGAGCGCCACCGCGTCGGCGAAGTCCATGCGGTCGTAGGTGTGCCAGGAGCCGAGGGAGAACAGGGAGGCGTGCAGGCCGCTGCGGCCGATCTCGCGGAGGGGGAGGGGAGTGGTCATGGTGCTCCTCAGAGGCTCGGGTCGATGACGGCCTTGACCTCATCGAGGTGGTGCATGTGGGCGATCTTCGCGGAGGCGTCGGCGAGCCCGACCGGGGCGCTGAACAGGTCGTCCCAGGGGAAGCGGTCGGCGAACGCCATGAAGAAGTCGATCGCACGGGCGTAGTCGGAGATGTCGCCGTTGAGCGAGCCGACGACCGTGAGCTCCTTGCCCATGATCGTGCTGAGGGCGAAGCCGTCTCCGGCCGGACCGGTCGAGCCCACGATCGCCACGGTGCCGCGTTGGGCGGCCATGCCGACGGCGTCCGGGCCGACGCTCGGGGCTCCGGCGAAGTCGAACACGTGGTCCGCCCCCTCGCCTCCGGTGAGCGCCAGGACCTGGTCGACGACGGGCCCGTCGCGGAAGTCCACGACGGCGTCGGCGCCGAAGCGGGCGGCGAGCTCCAGACGAGCCGCGGGTGCGCCGACGGTGATGACCTGCCCGGCACCCGCGATCCTCGCGACTGCGGTGGCGAAGATGCCGAGGGCGCCGGAGCCCTGCACCACCACGCGGGAGCCGGGACGGATCCGGCCGGCCCGCTCGAACGCGCGGAGGACGGTCTTCGCGGCGCAGCCCGCCATGGAGGCCCAGGTGTCTTTGACGGTCGCCGGGAGCAGGAGCGTGGCGGCACCCGGGGTCACGTACGCGTACTCGGAGAGCCCGGCCGTCGCGAACGGCGGAACGTCGGCGCGCTGGAGGAAGCCGTAGCCGCGGCGGGAGCACGCGACCGGCTCGCGCAGCACGACGCAGCCGTGGCACTCGCCGCAGGTGGACTCCGACCAGCCGATCCGGTCGCCGGGGGAGAGCGGGCGGCCGAGCGCGTCGCGGGTGTCCGGCCCGGTGGCCACGATCTCGCCGACCATCTCGTGACCGAGGACCATGGGCAGCATGCCGGGGAACGACATCTTCCCCTCCCAGATCTCGATGTCCGTGCCGCACAGCGTCGTGCAGGCGATGCGGACGA
Organism: Microbacterium sp. NRRL B-14842; assembly: GCF_050470785.1. Taxonomy (NCBI): domain Bacteria; kingdom Bacillati; phylum Actinomycetota; class Actinomycetes; order Micrococcales; family Microbacteriaceae; genus Microbacterium; species Microbacterium sp. NRRL B-14842. Next base: position 2,092,415 of record NZ_JBFLUM010000001.1, on the reverse strand, counting down.
GGGCGGCGCCGGGTTCGATCTCGGTGGGCAGCGGAAGCTCTTGCAGGGTAAGCGGCTCGCCGTGCGCGGTGAGCACCGCGGCGCGGGTGGTGGTGGGGAGGGTCATGGTTCTCCAGTCGCGGGGCGGGTGGCGGGATCGAAAACGGTCCTCCGCGGTGCCAGGGAGGGGCGGAATCGATCCCGCACGGAGGGGGACGGGGATCAGACCAGGAGCTGGCCGCCGTCGACGGGGACCGAGACCCCGGTGATGTGGCTGGCGGCCTCGCTCGCGAGGAAGAGCACGAGCGGGGTGACCTGGTCGACCTCGGCGATGGTGCCGAGCGGGATGCGCGATTCCCAGGCGGCGCGGGCATCGGGGTTCGAGGCGAAGTCGGCGGTCAGGGGCGTGAGCACGGGACCGGGGGCGACGGCGTTGACGCGCACCCCGGAGCTGGCGAGCTCGATGGCGGCCGTCCGGGTGAGCGCGTCGACCGCGGCCTTCGTGGCCTCGTAGTGTCCGAGGCCCGGGGTGGGCTGCCGGGCGCCGATGGAGGAGATGTTGACGATGGCCCCGTGGCCGGCGGCCGCGAGCAGCCCGCCGAAGACCCGCAGCATGAGGAACGTGCCGCGGACGTTGACGCGCAGGGCCGCGTCGACCGCGTCGACCGCGACCTCCTGGAGTGTGCCTCCGCCGGCGACGACGCCGGCGTTGTTGACGAGGACGTCGAGCCCGCCGGCGTCCGCGAGCTGCGCGGCGGCGGTGGTGACCGCGCCCTCGTCGGCGATGTCGAGGGGGAGGGCGGTGGCGCCGATCTCGGCGGCGACGGCCCGGGCGGCCTCGAGGTTCACATCGCCGAGGAACACCTCGTCCCCGGCGGCGCGGAAGGCGCTGGCGATGCCGCGGCCGAGCCCGGAGGCTCCTCCGGTGACGAGGATGCGGCGCGGGGAAGCGGTCATGGTCGTCCTCACTGACGGTGTTCCGATGGGATTCCTCCGTTATATTCTACAAACATAGAAAAACGCAACCCCGTGCCCCGAGACGGCGAAGGAGCCCTCATGCCCGATGTGACATACCCCCGCAAGCCGCTGTCTCCTCGGGGTGCGACGGTGCCGCCGCTCGCCCTCGGATCGTGGAACACCTGGGACCGCATGGGCTTCGACGATGCCGTGCAGCTCATCCAGCGGGCGGTCGACCTCGATGCCGGATTCTTCGACATCGCGTACTACAACATGGGGCCGCATGCCGAGAACTCCCGGACCGACATCCTCTTCGGAGAGGCCTTCCGGGCGAGCGGGGTGGACCGTGTCGACGTCGTGCTCTGCGGCAAGCTCTGGCTCTGGGACTGGCCGCACCAGGGCTTCCGCGGGCAGATCGAGGAGTCGCTCGAGCGGGCCGGCCTCGACCGCTTCGACACCCTCGTGGTGGGGGACTACCTCGACGCCCCGGACATGCCGCGACTCGTCGCCGACGTGAACGCCCTCATCGCCGACGACCTGGTCGACTCGTGGGGGATCAACAACTGGCGGATCGCGGACACCGGGGCGGCGCTCGCCGAGGCAACCGCTCAGGGGGCGGTCGGCCCCGCGTTCGCGCAGCTCAAGTACGGCATCGCGCGCCGGGCCATGGCGGAGGGCGACGCCTATGGACCCCTGTTCGCCGACGGAACCCTCGCGCTGCAGGCCTCCGACGTGTTCGAGGGCGGAATCCTCGCCACGGGATGGATGCCCCAGCGCAAGATCGGTGCCGATGTCGGGGGTATCCGTGAGCGGATCCTCGCCGTGTACCCCCAGGTCGCGCGGGTCGCGGGGGAGTTCGGGGTGACGCCGGCTGCCCTCGGCATCGCCTTCTGTCTGGCGAACCCCGCGACGGCCAACGTACTCTTCGGTGCCTCTCGCGTCGCGCAGCTCGAGGACAACCACGCCGCCCTCGCCCTCGCCCGAGACTACGGCGCCGAGGTCCGCGCCGCCCTCGCCGACTGCCGCGTCGACCACGCCGTCCGCCCCGACGGCACCTGGTGACCTTTCGTATCTCCCACGGCTTCCCCGGCGTCCGCCCCGCCCCCGGCGTCCGCCCCGCCCCCGGCCGCCGGTCTCCGGGATCACTTCCGCACCTCCCGCGCGCCCCGCAGGCACGTTCCTGATCCCGCCTCGCTCCGCCCCCGCGTCCCACTCCGCGTGCGGGATCAGTTCCGCACCTCGCAGGCGCCCAGCAGGCACGTTCCTGATCCCGCACTCGCTTGGCCCGCGTCCCACTCCGCCCCCGCGTCCCACTCCGGGCGCGGGATCAGTTCCGCACCTCGCGCGCGCCCCACGGGCACGTTTCTGATCCCGCAGGACGTGACGTTCTGCGTGCCGATTCGAGAACGCGCCGAGTAGGGAGGGCGTGCGGCCGATTCTGATCCCGCTTCTGGTGGCGGCTGTGTGGCGGTCGCCGGGCCCGCCGCTCGTGCGCGACCGGACCGCTCTCCGGAGCCCCGGATCAGAAGTGCTCCTCGTGTTCGCAGCAGATCGTAAGCGCTCCTCGCCTCCGTGCTGGATCGGAAGTGCCCCGCGCACGCTCCGGATCAGAAGTGCTCCTCGGATCCGGGTGGGAGGTGCGTTCTTGATCCCGGGAAGGGGTGCGGTGGCCCTCGGGAGCGGCAGTGTGGCCCGTTCGCGCCGTCGTTCACCCCGGTGCGGGATGAGAAGGGTGCCGAAAAGGCGTCGCCGAGGGGTGTTTCTGATCCGGTCGGACGGGTGGGCGCAGTGGCGGGATCAGAAGTGGGCCGCGCGGGGAGGGCAGGGGTGCGTTATTGATCCCGGTACCCGCACCTGCACCCGCGGGGTGCGGGCGGGTGGGGTACGGGATGCGCCGGGGTGTGCGCGGGGGAGCAAGGCGGGTGCGCGCTGAGGCATCGGTCCGCGCGGCCAGAGGGCGAAACGCGCTTGCGCTCTTTTTCCACGCATGTAGACTAACCAGCACGACACATCGAAGTGGCGTCGGTCCCGGTCTCCGGTCAGCGGCTCTTCGAACCTTCTTCACCACCCCCTGCACCCGAGAGAAGGAACCATGAAACGAATGCCCCTCGCGGTCGCCGCCGCCGTCGCCGCGACCCTCGCGCTCGCCGGCTGCAGCGGCGGCGGAACGCCCTCGCCGTCCGAGGGCGGTGGCGCCGAAGGCCCCGACGCCCTCAACATCGGCAACTTCCTCGACGTCACCTCGTGGGACCCGTCCCTCGCCGACATCGGCTTCGACGGCCCCTACCTGTCCGCGGTGTACGACGCCCTCATCGCCCTCGACAGCGACGGCACCCCGATCCCGTCGCTCGCGACGAAGTGGACCGTGGCCGACGACGACCTCAGCATCGACCTCGACATCCGCACCGACGCCGTGTTCAGCGACGGCACCCCGGTCGACGCCGACGCCGTCGTCGCGAGCCTCGAGTACCTCAAGGCCGGCGCCCGGTCCGGTGAGGCCTACGTCAAGGCGAAGGGCTTCGAGAAGGTCGATGACGACACCGTCCGCATCGCCCTTACGCAGCGCGACGACACGATCCTCTACCTGATGGGCCTCGGCCGCAGCTACGTCATGCCCCCGGCGTCCATCGAGGCGGGCACGGTCGGCAGCGACCCGATCGGCTCCGGCCCGTACGTGCTCGACAGCGACACCAGCGTCGCGGGCGCCGAGTACCACTTCACCAAGACCGAGGACCACTGGGACGCGAAGACGTACCCGTTCGCCGAACTCGCGATCTACCCGATCACCGACGCGACCGCCCGGCACAACGCGATGCTCAGCGGACAGATCAACGTGCAGTACGGCGACGTGGCCAACCTCGACCAGGCCGAGCAGCAGGGCTGGAACACCGCCCAGCGCGTCTCCGGGTGGGCGGGCCTCGTCATCACCGACCACACCGGCGCGAAGAGCGAGCCCCTCGGCACGCTCGAGGTCCGCCAGGCGCTGAACTACGCGTTCGACGGTGCGGCCGTCCTCGCGGCGGTCGGCAGCGGTGCGGGCGTGGCCACCAACCAGGTCTTCCCCGACGGCGGCGACATCAACGACCCCGAGCTCAACGATGCCTACGCGTTCAACATGGATAAGGCGAAGGAGCTCCTGGCCGACGCCGGCTACCCGGACGGCTTCGACATCTCGATGCCGATGTCCCCGATCTTCGAGATGTGGAAGCCGTCGGCCGAGCAGGCCCTCAACGAGCTCGGCATCACCGTCACCTGGGACAACATGCAGATGCCGGACTACCAGCTCAACGCCCCGAACTACCCGATGTTCATCTCCTTCCTCGCGATGGACGGCAACGACGTGGCCACCGTCTCCCGGCAGCTGACGAGCGTGCAGTGGTTCAACCCGGAGCCCGACTACGCGAAGAACGAGGTCATCGCCCCGCTCGTCGAGAAGGTGCAGACGGAGCGCGGCGACGCGCAGACCGCCGCCATCAAGGAGCTCAACGAGGCCCTCGTCGACCAGGCCTGGTGGTCGGTCTGGTACCAGGCGAACAACATCTACTACACGGCGCCCGGCATCCAGCTGCAGCCCGTCGTGGGGATGATGTTCCCGACGCTGCGGTACATCACGCAGGGCTGAACGCCCGCCGGGGCGGTCGCCACGCGGCCGCCCCGGCACCCCTTCCCTCCTCCTCACCCTCGAGAGGCCCCCATGCTCCTCTTCACGGCGAAGCGGGTGCTGTCCGGCATCCTCCTGCTCGTCGCGGTCTCGATCGGCACGTTCTTCCTCGCCCACCTCGCGATCAGCGACCCGACCGCCTCGCTCCTCGGGACCACGGCGAGTCCCGCGCAGCAAGAGGCGCTGGCGGCGAAGATCGGACTCGACCGCCCCCTGATCGTCCAGTTCTGGGACTGGTTCTCCCACGCGGTCCTGCTCGACTTCGGCGTCTCGTGGCGCAACTTCCAGCCGGTCGGCGCGCAGCTCGCGGTGAAGGTCCCCGTCACTCTCTCCGTCGTGACCCTCGCGACCCTCATCACGGCGGTCATCGGCGTCGCCTTCGGCATGATCACCGGACTCCGCCCCGGCACCTGGTTCGACCGCATCATCAAGGGGATCTCCGTCGTCCTCTTCGCACTTCCCGGGTTCTGGGTGAGCCTGGTCCTGGTGATGTGGCTGGCGGTGCAACTCAAGTGGTTCCCCGCCGTGGGCTACGTCCCGCCGACGCAGTCCGTCGAAGGCTGGCTGCGCTCGATCACGCTGCCGGCGATCTCCCTCGCCCTGGGCGGCATCGTCGCCGTGTCGGAGCAGCTGCGCAATGCCGTGATCGCCCAGAGCCGCCAGGACTGGGTGCGCACCCTCCGCAGCCGCGGCCTGTCCGCCGCCCGGGTGAACCTGCACATCCTCCGCAACGCCTCGCCCGCCGCGCTCACGGTGATCGCCCTGATGTTCGTGGGCCTGCTCTCCGGGGCGATCGTGGTGGAGCAGATCTTCAGCCTCCCCGGTCTGGGGCAGCTCACGAACCAGTCGTCGCAGAACGGCGACATCCCGATGCTGCTCGGGATCACGGTGGTCTCCATCGTCTTCGTCGTCCTCATCAACCTCCTGCTCGACCTCGTGCTCGGCTGGATCAACCCGAAGGTGCGCGTCGCATGACCACGACAGACATCCGCGTCGCCTTCGACCGGGCCGCCCAGAAGCGCCGGTCGAGCCTGTTTCGACGCTTCCTCCGTCACCCCGGCGGCTACATCCCGCTCGCGATCTTCGTGCTCATCGTGCTCGTCGGGGTGTTCGCGCCGTTGCTGGCGCCGATGGACCCGAACCTCGTCGACCTCGCGGCAGCCAAGGCCCCGCCCTCGCCGGAGCACCTGCTCGGCGGCGACTCCACCGGCCGCGACATCCTCAGCCGCCTCATCTACGGGACGAGGACGACACTGTGGGGTGCGCTCATCACGATCGTCACCGCGCTCGTCGTCGGGGTCCCGTCGGGTGTCGCAGCCGGGTACTTCGGCGGCGTCTTCGACCGGGTCGCGACCTGGATCAGCGACGCCCTCCAGTCGATCCCCGGGATGATCATCCTCCTCGTGGTCGCCGCCGGCAGCCGCAACAACTTCGAGCTGCTGATGGTCACCGTCGGTGTCTTCATGGTGCCGGGGTACTTCCGCATCGCGCGGTCGCAGACGCTCGCCGTCCGCGGCGAGGCGTACATCGACGCCGCCCGCGTGTCGGGCCTGTCGGACGCGCGCATCATCTTCCGGCACGTCATCACGGCCGTCTACCCGCCCGTCATCATCCAGACCGCGCTCACGGCCGGCATCGCGATGGGCATTCAGGCGGGGCTCCAGTTCCTCGGCATCGGCGACTCGAACGTGCCGAGCTGGGGCGCGATGATGCTCGAGGGCTTCCGGCTCATGCTCACCTACCCCCTCATGCTCCTGTGGCCCTCCGCCGCGCTCGGTCTCACGATCGCCGTCCTCGCGATCATGGGCTCCACGCTCGCCGAGCTCGTGCAGGTGCGCACGCCGCGGGCGGCCCGACGGCGGCGGCGCGGTGTGCTCGAGACCGGCGACGAGGTCGCCGCGGCTCCCGCCACGGGCAGCGTCCGCCACGAGGCGCCGGCGTCGGCCCTCCGCGTCGAGAACCTGCACGTCGTCCACGCGACGCCGACGGGGGAGACCGAGGTCGTGCATGGCGTGACCCTCGACGTCGCGCCAGGCGAGGTCGTCGGGATCGTCGGCGAGTCCGGGTCGGGCAAGTCGCAGACAGTGTTCTCGGTGCTCGACCTGCTCCCCGCGACCGGCCGGGCGACCGCCGACGCGATCTGGGTCGGCGGCGCGGAGGTCACCCACGCGACGCCGAAGGAGCGCCAGGCCCTGCTCGGACGCACGATCGGGTACGTGCCGCAGGAGCCGATGAGCAACCTCGACCCCTCGTACACGATCGGGCATCAGCTCATCGAGCCGCTGCGCCGGACGCACGGGCTCGCGAAGGCCGCCGCCCGGCAGCGCGCGCGGGAGGTGCTCCTGCGGGTCGGGCTGTCCGATCCCGATCGCGTGATGCGCAGCTACCCGCATCAGGTGTCCGGCGGCATGGCCCAGCGCGTGCTCATCGCCGGCGCGATCGCCGGTCGACCGTCGCTCCTCGTGGCGGACGAGCCCACCACCGCCCTCGACGTCACCGTGCAGGCCGAGGTGCTCGAGCTGCTGCGGGAGCTGCAGGCCGAGTACGGGATGGCGCTGCTCATCGTGACGCACAATTTCGGCGTCGTCGCCGACATCTGCGACCGCGTGATCGTCATGCGCGGCGGCGACATCGTGGAGTCGGGGCCCGTGGACGAGCTTTTCGCCGCGCCCACCCAGGAGTACACGCGCGAGCTCATCGCCGCGTCGCTCGATGATGCCGAAGGGCGCGCCGCGCTCGACAGCCGCCGGACGGAGGTCCCCGCATGAACGCCGTTCCGGTGAACCCCCTGCTGCAGGTCGACGACCTCGTGGTCGAGTACGGCCGCGGAAGACACGCCTTCCGCGCGCTGCACGGCGTCTCCCTCGACATCGCCCCCGGTGAGTGCCTCGGCCTGGTCGGCGAGTCCGGATCGGGAAAGTCGACCCTCGGCAAGGCCATCCTCGGCCTCGCCCCGGTGACCGCGGGCCGCATCCGCTTCGACGGCCGGGACATCGGCGGCCTCGGCCGCAAGGCCCGACGGGAACTCGCCGATGATGTGCAGGTCGTGTTCCAGGACCCGTACGGTTCCCTCAACCCGGCACTGACCATCGGCGACATCCTCGCCGAGCCGCTGCTGACGACGGGCATCGGAGCGAAGGCAGCCGACACGCGCGTGCGCGACATGCTCGACCGCGTGCGGCTGCCTTCCACGAGCATGGACCGGTATCCGAGCGAGTTCTCCGGCGGGCAGCGGCAGCGCATCGCGATCGCCCGCGCCCTGGTCCGCGGACCCCGGCTGATCGTGTGCGACGAGCCGGTCAGTGCACTCGACCTCACCACGCAGGCGACCATCCTCGACCTCTTCATCGAGTTGCAGCGCGACACCGGCGTGGCCTACCTCTTCGTCTCGCACGACCTCGGCGTCGTCCGGCGGGTCTGTCACCGGGTCGCCGTGATGTACCGGGGGGAGATCGTGGAGATCGGGGACGGCGAGCAGGTCACCCGCGCGCCGCGTCACCCGTACGCCGAGCGCCTGCGACTGGCCTCACCCGTCGCCGACCCGGTGGCGCAGCGGGAACGCCGGGCGCAATGGCTCGCTCTGCGGGAGGTGCCCGATGCGGCGGTACGGTAGCTCCAGGCCGGAACACGCCACACCCCGGACTCGGCCGGAAGGACGCCATGCCGAAGATCATCGACCACGACCAGCGGCGACGGGACATCGTCGAGGTGGCCAAGAGCATCATCCTGAAGGGTGGGTTCGAGGCGGCGACCATGCGCAGCATCGCCGCGGAGGCGGGCTTCGCGAACGGCGCGCTGAAGCACTACTTCCCCGGGAAGGAGAGCATCGTCGCGGCGACGTTCGAGACGATCCTGCAGCAGATGTCCGAGGGCGTGGAGGCCGCGGGGCAGGAACCGGTGGCGGCGGACGACGCGCTGCGGGGCTTCCTGCAGGCCACCGTGCCGCGCGACCCGGAGCAGATCGCCGCGGGCCGGGTGCTCCTGGCGCTCTGGGAGTACGCGATGGCGAACGAGTCGCTGGCCGAGCTCTACCGCGGACACCTGGGTTCGTGGCGATCCTCGCTCATCGCGCGCATGGAGGCGGCCCGCGACGAGGGATCGATCCGCGATCAGGACTACGGCCCGCTCGCCGACGAGTACATCTCCGCGGCGGTCGGGGCGACGGTCATCAACCTCATGTACCCGGACGGCGACCGCATCGCCGACTACGAGAACTACATCGACCGGTTCCTCGCGCGGCTGCGCTGAGGGCGAGGGGCCGGTCCCGAGAGGACGGCCCGTCATGACCCTTCCCCCTGAACGACCCGTGGTGTTCTTGCACGGCCTCGCCTCGCGCGGCACGCAGGACTGGCCGGAGAGCGAGTGGGCGGCGGTGCTCGGCGACCGACCGCGCCGCGTCCTCGACCTGCCGGCGCACGGCGACGCCCCCGGGCTCGGAGCCGTGCCGACCTCCGCGGTGCTCGACGCGCTCGCCGCAGCGATCGGCCCGGACGAGGTCGACCTCGTCGGCTACTCGCTCGGTGCCCGGCTCGCGTGGGACCTCGCCCGGCACGCGGGTGTCGCGGTGCGGCGTCTCGTGCTCGGCGGCCTCAGTGCGGGGGAGCCCTTCGCGCTCGTCGACCTCTCCGCCGCTCGGGCCGCGATCGCCGGCGGACCGGCTCCCGTCGATCCGCTGTCCGGGATGATCGTGCACATGGTGAGCCTGCCCGGGAACCGCCCGGACGATCTGCTCGACCTCATCGAGGGGCTCGCGACCGAGCCGTTCGCGCCCGAGGCTGCTGCCCCGGCGATGCCCGTGCTGCTCCTGGGCGGTACCGATGACCCGATGGCCGCGGGCATCGACGAGCTCGCCGCGCGGCTGCTCGACGTCCGGGTGCGACGCGTCCCCGGGGATCATCTCGCGGCGCTGCACACCGCCGCGTTCCGCGACGCTGTGCGCGGGTTCCTCGCGGACTGACCCGCCCGATCGACGCCCAGCCCCCTCCTGTCCTTTATTTCCAACATTCGTAGACATATCGAAAGGCATCCGCCATGACCGACACCCCCACTCCCGACACCCCCACTCCCGACGCCGCCCGCATCCTCGACATCGCCACCGGCTACATGGCCGCGAAGCAGCTCTTCCAGGCCAGCCGCATCGGTCTGTTCGCCGCCGTCGCCGCCGGCGCCGACACGGCCGTGGCGATCGCCGAGCGCTGCGGGGTCAGCGAGCGGATCGCCCGGCTGCTCGCCGACGCCCTCGCCGCGAAGGGTCTCCTCGTCCGCACCGAGGGGCGCTACGCGCTGGCCCCCGACGCGTCCGCCTACCTCACCGGGGAGGACGCGGTGATCGACCTCGCCCCCTTCCTCACCTTCCTCGACGAGATCAGCTACCCGCACTGGCTGCAGTTCGCCCACACGGTGGACACCACCCAACCGGGCGACCTGCAGATGGACGACGCGCGGTGGGGCACGTTCATGGCCGGCGTCATGACGTACAACCGCCTGCACGCGCAGGAGTTCGGCCGGCTCGTCGACCTCGCCGGCGCGACGAAGGCCCTCGATTTCGGCGGTCTGTCCGCCGAGTTCGCCCTCGCCGTCATGGCACGCAACCCGCAGCTGCACACGACCTTCGTCTACGCTCCCGGGTTCGAGGACGGCGTGGCCGAGGCGGTCGCGGCGGCGGGCGTCGCCGACCGGGTCGCCATCGAGGTCGGGGACACGGCGACCACGGCTCCCGAGGGCGCGTACGACGCGGTGTTCGCCAACCACGTCATCCACCGGTTCTCCGCGGAGGAGAACGCGCAGATCTTCCGCCGACTCCGTGCGGCGGCGGCCGACGGGGCGACGCTGACGGTGCTCGACTTCTTCCTCGACGACGACGACGAGCAGCGCGCCCTGGATGCCCTGCACGCGGGGGAGTATCTCGTGATCGACGGCACCGTGGTGTACCCCGAGTCCGAGGTGCGCGGTTGGCTGTCGGATGCCGGGTGGGCGGTGCGCGACACCGTCGCCCTGCCGGGGAGCCCGCGCGTGCTCCTGGCCACCGCGGTCTGACGACCGCGGTCCGAGACTGGTCCGAGGGGGATCAGAGGCGGGCGGCATGCGTGAACATGCCGCCCGCCGTTTTCGTGGGCGCGGGTGGTCAGTCCCGGGTGAACACCGTGCGACCGTCGACGATCGTCCGCTCGACCTGGAGGGCGGCGAACGGGCGCCCCGGGGTGCACGGATCCTCGTCGAGCACCGTGACGTCCGCGACCCTGCCGAGTTCGAGGGTTCCCTTCCAGGTCGCGGCACCGTCCTGGATCGCGGCGTCCGCCGTCATGGTGCGCAGCAGCCGGCGCCGAGTCGCGGCGTCGTCCGCTCGACCGTCGGCGGCGAGGAGGGCGAGGGAGGCGTCGAGGCTGGGTCGCCAGTCCGGCGTGGCGATCGGCGCGTCGCTGGTCACGGTGGTCAGCGCCCCCGAGCAGAGCATCTCGGCCAGCGGCCAGGCGGCGGCGACCCGGGCCTCTCCGAGCTGCACGGCCGCCCAGGAGTGCGTGTGCGCGGCGATGAGGGGCTGCACGGCGAACCCGACGCCGAGACGCTCCGCGCGGCGGATCTGCGCCGGCGTCGCGAGGTCGCCGTGCACGACGTGGTGGGGTGCCGGCGGCGGGGGAGTCTCGCCGGCGCGTTCCAGTGCGGTGAGGAACTCTTCGATCGAGCGATCGCCGGTGGCGTGCACGGCGATCTGGAGTCCGCGACCGGCGGCCAGGGCGATCATCTGCTGGAAGGCGCTGAGCGGATCGGCGTCGCCGCGGGTGAGCAGGTGCCCGGTCGTCCCGTCGGGGTACGGGTCGGACGTCCATGCGGTGGCCATCGGCGGGATGCCGTCGGCGAAGATCTTCACGCCGGGGATCGCGAGCCAGCGCGGGTCGGTCGTCGGCGGCGGCACCGGGAGTCCGGCGGCGAAGTCCTTTAGGGAGCTCTCTCCGTCGATCGTCCCGAACAGGCGCAGCAGCGTGACGCGCGAGGTCTGGGCCCCCTCGCGGTGCAGCTCCACATACGACTCGAGCATGTCGGTGCCGAAGCAGCCGGTCTCCCCGTCGTCCTCCCCGGGGCCGATGCCCGGCTCCGTGTAGCTCGTGATGCCGAGCTCCGCGAGCAGAGCCCAGGCGCGGCGCAGGGCGCTGCGTCGCTCACCGGCCGTGGTCACGAGGCGGCCGGTCGGCTGCTCCTCGGGCGGGGTGTCGGAGAAGAAGAGGTGCGGCCAGCGTGCGCCCAGCCACGCGGCGTGGAGGTGCGCGTCGTTGAGGCCGGGGATCGCGGTGCGGCCGTCGAGCTGCACGATCTCGCGGGCTGGGAGGGCTTCGGCCGCGGCATCGGTGGCGACGATCATCCCGTCGCGGACGGCGATCGCGGTGGCGACGGAATCGGTGGCGTCGAAGGTGTGGATGCGGCCACCGCGGAGGAGGAGGTCGGCGTCGTCGCCGAGGAGTGCGCTGCTCATTATTCCACCAGTGTAGACGTAAAACTCGCGCACTCGGGATGTCCCGCGCCGACCGATTCGGCGCGCGGTTCCGCGGCTTGTACCCTGGAGTCATCCCCCGAACACCCCGGCAACCTCGCGCGCGCCGGCGACCTCGGCGCGCGCTCACACATGCAAGGACGCAGATGAACGATTCCGCGGCACACCGCGACGAATGGACGGCGAGCGAAGAGCTGGCGGAGCGGATGATCCCGCTCATCGGGGCTCTCAAGCGCGAGCGCGACGTGGTCACCTCGCTGCACGGCCACCGCCTGCTCGGCCTCTCGGCCACCGGCCTCGTCGAGGTGCACGAGCGCGTGGCCCAGCTCGGCCACGAGCGCCTCGAGGTCGAGGACAGCCTGGCGGTGCTCGAAGGCATCCACGCTCTCGCCCCCGGCGCCTCGTCGATCGACGTGGCCCGCCTCGTGGAGGGGCATGCGGAGAGCGGCCGCCCGCTGGAGGAGTACCTGGCCGAGACCCTGGCCCCGGCCGTCGGCGCGGTCCCGGCGCCGCCGACCGACGTGGTGCTCTACGGCTTCGGGCGCATCGGCCGGCTGCTGGCCCGCATCCTCATCGCGCACACCGGCGGCGGGAGCGGACTCCGGCTCCGCGCCATCGTCGTGCGCCGCGGCTCCGAGAACGACCTCGTCAAGCGCGCGTCGCTGCTGCTGCGCGACTCGGTGCACGGCCGCTTCGCGGGCTCGGTCACGGTGGATGAAGAGGCCGAGCAGATCATCGCGAACGGCACGCGCATCCAGGTCATCTACTCCGACGACCCGGCGGCGGTCGACTACACCGCCTACGGCATCGATGACGCGATCGTCGTCGACAACACGGGCCGCTGGCGCGACGAGGCCGGACTCTCCCAGCACCTCCGTGCGAAGGGCGTCGCCCGCGTGCTGCTGACCGCCCCCGGTAAGGGCCCGCTGAAGAACATCGTGCAGGGCATCAATGACGACACGATCACCGACGAGGACCGCATCGTCTCCGCGGCGTCGTGCACGACCAACGCCATCACCCCGGTGCTCGCCGCGATCGACGAGGCCTTCGGTGTGGTGAAAGGCCACGTCGAGACCGTGCACTCGTTCACGAACGACCAGAACCTCATCGACAACTTCCACAAGGGCGACCGTCGCGGCCGCTCCGCCGTGCTGAACATGGTGATCACCGAGACCGGCGCGGCGAAGGCCGTGGCCAAGGCCCTGCCCCAGCTCGAGGGACGGCTCACGGGCAGCGCGATCCGCGTCCCCACGCCGGATGTCTCGCTCGCGGTCCTGCACCTCACGCTGGAGCGCCCCGCCACCAAGGATCAGGTCAACGACTACCTGCGTCGTGTCTCGCTGCACTCGAAGCTCCGTCAGCAGATTGACTACGTGGAGAGCCCCGAGGTGGTCTCGACGGACTTCGTCGGCTCGCACCGCGCCGGCATCGTCGACGGTCTGGCCACGATCGCCGACGAGGACACCCTCATCCTCTACGTCTGGTACGACAACGAGTTCGGATACTCCTGCCAGGTCATCCGGGTGCTGGAGACCATGGCGGGTTCGCACCCCGTCGTCCTCCCCACCCGCCGCGAAGTCACCCTCTGACCTCTCCCGTCGACCCACCCCCTTCCGCTCGACCCGGCCCCCTGCGTCCGCACGCACGGGGCCGGGGCACGCGAAAGGGGGTGGGTCGCGGCATGATGAGGGGCATGAAGACCTCACAGTGGCGGGAGGAGCGGCTGCGGTGGCAGGGGCTGACGGCGCCGGAGGCGGACGTGGCGGGGGCGGCGGCGCGGCTGCTCGCGGTGCAGAGCCAGGACTTCACGGCCGGACGGTGGGCGCTGGCTGTGCGGACGAAGGGCGACGTACGCCTCCGCGACGTCGATGCCGCGTTCGACCGCGGGGACCTCGTCCGGGCCTGGACCATGCGGGGGACGCTCCACACGATCCCCGCGCGGGATCTCGGGTGGGTGCTGGAGGTCACGGCCGCGCGACAGCAGCAGCAGGCGGCCTCCCGACAGCGGCAGCTCGGCATCGACGACGCCATGATCGACGCGGTCGTCCGGGAGCTCACGCCGCGGCTCCGTGACGGCGGCCTCACCCGGAGCGAGATCTTCGCGGTGCTCGAGGGCATCGGCATCGACCCCTCGGGGCAGCGCGGCATCCACCTGCTGTTCGCGATGACAGTCTCCGGCGTGCTCGTGCAGGGGCCGGTCGTGCCGCGGGAGGGCATCACGCGGGAGCAGCGGTTCGTGCTCGCGGCGGACCACATCCGCGACCACGCCCGCCCGGACGACCCGCTGGCCGAGCTGTTCGTCCGCTATGTCGAGGGGCACGGGCCCGCCGGGGTCGCGGACTTCGCGTGGTGGTCGGGGCTGACGCTCGGGCGGTCCCGGGAGGCGGCGGAGCGGGCGGCACCCCGGGTGACCGAGGTCGAGGAGGGGGTCTTCGTCGGGAGCACCCCGCCCCGGCGCGCGGCGGGCCGGCCGTCCGTGTTCGCCCTCGGTGCCTTCGACGAGTACTACATCTCTTATGCCGACCGCACCGTCGTGTGCGCTCCGGAATACCTCGCCGCCGTCGGGCCGGGGAAGAACGGGATGGTCCGGGCGACCGTGGTGGAGCACGGCCGCGTGATCGGCTGCTGGACCCACGCCGCCGCCGCGCACACCACCCCTCCGACTCTCTTCGAGCCCCCCGAGGACCCCGCCGCCGTCACCGCCGCACTCGCCCGCTTCGCGGCCTTCATCGCCTGAGCCCCTCGTCGACCCACCCCTTTCCGTGCCTCCCGGCCCCCTACGGCAGCGCGTAACGGGCCGGGGTGGACGCAAGGGGGTGGGTCGGCGGGTCACTCACTCGCGTGGCGGCCGAGGAAGTTGTAGACCTCGTTGTCGTCCACGCCGGGGAACATGCCGCGGGGGAGCGGCGAGAACATGTGGGTGTGCACGCGGGCGCTCGGCCACGCCCGTCCCTTCCAGCGCTCCGTGAGCTCGGCCGACGGGCGGCGGCAGCACGCCTCGTCGGGGCAGGTCGACACCGCCCTGTCGTTCGTCTCGCGTCCCCGCCACCACCGGGCGTCGTCGAACGGCACGCCGACCGTGACGGAGAACTCGCCCTCGCTCGACGACCCGGTCTGCGTGGAGCACCAGAACGTGCCGGACGGGGTGTCCGTGTACTGGTGGTGCTCGACGGTGCGGTTCTGCTCCGTGAAGGCGGAGCGGGCCTGGAACTTCCGGCACACGCGCTGCCCCTCCACCGCTCCCGTCACGTCCATCGGCAGGGGCAGGTCGTCGTTCTCGTAGACGCGAGTGATGGCTCCGGTCGAGTCGACGCGCAGGAAGTGCAGCGACATGCCGAGGTGCTGCGTGAGCAGGTTCGTCATGCGCATGCCGGCCGCTTCGTGCGTCACGCCGAACCCGTCGCGGAAGTCCTCCACCGCGAGGTTGCGGTCCTTCTTCGCCTGCTGCAGGAAGGCCACCGCGGCGGTCTCCGGCATCAGGCAGCACGCGGCGAAGTAGTTGATCTCCAACCGCTGCTGCAGGAAGTCGGCGTAGTCCGTCGGCGGGGTGTGCCCGAGCAGTCGATGCGCCATGGCCTGCAGTGCCATCGACCGCAGGCCGTGTCCACCGGGGATCGAGGCGGGGGGCAGGTAGATGCGGCCGTTCTCGAGATCGGTGACCGAGCGCGTCGAGTGCGGCAGATCGTTGACGTAGATGAGTTCGAAGCCGAGCTTCTCGGCCATGATGCTCACGGTGCGGTGGGTCAGAGCGCCCTGCGAATGGCCGGCGGCCTTGAGCTGCTTCTCCGCGAGCTTCTCGATGTCCGGGAGGTAGTTGTTCTGCGCGCGCATCCGCAGTCGCAGCTCCGTGTTGGCGCGGCGGGCCTCCTCCGGGGTGGCGATGGCCTCGCGCTCGCGGCGCTGCAGCTCGCGGTGGAGGCCGAGGATGGACTCGATGGTCTCGTCGCTCATGCCCTTCGTGACGCGGACCGGGGAGACACCGAGCTGACGGAACACCGGGCTCTCCTGGGCCCGCTCCAGCTCGATCTCCAGAGCGGCACGCCGGTTCGGCGGCTCGCCGGAGATGAGGTCGGTCACTTCGGTGCCGGTGGCCTGGGCGATCGCCTGGAGGAGGGAGAGCTTGGGCTCGCGCTTGCCGTTCTCGATGAGGCTGAGCTGGGAGCCGGCGACGCCGACGAGGGCGCCGAGCTCGTCGAGGGTGTACCCCTTCTCCAGGCGGCGGTGCCGGATGCGGTGGCCGAGGGTCGTGAGGTGGATGCCGGAGGACGCCATTGTTTGAGTCTAGCGAAAGAACAGCGATTCTTATCGTTCGGTTTGGCCGAAAGTCCGCGTCAAGGGCGAAGAAGATGGAAGCAACGCCCCACACTTCGAAGGAGCAGTCATGGCCATGGCCGAAGTCCTCACCCCTCGCACGTCCCCTGTCGCCCCGACGCGCACGTTCGGCACCGCCCCTTCCTACGACACCCCCGCAATGGCCGAGCTCGCCGCCTGGGTGGAAGAGATCCGCGCGCTCACGCAGCCGGACGCCGTGCACTGGGTGGACGGCTCGCGCGCCGAGAACGACTGGCTGCTGCGCGGACTCGTCGACGAGGGCAAGCTCATCAAGCTGAACCCCGAGTGGCGCCCCGGCTCGTACCTGGCGCGCTCGCACCCCAGCGACGTCGCCCGCACCGAAGCCCGCACCTTCATCGCCTCGGAGCGCGAGGAGGACGCCGGGCCCACCAACAACTGGGCCGACCCGGAAGAGATGCACGCGAAGATGGACGAGATCTTCGAGGGCTCGATGCGCGGCCGCACGATGTACGTCGTGCCGTTCTCGATGGGTCGCGTCGGCGGACCCCTGTCGCACATCGGCGTGCAGATCACCGACAGCGCCTACGCCGTCGCATCGATCGGCATCATGACCCGCGTGGGCGACGAGGTCACCCGCCAGATCGCCGAGGGCGCGCCGTGGGTCAAGACGGTGCACTCCGTCGGTGCTCCGCTGGAGGCCGGCGAACCGGACGTCGAGTGGCCCTGCAACGACGACAAGTACATCGTGCACTTCCCGGAGACGCTCGAGGTCTACTCGTACGGCTCGGGCTACGGTGGCAACGCCATCCTGGCGAAGAAGTGCTTCGCGCTGCGCATCGCCTCGGTGATCGCGCGTGATGAGGGCTGGCTCGCCGAGCACATGCTCCTCATCCGCGTGATCGACCCGCAGGGCAAGGCCTACCACGTGGCTGCGGCCTTCCCTTCGGCCTGCGGCAAGACGAACCTCGCGATGCTCCGCCCGACGATCCCGGGCTGGAAGGTCGAGACCCTCGGCGACGACATCGCCTGGATCCGTCCCGGCGAGGACGGCCGCCTGTGGGCCATCAACCCCGAGGCCGGCTTCTTCGGCGTCGCGCCCGGAACGGGTGAGTCGACCAACGTCACCGCGGTCGAGACGCTGTGGGGCAACACGATCTTCACCAACGTCGCGCTCCGCCCCGACGGCGACGTGTGGTGGGAGGGCCTGACCGACGAGGCGCCCGCGAACCTCATCGACTGGGAGGGCAACGACTGGACGCCCGACTCCGGTCGTCCCGCGGCGCACCCCAACTCGCGCTTCACGGTGTCGGCGGCTCAGTGCCCGCAGA
The DNA here is from genome assembly GCF_050470785.1 of Microbacterium sp. NRRL B-14842. Taxonomy (NCBI): domain Bacteria; kingdom Bacillati; phylum Actinomycetota; class Actinomycetes; order Micrococcales; family Microbacteriaceae; genus Microbacterium; species Microbacterium sp. NRRL B-14842. The sequence continues at coordinate 2,074,711 of NZ_JBFLUM010000001.1, read as the reverse complement.
TCTCCGAGGACTGGGAGGAGGCCGTGCCGCTCGACGTCATCCTCTTCGGCGGACGCCGCGCGAGCAACGTGCCGCTCGTAGTCGAGGCCACCGACTGGACGCACGGCGTCTTCCTCGGCTCGAACATCTCCTCCGAGCGCACGGCGGCGGCCGAGGGCACGGTCGGCGAGCTGCGCCGCGACCCGTTCGCGATGCTGCCGTTCTGCGGCTACAACATGGCCGACTACTTCGGTCACTGGCTCAAGGTCGGCCGGGGCCTGCGCTTCGACCGCGCGCCGCGCATCTTCCAGGTGAACTGGTTCCGTCGCGGAGCGGACGGCCGGTTCCTCTGGCCCGGGTTCGGCGACAACTCCCGCGTCGTCGACTGGATCATCCGCCGCGTGGCCGGTGACGTGCCGGCGGTGGACAGCCCCATCGGACGCCTGCCGCGCGTGGAGGACCTCAACCTCGACGGGCTCGACATCCCTGCGGAAGACCTCGACGAGCTCTTCTCCGTCGACCCCGAGGCGTGGAAGGCCGAGGCCGACCTCACGGAGGAGTTCTACGACACCTTCGGCGACCGGGTGCCCGCGGCCCTCCGCACGGAGCTCGCGTCGCTGCGCTACCGCCTCGCGAAGGCGTAGCCCCCAGACCGGTGCCGGTTCGGGGGAGCCGGCACCCTCGGCCTCCGGGTCGAGCCCTACCCGCGAAGGCGGGGCATCAGAGACGAACCCATGGCTGAGTGGTCTCCGACGCCCCGCCTTCGTGGCACCCACTCCCCAGACCCCGGTTTCGCGTCGAGACCCCGCCCCGCATTCGTGCGGAAGGCGGGGTCTCGGCAGAAAGCCGGGGTCTCGGCGGTGTACAGGGGGGACAGGGAGCTAGGCGAGGAGCTGGTGGCGGGCGAGGTCGCGGTAGAGCGGGGTCGACTCCACGAGCTCGGCGTGGGTGCCCTGTCCCACGACCACGCCGTCCTGCAGCACGACGATGAGGTCGCTGTCGACGACGGTGGACAGACGATGGGCGATCACGACGAGCGTGCGGTCTGTGGCGACCGCATCGATGGCCTCGCGCATGCGCTGCTCGTTCACGCCGTCGAGCGAGGAGGTCGACTCGTCCAGCAGCAGGATCGGGGCGTCGGTGAGGAGCGCCCTGGCGATCGCGAGTCGCTGCCGCTCGCCGCCGGAGAGCATCACGCCGTCCTCGCCGACGGGAGCGTCGACGCCGAGCGGGTTCCGTTGGAGCACGTCGCCGAGGTTCACGGCGCGGAGCACGCGGGCGCAGTCCTCGTCCGTGGCCGTCGGTGACGCGAGCCGCAGGTTCTCGGCGAGGGTGCCGGCCAGCGTCGGGGCGTCCTGCTCGACGTAGCCGAAGTGGGCGCGGAGCTCGTCCCGCGGATAGGTGCGCGTGTCGTGCCCCTTCAACCGGATGGATCCGCCTGTCGGGTCGTAGAAGCGCTCGATGAGGGAGAGGATCGTGCTCTTCCCCGCTCCGCTCGGACCGACCAGCGCCACGCGTGCCCCACGAGGGACCGCGAACGACACCCCGCGGAGCACCTCGTGGTCCTGGGGGTCGGGTGCGGCCTCGGTCTGCTCCAGGTGCGCATCGGCGAGCAGGGTCTGCGCCTCCCTCGCGGCGGCACGGCGGGCGGCGACGACGTTCTCCGGGTAGCGGAAGCGCACGTCGCGGAACTCCAGAGCGGGGGCGTCCGGAGCCGGTTCCTCCTCGCGGGGCAGCGCCGCGGCGGTGGCCGCGTCGTCCTGGGTCTCGGTGGGCAGGTCGAGCACCTCCTGGATGCGGCCGAGCGCGCCGAGGGCCTGGTTGACGGAGGTGATCGCGCCGAACGTCGAGGCGAGGGGCATCACCAGCAGGAAGAGGAACATCACGAACGAGATGAGGGCCGCGATCGAGATGGCTCCGGCCGCGACGCGGAAGCCGCCCACGCCGAGCACGACGAGCAGGGAGAGCTGAAGGGCGATGCCGGCGACGGGCACCACGAGCGAGGAGATCTTCGCGATGCGCACGCCGATGCCGTACGCCTCGGAGGCCCGCTCCGTCACCGCCGCGGTCTCGCGTTCGGTCGCACCGGAGGCGCGGATGGTGCGGATGGAGCCGACGGCCCGCTCCACGCCCGAGGCCAGCTCGCCGACCTTCTCCTGCTGGGCCGTGGACGCCGTCCGGATCCGGCCGCTGAGGGCGACGACGACCACGACGGAGACGCCGATGACCAGGACGATGAGCAGGAGCAGAACGGGGTCGATGAGCAGCATCGCGATGAGCGCGCCCGCGAAGAGCACGACGTTGCCGACGGCGTCGGCGAGCCCCTGCGTGAGGACGGCGTAGAGGAGCGTGGTGTCGGTGCCGACGCGGGAGACGAGATCGCCGGTGCGCCGTGCGTCGAACTCGGACGTCGGCAGGTGCAGGATGCGGGCGATGAGCTTGCGGCGGCTGGAGTAGACGACCGCGGTGCCGGTGCGCTGCAGCAGATAGTGCTGGAACCCGGAGATGATCGACGACACGATCACGAAACCGACGAGCAGCCACACGAGGACGCCGATCGTGCCGTCGGATTGCACGGCCTCGATGACCTGTCCGACGAGGAGGGGCTGCACGAGCGAGGTCGCGGCGCCGAACACGCTGAGGACGGCGACGACGACGAGGGTGCGCTTGTGCTCGAAGAGGAAGGGGAGGAGCTGGCGGAAGGTGGCGCGCGGCACGTCGGCCGGTGCGCCCCGTCCGCGTCGGCGTGCTGTCGCCGTGCGGGACATGGGGGACCTCGATCTGGAGATGGTACTTCGACCGTACTCGGGGCGCGGTCATTTCCTATGGGGTGGCTGTATGGGCTCAGGTGCGACCGAAACGGCGATGTGCCGCCTGCTTGGTGACGCCGAGGGCGCTCGCGATCGCCTGCCACGAGTAGCCGCTCGTGCGAGCGCGACGGACCTGGGCCTCTTCGGCGCGCGCGAGCTCCTTGCGTAGCGCCGCCAGGCGGTGGAGCTCGGCGAGGGGTTCGCCGCCCTCGGCCGCGGCGATGGTGGTGGGGTGAGACATGGAGACCTCCTTCGCGTCAATGTTCGTTGACGCTTGGGACGGTGTCAAGAAGTGTTGACGTGCGCGTTGTCCACAGGGGCGCCCTTGTCCGCATGTGTGGCGCATGCGATGCTGACAGGATGGCTCGCATGCTGCAAGTGAGGAATCTGCCCGACGACGTGCATGCCCGGCTCAAGGAGCGTGCCGCGGCGGAGCGCATGAGCCTGTCGGACTACGTAGCGCGCGAGTTGGAAGACCTCGTCCGCTACCGCAGCAATGCCGAGATCCTCGAGGCGTCGCGGTCCCGGGCGCGCGCGGCCGGTATCTCCCTGACGCGCGAGAGCATCCTCGCCGCCCGCGATCGTGAACGGGACGAGCGCGAGGGAGAGGACCAGACGTGAGCAGGACGGCCGACGCGGTCGTGCTCGATGCCTCGGCCGCGATCGAGGCGCTGCTCGGCGAGGAGGTCTGGACGCACGGCGAGGGGTTCCATGCGCACGCGGGCCTCGACATCGAGGTCCTCTCCGTGCTCCGACGCCTCACGATGCGGAATTCGGTGCCGGCGCATGCTGCTCGTGAGGCCCTCGAGGCGTTCGCGGCGCTGCAGATCACCCGCCATCCGCTGCGTCGGCTCATCCCGCGGATCTGGTCGCTGCGCGAGGACGTCTCCGCGTACGACGCCGGTTATGTCGCGCTCGCGGAGGCCCTCGACGTCCCACTGCTCACGGCCGATCGCCGGCTGGCGAAGACGGCGACCCGGTACTGCGATGTCGTGGTGCTGTGAGCGTCTGACCAGGAAGACGAGAACGGCTGCACCCCCGAGGGAGTGCAGCCGTTCCGTTCGGTCGGTTCTAGAGCTCGACGGCGGAGGCGAGACCGAGGTCGTCCTCGTAGTCGTGGTCCTTCGTCTCGGGAGTGAAGATGAGCGCGATGAACGTCAGCACCGCCATCGACGACAGGTACAGTCCCACGAGCCAGGGCTCGCCGCCGACCGCCGCCCACAGGGCCACCGCGATGAACGGCGCCACGGCCGCACCGAGGATCGATGACACGTTGTACGCGATCGCCGAACCGGAGTAACGCACGTTCGTCGGGAACAGCTCCGGCAGGAGCGCCCCCATCGGCCCGAACGTCGTGCCCATGAGCATGAAGCCGAACACGAGGAAAGCCTGGGTGAGGGCCCCGGTGAACTTCGGGTCGGCCTGCGGCAGCAGGAAGAGGTTGAACGACAGACCGAAGACGACGATGAGTCCCGTGACCCACAGGAGCAGCTTGCGGCGCCCGATGGCGTCGGCGATCGGTCCGGACAGCAACGTGAAGATGCCGAAGAACACGACGCCGATGATCTGCATGAGTACGAAGTCGGTGTAGCCGAAGCCGAGGCCCGGGTAGAATTGCGCCGCGAACACACTCGGGTCGAAGTCCTTGCCGGTCGCCTCGGCCGCAGCGCGGGCGGCGGCCGACGCGGTCTCGAGGTCGGCGGCCTTCGTGCCGTAGGTGAGCGTGAAGTTCGTCATCAGGTAGAACAGCACGTACGTCGCCAGCATGATGAACGTGCCGAGGATGAGCTGCTTCCAGTGGTGCCGGAACACGGTCGCGAGCGGGAGCTTGCGGATCGCGCCGGTCTTCTCCGCCTTCTTGAACGTGTCCGACTCGACGAGGCGGAGCCGCACCCACAGACCGATGATGACCATGACGGCGGAGAACAGGAACGGCACGCGCCAGCCCCAGGAGAGGAAGGCCTCCGACTTCAGCGCCGAGTCCTCCGGGTGCGGGAGGGCGAAGTTGATGGCGAGGAAGATGCCGTTCGCGATGATGAAGCCGAGCGGCGCCCCGAGCTGCGGGAACGAGCCGTACCAGGCACGCTTGCCCTTCGGGGCGTTCTCGGTGGCCACGAGCGCGGCGCCCGACCACTCGCCGCCCAGCGCGAAGCCCTGGGCGAGACGGAGGATGAGCAGGAGCAGCGGGGCGACCCAGCCGATCTGCTGGAACGTGGGCAGGAGACCGATCACGAACGTCGCGATGCCCATGGTGAGGAGCGACGCGACGAGGGTCGCCTTGCGTCCGAACTTGTCGCCGAAGTGCCCGAAGACGACGGCGCCGATCGGGCGGGCGACCATGGCCGCGCCGAAGACGGCGAACGACGACAGCAGCGACGCGGTGTCGTTCGTGCTCGGGAAGAAGAGTGTGGGGAAGACGAGCACGGCTGCCGTCGCATAGACGTAGAAGTCGTAGAACTCGATGGTGGTGCCGACGAGGCTCGCGGTGATGACGCGCGAGCGGGGGTTCGCGGGGGTGGTGGCGGTGCTCAAGGGGTCTCCGATCCTCCGCCGGTATACCGACGGACTCGGGCGAGTCTACGCCTTCCTGGGAGTTCCCTGGACGTTGATGACGGACCGGGTCGAGGGCGTCGGTGCCCGCGCGTAGAGTCGGGGGAGACCGGCCGGAGGGGGATCATGACGACACGGATGCTGCTCCTCGCCGATACGCACGTCCCGAAGCGGGCGAAGCGGCTGCCGGACGCGGTGCTGCAGGCCATCGACGAGGCCGACGTCGTCGTGCACGCGGGGGACTGGGTCGATCTCCCCACCGTCGAGCTGCTCCAGTCCCGCGCGCGCGTGCTCCACGGTGTGCACGGCAACAACGACGGCCCCGAGATCCGCCGGGTGCTGCCGGAGATCGCGCGGTTCACCGTGGAGGACACCGCCGTCGCCGTCATCCACGAGACGGGCGCCGCGACCGGGCGGGAGAAGCGGATGGATCTCGCCTTCCCCGATGTCGACGTGCTGATCTTCGGACACTCGCACATCCCCTGGGACACCGTCACGCCGAACGGTCTGCGGCTGCTCAACCCGGGCTCTCCGACCGACCGGCGTCGACAGCCCGTGCACACGATGATGCGCGTCGTGGTCGACGGGCGCGATGTCGAGGCGACCCTCGTGCCGCTCCCATGACGGACGATGGCCCCGGCGAACCGCTCGCCTACCGCGCACCGATGCGCTCTCGCGACGATGCCGTCGCGCCGGGAGTCGCGGTCGAGCGTGCGCTCGCCGAGGGCGTCTGCGGCATGGGTGGGCGGCTCGACAGCACGCCCGGCTCTCTGACTGCGGCGCTCGCCGCCGTCGACGCCCGCCATGGAGAGCGGGCCGCGCGGCGGCTGGAGCGCTTCGCGGCGCTTCCGACGGGAACCCTCGTCTGGACCAGGGACGTCGACGGACTCTTCTGGCTCGGGCGGCTGACGGGACCGTGGCGCTACGACGACGATCCGGCCGCGGTGGCGGCAGACCTCGTGCACGTGCGCGCCTGCACCTGGTCGTCGAGCCCGGTGGCGGCTTCCGACGTCCCGCCGGGCGTCACCGCCACGTTCGCCCGCGGGGGACGCAACGGCCAGCGCATCCGTACGGATGGGGCCGGGGAGCAGTCATCCGCGCTCTGGGAGCGCAGCCGGCGCTGATCCGCGCGTCAGCGCCAGATCGCGGCGATGGCGGCGTTCACGGCCGTGAGGATGCCCACGAGCCAGAAGATCGCGGGCGGCACGACCTGGTCGCGCTTCTGGCGCGCCGTGCCGATGCCGAGCAGGGCGCCGATCACGAGGAGGATGACGAGCTTCGTGCCGATCTTGGCGTAGTTCATCTCGACGCCCTCCGGGAGGCCCCACGGGGCGGAGAGGGCGAGGCCGGCGACCGCGGCGATCGTCATGCCGATGGTCATCAGACGCGTGAACACCCGCTTGCCGCCGAACGCCTGCGCCGCCCAGGCCCCGAAGAGCAGGGCGAAGCCGATGAGGTGGACGAAGAGCACGATGTGGCGCAGGGTCTCCATGCCCTCACCGTACGAGAGCGCGGCATTCCGCGCCACCAAGGCACGCCTGACCTCGCGCCCGCGATCGGGCGCGAGGCGGAGGGAATCAGCCGCGGAGCTCGCGGATCACGAGGGCGGTGCGCAGCGCCGCGTCCGCGGCCTCCGCGCCCTTGTCCTCCTTCGAGCCCTCCAGGCCTGCGCGGTCCAGTCCCTGCTTCTCGTCGTCGAGCGTGAGCAGCCCGAACCCGACCGGCTTGCCGGCATCGAGGGAGACACGGGTGAGGCCGTCGGTCGCCGCGGCCGAGACGTACTCGAAGTGCGGCGTGCCGCCGCGGATGATGACCCCGAGGGCGACCACCGCGTCCGCACCGCCCGCGAAGGCGGCCTGCGCGGCCACGGCGAGCTCGAACGAGCCGGGCACCCGCACCAGGCGATGCGTCGCTCCGGCCTCGTCGAGCACCCGCTGGGCGCCGGCGATCAGGCCGTTCGAGATCACCTCGTGCCAGGTGCCGGCGATCACGACGACCTCCAGCCCTCGCCCGTCGATGTTCCCCGTCTTGGGTGCTCCGGCGCCGCTCATTCCTCGTCCTTTCCTGCCGCGAGGGCCTCGGCGAGCTCTGCTTCGCCGATGATGTGGCCCATGCGGTCGCGCTTGGTCTCCAGGTACTGGTGGTTGTTCGGACCCACGCCCACGATCAGCGGCACCTGCTCGACGACGTCGAGGCCGAGCTCACGCAGCTTGTTCACCTTGTCGGTGTTGTTGGTGAGCAAACGGACCTTCGAGACCCCCAGATCGGTGAGGATCCCGGCCGCTGCCGCGTAGTCGCGGGCGTCCGCCGGGAGGCCCAGTGCCAGGTTCGCATCGACGGTGTCCAGGCCGTCCTCCTGCAGGCTGTAGGCGCGCAGCTTGTTGATGAGACCGATGCCCCGGCCCTCGTGTCCCCGCATGTAGATGACGATGCCGCCTTCGCGGTCGATGGCGTCCAGCGCGGCATCCAGCTGCGGGCCGCACTCGCACTTCTGGGACCCGAACGCCTCGCCGGTCAGGCACTCCGAGTGCACGCGCACGAGGGCGGTCTCGGTCGGCTCGCCCGATACGACCGCGATGTGGTCGGTGCCGGTGACGCGGTCCTTGTAGGCCAGGAAGCGGAACGTGCCGTGGTCGGTGGGCACGGTGGCGTCAGCACGGAGGCTCACCCGGCGACCGCGCTGGGCGGCCGGGGTCGCCCCCTCCGGGTCGATCTCGTTGAGGTGTGCGATGAGCTGCTCGATCGTGATGACCGGCACGCCGTCGCGGGCGCCGAGTTCGAGGAGCCCGGGAAGCCGCATCATGCTGCCGTCTTCGGCGACGACCTCCGCGATCGCGCCGACGGGCCGGAGGCCGGCGAGCTTCATGAGCTCGACCGCGGCCTCGGTGTGACCGCTGCGCTCGCGCACGCCGCCGTCCACGGCCCGGAGCGGGAGCACATGGCCGGGGCGGATGATGCTCGTCGCCGTCGAGTCGGGGTTCGCCAGCACGTTGAGGGTGCGGGCGCGGTCGCTGGCGCTGATCCCGGTCGTCACCCCTTCCGCGGCGTCGACGCTGACGGTGTAGGCGGTGGAGCGCGCGTCTTCGCTGGCCGCGACCATCGGCGGGAGGTTGAGGCTGTCCGCGAGGTCGGTGGGCATCGGCGCGCAGATGAACCCGGAGGACCAGCGCACGGTCCAGGCGACCCACTCGGGTGTGGCGAGTTCGGCGGAGAGGACGACGTCGCCCTCGTTCTCCCGATTCTCGTCGTCGGCCACGAGCACGGGGCGTCCTGCGCGCAGCGCCTCCAGGGCTTCGGGGATGGTTGCCAGGCTCATCGCGAGCCCCCTTCCGGTGCGGCGCGGAATGCGAGCAGTCGCTCGACGTGCCGCGCGAGGATGTCGGTCTCGAGGTTCACGCGGTCGCCGACCGCGCGGGTGCCGAGGGTGGTCGCCGCCAGGGTCTCCGGGATGAGCGACACCTCGAACCAGTGCCCGCCCCCGGTGCCCGAGCCCTCCTGGGTCCCTGAGCCCTCCCGGGTTCCTGAGCCCTCCGGGGTCCCTGAGCCTGTCGAAGGGGTCGAAGGGGTCGGAGGGCTCACTGCGCTCACCGTCAGCGAGGTGCCGTCGACGGAGATGGAGCCCTTGTCGACGACGAGCGGCGCGAGGTCGTCGGGAAGGCTGATGCGCAGGACGCTCCACTGCGCGCCGGGGCGCACCTCGAGCACGGTGCCGGTGCCGTCGACGTGGCCCTGCACGATGTGCCCGCCGAGCCGCGCCCCCACGGGCATCGCCTTCTCGATGTTGACCCTGGTGCCGACGGTCGCCGCGCCGAGGGCCGCGACGTCGAGCGTCTGCTTCATGACGTCGGCGTCGAAGGTCTCGGCGGTGGAGCCGACGACGGTCAGGCAGACGCCGGAGACCGCGATCGACTCGCCGTGCACGGCGTCGGCAGCGGCCTTCGGGGCGCGCACCGTGAGGCGCCAGCCGTCGCCCGACTCCGCGATGGCGGTGATCTCGCCGATCTCCTCGATGATTCCGGTGAACATCAGAGGGTTCCCTCCTTCTCCGGGCCGGTGCGGTCCGGGTCGTCCGCGTCCGCAGGATGCGCGATCGCGAGCAGGTCTGCACCCAACGGCAGCCACTCGTCCACGACGAGGCGACGTGCCTGGTCGATCGAGCGGACACCGACGTCGGTCACGGCCAGGCGGCTCCCGCCGAGCAGGACGGGGGCGACGTACGCGAGCACGCGGTCCGCGAGCCCGGCGGAGAGGAACGCGCTGGCGAGCGTCGGGCCGCCCTCCACGAACAGCGTCTGGATGCCGCGCGCATGCAGCTCGGCGAGGACCGCCGACAGGTCGTGCGTGTCGAAGAACAGTGGCGTGTGCGGATGACGATGCACCGCCGCATCCGCAGGGGTGGGTCTGGTGCCGATCACGACCGGGACGGGCTGGTGCGTCAGGAGCTCGTCGCCGGCGCGGGCGGTGAGCGCGGGGTCGTCGGCGAGCACGGTGCCGGTACCCACCGCGATCGCGTCGGCCTGGGCGCGTCGCCGGTGCACGTCGGCGCGGGCCTCCGGGCCGGTGATCCACTGACTGGAACCGTCGTCCGCCGCAGCCCTGCCGTCGAGGCTCTGCGCCCACTTGACGGTCACGTGCGGACGGCCGAGGCGCGACGCGGTGAGCCAGTCGCCGATCACGGCGCGGGCCTCGGTGGCGCGCTCGCCGGACTCCACGCTCACGCCCGCGGCGCGCAGCCGCTCCGCGCCGCCGCCGGAGACCTCACCGGGGTCGTCGAGCGCGTAGACGACCCGCGTCACGCCGGCCTCGATGAGCGCGAGCGCGCAGGGGCCGGTGCGACCGGTGTGGTTGCAGGGTTCCAGCGTCACGATCGCCGTCGCGCCCCGTGCAGCGCCCGGCGCGAGCTTCGAGAGGGCGTCGACCTCGGCGTGCGGGGTGCCGGAGCCCCGATGCCAGCCTTCGGCCAGCACCTCGCCGTCGGGGGAGAGGATCACGGCGCCCACCTGCGGGTTGACCCCGCGCGGGCCGCGGGTCGCGAGGGCGAGCGCACGATCCATCGCACGGCGCTCTGTCGCGGTCACTGCCATCCGTCGTCGTCCTCTCTGCGGCTCGGGGTCGCTGCAGGCTGGCGGAACGGACGCACGCGCGTGCGCCTCGTGCTGCCTCCCTTCCGGACTAGCGAGGTGTCCCTCGCATCACCGTCGGTTCCGGAATTCCACCGGATCGGCATCCCGATCACTCGGAACGCTCGCGGACTGTCACCGCCGGTTCGGATTCCCACCGACCCCGGAGCACGTTGCTGCTCTGAGTGTACTCAACGCGTCTGCGCCCGTTTCATTCCGTGGCAGGGGCCGTGCCCGGCCCTCACTTGAGCAGGCGGGACAGTCGCCGGTCGGCGAGGACCTTGCCGCCGGTCTGACAGGTGGGGCAGTACTCCAGCGAGCGGTCGGCGAAGAAGACGCTGCGCACCTCGTCGCCGCAGACCGGACACGCCTCGCCCCGGCGGGCGTGCACCCGCATGCCGCGGCGCTTGGCGTCCTTGAGGTCGGCCGGAGGTTTGCCCGCGGCAGCAGCGACGGCCTCGGCGAGGGTCTCCTGCATCGCCGCGAACAGCCGGTCGATCTCGGCGTCGTCCAGCGTGCCGGCGATGGCATACGGCGACATGCGGGCTGCATGCAGGATCTCGTCGGAGTAGGCGTTGCCGATACCCGCGATGACGCCCTGGTCGCGGAGCAGCCCCTTGATCTGCATCCGGCGGTCGTCGAGCAGCGCGGCGAAGGCGTCGCGGGTGAAGGACGGGTCGAGCGGATCGGGGCCGAGGCGGGCGATACCCGGCACCTCGGCGGGGTCGCGGACGACGTACACGGCGAGCGACTTCTTCGTCCCGGCCTCGGTCAGGTCGAAGCCGCTGCCGTCGTCGAGGGCGATCCGCAGCGCAATGGGCGACTTGCCCGGCTTGAGGAGCGTGGTGGGCAGGGTGTCGTACCAGCGCAGCCATCCCGCCTTCGCCAGGTGGAAGACCAGGTGCAGCTCGGACCCGCAGGACAGCACCACGAACTTGCCGCGGCGCTCCGCCCCGGTGATCGACGCGCCTTCCAGCGCCGAGATCGGCGGGTCGTAGGTCTTCAGCGCGGCGATCGCGGCCACGGAGGCACGGGTGATGGTGCGTCCGGTGGTGCGCTCGCCGAGGAACGCGACGAGTCCTTCGACCTCCGGCATCTCAGGCATGCAGCCATCCTGTCACCGGGGTCCGACGCTGTCACGCGTGGCGTGCGCTCAGAGCACCGGCCACTCCACCGGCGTCCGGTCATCGTCGCGCAGCAGCCCCGCGAGCCAGCCGTCGTCCCGACCGCGCTGGCTGGTGAGGCCCTGACGCATGGTGCCCTCGAAGCGGAAGCCGAGGGCGCGGGCGGCGCGGGCGGAGGGGACGTTGCCCACGACGGCCTGCCAGCGGATCCGCGCGAGACCGAGCTCCGCGAAGCCCCAGTCGAGCACGGCACGCGCGGCCTCGACGAGGTAGCCGCGGCCGCGTGCGTCCGCGACGACCCAGTAGCCGAGCTCGGCATGACCGCCGGCCGGATGCTCCCCGATGTGGTGGAGGCCGACCATGCCCACGAGGACGTCGTCGGCGTAGACACCCCAGACGGTCTGCGAGCCGTCCTCCCACCACTGCTCCACGAGGGCGACGAAGTCCTCCGCGTCCTGGCGGAAGTAGGGGGAGGGCACCGTCGTCCACCGCCCGATCTCGGGGTCCTGGCAGGCCTCGGTGATCGCGTCGACGTCGGCCTCCGTCGGAGCGTGGAGGACGAGTCGTGCGGTGGTGAGGGTGACCGGAGGCATCCCTCCAGCCTAAGACGCTCGACCCGGCCCCTTCGGTCCGCCCCGGCCCCTTCCGCGCGTCCGTAACGGGGTGGGAGGCACGGAAAGGGGTAGGACAGGGAGAGTCGACCGCAGTGTCCGTGGGCGCGATTAGGCTTGTCCGGTGACTGTTCCGGGGATTCTGCGCGCCTTGGAAGAGGCGTCTCTGTATCGTGACGCTCTCGCTTGGGCGCACACCGACGCCGACCTCGGCCTGGTCGACGGGCTCGACGCGCCCGTTCTCGCCGGTCTGCTCGCCAAGCGTGCGGCGGCCGGCCACCCGGCGGCGCTGCTGGCCGTGGTGCCCACGGGGCGCCGCGCGGAATCGGTCGCGCAGGCCCTGGAGACCTACGTCCCGGATGCCGAGGTGCTCACCTTCCCGGCCTGGGAGACGCTGCCGCACGAGCGCCTCAGCCCCAGCCCGGACACGGTCGGCCTGCGACTGCAGACCCTGCGCCGCGTCGCCGAATGGAGAGGCGAGCGCCCTCTCGTGGTCGTCGCCTCCGTGCGCGCCGCGCTCCAGCCCATCGCCGGGAACCTCGGCGACATCGTGCCGCTGGAGCTGACGGTGGGCAGCCGCGGCAACGAGCTCGACCACGTCGCCGAGCAGCTCGTGGAACGGGCCTACTCCCGCGTCGACATGGTGTCGCGACGGGGCGAGTTCGCCGTCCGCGGCGGCATCCTCGACGTCTTCCCTCCCACGTCCGAACACCCGTACCGCGTGGAGTTCTTCGGCGACGAGATCGATCAGATCCGCGCGTTCTCGGTGGCGGACCAGCGCTCGCTGCCCGGCGACGTGCCAGGCGTCGACCTCCCGCCCAGCCGCGAGCTCCTGCTCACCGCCGAGGTGCGGGAGCGGGCCAGGGCGCTCATCGGGGGCTTCCCCGCCATCAGCGGCATGCTCGAGAAGATGGCCGAGGGCATCCCGGTCGAGGGCATGGAGTCGCTGCTGCCCGCGGTCGCCGGTCCCCTCAAGTCGCTCGTCGAGTACCTGCCCGAGGGCACGGCGACCGCCGTCATCGACCCGGAGCGCTCGACCGCCCGCGCCCTCACCCTCGGCGAGACGAACCGCGAGTTCCTCGACGCCGCCTGGAGCGCGGCGACCTCGGGAGCCTCGGCCCCCATCGACCTCGGCGCCGGCGACTTCCTCACCATCGCCGATCTGCGCGAGGTCGTCCGCGACCGCGGCGGCGTGTGGTGGCGCCTGAGCCCCTTCGGGATCGGCGACGCGACCGCGGAGAGCGTCGAGGCGGCCACCGTCATCCCCTCCTTCCACGGCAACGTCGACGGCGCGATCGCCTTCGTGGAGGCGAAGGTCGCCGACGGCTGGCGGGTGGTCGTCCTCGCGACCGGTCACGGCCTCGTCGACCGCGCCCGCGACGTGCTCTCCGACCGCGGCATCGCGGCCCGGGTCGTCGAGACCATCGCGGCCGCACCGGACCCGGGGGTCGCGACCCTCACGGTGGGCGGGGTCGAGGCCGGCTTCCAGGTGCCCGAGGCGAAGCTCGCCGTCCTCACCGACAACGAGTTCTACGGCCGCACGATCGGCGGCGACCAGCGCGTCGTCAAGAAGCTCGCGTCCCGTCGGAAGAACGTCGTCGACCCGCTGCAGCTCAAGCAGGGCGACTTCGTGGTGCACGCCACACACGGCATCGGCCGGTTTGTCGAGATGACCCAGCGCGAGGTCTCCACCGGCGGCCGCAACGCCGCGAAGTCGATCCGCGATTACCTCGTGCTGGAGTACGCGCCGTCCAAGCGCGGCTACCCCGGCGACAAGCTGTACGTGCCCACCGACCAGCTCGACCTCCTGTCGAAGTACGTCGGCGGCGAGGCCCCGACGCTGTCGAAGATGGGCGGCAGCGACTGGGCGCAGGCCAAGGGCAAGGCGCGCAAGGCGGTCCGCGACATCGCCGTCGAGCTCGTCAAGCTCTACTCCGCCCGGATGAGCGCCAAGGGGTACGCCTTCGGCCCTGACACCCCCTGGCAGCGCGAGCTGGAGGAGGCGTTCCCGTTCGCGGAGACCCACGACCAGCTGCAGACCATCGACGAGATCAAGGCCGACATGGAGCGGCCGATCCCGATGGACCGGCTGCTTTCGGGCGACGTCGGCTTCGGCAAGACCGAGGTCGCGGTCCGGGCGGCGTTCAAGGCCATCCAGGACGGCAAGCAGGTGGCCATGCTCGTCCCGACGACCCTGCTCGTGAAGCAGCACCTCGAGACGTTCACGGAGCGCTTCGCGGGGTTCCCGGTCAAGGTGCGGCCGCTGTCGCGGTTCCAGACCGACAAGGAGGCGCGGCTCACCCTGCAGGGCCTGCTCGACGGCTCCGTGGACATGGTGATCGGCACGCACCGCATCCTCACGGACCAGGTGCTGTTCAAGGACCTCGGCCTCATGATCATCGACGAGGAGCAGCGGTTCGGCGTCGAGCATAAGGACGCGCTGAAGAAGATGAAGACCAACGTCGACATCCTCGCCATGAGCGCCACCCCGATCCCGCGCACCCTGGAGATGGCGGTCACCGGCATCCGCGAGATGTCGACCCTCGCCACGCCGCCGGAGGATCGGCACCCGATCCTCTCGTTCGTCGGCCCCCGCAGCGACAAGCAGATCGCCGCCGCCATCCGCCGCGAGATCCTTCGCGAGGGCCAGGTCTTCTTCGTGCACAACCGCGTGCAGTCGATCCAGCGCGTCGCGGCGGAGCTCGCCGAGCTGGTCCCCGAGGCGCGGATCGCCGTCGCGCACGGCCAGATGGGCGAGCACGCGCTGGAGCAGGTCGTCGACGACTTCTGGGAGCGCAAGTTCGACGTCCTGGTGTCGACCACGATCATCGAGACCGGCCTCGACATCTCCAACGCGAACACGATCATCATCGACCGCGCCGACAAGTACGGTCTGAGCCAGCTCCACCAGCTCCGCGGACGCGTGGGTCGCGGACGGGAGCGCGCCTACGCGTACTTCCTCTACGACGACATGAAGCCGCTGAGCGAGACCGCGGCCGACCGGCTGCAGACCATCGCGGTCAACAACGACCTCGGCTCCGGTATGCAGGTCGCCCTCAAGGACCTCGAGCTGCGCGGTGCGGGCAACCTCCTCGGCGCCGAGCAGGCCGGACACATCGCGGGGGTCGGCTTCGACCTCTACCTGCGCATGATCGGCGAGGCCGTCGCGACCTTCCGGGGCGAGGAGGTCGAGACCGGGCAGGAGCTCCGACTCGAGCTGCCGCTCGACGCCCGCATCCCGGAGGACTACATCGACAGCGAACGCCTCCGGCTCGAGGCGTACCAGAAGCTCTCCGCCGCCTCAGCCGCGACCGCGAAGGACGACGCGATCGACCTCGTGGTGGAGGAGCTCGTCGACCGGTACGGCACGCCGCCGGACGAGGTCACCGGACTCGTGTCGATCGCGCGACTGCGGCGCCGGGCGGCCAGGGCCGGGCTCACCGATGTCGTGGCCATGGGCTCGAACCTGCGCCTCGCGCCCGCCCGCCTCGAGGACTCGATCAAGGTCCGGCTGCAGCGGCTCTATCCGAAGGCGAAGCTCGTCTCCGGCGGGGAGGCTCTCGTCGTGCCGATGCCCACGGTGCCCGCCGCGGTCGGCGTGGGCGTGGAGCCGCTGCCCGACGCGGAGCTGCTCGCCTGGGTCGACCAGCTGTTCACCGCCATCTTCCCCGAGCCCGCCAAGCCCGAGTGACCCGGCCGGCGGTCGCGGCCGCCTCCGCCGTGCACGACTGCGGAGCCCGCGGACGACACGCCGTCGCCGGCGGCTCGGGTCCGGCGTGTCGGTGATGATCTCCGAAGTCGTGCACGCCGCAGACGCCCGGGGCTAGTCTGGCCGCATGTTGTACGAGCACCTCGGGGCTCGCCCCCGCATCCACGACACCGCCGTCGTCGCTCCCACCGCCGTCATCTCCGGCGACGTGGAGCTCGGACCCGGCTGCCAGGTGCTGCACGGCGCCGTCATCACTGCGGAGGGCGGCCCCATCACCCTCGGGGCGCACGTCATCGTCATGGAGAACGCGCTGATCAGGGCGACCGCGGCCAACGCCGTGCACATCGGTGCGCACACCCTCGTCGGCACGCTGGCGAGCATCGCGGGGGCCACCGTGGGCGAGGAGGTGTTCTTCGCGTCCGGGGCCCGGGTCTTCAACGGGGCGCTCGTCGGGGACCGCTGCGAGGTGCGGGTCAACGCCATCGTGCATCGCCGGGCCGTGCTGCCGTCGGGGACGGTGGTGCCGATCGGCTGGGTCGCGGTGGGGGATCCCGTGCAGCTGCTCTCACCCGACAGGGACGCGGAGATCGCGGCGGCACAGCCCGAGCTCGACTTCCCCGGACACGTCTTCGGCGTCGACCGGGACACTCCCGACCTCATGGTCCAGCTCACGGAGCGCTACGGCAGCTCCCTCGCGCGGCACGCCGACGACCGCCAGGTCTGACCGCACACCCTTCGAATCGTCCGATTGGTCGCATTCCGGCCGGATTCACGACCAATCAGGCGATTCGAACCGGGTCAGATGACGCCCTGGGCGAGCATCGCCGCAGCGACGCGCTCGAAGCCGGCGATGTTGGCGCCGGCCACGTAGTCGCCGGGGACTCCGTGACGCTCGGCGGCCTCGAAGGCGGCACGGTGGATGTCGCCCATGATCTCGCGGAGCTTGTTCTCACTGTCGCCGAAGCTCCAGCGCTGCCGCGAGGCGTTCTGGCTCATCTCCAGCGCGGAGGTCGCGACACCGCCCGCGTTCGCTGCCTTGCCCGGGGCGAACAGCACGCCCGCCTTCTGGAAGGCCTCGACGGCCTCGGGGACGCACGGCATGTTGGCGCCCTCGGACACGGCACGCACGCCGTTCGCGATGAGGGCCTCCGCATCGGCGAGGCTGACCTCGTTCTGCGTGGCGGAGGGCACCGCGATGTCCACGGGCACGTCCCACACGCTGCCGCTCTCCACGAAGCGGGCGCTGGGGCGGCGGTTCGCGTACTCGACGATGCGGGCGCGCTCGACCTCCTTGAGCTGACGCAGCAGGTCGAGGTCGATGCCCGCGTCGTCGACGACATAGCCGGAGGAGTCGGACGCCGTGACCGCGGTCGCGCCGAGCTGGGCGGCCTTCTGGATCGCGTAGATCGCCACGTTGCCGGAGCCTGAGATGCCGACGCGCTTGCCCTCGAGGGAGTCGCCGTGCACGCCGAGCATCTCCTGCGCGAAGAACACCGCGCCGTAGCCCGTGGCCTCCGTCCGCACCTCGGCGCCGCCCCACCCGGTGCCCTTGCCCGTGAACATGCCGGACTCGTGGCGGTTGGTGACCTTGCGGTACTGGCCGAAGAGGTAGCCGATCTCGCGGCCGCCGACGCCGATGTCACCCGCGGGGACGTCGGTGTGCTCGCCGAGGTGCCGGTAGAGCTCGTTCATGAACGACTGGCAGAACCGCATGACCTCGGCGTCGGACTTCCCGTGCGGGTCGAAGTCGGAGCCGCCCTTGCCGCCGCCGATGCCCTGACCGGTGAGCGCGTTCTTGAAGATCTGCTCGAAGCCGAGGAACTTGATGATCGAGAGGTTGACCGACGGGTGGAACCGCAGGCCGCCCTTGTACGGGCCGAGCACGGAGGAGAACTGGATGCGGTACCCGCGGTTGACCTGCAGCTTTCCGGCATCGTCGACCCACGGCACGCGGAACATGATCTGCCGCTCCGGCTCGACCAGGCGCTCCAGGATCCCGCCGTCCACGTATTCCGGGTGGCGCTCCAGCACCGGGGCGATGGAGTGCAGCACCTCGTGGACGGCCTGGTGGAACTCCGGCTCGTGCGGGCTGCGTGCCAGCACCGTGTCGAAGACGGGCTGCACGGAGTCGGCGAGCGGGTGGAAGTCGGTGGGGGTGGTGACGGTCACGCGGGAGGGCTTTCTGATGGGGGATGGGGTGCGGGCGATCGTGTCGCGCGCGAAAGCAGAGCCGGGTGAGGCGGAGGTTTCACTCTAGCGTCGGCGACGAGGGCCTCCGCGCACGCGGAGGGAGGGCTCGGGTCACCCGGTGTTCTGCAGGCCGGCGGCGACCCCGCTGACGGACAGGAGGAGCAGGCGCTGCTGTTCGGCGTCGGCCCCCGAGCCCTCCGGCTGCTCCGGTGCCGACCGGAGAGCGCGGAGCGCCCGCAGCTGCAGGAGCGAGAGGGCGTCGACGTACGGGCTGCGCAGCTGCACGGCCCGCTGCAGCACGGGCTTGTTCTCCAGCAGGCCCTCGCCACCGGTGAGTCGGATGACCCAGCGGCGGGTGAGCGCGAGCTCGTCGAGCACCAGGGCGGCGAGGTCGTCGCGGTCGCCGAGGGCGAGGTACTGCCGGGCGATGCGCTCGTCGGTCTTGGCGAGGCTCATCGCGACGTTGTCGACCATCGTGCGCAGCAGCGGCCACTCGCGGTAGGCCTCCGCCAGCAGCTCCTCGTCGCCGACGGCCTCGAGCGCGGTGCCGAGCCCGAACCAGCCCGCGAGGTTGATGCGGGCCTGCGTCCACGCGAACACCCAGGGGATGGCCCGGAGGTCCTCCAGCGACTCGACCGAGAGGCCGCGGCGGGCGGGTCGCGAGCCGAGCGCGAGCAGGCCGATCTCCTCCATCGGGGTCACGGTGGCGAACCACGGGGCGAAGCCCTCGGCCTTGACGAGCGCGAAGAACCGCTCGCGCGAGGCGGCGTCCATGGTTGCGGCGACATCGGCGTAGCGGGCTGCTGCGCTGCTGGTGCGTTCCTCGACCGTGGGGGACGAGGCGAGCAGCGTCGCCGCGGCGACCTGGTCGATGTGCCGCATCGCGATCGCGGGCTCGCCGTAGCGGGCGAAGATGACCTCGCCCTGCTCGGTGAGCTTGAACCGGCCGTCGACCGAGTGCGGGGGCTGCGCGAGGATCGCCGAGTTCGCGGGACCGCCGCCGCGGCCGAGCGCACCGCCGCGGCCGTGGAAGAGGGTCAGTTCGATGCCGGACTCCTGCGCCCAGCGGGCGATCTTCTCCTGCGCCGTGTACAGCGCCAGGTTCGCGGCGACGGGCCCGACGTCCTTGGAGGAGTCGGAGTAGCCGAGCATGACCTCCAGCCGGTTCCCTGTTGCGGCCATCCGCTCGCGGAACTCGGGGAAGGTGACGGCCTCGGCGAGGATCTCCGGGGCGGCCTGGAGGTCGGCGAAGGTCTCGAACAGGGGCACGACGTCGAGCACCGGGGCGTCGTCGCCGAGCGCGTGGCGGGCGAGGCGGTGCACGTTCGCGAGGTCGGAGGCCGCCTGTGTGAAGGAGACGACGTAGCGGCCCGCGGCGCGAAGCCCCCGGTCGCGCTGGATGTCCGCGATCGCGCGGAACACCTCCAGCACCTCCTCCGTCTGCGTGCTGATCGCCCCGCCGGCCTCCAACTCGGCCAGAGCCTTCGCGTGCACCTGGGAGTGCTGGCGCACCTCGAGCTCCGTGAGGTGGAAGCCGTAGGTCTCGACCTGCCAGATCAGGTGCTGCACGCCCCCGAAGGCGTGGCGGCGGGCTCCGGCGGCGACGAGGGAGGACTGCACGGCGCGCAGCTCCGCGAGCAGCTCTTCGGGACCGGTGTAGCCCTCGTCGTCTCCGCGGCGGGTGGCCGCCACGCGGCGGGCCATGACGAGGACGACACGGCGGTGCGGCTCGTCGGGCGAGCGGGCTGCGAGTTCGTCGGCGACCGCCGGCTCTGCGGCCGCGAAACGCTCCCAGAGCGCGATGACTTCGGTGCTGGGCGGGGTGTCGTCGGCGGCGAGCGTGAGGGTGCGGCCGATCCGGTCGAGTGCCCGCTCGAGCCCGCGGAGCACGTGGTCGGAGGCGATCTGCGAAGCCTCACGGGTCACGGCGGCGGTGACGAACGGGTTGCCGTCGCGGTCGCCGCCGACCCAGGAGCCGACACGCACGAACGCGGGGACGACCGGAGCGCTGGCGCCGGACTCCTCGCCGCGGAGGGCGTCGTCGATCCGGCGGTAGACGTGCGGGACCGTGGTGAACAGCGTCTCGTCGAAGACGCCCATGACGGTGCGCACCTCGTCGGTCGGGGAGGGCTTCTGTGCGCGCAGCGGCGCCGTCCGCCAGAGGGTGTCGATCTCCTCGAGCATCCGGCGGCGGGCCCGGTGCTCCTCGGAGCCGCCGACGCTCGCCGCGTCGTGCTGGGTGAGCAGCTCGGAGAGGCGGCGGATGCTCGACGAGACGGCGCGTCGACGGGCCTCGGTCGGGTGCGCCGTGAAGACCGGGTGGAAGCGCAGGCCGTCCAGACGCCGGCGGGCCTCGTCGTCGCCGACCTCCTCGCGCAGCCGCGCATACGCCCCCGCGACCGTGTCCGTCGCCTGGGTCCCTGAGCCTGTCGAAGGGCCCGAGCCTGTCGAAGGGCCCGAGCCCCCCTGGGTCCCTGAGCCTGTCGAAGGGCCCGTGCCCCCCTGGGTGCCTGAGCCTGTCGAAGGGCCTGAGCCTGTCGAAGGGCTCGGCTGTCCCGCCCGCTCCCGGAGCACGCGCACGCGCTGGTGCTCCTCGGCGAGGTTCACGAGGTGGAAGTAGCAGGTGAACGCCCTGGCGACCTCGTCGGCGCGGGCGATCGTGAAGGAGTCGGCGATCGCCGCGGCGCGGTCGAACGCGTCGGAGCTGTGGTCCTCGTAGGCCTGGATCGTCGCGAGGCGCAGGCGCTCGACGTCCTCGAAGAGGTCGTCGCCGCCGGCTTCGCGGAGCACCTGGCCGAGGAGCTGGCCCAGCATCCGCACGTCGGAGCGCATGGCATCGGGGATGCCGCGACCGGCTTCGAAACGACCGATCACGCGGATGGCCTCGGTGGGCGTCGGCTCGGAGAAAGCGGGGGAATCGGGGATCACCCTCCGAGAGTAGCCGGGTGGATCGGGGTGTCCCGCACGCATGACGACCGTGTGACATCCCGGCCTACGATGGACGGGATGCGCATCACAGCGAACCCCCTCCGCGGGCAGCAGTTCCCCGCCGTCCTCCTGCTCGTGGCCGCCGGCCTCGGCCTCCTCTTCGCGAACCTGCCCACGCACGACGCGATCGCCGGACTGCTGGAGACGCATCTCGCGGTCCCGGGGACGGCGCTGGACCTCTCGATCGCGCACTGGGTGTCGGACGGCCTGCTCGCGATCTTCTTCCTCGTCGTGGCGATCGAGCTGCGGCACGAGCTCACCCACGGCGAGCTCGACTCCCCGCGGAAGGCTGTGCAGCCGGCCATCGCGGCGACCGGCGGCGTGCTCGTGCCGATCCTCGTGTACCTGCTGATCGCGGGCGGGCCGGAGACGGCGTCGGGCTGGCCGATCCCGACCGCCACCGACATCGCCTTCGCCCTCGGCGTGCTGGCGATGTTCGGTCGCGGCCTGCCCTCCCGGGTGCGGGTGTTCCTGCTGGCCCTTGCGATCCTCGACGACATCATCGGCATCATCTTCATCGCGGTGCTCTTCGCGCACGACGTGCAGTGGCTCCTCTTCGGTCTCGCGATCGTCGGGGTGGCCGTGTTCTGGTTGCTGAGCCGCCTGCTGCATGCGACCGGCCACACACTCGTCGCTGTCGCGATGGCCGTCGTCGGCGTCGTCACGTGGGGCCTCGTCGCCTCGTCCGGCATCCACGCGACCATCGCCGGCGTGATGCTCGGCCTCGTCATGGCGCCGGTACCCGCCGGACGCACCCGGCATGCGCTGGAGCCGACCGTGAACGGGGCGATCCTGCCGCTGTTCGCGTTCGTGGCGGCGTTCGTCGTGATCCCGGCGGTCTCGCCGACGGCCCTGTCCCCGGCGTTCTGGGCGATCGTCGTAGCGCTGCCGGTCGGGAAGATCATCGGCATCTCCCTGTTCGGCTGGCTCGCCATGCGCATCCGGCCGAAGGGCGCCGACCCGGCTCTGCCCTTCGCGGACATCGTCGCCGCTGGCGCCCTGGGCGGTATCGGGTTCACCGTCTCGCTCCTGCTCGCGAACCTCGCGTTTGAGGGCGATGCGGTCATCCGGGACCAGGCGATCCTCGGCGTCCTCGTGGGGTCGCTGCTCGCGCTCATCCTGTCCGGCATCGTCGTCACCCTGCGCGCCCGGTGGTACCGTCGCGCTGCGCCCATTCCCGCGTGAGCCGGAGTCCGGAGGAAGCATGACCAGCGAGCAGCGAGGACCCGAGGGCATCGATGATCCGCTGCGTGCGGCCGCGGAGACCATGCGCACGGTGCGGGAGCGGTGCGTGTGGTCGCAGCGCATCACGCATCGCGATCTCGTGCCGTACCTCATCGAGGAGTCCCACGAGGTGATCGACGCGGTCGAGGACGGGTCTCGCGCCGACCTCCGCGAGGAACTCGGCGATCTGCTGTGGCAGGTGCTCTTCCACGCCGCCATCGCGGCGCAGGATCCGGACGACCCCTTCGACATCGACGATGTGGCCCGCACGCTCACCGAGAAGATGGTGCGGCGGCACCCGCACGTGTTCGGCGACGAGGTCGCGGAGACGCCGGAGGAGGTGCTCGTGCACTGGACCGCGGCGAAGGCGGCGGAGAAGCGCACCCGCCGCAGCGTGCTCGACGGGATCCCGCGCGCGATGCCGGCCCTCGCCCGCGCCCAGAAGATGTCGGGCCGTGCCGCCGGTGCCGGCGTGGTGCCCACGCATCCGTCCGCCCTGCGCCCGTCTTCGGAGGAGGAACTCGGCGATGCCCTGCTCGCACTCGTGGACACCGCCAGGGCCGAGGGCTGGGACGCGGAGCGCGCGCTCCGGGAACGGCTGACGCGCCTGGAGGACGAGGTCCGCGCCGCCGAGGCCGGCTGACGCGACGCGGACACCGCCGCCGACCTGGGAAGATGGACGGGTGGCTACCGTGAACGCGCCGCGCGGCATGCGCGACTTCCTCCCCGCCGACAAGGCCCGCCGTGAGCGGGTGCTCTCCGTCATCCGCGACCGCTATCGCGCGCACGGATTCGATGAGATCGAGACCCCCGTGGTCGAGGAGTACGACCGGCTGCATGCCGGCATCGGCGGCGACAACGAGAAGCTGTCGTTCAACATCCTGCGCCGCGGCCTGGATGCGGAGGCCATCCGCGCCGCTGCCGATGACCCCGCCGAGCTCTCCGATCTCGGCCTGCGCTACGACCTGACGGTGCCGCTCGCCCGCTTCTACGCGAGCAACCGCGGGCAGCTCCCCGGTGTCTTCCGGTCCATCCAGATCGGGCCCGTGTGGCGGGCCGAGCGCCCGCAGAAGGGGCGCTACCGCCAGTTCGTCCAGTGCGACATCGACATCATCGGCGACGCGTCGGCGCGCGCGGAGGCCGAGCTGCTGGCGGCCTCGCTCGACACCGTCGACGCGCTGGGTCTGGAGGGCGCGAGCGTGCGGATCAACGACCGCCGCGTCCTGGAGTGGATGCTCGAGCACTTCGGCTTCACCGAGGACGAGCGCCCGCAGGTGCTGATCACGATCGACAAGCTCGACAAGATCGGACCGGAGGGCGTGGCCGCCGAGCTCCGCGAGCGGGGGGCGACGGCCACGGCGGTCGACGCGTTCCAGGCCTTCCTCGGTCGCCCGCAGACGCTCGAGTACCACCCGTTCGGCGACAGCCAGATCCGCAAGGCGCTCCCGGACGGCGCGCCGGACGAGCTCGTCGCCCACCTTGTCGGCATCGGCGAGGCGGTCGCGGCGGGGCGCGGGCAGGACGACATCCCTCTCGTGTTCGACCCCTTCCTCGTGCGGGGCATGGGCTATTACACGGGGACCATCTTCGAGCTCGCGCACCCCTCCGTGACGTACTCGCTCGGCGGCGGTGGACGGTACGACGGCATGATCGGCCGGTTCCTGCAGCAGGAGGTCCCCGCGGTGGGCTTCTCCCTCGGCTTCGAGCGCCTGGTCGACCTCGTCTCGACGGATCCGGCGACCGCCGCGCAGGCCATCGTGCTCGTCCACGACGCCGCCGTCCCCGTGGCGGAGCTCGTGGCGCACAAGACGGCTCTCGTCGCCAAGGGCGCGCGGGTGCGACTCGAGCAGCGGACGAAGAACCTCAAGGCGCTGCTGGAACGGTCGGCGGCGGACGGGTACACGCACTTCGCGAGCGTGCGACCGGGAGACGACGAGCTCGAGATCAAGACGCTGGCCTGAGTCGCCCCCGTCGGAAGACGCGTTCACCGGGCGTTCACGGCGGTCGGCTCGAATCGGGCCGTGCGCCGCCTGCCTCTCTTCACCGTCATCGCGCTCGCCGCGGCCCTGCTCGTGGGCGCCCGCACGGTCCTCGACCGGCAGGCCGCCGTCGCGCGCCGGCGCATCGGGAAGCCGCTGGGGGAGCAGTCGCTCGACGCCGACCGTGTCTGGCGCCCAGGGCTCGAGGGCGAGCCGCTCGACCTCCTGCTGCTGGGCGACTCCCTCGCCGCCGGGCTGGGAGCGGCACGGCGGAAGGAGACCCTCGGGGCGCGGCTCGCGAAGGCGACGGCACGCCGACTCGGGCGTCCGGTGCGGCTGCGCACCGCCGCGGTCGTGGGCGCGGAGTCGCGGGATCTCGCCGGGCAGATCTCCCGGCTCCCCGCGGACTATCGCCCCGACGTCGCCGTGATCGTGGTCGGCGGAAACGACGTCACCCACCGCCTCCCGCCCGCGGAGTCGGCACGGCATCTGCGCGAGGCCATCGTCCGCCTGCACGCGCTCGGCGCCCGCGTCGTCGTCGGCACCTGCCCCGACCTCGGCGCCCTGCGTGCCGTGCCCCAGCCGCTGCGCCGCATCGCCTCCGGTCTGTCCCGGCGGCTGGCCGAGGTGCAGGCGGAGGCGGCAGGCCGAGAGGGCGCGGAGACGGTCGACCTGCGGCGCGCCGTGGGGCCGATGTTCTTCGACGAGCCCGAGGAGATGTTCAGCCTCGACCGCTTCCATCCGAGCGCCCTCGGCTACCGCCGCACCGCGGAGGCGCTGCTGCCCGCGGTCGAGCGCTCCGCCGTGGCCGCTTTCAGCTCTCGGCGCCCTCCGGTGCCGCAGTGAAGGAGGCAGCCCACGCGGCCACCCGTCGGGCGCTCTCCTCGTCGGACAGATCCTCCACGCGCGTCATGATCGACCACCGCACGCCGAACGGGTCGCGGATGCTCGCGTAGCGGTCGCCGGAGACGAACAGGGACGGCGCCTCGCGGACGGTCGCCCCCGCCTCGACGGCGCGCGCGACGACGGCGTCCACATCCGGGACGTAGAGGCCCATCGAATAGCAGTCGTCGTCGCCGGAGGGGGCGGGCACGAGGTGGTACTCGGGACTGGGTTCGCCGAGCTGCAGCCGGCCGAGTCCGAAGTCGAGGTCGGCGTGCGCGACGGTGCCGCCGAACTCCGTGACGTCGACCACGCGGGCGCCGAAGACGTCCCGGTAGAACTCGACGGCGCGGGCGGCGTCGGGGATCGCGAGGAAGGGGGTCAGCGAGGTCGCGCTGTGGGGGCGGCCGTCGGTCGTGTGCGCGCCGGTCACGCCGGCCGGAGGTGTCTGATCTGTCATGTCGCCACGGTAGGACGGGGAGGGCGACAGCCGCTTGAAGATCCGCGACACGTCCTCGACGACACGTCGGTGGCGCGCTCTACGCTGGGGGCCATGGTGGACCGGACGCGCGGAGTGCTCTACCCCGCGCGGCTGCCCGCGTTCCATCGGCTGCCCCCGCCCGAAGACGCCGCCGCGCTCGTCGCCTGGTTCTGGATCCCGGAGTGGAGCCTTCCGGAGGGCGAGGTGTCCCGGCAGGAGATCGTCGCGTATCCGGCCGTCAACCTCGTCGTCGCCCCCGAGGGCGTGTCGATCTCGGGCGCCACGACACGGGCGTCGACCAGGGAGCTGCGGGGGTCGGGGTGGGCTGTCGGCGCTCTCCTGCGCCCGGCGGCCGTCGTGGCCCTCACCGACGACCCGCCGGGTCTGATCGACGCGGAGCGGTCTTTCGACGCCCCCGATCTGCACGAGGGGGTGACGGCGGCGATGCGGTCACAGCCCGGGCGACGGGAGCGCGCCGTCGCGGTCTTCTCCGCGTGGCTGTCTCAGCGCGTCGGCCCGGTCGACGCGGTGGGGCGGCAGGCCAACGCGATGCTCGACGTGCTGCTGGGGGAGGGGGCGGCGCTGACTCCGGAGGAGGCGGCGACCCGACTCGCGGTCTCGGTGCGCACGCTGCAGCGGCTCACGCACCGCACCGTCGGGCTCTCGCCGGGCGCGATCATCCGCCGCCGCCGGTTGCAGGAGGCGGCACAGCGTCTCCGCGAGGAGCCGGAGACGGATCTGACGTCGCTCGCCGCCGCGCTGGGGTACGCCGACCACGCCCATCTCACGCGCGACTTCGCGGCCGTCCTCGGTCTGCCACCCCGCGACTATCGCGCGGGTGTCTCCGGCTGAGACCGATCAGGGCCGCCCGCGCTGCGGCCACCGCATCCGCAGGGCCCGTCCGGCGATGCCGAGCAGCACGACGCCTGTGCCGAGGAGCGAGGCGAGGACGGGGAGCGTGCTCACCAGCACGAGACAGCCGAGCGCTCCTCCCACCTGCAGCATCCGCGGGTAGCGTCGGGCGGCCCCCTGCTGGCGGAACGCGGCGGCGTTCGCGATGAGGTAGTACAGCAGCACGCCGAAGGACGAGAACCCGATCACCTCCCGGAGGTCTCCCACGAGCACCAGCCCGATCACGATGACGGCGAGGGTGATCTCGGCACGGCGCGGCACCTGGTGCCGGTCGTCGATACGGGCGAGGACCCGAGGGAGATCGCCTTCCCGCGCCATGGCGAGCGTCGTGCGGCCGATGCCGGTGAGCAGGGCGAGCAGCGCGCCGAGGGAAGCGGCCGCCGCGGCGATCCGCACCACGGGGGCGAACGCCGACCAGCCGGCCGCGGTCAGGACGTCGGCCAGGGGCGCGGCCGCTCCCCGCGCGTCGCCGCCGAGGACGAGGAGCACCACGAGGCCCACGAGCGCGTAGACGACGACGGCGCCGCCGAGAGCGAGCACGATCGCGCGCGGGATCGTCCGCGCGGGGTCCACCACCTCCTCGCCCATCGTGGCGATCCGGGCGTAGCCCGCGAAGGCGAAGAAGAGCAGCCCGGCGCCCTGCAGCACCCCGTAGACGGTCGCGTCAGGCAGCGGTGCGGGCGAGGCGGTCGGGGCGGCGCCGAAGCCGACCGCCACCACGACCGCGAGCCCGAGGAGGGAGCACGCCACGAGGATGCGGGTCGCCAGCGCCGTCCGGGTCACGCCCAGGCAGTTCACGACCGCGAGGGCGGCGACGGCGATCACGGCGACGGGGGTCTGCCATCCCGCCGGCGCGGCGTAGGCGGCGAAGGTCATGGCCATGGCGGCGCAGCTCGCGATCTTGCCGATCACGAAGCTCCATCCGGCGACGAAGCCCCACCACGGTCCGATCTCCGCCCGCGCATACGCGTACGTGCCGCCGGCGACCGGGTGCACAGCGGCGAGCTGCGCGGAGGCGGTGGCGTTCGCGTAGGCGACCGCGGCGGCGATCGCGAGGGCGACGAGCGTCGCGTTTCCGGCGACGTCGACGGCCGGACCCCAGACCGCGAACACGCCGGCGCCGATCATCGATCCGAGGCCGATCGCTACGGCGTCCGGCAGCGTCAGGCGGCGGGCGAGGGGCATCCGGTCATCGTCCCACGCCGGGGTGAACGGCGGGTGACGGGTCATCCCCGCGCTGCGGTGACGCGCTTCTTCTCGCGGATGTAGACCTCGCGGCGCACCTTCGCCACGACGTCCCCGTGGCGATCGGTGATGACGGTCTCGAACCACTCGAGCACCTTGGCCCCGCCGTGGGCACGCTGTCGCAACTCCTCGGCCTTCTCCCGCGTCACCTCGAACTCCGCGGTCAGCACCCCACGCCCCGGCTTGAGGAACTCGATCTCGCCGCGCGTGTCCCATACGACGTAGTCCCGCCCGAGCTGGTGCATGACGAGCATGAAGAAGTAGGGATCGGTCATCGCCGACATCGACCCGCCGAACGCGGTCTTCACATAGTTGCGGGTGAGGAGGTTCACGTGCAGCTCCACGGTGGCGCGCGTCCAGTCGTCGCTGAACCGGCGGACACGGATGCCGCTGCACAGGTTGGGGATCCAGAGGCTCATGCCGAGGGCGAGGCGGCGGGGCGTGATGCGCATGAGGTCAGTGTGGAGGATGCGCGCGGCTGCGACGAAGACGACTGGAGGGTTGGCACAGTTGTTCTAGTTCACATAGAATAACTAGGGAAGGGAGGCGCCATGCTCATCCGCGTCGATGTCGACAGCCCGCACGCGCTCTACGACCAGGTCGCCGCCTCGGTGCGCGCCGACATCCTCTCCGGAGCCCTCGCGCCCGGCGACCGTCTGCCGGCCGCCCGCGACGTGGCGGCTGCGCTCGACATCAACCAGCACACCGTCCTGCACGCCTACCAGCGCCTGCGCGACGAGGGCCTGGTCGACCTCCGGCGGGGCAGGGGCGCCGTGATCGCCGCCTCCGCCGCGCCCCTCGCGGAGCTCTCGCACGAGATCGACGGGCTGATCCGACGGGCCGCCGCCCTGGGGGTCTCCGCCGACACTCTCGCCGGAATCGTCCGCACGCACCGCGCAGAAGCCGAACCGCCCACTCCCGCCGCGACTCCCCAGGAGGCCCCCGATGACGACGCCTGACCCCACTCGCACCCCTCCGGCCACCCTGCGCCGCGCGCGACGGGCCTTCGTCCTCGTGGCGTCGGTCCTCCCCGTGCTCATCGTCGCGATCTCCGCTCTCGTGCTGATGACCTGGCTCCCGTCATTCCCCGCCGACGTCGCGATCCACTGGGGCGCCGACGGGGCGGACGGGTTCGGCCCGGCAACCACCTACCTCTGGGTGCTCCTCGGGGTCGGTCTCGGCATCCCGGTGCTCCTGACCATCACGACGCTCGTCGCCGTCGGGGCGCACTGGGGCGCCACCGCCCGGCTGCTCGGGGCGACCGCAGCCGGCATGTCGGCGTTCGCGGCCGTGATCTGCCTGGGTTCCCTCGCGATCCAGCGCGACCTGCCGCCCGCCGGTGACGTCCCTGGCATCGCGGGGGTGATGGGGCTGGCCTTCGCGGCCCTGCTCGGCGTGGGCGCGATGGCGTGGTTCGTGCAGCCGCGCGTCCGTGCGATCCCCGGCGCCGCCCTCACGCCGCGACACGACGTGCGGGTCGGCGAGGGGGAGCGCGTCGTGTGGGTGGGGACGACGACCATGCCCACCGGTGCTCTCGTCTTCCTGCTGCTCGTGCTGCTCGGGCTCGTGGCGCTCGCCGTGATCATGGTCGTCACCCGAACCCCGATGGCCTGGGTCTCGGCCCTGGTGGCGCTCGTCGTCGGATTCGCGCTGGCGGCGACCACGTCGTTCCGGGTGCGTGTCACGCCGGACGGCATCGACGCCCGCGCCGTGATCGGGTGGCCTCGCAGGACCATCCCGGTGGCGGAGATCGTCTCGGTCCGGGCCGTGCGCATCTCGCCCTTCGGGGAGTTCGGCGGCTGGGGCTGGCGTCTCGCCCCGGACGGCCGCAGCGGGATCGTGATGCGGCAGGGGCCGGCGATCGAGGTGCATCGCCGCGACCACGGTCCCTTCGTCATCACGATCGACGGCGCGGAGGAGGCGGCAGCGCTCCTGCAGACGTACGTGGACCGGTCTGCGGGGCCTGCAGTCTCCGGGGAGACGGAGAGGACGGAGCGATGACCACCACGACACCGACGCGCGTCCCGTGGCGCGCCGTCCTCATCTTCACCCTCACGGCCTGCGGGCTCGCCGCTCTCGTCTGCCTGCCCCTCTGGCTCGGCGACGGCCTCGCCGAGCCCTTCGCGGGGGCGATCCTTCCCGTGATGATGTTCACCCCGGCGGCCGCGGTGCTCGTCGTCATGCTCACCACGGGCGTGCCGGAGAAGGGCGTCCGCGCGCGCTTCCTCGGGATGTGGCCCCTGCGGCCCGCGAAGCGCGTCGTCGGCCTGCTGGTCGCGGCCTGGCTCGTGCCGCCGGTGCTCGTCGCCCTCGGCATCCTCTTCGCGGCCGTGCTCGGGTGGGTGCGACTCGACCTCACCTTCTCGGCGTTCGCGGACCAGCTCGCCGAGGCCCTCCCTGCGGGCGCACCCGTGCCGCCGGTCGGCGTGGTCGTGTTCGCGCAGCTCGCGGCGATCCCCGTCGGCGCCCTCGTGAACAGCGTGCTCGCCTTCGGGGAGGAGCTCGGGTGGCGCGGCTGGCTGCTCCCGGCGCTTCGTCCGCTCGGCACCTGGCCGGCGCTCCTGCTCACCGGAGCGATCTGGGGGCTGTGGCACAGCCCTGTCATCCTGCTCGGCTACAACTTCGGCCGGACGGACGTCACCGGCGTGCTGTTCATGATCGGCGGCTGCGTGGCGTGGGGCGTGCTGTTCGGCTGGCTCCGGCTGCGCTCCGGCTCGCTGTGGCCGGCGGTCGTCGCGCATGGATCCCTCAACGCCGCCGCGGGCATGATCATGATCGTCGCCGCCGTGCAGCCCGACCTCGCCCTGGCCGGGCCGCTCGGCGTGGCGGGCTGGATCGTCGCCGCCGTCGTGGCCCTCGTCCTGGCGCTCACCGGGCAGTTCCGCCGTCAGCCGGAGCTCGCCGCGCCGCGGACCCCTCCGGCCCCGCCGACGCTTGACGGCCGACCGGCGCCGGGGGTTGGCTGAGCACATGGAATCCACTCCCGCCGCCTGGGCCCGCGCCGACACCTTCCTCGCCGACACGCTCGTGGGCACGGACCCGGCCCTGGAGGCGACGCTCGAGGCGCAGCGGGCCGCGGGGCTCCCCGAGATCGAGGTCGCCCCGGTCGCGGGGAAGCTGCTGAACCTCCTCGTGAGGATGAGCGGTGCGCGCCGCGTGCTGGAGATCGGCACCCTCGGCGGCTACTCGACGATCTGGATGGCGCGAGCGGTGGGACCGGACGGACGAGTGGTGACGATCGAGGCGGAGGCCGACAACGCCGCCGTCGCCCGCGCGAGCATCGATGCCGCCGGAGTGGGGGATCGGGTCGACATCCGGATCGGGCGCGGAGCCGACGTGCTGCCGACCCTCACCGGCGCCTTCGACCTGGTCTTCATCGACGCCGACAAGGAGTCGAACACCGTCTACCTGGACTGGGCCGCGAAGCTCGGTCACCCCGGCACCGTGGTCGTGCTCGACAACATCGGCCGCGACGGCGAGATCGTCCGCGACGACTCGACGGACTCCAAGGTCAACGGCACCCGTGCGGGCCTGCGGATGCTGGGGGAGGACCCGCGCTTCGACGCCACGGCGCTGCAGACGGTCGGGATCAAGGGGTGGGACGGCATCGCGCTCGCCCTCGTCGTGTGACTCCGGCGCATCGCGCCGCTTCATCTCCGGGAGCCGTCCGATGCCGGGGATAGACTGGGCGCGGATCGACGACGCTCCACACACCCTTCCATCCTGAACAAGGAGCACATCAGTGGCACTGATCGAGGCTGTAGGCGCACGCGAGATTCTCGACTCGCGCGGAAACCCGACCGTCGAGGTGGAGGTGCTCCTCGACGACGGCATCGTGCAGCGCGCGGCCGTCCCCTCCGGCGCCTCGACCGGCGCCTTCGAGGCGTACGAGCTGCGCGACGGCGACAAGAGCCGCTACTCGGGCAAGGGCGTGCTCAAGGCCGTCGAGGCCGTCATCGACGAGCTCGGCCCGGCCATCGAGGGCGTGGAGGCGAGCGAGCAGCGCATCGTCGACGAGATCCTCATCGAGGTCGACGGCACGGACAACAAGAAGCGCGTCGGCGCCAACGCCATCCTCGGCGTGAGCCTCGCCGTGGCCAAGGCGGCCGCCGACTCCGCCGACCTGCCGCTGTTCCGCTACCTCGGCGGTCCCAACGCGCACGTGCTGCCCGTGCCGCTGTTCAACGTCATCAACGGCGGCGAGCACGCCGACAACGGCATCGACATGCAGGAGTTCTTCCTCGCGCCCATCGGCGCGGAGACCTACTCCGAGTCGCTGCGCTGGGGCGTGGAGACCTACCACGTGCTGCGTGCCGAGCTGAAGGCCGCGGGCTACGCGACCGGTCTCGGCGACGAGGGCGGCTTCGCCCCCGACCTGCCCAGCAACCGCGAGGGCCTCGACTTCCTCGTCAAGGCGATCGAGAAGGCGGGCTTCACCCCCGGCACCGACATCGCGCTCGGCCTCGACGTCGCTGCCACCGAGTTCTTCACCGACGGCGTCTACCGTCTCGACAACAAGGACTGGGACGCCGAGGCGCTCACCGAGTACTACGTCGGTCTCGTCAACGACTTCCCGATCGTCACGATCGAGGACGCCCTCGCGGAGGACGACTGGGACAACTGGAAGCACCTCACCGACGCCCTGGGCTCGAAGGTGCAGCTCGTGGGCGACGACCTGTTCGTCACGAACCCGCAGCGTCTGGCCGACGGCATCACGCGCGGCGTCGCCAACTCGCTCCTGGTGAAGGTCAACCAGATCGGCACGCTCACCGAGACGTTCGACGCGGTCAGCCTCGCGCAGCGCTCGGGCTACACCGCCATGCTCTCGCACCGTTCGGGTGAGACCGAGGACACGACGATCGCCGACCTCGTGGTCGCGACGAACGCCGGCCAGATCAAGGCGGGCGCCCCGGCGCGCAGCGAGCGCGTCGCGAAGTACAATCAGCTGCTGCGCATCGAGGAGGAGCTGGGCGACGCGGCGGTCTTCGCCGGCCGCTCGGCCTTCCCGCGCTACCAGGCCTGAGCGCCCGAGACAGCGACGCCGCTTCCGCGGCACGACCGCGCCGCCCGGAAGGCGGCAGAGACGAAGGAGGAGCCGTGGCACGACGACCGGCTCCTCCTTCGCCGTCTCCCGGGGCGGCCCCTGCCCGCCCCACATCGTCCAGGTCGCGACGGCCCCGCGAGGCCGCCACGACCGCGCCACGCGTGGACGTGCGCGAGTGGGCATCCGGCATCCGGCTGTCCGCGTTCTCGGTGATCATGCTGTCCCTCGTCGTGCTGGGCGCCTGGGTGCTCGTCCCCACGCTCGGGACCTTCATCGACCAGCGGCAGAAGATCGCCGCGCTGGAGCAGTCCGTGCAGGTGAGCGAAGACGAGATCGCGGCGCTGACCGCGGAGCGCGAGCGGTGGGACGACCCCGCGTACATCACGACGCAGGCCCGTGAGCGGCTCTACTACGTCAAGCCGGGCGAGGTCGTGTACCTCATCGACAACGACCTCGATCCTTCCGCCCTCCCGCGGGAGCAGGAGCCGGTGAGTGACACGCTCGAGGAGAAGCCGGCCGACTGGATGCCGCAGCTGCTGCGCACCCTCGTCTCCGCGGGACTGAGCGACACCGCCGCCACCGCCGGCTGAGGGTCCGGCTCCGAGCATCCTCCCGGACGGCTCCCCTACGCTGGTGGGGTGACCACTCCGCCGTTCCCCGCGCCCACTTCCGCCGAGCTCGCCGTCGTGTCGACCCAGCTCGGACGGCCCGCCCGCGGAGTCGTCGGCATCGCGGCCCGTTGCCGGTGCGGCAACCCGACGGTGGTGGCCACCACTCCGCGCCTGCCGGACGGCACGCCGTTCCCCACCTTCTACTACCTGACGCACCCGGCCGCGACGGCGGCGATGTCCACGCTCGAGGCGAACCAGGTCATGCCCGAGCTGGCGGGGCTGCTCGCCGAGGATGAGACCGTGGCCGCGGCCTATCAGGCGGCGCACGAGGCCTATCTCGCGGACCGGGCGCAGTTCGGCGAGGTGCCCGAGATCGACGGGATCTCTGCCGGAGGCATGCCCACGCGGGTGAAGTGCCTGCACGCTCTCGCCGGGCACGCCCTGGCGGCGGGTGCCGGTGTGAACCCGATCGGCGACGCCGCGCTCGCCCGCAGCTCCTGGTCTCCCGAGGTGTGCCGCTGCGAGGAGCCCGGCGCCGCCCTCCGCGACGATCCGGCACGCTCGGCATGACGCGGCGGCGGGTGCTGCGCGGCGCCGTCGCCCTCGTGGCGGTGGCGGCATCCGTCCTGCTCCTCGGATCGACCGCCACGCCGACCCCCACGCCGCCGCCGGTCGCCGACGACCCCGCCGACCCGATCCGCGCGGCGGAGTACTGGCTGGACGGCGCCGGCATCAGGGAGGCCTGGCAGACCACGCGCGGCGAGGGCGTGACCATCGCCGTCATCGACACGGGCATCGGCAAGGTGCCGCAGGTCTTCGGCGAGGCGGTCGTCGGCGGCACCGACGTGTCCGGCGCCGGCACCCCCGACGGCCGCACGCCGCTCGGTGCGGTGGACGGCAACCACGGATCCTGGGTCGCGTCGCTCGCGGCCGGGCGAGGCAAGCCCGACGGCACCGGGATGATCGGCGTCGCCCCGGAGGCGGACCTGCTCTCGGTCTCGGTCGGCTTCGGCGCCGCGGCGGCCGTGCCGTTCACCGAGCAGGTGGCCAAGGGCATCCGATGGGCGGTCGATCACGGCGCCGACATCATCAACCTGTCGTTCACGACGAACACCCTCGACTGGGACGAGAGCTGGGACGACGCGTTCCTCTACGCCTTCGAGCATGATGTCGTGGTCGTCGTCGCGGCCGGCAACCGCGGGAGCGGCACGAACATCATCGGCGCTCCCGCCACGATCCCCGGCGTGCTCACGGTCGGCGGTGTCGACCAGACCGGAACGGCCAGCATCGAGGCCTCGACCCAGGGCATCACCATCGGCATCTCGGCGCCGAGCGAGGGCCTGCTCGGCGTGTCCGCGGACGGCGAGGTCGTCTCCTGGAGCGGGACCAGCGGCGCGGCCCCCATCGTGGCCGGTGTCGCCGCACTCATCCGCTCGGCGCATCCCGACATCTCGGCCAACGACGTCATCAACCGCATCATCAAGACGGCGATGCCGGTGGCCGATGCGCAGAAACCACGGGACCCGCTGTACGGTTTCGGGCTCGTGGACGCGGACGCGGCGATCTCGGCGAACATCCCGACCGTCAGCGAGAACCCGATGGGCGACCTGGCCGAATGGGTGCGGCTGTTCCGCCGCGCGGACAGCGCGCCGACCCCCGAGCCCACACTCGCCCCCGTGGACATCCCGCCGCTGCCGGATGCGGATACACCGACCGAGCCCGGTTCACCGCTGCTTCCCAGCGCCGATTCCCTGCGCTACGGTACCCTGCCGCTCATCGCCCTCACGGTCCCTGGTATCCTGGTAGCGCTTGGCGTCACCGCAGCTGCCCGGCGCATCCGATCGGCGCGCGTTCCCGTACGCCACAATCCCGACTCCGAGGAGTAGTTCTTCTGTGCCTCAGAACAGCACTGTGCCCAAGATCCTGATCGTCGGCGGAGGGTACGCGGGTTTCTACACCGCGTGGAAGCTCGAGAAGCACCTGCGCAAGGGTGAGGCCGATGTGACCATGGTCGACCCGCTGCCGTACATGACGTACCAGCCGTTCCTCCCCGAGGTCGCCGCCGGATCGATCGAGGCCCGGCATTCGGTCGTCGCGCACCGCCGTCACCTGAAGCGCACGCACGTGCTCACCGCCAAGGTCACGAACATCAACCACGCGCAGAAGGTGGCCACCATCACGCCGCCCGTCGGCGAGCCGTACGAGTTCGCGTACGACCAGATCGTCGTCACCGCGGGCGCCGTCTCGCGCACGTTCCCGATCCCGGGCATCGCCGACAACGCCATCGGGCTCAAGACGATCGAAGAGGCCGTCGCGATCCGCGACAAGGTCATGTCGAACTTCGACAAGGCCGCCTCCCTCCCGGCCGGCCCCGAGCGCGACCGCCTGCTGACCGTCGTCGTCGTCGGCGGTGGCTTCGCGGGTATCGAGGTCTTCGCGGAGCTCCGCTCGCTCGCCTCCTCGCTGGTGAGCAAGTACCCGCAGCTGAGCTTCGAGGACACGCACTTCCACCTCATCGAAGCCATGGGGCGTATCATGCCCGAGGTCTCGCTGAAGACGAGCGAGTGGGTTCTCAAGGACCTCGCCAAGCGCGGCGCGAACGTCCATCTCGACACACAGGTCACCGGTGCCATCGACGGCAACGTCGAGCTCTCGACCGGCGAGGTCATCCCGACGGATGTCATCGTCTGGACCGCCGGTGTCATGGCCAACCCGACCGTCGTGCGCGGCGGCGATCTGCCGGTGGAGGAGCGCGGTCGCATCCAGACCCGTGCCGACCTCCGCGTCGGTACGCCCGAGGCGTTCGTCGAGGGCGCCTGGGCCGCCGGTGATGTCTCGGCCGTCCCCGACCTCTCGGGTGGCGGCGTGGGCGGCTTCTGCGTCCCGAACGCCCAGCACGCCGTGCGTCAGGCGAAGCTTCTGGCCAAGAACGTCGTCGCCGTGCTCCGCGGCGAGAGCCCCAAGGAGTACTTCCACAAGAACCTCGGCGCTGTCGCGGGCCTCGGTCTGTACAACGGCGTCTTCCAGTCCGGCAAGATCGCGCTCAAGGGCTTCATCGCCTGGCTCGCGCACCGCGGCTACCACGGCCTCGCGATGCCGACGTGGGAGCGCAAGTGGCGCGTGCTCTGGGGCTGGTGGAACAACCTGTGGCTGGGCCGCGACCTCGTGAACCTGCAGACGGTGCAGAACCCTCGCTACGTCTTCGAGGAGTTCGCCGCCCGCCCGCGTCCCGCCGCACCCGCGGACACTGCTCCGGCGTCTGGAGCCCCGGCGGCGAAGGCCCCGGCCGCCGAGAAGCCGGCCGCTGCCCCCGCGGCGGAGACGCCTGCAGAGATCAAGAAGCCGGCCGCCAAGCGGCCCGCAGCCAAGAAGGCTCCGGCCTCTTCGTCGAAGGACTCCGCGGAGACCGCTGCGGCGAAGTGACCACCCGGTTCTGAGGAGAAGGCCCTGAGCGCGTGAGCGCCGGGGCCTTCTTCCGTTCGCGGCGCGGCGAGAGTTGGCGACGTAACATCTCACATTGTACGCTCGCAGGGTGCTCGGGAAGGGCGTGTCACTCACCCCCGGACGACGCTGGGAGGAGGTCCGGTGAGCGCGCACGGGGGAGAGTCGCCGACCGTCAGTGTGTCGATCCGGACGGCGGCGGGCGACGAGGAGCGGGCGGAGCGCCTCGCGGAACAGCTCGACGGCGCGCTCGTCCGCATCAGCCGCACGAACACGGAGGCGGATGTCGGCGCCGAGGCCGGGGCGTGGCAGCCATGGACACGACGAGCCACGCACCATCTGGTACTCGACGCCGCGGTGCGCCCGCACCCGCGTCTCATCGCGCAGGTGCACGAGGCGATCGCCGGACGGCCCGGGGCGGCCCTGAGACTCTTCACCCCCGGAGACGGCTACGCCTCGCACGCCCTCCGGGTGGCGGCGTTCTCCGGCCGCCCGTGGCTCATGCCGCCCGGACCCGACCCGTCGGCGGTCGCCGTGGTGCTCCCGCTCCCCGAGGCCGCGGAGTTCGCGCGTTCCCTCCAGGTCGCCGAGGTCGCCCCTGCGGGAGTGCTGCTGCATCGGTTCGCGAGGGAACGCGGCCTCGCTCTGCTCGCCAGTACCGCCGATCTCGTGCAGCCCGACCGGCCGGGGACGCACGCTCCGGGCACCGCCTTCCTCCCCGCCGCGGTCGCTCCCGCGGACTGGTGGCAGCGCGAGACGCTCCTCGCGCCGCCCTCGATCCCGGTGGTGCATCTGCGGGATGGAGAGCCGCTCTCCTACGAGGCCGTGCCGGGCGCGGCGGACAGCTGGCGCCTTCGCGCGCGGCGAGACGTTCCGACGCCGCATGCCCGCCGATTCGCACGCATGATGCACGACCGCCTTCTCGGCACGGAGGTCGCTCGCAGCCACCTGCGCGCGGCCGCCGTGCTCCTCGGGGTGGCGGGAGTGCTGCGCGACCAGCTCGTCCTGGCATCGGATCGGGGGCGGCCGTCCGACGGCTTCGGCGCGGCGGTGGCACGGGAGGCGGCGGCGACCCTCGCCCTCGGGACGCTGCCGGAGGCGGTACCGGCCGCGGGGCGACCGGATGGCGCTGCCGAGCTCCGCGACGCGTTCCAGACGCTGTATGAGGAGATGACCGGGATCCTCGGCGGCTCCCTCCCCGTGCCGGAGCATGGAGCCGATCCATAGGCCGCCTCGCTAGCGTGTCGAAGGCAAGGGGAGTACTCCCGTCTGCAGCGACGTCGTCATGACGGGCATGTCATCGTGCCCCGGCCCGCTGGCCCGCGAGGGTGGAGGAGACCTTGGCACCCGAATCGCGGGCTGCCCCGAACCCTTGTCGTCGCCCGACGTCGCGGAGAACGGCGGCCCGTCCCACGAAGGGACCCCCATGTCGAAGCTCTCCCGCCTGATCCGCCTCGCCACCGATGCCATCGACGCGAAGGGCGGAAGCCCCGGTGCGCGTGCCGGCGACGGCACTCGCCCCTCGACGGACTGGAGCGGGATGATCCGGGGCGCGGTGGACGCCGTCCGAGCCCAGGACCCCCAGCCGCAGCGCCCGACCACGCCTCCTCCCGCCTCCTCGGCTGCGGACGCCCGTCCGGGTGGCGCACGAGCGTCCACCTCGGGCACGTACGCCCCACCGCCGGCCCCCGGTGTCGCCGGCGGGCGCGACGTCGCCGCGGCGGACCGTGCGGCCATCGCCCGGTACGACTACCTCCTGCAGACGGCCGACCCCCACCGGATCGAGCAGATCCATCGAGAGGCCTTCACGCGCCTCACGCCGACGCAGCGGGAGCACGTCGAGGCCCGCATGCGGGCCGAGCTCCCCACGGAAGAGCAGCCGCGCTCGTCCTCCCCTGACGACCTCGCGCGCGCGGCCGGACGGGCCGAGGCGATGCGACCGGGCCGTCTGCGCGGGCTCCTCTCCCGTGTCCGCGGCGGCGGTGCGGGCGGGGCCGCGGTCGCTGCGGGCGGCGCGGCGGTCGGCGTGTTGGGCGTCGTGGCCGGCGGCGCCGTCGTGAGCACCGTGGCCGCACCGCTCCTGGAGCAGGCGGCGGGGCTCGGCGTGGACTTCGAGGCCCTGGCCTCCGGCGTCGACCTCGATGCTCTGGCCGGCGGCGCCGACGAGATCCTCGGCTCGGCCGGCGAGGCGGCGACCGGTTGGGGGGAGCGGCTCGGTGATCTCGGCATCCCCGGGATCGGAGACATCCTCGGACGGTGACGGGTGCCCCCGCTGGGACTCGAACCCAGACTGAAGCGATTTTAAGTCGCCTGCCTCTGCCATTGGGCTACGGGGGCCGCGCGGCCAGCCTATCGTCGGCGGGGTCGTGACCCGGCGGGGCTCAGGCCATAGGGTGGGGGAGTGCTCGACCTCACCGACGAACTGAGCCCCGTCCCGGGCGGCCCCGCGGTCGCCCCCGAATGGGAGGACCCGGGCCGCTACTGGCCGCGCTTGTCGGCGGCGACCGGGCATCTTCCGGCGCCGGTCGCGGTGATCGATCGCGAGGCCCTCCGCTACAACGCGATGGACCTGCTCGTCCGTGCGGGCGGTCTGCCGATCCGGGTGGCGTCGAAGTCGGTGCGGGTGCGTGCGGTCCTCGATGCCGTGCTGCGCCTCCCGGGTTTCCGCGGCATCCTCGCGTTCACGCTGGAGGAGGCCCTCTGGCTCGCGGAGACGCACGACGACATCGTGCTGGGCTACCCGACGGTCGACCGGGCCGCCCTCGAACGGCTCTGCGCCGACGAACAGGCGGCGCAGCGCATCACTCTCATGATCGACGACCCGGTGCACCTCGATCTCGTCGACAGCGTTGCGGCTCCTTCGGCGCGGCCCGAGCTCCGGGTGGCGATCGACGTCGACGCGTCCTGGCGATCGGCGCTGCTCGGACACATCGGCGTCCGCCGCTCGGCCCTCTTCTCGGCCGGTGAGGTCGCGGCGTTCGCTCGGAAGGTCGCGGCGCGCCCCGGCTTCCGTCTCGTGGGGCTGCAGATGTACGACGCGCAGATCGCGGGACAGGGCGACGCCGGCCCCGATGGGCCGCTCATCCGTCGAGTCCAGGCCCGGTCGCGTGACGAGCTGCGGGAGCGGCGGGCGGCGATCGTCTCCGCGGTCGGCGCGGTGACGCCCCTCGAGTTCCTCAACGGCGGGGGGACGGGCTCCCTCGAGTTCAGCAACAGCGACGAGTCCCTCACCGAGGCCAGCGCGGGCAGCGGCCTGCTCGGGGGACACCTGTTCGACGGGTACCGGTCCTTCCGGCCCGCACCGGCCGCCGCGTTCGCCTTCGACGTCGTGCGCCGTCCCGCGGTGGACATCGCCACCGTGCTGGGCGGCGGCTGGATCGCCTCCGGTCCCGCGGTCGCCTCGCGGCAGCCGCGCCCGGTGTGGCCGGCGAACCTCCGCACGCTTCCGCGGGAGGCGGCCGGAGAGGTGCAGACGCCGGT
Source organism: Microbacterium sp. NRRL B-14842 (assembly GCF_050470785.1). Lineage (NCBI taxonomy): Bacteria > Bacillati > Actinomycetota > Actinomycetes > Micrococcales > Microbacteriaceae > Microbacterium > Microbacterium sp. NRRL B-14842. The sequence continues at coordinate 2,034,331 of NZ_JBFLUM010000001.1, read as the reverse complement.
GCAGGGGCCGACCGCCGCGACCCTGGGCGTCGGCGATCGCGTCTGGTTCCGTCACGCCAAGAGCGGTGAACCGGCAGAGCGCATCGCCGCCTACCACCTCGTCTCCGGCGACGAGGTCGTCGACGAGCTGCCGACGTATCGCGGCGAGGGGAAGGCGTTCCTGTGACGAGGATCGGCGGCACCTGGCAGAACTGGGGCCGATCGGCGTCCGTCCGCCCGGTCCGGGTCGAGCGCCCGCGCAGCCCCGAAGGCGTGCAGCGCGCCGTGCGGGCAGCGGCGCGGCAGGGGCTGACGATCAAAGCGGTCGGCGCCGGTCACAGCTTCACCGGGATCGCCGTCGCGCCCGGTGTGCTCCTCGAACTCGATGATCTCCAGGGCCTCGTCTCGGCGGACGTCGCGAGCGGACACGTCACGCTCCTCGCCGGCACGCGGCTGCATCGCATCCCCGGGCTGCTCGCGCGCTACGGTCTCGCGATGGAGAACCTCGGCGACATCGACCGGCAATCCATCGCGGGCGCGATCTCCACGGGCACGCACGGGACCGGCGTCGGCTTCGGCGGTCTCGCCACGCAGGTGGTGGGGGTGACCCTCATCACCGCGGACGGGGAGTTCCTCCGCATCGATGAGGCGCACAGTCCCGAGCTGCTGCCGGCGGTCGCCCTGGGGTTGGGTGCGCTCGGCATCATCGTCGAGGTGACGTTGCAGTGCGTGCCGACGTTCGTGATGCATGCGATCGACGAGCCGGTGCCCCTGGACGAGGTGCTCTCCACGATCGACGAACGCGTCGCCGCGGCCGACCACTTCGAGTTCTACTGGTTCCCGCACACCGACGTGGCGCTGACCAAGCGGCAATCGCGGCTGCCCGAGTCGACGCGGAGAAAGCCTCTGCCGATCGTGGGCCGGTGGGTGGACGAAACCCTTCTCGCCAACGGGGTGTACCGCGTCGTCTGCGCGGCGGGACAGGCCGTCCCGGCGATCACGCCGCCGTTCAACCGGCTCGCCGTGCGGCTCACCGGGGACCGCGAGTACACCGACCTGTCGAACCGCGTGCTCACCCAGAGTCGGACCGTGCGGTTCCGCGAGATGGAGTACGCGCTGCCGGCCGCCGAGGTCGTGCCGGCGTTCCGCGCCCTCCAGGAGCTCATCGCACAGCGCGGCTGGCGCATCGAATTCCCCGTGGAGGTGCGGTTCGCGGCGGCGGACGACCGCTGGCTCTCGACGGCGCACGACCGCGCGACCGCGTACATCGCGGTGCACCGGTACTGGCGGGCGGACCCGACCGTGTACTTCGGCGCGGTGGAGGAGATCATGCTGGCGCACGGCGGCCGCCCGCACTGGGGCAAGCTGCACACGCTGACGCACGAGACCCTGCGTGACCGGTATCCGCGCTTCGACGACTTCGTGGCAGTGCGCGACCGCCTCGATCCGGAGCGCCGGTTCACGAACCGGTACCTGGAGCGGGTTCTGGGCAGCTGATGCGCGGGCCGGCGAGCTGTCGCGTCCCCAGTCCACGTGCAGGCACCGCGTCTAGGATGAGAGAAACACGGGAAAGGGTGGGGCACTGATGGAATGGCTCGTGCCGGTACTGATCGTCGTCGGGGTGATCCTGCTCGTCGGCGTCTATCTCTGGGCGACGTACAACTCGCTGGTGCAGCTGAACGTCCGCGTAGACGAAGCCTGGAGCGGCATCACGGTCCAGCTCAAGCGCCGTGCCGACCTCATCCCGAATCTCATCGAGACGGTCAAGGGCTATGCCTCGCACGAGAAGGCGGTGTTCGAGAACGTCACCCGCGCCCGTGCCGAGACCCTCTCCGCCGGCAGCCCCGGTGAGGCGGGGATCGCCGAAGGGCACCTGCAGCAGGCGCTGCGCAGCCTCTTCGCCGTGGCCGAGGCCTACCCGCAGCTTCAGGCGAGCCAGAACTTCCTGCAGGTGCAGCAGGCCCTCGTCGACACCGAGGACAAGATCCAGGCCGCGCGGCGCTTCTACAACGGCGGGGTGAGGGAGCTGAACACGAAGATCAAGGTGTTCCCCAACAACCTCTTCGCCAAGGGGCTCGGCTTCACGGAGCGCGAGTTCTTCGAGGTCGCCGACAGCGGCGCCATCTCCGAGCCGCCGCGCGTGCAGTTCTGATCCTCGCCCTCACCACACGGTGAGGGCGAGTTCGTCTGCGGTGATCTCGACGCCTCCGCGCACGCTCCATGCGGTGCTGCGATAGGTGACCGAGCGCGTCGTCCCGTTCTGTCCGGTGCCGGTCACGGTCGCCTCGAGGACGCCGTCGTCGGCGGCGAACGTCGTCGGGGTGAGGGTCACCATCGGGAACCGCTCGACGCGGAAGGCGACATCGGAGACCTCTCGGAACTCCGTGCCCCAGGGGATCCGGATGCCGCAGTTCTCGGGAATCGCGCTTCCACCGGCCGTGCAGGTCTCCAGGTAGGCCTCGAGCTGCGACTGTGCGGCCTCGGTCGCCTCGGGGCGGAGCGCGGCGGTCACTGTCGCCGTGGCGTCGCCGCCGGGCAGCACGACGGCCTCGGTCGTCCCCGTCAGCAGCGTCAGGGGCGCGGCCGCCACGGCATACACGGCAGGCAGCAGCGCCGCATCCTCCGCCACCGGGAGGACGGCATCGCCGACCTGCACGGCCGTCCCGACCGTCGTCGTGGCGCGGAGCGTGCCGAGGCCGGAGGCGTCGACGACCCAGCGCCCGTCCTCCTGATCCAGCCTCAGCCGAGCCTCGTGCTCGTCCCCGTCGAGCCGGAACGTCACGGTCGCTGACACCTCGCCGTCGCTGTCGCGGACCCCCGTGACCTGGGCGTCCTCGATGGTCGAGGCTGCCCCGGCGAACGCGGCGAGGGCGCGGTCGGACACCGCGGTCCCGGTCGCCGTGACCGCCTCCGGATCGCCCGTCTCCAGAGCCCGGAGGTAGTCCCGCACGGCCTCTTCCGGTGTGGGCGAGCGGAGCGTGGAGACACCCCACCACACCCCTGCCGCCACAGCGACGACCGCGACGAGACCGGCCAGGAGCCACCGGCGACGACGGGTCATGCGACACCCTCGCGCACGTGGACATGACGCCGCACCACGCCCGGCGCGGTCGAGGCGAGCGCCGCGTGGACGGCTGCGGTCGCATCGCCCCACCCGGAGACCGACACCTGCTCGAGGCCCTGCCACTGCGCGGCCCGCAGGAGCTCCGCGGCGATCGCCTCGGCATCACCCGGGCGAGCCTGCGGCTCCCACCACGCCGACTGCACCTGGAGGGTCGAGGTGCCGCGGTCGGCCTTGAGGTCGACGCGCGCCACGATCCGGTCGCCGACGAGCACGGGCAGCGAGTAGTAGCCGTAGCGGCGCTTCGCAGCCGGGACGTAGATCTCGATGCGGTAGTCGAGCTCGAATGCCCGCAACGCGCGTTCCCGGAACCACACCACCGGATCGAACGGGGTCAGCAGGGCGGCGGTCTCGACCCGGCGTGGGAGCACGGCGTCCCGGTGCCGCCAGGAGGGGAGAGGTCTGCCACCACGCTCCCAGCCGCGGACGCTCACCGGCTGCACCTCTCCGGTGTCCACGAGGTCGGCGATCGCCGCCGTCACCGCAGCGCGGTCTCGGAGACGGTAGTAGTCCGCGAGATCGGCCGCGGTGCCGACGCCGCTGGAGCGCGCCGCACGCCGGACGAGCTCGCGGATGGCGTCCTCCCGCGGGATCTCCCGGGACCGGATGCCGTCCGGGATGACCTGCTCGGCGAGGGCGTACGTGCGTTCGAACCCCCGGCGCCCGCCCACGGCCACATCGCCCGTGCGCCACAGATGCTCGAGAGCGAGCTTGACCTCGTCCCAGTCCCACCAGGTGCCGCGCTCGCGCGGGGCATCGGCACGGAGGTCGACGGGGCGCAGGGGTCCGCGCGCGCGAAGCTCGTCCTGAACCCACTCCACCGTCCGGGCATTCGAGCGGAGCCAGGAGTCCTCCGCGGACCAGCGTCGCCGGAAGTCGTCCATGCGGAACCGCCACAGGGGCCAGTCTTCGACGGGGATAAAAGTCGCCTCATGGGCGAGATACTCCACGTAATGGGTCGTGCGGGACAGGAAGAGGCGGTCGAGGAGCGCGGGATCATAGGCGCCGAGACGGGAGAACAGCGGGAGGTAGTGCGACCGGGCGAACACGTTGACGGAGTCGATCTGCAGCACGCCGAGCCGGTCCATCACGCGGTGCAGATGGCGCCCGGAGACGGTGGCCGGACGTGCGCGGGTGAAGCCCTGGGCGGCGAGGGCGATCCGGCGTGCCTGAGCGGGACTGAGGGTGTCGGTCACGCCGCCAGCGTATCCCCGGTATCCGACATCGTCGCCGCGCGCAAGATGCGTCGAACGGCATACGGCATGACCGTAGACTGAGGCGATGAGCGAGGACCAGCGACCCCGGCTGCGCGATCTGTTCCGTCCGCGCCCCGTGGTGACCGATCGGACCGTGACCACCGAAGCCGACGAAGCGGTGCCGCTGCCTCTGCGCATCACGGCGAGCTACGCCTGGCGCCTGCTGCTCATCGCAGCGGCCATCGGCGTCTTCATCTGGCTGGTGATGCTGCTCAAGCTCCTCGTCATCCCGCTCATGGTCGGGATCCTCATCACCGCCCTGCTGTGGCCGGCGTTCTCCTGGATGCTGCGCCACGGGTTCCCGCGCTGGCTCGCGATCGCCGTCTCGCTCATCGGCACCGCGGCGATCGTCACGGGACTCATGTGGCTCGTGGTGTGGCAGGTGCGCGCCCAGCTCCCCGACGTGCAGCAGCGCACGACCGAGGCCTTGGACCAGTTCCAGGTCTGGCTGCACGAGGGCCCGCTGAGTCTGTCGGATACGCAGATCGCGGACTATCTGCAGCAGGGCCTCGACTTCATCAGCGAGCAGGCGCAGGTCCTCTGGACGGGGGCCCTCGCGATCGGGACCACCGTGGGGCACGTCGCCACGGGGGCGCTGCTGTCCCTGTTCATCCTCATCTGCCTCCTCGCGGACGGCGCCGGTATCTGGCGCTGGACGCTCCGGATCTTCCCGCGGAAGGCCCGTCCCGCTGTCGACGGTGCCGCGCGCAACGGCTGGACGACGATCGTCAACTACGCCAGGACGCAGCTGTTCGTGGCGACGATCGACGCGATCGGCATCGGCCTCGGTGCCTTCCTGCTCCAGGTCCCGCTCGCGCTGCCCGTCGCCGTCCTGGTGTTCCTCGGCTCGTTCATCCCGATCGTCGGTGCGGTCGTGACCGGTGCGGTCGCCGTGTTCCTCGCGCTCGTCTACAACGGCCCGTGGATCGCCCTCTGGATGCTCGTGGTCGTGCTGGCCGTGCAGCAGATCGAGGGTCACATCCTGCAGCCGATCATGATGGGTTCCGCCGTCAAGGTGCACCCGCTCGCCGTCGTCCTCGTGGTCGCGGGCGGCGCGATGATCGCGGGGATCCCCGGCGCACTCTTCGCCGTCCCGCTGGCCGCGTTCGTGAACGTGGCGGCGGTGACCATCAGCTCGGGATCCTGGCGCACCGGCGTCGGGCCGAGCGGAGACCTGATCTGGAGCACAGTTCCGCGCGAGCGGAGACGGAGGAATCGATGAGCGCAGTCCCCAGCCTGACCGAGTTCCAGGACGCGGCTCGAAGTCTGGCTGAGGTGATCTCGCACACCCCGACCCTGCCCTCGCGGGCGCTGTCCGATGCGCTCGGCGCCCCGGTGCTGCTGAAGATGGAGAACCTGCAGCGCACGGGCTCCTTCAAGATCCGCGGTGCGGCCTACCGCCTCTCCCGGCTCAGCGCGGAGGAGCGCTCCCGCGGCGTCGTGGCGGCCTCGGCCGGGAACCACGCACAGGGCGTCGCCCTGGCCGCCCAGGCACTCGGCATCCCCGCGACGATCTTCATGCCGCTCGGGGTCCCGGTTCCGAAGCTCCTCGCCACACGCGGGTACGGCGCGGACGTGGTGCTCGAGGGGGAGACGGTCGCCACCTCGCTGCGCCTGGCCGCCGAGTTCTCGGAGCGCACCGGTGCCGTGCTCATCCATCCCTTCGATCACCGTGACATCGTCATCGGGCAGGGCACGCTCGGCCTGGAACTGCTGGAGGATGCGCCCGAGATCGACACCGTCGTCCTCGGGATCGGCGGCGGCGGGCTGATCGCCGGCGTCGCCGCAGCGGTGAAGGCCAAGGCCGCGGAACTCGGTCGCACGATCCGCGTGATCGGCGTGCAGGCGGAGAACGCGGCCGCCGTCCCGCCGTCGCTGGCGGCCGGGGAGCCGGTCGACATCGTCACGCGCCCCACCATCGCGGACGGCATCCTCGTCGCGCGACCGGGCGCCGTGCCGTTCGAGATCATCAAGGAACTCGTCGACGAGGTCGTCACGGTCTCCGACGACGACCTCGCGCGCGCGATGCTCGTGCTCCTGGAACAGGCGAAGGTCGTGGTCGAGCCGGCCGGTGCGGCAGGCGTCGCTGCCGTCCTCTCCGGACGCGTGTCGGCGACCGGCACGACGATGGCGGTGCTGTCCGGCGGCAACATCGACCCGCTCCTGCTGCAGCGGGTGGTGTCGCACGGCCTCGCCGCCTCCGGGCGGTACCTCACGATCCGCATCCCGCTACCCGACCGTCCGGGTCAGCTCGCCCGCGTGTCCGAGCTCATCGCGGAGGCGGGAGCGAACGTCATCGAGGCCATGCACACCCGTCACGGCCACGGACTCCAGATCAGCGAGGTCATCCTCGAACTGAGCGTGGAGACCCGCGGGGCGGAGCACTCGGCCCACACGCTGGACACCCTCCGTCGCGCCGGGTTCGCGCCCATCGTCGTCCCGGACTGAGTCCGCCCGATACGACGCACCCCCTCGACCGTCGCGGTCGAGGGGGTGAGTCGTGACGAACAGGCGTCAGCCCGTGTAGGTCTCGACCTTCACGATCTCGACGCTGATCGAGCGGCCGTTCGGCGCCTCGTACGACGAGGACTCACCGACCTTGAGGCCGAGGATCGCCTGGCCCAGCGGGCTGGCCTCGCTGTAGACGTCGAGGTCGCTGCCGGCGGCGGCGATCTCGCGGCTGCCGAGGAGGAAGACCTCCTCGCCGCCCGCGACGACCGCGGTCACGACAGTGCCTGGCTCGACGATGCCGCGGCTGGCGGGAGCCTCGCCCACCTTCGCGGTCTTCAGCAGCGCCTCCAGGGTGCGGATGCGCGCCTCCTGCTTGCCCTGCTCGTCCTTCGCCGCGTGGTAGCCGCCGTTCTCCTTGAGGTCGCCCTCCTCGCGGGCCGCCTCGATGCGCTTGGCGATCTCGTCGCGGCCGACGGTGGAGAGGTGTTCCAGCTCGGCGACGAGCCGGTCGTAGGCTTCCTGCGTGAGGAAGGGGACCTGAGCATCGGTGGACATGACGAAGCTCCTTCTATCGGGATCCCGCCGAGATGCCGCGGGGGATATGCCAAGACGCCCCGGCACGGTGCCGGGGCGTCGTCTGTCTGGCATCAGTCTAGGCGACCCAGCAGGTGTTCACCAAACCTGTCGTGGCCTCCGCGACGGTCGGGATGCGCTCCGCACGGGTGAGCGAGTGGGCGTCTCCGGCCGGGATCTCCACGATCTTCCAGCCCACGACACCGAACTCCTCGTCGAGGGCTTCGAGCACGCAGACGACGTCCTTGCCCTGGACGCCGGTGACCTGGAAGCGGAGGTCGACGGCATGCTCGTCCACGAGTTCGAAGCCCAGGTCGTCGGCATCGACGGAGCTCATCGACTGACTCACGGTGGACCAGGCGAGGGCGGCGAGGAGGAGCAGGGCGACGGCCCCGGCGAGGAACCACGGCCACCGGCGGCGGCGGGTGCGGCCGTAGCGTTCGTCGAGCTGGAGGGCGGTCGTCACAGGTGAGGTCTTCCGGTCGTTAGGCTGGTGTTACCAGGTTATGCGACCTGCGTACGAAAGGCCGATTCATGCGCTTCCTCTCCGAGACTCCGATGCCGACACCGTCGATGACGGTGGCTCCGGAGTCGGTCACGCCGGGCTTCGCCGGCTTCGCGGTGATCGTCTTCGTGCTCATCGCCGTGATCCTGCTGATCTGGGACATGAACCGCCGGATCCGCCGGGTGCGGTACCGCGAAGAGGTCCGCGAGGAGCTCGACGCGGAAGAAGCCGCCCGCGCCGCCGAGAACGCCGCGGACGACGGTCGCACCGCACCGGAAGCTCCGGCCGCGTCCGATGAGGAGCCGCGCGAGCGCTGACCCCGGCTCAGGGCGCGCCGAGCGACGGCGACAGCGGGTGCAGGGCGATCAGCAGGCACGCGGTCCAGTGGCACAGGAACGCCAGAACAGTGCACACGTGGAAGATCTCGTGGAAGCCGAAGTGTCCGGGCCAGGGGTTCGGCTTCTTCAGCGCGTAGACGATGGCGCCGCCCGTGTAGAGCAGACCGCCCACGATCACGAGGACCATCATGGCGACGTTGGCGTCGAGCAGGTCGACGATGTACATCACCGCGGCCCAGCCGAGCAGTAGGTACAGCGCGACGTAGAGCCAGCGCGGCGCGTGGATCCAGAACACCCGGAAGAGGATGCCGAGCAGGGCTCCGCTCCAGACCAGCGTCAGCAGCAGGACGCCCTTCGCCGGCGGCAGCGCCAGGGTCGCGAGCGGCGTGTACGTGCCGGCGATGAGCAGCAGGATGTTCGCATGGTCGATCCGCTTGAGGATGCCCTTGACCCGCGGCCGCCAGTTGAAGCGGTGGTACACGGCCGAGTTCCCGAACAGCAGCAGCGAGGTGGCCATGAAGACCACCGCGGCCCACTTCGCCGCGGCGCCCTGCGACACGGCGACGAGGACGATGCCGGCGACGAGCGCGACGGGGAACGTGCCGGTGTGGATCCAGCCGCGCCAGGTCGGTTTGATCTCGGTCGTCGCATCGGCGGCCGCGGCTTCGAGCAGCGGCAGCTGTGGGACGTCGGCGCCGGTCTGGTCGGAAGTGCTCACGTGCTCACTCTAAGCGGCTGCGCATGCCCCGCCCCGTACATGTCCCCAGGTTCTGCACCGGCGCGGAAGACCGGGGCAGGGTAGCGTAGGTGGGTGATGTCACGCGAGAGCCCGGGGCGGGGACCGCTGTACCGGCTGTACACCAGCCGGCTGCGTCGTCAGCTCGATCCGGCCTCCGTTCCGCACCATGTCGCGATGATGATCGACGGCAATCGCCGGTGGGCGCGGCAGCTCGGATTCGACACCCCGGCCGAAGGACACCGTGCGGGGGCGGCCAAGATGCAGGAGTTCCTCGGCTGGTGCGATGAGCTCGGGGTACGGGTCGTCTCGCTCTACCTCCTGTCCAGCGACAACCTCCGCAAACGGGACTCGGCCGAGCTCGCCGATCTCATCGAGATCATCGCGGAGCTCGCCGAGGCGCTATCCCAGAAGGGGAACTGGCGGGTCAAGCACGTCGGCCGCTCCGACATCCTCCCCGTCGAACTGGCACGGGTGCTCGCCGACGCGGAGGAGCGGACGAAGGACCACACCGGACTGCACGTGAACCTCGCGGTCGGCTACGGCGGCCGGAACGAGATCGTCGACGCGGTGCGCAGCATCATCACGAAGCATGAGGCATCGGGTGGCACGCTGGAAGACCTCGCGGCGCACCTCACTCCGGAGATGATCGGGGAGCACCTCTACACGGGCGGCCAGCCCGACCCCGACCTCGTGATCCGCACAAGCGGCGAGCAGCGGCTGAGCGACTTCCTGCTGTGGCAGAGCGCGCACAGCGAGTTCTACTTCGTCGAGGCCTTGGGGCCGGACCTCCGCCAGGTCGACTTCCTCCGCGCGATCCGCGACTACGCCGACCGCGACCGCCGATTCGGACGCTGATCCGGGAACCGCGCGCGCGTGTCACAATGACGCAGTGAGCTCCTTCGACGACTACATCGGAACGTTCGACGCCGAGCCCGGCTACCTGAACTGGGCGGCGTTCGGCCCCGTGTCACCCTCGGTCCGTGCCGAGGTGTTCGCGGACGCGGACCTGCTCGGCAGCGGTCGGCCGTCGTCGCTGGCCCTCGTGGGAGAGCGGATCGGGCAGGCGCAGGAGGTCATCGCCGAACTCCTCGGCGCCGACGCCGCGGAGGTCACGCTGCAGCCGTCGTCGACGCACGGCCTCATGCACGCGCTCTACGGGGTCTCCGGCGCGGTCGTCGCGAGCACGGCGGAGTTCCCGAGTGTGAGCCTCACTCTGGAGCGCGCGGCGACCGCGTCCGGCCGCGCGGTCACACCACGGTGGATCACGCCCGAGGACGGACGGGTCACTCCCGACGCCGTCAGTGCTGTCCTCGACGACGAGGTCGTCGCCCTCGCCGTCAGCCACGTCGACTTCCGCACCGGCTACCGTGCCGACCTCGCCGCGCTGCGTGACGTCCTCGGCCCTGATCGCCTCCTCATCGTCGATGCCGTGCAGTCCTTCGGTGTGATCGACGCCGACTACAGCGTCGCGGACGTCGTCGTCGGGCACGGGTACAAGTGGCTGCGCGCGGGCCGGGGCACCGGGTTCGCCTGGTTCTCGCCGCAGGCGCGCGAGCGCATCGCACCCGTGCTCTCCGGCATCACCGGGACGACGGCGAGCGGACTCTTCGTCGACGAGCTGCCCGCCCCGGCACCGGACGCGAAGGCGTACACGATCAGCGTGCCGGACACGCTCGCCGCCGGCCGGCTCTCAACCGGCGCACGCGATGTCAGGGACGCCGGCGTCGCGGCCATCGAAGAGCGGGTCTCCGCGCAGGTGGACGCGGTGATCGAGACCGCCGACCGCCATGGGATCGCCGTCGTCTCCCCGCGCGACCGCACCGAGCGCGCGGGGATCGTCGCCCTCGCACCGGAGGAACCCGCTCGGCTCGCGGCGGCCCTCGCGAACGCCGGACTGGTCGTCACGGCGCGTGGCGAGTCGATCCGCGTCGCACCGCACGCGGGCACCGACGCCGAGACCCTCGCACTGCTCGATGAGACCCTCGGCGCGTTCGGCAAGGAATCGTTCATCGTCCCGTAACGAATCGCTGGCGTGTCTTGTCCGTGGAAAACGCCCGGGCGGTCGTACCTTCAAGGCATCGGGCAAGGCGCCCGGTCGGGTCGGCCTCAGGTTCGCGACTCGTGACCCCCTGGTCGACTCGTTCGAATAGCCGGGAATCCCCGGGTCGGGAGTGGGTCGTGACCACACGTTCAGCGCAGCAGTCCACCAGCACCGCGCAGCAGTCCACCCGTCAGACGACGAGACAGGCCGCGGCCGCAGAACCCGATCAGGATCTGCGCACCTACGTCCTCGACACCTCGGTCCTGCTGAGCGATCCGCAGGCGCTCTTCCGCTTCGCGGAGCATTCCGTGGTGCTCCCGGTGGTCGTCATCACCGAACTCGAGGGCAAGCGGCACGACCCGGAGATCGGCTACTTCGCCCGCCAGGCGCTGCGTCACCTCGACGACCTCCGCGTCGAGCACGGCCGCCTCGACTTCCCGGTGGAGGTCGGCGAGGGCGGCACCCTCCGCGTGGAGCTCGGCAACGCCGACCTCTCGGTGCTCCCGGCCGGCATCCGCCTCAGTGACAACGACAGCCGCATCCTCTCCGTGGCGATGCACCTCGCGCAGGACGGCCAGGACGTGACCATCGTGTCGAAGGATCTCCCGATGCGGGTGAAGGCGGCGTCCCTCGGGCTGCGTGCCGAGGAGTATCTCGCGGAGCAGGCCGTCGACTCGGGCTGGACGGGCATCGCCACCCTCGACCTCTCCGGCGATGACATCAGCGACCTCTATGAGAGCGAGGTCGGGATCAGTGAGGACGTGCACGGGCTCCCCGTCAACACCGGCCTCATCATCCACTCCGAGCGCGGATCGGCCCTCGGTCGGGTCACCGGCGACGGCGAGTTCCGGCTCGTCCGCGGGGACCGGGACATCTTCGGCATGCACGGGCGCTCCGCCGAACAGCGCATCGCGATCGACCTGCTCCTCGACCCCGAGGTGGGCATCGTGTCGCTGGGCGGACGCGCAGGCACCGGCAAGTCCGCGCTGGCGCTGTGCGCCGGTCTGGAGGCCGTGCTGGAGCGGCAGCAGCAGAAGAAGATCATCGTGTTCCGTCCGCTGTTCGCCGTCGGGGGCCAGGAGCTCGGATACCTCCCGGGCGACCAGGGGGAGAAGATGAACCCCTGGGGCCAGGCGGTGTACGACACCCTCGGCTCCGTCGTCTCCGGGAACGTCATCGACGAGGTCGTGGAGCGTGGGTTGCTGGAGGTCATGCCGCTCACCCACATCCGCGGACGGTCCCTGCACGACGCCTTCGTGATCGTGGATGAGGCGCAGTCCCTGGAGCGGAACGTGCTGCTCACGGTGCTCAGCAGGATGGGCCAGAACTCCCGGGTGATCCTCACCCACGACGTCGGGCAGCGCGACAACCTCCGGGTCGGTCGGCACGACGGCATCGCGAGCGTCATCGAGACCCTCAAGGGACACGGCCTCTTCGGACACGTCACGCTGACCCGCTCGGAGCGCTCCGCCATCGCCGCCCTCGTCACGGACCTCCTGGAGGGCGGCGAGCTCAGCTGACCCGATCCGTGCGGGCGGGCTCTGCACGACCCGGGCCCGCCCGCACGATCGCGTCCCGGCCGCACGATCTCGTCCCGCCTGTTGGCCCCACCGGCCTCTTCGATCGTGCATCCATGTCGGGCTCGTGCACCTGGAGGTCCAGACGTCACGTCACGCGAGCGGGTGGATACACGGTCCCGTCGGGATACACGATCTCCCGGATGCACGATCCGACGACAGTGGTGGGTCGATCAGGGGTGTTCCGTCGTGCAGGCGTATCCAGCTCGTGCATCCGTCCCGCGGGCCCTCGGACGTCGGTAGCGACACCTGCACGATCCTGCACCGTCGGCCGGCTGCCGGGACCGGAGGGGTCGTGCACGCGGAACGGGGCCGTGCGGGCGGAACGGGGCCGTGCGGGCGGAACCGCGGTCAGACGCGGTCGCGGGCCCGGCGCAGAGCCCCTTCGATCGCAGCCTGAACCATGGGCCAGTCGTGCACGACCTGGGCGTAGTCGAAGCGCAGCGTCTCGTACCCGAGTCGCGATGCCGCAGCATCGCGGGAGAGATCGCGGTGGCGCATCTCGGGAGCACCGTGGTGCTCCCGGCCGTCGACCTCGATGATGAGTCGGCCGTCGACCACGAAGTCGACGCGGCCGACACCGGGGATCGAGACCTGCGTCGCGAGGTGCACGCCGAGGATGTGGAGACGGAGGCGCAGGAGGGATTCCAGACCGCTGTCCGCGTCGGACCGGGCGAAGTCCACGAGCCAACGCGCGGACCGGGGCAGCGCGGCGCGGATCCGGGCTCGTGACGCGCTGCCGATCAGACCCAGGCGCCAGGCGGACTCGAACGAGACGAAGAACGACTCGTCACCCTCGCAGGCGTGCAGATGCCGGAGCGCGTCCTCGACAGCCACGATGCCGAACCGGGTGCGTCCCTCGAAATGATGCGGGATGCACCGGCACTCGATGTGCGGGTGCGCGCGGCCGTTGCGCCCGAGCCAGACGTGCGGCGCATCGCTCTCCGACAGCACCCAGACTCCGTGGGCACGTAGCGCGGTGCCGCAGCTGATGGCCCCTCCGTGGGCAGCCGCCGTGAGCACCGTCGCGTCGAGGTCGTGGGTGGCGAACACCCCCGCGCGGACCCGATGGATCCGGCCGGCGCGCACCGCGCGGGACAAGGCGGAGCGGGAGATTCCGAAAGCCCCGAGGTCGCGACCGCGGGCGATGCCTCCGAGACGGTGAAGGGTCGAGACGGGATCGAGCACTCGCCGATTCTGCGTCCTCCGGCGTCACGGCGGGGGCCGAAGGACGTCGTGGGGACGAGTCGGGATGTCCGGGGATACGTGGAGGAAGAGTCACCTGCACGATCCGGAGCCGCAGGTAGTCCTGTTCCGGGGATTCGGTCGTGCAGACGGAACGTGGTCGTGCATCCGAGGTGGGAACCGAGACGGACGGAGAACGGGATCGGAGAACGGGACGGTGCCGGAAACGACGGATGCCGCGGGGACCGAGGTCCTCGCGGCATCCGTCTTCGAGCGTGGATCAGCCCGGGTGGGTCATCGACAGCAGGTCGAGCTTCTCGTCCAGCTGCTCGAGGGTGAGCTCGCCGCGCTCGACGTAGCCGAGGTCGATCACGGCGTCGCGCACCGTGATGCCCTTGGCGACCGAGTGCTTGGCGATCTTCGCCGCGGCTTCGTAGCCGATGAGCTTGTTCAGGGGCGTCACGATCGACGGGCTCATACCCGCGAAGGCCGCCGCCCGCTCGACGTTCGCCTGCAGGCCGTCGATCGTCTTGTCCGCGAGCACCCGCGAGGCGTTCGACAGCAGACGGATCGACTCGAGCACCGCGGTGCCCATGACCGGGATGGCGACGTTCAGCTCGAACGAGCCGGAGGCGCCGGCCCAGGCGACCGTGGCGTCGTTGCCGATGACCCGCGCGCACACCATGAGCACGGCCTCGGGCACGACGGGGTTGACCTTGCCCGGCATGATCGACGACCCCGGCTGCAGGTCGGGGATGTGCAGCTCGCCGAGACCGGTGTTGGGGCCGGAGCCCATCCAGCGCAGGTCGTTGTTGATCTTCGTGAGCGACACGGCGATCGTGCGGAGCGCGCCGGAGGCCTCGACGAGACCGTCGCGGTTCGCCTGCGCCTCGAAGTGGTCCTTCGCCTCGGTGATCGGCAGCTCGGTCTCGGCCGCCAGCAGCTCGATGACCTTCTGCGGGAATCCGAGGGGAGTGTTGATCCCGGTGCCGACGGCGGTGCCGCCCAGGGGCACCTCGGCCACGCGGGGGAGCGCCGACTGCACGCGCTCGATGCCCAGACGGATCTGGCGGGCGTAGCCGCCGAACTCCTGGCCGAGCGTGACGGGCGTCGCGTCCATGAGGTGCGTGCGGCCGGACTTGACCGCGTCCTTCCAGAGCTCCGCCTTGGCCTCGAGCGCGACCGCGAGGTGGTCGAGCGCGGGGATCAGGGTGTCGATGAGCGCCTGGGTGACCGCGATGTGCACCGAGGTCGGGAACACGTCGTTCGACGACTGCGAGGCGTTCACGTGGTCGTTGGGGTGCACGGTCGATCCGAGGATGCGGCTCGCGAGCGTCGCCAGGACCTCGTTCATGTTCATGTTCGACGAGGTGCCGGAGCCGGTCTGGTAGGTGTCGACCGGGAACTCGCCGTCGTGTGCGCCGGATGCGACCTGGTCGGCGGCCTGCGCGATGGCATCGGCGATGGCGCCGTCGAGGGTGCCGAGCTCCTTGTTGACCAGGGCGGCGGCCTTCTTGATACGCGCGAGTGCGGCGATCTGCGTCGACTCCAGGCCCTTGCCGGAGATCGGGAAGTTCTCCACGGCGCGCTGTGTCTGCGCCCCGTAGAGCGCGTTCACGGGCACTCGCACCTCACCCATGGTGTCGTGTTCGATGCGGTACTCGGTGTCGGTCATTCCGAACCCTCCTTGGTTGCGGGGTCGATCCCCTCGGCTTCGATGCCGACCGTGACGACGGGCGCTGCCTCGCCCTCGGCCAGACGATAGTTGGCGCCGACGATGCCGAGACGGCCTTCGGCGACGGCGTTGCTGATGATCTCGGACGACTGCAGCAGGTCGTTGACGGTGTTGCGCAGGTGCTCGCGGCCGACGAGCTCCGCATCGATGTCGGCCACCGTGCCGCCGCCGCTCTCCGCGAGGACCTTGCGGGCGGCAGGGACGATCGGCGCGATGAGCTTCCAGATGTGCGGGGGGAGCGGGTCGGCGTCGATGGCCGTGCCGTCGATGGCGGCACGCACCGCACCGCAGGAGTCGTGCGCGAGGACCACGATGAGCGGCACCTCGAGAACGGCGACCGCGTACTCCAGGCTCGCCACGATCGACTCGCCGATCACCTGTCCGGCGTTGCGCACGACGAACAGGTCGCCGAGGCCGAGGTCGAAGATGATCTCGGCGGCGAGACGGGAGTCCGAGCAGCCGAACAGCGTCGCGACGGGGTGCTGGGCCGCGGTGAGGTCCTTGCGACGGTCGACGTTCTGGTTCGGGTGCTGGGGCTCGTCGCGGACGAAGCGACGGTTGCCGTCCTGCATCTGCTTCCAGGCGGCGGCGGGGGTCAGCGGGTGGGTCATCGGGCCTCCGAGACGGTGCGGATCTGGGGGATGAGCGACTCCGCGAGCTCGGCGGTGGAGTCCGCGGAGCGGGAGCCGTAGAGGAGCACATAGTCGTCGCCGGCCTGGGTGCCGAGGGCATAGGTGACGTTCGCCTCGGCGCTGGCGGAGCCGGGCTGGTAGACGTCCCACTCCCGGCCGCCGATGCGCACGGTGTCGGTCGGGGCGACGCCGTTCAGCCGCTGCGGGGCCCAGGAGGCATCGGCGTCGAACGCCTGGGCGAGCTTGATGAATCCGCGCTCATCCTGCGCCGCGGGCGCGAGGGTGACCTCCCAGACCACGGGGGCTCCGCTCTGGAGTTCCGCCGCGTTCACCCGCCAGAACTCGTCCGTCTCGGGAACGATCGCCGGGCTGCCCATGGACGACTCGACGTCGGCGGCGATGGCGGCCACGTCGATCGGCTTCGCCGCGACCGGCTCACCGCGGGGGACGAGCGCGATGATGACGACGACGACCGCGAGGGTCACCACGAGGGCGGCGACGAGATTGCGGACCGTCTGGCTCGACCGATAGGCCTTGCTCGACGCGGCCTTGCGCGCGGCGGTCTCGTCAGGTGTCTCCGGCCGACCGAGGTCGGCGTTGATCGCGGGGCCCTTGCTCATGACGCGTCGCTCTCGTCGGCGGTGGCGGTGCGAGCGGCCTCGAGCCGGCGCTTCGCGCCGAGCAGCCACTCCTCGCAACGGGCGGCCAGGGCCTCGCCGCGCTCCCAGAGTGCGAGCGAGTGCTCGAGGGTCGGTGCCCCCTGTTCGAGCTCGGCGACGACCCGCACGAGCTCGTCACGGGCCGCCTCGAACGACAGCGTGTCCACGGGGGTGTCGTTCACGGCGCTCACTCCTCCATCCTACGTCGTGCCTCGGACGCCTCCCGCTCAGGCGTCCTCCGCGATCTCGCCCTCCGAGCGCACCGCCAACGACCCTCGGTCCACCGTGAGCGTCAGCGCACTGCCCGCGGGCGCATCGGCTGCATCGCGGAGGATGACACCGCCCTCGAGGTGTGCGATCGCGTAGCCGCGGGCCAGGGTGGCGGCGGGGGACAGGGCGCGCAGCGAGGCGCGCAACTCGCCCGTCCGGCGGCCGGCGTCGTCGAGCTGCCGGGTGACCGCGTCGCGGCCACGGGCGAGGAGCAGGAAGGTCTCCTGCGCGCGCGTGTCGATGATCGGAGCGGGGGAGCGCAGCACGGGACGGGACCGCAGCTGCTCCAGCTGGGCGATGTCGTGCGAGAGGCGCTGGGTGAGGCGCGTCGTGGCGCGGGACCGGAGCTGCGCGATGAGCGCGCGCTGCTCCCCGACGTCCGGAACGACGCGCTTGGCGGCGTCGGTCGGCGTCGACGCGCGCAGATCGGCGACGTCGTCGAGGAGGGGATGGTCGTTCTCATGGCCGATGGCGCTGACCACCGGCGTGGAGGCCGCCGCGACGGCGCGGACCAGGCGCTCGTCGCTGAAGCCGAGGAGGGTCTGCGGGTCGCCGCCGCCGCGCGCGATGATGATGACGTCGACCTCGGGGTCGGCGTCGAGACGGGCCAACGCGGCCAGGGTGTCCGGCACGCAGCGGTCGCCCTGCACGGCGGCGTACGCGGTCTTGAACCGTACCTGCGGCCAGCGCAGCTCGGCGTTGCGGTGCACGTCCTTCTCGGCGTCGGAGCGCTCGCCGGTGATGAGGCCGATGACGTGGGGGAGGAACGGCAGGCGCTTCTTGCGGGCGGGGTCGAAGAGGCCCTCCTGGCGGAGCTGCACGCGCAGCCGCTCCAGGCGTTCGAGCTGGTCGCCGAGCCCGACGTGCTTCATGGCGGAGACCGCGAAGCTGAAGTCGCCGGAGCGGACGAAGTAGTCGGCCTTGACGGCGGCGACGACGTGATCGCCCACACCCAGGTCGGCGGGGATGCGGCCGCGCACGCTCGACCAGACGCGGATGGAGATCTGCGCGTCGGAGCGGGTGTCCTTGAGGCGGGCGAAGACGTTCCCGGCGCGGACGTTCCACGAGGTGATCTCGCCCTCGACCCAGACCGTGTTCCAGCGGGCCACGAAGTCGCGGATGGTGGCGTTCAGTCGGGCCACGGACGTCGGCGCCTGGGCGGTGGAGTCGCGCGGGGCCACGGCATCCGCCGGCGGCGTCTCGCCCGGTCCTGTCGCCGCTTCGAAGACTGTCATCTGCTCCCGTTCCTGCCCGCGCGCTCACCGGCCCCGTCCAGCCGGGCGACGGTAGAATCGAGGGGTGACTTCGACTGCCGTTCATCTTCCCGCTCCTCGCATCCCACGAGTGCGCGCCGCGGCCGGGCGGCTTCAGGATAACCCGGTGCCCGGACACAAGCGCGTCCTGCTCGCCGCCCCCCGCGGATACTGTGCAGGGGTGGACCGCGCGGTGGTCGCTGTGGAGAAGGCGCTCGAGCGCTACGGCGCCCCCGTGTACGTCCGCAAGCAGATCGTGCACAACATCCACGTCGTGACGGAGCTGGAGGCCAAGGGCGCGATCTTCGTCGAAGAGGTCGACGAGGTGCCCGAGGGGGCGCACGTCGTCTTCAGCGCGCACGGCGTCTCCCCGGCCGTCGTCAATGCCGCATCGGATCGCGGCCTGCACGCGATCGACGCGACCTGCCCGCTCGTCACCAAGGTCCACCGCGAGGCCGTGCGCTTCGCCCGGGACGACTTCGAGATCCTGCTCATCGGCCACGACGGCCACGAGGAGGTCGAGGGAACCGCGGGGGAGGCCCCGGACCACGTCACCGTCGTGAACTCGCCGGAAGAGGCCGACACCGTGCAGGTGAAGGACCCGTCGAAGGTCGTGTGGCTGTCGCAGACGACGCTCTCGGTCGACGAGACGATGGAGACGGTGAACAGGCTTCGCACCCGCTTCCCCGAGCTGCACAACCCGCCGTCCGACGACATCTGCTACGCCACGCAGAACCGGCAGGTCGCCATCAAGAAGGTCGCCCAGGGCGCCGATCTCGTGATCGTGGTCGGATCGGCCAACTCGTCCAACAGCGTCCGGCTCGTCGAGGTCGCCCTCGAGTACGGCGCCAAGGCCGCCTACCGCGTGGACTACGCCGAGGAGATCCGCCAGGAGTGGCTCGACGGGGTGGAGACCGTGGGCGTCACCAGCGGTGCGTCGGTGCCCGAGGTTCTCGTGCGCGAGGTGCTCGACGCGATCGGCGATGCCGGGTACCGCGACGTGGAAGAGGTCAAGACGGCGGAGGAGGATCTCATGTTCTCGCTGCCGAAGGAGCTCCGTCAGGATGCCGCGGGTCAGCGCGACGCGCGCGCCCTCGGCGGCCGCGCCTCCGCTGGAGGGGGTGCGTAGCGGTGAACGCCGCGGAGGCGGAGCCGACCCTCATCGGGTCCGTGCAACGCGCGCTCCGCCTCGTCGACATCGTCGCGAACTCCCCACGGCCTCTTCCGGCCAAGATGCTCTCGTCGATCACGGGACTCACGCCGGGAACGACCTACAACCTCGTGCGCACGCTGGTGCATGAGGGGTATCTGAGCGCAGAGCCGGACGGACTCGTGCTGGGAGGCCGATTTCCGTCGTTCCAGCAGCAGATCGACTCGCGCGGGGTGTTCCTGGCGCGGGTGCGCGCCGCGCTGCGCGCAGTGACGGAGGACGTCGGCGCCACGGCCTACCTCTCCCGATACGCGGACGGGGAGATGCACCTCGTCGACATCGTGGACTCCGTGCGGAATCCGCGCATCGAGCTCTGGGTGGGACTGCACGCCAGTGCCCACGCCACCGCGCTCGGCAAACAGATCCTCGCGGCGCTCTCCGAGGAGGATCGCCTGGACTACCTCTCCCGGCACCGGCTCGAAGAGCTCACGCCGCGGACGATCAGCGACCGGCGGACCCTCCTCACCCAGCTCGAGCAGACGCCGGGGTGGGCGGTCGACCGGGAGGAGTACGCGATCGGCGCGACGTGCGTCGCGGTGCCCGTCATCGCGCCCGGTGTCACGGCGTCGCTGGCGGTCTCCCTGCCCGCCGACCGGGCCGTCGTCAACCGCCGACTGGTGTCGAACCTGCAACGCACGGCGCGGCGGCTCTCGCTGCAGCTGGGGGCGGATGCCCTCGACACCGACGGGCCGGACGCGGAGTTCACCATCTGAATTCCGGGGCCTGGTGCGGGCATCGCGGGTTCCCTATGATCGAAGACGTAGTGGCTGACAACGCCCTACTGATCGCCTACGGCGTCCCCAGCGCCGGCGACCAACGGGATGAGGAGCGTCCCCAGCGCTCCACGTCCGCGGCCCCGAGAAGTCCCCACTTCTCCGGGGCCGCTATCGGTTGGGGCCCGATTTCCTGAACGGCCCGCTGAGCCCCTGCCGATACCATGGCGGGATGACCGACCAGCGCCCCCGTTACGGGGAACTCGCCACGCCAGAGGAGCAGCGGAGGGCCGCGGGTCTTCCACCCCTGGCGGAGGTGGTCGCACCGACGGCGCCGTCCCCGGCGCCGGCACCGTCGGCCGCACCGCAGACGTCCGCTCCGGCGCGCCCCCACCCTGTGGACAGGTTCGCGACGATCGCACTCCTCGCCTACGGCCTCGTCAACGTCGTGGTGACCGGTCTGTCCTACCTCGACATCGTTCCCGTCATGAACCAGACCATGGGCATGCTGGGCATCGAGGGCGAGTTCACGAATTACGCCGCGGGCCGCATGTGGGGGACCATCGCGGCCGTGGTGCTCGCTGTCGGCTGGTGCGTCACCGCGGCGCTGTCCATCCGTCGCCTGCGCCGTGGCCGCGTCACATGGTGGCTCCCGGTCGTCGGGGCGGTGGTCACGGTGGGCATCGCCGCCTTCTGTCTCGTCGTACCGATGATGGGCGATCCGGCCTTCATCGCCTACCTCGACCAGGCGACCGGGACCCGCTGACCCCGCGCGCAGACACGAAAGGGGCCCGGCATGATGCCGGGCCCCTTCGTGTGCGTGCGGACGGTCAGCTCTTCGACTGGCCGTACGAGCCGAGCTGACGGGTCGACTCGACCACGCGGGCGGCCATGGCCGTCTCGGCGATCTTGCCCCAGGCGCGCGGGTCGTACTGCTTCTTGTTGCCGACCTCGCCGTCGACCTTCAGCACGCCGTCGTAGTTCTTGAACATGTAGTCGGCGATGGCACGGGTGTAGGCGTACTGCGTGTCGGTGTCGATGTTCATCTTGATGACACCGTTGGCGACCGCGAGCGCGATCTCCTCGTCGGTCGAACCGGAGCCGCCGTGGAAGACGAGGTCGAGGGGCTTGGCGCCGGTGTTGTACTTCGCGGCGACCTCGGCCTGGATCTCGCCGAGAAGCTCGGGACGCAGCTTCACGCCGCCCGGCTTGTACACGCCGTGCACGTTTCCGAAGGTGAGGGCGGCGATGTACCGGCCCTGCTCGCCGAGGCCCAGTGCCTGCACGGCCTGGTCCACGTCGGCGAAGGTCGTGTAGAGGGCCTCGTTCGAGCCCTCGTGCTGCACGCCGTCCTCCTCGCCGCCGACGACGCCGATCTCGACCTCGAGGATGGCGTTGATGGCCTTCATGCGGGGGAGCAGCTCCTTGGCGATCTCGATGTTCTCGGCGAGCGGGACCGCCGAGCCGTCCCACATGTGGGACTGGAAGATCGGGTTGCGGCCGGCCTTGACCTCTTCCTCCGAGGCGGCGATGAGCGGCTCGACGAAGCCCGCGAGGGCGTCCTTCGGGCAGTGGTCGGTGTGCAGGGCGACGGTGACCGGGTAGTTCTTGGCGACCTCGGTGGCGTAGCGGGCGAAGGCGAGGGCGCCGGTCGCGCGCGCCTTGACCGTGTGGCCGGCGAAATAGTCGGCGCCACCGGTGGTGACCTGGATGATGCCGTCGGAGCCGGCCTCGGTCAGGCCCTGGAGGACGGCGTTGATCGTCTGCGAGCTCGAGACGTTGAACGCGGGGTACGCGAAGCCGCCCGCCTTCGCGCGGTCGAGCATGTCGGCGTACTGATCCGGGGTGGCGACGGGCATGAGAACTCCTGCGGTAGGTGAAGCCGGGACAGCTGCCACTCTATCGGGGCGGGTGTGCGGCGTCGGCAGGGCGAGGCACGCCGTGGCGGTGGGTCTCCTTCGTCGGTGTTAAGAACCGCGATTTCTTCATAGCCTGCGAGCGGAAAACGAGCCGATCGGTGCCCTCCTCGTGGCTAGGCTGGGAATCATGGTGAGTCTGACTGCCGACCTGAGTCCGCTGCGTCCTGACCGCAACCTCGCGATGGAGTTGGTGCGCGCGACCGAGGCGGCGGCGATCCGAGCCGTGCCGTTCATCGGCCGCGGGGCGAAGGAGGCCGCTGACGGTGCGGCCGTCGACGCCATGCGGGCCTTCCTCGGGACAGTCGACTTCCAGGGCCGCGTGGTGATCGGCGAGGGCGAGAAGGACAACGCCCCGATGCTCTTCAACGGCGAGGTCGTCGGGACCGGTCGCGGGCCCCTCTGCGACATCGCGGTGGACCCCATCGACGGGACATCGCTGACCGCCGCCGGGCGGCAGAACGCCCTCTCGGTGATCGCCGTGTCCGACCGCGACACGATGCTCGACGCCTCCAGCGTCTTCTACATGGACAAGCTCGTCACGGGGCCCGCCGGTGTGGGCGTGGTGGACATCCGTCTGCCCATCGGCGAGAACATCCGCAAGCTCGCCGGTGCGCTGGACAAGCCGGTGGACGAGATCGTGGTGTCGGTGCTCAACCGCCCCCGGCACGAGCAGCTCATCCAGGAGATCCGCGACGCCGGAGCCGGAACCCGCCTCATGAGCGACGGCGATGTCGCCGGCGGCATCAACGCCGCCCGGCACGACGCCCGCACGGACATGTGCGTGGGGGTCGGCGGCAGCCCCGAGGGCATCGTCACCGCGTGTGCGATCAAGGCCCTCGGCGGTCATATCCAGGGTCGGCTCTGGCCGCGGGACGGCGACGAGCGCCAGCGCGGCATCGACGCGGGGCTCGACATGGACAAGGTCTACGAAGCCGACGACCTGGTGCAGGGGAACAACACGATCTTCGTCGCGACGGGTGTCACGGACGGCCAGCTCGTGGCCGGTGTGCGGCGCGAGCGCGGCTACGTCTACACCGAGAGCGTGGTCCTGCGAGGAGCCTCCGGAACTCTGCGCCGCATCGCGTCGGAGCACCTCGTCTCGAAGTGGCTGTGAGGCCTCTCCCGCGGTGATGATCGTGGGCCGGATTCCCGCCATCGTTACCGACCCGGTATCGCCTCCTCCACGGGTCGGCCCCGGTTCGGCGAGCCGTCGTGTCACAATTGTCACTGGGTTTGTCGCCGTCGACGGAGCCGCCAGGCACCGCAGGCACAGGAGGGCGAACGCATGACAACGCAGCACACGAGCGGCTCGAAGAGCGCCGCGCCGACCAAGATCATCACGACGAACACCGGACGCATCCTCCGGGTGAGCGCCGATGCCGAAGCGGCGGCCGTGGCCCCGCCGGCACCCGTCGCGCAGCCGGCCGTCGACCCGGCTCGGCGCGCCGACGTGCTGTTCCGCGTCCGCCGCGCCGAGGGGCACGAGGTCAGTGCCTGGTGGATGATCGGCGCCTTCCTCGCCACGAGCGGCCTCGTCATCCTGCTGCTCAGCGGCGTTCCCGGCGTCGCCTGACGCCCTCGCGGCCGGTCGATCCGTCGCCGCTGTCAGTCCTCCCGGTCGGGAAGCGCGGCGGCGTGATCCAGACGCGCGCGAACCTCGCCGACATCAGCCTGCATCGCGTCGGCGGCGTCTTCGGCCTCGGCCGGGACCAGGAGCTCCGGCGCGGTGAAGCGCCGTCCGTCCGCGGTGATCGCCGGCATCGGTGCCAAGGCCTCCGCATCGACGCCGGGGAACTGGCGGGCGGTGACGAGAACCCGGGACTCCAGGGATCCGGCGAAGCGGTTGTAGCTGTCGACCGTGCGCTCGATCGCCCGACGGAGGTCGTCGGCATGACCCGCGAGCGTGCCGAGGCGCTCGTACAGCTGCGTGCCGAGCGCCAGCAGACTCCGGGCCTCGGTGGACACCTCCTGCTGCGTCCACGTGTACGCGACCGTCTTGAGGACCGCCCAGAGGTTCACGGGGGAGGCGAGCGCCACGCGGCGGCTGAAGGCGTAGTCGAGCAGCGTCGGGTCCTCGTCGATGGCGGCGGCCAGCAGCGACTCGCTCGGCAGGAAGCAGATGACGAACTCCGGGCTCGCGTCGAGGCCTGACCAGTAGGCCTTCTTGGCGAGGGCGTCGACGTGCGCGCGGACCGCACGGACGTGTTTCTGCATGTGGGCACGACGCTGCGGTTCGTGGGCGTCGCCTGCGGGCAGCGCCGACGCCTCGAGATAGGCGTCGAGCGGCACCTTCGCGTCCACGGCGATCGACGTGCCGCCCGGCAGGCGGACGACCATGTCGGGGCGCCCCTGGCCGCGGTCGGAGGTGATCGTCGCCTGCAGGTCGAAGTCGACGTGTCTGGTCAGCCCCGCGGCCTCGACGACGCGCCGCAGCTGGGTCTCGCCCCAGACGCCGCGCGTGGACGTGGAGCGCAGCGCGCCCGCGAGCGACTCGGTCGTCGCGCGGAGCGCTTCATCGGACTCCTGGGCACGTCGGAGCTGCTCGGCGAGCGTGCCGAACTGCGCCTGCCGTTCGCTCTCGATCGCAGCGACCTTGGACTGCATCTGCTGGAGGCTCTCGCGCACCGGCGCCAGGGCCTGCAGCACGGCGTTCTGCTGCTGGACACGCTGCGCTTCCGCCCGCTGCTCGGAGCGGGCGTGTTCGACCGCGTCCCGGTAGAGGTCGTACTGGCGGTCGCGGTCGTCTCGCGCCGCCGCGAGCTCAGCCTGCGTGCGCGCGATGTCGGCGGCGCTCCGTCCGGCTCGGAGGAACCAGCCGAGAGCGACGCCCGCGGCGAGGGCCACGAGCAGGAGAACGATCGACAGGGCATCCATGGCTCCATGATGCCGAGGGCCTCCGACATCGCCGGGAGGCGGCGAGGCGCGTCAGGCGACGGCGCGCTCCAGCGCCGGCACGGCGGGCTCGGTGACGCGGAGCCCGAGGGCGTCGGCGAGCCCGAACACGTCGAAGGCGCCGGCGCGGGCGGCCGCGTCGACGATGATCTGTGCGCAGGCGAGCGCATCCGCGAGCGCGTCGTGATGCGAGAACTCCGCATACCCTGCCGCCGCGGCGGCGAGCGGAAGGCGGTACGAGTCGAGCTGATAGGTCTTCCGCGCCACCTGGAGGCTGCACAGCGAACGGTACGGCGGGCAGATCTGGCCCGTGACCTCCGTCGCCCGACGCAGCACGTTGAGATCGAAGCCGGCGTTGTGAGCCACGAGCACGTCCGCTCCGGCGAAGGCGCAGAGCCGTTCGAACTGGTCGACCCACGTGGCCGCCGAGAGCACGTGCTCGGGGCGGATGCCGTGGATGCGGACGTTCCACTCCTGGAACTCGTCATGGCCGGGCGGAGGCTGGATCAGCCAGTTCGCGGTGGCGACGACCTTCCCGTCCCGCACCCGCACGAGTCCCACGGAACACGCGGAGGCCGGGCTGGAGTTCGCGGTCTCGAAGTCGATCGCAGTGAAGTCCAGTGGCACGTCCTCACTCTCTCCCGGGCCTCCGACGTCGCTGTGCAGGCTCGCCGTATGCTGGCCACATGGCGGACGAACTGGCGAGGTCCTTCGGTGCGGCGGCCGGAAGCTACGAGGCCGGACGGCCCGAGTACCCGTTCGAGGCGGTCGCCTGGATGTTGGAGCCGATGGCGGACGGTGCGCGTCGGGTCGCCGACGTCGGCGCCGGGACCGGCAAGCTCACGCGGGCGCTCGTCGCGGCTGCGGACGCCGAGGTCGTGGCGATCGACCCGGACCCCGCGATGCTCGCCGCGCTTCGCGAGGCCGTACCAGGGGTCCCCACTTTCGTCGGGACCGCCGAGGAGCTCCCACTGCCGGACGCGAGCGTGGACGCCGTGGTGCTCGGTCAGGCATGGCACTGGGTCGAGCCCGTCGCCGCCTCCGCGGAGATCGGTCGGGCGGTGCGGCCGGGCGGTGTGCTGGGACTCGTCTGGAACCTCCGCGACGAGCGCGTGGACTGGGTGCGGCGGCTCACCGACATCATGCACGGCAGCAACGCCGAGATCATGCTCGCGGCCGGCGACCCCGTGGTGGCCGAGCCGTTCGGCGCCTTGGCGCAGGAACGGTGGGAGTGGTCGCGCCCCATGACGCGGGAGTTCCTGCACCGCATGGCCGCGTCGCGCAGCGCCGTGATCACCGCCGACGAGGCCGAGAAGGACCGGATCCGTGGCGAGATGGACGCGCTGTTCGACGAGCTCGGCCTGCACGGGGACGACACGGTCGAGGTGCCGTACGTGACGAGGGCGTTCCGCGCGACCCGCGGCTGAACAGGCGCCCGCGCCGTATCAGGCACCTTTCGCGCACTCCCGCCTGATCCCGCGTGAGCGCTTGCCCTCCGCGGGGGTGAGGCGGGGGAGGGCGGCGTAGGTAGACTCGTTCCCCGTGGCTCTCACTATCGGAATCGTCCGTGGCGGCAACGTCTAAGTGGGGCAAACGGCCATCTGATTCAGGCGCTCGCGGTTACGCCGCCAGAATGCTCACTCCTCGATGGAGCAGCGAGTGCCGGCGCCAAACCACCCATCTGTGTTCCAGTGCCACTCGTCAGGTGTATAGCTGTCGAAGTGGATCTTTACCGATGCGAAGACGGACGCACCGATGACGAGCGAGTCCCAATCTTGAGCAGGCGGGGCGAAGTGCACCACGGCGCCCTCGGAGGAGGCGGCGAGGGCCTCGGTCGGCTGCAACTCGATGGCCTCGTCTTCGTCTTCGGAGGTATAGAAGTAGGCGTCCCAGTCATCCGCGTCCGGCCTGCAGGTGACGTAGTCTAGTGAGCCATCCGAGTTGACTCGCACAGCGGAGGCATCCGTGACAGTGCAGCCCGCGAGGGCGAGCGCACCAGTGACCGCGCCGGATGCAACGGCGAGTCCTCTGCGCTTTTGCATGAAGATCACGGTACCCGGGCCGACGTCACCTCCCGTCTGCCGATGCTCGATCGTTACGACGTAAGGCCAGTCGGCGCTCAGTGCTTGTCCCGCGAACCCGTCAGAGACCCGCGGCATGACCTCGTAAACTGAGGATCACCATGCCAAACTTATCGATCGGAATCGTCGGCCTGCCCAACGTCGGCAAGTCCACCCTCTTCAACGCTCTCACCAAGAACGACGTGCTCGCGGCGAACTACCCGTTCGCGACGATCGAGCCGAACGTCGGCGTGGTGAACCTGCCCGACCCGCGGCTCGAGAAGCTCGCCGAGATCTTCGGGAGCGAGCGCATCCTGCCCGCCGCCGTGTCGTTCGTCGACATCGCGGGCATCGTCCGAGGGGCGAGCGAGGGGGAGGGGCTGGGTAACCAGTTCCTCGCGAACATCCGCGAGGCCGACGCGATCGCCCAGGTGGTGCGCGGGTTCTCCGACGACGATGTGGTGCACGTGGACGGTGCCGTGAACCCGGCGTCGGACATGGAGACCATCAACGCGGAGCTCATGCTCGCCGACCTGCAGACCGTCGAGAAGGCGATCACGCGGTACGAGAAGGAAGTGCGGGGCAAGAAGATCGACCCGTCGGTCCTCGAAGCCGCGAAGGCCGCCAAGGATGCGCTGGAGCGCGGAATTCTGCTCTCCACCAGCGGCCTCGACCTCGAGCCGATCCGCGAACTCGGGCTCCTCACGGTCAAGCCCGTCATCTTCGTCTTCAACGTCGACGAGTCCGTGCTGACCGACGACGCCCGCAAGGCCGAGCTCGCCGCCCTCGTCGCCCCGGCGCAGGCCATCTTCCTCGACGCGAAGATCGAGTCCGAGCTCAAGGACCTCGACCCCGAGGACGCTGCCGAGCTCCTCGCCTCGACGGGGCAGGACGAGTCGGGCCTCGACCAACTCGCCCGCATCGGCTTCGACACGCTCGGCCTGCAGACCTACCTCACCGCAGGTCCGAAGGAAGCCCGCGCCTGGACCATCCCCAAGGGATCGAAGGCCCCGCAGGCCGCCGGCGTCATCCACACGGACTTCGAGAAGGGCTTCATCAAGGCCGAGATCGTGTCGTTCGACGACCTCGTGGAGACCGGTTCCGTGCAGGAGGCCCGTGCCAAGGGCAAGGCGCGCCTGGAGGGCAAGGACTACGTCATGCAGGACGGCGACGTCGTGGAGTTCCGCTTCAACAACTGAGGCAGCCGGGCCGGGCGAACACCGCTCAGCCACCGAACTGCCCCGGCGCAGGGCTCGAGCTGTCAGCAGCGGACCGGGACGCGGCGAGGCGCCCAGGGTCAGAGGGCTGATCCGGAGAGAGCACGGACCGACGCGCGCGGTCGAAGGCCCACCGTGATGAGGTGGATCGCGAACCAGATCTCGAAGGCGAAGATCGGCAGGGCGCAGACCCCGGCGATCGTCCCACCCTGCGGGATCATGTCGAACAGCTGAGCGGAGTTGCTCGCGAGTACCAGTGTGCCGCCGATGAGACCGAGCGCCGCCAGCGCGCGCGGGACGAGGCCGGTGGTGAACAGCAGCCACCCCAGGATGATCGTGTTCGCGCTGATCACCAGCCCCTGACCGACGAGGAAGGCGGCAGTGTGGAGTGCGACGAGTGTCTCCGCCATCGGTCCGGTCGCGGTCGTCCCCTGCAGCGCGAGCATCGGGAGCGTACCTGCCGCGATGAGGGCGGCTTCGAGGGCTCGCAGCGCAGCGAAGGTGGCCGCCCGGGCGGGACCGACCTGGCCCAGCAGGAGCCAGAGGAGGATGCCGGTTCCGAGACATCCGCCGGCGAGGAGGAGCTCCACAGTGACGCCTCCGGTCAGTGCGCCGCCCGCGTATGCCGCGACCGCTGCGATCGAGGTGGCGTGGGTAACGAGGTAAAGGATGCCCGCGATGCGAGCGTATGTGCGGGAGCGGTCGGGCATGGCGTTCCTTGAGCTAGAGGTATACGCCGTACACCGACGCGCTCCTCACTCTAGGTATACGCTGTAGACGTGTCAAGTTCTCCCGTCCGCCGTCCGCTCGACCGCGAGCAGGTCCTGGCTGCGGCCGCCGGCCTGGCGGACGAGATCGGTCTCGAGCGCACGAGCATGAGGCGGGTCGCGGACGAGCTCGGGGTCACCGCGATGGCGCTCTACAAGCACGTCGCGAATCGCGAGGAGCTGATCGACGGCATGCTCGACAGGCTCGTGGCGAGCATCGGCGTCCCGGCGGGTGGTCTTCCATGGCAGGACGCGCTCCGGGAGCGCATCGGCTCGGCCCGCATGGTGATGGGCGCGCACCCATGGGCGCAGGCGGCGATCGAGACCAGGGCGGCGGCGACACCGACGGTGCTGGGGTACATGGACTCGCTCATGAACATCATGTTCGACGGGGGGCTGTCCGCGGACCTCGTGCATCACGCCATGCATGCGTTGAGCACGCGGATGTGGGGGATCACACGGGATGTGCTGCCCACCCCCGAGGTCCCGGCGGATCCTGCGGTGCGTGCCCGGGCTCTTTCGGAGTTCGCCGTCTCGTACCCCGCGATCGTGAGGATGGCGACGACCGCCCCGCACGCCGGCGCCGCGTGTGACGACGACGCGGAGTTCGCCTTCGCGCTGGACCTCCTGATCGACGGATTCGCGCGACTGCATGAGCAGGGGTGGAGTTCCGCTCGCTGAACGCCCCGCTAGTGCCGGACCCCGGCTCCGGGCCCGTGGCGATCCACGAACTCACGGAGCGCGCGCCTCGCGCGGTGGGTCTCGACGATACCGACGACGATCCCGGCAGCGAACACGATGATGCTGAGAACGCGCCACAACCCGGCGGGCGCATCGAGGAGGAACGCGACCGTCCAGCCGACCGTCATCACCGACGAGAACACGATCGCGTAGATGCCCCAGTTCCGCCGCCGTTCCAGTGCCATGCGCTGCTGGATGAGCGACGGCTCCGGTCCGCCCGCGGGCCTGCTCATACCCGGAGGGAGGTGCCCTCGCCGCTGCCGGCAGGGATCGGGACCGCAGCGCCGGAGCGGGTGCGGAACCACAGGGTGAGTTCGAACAAAGCGCGCTCCATGGTGGAGGAGTCCGCGCCGTCGACGAGGTCGTCGAAGGAGTCGCGGAAGCCTGTGGGGGCGGCCGCGCTCCCACCGCGGAACGACCGGTAGCCCATCGACCAGTCGGAGAAGAGCCGGGTGGTGATCGGCGTCTCCAGGAGGATGCGCATCGCGCGGTGACGCGGATCGTCCGCGATCGTGTCGACGAGTCGGCGTACGGCCTCGACCGGTCCTTCGAGGACCTGGAGGAAGCGCCCCTGGCGGAACAGGAGGAGACCGGTGATGTCGCGGGCCGCGTTCGACCGACGGCACTGCTCCAGAAGCTGCTCCAGGGCGGTCTCACGGAACGGCTGCGCCGCCGTGCTGGTGTAGACGAGGCGGAGCAACCCGTCGGTCATGGCCGCCGTCACCCCTGCACCAGCTCCGGGGTTCCGAGGGCGGCATCGCCCTCCGAGGGGCCGGCGTGGGCGACGACCTCCGTGGTCGCGTCGCTCAGCGTGGCGTGCAAGCCGAGGGGCTGCGCGGACGCGGAGAATGCGGCGAAGCGGCCGTCGGGCTGACGGTCGACGTAGCCGAGGAAGTCTCCGCCGCGGCTTCCGACGTGGAAGCCGTCCTCGACGCACGCCCAGAGGACATCCGATGCGGGGTGGGGGGAATCAGGCACGGCTCCACCCTACGGTGGACGGCCGACATCGCCGCGGGCCTTGCGCGCACCCGCCTCGATATGGCACACGGACCCGGCGCGGCCTCAGTCGCCGGCGCGCGGGCGTCCCGGTTCCCGCCAGCGCGGCGGCACAGGTGCCGGGGTGAGCGGCTCGACGCGGTCCGGCGTCGGCAGGCTCGCGGGAACCCCGGCGTGCAGGACGAGCTCCTCGTCGGCGTGCCGGATCGTCACCGGCTCCCCGGCGCTCAGTCGGTAGGTCGTCTCCGTCGGTGTGATGTCGACGTGCAGGATGCAGCCGTGCAGCCGGACTCCGAACGCGAGACGGGTGACGCCGTCCGGAAGCTGCGGCCGGAAGGACAGGCCGTGGTCTCCCTCCCGCATACCCCCGTAGCCGGCCGTCACGCCCGTCCAGATGCCGGCGAGTGCCGCGATGTGCAGTCCCTCGTCGGTGTTGCCGTGGAGGTCGTCCAGGTCGAGGGCAGCGAGCTCGGCCAGATAGGCCGATGCCAGTTCGAGATGCCCGACCTCGGCGGCGATCACGGCCTGAGCGGCCGCGGAGAGCGAGGAGTCTCGCACGGTCAGGGCGTCGTAATAGGCGAACGCCCTGGCCTTCTCCTCCCAGGTGAACTCCTCGTGGGAGGTGTAGAGCGCCAGCACGAGGTCGGCCTGCTTCAGCACCTGCTTGCGGTAGATGTCGAAATACGGGAAGTGGCTGTGCAACGGATACTCGTCGGGCGCCGTGGCGTCGAAGTCCCACCGGGCGTGCGCGGTGAAGCCCGCCGACTGCGGGTGCACCTGTCGCTCTTCGTCGTAGAGCACGGTCATGGCGTCGGCCGCGGCCTCCCAGGCGGCGACCTCCTCCTCGTCCGCTCCCAGCGCTGCGGCGACCTCCGGGTGCCGTCGGGCGGCAGCCGCCGCCCCCCGGAGGTTCCGGCGCGCGGAGAGGTTCGTGTAGACGTTGTCGTCGACGACGGCGGTGTACTCGTCCGGGCCGGTGACGCCGTCGATGTGGAAGCCGCCGTCGTCATCCCCGCGCCCGAGGGACAGCCAGAGGCGCGCCGTCTCGACGAGGATCTCCGTGCCCCCCTCCCGCTCGAAGTCCTGGTCACCCGTCGTGCGGACGTAGTGCATCACGGCACCTGCGACGGCGGCGTTGATGTGGAAGGCCGCCGTGCTCGCGGGCCAGTAGCCGGAGCTCTCCCGGCCGTCGATCGTGCGCCAGGCGAAGGAGGCGCCGCGCAGGCCGAGCGTGCGCGCCCGCTCCCTGGCGTGATCGAGCGTCGCATGACGCCAGCGCAGTGCCTGGAGCGCGGCATCGGGAGCGGTCGAGGTGAGCACGGGGAGCACGAACGCCTCGAAGTCCCAGAACGTGTGGCCCTCGTAACCGGAGCCGGTGAGGCCCTTGCCCGGCACGGATCGGGCTTCGGCTCTCGCCGACGCCTGGAACACCTGGAACAGCGCGAAGCGCACGGCCTGCTGCAGCCGCGCATCGCCGTCGATACGGACATCACCGCACTCCCAGTACCGATCGAGGACCGCGCGCTGACCCGCCATCAGCGCCTCCCAGCCCAGACGAGCGGCTTCCTCCACGGCCTCCTCCGCGCGGTCCCGCAGCGTCTGCGGCGCGAGGGTGGCCGACCACTCGTGTCCGATGAGCTTGACGACCTCGAGCTCCTCGCCGGGCGCGAGGTCCACGCGGATGCGCGTGCGTGCCAGGTCGTCGTCGACCTCGGTCGTCACCTCCGGAGCGCCCTCTGCGGAGACGCGCACGATGTGGTCAGCGCTCACCGCGACGCGCAGGCCGCTGCGCCGGGTGCGATGCAGCAGCGTGCTCCGCGCGCCGCGCTCCGATCCCGCGACGGCTTCCAGCGGACGGGCGAGGAGCTCCTGCACGCGCGGGTCGTCGTGGGTCGTGGGAAGCGGTTCGTTCGCGAGCAGCTCGGACAGCACGGTGATCGCGAGGGCGCCGTCGACCGCTGTCACGCGGTAGCGCACGGCGGCCAGCGACCGGTGCTCGAGGGAGACCAGACGGGTCGACGTGATGTGCACGCGACGGCCCTCCGCCGATTCCCAGTCGACCTCCCGGTGCAGGGTGCCGTCGCGGAGGTCGAGGCGGCGGGTGTGCGTGTGCACCGTCCCGTGCTCGACGTCGAACGGCTCGTCGCCGACCAGCAGGCGGATGAGCTGCCCGTTCGGGACATTGATCACCGTCTGTCCGGTCTCGGGGTACCCGTACCCGTCCTCGGCATACGGCATCGGGTGCTCTTCGAACACGCCGTTGAGGTAGCTTCCCGCGACGCCTCGCGGGTCACCCTCGTCGAGGTTCCCGCGCCAGCCGACGTGGCCGTTGGAGAGACCGAAGACGGACTCCTCCTGCGCGAGATGGGCGGTGTCGACGCTCTCGATGCCGACGGCCCACGGTTCGACGGTGAAGCGCGCCGTCATCGGCGCGCCCGACCCTCGGGGCGCTCGTCCGAGGAGGAGGTGAGGATGCCGAGGAGCATGGAGTTCCCTTCTGCCGGAGACCGTGTGCCTCGACGGTATCCGTGCCTACGCGTCGGCACGAGGGAGTTGCGCGGCGCCGAGCCGGTCGGGTAGGTGCTCAGCGGCGCGAGCGGCGCCAGGGCACCAGTACCGCGCCGAGGACGCCCGCGACCGCCACGGTCCGCCACCCGGGGTGCACACGCAGCCAGGTCGTGATGCTGCCCCGTCCGCGGTGCGGCAGCCCGCCCCGCTGATCGGTGTCGCGGAGCGGACCGACGAGGTTCCCGAACTGCGCAGGGGCGCTCTCGTTCGTGCGCATCATCCGGAACCCGAACCGGCCGAGCGCCGCATCGAGAAGACCGGGCGCGATCCGCTGGACCCCGGTGAGCAGCAGGGCGCCACCGCCGACGTGGATCGTGCGGGCCGGATGGACGGCGGCGTAGACGATCGCCCGCGCGACGGACCGGGCGCGGTAGTGCGGATGCGGTCCGCTCGGGCGATACGTCATGCGGCTGCGGGCGTGGCGGTAGATCGGGGTGTCGATGACGGCGGGACGGACGACGGTGATCGTGACGGGCGCGCGCTCGGCGCGCAGTTCGCGGCGGAGGGCGTCGACCGCTCCTTCCACCGCATGCTTCGAGGCGGCGTAGGCCCCGTGCAGCGGCATCGCCGCCACCGCCTCGGCCGAGCTCACCACGATGATGGTCCCGCGCGAGTGCCGGAGCGCCGGCAGCGCCGCCTGGAGGCCGTTGAGCTGTCCGACGACGTTGACGTCGAGGACCCGCCGGAGCTCCTCGGGGGTGGTGTCGGCGACGGGGGCGTAGAGGAGCACCCCTGCGTTGCCCACCCAGGTGTCGATCCGGCCGAACGCATGCGTGATCTGGTCGACTGCGTCCTGCACCGCCCGGCGGTCGGAGACGTCGCACACGACGCCGCGGACGTCCCCGCCCTCCGCGGCGATCTCCTCGACCGTCTCGGTCAGCGCCTGTTCACCGCGGGCGAGCAGGACGACGGATGCCCCCGCTCGGGCGAAGCCGAAGGCCGCCTCCCGGCCGATCCCGCGGGAGCCGCCGGTGACCACCACCACCTGGGCGTCGAGGGGCGGCCGCCGTACGCGTGTGCGCGGCGACCGTCCCTTCCGCGAGACCGATGACGGCATGTCACTCCTTGTGGAGCGCGTCCTGCGCGGCGCCGGCCACCTTCTCCACGACGTTCGGCAGCTCGGTGGTGCCGTAGAAGCGTGCGTCCGGGTGAGTGGGCGGAGGCATCTCGGCCGTGGTCGTCGGACCCTCGTGGTAGCTGAACTCGCCGTGTCCGTCCGGCGTGGGGCCGGATGCCCAGGTGCCTTCCGCGGCGGCAGGACCGTCGCTGAAGTTGAGGTACTGGTACGACACGTCGCGGTGCTCCTTGGAGAGCGGGAAGTTGCTCGGCACGGGGAGCTTCTCGGCGCCCTCGGCCTTCAGCTCCTCGGCCGCGGCGAGCCACTGGTTCTGGTGCATCGTGTCGCGCGCCAGCAGGAAGCTCAGCAGATCCCGCACGCCGTGGTCGTCGGTCATGTGGTAGAGCCGGGCGACCTGCACCCTGCCCTGCATCTCGGCGTTCGCGTTGGCCATGAAGTCGGCGAGGAGGTTGCCGCTGGCGGTGATGTAAGAGCCCTGCCAGGGGTTGCCGTTGCTGTCGACCGGACGCGCGCCGGCACCGGCGACGATGCCCTGCTGCACATCCGTGCCGCCCACGATGGCGGCGACCGTCGGGTCATCCTGCACGGCGTCCTCCGTGATGCCGAGCGGGGACTTCTCGAGCAGCTGCGCGATCATGACCGCGAGCATCTCGACGTGCCCCATCTCCTCGGCGCCGATGCCGAAGACGAGGTCGCGGTACTTGCCGGGGATGTGCATGTTCCACGCCTGGAACTGGTACTGCAGCGCGACGGTGATCTCGCCGTACTGCCCGCCGAGGACCTCTTGCAGCTTGCGGGCGTAGACGGCGTCCGGGGCCTCGGGCGTCGCGGAGAACTGGAGCTCCTGTCGATGGAAGAACATATCGAGCCTTTCTCTTCTGGGGATGGGCTGGCCATGCAACGCCCGGTCGGCCGATCCACGCAGGGCCTTTCCAAAGCCCGACGCGCCTGGGACAATCACTCTCGGCCCGCGCGACATCGGACTTCGCCGCGGTGATAGCCGGTCGGCGCCGACGCCGTCAACCCCCGCCCGCATCCGCGGTCCTCCGGGCAGTCTGTTCCCATGACGGAGGAGACGGCGGCAGCGCAGGACGCGATCGACGCCTTCCTCGAGTCCCACCTCGATGAGATGGTCGAGCGGCTGTCGGCCTGGGTCGAGATCCCCTCCGTCTCGGCGGCCCCCGAGCGTCGGATGGACGGGGTGCGATCCGCGCATTGGATCGCCGCAGAGCTGCGCGACGCGGGCTTCACGACGTCGCTGCTCCCGGCGGGCGATGCGGTGACCGTGTTCGCCGAGCGCGAGGGCGCGCCGGGGTCACCCACGGTCCTCGTCTACACGCACCACGACGTCCGCCACGCCAAGCCGGAGGAGTGGAACGAGACGGCGCCGTTCGCGCCGGTGCTCCGAGAAGGGCGGCTCTACGGGCGCGGCGCGTCGGACGCGAAGGGCCAGGCCCTCGCGCACGTCTGGGCGCACCGGGCGGTCGAGGCCGTGGACGGCGTCGGAGCCGGGGTGCACCTCAAGCTGCTCATCGACGGCGAGGAGGAGATCGGCTCCCCGCACCTCAAGGACCTCCTGGAGGCCGACCCCGACCGGTTCGCGTGCGACGTCGTCGTCTTCTCCGACACCCTGCAGTGGGAGGTCGACTCCCCGGCTCCGGTCACCTCGATGCGGGGGACGCTCACCGCGACGCTCACGGTGCAGGGGCCCGACCGGGACGTGCACAGCGGTGCCGCCTCCGGCGTGACGGTGAATCCTGCCCTCGTGCTCTCCCGCGTGCTCGCGCAGCTGCACGACGAGGACGGCGGGATCGCCATCCCCGGATTCCATGACGGCGTGGCCCCGCTCAGCGACGAGCGCGCTGCGGAACTGGACGCGTTGCCGTTCGACCCCGAGGACTGGACGCGGCGTACCGAGACCAGGGTCATCGTGGGGGAGGAGGGCTTCACCCCGAAGGAGCGCCTCTGGGTGCGCCCGGCCATCGAGGTGATCTCGCTGCTCGCCGGAGACCCGGAGGGCATCGAGCGCTCCGTGATCCCGCGGGAGGCCATGGCCTCGCTGAGCATCCGAACCGTCGCCGATCAGCGTAACCACGACGTCGCCGACGCGCTCCGCGCCTTCATCGCCGACGTCATGCCCTCCGAGGCGACGTATCGCCTCGAGGTCGACGAGGACATCGCGCAGGAACCGTATGTCTCTCCTCCCGGACCCTATCGGGACGCCCTGGAGCGGGCCCTCGCCCGCGGTTACGGTCGCGCGGTGCGGGGGAGGATGGGCAACGCCGGGGGAGGGCCGGCCGAGCTGCTGTCCCGGGAACTCGGCGCCCCGGTCGTCTTCCTCGGAACGGGTCTGCCCGAGGACCACTGGCATGCGAGCGACGAGAGCATCGATCTGCGCATGCTGGTCCGCGGCGCTGCGACCCTCGCGCATCTGTGGCGCGAGCTCGCCGCCGCCTCATGACTCCGCCGGGGGATGCGAGGAGGAGGCTCGTCCCCCGGCGGGCTACGCTGGACGCAGGCGCCACCGCCCGGTGCCCGGTCGCAGGAGCCCGGCGCGGACGGCGCCTGCGAACCTGACACCGACGGCTTGAGGAGAACGACGCCGATGACCGACACCCAGATCTTCGAGCCCGAGGGCCGCGCCATCCCCTTCGTCGATGAGGGCGATGGGCCGGTCAAGCTGGTGCTCATCCAGGAGCGCGGCCTGGCCGCCGACGTGCTCGGAGTGGTCGGTCACTACCTGGCGGAGGAGGCCGGATTCCACGTGGTGCGGATCGGCCATCGCGCGGATGACGCAGAGATCTCGGTCGAGGACCGCGTCGCGGACGCGCTCGCCGTCATCGACCACATCGGCCTCGGCGACACGTGGATCGGCGGGCACGGCTTCGGCGGCACGATCGCGCGGTCGTTCGCGCTCGTTCACCCGGAGCGCGTGAACGGTCTGGCCCTCCTCGGCGTGGAGGACGTGGACACCCCCCTCGCCCCGGTCATCCCGGTGCTGCTGATCCAGGGGACGGCCGACGAGGTCACCCCGCCCGCGAACGCCGAGAGCCTGCGCGCCATGGCTCCGGAACGCGCCAGCATCAAGGTCGTCGAGGGCGGGGATCACCTCTTCCCGATGACGCACCCCATCGAGACGGCTGTCGTGCTCGAGGAGTATCTCGACTGGGACTGAGCCCGACCCTGTGCACACGCGAACGCCGCGGCCGGATCGGCCGCGGCGTTCGAAGTCTGAGCTCTCAGGCGACCTGAGGGAGCACGGCGAAGGAGACGGAGCCCTCGTCGTCCACGCCCGCGTCGAGCACCTTGTCGTCCAGGGCGGAGGCGGCGGCCTCGTCGAGGAACAGGCGGGTGCCCGACAGCTCGACGACCTGATCGGCGGGCTCCGGGTCGGCGGTCACGGCGACGGCGAGCCGGGCCGCGCCCGTGTCGTCCTGCGCCTCGGCGGTATGGATGCGCAGCCCAGCGGCCGGCGCGTCGTTCTGACGACTCACGAGGGTCGACACGATGGCGGTGGCGTTGTCGGTGAGGGTGAGCATGAGCTCTCCTTTCCGGTTGGGGCATGACGCGGTCGCGACATGTCCGGACTACGATTCCGCATCGTCCGGATCCGCTCGACCCCCTTGCGCCTGCGGGGGTGGTGCCTTTAGCCTCGCAGCCGCTTGCGGAGGAACACCTGAGCGGTGCCGTCGCCCTGCGGCACCCGCTCGCGCTCCTCGTAGCCGCAGGACTCGTACAGCCGGATGTTCGCCTCGCTGAGGCTTCCGGTGAAGAGCTCGGACTCGCGGGCGTCCGAGGCCTTCTCCGCCGCGTCGAGGAGCTTCCTCCCGATGCCCTCGCCCTGCATGTCGGGGGCGATCGCGATCCGCCCGATCAGGAGCAGGTCGTCGTCCTCGACGAACCGGATCGCCCCCACCAGGCGGCCGTCGATCCGTGCGCCGAGCCCGCTCTCCGAGGTGAGCTCTGCCTCCATCTCGGCGAGCGTCTGCGTCAGCGGCGGCATGTCGACGCTGCCGTAGATCGCCGCCTCGGACACGAAGGCCGCCCGCTGGATCGTGAGCACCTCTCCGGCATCCGCCGCGGTGAGAGGCGCGATGACCACCTCGGGACGATCCTCCTGTGCTGCTGTTCCCACTGTTCCGCCTCTCTCGATGGCCCTGTCGCCTCCCTCACGTTCGGGGGTCCGCCCGGTGGGTGTCAACCCCCTCGAATCGGCTGTGCCGCGGGGCTACCGTGACAGCAGGAGGTCACACCATGGCAGACACGAAGACCAAGAAGACCGGCAGCTCCAGCAGCAAGAGCGGAGCGACGAAGGCGGGCGTCAAGACCACGCGCCAGCAGAATGCGGAGAAGGGGTTCACCGCATCCCCGACCCTCGCGGCGAACCTGCAGGCGGTGCTCGTCGACCTTCTCGAACTCTCGCTGCAGGGCAAGCAGGCCCACTGGAACGTCGTCGGACGGAACTTCCGCGACACCCACCGTCAGCTCGACGAAATCATCGAGGACGCCCGGACGTTCAGCGACACCATCGCGGAGCGCATGCGCGCCCTGCACGCCGTGCCTGACGGGCGCAGCGCCACGATCGCGAAGACGACGACGCTCCCCGAGTTCCCGACCGGTGAGGTGTCGACGACGGAGACCATCGACCTCGTCACCGCGCGCCTCGAAGCCGCAGTCGGGACGATGCGCGATGTGCATGACGCCGTCGACGAGGAAGACCCCACGTCCGCGGATCTGCTGCACGCCGTCATCGAGCGCCTGGAGCAGTTCGCGTGGATGGTGAGCGCGGAGAACCGCAGCCCCGCCGGCCGCTGATCAGCCCGCTGTCCGACCGCCGCCCCCGTCGCGCTCATGCCGACGAGGGCGGCGGTCCTTCGTCTGCTCCGACCCGCGCGCGGGCTCGCCGCAGCAGGCCGGGCAGCGCCATCCACAGCCCGACCACGAGCAGGAGCGAGGCGATCAGCGCGACGATCCCGGCGGTGCGGCTGACCGTGAAGTCCACGATGAGCGTCGTGACCCCGATCGTGAGGGCGCCGATCACGAAGAGGTCGATCTTCACCAGGCGCGCCGCCGTCCGGACGAGCTCAGGCTTCAGCCGGCTGCCGAACAGGGCACGATGGATGCCGACGGGGGCGAGGGCGAGGATGGTGGCGACCGCCGCGAGTGCCACGAGCACGACATACAGGTCGCGCTGGAATTCGTCCATATCGGTGAAGCGCGGCTGGAACGCCACCGCGAGGAGGAAGCCGGTGAGGATCTGCGTGCCGGTCTGCATCACCCGCAGTTCCTGCAGCAGCTCCTCCCAGTTGCGGTCCGCGCGCTCGTTCGGGGTCTCGTCGCGGCCGTCATCGCGGTCGTCGCGCTCGTCGGCGCCGCCACGGGATTCTGCTGTCATGGCGATAGTCTCGTGGGCACGATCCGGCGCTGTCCAGAACCTTGCGCTGCCGGATGGACAGGCCTCAGGAAAGGACCCGAGATGACCCTTCCCCCGATCGACGAATGGTGGCCCGAGCTGTCCGACGATGCGCGTCGCGCGGTCATCGACAGCGGGTCGCGGCATCTCGACGAGGACGTCCGGGAGGAGATCCGGGAGATCACCGGAGCGGTGGTGGGGATGATCGAGTCGCTGTCCGACGACGACCTCGCGTACGCCCGGGACCACGCACCCGACGAGGACTGAGACGTCAGCCCTCCGGCTGCTCGGCGGTCTCCTCGCGCAGCCGCGGCTCCGTGCGACGTTCGGGGCGCACGCCGTGCTTGTCGGCGTAGAACGCGCGGATCCGGTCCATGTCGGCGGCCACGTCGCCCGTGAGGTCGATCGTCGGCCCGAGGCCCGTCGTCATCGTGTGGCGGTCGACGAAGCCGAGAGTGACCGGCATGCCGGTGGCTCGCGCGATCCGGTAGAAGCCGCTCTTCCAGTACTCGTTGCCGCCCCGTGTGCCGTCGGGGGTGACGACGAGGCCGAACACCGTCCCGGCATGCACCTGGTCCACGACCTCGCCGACGACGCGCGCCGGATCCGCCCGGTCGACGGCGATGCCCCCGAGCCCGCGCATGATCGGCCCCCGCCAGCCGCGGAACAGGCTCTTCTTGCCCAGCCAGTGCACGTCGATGCCGAGGCGCCACGCGATCGCGAGCATGAGCACGAAATCCCAGTTCGAGGTGTGCGGGGCGCCGATCAGGACGGTCGGTCGCGTCGGCGCGGCGTCGGCGACGAGGGTCCACCGGCTGACGGCCCAGTACACGCGGGCGAGGAATCGTCGGAGCATCCGTCCAGATTAGGCGGAACGGCCTATCGATCGCCTGGCGGCGGGGCCCCGGTGGTCCGCGTGAGAGCCGCGGTGAGCGCCGGGTCCAGCCCCGGGACGTCCTCGACGGGCACGGCCAGCGCGAGAAGAGCCCTGCTGAAGTAGTTGCGCGCCGCCGCCGCCAGGGTGATGTCCACGATCTGCCGGTCGCTGAACCCCTGGTCTCGCAGCTCCTGCGCATCGGCGTCGGTCATCGCCCCCGGATCGGTCGACAGCCGCGTGGCGAAGCGGATCACGGCCTGCTCCTGCTCCGTGAAACCGCGGTCGTCTCCCGCGGCGAAGGCGGCGAGTCCTTCCTCGTCGACGACGCCGGCGCGCAGGGAGCGGCGGCCGTGGGCGAGCAGACAGTGCGCGGATCCGATGGCCCGCGCCGCCCCCAGGGTCGCGGCCTCGTAGATCGGCACGCCGATCGACGGGACGACCGCGCGGACGAGGGCTTCGAAGGCGGCGTGGGCGTCGGGGTTCACGGCCATGGCCTTGGTGTGAGCGAACACGATGCCGTCGTCGGCGAGGTCGCTCTCGTACATCGCGGCGACGTGGCCGGTCGCGGTGGCCCGTTCGGGAGGGTGGATGATCATGGCGCCTCCTCGGCTCCGGGGCGCGCGGCGAGGGTGCGCACCCCTCGCCGGGAACGATACGCCGCTCTAGGCCGCAGAGAAGAGCGTGCGGCGCCCGGTGCTCCTGGCAGGCGTACGATCGAGGGATGACCGAATCGAAGCAGGAGAACACCGGGCAGGACGCGCCGCTCGGGCTGCAGCCGCTGCCGGGTGCGATCGAGCTGCTCGAGGGCGATGCCGCCGGCTACTGCAGCAACGGCGTCTGCCACATCCCCGCCCCCAAGGAGCGGTGAGCGGCAGACGCCGTCGGTGTGGCTGCGCGGTCAGTGACCGCCGTGCGCCGCGTCGCCGATGTCGTCGGCGGGCTTGCGCACCAGCGGGCTGAGCGCGACCGCCGCGAGCGAGATGATCGCCGCGATGAGGAAGGCCGTCCGCGCTCCGGGGGCACCGGCCACGGCCCGCGACAGGCCCTCGTCCTCGCCGGCGTGCAGGATCGCCGAGTACGTGACCGTGAGCAGGGCGACGCCGGCCGCCCCGCCGACCTGCTGCAGCGTGTTGAGCACCGCCGAGCCGTGCGAGTACAGCGAGCGGTGCAACGACCCGAGCGACGAGGAGAACAGCGGCGTGAACGACATCGCGAGGCCGACCGACATGGCCGCCTGCACGATGATCAGCAGCCACCACACGGTGTGCTCTCCGACCGTCGAATAGAAGAACAGCGCCGCCGAGACGAGGATCGTCCCGGGGATGAGCAGCGGACGGGTGCCCTTCGCGTCGTAGACACGGCCCATGATCGGACCGAGCAGGCCCATCAGCACCGAACCGGGGAGCAAGATGAGGCCCGACTCCAGCGCGGTCAGTCCGGCCACGTTCTGCAGGTACTGCGGCAGCAGCGTCAGGGTGCCGAACATCGACAACGCCAGGATCGTCATGATGATGACGGCCAGCGAGAAGTTCGCCGAGCGGAACACGCGCAGGTCGAGCAGGGCGTCGTCGACGCGCTGCAGCACGATCTGACGCCAGACGAACAGGGCGAGCGAGACGGCGCCGACGACCAGAGCGATGACGCCGGTCGTGCCGCCCGATCCGCCCTCGCCGCCGAACTGGCTGAGGCCGAAGACGATGCCGCCGAAGCCGAGCGCCGCGAGCGGGATGGACAGCACGTCGAGCGGAGCCTTGCGGGTCTCGCCGAGGTTGGTCATCCACTTCGCGCCCATGGCGAGCGAGATCAGGGCGATGGGCAGCACGATGGCGAACAGCGCGCGCCAGTTGAACGCGTCGAGCACGGCCCCCGCGAGCGTCGGGCCGATCGCGGGCGCGAGCGAGATGACGAGACCGACGCGGCCCATCATGCGACCGCGGGACTGCGCGGGCACGACGTTCATGATCGTCGTCATCAGCAGCGGCATCATGATCCCCGTGCCGGCGGCCTGGATCACGCGGCCCACGAGCAGCACCGAGAAGCCGGGTGCGACGAAAGCCACGAGCGTCCCGATCGAGAACGCGGTCATCGCAGCGATGAAGACCTGCCGCGTCGTGAAGCGCTGCAGGATGAAGCCGGTGGTCGGGATGACCACCGCCATCGTGAGCATGAACGCGCTCGTCAGCCACTGGCCGAGCTCGGGCGGGATGCCGAGATCGGTGTTCAGGTGCGGGATCGCGATGCCCATCGTCGTCTCGTTGAGGATGGCGACGAAGGCGGCGACGAGCAGCAGCCAGATGACCCGCATGTCCTTGCGCGGGATCTCCCCGTGCGATGCGGGGGGCGTCGTGATGGAGCCGGTATCGACGGCAGACATGGGCGGCCTCCAGGGCATCGGAAGAAAAAGAGATGTGCGAGAGTTCGCGAGAGTCATTCAGCGTAACGGGTCGGTGGGACATTTCATTCCGATCCCTGCGATATCCGCCCTGAGCGGAGACGACGGCCCGCGGTGTCCGCCGTCCTGAGTACGCTGGCGCCATGAGCATGGGCGGGATGGGCGGTGGTCCGCGGGGCGGTTTCCGCGGCGTGGACGAGGACGCCCAGCGTCGGCTCAACGCGGAGGCCCCGAAGATCGACGGGCTCGGCACCCGGGTCGTCGCTCTGTTCAGCGCCTACCGGTGGCGCATCCTCTTCACCGGTGTCCTCGTGGTCCTCGGCGCGGGTATCGCGGTCATCCCGCCGCTCCTCGTGCAGCGCATCTTCGACGACGCCCTGTTCCCCGTCGACGGCGGCGGCCCCCACCTCTCCCTGCTCGGCGTGCTCGTCGGGGCGATGGTCGGCCTCTTCCTCTTCTCGGCGGTCCTCGGCGTCGCGCAGACCTGGCTCACGGCGACGGTCGGCAACAGCGTCACGGGCGATCTCCGGGTGCGGCTGTTCGAGCACCTGCAGGCGATGGAGCTCGGCTTCTTCACCCGGACGAAGACCGGGGTGATCCAGTCCCGGCTGCAGAACGACGTCGGCGGTGTCTCCGGCGTGCTGACGAACACCGTCACCAGCATCCTCGGCAACGCCGTCACGGTGATCGCCTCCCTCGTCGCGATGATCCTCATCGACTGGCGCCTCACCCTCATCGCGGTCGTGCTGATGCCCTTCCTCGTGCTCGTGCAGCGACGCGTGGGGCAGGTGCGGGCGCGCATCGCGGGGGAGACCCAGGAGTCGCTGTCCGAGTTGACCTCCATCACCCAGGAGACCCTGAGCGTCTCGGGCATGCTGCTGTCCAAGGCGTTCAACCGCCAGCGCACCGAGTCCGAGCGCTACCAGCAGGAGAACCGCAACCAGGTGCGCCTGCAGGTGCGCCGGGCCATGAGCGGCCAGGGCTTCTTCGCGGTCGTGCAGGTCATCATGGCGAGCGTGCCGGCCGTCATCTATCTGGTGTCCGGCTACCTCATCGCGGGCGGGACGGGAGCGATCACCGCGGGTACGATCGTGGCCTTCACGACGGTCCAGGCGCGGCTGCTCATGCCGCTCATGGGGCTCATGCGGGTCTCGCTCGATCTGCAGACCTCGTCCGCGCTGTTCGCCCGCATCTTCGAGTACCTCGACCTCGTACCGGAGATCACCGACGCCCCCGACGCGGTCACCGTCGCGCAGGCCCCTGGGCCGCGCGGACGCGTCGAGTTCCAGGACGTCGTGTTCCGCTATCCGGATGCCGCGGCCGACTCGCGCCCCACGCTGCACGGGGTCTCGTTCGTGGCCGAGCCCGGGCAGCAC
The DNA here is from genome assembly GCF_050470785.1 of Microbacterium sp. NRRL B-14842. NCBI lineage: Bacteria > Bacillati > Actinomycetota > Actinomycetes > Micrococcales > Microbacteriaceae > Microbacterium > Microbacterium sp. NRRL B-14842. The sequence goes on along the minus strand of NZ_JBFLUM010000001.1, from coordinate 1,989,798 downwards.
GTCGCCTTCGTCGGCCCGTCCGGCGCCGGCAAGACCACGATCCTCTATCTCGCCCCACGGCTGTACGAGGCCAAGGGCGGCGCGGTGCTGTTCGCAGGGGCGGACGTGCGCACGCTCACGCAGGAGTCGATCATCGACGACGTGGGCATCGTCTCCCAGGAGACCTACCTGTTCCACGCGACGATCCGGGAGAACCTCCGCTATGCAAAGCCCGATGCGACCGACGAGGAACTGGTCGCCGCCTGCACCGCGGCCAACATCCACCACATCATCGCGGGCTTCGAGAAGGGCTACGACACCGTCGTGGGGGAGCGCGGATACCGGCTCTCCGGCGGAGAGAAACAGCGGATCGCGATCGCCCGCGTGCTCCTGAAGGACCCGCCGGTGCTCCTGCTCGACGAGGCGACCTCCGCCCTGGACACCGTGTCCGAGCGCGTGGTGCAGGAAGCCCTCGACGAGGCGGCCAAGGGGCGCACGACCCTGTCGATCGCGCACCGCCTCTCGACGGTCATGGGGGCGGACGTCATCCATGTGCTGGAGGCCGGTCGCATCGTGGAGTCCGGCACCCACGCGGAGCTCCTCGCGCAGGGCGGCCTCTACGCCGAGCTGGCGGCACAGCAGGTGGCCGCGTCGCGTGTGCTGAACGCCGAGATCGAAGCAGAAGCCGAGGAGGAGGCCGCGATCCGTGGCGGTGTCGAGGAGGGCGTCGATGCTCCGCTCGCCGGGCGCCGTGCGGACCGCGAGCCGGAGGACTCCGCGGCGGCCGACGCCGTCGTGGCGCTCACGACCGGCGTACCGCTGCCGACGGCATCCAGCGCCGACGCCCGACCGCGCCCGACCGACGGCTGACGGCTTCGCGGGTCAGTGGACGGAGAGCCCGCCGTCGACGAACAGCGACTGGCCGGTGACATACGCCGAGCCGGGACCCGCGAGGAAGACCGCGGCCGCGGCGAAGTCCTCCGGGAGGCCGTTGCGTCCGACCATCGTCCGGGCCGCGAGGGCCGCGATCGTGGCGGGATCCTCCTGCAGGCGGGCGTTCAGGGGAGTGAGGACGAATCCCGGGACGAGGGTGTTGCTCGTCACACCGGTACCACCCCAGGCCTCGGCCTCCGAGCGCATGAGCGACTCGACCGCGCCCTTGGAGGCGCCGTACACCCCGCTGCCCACGAATGCCCGGTGCGCCTGCTGCGAGCTGATGTGGATGAGCCGCCCGTACCCGCGCGCAGCCATGCCCTGCGCCCAGCGCTGACCGAGAAGGAACGGGGCGAGCGCGTTGACGGTCATCGTCGCGTCCCAGTCCGCCTCGGTGATCTCGGCGTAGGGCGGACGGATGTTGATGCCGGCGGAGTTGACGAGGATGTCCGGCTCGCCGAAGGGGACGGCAGCGGCCTCCGCGACCGCGTGGATGCCGTCGCGGGAGCCCAGATCGCCGACGACGCCCGCGGCCCGGCACCCCTGCGCGTTCAGCTCCTCGACGGTCTCCGCGATGCGCTCCGCGCCGCGGGCGACGATCACCGTGGCCGCGCCGGCCCGGGCGAGCGCCGTCGCGATGCCGCGGCCGATGCCCGAGCTGCCGCCGGTCACGACCGCGGTGCGGCCGTCGAGCGCGAAGAGCGAGGAGAGGTAGTCGGTCATGCGGGGGTCCTTCCGGCGGGGCTCACCACGCGAGGGCGTCGGCGAGGGTGGGGTCGGGGCGGGCGTCGGCGAATTCGGGAAGGGCGCGCAGTTCGGCCAGGAACGCGGACACCTCCGCCGCGTAGGCGGGATCCGGGTGCGTGTCCGCGATCTCCCGGAGCGGAGCGACGTCCATCGCGAGGATGAGGTCGAGTCGAGCGGTCACGGCGGCGTGCGCGCCCGCCGCCTGCAGCACACGGATGCCGCCGCGGAGCGCAGCGAGGTAGTCGCGGAGCACGGGGAGCTGCGCCTTGCCCTGGGTGATCGAGGTGCCGTCCGCTCGGACGCGCCAGCGCACCACGACGTCAGGCAGCACGTCGAAGGCGCGCGCCCGGGTGTACATCGTCTGCGCGACGACCTGGTCCTCGTAGGCGACACCCTCGGGGAACCGCAGGTCGGACCACATCTCGGTGCGGCTCACCTTGGACCATGCGACGATGTTCGACACAGCCTGCGGATGCTCCGCGAGGGTGGTGCCGAGACGGCGAGGAGAGGTCGCCGCGGCCACCCACGGCTGTACGCGGCCGGGCACGTACCCTCGCCCCTGGGGACGCAGCCGCACGTAGGCACCGGCGGCGAAGTCGCTCTCCGTGCGTTCGAGCGTGCCCACGAGCGTCGAGAGGGCGTCCGGCATCAGCTCGTCATCCGCATCGAGGAAGCCCGTGAAGGGCGTGTCGACCCGCGCGAGGCCGACATTGCGCGCGGCGCCGAGCCCGACGGAAGCCTCATGCCGGATCAGGGTGAAGCGGGGATCCGTCGCGGCGGCGTCGGCGAAGATCGCTCCCGTGTCGTCGGTGGAGCCGTCGTCGATGAGGATCGCACGCCACCGCTCGTCCGTCTGCGCACGGAGGGAGTCGAGGGCGGAGGGGGCGAACGCGGCGATGTCGCGTCCGGGCACGATCAGCGTCACGATCGGGGCGGGGGCGGTCACTCCGCCGAGTCTAGGGCCGTCCGTCAGCCGCGGACCGCGTCGACCGCTTCCGCGACGAGTGCGGCGAGGCGCTCCGGAGCGTCCGCAGGGAGGGCCGAGCGCCCGAAGGTAAAGCGCACGGCCGTCTGGGCGACCTCCGGGGCGATGCCGCACGCGAGCAGCACGGGGGAGGGCTCGTCGCTGCCGGCGGCGCAGGCGGAGCCGCTGGACGAGATCACCCCGCGGCGCTCCAGCTCCAGCAGCACCGCCTCGCCGCTCACGCCGGCGATCGTGAAGCTCGCCGTCGCGGGGAGCCGCTGCGTGGGATGCCCCGTGAGTGCGGCCACGGGCACGCGGCGCTGCACCTCGGCGATGAAACGCGCCGTCGCGGCCTCCACCCGGGTCGCGGTGTCTTCGCGCTCCCGCTCGGCGAGATCCAGTGCCGTCGCCAGGCCCACCGCTCCCGCGACGTCGACGGTGCCGGACCGCCGCCCACGCTCCTGGCCGCCGCCGTGCAGGAGCGGTTCCAGAGGGAGGCGTCCGCGGACGACGAGCGCCCCGGTGCCCTTGGGAGCGCCGAGCTTGTGCCCGGCGATCGACACCGCGTCGGCATGCAGCTCGTGCAGCGGCAGCCAGCCGGCCGACTGCACGGCGTCGACGTGGAGGGGCACGCGGCGGGCGTGGACGACCTCGCGGAGCGCCGCGATGTCCTGGACGGTGCCGATCTCGTTGTTCGCGTGTCCGAGGGACACGACGGCCGTGTCGTCGGTGAGCGCCGTGTCGAGGGCGTCCGGCGTGATCCGTCCGGTGCCGTCGACGGCGGGCATCGCGACCGTCACCCCGTGGAACCGCGCGAGGTACGCCGCCGACTCCCGGATCGACTCGTGCTCGATGGGGGACACGACGACGCGCCGCCGGCCGGAGGCGAGCGCTCCCAGGGCGAGTCCCTTCACGGCGAGGTTGTTCGCCTCCGTGCCGCCGCCGGTGAAGACGACATCCCCTGCCCGCGTCCCGAACACGCGGGCCACCCGGGCGCGGGCGTCCTCCAGCGCGCGCGCCGCGGTCTCGCCCGCGGTGTGGTGGCTGGCGGGGTTGCCGAACACCTCGGTGAGGAAGGGCTCCATGGCCGCCCGCACCTCGGGGCGTACCGGAGACGTCGCGGCGTGGTCGAGGTACAGCACGGACTCAGTCGATCCGGAGGTCGAGTCCGAGGTCCAGCGCCCGCGCGGAGTGCGTGAGGGCTCCGACCGAGATCACATCCACCCCGGTCTCGGCGATGGCGCGGACGGTGGTCAGCTCGACGCCGCCCGAGGCCTCCACGGTGGCGCGCTCGCCGATGAGCGCCACGCCGGCGCGCAGATCGTCGAGGGAGAAATTGTCCAGGAGCACGGTATGGGCGCCGCCGTCGAGCACCGCAGGGATCTGGTCGAGACGGTCGACCTCGACGACGACGTGGGCGGTGTGCGGCAGCCGCGAGAGTGCCTCGCGGAGAGCCGTCGCGAGATCGAGCCCGGACCTCTGGAGCACTGCGAGGTGGTTGTCCTTCGCCATGACCGCGTCGGAGAGCGAGTACCGATGGTTCCGCCCGCCGCCGGACACGACCGCGTGCCGCTCGAACGCCCGCAGACCGGGCGTGGTCTTGCGGGTGTCGGCGATGCGCGCCCGCGTTCCCTCGACTTCGCGGACGTAGGCGGCGGTGAGCGTCGCGATGCCCGACATCCGCTGCGCGAAGTTCAACGCGGCGCGTTCGGCGGTGAGCACAGCGCGGGCCGGCCCTGTCACGGTGGCCAGCACGTCGGAAGCCGTGAAGGCATCGCCGTCGCCCACGTGCAGGTCGACCGTGACGTCCGGGTCGGTGAGGATGAACGCGGCGGCGAACACCTCGCCGCCGCTGAAGACCCCGTCCTCGCGGGCGACGAGGTCGGCCGTGGCCGTCGTCTCCGCGGGGAGCAGGGTGGTGCTGGTGAGGTCGCCCCAGGGGGCGTCCTCCTCGAGCGCGGCTCCGACGACGCGGTGCAGGGTGGCGTGGGTGAGCATCAGGCGGTCTCCAGGATCGACGGGTGTGCCATGGTCGGTGCGTCGGGGGCGGGATCATCGCGGTGATGGGCGCCGACCGAGGCCGGGCGTGCCAGGGCGGCACGAAGGGTGGCGTCGGCGACCAGCAGCAGATTCCGGTCCTCGTACGTGCGCACGTCGACCGCAGGAGGCAACCCGACGGCCCACCCGCGCACGATGCGGAGAGCGCGGTGCAGGCCGGATCCGTTCCGCCGCAGGCCGACCTCGTCCCACAGCAGCCGCTGCAGAGCCGCGCGGTCGAACGGGGGGAGGGGCTCCGGTGCGACATCCGCGTCCGCCGCGTCTGTCCCGTCCGTCGGTGACGGACACGGGGTGATGTCGACGGCAGCGGTGGGCCATGGCTCGTCCAGCGCGGCGGCGGCCCTGGCTCCGAACACGGCTCCTTCGAGGAGCGAGTTGGAGGCGAGCCGGTTGGCTCCGTGCACTCCTGTCCGGGCGATCTCGCCGGCGGCGTACAGCCCCGGGATGGTGGTCCGTCCGTGCCGGTCGGTGACGACGCCGCCCATGAGGTAGTGCGCGGCGGGGGTCACCGGCAGCGGCTCCCGGGACCAGTCGAAACCGCGGTCGCGCGTCATGCGGTCGATGGTCGGGAAGCGGCGGGCGAGCGCATCGGCCCCCAGCCCGGTGGCATCGAGGTGCACAGGCGTCCCCTGCCGGGCTGCCTGCCCGGCGATGGCCCGGGCGACGACGTCGCGCGGGGCGAGCTCCCCGTCGGGGTGGCTGTCGAACACGAACCGTCGTCCGTCGCTGTCGCGGAGCACGGCTCCCTCACCGCGGACGGCTTCGGACAGGAGGAAGACCCGGACGCCGGGGAGGGTGGTCGGGTGGAACTGCACGAACTCCAGGTCGGCGATGGCGGCGCCGGCGCGCAGAGCCGCCGCGATGCCGTCGCCGGTCGTCTCGATCGGATTGGTCGTGTGCGCGTAGAGCTGCCCTGCCCCGCCCGTGGCGAGGATCACGGCGTCGGCCCGGATCTCGACCGCGGCGCCCTCGCGGAGGACCGTGATCCCGCGGATCCGTCCCGCCTCGACGATCAGATCGAGGAGCATCGTCCGCTCGCGGACGGACATCGGCGTGCGCTGAACGGCCGCGCACAGCGCCGCGGAGATCGCGGCCCCGGTCGCGTCGCCCCCGGCGTGGAGGATGCGGGCATGGGTGTGCGCCGCCTCCCGCCCGCGGGCGAGGGCACCGCCCGGCGCCCGGTCGAAGGCGACGCCGCGGGCCAGGAGCTCGGCGATCCGGGCGGCGCCGTCCGCCACGAGCGCGTCGACGGCGGCCGGATCGCACAGACCCGCTCCGGCGCTGATCGTGTCGGCGGCATGCGCCGCCGGTCCGTCGCCCGGCCCGTAGCCGCCGGCCACGCCGCCCTGCGCGAGCGGCGTGCATCCGCCCCCGAGCGCGCTCTTCGTCACGAGCGTCACGGCATGCCCGATCTCGTGCGCGTGCAGCGCGGCGGTGAGTCCGGCGATCCCGGAGCCGACGACGACGACGTTCATCGTGCCCCGGCGGCCACCGGCGGCTTGGCGGCGAGCATCCGCTCGAGCGCGAGGCGAGCCGGGGCGGCGACGTCAGGGGAGACCGTGATGCGGTTCGGGGTGCGGCCGGCGACCAGCTCCTCCAGCACCCACGCGAGGTAGCCGGGGTGGATGCGGTACATGGTCGAGCACGGGCAGACGACCGGGTCGAGGCAGAAGATCCGGTGCTGCGGGTACTGCGCGGCCAGGCGGCGCACGAGGTTGATCTCGGTCCCGACCGCGAACGTCGTCGGCTCCGTGGCCTCGGCGATGGCGCGGCGGATGTACTCCGTGGAGCCGGCCGCATCGGCCGCGTCGACGACCTTCATCGGGCACTCCGGATGCACGATCACGCGGACCCCCGGGTGCTCCGCGCGGGCCTGGTCGATCTGCGCCACGGTGAACCGCCGGTGCACGGAGCAGAAGCCGTGCCAGAGGATCACCTCCGCGTCGACGAGCTCCTCCGGGGTGGAGCCGCCGAGCGCTCGCCGCGGGTTCCACATCGGCATCCGGTCGAGCGGCACCCCCATGGCCTTCGCGGTGTTCCGACCCAGATGCTGGTCGGGGAAGAAGAGCACGCGACGGCCGCGGGCGAAGGCCCACTCCAGCACCGTGGCGGCGTTCGACGAGGTGCACACGATGCCGCCGTGCCGCCCGACGAAGCCCTTGATCGCCGCGGAGGAATTCATGTAGGTGACGGGGATCACCGGCACGCGGCCGTCGGAGTCGGGGGTGTCGAGGTCGCCCAGCACGTCGGCGAGCTGCTCCCAGCACTCCTCCACCTGGTCGATGTCGGCCATGTCCGCCATGGAGCACCCGGCGGCGAGATTCGGCAGGATCACGGCCTGGTCGGGCTGCGACAGGAGGTCGGCGGTCTCGGCCATGAAGTGCACGCCGCAGAAGACGATCGCCTCCGCATCCGGCCGCATCGTGGCGGCGGTGGCGAGCTGGAACGAGTCACCCACCTCGTCCGCATGGGTCACGACCTCCTCGCGCTGGTAGAAGTGGCCGAGGATCACCACCCGGTCTCCGAGGGTCGCCTTGGCCGCCTCGATGCGCCGGTGGAGCTCGGCTTCGTCCGCCTCGCGGTAGGCGGCGGGGAGCTCCCCCTGCCGGGGAGCCCCGGTCGGGATGACGTCGCCCATGGAGGATCCGGGCCCGTACCCGGGGCGCGTGTCGAAGTCCCACGGGCCGACGGCGAGGTCGGTGGTGCACGTAGCGTCGGTGGAGGCTCCACCGACGATGGCCTGGATCGCGTGATCGACGGACGGGTCGGCCGCAGGGACCACGGGGGTCGGGATGAAGGTGATGCTCATCGGGTTCTCGTTTCCTCGGGGCGGAGCGGGCCGCGGTCGGCGAGCTCGACGTCGGTGTCGTCGCGGTACAGGCGGGCCGGGCGGTGGCTGCCCGTGCGGAAGCGGTCGGTGCGGGTGAGGTTGCCCGCGGCCTCGACCTGCCGCCGGAAGTTCGCAGGGTCCAGTGGGCGCCCGAGGATCGACTCGTACGCCTCCCGCAGCTCGGCGAGCGTGAACTCGGCGGGCAGGAAGCCCTGGGCCACGCGGCTGTAGCCGACCTTGTTGCGGAGGCGCCAGAGCGCGTACTCGATGATCTCGTGATGATCGAAGGCGAGTGCGGGCAGGCCGTCGACATCGAACCACTCCACGTTCTCCGGCGCGCGACCGGATGCCCGATGCGCGGTGATCTGGGCTTCGACGTCGTCCTGACGCAGCAGTGCCCAGTACACGATCGAGACGACCCGCGTGGGGGAGCGGTCGACGGCGCCGAAGGCGTAGAGCTGCTCCAGGTAGGTGGGCGCAAGGCCCGTCGTCTCGGCGAGTGTCCGGGCCGCGGCGTCGACCGGCGACTCCTCGGGGGTGAGCCACCCGCCGGGAAGCGCCCATCGCTCTGCGAACGGCTCGCGGGTACGGCGGACGAGGGGGAGTGCGAGAACGGGAGGACCGTCGTCACCGCGGCGCAGCGTGAGGATCACCGTCGAGACGGCGACGCGGATGTCCGCACTTCGAGTCATATGCACCTTAACCTCCGCAGCCGATCTTAGTGTCATGACGACCTTTAGTGCGGGCATATGACGCGCAGGAGTGTCGAGTCCGAAACGTTATCTCCTGCCCGCAGGAAGGCTTGTTCCCCCGGAGCGGGTTTGTTAGGTTACTGTCCTAACAAACCCCTTCGAGGGCGGCCCGCAGGCCACCTCCCGGGGTTCCCGTGAACCCCGCCCGGGGTTCGGCTCCAACCGGAGAATCCCTCCTGCAGTGCAGCACCGAGAGGAAATGAAGAATGATCCGTAACGGAAAGCGCAAGATCGCGCTCACGGCGGTCGCGGGGGCCTCGGTCCTCGCCCTGGGCCTGACGGCCTGTGGTGGCGGCGGCGGTGACGGCGACGAGGGCGGCAACGCGTCCAGCGACCGTGCCCTCCGCGTCTGGGCCGGCAGCACGACGCCGATCACGACGAACTACAACCCGTTCGCCCCGAACGTGCTCCACGGCGCACTCGGCCCGATCTACGAGCCGCTGTTCTTCTACAACAAGACCAAGGACGAGGAGCCCATCGGCCTCATCGGCGAGTCCTTCGAGTACAACGAAGACGGCACGCAGATCACGGTGAAGATCAAGCCCGACCTGAAGTGGAGCGACGGCGAGCCGCTCACGGCCGCGGACGTGGCCTTCACCTTCCTGTACGAGGCGAACAACCCCGAGGGCAACCAGCTGGTCTCCGCCGAGGCCACCGACGACACCACGGTCGTGCTCACCTACGGCATCGCGCAGTACACCACGGAGTTCCAGCGGATGGGGTCGAGCTACATCCTCCCCGAGCACATCTGGAAGGACGTCGACGACTTCGCGAACTTCACGAACGAGGAGCCGGTCGGGTCGGGCCCGTACGTCGTGGACAAGACCACGAGCGAGTCCTACACGCTGGTCGCCAACGAGAACTACCGCGGCGCCGACGAGCTGGCCATCAAGAAGGTCCAGTACATCGCGGTCGACAACAACCAGACCGCGCAGGATCTGGTGACGGCGGGTGAGCTGGACTGGACCGGCATGTTCATCCCGAACCCGGACGACGCGACCGCCAACGGCAAGATCGAGTGGATCAACACGCCGCAGGACCCGACCGTCCTCTACACCTGCTCGAACGCCGAGCTCGGCTGCACGGGCCCGCAGACGGACGTGGCGGTCCGGCAGGCGCTGAACGTCGCCGTCGACCGCGCCACCATCAAGGACAAGGCGTTCGTCGGTCTCACCGCCGACGTCTCGCCCGCCTACACGCTGCTCCCGCGCGATGAGAAGTGGCTCACCGACGACGCGTACGAGGTCAGCCCGCAGGAGGCCAACGTCGAGGAGGCCGCGTCCATCCTCGAGGCTGCCGGCTACACCAAGGGCTCCTCCGGGATCTACGAGAAGGACGGCGCGCCCGTCGAGCTCAGCCTGATCTCGGTCGACGGCTGGACGGACTACAACGACGCCGCGAAGCTCATCGCCGAGCAGGCCGAGGCTGCGGGCATCAAGATCACCGCGTCGACCGTGCAGTGGCAGGAGTTCGTCGACGCCCGCCAGTCCGGCGAGTTCCAGCTGATCGTCGGCGGCGTGGTCGGCACGACCATCGCCGACCCGTTCCAGATCTACCGCGACTGGTTCGGTGGCACCGAGGTGCAGTCCACCAGCCCCGTCGGCACCGAGATCCCCCCGGGGCGCTGGAACTTCAGCCGCTACAACAACCCGACCGTCGATGCGGCCATCCAGCAGGCCATCAGCACCGAGGACGAGGCGGAGCGCAAGGAGCTCTACGCCACGATCCAGGACGCGATCGTCACTGACGTGCCCTACATCCCGCTCGTGATCAACGCCACGCAGACCTTCTACAACACGAAGGACTACACCGGTTGGCCGACCGAGGAGAACCTCTACGCGTTCCCGCCCTCCTGGGGTGCGATCGCGGCCGGGTACGTGCTGACGCAGATCAAGCCCGCCGGCTGAGTCTCGAGAGGAGCAGGGGAAGCAGGAAGTCAGGACAGGTGACATGAAGTTCTATGCACGAAGGATCGGGTTCTACGCGTTCACGCTGTGGGCCGCGATCTCCATCAACTTCCTGCTTCCCCGGCTCATGCCGGGGGATCCCGCCGACATCATGATCGCGAAGATGCAGCGGGCCGGCGGAGAGGTCTCCGAGACCACCATCCGCAACATCAAGCTCCTGCTCGGCGGTGATGATGCGTCCCTCTGGGAGCAGTACCTCGCGTACTGGGGACGCATGCTCCGCGGCGATCTCGGGGTGTCGGTGACCAAGTTCCCCACCCCGGTGTCGGAGCTGATCGCCGGCGCCCTGCCGTGGACGCTGGTGCTCGTCGGCACCGCCACGGTCATCTCCTTCCTGCTCGGCGTCGTTCTCGGCGCGTGGGCCGGGTGGAAGCGCGGCACCTGGGTCGACCACCTCATCCCGGCGACCACCGTCCTGCAATCCATCCCGTACTTCTGGCTCGCGCTCGTCCTCATCGCCGTCTTCGCCGTCGGTCTGGGATGGTTCCCGATGTTCGGCGGGTATGACGTCTTCGACTTCCCGGACGGCCCGGAGCCGACCTGGGCGTTCTTCTCCGACGCCGTCACCCACTCGCTCCTTCCCGCGATCACGATCGTGATCAGCTCGGTGGGCGGTTGGATGTTCGGCATGCGCAACATGATGGTCTCCACGCTCGCCGAGGACTACGTCCTCACCGCTGAGGCGAAGGGACTGCGGCCGCGGCGCATCATGACGACGTACGCCGCGCGGAACGCCGCCATCCCGTCGATCGCGGGCTTCTCGATCACCCTCGGCTTCGTCGTCGCCGGCTCCATCGTCATGGAGCAGGTGTTCACCTACCCGGGTGTCGGCAAGCTCATGTTCCAGGCCGTCACCAACAACGACTACGCGCTGATGCAGGGGCTGTTCCTCGTGATCACCCTCACGGTGCTCGTCGCCAACTTCTTCATGGACCTCGTCTATGGCTTCATCGACCCGAGGGCTCGCCAGAATGTCTGACACGAAGAACCCGCTCCTCGTGGAGGAGTCGCCCACCGTCGCCCCCGAGGGCACCGTCGCTCTGGCCACCCAGCGTCAGGAACGCAGACGTCGCCGCATCCTGCCCAGCACCTCGCCGAAGTTCATCGTCGGTGCCGTGCTCGTGCTCGCCATCGTGCTCTTCGCGATCATCGCGCCGTTCTTCACGCAGAACCCGCGCAGCACCGACAACCCCGCCCTCGCCGCGCCGTCGGCGGAGCACTGGCTGGGCACGACCAAGCTCGGCAACGACGTGCTCGCGCAGCTCGCGATCGGAGCGCAGGGGTCGCTGCTCATCGGCGTCACGGCCGGCGGCATCGCCATCGTGCTCTCGCTCCTCTTCGGTGTCCTGGCCGGGTACCTCGGCGGCTGGCGGGAGGACGTCCTCGCGCTCCTGACCAACGTCATGATCGTCATCCCCGGACTGCCGCTGGTCATGGTGATCGCATCCTTCGTGCCGCAGCGCAGCTGGCAGCTCGTCGCCTTCGTCCTCGGCATCACCTCCTGGGCCGGAGCGGCGTACGTGCTGCGGCTGCAGACCCGCTCGCTCCGCACCCGCGACTACGTGTACGCGTCGAAGGTGGCGGGGGAGAAGTCCCTCCGGGTGATCCTCGTCGAGATCATGCCGAACCTGCTCCCGCTGCTGACCGCGCAGTTCCTGTTCGCGATCATCTTCGCCATCCTCGGCGAGGCGGGGCTCTCCTACCTCGGCCTCGGCCCGAACTCCTCGATCACCTGGGGCTCGATCCTCAACGACGCACAGTCGGGTCAGGCCCTCGGCCGCGGTGCCTGGTGGTGGTTCGTGCCGCCGGGCATCATGATCGCGATCCTCGGCGCGGGACTCGCGCTGATCAACTTCGCCATCGACGAGGTCATCAACCCGAAGCTGCGCAACGCGCCCGATGCGGCCCGTCGTCTGCGCAAGGCCGCGAAGGAGAAGGGGGTCACCGCATGAGCGACGCCGTGCTCACCGCCAGGAACGTCTCGATCGAGTACGAGGTCGATCCGCCCGTCAAAGCCGTCCGCGATGTCTCGCTCACCCTCCACCGCGGCGAGATCCTCGGACTCGCGGGGGAGTCGGGCTGCGGCAAGACCACTCTCGCCTACGGGATGAACCGACTGCTCAAGGCACCGGCTCTGATGACCGGCGGCGAGATCGTGTTCCACGACCGCGACGGCCACGACATCGACGTCGTCGGGCTCGACGGCGACGGGCTGCGCGCATTCCGCTGGGACAAGATCTCGATGGTCTTCCAGGGGGCCATGAACTCCCTCAACCCGGTCATCTCGGTCCGCGCGCAGATCTTCGACATCTTCGACACCCATCGTCCCGGAATGTCCAAGAAGGCCAAGCAGGAGCGCGCCGAGGAGCTGCTCACGCTCGTCGGCGTCGATCCGGGACGGTTGACGAGCTTCCCGCACGAGCTCTCCGGCGGCATGCGCCAGCGCATGATGATCGCGATGGCGCTGGCACTCGACCCGCAGGTCATGATCATGGACGAGCCCACCACGGCGCTCGACGTGGTCGTGCAGCGCGGCATCATCCGGGAGATCATGCGTCTGCGGGAGAAGCTCGGGTTCGCCGTCATCATCATCACCCACGACCTGCCCATGCTCATCGAGATCAGCGACCGCATCGCCGTCATGCTGCAGGGACGGATCGTCGAGCAGGGCACGGCCGAGGAGATCTACCGCAACCCGCAGCACGAGTACACCCAGCGGCTGCTGTCGAGCTTCCCGTCCCTCACGGGCGAGCGGGGCGACTTCGTCCGCAGCGGCGGCGTGAACCAGGAGGTCATCCGATGAGCGTGGACGGGACGAGGCGTGCGGGCACCCTCGAGGCGAGGAACCTCGTCAAGGACTTCCACCTGCGGTCGGGGTTCCGCACGAGTGTGCTGCACGCGGTGAAGGACGTGTCGTTCACCCTGGAGGCGGGGCGGACCACGGCCCTCGTCGGCGAGTCCGGGTCGGGGAAATCCACCATCGCCCGGATGCTGATGAAGCTGGAGACGCCGACCTCGGGGAGCATCCTCCTGGACGGCGAGGAATCCGGCACGCGGGGCTCGGCCCTGGAGCGCTACCGGTCGGACGTGCAGATGGTCTTCCAGGACCCGTTCGCCTCGCTGAATCCCTTCCACACGATCGTGCACCACCTGGAGCGTCCGATCCGGCTCCACCACCCGAAGCTCGACAGCCGCGAGGTGCGGGCGCGGGCGATCGAGCTGCTGGAGCGCGTGCGGCTCGCTCCGGGGGAGAGCTTCGCCGAACGGCGCCCGCACGAGCTCTCCGGTGGGCAGCGGCAGCGCGTGGCGATCGCGCGGGCCCTCGCCCCCGGTGCCCGGTTCATCGTGGCGGACGAGCCGGTGTCGATGCTCGACGTGTCGATCCGGCTCGGCGTGCTCAACCTGCTCGCCGAGCTGCAGCGCGAGGAGAACCTCGGCGTCCTCTACATCACACACGATCTGGCGACCGCGCGGCACTTTTCCGACGACATCATGGTGCTCTTCCAGGGCGATGTCGTGGAGCGGGGAACGGCCGACGAGGTGATCCTGAACCCGCAGCACGAGTACACCAAGACGCTCCTGGCGGCGGCACCCGAACCGGAGAACCTCGGCAGGCTCCGTGACGAGGTCAGGGCGGAGCTCGCCCTGGGCTCCTGAGGGGGCGGGGGAGACCGCTAGACTGAACCCACAATCGAAGACAGGCCGAACGACCGACGCGGGAGAGCCCCGGCGCATGCAGCCGGGCACCGAAGGAGCAAGCCTCCCCGCCAATCTCTCAGGTACGCGTACCGCGGAGGTCCGGCCGCTCTGAAAAGCGATCTCGAGCACCGGGGGATCCGCCGACGGTGAAAGCCCTGTGCACGCGCGCGGGCGAAGCTCTCAGGCCCATGACAGAGGGGGAGTTCCCAGGGACGACGTCGTCGTCCCGCCCGACCCAGCCCGGGAGAACTCCATGTCCGACCCCCGCTACACCCCGTTGCGCGAGCGCCATGAGGCGCTCGGCGCCTCCTTCACCGATTTCGGCGGCTGGCAGATGCCGGTGCGCTACACGTCCGACCTCGCCGAACACCACGCGGTGCGGCAGGCGGCGGGCGTCTTCGACATCTCGCACATGGCGGAGTTCACGGTCCGCGGCACCGGTGCCGCGGCGTTCCTCGACTACGCCCTCGCCGGACGGCTGTCCGCGCTCGCGGTCGGCAAGGCGAAGTACTCGCTGCTGCTGACGCCTCAGGGCGGCATCGTCGACGATGTGATCGTCTACCGCCTGGCGGACGACGACTTCCTCATCATCTCCAACGCGGGCAACCGCGAGGCCGTGCGTCAGGCACTCACCGAGCGGGTGGCGGACGCCGACGCGGGCCCCGTGGAGGTCGCGGACGTCTCGGACGACTACGCGCTGATCGCCGTGCAGGGCCCTCGGGCCGAGGAGATCCTCGCGGCGACGGAGGGCATCGCCGACGTCAGCGTCCCGTGGGCGGAGCAGAAGTACTACGCGTGGGCGACCGCGTCTTTCGAGGGGGAGCCGCTGCTCCTCGCCCGCACCGGCTACACCGGAGAGGACGGCTTCGAACTCCTCGTCCCGGCCGCCCACGCGACCGCGCTGTGGGACGCGGTGCTCGACGCCGGCACTCCGCACGGTCTGGTTCCCGCCGGCCTCGCCGCCCGCGACACGCTCCGGCTGGAGGCCGGCATGCCGCTGTACGGCCATGAGCTCAGCCTCGCCACCGCACCCGCCCAGGCCGGCCTCGGCCGCGTCGTGGTCGCCGCGAAGGACAGTTTCGTCGGCAAGGACGCGCCGGCGCCCGCCGACGACGCCCGGATCCTCGTCGGCCTGACGGCGGAGGGGCGACGCGCCGGCCGTGCCGGCTACGCGGTCGTCGACGCCGACGGCACCCCGATCGGAGAGATCA
Organism: Microbacterium sp. NRRL B-14842; assembly: GCF_050470785.1. NCBI lineage: Bacteria > Bacillati > Actinomycetota > Actinomycetes > Micrococcales > Microbacteriaceae > Microbacterium > Microbacterium sp. NRRL B-14842. The sequence continues at coordinate 1,974,658 of NZ_JBFLUM010000001.1, read as the reverse complement.
CCAGCGGCGCCCTGAGCCCGACGCTCGGCCACCCCATCGCGATGGCCTTCGTCGACCCTTCTTCCGCAGAGGAGGGAACCGCAGTATTCCTTGATGTGCGGGGGACCCGCATCCCCGCGACCGTGACCGCCCTGCCTTTCTACCGGAGGACAAAATGACCGACCTCAGCGCACTCCGCTACACCGACGAGCACGAGTGGATCGCCGGTGATGGCGACACCGTCACCATCGGCATCACCGACTACGCCGCCGAGAAGTTGGGGGACGTCGTCTTCGTCGAACTCCCCGCCGTCGGCACCGAGCTGACCGCCGGCTCCGTCGTCGGCGAGATCGAGTCCACCAAGTCGGTCGGGGAGCTCTACGCCCCGGTCGCAGGCACGGTCGTCGAGATCAACGACGCCGTCGTCGACGACCCCTCGCTCGTCAACGCCGAGCCGTTCGAGGGCGGCTGGCTGCTCAAGGTGTCCGTCGCCGCCGGCGCGCTGGACGGACTGCTGGACCGCGACGCCTACGTCGCACTCACGGAGGGCTGATCCGGAAGTGGTTGCATTCGCCGATCGTCACATCGGACCGACCGAGGCCGCCCAGCGCACGATGCTCGACGCGCTCGGTCTCGGCTCCGTCGACAGCGGGACGCTGAGCCCGGTCGAGGAGCTCATGCGTCAGGCCGTCCCCGCCTCGATCTACACGGGACCGGAGGACGCGGTCGCCGACTCCCGCATCCCGGTCGCCGCGTCGGAGACCGAGGCGCTGGCCGAGCTGCGTGCCCTCGCCGGGCGCAACACCGTGAACCGCTCGATGATCGGCCTCGGCTACTACGGCACCGTCACCCCGCAGGTCATCCAGCGCAACGTCCTCGAGAACCCGTCCTGGTACACGGCCTACACGCCGTACCAGCCCGAGATCTCGCAGGGGCGCCTGGAAGCGCTGATCAACTTCCAGACGATGGTGGCCGAGCTCACCGGCCTCACCACCGCGAACGCGTCGATGCTCGACGAGTCCACCGCGGTCGTGGAGGCGATGCTGCTCGCGCGCCGGGCATCGAAAACCGCGTCGAACGTGTTCGCAGTGGACGCGGATGCGCTGCCCCAGACGAAGGCCATGCTCGCGTCCCGCGCCGAGGCGCTCGGCATCGAGCTCGTCGCGGTCGACTTCGCGGCGGGGGAGGAGCTCCCCGCCGAGCTCTTCGGCGTCTTCGTGCAGTATCCGGGGGCTTCGGGCCGCGTGTGGGATCCGTCCGCGGTGTTCGACGCCGCGCACGTCGCCGGCGCGCTCGCCGTCGCGGCCGCCGACCTGCTCGCGCTGACGCTCCTCACCGCGCCCGGCACCCTCGGGGCCGACGTGGCCGTGGGCACGACGCAGCGCTTCGGTGTGCCGATGGGCTTCGGCGGCCCGCACGCCGGCTACATGGCCGTGCGCGCAGGCCTGGAGCGGCAGCTGCCCGGACGCCTCGTCGGCGTCTCCGTCGACGCCGAAGGCAAGCCGGCCTACCGCCTCTCGCTGCAGACCCGCGAGCAGCACATCCGCCGCGAGAAGGCGACGTCGAACATCTGCACCGCTCAGGTGCTCCTCGCCGTGATGGCGTCGATGTACGCGGTCTACCACGGCCCGGACGGGCTTCGACAGATCGCCCGCGATGTGACCGCCAAGGCGACCCTGCTGCGCGAGTGGCTCGTCGAGGCCGGCGCCGAGGTCGTCCACGAGCACTTCTTCGACACACTGACCGTGCGCGTCCCCGGCCGGGCGGCGGAGTACGCGGACCAGGCACGGGGCGGCTACGGCATCCTCCTGCGGGTCGCCGACGTCGACACGATCGGCATCGCGGTCGACGAGACGACCACGGTGGCCGAGCTGCACCAGGTCGCGCAGGTCTTCGGAGGGAAGCAGGAGCGCGCCTTCGGCTTCGGCCTCGGCGACGCGGACGCGCTGCCGGACGCCCTCCGCCGCGAGGACGAGTACCTCACGCACCCGGTGTTCCACAGCCACCGCAGCGAGACCGCCATGATGCGGTACCTGAAGAGCCTGTCCGACCGGGACTACGCGCTCGACCGCGGCATGATCCCGCTCGGGTCGTGCACCATGAAGCTCAACGCCGCCACGGAGATGGCCGCCATCACGTGGCCGGAGTTCGCGGGCATCCACCCGTTCGCCCCGGAGGCCGACGTGCGCGGCTACCTGGAGCTCATCGACCAGCTCGAGGGCTGGCTCGCCGAGATCACCGGGTACGACGCGGTGTCGCTGCAGCCGAACGCCGGATCCCAGGGGGAGCTCGCCGGCCTCCTCGCGATCCGCGGCTACCACCGCGCGAACGGCGACGACCACCGCATCGTGTGCCTCATCCCGTCCTCCGCCCACGGCACGAACGCGGCCTCCGCCGTGCTCGCGGGCATGAAGGTCGTCGTGGTGGCGAGCGATGCGCTCGGCAACGTCGACCTGGACGACCTGCGCGCGAAGATCGCCCAGCACGCCGACGACCTGGCGGCGCTGATGATCACGTACCCGTCCACGCACGGCGTGTACGAGGAGCAGGTCGTCGAGATCACCGGGGCGGTGCACGCGGCCGGCGGTCAGGTGTACGTCGACGGCGCGAACCTCAACGCGCTCCTCGGCTACGCCCGCTTCGGCGACCTGGGCGGCGACGTCTCGCACCTCAACCTGCACAAGACGTTCGCCATCCCGCACGGCGGCGGCGGCCCGGGTATCGGTCCGGTCGCGGCGAAGGCGCACCTCGCGCCGCACCTGCCGTCGCACCCGCTCGCGCAGCGCGCCGAGCACTTCGGCGGCCACACGTTCGAGGGCGCCGTGATCTCCGCGGCACCGTACGGCTCCGCGGGCATCCTCCCGATCTCGTGGGCGTACGTGCGCATGATGGGGGCCGAGGGGCTCCGGCGCGCGACCGCCGCGGCGGTCCTCTCGGCGAACTACATCGCCGAGCGCCTCGGCGGCCACTTCCCGGTGCTCTACACGGGGGAGAACGGTCGGGTCGCGCACGAGTGCATCCTCGACCTGCGTCCGCTCAAGGAGGCCACCGGCATCTCCGTCGACGACGTCGCCAAGCGCCTGATCGACTACGGGTTCCACGCCCCGACCATGTCGTTCCCGGTCGCCGGCACCCTCATGGTGGAGCCCACCGAGTCGGAGGACCTCGACGAGATCGAGCGGTTCATCGAGGCGATGATCATGATCAAGGCCGAGGCGGACGCCGTCGCCGCGGGGCGCTGGCCCGCAGACGACAACCCGCTCGTGCACGCCCCGCACACCGCGATCTCGCTCATCGCGGGGGAGTGGGCGCACGCCTACACCCGCGAGGAGGCCGCCTATCCGGTGCGCTCGCTGGTGGCGGCGAAGTACTGGCCGCCGGTCCGCCGGATCGACCAGGCGTACGGCGACCGCAACCTCGTCTGCGCCTGCCCGCCGATCGAGGCCTTCGCCTGACACGGACCCGCACGACGAACGGCGTCGCGCCCGCCTCCCGGCGGCGCGGCGCCGTTCGCGTTACGCCATGTTTCCGTCATGTGACAGATGGTCACCACTCAGTAACAGTTCGTTAGCCGAACGTCCTGGACGCGCGACCCCCGGGTTACGCTCAGGTATCCCTGCGCGCTCGATGATGAGCCGCGCAGAATTCCCACGTCCACAGGAGGACAAAAGTGAAGCGCAACAAGATCGCCCTCGCGGGCAGCGCACTGTTCGTGATCGGCGCCCTGACTCTCGCCGGCTGCGCGAGCGGCGGCGGCAACTCGGGAGACGACGGCAGCGGGGCGAAGGCCGACCCGGATGCCATCATCACCACGAACGGCTCCGAGCCCGAGAACCCGCTCATCCCGACCAACACCAACGAGGTCGGCGGCGGCAAGATCCTCGACGAGATCTTCGCCGGGCTCGTCTACTACGACGCCGAGGGCAAGCCGGTCAACGACATGGCCGAAGAGATCGTGACCGAAGACCCGCAGCACCTCACGGTGACGCTGAAGGAGGGGCAGACCTTCTCCGACGGCGAAGAGGTCACGGCCGACAACTTCATCAAGGCGTGGAACTACGGCGCCCAGGCGGAGAACGCGCACCTCTCGAACTACTTCTTCGAGGACATCGAGGGCTTCCAGAACACCGAAGAGGTGTACGGCGCGCAGGGCGACCTGACCGGCCTCGAGCAGGTGGACGACTACACCTTCAAGATCACCCTGAACAAGCCGGCCGCCGACTTCGCGCTGCGCCTCGGCTACTCGGCGTACTACCCGCTGCCTGACGCGGCGTTCGAGGACATGGACGCCTTCGGGGAGAACCCGATCGGCAACGGTCCGTACAAGCTCGACGGCGAGGGCGCCTGGCAGCACGACGTGCAGATCGACCTGGTCCGCAACGACGACTACGAGGGCGGGCGCCAGGCGAAGAACGGCGGTCTCACGATCAAGTTCTACGCGACCCAGGATGCGGCCTACGCGGACCTGCAGGGCAACAAGGTCGACGTCATCGACGTCATCCCCGCCGTCTCGCTGCCCACGTTCCAGGACGACCTCGGCGACCGCGCTGTGAACCAGCCGTCCGCCGTGTTCCAGTCGTTCACGATCGGGCAGTTCCTGCCGCACTTCTCGGGCGAAGAGGGTATCCTCCGTCGCCAGGCCATCTCGATGGCGTTCGACCGCGATCAGATCACCGACAAGATCTTCTTCGGCACCCGCACCACGGCCTCCGACTTCACGTCGCCGGTCATCGACGGCTGGTCGGACTCGATCTCGGGCAATGAGGTCCTGAAGTACGACCCGGAGAAGGCCAAGGAGCTGTGGGCCGAGGCCGACGCGATCTCCCCGTGGGAGGGCGAGTTCAAGATCGCCTACAACACCGACGGCGGCCACCAGGAGTGGGTCGAGGCCGTGACCAACGCGATCTCCAACACGCTGGGCATCGAGGCCTCGGGTGACCCGTACCCGACCTTCTCGGTCATCCGCGAGGAGATCAACAACAACAGCATCAAGACCGCCGCCCGCTCGGGTTGGCAGGCCGACTACCCCGGTCTGTATAACTTCCTCGGCCCGCTCTACGCGACCAACGCCGGTTCGAACGACGGCGACTACTCGAACCCCGAGTTCGACAAGCTGATCGCCGACGGCATCAGCAACACCGACACCGCGGCTCAGGTCGAGGAGTTCACCAAGGCGCAGGAGATCCTCTTCAACGACCTCCCCGCGATCCCGCTGTGGTACTCCAACGTGACCGGTGGCTACGCCGACACGGTGGACAACGTCACCTTCGGCTGGAACTCGGTGCCGCTGTACTACGAGATCACGAAGGCTGCCGAATAGGCCTGACGGAGCTCGCAACCGCGAGGCGGTGACGGTCTTCCGTCACCGCCTCGTCGGGTGCTTCCGTCCTGCCTGTTCGCGACCGCCCGAAAGCGACAGCGGATGCTCAGCTATATCCTCAGACGTCTTCTCCAGGTGATCCCCGTCTTCTTCGGGGCCACTCTGCTCATCTACTTCCTCGTCTTCGCGATGCCGGGAGACCCGATCCTCGCGCTGTTCGGCGACCGTACGCCCAGCGAGGCCCTCGTCAACGCGCTCCGCGAGGAGTACCACCTCAACGATCCGTTCCTGGTGCAGTACTGGTACTACATCACCGGTGTCTTCCACGGTGATCTCGGCGTGACGTTCTCCGGCCGGCCGGTCTCCGACGTTCTCGTCGACACCCTGCCGGTCACGGGTCGTCTCGCGATCATGGCGATCGGCATCGAGTTCGCCCTCGCGATCTCCGTCGGAACCATCTCGGCGCTGCGCAAGGGGAAGCTCTTCGACACGACGGCCCTGCTCGTCGCGCTCGTGGCCCTCGCCATCCCGATCTTCGTGATGTGCTTCCTTGCGCAGTACTTCCTGGCGATCCAGTGGGGCTGGTTCAGCCCCACGGTCGGCTCCGACAACGACTGGGGCGGCCTGTGGCTCCCCGCGCTCGTCCTCGGGTTCAGCCTGTTCGCCGTCAGCATGCGCCTGATGCGCAGCTCGGTGATCGACACCCTCAACCAGGACTGGGTGCGCACGGCATACAGCAAGGGGCTCTCGCGGCGACGCGTCCTCCCCGTGCACGTGCTGCGCAACTCCCTCATCCCGGTCATCACCAACTCCGCCACGAACTTCGGTGTCCTTCTCGTCGGGGCCACCGTGACCGAGGGGATCTTCAACATCCCCGGTGTCGGCAACACGCTCTATCAGGCGGCGATCCGGGGCGAGGGACCGACCGTGGTCTCCTTCGTGACGGTGTTCGTCATCCTGTACGTGCTGGTGAACCTTGTCATCGACCTGCTCTACGGTCTGCTCGACCCGAGGATCCGCTATGTCTGACCCCACCACGCAGAAGCACTACGTCGCCCCGGTCGAGACCGAGACGATCTCCGTCGACGCCGTCCGCGTCGGCGAGAAGCCCAGCAACCTGTGGCGTGACGCCTGGCGGGACCTGCGCCGTCGTCCGCTGTTCTGGTTCGCCGTGTTCCTCGCCGCCGTGTTCGTGCTGATGTCGTTCTGGCCGACGCTGTTCACACAGGTCAATCCGCGCGTGTGCGAACTGACGTACAGCAACGAGGGCCCCACCGCGGGTCATCCGCTCGGCTACAACTTCCAGGGATGCGACATCTACGCGCGTGTCGTGTGGGGTGCGCAGACCTCGCTCGCCGTCGGACTGATCGCGACCGTGATCTCCGCGGTCCTCGGCCTGATCATGGGAGCGATCGCCGGTTTCTACGGCGGCTGGCTCGATGCCCTCCTCTCCCGCGTGGGCGACATCTTCTTCGCGATCCCGTACATCCTCGCCGCGCTCGTCGTGATGACGGTGCTGTCGGACTACCGGTCGGTGTGGACGCTCGCGCTCGCCATCGGCGGGTTCTCCTGGGCCTCGACGGCTCGCGTCGTGCGTGCCGAGATCCTGCGGGTGCGTCAGGCGGACTTCGTCATGGCATCGCGCGCCCTGGGGTTGTCGCAGTTCAAGACGCTGGTGACCCACGTCGTTCCCAACGGGATCGCACCGCTGCTGGTCGTGTCGACGCTCGGCCTCGCCGCCGCCATCGTGGCCGAGGCGACGCTGTCGTTCCTGGGCGTCGGGCTCGACGGCACCGTCGTCTCCTGGGGTAAGGACATCAGCCAGGCGCAGGCGGCTCTGCGCGTCGCTCCGATGTCCCTCATCTATCCGTCGATCGCGCTCACCCTCGCGGTGCTCGCTTTCGTGAGCCTCGGCGAGCTCATCCGAGACGCCATCGACCCGAAGGCGAGGGCTCGCCGATGAGCGACCGCAACACCCCACAGATCCCATTGCTGAGCGTGCGCGACCTCACCGTCGCGTTCCGCACGCAGGACGGGATGCGCGAGGTCCTGCACGGGATCACGTTCGATGTGATGCCCGGTGAGACCGTGGCCATCGTCGGCGAGTCCGGCTCGGGCAAGTCGACCACGGCGACCGCCATCGTCGACCTGCTCCCGGGCACGGGGACGATCACGGGCGGGTCCATCACGCTGGAGGGACGCCCGCTGACCGGGCTGAGCCGGCGCGACATGGAGGCGGTGCGCGGTCGAGACATCGGCTTCGTCCCGCAGGACCCGATGTCGAGCCTGAACCCCGTGTGGAGCATCGGCTTCCAGGTGAAGGAGGCCGTCCGCGCGAACGGCGTCGCCCAGGGGCGCGCCGCCGCGAAGGCGCGGACGATCGAGGTGCTGCAGCAGGCCGGGCTGGCGGATGCCGAGCGTCGCCTGCACCAGTATCCGCACCAGTTCTCCGGCGGTATGCGCCAGCGGGCGCTGATCGGGATCGGTCTCGCGGCCGACCCGAAGCTCCTCATCGCCGACGAGCCGACCTCGGCTCTCGACGTGACGGTGCAGCGGGTCATCCTCGACCACATGGCGTCGCTCACGCGCGATAAGGGCACCTCGGTGCTGCTGATCACGCACGACCTGGGACTCGCGGCCGAACGCGCCGAGAAGATCATCGTCATGAACGGCGGCAACATCGTCGAGGCGGGCCCCAGCCGGCAGATCCTGGAGAACCCGCAGCACCCGTACACGAAGCGACTGGTCGCTGCGGCGCCCAGCGTCGCCTCGCAGCGGATCCAGGCGGTGGTGGAGGACCGGGGCATCGAGACGCTCGACGACCTGGCCGACATCCCGCCGACGGTCCGCGTGGCCGGCCTGACCAAGGACTACAAGATCCGGCAGGGCAACTTCCGCAGCGAGGCGTTCCGGGCGGTGGACGACGTGTCGTTCGAGATCCCGCGCGGAAAGACGCTGGCCCTCGTCGGCGAGTCGGGTTCGGGGAAGTCCACGGTCGCGAAGATGGTCCTCAAGCTGGAGGAGCCGACGAGCGGGACGATCGAGATCGACGGGCAGGAAGTATCCCACCTGTCGAACGCGCAGTCGTTCGGACTCCGCCGGCGCATGCAGCCGGTGTTCCAGGACCCCTATGGGTCCCTGGATCCGCTGCGGAACATCGGCAACACCATCGCGGAGCCGCTGCAGATCCACGGCGTCGGCGACCGGGCCTCGCATCGCGCCCGTGTGGAGGAGCTCCTGGAGCAGGTCGCCCTGCCGCAGGCGCTGGCCACGCGCTATCCGAACGAGCTCTCCGGCGGACAGCGTCAGCGCGTCGCGATCGCGCGTGCGCTGGCGCTCAAGCCCGACATCATCGTCCTCGACGAGGCGGTGTCGGCGCTCGACGTGCTCGTGCAGGATCAGATCCTGAAGCTCCTCGCCGACCTGCAGTCCGAGCTCGACCTCACCTACCTCTTCATCACGCACGACCTCGCGGTCGTCCGGGTCTCCAGTGACCTGGTCTGCGTCATGGAGAAGGGCAAGGTGGTCGAGCAGGGGACGGTCGACGAGATCTTCGCGAACCCGCAGGAGGAGTACACGGATCGTCTGCTGCAGGCGATCCCGGGTGCGTCGATCCCGCTCGGCGGCCTCTGAGGTGGCGTCTCCCGGACACCCCGAGGGCGCACGGACCTTCCGTGCGCCCTCGGGCACCGTCGTCTTCGTGCTCAGCATCCTGCTCGTGCTGTTCCTGCTGGGCGACACCGTCGTCAACGGCAGCATCGTGCAGGCGCTGCTCGTGGCGCCCTGGCTGCTGCTCGGCCTGTGGATCGTGTACGAGACGGCCTTCGTCTCCTTCGTCCGCGTGGATCAGGAGGGGGCCGTGGTGCAGAACCTGCTGCGTCGCACGACCTTCGGCTGGGCGCACGTGCAGGACATCGACATGCGGTGGCAGCTCGAGTTCACGCTGGACGACGGCCGTACCCTGAGCTGCTGGGGCGGACCGGCCAAGGCGCGTCCGCCTCGTCGCTCCCGCGAGGAGGACGCCGAGCCGGAGGTGCCGTCCGCGCTCCGGGTGCTCACGGGCATCCGCGATCTGTGGACCGCGGCTCCCTCGACGGCGGACGCGCCGATCCGACGCAGCTGGGACGGCCCGGCCCTCATCGCCCTCGCGGTGATCGTGCTGTGGGCCGTCGCGGCGCTCGTCGTCGTCAACCTCGGCTGAGCGGGCCTCAGCCGGGAAGACCGAACAGGGCGGGCCAGGTGGCCGCGGCCCAGGGGTAGCCGACGAAGGCCGCCGCGTCGATGAGGAAGTGCGCCACCAGGAACGGCAGTAGCCGACCGGTGCGGTGGTAGAGCCATCCGAAGAGCAGCCCCATCGCGAGGTTGCCGATGAAGGCGCCGGGCCCCTGATAGAGGTGGTACGTCGCGCGGAGCACCGAGGTCGAGACGATGATCGTCCATGGCGACCACCCCAGCTGCCGCAGGCGGGCGAACAGGTACCCGAGCACGACGAACTCCTCCTGCAGCGACGCGCGCGCGGCGGCGAGCAGCAGGATCGGCACGGCCCACCAATGGGCGTCCAGGCCCGCGGGGTTCACGGCGACGAAGAGTCCGAGGGCCCGGCCGCCGAAGTAGAGCGCCAGTCCCGGCACGCCGATCGCGAGGACGAGGAGCGCGCCGCGGCCGATGTCGCCCGCCACCCGGGTGCCGTCGAGTCCCAGCCGCTCCAGGTGGGGGCGGCGGCGCTGCCACAACAGGAAGCAGACGAGGAGCACAGGCACCAGCCCGAAGCCGATCGACAGCACCTGATAGATGAGGTCGAACACCTCCCGGTCGCTGCGGGAGGGGTTGAGGGTGGCCGTCTGATCCGCGAGGGGCGTGTCGTCCGTGAGTCGATAGGCGAGCTGCACGATCGCGTAGATCGCGGACTGACCGAGACCCAGGGCCAGCACGATGGCGATCTCCCACCACAGCCGCCCTGAGCCTTCGCGCGGCTCGTCGCTCCGCCTCGGCGCGGTCGAGGACGTCTGCGGGACCGGGGGAGTCGGGTCGGGGAGGGTCACGGGACGATGGTACGACGTGCGTTCAGGAACCCGATCCGCGCGTACGTTATCCTGGAACGTCGGCTTCCCGGCGCAACCCCACACTCTTTGAGGACCCTTGTATGGCGCACGCCCTCCGCTCTGACCTCCGCAACGTCGCAATCGTCGCCCACGTCGACCACGGCAAGACCACGCTCGTCGACGCGATGCTCCGCCAGACGGGCTCCTTCGGCGACCACTCGCACGTGGAGGAGCGCGCGATGGACTCCAACGACCTGGAGCGCGAGAAGGGCATCACGATCCTCGCCAAGAACACGGCGATCACCTACAAGGGCAAGCACGCCGATGGCAAGGAGATCACGATCAACGTGATCGACACCCCCGGCCACGCCGACTTCGGTGGTGAGGTCGAGCGCGGCCTGTCGATGGTCGACGGCGTCGTGCTCCTCGTCGACGCGAGCGAGGGCCCGCTGCCGCAGACCCGCTTCGTGCTGCGCAAGGCGCTCGAGGCCAAGCTCCCCGTCATCCTCCTGGTCAACAAGACCGACCGTCCGGACGCCCGGATCGCCGAGGTCGAGGAGGAGGCGCACGACCTGCTGCTGGGCCTCGCCTCCGACCTCGTCGACGACGTGCCGGACCTCGACGTCGACGCGCTGCTCGACGTGCCGGTGGTCTACGCCTCCGGTCGCGCCGGCGCTGCATCGCGGAACCGTCCTGCCGACGGAGCGCTGCCCGACAACGACGACCTCGAGCCCCTGTTCGAAGCGATCCTCGAGCACGTCCCCGCTCCGGCGTACGACGACGAGGCTCCGCTGCAGGCCTGGGTCACGAACCTCGACTCCAGCCCGTTCCTCGGCCGCCTCGCCCTGCTGCGCGTCTTCAACGGCACGCTCAAGAAGGGCCAGACGGTGGCCTGGGTGCGTGCCGACGGCACCACGAGCAACGCGCGCGTCACCGAGCTGCTCAAGACCCGCGCTCTCGAGCGCTACCCGGCCGAGTCGGCCGGCCCCGGCGACATCGTCGCGATCGCCGGTTTCGAGAACATCACCATCGGCGAGACCATCGCCGACCCGGAGGACGTCCGCCCGCTTCCCGCGATCACGGTCGACGACCCCGCCATCTCGATGACGATCGGCACCAACACCTCGCCCCTCATGGGCAAGGTCAAGGGGCACAAGCTCACGGCGCGCATGGTCAAGGACCGTCTCGACAAGGAGCTCATCGGAAACGTCTCGCTCAAGGTCGTCGACATCGGGCGCCCGGATGCGTGGGAGGTGCAGGGCCGCGGCGAGCTGGCCCTCGCCATCCTCGTCGAGAACATGCGTCGTGAGGGCTTCGAGCTCACCGTGGGCAAGCCGCAGGTGGTCACCAAGAAGATCGACGGCAAGACCTATGAGCCGTTCGAGCACCTGACGATCGACACGCCGGAGGAGCACCTCGGCGCGATCACGCAGCTCCTCGCGAACCGCAAGGGCCGCATGGAGAACATGACCAACCACGGCACCGGCTGGGTGCGCATGGAGTTCATCGTCCCGTCGCGCGGTCTGATCGGCTTCCGCAGCGAGTTCCTCACCACGACCCGCGGCACCGGCATCGCGAACGCGATCTCGCACGGCTACGAGCCGTGGGCCGGTTCCATCACGACGCGCCAGAACGGCTCGATCGTCGCCGACCGCCAGGGTGTCGTCACCCCGTTCGCGATGATCGCCCTGCAGGAGCGCATGTCGTTCTTCGTGCAGCCCACGCAGGAGGTCTACGAGGGCATGGTCATCGGCGAGAACTCCCGCGCCGACGACATGGACGTGAACATCACCAAGGAGAAGAAGCTCACCAACATGCGTGCGGCCAGCTCCGACACGTTCGAGTCGATGACGCCCCCGCGCGTGCTGACCCTCGAGGAGAGCCTCGAGTTCGCCCGTGACGACGAATGCGTCGAGGTCACGCCCGAGGTCGTCCGCATCCGCAAGGTGATCCTCGACCAGACCGTCCGTGGTCGCGAGGCCTCGCGCCTCAAGCGTCAGGACGCGAACGCCTGATCGTCTCGCACTCCTCTCGAGAGGGCCCCACGCCGCCATCTGGCCGCGTGGGGCCCTCTCTCATGAAAATCCCAGGTGAGGGCTAGTTTTCGTTCAGGTTGATGGCGCAGACTCGTTCACTTGCGCCCGGGGCGAGCTCCCGATGAGTCCCCTGAAAGGGCGTACGACGACCCGAAAGTCACAGCCTTGCTTCAGAAGACCCGTGCGCTTCGGCGCGCCTCCGACGCGGCAGCCGCTCGCGCCACTGTCACCCGTACACCCCTGATCGCCCTCGGTGCCGCCACGGCCGCGCTCGTCGGCATCACCCTCAGCGTCGGCCTCGCCTCCGCCCCGGCAGCCGGGGCCGAGCGCTCCGACACCGCCTCTGCCGTCACGAGCCAGAACCTGGGCTCCGTGCCCCTCACCCGCATCGCCGACAAGGCCGTCATGACGGTCTCTGACGGAACCGACGCGGTCGCCGCGGCGAAGAGCCTGACCGCGGAGGTCGCCGAGTCGGGCCTCGACGTGAGCGCCGCGGCGCCCGTCGACACCACCGCGCTCGAAGACGACCTGGAGACCCTCGCCGACCGATCCACGCTCCCGCTGGTCCTGATCACCGTGACGGCCGAGCAGGCCGAGGCGGAGACCGAGAAGGTCGTGACCGCCACGGCTGACCTCCAGAAGGCCTTCACCGCCGCGCAGGAGAAGAAGGCGGCCGACGACGCCGCCCGCGCGGCCGCGGAGAAGGCGGCGGCTGCGGCGGCTGCACTCGCCTCCGCGAACACCCCGGACGGCGCTCGGGCCACGGCGCAGCAGATGATGGCGGACCGCTACGGCTGGGGTGGCGACCAGTTCTCCTGCCTGAACTCGCTGTGGAACAAGGAGTCCGGCTGGAACTACCAGGCGTACAACAACGACGGGGGAGCGACCGGCATCCCGCAGGCGCTGCCCGGCAGCAAGATGGCCACGGCGGGCGCCGACTGGCAGACGAACGCCGCCACCCAGATCGCCTGGGGCCTGAAGTACATCGCCGACGCCTACGGCACTCCGTGCAGCGCCTGGGGACACTCCCAGGCCATGAACTGGTACTGAGCCGCAGAGCCGGCTCCTCGCGGAGGATCTGCCCCTAGCCGTCACCCGACACGGGCGCTACCGTGTCAGGGAGACGGCTGGGGGCGTCGCGATTCCGAGGAGGAGTGGTGCTCGATCCCACCGTCTGGCTCGATGTCCCTCAGGAGGTCTCCACGGGCACGCTGCCCGGGTGGGAGCGGGTGGACGAGCTCGTCCGCGAGGCCCACGCCCGGTACGCGGACGAGGTGTCCGGCCAGGTGGCGGACTACATCCCCGTGCTCGCCGCGGTCGATCCGGAGCTCTTCGGGCTCGCGGTGATCGAGGTGGGCGGCGGCATCCACGACGCCGGAGACGCCCTGCACCCGTTCTCCATCCAGTCGATCTCGAAGATGTTCGTCTATGCGCTGGCCATCCAGGAGCACGGCCACGAGCGGGTCCGCGAGATCGTGGGTGTGAACAACACCGGGCTCGCCTTCAACTCGGTCGTGGCGCTGGAGCTCAACGACGGGCATCCGCGCAACCCGATGGTCAACGCCGGGGCGATCGCCACCACGGCGCTCATGCCGGGCGCCACGGCGGTGGAGCAGTGGGAGCGTGTCCGCGAGGGGCTGTCCGCCTTCGCCGGACGGCCCCTGAGCCTGGACGGGGAGGTCTACGCGTCCGAGGCGGGGTCGAACGAGCGCAACCGGGCCCTGGGCTGGTTGCTGCGCAGCTACGGCCGGCTCGCCGGCGACCCCGATGAGATCGTCGACGTCTACACCCGGCAGTGCGCGCTGGCGGTCACCGCGCACGACCTCGCCGTCATGGGGGCCACGCTCGCCGACGGCGGAGTGAACCCGGTGACGGGGGAGCGGGTGGTCTCCGCGGACGTCTGCCGTGACACGCTGGCCGTCGTCGCGGCGAGCGGGCTGTACGAGCGGTCGGGCGACTGGCTGTTCGAGATCGGTCTGCCCGCCAAGTCGGGTGTCGCCGGCGGCCTCGTCGCGGTCTCTCCTGGCAAGGGCGCCGTCGCCGGGTTCTCACCCCGCCTGGACGAGGCGGGCAACTCGATCCGGTCGCAGATGGCGATCGGACACCTGTCGCGGTCGCTCGGGCTGAACCTCTTCGCCTCCGCGCCCGCCCGTGAGCATGCCGGCGGGGCGGGCGCCTCGTCGTCGTCGGAAGGAGAGCGCTTATGACCCGCACGGCTCCCGCACCCGTGAAGACGTCCTGGCTGCCGATGGTCAGCCTGTTCCTCGCGCAGGTGCTCATGTCCTTCAACGTCGCGGCGCTGCCGATCTCGCTCGGCGGCATGGTGGCCGACTTCGGCGTACCGCCGACCATCGCGAGCACGACGATCGTGATGTACGGCCTCGCCGTCGCCGCGCTCGTGATGACCGGTGCCAAACTCGGGCAGCGCGTCGGCTGGGTGCTGATCTTCCGCGTCGTCGTCGCGCTCTTCGCCGGGTCCGCCGTGATGATGCTCCTCGCCCCGACCGTCTGGTGGGCCATCGCCGGGCAGGCTGTCGCGGGTGCGGCCGCCGCGATCATCGTCCCCTCGATCGTGGCCCTGATCGCCGAGAACTACCGGGGACCGCAGCAGGCGACCGCGATCGGAGCGATCGGCTCGGCACGCGCGATCTCCGGCGTCAGCGCCTTCCTCATCGGAGGGACGCTCGGCACCCTCGTCGGGTGGCGTCCGCTGTTCGTCATCGTGCTGGCGATCGCCGTGGCGGTCTTCGCCCTGAGCTTCACGCTGCGCGGCGACCGCGGGGACGCGGCGATCCGCATCGATCTCGTCGCCGCCCTCCTCATCGGCGCGGCGATCGTGCTGCTCACCCTCGGGTTCAACAACCTGAACAGCTGGGGAGCACTCGCGGCGGCGCCGTCCGCGCCGTTCTCCGTCCTCGGACTCTCGCCCGCCCCGATCTTCATCGTCCTGGGCATCATCCTGGGCCAGGGGTTCTTCCTGTGGACCCGGCGGCGGATGGCCGAGGGGAAGGTGCCGCTGATCGACCTGACCGTGCTGGGCTCGTCGCGGGAGCGCGCCGCGGTGTACGCCATGTTCATCGTCGTCGCCCTCGAGGCCTGCGTGAACTTCACGGTGCCGCTGTACATCCAGATCGTCCAGGGGCGCACGCCGTTCGATACGGCCCTGGCGATGATGCCGTTCAACCTCACGGTGTTCATCACGGCGACGCTCGTCGTGCGCTTCTACAGGCGATACCCGCCGCGGACGATCGGCGTGTTCGGGTTCATCCTCACCACGGCGGCGCTCGTCTGGCTGTCGGTCGTGGTGACGAACAACTGGGAGACGGTGCCGACCATCGCCGGGCTCGTCGTGTTCGGCATCGGCCAGGGCGCCCTCGTCACCCTGGTGTTCAACGTACTGGTGACGGCGGCGCCGCCCGAGCTCGCCGGCGACGTCGGGTCGCTGCGCGGCACCACGCAGAACCTGGCCTCCGCCGTGGGGACCGCGCTCGCCGGGGCGCTGCTGGTGTCCCTGCTCGCGCTCAACGTCGGCCGCGCGGTCGTGGAGCATCCCGAGCTGCCGCCGTCGCTGGTGTCGCAGGTCGATCTGAACGAGGTGAACTTCATCAGCAACGACGAACTGCGCGCGGTGCTGGAGACCACGGACGCGACGCCGGAACAGGTCGACGCCGCGGTCGCCGTGAACGAGGAGTCGCGGCTGCGCACGCTCAAGCTCGGCCTTCTGATCCTCGCCGCGGTGAGCGCGCTCGCGATCCTGCCCGCGTCGCGCCTGCCGCAGTACCGACCGCACGAGATCCCCGACCCGTCGCCGACGGGGCCGGGGGAGTGAACCTCAGCGCAGCTCGGAGATGAGGACGGCGCTCGTGCCGGGCTCGACCGCCTCGAAGACGTGCGCGACGTCGCCGGCATAGGTCAGGTAGTCGCCGGGGTTCAGCACCACGGCATCGTCGGGGGGACCGACCCGTGCCTGCCCGGCGATGAGGATCACGTGCTCGACCGTGCCCGCGTGGTGGGGGTCGGACCGGCGGGGGTCGCCGGGCTCCGCCTGGATCAGGTAGACGTCCCTCCGGGCACCCGGAGGGCTCGCGGAGAGCAGGGTGGCGCTGTAGGCCGCGGCGGAGGACGGCACGCCCGCGAGGTCGTCGGCGCGGATGAGGGTCGGGGCGTTGGCCTGCTGGTCGACGAGCACCGCGAAGGGCACGCCGAGCGCGACGCCCAGCGCCCACAGCGTCTCCACGCTCGGATTGCCGGCACCGCTCTCGAGCTGCGAGACCGTGGCCTTCGAGATCCCGGCCCGTCGGGCGAGTTCGGAGACGGACAGGTTCGCGGCCTCGCGCTCGCGGCGGAGCGTGCGGGCGATGCGGGTGCGGAGATCCTCCATGTGTTCATCATGGCAAACGATCGTTCGCTTGACTATACGGATCGCCATGTTCAGAATGATGATCGTGTGTTCAGTGAAGCGAACGTCGCGGTGGAGTGGGACCCGGTGACCGCTGAGCGTGAGGTATGGCGCGAGGCGCTCGGCGTCGTGCTCGCCACGAGCGCCTACGGCATCTCCTTCGGCGCGCTCGCCGTCGCCGCGGGACTCGACGTCTGGCAGACGTGCGTGCTCAGCCTCCTGATGTTCACCGGGGGATCGCAGTTCGCGTTCGTGGGGGTGTTCGCCGCCGGTGGCCTGGCCGCCCTGCCTTCGGCGATCGCATCGGCGGCACTCCTCGGCGTGCGCAACGTCGCCTACGGGATGCGCATGTCGCCGCTCATCGGGGGCGGACCGGCACGGCGAGCGGCCGCCGCGCACTTCACCATCGACGAGTCCACCGCCGTGGCGATCGCGCAGGACGATCAGCGCCTGCGCCGGGTGGGCTTCTGGGTCACGGGGGTCGGCATCTTCCTCGGCTGGAACCTCACCACCCTCGTCGGCGCGCTGGTCGGCGACGTGCTCGGCGACCCGAAGGCCTGGGGGCTGGACGCCGCGGCGGCTGCGGCCTTCCTCGCCCTGCTGTGGCCGCGTCTGCGTCAGCGGCAGGCCGTCGCCGTCGGGATCGCGGCCGCCGTGATCGCGGCAGCCCTCACGCCGTTCCTCATGCCGGGGCTCCCGGTGCTCGTCGCCGCTGTCGTCGCGATCGTCGTCGGGTGGTTGAACTGGCTGGGGACACCGCGTCCCGCGAGCGTCGGCGAAGGGGAGGGGGGCGCATGAGCCTCTGGAGCGCCATCCTCCTCGCCGCCCTGATCTGCCTCGCGCTGAAGGCCGTGGGCTATCTCGTGCCGCCGAAGGTGCTCGAGGCGCCGCGCCCCGCCCGCATCTCCGACCTCCTCACCGTCGCGCTGCTCGCCGCCCTCGTCGCGGTGCAGTCCCTCGGTGACGGGCAGGCGATCACCGTGGACGCGCGCGTGCCCGCCCTGCTCGTCGCGGCGGGACTCCTCTGGCTGCGGCAGTCGTTCCTCGTGGTGGTGGCGTCCGCCGCCCTCGTCGCCGCGCTGCTGCGGCTGTCCGGTCTCGCCGCCTGAGCCGTCGTCTCGCCGGGCACCGCCCGGGTAGGATCGGGGGGTGCGCGGGAAGTGGTTGTCGAGGGTGCTGTCCTGGGTGGCCGCTGCCCTGGTGGGCGGGGTCTACGGCGTCGCGGGAACCATCGCGCACAGCGTCATGTGGGGGCCGATCCCGATCGGCCTGATCGTCGCCGCTGTCGCATGTGCCGCGATCCTCATCGCCGTGCGGGCGCTCACCCACGACCGGGGGGCCGCGGTCGCCGCCGGTCTCGGGATGCTGGCCATGATCGTGCTCATCTCGGGCGTCGGTCCCGGTGGCTCCGTCGTCGTGCAGGACACCCTCGCCGGGCGCATCTGGACCTATCTCGCCGCCGGCATCGTGCTGCTCGTCATCGCGTGGCCGTCGTTCTCCCGGCAGCCGGTCCGCCCCGCCACGCCCTCCGCGGAGGAACCCGAGGTCCACGGGTCGTAGACTGAGGGGGTGACGTATGTGATCGCCCTCCCGTGCGTCGATGTCAAGGATCGCGCCTGCATCGACGAGTGCCCCGTTGACTGCATCTACGAGGGCGAACGGTCGCTCTACATCCACCCGGACGAGTGCGTGGACTGCGGGGCGTGCGAGCCGGTGTGCCCCGTCGAGGCGATCTACTACGAGGACGACCTCCCCGACGAGTGGCAGGACTACTACAAGGCCAACGTCGAGTTCTTCGACGAGATCGGCTCGCCCGGCGGCGCCGCCAAGGTCGGCGTCTACCCGTTCGACCACCCGATCATCGCCGCGCTCCCGCCGCAGGGCGAGTAGGCACGCTCCGTGAGCGTCCGCGACCTCGCCGACTACCCCTGGGACGCCGTGGTCCCCTACCGCGAGCGCGCCGCCCGGTACCCGGACGGTCTCGTCGACCTCTCCGTCGGCTCGCCGGTCGATCCCACGCCGGAGGTCATCCGTCAGGCCCTCGCCGAGGCGACCGACGCCCATGCCTATCCGCAGACCGTCGGCACCCCCGCGCTCCGGGAGGCGATCGTCGACTGGTACGCCCGCCGCCGCGACGTCCCGGACCTCCGGGTCGACAACGTGCTGCCGACGATCGGCTCCAAGGAGCTCGTCGCGCTCCTGCCCACGCTGCTGGGGCTCGGTGCCGGAGACATCGTCGTGCATCCCCGCGTCGCCTACCCGACGTACGAGGTCGGCGCGCGGGTGGCGGGGGCGACGCCCCTGGCGGCCGACGACCCGGCGGAGTGGCCGGAGGGCGCGAAGCTCATCTGGATCAACACCCCCGGCAACCCGGACGGCCGCACGTGGACCGTCGACGAGCTCGCCGTGGCCGTGCAGCGGGCTCGGGAGCTGGGCGCCGTGCTGGCGAGCGACGAGTGCTACGCCGAACTGGGATGGGACGGCCCCTGGGCGGACGAGCCCATCCCGTCCGTGCTCGACCCCCGGGTGACCGGCGGCACACGGGCGAACCTCCTCAGCGTCTATTCGTTGAGCAAGCAGTCCAACCTCGCGGGATACCGCGCGGCCTTCGTCGCCGGATGCGCCCGCGTGGTCGGCGAGCTCCTCACCGCGCGCAAGCATCTCGGCCTCATGCCGCCTGCGCCCGTCCAGCAGGCGATGGTGGTCGCCCTCGGTGACGAGGCGCACGTCGTGGCGCAGAAGGAGCTCTACCGTGAGCGGCGCGCCCTGCTGCTCCCCGCCGTCGAGGCGGCCGGCTTCCGCATCGACGGGTCGCAGGCCGGGCTCTATCTCTGGGCGACGGAGGGACGCGACGCCTGGGAGTCGATGGCGCGTCTCGCCGACCTCGGGATCCTCGCCGGACCAGGGCACTTCTACGGAGCGTCGTCCCCCGAGCATGTGCGGCTGTCGCTGACGGCGCCAACGGACCTCGTCGCCGAGGCGGCTCGGCGTCTGCGCGGAGCGGATCTGTAGGAACCCTCCCTGCTGTGCCGATCCCTTTGGCGGTTGTCACAGTAGGCCTGTGTGACGACTAGGCTGTAAAGGCGATTCGGTCGGCACCCGGCCAGGCGCTCAGCGCCCGAGAGATCGCCAGTTCCGGCTTGATCAAGAACTTGCTGACGCCCGCGACGCCGGGGCGATCAGACAGAAGGAGGAGGTCCGCGTGAGCGCTGCGGCAGACCAGACGGCGAAGCTGACGATCGGCGACACCACCGCCGAATTCCCCCTGGTCCGCGGCACCGCGGGCCACGACAGCATCGACTTCTCGACGCTGACCCGTCAGACCGGCCTCACGGGGCTCGACTACGGCTTCGTCAACACGGCCTCCACCAAGTCGGACATCACGTTCATCGACGGTGACAAGGGCATCCTGCGGTACCGCGGCTATCCGATCGAGCAGCTCGCCGGCAGCACCAGCTACCTCGAGGTCGCCTGGCTGCTCATCTACGGAGAGCTGCCGTCCGCCACGGAGCTGGCCGAGTTCGACGAGAAGATCCGTCGCCACACACTGCTGCACGAAGACCTCAAGCGCTTCTTCTCCGCGCTGCCGCACACCGCGCACCCCATGTCGGTGCTGTCGTCCGCCGTCGCCGCTCTGTCGACGTACTACGAGGGCCAGACCGACCCGCACAACCCCGAGCACGTCGAGCTGAACACCATCCGCATGCTCGCCAAGCTCCCGGTGATCGCCGCCTACGCGCACAAGAAGAGCGTCGGCCAGGCGTTCCTCTACCCGGACAACTCGCTCGGCTTCGTGGAGAACTTCCTGAAGCTGAACTTCGGCGTGAACTCCGAGCCGTACGAGATCAACCCGACGATGGTGAAGGCCCTCGAACTGCTGCTCATCCTGCACGAGGACCACGAGCAGAACGCCTCGACCTCCACCGTCCGTCTCGTCGGCTCGACCGGCGCCAACCAGTTCGCCTCCGTCTCGGCCGGGATCCAGGCCCTGTCCGGACCCCTGCACGGCGGTGCGAACGAGGCGGTCCTCACCATGCTCGGCCAGATCCGCGACTCGGGTCAGAGCGTCTCCCGGTTCGTCGAGCGGGTGAAGAACAAGGAAGAGGGCGTGAAGCTGATGGGCTTCGGGCACCGGGTCTACAAGAACTACGACCCGCGCGCCAAGCTCGTCAAGGAGGCCGCAGACGAGGTGCTGAGCTCGCTCGGCGTCACGGATCCGCTCCTGGACCTCGCGAAGGAGCTCGAGGAGATCGCCCTCGCCGACGACTACTTCCGTGAGCGGCGCCTGTATCCGAACGTCGACTTCTACACCGGCGTGATCTACAAGGCGATGGGATTCCCCACGCGCATGTTCACCGTCCTCTTCGCGATCGGCCGTCTTCCCGGCTGGCTCGCCCAGTGGCGCGAGCTGCAGCTCGACCCGCAGACCAAGATCGGCCGCCCGCAGCAGCTCTACACCGGGTCGCCGGAGCGCGCGTTCCCGACCCGCTGAGCGCTGCGCCGCAGACGCTGAAGGCCCCCTCGCACCGGAGTGCGAGGGGGCCTTCGCTGTTGTCAGGCACGAGCCGGGATCAGCGTCCCTGGGCTCCACGCGTGCCCTGACGGCCCTGGCCGCCCTGACGCTGCGAGCCCGGCGCGCCGCCCTGGCCCGCGGGGCGGGGACGACGACGGCGGCGGGACGGCGGGGTGGTCGCGGTGCTCCTCTCGCCACCCGCCGGCCGCTGCTTCGCGGAGCGCTGCTGCTGCTGCGGCTGCGGGGGCGCGGGCCGCACGTGCGGTGCCCGCTCCGGGACGAGCTCGGTGACGGCGTCGGTGGTGAGGTTCTCCAGCGGTGCCGTGATCGCGGCCTTGCGCAGGAGATCCTTCACGTCGCGGCGCTGCTCGGGCAGGACGACGGTGACGACGGTGCCGGCCGCGCCGGCCCGAGCCGTGCGTCCGGAACGGTGCAGGTACGCCTTGTGCTCGACGGGCGGGTCGACATGGACGACGAGGTCGACGTTGTCGACGTGCACACCGCGGGCCGCGACGTCGGTCGCGACGAGGACGCGGACGCCGCCGTCCTCAGGAGCGGCGGAGAAGGCGCCGAGGTTGCGCTCGCGCGCGTTCTGGGACAGGTTGCCGTGCAGGTCGACGGCCGGGATGCCGGCGGCGGTGAGCTGCTTGGCGAGCTTCTTCGCCTGGTGCTTGGTGCGCGTGAAGAGGATGCGGCGGCCCGTGCCGGAGGCGAGGTCGCGCACCAGCACGGTCTTGTTCTCCGGGGAGTCGACGACGAGCACCCGGTGGGTCATCTCGCCGACGGGCACGCTCGCCTCGTCGACCTCGTGGCTGACGGCGTTCGTGAGGAACCGGCGGGCGAGGGTGTCGATGCCGCGGTCCAGCGTCGCGCTGAACAGCAGGCGCTGACCGTCGGCGGGGGTCGCTGAGAGGATGCGGGTGACGCCGGGGAGGAAGCCGAGGTCGGCCATGTGGTCGGCCTCGTCGAGCACGGTGACCTCGATCGCGCTGAGACGCACGATCTGCTGCTTCATGAGGTCTTCCAGACGGCCGGGGCAGGCGACGACGATGTCGACGCCGCCCTGCAGCGCCTGCTCCTGCGGACGCTGGCTGACGCCGCCGAACACGGTGGTGACGCGCAGCCCGACGGCCTCGGCCAGGGGGGCGACGGTCGCGGCGATCTGGGTGGCCAGCTCGCGGGTGGGGGCGAGCACGAGGCCGCGCGGCAGGCCGGAGCGGCGCTTGTGGCCGGACGCAGCCAGGCGGGCGACGAGCGGGAGCGCGAAGGCGATGGTCTTGCCGCTGCCCGTGCGTCCGCGGCCGAGGAGGTCACGGCCGGCGAGCGAGTCGGGCAGGGTGTCGCGCTGGATGGCGAACGCCTCGGTCTTTCCGGAGGCGGCGAGAACGGTGGCGAGCTCGGCGGGAACGCCGAGATCGAGGAAGGAAGACATGCAGAGAACTCCGTCAGCGCACGAGAACGGCGCGGGATAGTGGGGTGAGGTGGGCGAAGACGCAGCGAGTGCGCGTCCGTTCGCCGTGCGAATGGCCAGTTCGGGCTGGAGAGGGGAGCGCAGGCGCTCGCTTCGGTCCTCGGAGACCCCTAGACGACGACGATGCTGACCGGCCGGCGGCGCGGGCAACGACCCCAGTCTACCAGCGGCGACCGGTCGAAGGCTGCAGGTGCGCTGTCAGGCGTGGAGCGCTTCGTTGAGCGTCACGCCGACGCCGGCCCGGCGGACGGCCTCGACGGCGCCCGTGAGGGAGTTGCGACGGAAGAGCAGGCCGTCCTCACCCGAGAGATCGGCGCCCTTGACGGTCTTCCGTCCGCCGTCGGCGGTCGCGGGGCCGTCGGCGAGGACGATCTTCGTGCCGGCGGTGACGTAGAGCCCGGCCTCCACGACGCAGTCGTCGCCGAGGGAGATGCCGATGCCGGCGTTCGCGCCGAGCAGCGTGCGGGCGCCGATCGACACACGGTGCGACCCGCCACCGGAGAGCGTGCCCATGATCGAGGCCCCGCCGCCGATGTCGCTGCCGTCGCCGACCACCACGCCCTGCGAGATACGACCCTCGACCATCGAGGCGCCGAGGGTTCCGGCGTTGAAGTTCACGAAGCCCTCGTGCATGACGGTGGTGCCCGGGGAGAGGTGGGCGCCCAGCCGCACGCGCGAGGCGTCGGCGATGCGCACCCCGGCGGGCTGCACGTAGTCGGTGAGGCGGGGGAACTTGTCCAGACCCTGGATCTGGATCCCGGCGCGCTGGAGCTGCGGGCGCAGGCGCGCCGCATCGGCGGGGCGCAGGGGGCCGGCATTGGTCCAGGCGACGTTCGGCAGATGACCGAAGATGCCGTCCAGGTTGAGGGCGTTCGGCCGCACGAGCAGGTGCGACAGGGCGTGCAGGCGCAGATAGGCGTCCGCCGTGGAGGCCGGAGCCGCGTCCAGATCGATCGTGAGCTCGACGACCGCGATGGTCACGTCGCGCCGCTCGTCCTGGCCCGTCTGCGCGTCGAGCGCGGTGCGGGCGGTGGCGACCTGGTCCGCGGACGGCGCGGACGAGCGGACCTCCGGGTACCACGCGTCGAGGACCGTGCCGTCGCTCGCGGTGGTCGTCAGGCCCAGTCCCCAGACAGATCGTGCGTCGCTCATGCCTCCACGGTATCGCGCCGACGACGGTGTCCCGTCCCGCATGACGGGCATCAGTAGGCTGGGGGCATGGTGCTCGATCTGACCGCGTCCTCCGCCGACATCACCCGCGCGATCTGCGACGTCCCGAGCGTCTCCGGCGATGAGAAGACCCTGGCCGACCTGATCGAGGAGGCCGTGTCCGGTCTGCCGCACCTGGAGGTCATCCGCCACGGCAACACGGTGGTCGCCCGCACGGATCTCGGCCGAGCGCAGCGCGTGGCGATCGCCGGGCACATCGACACCGTGCCCCTCAACGACAACCTGCCCACGCGCGACGTCGAGATCGACGGCGTGCCGCATCTGTGGGGAAGGGGCACCGTCGACATGAAAGCCGGGGTCGCGGTGCAGCTCAAGCTCGCCGCCGAGCTCACCGACCCCGCGATCGACGTGACCTGGATGTGGTACGACAACGAGGAGGTCGCGGCCTCCCTGAACGGCCTCGGGCTTCTCGCCGCGGCACGGCCCGACCTGTTCCAGGCCGACTTCGCCATCCTCGGGGAGCCGTCGAACGGACAGGTCGAGGGTGGGTGCAACGGCACGCTGCGGGCGATCGTGCGGACCACGGGCGTCCGCGCGCACAGTGCCAGGGCCTGGATCGGCGAGAACGCGATCCATCGCGCGGCCCCCATCCTCACGCGACTGTCCGAGTATCGGGCGCGCGAGGTGATGGTCGAGGGTCTGCTCTACCGGGAGGGGCTCAGCGCGGTCCGCATCGCAGGAGGGGTCGCGGGCAACGTCATCCCGGACGCCTGCGAGGTCGAGGTCAACTACCGCTTCGCGCCGAACAAGTCCGCGGCCGACGCCGAGGCCCACGTCCGGGCGGTCCTCGCCGGATTCGACGTCGAGATCACGGATGCCGCCGAGGGCGCGCGCCCCGGTCTGGACGCCGACATCGCGCGCCGCTTCGTCGCGGCCGTCGGCGCGGAGCCGCAGCCGAAGTACGGGTGGACCGACGTGGCCCGCTTCTCGGCCCTCGGCATCCCGGCCGTGAACTACGGACCCGGCGACCCGCATCTCGCCCATCACGACGAGGAGCGCGTGCCGCTCGCCCAGATCGACGCCGTCGAGCGGGGTCTGCGCGCATGGCTCACGTCGCACTGACGCTCACGCGGCGCTGGGCGCGGATGCCGCTCGCCCTGCGCATCGGCATCGTCTACGTCCTCGCACGGGTCGTGACGACCGGATTCCTCATCGCCGCGGCCTCCCTGTCCACGGTGTTCTCCCGCTTCGGCGACGACGCGGGACTCATCGACTTCGTCCTCGGATGGGATGCGCAGTGGTACTGGCAGGTGGCCGTGCACGGCTATCCCTCGGACCTCCCGCTGACCGACGACGGGCAGGTGGCCGAGAACGCCTGGGCGTTCATGCCGGTGTTCGCGTACGCCGCGAAGGCGTTGGGCTTCGTGCTCGGTTCCTGGGCGGCCGGCGCCCTCGTGCTCTCGCTCGGTGCCGGCTACCTGGCCTGTCTCGCCCTGCATCGGCTGCTCCGCGACCGCGTCGGGAACGCGGCCGCGTTGTGGGCCGTCGTCTTCTTCGCATCCGGTCCGCTCGCCGCCCTGTTCCAGGTCGGATACGCCGAGACGCTCTTCCTGCTGCTGCTGTTCCTCGCCCTGGACGCGACGATCCGGCGGAACTACGCCTGGCTGTACGTGCTGATCCCCGTTCTGGGGTTCACCCGTCCCGGCGTGCTCGCCTTCGCGCTGTACCTCGGCCTGCACGGGATCCTTCGCTGGAGGCACCGCCGCACCGATCCGCTGGGCGCCAGGGAAGTGGTGCACATCGTGGCACTCGGCGCGCTGGCGACGGCCACCGGATTCGCCTGGCAGCTGATCGCGGGCGTCGTGACCGGAGACCCCGGCGCCTACCTCGCCACGGAGCTCGCGTGGCGACGGCACTGGATCGTCGGCGGCGTCGAGGGCTTCGTGCCCTTCGAGGGATGGGTGCAGGCGTCGCACTTCTGGTTCGAGCTGTGGGGTCTGCCGTCGGGATGGGGGCCGGTCGCCCTCGTCGTGCTCGTGGTCGCCGCGGCCGCCGCGCTGCTGCGGTCCCCGCAGGTGCGCGCGCTCGGCCCGGATCTGCGTCTCTGGAGCGCGAGCTACCTGCTCTATCTACTCGCGGTGTTCTTCCCCCAGTCGAGCACCTTCCGCCTCTTGCTGCCGCTCAGCCCGGCGTGGGGAGCGGTCGCGGTACCGCGCTCCCGTGCCTGGCGGCTCGGCGTGCTCGCGCTGTGCCTGCTGGGTCAGTGGGTCTGGATCTATCACGTGTATGCCCTCGGCAGTACGTTCTGGCAGGTGCCCTGACGACGCGGCGACGCGGATTGTGTCCGGTGACGTCCACGGCGCGGCCGCACCCGATAAACTCGTCCCATACCACCGGAGGAAAGGGAGCCACGATGGCAGCGATGAAGCCGAGGACCGGAGACGGACCCATGGAGGCCGTGAAAGAGGGACGACTCATCATCGTGCGTGTTCCGCTCGAAGGAGGAGGCCGCCTGGTCGTCTCCGTGAACGACGCCGAGGCCAAGGAGCTTCACGACGTGCTCGGTGCCGTCGTGGCCCCGGCCTGATCGAATCTGGTCCGCTGCGGCGGAACCGAGAGGGCGATGGATCCGCGGATCCCTCGCCCTCTTCGCGTGAGCGGCGTCCGATCAGGCGCGGTCGTCGAGGCGGATCAGCTGCAGCAGACCCTCGCCCGCGGGGGAGACGGTCGCCAGCACCGCCGACGACTCCTGGGTCTCCTGCACGAGCGACCGGTAGGCGGATGTGATGTCGTCGCGCTGGACGGGGTCGGCCACGCGGCCCCCCGCGAGGATGCGGGGCACGAGCACCAGGCCGCCCGTGCGGGCGAGGCGGAGGCCGTGCGAGACGTACTCGATGACGTTCTCGGGGTCGGCGTCCACGAAGACGATGTCGTACGACGCCTCGTTCATCCGGGGGAGCACGTCGATCGCGCGACCGGCGATGAACCGGGCACGAGTGGCGGGCACCTTCGCGTCCGCGAACGCCTGGCGGGCGGCGGCGAGGTGCTCGGGCTCGTTGTCGATCGAGGTCAGCACCGCGGTCGGCGCGCCGCGCAGCAGCCAGAGTCCGGAGACGCCGGCGCCGGTGCCGATCTCGACGATGGAGCGGGCGGTGCCTGCGGCGGCGAGCACGGCGATCTGCGAGCCGACGACCGCGCTGATCGGGGCGGCCCCCAGCTCGACGGCGTGGGCGCGAGCGCGGGCGATGGTCTCCGGCTCGACGATGGACTCCCGAAGGAAGCGCGCGTTGGCGTCGTGCTCGCTCATGACCTGCCTCTCCTGCGTGCATGGCTGATGTGTCCAGGGTATTCGCTCACCGCGCGCAGAGCCTGCAGGCGCGGCGGTAGCCTGGTCACATGACGTTCGGCCTCACCTTCGAGAAGCTGCTGCTCATCGGCCTGATCGCCGTGCTGATCATCGGCCCCGAGCGTCTGCCGCGTGCCGCGGAGGGCTTTGCGCGGATCGTGCGCAAGGCCGGTGAATACCTCCGCGACACGAAGTCCCGCGTGCGCGAGGAGATGGGTCCGGAGCTCGACGACGTGGACTGGCGCAAGCTCGACCCGCGGCAGTACGACCCTCGGCGCATCATCCGCGACGCGCTCCTGGAGGAGCCGGAGCCCGCGACCCCCGCGCAGGCCACGGCGACGATCGCGGAGCCGGTGGCCCCGCGCACCGCGCCGCCGACCTTCAGCGCGGAGAACCGTCCGCCGTTCGACACCGAGGCGACCTGAGCCGCCCGGGTCACGAGATCCGCGTCCGCAGCGTCGCCAACTCCTCGTCGCTGAAGAGGGAACGCGGAATGGCGGTGGCGACGGAGGCGTCGCGGACTTTGAAGATCACCGCGTCCCGGCCGACGCGCAGGCTCTGGAACGTGCGGTAGGGGATCTCGGAACGGCGGCGATCGCTGCCCAGCTGCAGACGATCCTCGTCGAGCGCGACCCACACCACGCTCTCCACCGGCATTGCGGCGCGCACGGCCCGACGGGCGCTCGAGGTGGTGAGGATCACCGCATACGCTCCCAGAGCGATGGTCACCGCGGGCATCCAGGCGACGAGCGCGCTCACCTCCTCTCCGGCGGCGAGACGGTCGTTGAGGGTGAGGACGGAGAGCACGAGGCCCGCCGTCAGCGCGACCCACATCACGATCGCGACAGGCCTGGTCAGCGCGTAGACGGCCGCGTCTCTGGCCATCCTCCGCAGAAGCCCTTCATCCACGGTCACGGAGCGATGCGGCATCCGTCCATCCTCCCACGCGCCCTCACCCGATCGACATGGGCAGCGTTCGGCCGGCCAGGCCTCGCCCTCGACGCGCGAGCGCCTCCGCCAGCGCGCGGATCGCCCCCGCGGCGGCATCGTCCGGCGCAGAGGTGACGACCGGAACGCCCTCGTCCCCGCCCTGGCGGAGGGCCGGGCTGAGCGGGATGGAGGCCAGCAGCGGCACCGCAGCGTCGGGCACGGACAGGGCCTCCGCGACAGATGCGCCGCCGCCGGCCCCGAAGAGATCGACGACGGTGCCGTCGGGGAGCGTGTATGCGGCCATGTTCTCGACCACGCCGATCACGCGCTGTCCGGTCTGGCGTGCCACGAGCCCGCTGCGGATGGCCACGTCGGAGGCCGCCGCCTGGGGTGTGGTGACCACGAGCACCTCGGCGTGGGGGAGGAGCTGCCCGATCGAGATGGCGATGTCCCCGGTGCCAGGGGGCATGTCGATGAGCAGGACGTCGAGGTCGCCGAAGAAGACGTCGGTGAGGAACTGCGAGACCGTGCGGTGCAGCATCGGTCCGCGCCAGGCCACCACGGACTCCCCGTCGCGCAGGAACATCCCGATCGAGATGGTCTTCACCCCGTGGGCCACCGGCGGCAGCATGAGGTCGTCGATGCGCGTCGGCTGCGTGCCGGAGGGGATCCCGAGCAGTCCGGGGATCGAGAAGCCGTGCACGTCCGCATCCACCAGGCCGACGGCGAGGCCCTGGTCGGCGAGGGCGACCGCGAGGTTCGCGGTGACCGTCGACTTGCCGACGCCGCCCTTCCCGCTGGAGACGAGGATCACGCGGGTGAGCGAGTCGGGCCCGAACGGCATGTGCCGCGCCGGGCGGCCGGCGCGGAGCCGTTCGGTGAGGGCCTTGCGCTCGGCAGGCGTCATCACGCCCACCTCGACCGCGACGTCCGTGATGCCGGGGACCGCGGCGGCGGCGCCGCGCACGTCGCGCTCGATGCGGTCGGCGGCGGGGCATCCGACGATCGTCAGCACGATGCCCACACGCGCGACCCCGTCCTCGACCGAGATGTCGCGCACCATGTCGAGGTCGCCGATCGGTCGCCGCAGCTCCGGGTCGGTCACCGCCGCCACTGCGGCTCTGACGTTCTCGGCCGCGGTCATGAGGCGGTGCCGCCCGCGGACTTCTCCTCGGTGTCGCCCAGCTCAGCCAGCAGGGCACGGAGCTCCTGCCGCAGCACGTCGCGGGTGACCACCTGCGCGTTGCGCTCCTCCAGCGACATCCGCAGCGCGACGATCTCGCGGGCCAGGTACTCGGTGTCCGCGAGGTTCCGCTCGGCGCGCTGCCGGTCCTGCTCGATCTGCACGCGGTCGCGGTCGTCCTGGCGGTTCTGCGCGAGGAGGATGAGCGGCGCGGCGTACGACGCCTGCAGCGACAGCATGAGGGTGAGCGCGGTGAAGCCGAGCGCGGCGTCGTCGAAGCGGACCTCGCGCGGCATCAGCGTGTTCCAGCCGATCCAGAGGATGCAGAAGAGACTGAGGATGACGAGGAACGCGGGAGTTCCCATCGCGCGGGCGACCCACTCCGTGAAGCGGCCGAAGCGGTCGCGCGAGGTGGAACGGGGGCGGGTGCTCGTCCGTCCTGGCGCGTCGAGGCGGGCGGCCCGCTCCTTGCGCGCCATCAGTGCGCCTCCGTCACGGGCGGCGCCACGTCGTCGCTGTCGTGGGTGCGCCAGTCGTCCGGCAGCAGGTAGTCGAGGACGTCGTCGATGCTGATCGCGCCGACGAGGCGGTGCGCGGCGTCGATGACCGGCAGCGAGACGAGGTCGTAGCTGGCGAGCATGCGGGCGACCTCGGCCGCGGAGGCGGTGACCGGCACCGGCTCGAGGCTGTCGTCGAGGATGGCGCCGAGACGCTCGTGCGGCGGGTAGCGCAGCATCCGCTGGAAGTGCACGAGCCCGAGCAGGCGGCCGGTGGGGGTCTCGAACGGCGGGAGCGTGACGAACACGGCCGCGGCGAGGGCCGGATGCAGCTCGTGACGGCGGATGAGCGCCAGCGCCTCGGCGACCGTGGCGTCGGCGGAGAGGATGATCGGCTCCGGGGTCATCAGACCGCCCGCCGTGTCCGGGCCGTAGCGCAGGAGCATCCGCACGTCCTCCGCCCTCTCCGGCTCCATCCGCTGGAGCAGCTCCTCCAGCTGGGTGGGTGGGAGCTGGGCCAGGAGGTCGGCGGCGTCGTCCGGCTCCATCTGGTCGAGGATGTCGGCCGCGCGCTCCTCGCCGAGGCGGTCGAGGATGTGCACCTGCTCGTCCTCGGGCATCTCCTCGAGGGCGTCGGCGAGGCGGTCGTCGGAGAGCTCCTCCGCCACCTCGATCATCCGCTGCTGCGGGAGGTCGAGGAGCGTGTTGGCGAGGTCGGCGGCGTGCAGCTCGGAGTAGGAGGCGACGAGCTGCTCGGCGGACTGGGACTCGCCCGGCGCCTGTTCCTCGGTCACCTCGCTCCAGGCGGCGAACGTCGTCGGGCCCTTGGCGAACGGCGACGCGCCGGTCTTCGGGCGACGCAGGAAGAGCTGGCTGATCGCCCACTCGCCGAGGCGGTTGGGTTCGATCGCCACGTCCTCGATCACGGCCGTGCCGCTGCCGTCGGTGAGGCTCACCCGTCGGCCCAGCATCTCGGCGAGGACGCGCACTTCGCCGGCGCGCGGGGAGAAGCGGCGCACGTTGATGAGGCCGGTGGTGATGACCTGCCCGGACCGGATGGACGTCACCCGGCCGATCGAGAGGAACACGTGCCGGCGGCCGGGGATCTCCACGACCAGCCCGATGACACGCGGGGCCGCGGTACTTCGATAGACGACGACGACATCCCGGACCTTGCCGAGGCGGTCGCCGACGGGATCGAAGACGGCGCACCCTGCCAGGCGCGCGGCGAAAACCCGTTGTGTGCTCACTCGACCAGCGTAGCCCGCGGCGTGCCGGGGCGGCGGCTGCGGCGGTCGCTCGGCCGGCCGCGGGGCACGACGTGGAAGAATAGCCGGATGAGCATGCTGAATCGCCCCGCGAGCGGCACGGACACCGGTGAGATCGTCGCCTCCATGCGCGACTACGAGAGCGCGCAGAAGGCGGTGTCGAAGCTGATCGCCGGAGAGGTCCCCGCGCGCGACATCGCGATCGTCGGGCAGAGCGTGCGGACGGTCGAGCGGGTGACCGGACGACTCGGCTACGCCGCCGCCGCGCGCTCGGGAGCGATCAACGGGGTGCTCATCGGACTCTTCCTGTCGGCGATCCTCGTCCTGGGTAACCCCGAGGTGCCGATCCAGCTGTTCGTCGGCTTCGTCCTCATCGGCGTCGCGGTGGGCATGCTGCTCAGCCTCATCACCTACGCCATCGTGCGCCGCCGCCGGGACTTCGCGAGCGTGACGCAGTTCGCCGCGGATCACTACGAGGTGACCGTGCAGCCCGGCTCGCTGGCGAAGGCGCGGCAGGTCCTCGGCGCGCAGCGGGTCGCCCCCGTGCGTCCTCCGGTGAACCTGGACGAGCCGCCGAAGTACGGCGAGCGGATCCCGCAGGGCGCTCCGGCTCCCGCTCCTGAGCCTGCTCCCGCTCCCGCTCCCGACCCGGCACCGGCTCCCGCTCCCGAGCCTGCCCCCGCTCCGGAGCCGGCACCGTCTCCGGAGCCGGCACCGGCTCCCGAGCCGGGTCTTCCGCCGCGGCCGGCCGACCCGGAGACGGGCACCCCCGGGTCCGTGCGGTGACCACGGGGGCCACCGCCCTGCGCATCGAGGTCGCTCTGCCCGCCGGGGCGACCACGGTGTCCGCCGAGTGGACGCCGGGTACCCGTGATGACGTCGTCCTGATCGCGCACGGGGCGGGGGCCGCGAAGGACCACCCGTTCCTCGTCGGGTTCGACCGCGCACTCGCGGCGCTCGGGTACTCGACTCTGCGCTTCAACTTCCCGTACATCGAGCAGGGGCGTCGCATGCCCGGTCCTGCCGCCCACGCGGTCGCGGCCTGGGAGGCCGCGGTCGCCGAGGCCCGCGCGCGGGCGCCGCGATCCGCCGTGTGGGCCACCGGGAAGTCCTACGGCGGCCGCATGGCGTCCATGGCCGTCGCCGAGGGCCTTGCCGTGGACGGCCTCGTCTACCTCGGCTATCCGCTGCATCCGCCGGGCCGCCCGGATAAGCCCCGCATCGCCCACCTGCCATCGATCACCGTCCCGCAGCTCTTCGTGGAGGGCACCGCGGACCCGTTCATCCAGCCGATCGCCCAGCTCGACGAGGCCGTCGCCGGCTGTCAGGACGCGCGGGTGCACTGGGTCGAGGGCGGCGGGCACTCCTTCGAGGTGAAGGGGCGGAGGCGTCCGCCGGCGGAGGTCGCTGCGGACCTCGCACCGGTGGTCGACGCCTTCGTCACCGGGCAGCGGGACTGAGCGGGGCCGCCGCCCCGCTCCCGCCCGTCGTCAGCCCTGCAGACGCGCCATCCACGCCTCGACCTCGTCGGCCGTGCGGGGGATGCCCGCGGAGAGATTGACCGGGCCGTCCTCGGTCATCAGGATGTCGTCCTCGATCCGGACGCCGATCCCGCGCAGCTCGGCGGGAACCGTGAGGTCGTCGATCTGGAAGTACAGTCCCGGCTCGATCGTGAAGACCATGCCGGGCGTGAGGATGCCGTCGTAGTACATCTCGCGGCGCGCCTGCGCGCAGTCGTGCACGTCGATGCCGAGGTGGTGCGACGTGCCGTGCACCATGTAGCGACGGTGCTGGCCGCCCTTGTCCGCGTCCAGGGCTTCCTCCGCGGTGACGGGGAGGAGGCCCCACTCCGCGGTGCGCTCAGCGATCACGGCCATGGCCGCCGCGTGCACGTCGCGGAAGCGGACGCCGACCTTCGCCGCCGCGAGAGCCGCGTCCGCGGCCTCGCGCACCGTCTCGTAGACCCGGCGCTGCACCTCGGTGAACGTTCCGGACACCGGGAGCGTGCGGGTGATGTCGGCGGTATAGAGGCTGTCGGCCTCCACACCCGCATCGACGAGGATGAGGTCTCCTGGCACGACGGCGCCGTCGTTGCGCGTCCAGTGCAGGTAGCAGGCGTGCGGTCCGGACGCGGCGATCGTGTCATAGCCTTCGCCGTTGCCGTCCTCGCGGGCGCGGCGGTGGAAGACGCCCTCGACGACGCGCTCGCCACGGGCATGTGCCACCGCGGCGGGGAGCTCGCGGATGATGTCGTCGAAGCCCTGCGCCGTGATCTCCACGGCCCGACGCATCTTGGCGATCTCGAAGTCGTCCTTGATGAGGCGCAGCTCCGAGACGACACGGGTGAGGGTCTCGTCCTCCTCGAGGACCAGCTCGCCCTCGACCGGGGCGAACTCGTGCAGGTGCGCCGTGGCCAGCTGCAGGTCGGCGGCGACACCGGCGAGCGACGGACGCGGCCCGATCCAGAACTCGCCGACCGTGGCGTCGGCGTAGAACTCCGTCGTGGTGCGGTCGGCGCGCTCGCGGAAGTACAGCGTGACGTCGTGCCCGTCGTCGGTCGGCTCGAAGACGAGCACCGAGTCCGGTTCGGCGTCGGACGCCCAGCCGGTGAGGTGCGCGAAGGCGGAGTGCGCACGGAAGACGTAGTCGGTGTCGTTGCTGCGCTGCTTGAGCGAACCGGCGGGGATCACGAGCCGCTTGCCGGGGAACGCGGCCGAGACGGCAGCGCGGCGGCGCTCGGCGTACGGAGCCTGGGCGCGCGGCGCGGGCAGCGTCTCCGGACGCTCGGCCCACCCGGTGGAGATGGTGTCGAGGAAGCCCTGCGGGAAGGGCTGCTTGCGATTGGTCGAGCTGTTCTCGACGGGGGTTTCGACGGTCTCGTCAGCGATCGTGTCGTTTTCTCCGGTGCTCATCCGTCCAGTCTCTCACCTGGAGGCCGCGCAGCGTGATCAGCCGGCCGGCTCGAGCTGCACGATGAGGGCGCGGTGGTCGCTCCCGCCGGCATCCTCGAGGACGGCAGAGCCGGTGGGGCGCCAGTTGGCGGACGCCATCACGTGATCGATGGGGGCACCGGCGAGGGCGGGGAACGAGCTCGGCCAGGTGCCGGACATCCCGTTGCCGGTCCGGGAGGCGACGTCCCGGCAGTAGCCGATGTCGCCGCCGTCGACGCCGAGGGAGGCCATGTGATCCACGGTCGCGTTGAAGTCTCCGGCGAGGATGAAGTCACCCGCAGGGCACTGGTCGGCGATCCACTGCAGATCGCTCTGCCATTGCTGCATCTCCTCCATGCGCGGCGCGACGGCGTGCACGGCGACGATCGTGGGGCCGTCCCCGTCGATCGGCATGAGCACGGCGCTCGGCACGGATCCGGTGTTGTTGCTTCCGTCCTTGGAGGACTCGATCACGGAGTACTCGCCGAGCTCGGGAGCCACCAGGACCGTGGTCTGCCACGACTGCGGGCCGTCCTCCACGTCCGGGCGGAACTGCACATGGTGCACCCACATCGGATGGCCCTGCTCGCGCAGCATGAGCGCGATCCGCTCGCCGACCTCTTCGGTGGTCTCCGGCAGCGCCACCACGTCGGCCTCCTGCTCGAGGATCTCCCGGGCGATCTGCTCGGCGGAGACGGCCTCACCCGCCGTGTTCCAGGTGAGCACCCGCAGACTCGTGTCCGTCCGCTCAGGCAGGGCCGCCACCCCGAAGCCGCGGGTCGCTCCGATCGCACCCGTCGCCGCAGCACCGAGGAGGGCGACGATCAGGACCGAGGCCGCGAACCCTCGCAGCGGTCGGGCGAGGAGCAGCAGCAGCGCCAGCACCGCGATGACCAGGAACCCGCCGAGCACGAGGCCGCGGGCGGCGACGAGCTGAGCGAACGGGTAGGTCTGCTCGAGGTGGAAGAACTGCGGCCACACCACGATCGCCGACGCGATCGCGAAGAGCACGGTGAGCAGGATCCCCAGGAGACGAAACATCCCCTCCAGCCTAGAAGCGCCGCCTGTGAAGTCCCTGCCTCGCATCGCCGGTCCGTCCACGCGATCCGGGTCCGGTTTCCGCGCCACGCGCGTCGACGCTCGGTACGCTCGGAGGATGCCCGTTCCACCCGCCGGTCCTGCCGACCTGCACCTGCACTCCAACCACTCCGACGGCACCGAGTCGCCCGCCGAGGTCATGAGGCAGGCGCATCGGCACGGCGTACGGACCGCCGCGCTCACGGACCACGACCGCACCACGGGCTGGACGGAGGCCGGCGACGCCGCCGTCGCGCTCGGCATGACCTTCCTCCCCGGGATGGAGCTGTCAGCCAAACACGAGTGGCGCAGCGTGCACGTGCTCGGCTATCTCTTCGATCCGGAGGATGCGGCGCTGCGGGCGGAGACCGACCGGATCCGGAACGACCGGATCGGACGAGCGGAGCGCATCGTCCGCAACATCGGCCGCGATTACGACCTGCACTGGGATGACGTCCTCGCCCAGACGACGCTCGACGCGACGGTCGGTCGGCCCCACATCGCGGACGCGCTGGTGGCGCGCGGCATCGTTCGGGATCGGGGCGAGGCCTTCGACGGCATCCTCCATCCGCGGGAGGGCTACTACGAGCCGCACTACGCCCCGGACCCGCTGACCGCCGTGAGGCTTCTCACCGAGGCGGGCGGCGTGGCGATCATCGCGCACCCTGTGACGGCGGGCCGTGATCGGATGATGCCGGTGCCGTACATCGAGCGTCTGATCGACGCGGGGCTGGCCGGATTCGAGGTGGACCACCGGGAGAACACCGCCGCCGGCAAGCGGCTGCTGCGCGAACTGGCAGCCCGGCACGACCTCATCGTCACCGGGTCCAGCGATTACCACGGCACCGGAAAACCGAACGTGCCGGGGGAGAACACCACCGCGGCGGACATGGTCGCCCGGATCATCGATCGCGCCTCCGGCTCCGGCCCGCGGCGTCCCTGACCCCGGCGGACTGTCGGCGGTCTCCCGGCATTCTGTCGAGGCGGACCGATACGGTCCGAGGCATGCAACGTGCCACCTCCCTGGAGCGCCGCGTCGACGCGATCGCTCGCCGACTCCTCCGTGCGGTGCCGACATCGGGCTTCCGCGCCGGGCTGGCCGAGTTCCTCGTCTTCGTGCTGAAGCAGGCCTGGGCCTGCGTGTTCGGTGCGGCGCTGCTGGTGGTGATCGTCGCCGCCCGCCTCTGGTACCCCGACGACGCCGCGCTCGCCCGCAACGATGCGCTGACGATCGCGGCCGTGCTCATCCAGGTGGCCATGCTCGTGTTCCGCCTCGAGAGCGGGCGGGAGCTCTGGGTGATCGTGCTCTTCCACATCACCGGCACGGCGATGGAGCTGTTCAAGACCGACGTCGGTTCCTGGGCGTATGCCGCGGACGGCATCCTCCGCATCGGGGGAGTCCCGCTGTTCAGCGGGTTCATGTACGCGGCGGTCGGCTCCTACATGGTGCGCGTGTACCGGCTGTTCGACCTCGGGTTCACCCGCTACCCGCGCCGGTGGTTGACGGCCGTCCTGGCCGCCGCCATCTACGTCAACTTCTTCACCCACCACTGGTGGTGGGATGCCAGGTGGCTGCTCCTCGCCGGGGTGGTGGTGCTGTGGCTGCCCACCGTCATGCACGCCCGCGTATGGCGCCGCACCATCCGGCTGCCGCTCCTCGCGGTCTTCGCCGGGGTGGCGGTGTTCATCTACCTGGCCGAGAACATCGGCACCTGGGCAGGCGCGTGGGCGTATCCCGACCAGGCGGCGGGGTGGCAGCCCGTGTCCCTGAGCAAGCTCAGCTCCTGGTTCCTGCTGATGATCATCTCGGTGGTGCTCGTCGCCTGGGTCTACCCGCCGCAGGTTCCGGCCGACCTCCTGCACGACGAAGGGCGCCCCACGGTAGACCGTGCGGGCGCCCCTCGGACGACGATGACGCGGGTCAGGCGCCGGTGACGGGTGCCGCCCCGGTGCCGGAGCCGCCGCGACGACGGCGGCGACGGCGGGCGGGGGCGGGCTTGCCGTCGTGGTGCTCCTTGCCGGCGCCGTCGTGGGTGCCGGCACCCTCGGCGCCGCGGTCGGCGGTCTGCGCGGCGGAACCCTCGCCGGACGACCCTTCGGGCGTGCCCTCCGCGAACGTGGAGCCGACAGACGACGAGCCGGTGCGGCGGCGGCGACGGCGGCGCGTGCCGCCCTCTCCGGTGCCCTCTTCGGCGGCGTCCGCGGCGCGCTCCGGACGACGGGTGCGCTCCGTCTTGACCGCTTCCTTCTTCGGCGCGCTCACGAGCCGCCCCTTCGTCCCCTCGGGGATGTCGAGGTCGGTGTACAGGTGCGGGCTCGACGAGTAGGTCTCGACCGGCTCGGGCTGACCGAACTCGAGCGCGCGGTTGATGAGGGCCCACTTGTGCAGGTCCTCCCAGTCCACGAACGTCACCGCGATCCCGGTCTTGCCCGCGCGGCCCGTGCGTCCCGCGCGGTGGAGGTAGGTCTTCTCCTCGTCGGGGATGGTGTGGTTGATGACGTGGGTGACGTCGTCGACGTCGATACCGCGGGCTGCCACGTCCGTCGCCACGAGGACGTCCTTCTTGCCGGCCTTGAACGCGGCCATGGAGCGCTCACGCTGGTCCTGTCCCATGTCGCCGTGGACGCCGCCCACGTTGAAGCCGCGGTCGCTCAGCTCGTCCACCAGACGCTGCGCTGCGCGCTTCGTGCGCGTGAAGATGACCGTCTTCCCCCGGCCCTCGGCCTGCAGGATGCGAGCGATGACCTCGTCCTTGTCCAGCGAGTGGGCGCGGTAGACGAGGTGCTTGATGTTCGCCTGCGTCAGGCCCTCGTCCGGGTCGTTGGCGCGGATGTGGATCGGGTTGGTCATGAACCGCCGTGCCAGCGCGACGATCGGACCGGGCATGGTCGCGGAGAACAGCTGCGTGTGCCGCACCGCGGGGACCTTCTGGAAGATCTTCTCGATGTCGGCGAGGAAGCCGAGGTCGAGCATCTTGTCGGCCTCGTCGAGCACGACCTCGGTCGCGTTCGAGAGGTCGAGGAGGCGCTGGCCGGCGAGGTCGATGAGACGCCCCGGCGTGCCGACGACGATCTGCGCTCCGGCCTTGAGCTGGTCGATCTGCCCTTCGTACGCCTTGCCGCCGTAGATGGCGACGACGCTGGTGGAGCGGTTGCTCGTGAGCAGATCGATGTCCTCGTAGACCTGCACCGCGAGCTCGCGGGTCGGGACGACGATGAGGGCCTTGACCCCGTGCTCCGGATCCTTCCCGAGGCGCTGCACGACCGGGATGCCGAAGCCGAAGGTCTTGCCGGTACCGGTCTTCGCCTGTCCGATGATGTCCTGCCCCGGGAGCCCGAGGGGGATGGTCTGCTCCTGGATCGGGAAGGCATCGACGATGCCCTTCGCGGCCAGTGCGTCGACGATGTCCTGATCGATGCCGAGTTCGGCGAAAGTTGTCACTGTTGTTCAGATGCCTGTCCGGCGACCATGCGCGATCGCCTCGTAAACGGAGCCACGCCGTCTCGTGTGCCACAGGCGCGGGGCCCCGCTCCGACGGCGGGGACACGCCCAGCCTACCGGAGGGGCGGCTCCGGGCAGGGAGGACGTCTTCTGCCGAGTATTGTGAACGACGTGGCCGACTCGGGAGGAACACCTCGTGGTTAAGTGGTTCTGGCAGCGCGACGCCGCGCCGCGACGCACCCTGGCGCTGCGCAGCCGCGGCGAGCAGAGCGATGCGACGCGTGTCGACTTCGCGGAGCTGGCGCCGGAGCTCGACCGATTCCTCGGCCAGGCGGCCTACCTCCAGCTCGGCTACTTCGAGACGCTGACGCGGCTCATCCGCGCGACTCCCGAGCTGGCCGAGAAGGAGTCGCTGTCCCGGGCCGCCGGTGCGGCGCTCACCAAGCACCGGGGCATCGTCGACATCATCGCGGCGCGCGGTCAGGACCCGACGCAGCTCATGCTCCCGTTCCGCGAGCACCTGGACGCGTTCCGGCGCAAGACCATCGGGGCGCGCCCGCGCGAGACCCTGCTCGCGGTCTACATCACGGCGGGCATGCTCGACGACTTCTATCTCGCGCTCGCTTCGAGCTACGGCGAGACGGGGCGGCGGGTCGCGGAGATCCTGCGCGAGGACGACGCGCGCCACGAGATCGTCGCGATCATCCAGGAGACGATCGAGAGCGACGAGGAGTGGCGCTCGCTGCTGTCCATGTGGGCGCGGCGTCTCGTGGGCGACACGATCCTCGTCTGCCGCGCGGCCCTGCGGCCGGAGCTCCTCGCCGTGGAGGAGGCCCGCATCGAGCCGGTGTACACCGAGCTCATGGGGGCGCACGCCCGGCGCATGGACGCGATGGGCCTCGCGTCCTAGCTCAGATCCCGAGCGCGGCTCTCCGCTGCTCGTCGCCGCGTCGACGCGCTGCGGTGAGAGCCGCGGCGGCGAGCGCCGCGACCGCGGCGGCTCCGAGGGTGCTCGCCAGCCACAGCCAGACGCTGTCCTCGCCCACGCCGGACCACTGCAGAGCCGTGTAGACGATCGCCGAGACGGCCGTCGCGATCGCCGGGGCGAGTGCGACGCCGCGCCGTTCGCGACCGCCGATCAGGAAGTGCGCGGCGATGCCGAGCACGCAGGCGCCGACGAGGGCGAGGAGGATGTACATGCGCGGGTCAGGCGACGAAGCCCACGCGACGCGACTCCTCGGTGCCCAGCTCGATGTAGGCGAGGTTCGCGGTCGGCACGATGTAGGAGTTGCCCTTCACGTCGGCGAAGCTCAGGTGCGAGGCGCTCTGCTCGAGCGCGGCGGAGACCTGGGTGCGGACCTCGTCCGCCGTGGCAGCGGTGTCGAAGCTCAGCTCGCGGCCGGTGTTGATGATGCCGATGCGGATTTCCACGGGTGCTCCTTGCAGGTCGTCGGACTCGGCCAACTCTATCGCGCACCGAGCGGGGGAGACCGGCGGCGTCGGTCGTTTCGCCCTGAGCGCACAACCCGCGAGGAGGTTCGCCCTCGACGCCGATGTCCGCGCCTCCCGATAGCGTGGAGGGATGATGTCGGATGCCGCGCAGCGAGCCGTGATCACGGCGCCGCCGACCGCGTCGGGCGTCGTGATCGGTGCCCCCGGCACCGGTAAGACGCGCACGCTCGTCGACCGTGTGGTGCAGCTCCTCGAAGTCGAAGGGCTGCGGCCGGAAGAGGTGCTGGCGCTCACGCCGAGCCGACAGGCGGCCACCGCGCTGCGCGACCGGATCGGCGTGCGCATCGGCCAGGCGACGCCGGGACCGCTGGCCCGGTCGCTCGGGTCGTTCGCGTTCCAGCTCGTCCGCGGCGCGATGGTGAGGGAGGGCGCGGAGCCGCCGGCTCTGCTCACCGGCGCCGATCAGGACCGCATCATCGCCGAACTGCTCGCCGGCGATGCCGAGGACGCCCGCATCGCCTGGCCTCCGGCGCTCAGCGAGCCCGTCCGCGCCTCGAAGGGCTTCCGCTCCGAACTCCGCGCCTTCCTCGCGGAGTGCACGGAGCTGGGGGCGAGCCCGGCCGAACTGCGCGCCACCGGCGATGCGGTGTGGACGGCGGCGGCCGACTTCGTGGAGGAGTACCGCGCAGTGCTCGATGCCCTACGGGCCGCGCACCGCGACGCCGCCGATCTGCTCAGCGAGGCAGCGGGGATCCTCCGCACGGCTGACAGCGCGACCCTCGGGCCGCTGTCGCCCCTGCGGGTGGTGCTCATCGACGACGCCCAGGAGCTGACGCGCGGAGGCATCGGCGTGGTGCAGGCGCTCCTCGACCGGGGCATCGCGGTCCACGCATTCGGCGACCCGGACATCTCCTCCGGTGCCTTCCGCGGAGCCAGCCCCGAGCTGTTCGCGCAACTCGCCGGCGCGCTCACCACCGTGCACGTGCTCGACGGCGCCCACCGTCAGCGCCCGCTGCTGACCGCGTTGACGCGCACGGTGACGCAGGCGATCGGCGTCTCGGGACGCGTCGAGCATCGGCGCGCCCCGGCGCCCACCGCGGGGGACGACAGCGCGGAGGTCTCGACCTTCCTCGCGCCGTCGCCCTACGAGGAGTTCGACCGCATCGCGGGAGTCATGCGCGACTGGCATCTGAGCGCCGGCATCCCGTGGGAGCGGATGGCGGTCATCGCCCACGACACCCGTCAGGTCACAGCCTTGGAGACCGAGCTGGCCGCGCGCGAGATCCCGACGAGGGCCGCCGGGGTGCAGCGCCCGCTCGGGAGCGAGGGGATCGTGCGCGACATCGTCGGCATCGTGCGGCTCGCGCTGACTCCGGACGAGGACCGCACCGTGCAGGCCTGGGAGGAGGCGCTGCGGACGCCGTTCGGCGGAATGGACGCGATCGCGCTCCGTCGGCTGCGCGCGCGGCTCCGCCACCTCGAACTCGGTCAGGGCGGGTCGACTCCCGCGCGCGAGCTGCTGCGCGCGGCGATGTCGGCGCCGGCCACCCTCACGCTCATCGATGCACCGGAGTCGCGGA
The DNA here is from genome assembly GCF_050470785.1 of Microbacterium sp. NRRL B-14842. Lineage (NCBI taxonomy): Bacteria > Bacillati > Actinomycetota > Actinomycetes > Micrococcales > Microbacteriaceae > Microbacterium > Microbacterium sp. NRRL B-14842. Next base: position 1,933,023 of record NZ_JBFLUM010000001.1, on the reverse strand, counting down.
CCGCCGAGCGCTTCGCCGAGACGGTCGCCGGCGTCGCTCGTGCGGCGGCGGAGGGGGAGACGATCCACGACCTCCTGTGGCGCATCTGGGAGCAGGCCAGGGCCGTCGACGGGCGGCGGCTGCAGGTCGCGTGGCGGGAGATCTCGCTGCTGCCGACCGGAGCCGAGACGGCGCGATCCCTGGATGCTCTCGTGGCTCTGTTCGACGCGGCCAAGCGCTTCGTCGAGCGCACACCCGACGAGCGCCCCGAGGTCTTCGTGCGCGACATCCTCGACAGCGAGGTGCCGGAGGACACGCTGTCGTCCCCGGACCGGCCGGGGACGGTCACCCTTCTCACGCCGGCCACCGCGCTCGGCACGGAGTTCGACGCGGTGGTCGTCGCCGGTGTGCAGGACGGCGTCTGGCCCAACGTACGGCTGCGTGGCGGGCTGCTCCAGACCTGGCGGCTCGCCGACGCGCTGACCGCGGCGCGCTCCGGCCTCCCGGCGGAGGTACCGGGCGTGCTCGACCGGCGTCGGGCGGCGCTCCACGACGAGTTGCGGCTGTTCGTGCGGGCACTCTCGCGGGCGCGCCATCGCCTCCTCATCACCGCGGTGGACGATGACGACCTGTCACCCAGCGCCTTCTTCGGATTCCTTCCCCCTCCGGAGCCGCCGGAGCGTCATGCCTCCGCGGAGCACCCGCTCACGCTGCGCGGGCTGGTCGCGCGGCACCGTCGGGTGCTCACCACGACACACGCCGAACCCGCGAGGCGCGAGGCGGCCGCCCAACTCGCCGTCCTCGCCCGGGAGGGCGTGCCGGGAGCGCATCCGCACGACTGGTACGGCGTCACGGCGCCCTCGACGGCGGCGCCGCTGCGCGATCTCGCTGCGAGCGGAGCCCGGGTGTCGCCCTCGGCGGTGGAGTCGTACGAGGAATGCGGGCTCAACTGGGTCGTCTCGGCTCTCGGCGGCGACACCGTCATGCCGCCGACGGCGGGCATCGGCACGATCGTCCACGAGGCGATGGAGCGCGTGCCGGACGGCGACCTCGCGCGCATGCGGGAGATCGTCGAGGAGCACTGGCCGGAGCTCGACTTCGAGACGGCCTGGATCGGGCGCAAGGAGCGCCGTCGCGCCGACCTGTTCGTCGACCGGCTGCACAGCTACCTCGGTGAGGTGACGAGGGACGGCGGGCGCGTCCTCGGCAGCGAGGTGGAGTTCCGGTTCGCCGTCGACGTGTCCGGCGAGACCGCCGAGCCGAGCGTCTACCCGGTGGGGGAGGACCGCGGTCACCGCGCCATCGTGCACGGCTACATCGATCGGGTCGAGGCGTATCCGCCCGGCGCGGGCGAACACGGACCGGCGCGCGGCCGCGGCTGGCAGTCGATGGCCGGCGGGCCGGAGGGGACCACGGTGGTCGTCGACCTCAAGACCGGGAAGACCGATCCGGAGGCGGACGGGGGCGTCGTCGACCATGCCCAGCTCGCGGCCTATCAGATCGCTGTGCAGGAGGGGCTCGTGCCCGGTGCCGCGCCCGGTTCGCTCGGGGGCGCGCGTCTGGTGATCGTCTCGAAGACCCTGGCGAAGAGCGACTACCGCGTCGCGCACCAGCACGCCTTGGACGCCGAGGCCCGGTCGCAGTTCCTGCACCGGGTCGCCGAGGTCGCCCGCGGCATGTCGGCGGCGAGCTTCACCGCACAGGTCGAGGCGCACTGCGCCGACACGCAGCGCCGGGTCCATCCCTGCCGCATCCACACCGTGCCGGCGGTGAGCGCATGACCGCAGGAGCCCCGGACGCCGTGCTCTCGGCGACCGACATCGCCGCCGCGCTCGGACTGCCGACCCCGACGCCCGCCCAGCAGCAGGTGATCGAGGCGCCGCTGGAGCCGGCGCTCGTCGTCGCCGGGGCGGGCAGCGGCAAGACGGAGACCATGTCGGCCCGGGTGGTCTGGCTCGTCGCGAACGGGCTCGTCCGCCGGGACGAGGTCCTCGGCCTCACGTTCACCCGCAAGGCGGCGGGGGAGCTCGCGGAGCGCATCGGCGCCCGCCTCGCCGTCGTCGACGAATACGGTCGGCGGGGCCTGCTCCCGCATCTCCCGGAGATCGTCGCCGGAGGGGCACTGCGTCGAGTGGCGGAGGCCGCGCCGGGGCGGCAGCGCGAACTCGTGCGCAGCCATGTCCTCGACGAGCTCGCCCAGCACTACGGCACGGCCGGGGAGCCCGGGGCGCTCCGCACCGCCGACGACCTCCTCATCCGTCCCCGCGTCTCGACCTACAACGCCTTCGCCGACGGCATCGTGCGTGAGCACGCCGCACGCATCGGCCGGGATCCCGATGTGGCGATGCTCAGCCAGGCGGCGTCCTGGATGCTGGCGCGGGAGGTCGTGCTCCGCAGCGATCTGCCGGAGCTGGAGGAGGTCGACTACGCCCTCGGAACAGTCATCGACGCCGTGCAGCGGCTCGCCGGCGCGGCGCTCGACCATCGCGTCGACCTCGCCGAGGCCGAGCGTCTCGCGGCAGCACAGGCCGCGGCGTTCGAGCCCTACCGCTCCCATGCCGATGTCGAGAAGGCGGCGGTCAACCTGCGCACCCTCCCGACTCTGACCAGCCTCGTGCGCGACTACATCGCCGAGAAGGACCGGCGCGGCGTGCTCGACTTCGCCGACCAGGTGTCCGGAGCGTACGACATCGTCGAGTCCGCGCCGGACGTCCGCGCCGAGCTCCGGGAGCAGCACCGGGTCGTGCTGCTCGACGAATACCAGGACACCTCGGTGATCCAGACGCGCTTCCTCGCGGAGCTGTTCCGCGACACGGCGGTCATGGCCGTCGGCGATCCGCACCAGTCGATCTACGGCTGGCGTGGAGCCAGCGCCGACAACCTCTACGCGTTCCCCCGATCCTTCTCTAGCGCCGGAGAGGTACGCACCTACAGCCTCATGACGAGCTGGCGCAACGACTGGCGGATCCTCGACGTCGCGAACCGGGTGCTGGGGCCCCTGCAGCGCCCCGGACTCGACGTCCCGCCGCTGGAACCGCGGCCCGGCGCCGGGGAGGGTACGGTCGCCGTGCGCTACCCGTTCACCGTCGACGACGAGGCCGCCGAGGTCGCGGCCTGGTTCGCGGAGCGTCGTGCCGCCCACGAGGAGACCTCCGACTCCCCGCACACCGGCGCCATCCTGTTCCGGTCCAAACGCCATATGCAGACCTTCGCCGGCGCGCTCGCCGCGCGAGGCATCCCGCACCGCATCCTCGGACTCGGGGGCCTGCTCGCCACGCCCGAGGTCGTCGACGTGGTCTCGACCCTGCGGGTGGTGCACGACCCGACGGCCGGTTCGGCGCTGATCCGGCTCCTGACGGGCCCGCGCTTCGGCGTCGGGGTGGCGGATATGGCGGCGCTGTACGAGCTGGGACGCGCGCTCGCGGAGCGCGACACCGCCCTCATGCCCCTGCCGGAAGAGGTGCGGGCGCGGCTGCGCTCCTCCCGCGGTGCCGACGAGGCCGTCTCCATCGTGGACGCGGTCGACATCGTGCGCGCGGTCCGCGACGACTATCGCCTGCTGGAGGGCATCACCCCGGAGGGCCGCTCACGGATCCGCGCCGCGGGGGAGATGCTGGAGCGCCTGCGTCGCGCGTCGTCCCAGCCGATCCCGGAACTCATCCGGCTCATCGAGCTGGAGCTGCGATTGGATATCGAGCTCGCCGCCAACGAGACCCGGGGACCCGCGCGGGTCGCAGCCACCCAGCTGCGGGCGTTCGCCGACGAGGTGCGCGCGTTCCTCGCCGCCGACGAGCGCGGCACGATCGGCAGCCTGCTGGCCTGGCTCGACAAGGCGGAGAGCACCGACGAACTCATGCCCCGACCGGAGCCCCCGGAGCCCGGGGTCGTGCAACTGCTCACGATCCACGGGTCGAAGGGCCTGGAGTGGGACGCCGTCGCGGTCGTGCGCCTCGTCGTCGACGAGCTGCCGGGGCGGGTGTCCGACACCTCGGGATGGTTCGGGTTCGGCGTCGTGCCGTTCGCGCTGCGCGGAGACCGCGACGCGCTCCCGCGTTTCGTCTGGGACCCGGAGGAGGCGATGGAGGGCGAGGCCGACCCCGGCAAGCGGCAGAAGCTCGCACAGGCGTCGCTGTCGGGCGGGGCGACGAAAGCGAACCCCCACGGCGGCGCGCTCAAGCGCTTCAAGGACGCCTACCGGGAGTATCAGCGCCAGGAGGAGCGTCGTCTCGCCTACGTGGCGATCACCCGCGCCAAGAGCGACCTGCTGCTGAGCGGCGCCCACTGGGCGGGTCAGAAGGCGCCGCGCACGCCGAGTCCGTACCTCCTGGAGGCCATCGACGTCCTCGGGCTCGACGCGATCCCTCCGGTCGACCCGGACGAGAACCCGTACGACGGTCCCGGCGCCACGCTGCACTGGCCGCTCGACCCGCTCGGCGGACGGCGCCCCGTGGTGAGCGCCGCGGCGGCGGTCGTCGAGGAGGCCCTCCAGGGCGATACCCTCGAGCCGACCGAGGAGTTGCGCCGGCTCCTCGACGAGCGCGCCGCCCGCCAGCGCGGGACGGACGCGGAGGCACCCACGCGAGTGCCCGCCTCCCGGTTCAAGGACTACGTCACGGACTACACCGGGACCCTGTCCTCGCTCGTGCGCCCGATGCCCGAACAACCGTACCGCCAGACCCGTCTGGGGACCCTGTTCCACGCGTGGGTCGAGCAGCGCTCCGAGCTCGTCGGTGTCGGAACCCGGGTGGACGAGGCGCTCTGGGAGGTCGACGAGGACGACGGTGCACCGGGTGCTCCGGCATCCGGTGCCGCTGCGGACGCCGCCGACCTCGCCGCACTGCAGGAGACCTTCGAGCGGAGCGAGTGGGGGCTGTTGCAGCCGCTCGCCGTGGAGATCGAGATCGACTTCGCGCTGGGAGCCGGTCTCCCCGGAGTGCGCCCCGACGCGACGGAAGCCCACATCGTCATCTGCAAGCTCGACGCGGTGTACCGACGCGCCGACCGCGGCGGACGGATCGAGATCGTCGACTGGAAGACCGGGCGGGCGCCACGCACACCGCAGGAGCGCGAGGAGCGCATGCTGCAGCTGGCCCTCTACCGGCTCGCGTACCACCGGCGTTTCGGCGTCCCGCTCGAAGAGATCGACGTGGCGCTGTACTACGTGGCCGACGACCTCGTCATCCGCGGGGACCGCGTCTACTCCGAGGAGGAGCTCTTCCAGCGCTGGAGCGCCGCCCGCGCCGCGCGCTGAGCCTCTTCGGAATCGTCGTCGTCCGCCGAGGGGGAGGAGGGGAAGGAAGTCTCGACCCGTCCGCTTCCGCGCGTCTCGGCGAACGCGTGCGCGACGCCGGAGAGGTCCTCGGTCTCGATGCTCGCCACGGCGGCACGATGTTCCGCGTCGGACTGCGACGGCGCGCCCGCGGGCTCGCCCGCCCCCGCCACCGACGACCCGGTGCGCGCGGCGTCGAGATCCACGTCGTCCGCCTCCGCCGCCCAGAGCTCTTCCGGGTTGTAGGCATCGGTCTGCATCGAGGTGTCCACCTCGGGAGCGGCCGCCACCGGCACGCGGTCGAGCGCGTCCATCGCCGAGTCCACGTCCGAGCGGCGATCACCGGGCACGCCGAGATCGTCGTGGCGCAGGCCGTCGGCGAGAGCCTCCAGCAGCGCGGCCGCGTCCTCCACGATGTCCTCGCGCCGCAGCGCGTCCCCGTGGACGAGCCAGCGGGCGAACTCCAGCTCGGCGAGCAGCCGCGCACGGATCTCGAGACCGGCGTCGGGAGTTCGATCCATCGCACGGGCGTACGCGCCGTGCACGTCGGCCGCGGCGTCGGGCGCGGCCGACAGCCAGGACAGGTCGAGCGCCGGATCGCCGACCGCGAGACCGTGCCAGCCGATCACGCCGGTGACCTCGGGGCCGCGCTCGGGATGATCGTCGAAGAGGAACGACGTGGCCTGCGCGCCGCCGAGCACGACCGTCGACTCGAAGCGCCACAGGTCGTCGTCGGCGACGGCCTCCCGCCACCGCACCGTGAGGCGGGCGGGGACGCGTCCCGTGGCTGCGGCGGTGTCGACGAGCCGTTCCAGCTCGGCGCGGCTCTCCTCCGCACTGCGCATCACGAGTCCGGCACCGCGGACGACCGACGTCGGCAGCGCGTGCACGGCGGCGATCGCGGCCCCCATGGACTCCGCGGCGCCGCGTCCGGCGGGAACCATCGACGCCTCGATCTGGAAGCCGGGGAGCAGTTCGGTCACGAGCGCTCGGCCCTCGCCCACCCTCGTCTCGCCGACGTATCCGGGAGCGCGGAACGGGAGCATGGCGCGCGCGCCGTCGGTGAGGGCGCGGAGCGCGAGGGCTTCGGCCGCCAGCTCGCGCGCGGCGTCATCATCGTCCGCCACGCGGATCGCGAGCTCCCGGCCGTCGGCGAGGGAGGCGACGGCGGAGTCGAAGCGCCCGTCGCCGTTCGCGGTGAGCGCCCGGGTGCCCGTGACCTCCGCGCCGGGAAGTGCGGCCGTCACCGCCGCGGCTAGAGTGAATGGAGAGCGTCCCATGCCCCCAGGGTAGGTCGGCTCAGGGGCGGTCCCGCCTCCGCCACGCCCGTGAGAGAGGGAGTCGATGAGCATTCCGCGCCCGTTCTTCGACCGCGCCGCCGAACTCCGCGAGGAGGAGGGCGTGATCGAGCGTCTCCGCGGCCTCGCGGCCTCGCGCGTCATCGTCGTCCGGGAGGGGCGTGTGCGCGTCGCGGCCTCGGCGCTGCTGCGCGTCTCGGCGGACGACGTCACGGACGGGACATGGGCGCTGCTCGGTCGGGAAGCCGACGGCTCCGCGCTCCTGCTCGCCGCGCTGCCGCCGGAGACCGATGCTCTCGACACGGCGCCGGACGAGATCTGGCTCGGCCTCCGCGACCTCGGCGGGCGCCTGGACGCCGGGGAGTCCGAGGTGCTCGTCGCCGCGGTCGCGCTGGCCGGCTGGCTCCGCGACGCCCCGTTCTGCCCCACCTGCGGCGGAGGGACGGAGCTGCGCAACGCGGGCTGGTCGCGGCGGTGCCTGGTCTGCGGCCGCGAGCACTTCCCGCGGACCGACCCCGCGGTGATCGTCGCCGTCGAGAGCGCGGACGGCGAGCGGTTGCTGCTCGGTGCCAATGCGAACTGGGGCGGTCGCATGTACTCCTGCTTCGCCGGTTTCACGGAGGCGGGCGAATCCCTCGAGGCCACCGTGCACCGGGAGATCGAGGAGGAGTCCGGCGTGCGCCTCTCGACGCTGCGCTACATCTCCTCGCAGGCGTGGCCCTTCCCCCGCTCGCTCATGGTCGGGTTCCGCGCCGCGGTCGAAGACGAAGCCGCGGCCAGACCCGACGGCGAGGAGATCATCGACGTGCGCTGGTTCACGCGGGAGGAGATCGGCTCCGCGCTCGCCGGGGACGGTCCCGTCGGGTTGCCGGGACCCGCCTCGATCGCGCGCGCTCTCATCGTCGACTGGTTCGAGGAGCGCCCGTGAGCGCACTCGATGCCCTCGACGAGCGGCAGCGAGCGGCGGCTTCGGTCCTGCGGGGGCCGGTGGCGGTGCTCGCGGGTGCCGGAACCGGGAAGACCAGAGTCATCACGCACCGCATCGCGCACGGGGTGGACACCGGTGCCTACTCGCCGTCCCGGGTGATGGCGGTGACGTTCACCGCGAAGGCCGCCGGTGAGCTCCGCGGACGCCTCCGTGCACTGGGCGTCGAAGGCGTCGCCGCCCGCACCTTCCACGCGGCCGCGCTCGCTCAGCTCAACTTCTTCTGGCCCACGCTGGCGGGGGCCCCCGCGCCGTCGATCATCGACAACAAGGTGCGCATGCTCGGTCAGGCCGCCGATGCCCTCCGCCTGCGTCCCCGCACGGCGACCCTGCGCGACATCGCCTCGGAGATCGAGTGGCGGAAGGTGTCGATGATCTCGATCGACCGGTACGCCGAGCTGGGCCGTCCGATCACCGGGATCGACCCCACCCAGCTCGTGGAGCTGATGCGCGGCTACGAGGCGCTGAAGGACGAGCGTCATCAGCTCGACTTCGAGGACGTGCTGCTCGCCTGTGCGGGGATGCTGGAGACCGAGCCACGGGTCGCAGCCGCCGTTCACGAGCAGTACCGGCACTTCACCGTGGACGAGTTCCAGGACGTGTCGCCGCTCCAGAACCGGCTCCTGGAGCTGTGGCTGGGCGATCGGCACGACATCTGCGTGGTGGGCGACGCCAGCCAGACGATCTACTCGTTCGCGGGGGCGGAGCAGCGGTTCCTCCTCGAGTTCGAAAGGCGGCACCCCGACGCGACGGTCATCCGGCTGGAGACGAACTACCGGTCCCAGGCCCCCATCCTGACGGCGGCGAACGCGCTGATGCACGGTCGCCCCGGGGCGCTGGAGCTGGTCCCCGCGCGGGAGCACTTCACCGCCGAGCCGCCGACGGTCACGGCGTACGACTCGGAGTCGGAGGAGGCCGCGGGGATCGCGGCCGGTGTCGCGGCCCGTATCGCCGACGGCGCCTCCCCGTCCGAGATCGCCGTGCTGTATCGGGCCCATGCGCAGTCCGCGGTGCTCCAGCAGGCGCTCGCCGCCGAGGGGATCGCCACCTCGGTGCTCGGCGGCACGCGATTCTTCGCCATGCCGGAGGTACGCCAGGCGATCCTCGCGCTCCGTGCGGCGGCGGTCGCGCCGACCGAGCACGGATTCCTGCCAGGGGTGCGGCGGGTGCTTCGCGAGCTGGGACTCACCGAGGAGCCGCCGGCCGCCGGGGGAGCTCAGCGCGACGGCTGGGAGGCGCGACGGGCCATCCTGCGGCTCGCGGAGGATGCCGGTCCGGAAGCGACCCTGCGATCGTTCAGCGACGAGCTCATGGCCCGCGCGAAGGATCAGCACGAGCCGACGATGCGGACGGTGACACTGTCGACGCTGCATGCGGCCAAGGGCCTCGAATGGCCGCACGTCTACCTCGCGGGGTGGGCGGAGGGGTCGCTGCCCATCTCGTATGCCACGACGTTCGAGGCCGTGGACGAGGAGCGTCGCCTCGCCTACGTGGGGGTCACGCGGGCTGCGCGCACGCTGGAGCTGTCCTGGGCACGATCGGCGGGGCGCGGCGAACGGGCGCCCTCGCGGTTCCTGGCGGAGATGGGGACGACGGGTCGCGGCACAGGCATTCTGCGCGAAATCGCACCGAACGCCACCCGATCACGCCGTCCGCGCTGATCCGGGCGATGCGGGCGGCCTCGGGGTCCGCGAGGAGACGCGCAGCGACCGCTCCGGCCGCAGCCACCCTGGCGAGTGTGATGCGCCCGGGGTCGCGGCCGACGAGCTGACCGTGGAGCAGCGGCCAGGCAGGGTCCCGAGCGGTGTCCTCGGCATCCCGGCAGGTCAGACACGGCGTGAGCCCCGGCACGACCAGCGGTCCCACGGTGATGCGCGCCGGCTCGACGGCGATCGGCAGGTGCGGGGAGTCCGTGCGCAGGAACGGCGCGAACTGCACGGCGGCCGCCGCACCGGGAACGAGGACGACGGCGACCACCGTCGATGCCGGCGCCGAGGTCGTCGCGAGCGACACCCCTTCGTCGGCGAGCGCCTCGCACAGCCGCCCTTCGGCGCGGGTGTCGGTGAGCCCGAGCGTGGACACCCGGGCGGCGAGCGGGCGGGCGGGCTCGTCCTGCAGTGCCGGTTCGACGATGGCCAGCAGCCGTCTGGCCTCCTCCCGCGGCGCTCCCGCGCGGTGCGCGATGACATCGAAGGCGCTGCGTCGGAACCCTCGGCGCATGCGGCTGAGGAGCCGTTCGACCCAGGGCTCGGACGCCGGGACCCGGATGGCGGGATCGTCGCCGACCTGGAGGGTCATCCCGTCGCGCCAGAGCAGCGGGAATGCGGGGTCGAGACGGGTCAGGGTCGTCGGGGTGAGCGGCACCCCTCGATTCTGCGGAGCATCGTGGAGCCGCAGGCCGATTCGGGGGATCGGTGGAGAAGTCGGCGGTCCGTCCGTGGTCGGGGAGGGAGAGTGATCGTCCGTCCCCGACCCGGATGGCCGGACTCAGACCGGGCGCTCGCCCTCCGGAGTGTCGTCGTCGCCGTCGGTGCGCGGATCCGTGTCGCCGTCCTCGGCGGGCGCCTCCGCGGAGAAGTCGTCGCCGTCCAGCAGGCGGGCGAGCGCCTCATCGAATTCGTCGGCCTCGGGCTGCTCCCCGCGCTCCGCGGCCTGCAGACGCGCGATCAGGGCCGTCGGGTCGTCGATGTCCTCGGCGGTGGGCATGAGGTCCGGGTAGTCCCAGAGGGAGTCCCGGGCGGCGACGCCGACCGCGTCCGTGACCGCCCGCCACATGGCCGAGGCCTCGCGGATGCGTCGCGGTCGGAGCTTGAGCCCGACCAGCGCACCCAGAGCGTCCTCCGCGGGGCCGCCGACGGCACGGCGACGACGGGCCGCCTCGGCGATCCGGCCGCCGTCCGGCAGTCGGGAGGTGGCCTCCGCCGTGACGACGTCGACCCACCCGTCGATCGTCGCGATGAGGTTCTCCAGGCGGGCGAGGGCCTCGCGCTGCGCCTCGGTCTGGGTCGGGAGCAGGGCTCCGCCCTCGATCGCCGCGCGCAGCTCCTCGGGGTTCGAGGGGTCGAGGCGGCTCGCCACGTCCTCCAGGGCATCGACATCCACCGTCACGCCGCGGGCGAAGTCGGTGATCTGCGCCATCACGTGCAGGTGCAGCCACTTGGCGTGCCGATACAGGCGGGCGTAGGCGAGCTCGCGCGTCGCGACGTAGAGGGCGATCTGGTCTGCCGGGATCTCGAGCCCCTCGCCGAACGCGGTGAGGTTCTGCGGGATCACGGCGGCCGTACCCGCGGGGAGCACCGGGATGCCCACGTCGCCCCCGGAGACGACCTCGAGGGAGAGGTTGCCGAGGACCTGACCGAACTGGGCGGCGAACACCGATCCGCCGAGGCCCCGCATCAAGCGTCCCGCGCCCTGCACCACGCCGCGCATCTCCTCGGGCACCTGGGTGTCGAGGGCGGACGTCAGCGCGTCGGCGATGCTCGTCGAGACGGGGCCGGCGATCTCCTTCCACACCGGAAGGGTCCTCTCGACCCACTCGCCGCGGGTCATCGCCACCGGCGGCTCTGCGAGCTCGGAGATGGTGGTCGCCTCGCTCAGCCAGAGACCTGCGAGTGCGAACGAGTCTGCGAGGGAGGAGCGGGAGCCGTCGCCGATGCCCTGACCCTCGCGGTTGGCGATGTGCAGGGCCTGCCGGAGCGAGTTCTCCCAGGGATCACCGCCGAAGGCGCCCTGGAGCTGCGACATGATCGTCTGCATCATCGCCGGGTCGAAGGCGAAGCCGTCCATCCCCTGGAAGGCGCCGCGCAGCGCCTCGGGGTCGATGTCTCCACCGCCCTGGTTCGAGAGCATCCGTCGCAGGAACTCCTGGAAGTCCTCCGGGTTCGGTTCGTTGTCTGCCATGTCGCTCGCCCTCTCAGCACGTCTGAAGCCGTGGCATCTACGCTAGTCACAGGTTTCAGTGCGCGTCCCCGAAGCGGGCAGATCGCTGTACGCCGCTCGCGAACGACGGAGGATTGCTGTGGAACGACCGCGTGCAGGGAAGCTCGGACTCGGGGTCTGGGCGCTGGTGGTCGCGCTCGCCGCGCTCGCCGTCCTCACCTTCCTGCCCTCGCCGTACGTGATCCAGCGTCCGGGCCCGGTGTACGACACCCTCGGTACCGCGAAGAACGCGGACGGCGAGCAGGTCCCGCTCATCAGCGTGGAGGGGACCGAGACGTACGAGACGGGCGGCACGCTCGACCTGACGACCGTCCAGGTCGTCGGCAACAGGGAGCGCACGCCGAGCTGGTTCGAGCTCGCGCTCGCCTGGACGGACGCCTCGCGCGCCGTCGTGCCGCTGGACGCGGTGTTCCCCGAGGGCGTCACGACCGAGCAGCGCGACGAGCGGAACGCGATGCTCATGGTCGACTCACAGCACGAGGCGACGGCCGCTGCGCTGAACGAGCTCGGCTACGACACCGGAGCCGAGGTCGTGGTGGTCGACGCGGTCGAGGGCTCTCCTGCCGACGGCCTGCTCGAGGCGGACGACGTGATCACGGCGATCGACGGCACGCCCGTGACCTCGGCGACCGCGCTGCGCGAGGCCATCCAGGAGGCGGGCGGGGATCCGGTCGCGCTCACGGTGCGCCGCGACGGCGCGGAGCAGACGGTCGAGATCACGCCGGAGGAGCAGACCCAGGACGGCACGACGACGTGGCTGATCGGCATCACGCTGCGCACCGATTACGACTTCGAGGTCGACGTCACGATCCAGCTCGACAACGTCGGCGGCCCCAGCGCGGGCATGATGTTCGCCCTCGGGATCATCGACACCCTGACCCCGGGCGAGCTGAACGGCGGCAAGGAGGTCGCGGGCACCGGGACGATCGACGCCGAGGGGACCGTCGGACCGATCGGCGGCATCCGCCAGAAGCTCTACGGCGCCCGTGACGCCGGCGCGGACTACTTCCTCGCACCGGAGGCGAACTGCGACGAGGTCGTGGGGCATGTGCCGGACGGCCTGCAGGTCATCCGCACCGCGACCCTCGACGAATCCCTCGCGGCGCTCGAGGTCATCGCGGAGGACGGCGACGTCGACGCGCTGCCGACCTGCGACGTTCCCGCCACCTGAGCCCGCGCGGTCGTGACCCCGCCGTGACCGGTGTGACAGCCCGCCCACAGCGAGCGGTGCCTAGGATGGAGGGGTGACCTCGACCCCAGCCCAGCCCCCGGCCACGCCTCGAACCTCCCGACGCATCCTCGGCATCTCCCTGGTGATCATCGCCGCGCTCATCGCGGCGTTCTTCGTCTTCGCGTCGCTCTACACCGAATTCCTCTGGTTCGACCAGGTCGGGTTCACCGGCGTGCTCACCACGCAGTGGATCGCGACGGCGGTGATGTTCGTCATCGGCTTCCTCGGCATGGCGGTTCCGCTGTTCGTCGTCATCCAGCTCGCCTACCGGCTCCGTCCGGTCTACGTGCGGCTGAGCTCCCAGCTCGACCGCTACCAGGAGGTCATCGAGCCGCTGCGCCGCCTCGCGATGTGGGGCATGCCGATCTTCTTCGGCCTCTTCGCGGGATTCGCGGCGGCCGGCAACTGGAAGACCGTGTGGCTGTGGGCCAACGGCGTCGCCACCGGTGAGGTCGACCCGCAGTTCGGCGTCGACACCGGTTTCTACATGTTCGCGATGCCGTTCTACTCGATCCTCCTCGCGTTCGTCTCGGCGGTCCTGCTGCTGAGCCTTCTCGTCACCGCGCTCGTGTCCTACCTCTACGGCTCCGTGCGCATCGGCCAGGGCGAGCTGCGCATCTCGAAGCCGGCCCGCATCCAGCTCGCGGTCATCGCAGGGCTGTACCTGCTCGTGCAGGCGGCGAGCCTGTGGCTGGACCGCTACAAGACCCTCGTCGAACCGGACGACCGGATCACCGGTGCCGCCTACACGGGCGCCAACGCGACCATCCCCGGCCTCGGCATCCTCGCGATCATCGCCGCCGTCGTCGCCATCCTGTTCTTCATCACGGCCGTCATCGGCCGCTGGCGCTTCCCCCTCGCGGCGACCGCGCTGCTGATCGTGGCCTCGCTGGTCATCGGCATCGGCTACCCGTGGGTGGTCACGACCTTCCAGGTGAAGCCGAACCAGAACGCCTATCAGGCCGAGTACTACCAGCGGAACATCGACGGCACGAAGGAGGCCTACGGCGTCGCCGACCTGGAGACCACGGCCTTCGAGGCTGAGACGGACGCCGAGGCCGGTCAGCTCCGCGCGGACGCGGAGACCACGGCGTCGATCCGCATCATGGACCCGAAGGTCATCCCGCCGACGGTCCGCCAGCTCGAGCAGTACCGCGGCTACTACCAGTTCCAGACGACCATGGACGTCGACCGCTACGAGATCGACGGCGTGAAGCAGGACACGGTCGTCTCCGTCCGTGACCTCGACATGTCGGGTCTGGGCGACGGTGACAACTGGAACAACCGCGTCGCGGTCTACACGCACGGCTATGGTCTCGTCGCCGCGGCCGGAAACCAGCGCACGACGGACGGCGAGCCCGTCTTCCTCGAGCGCGGCATCCCGACCTCGGGCTTCCTGTCCGAGCAGGGCGACTTCGAGCCGCGGGTCTACTTCGGCGAGAATTCCCCGGAGTACTCCATCGTGGGCGCCCCCGAGGGGGCCGACCCGGTCGAGATCGACTACCCGCGGGGCAAGGACGGTTCGAGCGAGACGAAGACCACGTTCTCCGGGAACGGCGGACCGAAGATCGGCGACAGCTTCACCAAGCTGCTCTACGCGCTGAAGTTCCAGTCGGAGCAGATCCTCTTCTCCAACCTCGTCAACGACGACTCGCAGATCCTCTACGACCGCGACCCGAAGACCCGCGTGCAGAAGGTCGCGCCGTACCTCGAGCTCGACAGCGACCCGTACCCGAGCGTCGTGGACGGCCGCATCGTCTGGATCGTGGACGGGTACACGACCAGCTCGACGTACCCGTACTCGACGAGCGTGAGCCTGTCCGACGCGATCGCCGACTCGAACGTGCCGACGCCGTCGCTCGCGATCGACGACATCAACTACATCCGCAACTCGGTCAAGGCCACGGTCGATGCCTACGACGGCTCGGTCACGCTGTACGCCTGGGACGAGGAGGACCCGGTCCTGAAGACCTGGCAGAAGGTCTACCCGTCGACCCTCAAGCCGATCAGCGAGATGTCCGGGGAGCTCATGAGCCACGTCCGGTACCCGACCGACCTGTTCAAGGTGCAGCGCGACATCCTCGGCATCTACCACGTCGACAAGGCCGGCTCGTTCGCCCAGCAGGACAACCGCTGGCAGACGCCGAACGACCCGCGCAGCGACGCGATGCTGCAGCCGCCGTACTACCTGACCATGCAGATGCCAGGGCAGGAGGAACCGCGGTTCTCGATGTTCTCGACGTTCATCCCCGCCTCCCAGGGCGCGGGCGGCAGCCGCGACGTGTTGATGGGCTACCTGGCCGTCGACTCGGATGCGGGCGCCGAGAAGGGCGTCAAGGCCGAAGGTTACGGGCAGCTGCGCATGCTGGAGATCGACACCGACACCACGGTGCCCGGTCCCGGCCAGGTGCAGAACACCTACAACTCGGATACGGCCGTGGTGCCGCAGCTCAACCTGCTCCAGCAGGGGGAGTCCGAGGTCATCTACGGCAACCTGCTGACTCTGCCCGTCGGTGGCGGTCTGCTCTACGTCCAGCCGGTCTACGTGCAGTCGTCCGAGGGGACGCAGTTGCCGCGTCTGCAGAAGGTGCTCGTCGCCTTCGGTGACCGGGTGGCCTTCGAGAACACCCTCACCGAGGCGCTGGACACGCTGTTCGGCGGCGACTCCGGCGCGACCGGTGGCGATGACGAGGTCGAACCCACCGACCCGGAGGCGACCGATCCCGACACGGGGGAGACGCCGACCACGCCGACGCCGACGGATGAGCAGGCCGACGCCCTGGCGAAGGCGCAGCAGGCGCTCCTCGACCGCCAGGCGGCCCTCACCGAGGGTGACCTGGAGAAGTTCGGCGAGGCGGACAAGCGGCTCACCGCGGCCGTCGAGAAGCTCCTGGAGCTGGAGGCCGCTGCAGAGTAATCTCGCCACGCACACGAAAGGGCACCCCCACGGGGTGCCCTTTCGCATTCCCCGTCGCTCCCGCGTCTCTGACGCGCGTCCGCCGCATCAGGCGCTCGCGCCGTTTCAGGCGACATCCTGCAGGCGTGCCTGCTGTCGCGCGGGTGCCTGCGTGCGCGCGTGGCGCGCCGGGACAGGCGTTCTCGCGGCAGCAGGCGGGCGCGCGAGGTCAGGCGCCCTCCTGATAGGAAGCCTGATCTGGCGCGAGTGCCTGAGCCGGCGGAGGGTTTTGTCCGGGACGAACCGTCGCGCGAGGAGGGGCTGGCATGGGAGGGTGGAGGCGAACAGGGAGGTCGCCGTGGCTGAGCGCATCGTTGTAGGAGTGGTGGACACGTCGGCGGGACGACGAGCACTGGAGTGGGCCGCACATCGCGCACGGTCGCGGAAGGCCACTCTGCTCCTCGCGAGCGTCGTCGGCGGAGCGGTCGGTGCCGTCGGGGAGGGCCCTGTGGTGGACGCGGCGATCGCGGCCGCGCGGAGTCTGCTGGAGGAGCACGCGGAGACGCTGAAGGCCCAGGGCCTGGACGTCGACATCGTCGTGCTCCGCGGCGACCCGGTCCGCCAGCTCGTCTCGACCACCGCGGGCGCGAACCTCCTGGTGATCGGAAGCGACTTCCGACCCGATGACGCGGACAGCCCGCGGCGCGGGGCGCACGGGCTGCGCATCGTCGCCGACTCGTCCTGCCCCGTCGTGGTGATCCCGGATA
Organism: Microbacterium sp. NRRL B-14842; assembly: GCF_050470785.1. Lineage (NCBI taxonomy): Bacteria > Bacillati > Actinomycetota > Actinomycetes > Micrococcales > Microbacteriaceae > Microbacterium > Microbacterium sp. NRRL B-14842. The sequence goes on along the minus strand of NZ_JBFLUM010000001.1, from coordinate 1,916,659 downwards.
TCGAGGCGGGAGACCGCCGCGGTGTCGTCGTCGGAGTGGACGGGTCGCCGATCTCGGAAGCCGCCGTCGCCTTCGCCGCTGCCGAAGCCGACCGCCTCGGCGAGCCCCTCATCGCGGTGACGGTATGGACGCCCGTGCCCCTTCCGCGCGGAGCGAGGTCGTACCCCGAGCAGTACCTCTCCTCCATGCAGGAGCTGGCCGAAGAGACTCTCGCCGTCGCTCTCGCCGGGCTGCGCCAGACGTATCCGGATCTCGAGCTGCAGCCCCGGGTCGAGCGCGGGTACCCGTCCGAGGTCATCAACCGGGCGGCCGCCGCCGCGAGCCTCGCCGTGGTGGGCTCACACGGGCGGGGGGCCGTCGCCCGGTTCCTGCTCGGGTCGATCAGCCACGAGGTCCTCGCGGCGCTCGTCGCGCCCACCGCCGTCGTCCGCTGACCGGCGGGACGGCATCCGCGGCCTAGAGCGGGCTGGTCAGCACCTCGTGAAGCACGCGTCGGCTGTCGTCTCCGCCCGGTCCTGACCCGCCCGAGAGGGTCACCAGCGCTTTCCAGAGCGCCCAGCCGCGAGCCCGTCGCCACGTCGCGTCGTCGAGTCCGACAGCGTCGCGGAACGCGTCACGCGCGTCCCCCTCGAAGTACGTCCACGCCATGACGAGGTCGCAGGCAGGATCGCCGACGCCGCAGGTGCCGAAATCGATGATCGCCGACAGGCTGCCGTCGCTGATGAGGAGGTTCCCGACGGCGACATCGCCGTGGAACCAGACGGGCGAGGACTCCCAGACGCTGCTCGTCGCCGCGAGCCAGACGCTCCGGCAGTTCTCCGTGTCCACGGTGTCGTCCAGCCGCTGCAGCGCGGCGTGGACGTCATCGCTGTAGACGCTCGGATGCGAACCGCGCAAGAACGAGTGCCGGCCGGCGGCCTGCCCCGCGTGCACGGGAAGAGACCTCAGGACGCGGAGGAGGCCCCCGAGATCGACGGCGAGGCGGACACGATCGAGCCCCGCGACGCGGTCGACCGTGTCGCCGTCGAGCCACCGGCGGATGGACCACGGAAACGGATAGCCGCGGCCGGGTTCGCCGAGCGCAACGACGGAGGGAACGGCGACCGGGAGCCGTCCGGCGAGGAACTCGAGCGCTCTGCTCTCCTTCTGCACGGCCGTCGCGTAGGAATCGGCAACGGGAAGGCGAACCGACAGATCCTCACCCAGGCGGAAAGTCCTGTTGTCCCACCCCTGACGCGCCACGGCGCGGACGGGCAGGTGCGCCCAGCGGGGGAACTGCTCTTCGACGAGCTCAGCTACCACGGCTGCATCGATGTCGACTGGTCGGCTCACCCCTCGATACTCCCAGAGGTCGGCTCCCGCAACATGCGAAAGGCCCTCTGGCCTGGGATTTCTCCCGGCCAGAGGGCCTTCCATTTGTTGCGGGGACAGGATTTGAACCTGCGACCTCCGGGTTATGAGCCCGGCGAGCTACCGAACTGCTCCACCCCGCGGCACAAGAGATAACTTATCACGGATCTGGAGAGGCGTCGAATCGAGCGCGGCAGCGACGGGTGCGAGAGGATGGCGTCATGCCTGAGAACGCCGCCGTCCCCGTCGCCGTGTGCCAGTTCGCTCCCACCGATTCGCGCGAGGCCAACAGGGAGCGGATCGCCGAGCTCGCGACGGACGCCGCCCGACTGGGGGCGAAGCTCATCGTGTTCCCGGAGTACTCGAGCTTCTTCGTCGATCCGATGGACGAACGCCTCGCGGCGAATGCGGAGGGTCTCGACGGTGAGTTCGTGACCGGACTGATCGGCCTGGCCGCGGAACTCGCCGTCGTCATCGTCGCGGGCGTCACCGAGAGGGCCTCGGACGAGGGGCGCGTGCGCAACACGGTCGTCGCCGTGCGCGGCGACGGCATCCTCGCGGTCTACCGCAAGCAGCACCTGTACGACGCGTTCGGGCAGAGCGAGTCGGACTGGGTGGAGCCGGGGGAGATCGGCGAGCCCGCGGTCTTCGAACTCGGAGGTCTGCGCTTCGGGCTGATGACCTGTTACGACCTGCGGTTCCCCGAGCTGTCGCGGCGCCTCGCGGTCGCCGGTGCCGACGCGCTCGTGGCGCCGGCGGAATGGGTGCGCGGGCCGCTCAAGGAGCACCATTGGACCACGCTGCTCGCCGCGCGGGCCATCGAGAACACGGTGTTCGTCATCGCCGCCGACCACCCGGCGCCGATCGGTGTGGGGCACTCGCGCATCGTGGACCCGCAGGGCGTCGTCCGCGCGGGGGTCGGGCCCGAGCCGGGGGTGGCACTCGGAGTCGTCGACGGAGCGGCGATCACCAGGGTCCGGGAGACGAACCCCTCGCTGCGTGCACGGCGTTACGACGTGGTCCCGCGCTGACCGACCCGCTTCAGGCGCGCAGACCGGAGAGACGGGCGGCCGCCTCCTCCAGGACATCGGCGCGTTTGCACGCCGCGAAGCGGACGAGGCCCGCGTACGCCGGGCGTCGCGCGGGGGACACGAAGGCGGTGAGGGGGATCGCCACGACCCCGGCCCGTTCCGGAAGCGCGCGGCAGAAGGCCGCCGCATTGGCGCCGCCGAGAGCCGTCGCGTCGGCCACCGTGAAGTAGCCGCCCTGTGGGGCATGGACGGTGAAGCCGGCCGCGCGCAGACCGTCGCCGAGGATCGCGTGCTTGCGGGCGAGCAGGGAGGCGGCATCGGCGAAGAACGCATCGTCGAGGCGCAGGCCCACGGCCACGGCGGGCTGGAAAGGCGCGCCGTTGACGTAGGTGAGGTACTGCTTCACCGTCAGCACGGCCGTGATGAGCGCGGCGGGGCCGTGCACCCAGCCGATCTTCCACCCCGTGGTCGAGAAGGTCTTCCCGGCCGAGGAGATGGTCAGCGTCCGCTCCGCAGCGCCGGGCAGCGTGGCGATGGGCACGTGCGGGCCGCGGAAGGTGAGGTGCTCGTAGACCTCGTCGGTGACGATCACGGCATCGTGCTTCTCGGCCAGACGCACGACCTCCCGGCGGACCTCCTCGTCGAAGACCGCTCCCGTGGGGTTGTGCGGGTCGTTGACGAGGATGATCCGCGTCCGATCCGTGACCGCCTCCGCGAGCTGCTGCAGGTCGGGCTGGAAGTCCGGCGCCCGCAGCGGCACGGTCCGGAGCCGAGCGCCCGCGAGCGCGACCGCGGCGGCGTACGAGTCGTAGTAGGGCTCGAAGACGACGACCTCGTCCTCCGGCCCGTCGATGAGCGCGAGCAGGGTCGCCGTCAGCGCCTCGGTCGCCCCGGCCGTCACGATGACCTCGGTACCCGGGTCGACGGCGAGCCCGTAGAACCGCTGCTGATGCTCGGCGATCGCCTGCAGGAGATCGGGGGAGCCGCGCCCCGGCGGGTACTGGTTGACGCCCTCGGCGATCGCGGCGCGTGCGGCGGCGAGGACCACCTCCGGGCCGTCCTCGTCCGGGAAGCCCTGCCCCAGATTGATGGAGCCGGTTCTGACCGCCGCGGCGGACATCTCTGCGAAGATGGTGGGCGCGACGGTACCGTCCGCGTCGAGCAGACCGGCACCGGCCGCCGTGCGACGCCATGCGCCGGGGATGACACTCATGAAGAACAGGCTAAGGCCATAGCTGAAACTCAAGCTCGGCATAAGGAACGCACAGGGATGCGGGGCATCCTGGAGGAGCGTTGAAGGAGCACACCATGAACCAGGACAACCCGCAGGACCGCCCGGCACCGGCGTCGGACGACGCCGTGTCGGCCGGACACACCCCCCAGACCCCTCAGACCCCCGAGGCCGCGCCGAGCGCGCCGTCTCCGGCCGCCGACGGCACCCTCACGGGCACCCCGGCCGCTTCCGCCCCGGTCGCCCCGCAGGGCCACCACATGCCGCCGACGTTCGCGTCGCACGCCGCCGGTGCCCCGACCGTGGCACCCGTGCCGCACGGGCTGGCCGCGCCCGGTCCCGCCGCGGCGGGCGTCCCCGGCGCCGCATTCGGCGTCCCGGCGCACGACACCCGGCCGCTCGACGGCACGGTGCCGCCGGCCGAGGGCACCCCGACCGCGACGAAGGAGAAGTCGCGCGGCGGCACCCGCGTCGCGGCGTTCATCGTCGCAGCCGCCCTCGTCGGCGGCGTCGCCGGCTTCGGCGGAGGCGCGTTGCTCACCGGGCTGCAGGACTCCCCGTCCTCCGGCACGGCGCAGGGACCGCAGACCGTCACGGTCAACAACCCCGGCTCGGTCAACGAGACCACCGCGGTCGCGACCGAGGCGCTTCCCTCCGTCGTCACCATCGAGGTGGCCGGGTCGCAGGAGGCCGGCAGCGGCTCCGGCGTCATCATCAGCAAGGACGGCTACGTCCTCACCAACACCCACGTCGTGACCCTCGGCGGCGCGGCGGCTGATCCGACGATCCGCGTCACGACCTCCGACGGCCGCATCTACGAGGCGACCGTGGTCGGCACCGACCCGATCTACGACCTCGCGGTGATCAAGCTCACGGACGCCGAGGGCCTGACTCCGATCGAGTTCGCCGACTCGTCGAAGCTCAACGTCGGCGATACCGCCGTGGCGCTCGGCGCCCCGCTGGGCCTGGCCAACTCGGTCACCACCGGCATCGTGAGCGCGCTGAACCGCAGCATCCAGATCGCCTCCTCCGCGCTGCCCGACTCCTCTTCCGAGGACGCCCCGCAGGAGCAGGCACCGGAGGACGGCCAGGGCGAGGGGCCCTTCCAGTTCGATCTGCCCGGCAACAGCGGGCAGCAGGCCACCGAGTCGATCTCGATCGCCGTGATCCAGACCGACGCGGCGATCAACCACGGCAATTCCGGCGGTGCCCTCGTCAACAGCAAGGGCGAGCTGATCGGCATCAACGTCGCGATCGCGAGCTCGGGCAACTCGGAGGAGTCGGGTTCGATCGGCATCGGCTTCGCGATCCCGTCCAATATCGCCCAGCGCGTCGCTGATGAGATCATCGCCGATGGCGCGGCCACGCACGGCCTCCTGGGCGCCTCGGTCCGCGATGCCTCCGGCGTCGAGGGCGCGACGGTGGCCGGCGCCTACATCGCCGAGGTCACCGACGGGGGCGCCGCCGAGGCCGCCGGTCTCCAGGCCGGTGACGTCGTGACGCGTTTCAACGGCGTCCCGATCACGAGCGCGACCGATCTCACGGCGCAGGTGCGCGCAGCGGCCGCCGACAGCAAGGCCGACGTGACCTACGTCCGCGACGGCAAGGAGAGCGACATCGAGGTGACGCTCGGCACGCTCGCCGGCTGATCCCCACGTCAGAGAAGGACGCCACCTGCGCGATAGGCTCGCCGGGTGGCGTCCTTCTCTTTCGGCACCGGCAACGCGGCCAAGCTGCTCCGGATCCCGCTGTACGCCCTCGGCCGTCTCGGCACCCTTCTCGTGCCGCGCGGTCCGCGCTGGGTCTTCGGATGCGGCGCCGGCGTCGGGGACGGCGCCCTCGCCCTGCAGCGGTACGCAGCGGAGGCGGGCCATGACACCCTGTGGCTGGCCGGGTCCCCGCGCGAAGCGGCGGACGCCGCGGCCCTCGGTCTGCGGAGCGTGCCACGGGGCGGTCTGCGCGGCTGGTGGGCGACCGCGCGCGCCGGGGTGCTGATCGTGACCCACGGCCTCGGCGACGTGAACCGCTACGGCAACGGCGGCGCGTTCGTGGTGCAGCTCTGGCACGGCATCCCGCTCAAACGCATCGGCCTCGACTCTCCCGCCACGACCCAGGTGCCGGCCGTGCCCGGTGCACCGGTCCTGCGTCGGCTCGTCGGCTGGATGTACCGGGGTGCCGCGCAGCGCATCCGGGTCCTCCCTGCCGCCTCGCACCGCGCCAGAGCACGCCTCGAGTCCGCGTTCGGGCTGGGCGATGATCGCGTGGTGGTGACCGGGGAGCCGCGCGTCGACGTGCTCTCGAGCGGTTCGCCCGAGGAACGCCGCGCCCGTGCACGGGGGCTGCTCGCCGAGGCCGTGGGCGCGATCGGCGACACCGACCGGGTCGTCCTCTACGCGCCGACCTGGCGCGACGGCGCTCCCGACCCCTCCGTCCCGACGGCCGAGGAATGGGTGCGGATCATCCGGGTGCTCGAAGACCACGACGCCGTTCTCCTCGTGCGCTCCCACCCCCTCGGCGACGGCAGCTACGCGCCGCCGGTGCCGACGACGCGGGTGCGGGCGCTGCCCAGCACGGTCGTCAGCGATGTGACGCCGGTGCTGCCCGCCGTCGACATCCTCATCACGGACTACTCGTCGCTCGCGTACGACGTGGGGCTCCTCGCCCTGCCGGTCGTCTTCCTCGCACCGGATGTCGCCGAGTACGCCCGCACCCGCGGCTTCTACGGCCGCTTCGAGGAGGTCGCCGCGTCCGGCGTCGCCACGGGGTGGGAAGACGCCCTCGTCCGGCTGGCGTCGCTGCTCGGCGATGCGGCCGCGTTCGACGAGGCCGCCGAGCGTTCCGCTACGCTCAGCGCGGAGATGCACGCGTTCCGTGACGGTCAGAACACTCGTCGGGTATACCGGGCGATCCGTGCGCGGGGGGTCCCCGCGCCGAAGGGAGCAGCATGACGACGGCCCGCATCGATGACACGGCACAGGCGCTGGTCATCGCAGGGACCGGGCAGCGTCCGGAGAGCGCCGAGCTCACCGGACCGCGGGCGCGGGTGAAGGCCCGCCTCACCGGTGGGGGGAAGACCTGGAAGGCGACGTTCGCGCTCCGCGCGTCGCGATGGGGCGGTCCGGAGCTGCCTCTGCCGTCCGGGGAGTACGACCTGCGGATCGACGGCGTCGATCTGGCCGAGCTGCGTCTCGCGCCGGTGCTCCTCCCGGGGGTGCGGATCGCCGTCGACGGTGCCGTCGTCCACATCGCGGCGCCCGTGGACCCCGTGTACGACACCGCCGAGGGGCGTTCCACGCTCGAGGAGCGCTACGTGGCGCAGGCAGGCGGCACCGAGAACGCCGTGTTCTTCGAGAGCTTCTACGGCCGGAGCGTCGGCTGCAACCCGCGCGCCATCGATCGGGAGCTCGCACGGCGCGCGCCGGGAGTGCGCCGGTATTGGAGCGTCGCCGACCTGTCGGTCGAGGTGCCGGACGGAGCGATCGCCGTGATCGAGGGCAGCCCGGAATGGTGGCACGCCCGCGGGGCCGCGCGCCTGCTCGTCGTGAACGACTGGCTGCGACGGCGCTTCGCGCGGAAGCCCGGGCAGAAGGTGGTGCAGACCTGGCACGGCACGCCCCTCAAGCGCCTGGCGCTGCACCGCCCCGGGTTCGATCCCCGGCGGATGGCGGCGGTGGTCAAGGAGTCCCGGCGGTGGGACGTGCTGCTCGCGCAGAACACGTACGCCGCGCGGATCCTGCGCAAGGCTTATGCGTTCTTCGGGCGGCCGATCTGGGTCGACGGCTATCCGCGCAACGATGCGCTGCGTACCGGGGACCCGGTCGCCGTTCGCGCGGCGCTCGGCATCGGGGCCGACGAGCGCGTCCTCCTCTACGCCCCGACCTGGCGCGACGACCGGGCGGAGATGGTCGACTTCGTCGATCCCGAACTCCTCGCGCGGCAGACGAACGCCGTCGTGCTGGTGCGCGGCCACTCGCGCACGCTGGGCGAGGGCAGGGATCGCGCCGGCGCCCGGGTGATCGATGTGACGGGCTACCCCGAGACGTCGCAGCTCCTGCTCGCCGCCGACGCCCTCGTCACGGACTACTCCTCCGTCATGTTCGACTTCTCGGTGACCGGCAAGCCGATGTACTTCCTCGTGCCCGACCTCGACCACTACCGCGGTCAGCTCCGCGGCTTCTACTTCGATCTGGCGGAGCGGGCGCCGGGGCCCTTGCTCGGTACGCAGGACGAACTCGTGGCCGCGCTGGAGGATGCGGGGCACCGGGAGAGGTACGCCGAGCGCTATGCCGCCTGGCAGCGGCAGTTCAACACCCTCGACGACGGTCGGGCCGCGCAGCGGGTGGTCGACCGGATCCTCGACCTCGGATTCGTCACGCCGTAGTCGTCGGACGTCAGGGCAGGGGGGTGTTCCGCGTGCCGAGCCGGGACGCGTCCACCGTGTCGCCGGCTCCGCGCAGCACGCCGCCGAGGAAGCCGAGACCCCACGAGAGGTGCATCGTGGGCAGCACGAGGAGCGTCCACAGGCGTTGCCGCACGCCGCCCCCGCCGGGAGCGAGGGCCACGCCGACCACGAGCAGCACGTAGAGCGCGAGCGGGACGTAGACCAGGCACGAGGCGATGAGGGAGGCGGTTCCCGACACCGCACCGGACAGCTGCAAGGCCCCGAGGACCACGGCGAGTGCGACGAACAGCAGCAGGACCGGCGGCGCGAAGTAGCGAAGACCGTTGCGACGACCGAAGCGCCGCACCAGCTCCCCTCGCCAGGCGCCGGTCGCGCGGAACTGCCTGGCCAGGCGCGGCCAGCTCTCGCGGGGCCAGTAGGTCACCGACAGCTCGGGGTCGAACCACACGCGGTGCCCGGCCTGGCGGATGCGCAGGTTCAGCTCCCAGTCCTCGCCGCGGCGGATCGTCTCGTCGAACAGACCGACCTCGTCGAGGACGTCCCGACGGATCACGCCGAGGTAGGCGGACTCCGCCTCTCCTTCGACGCGGCCGCCGTGATACGCCCCGCCGCCGAGGCCGACGGGGGAGTTGTACAGCCGGGCGACGGCCTTCTGGAAGGGCGTCCGGCCCTCGGCGTGCATGACGCCGCCGACGTTGGCGGCCCCCGTGCGCTGCAGGGTCTGCAGGGCCCTGGCCGCGTAGCCGGGAGCGAGCTCGGAGTGGGCATCGACCCGGATGACCGTGGGGTAACGGCTGGCCCGGATCGCGGCGTTGAGGCCGACCGGGATGTGCGCGGCCGGGTTGTCCACGAGACGGATCCGGTCGTCGGCCGCGGCCAGTCGGCGGGCGAGGGCGGTGGTGCCGTCCGATGACGGTCCCAGCGCGAGGATGAGCTCGGCGGGGACGCCGACCTCCTGGGCGAGCACCGACGCGACGGCGTGCTCCAGGTAGGCGCGTTCGTTGAGCACCGGCATCACGAAGGACACCCCGGTGACGGGGGTGGGGGATCCGTTGGCTGGCACACGTCGATCATGTCACGCCGCTCCTGCCGCTCTCTCTCAGGCGGCGTCCGCCTGTCCGCCGCCGCGGATGCCGGGACAGGACGAACTATCCTGGAGGGATGGGTGCACTGTCTGACGCGAAGAAGGCCTACCGTCTCCTGCAGCGGGCGCTCGCTTCGCGCTCGGCGGTGCAGCGCGTCCGCCGCCGGCTGGCGGATCAGGTGCTGTACCCGGCCGAGCACTTCCAGGTCGCGGTGTACTTCGCGGACGGCGCCGTGAACATGTACCAGATGCGGCAGTGGTACCGCCCGCTGGCCGCGCTCGCCGAGCGGTGGCCCGTCGTGGTGCTGGCACGCCAGGCGACCGGCGCGGAGAAGCTCCTCGAGGAGGACGGCCCGCCCGTCGCCTTCGTGCCGAAGGTGCGCGATCTCGAGCGCTTCCTGGCCACGCAGGACATCCGCGTGGTGCTGTACGTGAACCAGAACACCCGCAACTTCCAGATGTTCCGGTACGGCCGCCGGTGGCACGTGTTCATCAACCACGGCGAGTCCGACAAGATGTACATGACCACGAATCAGTACAAGGCCTACGACTACGCCTTCGTCGCCGGTCAGGCGGCGAGGGACCGGCTGTCGCGGACGCTGTGGGACTACGACGTGGAGAGCCGGACGATCGAGATCGGACGCCCCCAGGCGGACCACTACTCCGGCTCGCTCCCGTACACACCGGACGACCGTCTCGTCGTGCTGTACGCGCCGACCTGGGAGGGAGACCGGCCCAGCGCGCACTACGGCTCCATCGCCTCGCACGGCGAGCGCCTCGTGGCGCGACTCCTCGCGACGGGGGAGCACCGCGTCATCTACCGTCCGCACCCGCGAAGCGGTGTCGTAGACGAGGCCTACGGGGCGGCGCACCGGCGCATCATCGCGGCCATCGCCGCCGCGAACGCGGCCGATCCGACCGCCCAGCACGTGTACGACGACGGTCCGGAGCTCGGATGGCAGCTGGCCGCCGCCGACGTCGCCGTCGTGGACATCTCGGCCATGGTGTACGACCGCCTCGCGGCGGGAAAGCCGCTCATGATCACGCGACCGGTCGACGAGGAGGCCGCCGTCGACACCACCGGCTACCTCTCGGACTGCGAGTGGCTGTCCGCGGAGGCGGCGGACGACATCGTCGCCGAGGTGGAGCGCGTGCGGCAGGACGAGGCGGCCGTCGCGCGGCTGCAGATGTGGGTGCGCCACTACTTCGGCGACACCACCCCCGGTGTCGCGACGCAGAAGTTCCGCGCGGCCGTCGACCGTCTCATGGGGGAGTGGGAGCGGTGGCGCGATCGCGAGATCGGCGCCGTCCGCGGTGACGCGGACGATGACGACGACGAAGCCGACGACGAGGACGTATGAGCGGCGACCTCCCGCGCTCCGCCGCGCTCGCACCGCGTCTCGAGGTGGTCGACGCGGCGGGGTCGACGAACGCCGACCTCCGTGGGCATGCGGACGACGCCCACGGCTGGCCGCACCTCTCGGTCCTCCTGACCCGGCACCAGACCGCCGGACGGGGGCGACTGGATCGCCGGTGGGTGGCCCCGGCGGGGTCGGCGCTCGCGGTGAGCGTCCTCCTCCGCGATCTGCCCGCCGAACCCGCGGCGCGAGGCTGGATCCCGCTCGCCGCCGGAGCGGCCATGACCGAGGCCGTCGCCGCGCAGCTGCCCGCCGCCACCGTCGCCCTCAAGTGGCCGAACGACGTCCTCGTCGACGGCCGCAAGATCTGCGGCATCCTCGCCGAGGCGACCCCGCACGCTGTCATCGTCGGCGCGGGGGTCAACACGTCCATGACCGCGACGCAGCTTCCGGTGCCCACGGCCACCTCGTTCGCGGTGCACGGCGTGGTCGTCGACGAGGACGAGCTGCTCCGCTCCTACCTCTCGGCGCTCGACGGTCACCTGACCGCGCTCACCGCGGCGGACGACGCGATCGCGAGCGGTCTCCATGCGGCGGTCGCCGCACGGTGCGCGACGGTGGGACAGGCCGTGCGGGTCTCGCTCCCCGGCGGCTCCCTGCTCGACGGCACGGCCGTCGGCATCGACGCCGAGGGACGCCTGCGCGTCGAGGCGGAGGGCACCGTGCACGCGGTCTCGGCCGGCGACGTCGTGCACGTCCGCCCCGCGTGAGGCGGGGACACGCCGCCGCACGGACGGTGTTGTCGGCGATCCCGGGCACAATGGGGGTGTGACCCAGCCCGTGACGCTCGGCGGACGCCCGCTGATGCCGCCGCCCGGCACTCCCGCCGAGGAGTTGCTGATCGCGCGCTTCCGTGGCCACGCGCGTCGGCTCTTCTGGTCGGCGCTCGTGCTCATCGCCGTCTTCGGGGCCACCGCCTACTTCTACGGCAACCTGCCGGCCGGCTTCGAGGACTGGATGCTGCTCGCGGCTGCCGGGACCGTCGTCCTCGTCGCCGTCGTGATCCCCTTCATCGTCTGGTACTCCCGGACGACGACGATCACGACCCGTCGCGTCATCGCCGCCCAGGGCCTGGGCGCGCGCAACCGCCGCGAGATGTCGCACGCACGCGGTTACACGATCGGCGTCCGTCGCGGCCCGCTGCAGCGGATGTGGGGCTGCGGGACCATCACGCTCTCGAACGGCGTGGACGCGCCTCTGCGTCTGGTGAACGTGCCGAACGTCACCCTCGTGCACGAGACCCTCGCCGACCAGATCGAGGTCGGTCAGATCCTGGCCCACCGCGACGCCCAGGCGAGCGGCGACGACTTCGCCTGAGCTCGGCCGACGTGCCCGGTCCGTCCGGGGCGTACCTGCGTTCCCCGGGCGCTCGCGCGTGCGGAAGAATGGGCATGACGAATGGAGGCGGCACATGGCGCTGCGCGTGGGCGTGATCGGCGGAGGACAGCTGGCACGGATGATGATCGCTCCGGCGGTCGAGCTCGGTCTCGATCTGCGGGTGCTCGCCGAAGAGGAGGGTATGGCCGCGGGCCTCGCCGCCACAGCGGTGGGTGACTACCGGGACCTCGAGACCGTGCGTGCCTTCGCCGCCGACGTCGACGTCATCACGTTCGACCACGAGCATGTGCCGCAGGACGTGCTCCGCGCTCTCGTCGCCGAGGGCGTCGCCGTGCACCCCGGCCCGGATGCGCTCCAGTTCGCCCAGGACAAGCTCGTCATGCGCTCCCGGCTGGCGGAGCTCGGCGTGCCGCAGCCCGAGTGGGCTCCGGTCCGCTCCGCTGACGACCTGCAGCGCTTCCTCGACGAGCACGACGGTGCCGCGGTGGTCAAGACGCCGCGGGGCGGGTACGACGGCAAGGGTGTGCGGGTGGTGCGCTCGGGCGCCGAAGCGCAGGACTGGCTCGATGCGCTGCAGGGCTCTGACGCCCTGCTCGTCGAGGAGCTCGTCCCCTTCGTCCGCGAGCTCGCCCAGCAGGTCGCACGCCGACCCGGGGGAGAGATGATCCCGTATCCGGTCGTCGAGACGGTGCAGCGCGACGGCGTCTGCGCCGAGGTGATCGCCCCGGCGCCCGCGGCGACCGAGCGTCTCGCCGAGGTCGCTGAGGACATCGGCCGTCGTATCGCGGAGGGCCTGGGCGTGACCGGGATGCTCGCGGTCGAGCTCTTCGAGACGGACGACGAGCGCATCCTCGTGAACGAGCTCGCCATGCGACCGCACAACAGCGGACATTGGAGCCAGGACGGAGCCGTCACCGGACAGTTCGAGCAGCATCTGCGTGCCGTGGCGGATCTGCCCCTGGGGAACACCCAGCCCCGCGCGGCCTGGTCGGTCATGGTGAACATCCTCGGCGGCCCGACGGACGGCACTCTCGGAGACCGTTTCGAGGCGGCGATGACCGCGCACCCCGATGCCAAGATCCACACGTACGGCAAGGCGCCGCGGCCCGGCCGCAAGGTGGGGCACGTGAACGTCGCCGGGGACGACCTCGACGACGCGGTGTACGAGGCCAGGGCCGCCGCAGCGGCCTTCGCCTGAGGATTCCCGCGGCGGCACACGGAAAAGACGTGTGCCGCTCGGGGGTTCTCCCAGCGCGAGACCGTAGCCTGATCTGGTGACCGAGCCACTGCACTCCTCCGCCGCTCCTCTGGTCGGCGTCGTCATGGGATCCGACTCCGACTGGCGCGTCATGAGCGACGCGTCCCAAGCGCTCACCGACTTCGGGGTCCCTCACGAGGTCGAGGTGGTCTCGGCCCACCGTACGCCGGACAAGCTCATGTCGTACGCGCGTGAGGCGCGGTCTCGTGGCCTGCGCGTCATCATCGCGGGCGCCGGCGGTGCCGCCCACCTGCCCGGCATGCTCGCGTCGATGACGGCGCTCCCGGTCATCGGCGTCCCCGTGCCGCTCGCGTACCTGGACGGCATGGACTCCCTGCTGTCGATCGTGCAGATGCCCGCGGGTATCCCGGTCGCGACGGTGTCGATCGGCGGCGCGCGCAACGCCGGCCTGCTCGCGGCCCGGATCCTCGCTGCCGCGGACGACGATCTGGCGGACCGCGTCGAGGCCTACGCCGCCGACCTCGAGGCGCAGGTCGAGGAGAAGAACGATCGGCTGAAGGGCTCGCTGTGACCCTTGCGCCCCCGCGCGCGACACGACGTCCGCTCATCGAGACGCGGCCGCTGCGACACCCGGACCCGGCCGATCCGGGCCTCATGTCGAAGCGCGCCTGGTGGCTCGTCGGGCTCAACCTCCTCATCCCGGGCTCCGCGCAGGTGCTCGCGGGCAATCGCCGCCTGGGCAGGTTCGGACTCGGCGTCACGCTGACGACGTGGGTCCTGGCCGTCGTCGCCCTCGCCCTCGCCCTGTTCGCGCGCCCCGTCTTCCTCTGGCTCACGATCGGCGGTGGCTTCGTGTCGGCGGTGCTGCTCACCCTCGTGCAGGTGCTGCTCGTGGGTGTCGTGGTGCTCTGGATCGTCCTCACCTTCGACACGCTCCGGCTCGTCCGTCTGGTCAAGGTCCCCGCGCCGTCGCGCTTCGTCCTCCCGGTCGTCGCCCTCCTCCTGTTGGGGCTGGTCGGCGGCATGACCGGGTACGCGGCCACGGCGGTGGGCTCGGTGCGGGGCAGCGTCGGGGCCATCTTCGGGCAGAGTGGGCCGAGCCTGCCACCCAGCGACGGCTACTACAACATCCTGCTGCTCGGCGCGGACAGTGGAGACGGTCGCGACTCGATGCGGTTCGACAGCATCTCCGTCGTCTCCGTCAATGCCGAGACCGGCGCGGTCACCATCACCGGCATCCCCCGTGAGCTCCCGCATGCGCCGTTCAGCGACGGCAGCCCGATGCAGGAGCTGTATCCCGACGGCTTCCAGGGACAGGGCTCGTCCACCTGCGGCTGGAACGGCTGGATGAACCATGTGCGCAACGCCGCGGAGGTGTGCCGGGAGGACAAGGGGACCGGGCTCTATCCGGACGCGGACGCCACGGGCTCGGCACCGGGCATCGAGGCGACCAAGGACGCCGCGGAGGGCGTGCTCGGCATCGAGATCCCGTACTACGTGTTCGTCGACATGCACGGCTTCGCCGACCTCGTGGACGCCCTCGGCGGCGTGGACATCACCGTCACCGAGCGCCTCCCCAAGGGCGGTCCGCCCGAGGGGTGGTCCGGGACCGACGTGAACGAGTGGGCGATCGGGTGGATCGAGCCCGGGCAGCAGCACATGGATGGCGACACCGCGCAGTGGTACGCCCGCTCGCGGTACACGACCAGCGACTGGGACCGCATGAAGCGGCAGCGCGAGCTGCAGGAGGCGATCCTCGCCCAGTTCACGCCGCAGACCGTGCTCACGCGTTTCAACGAGGTGGCTGCCGCGGGCACGGCGCTCATCGACACGGATCTTCCGCAGGGCAAGCTGCCGGAGTTCTTCGATCTCATGCTCAAGGCCAAGGAGCAGCCGGTCCAGACGGTCGAACTGACGCCGGAGAACGGTGTCGACGAGTTCGACCCGAACTACGACTTCATCCACGAGCTCATGCAGCAGAAACTGCATCCGCCGACGGACACCCCCACCCCCGCCCCGTGAGTCCGCGGGGGACGACGCAGCCCACGGGCGATGTTCCCGGGAACATCGCCCGTGGGCCGTCCGGTGCATGACCGGATTCGCCAGACGACGGTGATCGGAGGGGGAGGGATCACCGTCGTCCAGCCGGCCACCGCACAAGGCGGCGACCTGGCTCAGGCGCGCGTGCGGCGCGCGACTCAGGCGCGCTTGCGGCGCGCGGCTCCGACGGCGACGAGGCCACCACCGGCGACCAGAGCGACTGCGGCGCCGCCGACGATCCACGGCGACACCGATCCGCCGGTGAGGGCGAGCTCCGTGCCGCCCGTGAGCGGCAGCTCGGTCCCGGCGGGAGCAGCGGTGCCGGGGTCGTGGTCGCAGCTGGAAGCGGCGGCGTTCCCGTGCGAGACCGTCACCGTGGCGGTGTATGCCCGAGAACCGGCGAAGTCGAGGGCGTAGGCCCCCTGCCCGTCGGAGGGCGGGCGGAACGTGACCCTCAGGCTGCCGTCGGACGCGGCGGTGTTGCCCGAGATGGCGGCGGCGCCGGCGTTCTGTCCCGAGACGGACACTCCGACGGTCTCCGAGGGCTCGAAGTACCCGGCGCCGAAGGCGACGGTCGAGACCTCACAGGTGTCGATGATCGCGTCGCCCACCTTCGCGCCCGGAGGCGAGGGGTAGGAGTCGCTCGGTGCCGCAGAGGCGACGGTCGGCGCGGCCAAGATGAGCGCGCCAGCGGTAAGGCTGATGGCAGCCAGTTTCTTCAGCATGATTTCTCCCCAGAATTTCACGCGGAATCGCCTCCGGACACACCCCTGCGTCCGACTGCGCGAGATCCTCTGCCCCCACGGCAGGTTCACGGACCCCGGTTATTCCCCAGTGAGATGACAGTACCTCATCCGTCGGCGATTGTCACGAGCCGCACTGCAGGGTGTCGCGGGTCAGCTTCGGACCCACGATCAGCGGGGTGTGCTCGACCTCGGTGAGACGTGCTCCGGCGCCGTCGCCCTGGAACTCCACGGTGATCGTCGTGGAGGCGCCGGGGGCGAGGAGCACCTCGTGCTGCACGACGGAGCGATCGCCGATGGTCGTCGTCTGCACGCCCTCTTCCGAGCCGTCCCGGTCGATGTGCGACGGCAGGGCGCCTTCCGGACCGTAGACGGCGATCAGAGTGCGCACGCTGCCGGCCGGCACGCCGTACACGCCGTCGCCGGTGACGTACGGGGGCAGGGAGGTGGCGGCGTCGGCGGGGGCCGTGTTCGACCACGTGACGCGCACCTGGGTCGTCGGCACCCCTGCGCAGGTGCCCACCGCCGTCGCGATGGACGCGCGGGTGTAATAGTCCATCTTCCCGCCGGTGCCGTCGTTCATCAGGACGCCGACCACCGCGGCGTCCTCGTCATCCTGCGGCATGGCGCCGCCGAGCGCGCTGGCGGCGAGGAGCGACTCCTCCGCCTCATGCGCGCTCCAGATCCGGATGCGGCCTTCGCCGGCGGCGTCGGCGAGCGCGCGGACGAGGGCCTGCGGCTCGGCATGGGACAGAGCAGCCGAGAACAGTCCGCCGGCGGCCTGAGCGAAGATCGCGTCCTGAGCCGCGGGATCGGGGATCGCTGCGTAGATCTCGGAGAGGAGCAGGTCGGTCACGGTCTCCGCGGTCGCCGTGAACGGCCCGAAGGACAGGTCTCCGGTGGCCCGCATGAGGTGCGCGGCCACCACGGCGTCCACCGCGATCACCCCGTCGACCTTTCCCCCGTACCGCCCTTCCCACCGGGCGGCGATGGTCTGCCCGGCCTCCCGGAAATCGGGGATGCTGGTGATGTTCTGCAGATAGCGGCCGGGGCGGTCCTCGAAGAGCGCGACGGTGCTGTCGCTGAGCGGGAGCGCCGTGTCCAGCGGGGGGAAGTCGCGCGTCGACGCCTGCCGCTGCAGCGTGACCTTGCCGTTCTCCGCGCGCAGGAGCGCGATCGATCCGATGATGCCGCCCGACGACCGCAGCTCGGCGTTGTTCTGCATCGCGAGCACGTAGGTGCGCGGGCCCTCACCGCCGAGCATGGTCGGCAGCAGGACCGAGGCGCCGTGCAGCGCCCCGACCGCCGTCGCGGCCTGGGTGACGGCCCCGCGCATCTCCCGGACGGCGTCGGCCAGAGGGGGGAGGGTGGCGTCGGCATCGATGCGCCGCGCCCGCTCCTCCGCGGCAGCCAAGGCCGAGCTCGCGGTGCCGAGTGGCTTCTCGACGGTCGCGAAGGGGGCGAGGTCGATCGCCCCGCCCGAGAAGCCGAGGCTCGTGATGTCGACGTCGGCGGCGACGTCGAGCAGCGGACCGAGCGCGTCCGTGGAGACGTCGTCGGCGATCTCGGCGACATCGCTCACCGCGCGGAAGTTGGGCCCGATCCAGGGCAGCACCCCGAAGGCCTGCCAGACCGGGTCCCCGGTCAGCGACCGGGCCGACTCCGCGTTGCGGGAGATGCGGTCGGCGATCGGGGCCGCCCCGTCGAGATCTCCGTCGGCGATGGACTGCTTGAGCTGACTGGTCGCCTTCGCGATCTGCTGCAGGTTGTCGACCGCGCCGATGCCGCGCACCGTGACCCAGCCCAGTGCGAGGACGAGGAGCACGAGGACGAGGCCGACGGTCCACCCGACCCATCGGCGGCGGACGGGAAGGCGACCATCGCTCACCCTGGCATTCAAGCACGGCGAAGCTGCCGGGCGCGCTCCCGATGCTGTGGGAACGCTGAGTAGCGGTGCGGACAGGTGATGCGCTCCCGGGGTCGTCGGCATCCCGCGGCTAGCCTGATCGCATGGGTGCTCGACTGCGTGTTGTTCTGGATCAGCTCGTGCACGTCGTCGACCCCGATCAGGCGGCGGCATCGCGAGATCTCGCCGCCGGGCTCGTCCAGACGGCGCCGCCGAACTGCACGGTCGATGCGATCGTGCCCTCGGGGGCAGAGGTGCCGCTCCGCGGGATCGGAGAAGTGCGCACGCTCGCGGTCGGACGGCGCGAGCTCGCCGCGTCCTGGCAACTCGGTATCGCCCCTGGCGTCGGCGGCGGCCTCATCCACGCGCCGACGCTACTCGCCCCACTGGTCCGCCACGACCGGGTGCACGACAACGATCAGACCACCGTCACGCTGTGGGACCTGCGGGCCTGGGAGGCGCCGTCTCAGCTGTCGCGCGGCGCCGTCGCCTGGCAACGAGGCATGCTCCGACGTGCCGTGAAACACGCAGATGCCGTGGTCGTTCCGTCCCACTCCATGGCGGAGCGCCTGTCCGGTCTCGCGAAGCTCGGTGACCGCATCCGCGTGATCGCCGGCGCGCCACCTCAGGACCTCCGGCGTCCCGCGGACGTCGCCTCGCGTCGGGACGACCTCGGTGTCCCCGCGGACTACCTCGTCCTCTCCGGGCCGGAGGACGCGCTGGCCGCCGGTTTCCGCGGCGCCGTCGCGGCGAACCTCGACGCCGTGGTGATCGGAGCGGCCGAGGGGGCGGAACCGCGAATCGCCGAGATCGCCGCCGCCGCCGGGCTGCCCGAGCGGCGCGCGCACATCCGGGGGACGCTCGAGGTCTCGGATCGCGCCGCCGTCGTCGCCGGGGCGCGCGTCTTCGTGTCGACCGATGCCGTCTCCGGATGGCCGTGGCGTGCCGTGGAGGCGATGTCGCTCGGCGTCCCCGTGGTCGCCGTGGAGTCCGGGTGTCATCACGACGTCCTCGCCGACGGGGGAGCGGTGGTCAGCGAGAGTGCTCTGCCGGAGGCCGTGGAGGACGCGGCGACGACAAGGAGGGAGCGCCTGCGCGTGCTCGCCGCCGACCGGTCGCGGGCGTTCTCCTGGGCGAGTTCGGCGGAGCGCGTGTGGAGTCTGCACGCGGACCTCTGATCACCTGAACGCCAGCTTCGCATCGGCGCGACACGCCGAGAGCTGATCGCATTTCTGTGGCAACAGTGGCATCATCCCGCAACTTCCGTCACACTGGTCACATGTCTCGACGTGCCCCACGCTCTCGAAACACCACGAAGGTCACCCGCCTTCTCACCTGTTTCCTCGCTGCCTCCGCCCTGGTGATCGGCACGGTGGTCCCCGCCACCGCCGCCTCCGCCGCGACCTCCGTCGCACCGACCGTCGCGCGTACCGCCGCCGATCCCGCGCAGACCGGGCTGGCCAAGACCACTCTGGTCGGGTTCACGCCGGGCAACATCATCAGCGACGCCGTGTTCACCAACAAGAGCACGATGACCGAAGCGCAGATCCAGACCTTCTTCAACAGCAAGGTCTCCCGCTGCCTCGGCGGACGGGACGAGAACAACGAGCCGATCGTCTGTCTCAAGGACTTCCGCATGAACACGGTCACCCGTCCGGGGGACCAGTACTGCAGCGGATACTCCGGTGCTGCGAACGAGTCCGCTGCGCGCATCATCTATCGCGTGGCCCAGGCCTGCAACATCAACCCGCAGGTGCTCATCGTCATGCTCCAGAAGGAGCAGGGGCTCGTGACCCACACCTGGCCGAGCGCCTGGCGGTACCGGATCGCGCTCGGGCAGGGCTGCCCGGACACCGCGCCGTGCGACCCGAACTACATCGGCTTCTTCCACCAGATCTACGGTGCCGCGCGCCAGATGCAGATCTACATGGAGGGCAAGTGGTTCCAGTGGTACGCGCCGGGGCGCACCTGGAACATCCTCTACAACCCCAACAGCTCCTGCGGATCCTCGCCGGTCTACGTCGCGAACAAGGCGACGTCCGCGCTGTACTACTACACGCCGTACCAGCCGAACGCCGCAGCGCTGCGGGCCGGCTACGGAAAGGGTGACGGGTGCTCCGCGTACGGTAACCGGAACTTCTACAACTACTTCACGGACTGGTTCGGCTCGACCCAGAAGCCGGTGGTGGACCCGCTCGGCGACATCCGTCGCCTGCACACCTCGCTCGGCGGGGCGACCGGCGTTCTCGGCGCCGCGAAGACGACTCCGGCCTGTACGGCAACGACCGCGCGGTGCACCGTGACGTACGTCAACGGCATCATCACCTGGACGAAGGCGCTCGGCGCGCGACAGGTCTACGGTGAGGTGTATAAGGAGTACACGGCTCAGGGCGGTCTCGGGGGAAAGCTCGGATACCCGAAGACCACGCCCACGGCTGTCACGGACCCGAACGGCAACGGGACCGCGCAGCAGTTCGACGCCGGGTGGGTTCATTCGTCGGTGGCGGGGACGTTCGCGTCGTCGAACACGATCATGACCGCGTACAGCAAGGCGGGATGGTTGCGTGGCAAGCTCGGGTGGCCGGCGGGTGTGGAGACGTGCTCGGCGACGTCGTGTGTGCAGGCGTTCCAGGGCGGCTCGATCGGTTATCAGAAGGGGAAGGCGGCGGTTCCGCTGGTGGGCGTCGAGGCGGACGCGATCGATGTGGTGTTCGCGGCGCAGGGCGGCAGCTCGGGGGCGCTGGGTGCGCCGGTCGGGCAGTTGACGGTGGTGTCGGATCCGCAGGGCAATGGTCTCGTCCGTCAGTTCGCGAACGGGTGGATTCACGCGTCGGCGGCCGGGGCGTTCGTGACGTCGAACGCGTCGATGAAGGAGTACAGCGCGTCGGGGTGGCTGCGGGGGAAGCTGGGATGGCCCACGAGTGCGGAGTCCAAGGTGACGGATCCGAACGGCGACGGGGTCGCGCAGAGCTTCCGGGGTGGGTGGATCCACTCTTCTGCAAAGGGTGCGTTCGCGACCTCGACGCGGATGATGTCGGGATATAGCAAGGCCGGTTGGGTGAGGGGTTCACTCGGATGGCCGGTGAGCGCTGAGGTATGCACGGGCGCTTCGTGTACCCAGGCGTTCGCCGGGGGTGTCCTCTCGTTCACGGGCACCGCTGAGCCGACGAGTGCGGTGGGTGTCTCGGCCGCGGCCATCGCGAAGGTTCGCGCTGATCCGGCCAGCAGTCCGGTCGCGCTCGGCGGAGCTGTCGATCCCGTACCTTCGCTCGTGGCGGACCCGAACGGTGGCGGTATGGCGCAGAAGTTCTCCGGTGGGTGGGTTCATTCGTCGGTGGCGGGGACGTTCGCGTCGTCGAACACGATCATGACCGCGTACAGCAAGGCGGGATGGTTGCGTGGCAAGCTCGGGTGGCCGGCGGGTGTGGAGACGTGCTCGGCGACGTCGTGTGTGCAGGCGTTCCAGGGCGGCTCGATCGGTTATCAGAAGGGGAAGGCGGCGGTTCCGCTGGTGGGCGTCGAGGCGGACGCGATCGATGTGGTGTTCGCGGCGCAGGGCGGCAGCTCGGGGGCGCTGGGTGCGCCGGTCGGGCAGTTGACGGTGGTGTCGGATCCGCAGGGCAATGGTCTCGTCCGTCAGTTCGCGAACGGGTGGATTCACGCGTCGGCGGCCGGGGCGTTCGTGACGTCGAACGCGTCGATGAAGGAGTACAGCGCGTCGGGGTGGCTGCGGGGGAAGCTGGGATGGCCCACGAGTGCGGAGTCCAAGGTGACGGATCCGAACGGCGACGGGGTCGCGCAGAGCTTCCGGGGTGGGTGGATCCACTCTTCTGCAAAGGGTGCGTTCGCGACCTCGACGCGGATGATGTCGGGATATAGCAAGGCCGGTTGGGTGAGGGGTTCACTCGGATGGCCGGTGAGCGCTGAGGTATGCACGGGCGCTTCGTGTACCCAGGCGTTCGCCGGGGGTGTCCTCTCGTTCACGGGCACCGCTGAGCCGACGAGTGCGGTGGGTGTCTCGGCCGCGGCCATCGCGAAGGTTCGCGCTGATCCGGCCAGCAGTCCGGTCGCGCTCGGCGGAGCTGTCGATCCCGTACCTTCGCTCGTGGCGGACCCGAACGGTGGCGGTATGGCGCAGAAGTTCTCCGGTGGGTGGGTTCATTCGTCGGTGGCGGGGACGTTCGCGTCGTCGAACACGATCATGACCGCGTACAGCAAGGCGGGATGGTTGCGTGGCAAGCTCGGGTGGCCGGCGGGTGTGGAGACGTGCTCGGCGACGTCGTGTGTGCAGGCGTTCCAGGGCGGCTCGATCAGCTATGTGAAAGGCAAGGCGGCGACGGTCGCCTATCGCTGAGGCGCGGCCGTCGCCGCGGGCAGTTCGCGGGGATCGGATAGACTCGAACGCATGAAGGTACTGCTCACAGGAGCTGACGGATTCATCGGATCGCACCTCGCGGAGCAGCTCGTCAGAGATGGTCACGACGTCCGAGCCCTGGTGCTGTACAACTCGTTCGACTCGCGCGGTTGGCTCGATGGCATCGCGGACGAGGTCGCCCAAGAGATCGAGTTCCTGCCTGGTGACGTCCGTGATCCTGCGCTGATGATGTCGGCGGTGAGTGACCGTGATGCGGTCCTGCACCTCGCCGCGCTCATCGCCATCCCCTACTCGTACGCGGCTCCTGACCTGTATGTGCAGACGAACATCCAGGGCACGCTCAACCTGCTCAATGCAGCGCGTGCCGCCGACGTGAGCCGCTTCATCCACACGTCGACCAGCGAGGTCTACGGCACCGCCCGGTACGTGCCGATGGATGAGGGGCACCCGCTGCAGGGGCAGTCGCCGTACTCCGCATCCAAAATCGCGGCGGACCAGATGGTGAACGCGTACCACTCGTCGTTCGGGCTCCCCGCGGTGACGATCCGCCCGTTCAACACCTTCGGGCCGCGGCAGTCCGCCCGCGCCGTGATCCCCACGATCATCAGCCAGCTCGCCGCCGGCAAGCGGGAGGTCCAGCTCGGGGCACTCACTCCGACCCGCGACTTCACCTATGTCCCGGACACGGTCGCCGGATTCACGACGGCGCTGACCAGCACCGCCGGCGTCGGAGAGGTGATCAACCTCGGTGTCGGCTTCGAGGTATCCATCGGGCAGACGTTCGATCTCATCGCCGAGGTGATGGGCGTCGATGCTGTGGCCACCGAGGATCCCGCGCGGCTGCGCCCGGCGAACTCGGAGGTGGAGCGGCTTTTCTCCGACAACGCGAAGGCGCGCGAGATCCTGGGGTGGGCGCCCCGGTACGACGGTGTGGACGGCTTCCGCGAGGGCCTGCGCGCCACCGCCGAGTGGTTCACCGACCCGGGCAACCTGGCGCGCTACCGCACCGACGCGTACGTCGTATGATCACCCCCGCAGATTTCGTCCGCACGATCCGCCGCGTGGTGGGCGATGAGCCTTTCGTCGGCCTGCACGTCCCCGACATCACCGAGGTCGAGAAGGTACGGGTGCAGGAATGCCTCGACTCGACCTTCGTCTCGAGTGTCGGCGCTTTCGTGACCGAGTTCGAGCGGGGCATCGCCGAGTTCACCGGTGCCCGTCACGCGATCGCGGTGTCCAACGGAACGTCGGCCTTGCAGGTCGCGCTCGAACTGGTCGGAGTCGGCGCGGGCGACGACGTGATCGTCCCGACCCTGTCCTTCGTGGCCACCGCGAACGCGGTCTCGCATGCGGGCGCCCAGCCGTACTTCGTCGACAGCGATGAGATGTCCGCTGGGTTGTCTGTCGATGCCGTCTCGGACGTGCTCCGCTCCGCGCGATCCACGTCCGAGGGCCTGGTGAACGCCGTCACCGGACGACGCATCGCCGCCATCGTGCCGATGCACACGCTCGGCCACCCGATGCGCATCGTCGAGCTCGTCGCGCTCGCGACCGAGTACGGCGTTCCCGTGGTCGAGGATGCCGCCGAGTCGCTCGGCAGCCGGGTCGACGGCGTCCACACAGGCAGGTTCGGCCGGATGGGCATTCTCAGTTTCAACGGGAACAAGATCCTCACGACCGGTGGCGGCGGGATGATCCTCACCGACGACGACGAGCTCGCCCACAGGGCGCGCCACCTCACCACGACGGCGAAGCTGCCGCACCGCTGGGAGTTCGAGCACGACGAGGTCGCGTACAACTACCGGATGCCCAACCTCAACGCCGCCCTCGGCGTCGCGCAGCTCGAACGCCTGCCTCGCTTCCTCGCCGACAAACGCCGGCTGGCGGCTCGCTACCGCTCCGCCTTCGCCGACGTCGATGGCATCGAGTTCCTCGACGAGCCGGAGGGGACCGTGAGCAACTACTGGCTGTGCGCGGTTCGCGTGGACGGCGACATCGCGCGCCGCGATGAGTTCCTCGAGGCGACCAACGACGCCGGCCTGCAGTGCCGGCCGTTCTGGAATCTGCTGCACGCCCAGGCGCCCTATCGTCAGCTGCCCCACGCCCGGGTGCCCGTGGCTGAAGCCCTGCACGCGTCCGTCGTGTGCATTCCGAGTTCGCCGGCGCTGGCAGCGGCATGAGGACGATCGCCGTCGTCACCGGCACCCGTGCGGACTACGGGCTGCTGCGCGGATTGCTCCGGGCGATCGATGACGACCCGCAGCTCGACCTGCGGATCATCGTCACGGGCACTCATCTCACGGATTCCTTCGGGAGGACGGTGTCCGAGATCGAGCGGGACGGGTTCACCGTCGCCGCGGCGGTTCCGATCTGGTCGGGCGACGATAGCGCTCTCGCCGCCGCCGCGGACGTCGGCCGCGCCCTGCCCGAGTATGCGCGGGCGCTGGCGGATATCGGCCCCGACGTGGTCGTGGTGCTGGGGGATCGTCTGGAGGCCTACGCCGTCGCGACGGCCGCGACGATCCTCTCGGTTCCGGTCGCGCACATCCATGGCGGGGAGCTCACCGAGGGGGCGATGGACGACGCACTCCGCCACTCGATCACCAAGATGTCGTACCTGCACTTCACCTCGACACCTGAGCACCGCACGCGGGTCATCCAGCTGGGGGAGGACCCGCGACGGGTCTTCTTCTTCGGCGCGCCGATCGTCGACATCCTGGAGACCTTCGAGCCGATGCCGCGCCGTGACGTCGAGGAACGGTTCGGCATCCGGCTGCCCGAGCCGACGGCGCTCGTCACCTTCCATCCGGCGATCATGGACGTGGCACCGGCCGAGCACCTCGTCGAGGAGCTCCTCGACGGATTGCTCGCGGTGGACGAGCTCCACATCGTCATCACGGGGTCAAACTCGGACATCGGCACGGATGCGGTCCGGGAACGGATCGCGCGCTTCGTGTCCGAACACCCCGAGCGCGTCGACTATGTCGAATCGTTCGGACAGCGCGGCTATCTCAGCGCCATGAGGGCGGCTGCCGTCGTCGCGGGGAACTCGTCCAGCACCGTCTTGGAGGCGCCGGTCCTCGGGACCCCCTCTGTGCTGATCGGCGATCGCCAGAAGGGCCGACCGATCGCCGCGAGCGTGGAGGTGCCAGAGCCCACCGCCGCGGCGATCGCCGCCGCCATCCGCCGGCAGCTCGCCGCCCCGCCTCTCGCCGATCCGGAGAGTCCGTTCGGTCGGCCGGGCTTCGCCGCCCGCACGGCGGCGACGTTGCGAGACGCGGAGATCCCCCGCCCGCCGAAGAAGTCCTTCCACGATCTCGAACAGGGAGATGACCATGGCCGCTGATGTGTTCGTGATCGCAGAGGCGGGGGTGAACCACAACGGTTCGCTCGACGTCGCCAAGGAGCTCGTGGACCTCGCCGCCGACGCGGGGGCGGACGCGGTGAAGTTCCAGACCTTCTCCGCCGATGCGCTCGCGCTCGAGACGGCAGAGCTCGCGGACTATCAGCGGGTGTCCGACCAAGACGCGCGCAGCCAGCATGACCTCCTCCGCGGGCTGGAGCTGAGCCGTGAGGAGTTCCGAGCCCTGCGGACGCACTGTGACGAGCGCGGAATCCGGTTCCTGTCCACGGCCTTCGATCTCGACGGTCTCGACTTCCTCATCGACGAGCTCGGCATCCCTCTCGTGAAGATCGCGTCGGGTGATCTCACCTTCGCCCCGCTCCTGGTCAAAGCGGGCCGAAGCGGGCTGCCGGTGATCCTGTCCACGGGGATGGCCGATCTGGAGGAGATCGCCAGGGCGCTGCGCTTCCTCGCCGCGGGACTGGGGCAGCGTCACGGTGTGCTTGAGCCCTCGGAGCGCCTCACCGAGAGCGCGCTCGCCAGGGCGTGGGAGGCACGGAACGAGCGCATCCGGTTCGACGAGCACGTGACGATCCTGCACTGCACGACTGAGTACCCGGCAGCGGACGAGCACCTGAACCTGAGAGCGATGCCGACGATCGCGAGCACGTTCGGGCACAGGGTCGGCTACTCCGATCATTCGCTCGGCTCGCTGGCCTCCGTGCTCGCCGTCGGGCTCGGCGCGACCGTCCTCGAGAAGCACTTCACATTCGACGTCGCCGCGGAGGGACCTGATCACGCGGCCTCGCTGGATCCCGACGGCCTGCGCGACTACGTCGCGGCGGTCCGCCGCGTGCCGGCGATGCTCGGATCGCCGGAGAAGCGGGCGCAGAGCGTCGAGGAGGGGAACCGCGCGGTCGTGCGGCGCAGTCTGGTGGCCGCGCGGGACATCCCCTCCGGCGCCGTGATCAGGGAGCAGGACCTCGCGTGCTTCCGCCCCGCGACGGGTCGCACCTCCTTCGACTTCTGGGAAGTCGTCGGCGGCTTGGCGTCCCGGGCATACCGACGCGGTGAGCTCATCGATGAGTGAGCTGGTCCTGCTGGGCGGCGGGGGACACGCGAAGTCCGTGCTGGCGGCCGCACGCGCTCTGGGGCTCGGAGTGCGCGGGTATCTCGCGCCGGAGGCCGGAGATCTGGGCGAGGACTGTCCGTACCTCGGCGACGACGACCTGCTCTCGTCGCTCCGCGCGGATGACGTGCTCTTCGTCAACGGGCTGGGCTCGACAGCGTCGACGCGGGCCCGGCGCGCTCTGTATGAGCGGGCCGTCGCATACGGTTTGCGGGCGGCGCAGATCGTCCATCCTCGAGGTTTCGTCGACCCGGGGGCCCGCCTGGCGGCGGGGGTTCAGGTGCTCGCCGCGGCGCTCGTGAACAGCGGGGCCGTCATCGGGGAGAACGTGCTGATCAATTCCGGGGCGATCATCGAGCACGACGTCCTGGTGGACGCCCACGCGCACGTCTCTCCCGGTGCGGTGATCGCCGGCGGTGTCCGGATCGGCGAGGGTGCCCACGTCGGTCTCGGTGCCCGTGTCAGCCAGGGACTCACGCTGGGACCCGGGAGCGTCATCGGTGCCGGCGCCGTCGTGATCAGGGACGTCCCGGCGGGGGCTGTGGTCGCGGGCGTGCCGGCCAGGGTCATCGAATCCGAGAGAAGGGAACCGGCATGAGCTCGAACGCCGACCTGTCCGTGCACCCGGAGACGAGCATCCGCGACGCGCTCTCCCAACTCGACCGGAGCCGACGCCAGGTCGTCTTCGTCGAAGATGACGGAGGGCGACTGGTCGGAGCGGTGAGCGACGGCGACATCCGTCGTGGCCTCCTCGCCGGAGCATCGCTCGAGGACCGTGTCGACCGGGTGATGAACGCGAGCCCGGCCACGGTGCCTCCGACGGCGACTCAGGACGCCGTCGACGAGCTGAAGGCGAGACGCGGCATCCGCGTCGTCGCGGTGGTCGACGACGGGCGCATCGTCGACGTCGTCGGCGAGGGCGAGCGCATCGCCACGCCGCTTCCGACGTCCGTGGTACTCATGGCCGGCGGCCGGGGGCAGCGGCTCTACCCGATCACGAAGGACATCCCGAAGCCTCTCGTCCCCCTGGGCGACAGTCCGATGATCGACATCATCCTCGGCAGGCTCCGCAGTCAGGGGTTCCGCCGCGTGCACGTGTCCGTCAACCACCTCGGGCATCTCATCGAGGAGCATCTCGGCGACGGCAGCGCGCACGGGTTGGACGTCACGTACCTGCACGAGCCGATGCCGCTCGGCACAGCCGGCGCGATCGCCCAGCTGCGCGGCGAGATCACCTCGCCCTTCGTGGTGATGAACTCGGACCTGCTCACCGACGTCGATCTCCGGCGCATGCTCGGCTTCCATCGCGATGCGCGGGCGACCGCCACGATCGGAGCGCGCGAGTACGGCTTCGAGATCCCGTACGGCGTCATCCGTCGTGACGGCCACCGTGTCACCGGGCTCGCCGAGAAGCCGTATCACAGCGAGCTCGTCAGCGCCGGGATCTATGTTCTCGATCCGGACGCCCTGCAACTGCTCGAACAGGACGAGTACTGCGACATGCCGACGCTGTTGTCGCGCCTCATGGAGGTCGATCGTTCGGTCGCCGCCTATGAGATCCGCGAAGAGTGGATCGATGTGGGCAGACCGGAAGATCTCGAACGCGCCAGGGTGGCGTGGGAACGGAGAACCAGATGAGGATCTGCACGATCACCGTGCGCGCCGGTTCGAAGGGAGTCCCGGGGAAGAACCTCCGCATGGTCGCGGGGCGGCCGATGTTCGCTCATTCGGTGGCGCAAGCTGCGGCGACAGGACTCTTCGACGAGGTCGTCGTCTCCAGCGACTCGGAGGAGATCCTTGCTCTCGCCCCGCAGTACGGCGCGACGGGCGTCGTGCGCCGACCCCCGGAGATGGCTACCGACACGGCGGGCAAGGTCCCCGCCATCGCCCACGCCGTGCGCACCACGGAGCAGCGCACCGGTAGGACCTACGACGTGTGCGTGGACCTCGACGCGACCAGTCCGCTCCGCACCTTGGACGACATCCGCGCGGCCGTGCGGATGTTCGAGGAATCGGAGGCCGCGTCACTGATCACGGGTGCGGAAGCGCGGCGCAATCCGTACTTCAACCTCGTCGAGGAGCAGCCGGACGGCACCGTCGCCGTGAGCAAGCAGCCCGACGACGCGGTGCTCCGGCGGCAGGACGCGCCGCGGTGCTTCGACATGAACGGCTCCATCTACGTGTGGAAGCGGCAGGCGCTGGTGGAGGACCAGGTCGTCTTCCTGCCGTCGACCATCCTGTACGAGATGCCCGCTGAACGTTCCGTCGACGTGGACAGCGAGTTCGACTTCCGCATCGTCGAGTGGCTGATGGAGCAACGGGAGGATCTGTGACCGCCGATTCGCGCAGCCTCGACGCGCGGACGTCCGATGCGGTACGCCGGTTGCTCGACCTCGAGGACGATGCCCCCGACGTAGTGCGGGAGACGCTGCCCGGAGCATCGGTGCCCTTCTGGGCCCAGGTCCGCATGCGGGTGGCCTGGGCGCTCTCCGCACAGCAGACCGGCAGTGTCGATGTGACACCCGGTACGTGGAACCGATGGAAGCAGGCCCGGCGCATCGCGAGGGCCCAGCTTCCGGACCGCTGGGATGCGCCGCGGCGCGCTCGACGCCACGATGTCTGCTTCTACGTCGGAGGCGGCACGCTGGCCGCCTCGGACGGCACAGCGCTGAACTGGCTCGTCGACGATTTCGCCGGGGCGGCCGGGGATGCGGTGGTGGTGCAGCAGCAACCTCTGCCGTCCCCTCTGGGACGGCCGTCGTTCCGTCCGACGCTGACCATGGATGCCGCGAACGCGCGGGTGACCATGCGGGTGCGCGGCGCGCATCCGTCCGATGCGGTAGGGCGGTCGATAGAGTCGCTGCTCGCCGATTTCGCCCGACGGCTGGGGCAAGAGCCCGGTGCGTTCGCGAAGATCGCGCAACGCGCGGTCCGGGATGAGAACTATCGCCGACCGCAGCTCGACGAACTTCGCCGCCTGATCGACAGGGTCCGTCCGCGCGTCGTCCTCTTCGACAACGGCTCGTACACGTATCACGGCGAATCGGTGGGATTGTTCAAAGACGCGGGCGCGTACGTCGCCGAGCCGCAACACGGCTGGATCGGCCCGTCCCACGCCGCATACAACTACGGGCGGTTGTTCCGGGAGCCTGCGCTCCGCCGAGCGCTGCCGGACGAGGTGCTGACGTTCGGCGATTTCTGGTCCGACTCGATCCGTCATCCCGGGCGGGTGACGGCGATCGGAAAGCCGCATCTCGAGCGGCAGGCCGCATCCGCGCCGGCGTCCCGACGCCCGCAGGTCCTCGTGGTCTCCTCTCGCACGGACCCTGAGCGGACCGATGCGCTCGTCATCGAGCTGCGGGGGCTGCTCGATGACAGCTGGTCGGTCGTCTTCCGTCCGCATCCGGGCGAGCGCTACGAGACCGGGGGGAGGTACCCGCGGCTCTCTGCGCACCCGGGAGTGACGGTTGACGAGCAACCGGACGTCTACGAATCGTTGAAGCAGACGACGGTGGTGGTCGGTGAGGCGAGCACGGTGCTGTTCGAGGCCCGGGCCTTCGGGTGCGAGGTGATCCCGCGGGACAGTGCGTTCGCGGCCGCAGTAATCGGCGATGCGTTCGGGGATCGGGTGCAGGACGCGCGACAGATCGCAGATCGCATCCGCAGCAGTGTGGGGCATCGGACGGCGGCGAGGG
Organism: Microbacterium sp. NRRL B-14842; assembly: GCF_050470785.1. Classification (NCBI taxonomy): domain Bacteria; kingdom Bacillati; phylum Actinomycetota; class Actinomycetes; order Micrococcales; family Microbacteriaceae; genus Microbacterium; species Microbacterium sp. NRRL B-14842. Next base: position 1,886,355 of record NZ_JBFLUM010000001.1, on the reverse strand, counting down.
TCGACGACAGCATCTGGGCAACGCACGCAGTCCAGAACTTCCGAGACTGGCTGGCCGCAAGCCTCGACTCGGAGGACAGTCCGCGTGCAGGAAGCTCCGAACCCGCCTGATCTAGAATGATGGAGTCGCGGCACAGGCCGCCGTGCGTCGAATGAGTGGACTGTGACTGAAACCCGAGATCTCTTCGCTGCCATCCCACGCACCGAGTTCGACACCCCCGGCACGAGCCACGGGCTGATCGATGTGGTGCGCTGGCGGTATCTGCTGAGCCTCCTCGTCCGTACCGGCGTGACGACCCGGTACCGCAACTCCGTGCTGGGCTGGGTGTGGTCGTATGTCCGCCCAGCGGCGCAGTTCCTGGTCTTCTGGGTCGTCCTCGGGATATTCATGAACCTGGACCGTGTCCCGAACTACGCCGTGTACCTCTTCTCCGGCATCGTCGTCATCAACCTCTTCTCCGAGGGGTTCAAGAACGCGACGGGGTCGATCGTCGGGAATGCGGCGCTGGTGCGGAAGGTGTTCCTGCCGAGGCAGCTCTTCGCGGTCTCGGCGGTGCTGGTGTCTTTCGTGCACTTTCTCCCTCAGGTCGGGCTCCTCCTGCTGGTGTGCGCGCTCATGGGCGGATTCGCGCACATGACGGTGCTCGGCGTGCTCGCGGCGATCGCCGGAATGCTCATCGTGATGGTCTTCGCGCTCGGCACCGGTCTCTTCTTCGGAGCAGTGAACGTGAGGTTCCGTGACGCGGAGAACATCGTCGAACTGCTTCTCCTGCTGGCGACGTGGGCGTCGCCAGTGCTCTATGCCTGGACCATGGTGTACGAAGCGGTGGTCGACAAGCTGGGCTGGCCGTCCTGGCTCGTCGAGGCCTACATGCTCAATCCGATCACCCAGGGCGTGGAACTCTTCCACTACGCGTTCTGGCGCCCCGCGAGTCAAGACCTCGTCCAGTCCGCCGGGTACGCCGGTGAGGCGCTGACCCCGATCCCGCCCGACCTCGGCATGAATACGCTGTGGACCGCGCTCATCGCCGTCGGCGCGCTGCTGCTCGGGCAGCTCGTGTTCCGACGCCTGGAAGGAAAGTTCGCACAGGACCTATGAGTGATACCGCGCTCCGTCCGAGCATCATCGTCGAGGGTGTTCGCAAGACGTTCACGTTGAACCATGCGTTCTCGCTGAAGGACACCGTGGTGTCCTGGATCCGGCGCCGGAAGTTGACGTCGACGTTCGAGGCTCTCCAGGGTGTCGACCTCGTTATCCAGGAAGGTGAGTCGGTCGCCATCCTCGGGATGAACGGCTCGGGGAAGTCGACACTGCTCAAGATGATTTCCGGCGTCATGGACCCGGACGCCGGTGAGGTGCTCACCCGAGGACGCGTGGCGGGGCTCATCGAGGTCGGGGCGGGTTTCCATCCCGAGCTCTCCGGCCGAGAGAACGTGTTCTTGAACGCTGCGATCCTCGGGATGAAGAAGCACCAGATAGAGGAGCGCTACGACGAGATCGTGGCGTTCAGTGAGATCGAGGAGTTCATCGATCAGGAGGTCAAGCATTATTCGTCAGGGATGTTCCTCCGCCTGGCGTTCGCCGTGGCGATCCACGTGGAATTGGACGTGCTCCTGATGGATGAGATCCTCTCGGTCGGCGATGTGCCGTTCCGGGAGAAGTGCCGACAGAAGTTCGAAGAGCTCGTGGCTGCAGGCAAGACCCTCGTCGTGGTGAGTCACGACATGGAGATGGTCCGCCAGCTGTGCACGCGGGGCGTGGTCATCAGCAAGGGCAGGGTCGTCTACGACGGCGAGCTCGAGGGCGCCATCGCGCTGGTGGACGCGTGAGCGCCGACTGGCTCGGGCAGATCCCGGCCTTTCTCGTCGCATGCGCGCTGCTGACCCTCCCCGGTCTTCCCTCCGCGTTGCTGCTTCGTCTCCGAGGCGTGACGGCTCTCGGAGGCGCGATCGTCCTGTCGTTGGCGAGCGTCGGTGCGGCCACGCTGTTGGCACCCGTCCTCGGTCTGCGCTGGTCGCTTTTGCCCGTGCTCATCGCGGCGGCAGCAATCATGGTGGTGGCCGCTGCGCTCTGGTTCGTCCGGCGATCGGCCGTCCAGCCGTTGGGTGGGGGTGCCGGCCGGAGTGTATGGCTGGGGGTCGGCGTCGGCGCACTCGGCTGGATACTGATCTTGATCGTGGGCATGTCGGGTGCGGGACATCCGAGTCAGCTCTTCGACGGCCTGTTCCATCTCAACGCCGTCGAGTTCGTCATGGAGAACGGCGATGCATCGCCGTTCCACATGACCATGGTGATGCCGGGCGTCGCGAGCACGTTCTACCCGACCCTGTGGCATGCGCTGGTCTCTCTGGTCGTACCCTTCAGCTCTGGAATCGTCCCCGCGACGAACGTCATGACGATCGCCGCGATCGCCGTCGTGTGGCCGGTCGCCCTCGCCACCCTGACGAACGTTCTCTTCGCGCGCTATCGCGCCGCGGCGGCGTGGGCTCCGCTGGTCGCATTCGGCTTCAGCGTCTTCCCCCTCGGTTTCCTGAACTGGGGAGTGCTGTATCCCAACCTGATCGGGACGCTTCAGATCCCGCTGTTGCTCGCGTTCGTCGTCCTGGCCTGCCGTCCCGGCCTGACGTGGGGCCAGCGCACCGGTCTCGTCCTGACCGCCATCGCCGCGATGGGCGCGACCGCCCTCGGCCACCCTTCCGCGCTGCTCGGGGCGATCGCTCTGCTGGTGCCGTTCGCCGTATGGGGCGCTTGGAGGGTGGCGAAGGCGGGGAGCACCCGTACGAGGGTGCTCGTCGTGATCGCGGTCGCCGTCGCAACGGTGGCACTGGTTGCCGTGTGGAGACTCGCCAACGTGACGACTCACGAATGGCTCCCGGGCTCGACCCTCGGCGCGGCCCTCGGCGAGGTCGCCTTCCTCAGCCCCGTCGGTCGGGCGACCGGTCTGCTCGTGGGACCGCTGGCATTCGTCGGGATCTGGACCGTCGCGAAGAGCCGTCGATGGTGGATCCTGGGGAGTTATGGGGTCGCGATCATCCTGTTCCTCGTGTCGACCTCGCTCTCGATTCTCGGGCTCCGAAGCGCGTTGGTGGGAATCTGGTACGACGACACGACTCGTGTGGCAGCGCTTCTCGGAGTGCTGGGCGTGCCGCTGGCAGCACTCGGGGCAGCCGTGGTCTGGAGCTGGATCCGGACACAGTGGAAGCAGAGGCGCAGCGTGCGCGCTGTTGCGGTGGTCGTCCTCGGTGTGCTGCTCGCCGCCACACACCTGAGCGCGCTGGTCAACGATCTGCGGTACATGCGCAATGTGAGTTTCCGCTTCGACGCTCATTCGCAGGGGCTCTCCGCGGACGAGGCCGAGCTCTTCGCCGAAGCATCCTCTCTGCTCGGACCGGACGCTCTCGTGCTCGGTGATCCGCTCACCGGCGCGGCACTGCTCTATGCATACACAGGCCACGACGTCGTGTTCCCGCACGTCACCGGGCGATACGACGCCGACGCGTTGCTGCTGGCTCGATCGTTGAACACCGCCTCGACCGAGGTCTGTTCATCGATCGACCGCCTGGGGGTCACGCACGTGCTCGATTTCGGGGACAGGCAGCTCTATGAGAACCACTACGTCACGTACAACGGTCTGCACGACCTCGCCGGGTCCCCGATCCTGACCGAGGTCGCCAGCGTCGGCGACAGTGCTGCGCTCTATCAGGTCACCGGCTGCCCGTAGACCTCAGGGGCGATCGCCCTCGACCGGGTGCTCTCGTGACTCGTGTTCCTCGGCCTCCAGCAGAGCGATCTTGCGCGAGAGTCGTGTCAGCTGACGCTGCTGTTGGGCGTTTCGCCGATACTGCGTGTATACGAATGCGAGGAACATCACGATGAGTCCGTACAGCACGAGATCGGTGCCGCGTCCGACGCCGACGAGCTGAGCGAGCCACGAGAGCCACTGGGGGAAGAGTACCGAGAGCACCGCGACGACAACGAACAGGCCCATCAGGATGCGGCGGATGGCCAGATGGCTGTCGGCGCCGGTGCGCCGCATCATGAAGGCGGCGAGCACGACGATCGCCGCGATGAGAAGGAACTGGATCCACATGGGTCACCTCACCACCAGATCGACGAGGATGTTGACCGAGTTCAGCACACTCTGTCCTTTGGCTTTCGAGTAGTCGGTGTAGAGCAGCTCGACCGGATACTCCCGCCAGGGCAGGCCGGTGCGGCCGAGCTCGAGCACGATCTCTGTGGCGTGCGCCATGCGGTCCTGCTTCAGATCGATCTGCTCGGCGGCGTCGCGGCGGATCACCCGGAGGCCGTTGTGCGCGTCGGTGAGCTTCAGACTGGTGGTGAGGTTCGTCACCCACACTGCGGTCTTCAGCATGACCTTCTTGATCCAGCCGGGGTTGGTCCGGTCGTCGAGGAAGCGCGAGCCGAAGACGATCGCGAGGTCCTCCGCACGCGCTAGCTCGAGCATCCCGAGGGCATCTTCGATACGGTGCTGGCCATCGGCGTCGAAGGTGACGATGTACTCGCACTCCGAGTGGCTGAGCGCGTAGGTGATGCCGGTCTGCAGTGCGGCACCCTGACCCAGGTTGACGGGGTGCTGGACGAGCATCGCTCCGGCCTCCGTGGCGATCCGTGCGGAAGCGTCGCTGGAGCCGTCGTCGACGCAGATGACGTGGGCGAACTCCTGACGCAACTGGGTGATCACACTGCCGATGACGCTGGCTTCGTTGTACAGGGGGATGACGATCCAGGCTCGCCGATCGGGCGTTCGAGGTGAGGGGACGCTCGGGGACATGATTCCATTGTGTCAGGTGTCTTTCCGGTCACCGTGAACCCCGAGCCCGTTGGACGAGATGACGAAACGAAACAGAGTGATCGTCGCGACCCGGCTGTACACCCCGGAGGTGACCGCCGCGAGCTTCCGGATGGAGGCGCTCGTGCAGGCCATGACGACGAGCGCGGACGTGACCGTGCTCACCACCCGGCCGCCAGCCGGCAGCGTCGCGCGCGCTGAGGACACCGCAGCCAGGATCAAACGGATGCCCGTGCTGCGTGACCGCTCCGGCGCGATCCGCGGGTACGTGCAGTACCTGTCGTTCGATATCCCTCTGTTCTTCCGTCTGCTCGTGAACCGTGCCGACGTTATCGTCGCGGAGGCGCCACCTACCACGGGGTTGGTGGCTGCCGTCGCCGGCATGCTCACCAGGCGACCGGTTGTGTACTACCCGGGGGACGTGTGGTCGGATGCCGTGGCCTCGACGGAGGCGCCAGGACTGGTGGTGCGACTGATGACAGCGGTCGAGCGCTTCGTGCTCCGGCGTTCCGCGCGGTCGATCGCCGTGTCGGCGGAGGTCGCCGAACGTCTGGTCGCGGTCGGTGCGCTGCCCGAGCGCGTCGTCGAGGTGGGCAACGGCATCGACACGGATGTGTTCCGCCCCGATGTGTCACCCGCCGCCGCCGAGCGTCCGTACTTCGTGTACACGGGAACGATGTCGGAGTGGCAGCAGCCCGACGTGTTCGTGCGCGCATTGGCCGAGCTGGACGACGTCGACGTCGATATCCGGTTCTTCGGCCAGGGATCCGTGGAGGCGGAACTGAAGGCGCTGGCGGACACGCTGGTGCCCGGCCGCGTGCACTTCGGTGGGCTCGTGCCGCCTGCAGGCTCGGCGTCCTGGATCAGGGGAGCGGTGGGTGCGCTCGTGAGCATCGTGCCCGGGATCGGCTACGATTTCGCGCGACCGACGAAGACGTACGCTGCGGCCGCCGTCGGCACCCCCGTGCTCTTCGCGGGGGCGCAGACGGGCGCCGAGGTCGTTCGGGCCGCGGGTCTCGGTGAGGCCAGCGACTTCACGGTCTCCGAGGTCGCGCAGGCGATGCGACGACTCGTCGCCCAGGCACAGGACGGGACGACGGAGCGCGAGCGTCCGCGTCGAGCGCAATGGGCCGTCGACACGGTGTCCTGGAGCACGGTCGGTGGGAAGGCCGCCGATGTCGTGCGGAGCGTGCTTGACGGTCTGCGCGGCCGACGCCGGTAGAATCGCCTGTGGTGCCGCCACGTCCTGGCATCATGCAAGGAGCGCTGTGACCGAATCATCCCGCGTGCGGATCGTCGAATCCGCTGATGTCTCCTCGGATGCCTCCATCGGCGACGGCTCCTCGATCTGGCATCTCGCACAGGTGCGGGAGCAGGCGCAGCTCGGCGAGAACTGCATCATCGGGCGGGGGGCCTACGTCGGCACCGGCGTCGTCATGGGCGACAACTGCAAGGTGCAGAACTACGCGCTCGTCTACGAGCCGGCGCGGCTCGGCGACGGTGTCTTCATCGGGCCGGCCGTGGTCCTCACCAATGACACGTATCCGCGGGCCATCAACCCGGACGGCTCGATCAAGAGCGCGCACGACTGGGAGCCCGTCGGCGTCACGATCGAGACGGGCGCGGCGATCGGTGCCCGGGCGACGTGCGTCGCCCCGGTCACCATCGGCGCGTGGGCGACGGTCGCCGCGGGAGCGGTGGTCGTCAAGGACGTCCCGGCGTATGCACTCGTGGCGGGTGTGCCCGCCAAGCGGATCGGCTGGGTCGGCGAGTCCGGCGTACCGTTGACCGCCGGTGCCGAGGCCGGTGTATGGATTTGCCCGCAGAGCGGCGAACGCTATGCGGAGAACGATGGAACCCTGACCAAGGAGGCAGTGTGAGCGAGTTCATCCCCCCGGCGAAGCCGATCATCGGCGACGAGGAGCGCGAGGCCGTCGACCGGGTGCTCCGCAGCGGCATGGTCGCCCAGGGGCCGGAGGTCGCTGCCTTCGAGGCGGAGTTCGCCGATCACTTCGTGCAGGGGCGTCCGTCCGTCGCCGTCAACAGCGGCACCGCCGGCCTGCACCTCGGGCTGCTGGCTGCGGGCGTCGGTGCGGGCGATGAGGTCATCGTTCCGTCGTTCACATTTGCCGCGACCGGCAACTCCGTCGCACTCACCGGCGGCACGCCGGTCTTCGTCGACATCGAGCCGGAGACCTTCTCCCTCGATCCGGCCGCCGTCGCCGCCGCCATCACCCCGAGCACCAAGGGCATCCTGCCCGTGCATCTTTACGGGCACCCGGCCCGCATGCGCGAGCTCGAGGCGCTGGCCGCTGACCGCGGTGTCGCGCTGTATGAAGACGCCGCGCAGGCGCACGGCGCTTCGCTGGACGGCCGCCCTGTCGGCACGTTCGGACAGTTCGCCATGTTCAGCCTCTACCCGACGAAGAACATGACCAGTGGTGAAGGTGGCATGGTCACGGCGGAGAACGCCGAGATCGCCCGGATGCTGAAACTGCTCCGCAACCAGGGCATGGAGCGTCAGTACGAGAACGAGATCGTCGGCTTCAACGCCCGTATGACCGACATCCACGCCGCCATCGGGCGTGTGCAGCTGACGAAGGTCGACGCGTGGACGGCTCAGCGCCAGGCGAACGCCGCGTTCCTGGATGCCGAGCTGCGAGGCGTCATGACGCCTCCGGTCGCCGAGGGCGCCGTGCACGTCTACCACCAGTACACGATCCGCGTCCCCGAGGACCGTGACGGCTTCGTCGCGGCTCTCAAGGCGGAGCACAATGTGGGCTCGGGCGTCTACTATCCGATACCGAATCACCGCCTGCCGTCGCTCGCACCCTACGCACCGGATCTGGACCTGCCCGAGACCGAGCGCGCCGCCCGCGAGGTGGTGTCGCTGCCGGTGCACCCGTCGCTGTCGCAGGACGACCTCGATCGCATCGTCACCGCAGTGAACACCCTCGCGGGAGCGGGCGCCTGATGGTGTTGCGGGCGGGTCTGCTCGGCGTTGGGATGATGGGACGCCATCACGCGCGCGTCCTGCGTGAGGTGGACGGCGTCGACCTGGTCGCTATCGCCGACCCCGGAGGAGACCCGCACGGTGTCGCCGGCGACCTCAGCATCCTGCCCGACATCGAAGCCCTCATCGATGCGGGCATCGACCTCGCCGTCGTCGCCGTGCCGACGCGTTTCCACGAGGACGCGGCGCTCAAACTGGCCGCCGCCGGAGTGCACACGCTGGTGGAGAAGCCCATCGCGCACAGCATCGAGGCCGGACAGCGCATGGTGGACGCGTTCGAGAGCGCGGGCCTGGTCGGCGCGGTCGGTCACATCGAGCGCTTCAACCCCGCGCTGCAGGAGCTGCGCCGTCGGATCGAGGCCGGTGAGCTCGGTGCGGTCTACCAGGTGGCGACGCGCCGGCAGGGGCCGTTCCCGTCCCGCATCGCCGACGTCGGAGTGGCGAAGGACCTCGCCTCGCACGACGTCGACCTCACGGCCTGGGTCGTGCAGTCCGACTACGAACGCGTGTTCGCGCAGACGGCGTTCAAGAGCGGCAGAGAGCATGAGGACATGATCACGATCACCGGGCGCACCATGTCGGGTGTCATCGTGAATAACATCGTCAATTGGCTCTCGCCCATGAAGGAGCGGTTGACCGTGGTCACAGGCGAGAAGGGCGCGTTCGTCGCCGACACCTCGACCGGCGATCTCACGTTCTACGCGAATGGCACCATTCCGCTGGAGTGGGAGTCCGTGTCGACGTTCCGTGGCGTGTCCGAGGGCGACGTCACCCGCTACGCCTTCGCGAAGCGGGAACCCCTGCGCGTCGAGCACGAGGCGTTCCGCGACGCGGTCCTGGGAGCCGACAGCGACGTGGTGACGATGGCCCAGGGCTTGCGCACGCTCGCAGTCGTCGAGGCCGCGCTGGAGTCCGCGCGCACGGGCAGCTCGATCACGATCTGAGGCCCGAGGGGTCCGGAGGGATGACTCCGCACGAGCTCCTTCCGGATCTCGGGCTCAGACGATCGCTTCCAGAGCGTCCAGGAACACCCGGCTCTGGGCGTCACGCGTGAACTGCGTGCCCTCGGCGAGCGATGGGGCCTGTACGCGTCCGGTGCGCGACTTCTCCTCGGCCATCGCGTATAGAGCGTCCGCGATCGCCGCGGGGTCATTGCTGACGACGCCGAGCCCGTTGTCGCGTATCAGGTCGCCGGCGGCGCTGTCCTCGAGCCCGGTCATGATGATCGGGCGCGCAGCTCCGATGTACTCGAAGACCTTGCCGCTCAGCACGCCCTTCTCGCCGGGGTCGTTCCACAGCAGAAGCAGCAGCGCGTCGGAGTCGGCTTGGATCTGCAGCGACTCCGCGTGGCTCACCTTCCCGTGCTGGCGGACGGCGGCATTGAGCCCCAGCGACTCGATGGCGGCAGCGACCTCGGCCGAATGCGGACCGTAGAAGTCGACGGAAATGCGGGTGTCCGGGTGCGCACGCAGCAGCTCCGCAACGCCGCTGAGGAACGGCAGGGGATCGCGTCTTTTAGGGATCACCCAGCCGCAGTAGGCGATGCGCAGTTCGGAAGAGGACGGGTGGTACTCGAGATGCGCGAAGTCCTGGGGGTCGTAGCCATTGGTGACCACGACCGTGGGGACCCCATACGCAGCTTCGAGTTCGTCCGCGAGGGGGGCGCTGACCGTGGTGAGCAAGGCAGCGTCCGACACGTGCCGACGCTCGACAGACGAGTCCAGGCGACGTCGGAGCGCGCCGTACGGGTAGTAGGTGCTGTTGGAGAGCAGGTCACGGTAGTCGACGGCGAGCTTGGCCTCGAAGTGCTTCGCCAGTCTGGAACCGAGCATCAGGGCGCTGAACGGGCCGACGCTGGTCACGACCACGTCAGGGCGCCAGTCCCATGCGGCGGCGTGGCGCCCTGCGGCTTTCGCCCACCGGCCGTAGATGTCCGGCCAGACGAACTTCATCGCGATGGCGTAAGCGACCGACGCGGCACGGTGCCACGGCCGCGGCTTCTTCGGTTTGAGGCTCTGCACGCCGGAGACGGCCTTCATCATCGGGTCCGCCACGCGGTGGATGGTCAGCCCGGCGTGCTCGGGGACGATGAGACCCTCGTCCGCGCCGTCGCGGGTGAGCACACGCACCTCGTGCCCCGCGGAGGCCCAGAACGAGGCGAGCTTCGAGATCCGCACGGCGGCGATCTTGTTCTCGGGCGGGAAGAACGGGCAGATGAGCAGGATTCGCATGTTCCGGGTCTCCTGGGAAGGGCGGACGGGGGAGGGAGCGGACGAAGCTACGGCACAAGTCCGGCGAGCGACGCTTGGAACCGGAAGTCGGGTACCTGCGCGACGACTTCGTCGAAGGTGCCGAAGCCCAGGACGCGACCCTGATCGAGGTAGCAGACCTGGTCGTAGTGCCGGATGGTGGCGAGACGGTGCGCCACGGTGATGAAGGTCACCTTGCCGTGCAGCTCGTTCATCGATTCGACGACTCGGTTCTCGGTGGCCGTGTCGAGCGAGCTCGTTGCTTCGTCCATGACCATCACCAAGGGATCGGTGTAAAGCGCCCTGGCGATCCCGAGTCGCTGTTGCTGCCCTCCGGATACCGAGGAGCCGCGTTCGCCGAGACGCTCCTCGAGTCCGCCGGGACGCTCGGCAATCTCGCTGATGTGCGCTCGTCGAAGAGCCTGGACGACACGGTCGGGATCGTAGTCCTGCTCCCACGTCAGCGCGACGTTCTGCGCCACGGAGCCGTCGAACAGTGCCACCCGCTGCGGCACATACCCCACGCGCTGACGCCACTGATGCAGGACACGGTCCACGGGGTGCCCGTCGATCTCGAGAGTTCCCGACGTCGGTACGCTGAGGCCGAGGATGATATCGATCAGCGTGGACTTCCCGGCGCCCGAAGGACCGACGATAGCGAGGCTGGATCCGAACGGGACGCTCAGATCGAGGTCCTTCAAGACCGGTCCGCGGTCACCGTCGTAGCTGAAGGAGACGTTCCGCAACCGCAGCTCGCGGGGGTGCAGGGGCAGGCTCTCGGAGTCGCTCGGCTCGGTCTGCACGGCCGTGTTCGTCTGCGTGAGCTGTCGGATCACGTCCCTCGCGTAGACCTCGTTCGAGGATGCGGCTGTGAGGCTGGCCTGCACAGCGTTCATCGAGGGGATCATCCGGAATCCGGACGCGGCGAACAGCGATATGGCCACGACAGCCTCCGCGGCGCCGCCGGTCAGGAATGCCGAGGCGCCGATGAGGACGAATCCGCCGATCAGGGCGGCCTCGAAGGCGTAGCGCGGGACGATGGTCATGAAGGCGAGGTTCGCCCGCGATCGGGTCGCAACCGCTCGGTTCTTCGAGATGACGCGCCCGGCCTCGTCAAGCTTGCCCCGCAACGTGACCTCTTTCAGCGCCTCCACCATCTCCGTCATCACAGTCGCGACCCGATAGGAGTAGTCACGACTGCGTTGGCCTTCGGATTTCGAACGACGGGAGAGCGTGAGCGAGATGGTTCCGGACACGATCGAGAGGTAGACGAAGGCGATCAGTGCCGTCAGCGGCTGAGCGATCACGAGGATGAGCAGTGCCGCGAGGAACGTGAACAGGTTGCCGGGCACTTGGGAGAGCGCGAGAAGGAATCCGCGGTTCGCGCTGCCCACCGAGGAATCGACCACGCGCGTGAGCTCCGCAGTGCTGATCCGCGAACGGTCCTCCCAGCTTGAGTGGGTGTACGCGGCGAACAACCTGTCGCCGAGGTCCAGCTCGTACCTGGCGAACCGGCGCGTGGCGCGCCAGTGCAGCGTCGCCGCGAGCACTCCCTTGAGGATGAACAGCGCGGCGACGGCGACCACGACCCAGGCCGTGGCCGACTCGGGGAGCGGGCCGAAGAACGGGATCTCGATCGGTTTGTCGGTGACGAAGGTGTTCACCGCGAGGACAATCAGAGCCAGCGCCGCGGTGTCGAGGATCGCGAGCAGGCCTGTGGCGATCGAATACCAGAGATAGAACGGGCGGGCATCGCGCGGAAGCACGCGGAACAGATCGAGCAGTGTCCGCCAGATGCTTCTCATCGGGGTGAGTCTCCTTGCTGTTTCACAGGGCTACGCCGACGCGGGAAACCCTCATGGATCCTACCCGTTGGCATTCGGGCGGATCTGTGGGCGTGCGCAGAGACGCGGAGGCGTCGCTCTTCACCCGTGTGCGAGGATGGACGGCAGCTGAACCGACGGGAGACCGATGCGCCACGCCGCCGCCAGAGAGCAGGCTTCGGAGACCTGCCTGATCCTCCTCACGAACTGCTTCCCGTTCGCCCCCGGCGAGGAGTTCCTCGAATCGGAGATCGGCCACCTCGCGGCGGCATTCGATCGTGTGCTCCTCATCCCGGTCGTCCGCAGCGTCGGACAGACACGGAGACGGGCGACTCCGGAGAACGTCGAGGTGATCCTCCCCGAAGCCGTCAGCACGGCGAAGGCTGGCATCCGGAGAGCTCTTCGCTATGTGGTCCGGCACCCCGTCAGAGCCGCGGCGGCTTTCGGGCGCGCATTGCGATCCTTCCCCCATCCGCGGCGGATCTTCGTAGACCTCCGTCTCGATCTGCTCGCCTGCACGGTCGCCGACGAGGTGGCAGCACCGGTCCGCGCGCGGCTCGCTCCGGGAACGCGCGCCGTGTTGTACAGCTACTGGATGATGGTGCCGGCGCGGACGGCGGTGCGACTGGCTGACCGGTTGGGCAGTCGGACGGTGCCGGTGATCAGCCGCGCACACGGCTACGACGTGTTCTCCGAGCGTAGCCCTGGCGACTTCCTGCCTCAGCGCGAGCTGCTCCTCTCCAGCGTCTCGGAGGTCTTCACCGCTTCAGAGCACGGGGCGGACTACCTCCGGACGAAGTACCCGGACTACGCCGACCGCATCAAGACTGGCCATCTCGGTGTCGCACCGGCGAGGTCGGCAGGCAACGTGGTGCAACACCCGCTGAAGGTGTACACCTGCGCCTACCTGGTGCCGGTGAAGCGCATCCCGCTGCTCATACAGGCGCTTGCCGTCGCGCAGCGTCGGGGGCTGAAGGTCACCTGGACCCACATCGGCTCAGGGGGCGGGGAGTATGCCGCTGCTGTCGAGAGACAGGCGGGCGAACACCTGGAGTCCGGAACCTTCGAGTTCCTCGGCGACCTCACCAACGACGAAGTCCGCGCGCAGTACACAGCACAGCCGGGCGGTGTGTTCGTCAACGTTTCCGAATCGGAGGGGGTTCCCGTGTCGATCATGGAGGCACTCGCACAGGGGTTTCCCGTGATCGCCACGGACGTCGGGGGCAACAGCGAACTGATCGACGTCGATGGCGGGATGTTCGACGGACTGCTCCCGGCTACGCCGACCGCCGAGGAGATCGCCGACCGACTCGAGCTGCTGACCGCTGCGGAGACGGACGACTACCGACGGTACGTGGAGGCGAGCATCGCGCACTGGCAGCGGGCATGGTCGAGCGATGCGAACTACTCCGCGTTCAGCGCACACCTGCTCGGCGCGGCGCGCGCAATCTGACAGCCTGTCCGCGCGCATCGCCCCGCAGCGGCTTGCCTAGGATGGGTGTCGTGAAGATCATGAGTGTCGTGGGCGCGCGCCCGCAGTTCGTCAAGCTCGCCCCCATCGCCCACGCCATGCAGGCTGCCGGCCACGAGCACGTCATCGTGCACACCGGCCAGCACTACGACCCGATGCTTTCGGACGTTTTCTTCCGCGACCTCGGCATCCCCGAGCCGGACGCGCACCTGGGTGTCGGTTCCGCTTCACACGGTGTTCAGACGGGCGCGATGCTCGCCCAGATGGATGAGGTGCTTGCGCGTTTCGAGCCGGACAGTGTCCTCGTTTACGGCGACACGAATTCCACGCTCGCGGCGGCCATCAGCGCGGTGAAGCTGCACTACCCCGTGGCGCATCTGGAGGCAGGGTTGCGGTCCTTCAACAGGGCGATGCCCGAGGAACACAACCGCGTACTCACCGACCATTCCGCCGATCTCTGCCTCGCACCCACTGAAGTGGCGATGGGCCACCTCGCAGAGGAGGGACTCTCCGCGCGGTCGGTCTTGGTTGGCGACGTCATGACCGACGTGCTGTACCAGGTTCGTGATGCTGTGATCCGCGAGGGCTCGACCGCCGCTGCAGACATCAGTGGTCCGGGGGAGTACTACGTGGCCACCATTCACCGCGCCGAGAACACGGATAGCCCTGAGCGGCTGCGCGAAGTCGTTGCGGCCTTGGCTGCCGCGGACAAACCGGTGATCCTGCTGGCGCATCCGCGCGTGCGCGCCAAAGCGGCCGAGCACGGCATCGCGCTCGACGCGGGCGCGTTGCGAACGCGGGATCCACTCGCGTACCCGGAGCTGATCGCCGCGGTTCTCTCGAGCGCCGGCGTCGTGACTGATTCCGGAGGCCTGCAGAAGGAGGCCTTCCTGCTGAGGGTGCCGTGCACCACAGTCCGGCGTGAGACCGAGTGGGTGGAGACGGTCGATCTCGGATGGAATGTGCTGGCGAACTCCGCGGAGGAGATCACCGCCGCACTGACGAGGCCGGCGCCCGAAGCGACCGAGGCGGCCCCGTACGGCGACGGGCATGCCGCGACACGCGCGGTGAACGCGATCGTCGCGGCTTTCGGCGGCTGAGCACTCGGCGCAGGGCGCCAGCGTGGCCATGTGGTTCTGCGATACGATTCGGCCGTGCTTCTGACTATCGGGATCCCCACCTACAACCGCGCCGAGGACGTCAGGAAGACCGTGACGGAGATCCTGGCGCACGAGGATTCTGAACTGGTCGACATCGTCGTCATCGACGACGGGGGAACCGACGACGCCGCTGAGCGCCTGCGCGCAGATCCGGCGGTCGTCGACAGGGTCCGCGTGCTGCGGAACCCGGAGAATCTGGGTTACGCAGGCACCTTTGCGAGGTTGTTCCGCGAGTGCGAGACCGAGTACCTCATGCTCACGGCCGATGACGACCGTGTCCTGATGGAGAACATCCGAGCCCTTGTGGAATACCTGAGCGACCACGCCCCGGTTTTCGTCTCTCCCCAGTTCCTCAGAGATGGGCGAGTTTCCCGGGGACGCTCGTTCACCGGGGCGATCGCCCCCAGGGATTTCCTCGCGGCATCCGCGCACGCGCCGGGCCTGGTGTATCGCGTGGAGGACTGCCTGCCCGCGCTGGGGGAGCTCGCGGAGCGGGCGGAGGCCGAGGAGGTCGACGCCCTCGTATACCCGCAGGTGCACATCGCCATGCGCCTGATGCTGGCTGGCGAACGCTGCACCTGGCTCGCGCTGCCCACCGTCGCCGAAGGTGCGTACCGGCCATCGGGTATCCGGGATGCGGCAGGGGGCCAGTACTGGTCGGTCGAGTCGCGTTGGAAACAGCTGCAGGCATACGACGCTCTTCTCTCCCGGTGGACCGCCGACGATGCGAGCGGGCGGGCGCAGGAGATGCTCACAGCGCAGCGGGACCGCGCCTTCCATGCGATCGCGAGCGCTATCCGCATGGAGCACCCTGACCTCGGCGCCGCGTTCGACGAGGGTGCTCGTCGGCGTTGTCAGAGAACCCTGCGAAGCCGCATCCTTGCCGTGCCGATCGTCGGGTGGGTGGTGCACCTGCGCCGGTCTTTCGCACGCCGATCATGACGGTGCTCCCCCTTCCGAGGGGTCTGTCGCGCGCGGGCATCATCCGCCGAATCGCCCCATAGACTGGACCCCATGCGTATCGCCGTCGTGGCCCTCGGAAAGATCGGGCTTCCCCTCGCCGTCCAGTTCGCCTCCTCCGGTCACGATGTGATCGGCGTCGATGTCAACCAGAAGGCGGTCGACATCATCAACGCCGGGCAGGAGCCGTTCCCCGGCGAGGCCCACCTGGCGGAGAAGCTGCAGGAGCTCGTCCCCTCCGGCCGTCTGCGCGCCACGACCGATTACGCCGAGGCGATCCCGGGAGCCGACGCCGTCGTGCTCGTCGCACCCGTGTTCGTGAACGACGAGACATGGGAGCCGGACTTCCAGTACATGGACTCGGCGACGCGATCGCTCGCCGAGCACCTCACGCCCGGCACCCTGGTGTCGTACGAGACGACGCTGCCCGTGGGGACGACGCGGAACCGGTGGAAGCCCATGATCGAAGAGGGCTCCGGCCTGACGGAGGGCACGGACTTCTTCCTCGCTTACTCGCCGGAGCGCGTGCTCACCGGGCGGGTCTTCGCTGACCTGCGCAAGTACCCGAAGCTCATCGGCGCGCTGTCCGACGAGGGAAACCGTCGCGCCCGCGAGTTCTACGAGTCCGTCCTGCAGTTCGACGAGCGTCCCGACCTCCCTCGCCCCAACGGTGTGTGGGACCTGGGAACGACGGAGGCCTCGGAGATGGCGAAGCTCGCCGAGACGACGTACCGCGACGTGAACATCGGTCTGGCCAACCAGTTCGGTCTGTTCGCCGCTGCACACGGCATCGACGTCTACAAGGTGATCGAGGCCTGCAACTCGCAGCCGTACAGCCACATCCACCGCCCCGGCATCGCCGTCGGCGGACACTGCATCCCGGTCTACCCCCGCCTGTACCTGTCCACCGACCCCGACGCCGACATCGTGCGCGTCGCGCGCCAGCTCAACGCCTCCATGCCGGAGCGCCTGGTGGCGCAGGCGGAAGGCATCCTCGGCGACCTGAGCGGTCTGCGAGCGGTCGTGCTCGGGGCCGCCTATCGCGGCGGCGTCAAGGAGACGGCGTTCTCCGGCGTGTTCCCGACGGTGAAGGCTCTCCAGGACCGCGGCGCGCAGGTCGTGGTGCACGATCCGCTGTACAGCGACGAGGAGCTCGGACGCCTCGGCTTCGACGCGTACGAGTTCGGCGGCGAGGCGGACCTCGTGATCCTGCAGACGGACCACGCCGACTACCGCGAAGTGTCGCCGGCGGACCTGCCGGGGGTCCGGCTGCTCGTCGACGGGCGCAACGCCACGGATGCGGCTCGCTGGGCGGGGACCCCGCGGATCGTGGTGGGCGCTGCGGCCTGATCGGCCCGGTGACCCGACCTCCCAGGCGCGCCCCGATACGATGGGGAACATGGATCTTCTCGTCGTCGGGTCGGGTTTCTTCGGCCTCACCATCGCCGAGCGCGCCGCGGAAGCGGGCCGCACGGTGACCGTCATCGACCGCCGCTCGCACATCGGCGGCAACGCCTACAGCGAGGCGGAGCCCGAGACCGGGATCGAGGTGCATCGCTACGGTGCGCACCTGTTCCACACGTCGAACGCGACGGTGTGGGAGTACGTCAACCGCTTCACGTCGTTCACGAACTACGTGCACCGCGTCTACACGACCCACAAGGGCGTCGTCTTCCCGATGCCGGTGAACCTGGGGACGATCAACCAGTTCTTCCAGGCCGCGTACACGCCGGACCAGGCTCGCGCTCTCGTCAAGGAGCAGGCGGGCGAGTTCGATGCGAAGTCCGCGACGAACTTCGAGGAGAAGGGCATCGCCCTCGTCGGCCGCCCGCTGTTCGAGGCGTTCTTCCGCGACTACACCGCGAAGCAGTGGCAGACCGACCCGCAGAAGCTCTCCGGAGACATCATCAGCCGGCTCCCGGTGCGCTACACCTACGACAACCGGTACTTCAACGACACCTGGGAGGGCCTGCCCACGGACGGCTACACGGCGTGGCTCGAGCGGATGGCCGACCACCCCCGCATCGAGGTGAAGCTGGACGTCGACTACTTCGACGAGTCCCAGCCGCTGAACAAGAAGGCGACCGTCGGTCAGGTCCCGGTGGTCTACACCGGTCCCGTCGACCGCTACTTCGACTACGCCGAGGGGGCGCTGAGCTGGCGCACGCTCGACTTCGAGCAGGAGGTGCTGGACGTCCGCGACTTCCAGGGCACCAGCGTCATGAACTACCCGGACATGGACGTGCCGTACACGCGCATCCACGAGTTCAAGCACTTCCATCCGGAGCGCAAGGACGTCTACGAGTCCGAGAAGACCGTGATCATGCGGGAGTTCTCCCGGTTCGCCGAGCGCGCCGACGAGCCGTACTACCCGGTGAACACCCCGGCCGACCGCGAGGGCCTGCTGGCGTACCGCGAGCTCGCGAAGGGGGAGAAGGACGTCCACTTCGGCGGTCGCCTCGGCACGTACCAGTACCTCGACATGCATATGGCCATCGGGTCGGCGCTGTCGCTCTGGAACAACACTCTCTCCTAGACTCGGAATCGTGAGTCACGCTGCTGTCGGGGCGCCCGGGACGCCCCGGCGCTATCTGCATTCGCTGTGGCTGCTGTCCGCGCGCGACCTCAAGGTCCGGTATGCGACCAGCTTCCTCGGTTACGTGTGGTCGGTTCTCGACCCGCTGGTGATGAGCGCGATCTACTGGTTCGTGTTCACGCAGGTGTTCAGCCGCGACGTCGGCGAGCAGCCGTACATCATCTTCCTCATCAGTGCGCTGCTGCCGTGGGTGTGGTTCAACAGCTCGGTGTCGGACTTCACCCGGGCGTTCAAGAAGGACGCCCGCCTCGTCCGCTCGACGTCGATCCCTCGTTCCATCTGGGTGAACCGCATCGTCCTCAGCAAGGGCATGGAGTTCCTGTTCTCCCTGCCGGTGCTGGTGCTGTTCATCGTCATCAACCTCCTGTTCGAGAGTCATGCCGACCAGGTCGTGCAGATCGGCTGGGGCGTGCTGTGGGTGCCGGTGGCCATCCTCATGCAGACCGTGCTGCTCGTCGGGCTCGGCTTGCTCGTCGCTCCGCTGTGCGTGCTCTACACCGACCTCGAGCGCACCACCGCCCTCATCCTGCGTGCGATGTTCTACGCGACACCGATCATCTACAACGTCACGGACCTGCCCGGCATCTTCCAGACCCTCGGCGCCTTCAATCCGCTCGCGGGGATCTTCATGCTGTACCGCATGCCGTTCTTCCCCGATCAGTGGAACCCGTTCACGCTCACCGTCAGCGCCGTGATGTGCCTGGTCATCCTCGCGCTCGGCGTCTGGGCGTTCCGACGTCTCGAGCGCCCCGTCCTGAAGGAGCTGTGATGGACGCCGCTATCGTCGTGCAGAACCTCGGCGTCCGCTTCCGCCGCAACCGTCGCGGGCAGCGGAACTTCAAGGACCTCTTCGCAGGAGCGTCCCGGCGCTCGCGTCCCGGCGAGTTCTGGGCGCTGCGCGACGTCTCCTTCACCGTGCAGCCGGGTGAGTCGATCGGCGTGGTCGGTCGGAACGGGCAGGGCAAGTCGACGCTGCTCCGCCTCGTGGCCGGCGTCCTCCTGCCCGATGAGGGCACGGTGAGTGTGAACGGCGGCGTCGCCCCGCTCATCGAGATCACCGGCGGATTCGTCGGCGACCTCACGGTCCGTGAGAACGTCCGCCTGACCGCCGGACTGCACGGCATGTCGAAGGACGAGGTCGCCCGTCGGTACGACGACATCATCGCCTTCGCCGAACTCGCCGGATTCGAGGAGACGCCCTACAAGCACCTCTCGAACGGCATGAAGGTGCGTCTGGCGTTCTCCGTCGTCTCCCAGCTCGATGAACCCATCCTGCTCGTCGACGAGGTGCTCGCGGTCGGCGACAAGGCCTTCAGGGAGAAGTGCTACAAGCGCATCGACGAACTGCTCTCGGACGGCCGCACGCTGTTCTTCGTCAGCCACAACGAGCGCGACCTGCGCCGGTTCTGCACCAGGGGGCTGTACCTGGATCGCGGCACGCTCGCCATGGACGCCCCGATCAAGGACGTCCTGGACCGCTACAACGCGGACTACTCCGTCTGAGGCGACGCACCGACCCGGAGTGTCAGAGGCCGACGAGGCCGCGCAGATCTGCCGCGGCGGAGCGTGCATCGGCGATCGCCCCTGACACTCCGGAGCCGCTCTCGATCGCCGCTCGCAGTGCTGCGAGGCGCTGCGCGTAGGTCTCCACGCCGGAGCGCCAGGGGTCCTGGATGGACGACGGCGGCAGTGCGTCGCCCAGGCGCTGCGCGTCCTGCTGGAGCGAATCCACGACAGGAAGCGCGTCCTGGCCGCTCGCTCCCGCGATGATGTCGAGTCCCCGGTCAGCGGAGTTCAGCCACCCGGACACCTTGTCGCGGAAGACCTCGACCGTCGGGTCGCCGACCGGGGGCGCGGTCGTGATCGGAGTCGGGTCCGGGGTCGCGGACGGGGCCGACGTGGCGGTCGGCGTGGGAGCGGACGTCTCGGACGGGCTTGCCGTCGGAGACGGACTCGCGCTGCCGGCGGGCTCGGGGCCACCATCGCGCGGCAACAGGAAGAACAGCAGGACCCCGACGATCGCGAGCGCCGCAACGCTCAGCCCGACGATCAGCCACACCCGGCCGGTGCGCTTCGGCGCGGGGGGAAGCGGGGCCCACCGTACCTCGGGCTGCGGCTCGTCCATGTCAGGCCTCCAGAGGGCTCATCGGCTCCCAGGTGCGATCGCGACCGATGCGGCCGCCGTCCCTGAGCCCGCGGAACAGGTTGCTCGTGCCGCGGACGGTGCGCTCCACGAAGACGAGCCGGATCAGCTCCTTGAAGAACGTCGCGGTCGTCCCGAGACCGAACAGCACGGGGTTGTAGACGCCGTGCACGCGATAGTACTGCTTGATGAAGGCCCGGTTGCGCATGATGTAGTAACGGTAGGCGTTGCTCGAGGCGTTCATGTGCCGGATGCCCATGTCCCACTGCCGGATCTCGCGGGTGCGGCGCAGCACGAACTCGTCGACGATGACCGCGGTGGTCAGGCGCGAGGCCAGCCACCCGTACATCTGGTCGTCCCAGTAGATGAAGAAGCGGGGGTCGGGGAGGCCGATCTGCTTCACGATCGAGCGGTGGATGAACATCCCCTCGAAGCAGCCGCTGTTCATCTCCTTGTAGCCGGAGGAATCGAAGCCTGCAGGGGCGAAGGGGATCGGGATGCCCATGCGCTCCGCGATGCGGTACTGCCAGTAGAACTCGCTGCCGTCGTAGTCGTAGCGCCGTCCCTGGATGCTCTTGAAGCGCGGTGCCCAGGCGCCCATTCGGGCGAGACCGTCCGGGAGCACTTCGACGTCGTCGTCCATCATCCAGATCCACTGCGCGCCGAGGTCGTACGCCGTGCGCATGCCCTCGCTGAATCCGCCGGACCCGCCGGTGTTGACGTCGAGACGGCGATACACGAGGTCGGTGCCGATGTCGTCTCGGAAGGACTCGACGACGTCGGTCGTATCGTCCGAGGAGGCGTTGTCGATCACGATCACGTGGCCCGGCTTCGGATCCATCGCGGTGATGCTCGTGAGCAGGCCGGTCAGCAGATGCGAGCGGTTGTACGTGACGATGACGATCGCGGCGGAAGAGGGATCGAAGGCAGGAGCCTCGGTGGTCATGCCTTCTCCTCGAAGACCTGCTGCCAGGATTCGGGCGAGACGAGCTCCGGCAGTGCTTCCCGGTACTGACGCTGCAGTTCGGGCCATCGACGTCGCAGCTGAGCGTGCAGACGCACGGTGTCTCGGAGCATGCGGCGGTACTTGGCACGGTCGCGCGTGTAGATGTTCTTCCCGGACCCGTCGGCGGCGCTCACGAGCGCGCTGTCGTACAGCGGGACGCGCCACCAGTGTGCGTCACCCTTCCCGAACTCCACCTCCGGCCGAGCGATGTTCGCCGGGTCAGGGCGGTGCACCCAGTGCGAGAGCAGCGTCTTCAGTGTGAAGATCCGCAGTCGCAAGCCGGTCGGGCTGTCGAACTCGTTCTTCGGCAGCCGCTTGTAGACCTGTCGTCCGCGGCGCGAGTGCAGCACGCGCGCAGGATCGCGATGGACCACCGTCTCCGGGTATTCCGCGGCCAGGGCGCGTGCGGCCGGCATCGCCGTGGCCAGGTTGCGGCGCATGTGGTCGGGTCCGGAGAGCACGTCGCGGAGGGCGCGATTGCGCAGCGCCACCGGGTAGTACTGCATCATCATGAGGTGCTTCAGATCCACGCGCCGGCTGTGCACGATGAGGCGGCCGCCTCGAGGTGCTCCGGAGTGCAGGAGCCCGGCGACGATCCGGTTGCGGGCGTGGAAGTAGGCCTGCCAGTCGATCGAGTCGTCCTTGTTCACCCAGGAGACGTGCCAGAGCGCGACGCCGGGCATCGACACGGTCGGGAAGCCCGCCTCGCCGGCACGCAGGCAGAACTCGGCGTCGTCCCACTTGATGAAGGCGGGAAGGGACAGCCCGACCTTGCGCACCGCGTCGAGCGGGATGAGGCACATCCACCAGCCGTTGTAGTCGGCGTCCATCCGCATGTGCAGCAGCGGCGACTGGCGCAGGTTGGCGACGCCGAAGTCGTGCGGCATCTTCTCCTGGTAGAGGTTGCGCCACATGAACGGCCCCTCGTCGACGACCTCCGCCCAGCCGTGCAGCTTCGGGCGGTCGAGGAGGTCGAACATGTGTCCGCCGACGAGCACGGGCGTCGTCGCGAACTGACCGAAGACGATGGAGCGCCGCAGGGACTCCGGCTCGATGCGGACGTCGTCGTCCAGCAACTGCACGAAGTCGCTCTCCGGGCGCTGCAGGGACTCGTGCATCGCTCGGGCGAAGCCGCCCGATCCGCCGAGGTTGCCCTGGCGGATGACCTGCAGCGTCTCGCCCAGGCGCTCGGCGACCTCGGCGTAGCCGTCCTGGTCCGCGACGAGCTGCGTGCCCTGATCGACGAGGAAGATGCGGTCGACGAACTCCAGCGCATCAGGGGAGGAGGCGAGCGCCCTCAGGGTCTCCACGCAGTAGTCGGGCTTGTTGTACGTCGTGATGCCGAGGGAGGCCTTCCCGGTGCGGGCAGGCTCCTGCTCGGTGGTCCACTCCGCGCCCTCGAGCACGGCCGGCTTCTCGTCGGCGACGATGTCGAACCAGATCCAGCCGCCGTCGCTGTACTGGGTGAGGTCGAGGTCGAACGAGGTCGTCGCCTCGCCGGTGACCTCGCGAGTGGCCACGCGCTGGCGGACTCCGCCGCCGTTGGAGCGGTAGACGAGGATGGTCGCCGGCCCCGTGGTCCGTACCGTGAGCTGCACCTCGCGGACGCTCGTCCAGTGCTGCCAGTACGACGCGGGGAAGGCGTTGAAGTAGGTGCCGAGGGAGACGCGCCGACCGGCCACGATCCGGGCGCGGTGCCGTCCCAGGATGTTGCCCAGGTGCGCGCGGCTGGAGACCCGGACCGGTTCCTCCTCGATCACCGACCACGTTTCCGGATCCGCGTACAGCGGGAGAAGATCGGGGTCGCGATCGAGCGGGAAGACGACGTTCTGAAGGACGTGGGCCACAGGGAGGTTCTCCGTTGTTGGTGCCGCGGTTGCTGCCTGAGGGGCAGCGCGCGACTCGACGAGCAGTGAGTAGCCTACCGGTGGTCGCCTGCGGATCTGCGGAGAGCCGACCCCCTGCGCTCGGCGCGTCTGGCTAGACTGGCCGCGATGAAGGTACTGATCACCGGCGGGGCCGGCTACATCGGATCGACCGTGGCGACGGCGTGCATCGAGGCCGGGATCGAGGTCGTGGTGCTCGACGATCTGTCCACCGGGCTGGCGGCCTTCGGGGAGGGACGCCACCTCTACGTCGGCGACATCGCCGACGCCGCCGTCCTCGACCGGCTGCTGAGCGAGCACCCCGACATCGACGCGGTCGTGCACTGCGCCGCGCGCATCGTCGTGCCGGAGTCCGTGGCCGATCCGCTCGGCTACTACGACAGCAACGTCGGCAAGACGATCACGCTCCTCCGGCGCCTCCGCGATGCGGGCATCCCGCGCATCGTGTTCAGCTCCTCCGCCTCGATCTACGCGGGGGAGACGGGCGACGGGGTCGACGAGAGCGGGCGTCTCGCTCCCTCGAGCCCCTATGCGACCACGAAGGCCATGGTCGAGCAGATCCTCTCCGATGCCGCCGCCGCCGGGGACTTCCGGGCCATCGCGCTCCGCTACTTCAACCCGATCGGTGCCGACCCGAAGCTCCGGACCGGACTGCAGAACCCCACGCCGTCGCACGCGCTCGGGAAGATCATGCAGGCGCGTGCGGCCGGTGAGCCTTTCACGATCACCGGCACGGACTGGGCCACCCGTGACGGGTCGGGCCTGCGGGACTACATCCACGTCTGGGATCTCGCGCTCGCACACGTCGCGGCGGTGACCCGTTTCGACGACGTCGCGACGCCGGAGCAGCCGTACCAGGTGATCAACCTCGGCACCGGAGACGGTGTCACGGTCCGGGAACTCGTGCAGGCGTTCGAGCGCGTGACCGGGGCACCGCTGCCTGTGGTCGAGACCGATCGTCGGCCCGGCGACCAGGCCGGGGCCTTCGCGATCGTGGATCGGGCGCGCGAGGTGCTGGGGTGGCGTGCGGAGCGCTCCGTCGACGACGGCGTGCGCGACGCGCTCGCCTGGGCGGAGAAGCTCCCCACCGTCCGCTGACCGCCCGCCGAGCTCACTCCTGTGGGCGCAGGGTGGGAATGGTCCCCGTGTGCGCCGCGTCGATGTTCTCGCGCCACGACCGGGACTGACCGGCGCGCAGGGCGCACAGGGCGAGCATGAACCACCCGGCTCCGACGAGGGTGAAGCTCTCGAACATCGAGTCCACCGCGAGGGTCACGAGCGTGATCGGGGTCCAGGCGTAGACGACCGAGCGGCGGACGCTCGCGACCAGCCAGGACCGGATCAACGCGATCCCGCCGAGCAGCAGGAACAGCACCAGCCCCGCCGCGCCGAGCTGCAGCAGCACGTCGAAGAAGGCGTTCAGCGCGCTCTGGTGCCGGTCGTCGAGCTGGAAGTTGATGAACGTGAAGGGGTACTCGCCTCGAGCCCAGTCGCCGAACCACCCCCACCCGGTGATGGGCTTCACGGCGACGAAGTCGAGGATCATGTTCCACAGCTCGGCCCGCATGGAGAAGTCGGAGCCGGCGTCGAGCAGCGCGATGATCTGGTGACGCAGGGCGAACGCGACGGTGAGGGCGAGAGCGACCAGGACCCCCAGCGCCCATTGCACCAGGTTCCGACGCGCCGGAGCGGTGTGGCGGACGATGGTGAGCGCGACGGTCACGATCCCCACGGCGACCGCCAGGACGAGCACCGTCGGTGAGGACGACAGGAACGCCAGGCCGCCGGCCAGGGCGACGGAGACCACGGCGAGCGGGGGGTCGACGGACTGGGTGCGCCACTCGATGACGAATGTGATCAGGGCGAGCACCGCGATGAAGCCGAGCATGTTGCGGCTGCCGAACAGCCCCTGGACCGGACCGCCGGCGGCGAGGTTGCCCTGGATGTCCAGGAACGCGAACGGGAGGTCGAGGAGCACCCCCGAGAGGATCTCCACGCCGAGGGAGACGCCGAGGAGCACGCGCAGGGTGTCGCCGAGTGCGCGGACGGTCTGGAGCGTGTCGCGGATGTGCCCGATGGTGATGGCCAGGAAGGCGTACCCGAAGAGCGACAGCCAGCCCAGCACGGTGTCGGAGCGGTCGGTCGTCCACACCAGGCTCACGAGCGCCCACGCGAGGAACGCCAGCAGGGAGGAGGGCGCGATGCGCAGCGGGGACAGCTCCTCCCTGCGCACCCAGAGGATCGCGGCTCCCAGGAGGCACAGGGCGGTGATGACGGTGGCGAGGGTGACCGGCGACGTCATCCGTCCGATGGCGAACGAGCCGAACACGGCGGTCAGTGCCGCGAGCGTGAAGGCCCTGGCCATCTCGGCCGAGCCGAGGAGGCGGGCGAGCGGATGCACCGTCACGGCACCCGCCGCGTCGCCGTGCCGCGCTCGAACACGAGGTCGCGCTCGCCGACGCCCACCAGCGGCACCGACTTGAGCTTGAACGACAGCAGCACCAGGAGCAGCCAGCCCCACAGCATGATCGGCGTGGACTCGGTGAGGCCCTGCACCAGGAGGACGACGGTGAACAGGCTCGGCAGCAGCGTCAGCGGGGAGTAGGGGCGGTGGGCATCGAGGTCCCACCGCGGGCGATCGACGGCGAAGAACCAGGAGCGCCACAGCAGGCTGCCGTACGCCACGGCCATCAGCAGGAGTCCGAGGACGCCGAGCTGCAGCAGCACGTCCAGCCACATGTTGTGGGCGTGGAACACGGTGATCCCGTGGTCGACGATCCAGCCGTCGAAGGCAGGGTCCGTGGGGACCCACGGGCTGGAGAAGCCGTTGCCGATGACCGGGTGCTCCCCGACGCGTTCCAGGACCGCCGCCCAGATCTTGTTCGAGCGGCCGGTGAGATCGGCGCTGCGGCCGAGGAGACCGAGGAGGGGCTCGCGCAGCAGCCACACGGCGAGGGCGAGGACGGCGGTGGACCCGATCGCGACGACGTAGATCCGGGTGCGGGCGGTCGGCGACGCTGCACGGCGCATCAGCAGGGCGACGACGAGGACCACGGCGGCTGCACCGGCGCACGCGAGCGCGGTCGCGGACGCGGTGCGGAAGAGGAAGTACGCCGCGAGGATCATCCACAGCGCGAGTGTCGTCCGCCAGCGGGCCCTCGCCGCGAACAGCACGCCGAACGTGATCAGCGCGAACAGCGAGACGATGCCGAGCAGATTCGCGTTGCCGAGGATGCCCTGGATGCGTCCCCCGTCGAACAGGTTGTCGCGGACCCAGTACCACTGGGGATCGATCTTCCCGGCGGGGATGTCCGCGAAGTTCGGCAGGAGAGGGCCGTGCAGGACCAACGACACCCACAGCTCGAGTGCGAGGGAGAGCCCGAGGATCCACTTGAAGGCGGACGACAGGGCGCGCACGATCTCGTGCCAGGTGAGCACGTGCGCGATGAACAGGCCGTTCACCGTGACGGCGGCCAGGAGCATGCCCGTGGCGACGGTGGGAACCCGCCACTGGGACCAGGCGACGGAGAGGAGGGCGAGCGCGGTGTAGCCGACGGCCGCCCAGGGGAGCCGGCGCCAGCGGAAGGGTTGCGGGCGGTTCCTCGCGAGCATCGGGACGCCGATCGCGAGGGTGGCCGCGCTGAAGAGCGCGAGCACGATCGCGGCGCCGATCTCGCCGAGCAGGTTGTACACCGCCGAGTGCGCGAACGCCACGAAGAGGACGGCGATGACGTATCCGCGCAGCAGGAGGTGCCCCGTGGACTCGCGCTCGGGCGCGGTGGGCAGGGCTGCCACCGGGTGCTTGGTGTACTGGGCCATCGCGACTCAGGCTACCGCGACGTGCCCGGATCCGACCTGTCCGTCGCACCGGGCTCTACGCTGGGGGCATGCTGCGCAGCCTCACCAACGTGCCCCGCGACTATGCCTGGGGATCGCCGTCCCTCCTCGCCGAGCTCGAAGGCCGCACCCCGACGGGTGCGCCGGAGGCCGAGGTCTGGTTCGGCGACCACCCGGGAGATCCCGCCGACCTCCCGGACGGGGGGACGTTGGACACGGTGACGGGCGGCACGCTGCCGTACCTGCTCAAGCTCCTCGCCGCCGCGCGGCCGTTGTCGATCCAGGTGCACCCGACCAGGGAACAGGCCCAGGACGGCTGGGCCAGGGAGAGCGCGCTGCCGCTGGACGACCCGCGGCGGAACTACCGCGACGCCAACCACAAGCCGGAGCTCATCGTCGCCCTGAGCGACCGCTTCGAGTCGCTCAGCGGCCTGCGTCCGATCGCCGACACGCTGCGCCTGCTCGAGGCCCTCGAGGACGGTCCGGGGGTGCGGTCCCTGCGGGAACGGCTCTCGGGTGAGGGCGATCCGCTCGGCGACGCGATCGGGTGGCTGCTCGGTGGAGGAGCGCAGGAGGAGGTCGCGGAGATCATCGGCGCCGTCGCCGCCGCCGGCGCCGCAGGGGAGGAGTTCCCGGCCCTGCGTGCGGTGGCCGCGATCGCCGAGAGCTCGCCGGGTGATCCCGGGGTCGTCGTCGCCCTGCTCATGAACCACCTCGTGCTGCGCCGCGGCGAGGGCGTCTTCCTTCGGGCGGGGCTGCTGCACGCCTATCTCTCCGGCCTCGGTGTCGAGATCATGGCCGCGAGCGACAACGTGCTCCGGGGCGGTCTGACCCCCAAGCGCATCGATGTGCCCGAACTGCTCGCCGTGCTGGACACCACGCCCGGCGAGGTCCCGGTCCTGCGGCCCGCGGGCGACGAAGCCGTGACGACGTACCCGGTGCCCGTGCCCGACTTCGCCCTCCGACGGGTCAGGATCGACGACACGGCGGTCACCCTGGACGTGTCCGGCCCGACCATGGTGCTGGCGACAGCCGGCTCCGTCCGGGTGACGGCGGAGTCGGGAGCGGAAGTCTCCGTCCCGATCGGCACGGTGGCGTTCGCCGACGCCGACGAGCGCTCCCTCACGCTGTCCGGGGCGGGCGAGGTCTTCGTCGCGACCCCCGGCCGCTGAGGGGTCGAGCGCAGGCGCGCGACACGCCGGTGGAAGCTCATGAACCTTCAAGAAACGCTTGAGGGTTTACGATCCGCGACTTGACCCGAGCGAATGACACGGGTGTAATTAGGTGAGCACGGCCCGCCAGGGGGGCGGTTTCTGAAGGGTTGGAGGTCGAGATGACGGGTTACCGTTCCGATGTGCCGGAGAACTGGTTCGTCGATCCGGTCAACCTCGGTGTTCCCGGGGTCCGCCGGTCCGACCCGGACGACGACAACGCCCTTGCCTGGCAGAGCGACGCGCTCTGCTCCCAGACCGACCCCGAGGCCTTCTTCCCGGAGAAGGGCGGCTCCACGCGGGATGCCAAGCGCATCTGCACGGCGTGCGACGTGCGTGGCGAGTGCCTCGAATACGCGCTGGCCAACGATGAGCGCTTCGGCATCTGGGGCGGGCTCTCCGAGCGCGAGCGGCGCAAGCTCAAGCGGCGCGCCAGCTGACGCCTCCACGGCGCGGCTTCGTGGGCGCGCCGGGAGCGGTGCGCTTCCTGGACTGACGCCCCGCATAGGCTGACCACGTCATGCCAGCCCGAGTTCATGCCCTCATCGTCGCGCGCCCCGGCCCCTCCGCCCGCGCCCAGCTCCTCCGCACGCTCGACGCCGTCCGTTCCCAGACGCTCCCGCCCGCGGCCGTCACGCTGATCATCTGCGGCGACGCCACCACAGCACGGGAGAGCGACGCCGTCGCCGCCACCGTCGAGGGCATCATCGAGGCGCGGTCGTCGACCTCGTTCGCCGAGGCCCTCGAGCTGGCGCGTCCACGCGTCCTCGACGGATCGGCGATCTGGATCCTCGCGCAGGACACCGCGCCGCACCCGCGGGCGCTGGAACGGCTCACGGGCATGTTGGAGCGTTCCCCGTCCGCGGCGATCGTCGCTCCGAAGCTCGTGGCCACCGACAACGAGCGCGAGATCGTCTCCCTCGGCGTGAGCATGACCACCTTCGGCCGCTCGGTCGAGCTGGCCGCCGGGGAGCTGGACCAGGGACAGCACGACCGGATGGACGACGCCCTCGGGGCGGACATCCGCGGCCTGCTCATCCGCGGCGAGGTGCGCGACGCGCTGCGGCCGGACCCCGCCCTCGGCGGTGCCGACGAGGGCCTCGACCTCGGCGTCCGCGCGCGGCTCGGAGGCGGGCGTGTGGTCCTCGCCCCGGCTGCGAGGGTCTCCGCGGCCCCGGATGGTCCGGCGGCGCTACCGGCAGGACGAGCCCGGAGGGCATTCGTCACCCGTCTCGCCCAGCTCCATCGGCGCCTCGCCTATGCGCCCGCGGCCGCCGTGCCGCTGCACTGGCTGACCTTCCTGCCGCTCGCGCTGTGGCGTTCCCTCACCCATCTCATCGGCAAGCGGCCCGAGGCGGTGTTCCCGGAGTGGGGCGCGGCTCTCCTCGCGATGATCCGCTTCGGCGCCGTGGCGCGATCGCGCGCCCGTATCCGCTCGTTCCGATCCTCCACCTGGGCGAGCATCGCCCCGTTGCGGGTCACCCCCGCGCAGCTGCGGCGCCGGCTCGACGACGGTCATGGCAGCGAACACGGTGCCGTCAGCGAGCTCCGCTTCTTCTCCGGGGGTGGGGCCTGGGCGGTGCTGGCCGCGCTCGTCGTGAGCATCGCCTCCTTCACCAGCCTCCTCGCCTGGCCGGCGCTGGGGGGCGGGGGCCTCCTGCCCCTGCGCGAGACCGTCGCCGCGCTGTGGCAGGACGCGGCGTGGGGGATGCGCGGGCTCGGCATCGACCTCGTCGGCCCTGCGGACCCGTTCGCCGCGATCGTCGCGGTGCTGGGATCGCTGTGGCCCGGGGCGCCGTCCTTCGCGATGGTGCTGCTGTGGATCCTCGCACTGCCGCTCGCCGTCCTCGGGGGATGGTTCGCCGCGACCCGCGTCACCGACCGAGCCGGCCTGCGCATCTTCGCCGGCATCGCGTGGGCGCTCGCGCCGACGTTCCTCACCGCACTCGTGGACGGTCGGCCTTCCGCCGTGCTCGTCCACCTGCTGCTCCCGTGGCTGTTCCACTCGGCGGTGGTCGCCCACCGTTCCTGGGGCGCGGCCGGAAGCGCGTCCCTGCTCCTGGCGGCGGTTGTCGCCTGCGCGCCGGTCCTCGCTCCGGCGCTCGCGGTGCTGTGGGTCGTGGCTCTGGGGATCGTGCTGGGAACTGCGCAGTTCCGCGGGGCCGGCCGCCTGCTCTGGCTCCCGCTGCCGACCGCGGCGCTGTTCGCTCCTCTGATCTTCTGGCAGTTCGCCCACGGCACGGCCCTCGGTCTGCTCGCCGATCCCGGACGGACGTGGCTCGGGCCGCAGGCGGCCGCCGACGCCGCCGGTCGCCTGGCGATCGCCGGTGGCTTCCCCACGAGCGATCTGGCAGGGTGGGCGACCGTCCTTCCCGGCACCTGGGCGGCGCTGCTGTGCGCGCCGCTCGCGCTGCTCGCACTGGGATCCGCCGTCTCGCCCCGGTGGCGTGCGGGGATCACCATGCTGGTCGTCGCGCTCAGCGGACTCGCCACGGCGTTCCTCGCCGTCGGTGTCAGCGTCGCCTCCGCAGGAGCGACCGCGGTCCCGCTCTGGCCGGGCACCGGTCTGAGCCTCGCCTGGATCGGCGTCGTCGGCGCGGCGACGATCACGCTGGACACGGCGCTCACGCTTCCCCGACTGCGCGTGGCCGCCACGGGACTGGCCGCCCTCGCGCTGGTGGTGTGCGCGGTCCCCGCCCTCACCGCGTTCCACGGCGACCGTTCCGCGCTGACCAACGGCCCCGAATCCACGCTGCCCGCCTACGTGCGTGCGCAGGCGGCCGGGGACCGTCCGATCTCCACTCTCATCCTCACGCCGCAGAACGACGGCGGTCTCGCCGTCGAGGTGGTGCGCGGCGCGAGCGAGACCCTGGGAGCGCAGACGACGATGCTCTCCACGGCGGTCGAACCGCAGGGGACGGACCTCGCCGTCCTCGCCGTCGATCTCATCTCCGCCCGCGACTTCGACGCGCCGGCGCAGCTCCTCGCGCAGGGGATCAGCTACGTCCTCCTCGCCGAGGTACCGGGCGAAGGGGATCGCGCACGCACCCTGCGCACGGCCTCCGTCGCCGCGATCGACCAGCGGGCGGGCCTCGTGCAGGCCGGTTCGACGGACCGCGGGGTCCTCTGGCGCCTCGAGGGCGAGCCGGCGGAGCCGGCAGCGCTGAGCGCGACGCAGGAGGGGACCGCCAGGGTCGTCGTGACGCTGCAGCTCCTCGTCGTGCTCGCCGCGCTGCTCCTGTCCATCCCGACGCGCGCGTCGCGTCGGGCCGCCAGAGCGCAGTCGAGGATCGTCGGCAGGGCGCCGGAGGAACCTCTGGTCCTGCCACGCCACGCGGAGGACTCGGTGCCGGACGCGGCCGTCGTGCCGCCGGTCGGTACCGTCGAGGACCCGCAGGACGAACCCGCGCTCGCCGACGAGGCACTCGCCCCGATCGCCGACGCCGAACCCGCTGACGACGGTGCAGACCCCCGCCCGACGGCGGACGGCGAGGAGGACCGGCCGGATGTCTCGTCCGCCGACCACCAGGGAAGCACCAGCTCCGAGGAGGACCACCGATGACGGGCACTCGCGCGTTCCGCGTCGCTGCGACCAGCGCACGGGTCGTCACCGGCGTCATGGTCGCCGCCGCCTGTGTGCTGGGCGTCGCGACCGCCGTGCACGCCCCCTGGCCGACCGTCACGCACGAGCCGGCGCAGGAGCGGGTGACCCCGCTCCCCGGAGACAGCGTCCTGGTGTGCGCCGGCGACTTCCGCGCGCTCGGTCGCAACACGGCCGCGCCGTCGGAGATGCGCCGGGCGGCGACTCCCGAGCTCACAGCGGGAGGCACGAACGGCGTCCCGTCGCAGACGGGGCTCGCGGTGCCTGACCTCGTGGACGGGCAGGAGGTGCCGGTGCTCACCGGACCCGTCGAGGGGCGGTCAGCACCGCTCATCGCCGGCGCCGAGTCGTCGACTCTCGCCGCGGAGGACCTCGCCGGCTTCGCCGCCTCTCCCTGCGGAGTGCCTCGGCTCGAGTCGTGGCTCGTCGGCGGGTCCGTGGGCACCGGAGCCGAGGACGTCGTCCTCCTCGCGAACACAGCCGACGTCCCCGCGACCGTGACGCTCGCGGTCTACGGAACGGCCCGCGGCGGACGGACGGTCATCGTCCCGCCGCGCACGCAGACGGCACTG
The DNA here is from genome assembly GCF_050470785.1 of Microbacterium sp. NRRL B-14842. NCBI lineage: Bacteria > Bacillati > Actinomycetota > Actinomycetes > Micrococcales > Microbacteriaceae > Microbacterium > Microbacterium sp. NRRL B-14842. Next base: position 1,854,017 of record NZ_JBFLUM010000001.1, on the reverse strand, counting down.
CCGCTGACGTCCATCGCTGCGGGCAACGACGTCCCCGTCGTCAAGGTGAGTGCGGTCGGAGCGCCCGTCCGCGCCGTTCTGCAGTCGGCGCTGATGCAGGTGCTCGACCCGGTCGGGGCCGACCAGCAGGAAGCGGTGTCGGGCCCGCAGCAGCACGTCGTGCTCCCCGGTGTGCAGGCCTTCGCGGCAGCAGGGGACCAGGGCGACATGACGGTGCTGCGTCTGCTCGCGCCCGGAGCGGACGCGCTCGCCGAGGTCCATGTGACCGCCGAGGGCGGTGGCGCCGGTCTGGACGCGTTCACGGTGCCGCTCACCGCCGACGAGCCCGCGCAGGTCTCGCTCAGCGGTCTCGAGCCGGGGACCTACACCGTGGAGATCGAGGCCGATGCCCCCGTCGTCGCCGGGGTGCGGCAGCAGGACGGCTTCGGAGCGGACTCCGATTTCGCGTGGGTCACCCCCGCGCCGGAGATAGACGCGGAGGTCGCCTTCGCCGTGCCGTCCGGTCCGTCCCCGCGGCTGCAGCTGGCCAACACGTCCGATGAGGAGACCACCGTCTCCCTCTCGACCATCGACGGGGGCTCGCCGCAGGAGATCGTCATCCCGGCGGGGGAGACCCGTGGCCTCGACGTCGCAGCGGACACGACCTACGTGCTCCGTCCGGAGGGAGAGGTGCACGCCGCCGTCGCGATGACGGCGCCCGGCGCCCTCGCCGTGCTTCCGGTCCCGCCGTCGCCGGGGGTCGAGGCGTCGATCACCGTCTACCCCTGACGGGCGGGGTCAGCGGTCGTGGCCGAGATCCCACGGCTCCCGGCCGACGTACTCCGCCGCCGCACGGAAGACGGCACTCTCGATCGCCATCCGTCGATGCGCGGCGTCGTCGTGTCCCGGCGGGAGCAGCCGCTCGATCGGGATCCGGAAGAGGACGATCCTCCGCTGATCGCGGTCGAGGTGCCAACGCGGCACCTCGCCGTCGGCGTCGTACGTCGGCAGCGCACCGATCTCGAATCGGACGTCCTGGAGTTCCGGCCACGTCCCGCGCAGGAACTCGACCGCTGTGCCCACGGTGAGGTCGAAGCGATCGATGCGGCCGTCCAGCGGGGCAAGCGGCGGCTTCACGACTTCGCTGCGTCCGAGACGACCGTGCCGGCCGTGCCTGGCACCGCGGCGAGCGGCGGCGGCGGGGACGGAACGGCGACGGGGCATGCCGAAAAGTCTAGGCGCTGTGGCGGCTCCCGGCGCGGCAGCCCCGCCGCCGCCGGGAGGCGCCGTACGCTGACGGAGATGGACGGACGACTGTGCTCGAAGGTCGGCTGCGCGCGCGAGGCCGTGGCCACCCTCACGTATGACTACGGCGATCAGATGGCCGCGCTCGGGCCGCTCGGTGCGGCGAACGATCCGCAGGCGCACGACCTCTGTGCGCCGCATGCGGACCGCCTCTCCGTCCCTGCGGGATGGCTGGTCGTCCGCCACGAGGCCCTGCGCGCCTGACCGACGCGACCGGCGAGGTGGTCAGGCGCCCAGACGGCGACCCGTCAGTCGCTCCGCGCGTCGATCCGCGTTGTCCAGCGCGCGGCGTTCGCGCTCGCGCCGGAGGACGGTGACGCCGACCAGCACGAGCTCGGGCGGCGCCGCCGGTACGGGGGAGATGAAGGGTGCGGCCTCGGCGAGCAGGTCGCGGGCCACGCGTTCCCGAGCAGCCGGGAGCATGCGCGGGGCGCTCACGAGGAATTGGGAGATGCGGCGGGCGAGCCGATCAGGAAGCCGCGCCACGTCGGCGACCTGCGCCCATGCCGTCAGCGCCGGAGGCAGCGTCGGCGCGAGCGTGACCAGCTGCGGGGTGCGCACCCGCTGGCTGTACGTGCCGGCGACCAGGTCGCCGAGGCGCTGGGAACGCGCCGTGAAGGCCCCGACCAGGACGGCGAGGCCGCCGAAGGTGAGATAGATCTCGAGGACGCCGAGCAGGGCGCGGATGAACGCGTGGCGGAACCCGGCCGCTCCGCCGTCCATCCGTACGATCCTGCCGCCGACGGCGAGCTTTCCGAGGCTGCGTCCCTTCAGCGCCACCTCCATCGTGATCGGCAGGATCACGAAGCTGATGACGAGGGAGGCCACGAGGGCGATGCGGTCGGTTGCGGTGTCGAGCACGCCGATGTCGAGAAGCCAGATGCGAAGGAAGATCGACCCGACGAAGACGGCGTAGCCCAGCAGCATGTCGATGACGGCCCCGGCCGCACGGAGGAGGAACCCCACCGGCTGGACGTCGATCGCGACCGCCTCGCCGGAGAGCACCTCGTCGGAGACGTCGATCTGCGCGGACATGAGTACAGTAAATCAGGTGGATGCCGATGCCCTCACCGATGCGCGCCGGTCCGAATGGGAACGGCTGGACACCCTCAGCCGGGCCCGCCTGGACGGTGCCGGTGTCGACGAGCTCATCGTGCGCTACCGTGCCGCATCGGCCGACCTCGCGGAACTGAAGACGTCGGTCGGGGAGTCCCCGCAGGGCGCCTACCTCTCCACGATCCTCGTGCGTGCGCGGCTCCGGCTCACGGGGGCCGCGGACAGCATCCTCACCCAGACGTCGCGGTTCTTCCGCCTCCAGCTCCCCGCGGCGCTCTACCGCCTGCGTCGGACGACCCTGATCATCGCGCTCGCCTTCGTGGCGGTCGCCGTCGGCACGGCCGCGTGGATCGCCGGTGACCCGGCGCTCGTCGCCACGCTCGGTCCACCGGACGCCTTGGAGCAGTACGCCGACGAGAGCTTCACCGGGTACTACACCGAGAACCCGGCAGCGGTGTTCATGGGGATGGTCTGGACGAACAATGCCTGGATAGCGATGCAGTGCGTGCTGTTCGGGGTGACCGGCATCTGGCCCGTCTACATGCTCGTGCAGAACGCCATGGGGCTGGGCACGTCGGGGGCGGTCATGGCGATCCACGACAAGGCCGACCTCATGGTCCTGTACATCCTTCCCCACGGCATGCTGGAGATGACGTGCATCTTCGTCGCCGCGGCCGCCGGCCTGCACATGTTCTGGGCCTGGGTCGCGCCGGGCCACCGCACCCGCGGCGAGGCGCTCGCGGAGGAGGGCAGGGCGCTGGCCACCGTCGCCCTCGGGCTCGTGTTCGCGCTCTTCCTCTCCGGGCTGGTCGAGGGGTTCGTCACCGGATGGGCACTGCCCTGGCCGGTCAAGATCGGCATCGGTGCCGCGGCCCTCGCGGTCTTCCTCATCTACATGCTCGTGATCGGCAGGCGCGCCTATCGCCGCGGCGAGACCGGTGACCTCGTCGAGTACGAGTCCGGCACGCCGCGGCTCGTGGCGGGCTGAGGAACGGCGACCGCCGTCAGAGCCGCCCCGCCGCCTTGAGCTCGAGGTAGCGGTCGGCGATCCGCGGCGGGAGGTCCTCGGGGTCCGCGGCGATGGCTTCGCCACCGGCGCGGCGGATCGCGTCCGCGACGTTCTCGGCGTCCCGGAGCGTGCGCTCGGCGGCGGCGGCGAGATAGACGTCCTCCCGGGACTCCCGCGCGCGGGTGAGGGCGGCGATGCCGTCGTCCGTGACCGAACCGACCAGCACCGTCATGGCCCGTGAGGCGTCGGGGAAGGCACCGAGGAAGCCCCGTGCCGACTCGGCGGCGTCCTGCGCCGTGAGCACGACGAGAAGAGAGGGACGCGTGGTCAGCGTCCGCACCGACGCGAAGGCCCCATGCCAATCGGTGTCGACGAGGCGGGCGTGCACCGGAGCCATGGCGTCGGTGAGAGCCGGCAGGAGCGCCGCGCCGTCCACCCCGGTCACCCGTGCCCTGGTCACCCTGTCGTGCATGAGCAGGTGCACGTGGTCGCCTGCCCGTGCCGCGAGCGCGGAGAGCAGGAGCGCGGCCTCCAGCGCCGCATCGAGTCGTGTGCCGTCGCCCACCCGGGCTGCGGCCGTGCGCCCGGTGTCGACGATGAGGACCACGTGCCGGTCGCGCTCGGGGCGCCAGGTGCGCAGCATCGTCGTCCCCGCTCGTGCCGTCGCCCGCCAGTCGATGGAGCGGACGTCGTCCCCTCGCACGTACTCCCGCAAAGAGTCGAACTCGGTGCCCTGTCCCCGGACCTGGATGCTGGTGTTCCCATCGAGCTCCCGCAGCCGCGCCAGCCGCGAAGGCAGATGCTTGCGCGAGGAGAAGGCGGGCAGCACACGGATCGCGCCACGGACGGGGTGCAGTGCCTGTCGGCCGGCGAGCCCCAGGGGACCGCGGGAACGAAGCACGACGAAGGCGCTGACGAGCTCGCCACGGCGTCTCGGGCGGAGGGGGATCTCCACGCGCCGCCGTTCCCCGGGCGGAATGCGCAGGTGCTGCCGTTCCGACGGCGCTCCCGCGGTGGGCTGCCACGCGTCGCGGAGCAGGACGTCGAGCGTCCGCGTCCCCCGGTTCTGCACCGCCACGCTGACCGGCACCTGCTCGCCGAGCCGGGCGCGCGACGGGACGCGACGGGTGACGGTCGCCGCGCGCGGGTCGCCGGCCAGGAGGACGTCGACGGCCACGAGGAGGAGGCACAGCCCGACCCACCCGCCCAGCACCGCGTACGGCGGAAACCCCGCCAGCCCGGTGAGGACCAGCGGCACGATGCCGACGGCGAGGGCGACGGCGAGACGGCCCGAGACGAACACCTAGATCGGCACCCGGGTCTGCTGGACCACCGATGTCAGCACGGCGTCCGCGGACACGCCCTCCATCTGCGCGTCAGGACGGAGCTGGAGACGATGCCGCCAGACCGGGACGAGCATCGTCTGCACGTGGTCCGGCGTCACGGCGGTGGAGGCGTTGAGCCAGGCCCAGGCCTTGGCCGCGGCGAGCAGTCCCGTCGAGGCGCGGGGGCTGGCACCGAGCTCGACGGAGGGGGAGTGGCGGGTCGCGCGGGCCAGGTCGACCACGTAGCCGAGTACGTCGTCGGTCACCTCGACCCGGGCCGCGGCCCGCTGGGCGGCGCGGATCTCGTCGGCGCCGATCACGGCCTCGACGCCCGTGAGCTCGCGCGGCGAGAAGCCCTGGGCATGGCGCCGGAGCACGGACACCTCGGCATCGCGTTCCGGCATGCCGACGACGAGCTTCATCAGGAAGCGGTCGAGTTGGGCTTCGGGCAAAGAGTAGGTCCCCTCGTGCTCGACGGGGTTCTGCGTCGCGGCGACGAGGAACGGGTCGGGCAGCGCGCGGCTCACGCCGTCCGCGGAGACCTGACGCTCCTCCATCGCCTCCAGGAGCGCCGCCTGGGTCTTCGGGGGCGTGCGGTTGATCTCGTCCGCAAGCAGGATGTGCGTGAACACGGGGCCCGCGCGGAAGTCGAACTCCCCGGTCCTGGCGTCGTAGACGAGGGACCCCGTGACGTCGCCGGGCATCAGGTCGGGCGTGAACTGGACGCGTTTGGTGTCGAGCCCGAGAGCCCGGGCGAACGACCGCACGACCAGGGTCTTCGCCACGCCGGGAACACCCTCCAGCAGCACATGGCCGCGCGCCAGGAGCGACACGAGCAGGCCGGTGACCGTGCCGGCCTGGCCGACCACCGCCTTGTCGACCTCGGTGCGGACGCGGTGCATGGCCTGGCGCAGCGCGGCGTCGTCGGCGGGACTGTTCTCGTCGGTCACGGGGTCTCCTCGGCTTCGGTCGGAAAAGGGGTGTGGGGCGGACGGATGGTCATGTGCCGCTCCGCGGGGACTGCGCGCTCGTCTCCACGGCGGTCTCGAGCTCGTCGAGGCGACGGGCGAGCGCGACGAGGGCGGCGTCGTCGGTGGGTGGAGGTCCCGACAGCAGGCTCTGCAGCGTGCCGCGCGGGATCCGGAGACGGTCGGCGGCGGCGTCGGCGATCTCGTCCGCGTCCGCGTGCACAGCCAACCCGAGTCGTCGGGCCAGTCGCCTCCGGGTGCCCTCCCGCAGTGCGTCCGCGGCGTGTGGGGCGTCCGCGGCCCTGGCCGTCAGCCGCGCGCGTCCGTGCATCGTCTCCGACGCGCGGACGGTCACCGGAAGGGTCTCCGCCACGAGCGGGCCGAAACGTCGGCCGCGGGCGAGGGCGACGGCCAGGCCCGCGGCGAGGAGCAGCAGGATCGCCGGGGTGACCCAGTCCGGGGTGAGGCTCCCGAGCGTGTCGGGGGTGGTGCCCTCGATGTCGGTGTCCTCGAACGACGGGACGTACCAGACGACCCGGTCGGTCTGCCCGAGCAGGGCGAGTCCGAGCGCGGCGTTGCCGTCCTCGGCGAGGGCCGCGTTGCTGAACAGCTTCACGCCCTCGACCACCGCGCGGTATCCGTCCCTCTCGTCGACGAGCACGGCCGCGGCATCGTCCTCGCCGAAGCACCCGGTCACGTCGTCCGCGGGGGAGAAGAGCCGATCAGGGCGGATGGCGCCGACTTCGGCGAACTCGGGGACTGCGCAGGTGGCTGTTCTCGGCGCGGCCGAACCCGACGCGTTCTCGCCGATCGCGAGTTCGGCCAGCAGATGCGTGCCTGTGGAGAGGAAGACGACGCGGTCGGCCGGCGCGAGGAGATCCGCCAGCGCGTCGTCGGAGAGCGTGTAGGGGTTGGTCAGGGCCAGCGTGGTGTCCTCGTCGAGGGCGGCGGCTGCCGCGGCCCGCGAGCGGACGACCTCGACCTCGACTCCCTGGTCCCGCAGCAGCTCGGCCAGGGCCAGGGCGCCGGTGCCGGACCGGCTCTCCGGATCGAGGGTGCCCCGCGCGCCGGGGCCGCTCGCCGCGAGTTGGGAGGCTGCGAGGGCGACCGCGACCACGAGCGCCGCGACGAGGAGCCACCCGAGGAGAGAGGCGGTCCGACGCCGCGGGCGCTCGGCGGTGGTGTCGACGGCGATCTCGTCCGATGCGATCGTCGTCACGCGGGCACCCCCTCGGGGCGGTGGGCGCGGAGGCGCTCGTCCGTCGCGGCGAGGTGCCGGTAGTCGTCCTCCGTGGCGGGATGCCGTAGGTAGCGCACGTCGTCGAAGGACGCGGCGGCCCGCCGCAGGGCGTCCGCCTCGTCGGTGAAGACCGCGCTCGCGGAGCGGGCGAGGGACTGCGCCGTCGCTCCGGGCGCCGGATCGATGAGGTCACGCTCGAGCAGGCTGCGGGCGATCGCGCGGTAGCGGAGCACGACCGCGGCGTCCCAATCGCTCTGGCGTGCGCTGCGCTCGGCGTCGGCGCGGAGCTGTGCCGCGCTGCGGTCGTCGGCGGCGCCGAGGAGGTCGCCGTGCGCGCGCCGGATCGCTCTCGAGCGTCGGGGGCGTCCCCACACGATCAGCGCGGTGACCAGAGCCGCGGCGATGAGCACCGTGACCACGATGAGTGCGGTCGGGCCGACGCTCGCCCCGTTCTCCCCGCTGAAGAGATCGGTGAGGAAGCGCATCACGTCGCGGGCGAGAAGGTCGAACCACGTGGGCTTCGCGTCCGCGTACCGCGGATTGGACAGCTCCTCCTCGGCCCAGCGTCGCGCTTCGTCCCCGTCCGGGACGAAGACGTCGTCGAACCGTCGCATCATGACGGCGGGGTGCTGCCCGGCGCCGTCCATCCGGCTGCGTCCTCGGCGGACGGCGGGGCGGGAGGGGCCGGTGCGGGCGGCGGCGGAGGGGCGAACGCGGTCGGCGCGGGAGAGGTCGGAAGAGGACCCGCCGCCCCCGGGAACGGCATCGGCGCCACGGGGGGCCCGCCATACGCCGGAGAGCCGTAGCCCTGGGACATCATCACGTGCTCCGGCACCTGCCGGGGCGGGGGAGCGCTGGTGACGGCACGGGCGGGATCGATCGCGAACGGGTCGCCGAGCTGGTCTTCCGGCACACCGAGGTCGCGGCGCTCCACGTGGGAGAGGAGCGTCTGGTCGAGTCCCTCGTAGCGCATCCGGCAGTCGAGGTAGACGAGCACGCCGCCGGTGCTCTGCACGACGATGGTGATCGCCTGCAGGATCAGCAGCAGCATCTGCGGGGCGAGGAGGGCGAAGACATACGCGATGACGGCGCTCGGCTCGCTGGACCCGGTCGGGGCGATGACCGTCCCGAGGAACGAGGAGAACATGGCGGTCGGGATGCTGACCACCTGCATCGCCAGGCCCATGATGAGGCTGATGAGGAAGGTCACGCCGAACGCGACCCAGAACCGGCCGCGGGTCAGGCGCCACGACCGCACGAACGCCTCCCGGAAGCGGGCCCGCTCCAGCACGAGGATCGACGGGACGAGCAGCAGCTTGGTCGACAGCCAGACCGTGAGCGGGATCGCCGCCAGGGCCAGGAGCACCACGACGAGCACGACGATGCCGATCATCTCCGGGGTGCCCCCGAGACCGCCGGCGATGAGAGCGGCGATGACGGCCGCGACGATCGCGAGGCCGCCGAAGAGCGCGAGCACGGAGAGGGAGGCGAAGCCGGCGAGCCGCCAGAAGGCCGGGGCCATGCGGCGCCACAGCATCCGCAGCGTGGCCTTGACGCCGACCGTCGCGTAGCCGACCTCGGCGGCCACCACCCCCTGCATGATCGCGGTGAACGCGACGGAGGCGAGCCCGACGACGAGGCCGGCGATGAGGTTGATGGCGATCGTGCCGGCGAACACGGCCTCGAAGTCGGGGGAGGAGGGGGAGACCGTCTCCAGCCGGGAGAACGTCGAGAACAGGACGAGCCCCATCACCCCGGCGGTGGCGACGACGACGATGAGCTGGATGACGACGGCGAACCCGAACAGGACCTTCGGGTTGTGCCGCAGCGCCGCGAAGGCCTTGCCCAGCAGCATGCCGAACGTCAGCGGATGAAGGGGGATGATGCCCTTCCGGGGAGCTGGGGTCCACGTCTGGCCGCTCACGGGCCTCCCTCCGTCGTGCGCTCCCATCGTGTCATATCCGGGCACTGAGGCGCAGACCTGCGGAGGGCGGGACTCGGTGCCATAAGGTAACAGTTATGACCTCACGCATCCTTGTGGTCGACGACGACACCGCGCTCGCCGAGATGATCGGCATCGTGCTGCGCACCGAGGGATTCGAGCCGGTGTTCTGCGCGGACGGTGCGCGCGCGGTCGACGAGTGGCGCGCGCAGCGCCCCGACCTGGTGCTCCTGGACCTGATGCTCCCCGGAATGGACGGCATCGAGATCTGCACGCGCATCCGCGCCGAGTCGGGCGTGCCGATCATCATGCTGACGGCGCGCAGCGACACGGCGGACGTCGTCCGCGGCCTCGAGGTCGGCGCCGACGACTACATGGTCAAGCCGTTCAACCCGAAGGAGCTCGTGGCCCGCATCCGCACCCGGCTGCGCCCGACGCCGCAGGCCTCCAGCGAGCAGCTGCGGATCGGCGACCTCACCGTCGACGTGGACGCGCACGAGGTGCGCCGCGGGACGACCCCGATCGCCCTCACACCGCTCGAGTTCCAGCTTCTCGTGGCCCTCGCTTCCAAGCCGCAGCAGGTGTTCTCCCGCGAGATGCTCCTCGAACAGGTCTGGGGCTACCACTACAAGGCGGACACCCGGCTCGTGAACGTGCACGTGCAGCGGCTGCGGGCGAAGGTCGAGCTCGACCCGGACAACCCCAAGATCGTCATGACGGTCCGCGGCGTCGGCTACCGCGCCGGCAGCGTCACCTAGGGACCCCATGGCCGCGACGACTGCGACCACGGCCGTCGCCGTCCTCCGCGACTGGCGCGGCTGGCCGGACGTGCTGGCGGCGCTGTGGCGGCGCTCACTCCGGTTCCGCACCCTCGCGATCACCCTCGTCGCCACGTCGCTGGCGATCCTCATCACGTGCGTCACGATGGCGCTGGTCATCCAGAACGACCTCTTCGTGTCGCGGAAGAACGTCGCGCTGGAGGATGCCCGCCGAGCGGTGGACCAGGCGCAGTCCCTGCTGGACGTGGCGGAGGTGGGCGATGACCCCGCCGCGCTCACCGATCTGTGGAACGGCATCCCCGACACCCTCTCGCGCACGTCGAGCGCCGACCTGCTCGCCGGCTTCAAGATCCAGGACGGCTCGGGGACGGTCCGGCTCAACGGCTTCACCGCCGGGCTCACGCCGGATCTGCTGAGCCCCGAGCTGCAGGCCAGGGTCCGCGAGTTCGACGACCGGCAGGCCTGGCAGTCCGTCGCCCTGCCCACGGAGGACGGCGGCGTCGTGCCGGGCATCGTCGTGGGGCAGCAGCTCCAGGTGCCGCAGGCCGGGACCTTCGAGATCTACTTCGCCTACGACCTCGCCGACGCCGACCAGACCCTCGTGTTCGTGCAGCGCACCCTCTGGATCGCCGGCATCGGGCTGGTGGCCATCGTCGCGGCCATCTCCTGGATCGTGCTGCGGACCGTGTCCACCCCGATCGTCCAGGCGGCCGAGACGAGTGCGCGGCTCGCGGCGGGCGATCTCGGCGTGCGGCTGGAGGTGCACGGCGAGGACGAGCTCGCGACGCTGGGGCGCTCCTTCAATGCCATGGCCGACAGCATCGAGGCGCAGATCAAGGAGCTCGGCGAGCTCTCCATGGTGCAGCAGCGCTTCGTGTCCGACGTCTCGCACGAGCTCAGGACCCCGCTGACGACGATCCGCCTCGCCGCCGACATGCTCAACGACCAGCGCGACGAGTTCGACCCCACGACCGCCCGCACCGCCGAGCTCCTGCACGCGCAGGTGCAGCGGTTCGACACGCTGCTGGCCGACCTGTTGGAGATCAGTCGGTACGACGCGGGGTCCGTGCAGCTCGAGCTGGAGGCGACGAGTCTCGCCCAACTCGCAGAGGACATCATCGAGCAGATGCGACCTCTTGCGGAAGGGCATGGCACGGAGATCCGCTTGGTGGCGCCCGGCGGCTACTCGCCGGTGGATATGGACCCGCGTCGTGTGCGGCGCGTGCTGCGGAACCTGATCGGCAACGCGATCGAGCATGGAGAAGGGCGTCCGGTCGTCGTCACGGTCGACAGCAACCAGCACGCGGTGGCCGCGGGCGTGCGCGACTTCGGGCTCGGGATGGACCCCGGAGACGCGGAACGCGTGTTCGATCGCTTCTGGCGCGCCGACCCGTCGCGGCAGCGCACCATCGGGGGTACGGGGCTCGGCCTGTCGATCGCCCTCGGCGACGCCACCCTGCACGGCGGCACCCTCGCCGTGTGGTCGGAGCTGGGGGTGGGCTCGCACTTCGTGCTGACCATTCCCCGCCACGACCGGGTGCTGGACGGCCCGAGCCCGATCTCGGTGGAGCCGCAGGAGCCCCTCACAGAACTCGGCGACGCGACGCAGCCGATCTCGATCGCCGAGACCTATTCCGATCTGCTCGACGGGAAGGACCAGTCATGAGCCCGCGCGCGAGGAGCCGATTCGTCCGTGGCGCCGCACTGGCGCTGGTCGCGCTGCTGCTTCCCGCGTGCGCCGGTCTGCCGACGAGCGGCGACGTCGCGGTCGGTCTCCAGCTGGGGGAGTCCCCGGACGACGTCGACGTGCTCCCCGTGGCTTCCGGTCCCGTTGCGGGGGCGGGCCCCGAGGAGATCGTCGAGGGGTTCCTCGAAGCCGGCATCACGACATCGGACAACTGGGCGACGGCTCGGGAGTTCCTGGCGCCTTCTCTGCAGCGCAGCTGGCGACCATCGGCGGGGGTCTCCATCGACGCTGGTCCCGAGGCCCGCACCCTCAGCTCGAACGTCCCCGACGACCAGGTGGAGGACGCTGAGGAGGCCGAGGTGCAGGTCCTCCTCGAGCTGGTCGCCAGCGTGGACGACTCCGGGGCGTACAGCGGTGCCCCCGGCGACTCGAGCGTGCCGTTCGCGCTCGCGAGGGGGGAGGACGGCGAGTGGCGGATCACCGAGGCGCCCGACGGCGTGGTGATCGACCAGAGCCGGTTCCCGAATGTGTTCGAGGGGTACTCGCTGCAGTGGTTCGACGCGCGCTGGTCCCGACTCGTCCCGGATATGCGGTGGTTCCCGCGACGCCAGAGCCCGGCGACGACCGTGACGCAGGCCCTCGTCAGCGGTACTCCGGCGGAGTGGCTCGATCCGGCCGTGCAGACGGCGTTCCCCGCCGACGTCCAACTGGCACAGGACGCGGTGCTCATCACGGGGCAGGCGGCCGAGGTGGCGCTGACCCGACCCGCGGCGAGCCTGGACGAGACCACGCTGGCCCGGATGCGCACCCAGCTGCAGGCCACGCTGAAGGCCGCGGGCGTGAACGTCACGCAGGTGCGTTTCAGCGTCGACGGCCGCGCGCTCGACGCGGGCGTCGTCGATGTCATCAGCACCCCGTCGGAGCCGGGGACGCTCGTGCTGAAGGACGGCAGGTTCGGTCGCATCGTCGGTGACGAGATCGCGTCGATCCCCGGGATCAGCGCGCAGATCCAGGCGGTCACGCAGCCGATCGAGGCGATCGACCTGGCCGCGGACGACGCGACCGCAGCGCTGCAGCTCGACGACGGCCACGTGTACCTCGCGACCGAGAACGGACGCAACGAGCTGGATGCCCGGTCCGGCCTCGTGCAGCCGTCCCTCGACCCCTACGGCTACGTGTGGTCGGTGCCCGCGTCAGCCCCGCAGGCGGTGCTCGCCGTCGGCCCCGATGTGGTCGGACACGAGGTCGCCGGCGCGTGGCCGAACGCCTCGTCCATCTCCGATCTGCGGGTCGCCGCCGACGGCGCCAGGCTCGCGGCTGTCGTCCGGGTCGGCGGCCAGCTCTGGGTGGTCGTCGCGGCGGTCGTCCGGGACGGCGCCGGTGTGCCCACAGAGCTCGGTGAGGTGCGACAGCTGCTCCAGCTCACCGAGCCGTCGACGGGGCTCGTCTGGCTGGGGCCCGATCGGCTGGCCGTGCTCACAGACTCCACGACGCCCCGTCTGATCGTGCAGCCGGTCGGCGGACCGGGCTCGGCCGAGAGTGCACCCAGCAATGCGGCGTCGATCGCCGGTGCCCGCACTCCGGCGGGTGTGCGCATCCTGGACACCTCGGGGCAGCTGTTCGCGCACGCGGGATCGGCGTGGCGGGAGGTGACGGAAGGCGTCTCCGTCCTGGCCACACGAGCCGGCGAATGACCTCTCCTGCACGGAACGGCCTCGGCGCCGATCGAGTCCCGCCACAAGGGGATGGCTCTCAGGAGCACGCGCCTGACGGCAGGATCTCGACATGGGGTTCACGACACGAGTGGGCGCGCTCGTCGCGGAGACCGGGGCGCTGCTGCTCGCGGCGAGCTGTGCCGGATGCGACCGGCCCGGCATCGTGCTCTGCGACAGCTGCCGGGTCGCGCTCACCCCGAGGCCGCGCGACGTGCGGACCCCGGGCGGGTTGCGGGTCCGCGCCGCCCTCGACCTGGACGGTCCGGCCGCTTCCTGCATCCGGAGTCTGAAAGGAGCGGGGCAGACCGCGTTGGGACGACCGCTGGGCGCCGCCCTCTCCGCCGTCCTCCTCCCTGCGGTCGGACCGGGAGTCTGGGTGATCCCCGTCCCGACCTCGCGGGCAGCCTTCCGTCGGCGCGGCTACCGCGTCCCTGAGCTCCTCGTCCGGTCCGCCGGTGCGGAGCCGCAGCGCGTCCTCGCTCTCACCCGTCAGGTGCGGGACCAGCGGGAGCTGTCTGCCGTCGCGAGGGCCGACAATCTCCGGGGCGCGATGCGCGCACGCCGACGAGGGCTCGGCGCACCCGCGGTCGTGGTGGACGACGTCGTGACCACGGGGGCCACGCTCGACGAGGCCAGCCGCGCCCTCGTCGCCGCCGGATTCGTCGTCGCCGGGGTCGTCGCGCTCGCCGCCACGCCGATGTCGGCCCGATCCGGATGAGGTTCATTGCAGACTCACCGGAGACACAGGGCCTCGGGCCGTGACATCGGCCGCGGGTCGGACTACGGTGGGGTGTCACAAGGCGACCACGGTCCGCCCTTGGCCGGGTGGACCGGGACAAGGAGGCAGCAATGGAAACGAGCATCGTGGGCGTCGGAGTGGGCATCACCGATCGCTTCCGCACCGTCGTCGAAGAGAAGATCGCCAAGATCCAGACACTCGCCGCCAAGGCGCAACGCCTGGACGTGAAGGTCACGCACCGGGTCTACCGCAACGGTCGGGTCCCGGACGAGACGGTCGAGTTGACGCTCGTCGGGAAGGGCCCCGTGGTCCGTGCCGAAGCGGTCGACGGCGACAAGTTCGTGGCGCTCGACCTCGCGATCGACAAGATGACCGAGCAGCTGCGCCGCGCGAAGGAGAAGCGCGTCGACGGACGACAGCATCCGCGAGGCCCGCACTTCGAGAAGGGCAGCGGTTCGCTCGAGGGCATCGACGTGCAGCCCGCCTCCGCCGAGGTGCTGCACGCCGTGGCGACGGGGAGCATCCCCGTGCAGAGCGAGGAGGAGGAGGACTACTCCCCGGTCGTCATCCGCACGAAGAGCTTCGAGGCGGAGTGGATGACGGTGGAGGAGGCCGTCGACCGGATGGAGCTCGTCGGGCACGACTTCTTCCTCTTCGTCGATGCGCGCACCGACCACCCGAGCGTGGTCTACCGCCGCAAGGGCTGGGACTACGGTGTCATCGCCCTCAGCACGCAGGCTCCGCCCGCTGAGGCGCTCGCCTCCTGACAGGACCGAGAACGGCCCGATCCCTGCGGGGATCGGGCCGTTCCCGTGTGAAGCTCGGGGGGCGTCAGTCGAAGATGCCGTCCAGGAGGCTGCCGATGACGAGCCCGCCGAGGATACCGGAGGCGAGGTCGCCGCCGCCCATGCCGCCGCCGCGACGGGGACCGCCGCCCCAGCCCCCGCCCCAGTCCTGGTCCTGCGGGCGCGAGGAGTCGATGTCCCGCTGTGCGAGCTGGAGAGCTTCCGCGGCGAGGTGGGCCACCCTGCGGGCCTGCGCCAGGGCCGCCTCGCGCGTCTCCTCGGCGGGCAGGAGAGCCGGCAGGTCGACCCGGAGCCGCTCGGCCTCGGCCAGACGCGTGCGGGCGTCGGCGCCGATCCATCCGCGGTGGCCGGCGATGAGGCCGCGGGCGACGCCGAGCTGCCGGTCGGCGTCGTCCATCGCGTGTTGCACCTGTGCGATGGACGGCAGGGGGTTCTCGGCCCGGTGTCGCGCCGTGGCGATGGCGTGGTCGAGGCCCGCGTTCGCTTCGCGCAGCTGGGAGAGCTCCGCGAACGGATCGTTGGGCTGCCCCGAGGGGGTGAGCGCGGCCAGAGCCGCCTGCAGCCGCGCGACGGCTTCTGCCACGGCGGGCGTGGAAGGAGCGGTCCGCGCGGCGATGAGGTCGTTGCGGGAGTCGGCGATGACCTCGGCCAGCGTCGACTCGGCGCGCAGCGCCTCGATCTCGAAGTCCTCGACGGCATCGAGCAGGGCACCGGCGCGGCGCGTCGCCTCGGTGGCCGTCTCCAGTGCGAGGTTCGCCTCCTCGTTCTGCTTCGCGGCACGGCGGCGCTCCGAGATGTCGGCGCTGTGGGTGGCGAAGCGGATCAGCTGCTCCGCCTCGGCGGCGCTCGCGGTGATCTGATGCATGGCGGAGTCGGAGTAGCGGGCGGACAGCCGGGATACGGTCTCGTCCGTCTGTGGGATGCGGGCGCTCAGAGCCTCCGCGTCGGCGCGCACCTGCGCGATGATCTCGGGCGCTCGCCGCACCTTCGCGACCGACTCCGCGAGCACGGTGGTCTTCTCATCGAGCAGGTCCTGGGCCCAGTCGCAGAGCTGCAGGATCCGCGCGTTCCGCGTGCGCAGTTCCTCATCGGTGTCCGGGATCTCGTCGTGGTTGAGCTGGTGGAGCTGGAACGCCTCCCGCAGGTGCGTCCGGACCGACAGCAGCGCGGCCTTGAGGTCGGACGTCAGGGACTCGCCGAGCTCGGCCTCCGCGAAGACGAGCTCGTCGGAGGTGGTACGGATCCGCTCGTCGGCGGCGACGAGTGCCTGCTCCGCGCGTCGGGCGAGGTCCGCGTCCTGCGCGGCGAGTTCTTCCTGTTCGCGTTTGCGTCTACCCCAAAATCCAGCCATGTGCTGATCCTAGTTTCCCCGGCACCCGCGCGGGCTGAGCATCCGCTCCAGGCGAACGGCCCGCCGCGGAGCTCAGGCGGGCACCGCGATGGCGTCCTCGCCGCCGACGGCCAACGGCGTCGCCTTCGCCGGACGTCCCCTCTTGGGCCGTTCGGTGGTCAGTTCCAGCGCCATCTCGGGGTGCGGGTGCTGCGCGAGCCGGGCCTCCGCCTGATCGAGCCAGCGGAGCTCGGCTTCCGCCGCGCAGATGAGGGAGTCGAGGACGAGCGACCACGCGAGGTCCTCGGGGCTGCCCGCCGCGAGCCCGGGGGAGGGCGTGCGGCGCAGCTCGTCCAGCCGCTGCTGTGAGGCGTCCCGCTGGCTGCGGAGGATGGTCGCGGCATCCACTCCGGGCAGCGTGGCGGCGACCGCGAGTTTCACGGCGAGCTCCTCGCGCGTCGCCGGAGCGCGGAGCACCGGGGCGGCGAGCCAGCGCGCCGCCTCGGCCGAGCCCGCTGCGGTGATGTGCCAGTAGACATGGCCGTGGTCGTCGGCCTCCCCGCGCTGGACGAGGCCGTCGCGCTCGAGTCGCTCCAGGGTGTTGTAGATCTGGCCGACGTTGAGGGGCCAGGTCGACCCGGTCCGGCGGTCGAACTCGTGGCGCAGCTGGTAGCCGTAACAGGGGCCCTGATCGAGGATGGCGAGCAGGCTCTGGCGTACGGACATGGCCGGTCTCCCGAGGATGGTGGATGGAAAGCAGTGCCGAGTATATGCATACCCGGCAATTTCACTGACGCGGCGCGGCGGCCGCCCTTGCAGGCGACGTGGAGGTCACAGCCCGGTAACATGGCAAAGCATGCCTGTCGCTCGCCTCGCGACGACCGGCGAATGACCCAATGACAGGGAGATGACATCCGTGGCGAATCCTCTTGAGAAGCTGCTGCGTGCAGGTGAGGGGCGGATCATCCGCCGTCTGAACCAGGTGGTGAAGGCGGTGAACGCCCTCGAGGAGGACATCTCCCAGCTCACGGACGACGAGCTGCGCAACGAGACCGCCGAGCTGCGCGCCCGGTACGAGAAGGGCGAGACGCTCGACCAGCTCATGCCGGAGGCGTTCGCCGCGGTGCGCGAAGCCGCGAAGCGGACGCTCGGCATGCGCGCGTACGACGTGCAGATCATGGGTGGCGCGGCCCTGCACCTCGGCAACATCGCGGAGATGAAGACCGGTGAGGGCAAGACCCTCGTCGCGACCTTCCCCGCCTACCTGAACGCGATCGCGGGCGAGGGCGTGCACGTCATCACCGTGAACGACTTCCTCGCGAGCTACCAGGCGGAGCTCATGGGTCGTGTCTACCGCGCGCTCGGCATGACGACGGGCATCATCGTGTCCGGGCAGACACCCGCCGTGCGCCGCGAGCAGTACGCCGCCGACATCACCTACGGGACGAACAACGAGTTCGGCTTCGACTACCTCCGCGACAACATGGCCTGGCGCAAGGAGGACCTCGTCCAGCGCGAGCACTTCTTCGCGATCGTCGACGAGGTGGACTCCATCCTCATCGACGAGGCACGCACGCCTCTGATCATCTCCGGGCCGTCGTCCGGTGAGGCGAACCGCTGGTTCGCCGAGTTCGCCAAGATCGCGCGCACGCTCGTCGCCGGTGAGGACTACGAGGTCGACGAGAAGAAGCGCACCGTCGGCGTCCTGGAGCCCGGCATCGAGAAGGTCGAGGACTACCTCGGCATCGACAACCTCTACGAGTCGGCCAACACGCCGCTGATCTCGTTCCTGAACAACTCCATCAAGGCGCTCGCGCTCTTCAAGAAGGACACCGACTACGTCGTCATGAACGACGAGGTCATGATCGTCGACGAGCACACCGGCCGTATCCTCGTCGGCCGCCGCTACAACGAGGGCATCCACCAGGCGATCGAGGCGAAGGAGGGCGTGCCGGTCAAGGCCGAGAACCAGACCCTCGCCACCGTCACGCTGCAGAACTACTTCCGCCTCTACGACAAGCTCGCCGGCATGACCGGTACGGCCGAGACCGAGGCCGCCGAGTTCATGTCGACGTACAAGCTCGGCGTCATCCCGATCCCCACGAACAGGCCGATGATCCGCAAGGACCAGCCGGATCTCGTGTACAAGAACGAGGCGGCGAAGTTCGCGCAGGTCGTCGAGGACATCGCGGAGCGCCACGCGAGCGGTCAGCCCGTGCTCGTGGGCACCACCAGCGTCGAGAAGAGCGAATACCTGTCGCGGCTGCTCGCGAAGAAGGGCGTCAAGCACGAGGTCCTCAACGCGAAGAACCACGCGCGCGAGGCGGAGATCGTCGCCCGCGCCGGTCGGCTCGGTGCCGTGACGGTCGCGACGAACATGGCCGGTCGAGGCACGGACATCATGCTCGGTGGTAACGCCGAGTTCCTCGCGGTGCAGGAGCTGAAGGCGAAGGGGCTCGACCCGGTGGAGACGCCGGAGGAGTACGAGGTCGCCTGGGACGAGACCTACGAGGCGATGAAGAAGGTCGTCGAGGAGGAGGCCGAGAAGGTCATCGAGGCCGGTGGCCTCTATGTGCTCGGCACCGAGCGCCACGAGTCGCGCCGCATCGACAACCAGCTGCGCGGTCGTTCCGGCCGTCAGGGCGACCCGGGCGAGAGCCGCTTCTACCTGAGCCTCACCGACGACCTCATGCGGCTGTTCCAGTCGGGTGCCGCCGAGGCGATCCTGGCCCGCACGAACTTCCCGGACGATGTGCCGATCGAGTCGGGCCTCGTGTCCCGCGCGATCCGCAGCGCGCAGTCGCAGGTCGAGGCCCGCAACGCCGAGATGCGCAAGAACGTCCTCAAGTACGACGACGTCCTCAACCGTCAGCGTGAAGCGATCTACGCCGACCGTCGTCAGATCCTCCAGGGCGACGACATCGCCGACCGGGTGCAGCACTTCATCGAGGACGCGATCAGCGGCGTCGTGCGCGACCACACCGGCGAGGGACACAACGAGAGCTGGGACTTTGACGCCCTCTGGACCGAGCTGAAGACGCTCTACCCGGTGAGCGTCACGATCGACGAGGTTGTCTCCGAGGCCGCAGGCCGCAAGGGCGGCATCACCGCCGAGGGTCTCACGCGCGAGCTGCTCTCGGACGCGAAGATCGCGTATGAGAAGCGCGAGGAGTCGCTGGGCGAGGCCGCGACCCGCGAGCTGGAGCGTCGCGTGGTCCTGCAGGTGCTCGACCGCCGCTGGCGCGACCACCTGTACGAGATGGACTACCTCAAGGACGGCATCGGCCTGCGGGCGATGGCGCAGCGTGACCCGCTCATCGAGTACCAGCGCGAGGGCTACGCGATGTTCCAGTCGATGATGGGCCAGATCAAGGAGGAGTCGGTCGGCTACCTCTACAACCTCGAGGTCGAGGTCCGTCGCGCGGGCGACGCCGAGACCGCGGAGGTCGAGGCGAAGGGCCTCGCCAACGACGGCGGAGAGCAGCGGCTGGAGTACTCGGCCGCCAACGACGCCGGAGAGGTCGAGGTCCGCAACGACCGGGGCCAGGTGCAGCAGGCCGCGACCGACCGGATGCGTCAGGCCGCCGCGCGCGCTCAGGCACCGCAGGCGGCCGAGCCCGAGGAGGCTCCGCGCGGGGCCTTCGGGCAGCGCACGGAGCAGAGCGCCCCGGCCGCGGGCAACCGCGAGCAGCGCCGCGCGCAGAGCAAGAAGAAGAAGTAGCCCCCGGGTGAGAAGGAGGGCCAGTCCGTGCGGATTGGCCCTCCTTTCGTCCCTGTAGGCTTGATCGATGACACCATCGCGCACCTTCGACCAGTCGTCGAAGCTCAAGAACGTCCTGTACGAGATCCGCGGAAACGCCCTCGTCGAGGCGGCGCGACTGGAAGCAGAGGGCCACCGGATCCTCAAGCTGAACACCGGCAATCCGGCGATCTTCGGGTTCGACGCCCCGCATCAGATCGTGCACGACATGCTCGCCGCGCTCCCCACGGCCCACGGCTACAGCGACAGCAAGGGCATCATCTCGGCTCGCCGCGCGGTCGTGAGCCGGTACGAGGAGATCGACGGGTTCCCGCGTTTCGATCCGGACGACGTCTACCTCGGCAACGGCGTCTCCGAGCTGATCACCATGACCATGCAGGCGCTGCTGGACGAAGGGGACGAGGTCCTCATCCCCGCCCCCGACTACCCGCTCTGGACGGCCATGACGAGCCTCGCCGGCGGCACCCCCGTGCACTACCTCTGCGACGAGGACGACGACTGGCAGCCCGATCTCGAGGACATCCGGTCGAAGATCACCCCGCGCACCAAGGCGCTCGTGATCATCAACCCGAACAACCCCACCGGCGTGGTCTACTCGCGGCAGGTGCTGGAGGGACTCGTGCAGATCGCGCGGGAGCACCAGCTCCTCATCCTCTCCGACGAGATCTACGACCGGATCCTCTTCGACGACGCGGTGCACATCCCGACGGCGACTCTCGCCTCTGATCTGCTCTGCCTCACCTTCAACGGACTGTCCAAGACCTACCGCGTCGCCGGCTACCGCTCCGGATGGATGGTCGTCACGGGTCCCCAGGACCATGCCAAGGGGTTCATCGAGGGGATCACCCTGCTGGCGTCGACCCGGCTCTGCCCGAACGTCCCTGCCCAGCATGCCGTGCAGGCGGCGCTGTCCGGAGTCCAGTCGATCGACGCCCTCATCGCCCCGACGGGGCGTCTTCACGAGCAGCGCGACATCGCCTGGGAAGGGTTGGAGGCCATTCCCGGCGTCTCCTGCGTGAAGCCCCAGGGCGCTCTCTACGCGTTCCCCCGACTGGACCCGAACGTGCACGAGATCCGCGATGACGCCAAACTCGTCTACGACCTGCTCGTCTCGGAGCACATCCTCCTCGTGCAGGGCACCGGGTTCAACTGGCCGACGCCTGATCACTTGCGGCTCGTGACCCTGCCAGAGCCGCGAGTGCTGAGCGAAGCCGTCGAGCGCCTCGGGAACTTCCTGTCGAGCTACCGCCAGTAGTCGCCGGAGGGGCGGACGGCTCGAGACCGGCCGCGAGCCGACGGACGGCAGCGACGAGCGCCGACCGCGGCGCGACGTCCGAGATCGGCCGGGCATGGAGGAGAGCCGCGTCGACGGCGCGCCGATCCATGGGAAGGAAGACGATGTCGGTGAGCCCGGCGAAGCGCTCCAGCGTGCGACGGATCTGCCTCCGGGCATCGAGGCCGAGGGGGCCGGGACGGACCTGGTTCACGACCACCGTCACCGGCGTCTGGCCCACGAGGCGCCGGAGCTCGGCGTGGTCGCGGAGGAATCGGCTGATCCCCAACGGATCCGCTGCCGCCACCGCCACGACCCGGTCCGCCTCGCTCAGTGCTGCGACGGTCGCCGCGTGCCGCCGCGGGCCGACCACGTCGTAGGTCGCCTCCTCGTCCGCGTCGACGGCGGCCGAGACGTCCACGACGGTCTCCTCCGTCCATGTCCGGCAGAGGGAGAGCGTCGCCCGGACCCGCGCATCGGACAGCTCCGGCCAGCGGTTGGGGCGGTTGAGCCCGGCCAGCACATCGACCTCGGCACCTCCGGCTGCGAGGCGGGTGGAGAGGCGGGTCAGTTCCGCCGGATCGAGCGCGCCGGCCTCGGCGCGACGGCAGGCGGCGGCGAGGCCCGGGGCATCATCGTCCATCCCGAGGAGCAGCGCGAGAGCGGGGGCCACGGTGTCCGCATCGACCAGCGCCGTCCGGCGTCCGCGGCGCGCCAGCTCCACGGCGAGCTGGACGGCGACCGTCGACCGCCCCGGCGCCCCGTGCGGACCCCAGACGGCGATGACCCGGGGCCGAGCCGACGGAGCCGGGGCGACGGGCTGAAGGTCGGCGGACAGTGCCGCCGCGATCTCCCACCCCGCTGCATCCGC
The DNA here is from genome assembly GCF_050470785.1 of Microbacterium sp. NRRL B-14842. Taxonomy (NCBI): domain Bacteria; kingdom Bacillati; phylum Actinomycetota; class Actinomycetes; order Micrococcales; family Microbacteriaceae; genus Microbacterium; species Microbacterium sp. NRRL B-14842. The sequence goes on along the minus strand of NZ_JBFLUM010000001.1, from coordinate 1,832,233 downwards.
GCGCAGGGGAGGGGCGAGGCCCATCCGTATCGCGGCGCGACCGTCCGCGCCTCCGAGTGTGAGGACGCGGATGCCGGCGCGGTCGCACGTGGACAGCAGGTCGGTGGTCAGCACAGCCCTGCTCGCGGGAACGACGACGGCCTCCACCTCCGGATGCAGACGAGATGTGATCATCGCCGCGGAGGCGGAGGGGATGCTGGCGGCCGAGACGCCCTCCCACTCCAGCTCGGCGACCAGCTCGTCGGCCCGCGGCGCGGCCACCGCGATGAGGACGACGCTCACGACCCTGCCCCGACCGGGACCACGGAGAGTGCCGCACCGCCGGTGACCGCGGCGAGGACCGCCGCGACATCGCTCCGGTCGATCACGATCTCCAGCTCCGCGGTGGTGTCCGCCAGGAGCCCCTCCCGATCGAGGACGGCACGCACGACGACGTCTCCGACGAGGATGCGGGGCTCGTCATAGGAACGCCCGTCCTCGCGCAGGGGCGCCTGCCAGATCTCGACCTCGGTTCCGGCCTCCACGTCTTCGGGAAGGCCCACGCTGCTCGCGACGACGACCGTCGTCGTGCGGCTGTCCACTGCCGTCGTCGTCGCCGTCCTGGGCACCAGCTCGCCCTCCGACAGCGTCCGGGCCGCGACCTGGCCCGTATCGAGCTGGCCTGGCCGGAGGTACTCGTCGGACACGGCCCCGAGTGCCACATCGACGGTCGCGAAGTCGGAGGCGCGGAGGACTTCTCCGCGGACGATCGTGCGCTGCGCCTGGAGCACCGGCGTCGCCTGATCGGATGAGGTGAGCACGAACCAGACGCCGGCCATCGACGCCAGGACGAGCACGATGCCCACCGCGAAGCGGGCATCTCCGCGGAAGCGACGAGGGGAACGGGAGAGCGGGGCCATGGCGTTATGGTCACAGAAGCGGCCACCAGGGCCGTCGAGTTATCCACAAGCTCTCGCCACCCCGCACCTCCTCCGCCCTGCGCGCCCAGAATGAGGGCATGACACCCCCGCACCCGCACACCCCCCGTTTCCTCGCGCCTGCGCAGGTGGCAGAGCTGCTGAGCATCGATGTGGACGAGGTGATCGCGCTCGTCCATGCCGGAGACCTTCGCGGCGCCCCCCTCGGTGCGCCCGCGCGCTGGCGCATCGAGGAGTCGAGCATCGAGGAGTACCTGGCCGCGCAGGTGGAGGAGGCGCGGCGGATGGCCCTGTGGCGGCAGTCGCAGGCCGCGAGCTTCCCCGAGCTGTGGGGACCCGCCGCGTCACGGCGTCCCTGAGCGTCAGAGAGTCGGAGCTCCCTGCACGCGGATCGCGGCGAGGGCGGCGTACGGCACGATCCGGAAGCCCCGTACCGCGTCGGCCCGGCGGGTGGCGCCGCTGTCGTGCTCGGCGAGATCGAGGTGGTCGGCGGCGGCGCGATCGATGGTCCCGTGGAGATCGTCGCCGACGAGGAGGCGGAGCTGCACCGGAAGACGGCGACGCGCGAGGTCGCGGAGGGCGAACCCCAAGGTCATCCGTTCGCGGAGCGTGGTCGCTCCACCGTTCGTGTCGTCGGCGAGGCTGCCCAGCATCGATCCGTGGTCGAGCGTGAGTCCGAGCACGGATGTCATCGGGATCAGCAGCATGGAGCCCGGCACGCGCGCGCCCTGCGGCACGCGCGAGACGGCGGCGAGCCAGTCCACGCCCAGGGACCGCAGGCCCACAGGCAGGTGGGCCCCGTCGACGAGGTGGAGCGTCGCTTCGATGTTCGCGGCGCACAGATGGCGCAATCGAGCGCGCAGGTCGAGTCGAGCGATGCGGAGTCGCTCGGACTCGGCGTCGCGGGCGGCGCGCTCCGCCTCCCACTCCGCGGCGAGCTGTCCTTCCAGGTCGTCGAAGAGGGAATCCCAGTGCACCCGACCGAGCGTAGGGGCGGACATCGTGTCGTCCGAGTTATCCACATCCGCGCTGACGGCCGCCCCGCCCCTCGCCCGAAGCGCGGAATCTACGGGTTGTCCACAGACCTCCTCCTGCGCCGACCGTGCCGTACCGGGAACGTGTTCTACTGACGGCTCGCCGACGCCTCCGAGGGGAGATCGAGATGATGCTGGCCGAGTACTTCGGACCGCAGCCCACTCCGGCCGATGAGCTTCCGGACCCCGCGCTCCTCGTGCGGAGCCTCACCCAGGGGGCGCTCGAGGCGCTCGCCGGAGTGCGGGAGGTGGATCAGCTCGCCCGCTGGTTCAGCGAGGAGGCGTACCGCAGCGTCGTCGCCAGGGCCAACCTCGCCGCCCGTGCGCGCAGCGCTCGCGGCGTCACGCCGACCCGACCCACCTTCGTCATCCGGACGGTGCGGGTGACGCACCCGCGGGACGGCATCGTCGAGGCGGTCGTCGTGGTCGCGGGCCCGGGGCGCACCCGTGCCGTGGCCATCCGACTCGAGGGGCTGGACCGACGGTGGCGCGCGACGTCGCTCGCCATCCTCTGAGGCGGGGGAGCCTAGGCTGGTGAGGTGTCAACCCTCAGTGATCTCGCCCAGGCCCAGGGCCTTCTGACCGACGACGACGTGGAGTGGCTGCACCGGCTCGCCGGTGACGGACAGCTCCTCGCGGACCTCGCCTCCGCCGATATCGTCCTGTGGATCCAGACGGACGACGGCTCGTTCGTCGCCGTCGCTCACGCGCGACCGAGCGGTGCGGCGACGCTCTTCTACCGGGACATCGTCGGGGAGCGGGTGCGCCCGCAGTGGCGCACGCAGGTGCACGGCGCTTTCGAGTCGGCGGAGATCGTCGATTCGTCCTCGCCCGACTGGTTCGAGGAGACACCGACCAGGGTGCGCGCGGTCCCGATCGTGATCGAGCGGCGCGGCGAGGACAAGGCTCCGCGCGTGATCGGGGTGGTGACGCGGCACACCAACCTCGGGGAGGTCCGCACGCCGTCGCGTCAGCAGATCACCTTCGACGAGTGCGCCAACGACCTGTTCCGCATGATCGCGGACGGCAGCTTCCCCGACCCTGCAGCGCCGACATCGCCGCGCCGCGGTGCGCCTCGGGCATCGGACGGTCTCATCCGGATCGACGTGGACGGCATCACGACCTTCGCCAGCCCCAACGCCCTGTCCGCGTTCAATCGGATGGGCTTCGACGACGAGCTGGAGGGCGAGTCCCTGGCCGAGGTGACCACCCGGCTCGTACCGCCGTCCCGCCAGGTGGACGAGTCGCTGCCCGTGGTGGTCACGGGGCGGGCGCCCTGGCGGACCGACATCGAGGCGCGGGGGGTGACGGTCTCCCTCCGTGCCATCCCCCTGAAGGATCACGGCACCCGCATCGGGGCGATCGTGCTCTGCCGCGACGTCTCGGAGCTGCGCCACCAGGAGCAGGAGCTCATCACCAAGGACGCGACGATCCGCGAGATCCACCACCGGGTCAAGAACAATCTGCAGACGGTGGCGTCCCTGCTCCGGATCCAGGCGCGACGCACGCACTCCGACGAGGCGCGGGATGCTCTCACGCAGGCCATGCGCCGCGTCGATGCGATCGCGGTCGTCCACGACACCCTCGCTCAGGGCCTCACGCAGAAGGTCGACTTCGACGAGGTCTTCCATCGTGTCCTCAAGCTCGTCGCCGAGGTGGCGTCGGCTCCCAACACGCGGGCCCGCACGCAGTCGACGGGACACTTCGGCGTGCTCCCGAGCGAATACGCCACGCCGCTCGCCCTCGCCCTGACGGAGGTGGTCACGAACGCGGTGGAGCATGGCCTCGCCGGGCAGGAGGGCGTCGTCACGATCGACGCGAAGCGCACCGAGGACAACCTCCGGGTGACGGTTCGCGATACCGGCCACGGGCTCCCGGAGGGCCGGATCGGTCAGGGCCTCGGCACGCAGATCATCCGCACGCTGATCCAGGGCGAGCTCGGCGGCACGATCGACTGGCGGGGGAGCGAGGGTGAGGGGACCGAGGTGGTCATCGACATCCCGCTGCGCTGGCTCGAGCGCTGACGCCTCGTCGGAACACGCAGAAGCGGCCTGAGACGGTGTCTCAGGCCGCTTCGTGAGTCTCAGGAGGCGCGGCGGGCGCGGGCGGCGCGGCGCTTGAGCGCGCGGCGCTCGTCCTCGGACAGGCCGCCCCAGACGCCCGAGTCCTGGCTCGTCTCCAGGGCGTACTGCAGGCAGATCTCGGTGACCGTGCACGTCGCGCAGACGGTCTTCGCCTTCTCGATCTGGTCGACGGCCGGGCCGGTGTTGCCGACCGGGAAGAACAGTTCGGGGTCGACGGTCAGGCAGGCGGCCTTGTCACGCCAGTCCATGGGGGCTCCTCGGTGTGGATTTCATGAGATGTCGCGATGCGACCTCTCGATTCGGGCGACGGTTCGGGTTCCGCTACCCTGTTGAGATACGGGCGGATGCCCGCTGATTGTGATGCGAACGCGAACGTTCGCCCCACGCCGCTGTGGGAGCACATGACTTTCTCTATTCTGTTACATGAATACCCTGAAATCAAGGGTTTTCTCGTCATTCGATCCCCGGGAGGACCACGTGCGCGCACCGGGAATCGCCCGCGCCGCCGCCGCCGTCCTGGCCGTCGAAGCGGTCGCCCTGCTCGTCTTCGCGGCCATCGAGATGGCGGGACTCGGGGCAGGGGACGCCGCATCGCTGCCGACGGCCATCGCTCTCATCGTCCTGACCCTGATCGGTGCCGCGGCACTGGGAGCCTTCGCCGTCGGCACCCGCGCCGGGCGCTCCTGGGCGCGATCGGGCGGGGTGGTGTTCCAGGTCCTCGCGATCGCCCTGGCGCTCGGCGCCCTCACGCTGCCGCCGATCCCGTGGGTGTTCGTGCTCGGCCTCGGGGTTCCCGCCGTCGCCGGCTTCGCCCTCCTCATCGCGAGCGCACGCCGTGAGGGGACGAGGCGCGAAGCGGAGTGACTCCGCCGCGACGCGTCAGGCGTCGATGCCGAGCTGCTTGCGCAGACGCGCGACGTGGCCGGTGGCCTTCACGTTGTACTGGGCACTCGTGATGATGCCGTCCTCGTCGAGGACGAAGGTCGAGCGGATGACGCCTTCGACGACCTTGCCGTAGTTCATCTTCTCGCCCCAGGCGCCGTACGCCTCGTGCACTGCGTGGTCGGGGTCGCTGAGCAGCGGGAAGGTGAGACCGTCGCGGTCGCGGAAGGCGGCCAGCTTCGCAGGCTCGTCCCTCGAGACGCCGACGACCTGGTACCCGGCGCCCTGGAGCGAAGAGATGCTGTCGCGGAAGTCGCAGGCCTCGGTGGTGCACCCCGGGGTCATCGCCGCGGGGTAGAAGTACAGCACGGTCTTCGTGCCACGCAGATCGGCCAGCCGGACGGTGTTCCCGTCCTGGTCGAGCAGAGCGAAGTCGGGGGCGGCGGTTCCGGTTTCCAGGCGTTCGGTCACGCCCCCAGCCTACCGTCCGGGCGGCTGCTCCGCCTTGTCGGCGAAGGTCTGCAGCAGCCGCTGCAGCGAGTCCAGCCGCGCCCGCCCCGTCTCGCTCAGCTCGCCGCGCTCCGCTGCCTCGATGAGGGCGCAGTCCGGCGCGTCCGGCAGGTGCGTGCAGCCGCGCGGGCAGTCCTCCGCGATGACGGCGAGCTCGGTGAAGGCGGCGAGGATGTTCGCGGGCTCGACGTGCCCCAGCCCGAAGGAGCGCACGCCGGGGGTGTCGATGACCCAGCCCGTGCCGCCTGGACCCTCGTAGCGGAGGGACACGGTGGAGGAGGAGGTGTGGCGTCCCCGGCCGGTGACCTGGTTCACGTGTCCGGTGGCGCGGCCCGCGGTCGGGACCAGGACGTTCACCAGGGTCGACTTGCCCACGCCGGAGTGCCCGACGAAGACGGTCGAGTGGCCGATGAGCGCCGCGCCGATCTCGTCGACGGGCATCTCGTCCTGTGCGCTCGTGAAGACGCGGAGGTCGAGGCCGTCGAAGTGCGCGAGGAAGGGCGCCGGGTCGGCGAGATCGGTCTTCGTCACCACGAGGAGGGGGCGGATCCCGGCGTCGAGGGCCGCCACGAGGTAGCGGTCGACCAGGCGGGCACGCGGCTCGGGATCGGCCGCGGCGACGACGATGAGCATCTGGTCCGCGTTCGCCACGATCACCCGTTCGACCTCGTCGGTGTCGTCGGCGCTGCGACGCAGGAGCGAGGTCCGCTCGACGATCCCCACGATCCGCCCGAGCGTGCCCTCGTCTCCCGAGGTGTCGCCGACGACGCGTGCCTGGTCGCCCGTGACGATCGGCGTGCGCCGCAGCTCGCGGGCGCGGGCGGCGGTGATCGTGCGCTCCTGTGGGGTGTCCTCGTCGAGGAGTACGGAGTACCGGCCCCGGTCCACACCCAGGACGCGGCCGACCTGCGCGTCCTCGTGCGCGGGGCGCCGCTTGGTGCGCGGTCGGTTGGCCTTCGGGTTCGGGCGGGTCCGGATGCTGCTCTCGTCGTAGTCCTCGAAGTCGTCCTCGAGGTCGTCGGCGTCGCTCAGCCAGCTCACCCGTCAGCCTCGCAGCATCCGCTCCCAGAGCGTGGTGAACTCCGGGAGGGTCTTGGCGGTGGTGCCGATGTCGTCGATCACGACGTCGGGGACGCGGAGGCCGATGAGCGCGCCGGTCGTCGCCATCCGGTGGTCGTGGTGCGCCGCCCAGGAGCCACCGCGGAGCGGGCCCGGCACGATGCGGATGCCGTCGGGGAGCTCTTCGGCGGTCCCGCCCAGAGCGCGCAGGTTGCCGACGAGCGCCGCGATGCGATCGGTCTCGTGGAGGCGGATGTGGCCGATGCCCCGGATCGTCGTGGGGCCGTCGGCGAAGGCCGCGAGACCCACGAGGGTCGGCGTCAGCTCGCTGGCGGCGGAGAGGTCGAGATCGAGCCCGCGGATGCCGGAACCGGCGCGCACGGTGAGGACCCCGCCATGACGGCTGACGTGGGCGCCTGCAGCCTGCAGGATCTCGGGCAGCAGCGCCCCGGGCTGGGTCGAGTGCGCCGGCCAGCCGGTGATCGCGACGGAGCCGCCGGTGACGAGCGCGGCCGCGAGGAACGGCGCCGCGTTGGAGAGGTCCGGCTCGATGGGGATCTCCTTGGCGCGGGGGACCCCGGCCTCCACCAGCCACTCGCCGACCGCGGGGCGCTCGATGCGGATGCCACGGCGGCTGAGGGCCTCGATGGTCATGTCGATGTGCGGCAGGCTCGGCAGCCGCTCGCCGGTGTGCACGAGGTGCAGGCCGACGTCGAAGCGTGGAGCGGCCAGAAGCAGCCCGGACACGAACTGGCTGGAGGCCGACGCGTCGATCTCCACGCGACCGCCGCGGATGTGACCGTGGCCGCGGATGGTGAACGGGAGGGCCCAGGTTCCCTCGTCGTCGATGTCGACGCCGAGGTCGCGCAGGGCGCTGATGAGCCCGCCCATGGGTCGGTGCAGAGCCGTCTCGTGCGCGGTGAGGTGGACGTCCTGCTCGGCGAGGCCGGCCAGCGGCGCGATGAAGCGCATGACGGTCCCGGCCTGGCCGCAGTCGATCGTCGTGCCGCCGCGGAGCTTGCCGGGCGTGATCACGAGGTCGGGACCGAACTCGTGGCCGGCGTCGACCTCCTCGATGCCGACGCCGAGCGCGCGGAGGGCCTCCACCATGCGCTGCGAATCGTCAGAGTGCAGCGGCGCGATCAGGCGGCCGGGGCCGTCCGCGATGGCCGCGATGAGGAGCTCGCGGTTGGTGAGGGACTTGGACCCGGGGATCGTGAGCTCGGCGTGGACCGGGCCGTCGATCGTGGGCGCGGGGTAGGCGCCCTGCACACGGGTGGGGGAATACCTTTTGGCGCTCATCGGTTCTCACCTTAGTAAACGCAACGCCGTCCTCGTGAGAGGCGGCTTCGGTGCGAAGGGAAGAGGATGCCTGCGACGCTGGAACGCGAGGTGATCGACCTCAGCCGCCTAGACTGGCCGGTGATGGACGACACCGCAACCGCAGCCACCGTCGGCGACCCTCGGCGCGAGTTCGAGGAGCAGGCGCTCCCCTTCATGGACCAGCTCTACGCCGCCGCGATGCGCATGACGCGCAATCCCGCGGACGCCGCCGATCTCGTGCAGGAGACCTTCGTCAAGGCCTACGGGTCGTGGTCGACCTTCGCGCAGGGAACGAACCTGAAGGCGTGGCTGTACCGGATCCTCACCAACACGTACATCAACATCTACCGGAAGCGGCAGCGCGAACCGTTCCAGGGCACCATCGACGAGCTCGAGGACTGGCAGCTCGGCGGCGCCGAGTCGACGACGGCCTCGCACAGCCGGTCGGCCGAAGCCGAGGCCATCGACCGCATGCCGGCGTCGGTCGTCAAGGACGCGCTGCAGGCGGTCCCGGAGGACTTCCGTCTCGCGGTGTACCTCGCCGACGTCGAGGGCTTCGCGTACCAGGAGATCGCCGACATCATGAAGACCCCCATCGGCACCGTCATGAGCCGTCTGCACCGTGGCAGGCGGATGCTGCGGGAGCTGCTGGCCGACTACGCCGCGGAGCGGGGAATCGCCGCGGCTGACCCGAGGAGCAAGAAATGAGCGACTGCGGCTGCGACAAGGCCCGTCAGGATCTGGAGGAGTACCTCCGCAATGAGGTGTGCAAGACGGAGCACGCCGAGATCCGCGAGCACCTGGAGAACTGCCCGGCGTGCCGGGACGAGGCTCTGGTGGCGACGACCCTCACCGAGGTCATCGCCCGTGCCTGCAAGGAGACCGCTCCCGAGGAGCTGCGCGACCAGGTGTTCGCCCGGCTGCGCGAGGTCCAGGCCGCACAGCACTGAGGCGCTGCGAGCGCGTGCGGGGCGTCGGAGACCGCCCGTAGGCTGTGTGCATGGCCCTCATCGATGCGCGCGGGATCCCCGCTGACCAGACCTCCGTCGACCGCCTCGCGGCACAGGACCTCGACTACCGGGTCCTCGATACGACGGACTCGGCGCGGGTGGCCGCCTTCCAGCGAGCGATGGCGCGCGGGTTCCTCGGCGCCGACCCCTCGGAGGCGGCTCGCGAGGAAGGCGTCGGGAACCTGAGGAGCCGGCGCAACATCGGCGTGTACGAGCCCGACACCCCGGCCGACCGTTTCCCCGTGGCGACCATCGACTCCTGGGTGACTCCGCTGACGATCCCCGGCGGTGAGATCGGCATGTGGGCGATCAGCGGAGTCACGGTGGCCGGCACCCATCGTCGTCGTGGCATCGCGCGGGCGCTGCTGGAGGGGGAGCTGCGCGCCGCCTCCGACGCCGGTCTCCCGGTCGCCGGGCTCACGGTGTCCGAGGCGACGATCTACGGGCGGTACGGCTTCGGCTCTGCCGTCCCGGTGTCGCGGTTCACCGTCGACGTCCGCCGCGCCGGATGGGCGGGGCCCGGTCCCGCGGGCGGCGTCGAGTACCTCGAGCGCGAAGAGCTCGCGGCCGCGCTGGCGGAGGCGCACGAGCGGGTGCGTATCGCCCGATCGGGGCAGGTCCCCGGATGGCCGGCCCGCTGGGCGGGCATCAGCGGGCTCGCGAGCACAGACACCGACCGGGACCGGGTGCGCGGTATCCGCTATCGCGACGAGTCCGGGCAGGTGCGCGGCGTGATGGCGTTCCACCTCGCCGAGCGCGGGGGCACTTTCCGGTTCGCGCTGCACGTGCGTCTGCTCGTCGGCGAGACGGCGGAGGCGACGGCCGCATTGTGGCGATTCGCGCTGCAGCACGATCTCGTGGACGAGGTGACCGCCGACCTCCGTCCTCTCGACGACCCGCTGCCGTGGCTCGTCGGAGACCCGCGTGGGGTCACCCAGGAGGTGCACGACCACGGTTGGCTCCGCGTCCTGGACGTCCCCGCCGCGCTCACGGCCCGGTCCTACGCCGCGCCCCTGGACACGGTGCTCCGCATCGAGGACGCGCTCGGTTTCGCCGCGGGCACGTGGCGTCTGCGCATCGACGCCGAGGGGCAGGCGCGCGTCGAGGCGGCTCCGGATACGGGGGCGGACCTCGTCCTCGACGTCTCCGCGCTCTCGTCGATCTACGCAGGCAGTATCCGTGTCGCCGCGCTGCACGGTGCGGGCCGGATCGCCGGCGCGCCCGCGGCCGTCGAGGCCCTGGACCGCGCGTTCGTCGCCTTCCCGGCTCCGTCCCTCGACATCTGGTACTGATCCCCGGACGACGAGAAGGGCGCCCCGGCCGAAGCCGGGGCGCCCTTCTCGTCGTCCGAGAGCGGATCAGCCGAGGGTGACCGCCGCGCGGATCAGAGCGGCCTGCTCGGTGGCGTGCACCTTGGACGAGCCCGTCGCCGGAGACGCCGAAGCCGGACGCGACACGGGGCGGAAGGAGCGGTCGCCGGGGACATCCGCGAACGCGAGGGCCAGGAACGGCCAGGCGCCCTGGTTCTCCGGCTCCTCCTGCACCCATACGAGCTCGGCGTTCGGGTACGAGTCGGTGATCTTCTTCAGCTCGTCGATGGGTGTCGGGTAGAGCTGCTCCAGACGCACCAGGGCGATCTCCGGGTTCGGGTTCTTCTCCAGCTCGGCGCGGAGGTCCCAATGCACCTTGCCGCTGTGCACGAGGACGCGCTTCACGGCGGAACGATCGAGACCGCGGTCGTCGTCGATGACCGGCTCGAACCGACCGCCGGTGAACGCCTCGACCGGGCTCGTCGCTCCCCGCAGGCGCAGCATCGCCTTCGGGGTGAACACGATCAGCGGCTTGCGCGGGCGGGCATAGGCCTGACGGCGCAGCAGGTGGAAGTGCGACGCCGGCGTCGACGGACGCGCCACGATCATGTTGTCCTGTGCGCACAGCTGCAGGAACCGCTCGATGCGTGCGGAGGAGTGGTCCGGCCCCTGACCCTCGTAGCCGTGGGGGAGCAGGAGGGTGACGCTGGACTGCTGACCCCACTTCTGCTCCGCGGCGGAGATGTACTCGTCGATGACCGACTGCGCGCCGTTGACGAAGTCGCCGAACTGCGCCTCCCAGAGCACCAGGGCCTCGGGAGCCTCCACGGAGTAGCCGTACTCGAAGCCGAGTGCGGCGTACTCGCTGAGGAGGGAGTCGTAGACGAAGAAGCGGCCCTGGGCGTCGGACAGATTCGACAGCGGCAGCCACTCCTGGCCGTTCGCCCGGTCATGGAGCGCGGCGTGACGCTGTACGAACGTCCCGCGGCGCGAGTCCTGGCCGGCGAGGCGCACCGGAGTGCCCTCGACGAGAAGCGACCCGAAGGCGAGCAGCTCGCCGAAGCCCCAGTCGATGTTCCCGTTGCGGCTCATGTCGAGACGCTTCTCCAGCAGCTGCTGGATCTTCGGGTGCACGGTGAAGCCCTCGGGCTTGTTCACGAATGCATCGCCGATGAGGCGGATGACCTCCGCGGGGACACCGGTGACCTCGGGGGCTCCGACCTGGTCCTCGACCTGCGGGGCCTCCTCCGGGGCGATCGGGGTGGCTCCGGTCTCGGCGGCGTGCGTCTCGGCGAAGGCGATCTCCAGGCGGTTCTGGAAGTCGGCCTTGGCCTCGTCGTACTCCTCCTCGGTGATGTCACCGCGACCGACGAGCGACTCCGTGTAGAGGCGGCGGACGGAGCGCTTCGCCTGGATGAGGTCGGTCATCAGCGGCTGCGTCATCGAGGGGTCGTCGCCCTCGTTGTGACCGCGTCGGCGGTAGCAGACGAGGTCGATCACGACGTCGCGGTGGAAGCGCTCACGGTACTCGAACGCGAGCTGGGCCACGTGGATGACCGCCTCGGGGTCGTCGCCGTTCACGTGGAAGACGGGTGCCTGGATCGTCTTGGCGACGTCGGTGGCGTAGACCGAGGTGCGGGCGTCGCTCGGCGTCGTGGTGAAGCCGACCTGGTTGTTGACGACCACGTGGATCGTGCCGCCGGTGCGGTAGCCGCGCAGCTGCGACATCTGCAGCGTCTCGACGACGACGCCCTGGCCGGCGAAGGCCGCGTCGCCGTGGACGAGGATCGGCAGCCAGGCGAAGGTGCCGATGGGCTTGCGGTCCTGCTTGGCGCGGACGATGCCCTCGAGCACGCCGTCGACCGTCTCCAGGTGCGAGGGGTTGGCGGCCAGGTACACGGGGAGCGAGGAGCCGTCGTCGGCGACGAAGGTGCCCTCGGTGCCGAGGTGGTACTTCACGTCGCCGGAGCCGCGCTGGTTGCCGGGGGTCTGCGTGCCCTCGAACTCGCGGAAGACCTGGCCGTAGGTCTTCCCGGCGATGTTGGTGAGCACGTTCAGGCGACCGCGGTGGGCCATGCCGATCGCGGCCCCCTCGAGACCGGCGGTGGCCGCGCCCTGGAGGATCTCGTCGAGGAGCGGGATCAGCGACTCGCCGCCCTCGAGGGAGAAGCGCTTCTGACCGACGAACTTCGTCTGCAGGAAGGTCTCGAAGGCCTCGGCCTCGTTGAGCTTGCGCAGCACGCGCAGCTGCTCGTCATGGCCGGGCTTCTGGTACTTGACCTCGACCTTGTCCTGGAACCAGCGGCGCTGCTCCGGGTCCTGGATGTGCATGTACTCGATGCCGAGCGTGCGGCAGTAGGAGTCGCGCAGCACGCCGAGGATGTCGCGGAGCTTCGCGACGCGGCGCCCGCCGAAGCCGCCGGTGACGAATTCGCGGTCGAGGTCCCAGAACGTCAGCCCGTGACTCTCGATCTCGAGGTCCGGGTGCGAGCGCTGCCGGTACTCGAGCGGATCGATGTCGGCCATGAGGTGACCGCGCACGCGGAAGGAGTTGATGAGCTCCTGCACGCGCGACTGCTTGTCGACGCGCTCGGCGAGGTCGACCGCGATGTCGGGGTTCCAGCGGATGGGCGCGTACGGGATGCGCAGCGCGGCGAAGATGTCGTCGTAGAAGCCGCGCTGGCCGATCAGCAGCTCGTGCACCTTCTTGAGGAACTCGCCGGAGCCGGCGCCCTGGATGACGCGGTGGTCATAGGTGCTGGTGAGCGTGATCGTCTTGCCGATCGCGAGCTCGTTGAGCGTCTTGTCGCTGGCGCCCTGGAACTCGGCCGGGTACTCGAGGGCACCGGCGCCGATGATGCAGCCCTGGCCCTTCATGAGACGCGGGACCGAGTGGACCGTGCCGATGCCGCCCGGGTTGGTCAGCGAGACCGTGGTGCCCTGGAAGTCGGCGGCGGTGAGCTTGTTGGAGCGTGCGCGGGTGACGAGGTCCTCGTAGGCGGCGAGGTACTCGGTGAAGGTCATGGTGTCGGCGCGCTTGATGCTCGGGACCATGAGGGCGCGGGTGCCGTCCGGCTTGGGCAGGTCGATCGCGATGCCGAGGTTGACGTGCGCCGGGGCCACGACGGAGGGCTTGCCGTCGATCTCGGCGTAGAAGACGTTCTGGCTGCGGAACTCGTCGAGGGTGCGGATGAGCGCCCAGCCGATGAGGTGGGTGAAGCTGACCTTGCCGCCGCGGGTGCGGGCCATGTGGTTGTTGATGACGATGCGATTGTCGATCATCAGCTTGGCGGGGACCGTGCGCACGCTCGTCGCGGTGGGGACGGTGAGGGACTCGTCCATGTTCGCGGCGAGGGTCTTCGGCAGACCGCGCAGCGGGGTGACCTTGTCCTCCTCGGAGGGCGGCTGCGCCTCCTTGGATTCCTGCTTCGGCTTCGGCGCCTGGGCGGGGATCGGGGCGGACGCCGCGGGCTTCGCCGTGGTGCGGGCGACGGGCTGCGAGCCGATCACCGGGATGGGCGCGGTCACGGGGTGTGCCGGGGCCGTCGTCGCGGTGGGAGCAGCAGCGCCTCCGCCTGCGGTGGTCTCGGAGTGGTACTTCTCCAGGATGGGCCACCACTCCTTGTCGACCGAGTCGCGGTTCTCCTTGAACTGCTCGTAGAGCTCTTCGACGAGCCAGGAATTGGCTCCGAACCCCCCGTCGCCACCGACGCCGGTCACCTGGTTCGACACGCTCTATCGCCCTCTTTCATCGCTGAAGATCTCCGATGCGGACGCACGACGCAGGATGCGCTCGGGCCCGCACACTCTCGACCACCAAGCCTAACCTGTTTCGACCGGGGAGACGTCGAAGAGAGCGACCCGCGCCGCGCCGATCTGGGTACCGTGGAGGCATGGAGTTCTCAGGTGCGCAGCCGACCGTCGATCTGACCTACTCGGATGTCTTCCTGGTGCCGCGCCGTTCGGCCGTCACCAGTCGGTTGCAGGTCGATCTCGCCCCGCACGACGGCACGCCCGCGACGCTGCCACTCGTCGCCGCGAACATGAACTCGGTGACAGGGCCGCGCATCGCCGCCGTGCTCGCACGCCGCGGGGCGCTGGGCGTGCTCCCGCAGGACCTGCCGCTCCAGGAGCTCGACGCCGCGATCCGCGACGTGAAGGGGCAGCCGGTGCTCTGGGACACGCCGCTCGTGCTGCCCCCGGAGGCGACCGTCGCCGACGCCCTCCGCCTGCTTCCGGCCGCCGTGGGACACGGGATCGTCGTGGCCCACGGCGCGGCGCCGATCGCTGTGGACCGCATCGTCGGCGTCCTTCCGGCGACGCGTCTGGCGACCGCGTTGCCCGATGCACAGCTCGGCGACCTCGTGCACCGGGGGACGCCGTCCATCGACGCGGACGACATCGGCTCCGAGCGTCACGCCTTCGACGTCATCACCGAGGCGGACGTCGAGATCGTCACCGTCGTGCACCACGGCCACCTCGTCGGGACGCTGAGCGCGCGCAGCGCCTTGCGCGCCACCCTGTACCGCCCGGCCGTGGACGCCGACGGCCGCCTCGCGGTGGCCGCGGCGGTCGGCATCAACGGCGATGTGGCGGCCAAGGCGAAGGCGCTCGCGGCCGCCGGCGTGGACGTGCTCGTCGTCGACACCGCGCACGGTCACCAGGAGGGCATGCTCCGGGCGCTGCAGGAGGTCGCGTCCCTCGGCCTCGGGCTCCCGATCGTCGCGGGGAACATCGTCACCGCGGACGGCGTCCGGGATCTCGTCGACGCGGGCGCCTCGATCCTCAAGGTCGGCGTCGGCCCCGGGGCGATGTGCACGACCCGGATGATGACGGCGGTCGGTCGTCCGCAGTTCTCCGCGGTGCTGGAGACCGCCGCGGCCGCCGCCGAGGCCGGAGCGCACGTCTGGGCCGACGGCGGGGTGCGCTACCCCCGCGACGTCGCCCTCGCGCTCGCGGCCGGTGCCGCCTCCGTCATGGTCGGCTCCTGGTTCGCCGGGACGATCGAGGCCCCGGGGGAGCTCCAGCGCGACGCGGACGGGCGGCTGTTCAAGGAGTCGTGGGGGATGGCGTCCACGAAGGCCGTGCAGGCGCGGTTCGGTCGGCTCGACGCGTACGAGCGGGCGCGCAAGGAGCTGTTCGCCGAAGGCATCTCCTCCTCGAAGATCTATCTCGACCCGCTGCGGCCGGGAGTGGAGGACCTGCTCGACATGATCACCTCGGGCGTGCGGTCGTCCTTCACGTACGCCGGTGCTGCGACCGTGCCGGAGTTCCACGAGCGCGCCCTCGTCGGACTGCAGTCCGCGGCGGGATATGAGGAGGGCAAGGCGCTGCCGGTCAGTTGGTGATGCCTGCCGCGTCCACAGTCCGCTTCTGTAGAATCGAGCGCACTATGGACGACCCTCCCAGTTGCCGAACATCGCCCCACCGTCCCGTTCTCTCCCCGGAGAGGAAGATCTGATGGACTACATCATGTTGGGCGTGGGGCTTCTGCTCACGGTCGGCACCGGCCTCTTCGTGGCGAGCGAGTTCGCCCTCGTGAACCTCGACCGCGCGGATCTGGAGGCGCGGCAGGCGCGCGGGGAGTCCCGCCTCTCCCTGACGATCAGCGCTCTCCGGCACACGTCGACGCATCTCTCGTCTGCACAGCTCGGCATCACGCTGACCACGCTGCTGACCGGATACACGATGGAGCCGGCGCTGTCGAACCTCCTGCGTCCCACGCTGGTCGCCTGGAACATCCCGGAAGCCGCCGTCGCTCCCATCGCGACCGTGGTGGCGATGTTCGTCGCGACGGTGCTCTCGATGATCCTCGGCGAGCTCGTCCCGAAGAACTTCGCGCTGGCGCTGCCCCTGGCCACGGCCAAGCTGGTGGTGCCCTTCCAGATCGCCTTCACGACGGTGTTCAAGCCGGCGGTGGTCGTGCTGAACGGCAGCGCCAACGGCGTGCTGCGCAGCATGGGCATCGAGCCCAAGGAGGAGCTCTCCGGCGCGCGCAGCGCGGAGGAGCTGTCGTCGCTCGTGCGACGGTCGGCGAGCGCCGGAGTTCTGGAGGCCGACACCGCCACGCTGCTGGACCGCACGCTCACCTTCTCCCGGCTCACGGCGGCGGACGTCATGACGGCGCGCCCGAGCATGCACGCGATCGCCGCCGGTGACTCCGTGGACGACGTGATCCAACTCGCCCGGCGCACGGGCCACAGCCGCTTCCCGGTGTTCGACGAGGACCTCGACGACATCACCGGCGTCGTGCACCTCAAGGCCGCCATCTCGGTGCCGCGGGAGCGTCGCGCCGAGGTGCCCGTCGGCGCTCTCGCGACCGATCCGCTCCGCGTGCCGGAGACCGCCCATGTCGACGCGCTCATCTCGGACCTCCGCGGCCGGGGTTACCAGCTCGCGGTCGTCGTCGACGAGTACGGCGGGACCGCCGGCATCGTGACCCTGGAGGACCTCGTGGAGGAGCTCGTCGGCGAGGTCTCCGACGAGCACGACCGGACGAGGGCCGGGATCATCCGGAACCGCGACGGGGTGACCTTCCCCGGCGAGCTGCGCCCGGACGAGCTGCGCAGCCGCGCGGGCGTCGAGGTGCCGGAGGGCGATGTGTACGACACGGTCGGCGGCTACGTCATGAGCGTTCTGGAGCGTGTGCCTGTCGTCGGAGACGAGGTGCCCCTGGAGAGCGGCACGCTGCAGGTGGTCCGCATGGACGGACGCCGGGTGGATCGGGTGCGCTACGTCCCGAGACCGGATGCCGTCATCATCGAGGGGGTGTCGCTGTGAGCGATTGGGGAGGCCTCGCCTGGCTCGTCGTCCTGCTGGCGGCGAACGCGTTCTTCGTCGGCGCCGAGTTCGCGGTGATCTCCGCGCGGCGCTCGCAGATCGAGCCGAAGGCGGAGCGCGGCTCGCGTCCCGCCAAGACGGCGCTGTACGCCATGGAGCACGCGACGCTCATGCTCGCGACCTCGCAGCTCGGCATCACGATCTGCTCGCTGCTCATCCTGAACGTCTCCGAGCCCGCCATCCACCACCTGCTCGCCGTGCCGCTGCACGCCGTGGGCTGGTCGGATGGTGCGGTGGACGTCGTGTCGTTCACGATCGCGCTGCTCATCGTGTCGTTCCTGCACGTCGTGTTCGGCGAGATGGTGCCGAAGAACCTCGCGTTCTCGATTCCGGACCGGGCCGTGCTGCTCCTGGCGACGCCGCTGGTGTGGGTGTCGAAGGTGTTCATGCCGGTGATCTGGCTGCTGAACGCGGCGGCGAACGGTGTGCTGCGCCTGTTCCGGGTGGAGCCGAAGAACGAGGCGGCGTCGACCTTCACGCTCGATGAGGTGGCGACGATCGTCAGTCAATCGCGCCGGGAGGGCGTGCTCATGGACACCGCGGGCACGGTGACGGCCGCGGTGGAGTTCACCGACAAGAAGGCCCGCGACGTGGCCGTGCCGCTGAGCGACCTGGTCACACTGCCGCAGACGACCACGCCGGACGACATCGAGAAGGCGGTGGCCCGCTACGGGTTCTCGCGCTACGTGATCGTCGACGACGAGGACGTCCCGATCGGCTACGTCCACCTCAAGGACATCCTGCGGGCCTCCGAGGGACCGGACGCCGAAGCCAAGGTGCTCGAGCCGATCCCCGGCAAGCGCATCCATCACATGGTGCCCGTGCAGGAGGACACCGACCTGGAGGACGCTCTCGCCGTCATGCGACGTGCGGGCCGTCACCTGGCCAAGGTCCGCGACGCGCGGGGGGAGACGACCGCCGTGCTGTTCCTGGAGGACATCCTCGAGGAGCTCGTCGGCGAGGTGCAGGACGCGACCCGTCGCGTCCGCGGTCACTGACGTCGCGACACGCGAAGGCCGCCGGCTCCCACGGGAACCGGCGGCCTTCGTCGTGGGCGTCAGCGCCAGTGCGCCCGCTCGTACTGCGGCGGCCAGGCGACCTCGTCGCCCAGCTCGTGCGCGGCACGGAGCGCGAAGTGCGGGTCGCGCAGCCACTCCCGTCCGGCGAAGATCGCGTCGGCCGCGCCGTCGGCGAGCACCTGTTCGGCCTGCGCGGCCGCGGTGATGAGGCCGACGGCCGACACCGGGATCCGCCCGCCCTGGCGGACGGTCTCGGCCAGCGGGACCTGGTAGCCGGGGGAGACGCTGATGCGCTGGTGCGCGACGAGGCCGCCGCTGGAGACGTCGATGAGGTCGGCGCCGTACGCGGTCGCCCAGGTGCCGACCGTCGCGGCCTCCTCGGGCGTGAACCCGCCCTCGGCGTGATCGGTCGCCGAGATGCGGACGAACAGCGGCACGTCGTCGCCGGCCGTCTCGCGCACCGCGTCCACGACGCGCAGCAGCAGCCGGGCCCGGTTCTCCAGCGAGCCGCCGTACTCGTCCTCACGGAGGTTGGACAGCGGCGACAGGAACTGGTGCAGGAGGTAGCCGTGGGCGCCGTGGATCTCGATGACGTCGAATCCCGCCTCCCGCGCCCGCCGGGTCGCGGCGGCGAACCCGTCGACCACGCGGTCGATGCCCGCCGCGTCCAGCGCGACCGGCGCGGCGAACCCCTCGTAGGCCACGGCCGACGGTGCGGTGGTCGTCCATCCGCCCTCGGCGGCGGGGACCGTGCCGCGCTCGTCCGCCCACGGCCACCAGGTCGAGGCCTTCCGCCCGGCGTGCGCGAGCTGGATGCCCGCTGCCGCCCCTCGGTCGTGGATCGCCCGGACGATCGGGGCCAGGGCGTCGCGCTGCGCGTCGTCCCATAGCCCGAGGTCGCGGGGAGAGATGCGCCCCTCCGGCACGACGGCCGTGGCTTCGGCCACGATGAGTCCGGCGCCCCCCGAAGCGAACTGCGCGAGGTGGGTGTGGTGCCACTCCTGCGCGACGCCGTCGATGGCGCTGTACATGCACATGGGGGACACCCAGAGGCGGTTGCGGAACGTGGTGGACCGGATGGTCAGCGGGGAGAAGAGAAGACTCACCGTTCGACGGTACCGCCGACGCGGACGGGACAGGGCCGTCGGGCTAACGTGGAGTCATGAGCGACGTGCGCGAGTGGTCCCGCAACGACGCGGCGCGGTTCTTCCGCGCTCCGACCGTCGAGGACGACAAGTACTCGCGGGGCGTCGTGGGGGTGCGCACGGGATCGGCCGCCTACCCCGGCGCCGCGGTGCTCGGCGTCGAAGCCGCCTGGCGCACCGGCGCCGGGTTCGTCCGCTACGTGGGCGCGCCGTCGGCGGTCGCGGCGGTGCTCTCGCGGCGCCCGGAGACCGTCGGCGGGCCGGATGCCGGACGCACGCGGATCGGTGCCTGGGTGATCGGCTCCGGGACCGACCCGGACGACCGGAGCGCGACGGAGGCGCAGGCACTGCGGGAGATCGTCGGCGGCGACGTCCCCGTGGTCATCGACGCCGGAGCGCTCGATCTGGCGCCGACCGCACGCGCCCCGTTCGTCGCCACGCCGCACGGCCGGGAGTTCGCGCGGCTGCGGGAGCGCATCGGCATCGACGGGGCCTCGGACGATCTCGCAGACGTCCGCGCCGTGTCCGCCGCGATCGACGGCGTGGTGCTGCGCAAGGGCGCGCGCACCGTGCTCGCCGCACCCGACGGCACGCTGATCGCCGTCGAGGCGGGAACGGGCTGGCTCGCGACGGCGGGCACGGGCGACGTGCTCGGCGGGATCGTCGCCGCCGTGATCGCCGCGAATCCGGGCAGCCCGCTCGTCGAGTCCGCTGCGGCGGCCGTCTGGCTGCACGGGCACGCCGCCCGCATCGCCGCCGCGGCGACCGCGGGCGCGAGCGGCCATCCGATCGTCGCGCTCGACATCGCGGAGACGCTGCCCCGCGCGGTAGCGGACCTCCTGTCGTGAGGACCTCGACCCGGAGGAGCGCGCTCGCCCTGTGGATCGCCTTCCTCCTCGTCCACCTCATGACCGCGTGGCTGGGCTGGGTCTACCCGAGCCAGCCTATGGGGGACGTCGTGCTCGTGTACGAGCCCTGGGCCACCGCGGCGTGGAGCGGCGGGGAGGTCGTGGGCGTCACGGAGTCCTGGGTGTATCCGCAGCTCGCGCTCCTGCCGATGATGCTCGCGGCCGGGCTCGCCGCACCGTT
Source organism: Microbacterium sp. NRRL B-14842 (assembly GCF_050470785.1). Taxonomy (NCBI): domain Bacteria; kingdom Bacillati; phylum Actinomycetota; class Actinomycetes; order Micrococcales; family Microbacteriaceae; genus Microbacterium; species Microbacterium sp. NRRL B-14842. Next base: position 1,812,011 of record NZ_JBFLUM010000001.1, on the reverse strand, counting down.
CCTCCCGCTGCTCGGCGTCTCCGGCGCCTACCTCATCGGCTGGGCACTGCTGGTGACGGCGCTCGACGCCCTGGCGTTCGCCGTCCTCGTCGGGCGCGGACGCGTACGGGCGCGTCGGACAGCCGCGTGGTTCTGGTGTGCGGCGCTGCTGCTCCTCGGACCCATCGCGCTGTACAGGATCGATGCCGTGACCGTGCCCCTCGCCGTCGTCGCCGGTCTGTGGTTGGTCACCCGCCCCACCATCGCCGCGGCGCTGCTGACCATCGGCGCCTGGATCAAGATCTGGCCCGGTGCGCTCCTCCTCGCGGCGGTCGTGGCCGGGAGGGCGCGGCTGCGGATGCTCCTGACCGCCGCGGGGGTCACCGCCGGTGTGGTGGTGGCGCTCCTGCTGCTCGGCGCCGACACCGAGATCCTCGGCTTCCTCACCGCACAGACCGGCCGGGGGCTCCAGATCGAGGCGGTCGCCGCGACGCCGTTCCTCTGGATGGCCGTGACGGGGGCCGCCCGCATCGAGTACAGCTACGACATCCTCACCTTCCAGATCGTCGCGCCGGGAGCGGAGGTCGTCTCCACGGTCCTCACCCCGCTCCTCGCCCTCGCCGTGGTCGTCGTCGCGCTCGCCGGCGGGGTCAAGGCCGCCCGCGGCGCGTCGTTCGCGCGACTCTTCCCGCCGCTGGCCCTGCTCCTGGTGACGGTGCTCATCGCTCTGAACAAGGTCGGCTCGCCGCAGTTCCAGACCTGGCTGCTGGCGCCCGTGATCCTGTGGCTCGTGCTCGACCGCCGCCGCGCGCGGGCCGCCGCGGCGCTCGTGCTCGCGCTGTGCCTGCTCACCTGTCTCGTGTATCCGCTGAGCTACGACGGGCTGCTGCGGGCCGAAGCCGCCCCCGTCCTGCTGCTCACGATGCGGAACGTCCTGCTCGTCATCCTCGCCGTCGTGAGCGCCGTCGCGCTCGCGCGTGTCCCCGTCGTCCGCCGTCCCCGAACCCAGGAGTGAACCCATGTTGATCGCCTTCTCCGTCGCCCCCAGCGGCACGCCCGCCGATGGCGCCGACCGCAGCGATGCCTCCGTGCACGATGCCGTGGCCGCCGCGGTGCGCGTCGTCCGTGCTTCCGGGCTCCCGCACCGCACGACGAGCATGTTCACCGAGATCGAGGGGCCCGACTGGGACACCGTGATGGACGTGGTCAAGCGGGCGACCGAGGCGGTCATGCCGTACGGATCGCGGGTGTCCCTCGTCCTCAAGGCGGACATCCGTCCCGGCTACACCGGGGAGCTCGACGCCAAGGTCGAGCGCCTGGAGGCGGCGATCGAGGAGTCCGACGACCGGTAAGCTGAACCGGTGAATCCCTCGACACCTTCGAGGGGTGCGGCGAAGTGGGCGCTCCTCTCCCTCGCCATCGGCAGTTTCGGCATCGGCATGACCGAGTTCGTCGTCATGGGCCTGTTGCCGAACATCGCCGCCGACCTCCTCCCGTCCGTCTGGGCGTCGAGCCAGGAGGAGGCGCTGAGCCAGGCCGGCTGGCTGATCTCGCTGTACGCGCTCGGCGTGGTCATCGGCGCCCCGACCATCGCCGGCTTCGTCGCCCGCTATCCGCGGCACCGGGTGATGATCGTGCTCGCCCTGGCGTTGACGGTGTTCAATGCGCTCACCGTGGTGCTGCCGACGTTCGAGCTCGTCGGGGTATCGCGCTTCCTCGCCGGGCTCCCGCACGGTGCGTATTTCGGCATCGGCGCGCTCGTCGCCGCCGACGTGATGGGACCGGGCAACCGTGCCAAGGGCGTCGCGTTCATCCTCACCGGACTCACGGTCGCCAACGTCATCGGGGTGCCGCTGGGCACCTTCCTCGGCCAGGAATGGGGCTGGCGCGCGGCCTTCGCCGTCGTCGCGCTCGTCTTCGCGCTCGCCACCGTCTTCATCGCGCTGTTCGTGCCCGCGCACCCGGGGAACCCCGGGCGCACGATGCGGGCCGAGCTCGGGGTGTTCCGCATCGGTCAGGTGTGGTTCACGCTCGGCGTCGGGGCGATCGGGTTCGGCGGGTTCTTCGCCGTCTACAGCTACATCGCCCCGCTCGTGACGGAGGTCGCCGGATCGCCGGACTGGGTCGTGCCGATCGTGCTCGTGCTCATGGGGCTCGGCATGACCGGCGGGAACCTCGTCGGCGGTCACCTCGCCGACATCGACCTCCGCCGCACACTGCTGCTCGGTCTCGCCGCGATGGCGGTCGTGTTCGCTCTCCTCGCGGTGCTCTCGTTCTGGATCGTGAGCCTGAGCCTCGTCGTCGTGCTCGTCGGGTTCGTCTCGTCCGTGCTGAGCCCGACGATCCAGACCCGGCTGATGGACGTGGCCGGCGACAACCAGTCCATCGCGGCGGCCATGAACCACTCCGCCCTGAACATCGGCAACAGCCTCGGCGCCTTCCTCGGCGGCATCGTGATCGCGGTCGGCTGGGGCTTCACGGCGCCGGCGTGGACCGGCGCCGTGCTCGCAGTGGCCGGTCTCCTCATCGCACTGGTGTCCTACCGCGTGGAGGCGCGGCGGGTCGCGCAGACGCCGGTCCTCGCATCGTAGAGTGACGGGGTGACCACCCCCGACGAGGACCTCCCGCTCGCCGGCACCGTCGTGCTGCTGCGGCCCGTCGCCGACGGCTTCCAGGTGCTGCTGCTGCGCCGTCCGTCGCGAGGCTCGTTCGCAGACGCCTGGGTCTTCCCCGGCGGGAAGGTCGAGCAGGGGGACCGTCAGCCGGGCGCTGCAGAGGTCGACGACGCGCGTCGCGCCGCCGCCAGGGAGACCGCGGAGGAGGTCGGACTGACGGCGCGCGATCTGGTGCCGCTGTCGGAGTGGCGGCCGCCGGCGGAGGCGCCGGTCCGGATCCGCACCTGGTTCTTCCTCGCCCTCGCGCCGGACGCCGAACCGTCGCCGTCCGCCGACGAGGTCGTCGAGCTCGCCTGGGTGTCACCCGCCGAGGCTCTCGCCCGTCACGCGTCAGGAGAGTGGCGACTCTTCCCGCCGACTTGGCTCACATTGCACCGACTCTCCGCCTTCGCCGATGTCGATGCGGCGCTGGCCTCCGGCGGGGCTGTCGAGCTGTTCCAGACACAGGTGCGCGATGAGGGCCGGGCGTTCGGCTGGGCACAGGGGACCCTCCACGCCCACACCCTGCCGTGGCGGTTCGATCCGGTGTGACGCGGCTCAGGCGTCGAGCAGACGCCGTAGGTGCGCGCCGACGGCCTCGGTCTCGATGAGGAAGCCGTCGTGGCCGAAGTCGCTCGTGAGCACCACCGCTTCGCCGTCGAGCACGTTCGCGATGCTCCGCGCGATCCGCTGCTGCCCGTCGACGGGGAAGAGGCGGTCGCTGTCGATGCCGAGGACGAGGGTCGTCGCGGTCACCGCCTTCAGGGCCTCCTCGACGCCGCCGCGGCCACGACCGACGTCATGCGAGTTCATCGCCTCGACGAGGGTGACGTAGCTGTTCGCGTCGAAGCGCCGCGTGAACTTGTTGCCGTGGAAGTCGAGGTACGACTCCACCGCGAAGCGCCCGCCGTGGCCGAGCGGCGACACGTCGGACTGCCAGGAGCGCTGGAACCGCTGGTTGAGCTCGATCGGGCTGCGGTAGTTCAGCAGAGCCATGCGGCGGGCGAGGGCGAGGCCGCGATGCGGACCGTCGCCGTCCGCGAGGTCGTAGTACTCGCCGCCCTGGTAGCGCGGGTCCATGCGGATGGTCTCCAGCTGCACGGTGTTGAGCGCGATCTGGTCGGCGGTGGTGACCGGGGGAGAGGAGAGCACCGCGAGCCGCTGCACCCGGTCGGGCTGCGACACGGCCCACTCGAGCGCATGCATGCCGCCCATCGAGCCGCCGATCACCGCCGCCCAGCTGTCGATGCCGAGCGCTTCGGCCAGACGCACCTGCGCGGCGACCTGGTCGCGGATGGTGAGGTAGGGGAAGCGCGACGCCCACTCGTAGCCGTCCGGGGCGATGCTCGCCGGCCCCGTCGATCCCTGGCAGCCGCCGAGCATGTTCGGCGCGATCACGAACCACTCGTCGGTGTCGAGCGGCGCACCGGGGCCGACGACGTCCTCCCACCAGCCGGCGGTCGGGTGGCCGGCGCCGGCCTCGCCGCGCACATGGCTGTCGCCGGTGAGGGCGTGCAGGACGAGCACCGCGTTGTCGCGGGCGGCGTTCAACTCGCCCCAGCTCTCGTAGGCGAGGCGGATGCCGGGAAGCTGTGCTCCGCTCTCCGCGGTGAAGGCGCCGAACGCGGCGAAGCGGCGGCCGCCGACGGGATCGCCGTCCCGCCAGGCGCCGGTGGCCGGCGGGCGGGCACGGAGCAGCCGGACGTCGGCCTCCGTCACCGGTGCCGACGGCACCGTGTCCTCGGAGGTCGTCTGCCAGTCCATGTCTCCATTCTCGCCTGGCCGGTGGGTCTCGGCCCGCAGGTTACGACACGGGCACGACGAAGGCCCCGAGCCGTGCGGTCCGGGGCCTTCGTGGAGGGCGTGCGGGTCAGGCGCGGGCGGCCTCCGAGACGGCACGCGCGGCGGCGAGCGCCTGGTCCAGATCCGCCTTGAGGTCCTCGATGTTCTCGAGGCCCACGGACAGGCGCACGAGGCCGGGGGTCACACCCGCGGTGAGCTGCTGCTCAGGCGTGAGCTGGGCGTGCGTCGTGGAGGCCGGGTGGATGACGAGCGAGCGCACGTCGCCGATGTTGGCGAGGTGGCTGAACAGGGAGAGGCTGTTGACGAACTCCCGTCCGGCTTCGACACCGCCCTTGAGCTCGAACGACAGCACGGCGCCGACACCCTTCGGGGCGTACTCGTTCGCCGTGGCGTACCAGGGCGAGGACGGAAGGCCGGAGTAGTTGACCCCGGCCACGTCGTCGCGGCTGTCCAGCCACTCGGCGATCTCCTGGGCGTTCTGCACGTGGCGCTCGATGCGCAGCGACAGCGTCTCGACACCCTGGATGAGGTTCCACGCGCTCTGCGGGGCGATGGCCGAGCCGAGGTCGCGGAGCAGCTGCACGCGGGCCTTGATGATGTAGGCGAGCGGGTCGCCGACCGCGGCCGTGTAGCTGGCGCCGTGGTACGACGGGTCCGGCTCGGTGAGCCCGGGGAACTTCTCGACGTTCTCCGACCACGCGAACGAGCCGCCGTCGATCACGACGCCGCCGATCGTGGTGCCGTGGCCGCCGAGGAACTTCGTGATCGAGTGGACGACGATGTCGGCGCCGTGCTCGAACGGACGGATCAGGTACGGCGTCGCGATGGTGTTGTCGACGATCAGCGGGACGCCGTTCTCGTGGGCGATGTCGGCGACCGTGCGGATGTCGAGCACGTTGATCTGCGGGTTGCCGATCGTCTCCGCGAAGAAGAGCTTCGTGTTCGGACGGACGGCGCGGCGCCACTCCTCCGGGTCGTCCTGGTTCTCGACGAAGGTGACCTCGATGCCGAGCTTGGCCAGGGTGTACTTGAACAGGTTGTAGGTGCCGCCGTAGATCGAGCTCGACGCGACGAAGTGGTCGCCGGCCTGCGCGATGTTGAGGATCGCGAAGGTCGAGGCGGCCTGGCCGCTGGAGAGGACGAGGGCGCCGGTGCCCCCTTCGAGCGCGGCGAGGCGCTGCTCCAGGACGTCCTGGGTCGGGTTCTGGATGCGGGTGTAGATGTTGCCGAACTCGGCGAGCGCGAAGAGGTTCGCGGCGTGGTCGGCGCTGTCGAACACGTAGGACGTGGTCTGGTAGATCGGTGTCGCCCTGGCCTTGGTGACGGGGTCGGGGGCGGCGCCCGAGTGGATCTGCTTGGTCTCGAAACGCCAGGTCTCGGGTGCGGACATGTGTTCCCCCTGGAACGGTCGGAAGGTCGGATGGGCTGGTGCCCTTGCAGCGAGAGTACGGAATATCGCGCCGTGTCAACAGTGACCGGGAAATGTGACGTAACACGGCGTGCGGCCCGGAACGGGCGGAACCCGCGCGGACATCGTACGGTGGAGGACATGGCCAACAGACGTGCAGTGGTGACAGGTGCGAGTTCCGGGATCGGTCAGGCGACGGTACGGGTGCTGCGGGCGCGGGGGTGGGACGTCGTCGGCGTCGCCCGCCGTGCGGACCGCCTCGCTGCGCTCTCCGCCGAGACGGGGGCATCGACCATCGCCTGCGACCTGACCGACGATGCGGCGGTGGCGGCGCTCGTCGGAGAGCTGGAGCGCACGGGCCCGGTGCACGCCCTCGTCCAGGTCGCCGGTGGCGCGCGGGGGACCGACCGCGTCGAGGACGCCGCGCTCGCCGACTGGCAGTGGATGTACGACGCGAACGTGCTCGCCACGCAGCGCCTCGTGGCGGGGCTGCTGCCGCTGCTGCGTCGCACCGCGGATGCGGACGGTCACGCCGACCTCCTCTTCGTGACCTCGACGGCTGCGCAGACCGCCTACCCGGGTGGTGCGGGGTACAACGCGGCGAAGGCTGCCGAGGCGATGCTCGTCCGGGCGCTGCGCCAGGAGCTGAACGGCGAGCCGCTCCGCGTGGCCGAGGTCGCTCCGGGCATGGTGCACACCGAGGAGTTCACGCTGAACCGGCTCGGGGGCGACGCCGTCGCGGCGGAGGCCGTGTACTCGGGCGTCGAGGCGCCCCTCCTCGCCGAGGATGTGGCGGACGTCATCGCCTATGCCCTGGAGGCCCCCGCTCACGTGAACCTCGACCTCATCACGATGCGGCCGGTCGCCCAGTCGGCGCAGCACCTGCTCGCGCGGGGACCGCTGCGGGTCCGGCCCGTCGAGTGACCGGAGGACGTGCCCTCGCCGAGCTCGCGGAAGAGGGACTGATCGACGCGGGGTGGGCGGAGGCGCTGGCCCCGGTGCAGGACACCATCACGGCGCTCGGGGAGCGGCTGCGCGCCGAGCAGGCCGCGGGTCACGGGTACCTTCCCGCGGGACCGAACGTGCTGCGGGCCTTCCAGCGACCGCTCGCCGATGTCCGGGTGCTCATCACGGGTCAGGACCCCTACCCGACCCCCGGCCACCCGATCGGGCTGTCGTTCGCCGTCGACCGCGACGTGCGCCCCTTGCCGCGGAGCCTGATGAACATCTACAAGGAGCGCGAAGCAGACCTCGGGCTGTCGCCCGCGCCGCACGGCGACCTCACGGCGTGGAGCGATCAGGGCGTGCTGCTGCTGAACCGGGTCCTGACGGTCCGCCCCGGAGCCGCGGCCTCCCACCGCGGCTGGGGGTGGGAACAGGTGACGGAGCTCGCGATCCGCACCCTCGTCGCGCGCGACCAGCCGCTCGTCGCGATCCTCTGGGGGCGTGACGCGGCGAATCTCCAGCCTCTGCTCGGCGACACCCCGGTGATCGCTTCGGCGCATCCGTCCCCGCTCTCCGCCAGCCGCGGCTTCTTCGGGTCCCGCCCCTTCTCCCGCGCGAACGCGCTCCTGGAAGAGCTCGGCAGCGCTCCGGTGGACTGGAGGGTGGAGGGTGAGGGGCCCGGCTCCCTAAGCTGAGCCCATGCAGTTCGAGCCCGGGGACCGTCGTCGCGTTCTCCCGCGTCATCTGCGACCGGCCGCCGCACCGGACACGTTCTCGTACGCGATCCGCCCCGCCAGGGCCGCAGACCTCCCGCACGTGCGCGAGATCTACAACCACTTCGTCAGCAACTCGGCCGTCACTCTGGACGAGCGCCGCAGCAGCATCCCGTACTGGAGAGACAAGTTCGAGCTCCTGGAGCGGCTCGGGCTGCCTTTCCTCGTGGCGGTGTCGCCCTCCGGCGCGATCCTCGGCTATGCCCTCGCGCAGCCATGGGCCGGGAAGAACGCCTACCGGTACACGGTGGAGGACTCCATCTACCTCGGGCCGGGCGCGGCGGGGAAGGGACTCGGCTCCGCTCTCCTGCAGGCCCTGATCGGCGCCTGCGAACAGCGCGGGCTCCGCGAGATGGTCGCCGTCGTCAGCGATCAAGGGGCGGACGCCTCGATCCGGCTGCACGAGAAGCTCGGCTTCGTGGAGGCCGGGCGCATGGGGCGGGTCGGCCGGAAGTTCGGTCGTGACCTGGGCACCGTCTACCTGCGCCGAGCCCTGCGCCCGTCCCGCCCCCGCCGTCGCCTCTCGCTCTTCCCGCGCTGACCCACCCCTTTGTGTGCGCCCCGGCCCCTTGCGGACGCGCGCAACGGGGTGGGAGGCACGCAAGGGGGTGGGTCGACGATCAGGCGTCGGGGATGACGGGGATCGCGGAGAGCAGCGTGCGGGTGTAGTCCGCCGACGGGTGGAGAAGGACGTCACGGGTCGGACCGCGCTCGACGATGCGGCCGTCCTTCATGACGACGACCGTGTCGCAGAGGTTCTGCACCACACCGATGTCATGGGACACGAGCAGCAGCGTGAACTCGTCCGCGACCCGCAGCTCCGCGAGGAGCTCGAGGATCTGCGCGCGCACCGTGACGTCCAGCGCCGACAGCGGTTCGTCGCCGACGAGGATCCGCGGACGATGGACGAGCGCGCGGGCGAGGGCGATCCGCTGCCGCTGCCCGCCGGAGAACTCGTGCGGGTAGCGGTCGCCCATCTCGGGGTCGAGGCCGACCTGGGCGATGACCTCTCGTACCCTGGCGCGATGATCTCCGTCGATGCCGAGCGCCCACAGCGGCTCCCGCACGATCTGCCCGGCCGTCATCCGGGGGTCGAGCGAGGCGTAGGGGTCCTGGAAGACGAGTCCGGTCTGCCGGCGCAACCAGTGCAGCGATCGTGCGGAGGCAGTGGCATCGACGGTCCGGCCGTCTATCGACACGCTCCCCGCGGTCGGACGGTCGAGCCCGAGCAGGAGCCGCACGAGGGTCGACTTCCCGGATCCGGACTCGCCGATGATCCCGACGGAGGCGCCCTCGGGGACGTCGAGGTCGGTCGGCTCCAGCGCCGTCTGCCGCCGTGTGCGCTCGAACGCCGTCCGCTTCGGCAGGACGAAGTCCCGCCGCAGCCCTCGTGCTTCGATCAGGCTCATGCCGTGCCTCCGTCGGGACGCCAGAGAGTCGCGGTCGCGTCCCGCAGCAGGCCCTGCGTGACCGGTGAGGAGGGCGCGGTCAGCAGCCGCGACACCGGGGCGCTCTCGACGACGCGACCGTGCTCCAGCACCACGCCCGCGGTCGCCACCTGGGACAGCACCGCGAGGTCGTGCGTGATGAACAGCAGCGACATGCCCTCGTCGGCCACGAGCCGGAGCAGCAGCGACAGGATCTCCGCCTGGATCGTCACGTCCAGGGCGGTCGTGGGTTCGTCCGCGATCAGCAGCCGCGGACGGCAGGCGAGGGCCATCGCGATCGCCACGCGCTGCCGCTGACCCCCGGAGAGCTGGTGCGGGTACCGGTCGACGATGGTCTCCGGGTCGGGAAGCCGCACGCGGGCGGCTTCGGCGATCGCCCGGTCGCGCGCCTCGCGCCGCCCGAGGCCCTCGTGGATGCGGATGGATTCCGCGATCTGGCGGCCGACGGTGCGGATCGGGTTGAGCGCGGTCCGCGGCTCCTGGAAGACGATGCCGATGTCGTCGCCGCGCAGCCGGGCGAGATCGCGGTCCGGCATCCCGATCAGCTCGGTGTCGTCCCACCGGATGCTCCCGTGCGCTGTCGCCCCGTCCGGCAGGAGCCCGAGGACGGCGAGCGCGGTGAGGGACTTGCCGGAGCCCGACTCGCCGATCACGCCGAGGCGCGCGCCGTCGGGCACCTGGAACGACACGCCGTCGACGACGCGCCGTCCGTCGATCTCGATGACGAGATCCTCGACCGTCAGACTCATGCGACCACCGCCGGTGTGTGCGTCTCGGCGGCGCGGTGCCGCAGCGTGGGATCCGTGGCCTCGCGGAGCCCGTCTCCGAGCAGGTTGAGGGCGAGCACGGTGAGGGTGATGGTGAGTCCGGGCCAGATCACCGTGAGGGGATGCACACCGATGTAACGCTGCAGATCGGCGAGCAGCAGCCCCCAGCTGGGCTCCACGACCGAAGCGCCGAACCCGAGGTAGGACAGGCCGGCCTCCGCGAGGACGGCCACGGCCATCGACCACGACAGCTGCACGATGAACACCGGCGCCACATTCGGGAGGAGGTGACGGACGAGGTTCTGCGCGGGGGTGAGGCCGGACGCGCGCGCCGCGAGCACGAAGTCGCTCTGCTGTACGCGGCGCAGCTCCGGACGCGTGACCCGCGCGATGTTCACGCCGAACCCGATCCCCACCGCCCAGATCACGACCCAGAGCGAACCGCCCCACACCGACGAGATCATCATCGCGATCAGCAGCACGGGGAAGGCGATGAGGATGTCGACGAGCACGGCCACCGTCTCCCGGACGAGGCGGGTGGTCAGGGCGCCGAGGGCGGCGAGGGCGATGCCCACGAGCGTCGCGACGAGTCCGGCACCCACGCTGACGAACACGGTCGTCCGCGCCCCGGCCATGAGCAGGCTCAGGATGTCGCGACCGGTGTCGTCCGTGCCGAGGAGGTGCGGCCAGCTCGGCGGCAGCCAGCGGTCGCCGATGTTCGAGGCCCGCGGGTCGAACGGCGTCCAGAAGAGCGACACGACGGCCGCCAGCGCGACGATGGCGATGACGATCAGCCCGAAGCGACCGGTCGAGGTCCGCCACAGCCGGGGGAACCAGCGCGCGCTCATGCGGCCTCCCGCTGTCGAGGATCGATCGCCCGGTGCAGCAGATCCACGAGGAAGCCGACCACCAGCACGAAGCCGGTCAGCACGAGCAGCTCGCTCTGCACCTTGACGAGATCCCGGGTGCCGACGTCGGTCACGAGCATGCGGCCGATGCCCGGAAGCGTGAACAGCTGCTCGATAACGACCGAGCCGACGATGATCCCGGCGACCTGGAGGCCGAGGACCGTGATGATGGAGAGCCCGACCGCGGGGATGCCGTGCTGGATGAGGGCGCGGGTCTTGGTCAGTCCCTTGGCGGCCGCGGTGCGGACGAAGTCCTGCCCGGCCGCCTGCAGGGTCGCGCTGCGCACGAAGCGCATGAGCATGGCCCCCTCGACGATGCCGATGGTGAGGGCGGGCAGCAGCAGCGCCTCGATCGCCCTGCCCGGCGTGGACCATCCGGTGCGGGGGAAGCCCTGGGGCGGCAGCCAGCCGAGCCACACGGAGAACACCACGATCAGCATCATGCCCGCCCAGACGACGGGCACCGCCGCGAGCGCCTGCGCGCCGACGCTGAGCGCGGTACCGTCGCGATGGCCGCGCCGCAGGGCGGCGAGGATCCCGAAGGGGACGGCGATCAGCACGGCGATCGCCAGCGACATGATCCCGAGCGGGACGGTCACCTGCGCCTTCAGCAGGAGCTCCTCGCCGACGGACGCGCCGGACAGCAACGACGTGCCGAGGTCGCCGCGGAGGATGCCGGCGATCCAGTCGGTGTACTGCACGAGCAGGGGCTGGTTCAGGCCCAGTGACTCCCGCAGGGCCTCGACCTCGGCGGGCGAGGCCTGCGTGCCGGCGATCAGCTGCGCGACGTCGCCGGGGAAGACCCGCAGCGTGAGGAAGATGAGCGCGCTCGACACGAGGAGCCCCGCGATCAGCAGGGCCCCTCGGACGAGCGCGTAACGCAGCACGGGGAGTCGGCCGTCGTCAGCTCGCCGCGGAGACGGTCACACCCGCGAGGTCGATGCGCGAGTTGATCGAGTCCTCAGGGAAGCCGCTGACGAGCGGGCTCACGGCGGTGATCGTCTGGCCGTTGTAGAGCCAGTCGGCCGCGTGGTCCTCGGAGACGATGCGGGCCGCCTCGGCGAGGAGCTTCGCGGAGGCGTCCGCGTCGACCTCCGCCATCGCCTGCGCGTAGAGGTCCTGCACCTCGGCGTTGTCGTAGCCGAAGTAGTAGTCCGGATTGGCGAAGTTGCCGAAGTCCCGCGGCTCGACGTGCAGGACGAAGCTGAGGTCGTAGTCCTTGTTGGTGTAGACGTCCTCGAGCCAGGTCGGGAACTCCACGGAGTCGACCTCGAGGTTCACACCGACCTTGTCGAAGTCCGAGATGAGGACCTTCGGCACGGTGGTGCCGTAGAACGACGGGATCGTCAGGGTGAGGTCGAGATCCTCCTGGCCGGCCTCGGCGAGCAGCTCCTTCGCCCGGTCGGGGTCGTAGGAGATGACGTCGGAGAGGTCCTCGTAGCCGGGGTCGAGCTCGGGGATCGGACCGTACAGCGGGGTGCCGGCGCCGACGGCCTCGATGAGCGCGTCGTGGTCGATCGCCAGGCGCAGAGCCTCTCGCACCCGGACGTCGTCCAGCGGGGCTTTCTTGTTGTTGAAGGCGAGCGTGGCCTTGTCGGTCGTGCGGCCCGTCGTGAGTGTGAAGTCGCCCGAGTCCTCGAGCTGGGGAGCAAGGTTGGGGTCCACCGCGGTGAGCACGTCGACGTCGCCGGCGAGAGCGGCGTTCACTCCGGCCGTGAAGTCGGGGATGTACTGGAACTCGACCTCGGCGACGCCGGCCGGCTCGCCCCAGTACTCGTCGTTGCGGGCGAAGGTGATCGTGCTGCCCTTGTTCCAGCGCGTGAGCGTGAAGGGCCCGGTGCCGTTCTCCGCGGTCTTGAGGTCGGTGGTGTCGCCCTTCTTGAAGACGAGGCCGGCCGGGCCGGTGAGCGAGAAGAGGAAATTCTGGTTCGGCTCCGACAGCACGATCTGGACGGTCGTGGCGTCCGGGGCCGAGATCGAGGCGACGGACGCGAACTCCGCGTTGCCCTGCACCGTCGTGTCGGTGCGGACGGTCTCGTACGACGCCACGACGTCGGCGGAGGTGAGGGGCGAGCCGTCGTGGAAGGTGATGCCGTCGTTGAGGGTGAACGTGTAGGTGAGGCCGTCGTCGGACACCTCGTAGTCCGAGGCGAGCCGCTCGACGATCTCGTTCTCCTGCGTGCGGCTGACCAGTCCTTCGTAGATGTTGTCGATGAGGACCTGCTCGAGAGCGGCGCCGCTGGTGTGCCGGATGTCGAGGTTCGTGGGTTCGAGCACGAGACCGACGTGCAGGGTGGCGTCGGGGTCGGGCTCGCCGCCCGCGGACGGGGCGGGCTCGGCGGAGCCGGAGCAGGCGCTGAGGATCACGGCGGTGGCCGCGAGCGCGGAGATCAGCGCGAGGCGTCGATGACGTCGGAACATGGGTGTTTCCTCTCGGTGCGGCAGGTGCTGTGTGCCGGTGGGACGAGCCTAGGGTCGGGCAGAGGTATGCGGGGCGGGTGCGGAACGGAACGTCATATTCCGGCCGTGACCGCGGAGGCGACGAGTGCCGCGAGGTCACGGGGTGCCGTCTCCTGCACGTTGTGCGTGGCGTCCAGCACCACGACGCGGGCGTCGGGGAGCCGCTGCTGGAACTGCTCCGCATCGGCAGCGCTGACGAAGCCGCGCTCGGCGCGGACGAGCGTGACGGGCGCTGCCACGGCCGCCAGATCATCCCAGCCGGTCTCGTGCAGCACCGAGGGGGCCGCCGCGGTGCCGGGGTCGTGAGCGGCCAGCGCGGCCGCCGCGAGGTGCGCGAAATGGTGCTTCCACTCCACGCGCCCGTCTGCACGCACGCGCGTGTTGAGGAAGACGCCGCGCTCCGTCTCGGGGCGGGTGCCGCCGAATCCGAGGGCCATCGCCTTGTCGACGAGCTCCGCACGGCTGGCGAAGTCCGTCGGGCCGGCGTAGAACTCGCGCAGGGCGGCGGGGCCGGCGGAGACATCGATGCCGGGGGTGATGTCCACGACGACGAGCGCGGCCACCAGGTCGGGTCGGGCCGCGGCGACAGCGGCGCCGGTGAGACCGCCGAGAGACTGTCCGACGAGCACCTGCGGCCCGGACGTCCATGCGTCCAGCGCGGCGACCACGTCCGCGGCGAGGGTGCGGGGGGAGTAGTCCGCATCGTCACGCCAGGCGGAGTCGCCGTGGCCGGCGAGGTCGATCGCGAGGAGCGGCTGTCCGAGCGCCAGCGCCGTCGTGTCCCACGTGTGGGCGTTCAGCCCCGCGCCGTGCAGGAGCGTGATGCGCGGGGCGTCGGTGCCGAAGCGCAGCGCGCTGACGGACCGGCCGTCGGGAAGGGGGAGGGTCAGTCGCTCCACCGTCGGGAGCGGGACGCCGAGAGCATCGGCCTGTGCGGGAAGATAGGAGAACTCGCTGCTGTCGATCGCCACGCGGCTATTCTGCGCCCGAAATCGCCGCCACGGGAAATGCGAGAGCACATCGACAATTCAGCACCGGTATTCGGTGTGCGTTCAGCTCGGATTTTGCGCAGCATGCTTGTCGATCTGCATTTCGACCTCCCTTCGGGGTGCCGCTCTCCCGCGCACTCGCCGGAATATCATGGGGGTATGAGCGAACAGCGCGTGCACCTGTCCAAGACGGAGCCTGCGGCCTATCAGGCCCTCGACGCCTTCTCGAAGACGGTCGGCAGCATCTGCGCGGCGAACGGGATCGATGATCGGCTGAAGGAGATCGTCATGATCCACTGCTCGCAGCTGAACGGGTGCAGCTACTGCACGCGGATCCACGTGGACCGCGCGGTCGCCGCCGGGCTGGATGTCGACACGATCAGCCAGATCGCCGTGTGGCGTGAGAGCGGTGTGTTCAGCGATCGCGAGCGTGCCGCGCTCGAGCTGGCCGAGGCCTTCACCTTCATCGCGGAGGATGGCATCTCGGACGAGGTCTACGACCTGGTGGGGAGCGTCTTCACCGAGAAGGAGTACGCCGCGCTGAGCTGGGCGTGCGTGTCGATCAACGCCTTCAACCGCATCGTCATCGCCGGGCGCTACCCGGTGCCCCCGCGCGGCTTTCAGGCGGGCGCGTGACGGTCCTCGACGTCGAGGGCGTGACCAACGTCCGGGACGTCGGCGGGATCCCCGTGGCGGGTGGACGCATCCGCCACGGCGTTCTGCTGCGGTCAGGTCAGCTCTCCACGGCGACGACGAAGGGCGCCGCGCGCCTGCGGTCGGCGGTGCGCCACATCGTCGACCTCCGCGACGGCGAGGAGGTCGCCGCGGAACCGAGCGAGATCGAGGGCCCGGAGACGACCCACCTTCCGCTGTTCCTCGGGTCGGTGCGCTCCTTCTTCGAGTCCGACACGAGTCTCGACGACCTGTACCTGCATCTTCTGGAGGAGAGCGGCGAGCGGCTGGTCGCCGCCGTCCGGGTGATCGCCGCGGGGGAGCCGACGCTGGTCCACTGCACCGTGGGCAAGGACCGCACGGGGGTGACGGTCGCGCTGGCGCTCTCGGCGGTCGGCGCCGACAGGGAAGCCGTCATCGCCGATTACGCTCTCACCGAGTCGCAGCTGCCGGCCGAACGGTCACGGCGCATCGCCGCGTACCTGCGGTCGCAGCATCCCGAGGCGGTGCACGCCGTGGATCTCGCCACCCGCTCACCGGCCGAGGTGATGCGTCGGCTGCTCGCGGAAGTGGACGAACGGTGGGGGTCGGCCGCCGGCTATCTGCACGCGAACGGCATGACGGATGACGAGCTCGCCGCTCTGCGCGATGCGCTCGTCGAGCCCGTGTCGGAGGATGCCGCCGCCGAAGGTTAGGCAAGCCTTCGCTTGGTGTACGATGGGATCACCATGGACACCACGCTCGACACCCGGGGCACGCGTGCGGCACGCCGCGCGGCGCGCCGTCGCGCACACTACCTGGTCACCGCCGACGAGCATTCGCTGCTCGACCTCGAGGCGTTCCTCGCGACTCTCCCGCTCTGTGCGTCCGGTCGCATCTTCATCGAGGTTCCCGATGCCTCCGACATCGGCGTGATCCATGCGCCGGGCCGCATGACGGTCACCTGGCTCGCGCGTTCCGCGCGCTCCGGAGCCCCGGGCAGTGGGCGCGGCTGCACCCCGGGTCAGGCGCTGGCCCGAGCCACGTGCGCATGGGCTGACGAGATGCTGCTGGATGACGAGGTCGAGACGCACGTCACACTGCTCGGCGGCTACCTCGGCACGGCCGACATCGTCGAGCACCTCACCGACCGCCTCGGCGTCGCCGCGCACCGCATCCGCGTGCCGGAGCGCTTCGGTCTGCTTCCCGTCGAGAACTGAGTCAGCGGGTGCGGCGCACGTAGTTGCCGTCTTCCAGTCCTGCTTCGATCTCGAAGCGGTTGCGCAGCGGGTCCCGTCCCGCGAACAGGTAGAGCACCGGCATCAGGAAGCCGTAGCGCAACCACTGCTGCTTGTGGACGGCCTCGTGGCGCAGCACCGCGTCCGTCGGCCGCGCGTCGCCGGTGAGGAAGCACCCGCCGACGCAGACGCCGCCGCGGTGGAAGGTCCACCGCGGCATGCCGCGGAAGACCCAGAGTCCGCCGCGCCGTTCGATCGGACCGGTGCTCCACAGCGTGCCCCAGATCCAGCCGACGGCCGTTCCCCAGAGGTAGCCCAGTCGGCTGATCGGCGAGCGCAGCAGGAACGAGGGGATGCGGCGATCCGTCCGGCGCCCGCGGGCGAGGCGTTCCGCCGCGATCGTCTCCCAGCCCGCCCTGGGACTCATGCGACGGCTCCGACGAGGCGCAGGATCGCGCCGAGATCGTCGACCGCGTCGGCGGGCGTACGGGGCGCGAAGCCCGCGATGGTCGCCCCCGCCAAGGGGACGCGGGCCCGCAGTTCTCTGATCGCTGTGCTCAGAGACGTCGGGGTGACGCCGAAGGGGACGGCAGCGGAGACCCCGGTGAAGGTCGCGGGATCGAGGACGTCGACGTCGATGTGCACCCAGACGCGCTGGGCGCCCGTGTCCTGCACGGCATCGGCGAGCGCGCCCGGATCGTCCAGATCGGTCACCGCGAGGTTCCGGAGGCGGCCCCAGTCGTCGGTCTCGGCGTCGTCCACGTTCCGGACGCCCACGGTGACGACGCGGTCCCGGCGGATGCCGGGGGAGAGGGCGAGCTGCGGTTCTCCCTCACCGAGGACGGCGCGCAGCGCCATGCCGGAGAACGCACCGGAGGGTGATGTGTCCGGAGTGTGCAGGTCGGCGTGCGCATCGCACCAGACCACCGCGAGGTCGTCAGTGCCTCCGGGGAGCGTGTCGAGTGCGGCGACGGTGATGCTGCAGTCGCCGCCGATCAGCACGGTTCCGGCTTCGAGATGCCCGGCCACGAGCTCCCGGGTCCGCGCGAGCGCGCTGAGTCGTCGGACGCCTGTACCCAGCGATTCCCCCGCCTCGACGGGGACGTCGAGGACGGTCGTCGCCGCACGCGGCAGATCGCCCGCGATGGCCGACGCGCCGTCGACGAGGAGCATCGCGCGGGCGGCGGGTGAACCCTGCCACTGCGGCACGACGAGGAAACGCACCATGGAGACCTCCCGGAGACGGAACGGCGGATGCCCGGGCGTGCGCCCGGGCATCCGCGACGGTGTCAGTTGCCTTCGAGCGCCTGCCGCGGCGCGCTGCCGCCGGCCTTCAGCTCGGCGAGGCGCGCCTCGACCTCGGTGAGCTCCCCGAGGTCCTCGAGGCTCTCGAACTGGGCGTCGAGGCTCGAAGCGGCCAGTTCCGCCTTGCCCTGGGCGAGAGCCTCCTGGCGGCGGACCTTGTCCTCGAACCGTCCCAGCTCGCTGGTGGGGTCGAGCACGTTGATCGAGCTGACCGCGTCCTGCACCTTGGTCTGCGCCTCGGCGACCTTGGCGCGGGCGAGGAGCTCGCTGCGCTTGTTCTTCAGCTCGTTGAGCTTGTCCTTCATGCCGTTCAGGCCGCTCTTGAGCTTGTCGACGATCTCGGTCTGAGCCGCGATCTGCGGCTCGGCGCTCGTCGCCTCCCGCTCGGCGCTGATCTGGCGCTGCAGGGCGATCTTCGCGAGGTTGTCGAACTTGTCGGCGTCAGCGCTGTTGCCCGAGCCGCGCATCTCGTCGGCCTTGCGGCTGGCGGCGAGGGCCTTGTTGCCCCACTCGGTGGCCGCCTGCACGTCTTCCTCGTGGTCGCGCTCCAGCAGCCGCAGGTTGCCGATGGTCTCCGCGATCGCGGACTCGGCGTCGGCGATGCTGTTGGTGTAGTCGCGGACGAGCTGGTCGAGCATCTTCTGCGGGTCTTCCGCAGAGTCCAGGAGGGCGTTGATGTTCGCGCGGACGAGGGTGGAGATCCGTCCGAAGATGGACTGCTTGGTCATGCGTGGTTCCTTTCAGAGGGGCGTCTTCGAGAGCTTGGCGTATGTGTCTGTGCGAGGGATCAGAAGCGTCGACCTCCGGACCGTCCTCGTCCGCCACCGCGGGATCCGCCGCCGCCGAACCCGGAGCTGCGGAAGCCGCCCGAGGAGCGCCAGCCGCTGCTGCGCCGCGAGGAGCCGCCGCCCCCGCCGCCGGCGAGCAGTCCGCCGATGATCCCGCCGAGGATGTCCCCGCCGATGCCGGAGCCGGTGGAGCGGGACCCGGAGCCGCCGAAGACTCCGCCCCAGCCGTCGTCCGCGTAGGCGCCGGGGGAGTACGCGCGCAGGTCGGCCTCCGCCGCGGATGTGGCCTCGCGCGCGAGACCGAGGGCGCGCTGCGCCTCGGCGAGGGCGCGCTCCACCTCGGTCGTGCGCAGGGTGAGCGCCTGGGTGAGGGCGGCGTCCGCCGCAGCGAGCCGGGTGCGGGCGGTGGAACCCACCGTCCCCCGACGCGTTTCGATGAAGTCGCGCGCAGCGCGGATCTCCGACCCGGCCTGGGCGAGCGTCTGCTCGAGGAGCTGCTGTGCGCGACGCGCGCGGTCCACGGCTTCCCGCCCCTGGGCGATCGCGCCGTCGATCTGGGCGTTCGCAGCGGTGAGCGCGTCCAGGGCCCGCTGCGGGTTCCGCGGCGGGCCGAGGAGATCCTGGTGCGCCGCCCGCACCTGCGCGGTGACAGCGCCGGACGCGGCGGCCAGAGCGCCGGTCGGATCGGGGAGCTGCGAGGCTGCGGTGACATCGGCCTCCAGCTCCGCCACGAGGGCCTGCGCCTGCGCTTCGATGGCGGACAGCTCGGCGCCGAGGGCGGTGATCGCCTGGACGAGCTGCTCGGCCTGTGCGACCGCCTGTTCGGCGGTGCGGATCGCGAAGGCGGCCTCTCCGCTGCGGCCGGCGGCCAGGGCCTGAGCCGCCGCATCGATCGAGCGATCCGCCAGTGCCGCACGTTCCTGAGCCTGCGCGGGGTTGTCCGCCACGGTGGCCAGCGTGCTCTGGTCGTACGTTCCGGAGAGAGCAGCGAGCGCGGGTGCGGCGGAGGCGAGGAGCGGCATCAGCTGGTCGCGCTCCCGACGCACGCGCTCCAGCTCCTGCGGCGCGTTCTCTTGCAGCTTGCGCAGTTCGTCGAAGGCCTCGGTGTTGTCGTCGAGGATGTCGTCGATCTCGTCCGCCAGCCGGATGATGCGGATGTGCCACGCGCGCCGGTCGTGGATGGAATCCTCGATCTCGTCGTCGAGCTTCTGCCGGAGGTCGAACGCCTCGGCGATCTTCGCCTTCGCCTCGTCGATGGCGCGGGAGAACTCCGCGGTCGCGCCCTCGCCGTACTGCGCCACGGCGAATCCCAGCTCCTCCCGGCTCGAGGTGATGGCGTCGTCGGCGCGGACGAGCGCGGCGCCGGCCTGCTGCTCCACCTGCGCATCGGTGAGCGTGGAGAACGGATCGGCGGGGTCCGGGGTCTCCGGCATGGCGCCCCGCTCGCGGATGGCTGCGTTGCGGCGCGAGCGACGGACCAGGGCCACGACGAGCCGGATCAGCAGGGCGGCCGCGACCACCCCGACGATGATCAGCGTGACGCGGAGCGCTCCGGCTCCGCCGTCCCCCTGGATCTCGTCCGCGGCCAGTGTGATGGCGCCGACCCAGTCGCCGCTGCCGGCGAGCGGGGCGATGGCGTCCTCGATGGCGGCGAGCTGCCCGTCGCTCAACGGTCCGGAGGAGTCCGCGGAGATGTAGAGGCTGCGGCCTTCGACGGCGATCGCGAGCAGGTACTGTTCGGGGCCGAGCCGGTTGTCGTTCGCGACCTGATCGGCCCAGTCGACGCTGTCGCTCGGGTCGGTGAAGTCGTCGACGAGGACGACGAAGAGGTCGGCGGAGGAGTTGTCGGTGAGCTCCTGCAGGCGCGACTCGACCTGTTCCTCCTCGGCGGGGGAGAGGACGTCGGCCTGATCGGTGACGTACCCGGAGTCGAGCGTGAGCGGATCGGTCGCGGACGCCGCCGAGGCGGACAGCGCACCCGTCGCGACCGCGAGGGCCAGAGCACCCAGCGTCAGCCACCGTTTCGTCATCGTGTTCCCTCCGACCGGCAGCCGAGCCCCATGTGTCGAGTCTATGCACTGGGTACGACACGCGACAGCACTCGCGCGCGTCTCGGCGTTCGCCCTCAGCGGAGGCACATACGCTGGAAGGCATGGACGACAGGTACGGATCGGACGTGCTGGCGGCGGGCTGGCGCGAGCGCGGCGCGAAGCCGGTGCCGCAGGTGCCCGCGGAGGTCGATCTCGTGGTCGAGGTCGCGGCGGACGGGTTCTGCGGCGCCGTGACGAAGGTGCAGGGCGGCACCGTGGAGCTCGAGGACCGGCTCGGGCGGCGGCGCCTGTTCCCCCTCGGCGGCGGCTTCCTCATCGACGGAGCTCCGGTCCGCCTCGCCGCCCCGGCGGCGTCCGCACAGGGACCCCGTCGCACGGCCTCCGGATCTTTCGCGGTGGCGGATCAGCGGGCGCGGACGGCGCTGCCCAGCCGCATCCTCGTCGAGGGGCGGCACGACGCCGAGCTCGTCGAGAAGGTGTGGGGCGCCGACCTGCGCGTCGAGGGCGTCGTCGTCGAGTACCTGCAGGGCGTGGATCTGCTCGACGAGCTCCTCGCCGCTGAGCCGCCGAGTGCGCGACGGCGGTACGGAGTCCTCGTCGACCACCTCGTGCCGGGGTCGAAGGAGTCCCGCATCGCCGAGGCGGTCGCCCGCGGCCCGCACGGCCGGCACGTCCGCATCGTGGGCCACCCGTTCGTGGACGTCTGGCAGTGCGTCACCCCTCGGGCACTCGGCGTCGCGGCATGGCCCGAGATCCCGCGCGGCGTCGACTGGAAGACCGGCATCTGCCGAGCGTTCGGCTGGCCGCACGAGACCCAGGCCGACACGGCGAGGGCCTGGCAGCACATCCTGTCGAAGGTCACGACCTACCGCGACCTCGAGCCCGCGCTCCTCGGGCGGGTGGAGGAGTTGATCGACTTCGTCACCGCGCCCGCGGGGTGACCGCGTCCGGCCGCGGGACCGCCGGCGACTACCCTGGATCCATGCCCGAACCGCGTACCTTCCGCGACGAACCGGTGTCCTTCGTGCGTCGGAGCGGCCGGATGTCCGAGGCGCAGGAGCGCGCCTTCACCGATCTCGCCCCGCACTATGTGCTGGATGTCCCGCGCGCGGTGGCATGGACCTCCGTGCACCCCGAGGCGCGGCTGGACGTCGCCGCCGAGTACGGCCGGGAGGCCGATCTCTTCGTCGAGATCGGGTCAGGCCAGGGGCATGCCATCGTCGCCGCCGCGTCGAGCCGTCCGCACGACGACTTCCTCGCGGTGGAGGTCTTCCGTGCGGGGCTCGCCCGGACCATGCTCGACGCCGACCGCGCGGGTGCACAGAACCTCCGCGTCGTGGAGGCCAATGCGCCGGAGGTGCTCTCCTCGTACCTGCCGGAGGCAGCGGCGGCCGAGGTGTGGATCTTCTTCCCCGATCCCTGGCACAAGAAGCGCCACACGAAGCGTCGCCTGGTGCGCCCGGGATTCGGGGACACGGCCGCCAGGGCGCTGCGCGACGGCGGCCTCCTCCGGCTCGCGACCGACTGGGAGGACTACGCACTGCAGATGCGGGAGGTGCTCGACGCCGAGCCTCTGTTCGAGCGGGCCTTCGAGGGCGACTGGGCCGAGCGGTTCGACGGCCGCGTCATGACCGCGTTCGAGCGGAAGGGCCGTGCGAAGGGCCGCGACATCCGCGATCTCGTGTACCGCCGACGGGATCGTGCATGACGGAGGCCTCTCCGAGTGCGCCCATGGGGGTGCGCCTCGTCCCCGCGGCGCTGGTGTGCGCGGCCGCCCCGGCCTTCTTCGTCGTGGCGCTGCCCTGGCTCGGCTGGCTGCTGCTGGCGCTGGGCGTCGGTGCCGCCCTGCTCGTGGAGCGCCGCGGCGAGCCGCTGACCGGGGCCGACGGATCCCGGCGGCCCTCGCTCACCCGTGACCTCTCGCTGATCGCGCTCGGCATGCTCATCGTGAGCGTCATCCCGCTCGCGGCGGAGCTCGACAACCCGGCCATGCTGCGCTTCACCCTCGCGCTCGGCTGTGCGGTGCTCGTGCCGTATCTGCTCTCGCGGTTCGCCTTCCGCGACCGGGCGATCCGGTTCCCCTGGCGGACCGGGCAGCGCTGGGGACTGCTCCACTGGGGCTGGCTCGTCGCGGTGCTGGTGCTCGGCTGGCTGATCCTGCCCTTCTACTTCATCACCAGCGGCGTCTATCAGAACTGGCCCGTGGTGGACACGCCCGACCTCATCGCGCGGCTGTTCGTCGGCGTCGGCGCGGTCGGCATCTGGGATGAGCTGTTCTTCATCTGCACCGTCTTCGCGCTGCTGCGTCGCCATTTCCCCGATGCGCTGGCGAACGTGCTGCAGGCCGTCGTCTTCGTCTCCTTCCTCTGGGAGCTCGGCTACCGGGAGTGGGGGCCGCTGCTGACCATCCCGTTCGCGCTGCTGCAGGGGTTCATCTTCCTCCGCACCCATTCGCTGGCCTACGTCGTCACGGTGCACCTCCTCTTCGATGCGGTGGTCTTCGCCGTCCTCGTCCACGCCCACAACCCCGGGCTCCTGCCGATCTTCCTGGTCTGACGGGGTGACTTTGCGGTCGTCAGCGGTCACACTCGATGCATGACCGAGTGGGTGCTGCACGTCGACATGGATCAGTTCATCGCGGCAGTCGAGGTGCGGCGCCGTCCGGAGCTGGCCGGCCGTCCTGTCATCGTCGGGGGACGCGGTGATCCGACCGAGCGGGCCGTCGTCTCGACGGCGTCGTACGAGGCCCGCGCGTTCGGCATCGGGTCGGGCATGCCGCTGAAGATCGCGGCGCGGAAGGCGCCGGAGGACGCGGTGTTCCTGGCCGTCGATCACGCGGAGTACGAGCGGGCGTCGGACGAGGTGATGGCCGCGCTGCGTGCACTGCCGGACGTGGTGCTCGAGGTGGTGGGGTGGGACGAGTGCTTCCTCGGAGTCGCGACCGATGATCCGGAGGGCGTCGCGCGGGCCGCCCAGCGGGCGGTGGAGGAGGCCACCGGCCTGCACTGCTCGGTGGGCATCGGCGACAACAAGGTGCGGGCGAAGATCGCGACCGAGTTCGGCAAACCGCGGGGGGTCTTCCGGCTGACCGCCGACAACTGGTTCGCGGTGATGGGCGACCGGCCGACGCGTGACCTGTGGGGCGTGGGGCCGAAGGTGCAGAAGCGGCTGGCGACCCACGGTATCGCGACGGTGCGCGAGCTGGCGGCCGCGGACGAGGAGACGCTGGTCGCGGAGTTCGGTCCGAAGATGGGGCGGTGGTATCTGGGTCTGGGCTCGGGGCTGGGGCCACGGATCGTCGACGACACCCCGTGGGTGGCCCGGAGCCACAGTCGGGAGACCACATATCAGCAGAACCTCACGACACGCGACGCGGTACAGGATGCGCTGCGGGAACTCGCGGGACACGCGTTCGACGACTGCGCCGCCGAGGGGCGCCCGGTCACGCGGGTGCACCTCAAGGTGCGGTATGCGCCGTTCGAGACGAAGACCTTCGGCCGGAAGCTCCCGGCCCCCACGACGGAACGAGAGGACGTGGTCGCGATGGCACTCGCTCTCGGCGAGACCCTCGACGCCGACCGGGAAGTGCGGCTGCTCGGTGTCCGTGCCGAGATGACCATGCCCGCCGAGCCGGACGGCGCGGAACGCACCCCCGTGCGCGGTCGCATCTGACTCAGTCGCGGACCATTGCGGCGATCGCGCTCACCTCGATGAGCGCTCCGGGCACGCCGAGGCCCGCCACCCGTGCGGCGGTCACCAGGGGCGGGGCGCCTTCTCTGGCGAGCGTGGCGGCCACGGCGCCGTACGCCGCGCGCAGATCTGCCTCCTGATCGATGAGGATGGTCCAGCTCACGACCTCGTCGAGCGTCGCCCCCGCGGACTCCAGTGCGACTCGGGCGTTGTCGAGAGCGCGGAGGGACTGCGCGGCCACGTCGGGGGAGACGACGGCACCGGAGGCATCGACGCCGTTCTGCCCTCCGATGTAGACGGTGGTCGCCCCGGGCGGGACGACAGCGGCGTGACTGAAGGCAGGGCTGCGGACGAGGCCGTCCGGTTGCAGGAAGGTGATGTCCATGCGCAGATCATGCCCGAGGGCACCGACATCGCGCACCCCTGGTCTCACACGGGGTCGGACGGGACGAGCGGTGGTGGGGCCGGGACGCTGGTCACCGTGCCGGTCGTGCCGAGGTTGCCGAGGGCATCGAAGACCGCGATCACGACCGCGGCACTCACCACGGCACCGTGCAGCGGGTGGTGCCAGAACTGCAGCCGCGCGGTCAGCCGGTCTGCGCTCACGCTGACCACGAGTGCCCGCACCCCTTCGTGCCGGTGCACGCCCTCCGCCGTCCCGGCCGCGTCGACGAGCGGCGCGAGCAGATCATCGATCCCGGTCGTCCCGTCCCGCCGGACCCGCACCTCCACCTCGCTGCGCCGGGCGCCATGGGTGGAGTCGTTGACGACGGGATCCGAGAGCAGGCGCGCATTGGGGATGTGGAGGGTGCGCCCGTCGACGGTGTGCAGGATCACCGCGCGGGCGTTGAGCTCGGTCACGGTCCCGGCGATGACCGAATCCAGGGCCTCCACGACGATCTCGTCGCCGATGCGGACCGTCTGCCGTGCCTGCAGCAGCACACCGGCCGCGAAATTGTCGGCGACGCCGCGGAGGACGAGGATCGCCACGATGCCGAGGATGACGACGATCGCGAGCAGAGGCTGGACGTTGGCGCCGAGCATCGCGAGCGCGATGCCGAAGCCCAGCAGGAGGATGGCGTAGCCGACGAACTGCGCGATCGCCGTCCCGACGGCGGCGGAGATCCCGGGGGCACGCCGGAGCAGGGCTGTGGTGCCCCGGCGTGCGAACCGCGAGATGATCCAGGTCGCGAGGGCGACGAGCAGGGCGAGCAGCAGCTGCCACCAGTCGATGTCGGTGGGCAGCAGATCCTGCAGGTCCATGCCGCGGGCTCCTCGCGATGGTGGGGGTCGGCCGCGGCCTACTGCAGCGCCTTCGCCTTGATGAGGGAGTACTCGTCCGGCGTGATGGTGCCGGCGTCGAGGAGTGCCTTGGCCTTCGCGATCTCCTCGCTCGGACTGCTGCCGGCGACCTGCTGGATGTAGGCGTTCGCGGCCTCCTGCGCCCGACGCGCCTCGGCGCTGCTGCGTTCGGCCATGCCGTTGCCGCGGGCGATGAGGTAGACGAGGGCGGTGAGGAACGGCACGAAGATCAGGAAGAGGATCCACACGGCCTTCCACCAGCCGCTCAGCTTGTGATCGCGGAACAGGTCTCCGATGATCGCGAACAGAGCGAAGAGGTACGCGGTGAAGGCGAAGATCCACAGGAACCACCAGATGATGTCCCAGAACGATGCCCAAAATCCCATGACTGCTCCTTTCTCGGTGCCGCCGTCGCCGGGGCACGCTCGGAACATACCGGCGGCCGTGATCCTCCGCACCGGTTCCGTGGGGAGTTCACCCGGGTGACTCGGGTCCGCGACGCGTCCTCGGCCGGACGCCGCCGGAGCGTCGGCAGTACGCTTCCCTCGACGGCGGAGGGAGCCCCGATGAGCGCAGTGCGCAGACCGTCCTGGCTGCTGAGCACTCTGGACGGCTACCAGCGCGGGTGGATCGTGCGGGACGTCCTCGCCGGCCTCTCCGCGGGTGCGGTGGTGGTGCCGCAGGCCATGGCCTACGCGACGATCGCCGACCTCCCGGTGCAGGTCGGCCTCTACACGTGCATCGTGCCGATGCTCGTCTACGCTCTTCTGGGCGGCAGCAGGGCGATGAGTGTCTCGACGACCTCGACCATCGCCACCCTCACCGCGACGACGCTGGTCTCGGCGGGCGTCGCTGCGGGGTCGGACGACGCTCTCGGCGCGCTCATGATGCTCACCCTCCTGGTGGGGGCGGTGCTGCTGCTCGCGCGGGCGTGCCGCCTGGGCTCGCTCGTCGAGAACATCAGCGGAGCCACCGTGCTCGGACTGAAGATCGGGGTCGGGGCGACGGTGGCCGTGGGCCAGCTGCCGAAGCTCCTCGGAGAGTCGTTCGACTTCTCCGGCCACGGCTTCCTCCGGTCCCTGGTCGCCGTGGGAGGGGCGTTCGACAGCGTCAACGTGCCCACGCTGCTCCTCTCGACCGGATCCATCGCCACCCTCCTGCTCCTCAAGCGCTTCGCTCCGCGGGTGCCGGGCACCCTCGTCGTCGTCGCGGCCGGCATGCTGCTCGTCGGGGTCGGCGGGATCGATGAACTCGGGGTCGACCTCATCGCCCCGGTGGCCGGTGGTCTGCCCGTTCCGGGCATCCCTGACCTGTCAGAGGCCGCGGCCCTCGTGCCGGGAGCGCTCGCCATCGCCGTCATGGCCTTCCTCGAGTCCGCTGCCGTCGCGCGCAGCCTGCGCCAGGCGACGGAGCCGCAGATCGACAGCGACCAGGAGCTCTTCGCGACCGGGGCGGCGAACACCGTCGGCGCATTCTTCGCGGCCATGCCCGCAGCAGGCGGATTCTCGCAGAGCGCGGTCAACCAGGGAGCCGGCGCCCGCTCCCAGCTGGCGACGCTGACGACGGTCGCGCTGGCCGTCCTGGTCGCGCTCTTCCTCGCTCCTGTGCTCAGCCTGCTGCCGGAGGCGACGCTGGCCGCCATGGTCTTCACGGCGGTGGCCGGACTCATCAACATCCCCGAGCTCGTGCGGTGGGCGCGCATCAGCAGAGTGGACTTCTGGGTCGCGACCGCGGTCGCGGCGATCGGCCTCACGGCGGGACTCCTCCCTGCGGTGGCCGTCGGGGTCGTGGTGACCCTCGTCCTCGTCTTGCGGGAGCTCAACATCCCCCGGGTCCGGGTCGTGGGGCGGAGGGGGAGTGCTCTCGGTCTGGAACCGGAACGGGGGCTGTACACCGCGAACGCGCTGGCCAACCAGCGGCTCATCGTCCAGACGGTCGCGGCTCAGGCCGAGCCGGTGCGGACGCTCGTGCTCGGGCTGCCGCAGCAGGTGGTGATGTCCATCACCGTGCTCGACACCCTGGAGGCGCTCGACCGGGAGCTGGCTCAACTCGGTGTGCAGCTCCACCTCGCGGCTCTGCCGGAGGAGGCGTCCGTCGTCGCGGCGCGGACCCCTTGGTACGCCGGGCTGGTGGAGGCGGGCCGCGTGCACCCTGCCGTCGATGTCGGGCTCCGGGCCGCGGCGGACCGGGAGGAGCGCGGGGGCGTTCACCCGGGTGAAGTGCCCGACGAGCGGTGACGCGCGGTCATCGCCTGCCTAGGCTGACGGCACGAGGGATCCGTGGGGCGATCGATACCGGGGAGAGCATGCCCGACCGCAGCCGGAACCGGAGAGCGAGACGATGATGGCGGCGCGCGGGGGACTGACGTGGCGGTGGTCGCGGTTCGGTCTCGGCGTCCTGTACGCCGTGCCTCCGATCGCGGTCGCACCGTTCGACCCCGCTCTCGCGCTGGCGCTGAGCATCGGGGTACTGCCCGCGGCCGTCATCGGACTGCCCCCGCGGCGGCGGGCCCGCTCGGCGATCCCGGTGCTGGGGGCGCTGGTGGCGCTGGGGCTCCTGCTCGGCGCCACCCTCTCCCTCGTACCGATCTTCGCCGTGCTCGCCCTGGCCGTGCTGGCGGTGCTGGCCAGCATGCTCGCCGCGCGGGAGCGCGCCGGACAGCTCGCTCTGACCCTTGTCCTGCCCATGGTCGGGATCGGTCTGAGCTTCCCCCTGTCTTCGACGACGCTCCTTCTGGCGGGCGCGATCGTCACGGGTTCGATCTACGCGTGGCTCATCGCGCTGCTGTGGCCGGAGCACGGGGCGGGTGCGCGCGCCCCGGCGGCCATGCCCAAGGGGCGAGCCCTGCTGATCTACGGGATTCTCCTGGGCGCCGCCGCGGGGACGGCGGCCGCCATCGGCTTCGCGACCGGGGTCGAGCACGTGGGCTGGGCGACGGGCGCCGTGCTGCTCGTGATGCGTCCCGTGCGCGGGCAGCTCGTCCTCCGCAGCGTCGGTCGGGCGGCGTCGGTGCTCATCGGAGCGCTGGCGGCCGCCGGTTTCGCGTTGCTGTCTCCGAGTGGTGCGGTGATCGGTCTCGCGATCGGCGTCGCGCTGGGGTGTCTCGGCGCGGTGCAGGAGAGCCGGTGGTACGTCGCCCCCGCCTTCACGACCTTCCTTGTCCTCACCCTGCTGCTGTCGACATCGGCCGAGTCGCCGACCGCGCGCTTCCTGGAGCGGACCCTCGAGACGTTCCTGGGCGTGGCCCTCGCGCTGTTCTTCGGGGCGCTGGTGCCGGCGTTGTTGGCGATCCGACGGCCGGTGCGCGCCGGCGTCACCGAGTGAGCCCGGTCCGCGATACCTCTTGCGGGACCGCTCCCACCTTGCAATAGACTGCCCGCGAGGGGGAGCAAGATCGAAATCGGGGGGTTTCGAGTGCTGCACGATGTACGGAGGGCGGGAACGGACGAGAGTCCCCTACCTGCTGCGGTGAAGGGCGAGGTCCGTCGAGAGCGCCTGCTCTCGCGATTGACGGCCGCGATGGACGGGCCGTGGACGCTCACGCTCGTGAGCGCGCCGGCAGGATCAGGGAAGACCAGGCTGCTGTTGCAGTGGGCGCAGGATCTCCGCGCCGATGCGGAGATCGCGCTCGTGTGGGTGGCGCTGGAGCGCGGGGAGGCGGACCTGCCGCTCGTGCGTGCGGCCCTCGAGCGGATCGACGATCCCGGCTTGCAGGACGCGCTGTCCCAGGTGTCCTCCCTGCGGTCCGCGGCCACGGCGCGGGCGCTCGCCCGGGCCCTCAGCGAGGCGAGGGGGCGCATCGTCGTCGTCGTCGACGACGTGCACCGTGTGGAGGACGAGGAGACCGCGCAGCTGATCTCGACGTTCGTGCAGAACGCCCCGGGCAACGTGCACGTGGTGCTCTCCGGACGAGGGACGAGAGCCATCCCTCTGGCGCGTCGACGCATCGCGGGGGTGGCGCTCGAACTGGACGCCCGCGCGCTCGCGTTCGACCCGACCGAGGTCAGGGCGTTCTTCCGCACGCGGGGTATCCGGCTCTCCCAGGGGGAGATCAGCTCCGTGCTCTCCCGAACCGAGGGATGGGCGACCGGCCTGCAGCTCATGATGCTCGACGCCGCGGGGGCGCAGACCGTGCTCTCCCGTCCGCTCCGCGGAGACGCCCCCGAAGTCGCGGACTACTTCGTCGAGGAGGTCCTCGGCGACCTGGACGGCGAGCTCCGGTCTTTCCTGGAGGCGACGGCGGTCGTGGAGACCTTCACCGCCGAACTCGCCGCAGTGCTCTCGGAAGCCGGGGCCGTGACGGCCCTGATCGACCGGCTGCTCCGCCTCACCGTGCTCGCGGGACCCGACGCCGCGGACCCGCCCCGCTACCACTATCCGCCACTGCTGCGGGAGTTCCTCCTCGGCCGGCTGCGGGAAGGCGGCCCCGACCGAGAGGAGCAGCTCCACCGTCGGGCGGCGGACTGGTTCGCCGCCCGACAGGAGCCTCTCCTCGCGTTGCGGCACGCGGTCCGCGGTGGGGAGACGGCCTGCACGACCGGCGTCCTGCGGCGCTGTGGGATGCAGCTCGTGCTGGACGGCCGCGCGGACGCGGTGCGGCAGGTGATGGGGGAGCTGCCGGCTGCCCTGCGATCGGTGCCGACGGTGCGGATGCTGATCGCCGCGGCGGAGTTGTCCTGCGGGGACCCGTCGGCCGCCGTGATCGTGCCGTCCGTCGACGCGGGGGAGTCCGACGTCGACCGTCGGTGGCGGCACGGGATCGAACTCCACACCGCGTTGTGCCGGGGCGGGATCGCCGAGGCGCTCGACGGGGCGGGCGCCGCCCTCCGCGGCCTCAGCGAAGAGGAGCAGCTCGACACCTACGCCCTCCTGGAGGCCGCGACGGCGGAGCTCTACATCGGACGGCTGGATCAGGCGGAGGCGACCGCGCGACTCGCGGGGGATCTCGCGCGAGCGATCGGGGCGCGCGCGGCGGAGCTGCAGGCCGAAGCTGTCCTCGCCACCAGCGTGCTGTTCCGCGGGAGGCTCCGCGACGCCATCGTCGCGGGAGCCGCTCTCGAGCACCGCTGGCACGAGTTCGACGAGCCGGACAATCCCTTCTTCGAGGTGACGCGGGTCTGGCGTTTCTGGGCACCCTACGAGGGCATGCAGACCATCGACGAGGCGCAGACCCTGCACACGGCGGCGCGGGTGATCGCCGACGGCGGAGAGACCGCGATCGCGCGGGGCCTGCAGGGGATGCGCGGGCTGCTCGAGGCGGACCGGTCCGCGGATCCCCGCGAGGCGGCCGTGCGGCTCCTGGACACCCTGACCCCCCGTGATGATCTGCCGCTTCCGCCGCACTGGTACGCCATGATGGCGCCCTTCGCCGTCCATGCCTTCGACCGGCTGGGGGAGCCGACGCTCCGCGACCGTTTCATCACCGACATGGAGGACGCGCTCGGGGATACGGGGGATGTGCTCGTGCTCCGCGCGATCGCCGCCGTGCACGACCGCCGGGACGGCATCGCCCGGGGTGCGCTGGCGTCGGTGCTGGAGGGGGCGACCCCGTGTCTGCTTCCTGCGTCGATGATCGACGCGTGGCTGGTGGAAGCCGAGCTCGACGTGCACGACGGGGAGCCGGATCGGGCGCAGTTGGCGCTCGCGACCGCCCTCGCCCTCGCGGAGCCGGAGGACCATGTGCGCCGCATCGCCGAAGCGGGACCCGTCGTGTCGCGGCTGCTCGCGGCCCGGGCGACGGTCGGGGCGCGCACGCACTTCGCCGATCGGGTGCGAGAGCGGCTCGCCGCCGCCGGGGTCCTCGTCGAGGAGGAGCTGACGCAGCGCGAGCGCATCGTGCTGAGCGCCTTGAGTCGCAACGCCACGCTGCGCCAGATCGCACAGCAGGAGTACATCTCGCCGAACACGGTGAAGACGCACGTGCGCAACATCTATCGCAAGCTGGGCGTCTCGGACCGCGACGGGGTGACGGCGGCCGCCCAGGCCCTCGGACTGCTCTGAGGACCGGGGCGGCCGCCGGGTCGTCAGTCGCGGGCCATGGCGGCCGCCAGGTGCGCCTCCAGGTCGAGATAGGCGTCGTCGGCGATGTCGAACACGACCTGGGCGATGCTCCCGCCGCGGAAGTCGAATCCGTATCCGTACAGGGACGAGACCGGGTCGGCGCTGTCCCGTCCGATCGTCAGGCCCTCCCCGCAGAGCGAGAAGTGACCGAGGACCGTGCGGATCTGCTTCTCGTCGACCTTCTCCTCGTCGATGTAGAGCCGCGCGGGCCCGACGCCCTCCCGGTACTCGCCCATGCCCTCCTTGACGAAATCGACCCCGATGATGTGCTTCCCGGAAGTGGGGGCGGGGCCGGAGATGCGGTCCTCCGGCGGGATCCCGAGGAAGTTGTAGACGTAATGGATCTGACCGTCCTTGACCACCAGAGCGTGGCCGCCGAACCGGGAGCCGTGCGCGAAGATGACGCCCTCGGTGTCGGGCGTGAACTCGACCTCCGCCGCGATCTTGAAGGAGACGCCGTGGGTGTTCGCCGCCGACCGCTCCGGCACCTCGCTGGTCCCCGGATAGTAGACGAACCGGCCGGAGGGCGGCGCGGGCTGATGGAACTCCATCGCCACGAAGGTCTCGAAGTCCTTCGGGTTCCCGATGATCTGGAGGTCGTTCAGCGGGAGCACCGCGTTGGCCTTCGCCTCTTCCATCCAGAGCGCCTTGAGCTCCTCGAGCTTGTCCGGGTGCTCCGCGGCGAGGTTGACGGCCTCGGCGCGGTCGACGTCGGTGTGGTACAGCTCCCATTCGTCCTCGTCGAAGTGCCCCGTGCCGCTGATCGGGCCGTGGACGGTGACGGCCTTCCAGCCGTGGTGCCAGATGCCGCGCTGCCCGAACATCTCGTAGTACTGCGTCTCCTTCTCCGTGGGTGCCTCCGGCGCCGCGTCGAACGAGTACGCCATCGAGACGCCGGACAACGGCGTCTGCTCGATGCCGTTGTACACCTCTGGGAACTCGACGCCGCAGGCCTCGAGAATCGTCGGCACGATGTCGGTGGAGTGGTGGTACTGATGACGGACCTCTCCACGTGCGCTGATGCCGGCCGGCCAGTGGATCACCAACGGATCGCAGACGCCGCCCTGGTAGGTATAGCGCTTGAACATCTTGTAGGGCGTAGAGAAGGCGGCGGCCCAGCCCGTCGGGTAGTGGTTGTAGGTGTCGGGGGAGCCGAGCTTATCGACCATGCGCAGGTTCTCGGCCTCGTCGTCCGGGTACCCGCCGAAGATCTTGCCCTCGTTGACCGAGCCGTTCGGGCTGCCCTCTCCGGAGGCGCCGTTGTCGGCGCAGTAGATGATGAGGGTGTTGTCCAGCTGTCCCGACTCCTCGAGGTAGTCGACGATACGGCCGACCTGGGCATCGGTGTACTCGCTGAATCCGGCGTAGACCTCGGCCATGCGCGAGAACATCGCCTTCTCCTCGGCATCCAGGGAGTCCCACGGGCGTACTTCGTCGGCGGCCGAGAACGAGCCTTCTGGCATCGGGTTGAGCGGGGTGAGCTCGGTGCCCTCCGGGACGATGCCCTTCTCGATCATCCGGGCCAGCACCCACTCGCGGTACGCCTCGTAGCCGTCGTCGAACATGCCCTTGTACTTGTCGATGTATTCCTGCGGGGCGTGGTGCGGGGCGTGGTTCGCGCCGGGGCAGAACCAGAGGTACCAGGGCTTGTCCGGCTCCGTCTGCTTGACGTCGCGGATCATCGACAGCGCCTGATCGGCGAGGTCCTTCGACAGGTGGTAGCCGTCTTCAGGGAGGGCGGGCTGGTCGATGTAGTGGTTGTCCTCGGCGAGGGAGGGGTACCAGTTGTTGGTCTCACCGCCGATGAAGCCGTAGAAGCGGTCGTAGCCCTGCGCCAGCGGCCAGTGCTTCTTGGAGGCGCCGGCCGTCCACTCGTCGATCGGGACGTTGTGATTCTTGCCCACCCAGAACGTCGACCAGCCGGCGTCGCGCAGGACGTGGGCCATGGTCGTGTTCGAGTCGGGGATGTGGGAGTTGTATCCGGGGAACCCCGTAGACGACTCCGAGATCGTCGCGAAGCCGTTCAGGTGGTGGTTGCGCCCGGTGAGAAACGTCGAGCGGGTCGGCGAGCAGAGCGCCGTCGTGTGCCACTGGGAGTAGGTCAGACCGTTCTGCGCCAGGCGATCCATGGTCGGCATGTTGATGCGTCCGCCGTACGGGGACCACGCCGCCATGCCGGTGTCGTCGTACAGGACGACGAGAACGTTGGGTGCTCCCTCTCGTGGCTTCGCCGGGAGGAA
This sequence comes from Microbacterium sp. NRRL B-14842, assembly GCF_050470785.1. Classification (NCBI taxonomy): domain Bacteria; kingdom Bacillati; phylum Actinomycetota; class Actinomycetes; order Micrococcales; family Microbacteriaceae; genus Microbacterium; species Microbacterium sp. NRRL B-14842. The sequence continues at coordinate 1,778,552 of NZ_JBFLUM010000001.1, read as the reverse complement.
GGCCTCCCAGTCGGCCTCCGAATCGCGGACGTCGAGTTCGATCCTGCCCTGGAAGTCACGGGCCATGTCCATCTCCTTCATCTCTGCCGAACCGCCTTCCCCGCACAGTACTGCCGCGCCGGCGCCGTGGTCACGGATGCGAGCCGCGTTCATCCGGGTGATCTCCTCTGCCAGCCGGACGCTGTGCTCAGAAGCTGCCGATGCCCTTGCCGATCATGGACACGCCGATGACGAGCAGCAGCACGGCCATGATGACCGCGTTCTCGGCGGCGAGCCAACCGCGCAGGGCGTCGAGCGGCGCGCGAAGTCGTGCGGCGGCGATGAGATAGCCGATGACGGGAACGAGGACCGTCGATGCCCCGATCAGCGTGAAGACGGCGATCACGAGGATCGTGGAGCCCCCGTCCAGCGACGCGCTGCCGATGTCGACGCCGGCGCCGGCCGCCAGGAGGAGGTTCTTCGGGTTCACCGCCGACAGCAGGAGCCCGAGACCGAGGGCGGTGCCGAACGACATCGTGTCGATCGCCTTCATCCATGACGGCAGGGCCGCGGACTGCCCCGCTTTCGGGCGTTTGCGCCACTGACCGACGGCCAGGACCAGCAGCAGGAGGCCGAGGATGAGCTGGATGACGCCGCGGATCGGCCGGGAGGCGTCGGGATCCTCCTCCGGAAGCACGGCGGAGAGCAGGGTGAAGACGGTGACCGCGGCGACGATGCCCACGATCCATCCCAGGAGGAACCCGATGCTCGTGACCCGCGCCTTCGGGGACAGGAGCATGAGGATCGCGGCGATGATCGGCACGGGGCTGATCGCGACACCCACGGCGAGGGGGAGGATCTCCCCGATGACGGCACCCATTCAGCTGCCCTTCCTGTGCGGAGCCGGCGAGGCGGCATCGGTCGGCGAGAGGTCGGTGATCGCCGCGCGGTTGGTCGCGTAGACGGTCTCCCGGTCGAGGAGGCCCAGGGTGCGGAGGCGGCGGAGAGTGTTCGGACGGACGCGGCTGAAGGCCAGCGAGATCGACTGGGTGTCGAGCCACTCCCGGAGCGCCTGGAAGGCCTCAGCTCCGGTGACGTCGACGTCCGTGACGGCTTCCATGTCGATCACGACATGCTGGACGGCGGAGGGGCCCGCGGTGCGGACCGCGTCCTTCACGGCCGCGGAGAACACAGCGCCGTTCGCGAAGAACAGCGGGGCCGCGAGCCGGACGACGATGACCCCCGGTGCGGTGGTCGTGCCGGTCGGAGCATCCTCCAACAGGGATTCCCCGGGGTCGCCCGAGGTCTCCAGCACGTCGATCGCCGGATGGGAGGCGCGTTGCGCGAGATTGATGAGGGCGAGCACGAAGGCCACGACGATTCCCGCGATCGACCCGACGAACAGTGTCACGAGGAAGCAGACGGCACCGATGACGAACTCGAACCGATCCAGCCGCCACAGCCGGATGAAGTCGCGGATGCCGAGGAGCGGGATGATCGCCACGCCGACGATGGCGCCGATCGCCGGGGAGGGGATGTCGGCGAGGAGCGCGGTGCCGAAGAGCAGCAGCAGGAGTGTCCCGACCGCGAGCACGAGCGCCGGGAGCTGCGTGCGCGAGCCCGCCTGGTCCATCGCGGCGGTGCGCGAGGTCGAGGACCCGACCGCGAAGCTGCCCTGAGCGCCGGCCGCGACGTTCGCGACGCCGAACGCCAGCAGATCGCGGTTGGCGTGGAACGGGTAGCGGTGCTTCTCGGAGTACGAGCGCGACACGAGCAGGCCCTCCGCCGTGGTCACGAGGGTCAGGGCGATCGCGGAGGGGATGAGGGCGAGCCACAGCGACCAGTCGATGACCGGCCAGGTGAGCGCGGGAGGGCCGGCGGGGACCTCGCCGAGCACATCCACGCCCCGTCCGTCGAGGCCGGTGAGGACGACCACGACGGTCGTCGCGACGAGCACGATCAGCGCCCAGGGGACGGCGCGGAGGTAGCGCTGTCCGACGAGCAGCACCGCGACGGAGACGGCGGCGAGGAGCACGGACCAGCCATTGAGCGAGGGGAGACCTGTGACCAGCGCGACGACCTTGTCCACGAACTCCGCACCGGAGTCGATCTTCACGCCGAGCATCTTCGCGATCTGGCTGACCATGATGTCCAGCGCCAGGCCTCCGACGAAGCCGACGAGGATCGGCTTGGACAGGAAATTCGCCAGGAACCCGAGCTTGAAGACGGCGAGCAGCAGGAACATCCCGCCGCAGAGGATCGCCTGGGCGAGGGCGAGGGTGGCGTAGTCGGCGCTCCCGGCGACCGCGAGCCCGCCGATGGAGGAGGCCACCAGCGCGGCGGCGGCGGCATCGGGGGAGGCGACCAGCTGACGCGACGACACCACGAGCGCATAGACGACGGTCGGGATGATCAGCGCGTACAGTCCGGCGGTGGCGGGGAGCCCCGCGATCTGCGCGTATCCGATGTTGAGGGGGATGGCGATCGCCAGAAGGGTGACTCCCGCGGTGAGCTCGGTCGCGAGGTTGCGTCGGGTCAGGCCCGCGAGCGGACGCGGCATCCGGTCTCCCTTCCCGCCCGATGGATGGTTCCGGCTTCAATATGGCATCGACGGCAGCCGACGACCAGAGGGACGAAGAGCCTCGCCCTGGTGATTTCGGATGAAAGAGTCGCCCGCGCCGCGTCAGCGTCGTCGGAAGCGGCGTCGGGTGGGCACCGCGGAGGGCTCAGGGGTCGGAGCCGGCGCCGGGAGGGCGGTGCGGTCGCCGCTCACCCAGCGCACCCACGTGGAGCCCGGGTCGCCCTCCAGGACGAGGGCGCGCACGAGCAGGGTGAGCGGGATGGAGAGGATGGCGCCGAGCGGCCCGATCACGAAGGTCCAGAAGATCACGGAGAAGAAGCTCAGCGTGAGGCTCAGGTCGACGGCGTCGCTGACGAACTTGGGCTGGACGAGCACCTGGAGCACGACGTTGACCACGCAGTACACGGCGATGACGCCGAGCAGCAGCGGCCAGCCGCCCACCACGAAGGCGAGGATCGCGGGCGGGATGAGTCCCAGCACGAAGCCGATGTTCGGGATGAAGTTCGTCACGAAAGCGAGGATCGCCCAGACGACCGGGGCGGGAACGCCCATCCACCAGAGCGCGAGGCCGTCGACGATCGCCACGACGGCGCCGAACGCGGCATTGACGACGTAGTACCGGCGGACCCCCGTCTGCAGGCGGGCGATGCGCTGCAACGCCGGGCCGTGCGTGGCGCCGAAGAGTGCAGGTGCCGTCCGGTAGCGAGCGGCGTCCGCCGCGAGGAAGATGATGTAGGCGCAGACGAAGAACAGGGCGGTGGCGACTCCGAGCACCGCGCTGCCCAGGCTCCCCGCCACACCGAGCAGGGTCTCGGGGTCGAGGACCGAGGCTGCGGCATCCGCCGCCTCCTGATCGAGTCCGAGGGACTGCAACCAGGCGACGATCTGATCGGCGGCGCGCACCAGCCCGTCCTGAGACGCGAGGTCGCCGACCAGACGGGCGAACTGGGTGCCGGCGAGCCACAGCAGCGCCGCCATCGCCAGCAGGATCACGTAGGCGAGCACGATCACGGCGGTCGTCCCCACCCAGGCGGGCCGACCGGGGCGCTGGAACGGACGGCGGATCGGTTCGCAGATCACCACGATGACGATCGCGAGGGCCAAGGGACCGAAGACCTCACGCGCCAGCGAGACGCCGGCGAGGACGATCGCGCTCGCCGCCAGGATCAGCAAGGTCCGCAAGGCGGGCGAGGACGCGCGGTCTGCCGCGGGGCCGGAAGGAGTCGGGAGCGAGGTCACGCGGCCAGCGTAGTCCCCGGCACTTTCATCCGGGTGATTGCGGGCCCACCCCCTGGAAGGGCGCTCGGGCCCGTGGTTTCGTGTTGCCATGCCGCCTCCCGTACGTTCCACGAGGCCGGGACCGGCGATGCGTTTCCGGCCGCCCGCCCCGCCCATCGGCGTCCTGCCGCGGGAACGCGTGACCGCAGCGATCACGGCGGCCGTGGAGGCCGACGGGGTGACGGTTCTCAGCGCGCCCAGCGGCTACGGCAAGACGACGGCGGTCATGGCCTGGGCGGTGGCGCGCGACGACGTCGCCTGGCTCACGCTGAGCGCCTCGGACGACGATCCCGCGCTGCTGACGTCCGGGGTGGTGAATGCGCTGGCGCTCGCCGCCGAGCGCACGGGGCGCGCGTTCGCCGTCCGCCGCGATATCGAGGATCCGGTGCGCGCCTACCGGCAGATCTGCGCGGCGCTTCAGGACGCCGAGCATCCGATGCACCTCATCGTGGACGACGCGCACCGTGCCGGCGAGTCCTGGCGGGAGGGACTTCTGGGGCTCCTCGCCGATCAGCCTCCGGACGGACTGCACCTCGTCCTCGTCGGGACCACGTTGATCGAGGTCACCCTGTCCCGACATCGACTCATGCATCCCGGATCGTTCGTCGGCGTGGAGACGCTCCGGTTCTCGACGGACGAGATCCGTCGTCTGCTGCGGTCGGCGCCCCGAGGTCTCGATGCGACCGCCGTGCGAGAGGAGACCGGCGGGTGGCCCATAGCGGTACGGCTCGTCCTCGTGGGAGGTGCGCTGCCGTCGACGGCCGCGTCCACGGCCGCGTCGTTCCTCGGCGAGTACGTCCGCGAGCACGTGCTGGACGCGTTGCCGCCCGCGCTCGCCGACTTCGTGCTCGACGGCACCGCCTGCGCGGAGCTCACCCCGGAGACCGCCGCACTCGTGACGGCGAGGGAGGACGCCGCCGACCTCCTGGAGAGCTGCGTCCGACTCGGCCTCTTCCTTGACCGGTTCGACGGCCCGAACGGCCCGACGTACCGGTGGCACCCCGCGTTCGCGCGTCGGTGCGCCGACCTCGCGCGGACGGATGCCGCCCGTTTCGCCACCGTGCACCGCCGGGCCGCCCGTGCTCTGGAGCACACGGATCCGATCGCCGCCGTGACGCACGCGCGGCGCGCCGGGGATCGCGCCGGTGCCAGGGCCATCCTCCTCCGGCACTGGTTGGGCCTCGTGGTCGGCTCCTCGGCCGGCGACGTGGAGCGGACGGCGACGACTCTCCTGCGCGACAACCCGGACGATCCGCACCTGCTGCTCGTGCGAGCCGGGGCCAGCGATGTCCTCGGGGACCATCGTGTCGCCCGGGAGCTGTGCCGACGGGCCGAGGCCCTCCTCGACCGCACGCCGGGGGAGGCCGCCCCTGCCGTCCTCCTCATCGTCCGCCTGCTGCTCGCGGAGTCGTCCGTCGAGGTGGCGGTGTCCGGTCCCGAGATCCGCGCGCTGCTCGATGCCGAGGACGACAGGATGTACGGCGGTCGGGTGGCGCTCAACCACCTGCTGGGGTGGACCGCGCTGCGCAGTCGCGAATCGCCGGACCTCGCGATCGAGTACTTCTCTGCAGCGGCGCGCGAGGCGCAGGAAGCGGGCGACCGGGAGCTCACGTCCCGCGCTGTCGGACATCTCGCCTATGGCCTCGCCACCTCCGGTCGGCTCACGGAGGCCGCGACCGTGCTCGCCGAGGCCGAGAGCACCCGCGAGACTCTTCTTCCGCGGAACACCTTCGCGCGCGGCAGCGCCATGGCCGCCGCGGGGTGGGTCGCGTACTGGTCCGGCGAGGCGGAGGAGGCGGTCCGGATCTTCGACGCGGCACGGGAGGAAGCCGCATCCGGCCGCGACCTCGCCGGGCATGCACGCATGATGGGCGCCTATTCGGCCGCGCTCACAGGAGACCCCGCGATATGTCGCCGGGCGGCCATCGGCGTGCAGGAACTCCCTATCGACGTCGTGCAGGGGGTGGCGTGGCCGGCGTTCCGAGAGTCGTCGGTGGCCCTGCTCGAAGAGGCGGTGGGGCGGAGGGAGCGCGCACTGCGCATCGCGAAGAAGTACGCGAGCGGTACCGACCTCCCGCTCGTGGGCGTCGCCCTGTCCGGAATCCTGCGTCGCGCCGAGGATCACGCTGCGGCGCTGGAGATGCTGCGATCGTTGCGGGGCGCCTCCGAGCTGTCGTACGTCAAGGCCGCCACCTTGATCACCGCGGCTGCGCTGCGGAGGGCGACCGGCCACCAGGAGGACGCGCATGACCTGTGCGAGGCCGCACTCGCCGTCGCGTCAGCGGAGAACCTCGTCGTGCTCTTCGGTCCGCGGGAGGTCGCGGTGCGCCGGCTGCTGCAGGCGCATGTGCATCACGGCACGCAGTTCGAGGAGTTCATCGAGACATGCCTCGCCGTCGACGCGGTCGGATCCGTGACCGATCGGCTGTCGGAGCGGGAACGCGACGTCTTCCACCAGATGCAGACGGCGCGCACGCTGCCGGAGATCGCGCAGGAACTCTCCGTGTCGGTCAACACGGTGAAGACGCATCAACGCGCGATCTACCGCAAGCTCGGGGTGTCGTCCCGGCGGGAGGCCGTCCACGCCATGGTGTGAGCGGTGAGCCGTCTCACGACGCTGCGCCCAGGGTCGCCGCCAGGGCGGCGTTCGCGACCGCGGAGGGGATCGCCTGCGTCGCCAGGATCCGATCGCCGCCGTCCTCGACCTCGCGGACGAACCGGACGTCCCAGCACTGTTCGACGAGGATCACGGCGGCGACCGAGCCGACGGGGACCCAGGGGAGGAAGTGTCCGACGTCTTCGACGCAGATGAGTCCGGGCGCATACAGGCGGAGACCGGCGAGCGCGAAGTCGTCGCCGTCGATCTCCGTGATGCGGTGTGCGTCGGCGTCCCGCCGCACCACGAGGAAGTCCAGCACGCGCAGGGTGCCTGCTTCGACCTGCCGCAGGAGTGGCTCGAGAACCGGTGGTCCCGGGTGCTCGCGGCGGAGCTCGATCACGACGAACGCGACGTCGCCCAGCACCCGGCTTCTCATGACCGCCCTCGATCCTCCATCGCTCCGTCCTTGATGGTGACAGCCGCGCGAGAGCCCGAGTACCCCCTCTCACCCGGAGCGGGTGAGAGGGGTTACGCGCCCCACGGTCGCGGTGCCATCCTGGTGCCGGACGAAGGGTGGCGACATGAAGGAGTTCCGATTCGGGCCCGTCGAGTTCTACCTCGTGGGCTTCGACGGCGACCGGCCGGACCCGGCGACGTTCGGGGCGCTGACCGACCTCGTGTCGAGCGGCGTCGTGCGCGTGCTGGATTTCGTGCTGGTGACGAGGACGGCGGGCGGGGAACTCGACATCCTCGAACTGGACGAGGGCGACGGGTCCCCGGCGCTCGGCGGGCTCGAGCCGATCGTCGCCGGACTCGCGAGCGAGGACGACGTCCTCGCCCTGGCGGAGGTCGTGCCACCGGGACGATCCGCGGCCGTGGTGGTCCTGGAACTCCTGTTCGCCCGGACCCTGGCCCAGGATGTCGCCGCCGCGGGAGGCCAGGTGCTGCGCACCGAGCGCATTCCGGCTCCCGTCGTGAACGCGGTGATGGACATCCTCGAACAGGAAGGTGAATGACATGCCCTTGCGGAGATTCGGCCGGCCGGGGCTCATCGGTCTCGCCGCACGGACCGCGGTGGTCGCCGGAACGGCGACCGCGGTGCAGGGAGCCGCCATGCGGCACCAGGAGCGCCGCGCGCAGAGCGAGTACGAGCAGCAGCAGTATGAGGCCGCCCAGCAACAGGCCCAGATGGACGACGCGGCCCGCACCGCGGCTGCGCAGTATGCGCCGCCGGCGTCCCCGCCGCCCGCACCGGCGGACGACCTGATCGCCAAGCTGCAGGAGCTCGGGTCGCTGAAGGCCTCCGGTGTGCTGACGGAAGAGGAGTTCACCGCGGCGAAGCAGAAGCTGCTGGGCTGAGCGCCCGCGACGATCGAGACGAGGCGCCCATGAGCGAGATCGACGATCTGCGGGAACGATTGCGCGCGCTGGAGCAGGAGAACGAGGAGCTGCGTCGCCCTCGACGCCGGGTCTCGGCCCGGAGCATCATCGCCGGGATCGTGCTCGTCGTCGCAGTGCTCCTCGCACCGATCGCGGCGATGGGGACGTGGGCGCGGCTGCAGCTCGTCGATGCGGATCGGTTCGTCGCGACGTTCGCTCCACTGGCCCAGGACCCGGACGTCCAGGACTTCGTCGCCGATCAGGTGACGACCGCCATCGATGAGCAGGTCGACCTGGATGCGGTGGTCGGAGAGCTCTTCGATGGGCTGCGCGCCCTCGATCTGCCGCCCCGTGCCACAGCCGCCCTCGGGCTCCTGGAAGCACCGGCCGCGTCCGGGCTGTCGTCGCTGATCGACGGTGTCGTGCACGAGGTGGTGTCGTCGCCGCAGTTCGCCGACATCTGGGCCGAGTCGCTGCGCTTCACGCACGAGCGTGCCGTCGCGATCCTCCAGGACGACCCGGGCACCGCACTGCAGCTGAGCGACGACGGCGTGCTCTCGGTGGACGTGGGGGCGGTCGTGGAACGCGTCAAGGAGGCTCTCGCCGAGCGTGGGGCCGGCGTGGCCGACCTCATCCCCGTGATCGATCGCACCATCCCGGTGGTGCAGGCGGACGCCCTCGCGTTGGTGCGCACGGTCTACCAGATCGCGGTGGCCGCAGGGTTCTGGTTGCCCTGGGTCGTGCTCGGCCTCGTCGTGCTCGGCGTGCTGCTGGCGGTGGACCGGCCGCGGGCGCTGTTCTGGACGAGCGCGGGCTTCGCCGTCGTCTTCCTGCTCCTCGCCGCGGGGATGGGGATCGGACGCGGGTTCTTCGTCAGCGCCGTCAGTCCGTCCATCATGACGGCTGCGGCGGCCGAATCCCTCTTCGATCAGCTCACGGCGCTCCTCGGGTCCACCATCGTCGCCCTCGCTCTCGTCGGCGTGCTCATCGCGCTCTGGGCCTGGCTGGCCGGATCGAGCCGCAGCGCCTCGACGGTGCGCGGTGCGACCGAGAGCGGCTCCGGGGCGCTGCGCGAGGCGGCGGAGGCTCGGGGGATATCCACGGGACGATTCGGGCGGGCGGTCGACCGCTATCGGGGCGCGATCCTCATCACGGGGATGGCGATCGGTGTGCTCATCCTCGTGGCGACGCGCCCTGTGACCTTCGGTGCCGTCGTGGGCGTGGCGATCGGCGTCCTCGTGCTGACGGTCCTCGTGGAACTGCTGCGCCGCCCGGACTCCGCAGCGGATGAGACGGACGAGCCGGTCGAGGATGACGCCACTGAGATCACCCTTCCCGGGTGAGAACCGTTGTCCACACGGACGCCGGCTCGGAAGACTCGTGCCGAGGAGCGCGGACGCGCCCTGAACGAAGGAGAGACGATGTCGGAATTCAACGCAGACTTCTCGGGCGAGATCACGCTGGACGTCCGCGACTCCCGTCCCGACTGGTCGCCGTACGAGCTGCGGAAGGCGCCGGACGGAGCACCGAACGTCCTCGTCGTGCTCTACGACGACACCGGGCTCGCCTCCTGGTCGCCGTACGGCGGTCGCATCGCGATGCCGACCATGGATCGTCTGGCCGCCGGGGGCCTCACCTACACGCAGTGGCACACCACGGCGCTGTGCTCGCCGACGCGGTCCACCATGCTCACGGGGCGCAACCACCACGTCAATCGCGCCGGCGTGATCATGGAGGGCACCAACGGCTTCCCGGGCTTCGCGGGACGGCTCCCGGCGGAGTGCGCGACGATCGGGCAGGTGCTGCAGGAGAACGGCTACAGCACGTTCTGGCTCGGCAAAGACCACAACGTCCCGGAGGAGGACATCGCGCCGGGAGGCAGCCGCTCGATGTGGCCGCTGCAACTCGGGTTCGACCGGTTCTACGGCTTCCTCGGTGGCGAGACGAACAACTGGTACCCCGATCTCGTCGAGGACAACCACTTCATCGAGCAGCCGTACCGCCCGGAGGACGGGTATCACCTGTCGAAGGATCTCGCCGACCAGGCGCTCGCGATGATCCGGAACCAGCAGGCCTCGAACCCCTCAAAGCCCTGGTACATGTGGTTCTGTCCCGGCGCGAACCACGCTCCGCACCACGCGCCGCAGGAGTACATCGACAAGTACAAGGGGGCGTTCGACGACGGCTACGACGCCTATCGCGAGTGGGTGCTCGCCCGCATGATCGAGAAGGGCGTGCTGCCGGAGGGCACGCAGATGACGCCGTTCAACCCGTTGCCGGACGAGGCGGCGAACCCGGCCGACTACGTGCGCCCGTGGGCGGAGCTGAACGACGACGAACGGAGGCTGTTCGCGCGGATGGCCGAGGTCTTCGCCGGCTTCTCCGAGTACACGGATGCCCAGGTCGGTCGGATCGTGGACTACCTGGAGGAGACGGGGCAGCTGGACAACACGATCATCTTCTACTGCGCCGACAACGGCGCCTCGGGGGAGGGATCACCGGACGGCTCCGTGAACGAGAACAAGTTCTTCAACGGCTACCCCGACGATCTCGCCGAGAACCTCGCGATGATCGACACCCTCGGCTCCGCGGACACCTACAACCACTATCCGACCGGGTGGGCGGCCGCGTTCTCCACGCCGTTCCAGATGTTCAAGCGCTACTCCCAGTACTCCGGCGGCACCTGCGACCCGATGGTCGTGCACTGGCCGAAGGGGATCGCGGCGAAGGGGGAGCTGCGCCACCAGTACCACCACTCGGTGGACGTCGTGGCGACAGTGCTCGACGTCATCGGCATCGAGATGCCGGAGTCCTACCGTGGGGTGCCGCAGAGACCGCTCGACGGCGTCTCGATGAAGTCGTCCTTCGACGCGGCGCCGGACGGTCCGACGCAGAAGACGGTGCAGTACTACTCGATGCTCGGCACGAGGGGCATCTGGAAGGACGGCTGGAAGGCCGCCGCCGTACACGCGCCGCTGAGCGGCAAGGGCCACTTCGACGACGACGTGTGGGAGCTGTATCACGTGGCGGAGGACCGTTCCGAGTCGAACGACCTCGCCGCGACCCACCCGGAGAAGCTGCAGGAGCTCATCACCGCATGGTTCGCCGAGGCGGAGGCGAACTTCGCCCTTCCGCTCGATGACCGCTCCGCCCGCGAGATCCTGACGGTCCCGCGGCCCCAGGCCGAGTCGCCCCGGGATCGCTATGTGTACTTCCCCGGCACCGCGGCGGTACCGGAGAGCGTCGCGGTGAACGTCCGAGGGCGCTCCTACAAGATCATCGCCGACGTCGTGCTCGACGAGGGTGCCGAGGGCGTGCTCTTCGCGCACGGCTCGCGCTTCGGCGGGCACTCCCTGTTCCTCAAGGGCAACAGGCTCGTCTACGTGTACAACTTCCTCGGCATCCCGCCGGAGCAGTCGTTCACCTCGGACGAGCTCACCCCCGGCCCGCATACCCTCGGCGTGGAGTTCGTCCGCGAGGGGGCGGGGGAGCACGGCGAGTCCGTCGGCACGACCACGCTGTACGTCGACGATCGTGCGGTGGCGTCAGGTCCGATGCGGGCGCAGGTCGGGAAGTTCACGCTCTGCGGCGACGGACTCTGCGTCGGGTGGGACAGCGCCGACCCGGTGAGCGCGCAGTACCGCAACCCGTTCCCGTTCACCGGCGGCAAGCTCCTGGGCGTGGCGGTGGACGTGAGCACGGAGCAGTATCTCGATATGGAACTCGAGGCAGCGGCGATGCTGTCGCGCGAGTGATCGACCGGAGCGGGCCGAGGCCTAGCATGAGGGCATGACGGCGATGATCGAGGTCCCCGGCGGCACGCTCCTCATGGGGTCGGACGAGTTCTACCCGGAGGAGGGGCCCGTCCACGAGCGGCGCGTGGAGCCGTTCACGCTGGACGAGCATCCCGTGACCAATCGCCAGTACGCGGCCTTCATCGAGGACACCGGCTACGTCACGATCGCCGAGCGGCCGATGGACCCTGCCGACTACCCAGGCGTGCACCCGGACGACCTCGTCCCCGGGGCCATGGTCTTCACGCCGACACGCGGTCCCGTCGACCTTCGCGACTGGCGTCAGTGGTGGCGGTGGGAGCCCGGGGCGTCCTGGCGGCACCCCTTCGGGCCGACCTCGTCGATCGATGACCGTCTCGATCATCCGGTCGTGCAGGTCGCGTACCCCGATGCCGTCGCCTACGCCGCGTGGGCCGGCAGGCGCCTGCCCACCGAGGCGGAGTGGGAATGGGCGGCGCGCGGTGGCCTCGTCGGTGCCCGCTTCGCCTGGGGGGAGGACACGAAGCTGGACGGCACCCTCATGGCGGATACCTGGCAGGGTGCCTTCCCGTACCGGAACGATGGCGCCGACGGGTGGATCGGCACCGCTCCGGTGGCCTCGTTCCCCGCCAACGGCTACGGCCTGCACGACATGATCGGCAACGTGTGGGAATGGACGGCGGACTACTGGACGCACCGACATGTACCGCCGGGAGCCGTGGGCGTCGAGGCGGGACATCGCGCGAGCCTGCTGTCCTCCGAGCCCGGGTCGCCCATCCCGCGCCGCGTGCTCAAGGGCGGCTCGCACCTCTGCGCTCCGGAGTACTGCCTCCGCTACCGCCCTGCGGCGCGATCGGCGCAGGCAGAGGACACCGCCATGACCCACATCGGCTTCCGCTGCGCCCTCTGACCGCCCGGCACTGCCGGACTCAGGCCGGGTCGGGGAACACGGACGCCCAGTCGTCCTTGACGCTGACCACGGTGTAGCCGCGGTCGTCGGCTGCGCGCAGGGCCTTCTCGGCTCCCGTGTCGTAGGGGGTGTCGTCGCGGCCCGCGTCGTCGTGATGGATCAGCAGCGCGAGTCCGCGGCGTGGGCCGCCGTGCGCGAAGTCGAGCATGGGCATGTCCCCGTTGGAGTTGCCGGCGGCGAGCAGCGGACGCCGACCGATCCGGCTCCAGATCCGCACCGGTTTCTCCGGACCGTCGTCGAAGAACGCCAGGGCGGACGAGTAGCGGACGCTGGCATCCTTCTCGTCGTAGGTGAGCCCGAGCGCCGAGCCGATCACGCGCTCAGGAGGGACGCCGTAGTTCGCCTGGGTCATCGGCCGCATGAAGTCGCGCTCGCCGCCGGAGACGATGTAGCAGGTGAAGCCATGGGCTTCGAGGTAGCGCAGCAGCTCCACCATCGGCGTGTACACGGAATCCGCGTACGGGCGACCGAGGATCGGGTGCTGCGCGGAGCGGTAGAACTCCGTGACCGAACGGGCGTAGTCCTCCACGCTGACACCGTCGGTCAGCCCCAGGAGCGCCTGGATGATGACGCCGAGGTCGGAGTCGTCGCCGGCGTAGTGCTTGTCGATCGCGGTGCCGAGCCAGGCGAGGTCACCGGTCACCGCCGCGCGGTACGGCTGGTTTTCGGCGAGGGACGGGTCGCGGGTGGCCGCCTCGCGCCAGCGCTCGACCACGTAGTGCAGCTGGGTGGGCATGGGCTTCTCCGACCACAGTGTGCCGTCGTTGTCGAACACGGCGATCCGTTCTTCGACGGGGACGGTCTCCGGGCCTGTGGTCGCGGCGGCGACGAACGCCTCGATGGCGCGGCGCGTGGTGGTGTCCCGCCAGGATGACAGGGGAGTGGAGTCCATGACCGCGATCCTCCCAGGCGCGGCGTCGGATGCCGAGCGTCCCTCACCCGGAGCGGACGAGTCCCGTTGCCGCCCGGGCGTGCGGGAATACCCGCGGAGGGTATAAGGTTGTGCCGAAGGAGTACCCCAGGGGGGTATCCCGAGGAAAGGAAACATGATGAGCACGAGCGAGTATCAGGTCGCCGGAATGACGTGCGGCCACTGCGAGATGGCGATCCGCGACGAGGTGTCGCGCATCCCCGGTGTCGAGGGTATCGATGTCAGCGCGCAGAGCGGGAGACTCGTGGTGCGCAGCTCCGCCCCCGTCGACGACACGGCCGTGCTGGCCGCCGTGGACGAGGCGGGCTACCAGGCGGTCCGGTCCTGATGGACACCCCATCCGCGACCAGCGTGGAGCTGGAGATCGGCGGCATGACCTGCGCGTCGTGCGCGATGCGGATCGAGAAGAAGCTCAATCGTCTCGACGGCGTCACCGCCACCGTGAACTACGCGACCGAGAAGGCGAGCGTCACGGTGCCGGCGGGCGTCGACACCGCCCTGCTCATCGCCGAGGTCGAGAAGACCGGCTACACCGCCGTCGTCCCTGCGCCTCCCGCGCCGGAGGGTGCGCAGCCCGACGGAGAGCAGCCGGATCCGGAGCTCACCGCGCTGCGGCAGCGGCTGATCGCCGCCGTCGTGCTCACCGTCCCGGTCATCGCGATGGCGATGATCCCGGCGCTCCAGTTCACGTACTGGCAGTGGCTGTCGCTCGCGCTCGCGGGACCTGTGATCGTGTGGGCGGCCTGGCCGTTCCACAAGGCGGCCTGGATCAACCTCCGGCACGGAGCGGCCACGATGGACACGCTCATCTCGATGGGCACGCTCGCCGCGCTGCTGTGGTCGCTGTACGCGCTCTTCTTCGGCACCGCCGGGGTGCCAGGTATGACGCACCCGTTCGAGCTGACCGTGGCGCCCAGCGACGGTGCTGCCAACATCTACCTCGAGGTCGGAGCCGGGGTGACCACGTTCATCCTCGCCGGGCGCTACTTCGAGAAGCGCTCGAAGCGGCAGGCCGGTGCGGCGCTCCGCGCGCTGCTGGAACTCGGCGCGAAGGAGGTCGCCGTGCTCCGCGACGGCGTCGAGACGCGGATCCCGACGAGCGAGCTGCGGGTCGGGGACCAGTTCGTCGTGCGTCCAGGGGAGAAGATCGCCACCGACGGTGTCGTGGTCGGCGGCACGTCCGCGGTCGACGCCTCCATGCTCACCGGTGAGTCGGTGCCCGTGGAGGTCGGCGCGGGCGATGCCGTCACCGGAGCCACCGTGAACGCCGGCGGACGGCTGGTGGTCCGTGCGACCCGGGTCGGCGCCGACACCCAGCTCGCGCAGATGGCGCGGCTGGTGGAGGACGCGCAGACCGGGAAGGCCGAGGTCCAGAGGCTCGCGGACAAGGTCTCCGGGATCTTCGTGCCGATCGTGATCGTCATCGCCCTCGGCACGCTGGTGGCCTGGTTGGCGGCCGGATTCCCTGCGTCCGCCGCGTTCACCGCCGCGGTCGCGGTGCTCATCATCGCCTGCCCCTGCGCGCTGGGTCTGGCCACGCCGACCGCCCTGCTCGTCGGCACCGGTCGCGGCGCCCAGATGGGCATCCTCATCAAGGGCCCCGAGGTGCTGGAGTCGACCAGGAAGGTCGACACGATCGTGCTCGACAAGACGGGGACGGTCACCTCCGGTCGCATGACGCTGACCGCGGTGCACACCGACGACGGGGCGGAGCGCGAGGAGCTGCTGCGGCTGGCCGGCGCCCTCGAAGACGCCTCCGAGCACCCGATCGCTCAGGCTGTGGCGGCCGCGGCCACCCGCGAACTCGGCGCCCTGCCGGCCGTCGAGGAGTTCGGGAACATCGAGGGCAAGGGTGTCCAGGGCATCGTGGACGGTCACGCCGTCGTCGTGGGACGCACCTCGCTGCTCGCCGACTGGTCGCAGCACCTGTCCGCAGGGCTGAGCGCGGCCACGGCCGAGGCGGAGGCTCAGGGCACGACCGCGATCGCGGTGGGCTGGGATGGCCGGGCCCGCGGAGTGCTCGTCGTCGCCGATACGGTCAAGGCCACGAGTGCGGAGGCGGTGGCGCAGCTCCGCGCACTGGGGCTGACCCCCGTCCTGCTCACCGGTGACAACCGCGCGGTGGCGGAGCAGATCGCACGCGGGGTCGGGATCACCGAGGTGATCGCCGAGGTGCTGCCCCAGGGCAAGGTCGACGTCGTGCGCCGGCTTCAGGACGAGGGCAAGGTCGTCGCGATGGTCGGGGACGGCGTGAACGACGCGGCGGCCCTCGCGCAGGCGGACCTCGGGATGGCGATGGGGACCGGAACCGACGCGGCGATCGAGGCGAGCGACATCACCCTCGTCCGCGGCGACCTCCGCAGTGCCGCCGACGCGATCCGCCTGTCCCGCCGCACGCTCGGCACGATCAAGGGCAACCTGTTCTGGGCCTTCGCCTACAACGTCGCGGCGATCCCGCTCGCGGCGCTCGGCCTGCTCAACCCCATGCTCGCCGGTGCGGCGATGGCGTTCTCCAGCGTCTTCGTCGTCGGCAACAGCCTCCGCCTGCGGTCCTTCCGCAGCAGGGCGGTGGACACCCCGTGAACGAACGACAGAGGAGCACCGACATGTCCGATTCCCCCGCAGGATCCTGCTGCAGCGTCCCGCGCCAGAGCGGCGTCTCCGCCGACGGGCGCACCGACCTGCTCGCCGTGCCGGCCGAGGGCATGGCCGAATGCCCGGTGATGGCCGGAACACCCGTGGTGATCGCGACCGCTGAGGCCGCGGGCCTGTACCGCGGCCACGAGGGCACGCGCTACTACTTCTGCTGCGCGGGCTGCGGGCCGGCGTTCGACGCCGATCCCGCGAAGTACACCAGGGCGGCCTGAGCCCCCATCCGTGCGGGGCCGCGACAGAATCGGCCCCGCACGGCATCATCGACGTTGGAGGGAAGACATGAGCACCTCGCACCACGACCATTCCGCGCACGGCCACCCCGCGGCAGCCGGGACCGGGACGCAGACGAGCCACTCCGGACACGCGGACCACACCGCGCACGGAGACCACACGGACCACGCAGGACACACCGGGCACACCGGGCACGAGGGACACGAGGGACACGAGGGACACGGAGGTCACGGGGGCCATGGCGGTCATGGCGGTCATGGCGACCACGTCGCCCAGTTCCGGCGGCTGTTCTGGATCATGCTCGTCCTCGCGGTCCCCACCGTGCTGCTCTCGGGCATGTTCGCGATGATCCTCGGCTACCCGCTCCCCGACATCCCGGGCCTGGCATGGGTGTCGCCGGTCCTCGGCACCGTCATGTACGTGTGGGGAGGGAAGCCGTTCCTCACCGGCGCCGTCAGCGAGATCCGTGCGCGCAAGCCCGGGATGATGCTGCTCATCGGTCTCGCGATCACCGTGGCGTTCGTCGCCTCGTGGGGAGCGAGCCTCGGCCTCCTGCACCACGAGCTCGACTTCTGGTGGGAGCTCGCCCTGCTGATCGTCATCATGCTGCTGGGGCACTGGATCGAGATGCGGTCGCTCGCGCAGACCACCTCCGCCCTCGACTCGCTGGCCGCCCTCCTGCCGGACGAGGCGGAGCGCGTCGAGGGCGATCAGGTCGTGCGCGTCTCTCCTTCGGACCTCCGCGTGGGAGACGTCGTGGTGGTGCGCCCCGGCGGCAGCATCCCCGCGGACGGTCGCATCGTCGACGGCCGCGCCTCGATGGACGAGTCCATGGTGACGGGGGAGTCCCGTACGGTCACCCGTGCGACCGGCGACCCCGTGACCGCGGGCACCGTCGCCACCGACTCCGGGCTGCGCGTGGAGATCACCGCGACCGGCGACGACACGACGCTCGCGGGGATCCAGCGGCTCGTCACGGAAGCGCAGAACTCCTCGTCTCGCGCGCAGCGCCTCGCCGACACGGCCGCGGGTTGGCTGTTCTGGTTCGCGTTGGGCGCCGCCGTGATCACCGCCGTCGTGTGGAGCGCCGTCGGTCTGCCGGATGACGCCGTGATCCGCACGATCACCGTCCTCGTGATCGCCTGCCCGCACGCACTGGGGCTGGCCATCCCGCTCGTCGTGTCGATCGCGACCGAGCGTGCGGCGCGCGGCGGCGTCCTCGTGAAGGACCGGCTCGCCCTGGAGAGCATGCGCACCGTCGACACCGTGCTGTTCGACAAGACCGGCACCCTGACCAAGGGCGAGCCCGTCGTGTCCGAGGTGTCGGTGGCCGGCGCGGAGACCGCGGACGAGGTGCTGGCGCTCGCCGCGGCCGCCGAGGCCGACAGCGAGCATCCGCTGGCGAAGGCCATCGTGCGCGCTGCGCGCGACAAGGAGCTCCCGGTGCCGGCCAGCCGCGACTTCTCGTCTTCTCCCGCGGTCGGTGTGACCGCGACGGTGGACGGAGCCGTGATCCGGGTCGGCGGCCCGCATCTGCTCACGGAGGAGGACGCCCAGGAGCTCCCCGTCGCGGAGGGCTGGCGTGCAGACGGTGCGATCATCCTGCACGTGCTGCGGGACGGCCAGGTCGTCGGGGCGCTCAAGCTCGCGGACGAGGTGCGTCCGGAGTCGCGGGACGCGGTCGATGCGTTGCATGCGCTCGGCGTCCAGGTCGTGATGATCACCGGTGACGCGGAGGCCGTCGCGCACACCGTCGCGGCGGACCTCGGCATCGATCGCGTGTTCGCCGGCGTCCGGCCGGAGGACAAGGCGGCGAAGGTGCAGGAGTTGCAGCGCGAGGGCCGCAAGGTCGCGATGGTGGGAGACGGCGTGAACGATGCGCCCGCCCTCGCCCAGGCCGACGTGGGTCTCGCGATCGGCGCAGGGACCGACGTGGCGATCGCGTCCGCGGGGGTCATCCTCGCGGGCGACGACCCCCGCGCCGTGCTGTCGGTCATCGAGCTGTCCCGTGCCTCCTACCGGAAGATGAAGCAGAACCTCTGGTGGGCGGCGGGGTACAACCTGCTCTCCGTGCCGCTCGCCGCGGGGGTGCTCGCGCCGATCGGCTTCGTGCTGCCGATGTCCGTGGGTGCGGTGCTGATGTCGCTGTCGACGATCGTGGTGGCCCTCAACGCGCAGCTGCTGCGGCGGCTCGACCTCCGTCCGGAGGTCGTCACCGCCGAGATCCTGCAGCGCTGAGCCTCACACGCCGCCGTCTCGGTCCCGGCTCAGTGCCGGCGGCCGAGGCGGCGGAGAGCGCGGACGCCCAGGACCGCCGTCAGCACCCAGGGCCCGACGACGATGATCGGGTCGAGCCACGTGTGCCGGAGATCGATGCGGCCTCGTCCGAACCGTGATGCGAGCGGACGGTGACGGGGCTCCGCGAGGACGCCGGTCTGGGTGATCGGATCGTCCGGTCGCCGGGTCACCAGGGAGCGGGCGTGCGCCGTCACGGCGTCCACACGGTCTCCCAGGACGAGCAGCAGCCAGCGGGTGTTCTTCGTCTCGCTGAACCGATCGTAGGCCACGCGCCGGATGGCTCCGGACACGCCGTGCAGCGGCTGCGCGGTGCCCCAGACCGGGGGCAGCATGCCGTGTTCGATCGAGCGCTCGCGGCCGCGGTCGGGGCCCTGACGCTCCGGGAGGTCCCAATGGGCGCCCGTGTCGCCGACATCGTCCACCTGCTGCCAGGTGCGGCGGTGCTCGGGGGCGAGGTCGGCGCCCCAGCCCGGGATCCGGGCGCGCAGCTCGTCGGGGGTCGGCGCGGGGACGGGTCGAGATCCTTCGTACGGCATGGTCATTCCTCTCCGACGACGATGAGCGGCTTGATGCAGTCGTCGAGCTTGGACGAGAACACGTGGTAGGCCTCGGCGATGTGCTCCAGGGGGAAGCGATGGGTGAGCAGCTCGGACGGGCGGATGTGCCCCGCCTGGATGTGTTCGAGCAGTCGCGGCCACTGCCTCTTCACGGGAGCCTGATTGCCGCGCACAGTGAGTCCCTTGTTGACGATGTCCCCGAGACGGACGGAGGTGACCAGCGGCCCGTAAGCCCCGAGGATCGAGACCGTCCCTCCCTTGCGCGCGCTGTCGATGGCCCAGTTCAGGGCGACGGGGGAGCCGCCCTGCAGCTTCAGTTTCGCGCCGGTCACGTGCTGGACGACGCTGCCGTCCGCCTCCGCGCCGACCGCGTCGATCACCACGTCGGCGCCGAGGTAGCCGGTCGCCTTCTTCAGGGCGAGGACGATGTCACCGACCTCGTGGAGGTGCATCGTCTCGGCGAAGGCGAACTGCCTGGCCTTCTCGAGCCGGTAGTCGAGATGGTCGACGACGATGACGCGTCCCGCGCCGAGGAACCAGGCCGAGCGCGCGGCGGCGAGGCCGACGGGACCGGCGCCGAACACGACCACCGTGTCCCCTTCGGTGATGTCACCCTGCTGAGCACCGAAGTAGCCCGTGGAGAACGCGTCGGTGAGCAGCAGCGCATCCTCCGAGGCGAGCCACTCCGGGATCACCGACGGGCCGACATCGGCGAACGGCACACGGACGCGCTCGGCCTGCCCGCCGTCGTACCCGCCTGTCGTGTGCGAGTAGCCGTAGATCCCGCCGACGGCGGTCGCGTTCGGGTTCACGTTGTGGCAGTTCGAGAAGAGGCCGCGGCGGCAGAAGTAGCACGACCCGCAGTAGATGTTGAAGGGCACCATCACCCGGTCGCCAGGGCGCAGCGTCTCCACCGAGGAGCCCACCTCCTCCACCACCCCGACGATCTCGTGACCGAAGGTGTGCCCGATGCGGGTGTCGGGCATCATGCCGTGGAAGAGGTGGAGATCCGATCCGCAGACGGCAGCCCTCGTGACCCGCACGATGGCGTCGTTCGGATGCTGGATCGTCGGATCGGGTTTCTCCTCGACCCGGATCTTGTACGGTCCGCGGTAGGTCATCGCCTTCATCGGGTGCTCCTTCGCTGCGTCGGGGTGACCGACGCTAAGCACCGCCTCGAGGATCACTCAGGGCGTTGACGAACGGCGCAGGAGAGCGTAGAGCGGGTGCTCACCTCTCGGGGAGGGCTCCGGTCTCCGCACGCGCACGACGGCTGCGGGCCGCGAGCACCAGGCCACCGAGGACAGCGGCGAGGAGCGAGCCGACGAGGACGCCGATCTTCACGTGATCGTCCGCGACGCTGCTGCTGCCGTACGCGAGTTCTCCCACCAGCAGCGAGACCGTGAACCCGATGCCCGCGAGCAGGGACATGCCCGCGAGATCCGGCCAGCGCAGCGACTCATCGAGGCGCAGGGTCGGCACTCGGCTCAACAGGAAGGTCGTGAGCAGGATGCCGATGGGCTTCCCGAGCACGAGCCCCACGATGATCCCGATCGTGATCGGATCGGTCAGCGCCGAGACGAGGCCGTCCATGCCGCCGATCTCGACCCCGGCCGCGAAGAACGCGAACACCGGCACGGCGACGAGGGTCGCGACGATGCCCCAGCGGTCGGCGAAGTGCGCGGCGAGCCCGTCGTACACCGGGGCACCGTCGCCGTCCGTTCCGGTGCGCACCCGCGCGCGGTCCGTCGGGCGCACCGGCACCATGAAGCCGAGCAGCACGCCGGCGACCGTCGCGTGCACCCCCGAGGCGTGCACGAATGCCCACACGGCGAGAGCGAGGGGGAGCAGGATCCACCAGGATCGGATGCCGTTCTGCACGGCGAGCGCGAAGCCTGCGAGGGGGAGGAGCGCGAGGATCAGCCAGGGGAAGCTGATGGTCTCGGTGTAGAAGGTGGCGATGATCGTGATGGCGATCAGGTCGTCGATGATCGCGAGGGTCAGCAGGAACACCCGCAGGGCCGGCGGGAGGAAGCGGCCGACCACGGCGAGCACGGCGATCGCGAACGCGATGTCCGTGGCCGTGGGGATCGCCCACCCGCGCAGCACGTCGGCGCCCGAGGCCGCGTTGATCGCGACGAACAGCAGGGCAGGGACGACCACGCCGCCGACCGCGGCGGCGATCGGAAGCGCGGCACGGCGCGGATCGCGCAGGCGCCCGGCCACGAACTCCTCCTTCAGTTCCAGACCGACGACGAAGAAGAACACCGCGAGGAGGCCGTCGGCGGCCCAGGCACCGACACTGAGCTCGAGGTGCCACTCCGGGATACCGAAGCGGAAGTCCCTGATCGCCTCGTACCACGGGGCGGCGGGGGAGTTGGCGAGGATCAGGGCGGCGAGCGTGGCGGTCAGCAGCAGACCGCCGCCGAGCACGTCGCTGCGGGCGGTGGAGCGGATGCCGCGCCAGAGCTCATGCGGCGCGAGACGGAAACGGGCAGGGGACGGCGAAGAAGACACAGGGATACCTCACGGCAGATGGATGGGTGACGCGATGTCGCCGCACCCGTCCGGGTGCGGCCTATCCCTGTGGCGGCGGGCAGCCCGCGATCTCGCCGTGCGAGAGGGTGCCCCAGACGCTCGTCCACCCGTTCGTGCCGGGGTGCAGGACCACGCGCATCCACTCCGTCATCGGCGTCGCGGACGACAGACGGCGCGGAGCGCGCGTCGAACCGGCGATGAGGAGGGAGGGCACGGATCCAGGCTACCGGTCCGTGCGTCGGGGCTGCTGACGGGACCCTGGGCGCACGAGAAGAGGGACCGTCCGTCTGGACGATCCCTCTTGCTGTACGTGCCCCCGACAGGAGTCGAACCTGCGACCTACGGTACCGGAAACCGGCGCTCTATCCACTGAGCTACGGAGGCGTACCGATCGACAATATCACTCGTCGGGGGTGGTCTCCGACCCACCGGCCTCCGTGACCGGCGCGGCGCGCAGTTCGTCGAGCGCTGCGGCCAGCTTCTCCGCGAGGTAGCGGTGGCCATCGGTGGACGGATGCTTGCGCCCGACCTCCACGTCGATGACGGCGAGATAGTTCTCGTCGGTGATCCAGTCCCGCTCGATCGGGGAGATGTACCACCAGCCGCGGGCCGAGGCGAGAGCCGCGAGGTCCCGATCGATCCGTGCCGTCTGCGCCCCGACCGGGAGCTCGTGCGGCGCGGGCCCGAGCACGACGATCGCCGCCTCCGGGTAGCGCGCCGTCAGCGCGTCCCATGCGGCGGTCACGGCGTCGCGATAGCCGGCCTCGCCCTGCGCCCGGTCGTTGATGGAGCCTTGGATGATGACGAGATCCGGGTCGAGGGTCGGGTCCAGTGCCGCGATGCGCTCGCCGAAGGTGGGGCCGTCGATGCCGGGCTTGAGGTAGCCGCTGCCCCGGACGCCGTCCACGATGGTCGTGCCGCGCAGGAGGTCGGCGAGCACGTACGCATACCCCAGGGTGGGGTCGGAGGCGGCCGAGCCGTAGGTCCAGGAATCACCGAAGACGAGGACGGTCGGCTCCTCCGGGAGCGCGAGCGGCGCGGGAGCGATCACCGCGATGGACTCGTCTCCGGCTGCCGCGCCGACGGGGAGGGACGACGGCGCCGGAACCCAGGGGCGCCAGACTCCGAGGACCCCCGCGGCGACGGCGACGAGAAGAGCGGTGGCGACGCCCGCGATGCGCAGTCGACGAGAGGCGGCGGGGGCGTTCATGGCACGAGAGTAGATCACGGAACGCGGAACGCAAACTCTTCGCGACGAGGGGCGGCGGAGAGGGGTGGCGCGCCCCCGTAAACTGGGGAGTCTATGAATCCTGAAACGCTCGCCCACGCCCTCCTCGCCGTCCTCGCCCCCATCGCCGAGGAACGACGTCCGGGCGAGCCGTTCGACCTCTCCGCCGCCGACATCGTGCTGGAGCGCCCGCGCAACCGCGACCACGGCGACTGGGCCTCGAACATCGCCATGCGCCTGGCCAAGCCCTTCGGCACGAACCCGCGTGAGCTCGCCCAGCAGATCGCCGACGGACTGGTCGATGTGGACGGCATCGCGAGCGTGGAGGTCGCCGGTCCGGGCTTCCTCAACATCCGTCTCGACGCCGCCGCCGCCGGTGCGCTCGCGAAGGTCATCGTCGACGCCGGTCCCGCCTACGGGACGAACTCCTCGCAGGAGGGCGTCAGCGTGAACGTCGAGTTCGTCTCGGCCAACCCCACCGGTCCTCTCCACATCGCGCACACGCGCTGGGCCGCCCTCGGCGACGCGATCGTGCGCCTGCTCCTCGCGAGCGGTGCCCGCGCGGTGCGTGAGTACTACATCAACGACGCGGGCGTGCAGATGGACCGCTTCGCCGCGTCCGTGCTGGCCGCGGCCAAGGGGGAGCCCACGCCGGAGGGCGGCTACCCGGGGCAGTACATCGCGACGCTCGCCGGTCGCGTGCTCGACGCGCGTCCCGACCTGCTCGATCTCCCGGAGGAGGAGCAGCTCACGGTCGCCCGCGAGCTCGGCTACGAGTACCAGCTCGCGGAGATCAAGAACTCGCTCGAGCGCTTCAACGTGCCGTTCGACGTGTGGTTCTCCGAGCGCACCCTCCACGCGAAGGACGCCTCGGGGTCGAGCCTGATCGACCAGGCCGTCGACCGTCTGCGCGAGCAGGGGCACGTGTTCGACGAGGACGGCGCCGTCTGGGTGCGCACGACGGACTTCGGCGATGACAAGGACCGTGTGATCCGCCGCTCGAACGGCGAGTACACGTACTTCGCCGCCGACGCCGCCTACTACCTGAACAAGGGCGACCGCGGCTTCCGCGACAAGATCTACCTTCTGGGCGCCGACCACCACGGCTACGTGCACCGTCTCAAGGCGGTCGCGGGGGCGGCGGGGGACGACCCCGCGAAGAACATCCAGGTGCTGATCGGCCAGATGGTCTCGATCAACGGCGCCCGCCTCAGCAAGCGTGCCGGCAACATCATCGAGATGGACGACCTGCTCGACTGGCTCGGCACGGACGCGCTGCGCTACTCGCTGGAGCGCTCGCCCGCCGACTCGCCGCTCGACCTCGACCCGGAGCTGCTGCAGAAGCGCACGAACGACAACCCGGTGTTCTACGTGCAGTACGCACACGCCCGTACCCACAACGTCGCGCGCAATGCCGCCGACTCCGGCGTCGACCGCTCCGTCTTCGCCCCGGAGACGCTCACGCACGAGACCGAGGCGGCGCTGCTGGGCGCGCTCCAGGAGTTCCCCCGCATCGTGGCGTTCGCGGCCGAGGTGCGGGAGCCGCACCGCGTCGCGCGCTATCTGGAGGAGCTCGCCGGCCTGTACCACCGCTGGTACGACAACTGCCGGGTGATCCCGCTGAGCGAGGCCCCGGTGGAGGACGTGCACCGCACGCGCCTGTGGCTGAACGATGCCGCCGGCCAGGTCTTCCGCAACGGACTCGACCTGCTCGGCGTGTCCGCGCCCGAGCGCATGTAGGAGCGCCATGAGCGACGACAACCACACCCTCCCGTATCCGAAGCCCTCGGACGAGCACCCGACGCTCGTGGTCCCGGACGCGGCGGACGGTCGGGGCGGCGCCGCACGTCGTCGCCGGCGGTGGCCGTGGGTCGTGCTCATCGTCGTGGTCGTGCTCGCCGCCCTCGTGGTCGCGGCCGAGTTCGTCGCCCGTGCGGTGCTGCCCGGTGTCGTCCGATCGATCGTCATCGAGCAGCTCGACCTCCCTGCCGACCAGCAGCTGGACGTCGAGACCGAGGGGATCCTCCTCCCACAGCTCCTCGCCGGTCGTCTCGACACCCTGCGCCTGTCGACGGAGGCCGTCACGCTGCAGGGCATCACCGGTGCCGCCGACGTCACGGCGACGGGCGTTCCGCTGCGGGGCGGCGACCTCGACGGCGCGGACGGCACCATCCGCATCGACCAGGAGCAGTTCACCGCTCTGCTCGCCGACTCGGAACTCCCTGTCGACACCGTGGAGTTCGTGGCGCCGAACGCGACCCTCGGCGGCTCGTTCGACGTGCTCGGCACCGCGGTGCCGGTATCCGTGACCCTGACCCCCGGGGCTGTCGAGGGCGACCTCGAACTCACTCCGGTGGCGGCGAGCATCGGCGGCGTCGACATCGATCTCGATCGTGTGGGCTCGTCCCTCGGATCCCTCGGCGAGGGGATCACCGAACCGCGGCGCGTCTGCATCGCGGACCAGCTGCCGGCCGGCCTCACCCTGACGGGAATCGAGATCGTCGAGGACCAGGCCGTGATCGACATCGACGTGGACGGGGCGATCGTCACGGACGAGACGCTCCAGGAGAAGGGGACCTGCGACCGCTGAGCGGTCACGCACCGGTCAGGTGGCCAGGCGCTCCTCCAGACGCGCGGCGAGCTCCGCCGGCCGTTGCAGGGGGATGCCGTGTCCGCACCCCTCGGCGACCTCGAGGGTGCTGCGGGGATGCACCCGGTCCAGCAGCGCGGCGGAGCGGCGCATCATCGGCTTCTCCTCCGCACCGACCAGGATCAGGGCGGTGCCGGGATGCGCGCGCCACGCGGGCGGAGGCGTGAAACGGAGGTTCTCCTCTACCGCGCGCAGCAGGGTCGTGCGCGAGATGGCCGCGGAGGTCTCCAGATAGCGGGGGAGCAGCGCGTCGGGAATGAACAGCTCGCGGGCCTGAAGGCGGGCGAAGCGCTCGTTCCTGGCGAGCCCTGCCGTGAGGCGGAGCAGCGCGAGGGTCGGGCCGACGGCGCGCAGCGGTTCCGCCTGAGCGCTGATGACCACGGCGTCGGCGACGAGGTCCGGTCGTCGTGCCGCGAGCAGGACGGCGAGCTGGGCGCCGAGGGAGAACCCGACGACGGTCGCCGGTTGCGTCTCCTGCTCCAGCAGCGGGACGAGCGCCGCGACCGTCTCCTCGTGCGACACGTAGTCCGCTGTCGCGCTGCCACCGTGTCCCGGAAGATCCGGGAGGATGACCCGCCGTGCGGGGTCGAGGTGACTGCGCAGCGGCTCCCACATCCAGCCGGCGACCCCGCCCCCGTGCAGCAGGAGGAGGGGAGGGGTTCCTGCGGAGCCTGTCGTCTCGTGATGCATGTCACTCCGTCTCGAAGCTCGCGGCCATGCGGCCGACCGTGTCGATGGCGCTCTCCAGCGTCGCGCGATCGAGGGGCCCCAGGGTGCGGGCCGCGGAGAGCAGGCCGAGCGTGGCACCGGACAACGCGAGAGCCAGGGCCTCGGGCTCCACGTCCGGCACGATCCGGCCCTGCTCCTGCAGCTCACGGATCCCGGCGACGACCTGTTCGTGACGCCTCCGGTACCGGGCGGGTGGCTGCGCGGCGACGTGCGCACCGAGCATTCCCGCGTCGTCGAGGAACGCGGCCGTCATGAGCTCGTCGCCGAGCAGGGCAGCAGCTGTGGCGCGGTAGAGGGCACTGAGCGAGGGCTGCGGTCCTGCGGTACGGGCGACCGCATCGGCGATCCGAGACGTGCCGCGCTGGAGCAGCGCGTCGAGGATGTCGCGCTTCGCCGCGAACTCCAGGTAGACCGCGCCCTTGCCGATGCCGGCCGCGCGTGCGATCGCGGCGACGCTCATGGCATCGAACCCGTCGGTCAGCACCATCCGCTCCGCGGCATCGAGGATGCGGGCGCGCCGGTCGGGCACGAGCGGCCTAGGCATCGGAGCCTCGGGCGAACCAGTCCCGGAGGGCGGGGATCACGAGGTCGGGGCGGTCGCGTTGCACCCAGTGTCCGGCTCCCGGTGCCACCAGGAGCCGGCCGGCCGGCAGCGCGTCCGCCGCCTCCTCGATCCTCCGAAGAGGCACGCCGGAATCCCGGTCGCCGTGCACGAGCAGGACGGGGACCCGGATCTCGGCGAGCCGGTCGCGGTAGTCGGTGCGGAGTCGCAGCGGTCGCACCTGATCCCGCTGCCAGTCGCCGAACGTCGTGAGACCCGATCCTGTCGCTGCCTCGGCGAGCACCGCATCGACGAGAGCCGGGTTGCGGGCGTCCGGGGAGTGCACGAGATCCTGGAGGCCGCGCATCATCGCCTTCCGGTCGCGCGCGTAGGCGCGTGTCATGGCGCCGAGCAGCCCCGAACGCAGGAGCAGGAATGTCGACAGGTGCGAGAGGGCACCGAGGCGTCCGTCCGTCAGCTGTGGCATCAGCCCGTAGCTGCCGAGGAGGGCGGCGGAGAGCGCAGCGTCCGGGCGGTCGAGGAGGTGGCCCAACGCCAACCCGGCACCCAGGGAGAGTCCGCCGACGACGTAGGCCTGCAGGTCGAGGGCATCGACGAGGTCGCCGACGTACTGCACCAGGCGCTCCTGCGTCAGCGGCGCTTCGAGGCGCGGACTGCGTCCGAACCCGGGGTGGTCCGGTGCCACGACGCGGTGTCCGGCGGCCGCCAACGCCGGTCCGACCTCGCCCCAGGAGAGTTCTGCACTGTCGGCGCCGCCGCCGTGCAGAAGGAGCACGGGCGGCTGCGTCTCCGCCGCGGGGCACCATTCCGCGACCGACACCCGCGCGCCGGGAACGGTCACGGTGTGCCGTCGTGGTGCGGACATGCGCCCCCTCTCGTTGTGACCACCATATCGATTGCGGTCACAACGAGGAAGGTCACTTTTTCTCGGCGGTGCCGTTCTCCTCGGCCGCCGCGCGCTGGGCGTCGCGCAGCTCGGCCGTGGCGATCTTGACGTCCACCTCGGCGCGCTGCAGCCGCCGCTGGACGAACGTGCGTGCGCCGAACCGCTCGTGCAGGCGGTCACCGCGCTCCTCCTCGGCCGTGACGATGTAGGCGCACGAGACGAGGATGACCTGGGTGGACAGCTGGAGCCAGATCAGCAGCGCGAGGAGCGAGGCGAACGAGGCGAGCAGGGGGTTGCTCGTCGCACCGCCGACGAAGAGCCCGGAGAGCTGCTGCAGCACGATCAGGCCGAAGGCGCCGAGGAAGGCGCCGCTCCACAACGACCGCGCAGCGGGTCGGACGCCGGACAGCAGGAGGAAGGCGCCCACGATCAGGGCCGCGTCGAGGATGAACACCACGAGGAGCGACAGGATCCGGACCGTCCAGGCGAGCAGAGGGGAATCCGACGGCACCCCGAGCAGGTCGCCGATCCAGGTCACCCCGAGCTGTCCGATGAAGGTGATCCCGGCGGCGAGCACGAACGCGAGGCCGATGCCGATGCCGAGAAGCAGGTTGCGGACGATGACCCAGATCCACAGGATGTCCGCCTGGATCGTGCCGGCGATGGTCCGGATGGCCGTGCGGAGCGAGCCGATGGCGCCGAGCGCGGCACCGACCAGCGCGACGAGGGAGATGATGCCGGCGATCGAGAACGACGCCGGAGTCCGGAGGTCCTTCGTATCGATGACACCGCCCTCGCCGATGAGCCCGGGGACCGCGGACTGCACGGCGTCGATGATCGC
Source organism: Microbacterium sp. NRRL B-14842 (assembly GCF_050470785.1). Lineage (NCBI taxonomy): Bacteria > Bacillati > Actinomycetota > Actinomycetes > Micrococcales > Microbacteriaceae > Microbacterium > Microbacterium sp. NRRL B-14842. The sequence goes on along the minus strand of NZ_JBFLUM010000001.1, from coordinate 1,749,886 downwards.
GCGCCAGGCCTCCGGGTTTCCGGAGAGCCAGAGGGCCGCGAGGGAGAAGCCGAGGAGCACGCCGGCGAAGACGCTGAACAGGGCCCGGTAGGTCACGCTGTCGGCGAGCATCGGACCGCGGCGCTCGGAGTACAGCAGCACCGCCCTGACCGGGCGCCGGGCCAGGGCCCAAGCGATCACCGGTCCCGTGATGCGGGCGACGAGTCCCGGTCGGGCCGGGGCTGCGGAACGGTTCTCGGAGTCTCGCGTGTCGGTGTCTGCCACGCCCCCACCCTATGAGCCGCTCGGCACCCCTCCCCAGGGGGTTGACGCGGCGTGTCACCATGACCAGGCGGGGACAGGGGGTGCCCTAGAATCGGGGCAACTCGATGTGCGCCTCCGCCCGAGATCCGTCCCACGATTGGTGTTCCGTGCTCGACTCTGCCGCCACGCTCGCTCCGGATTGGCTCGTCGTCCCCGACGACCCGAACGATCTCGCGGTCGGGGTCTGGCCGTCCTCCACGGAGCGCGACGAGGACGGAGCCCTCGTGCTGGCGGGTGTGACGGCGCCGGAGCTCGTCCGGGCCTACGGCACGCCGCTCCTCGTGCTCGACGAAGACGAGGTGCGCCGCCGCGCCAGGGCCTTCCGCGACGCTTTCGACCGCGCCGCCTCCGCCCACGGCACGACCGCGCAGGTGTACTACGCGGGCAAGGCGTTCCTGTGCACGACGGTCGCCCGGTGGGTCGTCGACGAGGGGCTCCGCATCGACGTGTGCACCGGCGGCGAGCTCGAAGTCGCCCTCGCCGCGGGGGTCGCTCCGGCCTCGCTCGGCTTCCACGGCAACAACAAGTCGGTCGCCGAGCTCGAGCGCGCGGTCGCCCTCGGCGTGGGGACGATCGTCGTCGACAGCGCGATCGAGATCGAGCGCCTGGCCGCCATCACCGCCCGCACCGACGCCGTGCAGCGCGTCATGGTCCGGGTCATCAGCGGCGTCCACGCCGAGACCCACGACTTCCTCGCCACGGCGCACGAGGACCAGAAGTTCGGCTTCCCGCTCGCCGAGGCGGAGGTCGCCGTGGCACGGATCCGCGAGATCCCCGGGCTGGAGTTCGCCGGACTGCACTGCCACATCGGCTCCCAGATCTTCGGCGTGGCCGGCTTCCGCGAGTCCGCCTCCCGCGTGCTCGAACTGCACGCCGCCCTCCTCGAGGACGGCCCCGTGCCGCAGCTGAACCTCGGCGGCGGGTTCGGCATCGCCTACACCCGCATCGACGACCCCACCCCCATCGACGAGCTCGCCGGCGGCATCGTCGCGGCGGTGGCCGAGGGCTGCGCGGCGCGCGGCATCCCCGTGCCGGCGCTGTCGTTCGAGCCCGGGCGCGCGATCGTCGGCACCGCGGGCGTGACGCTCTACGAGGTCGGCACGACGAAGGACGTCACGGTCGCCTCGGGGGCGACCCGGCGTTACGTCAGCGTCGACGGCGGGATGAGTGACAACGCCCGCACGGCCCTCTACGGCGCCAGCTACTCCGCCCGCCTGGCCTCGCGCGCGGGAACGGGCGACCCGCAGTTGAGCCGGGTGGTCGGCAAGCACTGCGAGTCCGGCGACATCGTCGTCGATCACGAATATCTGCCCGGCGACGTCACCCCGGGGGACCTGCTCGCGGTGCCCGCGACGGGCGCGTACTGCGCCTCTCTCGCGAGCAACTACAACCACGTCCCGCGGCCGCCGATCGTGGCGGTGCGCGAGGGCCGCTCGCGGGTGATCGTCCGCGGAGAGACCGTCCACGACCTGCTGGCCCGCGACGCGGGCATCGACGGGGCGCACGCCCCCGAGGGAGCACGATGACCCACCCCAGAAGGAGCACCCATGACTGACTACAGACGACTTCGCGTGGCGCTGCTGGGCGCCGGAGCCGTCGGCTCCCAGGTGGCGGCCCTCCTGCTCCGCCACGGCGACGAGCTGGCCGACCGCGCGGGTGCCGCGCTGGAGCTGGCGGGCATCGCGGTGCGCAACCTCGACGCGCCCCGCGACGTCGAGCTGCCGAAGGAGCTCTTCACGACCGATGCCGAGTCGCTCATCCTCGGCGCCGACATCGTGATCGAGCTGATCGGCGGGATCGAGCCCGCCCGCACCAACATCCTCCAGGCCGTCGGCTCCGGCGCCGACGTGGTCACCGCCAACAAGGCGCTGCTGGCGACCCACGGGCCGGAGCTGTTCGAGGCCGCGGATCGCGTCGGCGCATCGGTGTACTACGAGGCGGCGGCCGCCGGCGCCATCCCGATCATCCGTCCGCTGCGCGACTCGCTCGCCGGCGACCGCGTCGTGCGCATCATGGGCATCGTCAACGGCACCACGAACTACATCCTCGACCGGATGGACACCGAGGGCGCCGACTTCGCCGACGTGCTCGCCGACGCGCAGCGCCTGGGGTATGCGGAGGCCGACCCCACCGCCGACGTGGAGGGCTACGACGCCGCGCAGAAGGCCGCGATCCTCGCCAGCCTCGCTTTCCACACCGCGGTGCCGCTGGAGGCGGTGCATCGCGAGGGCATCACCTCGATCACCGCGTCGATGATCGAGGAGGCCCGCGCGGCCGGCTTCGTCATCAAGCTGCTCGCCGTCTGCGAGCGGATCGAGGCGAACGGCGCCGAGTCCATCTCGGTGCGGGTCTACCCGGCACTCGTCCCCGTGTCCCACCCGCTCGCCTCCGTGCACGGTGCCAACAACGCCGTCTTCGTCGAGGCGGAGGCCGCCGGCTCTCTCATGTTCTACGGGGCGGGCGCCGGCGGCGTGCAGACGGCCTCGGCCGTCCTCGGCGACGTCGTCTCCGCTGCGCGTCGGCATATCGCGGGCGGCGTCGGCGTGGGCGAGTCCACCCGGGCGAATCTCCCCGTCGTGCCCATCGGCCACGTCACCACGCGGTACCAGATCACCCTCGAGGTCTCCGACGCCCCCGGCGTGCTCGCGACCGTGGCGGGCATCCTCAGCGACGGCGGAGTGTCCGTCGCGACCGTCGTCCAGACCGTCGAGGGTGAGGACGAGCCGACCGCTCGCCTCATCATCGGCACGCACCGTGCGACCGAGCAGGCCCTCAGCGACACGGTGGACGTGCTGGGCGACAGCGACGTCGTCGCCCGTGTGGTGTCCGTCCTCCGGGTGGAAGGCGAGTGACCACGGTGACGGCTACGGCTCCCGCTCCCGAGGAGCACGGCGCCCGCATCGGCCGCACGGTCGAGGTGACGGTGCCGGCGACGAGCGCCAACCTCGGCCCCGGCTTCGACACGCTCGGCCTGGCGCTGAGCATCTACGACCGTCTCGAGGTGACCGCTCTGCCGGAGGGGGAGCTCGAGATCGAGGTCTCCGGTTCGGGCGCCGCCGACATCCCCCGGGATGCGTCCAACCTCATCGTCCGGACGATCGCCTACGTCTTCGCGGACGTCGGCAGGCCGATGCCCGGCCTGCGCATCGTGGCCGAGAACGCGGTCCCGCACGGCCGCGGCCTGGGGTCCTCCGGTGCGGCCGTCGCTGCCGGCGTGCTCGCGGCGAAGGGGCTGCTGGCCGGCGACGTCGACCTCTCCGACACCGATCTGCTGCGCCTCGCGACCGAGCTCGAGGGCCACCCGGACAACGTGGCGCCCGCGCTGTTCGGCGGGCTCACGATCGCGTGGATGGGGGAGCGGGGTCCGCAGCACAAGAAGCTCCTCGTGCATCGGGGCGTCTCGCCCCTGGTCCTCGTCCCCGCGTACACGATGTCGACCTCGCAGGCCCGCTCGCTGCAGCCGCCGCACGTCTCCACGGCCGACGCCGTGTTCAACGTGTCCCGGTCGGCTCTGCTCATCGCGGCGCTGATGCAGAGCCCGGAGCTGCTGCTGGACGCGACCGCCGACCGCCTGCACCAGGACTACCGCGCCGGCGCCATGCCCGAGACGCAGCGCCTCGTGCAGGCGCTGCGGGCCGCCGGATTCGCCGCCGTCGTCTCCGGCGCCGGCCCCAGTGTGCTCGTCCTCGCGGACGGTCCGGGCAGTCGCCTGGACGCCGTCGAGGTGGCCAATCGGGTGACCGACACCCCGTGGGAGGCGCTCCTGCTCGCCGTCGACGTCCGTGGTGGTACAGTGGGGGATCGAGCGGAGGGCTCCACGTAGCATTCGTGAATCTGGCCCCATTGCATCTCTTGCAAGACCCGCACGCAAACCCCTGAGGCCCAAGTGCCGAGGCTGGCTGACGCCGAGCGTCAGCCCGTGCGATCGTGCGCAGCACCCGTTGTGCGCGTTCACGCTCATTTCCCATGACCTATAAGGGAGTACTCGTGGAGAACCTCTCCGAGACCCAGAACGATCAGGCGGCTCCGACCGCCGACGCCCCCGTCGCCGCGCAGGCGACCGAGTCCGCTCCGGCCAAGAAGCGCGCGCCGCGCCGGGCGAGCACCGCGACGGCCGCTGCCAAGGCCGCCAAGGCGGAGGAGTCCGGCACCGCCGATGCTCCCGCCGCTGCCGGCGACTCCGCCGAGGGGGCAGAAGCCGCGCCCAAGGCGAAGGCTCCGCGCCGCACCCGCGCGAAGAAGGCGGACGCCGAGGCCCCCGCCGAGACCGCCGCCGCCGAGCCGGCGCCTGCTGCCGAGGCCGCCGAGGCACCGGCCGAGGCCCCGAAGTCCGGACGCGGCCGTCGCACGAAGAAGGCGGACGCCGAGGCCCCCGAGGCGAAGACCGAGAAGGCCGAGGCGGCACCGGCCGACGGCGCGACCGAGACGGCCGACGCGGGCACCGCCCAGGGCGGCCGCACCAAGAACGACGCGGCGAAGAACGAGCCGAAGAACGACGGCGCTGCCGCGAAGAACGAGGCCGAGGCGGACGCCCCCGCGAAGGACGCGTCCGGCGAGGGAGACAACGGCGACGAGCAGGGTGGTCGAGGCCGCAGCCGCAACCGCAACCGCAACCGCGGCCGCGGGCAGGGCGGCGGTCAGGAGCAGGCGCAGAACGCACCGGCCGACGACGACCAGTCCGGCAACGGCAACGGGCGCAACCGTCAGCGCAACAAGCGTCGCGGCGCCGGCCCTGTCGACGAGTTCGAGACCGAGATCACCGAGGACGACGTCCTCATCCCGATCGCCGGCATCCTCGACGTGCTCGACAACTACGCCTTCGTGCGCACCACCGGCTACCTCGCCGGGCCCAGCGACGTCTACGTCTCGCTCGGCCAGGTCAAGAAGTACAACCTCCGCAAGGGCGACGCGGTCGTCGGCTCCATCAAGCAGCCGCGCGAAGGCGAGCAGCAGGGCCGCCAGAAGTACAACGCCCTCGTCAAGGTCGACTCCATCAACGGCCTCTCGGTCGACGACGCGGCCACCCGCGTGGAGTTCGGCAAGCTCACGCCGCTCTACCCGCAGGAGCGTCTGCGCCTGGAGACGGCTCCGGAGAAGCTGACGCAGCGCATCATCGACCTCGTCGCACCGATCGGCAAGGGCCAGCGCGGCCTGATCGTCGCGCCGCCCAAGGCCGGCAAGACGATCGTCCTGCAGCAGATCGCCAACGCGATCGCGCAGAACAACCCCGAGGTGCACCTCATGGTCGTACTCGTCGACGAGCGCCCCGAAGAGGTCACCGACATGGAGCGCACGGTGAAGGGCGAGGTCATCGCCTCCACCTTCGACCGTCCCGCGGAAGACCACACGACGGTCGCCGAGCTCGCGATCGAGCGCGCCAAGCGCCTCGTCGAGCTGGGCCGCGACGTGGTCGTGCTGCTCGACTCGATCACCCGCCTCGGACGCGCGTACAACCTGGCCGCTCCGGCGTCCGGCCGCGTCCTCACCGGTGGCGTCGACGCATCCGCGCTCTACCCGCCGAAGCGCTTCTTCGGTGCCGCCCGCAACATCGAGAACGGCGGATCCCTCACGATCCTCGCCACCGCGCTCGTCGAGACCGGCTCCAAGATGGACGAGGTCATCTTCGAGGAGTTCAAGGGCACCGGCAACAGCGAGCTGCGCCTGTCCCGCCAGCTCGCCGACAAGCGCATCTTCCCGGCGGTGGACGTGAACGCGTCCAGCACCCGCCGCGAGGAGATGCTCCTCTCCGCCGACGAGGTCAAGATCACCTGGAAGCTGCGCCGCGCTCTCGCCGGCCTCGACCCGCAGCAGGCGCTGGAGGTCGTGCTCGGCAAGCTCAAGGAGACCCACTCCAACGTGGAGTTCCTCGTTCAGATGCAGAAGTCGATCCCGACGCTGCCCTCGGGCGCCCACGGGCACGACAACAACATCCGCTGAGGCCCGACGTGTTCGAGTCCGTCCAGACTCTGATCGACGAGCATCGCCGGGTCCAGGAGGAACTCTCCGACCCGGCGGTGCACGCCGACGCGGCCCGCGCCAAGCGTGTCAACCGTCGGTACGCCGAGCTGTCACGCATCGTCGCGGCGCACGAGGCGTGGACGGGCGCCGTCGATGATCTGGAGGCGGCACGCGAGCTCGCCAGGGAGGACGAGGCGTTCGCCGCCGAGGTCCCCGCGTTGGAGGAGGGCGTGCAGACCGCGCAGGAGCGCCTCCGACGACTCCTCATCCCGCGCGACCCCGACGACGCCCGCGACGTGATCATGGAGATCAAGGCGGGGGAGGGCGGCGCCGAGTCGGCGTTGTTCGCGGCGGATCTGCTGCGCATGTACGTGCAGTACGCCGCGTCCAAGGGGTGGAAGACCGAGCTGCTCGAGCGCAACGAGTCCGACCTCGGCGGCTACAAGGACGTCCAGGTCGCCATCAAGGGCTCCTCGTCTGACCCTGCACAGGGCGTCTGGGCGCACCTGAAGTACGAGGGCGGCGTGCACCGCGTGCAGCGGGTGCCGGCCACGGAGTCGCAGGGACGCATCCACACGTCCACGACCGGCGTGCTCGTGTTCCCCGAGGTGGACGAGCCCGAGGAGATCCAGATCGATCAGAACGATCTGAAGATCGACGTGTTCCGTTCATCGGGCCCCGGCGGCCAGTCGGTGAACACCACCGACTCCGCGGTCCGGATCACCCACGTGCCGACCGGCATCGTCGTGTCGATGCAGAACGAGAAGTCGCAGTTGCAGAACCGTGAGGCCGCGATGCGCGTGTTGCGCGCCCGACTGCTCGCCAAGCAGCAGGAGGAGCTCGACGCAGCAGCCTCCGACGCGCGCAAGTCGCAGATCCGCGGCATGGACCGCTCGGAGCGCATCCGTACCTACAACTTCCCGGAGAACCGGATCGCGGATCACCGGACGGGGTTCAAGGCGTACAACCTCGATCAGGTCATGGACGGTGCGCTCGACCCCATCATCGAGAGCGCCATCGCCGCCGACGAAGAAGCGCGCCTCGCCGCCGTCGGCTCCGAGGGCTGAGCGGCCGCCCACCGCGTCACGTGCGCGTCGCGTACCGGTGCTCGGGCCGTCCGGTCGATCCGTACCGCAGCCGCACCTCGACGATCGTCCGTGCGGCGAGTGCCGCGAGGTGCCGTTGCGCGGTGGCCCGTGAGATGCCGACCCGCTCGGCGACCTCCGCGGCCGAGGCCTCGCCGTCTCCGAGCGCTGCGAGCACGCGCTGCTCGGTGGCCGAGCGCGATAGGGACACCGGCTCACCGCCGCCGTGCAGGATCGCGAGCGCCCGGTCCACGTCCTCCTGCGTGAGGGGCCGCTCACACCCGCGAGCAGGTTGCGATAGCGCAGGTACCGGTCGAGGAGGCCGGTCAGTCCGCGACGGTCGAACGGTTTCACGAGATAGCCGATCGCGCCGGCCCGCAGGGCTCGTCGCACGGTGGGCGCGTCGTCCGCGGCGGAGATGAGGATCGCGTCCACCCCGACCTCGCGGACGAGTCCGATGCCGTCGCCGTCGGGGAGGTAGACGTCGGCGAGCAGCAGGTCGGGGCGTGTCGAGCGCACGAGGTCGCGAGCCTCGCCACAGGACCGCGCGGTCCCGGTCACGGTGTATCCGGGATGGTCGTCCACGACCGCCCGATGCAGGTCGGCCACCCGGAAGTCGTCGTCGAGGATGAGCGCCCGCAGCGGTTCCGTCACAGGTCCTCCTTCGAGAGATGCGGAGTGGGGTCGACGGCATCTCCGATGCGGGCGGCGAACACCGCGCCGTGGCCGGTGCCGCCGGGGTCGATGATCCAGAGGTCGCCGCCGCTCCGACGGGCGATCTCCGTGGCCAGGGGCAGGCCGATACCGTGCCCGTGCACGCGATCCTCGCTTCCCGCGTCGTCGGCGGGCGCTCGGAGGTCGGGCTCCCGGATACCGGCGCCGGAGTCGGAGACGGTGACGACGAGCGCGCCGCCGTCGCTCAGCGCGGAGACCTCGACCCACCGCGGGTCCCTCGTGCCCGTGACGGCGGCGGCGATCGCGTTGTCGACGAGATTGCCGAGCACGCTCGCCACGTCCTCCACCCGACGCACGGTGCCGATCAGCTGCGTGTCCTCCGCGATCCGCAGGGCGACGCCCCGTTCGGCGGCCTCCACGCCCTTGGCTCCCAGGAAGGCGTGCAGGAACGGATCGCCCACGAGGTCGAGGCCGGCGACGGGGAACGACACGGGACCACGGCTCACCAGCTCGTCGAGGAAGGCGCGCGCGTCGGCGACACGGCCGGCGTCGATGAGGCCCGCAGCCACGTGCAGGCGGTTGGCGAACTCGTGGCGCTGGACGCGCAGTGCTGAGGTCATCGTGCGCACGGCCTCCAGCCGCTCGGTCAGGGCGATGAGGTCGGTGCGGTCGCGCACGATCAGCACGTCACCGAGTTCCTGCCCGTCGCGCCGCACCGCGCTCGACTCGAGATAGAGCACCCGGTCGCCGACGACCGCCTCCGCACGCTCGCGGGCTCCCGTGGCCGTGTCCCGTACGACGGGTGGCAGCGGGAGCTCGCCCACGCGGCGGCCGACCGGGTCGTGGAGCCCGAGGAGCCGATCCGCCGCGGCATTGCTCACCCGCACGACACCGTCCTGATCGACCGCGAGCACGCCGTCGCCGACACCGTTCAGCACCGCCGTCTGGTTCTGCACGAGGGCGACCAGCTCCTCGGGCTGCACGCCGAGGGTCAACCGCTCCCAGCGGCGGCGGAGGAGAAGGAAGGTCGCGAGCGCGAGCGCGAGCGCGCCGGCGGCCGTCAGCCCGATCGCGGCGAGCACGGGCGGGAGGTCGTCGAAGACCCCGGTGCGCTCGAACCCGACGCTGATCTCGCCGACCGGCGTGCCGGTATCGTCCCGCACCGGCACCTTCGCGCGTGCCGACTCGCCGAGCGTGCCGGTCTGCCAGTCGACCACCTCGTGGCCCGCCAGCACCTCGGCGAACGGGGTGCTCACCACTTCGCCGATCCGCGACGGCAGGGGGTGGGCGAGGCGGATGCCGTGGTCGTCCGTGATCACCACGAACAGAGCCCCGGTGCGCGCCATGACGGCGGCGGAGACCTGCTGCAGCTCCCCGTCGCGCAGCGCGGCCGCATCCGGCTCGTCGTCCGACGCGGAGATGGCGGTCACCGTCTCCCGCACCTGCGCGTCCTCCGCCAGGGTCCTGGCGATGCCGAGTGCCGTCGACTCCGCCTCGGCGCAGCTGCTGGACCGCGAGCGCGAGATACACGCCCGTGCACAGCGTCACGACGAGGGCGACGGCGGCGAGATGCAGCAACAGGGCGCGGGTCGCGAACCGGACCCGCTTCTCCGTGGACATCGTCACCTCGCTCCCGACGCGCAATATGCGCAGAAGTCACGGTACGCGCACAACAGCCGGGAATGCGGCATACCGCGCTCCGCGTCTCCGGATTGCCTAGCCTCGTCAGGATCCGTCAGCGATGACGGAGCGACGACGAAGGAGTCACGCATGTTCCACGCATCGACCGCGCTGATCGCTGCCGCCGAGGAGGCACCCACCTACGACGTGGCCTTCGTGCCGCCGGAGGGGGTGCTCGTCATCCTCGGCTTCACGATGGTCCTCGTGTTCATGACGCTGATCATGACCAAGCGCCTCACGCCCATGGTGGCGCTGATCCTGGTGCCCACCGTCTTCGGGCTGTTCGCGGGGGCGGGTCTCGGCCTGGGCGACATGATCCTCGACTCGATCGGCACCATGGCGCCCACGGCGGCGCTGCTGATGTTCGCCATCATGTTCTTCGGCATCATGATCGACGTCGGCCTCTTCGACCCGCTCATCCGGTTGATCACGCGGTTGCTCGGCGATGACCCGGCGAAGGTGGTGCTCGGGACCGCGATCCTCGCCGGCGCCGTGTCCCTCGACGGCGACGGCTCGACGACCTTCATCATCACGACCTCCGCGATGCTGCCCATCTACCTGCGCCTCGGCATGAGCCCCGTCGTCCTCACCTGCGTCGCCGGCCTCATGAACGGCACGCTCAACATCGTCCCCTGGGGCGGACCGACCGTGCGCGCCGCGACCGCGCTCGGCGTGCAGCCGACGGAGATCTTCGTGCCGATGCTTCCGGCGCTGGGCGCGGGCATCGTCGTGACGCTCGGCTTCGCCTGGCTGCTCGGCCTGGGGGAGCGGCGTCGTCTGGGGCGGATCGATGCGGACGGGCGGCTCACCGGAGCCGACGGCGGTGTGCTCGCCTCCGTGCCCCGCATCTTCCGCGGCGCCGAGCTCAAGCCGGGCGCGCGCGCCTCGCTGCGCACCGGCAACCTCGTCGTCGTCGCCGGCGGGCACGCCCCGGTCGCGGCCGGGAGCGTCGACCCCGCGGACACGGCGATGGCCGACACCATGCTCGATCCGGCCCGCCCCACCCTGCGCCCGCGGCTGATCTGGTTCAACCTCCTGCTGACCGTCGCCGTCATGGTGCTCCTGGTCGTCGACATCCTTCCGCTGCCCTACGTGTTCATGGTCGGGGCCGGCGTCGCCCTCGTCGTCAACTTCCGCGGCATCAAGGATCAGGCGGCGGAGATCGTCGCGCACGCCCCGAGCATCGTCGGCGTCGTATCGATGGTCATCGCGGCCGGCGTCCTCGTGGGAGTCCTCTCCGGCACCGGAATGGTCGACGCGATGGCGACCTGGATCACCACCGTGCTGCCACCCGCGCTCGGACCGTTCCTCGCCCCGATCACGGGCGTGCTGTCCATCCCGTTCACGTTCTTCATGTCGAACGACGCCTTCTACTTCGGCATCCTCCCCGTGCTCGCACAGAGCGCCGCGAACTTCGGCATCGATCCGGTCGAGATGGCCAGGGCCTCGATCACCGGGCAGCCGGTGCACCTGCAGAGTCCGCTGGTCCCCGCGATCCTGCTGCTGGTCTCGCTCGCCGGGGTGAACCTCGGAGACCACCACCGGAAGGTGCTGTGGCGCGCGGCCATCGTGTCGCTCGTGATGCTGGGGATCGGCATCCTGGTCGGCGCCGTCCCGTTCTTCGTCGCGCAGTGACGAAGGTCACCGGCCGCGGGGCGAGCGTCAGATGGAGTAGTCCGGGGCGGTCAGCAGGGCCCTGGTGTCCTCTCCGGCGGTCCGCTGGCGCGGCTTCGCGGGAACGCCGACGAGCACGCTGTCGGCGGGTGCGTCCTTGGTGACCACGGCGTTGGCGCCCACGACGGAACGGGCTCCGACCGTGACGGCGCCGAGGATCTTCGCCCCTGCGCCCACGGCGACGCCGTCCTGCAGGGTGGGGTGCCGCTTGCCGACGTCCCGTGTCCGGCCCCCGAGCGTCACGCCGTGGTACATCAGCACGTCATCGCCGATCTCCGCTGTCTCGCCGATGACGACGCCCATGCCGTGGTCGATGAAGAAGCGCCGGCCGATCCGGGCTCCGGGGTGGATCTCGACGCCGGTCAGCCACCGGGAGATCTGCGACCCGGCGCGCGCGAGGAGCCGGAGGCGCCGCCGCCACAGCGCGTGCGAGACGCGGTGCGCCCAGATGGCGTGCAGGCCGGGGTAGAGCAGTGCCACCTCGATCGCCGTGCGCGCGGCCGGATCGCGAAGGCGCGCGGCGGCGATGTCCTCGCGCATTCGCCCGATCATGCCCATCGGCGACCTCAGTCCTCGCGCAGGCCCTCGAACAGGGCGGTGGAGAGGTACCGCTCGCCGGTGTCCGGGATGATCACGACGATGGTCTTGCCGGCGTTCTCCGGGCGCGCGGCGACGGTCAGGGCCGCCGACACGGCGGCACCGGACGACATGCCGACCAGCAGACCCTCCTTCGCCGCGAGCTCGCGGGCAACGCGCAGCGAGTCCTCGAACTCCGCCGTGATGATCTCGTCGAGCACCTCGCGGTCGAGCACGTCGGGCACGAAGTTCGGGCCGATGCCCTGGATCTTGTGCGGTCCGGGGTGCCCCTCGGTGAGGACGGGGGAGTCCTTCGGCTCGACGGCGATGACCTGGACCTCGGGTTTCGCCGCCTTCAGCGCCTGGCCTGTGCCGGTGACCGTCCCGCCCGTGCCGACGCCGGCGATGAAGATGTCGACCGCGCCGTCGGTGTCCCGGAGGATCTCCTGCGCCGTGGTCTCGCGGTGGATCTGCGGATTCGCCGCGTTCTCGAACTGGCGGATCCAGACCGCGCCAGGGGTCTCGTCGACGATGCGCTTGACCTCCTCGATCGCGCCCTTCATGCCCTTGGTGGGGTCGGTGAGGACGATCTCCGCGCCGAACGCCTTGAGCAGCACACGGCGCTCCTTCGACATCGAGGCGGGCATCGTGAGGATGACACGGTAGCCGCGGGCGGCGCCGACCATGGCGAGGGCGATGCCGGTGTTGCCGCTCGTGGACTCCACGATGGTGCCGCCGGGGGAGAGCTCACCCGCGGCCTCCGCCGCATTGATCATGGCGATGCCGATGCGGTCCTTCACGCTGGACGCAGGGTTGTAGTACTCGAGCTTGGCGAGCACGGTGGCGCCGAGGCCCTCGGTCACGCGGTTGAGGCGGACGAGCGGCGTGTTGCCGAAAGCGGTGGTGATGTCGGGGTGGATGCCGGACATGGGGGAGCCCTTCCTGTGCGGGTGCGCTGCCGATCCAGCCTAGGCGAGCCCGAGGGGGGACGGGGCATTGTGACGTGCGCGCACTCTACGCTGGAGCCATGCCCGACCTCTCCCTCGCTGCGGCCGTGCGCGCCGCGGCGCAGCGTCTCGCCGACGCCGGCGTGCCCGACCCCCTCGTCGACGCCGAGCTGCTCGCCGGACACGTCCGAGGACAGCGCCGCGGGGAGGTGCAGGCGGCCATCGTCCGGGGCGACAGGCTCGACGACGACGACGCGACCGCCTTGGACGCGCTCGTCGCCCGACGCGCAGGCCGTGAGCCCCTGCAGCATCTCACCGGCACCGCACCGTTCCGGCATCTGGAGCTCGCGGTGGGCCCTGGTGTCTTCGTCCCCCGGCCCGAGACGGAGACCGTGGCGCAGTATGCGATCGACGCCCTTCTGGGATCGGGCGATCCGTCCCCCATCGGCGTCGATCTCGGCACGGGCAGCGGGGCGATCGCGCTCGCGATGGCGACCGAGGTGCCGCACGCCCGGGTGTACGCCGCGGAGATCTCCCCGGAGGCCCATGTCTGGGCCCGTCGCAACGTCGAGGGTGTCGAGAACCTCACGCTCGTGCTGTCCGATCTCGCCGATGCCTTCCCCGAACTGGACGGCACAGCCGCGGTCGTCATCTCGAACCCTCCGTACGTCCCCGCTCAGGCGATCCCGCGCGACCCCGAGGTCCGGCTGTTCGACCCCGCCCTCGCGCTCTACGGCGGAGAGGACGGGCTGGACGTCGTCCGTGTGCTCAGCACCAGGGCTCTGCGTCTGCTGCGGCCGGGGGGCACGCTGGTGATCGAGCACGGAGAACTGCAGGGCTCCCCGATCCGCGAGCTGCTCGCGGCTGACGGATGGCGGGCCGCAGCCACCCATCGCGATCTGACGCTGCGCGACCGCGCCACCACCGCCGTCCGCCCCTGATCAGCAGACGTCGAGCTCGTCCCGAACCCGCGCCGCGTAGAATCGAACCGTCATGTCCCCCATCTTCGACTGCAGCGACGAGGCGCAGCTGCTCGCCGGGATGCGCAATGCGCGCCAGGCGATCGGCCGCGGCGACCTCATCGTCATCCCCACCGACACCGTCTACGGCGTCGCCGCCGACGCCTTCTCGCCGCCTGCGGTGCAGCGCCTCCTGGACGCCAAGGGTCGCGGCCGCAATCAGCCGCCGCCCGTGCTCGTCGGCACGAAGGAGACGCTGACGGCCCTCGCGGAGGCTGTTCCGGAGCCCGTCCAGCGTCTCGTCGACGCGTTCTGGCCCGGGGGGCTCACGATCGTGCTGCCGGCGCAGCCCTCGCTGGTGTGGGATCTGGGGGAGACCAAGGGCACGGTCGCCGTCCGCATGCCCGAGGGGCGGGTGGTGCTCGAGCTGCTGGCCGAGACCGGACCGCTCGCGGTGTCCAGTGCCAACCTCACCGGCAAGGCGGCAGCGATCTCCGCGCTCGACGCGGAGAAGATGCTGGGCGACAGCGTCGCGGTGTATCTGGACGACGGCATGAGCAAGGACGGCGTCGCGTCCACGATCATCGATGCGACCTCGCTCGTCCGCCGCGCGGGTGACGCCGAGCAGGGCGTCGTCCGGATCCTGCGGGACGGCGTCGTGACCAGGGAGCAGCTGCGCGAGGTCCTGGGCGACCTGCTCGAGCCGGACCCGCAGGACGAGGATTCGTGAAGCAGTACCTCTTCACGATCATCGTCACCGCCGCGATCACCTTCGTGCTGACCTGGGCGGTGTGGCGGCTGAGCCTCCGCTTCAAGCTGTATCCCGGCATCCGCGAACGCGACGTGCACACCACGCCCACGCCCCGACTCGGCGGCGTCGCGATCTTCCTCGGCATCGTCGCCGCCTTCGCGGTCTCGGCCGTCAACCCGTTCTTCCAGAGCATCTGGACGCCGCCGCAGACCATGTGGTCGATCCTCGCGGCCGCTCTGCTCATCGCCGTGATCGGGGTCATGGACGACCTCTGGGACATCGACTGGATGATCAAGCTGGGCGCGCAGTTCCTCGCCGCCGGCATCATCACGGTGGGCGGCGGCCTGCAGATCCTCTCCCTGCCGTTCGGCGACCTGATCGTCGTGTCGAGCTGGCTGAGCATCACGATCACCATGTTCGCGATCGTGATCGTCATGAACGCCGTGAACTTCATCGACGGTCTCGACGGTCTCGTCGCCGGCGTCTGCCTGATCTCGAACGGCGTCTTCTTCGCGTACTCGTACATCTTCACGCGGGACTCGGGGGCGTCGAGCTACTTCAACCTCTCCACGTTCCTCGCCGCGGTCCTCATCGGCGCCTGCCTCGGTTTCCTTCCGCTGAACTGGAGCCCGGCGAAGCTGTTCATGGGCGACTCCGGTGCTCTCGTGATCGGTCTACTCATGGCGACCTCGGCCATCGCGATCACCGGGCAGATGGATCCGTCCGCCCTGGACCCGGAGCGCCTGGGACGTTCGCAGCTGGTCGGCGCCTTCCTGCCCATCCTGCTCCCGTTGCTGGTCGTGCTCCTCCCGCTACTGGACTTCGGCCTCGCCGTGCTGCGTCGGATGAGCGCGGGGCGATCGCCGTTCTCGCCGGACCGCAAGCACCTGCATCACCGGATGCTCGACCTCGGCCACCGCGACCGCGACGCGGTCCTGATCTTCTACGCCTGGACGGCCGTCATCTCCCTCGCCGTCCTCCTGATGTACGTCGGCGCCCGAGAGGACTGGCCCGGCCAGTACCTTCCGGGTGTCGCGTTCGGGGTCGTCGGCATCGCCGCATGCCTCGTCATCACCCTGAGTCCCACCCGCCGACGCAAGACCGCCGCGGGCGTCGCGCCCGACCCGATCCCCCTGGAGCCCCGATGAGTCCGAGCCCCGTTTCCAGCACCCCGATCCTGCGTCGCACCCTCGTCTGGTCGGCGGTGGCCACCGTCGTGCTGGCGCTCGTCGCCGGCGGGATCGGCTTCGCCGTCGCGCAGGGGGAGGGGCTGGTCAGCGGTCTCCTCGGTGTCCTCCTCGCCGCGCTGTTCCTCGGGATCACCGGGCTGAGCATCCTCATCGCCAACCGGTGGTACGGCGATCCGCTGTACGTGCAGCTCTTCTTCGCGATCGTGCTGGGCGGGTGGCTGCTGAAGCTCGGGGTCTTCGTCGTCGTGATGATCCTGCTCGCCGGACAGCCGTGGATCGAGCCGATGGTGTTCTTCCTGTCGATCGTCGCGGGGGTGCTCATGTCCCTCATCATCGACGTCGTCGTTCTCACCCAGATGCGGCTGCCGAACGTCAGCGACACCACGCTGCCCACCGAGGTGCCGGAGGACCGCGCCCCCGGAGTGGTGAACGATGCCTCCGACGGCCCTGCGGACGCGGCCCCGCGGTCTTAGGGCACCCTTGGATTCTGATAGTGTTGAGGAGTGCCCGCCGCTCGCCCGCGAGCGCTTGCGCTGTGTAGCACACCGACCATCGTCGCCCCGGTTCTGACCGGTGCCCCGAAGCTGGAGCCCGCGCTGTTTAATCTTGCTGCGACCCTGACCCCCCGACTCGCGTCCTCTGATGGCGAGTTCCACGGCCCTTCGATCGATGAGTTCTTCCCGGAGATCCTCTTCCACGTCGGACCCATCCCGGTCAACCGGATCCACCTGATCCAGTTGCTCTCGGTGATCGCCGTCGTCCTGATCCTCTGGCTCGGCACCCGCCGCATGAAGGTCGTGCCCGGCCGGTTCCAGAGCCTCGTCGAGATGGGCCTCGGCTTCGTCCGCGGCGGCATCGCGCACGACCTGCTCGGCCGCAAGGACGGCGACCGCTTCCTGCCGATCCTCACCACGATCTTCTTCATGGTGCTGTTCATGAACGTGACGGGAATCATCCCGTTCCTGAACATGCCGGGAACGGCGATCATCGCGGTGCCGCTCACGCTCGCCGTGGTCAGCTACGTCACGTTCATCTACGCCGGCATCAAGAAGAGCCCGAAGAACTTCTTCAAGAATGCGCTCTTCCCGTCCGGCGTGCCGTGGCCGGTCTACTTCATCGTCACGCCGATCGAGCTCATCTCGACGTTCATCATCCGCCCGGTGACCCTCACCCTGCGACTGCTGATGAACCTCGTCGTCGGCCACATGATCCTGGTCCTCTGCTTCGCGGCGACCCAGTTCTTCTTCTTCACCGCGGGCGGCGGCTGGGCTGCCCTCGGTATCGGAACCCTCGCCTTCGGCGGTGCCTTCACTCTCTTCGAGATCCTGGTCGCCGTCCTGCAGGCCTACGTCTTCACCGTCCTCACCGCGGTCTACATCCAGCTCGCGGTCGCAGAAGAGCACTGAGCGGGCGGGCAACAGCCCTCCCACCCAACGAAAGGAAAAACCCGTGGACGCAACTACGGTTCTCGCTGAAATCAACGGCCACCTCGCGGCGGTCGGCTACGGCCTCGCGGCCATCGGCCCGGCCATCGGTGTGGGCATCGTGGTCGGCAAGACCATCGAGGGCGTCGCCCGTCAGCCCGAGCTGGCCGGTCGCCTGCAGGTCCTCATGTGGATCGGTATCGCCTTCACCGAGGCGCTTGCGTTCGTCGGCATCGCCGTCGGATTCATCCCCTTCCCGTAATCCCCACCGACTTCTGAAGGAGACAGGATGCTGAACGCTCTTGTCACGAACCTCGCGGCTGAGGGTGAGGCGGCGAACAACCCGCTGATCCCCGCGTGGTACGACATCATCTGGTCGGGCTTCTGGTTCCTCATCATCCTCGCCGTCGTGTGGAAGGTCGCCCTTCCTCGTCTGACGAAGATGCTCGACGAGCGGTCCGCCGCCATCGAGGGCAACATCGCCAAGGCCGATGAGGCGCAGAAGCAGGCGGAAGCGGCTCTCGAGGAGTACACCCGACAGCTGGCCGAGGCACGCACCGAGGCCGGTGAGATCCGTGAGGCCGCCCGTGAGGACGGCAAGAAGATCATCGCCGAGGCGAAGGAGACCGCAGCCAGCGAGGCCGCGCGTCTGACCGCCACCGCGCACACGCAGATCGAGGCAGAGCGCCAGACGGCTCTCGTCTCCCTGCGCAGCGAGGTCGGCTCGCTCGCTCTGGACCTCGCCGGCGGCGTGGTCGGCGAGACGCTCTCCGACGACGCCCGCGCGGCCGCCGTGGTCGACCGCTTCCTCGCCGATCTCGAAGCATCCGACCTTCGACAGGCTCAGGTCCCGGGCGGGCAGTCGTAATGGGCAGCGCGACCGCTCAGGCACTCGCGGCATCCACTCAGACGCTTGCCGCAGCGAAGGACGTCACCCTCGAGACCGCGCGCGAGCTGTTCGCGGCCGCGCGGGCCGTGGGCGAATCGTCTCAGCTGAGCGGCGCGCTGGCTGACCCCTCGGCTCCGACCTCGGCGCGGCAGAACGTCGTGTCCGCGGTGTTCGGGCAGTACGGCTCCGCGGCGCAGGATGTCCTGCGCACCGCTGTCGCCGAACGCTGGTCGAACGCCTCCGAGCTGATCGACGGTCTCGAGGAGCTCGCGATCCGGGCGGCGACCATCGCCGAGCCCGGCGCGGACATCGAGGGCGAGCTCTTCGGCTTCTCGCGGGTGATCGCGGCGAACCCGGAGCTCGAGCTCGCGCTCGGCAGCCGGCTCGGGGGAGAGGACGCCAAGGCCGCCCTGGTTGAGCGTCTCCTCGTCGATGCCTCCGCCAGCGCTCCGACAGCCCTCATCGTCACGTCCCTCGTGCGTCAGCCGCGCGAGCGCCGGGTGCGGCAGCTGCTGAGCCGGGCGATGCGTATCGTCTCGAACCAGCGCGGTCGCCTCGTGGCCACGGTGCACACGGCGACCGAGCTCAGCGACGCGCAGCGCACGCGACTCGGCCAGACGCTCTCGCAGCGATACGGCGGCCAGGTGTCCCTCAACGTCGTCATCGACCCCAGCGTTGTCGGAGGCCTGCGTGTGCAGATCGCCGATGACGTCATCGACGGCAGCATCTCCGCACGACTCGCCGACCTTCGCCAGAAGCTCGCGGGCTAACACGACTTCGCGCGGGGAACCGCGCACCCAGATACAAAGGGAAGACAATGGCAGAACTATCGATCAGCCCCGACGTCATCCGTGACGCGCTGAAGGATTTCGCCGCCGCGTACGAGCCCACCGGGGCCGCGGCGACCGAGGTCGGCACCGTCATCGACGCCGCCGACGGCATCGCTCACGTCGAGGGACTTCCCGGCGTGATGGCGAACGAGCTCGTGACCTTCGCCGACGGCACCAAGGGTCTCGCGCTGAACCTCGACGAGCACGAGATCGGTGTCGTCGTCCTCGGCGACTTCACCGGCATCGAGGCCGGTCAGGAAGTCACCCGCACGGGTGAGGTCCTCTCCGTCCCGGTCGGCGACGGCTACCTCGGCCGTGTTGTCGACCCGCTCGGCAACCCGATCGACGGCCTCGGCGCGATCGCGACCGAGGGTGTCCGCGAGCTCGAGCTCCAGGCCCCCGGCGTCATGCAGCGCAAGTCGGTCCACGAGCCGATGCAGACCGGCATCAAGGCCATCGACGCGATGATCCCGGTCGGCCGCGGCCAGCGCCAGCTCATCATCGGCGACCGCCAGACCGGCAAGACGGCCATCGCGATCGACACGATCATCAACCAGAAGGCCAACTGGGAGTCCGGCGACGTCAACAAGCAGGTCCGCTGCATCTACGTCGCCATCGGTCAGAAGGGCTCGACCATCGCTTCGGTGAAGGGCGCGCTCGAGGAGGCCGGCGCTCTGGAGTACACCACCATCGTGGCGGCTCCGGCGTCCGACCCCGCCGGCTTCAAGTACCTCGCTCCGTACACCGGTTCGGCCATCGGCCAGCACTGGATGTACGGCGGCAAGCACGTCCTCATCATCTTCGACGACCTGTCGAAGCAGGCCGAGGCCTACCGTGCCGTCTCCCTGCTGCTGCGCCGCCCGCCGGGCCGCGAGGCCTACCCTGGCGACGTCTTCTACCTGCACTCCCGTCTGCTCGAGCGGTGCGCGAAGCTGTCCGACGAGCTCGGTGCGGGTTCGATGACCGGTCTTCCGATCATCGAGACCAAGGCGAACGACGTCTCGGCGTACATCCCGACCAACGTGATCTCGATCACCGACGGCCAGATCTTCCTGCAGTCCGACCTCTTCAACGCCAACCAGCGTCCTGCGGTCGACGTGGGTATCTCGGTGTCGCGTGTCGGTGGTGACGCTCAGGTGAAGTCGATCAAGAAGGTCTCCGGAACGTTGAAGCTGGAGCTGGCGCAGTACCGCTCGCTCGAGGCGTTCGCGATGTTCGCATCGGACCTCGACGCCGCTTCGCGTCGTCAGCTCTCGCGCGGTGCCCGTCTGACCGAGCTGCTCAAGCAGCCGCAGTACTCGCCGTACCCGGTGGAGGAGCAGGTCGTCTCGATCTGGGCCGGCACCAACGGCAAGCTCGACTCGATCGAGGTCGAGGACGTGCTGCGGTTCGAGCGCGAGCTGCTCGACTACCTGCGTCGCAACACGAAGGTGCTCGACAGTCTGCGGGAGACCAACGTGCTGGACGACGCCACCGTCGCCGAGCTCGACAAGCAGACCGACAACTTCCTCCTGGAGTTCCAGGGCGGCAAGGGCCACGCCATCGGCGCCCCTGGCCACGAGGAGCACGCTGCGGCCGAGGCCGAGGACGTCAACCAGGAGAAGATCGTCAAGGGTCGTCGCGCGTAACCGCGTGAGGTACTGATTCATGGGCGCTCAACTCAGGGTCTACAAGCAGAAGATCTCTTCTGCTCAGACGACCAAGAAGATCACGAAGGCGATGGAACTCATCGCGGCTTCGCGCATCCAGAAGGCGATGGCACGCGTCAAGGCGTCCACCCCCTTCGCGCGGGCCGTGACGAGGGCCGTGTCCGCCGTCGCGACGCACTCGAACGTCGACCACCCGCTCACCCGCGAGCCCGAGACGATCCGCCGCTCCGCGGTCGTGATCTTCTCGTCGGACCGCGGTCTCGCCGGAGCCTTCAACTCGCAGATCCTCCGTGAGGGTCTCGAGGTGGCGGAGCTCCTGCGCGAGCAGGGCAAGGAGCCGGTGTTCTACCTCGTGGGCCGCAAGGCCGTCGGGTACTTCCAGTTCCGTCGCATCGCGGCCGCTGCAGAGTGGACCGGCGACACCGACACCCCCTCGTTCCACACGGCGGAGGAGATCTCGCAGACGCTTCTCGAGGCCTTCAACCGTGGCGGCGAGGACGGCGGCGTCGACGAGATCCACCTCGTGTACAACCGCTTCGTCAGCATGATGACGCAGTCGCCGGAGTCCGTGCGCCTGCTGCCGCTGGAGATCGCGGAGGCCGACGACTCGGAGGCGGGCAGCACCGTCTACCCGCTGTACGAGTTCGAGCCCGACGCCGAGACGGTGCTCGACGCGATCCTGCCGGTGTACATCCAGAGCCGCGTCTTCAACGCCCTCCTGCAGTCGTCCGCCGCCAAGCAGGCCGCGACGCAGAAGGCGATGAAGTCGGCCAGCGACAACGCCGACAAGCTCATCACCGACTACACCCGCCTGCGCAACAACGCGCGTCAGGCCGAGATCACCCAGCAGATCGCCGAGATCGTCGGTGGCGCCGACGCTCTCGCATCGAGCTGACAGACCCTCAGGAAAGAGACGAAGAAATGACCACCACCGCCACGGCTGAGCAGCCGGCGACCGCGGTCGTCGGGCGCGTCGCCCGCGTCAACGGTCCGGTTGTCGACATCGAGTTCCCGCACGACTCGATCCCCGACATCTACAACGCCCTGAAGACCACCATCGTGATGGGCGAGGAGTCCACCGAGATCACGCTCGAGGTCGCGCAGCACCTCGGCGACGACCTGGTCCGCGCCATCGCCCTGAAGCCGACCGACGGCATCGTCCGCGGTCAGGAGGTGCGCGACACCGGTGAGGCCATCTCGGTCCCCGTCGGCGACGTGACCAAGGGCAAGGTCTTCAACGTGATCGGCGAGGTGCTGAACCTCGAGCCCGGCGAGACCATCGAGGTCACCGAGCGCTGGCCGATCCACCGCAAGGCCCCGAACTTCGACCAGCTCGAGTCGAAGACGCAGATGTTCGAGACGGGCATCAAGTCGATCGACCTCCTCACCCCGTACGTGCTGGGTGGCAAGATCGGTCTCTTCGGTGGTGCCGGTGTCGGCAAGACCGTCCTCATCCAGGAGATGATCCAGCGCGTCGCGCAGGACCACGGTGGTGTGTCGGTGTTCGCCGGTGTCGGTGAGCGCACCCGTGAGGGCAACGACCTCATCCACGAGATGGAGGAGGCGGGCGTCTTCGACAAGACCGCCCTCGTCTTCGGCCAGATGGACGAGCCGCCGGGGACGCGTCTGCGCGTCGCCCTGTCGGCTCTGACGATGGCGGAGTACTTCCGTGACGTGCAGAAGCAGGACGTGCTGCTCTTCATCGACAACATCTTCCGCTTCACGCAGGCCGGTTCCGAGGTCTCCACGCTGCTGGGCCGCATGCCCTCCGCCGTGGGTTACCAGCCGAACCTCGCCGACGAGATGGGCCTCCTGCAGGAGCGCATCACCTCGACGCGCGGTCACTCGATCACCTCGCTGCAGGCGATCTACGTGCCGGCCGACGACTACACCGACCCGGCCCCGGCCACGACCTTCGCGCACCTCGACGCGACGACCGAGCTCTCCCGTGAGATCGCGTCGAAGGGTCTGTACCCGGCCATCGACCCGCTGACCTCGACGTCGCGCATCATGGACCCCCGCTACTTGGGCGAGGACCACTACCGCGTGGCCACGACGGTGAAGCAGATCCTCCAGAAGAACAAGGAGCTGCAGGAGATCATCGCCATCCTCGGTGTCGACGAGCTCTCCGAGGAAGACAAGATCGTCGTGTCTCGTGCACGTCGCATCCAGCAGTTCCTCTCGCAGAACACCTACATGGCGAAGAAGTTCACGGGCGTCGAGGGCTCGACCGTGCCGCTGAAGGAGACCATCGAGTCGTTCGATGCGATCACCCGGGGTGACTTCGACCACGTCGCCGAGCAGGCCTTCTTCAACGTCGGTGGCATCTCCGACGTGGAGGAGCGCTGGGCGCAGATCCAGAAGGAGAACGCCTGACCATGGCGCTGCATGTCAGCCTCGTCTCCGCCGACGCGGAGGTCTGGACGGGAGAGGCGAGCCTCGTCGTCGCCAAGACCGTCGAGGGCGAGATCGGCTTCATGTCCGGTCACGAGCCGGTGCTGGCCATCCTCGCCGAGGGTCAGGTCCGGATCACCCAGACGGATGGCGCCAAGGTGCTGGCGAACGCGCAGGACGGCTTCCTCTCCATGGAGGGCGACCTCCTGACGATCGTGGCCGGCAACGCGGCACTCATCTCCTGACAGTCCTGTACATCGCGTCCGCCTCGACACCCGCCCGGGTGTCGAGGCGGACGCGTCTCTTTCCCCTGAGGTCCCATGAAGATCCTGCTTCCGCCGTCCGAGACCAAGCGCGAGGGCGGTGACGGCGGCCCGCTGGATGTGCCCGCGCTGGCACTCCCGGACCTCACACCGCAGCGGACCGCCGTGATCGACGCTCTCGTCGCTCTCGCCGCCGATGAGGACGCGAGCCGGCGCGTGCTGAAGCTGAGCGATCGGCAGCGGGGGGACATCGCGCACAACCGTGTCATGAGGAGCGCGCCCACGATGCCCGCGGTGGACCGCTACACCGGTGTACTGTTCGACGCCCTCGACGCGGCGTCGCTCTCGACCGCCTCCCGTCGCTGGCTGGACGCCCACGTGTGGATTCACAGCGCTCCGTTCGGCCCGGTCGCGGCCCTGGACGCGATCCCGACCTATCGCCTGGCAGCCGGCACCACGCTTCCGGGGATGCCGCCGCTGCGTCGCCACTGGGCCGATCCGACGGCGGCGGCGATCGCGGCCGATGCCCCGGCTTTCGTGCTCGATCTGCGCAGCGAGGCGTACGCGGCACTCGGACCCGTGCCGGCCGGGGTGCCGTCCGTGTACGTGCGGGTCGTCACGGCGCAGGGGAGGGCGCTGAACCACTTCAACAAGAAGTCCAAGGGGCTGCTCGTCCGGGCACTTTCCGAGGACCGGCCGCGTCTCGGCTCGCTCCGTGGGCTGCACCGGTGGGCGCGGGCGCACGACGTCGTTCTGCGGGAAGGCGCCGCACCGGGGGAGATCGAGCTGGTCGTCGCCGACTGACGGTCCCGAGGCCGGCGAATCGCCCCCGGCGGTCGTTGCCGCCCCCTGGGCGCACCGCTACCATGTCCAATGCGAGGCGGGGAGTCTCGTGGCGGGGGACGAGAGCCGTCTCCCCTGACCAGAGAATGTGAGCCTCATGGGTTACGACGACTACGGAGCGGGCTATCTCGGCCTGCTCTTCGCCTACTTCTTCGTCATTCTGCTGATCGCGGTCGCCGGGTACGTCCTGGTGTCGCTCTTCTACATGAAGATCTTCCAGAAGGCCGGCGTGCAGGGCAACTGGCGTGCCTGGGTGCCCGTCTACAACATGATGATCTTCTTCAAGCTCGGTGACCTGAGCCCGTGGCTCGTCCTGTACGGCATCGCCGGCACGGCCCTGCTGAGCTGGATCGGCATCGGCTTCCTGTTCTCGCTCGCGCTCTCGGTGCTCTCGGTCATCGCCGCGTGGCGCGTGGGCCTCAAGCTCCAGAAGGACGCCGTCTGGGTCGTCCTCTACGTCTTCCTCTCCGTCGTCTGGCTCGGTATCAACGCGTTCGACAAGTCGCGCTGGAACCCGAACATCCAGCCGGCCTCCTGGGCGGGTAACGGCTTCCTCGGCGACCGCACGGTGTGGGACGGCATTCCCGTCCAGCCGGCAGCGGCCGCCCCGCAGCAGGGCTACGGTGCGCCGCAGGGATATGGGGCACCGCAGGGCTACGGCACCCCGCCGCAGGGCTACGCGCCGCCGACGCAGGCGTACACGCCGCCTTCGGCACCCGGCTACGCGCCGCCCGCCGGCCCCACCGCCCCGGCGACGGGTGCGCCGATCCCTCCGGTGCCGCCCACGACGCCTCCGGCGCCTCCCGCGGCTCCGCCCACGACGCCTCCGGCCCCGCCCGCGGCTCCTCCCGCCGCTCCTCCGGCTCCGCCGACCACACCGAACGATCCCACGCAGCCGCCTGCGTGACGACATGAGGAGAACCCCCGGTCTTCGGATCGGGGGTTCTTCGCGTCCGTGGCTCCTCCGTGTCCCCACATGCCGCTAACGTGGAGACATGGACTCGTCGCAGCGGAGGGAAGTCGTCCCTCCTCCCGTCGCCCCGCGCCCCGTCCACCGCCATCCCGGTGCGGTCCCGAGGAGCGAGTTCCACTACGATGTGTGAGTATCCTGCGCCCGCCCCATCCGCCGCAGGTCCATCGGAGGCAGTTCGTGGCTGAGACCAAGACGCACACCCTCACGGTTGCGCATCGTCCGTTGCGGCTGTCCTGGGCCGGCGTCACCGACCAGGGGCGCCGCCGGGAGACGAATCAGGACGCCCTCCTCGCCGAGTACCCGCTCTTCATCGTCGCGGACGGCATGGGAGGTCATGCCGGCGGGGAGATCGCGAGTCAGAGCACAGTCGCGCGCCTGCGGGCGATGGTCGATGCCGACGACGTCACCCCCTCCGCGATCGAGAAGGCTCTCGCGCTCGCGGTAGACGACATCGCCGAGCACCCGGACACCACCGACGAGGGGACCGGCACCACGCTCACCGGCGTCTACCTGGACGAACAGGGAGACGAGCCGCACTGGGTGGCACTGAACATCGGTGACTCGCGCGTGTACCTGCTGCGCGACGACCGGCTGCTGCAGGTCACGACCGATCACTCCGTCGTGCAGGAGCTCATCACCGCCGGCAAGCTCAGTCCCGAAGAGGCGGAGGGCCACCCGTACAGCAACGTGATCACCCGCGCGGTCGGTGCGAGCGAGCTCACGGCGCCGGACTACGTCACCATCGACGTGCGGCCGGGCGACCGTTTCGTCATCTGCTCCGACGGTCTCACGAAGGAGCTCACGGACTACGGCATCCAGCACTTCCTCCGCGCTCATGCCGACCCCGCGGAGAGCGTCGACGCGATGCTCGCGGCGGCCCTCGACAACGGAGGGCGCGACAACGTCACCGTGATCGTGCTGCAGGTCGACGATCCCGAGGATCCTTCCTCCCCACCCGCGGACTCGGGGGAGTAGCGCTCCGGACCCTGTGGAGAGGCCCTATCCGCCCCGGCGGTGAGCTCCACTGGAGGCATGCACTCCTCGCCCCTGGTCCTCCCGTCCGCCATGGCGCCGGCCCGGCGGCGCCCGCTTCCCCTCATCGCCGCCGTCGTCCCCGTGGGAGTCGGTCTGGCTCTCTGGTTCACGACCGGTGCGCTGCATGCGCTCTGGTTCGCGGCTCTCGGGCCGCTGATGCTGGGCGCGTCGCTCCTCGACGCAGCCCGCGGACGTCGTCGCGAACGGCGAGCCGAGGTGCTCCGGATGGACGCCGCATGGGCAGAGGTCGAAGCCCAGCTGCACCGCCGCCACGCGGAGGAGCGCGCAGACGAGGAACGTCGTCACCCGGATGCCGCCTCGTGTCTGCGCAGCCGCCCGTTGCAGGATGCCCGGCCGCCCGACCACGACACTCCGCTCGTCGTGGGACGCGGATCCCGGGTCAGCACCGTGCGCTGCGAGGGCGGTGACGACGAGCGCACCGCTGCGTTCCGCCGCCGGTGCGGTGTCCTGGAAGACGCGCCGCGGGTCGTCCTCCTCGGTCGAGGAGTATGCCTGCGGGGCCCGCAGCCGCTCGCCAGGGCCGCCGCACGTGCGCTCGTCGTCCAGCTCTGTCTCCGCTTCTCCCCGACTGTGCTCTCCCTCGTCGGCGACCCGGCGCGGGACGGGGCGCTGGCGGGCTTCCCGCACATGCAGCAGGCGCGACGCGGTGGTTTCCGGCTCGCCCTCGCAGAGGAGGCCGCATCGGCCCCGAGCGCCGATGCGGTGATCTGGACCCTGCCGACCGGTGCGGACGTTCCTGACGGCATCACGACGGTGGTCGACATCGTGGAACCCGGTGCGGCGACTCTGCGCACCCCGGACGGCGAGGACGGGGTGGACGTCGAGTACCTGTCGTCGGCGCAGGCGACGGCGGCCGCCGAGCTGTGCGGCGGGAAAGGGTCCGCGACGGAGGCGACCGGGGCGGCGGTGGCGCTCCGGGACCTTCCGCAGCCACCGGTGGGCCCAGGCCTCCTCGTGGCGCTCGGTCGCGGAGCACACGATGCCCCGGTGATGGCCGACATCGTCGAGGACGGCCCGCACGCGATCGTGACGGGGATGACGGGGACAGGCAAGAGCGAACTCCTCATCACATGGGTCGCCGCCGTCTGCGCGGGGTACGGGCCGGAGCGGGTGAGTGTCCTCCTCGCGGACTTCAAAGGAGGGACGGCCTTCGATCGCCTGCGTGAGCTGCCGCAGGTCGTCGGCGTCCTCACGGACCTCGACGAGACGGAGGCGCGGCGCGGCGTCGCCAGCCTGGCCGCAGAGATGCGCCGCCGTGAGGGTGCCCTCGCGGCGGCGCAGGCGCGCGACGTGCGTGAGACCGACCTTCCCCGACTCCTGATCGTCGTCGACGAGTTCGCCGCCCTGCTGCAGGAGCACACAGAGCTGGCGGCGGTGTTCACCGACGTCGCGGCGCGGGGGCGCGCCCTGGGCATGCACCTGGTCCTCGGCACGCAGCGCGCCGCCGGGGTCATCCGCGATGCGCTCGCGACGAACTGCCCGCTGCGGCTGAGCCTGCGCGTCGCCGAGACTTCTGACAGCAGGGCGATGCTCGGCACCTCCGGCGCCGCCGAGCTTCCCGGCGGAGCGGAGGGCCGAGGCCGTGCGCTCCTCCGTCGCCCGCAGGACGACGAGCCGCTGCCGGTGCGCATCGCCCTCACCGATGACGACGTCATCCGACGGATTGCGCAGCGATGGGCGGGAGCGCCGACGTCTCCACCTCCGTGGCGACCCGCTCTCCCGACGCGCCTCCCGCTCGACGCGCTGCTGACCGCTCGGGCAGGGTCCGCGCCTTCGGAAGCCGGGCCCTGCCTGGTGCTCGGACGCGCTGACGAGCCCGAGAATCAGGCGCAGCCGCTGGAGGTTCTGCATCCTGGCCGCGACCGCGGGCTCGTGGTCCTCGGCGCCCCGGGAACGGGGCGGACGACAGCCTTGCGTGTGATCGCGGCGCAGCATCGCCACAGCGGGTGGTTCCCGGATGATCCCGAAGCGGCCGTCGACCTGCTCGCCGCGTGGGTCGAGGGCGGCACGGCGCCACCCGACGTCGTGCTCGCGGATGATCTCGATCTGCTCCACGCGCGCCTGCCTCTCGACGTCGGCCACGAGTTCGTCCAGCGGTGGGAGCAGCTGGTGCGATCATCGGCCACCGTCACCTGGGTGCTCGCGGCCGGTCGGGCGACGGGTCCGCTGGCCCGCGTGCTGGAGGCACTCCCGCGTCGGGCCCTGCTGCGGATGCCGACCCGCGTCGAGCACATCGCCGCGGGCGGCGAGGTCGCTCACTTCCGACGCGATCGTCCGCCGGGGAGGGCCGTGTGCGGAGAGCGGGAGATGCAGTTCGCCTGGGTCGAGGGTCCCGGGGTGGAGTCGCGCTCCGGAGAGCTGCGGGGGAGCACGCCGGTGTGGGTGCCGCAGGCGGAGATCACGGCGTTGGTCACCCCGGGCGTCGTCGGCGTCGTCGCGGCGTTGGCGGCCGCGCATCCCGACTGCGACGTACAGGCGGTGGGTCCGGAGGTGAGGGGAACGGGGCGACCGCTCGTGCTGGTGGGCGATGCCGAGAACTGGCAGCGTCAGTGGGCACTGTGGCAGCGGGTGCGATCGCAGGGGGAGGTGCTCATCCGGGCGGAGCGGCCCGGCGAGCTCCGCCAGCTCGTCGGCATCCGCGCTCAGCCGCCGTACGCGCGACCGGACGCCGGGCGGGCCTGGTCCGTGATCGGAGACCGCCCTCCCCGGCGGGTGGTCCTCCCGGCGCTGGACCGGCGATGACGGTCAGCGGCACGGGGACGACGAGGTCGGGTCAGATGCCCGCACCCGGACGGATCGCGCCGACGTTCGCGCCGCCTCCGAGCACCGTGAGCGGCAGGGAGTCGGCCAGTCCGGTCACGTCGGCGTCGCTGAGCCCGCCCGCGCGTGCCAGCAGCGTGGCGGCCACGATCGTGGACGCGCGTGCGCCGCCGTCGAGCATCTTCAGCGCCACCGTGGTCCCGTTCGGGGCGACCATCACCATGACACCCTCCGCGCCGCCCTTGGCGAAGACCCCGAGCCGTTCGATCGCGATCGTGTCAGGGCGCCCGGGGCCGTCGATGGTCCAGGGGTTCTCGCGCACCGCCTTCACCAACGAGCCCGCCACGCGGTGCAGCGCGAAGGGGGAGCGCTCGGAGGCGGTTCCGATGCGGTGGATCGCGCGGGCCAGTCCGGTGAGGCTGAGCGCGTACACGGGGGCACCGCAGCCGTCGATCGCGGTGTGGGCCATCTTCTCGCCGGTCAGCCGGGCGATCACATCGCGGATGTGCGCCTGGAGCGGATGCGAGGGGTCGAGGTAGCCGTCGGTCGGCCACCCTGTCGCGACGCAGGCGCGGAGCATCGCGGCGTGCTTGCCCGAGCAGTTCATGCGGATGCGCGCCTCCTGGCCGTGCTCGCGCACCATCTCATCGCGGGTCGCGGAGTCGCTCGGCCAGGCGGGAGGACACGCGAGGTCGTCCTCGTTGAGGCCGCCCGCGGTGAGCATCTCGCGCACGACCTCGGCGTGCCGATCGGTGCCGGAATGGCTCGCCGTCGACAGCGCCAGCTGCTCGCCCTCGAGTACCGCACCGGCGGTGAGGCAGGCGACCGCCTGCAGGGGCTTCAGGCTGGAACGGGGGAGGATCAGCGCATCCGCATTCCCGTGCCGCGCGACCACCTCGCCCTCGGGGGAGAGCACCACGGCCGCCCCGGCGTGACGCGACTCGATGAACCCGCTCCGCTCCACGACGGCGAGCTCGACGGAATCCTGAACGGTGAGAGTCTCCAGCACCCGACAACTCTACCGGCGGGTCCGGCCCAGCCTGGTCGGGTGCCGAGTCGGCGCCGTGTCGGCCGCACCTGGCAGACTGAGCGCATGCCAGAGCAGACGACTCCGCGGTCCCTCGGCGAGCATCGCTACGCCCTCACCTCCACCTGGACCGGCAACACCGGATCCGGCACGAGCGGCTACCGGGACTACCGCCGCGATGTCACGATCGAAGTCGCGGGCAAGCCCGAGCTGCTCGCCTCCTCCGACAAGCCGTTCCGCGGCGATCCGGCGCGGTGGAATCCGGAGGATCTGCTGCTGGCCTCGCTCTCCGAGTGCCATCTCCTGTCGTACCTGCACGCCTGCGTGACGGCCGGAGTGGTGGTCGTGTCCTACCGGGACACCGCGAGCGGCCTGATGCGCGAGAGCGGCGCCGGCGGCGGTTCCTTCGTCGAGGTGCTGCTGCGCCCGGAGGTCGTCGTCGCCGAGGCCTCGATGATCGAGGCGGCCGAGCGCGCGCACGCTCAGGCGAACGAGTGGTGCTTCATCGCCAACTCGGTCAACTTCCCCGTCCGGCACGAAGCGACGGTGACGGCCGCCGGCTGAACGGACTCCTCAGCGGCGTTCGTGCGGGAGCGCCTGCTTGATCTTCTCGATCGTGTTCTGAGCCGGCGCCTCGTTGTAGGTGCCCGCGAGCTCCTGTCCGGAGAGCGCGTGGATCGCGGCCATGATCTCGTCGGTCGCGAGCCGGCGCGCGCGGCCGCTCGTGGCCGGTCCGTGCGGCGACAGATCCAGGGGCTCGCCGAAGCGCACGGTGATCCGCTCGGACAGCGTGGGCATCTTGGCGCCGACCGGCATCACCTTGTCGGTGCCGATGAGTCCCACGGGGACGACGGGTGCTCCCGTCTGCAGAGCGAGGAAGGCCACGCCCGTGCGGCCCTTGTACAACCGGCCGTCGGTGGAGCGGGTGCCCTCAGGGTAGAGCGCGACGGCGAGGCCCTCGTCCAGGAGCTGACGCTGCAGGTCTAGGGCGTCCAGCGCCGCCTGGCCGGCGCCGCGGCGGACCGGGATCGCACCGATCGCCTCGAAGAACGTCTTGGACGCCCAGCCCTTCATGCCGGTGCCCTCGAAGTAGCTCGACTTGGCGAGGAAGTGCACGGGACGCGGAGCCGCCACCGGGATGGCGATGGAGTCGATGAACGACAGGTGGTTGCTGGCGAAGATCACCGGGCCGGTGGTGGGGACGTGCTCACGTCCTTCGATACGCGGCCGGTAGACGAGCCGGGCGAGCGGGGCGATGAGGCTGCGGCCCAGCGTGTAGGTGAAGCCGGCGTGCCGGGGCTTCGGGGAGTCCTCTGAGGGGGTTTCGGGGTCCACGGACTGCTCAGAGCTCATCAGAGCAGGCTACTCCCGGATCCATGCCGACGTGGGAATGAAGACTCGCGCCGCCGCTTCCCAGCGCGAGCAAAGGGCGATGAGGCAGGATGGAAGCTCCCGCCCGCGATCGTGAGGTCTTCCTGTGCGCACCCGTCCGCTGCTCGTCCTGTCCACCGTCGCTGCGGCGACCCTGCTGCTGGCGGGATGCTCCGGGAACGGCGATCCGCAGAGCACCTCCTCTCCGGACGCTTCCGGGTCGAGCCAGTGCCTTGTGAACGCGAAGGCCGGCGACACCTCGGACGCCATCGAGGTGGACGGCGAAGGTCTCGACGCCAAGATCACGGTTCCCGCCGATGCGGAGTTCGCGAACGTCGAGCGGACCGTCGTGTCCGAGGGCGAGGGAGACGACCTCGCGGCGAACGACCTCGTCTCCGTCCAGTATCAGATCGTCGATGCCGCCAGCGGCGACGTGGTCGACTCGTCGGCGCGCGGCGAGGACGGCACGCTCCCCGTGCTCCTCGACCCGAACCAGTCGTCGCTGTTCGTCGCCGCGCTCGAGTGCGAGCCGGTCGGATCCCGCGTCGTCCTCGCCATCCCCGGCAGCGCGCTCGGTGAGGGGCAGAGCAACATCGTCGTCTACGCGGAGGCCGTCGACCGGCTCCCCGAGGTCGCCTCCGGCAAGGAGGTCGAGCCGACCGCCGGCATGCCCGAGGTCGAGCTCGACGACGATGGCAAGCCGTCCGTCACGATCCCGGACGGCGATGCGCCGACCGAGACGAAGGTCTCCGTCCTCAAGCAGGGCGACGGCGCAACGGTGGCGTCCGGCGACCTCGTCGTGGTCCAGTACCTCGGGGTGAAGTGGTCCGACGGCGAAGAGTTCGACTCCAGCTGGAGCCGCGATGCGGCCCCCGCCCAGTTCCAGACGACGGGAGTCGTCGCCGGGTTCCAGAAGGCGCTCGAGGGTCAGAAGGTCGGTTCGCAGGTTCTCGTCGTCATGCCGCCGTCCGATGGCTACGGCGCGAGCGAGGGGCACGAGCTGCAGGACGAGAGCCTCGTGTTCGTCGTCGACATCCTCGCCACGACTCCGGTCCAGCCGCAGCAGTAGCCGCGGCCCGGGAGAGCCGGCGGCGTGTCCTAGGCTGGCGTCATGCGTCGCGTCATCATCCTCGGCTCCACCGGTTCCATCGGCACGCAGGCGCTGGATGTGATCCGCGCCAATCCGCGACGCTTCGAGCTCGTCGGTCTCGCCGCGGGGTCGAACGCCACGATGGTGGCCGAGCAGGCGGCGCAGTTCCAGGTGGAGCACACGGCTCTCGGCGCGGTCGAGGCGGAGCAGCTGGTCCGCGACGTCGAAGCCGATGTGGTGCTGAACGCCATCACCGGCTCGATCGGTCTCGGCTCGACGCTCGCTGCGCTGGAGGAGGGGCGGACCCTCGCGCTGGCGAACAAGGAGTCGCTGATCGTCGGCGGTGATCTCGTGCTCGCCGCCGCGGCACCCGGGCAGATCGTCCCCGTGGACTCCGAGCACTCCGCGCTCGCCCAGGCCCTGCGCTCCGGCACACACGATGAGATCCGCCGTCTGGTGGTCACGGCCTCGGGTGGCCCGTTCCGCGGCAGGTCGCGCGACGAGCTCACCGGAGTGACCCCGGAACAGGCGCTGGCGCATCCGACGTGGAACATGGGTCGCACGGTCACCACGAATTCGGCGACCCTGGTCAACAAGGGGCTTGAGGTCATCGAGGCGCACCTGCTGTTCGACGTGCCCTACGACGACATCGACGTCGTCGTGCACCCGCAGTCGATCGTCCACTCCATGGTGGAGTTCGTCGACGGCTCGACCATCGCGCAGGCCTCGCCGCCGGACATGCGTCTGCCGATCTCGCTGGGCCTGGACTGGCCGCACCGCGTGGGCGGTGTGGGCCGTCCGCTGGACTGGACCACGGCGACGTCCTGGACCTTCGAGCCGCTCGACGACGACGCCTTCCCCGCGGTGGCGCTCGCAAAGGCCGTCGGGCGCGCCGGAGGCACTTTCCCCGCCGTCTACAACGCCGCCAACGAGCAGGCCGTGGACGCGTTCCACGAAGGGCGCCTGCCGTTCCTCGGCATCGTCGACACCGTGCAGCGGGTCGTCGACGCGCACGACGCTCCGGACGCGTTGACCGTGGAATCGCTCGCGGCGGCCGAGGACTGGGCGCGGCGGAAGGCCGACCAGCTCATCGCCGCCGTCTGACGCGGCGCGGGCTCAGTCCTCGTCCGGGTACGGCACGGGCCAGCGCGGCTCCGGCACCGGCCAGCCGGCGGCCTTCAACGCACGCCGGGAGAGCTCGCGGGCCGAGTACGGCGTCCGCACCCCTCGGATGTCGCGGTAGTCCTGGTGCCCGGGGCCGGCCCAGAGGATCGCGTCGCCGTCGCCGACGAGTCCGACGGCGGCCACGATCGCGGCCTCCGGCGGGGAGTACTCGTGGATCTCGGCGTCGGGACGGGCGCGACGCGCGCCGTCGACGAGCGTCGCGCGGATCGACGCCGGGTCTTCGAATCGCGGGTGGTGATCCGTCACGACGAGGATGTCGCTGCCCTCCACCGCGGTGCGGGCCATGTCGAAGCGCTTGCTGGCGTCCCGGTCCCCGTCGGCCCCGAAGAGCATGAGCACCTTGCCGGGAGTCACCCGCCGCACGGCGGCCAGGGTCTTCTCGAAGGCGTCGGGCGAGTGGCCGAAGTCGACGAAGACGGCCGGCCCCCGCGCGCCTGAGACGAGCTGCGTGCGCCCTGGCAGGTAGGCGTGGATGCCGCCGTCGCGCTGCAGGGCCTCGACGATCCGCTCCCAGGCATAGCCGCCCTCGAGCAGCATGACGATCGCGAGCGCCGCGTTCGCGGCCATGTGGGGGCCGATCACCGGGACGGTCGTGGTGAGCGTGCCAGCCGGTCCCGTCATCGTGAACGTCGTTCCGGTCGTCCGCTCGTCGTCGATGACGACCACCCAGTCCGCTCGCGATGCCTGATCGGCGTCGGCGGCGATGGAGGGCGTCCCGACGGTGATGACGGGGATCTCGGAGCGCTCCACGACCAGGGCCCCGGAGGAGGAGTCGAGGCACACGACGCCGCGGACGGCGCGATCGGGCCGGAAGAGCGGCAGCTTCGCCTCGAAGTACTCCTCCATGTCGGCGTAGTCGTCGAGGTGGTCGTGGCTGAGGTTCGTGAATCCCGCGACGTCGAACCGGATGCCGTCGACACGGTGCCGGGAGAGGGCCTGGGCGCTGACCTCGACCGCGACGGCCTCGACCTCGCGCTCCCGCATCAGCGCGAGCAGGGCGTGCATCTCCGACGCCTCAGGGGTGGTGAGCCGCGAGACGATGACCTCACCCGCGATGTGTCGTTCGGCCGTGGAGGAGAGCCCGGTGACGACGCCCATCTGTTCGAGGATGCCCTCGAGGAGGTGCGAGACGCTCGTCTTGCCGTTCGTCCCGGTGGTCGCGAAGAGGAGGGGAAGCGGGTCCTCCGCTCCCGTGCCGTACACCCAGGCGCTCAGCGCGCCGAGAACGCCGCGGGGGTCGTCGACGATGAGGATCGGGAGGCCGGCGTCCGCGGCGATGTCGGCGCCCGCCTGGTCCGTGATCACGGCGACCGCCCCCTTCTCGGCAGCGGTCTTGGCGAAGTCCGCGCCGTGGCGGTTCACGCCGCGGATCGCGACGAACGCCTCGCCGGGACGCAGGTCCGCCGTGGCGAGGGTGATGCCACTGAGAGCGACGCCCTCCACGTCGCCGCGCACGGAGCGGGCGAATCGGGAGGCGAGTTCGGACAGCTCGCGCCGGGGCGGGTTCGCGGGGCGGAGCACGGGGGGCAGGGTCGGCTGTTGTTCCATCGACATGTCGTCTCCATGTTCTCATGACGGCGGTGTCGCCCCGGGCGGGTCGGTCCGCCGCGCGCCGGAGCAGGGCGCGGCGGACCCGGGACGCTCAGGCGCGGCGGCGGAACGCGAGCACGGCGACCACGAGCGCCGCGACACCGGCCAGGAGGCCACCGGCGCCCAGCGCGATGACCAGGGCGTCGTCGCCGGTGTCGGCCGTCGCGGGCTGCGGTGCGGTGCTCGTGCCGTGACCGCCCTCGACGTTGTCCGTCACCGTCACGACGGGAGCGGGGGAGTCGAGGTCGTGCGGGTCCTCGCCCTTCTCGGCGAGCTGCGTCCACTCCGTCGCCCCGTCGACGCACTGCTGGACCACCGGGAAGGCGAGCGTCTCGGGCGTGTCCTCGTCCAGTCCCACCGACATGCTCACGGCGCCGCGGAGGTCGGTCGGCACGGGCGTGAGGGCGGCGTAGGTGACCGCGCTCACGAGACCGTCGTCGCCGCGTTCCACCTGGATGCTCCAGTCGCCGTCGAGCGTCGGGGCGACGGAGGCGAGGCCCTCCGGCATGGTGACGCGCAGGGCTGTGGTGGGCGAGGTGCCGCACCCGTGCGAGAAGGAGAAGGTCAGCACGCCGTGGTCGCCGGCGGCGAGCTCGTCAGGGCTGACGGTGACGTGGGCGCCGGCCATCGCCGGGACGGCGAGGGCGAGGGCGAGTCCGCCGATGATGCCGGTGGCTCCGAGGAGGGCGCGGCGCGGACGGCGGGGGTGGATGGTGGGGTTCGACATGGGGTCTCCAGATGCTCGTGTGGGGGCGCGCGGGAACAGCGCGGCCCGAAGGGGCCGTCTCTCGAGGACGGCAGGGTCGGCGGGGCGGCTCAGCCGCCGACGGGCACCGGCGGACCGCGCCGCGACACCACCACGGTCATCGCGGCATCGAGCGGAGAGCGGAGAGCGGAGCGCAGCGGACGCGGCGGTGCGGGAGGCGCGGAGGTGGGAGTCGCCGCGCGCCGGAGCGCGGCCTGGAACCAGCGGGCGATCGCGCGCAACACGCTCTCGCCGTGCCACAGCAGCAGCGTGGTCAGCACCGCGCAGGCGAGGTGCGCCGACAGCATCAGCGTGTCCGGGCCGGGAGCCGGGGACAGCGGTGCGAGCGCGCCCAGGTCGAGGTGATGCGCGTGCGTGCCGATGACGGACGCGCCCCCCGCTGTGGGCGCACCCAGAAGCTGGAAGAGCAGGTGGAACGCGGCCTGCGCCAGGAGCACGGCCACGGCGACCCGTGCGCGTGACGGCCGACCGCCGGCCACCGCGGCGGAGAGCGGGACGAAGAGCACCGCGACGGCGGCGATGAGCAGGGGGTGCGGAGCGGCGCCGCCGGCGAGCGTGTGCGACACGGCTGCGAGGAGCGTGGCGATCGCGGACACGGCGGCGGCGCGGAGGAAGCGCAGCTGCCGGGACGTCATCCCGCCAGCCTAGCCATGCTGTGCGAGCCGGGCGGATTCCTAGGCGGTGGGCAGTAGCGTGGGCACGTGGAATTCCTGCTCTATCTGGGCGGCATCGTGTTCATGCTGATCGGCCTCGGGCTCTCGATCGGTCTGCACGAGGTCGGTCACCTCGTCCCTGCGAAGCTCTTCGGCGTGCGTGTCGGCCAGTACATGATCGGCTTCGGGCCGCGCCTGTGGTCGAAGCGGATCGGCGAGACGGAGTACGGCTTCAAGCTCCTGCCTCTCGGCGGCTTCATCTCGATGTCGGGGATGTACCCGTCGTCGAAGGACAGCGGACCCGCGTCCGGCGCGTTCCGCACGCTCATCCAGGATGCGCGCTCGGCCAACGACGAGACGATCGCCGAGGGCGCCGAGGATCGGGTCTTCTACAAGCTGCCGGTCTGGAAGCGCGTGATCGTCATGCTCGGCGGACCGCTCATGAACCTCGTGCTGGCCGTGGTCATCTTCACCGTCCTCGTCAGCGGAATCGGCGTGCAGCAGGGCACCACGACGGTCGCGGCGGTGAACGAATGCGTGGTCCCGGCCTCATCGTCGGCGACCGAATGCGGTGCCGACGATCCGGAGTCTCCGGCGGCGGCGGCCGACGTGCAGCCAGGGGACGTCCTCGTCTCGATCGACGGGACACCGGTGGCGACCTTCGCCGAGGCGACGGCGATCGTGCAGGCCTCGCCGGGGCAGCCCCTCGATCTCGTCGTGCGCCGGGACGGCACGGAGCAGACGCTCACCCTCACGCCGATCGCCGCGGAGCGCACCATCACGGATGCGAGCGGGCAGCCGGTGCTCGACGACGACGGCGAACCCGTCGTGAAGGAGGTCGGCTACGCGGGCATGATCGCGCAGATGGGCTACGTGCAGCAGCCGCTCACCGCCGGACCGCAGATGGCGGCGGACACGGTCGCACGGGTCGGCTCGCTGATCGTCACGCTGCCCGTGCGGCTGTGGGACGTGGGCGTGTCGTTGGTGACGGGTGGGGAACGCGATCCGAACGGGCCGCTGAGCGTCGTCGGTGTCGGGCGTCTGGCGGGCGAGGTGGCCGCGACGGACGCGCCGGTTCTCAACCGCTTCGCCGTGCTGCTCGGCCTCCTCGGGTCGCTCAACGTCGCGCTCTTCGTGTTCAACCTCATCCCGCTGCTGCCCCTCGACGGCGGTCACATCGTCGTCGCGCTCTGGGAAGGGATCAAGCGGGCGTGGGCGAAGCTCTTCCGGCGGCCGCCGCCGGCTCCGGTCGACGCCACGAAACTCGTCCCGCTGACCGTCGTCGTCGCGACGCTGCTGATCGCGATGGGAGCTCTGCTGCTGGTGGCCGACCTCTTCAACCCGGTCAAGCTGCTGGGCTGAGCGACCGGGACGCACTCAGCGCAGGGCGTGCGCGACCAGACGCTCCAGCGTGCGGATGCCGTCGCGGGACAGGATCGACTCGAGGTGGCCCTGCACCGATGCGAACCCATCGCCGCGGAGGGCGTAGACGTCTCCGGTCGCCGGATCCGCGGAGACCTCGGCCGCGCCCACCGTCGTCACTCCGGGGTCGACCCGTGCCGTGAAGGTGTTGTAGAACCCGATCGAGGCGTCCTCGCCGAACACCGGCACGGCCTTCTGCAGCCCCTGGTGCGGAGCGTCGAGGGGCGTCAGCGCGATCCCCATCCGGTCCGCCAGGATCTGGTGGCTCAGGCAGACCGCGAGCAGCGGGGCATGCGCCTGCAGGCGGGCCGCCACGACCTCGCGCATCCGGGCGATGCGCGGGCTCGCGTCGCCTCGGGGGTCGCCGGGGCCGGGACCGGCGACGACGAGATCCGCCGTCTCGACCGCCTCGTCGTCCACGTCGTCCCAGGACGCGATGGTCACGTCGAGCCCGAGGTGCCGCAGCTGATGCGCGAGCATCGTCGTGAAGCGGTCCTCGGCGTCGACCACGAGGGCGGAGCGGCCGGAGAACGGCCCCGTGAAGTCCTCACCCTGCGGGTTCAGCCAGAACTCGGCGAGGCGGGCGTTGCGCGAGGAGAGGAGCGCGGCGACGTCCGGGTCGTCGGCGAGACGCCGGGGCTCACCGGGGGCGTCGGCGTCGCTGCGGGCCTCCGCCACACGGTCCCGGTCGATCGCGCCGATGGCGCCGAGCACACCCGCTGCCTTGCCGTGCGTCTCGGAGACCTCGCCGTGCGGGTCGGAGTGGCGGACGAGGGTGGCGCCGACGGGAACGCTCAGCTCGCCGTCCTGCAGATACACCGTGCGGATGAGGATCGGCGCGTCGAGGTCGTGGCCGCCGTCGGCGTTGGGGGTGAAGAGCGCGGCGACGCCGGAGTAGTAGCCCCGCGGCTTGCGCTCGTGCCGCCGGATCACGGCGCAGGCGTTCTGCATGGGGGAGCCGGTGACGGTCGGGGCGAACATCGTCTCGCGGAGGATGTCCCGGGGGTCCAGAGCGCTTCGACCGCGCAGCATGTACTCCGTGTGCGTCAGCCGCGACATCTCCTTCAGATGCGGGCCCGTGATGCGTCCGCCGTCGGCACAGACGGCGCTCATCATCTTGAGCTCCTCGTCCACGACCATGAACAGCTCCTCGGTCTCCTTGGTCGAGGCCAGGAAGTCGGTCAGCGTCTCCTTCGTCGCGCCGCCCGCCGGATGCCGGAAGGTCCCCGAGATGGGGTTCATGGTGACGACGCCACCGCGGGCCACGACGTGCGCCTCCGGGCTCGCCCCCACCGCGATGTGGCCGGGGGTGAAGACCGCGAACGTCCAGTAGGCCCCGCGCTCATGGGCGAGAAGAGCCCGGAACCAGGTGAGGGCCGCCTGCCGTTCGTCCGCCTCGACGGTCGCCGTGAAGTCGCGACGGATGACGAAGTTCGCCCCCTCGCCGCGGCCGATCTCGTCGGCGATCACGGTCTCGACGATGGCGGCGTACTCCTCGTCGGCGATGTCGAAGCCCTCGTCGCGCAGTGGGATCGGCGCGGTGGGAAGCGCATCGAGCACAGCCGCGGTCGGCAGATGGAGGTGCTCGTCCACGACGATGCAGCGCAGCGGCGCCCCGTCGTCCTGCGCGACGAATCCGCGCTCTCGGACCTGCCGGTAGGGGACGAGGGCGAAGACCTCCCGGGGCTCTCCCTCGGACGTCAGAGGGATGTCGGAGAGCAGCTCGACATCGGTCACGGCGCCGGTGAGCAGCTCCACGGTGTCCGCGCCGTCACGGGCGATCAGCACGAAGGACGCGGTGGGATCGGCGCTGAGCTCGTCGAGGCGAGAGAGGGTCATCGATGTCTCCTGTGCGAGGGCTCCGGCTCGGCGCAACGAAAAGACCGCCCCGGAGGCGGTCTGGATTCGAGGGAACGCGAACACACCGCCTAGGAGGCGGGCCACCAGGTGATGTGCGCGATCATGGGGCGAAACTACCACACCCGCCGCATCCAGCCCTTCCGCATCCTGGCGGCGTAGGCTGGGATCGTGCCAGCAGTGAATCTTGGGATGCCGAAGGTCCCCGAAGTCCTCGCCCCGCGTCGCAAGTCCCGTCAGATCAAGGTGGGCAAGGTGCTCGTCGGCGGCGATGCGCCCGTCAGCGTGCAGTCGATGACGACGACGAAGACCACCGACATCAACGGGACTCTGCAGCAGATCGCGGAGCTCACCGCCTCCGGCTGTGAGATCGTCCGGGTCGCCGTGCCCTCGCAGGACGACGCCGACGTGCTGCACATCATCGCGAAGAAGAGCCAGATCCCGGTCATCGCGGACATCCACTTCCAGCCGAAGTACGTCTTCCAGGCGATCGACGCCGGCTGCGCCGCCGTGCGGGTCAACCCGGGCAACATCCGCAAGTTCGACGACCAGGTCGGCGAGATCGCCAAGGCAGCGAAGGACGCGGGTGTCTCGCTCCGTATCGGCGTCAACGCGGGCTCCCTCGACCGTCGCCTGCTCGAGAAGTACGGCAAGGCCACTCCGGAGGCCCTCGTCGAGAGCGCTGTCTGGGAGGCGTCGCTGTTCGAGGAGCACGACTTCCACGACTTCAAGATCTCGGTGAAGCACAACGACCCCATCGTCATGGTCAAGGCCTACCGCCAGCTCGCCGAGCGGGGCGACTGGCCGCTGCACCTCGGCGTGACCGAGGCGGGACCGGCCTTCCAGGGCACGATCAAGAGCGCGACCGCCTTCGGCATCCTGCTGGGGGAGGGCATCGGCGACACCATCCGCGTCTCGCTGTCCGCGCCGCCGGCCGAGGAGGTCAAGGTCGGTCACCAGATCCTCCAGTCCCTCAACCTCCGGGAGCGCAAGCTCGAGATCGTCTCGTGCCCCTCGTGCGGTCGGGCTCAGGTCGACGTCTACACGCTCGCGGAAGACGTCACCGAGGGGCTCAAGGAGATGACGGTGCCGCTGCGCGTCGCCGTCATGGGCTGCGTCGTGAACGGCCCGGGTGAGGCACGCGAGGCCGACCTCGGCGTCGCGTCCGGCAACGGCAAGGGCCAGATCTTCGTCAAGGGCGAGGTCATCAAGACCGTCCCGGAGGCTGACATCGTCGCCACCCTCATCGAGGAGGCGAACCGCATCGCCGCCGAGATGGGCCCGGACGCTCCGCTCGGCACCGCCCAGGTCGTCACGGCCTGACTCGAGGAGCGCCTGTGTCCGACTTCCTGTTGCCCGCGCCGGTCCAGACGATGATCGACGCGATCAATGCCGGAGACACCGAGGCCTTCGTCGCCGCGTTCACCGCGGACGGCTTCGTGAGCGACTGGGGCACCGTGAAAGCCGGTGCCGACGGCGTGCGCGGCGGGGCGGACAGCGACGCGATCGGCGCCGGGGCACGGATGACCGTGCTCTCCGCCACCACGGACGGCGACATGACGCGCATCCGCTTCGGGTGGAGCAGTCGCGTCTTCAACGGCGAGTCCGATGGGATCTTCGTCGTCGACGGCGACCGGCTCGCCAGCTTCACGATCCCACCGTCCCACTGACACCCCGTGCCTGATCGGCACCATCGTTCCGTCGTCTCTCCGAGGAGCCCCATGACAACGCCCACGATCGTCACCTTCCCGGACGGCAGCCTCCGCGGAGACGCCGTCGTGACCCGCGTGGCGGACGATGCCGACGGAGCCGTGGTCGTCGTCGACGCCACGCCGTTCCACCCCGTCGATCACACCTGGCCCGATCAGCCCGGCGATACCGGCGAGATCTCCGGCGAGGACGGAGCCGTCCACGTGACCGAGGCGCTCATGGCGGCGGTCTCGGATGACGGCGCGTTCGCGGTGGGGAGTGCGATCCCCGTCAAGCGCGGGACCGAGGGGTGGACCTGGCTGGTGGGCCAGCGGCTCGATGGTGCCGCGCCCGCCTGGCTCGCGGAGGGGACGCGCGTGGCCCTCTCGGTCGACGAGGCGCACCGTGCCGGCCTCAGCCGCGGTCACACCGCGTGCCATCTCGCCTCCCTCGCCCTGGATCTCGCGGTCGCGGACCTCTGGCGCAAGGACCCGGGGGAGGATGCGCTGGGAAACCCGGACTTCGAGGGACGGGCGAACCAGTCCAGCCGCATCCACGAGGACGGCGCCGTCGACGAGTACCGCCTGGGCAAGAGCCTGCGCCGCGCGGGATTCGACACCGAGACGTTCGCGGCGACGCTGTCCGACCGCGAGCACCGCATCAACGCGCAGCTCGCCGCGTGGGTCGCCTCGGCTGCCGCGAGCCGCATCGAGGCGGACGGACCGACGATCGTGGACCGGCGGCGCTGGCACTGCGAGCTCCCGGAGGGCGAGGCCGTCATCCTCTGTGGCGGCACCCACGTCCGTTCCCTCGCGGAATTCGCCGCCATCACGGTGGCCCTGGACCTGTCCGACCCTCAGCTGCTCGTGATGACGACGACTGCGACCCCCGCCTCCTGAGCCCTCGCCCGCGTCAGGCGATCACGCGAGGACAGGCGCCAGCCGCCGGTGTCGCCTGCTGTCGCGTGACTGCCTGTGAACGAGTGAGGTCAGCGCACGAACCCCGCCTGCACTCGACCACCCGCCATCGTCAGCTCCTCATCGACCCGCGCCGCGAAGCCGGGGAAGTCTCCAGCGAGCAGCGGAGTGCTGAGCTGGTCCGCGCGCTCGGGGCTCCACGCGCGCAGACGTCGGGGGAGCCACTTCCCGGATCCGATCCACTGCCCGCTGGACAACAGCATCAGCTCGGCCATGCGCTCGAACAGCAGGCCGGCGACGACGCGCTGCTCGAGAGGGTCCGTCGCGTCCTGGAGGTCGTCGAGGAGATCGGTGATCACGTACCGCCGGATCCGCGACTCCGTCTCACTCAGCACAGAGCCGAGAGCGAGCACAGCGGACCACCGCGTCCGCGACCGGATCGCGGCTCCTTCCACGAGCATGTGCGCGATGACGGGGCGGTGCTGGGCCACGCCGCGGTCCGCCCACTCCCGGAACCCTTCCACGGTGTACGCGAACACCTCGAAGATCTCGTCCTCGAACGCGTGGGTGGCGGCCTCGCTCACCTGTGACACGTCGGCGAAGAGGTCGTCGTCGATGAGGAGGAGGTCGATGTCACTGGTGGGCGTGCGCTCCCCACGGGCCGTGCTCCCGGCGACGATCGCGATCCCTGCACGCGGATACCGCGCCGCGAGGAAGCGCTCGATGCGCTCTGCCTGATCCATCTCGACAGGGTATCCGGCGCGGACGCAGGCGGCCGCTGCGGTACAGGCAGTCCTGCCCGGGAGCGCCTGATTCGACGTCTTCGCCTGATCCCCGGCGGCGGGCTCAGAGGGCGAGCTCGATCTCACCCGTCCCGATGTCCACGCGCACGACGCGCACCTGCACCACATCGCCGGGCTTGGTGTCGGGGGCCACCGGCGCGGTCGTGGTCACTGCAGGGTCCGCGATCTGGACGGCGGCCCGCTCGCCCCGGAGCTCGATCACCGTGGCCTCGATGGTCTGTCCGACAAGCGGAGTGAGCAGCGCGGCCTCGACGCGGTTCACGGTGTCCGCGTCCAACTGCGACGCCCGCCGACCCGATTCCTGCATGAGCGCGGGGAGCTCTCCGAGGGAGGAGCGGACCCATCCCGGCACCGGCTGCCCGGTCGACACGGCGAGGCAGATGGCGAGCACCCAGCGGTCGACCAGTCGGCGCAGGGGTGCGGTCGCGTGCGCGTACGGTGCTCCGATCGCGGCCTGCACGGCGTCGGCGGGTGGTTCGCCGTCAAACACCAGGTACCCCGCGCCGCGGAACAGCGAGGCGGCGGCCTCCAGCACCGGGAGCGTCATCGGGTCGGAGCGGTCGAGGCCCCGGAGGTACTCGCCGTAGGTGCCGTCGGTCCACGGGCGCCCGAGTGCCTCCGTCTGGTGCCGGAAGGCAGTGAAGGCCGCCTCGTCGGGTTCCGGCATCGTGCGGAGGATGCCGACGCCCGCGTCGATCATGAGCGCGGCGGCCGCCATCCCCGTCATGAGCGACAGCTGCGCGTTCCACTCCTCGACGGGCAGCGGGCTGCGGCGCTCGATCGCATAGGAGCCGTCGTCGGTGCGCACGACCTCCTCGTCCGGCATGTTCAGGCTGGCGCCACCGCGGCGGCGCTCCTGCTCCAGACGGAGGGAGCCGATCTCCGGCAGCAGGGCCGCGTGACCGCCGTCGCCCCGGTCGAGCGCCTCCTGGGTGGAGGCGTAGTCGAGCTGGGCCCGGGAACGGATGAGGGCGCGCTCCAACCGGAAGTCGATCACGGATCCGGCCGCATCCAGGTGGAACGTCCACACCAGGGCGGAGCGGTCGACGTCGGGGAGCAGGGAGGCACGGTCCTCGCTCAGCACGGGTGGGTGCAGCGGGATCGAGCCGTCCGCGGCGTACAGGGTCTGTCCGCGCCGGCGGGCCTCCGCGTCCACGGCACCACCGGGGGTGACGAAACCCGGCACGTCCGCGATCGCGTAACGCACCCGATAGCCGTCGCCGTCCCGTTCCAGGTGG
Organism: Microbacterium sp. NRRL B-14842; assembly: GCF_050470785.1. Lineage (NCBI taxonomy): Bacteria > Bacillati > Actinomycetota > Actinomycetes > Micrococcales > Microbacteriaceae > Microbacterium > Microbacterium sp. NRRL B-14842. Next base: position 1,705,399 of record NZ_JBFLUM010000001.1, on the reverse strand, counting down.
AACGCCTGGTCGAGGTCGCGGGCACCGGCCGGATCGAGGGTCGCGAACGGCACATCCGTGAGGTCGAGGTCGGGGAGAGTCGCCGTGGCGGCTTCCGCCTCCGCGAGTACGTCGGCGGGGAACTCCGTCGACGCGTCCAGATCCTCCCGAAGGGCCGAGAGCGCCGCGGCGAGCTCGGTCTTGGCGGCGGAGGGGGCGACATGCGAGCGGCGCTGGGGCATGCTGCCAGCCTAGGTCGACCGCCGCAGGGAACCCGGGCATCCGGCCCGCGTGCCCGCACCGGCCGCTAGCGTGGGGACATGACCACTGCTGCCAAGGCCCAGACCCTCGTCGGACTCTATGACGCCCCGGAGATCCTCCGCGTGGTGAACGTGTGGGACGTCGTCTCCGCGCGTGCCGTCGCCGCACTGCCGGAGACCACGGCGATCGCGACCGCCGGTCACGGCATCGCGGCGTCGTTCGGCTACGACGACGGGGACACCCCGCGCGACGTCATGATCGACATGGTCGGACGGATCGCCGCGGCCGTGTCCGTTCCCGTCACCGCAGACCTGGACGACGGATACGGGGACGCCGGGGAGACCACCCGCCTCGCGATCGCGGCCGGCGTCGTCGGCGCGAACGTCGAGGACCGCCTCAAGCCGCTCGACGAATCGGTCGCCGTCGTCGAGTCCATCGTGAAGGCTGCGGAGACCGAGGGCGTGCCCTTCGCCCTGAACGCCCGCACCGATGCGTTCGTGCGTGCCGGGTCGCGGCCCGTGGAGCAGAGCATCGCGGATGCCATCCAGCGCGGCCGCGCCTTCCTCGACGCCGGTGCCACCGCGGTGTTCGTCCCCGGCATCCTCGATGCGAACGTCACGCGACAGCTGGTCGAGGGCATCGGGGAGCGCAAGGTCAGCGTGATCGGGATCCCCGGGGCGCTCGCCGCGTCCGAGTACGAGAAGCTCGGCGTGGCCCGCATCTCCTACGGTCCGCTGCCGCAGCGGGTCGCGCTGACCGCGCTGCAGGAGCTCGCCGAGAGCCTCTACCGCGGCGGCGTCGTGCCGCAGGGGCTGCCGGCCCTCAACTGAGCGACGAGGCGGGTGACCGCGGCTCACTACACTTGAGCCGTGGTCACTCGTCTTTCGAACTTCTTCCTCCGTACGCTCCGCGAAGATCCTGCCGGTGCCGAGGTCGCCAGTCACAAGCTGCTGATCCGCGCCGGGTACATCCGACCGCAGGCAGCAGGCATCTTCGCGTGGCTGCCGCTCGGGCTGCGCGTCAAAGCGAAGATCGAGACCGTCATCCGCGAGGAGATGGCCGCCGCCGGTGCCCAGGAGGTGCACTTCCCCGCACTGATGCCGCGCGAGGCGTACGAGGCGACCGGGCGCTGGGACGAGTACGGCGACCTGCTGTTCCGCCTCCAGGACCGCAAGGGCGGCGATTACCTCCTGGCGCCGACGCACGAGGAGGCCTTCACGCTGCTGGTGAAGGACCTGTACTCGTCGTACAAGGATCTGCCGCTGACGATCTTCCAGATCCAGGACAAGTACCGCGACGAGGCCCGGCCGCGCGCCGGTCTCCTCCGCGGGCGCGAGTTCACGATGAAGGACGCCTACTCCTTCGACGCCTCGGACGAGGGGCTGGACGTGAGCTACCAGGCGCAGCGGGACGCCTACGAGCGCATCTTCCAGCGGCTGGGCCTCGAGTACGCGATCGTGCAGGCCGACGCCGGCGCGATGGGCGGTTCGCGGAGCGAGGAGTTCCTGCACCCGACGCCCGTCGGGGAGGACACATTCGTCCGCAGCGCCGGGGGGTACGCGGCCAACGTCGAGGCCTTCAGCACGCCCGTGCCCGCTCCGGTCCCGTTCGACGCCGATGGCGCTCCGGTGATCTTCGATTCGCCCGACACGCCCACCATCGAGACGCTCGTCGCGCACTGCAACCGAGAGCTCGACGGCGAGTACACCGCCGCCGACACGCTCAAGAACGTCGTGCTCGCCCTGAAGCACCTCGACGGCACCCGTGAGCTCGTGATCGTCGGCATCCCCGGCGACCGCGAGGTGGACGAGAAGCGTGCCGAGGTGGCCTTCGCCCCTGCCGAGGTGGAGACCGCGACCGCGGACGACTTCGAGAACAACCCGCTCCTGGTGAAGGGGTACATCGGTCCCTGGTCGCCTACGGGTGCGGTGCTCGGCGAGGAGTCCGCCACGGGCATCCGCTACCTCGTCGACCCCCGCGTGAGCGAGGGGACGAGCTGGGTCACCGGCGCGAACATCGACCAGAAGCACGCGCACTCGGTCGTCGCCGGGCGCGACTTCGAGGCGGACGGCATCGTGGAGATCGCGAACGTGCGCGCCGGCGACCCGGCGCCCGACGGCTCCGGTCCGGTCGAGCTCGCCCGCGGCATGGAGATCGGTCACGTCTTCCAGCTCGGGCGGAAGTACGCGGAGGCGCTCGGCCTCAAGGTCCTCAACGAGAACGGCAAGCTCGTCACGGTCACCATGGGGTCGTACGGCATCGGCGTGACGCGGATCCTGGCGATCATCGCCGAGCTCAACAACGACGACAAGGGCCTCATCTGGCCGGCCTCGGTCGCGCCGTTCGACGTGCAGGTCGTCGCCGCCGGCCGTGACCAGGTCGCCTTCGATGTCGCGGAGGGCCTGTCCGCGCAGCTGGAGGCGGCCGGCCTCGACGTGCTCTACGACGACCGCCCGAAGGTGTCGCCCGGGGTCAAGTTCGGCGATGCCGAGCTCGTCGGCGTCCCGAAGATCGTCATCGTCGGCCGGGGAGCCGCCGACGGGCAGGTGGAGTTCTGGGACCGTCGGACGGGCGAGCGTGAGGCCGTCTCGGTCGCCGAAGCGGTGGAGCGGCTCTCCGCCGCGCCCTGAGCCGGCGCTCGGAGCGGGCCGCTCAGCAGGTGATGCGGCCGTGGTTCATGATGTCGTCGTCCGGGGTGTCTCGGGTCACGAGCGCCTTGAGCGCCCCGGCGGCCATCGCGACCTTGCCCTTCGCGGGCTCCCAGAACTCGGCGACGACCGGAGTGACTTTGAGCAGCGCGATGCCCGGGGTCCCCAGGCCGTCCTCGAACCAGATGTCGAGGGAGGGGGAGTAGAGTTCCTCCATCTTCGCGCGGTCGTGGACGATCTCCGCGGTGCCGGCGACCGACACGTAGCGCATCCCCTTGGCGTCGCAGTAGGCCAGCCCCACGTCGTGATGACGACGGGCCTCCTCGACCTTCTCGGTGTCCTCCGCGGTGAAGAACCAGATGGCGCCGGCATCGTCCATCTGCCTGGTCGACATGGGGCGGCTGACGAGGTTCCCGTCCGGGTCGGTGGTCGTGAGCATGGTGAAGTCGATGTCCTCCACGAGTTCGGCGACGCGGGCGAGGGCTTCGGGACCGGTGATCTCTGTCATGTCGCCATGGTGACGCCTTCCCCGGCGGCGGGCACGGGTGTTGACACCGCTCCTTCTCCGTGCTCCGGAGCCCCGGGGTACGGTCCCTCGGCGTTGCGTCCCGCCGACCGGATGCCGCGTGGGACGCTGGGGGCATGACCGAGGAACCGCTGCCGGCAGCCCTGAGCGACGAGATCAACCGTGTGCTGGACGAGGCGGGTGTGGCCACGGACCGTCGCCTCGTGATGCGGATGCTCCGCACCGCGCTGCTGCTGGGGGAGGACGGCACCGACCGCCTCGACCTCAAGATCGCTTCCGCCGCCCTGGCCGAGATGCGGGACGCGTTCCGCCTGTTCGCGCCCTTCCGCGGGGTGCCGAAGGTGACGGTGTTCGGGTCCGCCCGCACCCTCCACGACGACCCGCTGTACCTGCAGGCGCGTGATGTCGCCGCGGCCCTCGCGAGCGACGGCTGGATGGTGGTCACGGGCGCCGGGCCGGGGATCATGCAGGCCGCGGCCGAAGGAGCCGGGCCCGCGCTGTCGCTCGGTGTCTCCATCCGTCTCCCCTTCGAGGAGAAGGCGAACAGCCTGGTCGCGGGAAGCGATCAGGTCGTCGCGATGAAGTACTTCTTCACCCGCAAGCTCATGCTCATCAAGGAGTCGAGCGGCTTCATCTGCCTCCCCGGCGGATTCGGCACGCTGGATGAGATGTTCGAGCTGCTCACCCTCCAGCAGACGGGCAAGGCCGAGCCCACGCCGATCGTGCTGCTCGACGAGAAGGGCGGATCGTTCTGGCAGGGCATGCGGCGCTTCGTCGACGAGCACCTCGCGCCGATGGGGGTGATCTCCCCCGGTGACTTCGATCGGGTCGTCGTCACCGATTCCGTGGAGCAGGCTCGCGCCGAGATCACGGGGTTCTGGCGCAACTACGATTCGCTGCGGTGGGTCGGCGACACCCTGGTGCTGCGCCTCAAGGCCGAGCCGACGGACGCCGAGATCGAGGAGCTCAACGCCGGCTTCGCAGGGCTGCTGTCCACCGGGCGCATCGAGCGCACGGCTCCGCGGTCCCCGGAGGTCGCCGACGACGACCGGCTCGACCTCCCGCGCCTCGCCCTGCACCTGAATCAGCGTCAGGTGGGCAATCTCTTCCGCCTGATCGGGGCTCTCAACGCGCTCCCGTCCGCGCCGAAGGTCTGACCCCGCGACGCATCCCACGACGCAACAGGCTCCCACGCGGAGTCAGGCTGTTCCCGCGGTGGGCGCCTGCTGCCGCGCGAATGCCTGTGCCCGGGCGCGGATGGCCCGGGGGCGCGGCACACGGTATCGTGGTACGGATGTCGCGCGTGCATTCGGGCGCGACGAGAGCTGAATAGGGAGGCCGTCATGGACATCGAACTGAGTCTGCTGCGAGGGATCGAGAAGGAGAAGGCGATCCCGTTCGACGAGCTCGTCGCGATCATCGAGCAGGCGATCCTGACCGCGTACTCCAAGCACGTCTCGCCCGAGGGCGCCGCGCCGGAGGGCGTCCGCGTGCACCTCGACCGCAAGACCGGCCACGTCGCCGTCGTCCAGGTCGTCCGCGACGACGAGGGTGCGATCATCGGCGAAGAGGAGGCGACGCCCGACGACTTCGGGCGCATCGCCGCGTTCGCCGCCAAGCAGGTCATCAGCCAGCGCCTCCGGGACATCGCCGACGACGCCGTCCTCGGCGAGTTCAAGGGCAAGGAGGGCGACATCGTCGCCGGCGTGATCCAGCAGGGGCCCAACCCGCGCATGATCCACGTCGACCTCGGCTCCGTCGAGGCGATCCTCCCGCCCGAGGAGCAGGTGCCCGGCGAGGAGTACACGCACGGGTCCCGTCTGCGCGTCTACGTCACCAGCGTCGCCAAGGGGCTCAAGGGTCCGCAGATCACCGTGTCGCGCACGCACCCCGGCCTCGTCCGCAAGCTCTTCGCCCTCGAGGTGCCGGAGATCGCCGCCGGACTCGTCGAGATCGTCGCGCTCGCGCGTGAGGCGGGCCACCGCACCAAGATCGCGGTGAAGGCCAACGACCCGGCGATCAACGCCAAGGGGGCGTGCATCGGTGAGATGGGGCGCCGTGTGCGAGCCGTCACGGAGGAGCTGGCGGGGGAGAAGATCGACATCGTCGACTACGACGCCGACCTGCCGACGTTCGTGGCGCACGCGCTGTCGCCCGCCAAGGTCACGAGCTCGTTCGTCCTCGACGCGAGCACCAAGGCCGTCCGCGCCCTCGTGCCCGACTACCAGCTGTCGCTCGCGATCGGCAAGGAGGGTCAGAACGCGCGTCTGGCCGCCAAGCTCACGGGTGCGAAGATCGACATCCAGCCGGACAGCGTCCTCGACTGATCCCGGTCCGTCCTCGACGCCACGCCCGGTGGCGGCGAGGACGGACGGAACGCAGGTGTAAGATGGAACCCGTACGAACGTGCGTCGGTTGCCGCACGCGTGCTCCCCGCTCCACTCTGCTCAGGGTGGTTGCCCAGAACGACACCCTCATCCCCGATGAGCGTGCTGTCCTGCCGGGGCGCGGCGCGTGGGTGCATCCGACACCCGAGTGCATGGAAGCCGCTCTGCGGCGTCGAGCTTTCGGAAGAGCACTGCGTGTGACCACTCAGCTGGACACACGGACCTTCGAACAGCACCCACCAAGAAACAAAGGCTGAACAGCTATGGAAACAAAGTGAACGGCTCGAAATGAGACCCGTCCGCGACTAGTGGTCTGCCCTGTCTGGGCAGACCGACCCAGACAGGAGAATTGTGGCTGGTAAACCACGCGTACATGAGATCGCCGCCGAACTCGGCGTCGACAGCAAGGTCGCACTTGCGAAGCTCAAGGAACTCGGCGAGTTCGTGAAGAGCCCGTCTTCGACGGTCGAGCCCCCGGTGGCGCGCAAGCTGCGCGCCGCGATCGAGGCCGACCCGTCCCTCAAGGCCGGGTCCGAGCCCGCTGCGGCGAAGCCCGCCGCGAAGCCGGCACCGAAGTCCTCGGCGCCCACCCCTGGCCCGAAGCCCGGACCCAAGCCGGGTCCTGCGGCTCCGGCCGCCCCGGCACCGGCGCCCGCCCCCGAGGCGGAGAAGGCTCCGGCACCGTCGGCGCCCGCGAAGCCCGCGGCTCCGGCCCCGGCCGCGCCGTCCTCCGGTGACGGCAACGCGCCGAAGCCCGGCGCGCCCCGTCCCGGCAACAACCCGTTCTCGTCCGCTCAGGGCATGGGCCAGCGTCCCGCCGGCCCTCGTCCCGGCAACAACCCCTTCGCCTCGGCGCAGGGGATGGGCCAGCGGCCGACCCCCGGCAACATCCCGCGTCCGCAGGCGCCGCGCCCCGGTGCTCCGCGCCCGGGTGCCCCGCGTCCCGGCTCGCCGCGTCCCGGTGCTCCCCGCGGCGGCCAGGGTGGTCGTCCCGGTGCTCCGTTCCAGCAGCGTACGGGCGGTCCCGGTCGCCCCGGCGGCGGTGGCGGTCCCGGTGCGGGTCCCCGTCCCGGTGGCGGTTTCGCCGGTCGTCCGGGTGGCGGCGGCGGCCGTGGCCGTGGTCCCGGTGGTGGTACCGCCGGTGCCTTCGGTAAGGGCGGCGGCAAGAGCAAGCAGCGCAAGTCGCGGCGGGCGAAGCGGCAAGAGTTCGAGATGCGGAGCGCCCCGGTCGTCGGTGGCGTCAACGTCACCCGCGGCAACGGGGAGATCATCCGCATGCGTCGCGGTGCGTCCATCGCGGACTTCGCCGACAAGATCGAGGCCCTGACCGGCTACACGGTGCAGCCGGGCACCCTCGTCACGATCCTCTTCAACCTCGGCGAGATGGCCACGGCCACCGAGTCGCTGGATGAGGCCACGTTCGAGGTCCTCGGTGAGGAGCTGGGCTACAAGGTCCAGATGGTCTCGCCCGAGGACGAGGACAAGGAGCTCCTCGAGGGCTTCGGTCTCGACCTCGAGAAGGAGCTGGAGGAGGAGAGCGAGGACGACCTAGAGATCCGTCCCCCGGTCGTCACCGTCATGGGTCACGTCGACCACGGTAAGACGCGCCTCCTCGACGCGATCCGTCAGACCAACGTCATCGAGGGTGAGGCCGGCGGCATCACCCAGCACATCGGTGCTTACCAGGTCTGGACCGAGCACGACGGCATCGAGCGGGCGATCACGTTCATCGACACCCCGGGTCACGAGGCGTTCACCGCCATGCGTGCCCGTGGTGCGCAGGTCACCGACCTCGCGATCCTCGTGGTCGCGGCCGACGACGGCATCATGCCGCAGACGGTCGAGGCGCTGAACCACGCCCAGGCGGCGAACGTGCCGATCGTGGTCGCGGTGAACAAGGTCGACAAGCCGGAGGCCAACCCGGCCAAGGTGCGTCAGCAGCTCACCGAATACGGTCTGGTGGCCGAGGAGTACGGCGGCGACGTCATGTTCGTCGACGTGTCGGCCCGTGCCAACACCGGCATCCAGGAGCTCCTGGACGCGGTGCTGCTCACCGCCGACGCGGGACTCGACCTCACTGCCAACCCGAACAAGGCCGCTCGCGGTGTCGCCATCGAGGCGAAGCTCGACAAGGGCCGCGGTTCGGTCGCGACGGTGCTGATCCAGTCCGGAACCCTCCGGGTCGGCGATGCGATCGTGGCGGGCACCGCCTACGGCCGTGTCCGCGCGATGATCGACGAGAACGGCGAGGTCGTCGAGGCGGCTGCGCCGTCCCGACCGGTCCAGGTGCAGGGTCTGAACTCCGTGCCGCGCGCCGGCGACGTCTTCATCGTCACCGAGGAAGACCGCATGGCGCGTCAGATCGCGGAGAAGCGCGAAGCCGTCGAGCGCAACGCCCAGCTGGCCAAGGCCCGCAAGCGCATCTCGCTCGAGGACTTCACCCGTGCTCTCGAAGAGGGCAAGGTCGAGTCGCTCAACCTCATCATCAAGGGTGACGTCTCCGGTGCCGTCGAGGCGCTGGAGGAGTCCCTCCTCAAGATCGAGGTCGACGATTCGGTGCAGCTGCGCATCATCCACCGCGGTGTCGGTGCGATCACCGAGTCCGACGTGAACCTGGCGACGATCGACAACGCGATCATCGTGGGCTTCAACGTCCGCCCCGACACGAAGGCGCGCGAGCGTGCTCAGCGTGAGGGCGTGGACATCCGCTTCTACTCCGTCATCTACAACGCGATCGACGAGATCGAGAGCTCGCTCAAGGGCATGCTCAAGCCGGAGTACGAAGAGGTCCAGTCGGGTGTCGCCGAGATCCGCGAGGTGTTCCGCTCCTCGAAGTTCGGCAACATCGCCGGTGTCATCGTGCGGTCCGGGACGATCACGCGCAACGCGAAGGCCCGTGTCATCCGAGACGGCGTCGTCATCGCCGATGGCCTCGCCATCGAGTCGCTGCGCCGGTTCAAGGACGACGTCACCGAGGTGCGGACGGACTACGAGGCCGGTATCGGCCTCGGCAAGTACAACGACATCCAGATCGGCGACGAGATCGAGACGACCGAGATGGTGGAGAAGCCGCGCGGCTGATCCGCACGGCTCCGGCGGCTGCCTCCTCCTCCCATGACGGGGGAGGGGGCAGCCGCCTCCGCGGTTCGCTGGGAACCGCGATGCACAGAGGTGGGAGAAGGAACAATGGCTGGTGAACGACAGGCCCGACTCGCGGATCGCATCCGCGTGATCCTCGCCGAGCGCTTGGAGAAGGGGCTGCGCGACCCGCGTCTCGGCTTCGTGACCATCACCGACGTCCGCGTGAGCGGCGACCTGCAGCACGCTTCCGTGTTCTACACGGTGCTCGGGACGGAAGAGGAGCGCCTCGCCAGCGGTGCCGCGCTCACGTCCGCGACCGGAATGCTGCGCAGCGAGGTCGGTCGACAGCTCAGCACGCGACTCGTCCCCACGCTCGAGTTCATCCCGGACGCCCTCCCGGAGAACGCGGATCACATCACCGCCCTGCTCCGTGAGGCGCAGGAGCGGGACGCGGAGGTCGCCAAGCTGGCCTCTTCCGCGACCCACGCCGGTGAGGCCGACCCCTACCGTGCGGACGACGACGAGGACTGATCCCGTCTGATACCCTCAGGTCCGCGGCGGGACGACCGGTGGATCTGGGGGGATCGACATCGAGTCTCGGAACGCGCCTGCGGGGTCGTCCGTCGCGCCCGGCGACGTCGAGGCGCTGCTGGACGAGCTTCGGGCTCGAGAGCTCGCGTGTGCCCCGCACGTAGCCGCGCGGCTCGTCGCCGCGCTTCCGGAGGATCAGGCTGCCGTCATGGCGGTGGCGGCCCGCCTCACACCGGAGCAGCGGCGAGGTCTCGGCCGGCTGCCGTGGCCGCTGCCGTCCGCCGCCGATGCCGTCCCTCTCGGCATGCTGTCGACCCCGGACCGGCTGCTGCTGCTCACCGTGGCGTTGGCGTTCGAGGATGACCTCTATCCGGTTCTCGCGGTGGACGGGCGCGGCGTGGAGGAGGTGCGGGCGAGCGGCGCCTCGCCTTACCTGGTGATCCACGCGGGACGCGTCCGGTTCGCCGATCCCCGGATGGAGACGCGAGTGCACGCGACCGCGTCGGCGGCTGAGGTCGCGCATACTCACGCGCGCCTCGCCGCGGTCGCCGTCCGGCGGCGAGATCGGGTGGCTGCGGCCTGGCATCGCGCCCGTGGAGGCGCCGCCCGCGATCGTCTGTCCGCGGCGGCGTTGACGGCGGGTGCCCGCGCCGCGGCCGCAGAGGGACGCACGGAACGCGTGCTGCTGCTCGCCGCCGAGGCCGCGAAGCACGCGGCCGGCGACATCGGCGAGGAAGCGCGAGTGCTCGCCGGGTGCGCGGCGCTCGCATGCGGTCATGCGGCGGATGCCGAAGAATGGTTGGGAAGCCTCGTCTGCGGTGCCGCCGAGCACCGTCGGGGGCGAGCGCTCGGACCGTTCCTCGTCGCCCGCACGTTCCGGTACGGAGCGGTGCCGGCCGTCGATCCGCAGCGGCTCGCTCCGCTGCGTACGGCGGACGGCGACTCCTGGGCGCGGTCCGCGGCGCTCCTGGCGATCCTGTGCGCGGAGCGCGGTGACCGCAGGGCGGGGCGCCGCTGGCTCGCCGATGTCCGTGACGGTGCCTCGCGCGTCGGCGGGGACGGCGTCCTGCGGGACGCGGTCGAGTCGCTGTGCGGCCTCCTCGCCGGGGAGGTCGTCACGGGTGACGTGCCAGGAGCCGGCGGGCTGCTGGGCGCCGTGTCGGGGGCGCTGTTCGCCGCGTGCGGCGGCGACATCGACGAGGGCCTGCGGCTGCTGCAGACCGCGGATCTCCCCGGGGTGGGGGAGCGCGATCCGATGATCCCCGGTTTCGAGCACAGCCCACTGGGCCGGGCCTACCGGATCGTCACCGAGGTGCTGCTTCTGGTCTGGCGGGGAGACATCGGTCGCGCCAGGCTGCTGCTGCGGCGGGCAGCGGTCGAGCTCCCCGTTGCGATCCCGTTCGCGGGACTCGGCGTGGTGCTGGCGCGGCGGCTCGATCTCGCGGTCCTCGGCGCTTTCAGCCCGATCGCCAGGGCTCTCACCGCCGTGCTCCCTCCGGCCGCAGACATGGACGTACTGGTGGACCGCGCTGTCGAGGCGTTCCTGAACGGCTCCTTCGAGGCGGCCGCCGGTGCGATCGGGCTGTGGCGGGATCGCGGGGAGCCGCAGGCGCGCTTCGCGGTGCCGGGGGTGGAGGAGGTCGTGCTCGTCCCCGAGGCCGGACGGGCGTCACCGGCGGTGCGCCCACCGGAGACGGAGTTCGCCGACGCCCTGCGTCACGCCGTCGCGGCGTCCGGCGACGGTGCCTGGCGCACGGAGCAGGAGACCCTGCGAGAGGCGGCACGACGGCTTCGGTCGCCCTTCGCCCGCGGCCGTGTCGAGACGCTGTTGGGGGTCAGGTCCGGGCTGCACGGGGATCCGATCGAGGCCCGCAGTCACCTCGCGCAGGCCGAGATACTGTTCGAGGCCGCCGGGGCGAGCGCGTGGGGGCGTGCCGTCCGTCGGCGTCTGCAGCGGCTGGAGAGCGACCCGCACGTCACGGGCGGCGCGTATCTCCCCGTGTGCCGGAGCGCCTGGGCGCAGCGGCTGACGTCGCGGGAGCTGGAGGTCGCGATGCTCGCCGTCGAAGGCACGGGGAACCGCGCGATCGCGGAGCGCCTGTCGGTGTCGATCCGGACGGTCGAGGTGCATCTCGGACGCGTGTTCGCGAAGCTGCACGTGCGCAATCGTGTCGAGCTGACTGTGTTGGCGCACCGGACCGAGCAGTACCTCTGAGCAGCGCTCACCGCGGCAGCGAGAGGCCCTCCCCGTCCGCTTCCGCGAGTCCGTCTGCGATCAGGGAATCGATCGCCCGATCCCGCTGACGCAGGTCGGGCCATTCCGGAAGGACCGCCGCGAGGGGAACCGGCTCGGGGGCCGCGTCGCGCAGGAGGCGGAGCACGGCGCCGCGGGCCTGCCGGTCCGACCCCTCGAACGTGGCCTGTCGCCGTCGCTCGTCTCCGGTATCGGGTCGGCCGGCTGCGAGCCACGCGCAGGTGTCAGCCAGCGGGCAGCGTTCGCACCGCGGCGCGCGGGACGTGCAGATCGTCGCGCCGAGCTCCATCGCCGCGGCGTTGAGGACGGACGCCTCGGCCGGGTCCTCGGGAAGCAGGGAGGCCATGAGCGCGAGGTCGCGGCGGGACGGCGCTCCCGGCTGCGCCCGTCCTTCGACGGCCCGTGCCAGGACGCGGCGGGTGTTGGTGTCGACGACGGGATGTCGGTCGCCGTACGCGAAGACGGCCACGGCACGGGCGGTGTAGTCGCCGATGCCGGAGAGGGCGAGGAGGGCGTCGACGTCGCGCGGCACGACGCCTCCGTGCCGTTCGACCACCTCGATGGCGGCCCGGTGCAGCCACAGGGCCCGCCGCGGATAGCCGAGGTTCGCCCACTGGTGCACGACGTCCGCCGTGGACGCTGTCGCCATCGCGCGGGGCGTGGGCCACCGTGTCAGCCACGCGTCGAGATGCGGGATCACCCGGGTCACGGGCGTCTGCTGCAGCATGAACTCACTCACCAGGACGCCCCAGGCGCCGAACGTCGCATGGAAGTCCGGCCGGCGCCACGGGAGGTCGCGCGCCGCCTCGGCGTACCAGCCGAGCAGGGGCGTCAACGTCGCAGGGGACGGTGCGGGCGCGGCCATCCCTCCAGCCTAGGCGAGCGGTCGCCGCTCTCGGCCTCGGTAGGCTGGAGGGATGGCGACCCCCGGTATCCTCCTCGTCGACAAGCCCGGCGGGCTGACCAGTCACGACGTGGTCGCCCGCACCCGCCGGGCCTTCGGGACCCGCAAGGTCGGCCACGCCGGGACTCTCGACCCGATGGCCACGGGGCTGCTCGTCATCGGCATCGAGGGCGCGACCCGCCTCCTCACGTACATCGTGGGCGCCGACAAGACCTACGAGGCGACCATCCGGCTCGGTGCCGTCACCTCCACGGACGACGCGGAGGGCGAGATCCTCCACACTGCGGACCCCGCCGCCCTCGTCGCGGTCGAGGACCCGGCGATCGATGCCGGGGTGGCCGCGCTGACGGGCGCGATCTCCCAGGTCCCGAGCGCGGTGTCGGCGATCAAGGTCGACGGTCGTCGCGCGTACGACCGGGTCCGTGCGGGGGAGGAGGTCGTCCTCGAGCCGCGGGAGGTCGTCGTCTCCCGGTTCGATGTCCTCGCCCGTCGCCGCGACGACCACGCCCTCGACCTCGATGTCGTCGTGGACTGCTCGTCCGGCACCTACATCCGCTCGCTCGCCCGCGACCTGGGCGCTGCCCTCGGCATCGGCGGTCACCTGACGGCGCTCCGCCGCACCCGCGTCGGCCCGTTCGACGTGCGCGACGCGGTGTCGATCGACGCGCTCGACACCGCTCCCGTGCTCACCCCCGGCGAGGCCGCCGCTCGCGTCCTCCCCGTCCTCCCCGTCACGGCGGACGAGGCCCGCGATCTGCGCCACGGCAAGCGTCTGGCGGGGCAGGCGATGCGCCTGGACGGTCCGCTCGCCGCGGCCATCGAGGACGACGGCGTGCTGGTGGGGATCGTCGAGAAGCGCGGCGCCGATGTGAAGAGCGCCATGAACATGCCGGAGGTCTCCCGATGATCCTGTGGTTCACGATCGTGCAGATCGTCGTCGCCGTCGCCGCCGGGCTCTTCTGCCTCGGGGCCGGGTTCGCCGGTCGGCGCCCCAGCGACTTCTCGGTAGGCGCACTTGCGCTCGTCGAGGTGCTGCTGCTCGCGCAGGTCGTCGTCGCCATCGTCGCGCCCCTCGCGGGGAATCCGCCGACCGGGGACCTGCTGGAGTTCTGGGTGTATCTCGTCTCGGCGGCTCTGCTCCCGATCGGTGCGGTGCTCTGGGCCCTCATGGAGCGCAGCCGGTGGAGCACTGTCGTTCTCGGCGTGGCCGCCCTCGCGATCGCGATCATGCTGTGGCGCATGCAGGTCATCTGGACGATCCAGGTCGCCTGAGCGCGGACCGGGAGCGGACGCCGGGCGGCTCACCCGGCTCTAGGATGGAATGCGCTATGAGCTCCACCGCCCCCTCCACCCGGATGACCGGCATCGGTCGTGTCCTCGTGATCGTCTACGCCGTGATGGCGCTGGCGGCCACCGGGCGCAGCTTCGTGCAGATCGTCCGTCGATTCGACGAGGCTCCGCTGGCCTACACGCTGTCTGCCCTGGCCGCGGTCGTGTACGTCCTGGCGACGCTGGCGCTCGTCTTCGCGCGGCGTCGGGGCTGGTACACCGTCGCCTGGGTCGCGATCGTGTTCGAGCTCACCGGTGTCCTGGTCGTCGGCGTCCTCAGCCTCGTCCTCCCTGAACTCTTCCAGCACGAGACCGTGTGGTCGCTGTTCGGGCGCGGCTACCTCTTCATCCCTCTCGTCCTCCCGATCTTCGGGATCTGGTGGCTCCGCACGCACCGGCCCATCGAGGCCACGCGTCCGGTCGAGGTCGCCGCGTGATCGTGTTCCGGAATCCGGACGAGGTGCCGGACGGCTACGGCCCCAGCGCCGTCGCCATCGGGAAGTTCGACGGGGTGCACGAGGGGCACCGGGCGGTCATCCGCCGTCTGGAGGAGGCCGCCGCGGCCTCGGGGAGCCGCGCCGTCGCGGTGACGTTCGACCGCAACCCGCTCGCCGTGATCCGTCCGGACCGGTGCCCCGAGAACGTCGTGACCGTCGACCGCAAGCTGGAACTCCTCAGCGAGCTCGGACTCGACGCGACGCTCGTGCTCACGTTCGACGAGACGCTCGCCGCCCGCAGCGCCGAGGACTTCGTCGTCGACATCCTCGTCGGCGCGCTGCACGTGTCCACCGTGCTCGTCGGTGCCGACTTCCGCTTCGGGCACCGGGGTGCAGGAACGCCCGAGCTGCTGCGCGCACTCGGCCCCCGCTACGGCTTCTCGGTCGAGGTCGTGGACGACGTCTACCTTCCGGGTTCCAGCCGACGGGTCTCGTCGAGCTGGATCCGCGAGCTGTTGATGGCGGGGGATGTCGCCGAGGCCACTCGCGCGCTCGGACGGTATCCCGACGTGCGCGGCGTCGTGGTCCACGGTCTGAAGCGCGGACGCGAGCTCGGCTTCCCGACCGCGAACCTCTCCACGATCGTCGATTCGTTCGTGCCCGCCGACGGCGTCTACGCCGGATGGCTCGTCGACCACGACACGGGGATCCGGCATCCGTCGGCGATCTCGGTGGGAACGAACCCCACCTTCGACGACGTGCTCGTGCGTCAGGTCGAGGCCCATGTGCTGGGGGAGACCGGTCTCGACCTCTACGGTCATGACGTGACGGTCGAGTTCGTCGAGCGGCTGCGCGGCATGGTCGCGTTCGAGGGCATCGAGAAGCTGATGACGCAGATGGCCGCCGACGTCGCGCAGGCCGCGGCCATCCTCGACGAACCCGTGTAACACGGCGGCACCCTGCTTCCGCGGCCCGGGGCCGGGATGGCATAGAATGGCATCAGGCTCCCACCGGTCCCGCACGTATCGCGTGCTCCGGCGGGAACACCGATCCACAGTCCGCACGGTCCTGGCTCACGCCACACGCGGACGACGAGAACGGCTCACGGCTCCCTGAGGGAGCCGGAGCCCTTCAGGCTCAGGAGGAGCATGCCGACCACGGCAACCGCCGCCCCGCGGCGCAAGAAGACGTCCCGTCGCGATGACGAGGCACCCCTCATCCCGATCCTCGCGCGCAAGGTGCGCGAGATCGAGGCGAAG
The DNA here is from genome assembly GCF_050470785.1 of Microbacterium sp. NRRL B-14842. Lineage (NCBI taxonomy): Bacteria > Bacillati > Actinomycetota > Actinomycetes > Micrococcales > Microbacteriaceae > Microbacterium > Microbacterium sp. NRRL B-14842. Next base: position 1,689,803 of record NZ_JBFLUM010000001.1, on the reverse strand, counting down.
TCCCAGCGCGGCAAGCTGGGCCCCACGAACCGCACGAAGTTCCAGGTGATCGCGTTCCTGGTGCGCGAGGAGCGCGCCAGGGTCAAGGCCGACACCGAGATCACCGATGCGGCCCGCGCCGAGCTGCTCAAGCGGCTCGACGGCGTCGCGACGATCCTCGCGAAGACGGCCGCTCGGGACACCTCGCTCATCCAGCTGCTCGAGGCCGACCAGGCCACCTCGCCGGTCGCCAAGCGGATGCGTCGCGACTGGCTGCTCGAGTCCGGTGCCGAGCTTCCCCCCGAGGAGCTCATCATCGCCGACCCCGCGCCCGTACAGGTGTCGGTGGTGCCCGCGGCCATCGCGGAGCGTCAGGTCACCCCGCCGTCGGTCGAGGCCCGCCAGCTCGCCAACCCGTTCCTGGCGCCCGACCTGACGCCGCGTCCGGCCAGCACGCCGCGCCGCCGTCTCGACGGCTGGGAGCTCATGGGGCCGCTGTACAAGGCATTCGAGACGGGTGCGGGCGGTGCCGCGGCGTCGATGGAGCTTCCCCCGGCCCCCGAGTTCGATCACCTCTCGCCCAAGGGCCGCGAGATCATGGTGCACCAGTCGCGCTTCCTCGAGGCCGTCCGTGCCGGGCACCGCAGCTTCCTGCTCGCCGACGAGCCGGGCCTCGGCAAGACGGCGCAGTCGGTGCTCGCGGCCTCCGTCGCCGGCGCCTATCCGCTGCTCGTCGTCGTGCCCAACGTCGTGAAGATGAACTGGGCGCGCGAGGTCGAGCGGTGGACGCCGCAGCGTCGTGCCACGGTCATCCAGGGCGACGGCGATGACATCGACGCCTTCGCCGACGTGTTCATCGTGAACTACGAGATCCTCGACCGTCACATGTCGTGGCTGGCGTCGATCGGCCTGCGCGGCATGGTCGTCGACGAGGCCCACTTCATCAAGAACCTCTCCTCCCAGCGCTCGCAGAACGTGCTCTCGCTCGCCGCGCAGGTGCGCGAGCGCACGCCGGGGCACGATCCGCTCATGCTCGCGCTCACCGGTACCCCGCTCATCAACGACGTCGAGGACTTCGACGCCATCTGGCGTTTCCTCGGCTGGACGAACGGCGAGAAGCCCGGACCGGAGCTCATGGAGAAGCTCGACGCGACGGGACTGACGCCTGCCGACAAGGCCTTCTACCCGGAGGCCCGCGACGCGGTGATCTCGATGGGCATCGTGCGACGGAAGAAGAAGGACGTCGCCGCCGATCTGCCCGACAAGCTGATCGCCGATCTGCCCGTGCAGCTCGACGACGAGTTCGGCCGCAGCATCCGCCAGGCCGAGCGCGAGCTGGGGGAGCGGCTGGCCGCCCGTTACCGTCGCATCATCGAGGCACGCGGCGACCGCGGCCTCGCCCCGGGCGAGATCGACGACGACATCGTCCGTCTCGTCGCGCAGAACGAGCTCGAGGAGTCGAAGGCTGCCGGCACCGGGGGAGACAACGTCTTCACGATGGTGCGCCGCATCGGTCAGGCGAAGGCTCTCCTCGCGGCGGACTACGCCGCGCAGCTGCAGCGTTCGGTCGGCAAGGTCGTGTTCTTCGCGAAGCACATCGACGTCATGGACCAGGCGGAGGCGCACTTCGCTTCTGCCGGCATCCGCGCGGTGTCCATCCGCGGTGACCAGACGAACACAGCACGGCAGCAGGCCATCGACGACTTCAACGGCGACCCCGAGGTCGGCATCGCGGTGTGCTCGCTCACGGCGGCCGGCGTCGGCCTCAACCTGCAGGCGGCGTCGAACGTCGTGCTCGCGGAGCTGTCGTGGACCGCGGCCGAGCAGACGCAGGCCATCGACCGCGTGCACCGCATCGGACAGGACGAGCCCGTCACGGCGTGGCGGATCATCGCCGCCCACACGATCGACACGAAGATCGCGGAGCTCATCGACCAGAAGCAGGGGCTCGCGGCCCGCGCGCTGGACGGCGAGGCGACGGAGGAGACCGCCAGCGAGTCGGTGCAGCTGGCCGCGCTGATGCATCTTCTGCGCGAGGCTCTCGGCGGCCGCTGAGCGAGCGTCAAGAACAAGAGTTCTTAACGCTGCTGCAGGCGGAAGTTCCTGTCGCGGCGCGAACTTCGTCGGCATCGGTCGCTGCGGCCGTCAAGATCGCGGGTTTTCGACGCGCTCGAATGGCCACGCGAGGGGGCGGCGCGCTAGTGTCGATCGCAGGCACTGTCGCCTCACCCCCATCCCTCGACCTCCGAAGGCAGCAGCATGAAAATCGGCATCCTGACGAGCGGCGGCGACTGCCCCGGACTCAACGCGGTCATCCGCGGCATCGTGCTCAAGGGCACCACGACCTACGACCTCGAGTTCGTCGGCATCCGCGACGGATGGCGCGGCGTCGTCGAGGGCGACTTCATGCCCCTGACCCGGCACGAGGTGAAGGGCCTGTCCAAGGTGGGTGGCACGATCCTCGGCACCAGCCGCACCAACCCGTACGAGGGGGAGCGCGGCGGTGCGGAGAACATCGCGAAGACGCTCTACGGCCACAAGATCGACGGCATCGTCGCGATCGGCGGCGAAGGCACCCTCGCGGCGGCGGACCGTCTCGCCAAGGACGGCATCAAGGTGCTCGGCGTTCCGAAGACGATCGACAACGACCTCCGGGCCACGGATTACTCCTTCGGCTTCGACACCGCCGTGAACATCGCCACGGACGCCATGGACCGGCTCCGCACCACGGGTGACTCCCACCAGCGCTGCATGGTCGCCGAGGTCATGGGTCGTCACGTCGGCTGGATCGCGCTGCATGCCGGGATGGCCGCCGGGGCCCACGTCATCTGCATCCCCGAGGTGCCGATGTCGCTGGACGAGATCACCGCTCTCGTCACGAGCGCCCACGATCGCGGTCGTGCACCGCTCGTCGTCGTCTCCGAGGGCTTCAAGCTCGCCGGCATGGACGAGGCCTACAGCGACAAGGGCCTGGACGCGTTCAACCGACCGCGGCTGGGCGGCATCGGCGACCTGCTCGCCCCCGAGATCGAGCGGATCACGGGCATCGAGACCCGCGCCACGATCCTCGGCCACATCCAGCGCGGCGGCTCGCCGTCGGCGTTCGACCGCGTCCTCGCGACCCGCCTCGGCCTGCACGCCGCAGACGCCATCGTTGACGGCGCCTGGGGGCAGATGGTCGCGATGCAGGGCACCGACATCGTCCGCGTCCCGTTCGCCGATGCTCTCGGCGAGCTGAACACGGTGCCGCGCTACCGCTACGACGAGGCCGCCGCCCTCTTCGGCTGACCTCCGCCCGGCTTCAGGCTCTCGCGCCGCTTCAGGCCTCTTGCTGTCTTTCTCGCCTGAACTTGCGTGAGAGCCTGTGTCCGCGTGGCCGCCTGTTCTCACGGCCTCACGCCGTGTCAGGCTCTCGCGCGGCTTCAGGCATCTTGCTGTTTTTCTCGCCTGAACTCCCGTGAGGGCCTGTGCTTGTGTTCGGTCCGCTATCCGCGACCCGTCGCTCGATGGTCTGCGCGATGGAGCCCCTGCGCGAGCGCGGCCAGGACGGTGTCCTCGACATGACGGTCATCGACCATGACCTGGTGATAGTCGAAGCGGAGGACGGTGTAGCCGCGGAGTGCGAGCCTTGCGTCGGCAGCGAGGTCGCGTCGCCGGTCGCCCGCGGCGCTGTGGTGGCGGAAGCCGTCGATCTGGATGGCGAGCCGTTCGCCGATGACACCGTCGAGCGGATGGCCGTCGACCCACACCTGCTGTCGCACGTCGATGCCGACCGCGCGCATCCGTTCGACGAAGACCGTCTCGGGACCGGAGTCCGACCGGCCGCGGACGGTTCGAGCGAGGCGGTTCGCGGCATCGCACCGCCACCGGACGCGTGCGAGGGTGTCCAGTTCCACGGCCCCGTGGCGGACGGCGGACTCCCAGATCGCGCGGGCCTCGATCAACGGCCGGCATCGCGCGACCTGGAACAGGACGCCTAGGACAGGATCGACCGCCGCCCGCGGATGCACCGGAACGGGCCCCTGTGCGCAGTGCACCTGGACGCCGACGCGATCGAATCGAGAGGCGGTGCGGGGGAGGGCGACGTGCACCTCCGCGGCCCCGACATCCCACCATCCGGCGAGGGCCGCCGCGCTCACGCAGGTGACCCTCCCGCCCACGGATGCTGCGGCCCTGCGCCGTGGATCGACCTCAGGGACGAGCAGCCACGACCGGCGCACGCGCTCGAGCGTCCCTTCCCGCACCGCCCGACGCATCTGGTACTCGGTGAAGCCCGCCTCGCGCACGCGCGACGAATGCGCGGATCCTCCCTGCTCCCGGACCCAGCTCTCCACCCGTGTGCGTGTCACCCCTCCACCCTGCGGGCTCCCGCTGCCGCGCTTCACCACGCCACCGCGGATGGGGAGGCGCTTCCCGGAACTCTCTGCCTGTGCAGGAGCAGTGCTCGGTCGTGAGCACAGGCCATCACGCGAGTTCAGGCTAGGACAGGCATGGGCGCCTGACGCCCCGCGCGTGCCTGACTCCGCGCCGATGCCTGTGCCGGCGTCGCGCCCCGTGAGCACAGGCGCGCGCGCGAGTTCAGGCCAGGTCAGCGCGCAGGCGCCTGATGCCGCGCGAGCGCCTGATGTCGCGGGTCAGGCGAGGTGGAGGGTGTCCAGAAGCCAGGCGATCTCGAACGCCCGCTCGCGCCAGGAGTTGTACCGTCCGCTCACGCCCCCGTGCCCCGCGACCATCTCGCACTTCAGCAGCACGTCCTTCGCGCCGGCCTCCCGCAGCCGGGCGACCCACTTCGCCGGCTCGACGTAGAGCACCCGGGTGTCGTTCAGCGAGGTCACCGCGAGGATCCGCGGATACTCCACGCCGTCGCGCACGTTCTCGTACGGCGTGTACGACTTCATGTACGCGTAGACCTCGGGGTCGTGCAGCGGGTCGCCCCATTCGTCCCACTCGATCACGGTGAGGGGGAGCGACGGGTCGAGGATCGTCGTCAGCGCGTCGACGAACGGCACACCCGCGAGGATGCCGGCGAAGAGCTCCGGGGCGAGGTTGGCGACCGCGCCCATCAGCAGACCCCCGGCACTGCCGCCCTCCGCGACGAGCTGGGCCGGGGTGGTCGTCCCCTCGTCGACGAGGTGCCGGGCGCAGGCGACGAAGTCCGTGAAGGTGTTCCGCTTGTGCAGGAGCTTGCCGTCTTCGTACCACTGCCGACCCATCTCGCCGCCTCCGCGCACATGCGCCACGGCGAAGACGACTCCGCGGTCCAGCTCCGAGAGCCGTGCGACCGAGAAGCCCGGGTCGATGGAGTGCTCGTACGAGCCGTAGCCGTAGAGGTGGACGGGACGCGTGGTCGCACCGGGCTCGCCGAAGGAGCGCTTCCACACGAGGGAGATCGGCACGCGGGTGCCGTCCTCCGCGGTGGCCCACTCCCGACGCTGTCCGTAGTCGGCGGGGTCGTAGCCGCCGAGCACCGTCACCTGCTTGCGCAACACGAGTTCCCGCGTCGCGAGGTCGAGCTCGTACACCGTGCCCGGCGTGACGAACGACGTGTACCCGAGTCGCAGGAAGGGGGAGTGCCACTCCGGGTTGCCGCTGACCCCCGCGGAGTAGAGGGGCTCGTCGAACCGCAGCTCCTCCACCGTGTCGGTCGCGTAGTCCAGGAGGCCCACGCGCTCGAGGCCCTCGCTGCGATACTCCACCGTGGCGAAGTCGCGGAAGGCGTCCACTCCGAGCAGTCGCCGTCCTGGCTGATGGGCGACGACGACGCGGCGCTCGCCCTGCGGGTCGTCCGCCGCTACGGAGACGAGTTCGAAGTCCAGGGCGTCGTCGTTGTGCAGGATGAGGAGCCGGTCCTCACCGTCCACCACCGCGTGCTCGAGCGAGTACTCCACGCCTTCGCGCCGCGGCCACACCGTGCGCGGCTCCGCCGTGATGTCGCCGGCGAGGTCGACGAGGTACTCCTCGCTCGTGATGCTGGAGCCCACACCGATCACGAGGTAGCGCCGGCTCCGCGTGATCCCGGCGCCGAGCCAGAACTTCTCGTCGGGCTCGTGGAAGAGCGTGATGTCGTCCGACACCGGGGTCCCGAGCCGGTGCAGCCACAGGGTGTCGGGGCGCCACGCATCGTCGCGGGTCGTGTAGAGGATGCCGGTGCCGTCCGGGGTGAAGAACGCGCCGCCGGTGTTCGGGATCTCGTCGTCCAGCGTGACGCCCGTCTGCAGGTCCCGCACGCGGACCGTGTAGAGCTCGTCGCCCTCGAAGTCCGTCGACCACAGCAGCTTCGTCGCATCATCGGAGGTGTCGAACGCGCCGAGCGAGAAGAACTCGTGCCCTTCGGCCTCGACGTTGCCGTCCAGCAGCACCACCTCGCCGGGCACGGGCACCCCCGGCTCGAGACGCGGCGGCGTCCAATCGCCTTCGACGGCGGCGGCGCGACAGTGGATGCCGTACTGCGCGCCTTCCTCGGTGCGGCTGTAGTACCACCAGTCTCCACGCCGTGTCGGCACCGAGAGGTCGGTCTCCTGAACCCGTCCCTTGATCTCCTGGAACAGCGTCTCGCGGAGCGCGGCGAGGTGCGCGGTCTCGGCCTCGGTGTGCGCGTTCTCCGCCTCCAGGTGTGCGATGACCTCGGGGGAGTCCTTGGCGCGCAGCCACTCGTACGGGTCGTCGACCGTGTCGCCGTGATGCGTGCGGAGGGTGGAACGGCGGGCGGCGATCGGGGCGTCAGTCACCGTCCCACGCTATCCCAGGTCGAGTTGACCGGCACGGGGGACGGTGGCAGGATTTACCGGGGCCGGTAAACGGAAGTCAAACCCACGGTGAACTCTTCGTTCGTCACGTCGATCCCGTCGACATCTCCCTCTTCCTCAAGACCGAAAGCGAACGGTGGAAACCGCAGCCCTCATCGTCGTGCTCGTCATCGCGCTGGCACTCTTCTTCGATTTCACGAACGGGTTTCACGACACCGCGAACGCGATGGCCACGCCCATCGCGACCGGAGCGCTCAAGCCCAAGACAGCGGTCCTCCTGGCCGCTCTCCTCAACCTCGTCGGCGCCTTCCTGTCGACCGAGGTGTCCAAGACCATCTCCGGCGGCATCATCCAGGAGGATGCGATCATCGCCGCGGGAGCGGAGCTGTTCCTCTCGTTGATCTTCGCCGGACTCATCGGCGCCATCACCTGGAACATGCTGACGTGGCTGCTCGGCCTGCCGTCGAGCTCGTCCCACGCGCTCTTCGGCGGGCTGATCGGCGCGACGCTCGTCGGCGCCGGTCTCGGCGGCATCGACTTCGGCGCCGTGCTGTCGAAGATCGTCCTCCCCGCCCTCATCGCCCCCATCACGGCCGGCATCATCGCGTACGTCGCGACGAAGATCGCCTACTCGGTCACGCGTCGCTACGACGGCAAGCCGGACGGACGGGACGGATTCCGCTGGGGTCAGATCTTCACGTCCTCCCTCGTCGCCCTCGCACACGGCACCAACGACGCGCAGAAGACGATGGGCGTCATCACGCTCGCCATGATCACCGTCGGCTGGCAGTCCGGTGCGCACCACGAGCCCGAGCTCTGGGTCATCATCGCCTGTGCGTTCACTATCGCCCTCGGCACGTACCTCGGCGGCTGGCGCATCATCCGCACGCTGGGCAAGGGCCTGACCGACGTCAAGCCGGCTCAGGGCTTCGCGGCGGAGAGCTCGACGGCCGCGACGATCCTCGCCTCCAGCGCCCTCGGATTCGCGCTCTCCACCACCCAGGTGGCCTCGGGCTCGGTCATCGGATCCGGCCTCGGTCGTCGCGGGTCGACGGTCCGCTGGCGGACGGCAGGACGCATCGGCGTCGGCTGGCTGCTGACGCTGCCCGCGGCCGGAGGCGTCGGCGCCCTGGCGGCACTGCTCGTCGTGTGGCTCGGCCCGTGGGGCGTGGCCATCGACGCCGTCCTCGCGGTGGCGATCATCCTCGGGCTGTACATGCGCTCTCGGCGCAACGCCGTCACGCCGGCCAACGCCATGAGCGACGTCGCAGAATCCCACCTTGCCGTCGAGGTTCCCGACACCCCGCCGCCCACGCGTCGCCAGCAGCGCATCGCCCAGGCGAAGGCGGAGGCGAAGGCCCGTGCCGAGGCCAAGGAGAAGGCGAAGGCCGAGGCGAAGGACAAGGCGAAGAAGAAGGCCAAGGCCAAGGCGGACGCGAAGGCCGCGAAGACCGGCAGCGCCTCGTCGTCCGACGCGTCGCAGAACGGGGACTCGGCATGAACGTCACGATCGACTGGATCGCCTTCCTGCAGGTGTTCGCCGCCGCGCTCATCGGCGCCGCCGCCATCGTCACCTTCTACGCCCTGGGCCTGCGTCTGCTCGTGCGCAGCGGGCGGGCGCCCGTCGTGAGCCCCGCGGAGTTCACCGACGCCATCACGGTGATCTCGGAGAAGGAGCTCAAGCGGGCCGCCAAGCAGGCGGCGAAGGCAGCGAAGAAGAGTCCGCTCACCGAAGGACAGAAGACCCTCGCGCTCGTGGGCGCCTACGGCTGCTTCGTGCTCTGCGCCGCCGCGGTCATCGCCGGCATCCTCCTGATCGTCATCGGCCACTGAGTCCGCGGTGCGCCGGGTGCGTCGGTGACCGGCCGTAGGCTGAGGACATGTCCGCAGCGAAGGGAACACCACCGGTCTTCGGTCGGTACGCCCCCGCCTCCCACGTCCTGATCCATGTGAGCGATCCGCACTTCCTCGCCGGAGGTGCGGCGCTGGGGGGACGGTACGACGTCGAGCGCACGTTCGCGCGGACGCTCGAGGCGATCCGCGCCGTGCATCCCGCTCCCGCCGCGATCGTCGTCACCGGGGACCTCGCAGACCTCGGCGAGCCGGATGCGTACCGCCGGCTGCGTGCGGCGATCGAGCCGGTCGCCGCCGAACTCGGCGCTCCCGTGGTCTGGGTCGCGGGCAACCATGACGAGCGCCCGGTGCTGCGCGAGGTCCTCCTCGATGCCGAGCCCACGGAAGAGCCGGTCACCGGGGTGTGGGATCTCGACGGGCTGCGTCTGGTGGCCCTCGACACGAGCGTTCCCGGGTGGCATCACGGCGACCTCGACCCGGCGCAGCTCGCGTGGCTCGCCGAGGTCCTCGCCGAGCCGGCGCCGCACGGCACGCTCCTGGCGATGCACCACCCGCCGCTGCCCAGCCATCTGCCGCTGTTCGACATCCTCGAGCTGCGGCATCAGGACGAGCTGGCCGCCGTCATCCGGGGCACCGACGTCCGCGGCATCCTCGCCGGTCACCTGCACTACTCCTCGCACGGGCTGTTCGCCGGCGTCCCGGTGAGCGTGGCGTCCGCCACCTGCTACACGATGAACGTCGCGCGCCCCGCGTCTGAGGTGAACGGCATGGACGCCGCCCAGGCGTTCCAGCTCGTGCACGTGCGGCCGGAGACCATCACGCACACCGTCGTCCCGGTGGTCGATGCGCCGACCGGCGACTACTTCTCCGAGGAGTGGGTCGCCCGCATGGCGGCGCTGACGCCGGAAGGGCGCCTGGAGGCGTTCTCCAGAAAACCCCCGCGGGGACCGGCGTAGACTGGACGCATCCCCCGACCTTTCCGTTCGCCACGACCCACGAGGATGTGACATGGCTTCTGCCGCGCCCGCCAATACCCGTACCGAGACCGATTCGCTGGGGAGCATGGAGATTCCCGCCGAGGCGTACTGGGGGATCCACACCGCCCGCGCCGACGCGAACTTCCCGATCACGAAGCGCCCCATCTCGGTGTACCCCGAACTGGTGATCGCGCTCGCGATGGTGAAGCAGGCCAGCGCGAGGGCCAACAAGGAGATCGGGGTCCTCGACGCCGAGCGCGCCGACCTCATCGACCGCGCGGCGCAGCGCGTCATCGACGGCGAGTTCCACGATCAGTTCACCGTCGGCGTCATCCAGGGTGGTGCCGGCACCTCGACGAACATGAACGCGAACGAGGTCATCACCAACATCGCGCTCGAGATGGCCGGACGCGAGAAGGGCGACTACGCCTTCCTCTCTCCGATCGACCACACGAACCGCAGCCAGTCGACCAACGACGTCTACCCGACGGCGGTCAAGATCGGCCTGTCGCTGACGCTGCGCTCGCTGCTCGACGAACTGGACGCCCTGCGCGTGGCGTTCCTCGGCAAGGCGGGGGAGTTCCACGACATCCTCAAGGTCGGCCGGACCCAGCTCCAGGACGCGGTGCCCATGACGCTCGGCCAGGAGTTCCATGGCTTCGCCACGACCCTGGGCGAGGATCACAGCCGCCTCACCGAGAATGCCTCGCTCATGTTCGAGATCAACATGGGCGCGACCGCCATCGGCACCGGCATCACCACCCACCCCGACTACGCGCCGGCCGTGCTGAAGCACCTGCGCGAGATCACGGGGCTCGACCTCGAGACGGCCACCGACCTCGTCGAGTCCACGAGCGACACGGGCGCCTTCATGTCGTTCTCGTCGTCGCTCAAGCGCAACGCCATCAAGCTCTCGAAGATCTGCAACGACCTGCGGCTGCTGTCGTCCGGTCCGCAGGCGGGCCTCGGCGAGATCAACCTGCCCGCACGGCAGGCCGGTTCCAGCATCATGCCCGGCAAGGTCAACCCGGTGATTCCGGAGGTCGTGAACCAGGTGGCCTTCGCGGTCGTCGGCGCCGACATGACGGTGACCATGGCCGTCGAGGGCGGTCAGCTCCAGCTCAACGCCTTCGAGCCCGTCATCGCGCACTCGATCTTCCAGTCGATCACCTGGATGCGTCAGGCCATGTGGACGCTGCGCGTGAACTGCGTCGAGGGCATCACCGCCAACCGCGACCGTCTGGGCGCGATGGTCGGCGCGTCGGTCGGCGTCATCACGGCGCTCACGCCCTTCATCGGCTACGCGGCGGCCGCGGCTCTGGCCAAGACGGCTCTGCTGACCAACCGCAACGTCGCCGACCTGGTGGTCGAGGCCGGGCTCATGTCCCGCGACGAGGTGACCAAGCAGCTCTCTCCTGCCCGCCTGTCGGGCCTGGAGGCGGTCACCGCGGCCATCCCGATCGTCACCCCGGACGACCTCATCCAGATCTGAGCGTCGACCCGATACGGGAAGGGGACGGGAGCTCGAGCTCCCGTCCCCTTCGTCGCGTCCGAGTCAGTCGAGGATGCGGCAGTGCGTCGTGAGCTCGCCGATCCCGTCGATGCCGACCGTGACGGTCGAGCGGTCGCGGAGGAAGATCTGCGGGTCGCGGGAGTAGCCGGCGCCACCCGGGCTGCCCGTCGAGATCAGGGTGCCGGGCAGCAGCGTGAGCGACTGGGAGAGGTGCGCGATGAGCTTCGCCACCGAACGCACCATCTGGTCGGTGCTGGCGTCCTGCACGGTGTGCCCGTCGACGACGGTCCAGATGTGGAGGTCCTGCGGGTCGGCGATCTCGTCGGCGGTCACCGCGAACGGGCCGGTGGGGGTGAAGCCGTCGAACGACTTGCAACGGGACCACTGCGCCTCGGAGAACTGGATGTTCCGGGCGGTGATGTCGTTGACCACGGTGTAACCCCAGACGTGCGCGAGGGCGTCCGCCTCCGGGACGTCCTTCGCGGGGGTGCCGATGAGCACGCCCAGCTCGGCCTCGTAGTCGACGGCCTCGCTGAGGCTCCGCGGCCAGGAGGTGGTCTGATCGTGACCGGTGAGCGAGTTGGGCCACAGGGTGAACACGGTCGGCGCGGCGTCGGTCTTGAGGCCGAGCTCGCTGGAGTGGGCGGCATAGTTGAGCCCGACGGCGAGCACCGCCGGCGGCGCGATGACCGCGGAGGCGAAACCCCAGTCGGTCAGCGGGTGGCGCGGGGCCGTGCCGTCGCGGAGGGCGGCGCGGAGCTCGTCGAGTCCGGCGTCCCCTCGCTCGATCAGCTGCTGCAGGGTGGCAGGCGCGTCGGACAGGAGATCGGAGACGAGGATGGCGTCCGAGCCCTCCACCACGGCGAGAACCGCACGGGAGGAGTCTGGACGGCGCAGGTGAGCGAACCGCATGGTTCTACGCTACCGGGTGCCTGCGGCCGGTCGGGTGGAGGAAGCCCCCAGAGCCCGGCGCGCAAGCTTGTGCCCCATAAGCTTTGACCATGACCTTCGGAGGACCGTCCGACCCCCAGCAGCCCGCCCGATACACGCCCCCGGCGGGGACACCACCACAGCCCTCGGCGTACTCCGCCGCGCAGTACGCGCAATCGCCCTACCTGCCGCCGTCCTACGGACAGCAGCCGGGCTATGCGTCGGCTCTCGCGCAACCCACGCCCTACACACCGCCGGCGCCGGTCGCGCCGTCGCCCGCGGAGTCGCTGCCGGCTCTCCCGGTGCCGAACAAGAAGGGCCGCACGATCTCGCTGTGGCTCTTCGGCTTCCTCGGCTTCCTGCTGCTCGCACTCATCGGCTACTTCGGCTGGGCCCTCGGCCCGACCGCCTCGGTGATCGGGCTCGTCCTGGCTGTGATCCCGCTCACGATCGTCTTCCTCGGAGTGCGCATGATCGACCGTTGGGAGCCCGAGCCCAAGCGCCTCGTCGCGTTCGCCATCGCCTGGGGTGCGGTCGCCGCCGTCGGCCTCACGCTCCTCGTCGACATCGGGCTCACGATGCTGCTGGGCATCCGGTCCGAGGAGTTCTCGGCGGTGGTGCAGGCCCCCATCGTCGAGGAGTTCTGGAAGGGCCTCGGGGTCTTCCTCATCTTCCTGCTCGCGCGGCGGTCCTTCGACGGGCCGGTCGACGGCGTCGTCTACGGGGCGCTCGTCGGTGCAGGCTTCGCGTTCACCGAGAACATCCAGTACTTCGCCATCAGCCTCATCGAGGGCGGCGGAGAGCAGCTCGGCGTCACGTTCATCGTGCGGGCGGTGCTGTCGCCGTTCGCGCACGCGATGTTCACCTCGCTGACCGGATTCGCGATCGGCCTCGTGGCCCGCCGGCACGCCTCCGCCGGAGCGGCCGCCGGGGCCGGCCTGCTCGGTATGGTCGGGGCGATCCTCCTGCACGCGCTGTGGAACGGATCGGCCACATTCGCGGACTTCTTCGGCCTCTACTTCACCCTGCAGGTGCCGCTGTTCATCGGCTTCATCCTCGGGATCATCGCCTTGCGCAGGGAGGAGGCGCGGCTCACCCGGGCCCGCCTGGCCGAGTATGCGGCCGCCGGCTGGTTCACGCCGGAGGAGGTCACGATGCTGGCCACGCCGGCCGGGCGCAAGGTGGGGCTCGCCTGGGCCGCGCAGCTGCGCGGCGACCGCCGGCCGCTGATGCGCGAATTCATCAAGGATGCGACGGCTCTGGCCGCGGTCCGCCAGCGGGCGATCACCGGACGAGACCCGCTCGCCGTCGAGGACGAGCGTGCCCTGTTGATCCGGACCAGGGCGGCACGCGCCGCGCTGCTGGCCTACTGAGCGGCGCCCCCGCAGACAGACTCAGCGCCCGGTGCTGCGGCGATGCCTGCATGTCTCCCGGGCGCTGAGTTGATCTGCCACCAGGGTGCACCCGCGTCCCGCGAACTGTCAAGAGCCCCGGGGGACTTCGGAGCGGAGTCGCTCGGTGAGGTGTTCGCCGTGAGCAGGTGCCGTCGCGTTGACCGGCCGCGCGACGGTCGGGTTGGATGGAGCCATGACTGATCGCACAAAGCCCGAGTTCGACGCCCCGACCGGCCCTGCCCCCGCAGAACTGGTCATCCGCGACATCATCGAGGGTGACGGCGCCGAGGCCAAGCCCGGCGACACCGTGACCGTCCACTACGCCGGTGTGGAGTTCGAGTCCGGCGAGGAGTTCGACTCGTCGTGGGGTCGCGGGGAAACCATCCAGTTCCCGCTCCGCGGCCTGATCCAGGGCTGGCAGGACGGCATCCCCGGAATGAAGGTCGGTGGCCGCCGCGAGCTGATCATCCCGCCGCACCTCGCGTACGGCCCGGCCGGGGGAGGACACTTCCTCTCCGGCAAGACGCTGATCTTCATCATCGATCTCGTCGCCGTCGGCTGACATCGTCGCTCCGAAGCGCCCTGCACCCCGTGGTGCGGGGCGCTTCTGCATGTCGAGACATTTCTGATCGTCACGGGAATACATGCGAGTGAATGTATGTTGTCGGAAGGGTGCCGCGGACGATCGCGGTGCCATCCCTTCGCCGCCGCCGCGGCCGACGTCTCCTGAGGAGCAATCATGAGCAGCATCGACATCCCCGGTTACCGCCCCGGCACCTGGGTCCTCGACCCGTCCCACAGCGAGGTGACGTTCAGCGTCCGCCACATGATGATCTCGAAGGTGCGCGGCACCTTCGGTGTGAAGAGCGCGACGCTCGTGGCTCCGGAGAACCCCCTCGAAGCCAAGGTCGAGGCCTCCGTCGACGTGACCTCCGTCGACACCAAGGACGAGGGTCGCGACCAGCACCTCCGCTCCGCCGACTTCTTCGACACCGAGAACTTCCCGACCATGGAGTTCGTCTCGACCGGCGCCCGCGTCGAGGGCGGCGACTTCCTCGTCGACGGCGACCTCACCATCCGCGGCATCACGAAGCCGGTCACCTTCGAGCTCGACTTCGGCGGCTTCGGCAGCGACCCGTGGGGCAACTACAAGGCCGGCGCCTCCGCCAAGACCGTCATCAACCGCGAGGACTTCGGCCTCACCTGGAACGCCGCGCTGGAGACCGGCGGCGTGCTCGTCGGCAAGGACGTCACGATCACGCTCGACCTCCAGGGTGCGCTGCAGCAGGACTGACGCGCAGACTCTGTGAACCCCGGGCCCGTCAGGGCTCGGGGTTCTCTGCGTCGTAGTCGCGGAAACGAGGATGCCGCCGGGCGAGGACCGCGACGAGGGCGATCACGATGATCCCTCCGAGCAGCGGCGGGAACCACAGTGACGTCAGCGTCGCGAGCGTCCCGGCGTAGAGGGCGCCGACGCGGGGGCCACCGGTCACCACCACGACGAACAGGCCCTGCAGGCGTCCGCGCATGGCGTCCGGCACCGCCGCCTGCATCATGGTGTTGCGGTAGATCGAGCTGACGTTGTCCGACGCGCCGGAGAGGGCCAGCGCCACGCAGGCGGCGACGATCAGTGCAGCGTGCGGTCGGTCCTCTCCGGCAGGCGTCGCGGAGAAGGCGCCGAGCAGGAGGACGACGCCGAACAGGGCGATGGCGGCGCCGTAGGCCTCCACTGCGCGGGCGATGCCGCGGCCGTGCCACCGGTACTGCACCACGCGTCCGGAGAACAGGCTCGAGGAGAAGGTGCCGACGGCGACCGCCGCCGTGAGGATGCCGGTGGTGAAGGCCCCGCCGCCGAGGATGACCGTGCCGAGTGCCGGGAAGAGCACGAGCGGCTGTCCGAACGTCATCGCGATGATGTCCATGACGTACTGCATCCGGATGTTGCCCGCGCGGCGGAGGAAGCGCCAGCCGTCGACGAGCGAGGCGAGGCCGGGGCGCACGATGTCGCCTTCGGGCCGCAGGGCGGGGAGCGTCCACAGGCCGAGGAACATCGACAGCATGAGCACGACGTCGATCGTGTACGTCCAGCCGTATCCGGTGAGCGCCACCAGGAGCCCGGCGAGGGCCGGACCCGCCATGACCGTGAGCCCGAACGCGACGCCGTTGAGCGCGGACGCGGCCGCGAGCATGCTGCGGGGGATCAGGCGGGGGACGATCGCGGTCCGCGTGGCCATGCCGACGGAGTTCGCCGCCGAGTTCACGATGCTCAGCGCGTACAGCCACCAGATCGTCTCCGTGCCGGTCCAGGTGAGCGCCGCGAGCAGCCCCGTGGAGGCGAAGGTCACCGTGGCGGCGATGAGCGCGACCCGCCGCCGGTCGAACGCATCGGCGAGCATCCCGCCGTAGAGGCCGGCGAGGATCATCGGGAGGAGGCCCGCGACGGCGATCATCGAGACGGCGAACGTGCTCGCGGTCAGATCGAACACATGCAGCATCACGGTCACGATGGTGAGCTGACCGCCGATGCCGGCGAGTGTCGAGCCGATCCACATCCGGGCGAAGGCCGGGCTCGCCTTCAGCGGAGTCAGGTCGATCAGATGGCCGCGTCGGGAGCTCACAGGGCGGTCTTCTTCTGCACATCCCGAGCCTAGTTGACCCCGCGCGCCTCGTCCCCGGCGCCGTGTCCCGCCGTGGTCGTCCGGGCTGGTAGACTCGTCAGGTTGCCGTTCGATCGGCCGCGGATAAAGAGAGCTCACGCATCAGGCGTCGGGCGCCGCGCAACAAGCAGAGAGGGGATCGAATCTATGGCACTGGAAGCAGACGTCAAGAAGGCGATCATCGAAGAGTACGCGACGCACCCCGGTGACACCGGATCCCCCGAGGTGCAGGCCGCGATGCTGACGCAGCGCATCAAGGACCTCACCGAGCACCTGAAGGAGCACAAGCACGACCACCACTCGCGTCGTGGTCTGTTCCTGCTCGTGGGTCAGCGCCGTCGTCTGCTCGGCTACCTCCAGAGCGTCGACATCGAGCGTTACCGCTCGCTGATCGCACGCCTTGGTCTTCGCCGATAAGGCACCACGGACCCCGCGTTCAATCGCGCAGAACATTCTTGAGAAGGCCGCCCCACGGTGTGGGGCGGCCTTCGTCATGTCCGGGCTTGTCCTGGCCATCACTTTCCGGTAGGAAAGTTCTAGAGCTTTCCACCAGGAAAGTCGGGGAGGCCACGATGGAGCAGAAGCCGATCGCCGGTCAGGGCCCTCTGGCCCCGCCGGACTCTGAGACCGCCAGTCAGTACCTGGCAGCGGCCCAGGCGGTGGTCGAGCGCCGCGATCGCGCGGTCGACCGGCGTGCCCTCGCGCGGCTGGAGATCGGCAACGCGGTGGTGACGGCCGCCTACCTCGTCGCCTTCGCACTCGTTCTCCGGCGCGGCGATGTGCTGGCGTCGCAGATCGTCCTGTTCACCTTCCTCGTGTGGGGGCAGTTGTCCAGCGGGATGGCGCAGCGCACCGGGCTGCAGTGGCGGATGACGCGTTCACGATTGCCGTTCCTGCTCGGAGGGGGAGCGGTTCTCATCGGCGCACTCGTGGTGTTCGGCTTCGCCGCCCTGGACACGCGGCTCCCCGAAGCCGTGGTACTCCTTCCCGCCGCCGTGGTGCTCGTCGGCATCGGGGGGCACGGAGTCGTGCAGCTCCTCCGAGCGTCGAACGACTCGCACCGTTCCCGCCCGGGTCCCGTCGCTCTTACGGGCACACGTCGTTGGGGCACCGCCCTGGTCGGCATCGCGATCGGAGTGCTGACCATGCTGGCGGGATCGCCGGACGATGTGCTGCGAAGCGCGATCTCGCTGCTCGTGATGCTCTGCCTGGTGGCGTGGATAGCGGCCTCGACCTCGGAGGTCGGGCTGCCGGCGATCGGCGCGTCGTGGCGGTGGCCGCATGTGCTCGTCTTCTTGCTCGCCGCGTGCGTTCCGGTGGCACTCGTCTTGGGTGCGGGAGTGCTCGGCGATGCGGGGCGGGCCGGAGTCTGGGGTGGGGTTGCCGTGATCGTGTGCTTCGCGGTAGTCACCTGCATCCCGGGACGTGCGGAACGTGACTGACTCCCATGCCGTCCCGCACCCGCGAACGCGGTTGGATGACAACTTCGCGTCCCCGATCCGCTTCTCGCTCATGGCGGGCTTGGGAGACGGGATGGAACTCGACTTCGCGGCGCTGCGCGAGATGCTGCAGTGTGGCGACTCGCCCCTGAGCAAGGCGATCACCCATCTGCAGGCGGCGGGATACGTGACCGCGCGCAAGGGGACCGTCGGCGGGCGCTCGCGCACGTGGGTGCGGTCGACGAGCACGGGCCGAGACGCCTTCGCTGCGCACCTCCAGGCGCTGCGGGAGATCGTCGCCCTGGGCGGCAAGACGTCGTTCTGAGACCCCGTCAGGCGGTGGCACCCACGAGATCAGGGTGGTGGATGGCCGCCACGTCGGGGTGTGCGCGCAGTCGGGACTTCATGGCGTTCTCGCCGTAGGTCGCGTGGATCGGATTGCTCGGGTCCTCGGTGACTCCGGTCGCCTCGGCGGCGAGGTCGGCAGGGAGTTCGAGCAACGGGAGCTGCTGATCGAGCGCCGGGTTGAAGAAGAACGGAATCGAGATGCGCTCCTCGGGCGCCCGCGGCGAGATCACCCGGTGGTTCGTCGCCTTGAGGTAGCCGCCGGTGGCGTACTCGAGCAGCTCGCCGATGTTGACGACGAAGGCGCCCGGCACCGGGGGAGCCGACACCCACTCGCCGTCACGCTCGACCTGGAGTCCGCCCTTGCCCGGCTCCACCCAGAGCAGCGTCAGCACGCCGGAATCCTTGTGCGCACCGACGCCCTGCTGCGGTTCCGGCTCGTTCGTTCCCGGGTATCGCACGATCTTGATCAGGGTGGACGGATCGCGGAACGGCTCGTCGAAGTAGTTCTCCTCCGCCCCGAGGGTGAGGGCCCAGGCCCGCAGGAGCTTGCGGGCGATCTCCGTGAGGGTGTCGTGCCACTCCGTGACGACCTCCTTCAACTCCGGCTGCGCTGCGGGCCAGAGGTTCGGTCCGGTGAGGCGGTTGAAGGCGGGTCCCCCTTCGACCGGCTCCCGTTCGGGGCCGATGTCGATCTGCTCGCGCCAGTCGACCTTGCCCTGCGTCCGCTCCCCGCCGACCCGGGTGTAGCCGCGGAAGTGCGGGCTGTTGACGTTCTCGATCGCGAGCTTGTCCTCCTCTGGCAGAGCGAAGAAGTCGAGGGCGGCCTGATGCAGCCGCGCTTCCAGTTTGGGAGAGATGCCGGTGCCGGTCAGGTAGAAGAAGCCGACATCGTGCGTGGCCGCGCGGAGGTCGTCGCGGAAACGCGCCGCGGCCTCGGGGCCGCCGTCGAGCTGGGACAGGTCGAGGATGGGGAGCGAGAGTTCAGCCATGGACCGAGGCTATGTCGCGGATGAGGCCCGAGGATGCTCTGTTGCATTCCATTACTTCGGTGGCCGGTGTCGGGCGGGCGCCGATCACGGTGCTAGAGTCTCGTCGGTAAGGGATGCCTTACCTCAGTCGCCTGCCAGAGAGTGTCTCCCGTGCTCGCCACCTTCCTCATCGGACTCCGCGAGGGTCTCGAAGCCGCGCTCGTCGTCGGCATCCTCGTCGCTTACCTCCGCCGTCTCGGTCGCCGTGACGCGCTGCCGAAGATGTGGGCCGGGGTCGGCCTTGCGGTCGCCCTCGCTCTGGGCATCGGCGCGATCCTCACCTTCGGGGCCTACGAACTCACGTTCCAGGCGCAGGAGCTGATCGGCGGCGGGCTGTCCCTCGTCGCGGTGGCGATGGTGACGTGGATGATCTTCTGGATGCAGCGTGCCGGCCGCACCATGAAGGCGACCCTCGAGGGCGGCATCGACCGCGCGCTGACGGTGGGCGGTCTCTGGGCGCTCATCGCGATCGGCTTCGTCTCCGTCGCCCGGGAGGGGATCGAGACCACGCTGCTGCTGTGGTCGATGGTGCAGTCCTTCGGCGATGCCCCCTCGGCCCTCCTCGGCGCGCTCCTGGGACTCTCCGTGGCCGTCCTGCTCGGCTGGCTCATCTCCCGCGGGGCGCTGCGCCTGGACCTGCGGCGGTTCTTCGCCTGGACGGGTGGCTTCCTCGTGATCGTCGCGGCCGGTGTCCTCGCCTACGCCCTGATGGATCTGCAGGAGGCGGGAGCGCTTCCCGGTCCCTTCACCGCCGCCGCTCCGCTCGACCCGGCCACCGGCGCCGTCGCCGTGGGCGCGGCCGGCTTCCCGTTCGGCTGGGCGTTCGACGTGTCGGCGGCGATCACTCCCGGCGGCGCGCTGGCCTCCGTTCTGCAGGCCACGGTCGGCTTCATGCCCGCCATGACCTGGCTGCAGGTGCTCGCCTGGAGTCTCTACATCCTCGTCGTGGGCGGGCTCTACCTCCGCGGCCTCCGCTCGGCACGCCCCTCGACGCGCGGCGCCTCCGCCGCCACCCCGACGTCCTCCCTCACACAGCAAGGAGCAGCATGATCACCTCGCACCGGGTCCTCGCTGCGGCAGCCGCCGCGGGCACCGCCGTCCTCCTCCTCAGCGGCTGCGTCGCGAAGAGCGATGCCCAGGCGACGGCGGCGTTCGACGTCTCATCCACCGCCACGGACTGCGCCGTCTCCGCGTCCACCGCGAAGAGCGGGACGCTGACGTTCGATGTGAAGAACGACACCGACCAGGTCTCCGAGTTCTACCTGCTGGCCGAGGACGGTCTGCGGATCGTCGGCGAGGTCGAGAACATCGCCCCGGCTGCGTCCCGCACCCTCACGGTGGTCGCCCAGCCGGGCGAGTACTTCACGCTCTGCAAGCCGGGCATGGTCGGCGACGGTGTCGGCCGGGCCTCGTTCACGGTGACCGGAGACCGCGTGGCGGTGGACGGCCCCGACGCCGAGCAGAAGCAGAAGGCCGTCGATCTCTACGGGGCGTTCGTGAAGGATCAGGTCGGGCAGCTCGTGCCGGCCGTGGAAGACCTCGTGGCCGCCTACGAGTCCGGCGACGACGAGACCGCCCGCACGCTCTTCCCGCAGACGAGGGCGTTCTACGAGCGCATCGAGCCCGTCGCCGAGGCGCTCGGGGACCTCGACCCGCGGATCGACTATCGAGAGGTCGATGCGGTGGCCGAGGGCCTGGACTGGACCGGCTTCCACCGCATCGAGAAGGACCTCTGGGTGCCGGCGAAGGACGCGCTGAACGCCGACGGAGAGACCCCGGCATGGCAGGAATGGGCACCGTCCACGCCCGCGGAGCGCGCCGATTACGGCGACCTGCTCCTGGCCGACGTGCAGGAGCTGTACGACTACGTGCATTCGGACGACTTCACCACCGCACTGGACGACCAGGGGATCGGCGGCATCTCCAACGGCGCGATCGCACTGCTCGACGAGGTGGCCACCGGCAAGATCTCCGGCGAGGAGGACTGGTGGTCCGGCACGGATCTCTTCGACTTCGCCGCGAACGTCGAGGGCTCCAAGATGGCCTTCTCGCTGGTGCAGGACTTCGCCGCGGCGCAGGGAGACGACGGCGAGGCCCTCGTCTCCGAGATCGAGACCGGATACACCGCCCTCGAGGAGTCCCTCGCCGCGCACGGCTCGCTCGCAGAGGGCTTCGTGGGGTACGGCGAGCTGACCGAAGCGGACAAGCGGGAGTTCACCGATCTCATCAACGCCCTGGCGGAGCCGCTCTCGCAGCTCACCGGCACGGTGCTCGACTGACGACGGTGCACGGGCAGGCATGGACGTGAACGAGTCGGAACCGGAGGCCCACGAGGCATCAGCGGGGGTGCCTACTGCGCCCTCCGGCGGCGGTCTCAGCCGCCGCGGGCTGCTCGGGCTGGCCGTCGGCGGCGGGGTCGCGGGCCTGGCCGTCGGCCTCGGGGCCGGGACGGCCGGCGGCGTGGCACTCGGACGCGCACGAGCCGCGGAAGACGCCGAGTCGCGGTACGAGTTCTTCGGCGCGCACCAGGCGGGCATCACGACGCCCGTGCAGGACCACCTGCACTTCGCGAGCTTCGACATGATGCCCCGCACCGACCGGGACGACCTCATCTCCCTGTTGCAGGACTGGTCGTACGCCGCGGCGCGGATGACGCAGGGCCTGGAGGTGAGTGCGAGCGGCGCGGTGAACGGTCCCGCCGAAGCGCCCCCGGATGACACGGGGGAGGCGCTGGGGCTCCCCGCCGCGGGTCTGACCCTCACGTTCGGGTTCGGTCCTGGACTGTTCGAGAACGATGACGGCGATCGCTACGGTCTCGCCGCTCAGCGGCCACCCGGTCTCGAGCGGCTTCCGGCCTTCCTCGGGGACGACCTCGATCCCGAGGCGTCGCACGGCGACCTGTGCATCCAGGCCTGTGCCGACGACCCCCAGGTCGCGGTTCACGCGATCCGCAACCTCAGCCGCATCGCGTTCGGGCGGGCGCGCCTGCGCTGGTCGCAGCTCGGATTCGGTAAGATCTCTCGTACCACGGCCGGCCAGGCGACGCCGCGCAACCTCTTCGGCTTCAAGGACGGCACGGCCAACATCCTCGCCGACGACGCCACGGCGCTCGCGGACCACGTCTGGGTCTCGACCGACGACGAGCCGTCCTGGATGGCCGGCGGTTCGTACCTCGTCGCGCGGAAGATCGCCATGCTCATCGAGACCTGGGACCGGGTGCGGCTGGCCGAGCAGGACACGATCATCGGACGGGACAAAGGTGTGGGGGCGCCGCTCTCCGGCGGTGACGAGTTCACGGCCCCGGACTTCCGCGGCACGAAGATCGATGCGAACAGTCACGTCCGGCTCGCCCACCCGGAGCAGAACGACGGCATCCGCATCCTGCGCCGCGGGTACAACTACGTCGACGGCAACAACGCCCTCGGGCGACTCGACGCCGGGCTGTTCTTCCTGTCCTACCAGCGTGATCCCGCCCAGTTCATCAGCCTGCAGCGCCGACTGTCGACCGACCGTCTCAACGAGTACATCCGTCACGTGGGCTCAGGCATCTGGGCGATCCCGCCGGGCGCGCGACCGGGTTCGTACGTGGGGGCGGAGCTGTTCGCCTGAGCAGGACTCAGCCGGCGGCGACGTCTTCGAGGGCGGCGACGGCGTCCGCAGCGAACGCATCCGCTCCGGCGTGATCGTGAGCGGTCACCGTCACCACCGCGTCGCCGAGGAACAGCAGCAGCTGGCCGTGGGCCCCGTGCAGCCGCCACGCCCGCCCCGGACCCTGCCAGCCCGCGAGCGCATAGCGGTCGTAGCCCGGGTTGACGCCCGCGACGACGCCGTCCTCGTGCATGGCGTCGATCCACTCCGGGGCGACCAGTCGACGACCCTGCCAGGAGCCGCGATCGCGGATGAGCAGCCCCAGGCGCGCGACCTCCTCGGTGCGGAGCGGCAGGCCGCCACCCGCCTCGATGCGTCCGTTCGGGCATCGCGACCAGACCACGTCCTCGATGCCGAGCGGGGCGAAGAGGCGCGTCGAGAGGTAGTCGCCGATGTCGCCCACGCGGGTCGCGAGGGCGGTCATCGCGGTATAGGTGCTCGCGTTGGAGTACTGGAACACACGCCCGCGCGAGGGCCGTCGCAGGAACTCGCGGGCCAGATCCGGCCAGTCCATCATCAGTGTCTCGGACCACGGAAGGTCGATGCCGCTCGACATCGACAGCAGGTGACGCAGGGTGACCTGAGCGACACCGTCGCCGAGCTCGTGGTCCGGGAGGAGGGTGGCGACGGTGTCGTCCAGGCGGATCAGTCCGTCGTCGGCGGCAAGGGCCGTGGCCAGCACGCAGACGCCCTTCGCGATCGAGTGCACGTCCTCCCGGACGTCGGGTGCCCAGCGGTGACCTGCGGTATCCTCGCCGATGCGCACGTGGAGCCCGTGCGCGGCGAACCCCTGGGAGTCGGCGATGGCGACGAGCCGATCCCTGACCTCGGACGCGGGGTGGGCGGCTGTCATCGCGGACGCCGGGATCCGGTCGGATCGTTGCGGCGGCCTTCCCGCGACGCGAGCTCGGGATCGGCGAACAGCCACCGCGGCCGCGGCTCCACGAGCGGACGGAACACCCGCCGCACGGGCGTGGTCGCGAGCAGCAGTGCGAGGACCACCGAGAGCGCCGTGACCGCAGGGAGCCAGAACCAGGTCGGCTCGAGGTCACGCAGCACGCCGCTCTCCCGGAACGGGTAGAGCACGAACGAGTGCAGGAGATAGACGTACATCGTGTACTGGCCGAAGGTGGTCCACCAGTAGGACCCGCGGGGGATGAGGACGAAGAACGCAGCGCAGAGGACGACGGCGAGGAGCAGGAGCGCGAAACGGATGCCGCCGGCCCACCACTGGTCCCCGACGAGGTCGGAGTAGGAGGCCTCGTAGAACAGCCAATGCCGCAGATCGGTGGCCTGCCAGACGGGGAGCCAGTTCCACGCAGCCCACCCGGCGGTGCCGAGGACGGCGACGGCGGTGATCCGGACCCACCACGGGCGGAAGTCGAGGAGACGCAGGCGGTCGACGATGTTCCGCTCCCTGAGCCACCAGCC
Organism: Microbacterium sp. NRRL B-14842; assembly: GCF_050470785.1. Classification (NCBI taxonomy): domain Bacteria; kingdom Bacillati; phylum Actinomycetota; class Actinomycetes; order Micrococcales; family Microbacteriaceae; genus Microbacterium; species Microbacterium sp. NRRL B-14842. Next base: position 1,665,859 of record NZ_JBFLUM010000001.1, on the reverse strand, counting down.
GAGGGCGAAGAAGGGCAGCAGGCCCAGGGTGCGCGAGAGCGAGAAGGTGCTGTCGACGTTCGGGAGATAGCCCGCGCCGACGGAGATGACCACCGTCCACAGCAACGGCCAGCGCAGCAGGGCGAGGTAGGGGAGGACGAGGCGGAAGATCCCGAGCGCGAGCAGGAACCAGAGCGTCCAGCTGGGCTGCGTCGGGTTCGGGGTGGTCTCTCCCTCCACGAGCCACTTGGTGAGCGTCCAGAGCGCCTCGAAGATGACGTAGGGGAGGATGATGTCGGTGATGACGCGGGCCATCTGCGTCCGGGTGGGGGAGCCCGACTTGGAGAAGTAGCCCGAGATGATGGCGAACGCCGGCATGTGGAAGGCGTACAGCGCCAGGTAGAGGGCGAAGGCGATGTCCGAGTCGTAGATGAGGCGCTGGATCGCATGCCCCAGGACCACGAGGACGATGCAGGCGTAGCGCGCGTTGTCCCAGAAGGGCACGCGTCGGCGTTTGCGGTCGACCGGCCCTGTGCTGGGCCCCGTCGTCCCGACTCCGGTGGTGCTCATTCTCCGAGGCTACCGGCCGGGAATAAAGTTGCCCTGCACGCGTTGACCCAATTACATTCAAATGAATAGAACCGGATGTCGAGCATCCGATTCGGAGAACACGGAGCAATCATGAGCGAGCAGTCAGGCGCGCAGGCGATGCAGTTCGGCATCATGTCGGTCAGCGACATCACCCGCGACCCCACTACGGGAGTCACCCCCAGCGAGCAGGAGCGGATCAAGGCGACGCTGGCCATCGCGACGCATGCCGAGGAGGTCGGACTCGACGTCTTCGCGATCGGCGAGCACCACAACCCGCCGTTCTGGTCGTCCAGTCCCACCACGTTCCTCGCCGCGCTCGCCGCACAGACCGAGCGGCTCATTGTCTCGACCTCGACGACGCTGATCACGACGAACGACCCGGTGCGCATCGCGGAGGAGTACGCGATGCTGCAGCACGTCTCGGACGGCCGCATGGACCTCATGCTCGGTCGTGGCAACACCGGTCCGGTGTACCCCTGGTTCGGCCAGGACATCCGCCAGGGGCTTCCGCTGGCGATCGAGAACTACGCGCTCCTGCACAAGCTGTGGCGCGAGGACGTCGTGGACTGGGAGGGCAAGTTCCGCACCCCGCTGCAGGGCTTCACCTCGACCCCGCGTCCCCTCGACGGCATCGCGCCGTTCGTGTGGCACGGCTCCATCCGCACACCGGAGATCGCCGAGCAGGCCGCCTACTACGGTGACGGGTTCTTCGCGAACAACATCTTCTGGCCGAAGGAGCACTACCAGCGCCTCATCGAGCTGTACCGTCAGCGCTTCGAGCACTACGGTCACGGCACGCGGGAGCAGGCGATCGTCGGTCTCGGCGGCCAGGTGTTCATGGCGGCGAAGTCGCAGGACGCGGTGAACCAGTTCCGCCCGTACTTCGACAACGCCCCGGTCTACGGTCACGGTCCCAGCATGGAGGACTTCACCGAGATGACCCCGCTCACCGTGGGATCGCCGCAGCAGGTGATCGACCGCTATGCGGCGATGCGGGAGCACTACGGCGACTACCAGCGTCAGCTGTTCCTCATCGACCACGCCGGCCTGCCTCTGAAGACGGTGCTCGAGCAGCTGGACATCCTCGGTTCCGAGGTCGTGCCGGTGCTCCGCAAGGAGCTGGCGAAGGACCGCCCGTCCACGGTGCCCGACGCGCCGACCCACGCCGCGCGCGTGCAGGCGACCTACGGAAACGGACCGACCCGGCAGGCGCGTCCCGGCGCGAACCGCGGCGACAACCTCACCGGGGACTCGCCCTACCAGGACACGCCGGCTCCCGCGGGAGCCGCGTTCGGACTCGGCCGGAAGGAGGCCTGACATGACCACGCGTCGCATCGCCGTCGTCTCGGCGGGTCTCTCCAACCCGTCGTCCACCCGGATGCTCGCCGACCGACTGGCAGCGGAGACCGTGAAGGCGCTCGCGGAGCGCGACATCGAGGCCACGGTCGACGTGATCGAGCTGCGCGACCACGCGCACGACATCACGAACAACATGCTGACCGGCTTCGCGCCGCCTGCACTCGAGACGGCGATCAACACCGTCGTCTCGGCCGACGCGCTGATCGCGGTGACGCCGATCTTCTCCACGAGCTACTCCGGGTTGTTCAAGTCGTTCATCGATGTGCTCGACCCGGACGCGCTCACGGGGAAGCCCGTGCTGATCGGGGCGAACGCGGGGACACCGCGGCACTCGCTCGCGATCGACTACGCGATCCGTCCGCTGTTCGCCTACCTGCACGCCGAGGCCGTCTCCACAGGGGTCTTCGCGGCGTCGAGCGACTGGGGCGGCGCCGGAGACGATGTCGCACCGTTGGCGAAGCGCGTCGAGAAGGGGGCGAGGGAACTCGCCGAGGCGGTCGCGCGCCGGGAGGCTGCCACCGTCGTCGACCCTTTCGATCCCGCGACCTACCTGGGTGAGGGGCGCTCGTTCGGCCACATGCTCGGCGGTCTCGCCGGAGAGTGACAGGGGGCCTCTAGAGAGCGACATGCCCCGTGCCTTTCGGCGCGGGGCATGTCCGTGTCTGCGGAGAGGGATGCGGGAGCCGTGGACCGGCTCCCGCATCCGCACGGTCAACCGCTCTTGCGTCGGAACTCGCGCCGCGTCTGCGGGGCGTTGGCGGCGTGCACGGCGGAATCGCCGTCGAGGTGGGCCTCGCCCTGCCGGTGGTGCGCGTTCTTCTTCTCGAGCGCTTCCTTGAACTTGCGCTTCATGTCCTCCGAGGAGGAGCCGGCGCCTTCTTCGGTGCTCATGCTCCCGAGCCTAGGGCACGGCAGGAGCAGCGGCGAGGGTCACCGCTCCCGTCCCCGCGTGAACCGGTCGAGCCCGAGCCCGAGACCGACGGCCAGGGCGACCGACACCGGGACCGCGACGAGGGCGCCGCCGGGCAGCACCGCGGCGACGAGCGCGCCGACCGCGGCCTGGTACGCCGCCCACCCGGTCGCAGCCAGCGTCACGAGTGCCAGGTAGCGGGGCGGGTGGATCCGGGAGGCGCCCGCCACGAGGTTCACGGCGAGCCGGGCGAACGGGACGAAACGAGCGGTGAACAGCACCGTGGCCGTGCCGCGGTCCAGCCGGTCGCGTGCCCAGCCGAGGGCCTGCCGCATGCGGCGGCTTCTCATCCAGCCCCAGCGCTCGGTGCCGACGACGCACCCGATCAGATAGCAGCAGGCGTCACCGAGCGCTGCCGCCCCCGCCGCGCAGAGCACCACCGCCCAGAGCGCGGGCGTTCCGGTCGTCATCGCGACCGCGCCGAGGGCTGTCACGGCGATCTCGCCGGGGACGACGACGAAGAACGCGTCCCCGAGCACGAGCAGGCTCATCGCGGCCAGGCTCCAGGGACCGGCGAGGACGTCAGCGAGCAGGTCTGTCGACACCCCGCCACCCTGCCCCGAGACGGTGAACGGGAACCAACGCGCGGATAGCCGGTGACCCGTGATCCAGCATCCGGTGAACATCCGGTGCTCGACGCCGGTTTCTCGCAGCGGGGGCGAGGTGCACCGTCATCCTGGGGGTGTGAGAGTCGCGATCGTCACCGAGTCCTTCCTTCCGCACATGAACGGCGTGACCGGATCCGTGATGCAGATCCTCCGCCACCTGGAGCGCCGAGGGCACGAGGCCTGTGTGCTCGCTCCCGCCGCCACGGGCATCCCGGAGCGGTTGCACGGTGCCCCCGTCACGGCGATCCGCAGCGTGCCACTCCCCGGATACCGGGATGTCCGCGTCGGCGCGGCGACGACCCGTCGGATCGGAACGGAGCTCGGCCGCTTCCGCCCCGATGTCGTCCACCTCGCGTCGCCGTTCGCCCTCGGGTGGCGCGGGCTGCTCGCCGCAGAACGCGGCGGCATCGGGACGGTCGCGGCCTACCAGACCGATGTGGCCGCATACACGGAGAGGTATCGCGTCGCCGCGACGACCGGTATGGCTCACGCCCACATCGCACGGCTCCACCGGCGAGCGACCCTCACGCTCGCGCCGTCCTCCGAATCCGCGCACCAGCTCGGTCGCCTCGGCGTCGACCGGCTCCGATCCTGGGGGAGAGGGGTGGACGCGGAGCGCTTCCACCCCTCCCGGCGCAGCGACGCGCTCCGAGCGGAATGGGGAGCGGAGATCGTCATCGGCTACGTCGGACGCCTCGCCGCGGAGAAGCAGGTGGAGGATCTCGCCGCGCTGCACGGCATCCCCGGCGCCCGTCTGGTCATCGTCGGCGACGGGCCACGGCGGGACCGGCTGCAGGAACAGCTTCCCGACGCTCTGTTCCTCGGGAGGCTCGACGGGGATGCGCTCGCCACCGTGCTGGCCTCCTTCGACGTGTTCGTGCATCCGGGAGAGAGCGAGACGTTCGGCCAGACGCTGCAGGAGGCCCACGCGAGCGGGGTGCCCGTGGTCGCCACCGGTCGCGGAGGGCCGCTCGATCTGGTGAGGGCCGGCGTGGACGGCTGGCTCTACCGCCCCGGGGACCTCGCCGACCTCCGGCGACGCGTGACCGCTCTCGCCGGGGACGAGCAGACCCGCCGAGCGTTCGGGCAAGCAGGCTGGAGCGCTGTGCAGGGACGAAGCTGGGAACACCTCGGGGATCAGCTCCTGGGGCACTTCGAGGAGGCGCGGGCGCTGCACGCCGTGGACAGCCGTCTGCGCGCTCGCCGCCTCGTCCGACCGGAACCGGCCGCGCCCGCCCCGTCGCGACGGTGGCGGCGGGTGGTCGCGCTCGGCGACTCCTTGACCGAGGGACTGTGCGACCCAGGGCCGGACGGTGCACTCCGCGGGTGGGCGGACCGGCTCGCCCTGCTCCTCGCCGCGCGGGGCGGCCTCCACTACGCCAACCTCGCGGTCCGCTCGAAGCGCGTGGCCGACGTGTGCGGCCCGCAACTGGAGCGCGCACTGGAGCTCCGACCCGATCTGGTCACCGTGCTGGTGGGCGCCAACGATCTCGTGAAGCACCGTGCCGCCGTGCCGGCGCTCGCCGCGAGTCTGGAGGCCGCCGTGCGGCGAGTGCGCGCGACCGGCGCCGACGTGGTCCTGGTCACCCCGTTCCTCCCGGACCGACGCGCGGCGGCGCTGTACACCCGGCGCTTCTCCGCCTTCGCCACGGCCCTCGCGGGGATCGCGGCGCGGACCGGTGCGATCCTCATCGACACGGATCTGCATCCGGTGCTGGCGGAGCGGCAGCACTGGGGCGAGGACCTGGTGCACCTCAGCAGTCGCGGACACCGCTTCCTCGCCTATCGGGTCGCCGAGGTGCTCGGGGTGCCGCACGCGGACGCGCTCGGACTGCTGGATGCGGCCCTGCACGAGAACGAGCCGATCGGCCGCGCGGCCTGGTGGCGGCGGCACGCGCTGCCGTGGGTGTGGCGGCGACTCCACGGCCGTGCCGCGGGAGACGGCCGTCGGGCGAAGCACGACGACTACGTCTACGTGGGACGCTCCTCCGTCGAGCGTGACGCCAGCGTGGTCTGAGGGACGGCAGCCCTCAGCGTCGCCCCATCCCGCGGTACGTCCAGCCGGCGGCTCGCCAGGCGGCGGCGTCCAGACAGTTCCGTCCGTCGATCACGATCCGGCCCCGCACGAGGCCGCCGGCGTGCTGCGGACTGAGCTCGCGGCGGTACTCGTCCCACTCCGTGACGACGACGACAGCGTCCGCGTCCCGCAGGGCCTCGTCCCTGGACGACGTGTATCCGAGCTGCGGATGCCGCGCACGGGCGTTCTCGATCGCCGCCGGGTCCGTCACCACGACATCCGCGCCGAGTCCGCGCAGCCGCACGGCCACCTCCAGCGCGGGAGAATCGCGGACGTCGTCGCTGAAGGGTTTGAAGGCCGCGCCGAGCACGGCGATCCTCCGCCCGAAGACCAGGCCGTCCAGGGCATCGACGACCAGACGCACGGCGCGATCACGCCGGCGGAGATTGATGGCGTCCACCTCGTGCAGGAAGGCGACGGCCTCGCCGCGGCCGAGCTCCTCGGCGCGGGCGGCGAACGCGCGGATGTCCTTCGGGAGGCAGCCGCCTCCGAACCCGATCCCGGAGCCGAGATAGCGGCGGCCGATGCGTGAGTCGTGGCCGAGGGCTTCGGCGAGGAGGGTGACGTCGGCACCGGCCGCTTCGGCGACCTCAGCCATGGCGTTGATGAAGGAGATCTTCGTCGCGAGGAAAGCGTTGGCGGCACCCTTGACGAGCTCCGCGGTGGCGAGGTCCGTGACCAGGAACGGGGAGCCCGCATCGATCGCCGCGGCGTATACGCGGCGGAGCAGGTCGACGGCGGCGGCACCCTCCGGGGTGTCATCGGCCCCCACCACCAGGCGGTCGGGGGTGAGCGTGTCGTGGACGGCCCAGCCTTCCCGGAGGAACTCGGGGTTCCAGGCGAGCGTCGCTCCGGTCTGTGCGATCCGACGGGCGAGGCGCGCGGCCGTGCCCACGGGGACCGTCGACTTCCCGGCCACCACCGCGCCCGGCCGCAGGTGGGGGAGCAGCCCGTCGATCGCCGCGTGGATGTAGCGGAGGTCGGCCGCGGGACCGGAGGCGGACTGCGGGGTGCCGACGGCGAGGAAGTGCACATCCGCCCCGGAAGCGGCCGCCGCATCCGAGGCGAAGCGCAACCGCCCGGATCGCAGCCCCGCGTCGAGGAGCTCGTCGAGGCCCGGCTCGAAGAAGGGCGCGGCGCCTGCGGCGAGGTCGGCCACCTTGCGCTCGTCCACGTCGACGCCCACGACGTCGTGACCGAGCGAGGCCATCGCCGCAGCGTGCACCGCTCCCAGATACCCGCAACCGATCACCGACATCCGCATGCGTCCAGCACAGCCGACCCGTCCCTCGCCCCGGCGGACGCGCGGTGAACGTCGGGTGACGGTGCGGTGTCGTGACCGAACCGCGTGAGGAACCCTCGGGACTGAGGGCGCACGCTGGTAGTGTGGTCGAGGGTGACCCCGGTCATCCGACAATTTCATATCGACTCATGGAGCGATCGGCGGAGAAGCTGGTCCCCTGTGGTGGGTTCCTCGGCACACGTCGGGTGGCTTTCTACTGGTGGCCAGCGCAGGCGAGATTCGCGGGAGTGCCCGCGCGCCCGAACCCTTCCGTTCCGCTCCTTTGAACATGCTCGCGCGTCACACGGATTCGCGAGTCTAAACAAAGAAGGAGAGACCTCTTGGAAGGTCCTGAAATCACCGCCACCGAGGCCGTTCTCGACAACGGCCGCTTCGGCACCCGCACCATCCGCTTCGAGACCGGCCGCCTCGCGCAGCAGGCTCAGGGCGCCGTCGCCGCCTACCTGGACGGCGAGACCATGCTGCTCTCGGCCACGAGCGCGGGCAAGCACCCGCGTGAGGGCTTCGACTTCTTCCCGCTGACGGTCGACGTCGAGGAGCGCTCCTACGCCGCCGGCAAGATCCCCGGCTCGTTCTTCCGTCGTGAGGGTCGCCCCTCGACCGAGGCGATCCTGGTCTGCCGTCTGATCGACCGTCCGCTGCGTCCGTCGTTCGTCGACGGTCTGCGCAACGAGGTCCAGATCGTCATCACGGTCCTCTCGATCGCCCCGGGCGAGTTCTACGACGCCCTCGCGATCAACGCCGCCTCCGCGTCGACGCAGATCTCGGGTCTGCCGTTCTCGGGCCCCGTCGCCGGTGTGCGCCTCGGGTTCATCCCCGGTCACGGCCAGCACGAGGACCAGTGGGTCGCGTTCCCGACCGCCGAGCAGGTCTCCGAGGCCGTGTTCGACCTGATCGTCGCCGGTCGCGTGGTCACCAAGGCCGACGGCTCCGAAGACGTCGCGATCATGATGGTCGAGGCCGAGGCGACCGAGGGCAGCTGGAACCTGATCAAGGCCGGCGCCACCAAGCCCGACGAGACCATCGTGGCCCAGGGCCTCGAGGCCTCGAAGCCCTTCATCGCCCAGCTCGTCAAGGCGCAGGCCGAGCTCGCCGCCACCGCGTCGAAGGAGCCGGGCGTCTACCCGGTCTTCCCCGCGTACAGCGACGAGGTCTATGACTTCGTGTCCGAGCGTGCCTTCGCCGAGCTGAGCGACGTGTACCAGATCGCGGACAAGAGCGAGCGTCAGAACGCCGACGACGCGATCAAGGATCGCGTCAAGGCCGAGCTCATCGAGGCCACCGAGGCGGGCTCGCTCCCGGCTGCGGCACCGCTGGAGTTCTCCGCGGCGTACAAGTCCGTCACGAAGAAGATCGTCCGCGGTCGCATCCTCACCGAGGGCACCCGCATCGACGGCCGCGGCCTGGCGGACATCCGTCCGCTCGACGCCGAGGTGCAGGTCATCCCGCGCGTGCACGGCTCCGCGATCTTCCAGCGCGGCGAGACCCAGATCCTGGGCGTCACCACGCTGAACATGCTCAAGATGGAGCAGCAGATCGACTCGCTGTCGCCCACGACGAGCAAGCGCTACATGCACCACTACAACTTCCCGCCCTACTCGACCGGTGAGACCGGCCGCGTGGGTTCGCCGAAGCGTCGCGAGATCGGGCACGGCTTCCTCGCCGAGCGCGCGCTCGTGCCGGTGCTGCCGAGCCGCGAGGAGTTCCCGTACGCGATCCGTCAGGTGTCCGAGGCGCTCAGCTCCAACGGCTCCACGTCGATGGGTTCGGTGTGCGCCTCGACCCTGTCGCTGCTGAACGCGGGTGTGCCGCTGCGCGCTCCCGTCGCCGGCATCGCGATGGGTCTGGTCTCCGACGAGGTGAACGGCGAGACCCGTTACGCGGCGCTGACCGACATCCTGGGTGCCGAGGACGCGCTGGGTGACATGGACTTCAAGGTCGCCGGTACCAGCGAGTTCGTCACCGCCATCCAGCTCGACACGAAGCTCGACGGCATCCCGTCGTCGGTGCTCGCGGGCGCGCTGACCCAGGCCAAGGATGCTCGTCTGACCATCCTCAACGTCCTCAACGCCGCGATCGACGCGCCTGACGAGATGGCGCCCACCGCGCCTCGCGTCATCAGCGTCCAGATCCCGGTCGACAAGATCGGTGAGCTGATCGGCCCGAAGGGCAAGACGATCAACGCGATCCAGGACGAGACCGGTGCGCAGATCTCCATCGAGGAGGACGGCACCGTCTACATCGGCGCGACCGACGGCCCCTCGGCCGAGGCCGCCCGCGCCCAGGTCAACGCGATCGCCAACCCGACCAACCCGGAGGTCGGCGAGCAGTTCCTCGGCACCGTCGTGAAGATCGCCACCTTCGGCGCCTTCATCTCGCTGCTGCCGGGCAAGGACGGCCTGCTGCACGTCACCGAGGTGCGCAAGCTCGCCGGTGGCAAGCGTGTGGAGAACGTCGAGGACGTGCTCTCCGTCGGCCAGAAGATCCTCGTCAAGATCACGAAGATCGACGACCGCGGCAAGCTGTCGCTCGAGCCCGTGCTCGACGACGCACCCGCCGCGGACGAGGCTCCGGCCGAGGACGCCGCCGCCGAGTAGGACACGGTCGGCACGGAACCCGGGTCCCTCCGTCGGGAGGGGCCCGGGTTCCGTCGTTTGATCCGTGATCGAAACGTTATGGGAAGTTTGCGCGCCGTTCCCCGGATTGGCCGGGACGCTCGCGCCCGTCGCATACCCTCGAAGTACGCACCGGGGGGTGCCGGAGAAGCAGTGATGTCGATCGGTCCAGCCGATCGCAGCGGGGGTGAGAGTATGCGGTTGTTCGGCGTAGGCGCAGGTCCCGACGCGGAACGCGTCGCGCTCGAGCACGAGGATCATCCCTCCGCCCCGATCCCCATCGTCGGCCCCGGTGTGGGGGAGTCCATCCGCACCGCCATCGGCGAGACCGGATACGAGACGTTCCCGTTGATGCTCGGCGCCGCGGAGTTCGGGTGGAACGTCGATCTCGAGACGAGCCACGGCATCCTCGATCGCTACGTGGAGTTCGGCGGCAACGCCATCCATACGGCGGACGGATTCTCCGGCGGTCGGAGCGAGCACATCCTCGGGCAGTGGCTGCGGTCGCGCGACCAACGGGAGCGCGTCGTCCTCAGCGTCCGCATCGGAGCGCATGCCGACAACCCCGGTCTGGGGTCGGTCAACCTCGTCCGCGCCGTCGAGGGGTCGCTCACCCGGCTCGGCGTCGAGCGCATCGACGTGCTGTACCTGGACGCCACGCTGGATGCGACCACCAACCTCGAAGACACGCTGGCCACGGTCGAGTGGCTCGTCGAGGCCGGGAAGATCGGCGCGCTCGGCGCGTACGGCTTCACCCCGGAGCGGCTGGTGGAGGCCCGCATCCTCGCGTCCGCAGGGTACCCCCGGATCACTGTGATCGACACGCCCTACAACCTCGTGCGGCGGCAGCCGTTCGAAGGCGATCTGCGGCTCGTGGCCGGCGCGCAGAACCTCGCGGTCACGCCCTCCCATGCGCTGGAGCACGGGTTCCTGTCCGGGCGCCACCGCACCAAGGCGCTCGCGTCACGAGGCGTCCGCGGAGAGCAGTTGCGAGGGAATCTCAACCGCCGCGGTACGAAGGTGCTGCGCGCGCTGGATCAGGTGGCCGCCGAACTGGCAGTGCCGGTGGCCGCTGTGTCCATCGCCTGGCTGCTCGCGCAGCGCACGGTCGCCGCGCCGATCGTGAACACGTTCGCGACCGACCATGTCGACGAGCTCATGCAGGGCGCCGGTGTGACGCTGTCCCGGGCGCAGGTGGCCGACCTCACCCGCGCGGGCGCCTGAGCTTCCGCTGCCCGTGACATAGGGTGGAAGAGGAAGACCGGCGGATGCTGGCGATGAGGCGAGCGAGCGAGTTGTGACGCACTACATATATCTGGTCAGACACGGTGAACATCAGGATGCCGAGCACGGTCTCGCCGACGGACCCCTTTCGCCGCGCGGCCAGCGGCAGGCGGAGCTGATCGCGGATCGGCTGTCCGGGCTCCCGCTCGACGCCGTGTGGCATTCGCCGCTGCTCCGCGCGGCCGAGACGGCGCGATCGATCGCCGGTCGCCTCCCGTCCGTGGACCCCGCGCCGTCCGCTCTGCTGTTCGACTGCGTCCCCACGGGGATGACAGAGGAGACCCCGGCGGTGTTCGAACCCTTCTTCGGATCGGTGACCGAAGCCGAGATCGAGGCCGGTCGCGCCCAGATGTCCGACGCCGTCAACGAGTTCCTCGTGCGGAAGACCGGAGACGTGCACGAGGTGCTCATCACACACAACTTCGTGATCTCGTGGTTCGTGCGCGAGGTGCTCGCCGCACCCGACTGGCGGTGGATGACGCTGAACCAGTCGCACTGCGGACTGACGGTGATCGCCCAGAAGCAGGGTCGGCCGTGGACCCTGCTTACGCACAACGACACCGGCCACCTGCCTATGGAGTTGCGGACGGGGATTCCCGACGCGCTGTTGGTGTGATCACCGTATCCGCGCGCCGCGGCCTCCGCTCGACGCCCGGAAAATAGACTGGACGCATGACCACGAAGGTAGCCCTCGTCGGCGGGACCGGAAAGCTCGGAACGATCATCGGCGCGGTGATCGGCGAGCTGGAAGGCTTCGAGGTGAGCCGGGTGCTGACATCGGCGAGTGACCTCTCGGAGCTCGCGGGAGCGGACCTCGTGATCGACGCGTCCACTCCGCAGATCAGCATCGATGTGGTCCGCACCGCCGTCGAGCACGGCCTCAACATCCTCGTCGCCACCTCCGGCTGGTCGGCCGAGCGGATCGCGCTCGTGCGGCCGCTGGTCGAGGCCGCTGATACCGGAGCGGTCTTCATCCCCAACTTCTCCCTCGGCTCCGTGCTCGGTTCGGCTCTCGCCGCGGCCGCCGCGCCCTACTTCGACTCCGCGGAGATCGTCGAGGCGCATCGGGAGACCAAGGTCGACTCCCCGAGCGGTACCGCCGTCCGCACGGCGGAGTTGATCGCCGCCGCGAGGGCGTCCCAGGGCCCCGTCAGCGCCCCGCATGCGGATCAGCGCGCGCGGGGGCAGCAGGTCGGCAGCGTGCCCATCCACTCCCTCCGGCGGCCCGGGGTGATCGCGAAGCAGGAGGTGATCCTGTCCGGGCCGGGGGAGTCGCTCACGTTCACGCATGACACCACCGACCCGGCGCTGGCCTACGCGCCGGGGATCCGGCTGGCTGTGCCGTATGCGGCCACCGCGTCCGGAGTCGTGGTCGGTCTGGAGAACATGCTCGACATCGGCATCCGCTCGTGATGTCGCGGATCGGGGTCGCACTGATGGCGGCGGCCCTCCTGCTGTACCTCGCGGTCGCGGGCTGGCTCGCGGTCATGTTCCTGGCCGTCGGGACGCCGGTCTCCATCGGGATGGGCGTCACCCTCCTCGTGCTCGCCCCCGTCGGCGGATGGGCCCTGGTTCGCGAGATGCTCTTCGGTTTCGGAGCGGATCGTCTGGGGCGTCTGCTCGACGCCGAAGGCGGAATGCCGCCGGTCGAGACCGAGCTCACGCCCAGTGGCCGCATCGCCAGGAAGGACGCGGACGCGCTCGTCGCGCGCTACACGGCGGAAGCGGAGGCGGCACCCACGGACTGGCGTGCGCGCTACCGGCTCGGCGTCGTGCAGGATGCCGCGGGGCGCAGGAAGGACGCCAGGGCGAGCATCCGGCAGGCGATCAGCCTGTCCCGCGCCTGACGTCCACGGAGCTCAGGCGAGCGTCGCCTCGAGGGTGATCTCGATGCCTGCGAGAGCCTGGGACACCGGGCACCCGGTCTTGGCGCCCTCGGCGATCTCCTGGAACTTCTCCGGAGTCAGACCCGGAACCGTGGCGTTGACGTTGAGGTGGCTGCCGGTGATGCCGACGCCTGGCTTGAAAGTGACCGAGGCGCTGGTGTCGACGCGCTCCGGCGGGGTGCCGTTCTCGGCGAGGGCGTGCGAGAGCGCCATGCTGAAGCAGGAGGCGTGGGCCGCGGCGATGAGCTCTTCCGGCGTCGTGGTGGTGTCGCTGCCCTCGCTGCGGGACTTCCAGTCGATCGGGAACGTCCCCAGATGCGAGGAGGAGAAGGCGACCGTGCCGGAACCCTCCATGAGCGATCCGGTCCAGGTGGCGGCGGCTTCACTGGTGACGGGCATGGTTCCTCCGGTTCTGACGCCACCGGGGGAGCGGCGTCGCTTGGTCGCCAGCCTACCGAGCGACCCGGCCGTCGGAAACCGGGATCACGCGGTGCGGCGCGTTCTCCCGGTCAGCCCGACGCGCTGCAGCAGGAGGTAGAGCTGGCAGCCGAGACAGAATGCGAACACGGCGTTGAGGAAAGCGGCGAGGAACGCTGCGGCGGTGGCGATCGGAAGGGCCCACGGCACGCCGGCGAGGTGGAGCAGGAGGCCGAGCCCCACCACGACGAGGCCCACGCCTTGGGCGAACCGCGGGGGGCGGGGATCCTCCAGTTCGACGGGCGGCGCCAGGCGCGGACGGACGAGGCGGCGGTAGAGCACGCCCCACGGTGCGGTGGCCGGCGAGACCACTCCCCAGAGGAACAGCAGCGCGATCAGCGTCGCAAGGAGGAAGCCCGGGTCGAGCACGCGCGCGACGGGCTCTACTGACGGCAGTGCCCACGCGCCCCCCGGTACGAAGACGGAGCCGCTCTGCGGCTGGACGGCGAACCAGCCGGCGCGCTCTGCGCCGGCGGGAGTCGTGGAGATGCCGATGAGTGCGAGGAACGTCGCAACGGCGAGGAGGAATGCGGTGATCGCGGCGGCGAAACGGGGGCCTCGCGGGTCGATCCCAGCGGATGTCGTCATCGGGTTCTCCAGACTGCGCTTCAGACGAGGGTGGCGACGGCTGTGGCCAGGGCATCCCGGGCGGGCACGCCCCCGAATCGGGCTCGGACGACACCCGAGGCGTCGACGAGGAACGTGGTGGGGGTCTGCAGCACCCGGTACCGGGCGGAGAGGTCGGGTCGGTGCGTGAGGTCGACCTCGATGTGTGCGAGCCCTGTCGTCTCGGCAGCGTACGCGCCGAGCAGCCGGCGCACCTGCGGACACCGGGTGCACATCTCGGTGCTGAACTGCACGAGGGTCGCGCTCGCGCCGAAGGCTGCGCCCGCCGCATCCGCCGGCTCGAACCTCAGGTCGCCGCCGTTGCGTCGACGACCCTCACGCCGACGAAGCGCGAGACCGACGAGGGTGGCGAGTGCGAGAAGCGCGGCCACGGCGGCGAGGGCGAGTGCGGGGGACACACGTCGAGCGTACGGCCGGAGGACCAGGGGTGCCGCGATGTGTCCATCCGTGACGAGAACATCGCGCCGATGACACCGCCTTCGGGGCGACCGAGGCGGGTATCCTGACAACCATGAGCGCCGCTGTCCCGACTCCGTACGAAGACCTGCTCCGCGACGTGCTCGAGACGGGCACGCACAAGAGCGATCGCACAGGGACCGGGACCACGAGCGTGTTCGGGCGGCAGATCCGCTTCGATCTCGCGGAGGGCTTCCCGCTCATCACCACGAAGCGCGTCCACTTCAAGTCCATCGCGTATGAGCTGCTCTGGTTCCTGCGCGGCGATTCCAATGTCCGCTGGCTGCAGGAGAACGGCGTCTCGATCTGGGACGAGTGGGCGGCCGAGGACGGCGACCTCGGCCCCGTGTACGGCGTCCAGTGGCGATCCTGGCCGACTCCCGACGGCGGCAGCATCGATCAGCTGGCCGAGGTCATCGAGCAGATCCGGACGTCGCCGGACTCGCGGCGCCTTCTCGTGTCCGCCTGGAACCCCGCGGACATCCCGGACATGGCCCTCGCACCGTGCCACGCGCTGTTCCAGTTCTACGTCGCCGACGGCAAGCTCTCCTGTCAGCTCTACCAGCGCAGCGCGGACATGTTCCTCGGCGTGCCCTTCAATATCGCCTCCTACGCGTTGCTGACGATGATGATCGCGCAGCAGGTGGGGCTGGAGCCGGGCGACTTCGTCTGGACCGGCGGGGACTGCCACGTCTACGACAACCACGTCGAGCAGGTGCGTGAGCAGCTCACGCGAGAGGCCTACCCGTACCCGACGCTGCGGTTCGCGCGGAAGCCGGACTCGATCTTCGACTACCGGTTCGAGGACTTCGTCGTCGAGGACTACCAGCACCATGCACCGATCCGGGCGGCGGTGGCGGTATGACCTGGGTGGGACTCATCTGGGCCGAGGCCGCCGGAGGCGTCATCGGTGCTGAGGGCGGTATGCCCTGGTATGTGCCGGAGGACCTGGCGCACTTCAAGGAGACCACGCAGGGCGCACCTGTCGTCATGGGACGGAAGACCTGGGATTCGCTGCCGGAACGGTTCCGGCCGCTCCCCGGGCGCGACAACATCGTCGTGACCCGCCAGCAGGACTGGGCGGCCGACGGCGCCCGCCGTGCGGCCACGGTGTCCGAGGCCGTCCGCGGCCAGGAGAAGGTGTGGATCATCGGCGGGGCGGAGATCTTCCGTCAGGTGATCGCCGACGCTGACCGGCTCGAGGTCACCGAGCTCGACCTCGAGGTCGCCGGCGACACGTTCGCTCCGCCCAAGACCGGGTGGCGCGTGGTCGACGAGGGGGACTGGCTGACGTCCCGTACCGGCGTCCGGTATCGCTTCGTGAGGTACGAGCGCTGATGCCCACCGCACTGATCACCGGAGCCAGCGCCGGGCTGGGAGCCGAGTTCGCCCGTCAGCTGGCTCGTCGGCGCGCCGATCTCGTGCTCGTGGCCCGCTCGGAGGAGTCGCTGTCGGCTCTTGCGACGGAGCTGCGCGGCGAGTGGGGAGTGGCCGTCGAGGTGCTTCCGGCCGACCTGTCCGAGGAGGACGGCGTCGAACGCGTCGCGGCACGGCTCCGCGACCGGGACGACCCGATCGACCTGCTCGTGAACAACGCCGGCTTCGGGCTGCCGCTGCAGTTCGCCGACAATGACATCGAGGACGAGGTGCGGCATCTGCGCCTGCACGTCGAGGCCTCCATGCGCCTCATGCACGCGGCCCTGCAGACCATGCGGGGGCGGGGCGGCCGGATCATCAACGTCGCCTCGGTCGCAGGTTTCATCTCTCGATCGACGTACTCCGCGTGCAAGGCCTGGCTCATCGACTTCAGCCGCTGGGCGAACACGGCCTACGGTCCGGACGGCGTGAGCGTCACCGCGCTCTGCCCCGGCTTCACGCACACGTTGTTCCACGAGCGGATGGGTCTCGCGGTCGGCGAGGAGGGCGTGCCGTCGTTCCTGTGGCTCGATGCCCGAGACGTCGTGCGCGAAGGCCTCCGGGACGCCGCGCGCGGGAAGTCCGTGTCCATCCCCTCGCTGCGTTACAAGGCCGTCGTCGCCGTGACGAAGGTGCTGCCCCGATCCCTCACCGCGGCGGTCGCGCGTCGGGGTCGGGTCTGACGGTTCCCGTCACCGTCCGCGGCAGCGGCATCCGACCCGATACGCTGGACGCATGACGCACTCGGGCAACCCTTTCGGACAGGTTCTCGTCGCGCTCGTCACTCCGATGACGGCCGACGGCGAAGTCGACTGGCCCGCCGTCGAGAAGCACATCGATGACGTGATCACCGCAGGCGCGGACGGCATCGTCGTGACGGGAACGACCGGCGAGACCTCGACCCTGACGGACCCCGAGAAGCTCAAGCTCGTCGAGGTCGGGAAGTCCGTCTCCGCCGGCCGGGCGAAGATCATCACGGGCGGCGGATCGAACGAGACCGCGCACGCCATCGAGCTGTACAAGGCCAGCGAGAAGGCCGGCGCCGACGGCATCATGATCGTCACGCCGTATTACAACAAGCCGACGCAGGCCGGCATCCTCACCCACTTCCGGCTCGTCGCCGACGCGACCGATCTGCCGGTCATCCTGTACGACATCCCCGGGCGCACCGGTGTGCCGATCAAGTACGAGACGATCCTCCGGCTCGCCAAGCACCCGAACATCCTCGCGGTGAAGGACGCCAAGGGCGACTTCTCCGAGGTGAGCCGCGTGCTCAATCAGACCGACCTCATGTACTTCTCCGGTGATGACGCGAATGTGCTTCCGCACCTGTCGATCGGTGCGACCGGCCTCATCGGCGTGACCGCGAACGTGGCGTCCGCGCCCTACCGCACGATCATCGACGCCGTGAACCGCGGCGACCTCGCCACGGCGACTGCGGAGCACAAGCGCCTGGAGCCGCTGGTCCGCGCTGTCATGACGCACGTCCCCGGCACCGTCGCCGCGAAGTACATCCTGCACGGGCTGGGTCGCATCTCCAGCCCGCGCGTCCGCCTTCCCCTCGTCGGCCCGGAAGAGTGGGAGGCCGCCCTCATCGAGGACGAGCTCGACCTCGTCAGCGGCGTGCCGGGGGCGGACTTCTCGAACTTCCGGCCCGACCGCAACGCGGCCGCGGGCGGCGCCCTGCCGAAGGTGCACGGCACGACGCGCTGAGCCGCGTCACCATGAACGAACGGACGCGTGGAGTGTCCGACTGAGGAGACAGCATGTCCATTCCCCTGGCCGAACCGTCCGCTCTCGACGAAGGTACGCTCCGGGTCATCCCGATCGGCGGCCTGGGGGAGATCGGTCGCAACATGACCATGTTCGAGTACGACGGGAAGATCCTGATCGTCGACTGCGGCGTGCTCTTCCCGGAGGAGCACCAGCCGGGGGTCGACCTGATCCTCCCGGACTTCGAGCCGATCCGTGATCGCCTCGATGACATCGTCGGCGTGGTGCTCACACACGGTCACGAGGACCACATCGGTGCCGTGCCCTACCTCCTGCGTCTGAAGAGCGACATCCCCCTGATCGGCTCCGGGCTCACGCTCGCGCTGGTCGAGGCGAAGCTCAAGGAGCACCGCATCAAGGCCTTCACCCTCACCGTGAAGGAGGGTCAGGAGGAGCGGGTCGGTCCGTTCGACCTGGAGTTCGTCGCGGTCAACCACTCCATCCCGGACGCCTTGGCGGTGGCCATCCGCACCCCTGCCGGCATGGTCCTCGCCACCGGCGACTTCAAGATGGACCAGCTGCCGCTGGACGGTCGGATCACCGACCTGCGCGCGTTCGCCCGCCTCGGGGAAGAGGGCGTCGACCTGTTCCTCGTCGACTCGACCAACGCCGACGTTCCCGGTTTCACCCCGACGGAACGCTCCATCGGCCCCGTGCTCGACCAGGTCATCGCGAAGGCGCCGCGTCGCGTCATCGTCGCGAGCTTCTCCAGCCACGTCCATCGCGTGCAGCAGGTGATCGATGCCGCACACGCCAACGGGCGCCGCGTCGCGTTCCTCGGACGCAGCATGGTGCGGAACATGACGATCGCCGAGCAGCTCGGCTATCTGAAGGTGCCGTCGGGCGTGCTGATCGACTTCAAGAAGGCACGCGACCTCCCGGACGAGCAGATCGTCTACATGTCGACAGGGTCGCAGGGCGAGCCGATGGCCGTGCTGAGCCGGATGGCGAACATGGACCACGCGATCGAGATCAGCGAGGGCGACACCGTCATCCTCGCCTCCAGCCTCATCCCGGGCAACGAGAACGCGGTCTACCGCGTCATCGACGGCTTGACCAAGCTCGGCGCCAACGTCGTGCACAAGGCGAACGCGAAGGTGCATGTCTCCGGACACGCCGCCGCGGGTGAGCTCATCTACTGCTACAACATCCTCAAGCCGAAGAACGTCCTGCCGGTCCACGGCGAGTACCGGCACCTCATCGCCAATGCCAAGCTTGCACAGGACACCGGGGTGCCGGAGGACAACACGATCATCGCCTCGAACGGCACCGTGATCGACCTCAAGGGCGGCATCGCGAAGGTCGCGGGCCAGCTCGACCTCGGCTTCGTCTACGTCGACGGCTCGACCGTCGGCGAGATCACCGATGCCGACCTCAAGGACCGCCGCATCCTCGGAGAAGAGGGCTTCATCTCGGTCATCGTCGTCGTGGACGCCACGACCGGACGCATCATCTCGGGTCCCGAGATCCACGCCCGAGGTGTGGCGGAGGACGACGCGGTCTTCGACGACGTCGCGCCGAAGATCGTCGCCGCGCTCAAGGAGGCGTCGGGCAACGGGGTGCGTGACACGCATGCGCTGTCCCAGGTCGTCCGCCGGACGATCGGTCGTTGGGTGAACCAGAAGCTGCGCCGCCGTCCGATGATCGTGCCTCTCGTCATCGAGGCCTGACCCTCCGATACGGCGTGCTGTCGCGCGCCGTATCGGCGAATTCCGCGTGGTGACGCGGAGATGTCGGTCGCGGGTCGTACCGTGGAGGCATGGCCAGGAGCAGCACCAAGACCGAGCGCGCCTCGACGAGCGCGCCGTCGCGCCCCAAGCGGCAGGCGGCTCCCAAGGCGCAGCCCGCCCCCAAGAAGTACATCGATGACGCGGACAAGCCGTCTGTCGCCGCGCGCGCCTGGACCGGGCTCGCGCACGGCGTCGGCGGACTCTTCCGCGCATTCGGACCGGAGACGCTGCAGAAGGACGACCGGAGGGACGGATTCCCGTTGCTCCTGGTCATCCTGGCGGCCCTCGGTGCCGTCAACGAGTGGTTCTTCATCGGCAACGAGGCCGCGTCGAACATCAGTGCCTACTCCGTGGGCCTCTTCGTGGGCCGCGTGGCGTTCATCATGCCCGTGCTTCTGCTGCTCTTGGCGGGCTGGCTGTTCCGGCACCCGTCGTCGGTGCACGACAACGGCCGCATCGGGATCGGCTTCGGCATGTTCGTCCTCGCCCTCGCGGGGATCTTCCACGTCGCCGGTCCCCGTCCCCACCCCAACCAGGGCATGCCCGCGCTGAGCGAGTCCGGCGGTCTGCTCGGCTGGCTTGTGGGGCAGCCGCTCACGTACCTCACCGACATCCCCGCCTACATCGTCCTCGGGCTCCTCGCCGCCCTCAGCATCCTGATCCTCACGAAGACACCGCCGAACCGCATCGGTGCGCGGCTCGGAGACCTCTACGCCTGGATGTTCGACGCCGAGCGCCCGGAGAAGCCGGCGAAGGACGCCTCGGCCACGGTCGACGAGGCCGACAAGGTCGACGACCCCGACGTGCTGCCCTGGTGGCGGCGCAACAAGACCGGCCGCGAGGAAGATCCTGACGAGGGCACGCTCGCGTCCGACGACATCACGGCGCTCCTGTCCACCACGGAGGCCACCCCGGCGTACGACCAGGCGGTGACGGTGGCGAACCCGTACGATGCCGCGACCGAGGTGCTGAGCGCCGTCCGCTCCGTCACCGACACGCTCGCGGAGCAGCAGACGACCGCGCTGCTGGACGATGAGTCCGACACCGGCGAGATGCCGGAGCTCCCCGGGCTCGACGGGTTCGGCACTGAGGGACCCGGCGACCGCGGTCCGCAGGCGCCGGTGGCCCCGTACATCCTCCCGTCGCCGGGAGTGCTGTCCGAGGGTCCGCCCTCGGTCGCGCGGTCCGAGGCGAACGACCGCATCGTCGAGCAGATCACCAGCGTCCTGGACCAGTTCAAGGTCGATGCCAAGGTCACCGGCTTCTCCCGCGGCCCGACGGTCACGCAGTACGAGGTGGAGGTCGGCCACGGCGTCAAGGTCGAGAAGATCCTGCAGCTGAGCAACAACTTCGCCTATGCCGTCGCCTCCAACGACGTGCGCATCCTCTCGCCGATCCCCGGCAAGAGTGCGATCGGCATCGAGATCCCGAACACCGACCGCGAGACGGTCGCTCTCGGCGACGTGCTGCGCTCGGGTGCAGCGCAGAAGAGCACGCACCCGCTCACGATCGGCGTCGGCAAGGACGTGGGCGGCAACTTCGTCGTCGCCAACCTCGCGAAGATGCCGCACCTCCTGGTGGCGGGCTCGACGGGGTCCGGTAAGTCGAGCTTCGTGAACTCGATGATCACAAGCCTCCTCATGCGGGCCCGCCCCTCCGACGTGCGCATGGTCCTCATCGACCCGAAGCGCGTGGAGCTCACCAGCTACGCGGGTGTCCCGCACCTGATCACCCCCATCATCACGAACCCGAAGAAGGCCGCAGAGGCGCTGCAGTGGGTCGTGAAGGAGATGGACATGCGGTACGACGACCTCGCGTCGTTCGGCTTCCGCCACATCGACGACTTCAACCGCGCCGTGCGAGCGGGGGAGGTGGAGGTGCCCCCGGGCAGCGAGCGCGTGCTCAAGCCGTACCCGTACCTCCTCGTCGTGGTCGACGAGCTCGCGGACCTCATGATGGTCGCGCCGCGGGACGTCGAGGACTCGATCGTCCGCATCACGCAGCTCGCCCGTGCCTCCGGCATCCACCTGGTGCTCGCCACGCAGCGCCCGAGCGTCGACGTGGTCACCGGCCTCATCAAGGCGAACGTGCCGTCCCGCCTCGCGTTCGCGGTGACGAGCGTCACGGACAGCCGCGTGATCCTCGACAGCCCCGGCGCCGACAAGCTCATCGGCCAGGGTGATGCCCTGTTCTCGCCCATGGGATCGTCGAAGCCGTTCCGCCTGCAGGGCGCGTGGGTCGACGAGAAGGAGATCGACGCGGTCGTCAAGCACGTCACGCGTCAGGCGCGTCCCGAGTACCGCGCGGACGTCCAGGAGGCGATGGAGCCGGCGAAGAAGAAGGAGGTCGACGAGGACATCGGCGACGACCTCGAGCTCCTGCTCGCGGCGGCCGAGCTCATCGTCTCCTCGCAGTTCGGATCGACGTCCATGCTCCAGCGCAAACTGCGGGTCGGGTTCGCCAAGGCGGGACGCCTGATGGATCTCCTCGAGTCGCGTGAGGTCGTCGGCCCCTCGGAGGGCTCGAAGGCCCGGGATGTGCTCGCGACCCCCGAGCAGCTGCCGCAGGTCATGGCGAAGCTCCGTGGCGAGGACGTGCCGTCGGCTCCCGCTGCACCGGCTGCGCCCGCCGCCGCAGCGCCACCGGCCGAACGCGATCCGCTGGAGGCTCAGTACGACGGCCTGCCGGTCGTCGAAGCAGAGGGCGACGAAGACGCCTGGGGCCTGACGGGACGCGACTGATGGCGATTCCCCGACAGCTCCCCAACGCGATCACCGTGGCGCGCATCCCGCTCGCCGTGGTGTTCTTCGTCCTCCTGCTCGTCGGCGGGACATACGGTCTCACCGACCTCACCGTGCGCTGGATCGCCGCCGTCCTCTTCATCGTGGCCATCTCCACCGACTGGGTCGACGGCTATCTCGCCCGCCGGTACGACATCGTCAGCGACTTCGGGAAGCTGTGGGATCCGATCGCGGACAAGCTCCTCACCGGCGCGGGATTCGTAGGGCTGGCGATCCTCGGTGAGGTCTCCTGGTGGATCGTCGCGGTCATCCTCGTCCGCGAGTGGGGGATCACCATCCATCGCCTGGTCGTCGCGAGCGAGCACGTGGTGGCGGCCGCCTGGATGGGCAAGATCAAGACAGCGTTCCAGGGCGTCGCTCTCGGGTGGGCCCTCCTGCCGTTGCATGTGTTCATCGGTCTCGGGCCCTGGACCGTCGTGACCACCGTCCTGATGGTCATCGTTCTGGTGCTCACCGTGGTCAGCGGCATCGACTACATCGTCGCGCAGGTCCGCGGCGCCCGTCAGAGCCGATGAGCGGGACGACGCCGACCGAGGCGCTGACCGCTCTGCGGGGGCGGGGCTGGACGCTCGGCGTCGCGGAGTCCCTCACCGGCGGTGCGGTGTCTGCGGCGCTCGTCGCGGTCCCCGGCGCCTCCGCGGTGCTTCTCGGCGGCGTCGTCGCCTACGCGACCCCGGTCAAGCACACCCTGCTCGCGGTCGATGCCGAGCTTCTGGAACGATACGGGCCGGTGCACGCGGAGGTCGCGCGGCAGATGGCCGCCGGTGTGCGAGAGGCTGTCGCGGTCGACGGGCGCCCTGCCGACGTCGGAGTGTCCACCACCGGGATCGCGGGGCCGGAGTCCCCGGACGGCCAACCTGTGGGTACCGTCCACATCGGAGTGGTGACGCCGACCATGAGTCGCACCGAGCAGTTCCGCTTCGGAGGCGACCGCGACGCGGTGCGGGCGCAGACGGTCGCGGCCACCCTCGACGTGATGGCCGCCGCACTGCGGGAATAGGGACGTGCAGCGTCACGTTGATACGGATGTGCTCACATTCAAACCACAGAGTGCAAGGGTAGATTCTGTGCAAGCCAGGAGGACTAGACTGGCCGTCTCTTCGGGGGAGACCCCGATCCATGAACTGCGGAGGAGGTTCCGATGATTCTTGTACGACAGGAGATCGGCGACGTGCTGAGGGACTTCCGTCTGCAGAAGGGGCGGACGCTCCGCCAGGTCGCGAGCAAGGCTTCGGTCGCCCTCGGTTACCTCAGTGAGGTCGAGCGCGGTCAGAAGGAGGCCTCGAGCGAGATCCTCGCCTCGGTGGCGGAGGCGCTCGACGTCCCCATCTCCACGATCATGCGCGAGGTCGGGGACCGCATCTCGGTCCTCGAGGGTATCCAGGTCTTCCCGGACGTCGTTCCGGACGACCTGGTAGCGTCCGTGGAACCCGAGCTCTCGCTCCGCTGAGTCCCGGAGATCCCTTCTATGCGACGCAGTGAGTTCCTGCGCGCCGTCGATGCCGAGTTCCACGCCCGAGCATCATCTCTGGTGAACGACCTCGTGCTGTCCGGGATGGACGGGCGCACCGCGCTCGAAGCGCTCGACGCCGGGGTGCCGCCGCGGGACATCTGGTTGGCGCTCTGCGCGGACATGGACGTCCCGGAGTCCCGCCGTCATGGCGTCGGACGCCTGGAGCCGCGAGGGCGGTGACGGTCACGTCCCGGTGTGCGGATGTCCGACACGCCGATCCCGGCGTGGTGTCGAAAATCTGTTCGAAGCGGGCGTAGTCTTCTGCACAAGTGGTCAGACGGATCTGATCCCCACGATCCCCGGCTCCTGCGACCGAATGTCGGAGGCCCGCCGTACCGTGAGGGCCAGGCTGAAAAGCCATACGCCTTGTCGGAGAGTTCCTTCCAGCCGGAAGAGCCGCGACAGCCTACAGGCGGCAGCACACGCGCAGAAGGAGCACACCATGCCATCACCCGCCGACCGCGAGAAGTCCCTCGAGACAGCCCTCGCTCAGATCGACCGCCAGTTCGGAAAGGGCTCGGTCATGCGGCTGGGCAGCGATGAGCGTGCCCCTGTGGCCGTCATCCCCACCGGCTCCATCGCCCTCGACGTCGCTCTCGGCGTGGGAGGTCTGCCGCGTGGACGCATCGTCGAGATCTACGGCCCGGAGTCCTCGGGTAAGACGACGCTGACGCTGCACGCCATCGCGAACGCCCAGCGGGCCGGCGGCATCGCGGCGTTCATCGACGCCGAGCACGCCCTCGACCCCGACTACGCCGCGAAGCTCGGCGTCGACATCGACGCCCTTCTCGTCTCGCAGCCCGACACGGGTGAGCAGGCGCTGGAGATCGCCGACATGCTGGTGCGCTCCGGAGCCATCGACCTCATCGTCATCGACTCAGTGGCAGCGCTCGTGCCCCGTGCCGAGATCGAGGGCGAGATGGGTGACTCGCACGTGGGTCTGCAGGCGCGACTCATGTCGCAGGCCCTTCGTAAGCTCACCGGTGGGCTGAACCAGACCAACACCACCATGATCTTCATCAACCAGCTGCGCGAGAAGATCGGCGTCTTCTTCGGTTCTCCCGAGACCACCGCCGGTGGTAAGGCGCTGAAGTTCTACGCGTCGGTCCGCATGGACATCCGTCGTATCGAGACGCTGAAGGACGGAACCGACGCCGTCGGAAACCGCACCAGGGTCAAGGTCGTGAAGAACAAGATGGCCCCGCCCTTCAAGCAGGCGGAGTTCGACATCCTCTACGGCGTCGGCATCTCCCGCGAGGGCAGTCTGATCGACTTCGGCGTCGAGCACGGCATCGTCAAGAAGTCCGGGTCGTGGTACACCTACGACGGCGATCAGCTGGGCCAGGGCAAGGAGAACGCGCGGACGTTCCTGCTCAACAACGCGGACATCGCGTTGGCGATCGAGAGCCAGATCAAGCAGAAGCTCGGTATCGGCGGCCCGGCCGCGGCTCCGGGTGCTGATGAGCTGGCCGAGCGTCGCCCGGCCTGATGAGTGATCAGCGTGGGGGCGATTCCGAGCGGATCGCCCCCATCATCCCTCTCTTCGGCGGCCCCGCGCGTGCCGAGCGCCCGGCGGATGACGGTGCGAGCGGCGCGTCGCCCGGTCGGCACGGCCGGTCGGCGCCGTCTACGGACGCTGCGGGACTCTGGCGGTCGACCTGGGACGATCCCGCGACAGCCGGGAAGCGGACTGCTGACGACGACGGTTCTCCCAGCGCACGTCATCCCGCACGCGGGACCGCGGGTGCGAAGAAGACCAGGCTGCGTGCAGTGGGTGACACGTCCCGGTCGGACGGTGGGGGAGAGGCCGGCGAGAGCGCGCCCTCCGCGGAGGAGGTCCGCACCACGGCGGAGGAGTCGTTGGTGCGGAAGCTCCGTACGCGATCGCTGTCCGTCTCCGAAGCGCGGCTCGTGCTGAAGGGCCATGGGCTCGCCGCAGACGCGATCGAAGACGTCATCGACGACTTCATGCGGCGAGGCTATCTCGACGATGCGGTACTCGCCGAGCTCCTCGTCACGGCCGGGGTCGAGCGCAAGGGCCAGGGCCGGGTCGCGCTGTCCCGGGCGCTGGCACAGCGGGGCATCCCTCGTGAGGTCATCGATGCCGCTCTCGACGAGCTCCCGGACGATGACGCGGAGCGGGCGCTGGAGTTCGCACGGACCAAAGCGCGCTCGATGAGCCGCCTCGATCCCGACGCGGCACTACGGCGATTGGTCGGGCAGCTGTCGCGCCGCGGGTACGCCGGTTCCGTCGCCATGAACGCCGCGAAGACGGCGCTGCGTGAGGCATCTTTCGGTAGCGGCGTCTCCGGCGTCCGGTTCGTGGATTCCGACTGACAGCCGCACGCGGTCGCCTCTCGGTGACGCTCGTACAATGGGAACATCATGACTATCCCCCGCAGCGAACCGACGATCATCAGCGCGTCGTCAGCGGCCGTCGACGATGACGGGCGCCAGCGATCGTACGAAGTGCGCACGTTCGGTTGTCAGATGAACGTGCACGACTCCGAGCGCCTGTCAGGGTCTCTGGAGAGTGCCGGCTACATCCGTGCCGACGCCGGGACCGAGGCCGACGTGGTGATCATCAACACCTGTGCCGTGCGGGACAACGCTGCCGGCAAGCTCTACGGAACGCTCGGCCATCTAGCTGCCGTGAAGCGGCGCAAGGCCGGTATGCAGATCGCGGTCGGCGGCTGCCTCGCGCAGATGGACAAGCAGGCCGTGCTCGACAAGGCACCCTGGGTCGACGTGGTCTTCGGTACCCACAACATGGGCTCCTTGCCCGGTCTGCTCGAGCGCGCCCGTCACAACGGCGACGCGGAGCTCGAGATCCTCGAATCACTCGAGGTGTTCCCCTCGACGCTTCCCACCAAGCGCGACTCCGCGCACAGCGGCTGGGTGTCGATCTCCGTCGGCTGCAACAACACCTGCACGTTCTGCATCGTCCCCAGTCTCCGCGGCAAGGAGAAGGACCGTCGACCGGGCGACATCCTCAACGAGATCCGTCTTCTCGTCGAGGACGGCGCCATCGAGGTCACCCTCCTCGGGCAGAACGTCAACTCCTACGGGGTGGAGTTCGGGGATCGTCAGGCGTTCGGCAAGCTTCTCCGTGCCGCCGGTGAGATCGAGGGCCTCGAGCGCATCCGCTTCACGAGCCCGCACCCCGCTGCCTTCACCGACGACGTGATCGACGCGATGGCGGAGACCCCCGCGGTCATGCCGCAGCTCCACATGCCGCTGCAGTCCGGAAGCGATCGGATCCTCAAGGCGATGCGGCGCTCGTACCGCAGCGAGCGCTTCCTCGGCATCCTGGACCGCGTTCGGGAACGCATCCCGCACGCGGCCATCACGACCGACATCATCGTGGGCTTCCCCGGCGAGACCGAGGAGGACTTCGAGGACACGATGCGCGTCGTCGAGCAGTCCCGATTCTCCGGAGCCTTCACCTTCCAGTACTCGATCCGCGAAGGGACCCCCGCGGCCACCATGCCGGATCAGGTGCCCAAGGAGGTCGTGCAGGCCCGCTACGACCGGCTGATCGCGCTCCAGGAGCGCATCTCGCTGGAGGAGAACCAGAAGCAGGTCGGCCGGGAGGTCGAGGTGCTCGTCTCCACGGGTGAAGGCAAGAAGGACACGGCGACCCGTCGACTGACCGGACGGGCTCAGGACAACCGGCTCGTGCACTTTGAGGTGACCCCGGGTTCGGAGCTGCCGCGTCCAGGTGACGTCGTCACCGTGAGGGTGACCCACGCCGCACCGTTCCACCTCCTCGCCGACGATCCGACCGGCGCGCCGCTGCGCATCCGCCGTACGCGCGGTGGAGATGCCTGGGATCGGGGACAGGCGGAGTCGTGCGCCGTGCCGGCTCCGAGCGACGGGGCACCGCGCGCCGTCTCCCTCGGCCTGCCGACCCTCCGCGTCGGAGTGTGACCACACCTCGGCTCTGGGCCGTCGTCGGCGCGACAGGTACCGGGAAGAGCGATCTGGCGCTCGATCTCGCGGAGGAGCTCCGGCGTCGCGGCAACCCGGCGGAGATCGTCAACGCGGATGCGATGCAGCTCTACCGCGGCATGGACATCGGAACGGCCAAGCTGCCCGTCTCCGAACGACGCGGCATTCCGCACCATCTCTTCGACGTGCGAGAGGTGACGCAGGATGCCGCTGTGGCCTGGTATCAGCCGCTCGCACGCGAGGCCGTGCAGAGGATTCACGCGGGGGGCGGCGACGCCATCCTCGTCGGCGGATCCGGACTCTACGTGTCCGGTGTCGTCTACGAGTTCCACTTCCCGCCTCGAGACCCCGTGATCCGCGAACGTCTCGAGCAGGAGCTGGATCGGGACGGCGTCGAGTCTCTCCTGCAGCGGCTGCGTGTGCGCGATCCGGAAGCCGCAGCCAGGGTGGACCCGCGCAACGGCAGACGAGTGATCCGTGCTCTCGAAGTCGTCGAACAGGGGAGCGCGACGCACGGCGCGACACTGCCCGTGAAGCCGACGCTCTGGCATCCGCGCACCCGGCTGATCGGTCTGCACGTGGATCGCTCCGATCTCGTCGCCCGGCTGGATGCTCGTGTCCGGCGGATGTGGGAGCACGGCCTCGTGGCCGAGGTCGCGCGGCTGCGCGACGAGGGTCTGGAGCGCGGGACGACGGCTCCCCGGGCCATCGGGTACGCGCAGGCGCTCGCACAGCTGGAGGGACGCTCCACCGCCGAGGAGGCGATCGCTGAGACGCAGGCACTCACCCGGCGCTACGCGCGTCGTCAGGTGTCGTGGTTCAAGCGCTATCCGGAGCTCGAATGGATGGCGCCGCCGGTGGCCGTCGCCGACCTGCTGGCGCCCTGACCTGATGTCGGTGGCCCGTGCGACGATGCGCGCATGGCCACTCATTACTTCACCGCGTCCAGCCTTGACGGGTACATCGCCACGACGGAGCATTCGTTGGATTGGCTTCTGACGCAGGACATCGACATGGAAGGTCCCATGGCCTATCCGGCGTTCGAGAAGAGTATCGGGGCGCTCGTGATGGGGTCATCGACGTACGAATGGGTCATGCGCCACGAGGAGGGCCGCTGGGCGTATCAGCAGCCCACGTGGGTGCTCTCGCATCGTGAGCTCGCCGTGCCGACCGGGGCGGACGTCCGTGTGACGAGCGCGGCGATCCCCGACGTCCATGCCGCGATGCACGAGGCGGCGGAAGGAAAGGACCTCTGGGTCGTCGGCGGGGGAGACGTGGCAGGACAGTTCGCAGACGCGGGCCTCCTGGACGAGGTCTGGGTCCAATACGCCCCGGTGACCCTCGGGGGCGGTGCCCCACTGTTGCCCCGGCGTCTCGACCTGGATCTGATCGAGGTGGCCCGCAACCGCAGCTTCCTCTGCGGGCGTTACCGCGTCGCGGGGCGGAGCGCCGGCTCGACGGCTCCCTAGACTGGTCCCATGGTCGCATTCACCAAGGGGCACGGTACCGGCAACGACTTCATCATCATCGCCGATCCCGACGGCCAGCTGGAGCTGACCGCGGAGCAGGTCGCGGTGCTCTGCGATCGCCATTTCGGCATCGGGGCCGACGGCGTTCTCCGAGTCGTGCGTTCGTCCGCGATCGCGGAGGGGGCAGCGGCCCTGGCGGAGGAGCCGGATGCCGAGTGGTTCATGGACTACCGCAACGCGGACGGCTCGGTCGCCGAGATGTGCGGCAACGGGATCCGAGTCTTCGCGCACTACCTCGTGCGCTCCGGTCTCGCCGACATCGAGGCCGGCAGTACTCTCCCCATCGGCACCAGGGCTGGCGTCCGTGACGTCACGCGCGGCGTGAGCGGTTACCAGGTCGACCTGGGCGCGTGGCGCCTGTCGGGCGTCGACCCGCTGGTGCGCGCGGACGGGCTGACCGTGACCCGGCCCGGACTGGGCATCGACGTCGGGAACCCGCACGTCGTGGTGGCGCTCGCCTCCGACGCCGAGCTCGGCCTGCTGGAACTCACGCGCGCGCCCGAGTTGGAACCGGCTCCGCCCGCCGGGGCGAACGTCGAGTTCGTGGTGCCCGGCGAGCCCCTCGTGCGCGACGGCGTCGGCCACGTGCGGATGCGTGTGTTCGAACGCGGCGTCGGCGAGACCCTGAGCTGCGGCACGGGCGTGGCCGCCACCGCACTCGCCGTGCGCTACTGGGCCGGTGCCCAGGCGCCTGACAACTGGAAGGTCGAGGTTCCGGGTGGCACGCTCGGAGTCCGGATGTTCCCCGCCGAGGACGGGGAGCACGTCGCGCTGTCCGGACCTGCTCAGCTCGTCTACCAGGGCGAAGTCGATCTGGTCTGAGGGGTGAGGGGGCTCAGACGACGTCGATCGGTTCCGTCGGCGGCGTCCCGTGCTTCCTCACCTTGAGGATGCGGTAGCCCTTGCCCGTCGCCGTGCGGAAGACGCTGAAACCGGGGTGGAAGGTCGCAGCGATCCAGCGCTGCAGAGAGTCGGCGCCGAGATTGCGCTGGACGACGAGCCACGCGTCGCTGCGTTCGTCGAGCCGCGGGATCCACTTCTCCAGCAGCCCGTGCAGTTCGTTCTTCCCGACGCGGATCGGCGGATTGGACCGGATCGTGCGGAAGGTCACGTCGTCGGGAACATCTTCGGGCAGGGAGGCGTTGATATTGGTGAGGCCAAGGGCAGCCGCGTTGCGACGTACGAGATCCAAGGCCCGCTCGTTCACGTCCACCGCCCAGACGGTCGCGTGCGGCGAGGCCAGTGCCATCGACAGGGAGATCGGCCCCCACCCGCTCCCGAGGTCGAGAAGATGACCTCCGGGAGGAACGGGAGGCATGTTGGCGAGGAGCACTGCGGTGCCGGCGTCGAGTCGATCCGGGCTGAAGACACCACCCGCGGTGGTCACTTCGAGCTCACGGCCTGCAAGGGATACGCGGATCTTGCGCAGGTTCTCGGGGCTAGCCGGGGCCGCAGTGAAATAGTGGTCGGACCCCATACGGTGAGCGTACCGGACAGCGCGGGCTAAGGTTAAGGCTCGCGAGGAAACCAGAGACAGGAACGGATGACGGAGACGAAGACACCCTCCACCGACGACCAGACGGTCGACCGCGTGCTGGCGAACGCAGAGAAGCGCTCCGAGGTGCGCACGTTCGGCGCCGCGCAGGCACTCCAGGACGAAGCGACGGCCGCGCATTCGACGGCCGACGGCGAACAGTGGGACCTCGAAGATCGGCACGCGCTGCGGCGCGTGGGTGGTCTGTCCACCGAACTCGAGGACGTCACCGAGGTCGAGTACCGCCAGCTCCGGCTGGAAAACGTCGTGCTCGTCGGGGTGTACCCGCAGGGTGCCCAGGAGGACGCGGAGAATTCGCTGCGCGAACTCGCGGCGCTCGCGGAGACAGCGGGCGCGGTCGTGCTCGACGGCGTGCTGCAGCGCCGCCCGCACCCGGATGCCGCCACCTACCTCGGGCGAGGCAAGGCCCAGGAGCTGAAGGACATCGTCGCGGCGGTCGGCGCCGACACGGTCATCGCCGACACCGAGCTGGCGCCCAGCCAGCGACGAGCGCTCGAGGACGTCGTGAAGGTCAAGGTGATCGACCGGACCACTGTGATCCTCGACATCTTCAGCCAGCATGCCAAAAGCCGGGAGGGCAAGGCCCAGGTCGAGCTCGCACAGCTCGAGTACCTGCTGCCGCGCCTGCGTGGTTGGGGTGAATCGATGAGCCGTCAGGCCGGTGGACAGGTCGGCGCCGGCGGCGCCGGTATGGGTTCGCGCGGTCCTGGTGAGACGAAGATCGAGCTCGACCGTCGACGCATCCGGACGAAGATGGCGCTGCTGCGCAAGCAGATCCGCGACTTCGCCCCGGCGCGTGAGGCGAAGCGCGCCGAGCGCAAGCGGAACACGATCCCGTCTGTCGCCATCGCCGGATACACGAACGCCGGAAAGTCCAGTCTGCTCAATGCGCTGACGAGCGCGGGCGTCCTCGTGGAGAACGCGCTGTTCGCCACCCTCGACGCGACCGTGCGGCGCTCGGAGACCGAGGACGGCCGCGTGTACACGCTGACCGACACCGTCGGCTTCGTGCGCAACCTGCCGCACCAGCTCGTCGAAGCCTTCCGTTCGACGCTGGAGGAGGTCGGGGACGCAGACGTCGTCCTCCACGTGGTCGACGGCTCGCACCCCGATCCGGCCGGACAGCTGCAGACCGTGCGTGACGTGATGGGCGACGTCGGTGTGCGTGACATGCCGGAGCTCGTCGTCTTCAACAAGGCCGATCTGATCCCCGAAGACGAGCGGCTGGTTCTCCGCGGCCTGGAGCCGCGGGCGCACTTCGTGTCGTCGCGGTCGGGGGAGGGCATCGCCGAACTCCGTGCAGCCATCGAGGAGGCCCTGCCGAAGCCCGCGGTCGAGCTCCACGCCGTGATCCCTTACGACCGTGGAGACCTTGTCGCCGCGATCCACGAGACCGGGATGCTGCTATCGGTCGAGCACGAGGAGGCGGGTACCGCCGTCCACGCGCACGTGTCGGAGCGCCTCGCCGCCGACCTCGCCCCCTTCGTCGTCGCCGACTGAGGGCGCGGGTCAGCGAGCGAGGAACCGCGCCTCGACGGTTGCCGTGAGCACGATATCCTGCGGCTCGTACTCCATGGCCGGGGCGGCATCGGCCGCGAAGGCGACGGCGCCGCGTGCCTTCCCGAGCGGAGCGCCCGGCGCCGGCGTCGTGGAGGAGAGCAGGCCGGTGTCAGCGATCTCCACGGGAGTCACCTGGGCGAGACCGAGAGCAGCGGCGTAGGCCTCGGCCCTCGTCACGGCCACGCCGACGGCCTGTGCGGCGACCTCTCGTTCCACGCGGACGCGGGTCTCCGGGGTGAGATGCCAGTCGACCCAACCGATCTCGACACCGTCCCACGCGGAGATATCGGAGATCCAGAGGGAAAGCTCCGAGGCCTCCGCGAAGGTCGCGGTCACGTCGATGCTCGCGTAGTACACCGGGGCGAGACGCTTCCCCTCGGCATTCCACGGGCGCTCGGCACGCACCGAGAGTCGCGTGCTGCTCCAGTCGAGGGCGGTGCCGGCATCCACACGTCCCACGATGCTGCTGCGGACGGGTTCGGTCAGACGCAGGACGTGGTCGACGACGGTCGCGCGCTCCGGACCCTCTGCGCGCACCGTGACGCGGATGGTCGCCCGTTCCGGCGACAGACGCGCCTCGTGTTCGCCGCGGACGGTGACTGTCACATCGCTCATGGGCCGACTCTACGCGACGGGCATCGGCGGCGGGGAATGGCGGCCGAGGCGCGAACGTTGTAGTCTGAGATACTCGGGTGCTCATCGCCCGGGAGTGACAATTCCACAGTGTGACAGCGGCTCCTTCGAGAGAAGGACCACGGGGCTGATCGGTTTCGACAGCGCCTGTGAATCCACGAGAAGCGGGCCGAGGATGCAGAGTTATCTCGTAAACGCTCTCTGCAAAACAATAGTTGCCGAAACCAAGCGCAACGACTTCGCCCTCGCTGCCTAAGCGAGCCCGATAGTCCGTCAGACCGTATGTGATTCCGATACGGATCCTGGCGTCATCTAGGAATCTTGCTGCGTGACGGCGTCTGGACGTCACGTGGGACTCTTCCCAGGCTGGGCTCGTCGACTTAGGTGTCTGTGACAAAGGTCGGAGCCGAGCAGAACGCTTCCACAGACTGCGCCCGGAGAAGGCGTGGAGACTCAGCGTTGGACGGGGGTTCGATTCCCCCCAGCTCCACCAGGTCGCTGTCACCAGAAAGAAGCCCCGGTGGCTCGGACTCTCGTCCGGGACACCGGGGCTTCTCCTATGAGGTCACCCAGCGGACGCCGTCGGCGTCCGGATGGAAGCGGTGCGCGGCGTCCGTCTCCAGCTCCTCCATGAGGGGGACGATGACGCTCCACAGCGCCCAGTGCTCTGATGTCCCCTCTCCGCCCTGGACACGACCCTCCCACCGCGCGGCATTCGGGAGCGCCACGCGCATGCCGAATCGCGAGCCGGCGGGG
Organism: Microbacterium sp. NRRL B-14842; assembly: GCF_050470785.1. Taxonomy (NCBI): domain Bacteria; kingdom Bacillati; phylum Actinomycetota; class Actinomycetes; order Micrococcales; family Microbacteriaceae; genus Microbacterium; species Microbacterium sp. NRRL B-14842. Next base: position 1,632,410 of record NZ_JBFLUM010000001.1, on the reverse strand, counting down.
TCGGCCACCTGAGCAGTCAACGATCCGGCATCGACCGTCACCTCCGTCAGCTGGAATCCCGAGGGCACGAGGATCGTTCCCCGCGCCCTGGCCCACGCCTCGCGGACTGCTGCCACCAGCGGCTCCGCAACGACATCGATCGTCATGAGAAGTCCTTCCGATCATGAGCGCCGGGCGATGATCGGCGTGACCGGCCATCGACGCTCGCACCTCTCGTATCTCGCACGAGTCCCCTGATCCGGCCAGAGTATCGACGTATGCCAGGAGCCGTCTGTCCCCTCTTCGGGGGACGTCACTCAGCGGTGGGCGCTCATACAGACATGCTCGCGCTCAGATCCCGGCGGCCATGAACTCCAGAGGACCTGACTGCCTCTGGTGACGGATGGAACGCGGGCCTACGATTCGCACATGGGGTTCATCATGTACGACGGCACGAGCCAGCTCCACATCGAAGACCGAGCGCTCGCGCACCTCAAGGTCGTGATCGCGACGAAGCTCCGACGCAACGAGAGCTTCACGGTGTCCTGGACCCACCCCGAGGGAGAGGCCTACGGTCGCTCTACGATCTGGCTGCATCCGGCGATCCCGCTGCGCTTCACGTTCGAAGGTCGGGAGCCGCCGAAACTGAATCCGCAGTGGATCGAGGATCTGATGCAGTCGGCCAACTCGACTGGGGGGATCCACCTCGTCGACGAGATCGTCCAGGGGTCGACGCCCGGACGAGACGACAGGAGCCCCGCCTCGTCATGAGGCGGGGCTCCTGTGTTCGACAGGCTCAGTGCGAGCGGTCCGGATCCTCCGCGAGGACGTCGTCCCCGTCATCGTCGGACCCATCCGTGGGCGGAACCGTTCGCGGCTCGCCCTTGTTGTCCTCGGCGCCGAGGTTGTCGTTCTCCTCCGGGCCGGGGGAGGGCTCGGTGCTGATGTCGTTGCGGTCGCTGTCGTTAGCCATGCGCGTTCCTTTCCTCGACGAATACCTCCAGCATGCTCTCTCCGCGGAGAGGAGCCCAGACGCTTGACAACGTCGTCGGGATGATGCGCTGCTCAGTCCCGGCCTTCGACCAGAAGCAGCCCCTGTTTGGTGTCGGCGACCTTCACCCAGCCGTCGCCGAAGAGGTACGTCATGCCGTAGCCGTCTTCGTCGGTGCTCATCGCGTACTGAGGGTCCTCCGTGACGTAGACGCCCTGGGCGCTCTCCTCGCTCCGCCAGCCCTCGTCCTCGAGGCCCTCCCGCGCCCGTTCGGCGTCGGCGGGGGAGAGCGCAGACCAGCCGTACATCTGACCGTGATCGGACGGGACGGTGAAGTCCGCCCAGAAGCACAGGAGTCCCTCCGAGAGCTCGACGCCGCCGACGCGGAATTCCCGCGGCTCGGCGGTCCACCCGGCTTCGGTGAGGGCGGCGACCGTGCCCTCCGAGATCATCGACTCGCACGTCAGCTCATCCGTGGCCGCCGGCGTCGCCGCGGCGTCACCCGCGGCGGACGTGGGCTCCTGCGAGGGCGACGGGTCGGGTGCGCCGTCGTCGGTACACGCCGTGAGGAGCGCCCCGATCAGTACGAGGCTGGTCAGAGCCGCGAGTCGTCGGGGGTTCATGGTGCCTCGGAGGTATCAGTCGTGCAGAAGACGGAGGAAGTCGTCGTGAAGGATGCCGTTGGTGGCGAGTGTCGAGCGCGCCGAGATCGTCTCGGAACCGTCGAAAGCCGTCATGCGCCCACCCGCCTCGGTGACAATGGCCACGGCGGCGGCGATGTCGTATTCCTTCACATCGAACTCGGCGACGGCTTCCAATCGTCCCTCCGCCAGGAGCATGTACGCATAGACATCGCCGTACGCCCGATCGCGCCAGACGTGCTCGCTCAGACGCAGCAGGGCGTCCAGCTGCCCGGCGTCGCGCCACTGGGCGATGCTCTGGAAACTCACGCTGGCCTCATCCAGCGCCGAGACGGAGGAGGTGGCGAGGCGTCGCTCCGTGCGGTCATCGACGGTCCAGGCGCCGTGTCCCGTCGCCGCCCACCACCGTCGACCGAGCGCCGGCATGCTGACCACGCCGACCCGTGGCACACCGTCGATCGCGAGAGCGATCATCGTGCCCCACAGCGGGACGCCCCGGAGGAAGTTCGCCGTGCCGTCGATCGGATCGATGATCCACTGCCGGACGGTGCTGCCCTGGGCGCCGAACTCCTCGCCGAAGATGCCGTCGTCGGGACGTTCCTCCTCGAGGAGTCGGCGGATCGCGCGCTCCGTGGCGAGGTCGGCGTCGGTCACGTGGGAGTGATCCGCCTTCGTGGAGATCTCCAGATCCGCAGCGTCGAACCGGGGGAGCGACTGCGCGTCCGCGGCGTCGGCGAGGCGAAGGGCGAGCTGGAGATCTGCGCGCAGGTCAGCGGCGTCGGAAGTGGCGGTCACGCTCTCAGAATAGTCGCCGTCATCGACGCAGCCGCAGAGACCATCGGCCAGGATCGCGGGGCGAAACGCCCGAGCCACGCCCGGGTCGCCGTGGATTTCGTCTCGACGCCAACCGCTGGTAATGTAATTCCTCGGTCGGGGTTATCCCGGGCCACGCACCTCTAGCTCAATCGGCAGAGCAACTGACTCTTAATCAGTGGGTTCAGGGTTCAAGTCCCTGGGGGTGCACGGAACAAGCCTCAGAGATCTCGCCATCTCCGAGGCTTTTTCTTTTGTCTGTACGAACGAGACGCTCGCTGCATCCACGGTCGCGTCCATGCCGGCCGCCAGGGTGCTCTTAGCGGGATCGAAACCGCACCTCTGCAGGCTAGGGCAGGAGCCTTTTCGAGCCCGCACGGAGCGTGCGGGTCGACCTGCGCGAGGGGGGAAACGCGCGCTCGGGTGGGCGGTTCGCGCGTCAGGCGCGACGGACGGACAGCAACTGCCAGCCCTCGGGCACTTTGGCCTCGATGCCTGCCATGTCGTCGGCCTCGATCTGCTCGACGCCGTCGATGCGATGGAACGTTCCCGTCGCCTCCATCTTCGCCTCGCCCTTGAGCATGCGCACCGGGGCGGACGTGAGCGCGTAGCCCGGCTCGCGATGAGCATCGAGCTGCGTGTGGACGTCTTCGAGGGATGTCCCGGTGACGTCGACGGTCATGGATCCTCGGGGGCGGATGAGAGCGACGAGCATCGGTCCAGTCTACGAGCGGGCCGTGCTCCTCAGAGATCCCAGTCGAGCGTCGAACGGGCGTCGATGGGGGCATCCTGCCCCGTGTCCTCGCGGATGAGGTAGACGACCACCCGGGATTGGGCCGTGATGAGCACGCTCGTCAGCGCATCGCCCGTCGCCAAGTCGACGAAGGTCGGTTGCGAGCGGGCGGCCGCTTCGATCCGAGACATGAGGTCCGCGACGTCCGTGCTGCGAGGCAGGAGGAAGTCGTGCCCATCGATCTCGATGTGCGTCGTCGTCATTCCCGTATGGTTCCCCATGGCTCCACGGTACGAAGGGACAGGACCGATACGAAGGGGGGTTGAACCCGCTCCGTCGGCGTGTTAGGAGCGCGTGAGAGCGCTCTCGCGCTCGTCCGGCTGCTGCTGCTCCGCGGGCTCGGGGACGAGATACAGCCCGCTCGGGGCGTTCGCCGTGAATGCGAGAGCCTCGATCCAGGCGCGGTTCACGCTGGGCTGCCGGCTGCCGTGGTACTTGTACACGAGCGAGCTGCCGGCATGGATCCAGACCGTCGTCCGGCCGCCGCCCATGCTGACGTCGTCCTTCCACGTGAAGCCGAAGGGCTCGCCACGGCGGAGCTTCGCGGTCATGACCAGCTGGATGTGAGTGAGAGCGCGGTCTTCGATATCGACCTTGACGCTGTTCTCGTAGATGAACTTGCCCATTGCAAGATTCCCTTCTCGCCACGGGAACCTGTGCCAAGAGGCGCGGACGCGATGACCGCTGGTGTGGGGTGTGCTCAGCGTTTCACACTTCTGCCCGTTCTCCTACCCGACCGGGGTGTCGTGCGTCGTCGCGTGTCTCCCCGTTTCAGGCCACCGGATCGAGAAGCGTGGGATCGGACGGGTCGACGGTGCGGGTGTTGCTCACCTTGCGGTCCACGACGTGGCCGCGGAGCGTCGCCGCGACGTCGGCGGAGGTGTGATCGAGCATTGCCAGCGTGTCCAACTTGGTCTGCCCGGCGAGCTTCTCCGGTGTGAGCCAGGCGTCCCACGTGTCGGGGGTCAGGAAGGCGGGCATCCGGTCGTGCACCTCGCCGCCGGCGTCGCGCGCCTCCCTGGTGACGACGACGAAGCAGCGCACCTTCTCGCCCTCGTGCTCCATCGACCAGGTGAGGCCGGCGGCGGCGAGCAGGCCGTCCCCGTGGAGGAAATGCGGCGTCTTGTGCCCCTTCTCACCTGTCCACTCGAAGTACCCGCGCATCGGGACGAGGCAGCGGGCCGCGGAGAACGCCGGCGCCCAGAATCCGGCGGCGAGCTTCTCCATCCGTGCATTGATCAGCGGGGCGCGCTGGGGACGGTTGGGGGGACTCTGCCAGTCCCACCGCACGAGTTCGAGGATGTGGCCCTCACCCCGGTCCCGGACGATGGGGGCGCTCTCGGTGGGCGCGATCGAGTAGGCGCCGTGCCAGGACTTCCACCAGTCCTCCGGTCGGCCGCCCTCGGCGACGAACTCCCGGATCAGCTCGTCCGTCGTCGCGTCGTTCGCGAATCGTCCGCACATGTCGTCGCCTCCCTGTCGTCGGTCACCCGACCGCGGCCGGTATCGCCTCCATCATGGGGCATGGCGCGGACATCCGGTCAGACGACCTCGATCACCGTGCCGGCGGTGAGGCTCGACAGCTGGGCGAAGGTCAGCGGCATGACGGTGTGCGGATGGCCCGCCGCCGCCCAGATCGCGTCGTGCTGCTGCAGGGCGCTGTCGATGAAGGTGGGGAGGGGTGCGGGATGGCCGACGGGCGCCACGCCGCCGATCGCCTGTCCTGTGGCCTCACGGACGACGGCGGGTTGCGCCATGGCCACCGCACGCGCCCCGATGCTCCGCGCGAGAACGGCGAGATCCGCCCGGTGCCCGCCGCTGGTCATGACGAGGACGGGGCGGCCGTCGGCGAGGAAGACGAGACTGTTGGCGATCGCGGCGACGTCGCAGTCGATGGCGGCCGCCGCCTCCGCAGCGGTGCGTGCCGAGTCCGGCAGGACCCGGATCTCGGTCTCGACACCGGCCGCAAGGAGGTGCTCCTGCACCCGTCGGCTGCGCTCGGGGAGGGAAGAGGGGTCGCTCATGCCCCCACGGTAGTCGAGCGGTCAGCCGGCGTCACCGACGAGGATCGCCGCCGCGTCCTCCGCGGTCGCGTCTGCAGGTTCGTCGTCGATGTGCGCGAGGACCTTCCGGCCGAGGAGGATCGTCAGCGCTGCCAGAAGGACGGCGGCGGCGGCGAAGAGGTACGGCACGGTCGCGCTGAACAGGTGCCACAGGAGCGCCGCGATCGGCGGGGCCATCGCGCCGCCGAGGAAGCGGACCGCGGAGTAGGCCGAGGAGGCGACGGAGCGGGGGAGGTCGGTCGCCTCCATCACGGCTTCGGTCAGCACGGTGTTCATGACGCCGAGCAGCAGGCCGCCCACGATGATGCACACGACGAGAGAGGCAGGTTCGGCGACCACCAGCCCCGCGACGACGAGGTCGACGGCGAGCAGCGGCAGCACGGTGAGGATGACGTGGGTCCTCGGCATCCGGCGCATCAGCACGGGCGCGACCCACACGCTGGTGACCGCGAGGGCGACGCCCCAGCCGAAGAACGTCAGGCCGATGCCCATGGCCCCGAAGCCCAGGGGGAACGGCGAGAACGCCAGCAGCACGAAGAAGCCGATGTTGTAGAACAGGGCGGCCACGGCGAGGATCGCGAGAGCGGGACGGCGCAGAGCGGTGAAGGGGGCGGAGAACTTCACGGGGGTGCGCTTCTCGCCCGGCCCTCGCAGCAGCACCAGGACGGCGATGAACGCGATGGCCATCAGGGCGACGACGCCGAAGAACGGTCCGCGCCAGCTCTGCTCGCCGAGGATGCCGCCGAGCAGCGGGCCCACGGCGATGCCGAGGCCGAGAGCAGCCTCGTACAGCACGATCGCCGCACTGCTGCCGCCGGATGCCGCGCCGACGATGGTGGCCAGCGCGGTCGAGATGAACAGCGCGTTGCCCAGACCCCAGCCGGCCCGGAATCCGATGACGGCGTCGACGCTGCCGCTGATCGCGCAGAGGAAGGCGAACACCACGATCAGGCCGAGTCCGACCAGGAGCGTGGCCTTGGCGCCGATCCGGCTGGAGATCCAGCTCGTGACGAGCATCGCGAGGCCGGTGACCAGGAGGTAGCTGGTGAACAGGAGCTCCGTCTCGACCGGCGTCGCTTCCAGGGACTCCGCGATCGCCGGGAGGATCGGATCGACGAGGCCGATGCCCATGAAGGCGACGACGCACGCGAAGGCGACGGCCCACACCTGGGCGGGCTGCTTCCAGACCGATGGGGTGCGGGATGCGGGGGCGGTGTTCAACGGATCTCTCCTGTCCGGTCTGCGGAGGTGCGGGCGGCGAGGATCTCTGCCGCACGGGTGAGGGCGTGCCAGTCATCGTCGTCGAGGTCGGCGAACCGCGGCGCGATCGTCTCCCGGAACTCGGAGCGCCAGGCAGTCAGGGCCGCCGTCCCGTCCCGGGTCACGGCGACGACGGTGGCACGGGAGTCGTCGGCATCGGGGGAGCGATGCACGAGACCCTCGCGTTCGAGCGTGCCGAGCAGCCGGGTCATCCCGGGCTGCGTGGTGCGAGCTGCTGCGGCGAGCTCGCCGACACGGCGGGGACCGGACTGATCGAGCAGGCTGAGCACCCGCCACTGCGCCGCGGGGGCGTCGTTCCCTGCGTCCTGGGCGGCGATGCGGCCCAGCGCGTACCCCGACAGGACGAGTGACGGGATGACCTCCGAGCGATTCATACCAGAAAGTATATACCTACTGATATGTATCGAGGTCACCGCCGGGCGTGGGCGATCCTCGCCGAGAGCTGATGGGCGTGGGCGAGGAGGATCCGGCCCAGCTCGGCCTGACGCTCCGGGCCGAAGCGGAAGGCGACACCGGTGAGGCTGAGCGCCCACTCCGGGCGCCCTGCACGGTCGAACACCGCCGCGCCGAGGCCCCAGCTCCCCTCGACGATCAGGCCGGGGTTGACGGCGAATCCGCGTTCCTTCGTCTCGGCGAGGCGCTTCCGCAGCGGGCGCTCGCCATGAGCGCGCCCCCAGCTCTCGACGAGCTCAGGATGGCGCTCCAGATAGGCATCCACATCATGGTCGGGGAGGAACGCGAGGATCGCGAGGCCGGCGCTCGCCACTCCGAGCGGGAAGCGCACCCCCTCGCTCAGCACGAAGGAGCGGATGGGGAACGAGCCCTCCTCGCGCAGCAGGCAGACCGTCTCGTCCGCGCGCCGGACGGAGAAGAAGGCGCTCTCCTCGGTCTTCACGGCGAGCGACCGCACGATGTCCCGGGCCAGGGCCGTCACGTCGTATCGAGCGGCGGCCACGGATCCCATGAGGAAAAGCTCGGGTCCCGGCATCCAGCGGCTGCTGTCGCCGTCCCGGTCCACGAGCCCCTCCACGCGCAGGGCGCTGAGCAGGCGATGCGTCGTGGGGCGGGAGAGACCGGCGCTGCCGGCGAGTTCCTGCAGGGTGGCGCCGTCGGTGCCGGCGGCCGTCACCAGTCGCAGGAGCCGCGCCGCCCGCGCGACAGCCTGAGTGCCGGGGACGGGGTTCGTCGCAGTGTCCACATCGTGGACGCTAGTGGCGCGGGCGTCCACATCGCAAGAGGGAGCTGGCCGTGACTCCGCCGGGGCGGGAGGCTGGTGGGGACACGGAACCGAAGGAGCAGACGTGATCGACAAGCAGTGGGAATCCGCGGAGGCCGCCGTCGCCGACATTCCGGACGGCGCTTCGCTCGCCGTCGGAGGCTTCGGACTCTCCGGGAACCCGATCGCGCTCATCGAAGCGCTCCTCGCACAGGGCACGACCGACCTGAGCGTGGTGAGCAACAACTGCGGGGTGGACGACTGGGGGCTCGGCGTGCTGCTCGCCGCGCAGCGCATCCGCAAGATGACCTCGTCGTACGTGGGGGAGAACAAGGAGTTCGAGCGGCAGTTCCTGTCCGGGGAGCTCGAGCTGGAGCTGACGCCGCAGGGCACGCTCGCCGAGAAGCTGCGAGCGGGAGGATCCGGGATCGCCGCGTTCTACACCCAGACGGGCGTCGGCACCCAGGTGGCCGACGGGGGCCTGCCCCGCCGGTATCACCCCGACGGATCGATCGCGGTGGGATCACCGCCCAAGGACGTGCGCACGTTCGCGGTGCACGGCGAGCCCCGCGAGTTCGTGCTGGAGGAGGCCATCACCACCGACTTCGCCCTGGTGCATGCGGCGCGCGGCGACCGGCACGGCAACCTCGTGTTCCGCAAGGCAGCCCGGAACTTCAACCCGCTCGCCGCGATGGCCGGACGCGTGTGCATCGCGCAGGTGGAGCGGCTCGTGGAACCGGGGGAGCTGGATCCGGACACGATCCACTTGCCCGGGGTCTTCGTGCACCGGATCGTCGAGGTCGGCGAGGACATCCCCAAGCGCATCGAGCGGCGGACCGTCGCCGCGGAAGGAGCCTGACATGGCGCTCACCAGAGATCAGATGGCCGCGCGCGCTGCGGTCGAGCTCCCGGACGGCGCGTACGTGAACCTCGGCATCGGCCTGCCCACGCTCGTCCCGAACCACGTCCCGTCCGACGTGACCGTGGTGCTGCAGTCGGAGAACGGCATCCTCGGGGTCGGGCCCTACCCGCGGGAGGACGAGGTCGACCCGGATCTCATCAACGCGGGGAAGGAGACGGTGACCACGCTCCCCGGAGCGGCGTTCTTCGACTCCGCCCTCAGCTTCGGCATGATCCGCGGCGGGAAGATCGATGCCGCCATCCTCGGGGCGATGCAGGTCTCTGCCTCCGGCGACCTCGCGAACTGGATGATCCCGGGCAAGATGGTCAAGGGCCCCGGGGGCGCCATGGACCTCGTGCACGGCGCCGGACGGGTGATCGTGCTGATGGAGCACGTCGCCAAGGACGGCTCGGCGAAGATCGTCGACGCCTGCACGCTGCCGCTGACCGGCCGCGGCGTCGTGGACCGGATCATCACGGACCTCGCGGTGATCGACGTGACGCGGGAGGGCCTCGTGCTGGTCGAGGTCGCGCCCGATGTCACGGTGCAGCAGGTACGGGAGGCCACGGAGCCGTCCCTCCGCCTCGCCCCGGAACTGGAGAACGGAAGGACCGAGCAATGAGTGAGAACGATGTCGTCATCGTCGCCGCGGCGCGCACCCCGCAGGGCCGGCTGAAAGGACAGCTCGCCGCCTTCACCGCGCCGCAGCTCGGATCGTTCGCGATCCGCGGCGCCCTGGAGCAGGGGGGAGTGGATCCGGCAGACGTCGACGCGGTGATCGTGGGACAGGTGCTCGCCGCCGGATCCGGGCAGAACGCCGCCCGTCAGGCGGCGATCGGCGCAGGGATCGGCTGGGACGTGCCCGCGCACTCCGTGAACAAGGTGTGCCTGTCCGGGCTCACCGCGGTGATCGACGCGGCGCGCATGATCCGGACCGGGGACGCCGAGGTGGTCGTCGCCGCCGGCATGGAGTCCATGACCCGCGCGCCGCACCTGCTCATGGGATCGCGCGACGGCTGGACCTACGGCACCGTCGAGGTCCTCGACCACATGGCCTACGACGGGCTGACGGACGCCTACGACCGGGAGAGCATGGGCGCGTCGACGGAACGGCACAACGCGCGATACGAGCTCACCAGAGAGATGCAGGACCAGGTGGCGGCGCTCTCGCATCAGCGGGCCGCCGCCGCCCAGGAGAGCGGGGTGCTGGACGCGGAGATCGTCGCCGTCGAGGTGCCGCAGCGCCGGGGCGAGCCCGTGCGGGTGACCCGAGACGAGGGGGTGCGCCCCGAGACCACGGTGGAGACCCTCGCGGGACTGCGTGCCGCCTTCGCCGAGGGCGGGTCGATCACCGCAGGCAACTCGTCCCAGATCTCGGACGGCGCCTCCGCCGTGGTCGTCACGACGCGTGGGACGGCCGAGGCCAAAGGCTGGCCGGTGCTCGTGACCGTCGGGGCGAGCGGCCAGACCGCCGGCCCGGACAACTCGCTCCAGGCGCAGCCGGCGCGGGCGATCGAGCAGGCGTGCCGAAAACAGGGCATCACGCCGCAGGATCTGGATCTCGTGGAGATCAACGAGGCGTTCGGGGCCGTGGTCGCCCGCTCGCAGACCGAGCTCGGGCTGCACGGCGACATCGTCAACGTGCACGGCGGCGGCATCGCGATCGGTCATCCGATCGGCGCCTCCGGCAACCGTCTCGTGGTGCACGTCGCGCACGAGCTGGCCCGCCGGGGTGGCGGAACCGCGGCGGTCGGCCTGTGCGGCGGCGGCGGTCAGGGCGAGGCGCTGATCCTCACCCGTTGACGCGGGAGGCGCGGGGGTGCGTCAGGACCGCTTGTCCTGGGCGTGCCCCTGCGCATCGGCGAGGGCCTTCTGCGAACGGAACTGCAGACGCTGCGCCTTCTTGGACTTCTTCACCGACTGTGGGGAGTCGGCGTCCACCGGCACGCCGTGGCGTTCGCGGCGCATGTCGACGACCGCGCCGACCGCGAGCGCCATCGTGATGCCCCAGCTCACCCACGACAGGAGCGAGCGCCAGGTGATGGGTTCATTGCGGGTGCCGCGCAGCAGCGAGATCCCAGCCGAGATCGCGGCGACGAGTCCGGTGCTGAAGAGGTAGCGCATGCCCCTACGGTACCCGCAGCCGGGGCGCGGGGGACGGAGCCTTGACAAGCCGGGGGAGAGGCTGGCAGGGCGTCCGTCCAGGGCCACCGGATATCATGGGAGGGTCGCGGTTCACCCGCGGCCGCAGAAACCGTGTATCTACCGGCCGTCGGCGTCTCCGGCGGACAGCGGCGGCACCCGACACGCGTCATCGACGCGCGAGAGCCATGACACACACCAGCACCACGCCTGACACCGCCGAGCCGAGCCTCTTCCGCCTCGCCGGCCTGCCGTACTTCCTCATCGCGTTCATCGCGCGACTGCCGTTCGCCATGATGGTGGTCGGCGTCCTCACCGTCGTCGTGTCGGCGCGGGGGTCGCTCTCCCTCGGCGGACTCACTTCGGCTGCGGTCGGTCTCGGTACCGCCTGCTTCGGACCGCTCCTGGGCGCCGCCGCCGACCGCTTCGGTCAGCGCACGGTCCTCCTCGCGCTCGCCGTGGGCAACGCGGCGATGCTCCTGCTCTTCACGGCGGTCGTCTACGGCCCGGCCGCTGACGGGTTCGTGCTCCTCGCCGCGATCGGCATCGGCGCGACCGCGCCCCAGGTGGCGCCGCTCTCGCGCTCCCGGTTGGTGACGATCATCGGCGAGTGGATGCCCGCGGAGCGCCGCGCGCGCACCGTCTCCGGCACGATGGCGTACGAGTCGGCCGCGGACGAGACCGTCTTCGTCTTCGGGCCCTTCCTCGTGGGTGTGCTCGCCTCGGCGCTCGCGCCGTGGGCCCCGCTGGTCGGGGCCGCCGCGCTGACCCTGGTGTTCGTCGGAGCCTTCGCCCTGCACCCGAGCGGGCGGCACGTCTCCCAGGACCGCACCGACGACGGTCGGGCACCGTCCGCCGTGTCCGACCTGTTCCGTCCGCAGCTCCTCATCGTCGTCCTCGGCATCCTCGGCGTCGGGATCTTCTTCGGCACCATGCTCACCACGCTCACCTCGTTCATGGCCGACCTCGGAGCCCCGGAGCAGGCGGGGCTGCTGTACGGCGTGATGGGCGTCGGCTCCGCGCTGCTGGCCCTCGGCGTCGCCTGGCTCCCCGTCCGGTTCTCCCTGCGCGCGCGCTGGCTCGTGTTCTCGGGGATCCTGCTCGCCGGATCGCTGCTCCTCGGCATCGTCGACTCCCCGGCGGGCATGATGCTGGCCCTGGCCATCATGGGCATCGGCATCGGTCCGACCCTCGTCACCCAGTACAGCTTCGGAGCCGCTCGAAGCCCCCGTGGCCGGTCGGCGACGGTGATGACGATGCTCGGCTCCGGCGTGATCGTCGGTCAGTCGATCGGCGCCGCGGTGGCGGGGGAGATCGCTGAGAGCCTCGGCACCTCCGCTGCGCTCGTCCTCCCGATGATCGCGGCCGGCATCGCGTTCGCGGCGGGCCTCGGGAACTGGGCTCTCAGCGGTGTGCACCGCGCGGCGTCCGCTGTCAAGGCCTGAGGGAGGACCGGCGGTCGGCGCGCATCCTCGATAGGTTGGAAGCTACTGGACCGAGGAGTGCCCCTGTGACCGCTGCTGATTTCGTCGTCGTCGCCAACCGCCTCCCGGTGGACCGGGTCGTGGGCCCCGACGGCGAGGAGACCTGGCGGACGTCGCCCGGCGGCCTCGTCGCCGCGCTCGAGCCCATGATGCGCCGCGTACACGGCGCCTGGGTCGGCTGGCCGGGCCAGCCCGACGTGGAGCTCGAGGCCTTCGACGCCGACGGCATCCACCTGATCCCGGTGGCGTTGAGCTCCGACGAGGTCGCCGACTACTACGAGGGCTTCGCCAACGACACGATCTGGCCGCTGTACCACGACGTCATCGCGCCGCCGCAGTATCACCGCGAGTGGTGGGACGCGTACGTGCGGGTGAACCGACGCTTCGCGGAGGCGGCCGCGGCCGCGGCCGCGCAGGACGGCACCGTCTGGGTGCACGACTATCAACTCCAGCTGGTGCCGCAGATGGTCCGCGAGCTGCGCCCCGACGTCACCATCGGCTACTTCCACCACATCCCCTTCCCGGCCCACGGCCTCTATGCCCAGCTTCCCTGGCGGGACCAGGTGCTGCGCGGACTGCTCGGCGCCGACGTCATCGGCTTCCAGCGGGCGCAGGACGCGACCTACTTCCTCACCGCGGTCCGGCGCCGGCTGCGCTACGAGGTGAAGGGGTCGAGCATCGCGGTCCCGGATGAGGGGGGCTCGCGGACGGCCATCGCCAAGGCCTTCCCGATCTCCATCGACACCGCCCCGTACCTCGAACTCGCCGCCCGCGAAGACGTCAGGGCGCGGGCCGCGGAGATCCGCGCCAGCCTCGGCAACCCCAAACGCATCCTCCTCGGCGTCGACCGCCTGGACTACACCAAGGGCATCGGGCACCGGATCAAGGCATACGGCGAGCTCCTCGAAGACGGCCGCCTGGACGTGGAGGACGTCACCCTCATCCAGGTGGCGAGCCCGAGCCGGGAGCGGGTCGACGCCTATGCGCACCTCCGGGACGAGATCGAGCTCGCGGTGGCCCGCATCAACGGCGACCACGACACGGTCGGTCACTCCGCCATCCGCTACCTCCACCAGGGGTACCCGCGCGAGGAGATGGTCGCTCTGTACCTCGCGGCCGACGTCATGCTCGTGACAGCGCTGCGTGACGGCATGAACCTGGTGGCGAAGGAGTACGTGGCCACCCGGACAGACAACCGCGGCGTCCTCGTGCTCAGCGAGTTCACCGGCGCGGCGGACGAGCTCCGCCAGGCCGTGCGCGTCAACCCGCACGACATCGCGGGCCTCAAGGACGCGATCATGGAGGCGGTGGAGATGTCCCCCGCCGAGCAGGCGCGGCGCATGCGCTCCCTCCGCCGCCGGGTGCTGGACAACGATGTGAACGCCTGGTCGTCATCCTTCCTCGACGCTCTGGCCGACGTCCGCCGCCGCTGACCGCACTCCCTGCACACCCTTCTTCTCGATCGGAGACACCGTGACGCGCCCCTGGATCCCCGGAACCGCCGACGCCGACCTCACCGCCCTCGCGACGACGCCGCGCTTGGTCGTGGCCCTCGACTTCGACGGCACCGCGTCCCCGCTCGTCGCGGACCCGATGGCCGCGCGGGCGCTGCCGGAGGTCGCCGTGCAGATGGCCCGTCTCGCGGCGATGCCCGACACGATCGTCGCCTACGTCTCCGGTCGCAGCATGCACGACCTCAGAGAGATCACCGAGCACACCGACGACTCCGTGGTCGTCCTCGCCGGCTCCCACGGCGCGCAGTACTGGTTCCCCGGTGAGGGTGCCGCCGACGCCCCGGGGGACACGACCGAGCTCGGGGCGCGCGAGGAGCTGTGGGCCGCCGCGCAGCCGATCATCGACCGCTACGAGGGCGCGGAGCTGGAGCCGAAGACCTTCGGCATGGGCGTGCACACCCGTCGCGCGGACCGGGAGACGGAGGAGAGGGTCTTCGCCGAGATCGACGCCCTCGTCGCCGAGCGCTTCCCGCAGTGGCGCCGGCGCGCCGGCCATCGGGTGCTGGAGTTCTCGTCGCGGAACGAGGGCAAGGACGCCGCGATGATCGCCCTTCGGGAGCGCTTCGACGCGACGGGCATCCTCTTCGCCGGTGACGACGTGACAGACGAGGATGCGATGCGTGTGCTGCAGGAGGGCGACCTCGGTGTGCGCGTCGGACCGGGGGAGAGCGCCGCGACCCTCCGTGTGGACTCTCCACAACAGATCGCCGCGCTTCTGGAGACGCTCGCGAACGAGAGGGCCGTCGCGCAGGAATAGACTCTCGTCATGTCCTCGCATGATCCCTCCACCAGCGCGCCCATCGACATCAAGCCCCGCAGTCGCGTCGTCACCGACGGCATCGAGGCCACGACCTCCCGCGGCATGCTCCGCGCGGTCGGGATGGGGGACGCCGACTGGGACAAGCCGCAGATCGGTATCGCGTCCAGCTGGAACGAGATCACGCCCTGCAACCTGAGCCTCGACCGGTTGGCGCAGGGGGCGAAGGAGGGCGTGCACTCCGGCGGTGGCTACCCGCTGCAGTTCGGCACCATCTCCGTCTCGGACGGCATCTCGATGGGCCATGAGGGGATGCACTTCTCGCTCGTGTCGCGCGAGGTCATCGCCGACTCGGTCGAGACCGTGATGATGGCCGAGCGCCTCGACGGCTCCGTCCTGCTCGCGGGCTGCGACAAGTCGATCCCCGGCATGCTCATGGCCAGCGCGCGCCTCGACCTGTCGAGCGTCTTCCTCTACGCCGGGTCGATCGCGCCGGGCTGGGTCAAGCTCTCCGACGGCACCGAGAAGGACGTCACGATCATCGACTCGTTCGAGGCGGTCGGCGCCTGCCGTGCCGGCCTCATGAGCGAGGAGGACCTCAAGCGCATCGAGTGCGCCATCGCTCCCGGTGAGGGCGCGTGCGGCGGCATGTACACCGCCAACACCATGGCCTCCGTCGCCGAGGCGCTCGGGCTCAGCCTGCCGGGCTCCGCCGCGCCGCCCGCTGCCGACCGCCGCCGCGACTATTTCGCGCACCGGTCGGGCGAGGCCGTCGTCAACCTGCTCCGTCAGGGCATCACGACGCGCGACATCCTCACCAAGGAGGCGTTCGAGAACGCGATCGCTCTCGCGATGGCCCTCGGCGGCTCGACCAACGTCGTGCTCCACCTCCTCGCGATCGCCCGGGAGGCCGAGGTCGAGCTGAGCCTGCACGACTTCAACCGCATCGGCGACAAGGTCCCGCACGTGGCCGACATGAAGCCGTTCGGCAAGTACGTCATGAACGACGTCGACCGGCACGGCGGCATCCCCGTCATCATGAAGGCGATGCTCGACGAAGGGCTGCTGCACGGCGACGCGCTCACCGTCACCGGCAAGACGCTCGCCGAGAACCTCGCCGAGCTCGACCCGCAGCCGATCGACGGCGAGGTCATCCACACCTTCGACAACCCCATCCACGCCACCGGCGGCCTGACGATCCTGCACGGGTCGCTGGCTCCGGAGGGTGCCGTGGTCAAGACCGCCGGCTTCGACGCGGCCGTCTTCGAGGGTCCCGCGCGGGTCTTCGAGCGCGAGCGCGCCGCCATGGACGCGGTCGCCGCGGGGACCATCGAGCCGGGGACGGTCATCGTCATCCGGTACGAGGGCCCCAAGGGCGGACCGGGTATGCGCGAGATGCTCGCCATCACCGCGGCCATCAAGGGCGCGGGGCTCGGAAAAGATGTACTACTCTTGACGGACGGACGATTCTCAGGCGGCACAACCGGCCTGTGCATCGGACATATAGCACCCGAAGCGGTGGACGCAGGTCCTATCGCCTTCGTGCGCGATGGTGATCTGATACGGGTCGATATCGCAGCTCGCTCTCTCGACCTACTCGTCGACGAGGCGGAGCTCGCCTCCCGCCGCTCTGGCTGGGAGCCGCTTCCCCCGCGCTACACCCGAGGCGTTCTTGCCAAGTACTCGCGCCTCGTGCGGTCCGCCGCCGAGGGAGCGACGACCGGCTGATCCATCGACCGGCTCAGGAACCGCTCGATCGGAGCGCCGGTGTCCCGCACAGTTCATCAGAAGGAAAGTCATGACTGCTGACTCCGTCTCGGCCGTGCCGAGGCCGCCCGCCCGTCCATCCGCTCCGGAGATCACCGGTGCGGAGGCCGTCGTCCGCTCGCTCGAGCTTCTCGGTGTCACGGATGTCTTCGGCCTTCCCGGCGGCGCGATCCTCCCGGTCTACGACCCGCTGATGGATGCGTCGCAGCTGCGTCACATCCTCGTGCGGCACGAGCAGGGCGCGGGCCACGCGGCCGAGGGATACGCCTCCGCATCCGGCAAGGTCGGCGTGTGCATCGCCACCTCGGGCCCCGGGGCGACCAACCTCGTCACGGCGATCGCCGACGCCTACATGGACTCGGTGCCGCTGCTCGCGATCACCGGTCAGGTGTTCTCGACGCTGATGGGCACGGATGCCTTCCAGGAGGCCGACATCGTGGGGATCACGATGCCGATCACGAAGCACTCGTTCCTCGTGAAGGACGCCGCGGACATCCCCGGCGCCATCGCGGCTGCCTATGAGATCGCCGGCACCGGTCGCCCCGGTCCGGTGCTGGTGGACATCACCAAGGATGCGCAGCAGGCGACCGCGCCCTTCGTGTGGCCGCCGAAGATCGAGCTCCCCGGGTACCGCCCGGTGACGAAGGCGCACGGCAAGCAGATCCAGGCGGCGGCCGCGCTCCTCGCGGAGGCGAAGAAGCCGGTGCTGTACGTGGGCGGCGGTGTCGTCCGCGGCCGGGCCGCGGCCGAGCTGCTCGAACTGGCCGAGTCGACCGGTGCGCCCGTCGTCACGACGCTGATGGCGCGAGGTGCTTTCCCCGACTCGCATCCGCAGCACCTGGGAATGCCGGGCATGCACGGCACGGTCCCCGCCGTGCTGGCGCTGCAGGAGGCCGACCTCCTCGTCTCGCTGGGCGCACGGTTCGACGACCGCGTCACGGGCAAGGCGGCACTGTTCGCGCCGCACGCGAAGGTGGTGCACGTCGACATCGACCCGGCGGAGATCTCCAAGATCCGCACGGCCGACGTGCCGATCGTCGGAGACGTGCGCGACGTGCTCACCGATCTCGACGCGGCCTTCCGCGGAGCGACGGCAGACACGAAGCCCGACATCGAGGAGTGGTGGTCGTACCTCGACGGCCTCCGGAACGAGTTCCCCCTCGGGTACGCGCCGACGACCGACGGCCTGCTCGCGCCCCAGTACGTGATCCAGCGCATCGGCGAGCTCACCGGACCGGAGGGCATCTTCGCCTCCGGTGTGGGGCAGCACCAGATGTGGGCCGCGCAGTTCATCAAGTACGAGCGTCCGAACGCCTGGCTGAACTCCGGCGGTGCGGGCACGATGGGCTACTCGGTGCCGGCGGCCATGGGAGCGAAGGTCGCCGAGCCGGAGCGCCAGGTCTGGGCGATCGACGGCGACGGCTGCTTCCAGATGACCAATCAGGAGCTCGCCACCTGCGCGATCAACAACATCCCGATCAAGGTCGCGATCATCAACAACTCGTCGCTGGGCATGGTCCGGCAGTGGCAGACGCTGTTCTACGACGGCCGCCACTCCAACACCGACCTGAACACCGGGCACGGCACGATCCGCATCCCCGACTTCGTGAAGCTCGCGGAGGCATACGGCTGCCTCGCGATCCGCGTGGAGAAGGAGGAGGAGGTCGACGCCGCCATCCAGCTCGCGCTGGAGACGAACGACCGCCCCGTGGTGATCGACTTCGTGGTGAGCGCCGACTCCATGGTGTGGCCGATGGTGCCGCAGGGGGTCAGCAACAGCTATGTCCAGTACGCGCGCGACCACGCGCCCGCGTTCGACGAGGAGGACTGAGCCATGTCGACCCATGTCCTGAGCCTGCTGGTGGAGAACACCCCCGGCCTTCTGACCCGCGTCGCCGGCCTGTTCGCGCGCCGCGGCTTCAACATCGACTCCCTCGCCGTCGGCGTGACCGAGGTGCCGGGGATCTCCCGCATCACGGTCGTCGTCGACGTGGAGGAACTGCCGCTCGAGCAGGTGACCAAGCAGCTCAACAAGCTGATCAACGTCATTAAGATCGTCGAGCTCGACCCGGCGTCGTCCGTGCAGCGCGAGCACATGCTCGTGAAGGTGCGCACGGACAACGCCAGCCGCTCGAACGTGATCGAGGTCGTCAACCTCTTCCGCGCGTCGGTCGTCGACTACGCCGCCGACGCCCTCGTCATCGAGGTCACCGGCGACAAGGGCAAGGTCGAGGCGCTGCTTCGCGCTCTGGAGCCCTTCGGCATCAAGGAGATCGCCCAGTCCGGCCTCCTCGCGATCGGCCGCGGCGGCAAGAGCATCACCGAGCGCGTCTTGCGCGGCTGACCCTTCGACAGACTCTGGGACCGCGCGTCCCGCACAACCACAACCAAGGAGAGAAACCAGTGAGCACCGAGATCTTCTACGACGACGACGCCGACCTGTCCCTGATCCAGGGCAAGAAGGTCGCGATCGTCGGCTACGGCTCGCAGGGCCACGCCCACGCCCAGAACTTGCGCGACTCGGGTGTCGAGGTCGCGATCGCCCTCAAGGAGGGCTCGAAGTCCGCCGCGAAGGCCGAGGAGGCCGGCTTCCCCGTGAAGACCGTCGCCGAGGCGACCGAGTGGGCCGACGTCATCATGATCCTCGCGCCGGACCAGCACCAGCGCACGATCTACAGCGAGTCCATCGCCCCGAACCTGACGGCGGGCAAGACCCTGGCCTTCGCGCACGGCTTCAACATCCGCTTCGGCTACATCGACGCACCCGAGGGTGTCGACGTGATCCTCGTCGCCCCGAAGGCTCCCGGCCACACGGTGCGTCGCGAGTTCGTCGCCGGCCGCGGCATCCCCGACATCATCGCCGTCGAGCGTGACGCCTCCGGCCAGGCCTGGGACCTCGCGCTGTCGTACGCGAAGGCCATCGGCGGCACCCGTGCCGGCGTCATCAAGACGACCTTCACCGAGGAGACCGAGACCGACCTGTTCGGCGAGCAGGCCGTGCTCTGCGGCGGCATGAGCCACCTCGTCCAGGCGGGCTTCGAGACCCTCGTCGAGGCGGGCTACCAGCCGCAGATCGCCTACTTCGAGGTGCTGCACGAGCTCAAGCTCATCGTCGACCTCATGTGGGAGGGCGGCATCGCCAAGCAGCGCTGGTCGATCTCCGACACCGCCGAGTTCGGTGACTACGTGTCCGGCCCGCGCGTGATCGACGAGCGCGTCAAGGAGAGCATGAAGGGCGTCCTGTCCGACATCCAGTCCGGCGCGTTCGCGAAGCGCTTCATCGACGACCAGGACAACGGGGCCGAGGAATTCCTCGCCCTCCGCGCCAAGGAAGAGCAGCACCCGATCGAGGCGACCGGCAAGGAGCTGCGTTCGCTCTTCGCCTGGAAGCAGCAGGACGAGGACTACGTCGACGGTAGCGCCGCGCGCTGATTCGACTCGCGAACGAACGGGCGTCCCTCCGGGGGGCGCCCGTTCGGCGTTCCGTACGGCATTCCGCGGCGCAGACATCCGATGTCTGTGCCAGGATGGACGCATGCGACAGGAATGGTTTGATGACGCCCGCTTCGGCATGTTCGTCCACTTCGGCCTCTACAGCGGGGCCGCGCGGCACGAGTGGGTGCAGAACTACGAACGCCTCACCGACGAGGAGTACCGCCCGTACTTCGACAACTTCGATCCCGACCTCTTCGATGCCGCGGCCCTGGCGAAGACCGCCAAGGAGACGGGGATGGGCTACGTCGTGCTGACGACGAAGCACCACGACGGCTTCTGCCTCTGGGACTCGAAGCTGACCGACTTCACCTCCGTCGCGGCGGTCGGGCGCGACCTGGTGCGCGAGTACGTCGACGCCCTCCGTGCCGAGGGGATCCGGGTCGGCCTCTACCACTCGGTCATCGACTGGCATCACCCCGACTTCACGGTGGACTGGAACCACCCGCGACGCGACGACGAGAACGCGCACGCCCTGAACGAGGGGCGCGACATGGCCCGCTACCGCGAGTACCTGCACGGTCAGGTCCGCGAGCTGCTCACCGGGTACGGCGACATCGACTACCTGTTCTTCGACTTCACCTATCCCGAGTCCAAGGACGGCTGGGAGGGGAAGGGGCCGCAGGACTGGGACGCCGAGGCGCTGCTTGCGCTGTGTCGGGAGCTGCAGCCGGAGATGCTCGTCAACGACCGGCTCGGCATCCCCGCGGACTTCGTGACGCCCGAGCAGTATCAGCCGACGGCTCCCATCGTCCGCGACGGCGTGCCCCTCGTGTGGGAGGCATGCCAGACGCTCAACGGCTCCTGGGGGTACCACCGGGACAACACCGACCAGAAGTCGCCGGTGCTGCTCGCGCAGATGCTCGTCGACTCGGTGTCGATGGGCGGCAACATGCTCCTGAACATCGGCCCGGACGGGCGTGGGGCGATCGCGCCCCGGGATGCGGAGACCCTCGCCGAGATCGGGGAGTGGATGCGCCTGCACGACCGCGCCGTGATCGGGGCCGGTCACGCGCCGTTCACGCCGCCCCGTGAGGGCGTGTACACGCTCCGCGGCGACCGGCTCTACCTGAGCCTGTTCAGCTGGCCGCTGGGCTTCGTGCATCTGCCCGGTCTTGCGGGCAAGGTCTCGTATGCGCGGCTGCTGAACGACGGCTCCTGGCTGCGTACGAGCGTCAGCGACCCGGACCAGCAGGCCGACCTGATGACGCCGGCGGGCGAGGCCGAGGGGACGCTCACGGTGCATCTTCCGGTACGGCGTCCCGACGTGCTGATGCCGGTCATCGAACTGCGCCTTACGGGGGAGTGAGGCTGACGGTGGCGGCGGCTCAGGCCGTCGCCACCGGGATGTCCATGCCCTCGAGCGCGAGGCGGGCGGCGCCGTGCAGGATCGCGTCCGCGCCGGTGGCCGCGGCCTCGATCCGCAGGCGCTGGGTCGCGAGCGGGTGGCAGGCCTCGTAGACCCGGCTGCGCACCGCGGCGATGAACGGCTCGGAGGCGCTCATGCTCCCGGTGAGGAACAGGGCGTGCGGGTTGAAGAAGTTCACGACGCCGGACAGTGCCTGACCCAGGTGGGTCCCCGCGGTGCGGACGAGGGTCGTGGCGAGGGGGTCCGCGTCCCGCGCCAGCGTGAGGACGTCGGCCGTGGTGCGGACCTCGGTGTTGCCGCGCTCGCGCATCTGGCGGACGAGGCTCGCGCCGCTGGCCACGGTCTCCAGGCAGCCGGTGTTGCCGCAGGAGCAGGGGATGTCGCCGCTGCCGTCGATCCGCGTATGCGTGATGTCGCCGGCTGCGGCGGTCGCTCCCCGATGGATGTGCCCGTCCACGATGATCCCGCTGCCGATCGCGGTGCCCGCCTTGACGGTGATGCTGTGCTGGGTGTGCCCGAGCTGGCGACGGTGCTCGCCGAGCGCGGCGAGGTTGGCGTCGTTGTCGACGACGACGGGGACGCCGTGGCGCTCCGCGAGGTGCTCGCCGACGCGGAATCCGGGCCACCCCGGCATCCGCGAGGGCTGATCCACGGAGCCGGTCGCGACGTCGACGGGGCCGGGCAGGCTCACGCCGATCGCGTGGACCCGTGTCTCGGCGAGCAGGCGCTCGAAGACCTCCGACACTCTCTCCAGCGTCGCTTCCGGGCCGTCCGCGACGTCGATCGCGATGGTCTCCGAGTGGAGCAGGCCGCCGCTGAGGTCGTGCCGTCCGATGCGGGCATGGCGTCCGCCGAGATCGGCGGACAGCACGATGCCGTCGCCAGCGATCCGCAGCACGCGCGGCCGTCGTCCGCCGCGGGAGGTGCCGGCCCCCGCCTCCTCCAGCACGCCGGCATCGAGGAGCGCCTGTACGCGCAGGCCGACGGTCGACGCGGCCACGCCGAGGGCGGAGGCGAGTTCGGAGCGGGAGCGCGCCTGTCCGCGGGCGACGAAGTCGAGGATGCGCCGCGTGTGCGGGTCGTCGACGGTGGTGTCGGCGGGGTTCGTCATGGAGGCCCTTCGTCTCGAGGCATCGTCAGCGTAGCGGGGGTGCCGCGTGTTTCAGGCGAGTCACGAATTATCACCACCCTATAAACATCGGATGTTCAGCTTGCGGCACCTTGCGAACTATGACAGCGTAACTTCATACGAAATCCTAATTGGTTAGTTCGAGTCTCGAAATAACCTATCCCTTCTCAGGAGGCATTCAATGAAGAAGTTGCGTGTGGGGGCTGTCGCCGCTGTCGCGGGCGTGGCCGTGGCGATGACCGGCTGTGCGAGCAGCGGGGGATCCGGGGGCTCGGCCGACGGCGACACCATCGTGGTGGACATGTGGGCCGGCAGCGAGTCGGACGTCGATGCGCTGGAGGCGCAGATCGAGTTCGCGCAGAAGCAGAACCCGGACATCAAGATCAAGCTGCAGACGTCGCCGTGGAGCGACTTCTTCACCAAGCTCACGACCAACATGGCCAGCGGCAACATGGCGTGCATCACCGGCATGAGCGGCGCGCAGCTCGGCGGCTACACGGCCGGCTTCCGCGAGCTCAGCGACGAGGATCTCAAGACCGCGGGCATCGACTGGTCGGAGTTCAACCCGAGCGCCGACGGCATCCTCAGCTTCGAGGGCAAGGTCTACGGCGTGCCGTTCGACGTCGCCACGATGCTCGTCTACTACAACCAGGACATGCTCAGCGCCGCCGGTGCCGCCACGCCGGAGATCGGCTGGACGTTCGACGACTTCGACACGATCGCCGCCGACGCCACGAAGGACGGCAAGTACGGCTTCGGCATGGGCATGGGCGGCTACCAGTGGATGTCGATGCCGATCGCGTACTCCGCCACGCAGCCCGCCTCCGAGGACGGCACGCTGCACATCGACGACGAGGACTTCGTCGACGCCGCGTCCTGGTACGCCGGCCTGGTCACGGAGAAGAAGGTCGCGGCTCCGGTCGCCTCCGCCTCCGACACCGGCTGGGGCGAGAACCAGTACACGGGTGGCAACGCGGCCATGGCCGTCGACGGCACCTGGAACGCCGTCAGCTACCTCAACAACGAGTCCGGCTTCGCCGCCGGCATGGTGCCGCTGCCCGCGGGCGTGGACGGCAACCCCGGTCCCATCCTCGGCTCCGGCTACGGCATCGCCGAGAACTGCAAGAACCCGGAGGCCGCGCTGAAGGTGCTCGGCTCCCTCGTCGGCGAGGACGCGCAGGACTACATCGCGTCGTCCGGCCGCTCCTACCCGGCCCGCATCTCGTCGCAGCCGCTGTACTTCGAGTCGATTGACGAACAGTACCGCGACCAGGTCCAGTCGGTGTTCGAGGCCGCGTTCGGTGACACGGTGCCGCTGTACATGACCAAGAACTGGCAGAAGCTCGACAGCTACATCCAGCCCAACCTCGTCAGCGTCTACAACGGCCAGATGACGATGGAGGAGCTGCTGTCGAACGCCCAGGCGCAGTTCGGCGAGTGAGCCGGATCCGGCCCGCACAGCAGTAACAGAGAAAGACAACGAGATGACGATCACGACGAGACGTCGAGGATCGCTCGCCAAGGTCGAGGGCCGCCAGGCGCTGGGTTTCGCAAGCCCAGCCCTGGTGGGCCTCGCCCTGTTCACGATCGTGCCCGTGGGGCTCTCGATCGTGATGAGCGTCTTCGACTGGCCGACCTTCGGCGAACGCACCTTCAACGGGGTGGACAACTACGTCAAGCTGTTCACCAGCAGCCCGGACTTCTGGCCCGCGCTGCGCAACTCGGCCATGTACACGCTGCTGTACGTGCCGTTGAGCGTCGCTCTCTCGCTCGTGCTCGCCCTCGGTCTCGGTCCCCGCATCCGCGGCCGCGGTGCCCTGCGCGTCCTCTTCTTCATCCCCGTCGTGACCCCGATGGTCGCGAACGTCCTGGTGTGGAAGATGATGCTGCAGCCGCAGGGGCTCTTCAACGGCCTCTCGGTCACTTGGTTCGGCATCGAGCTGCCGAACTTCCTCGCCGACCCCAACTGGGCGATGATCATGGTCGTCGTGATGAGCGTCTGGCAGGGACTCGGCTACAACATGCTGATCTTCTCCGCCGCCCTCGAACAGCTCCCGGAGAGCGTCCTGGAAGCAGCCAGTATCGATGGCGCACAGGGCATCCGGCGTGTGTGGAGCATCATCATCCCGATGATCTCGCCGTCGATCTTCTTCGCGACGATCATGACGATGATCACCTCGCTCCAGGTCTTCGTCCAGCCGCAGATGCTCACCGGAGGCGGACCCGGCAACGCCACCAAGCCCCTCGTGATGTACATCTGGGAGCAGGGCTTCACCTTCGGCGATCTCGGACTCGCCGCCGCCGCCGCGTGGATCCTGTTCGCGATCATCATCGCGATCACGGGCATCCAGTTCGCCGCACAGAAGAAGTGGGTGCACTATGAGCACTGAGACCCTCGTCCGGCCCACCGGCACCGCCCCGCGGCGTCAGCGCGAGCGGGAGAAGGCGCGTGGTGCGGCGACCACGCCGGGCGCGCGCGCCCGGCTGATCCTCGCGCACGTCACCATCTACGTCGCGGCGCTCATCTTCATCGCGCCGCTCGTCTACGCGTTCTTCTCGGCCCTCAAGCCGAACTCCGAGATGTTCTCGATGCCGCCGACGCTCGTGGGCTCCGAGCTCCGCTGGAGCAACTTCGTCGACGTCTTCGCCTACGGACCGTTCCTCACGTACATCATGAACTCGTTCATCGTGGCGATCGGCGGCACCCTGGTCGTGCTCGTGGTGTCCACGACCGCCGGATACGCGTTCGGGCGCCTGCGGTGGAAGGGCCGCGACGCGGTCTTCGTCCTCTTCCTGGCCACGCTGATGGTGCCCGCCGAGGTGCTCGTCATCCCCATGTTCCAGGTCATGCAGTGGTTCAACTGGGTCGACACCTATCAGGCGCTCATCCTGCCCTTCGCGTTCGGCGCCTTCGGCACGTTCCTGATGCGGCAGTTCTTCCGCGGCATCCCCTACGAGCTGGAGGAGGCGGCCCGTGTCGACGGCGCCGGCCCTGTCCGGTCCTTCCTGCAGATCATCCTGCCGCTGTCGAAGTCCGCGGTCGCGGTACTCGCGGTCTTCACGTTCCTGTCCTTCTGGAACAGCTACCTCTGGCCCCTCATCGTCACGGTCGACTACAACGCGCACGGCACGCTGCCGGTCGGTCTGGCGAGCTTCGCCGGTCTCACCGGCACCCGGTGGGACCTGCAGATGGCCGCCGCCATCATCTCGATGATTCCGACCACCCTGCTCGTGATCGTGCTGCAGAAGCACCTGGTCAAGGGCATCGCGATGGCCGGACTGGGCGGACGATGAACGCGGTCGGGCAGCAGACGGACGACCCTCGACGAACGACCACGGGCCCCGGGTCCGACTTCGCTCTGGCGGGGGTGGACATCGGGGGCACGAAGATCGCGGCCCTCGTCGTGGACGCCTTCGGAGACGTCCTCGCACGCGGAAGCGTCCCGGCGCCCGCGAGCGTCGGCGGCTCGGCGATGGCGGACGCCGCGGCCGGCCTCGTCGCGCGGCTGGCGGCCGAGGCCGGTGTCGCCGTCGCCGCGGTGGGGGTGGGTGCCGCAGGCGTCATCGACCATGAGAGCGGCACCATCCGTGCCGCATCCGCCCTGTTCGCAGACTGGGCGGGCTTTCCGCTCGGCCCGGAGCTGGCGCAGCGCGTCGGCGTCCCGGTGCGGGTCGAGAACGACGTGAACGCCTTCCTCCTCGGAGAAGCCGCCGCGGCGGGTCCGAGCGTTCCCGATGTGCTCGGTGTGATGCTCGGCACGGGCGTCGGCGGCGCGCTGGTCATCGGCGGGGAGCTGCACCACGGCCCCCACGGCGCGGCCGGCGAGATCGGGCACACGCCCGGTTACAGCGACCTCGTCTGCACCTGCGGGCAGACCGGTCACCTGGAGACCCTGGCGTCCGGGACGTCGATCGCCCGGCGGTTCGAGGAGCGCACCGGTCGTCCGGTGAACGATGCCAGGGAGGTCGCGGAGGCCGCACGGGCCGGCGACGCCGACGCCCGCGCGGTGTTCGACGCCGCCGGTCGGGCGCTCGCTCTCGCCTGCGCCAGTGCCGCGACGCTCCTCGACCTGCCGATCGCCATCGTCGGCGGCGGGGTCACGGCCTCCTGGGACCTCCTGGAGCCGTCGATCGAGCGGACGCTCGGTACCGATGCCCCAGTGTCGGGCATCGCGCTGCGCGTCGTCCCCGCCGTCCTCGGAGCCGACGCCGTCGCGCTCGGCGCCATCGAGAGCGCACGACGCGCCCTCGCCCCCGTTTCCTGACCACGACTGCGACCGCAGAGGAGAACACCACCGTGACCGCACGCCCGGAAGCCCACGAGATCTGGATGGGTCCGCTGCCGCCGCTCGCCGAGGGCGGGCTCGCGCGGCCCCGGATCGGCATCGGCGGCATCTCCATCGAGTCGAGCACTTTCTCCCCGCATATCTCCGGGGACGAGGCCTTCACGATCCGCACCGGCGATGCACTGCGGGCGTACTACCCGTTCCTCGACGCCGGACGCGAGCTCGCCGAGGCCGCGGAGTGGGTCCCGCTCACGCACGGCCGTTCGCTGCCCGGCGGTGCCGTGGACCCGGACACCTACCGCCGGATGAAGGACGCGATCGTCGAGAGGATCCGCACGCAGGGGCCGTTCGACGGATTCTTCTTCGACATCCACGGCGCGATGAGCGTCGTCGGGATGGACGATGCCGAGGGCGACCTCGCTCTCGCGGTGCGGGACGCCCTGGGCCCGGACACCCTCGTCTCCACATCGATGGACCTGCACGGCAACGTCTCGGAGACTCTGCGCGACGCGGTGGATCTGCTCACCTGCTACCGGATGGCGCCGCATGAGGACTGGCTGAACACGAAGGAGCGGGCGGTGTGGAACCTGCTCGACCGTCTCCGCGGCCCGCACGGCAGCGACGTGCAGGCACGGCGGCCCTTCACGGCCTGGGTGCCCGTGCCCGTGCTGCTGCCCGGGGAGAAGACGAGCACGCGACTGGAGCCCGCGCGGAGCATCTACGCCGAGCTGCCGGAGATCGAGGCGCTGCCGGGCGTCGTGGACGCGTCGGTGTGGATCGGCTATGCATGGGCCGACGAGCCGCGCTGCCAGGCGTACGTCGTGGTCATCGGGGACGACAGGGAGGTCATCGCCCGTGAGGCGGAGCGCGTGGCCCGGATGTTCTGGGAGGCACGGAAGGACTTCGTCTTCGTCGCGAAGACGGGAAGCCTCGACGACGCGCTGGAGGAGGCGCTGGCCCCCGGTGCCCCGCATCCGTACGTGATCTCCGACTCCGGCGACAACCCGACGGCCGGGGGAGCGGGCGATGTGACCTGGACCCTCGCCCACCTGCTGCAGCGACCCGAGCTCACCGACGGCACGCACACGACGCTGGTCGCCTCGATCTTCGATCCGCGGGCCGTCGCCGAAGCCGTGGAGGCGGGCGTCGGTGCGACGGTCACGCTGTCAGCCGGAGCCGCGGTCGATTCCGGGCCCCACGGACCGGTCGAGATCACCGGCACGGTGTTCTCCGTCACCGACGGCGACCCGGACGCCGGCACCCAGGTGGTGCTCGCGGTCGGCGGGCTGCACGCCATCCTGACCGAGCGCCGCAAGCCCTTCCACCACCTCTCCGACTTCCGGATGCTGGGGCTCGAGCCGACGACGGCCGACATCGTGGTCGTGAAGATCGGCTACCTGGAGCCGGAGCTGTACGAGCTGGCAGCGGGATGGACGCTGGCGCTCACCCCGGGCGGGGTGGACCAGGACCTGCTCCGCCTCGGACACCATCGCCTGCGCCCCGCGGTGTTCCCGTTCGACACGACAGGCGACCCCGATCTGACCGCGGTGGTCGTGCGCCGCGGGGCCGACGAGGAGGACACGGCATCATGATGAACTTCGAGAAGCGCACCGGCCCCGACTTCGGTGCGGCGTCCCCGGTCTACCCTGCGAACGGCGTGCCGGACTGGTACCGCGACGCCAAGCTCGGCTTCTTCGTGCACTGGGGGCTGTACTCCGTGCCGGCGTGGGCCGTGCAGCACGGGGAGGGCGTGAACATCCCCACCGAGGATGCCTATGCGTGGCACCAGTACGCGGAGTGGTACGGCAACACGGTGCGCATCCCGGGCAGCCCGACGTGGGAGCGCCACCAGCGCACCTACGGTCCTGGGACCTCGTACGAGGACCTCGCCGACCAGTGGGACGCCGACGCCTTCGATGCCGAGGCCTTCGTCGGTGAACTCGTCGCGGCCGGAGCGCGCTATGTCGTGCCCACGACCAAGCACCACGAGGGGTTCTGTCTGTGGGACACCGCCACGACCGGATTCAACGCCGTCGCGCGCGGCCCTCGCCGTGACCTCATCTCCGAGTTCCACGACGCCACGCGGCGGGCGGGAGCCAAGTTCGGCGTGTACTACTCCGGAGCGCTCGACTGGCACGTCAGCGACTTCCCGCCGATCGAGTCGGACACCGACCTGTTCCGGTTCCGTCGCAACGACGCCCACTTCTCCCGCTACGCCGCCGCGCAGCTCGAGGAGCTCGTGGAGCGGTTCGCGCCCGACGTGCTCTGGAACGACATCGAGTGGCCGGACGGCGGCAAGGGCACGGAGGAGTACGCCGTGGCCGCACTCCTGCAGCGGTACTTCGACGCCGTCCCGGACGGTGTGGTCAACGACCGCTGGGGTGTGCCGTACCACGGGTTCCTCACCCGCGAATACACGGACATCCCGGACATCATCCCCGAGCCGTGGGAGTCGACCCGCGGGCTCGGCTACTCGTTCGGGTTCAACCAGGCGGAGGACGAGCGCCACTCGCTCTCCGGCGCGGCCCTGATCCGGCTCCTCGTCGACGTCGTCGCGAAGAACGGCAACCTGCTCATCAACGTCGGCCCCGCGGCGGACGGATCCATTCCGGCGCTGCAGCGGAAGGCGATGCAGGAGCTCGGCAGCTGGCTGGCCGTGAGCGGTGCGGCGATCTACGGCACGCGGCCCTGGACGCGGATGGGGGAGCGCACGGGGGCTCCTCGCCGCTACACCACGTCCACCGACGCGGTGCACGTGCATGCGCTCGAGCCGGCGGACGGCGAGTTCGAGCTGCCGTCCGAGCTCACGGCCGCTGCGCTGTCGTGGGCCGACGGGACCCCGGCGGAGGTGTCCGCAGACGGCGGTTCGACCCGCATCGTGATCCCGGCCGGTCTCCGCGAGGCTCCGGTCGCCGTGCTCACCGCGCACGGCGCCTGACACACGCTCCGCAGAAGGGCCCCCGTCGGTGATCCGACGGGGGCCCTTCGTCGCTGAGCTAGGGGCGCGTGCGCTCCTCGAGAACCTCGATCACGTGGCGGTACGGGCGGCCGGTGGCGCGGGTCATGCCGATCTCGCACGTGCGGTTGGCCGACACGAAGGCGTCGAAGCCGCCGCGGGCCGTATCGGCCGCGGAGACTTCGGCCGATTCCTGGGCTGTCGCGCTCGCGGTGAGCTCGGGGTGCAGCATGCCGCGGTCACCGGCGAACGCGCAGCAGCCCCAGCCGTCGGGCACGAAGACCTCGTCAGCGACGGCGGCGGCGATCGCCGTCAGCGCCCCGGTCGCGCCGAGCGCGGTCGTCGAACAGGTCGGGTGCACGGCGATCGAGGGGAGCTTCGCATCGACGGAGAGGCGCGGCAGCACCTCCCGCGCGACGCACGTGGTGGCGTCCTCGATGCGCAGACCGGCGTACTCCGGATGGGCGGCGACGGCCTGGGTGAGCATGACGTCGAGGCCCTCGGTGCAGGAGGCCGCGTCGCAGACGACCGGGAGCTCCCCGTGGCGGCTGGCGTCCCAGAGCGAGGCCAGCACCCGCTCGGACATGAGGCGATAGCCGTCGAGGTGTCCCTTGGACTTCCACGGCGTCCCGCAGCAGAGCCCGCCGTTCTCCTCCGGGACCACGACGGGGATCCCGGCGCGGTCGAGCAGGGCGCGCAGGGCGTCGCGGGAGCCGGGACCCTCGTCCTCCGGACCGAACATCGTGCCGATGCAGGCGCCGAAGAAGACGGCCTGGGCGTCGGGAGGCGAGACCGGTCGAGGCGGCGCGGTGCCGCCGCGGGGGAGGCCGCCGTCGTAGAGGGGGACGGTGTCGGCGCCGAGCACCGCGCGCCCGACCCGCGTCGCGCCGCGCACGAGCGGGACAGGGAGAGCATCGGCGACCGTGAGGGCGACGCCGCCGGCGCGCGTGACGGTGCTCCAGTGCTTCGCCGCCGTTCCCCAGGCTGCACCCTCCACGGCGTTCTCCTGCTCGGCCCGGAGGCGGCGGACGAGGTCGCCGGTGTTGATGTCCACCGGACACGCCACGCCGCACATGCCGTCGACCGCGCAGGTCTGCACGCCGTCGTAGTCGTAGTCCGCGCGCAGGTCCCGCAGCAGCGCCGTGTCGCCCTGCTCCTCGGCCCAGGCCATGTCCCGCCGCAGCACGATGCGCTGCCGCGGGGTGAGCGTGATGCTCTTGCTCGGGCAGGTCGGCTCGCAGTAGCCGCACTCCACGCAGCGGTCCACCTCGCGCTCCACCGTGGGCACGCGCTTGAGATCCCGGAGGTACGAGTCCGGGTCGTCGGACAGCACGACGCCGGGGTTGAGGATCCCGTCCGGATCGAACAGTCGCTTGATCTCCCACATCATGTCGGTGAGCTCGTCGCCGTACTGACGCCGCACGAACGGCGCCATGATGCGTCCGGTACCGTGCTCGGCCTTGAGGGATCCCTCCTGTGCGAGGACGAGCTCGACGAGGTCGTCCGTGAAGCGGCGGTACCGCGCCACGCTCTCGGGGTCGTCGAAGCGCTCGTTCAGCAGGAAGTGGACGTTGCCGTCCTTCGCGTGCCCGAAGATCACGGAGCCCTCGTAGCCGTGCTCCGCGAACAGCTCGATCAGTCGCTCGCAGGTGGCCAGCAGCCGGGGGACGGGGACGACGATGTCTTCGAGGAGCGCGGTCGTCCCGGACGGCCGCGCCCCGGCGACAGCGGTGTAGAGGCCCTTGCGGACGTGCCACAGTGCGGCGCGCTCGGCGGCATCGGTCGTCAGGCGTGGGGCGACGGCGAGGGGGAGGGCATCGAAGTGCGCCTGCGCTGATGCGCTCGCGACGGCGAGGGCGTCGTCATCCACGGCGTGCACCTCGACCAGGAGGGCGGCGTGGCCCTGGACGTCGATCTCGGAGATCGCGGCGGGGACGTCGCTCAGGCCCTGGGCGACGCGCAGCGAGGCGGCGTCCAGGAGTTCGATCGTCGCGAGTCCGAGCTCCGTGAGAGCGGGGAGCGCGGTCATCGCCGCCGACAGCGTCTCGAAGACGAGCAGACCGGTGGCGATCGCGGGGCGCACCTCGATGGTGCGGAAACGGGCCTCCGCGACGAAGCCGAGGGTCCCTTCCGATCCGATGAGGAGGTGTTCAAGGATCCGCACCGGGTCGTCGAAGTCGAGCAGGGCGTTCAGGCCGTAGCCCATCGTGTTCTTCATCGAGAACTGCTGCCGCAGGAACGCGACGTTCCCGGGCGAGGCGAGCAGACGCTCCCGGAGCGACGACAGCCCGGCGAACAGGGCGGGTTCCGCGGCGCGGAGCACGTCCGCGGCGTCCGCGCGTCCGGTGTCCAGGACGGTGCCGCTGGGCAGCACGACGACCATCGACGTGATCGTCTGGTACGAGTTCTCCGTGATGCCGCAGGCCATGCCGCTGGAGTTGTTCGCGACGACGCCGCCGATCGTGCAGGCGATCTCGCTGGCCGGATCCGGCCCGAGCTTGCGGCGGTACCGGGCCAGCCGCGTGTTCACCTGTCGGACGGTGGCCCCGGGGCCGACCCTGACCGCGGCGCCGTCGTCGTCGATGTGGATGTCGCGGAAGTGGCTGCGCGTGTCGACGAGGATATCGCCGCTGACGCCCTGTCCGGAGAGGCTGGTGCCGCCGGAGCGGAACGTGAGCGTGCGTCCGGCCGCCCGGACCGCCGAGAACGCGCGGGCGACGCCCTCCGCGTCCGCGGGGGACAGCACCGCGTCCGGGACGAGCAGGTAGTGCGAGGCGTCGTGGGCGCGGGCGAAGCGGTCGATGGATCGGGCGTGGACCTGCGTCTCGGGCCCCAGCAGTGCGGGATCGAGGGGGTGGTCGAGGGTGGTGGGCACGGTGCTCCTCTGCTCCGCTCGAAGATTGTCTGACAAGTGTACTGAATGACGGACGCCTCACTAGACTGTTCCGCATGACCTCGATCGCGGAGCGCCCCCTCGGCGTGGTCGGCGTGGTCGACGCCGTGACCGGACAGCTGCGCAGCCGGATCCTCTCCGGCGAGATCCGCTCGGGGGAGCCGCTGACCGAGGCGGCGGTCTCCCAGGCCTACGGCGTCGCCCGTCCCAGCGCGAAAGCGGCCATCGAGCAGCTGGTGGCCAGCGGACTGCTCGTGCGGACGGCCCATCGCACGGCGCGCGTGGTCGGCATCGAGGCGGAGACCGTCCGCGACGTCTACCGCACGCGGATCCGGCTGGAGAGCGCGGCGCTGCGCGAGCTCGCGGAGAGCGCTGCTGTGCCGGCGGCCGCCGTGGCGGCGAACGCCGAGCTGCAGGCGATGGCGCCTGGCCCCGATCCCGCGACGGTCGATCCCGACCTCCGCTTCCACACGGCGCTCATCGACGCCCTGGGCAGCGAGCGGACCAGCCGCATGTACCGGAGCGTGCTGGACGAGGTGCGGCTGTGCATGGCGCAGGTGCAGGGTCGGCGTCTCCTGGATGCCGAACTCATCGCCGCGCAGCACGCGGAGATGCTCGAGGCTGTCGCCGCCGGGGACGCGGAGCGCGCCGCCGCGGTGCTGCGCGCCCACCTCGCCTCGGCGGAGGACCGTCTCGTCGAGGCCTTGAGCGCCTCCTGACGTCAGCCTTCGTCGGCGGGGGCGTCCTGGATCCGGATCGGGGCATCCGTCGGGTCGGCCCAGACGGGAGCGGGCAGAGGCGTGTCGACCTGACCGGCCTGGATCGCGCGGAGGGCCTCGGTGATCTCGTCGGCGTTCTCGGGTACCGCGAGGCCGCAGGTGCGCAGCTCGGAGGCGAACTGCAGTGTGAGCCGGATCTTCCCCGCCTCGATGGCCTCGGAGGTGGTGCCGGTGCGGATCTCGCTGCCGGTCTGGATCGCGGGCACCTCATCGCAGACGTGATAGACCTTGCCGCCGTCGACCCACACGACCTCATCGGCCCCGAGGAGCTGGATCACGGCCGACTGGTCTGCGGTGTACTGCTCCACGGACGGCGGGGCGAAGCTCGTCCCGACGATCGCGGCGAGGACGGCCAGGACGATGCCGACGATGCCGGCGGTCGCCTTCTGCCCCTTGTCCATGTCCTTGTTCAGGAAGATGAGGATGACCAGGGGGAGGAAGGCCACGACCGCGATGATCGCGCCGAGCTGGTTCTGGACGAAGAACCGCGTCTTGTCGGCGCGGCGCGCGGGGTCGAGAGTGTTGGCCTTCTTCCACAGGATCGAGCCGATGATCGACAGCGCCGCGATCACGACCAGCAGGACGAGCAGGGTGATGAACGCCCACTGGGGGAACTGCGCCGTCGCTCCCTGCTCTTCCAGGAGGCCGGTGTCCGGATCGCGGAGCAGCGCGCCGCCCTCGTCGACGAACTCGCGCTGGCGCAGGAGCCAGAAGATGCCGACGGCCTCACCCGCGATCGCGAGCGCCCAGAGGACCGCGGCGATGATGCGGAAGCGCGTCGCGGAGGCCTTGGCCTCCGGGCTCGGCGTCCAGCCCGCGGGCGGTTCGCCGGTCGTGGCGCCGGCCGTGGAACGACGCGGCGCAGCAGACGACGTGGGCTCGTTCTCGGCCATGGTTGTCCTTTCCCCCGAAAGTCCCCGGCGACCCCGCCGAGGCATCCCCGAGCCTAGTGGTCGGGGTGTCCTACTCTGGAGAGATGACATCCGATTCGGACGACGCCCTGAGCTGGGACGGCGACGACAGCGCGGAGCAGCGCCCCCGGGACGCCGCACGGCGTTCCACGCCTGCTCCGGAACCGATCCCGGCCGAGGCCGTCGCACCCTCGGCGTCTGCACCCGCGTCGGTGGACGAGGAGACCGCAGCGCCCTCCGGTCTCAGCAATGCGATGCTGGTACTCGTCGGTGTCGTCGGGGGCGTCTACCTGCTCTACACCGTGGGGTGGATCGCCGGCGGTCTCCGCCTGCAGCCGCTCGCCTCGTTCCTCGTCGCGGATTTCATGTTCCTGCCCTGGTTCGTGCTGGCGATCGCCGCCCCCGCGCTCTGGTTCCTCGCGACGTGGGTGCTGACGCGGGGCCGGGCCTCCTGGATCCGCGCCGCCGTGCTCCTGGCCGGCGTCGTGCTGCTCGTGCCGTGGCCGTTCGTGACCGTGGGGGTGATCGGCTCATGACCGCTCCGAAGTCACCGTCCGCCGTGGCGACCGGCTCGCCGCGCTGGCTCGTGTGGACCGTCATCGCCCTCGCCGGGCTCTTCTACGCGTATGCGGTGTGGAACGCCGTCGCGCACCTCATCACCATGGCCCAGACCGGCCTCACCGGCACCGGATGGGCGACGCTGCTGTTCGGTGTCGTGTTCCCCGTGATCGTGTTCGGGTTCGCCTTCGCGATCGGCCGACGCCGTCGTGTGGGGGAGCTCGCCCTGACCTTCCTCGCCGGACTCGGCATCGTCGCGGTGTTCTGGATGAGCCTGCTCGCGCTGAGTCTGACGCTGCCCAGCGCCTGAGCCGAATCCGTCGCGCCGTCACACGGCACGGAGCGCCCCCGGGGCTCCGGTAGAGTTGTCGCGATCGCGCCCCCGACGGTGTGCGGCGCATCGGCCCCTCCCGCCTGTCGCGCTGCCCCGAAGGATCCACTGTGCCGAAGCCTGTCGTGCTCATCGCCGAAGTACTCTCTCCCGCCACGATCGAGGCGCTCGGCCCCGACTTCGACGTCCGCCACGTCGACGGCACCGATCGCGAGGCGCTCTTCGCCGCCCTCGCGGAGTCGGACGCGGTGCTCATCCGCTCCGCGACCCGCATCGACGAGGAGGCGCTGTCGCACGCGCCGAAGCTCAAGGTCGTCGCGCGGGCCGGTGTCGGCCTCGACAACGTCGACATCAAGGCTGCGACCGCGGCCGGCGTCATGGTCGTCAACGCCCCGACGTCGAACATCGTCTCCGCCGCCGAGCTGACGGTCGGCCACATCCTCAGCCTCGCCCGCCGGATCCCGGCCGCGCACGCCTCGCTGTCCGCCGGCCAGTGGAAGCGCAGCTCCTTCACCGGTGCCGAGCTCTTCGAGAAGACCGTCGGCATCGTCGGCCTCGGCCGGATCGGCGCTCTCGTCGCCGCTCGTCTGGCCGCCTTCGACATGCGCGTCGTCGCGTACGACCCCTACGTCACCTCGGCGCGCGCTCAGCAGCTCGGCGTGCAGCTCCTCTCGCTCGACGAGCTCGTCGCCGAAGCCGACTTCCTCACGATCCACATGCCCAAGACCCCGGAGACGACGGGCATGATCGGCGCCGAGCAGTTCGCCGCCATGAAGCCGACCGCCTTCGTCGTGAACGTCGCCCGCGGCGGGCTCATCGACGAGGAGGCGCTGCACGAAGCTCTCGTCGCCGGTGAGATCGCCGGTGCGGGTCTGGACGTCTTCACCTCCGAGCCCCCGGCCGAGGGTGGCAGCGCCCGTGCCCTGCTCGACCTCCCGAACGTCGTCGTCACGCCGCACCTCGGTGCGAGCACGGAAGAGGCACAGGAGAAGGCCGGCGTCTCGGTCGCGCGCTCGGTGCGGCTCGCGCTCGGCGGTGACCTCGTCCCGGATGCGGTCAACGTCGCGGGCGGCGTCATCGACCCGTACGTGCGTCCCGGCATCTCGCTCGTGGAGAAGCTCGGTCAGATCTTCGCCGCACTGGCCACGTCGCCGCTCACGAGCCTCGACGTCGAGGTGCACGGCGAGCTCAACGACTACGACGTGAGCGTGCTCAAGCTCGCGGCCCTCAAGGGTGTCTTCACGAACATCGTGAGCGAGACCGTGTCGTACGTGAACGCGCCCCTCCTGGCGGAGCAGCGCGGCATCGCGGTGCGCCTGCTCAAGGACGACGTGAGCGAGGAGTACCGGAACGTCATCACCCTCACGGGGGCGCTGTCCGACGGATCGCAGCTCTCGGTGTCGGGCACGCTGACCGGACCGAAGCAGGCCGAGAAGCTCGTCGGCATCAACGACCATGCCTTGGAGCTGCCGATCGAGAAGCAT
This sequence comes from Microbacterium sp. NRRL B-14842, assembly GCF_050470785.1. Lineage (NCBI taxonomy): Bacteria > Bacillati > Actinomycetota > Actinomycetes > Micrococcales > Microbacteriaceae > Microbacterium > Microbacterium sp. NRRL B-14842. The sequence continues at coordinate 1,595,880 of NZ_JBFLUM010000001.1, read as the reverse complement.
CACGTCGTGATGCTCTACACCGACCGCCCCGGCATCGTCGCCGTCTACGGACAGAAGTTCGGCGAGGCCGGGATCAACATCGCCGGCATGCAGATCTCGCGGCTCGCGGCGGGCGATCAGGCGCTCAGCGTGCTGACGCTCGACTCGCCCGTGTCCGAGGAGCTGCTGGACGACGTGCGCGGTGCCATCGACGCCGACCTCTTCCGTCAGATCGAGATCACCGAGGTCTGACACCGCAGAGCGGGGGAGAAGGGCGGGAGCGCGAGGCTCCCGCCCTTCTCCGTACCCGCAGCCTTGTCCGGCGTCAGGCGGTGGCGCGCAGCACGAGGGCGATGAGATCGGCGAGCTCGTCGCTGCGTGGGACCAGGCGCTCCGGCCCATGCACGTCGAGCGAGTTGTTGAAGTAGAGGCCGTCGCTCACGAGCATCACGAGGTCGAGGCTGGCGGTGTCGCGGACGTGCGGACGGATCGTCTCCGCCCAGCGACGCCGGGTATCCCGGAGCATGTCGGACGCGGCGGTAGAGCCGCCCTGGGCCAGCCGGGTCGTGGCGATGAGCGCCCGATCGAGGGCGTCGTCCTCCATCACCGAGGTCCGCACGTAGTAGGCGACGGGGCCCTCCTCGGCGGTGCGCATGCGCTCCAGGTCGAGGGTGGTCAGGTGGTCCAGGCGCTCCAGGAGCCCGGTCTCCAGGTCGTCCTTGGAGCGGAAGTGGTAGAGCAGGCCGCCCTTCGACACGCCGGCGGCCTTCGCCGTGGCCTCGAGCGTCGCGGCGCGTTCGCCGTCGTCGATGAGGATCGCCTCGAAGGCGTCGAGGACCTTCTCACGGGCGAGGGGAGGGCGGGGCATCGGTCATCCTCTGAGCGGGATCGGGAGGGCTGCGTCTGTTACTATACCATCCGGACGGTTTAGTAACGAGCGGTCCACAGGAAGGAAAGGTGTTCCATGACCCGTACTGCGTCGATCCCGACGACAGAGACGGAAGCTCCCCGCGTCGGAGCTCGGGGGTGGGCGGCGCTCGTCGTCCTCATGCTCCCGGTGCTGCTGGTGTCGGTGGACAACACGGTGCTGAGCTTCGCGCTGCCCGAGATCTCGATCTCGCTCGCGCCGAGCGGGGCCGAGCAGCTGTGGATCATCGACGTCTATCCGCTCGTGCTCGCCGGACTCCTGGTGACCATGGGGACGCTGGGCGACCGCTTCGGGCGCCGCCGCCTGCTCCTCATCGGAGCCACGGGGTTCGCCGTGGTCTCCGCTCTGGCCGCCTTCGCGCCGACCGCGGGACTGCTCATCGCGGCGCGCGCCCTGCTCGGCTTCTTCGGCGCCATGCTCATGCCCTCGACTCTTTCGCTGCTGCGGTCGATCTTCCAGAACCGCGACCAGCGCCGCATGGCCATCGCGGTCTGGGCGTCTGCGTTCTCCGCCGGATCCGCGCTCGGCCCCATCGTCGGCGGCTTCCTCCTCGAGCACTTCGCGTGGGGCTCGGTGTTCCTCATCGCCGTCCCCGTCCTCATCCCGCTGCTCATCGCCGCGCCGCTGCTCGTGCCGGAGAGCCGTGACCCGAATCCCGGCCGCATCGACCCGCTCAGCATCGTGCTCTCGATGGCCGCGATGATCCCGGTCGTCTACGCCATCAAGTCCTTCGCGGTCGACGGCCCGTCGCTGTACGCCGGGGGATGGGCGCTGCTCGGCCTCGTGATGGGGACGTTGTTCGTGCGCCGTCAGCTCCGTGCCGACACCCCGATGCTCGACATGGCCCTGTTCCGCCGCGGGTCGTTCTCGGGGGCGATCCTGGTGAACCTGCTCAGCGTCGTGGCCCTCGTCGGGTTCCTGTACTTCGTCTCGCAGCACCTGCAGCTCGTGCTGGGGCTCTCGCCGATGGTCGCGGGCCTCGCGCTCGTGCCGGGGATGGCGGCGATGATCGTCGCCGGACTCACGGTGGTGCCGATCTCGCGACGGGTTCCGCCGCACGTCCTCATCCCGGCGGCACTGGTGTTCTCCGTCGTGGGGTACCTCATCGTCGCCTTCACGACGCACGAGCACGGCGTGGCGCCGCTCATCCTCGCCTTCGTCGTCCTCGGCATCGGCATCGGTGCGGCCGAGACCATCTCGAACGAGCTCATCCTGTCCAGCGCCCCCGCCGCGAAGGCCGGTGCCGCGAGCGCGGTGTCCGAGACGGCGTACGAGCTCGGTGCCGTGCTGGGGACCGCGATCCTGGGCGGCATCATCACCGCGTTCTACCGCGGCGCGCTGGTGCTGCCCGAGGGGCTTCCGGCCGAGGTGGCCCGCGCTGCGCAGGAGACGCTGGCCGGTGCGTACACCGCCGCCCACGAGCTCCCGACCGCGCTCGGCGACGCCCTGTGGCAGGCAGCGGCCGACGCGTTCGGCTCGGGCGTCACCGTGACCTCGCTCATCGGGGCGGGCCTCGTCGTCGTCGCGGCGGTCATCGCGGCCGTCACACTGCGCAAGGCACCCACGCACTGACCACTACGCTGGGGGGACCGGCCCGTTCGACCCGCGGTCGCGCCGCGGTCGGTCCACCCCCGTGCAGTGCGCAAGGAGTCTCATGTCGCGTGTCGTGAAGCTGGCCGTCATCCCGGGTGACGGCATCGGTCCCGAGGTCATCGCCGAGGCGGAGAAGGTGCTCGACGCCGTCACGGCCGACAGCGACGTGACGTTCGACAAGACCCGCTTCTCGCTCGGTGCCGGACGGTACCTCGAGACGGGCGACACGCTCACGGACGACGACCTCGCCGCGATCGCCGCCCACGACGCGATCCTCCTCGGCGCGGTCGGCGGGACGCCGGGCGACCCGCGGCTGAAGGACGCGAACATCGAGCGTGGGCTGCTGCTGAAGCTCCGGTTCACGCTCGACCACTACGTGAACCTGCGTCCCTCGAAGCTCTTCACCGGAGCTCCCGGTCCGCTGTCGGACCCGGGCGAGGTCGACTTCGTCGTCGTTCGCGAGGGGACGGAAGGTCCCTACGTCGGCAACGGCGGAGCGATCCGGAAGGGGACGCCGCAGGAGGTGGCGAACGAGACCTCCGTGAACACGGCGTTCGGTGTCGAGCGGGTCGTCCGCTATGCGTTCGCCCTCGCGGAGCGCCGCCGTCAGAAGCTCACCCTGGTGCACAAGACCAACGTGCTCGTGCACGCCGGCGCGATCTGGCAGCGCATCGTGAACGAGGTCGCCGCCGAGCACCCCGACGTCGCCGTCGACTATCTGCACGTCGACGCCGCCACCATCTTCCTCGTCACCGATCCCTCGCGCTTCGACGTGATCGTGACGGACAATCTCTTCGGTGACATCCTCACCGACCTCGCCGGCGCCGTCACGGGCGGCATCGGCCTCGCCGCCTCCGGGAACATCAATCCCGATGGCAACTTCCCGTCGATGTTCGAGCCTGTGCACGGCTCGGCTCCGGACATCGCGGGTCAGCAGAAGGCCGACCCGACCGCCGCGATCCTCTCCATCGCGCTGCTGCTCGACCACCTCGGCCTGACGGCCGAGTCGGCGCGTGTGAGCGCCGCGGTCGAGGCGGACATCGCCGCCCGCAGCGGTGCCCGCACCACCGCGGAGATCGGCTCCGCGATCACTGCCCGTCTCTGAACGGCGGGCGTAGGCTGACAGGGCGCGAGGATGCGCCCACCCCACGAGGATTGGATGACGACATGACGACGATCGACGCCGAGACGAGCGTGGCTCCCCTGGAGTTCGCCGTGACGAAGAACCTGAACGCGGCCTCGCCGGCACGCGTCGCCGAAGTGCTGGAGAACCCCGGTTTCGGGGTCGTCTTCACCGACCACATGGTCGACATCTGCTGGTCGGTCAAGGGCGGCTGGCACCGTCCGCGTGTGCAGCCCTACGGCCCGATCCCGCTCGACCCCGCGGCGTCCGTGCTGCACTACGCACAGGAGATCTTCGAGGGCATCAAGGCCTACCGGCACGCCGACGGCTCGATCCACACCTTCCGTCCCGACCGCAACGCCGCGCGCCTGCAGGCCAGTGCCCGCCGCCTCGCGCTGCCGGAGCTGCCGACGGAGTACTTCATCCAGTCGCTGCGGGAGCTCATCGCCGTCGACGGCCGGTGGGTGCCCTCCGGTGCCGACCAGAGCCTGTATCTGCGTCCGTTCATGTTCGCCAAGGAGGCCTTCCTCGGCGTGCGGGCCGCGCAGAAGGTCGCCTACTACGTGATCGCCAGCCCCGCGGGCGCCTACTTCACCGGAGGCGTGAAGCCGGTGCGCATCTGGCTCTCCGAGGACTACGCCCGCGCCGGCCGCGGTGGCACCGGCAAGGCGAAGACGGGGGGCAACTACGCCTCCAGCCTCCTGCCGCAGGCCGAGGCCAGCGCGAAGGGCTGCGACCAGGTCGTGTTCCTCAACGAGAACCGCGACGTCGAGGAGCTCGGCGGCATGAACGTCGTGTTCGTCTTCAAGGACGGTCGTGTCGTCACGCCGGAGTCCGACAGCATCCTCGAGGGCATCACGCGGGATTCGTTGCTGCAGCTCGCCGAGGACCGCGGCTACACGGTCGAGAAGCGACCGATCTCGATCGACGAGTGGCGCGAGGGCGTGGCCTCCGGCGACATCGTCGAGGTGTTCGCCTGTGGCACGGCCGCGGTCGTGACGCCGATCGGCGCGCTCGTGGGCGAGGGTTTCGACGAGCCGCAGCCGCTGGGCGAGCTGGCGCTGTCGCTCCGCGAGGAGCTCACCGACATCCAGTACGGCCGCCGCGAGGACAAGCACGGCTGGCTCCTCCGCCTCGACGCCTGATTCCATTCCCCGAGACCCCGTCTTCCCGCCGACACCCCGCCGTGTCGACGCGTGGTAGGCGGGGTCTCGTCGTGTACCCGGGGTCTCGCGCGCCGGGGTCGTTCCTGCACAGTGCGGGGGGAGTGGGGGATGAGGGGTGGGGGGGTGTGGAGAACGGGGGGAGGAGAGAGTGAGCGGGGGAGAGTGAGGGGATGTCGCGGCGCCTCTCGTTCTCCGATGCCTGGGATCTCGTGCGGTCGCGGGAGGAGGTCCTCGATGCGGGCGTCACGGAACGGGAGCTGGCGGCGGCGGTCGCGCACGGCAGGCTACGGCGCGTGCACCGCGGGGCGTACGTCGACGCGGATGTCTGGGACGAGCTGTGGCCAGAGGGGCGGCAGCTCGTGCGGGTGTGCGCCGTCCGCAGGGCCAGTCCGGGCGGGGGTCCCGTGTTCTCGCACCTCTCCGCCGCCGCGCTCTGGGGGCTGCCGCTCGTGGGGCCGATCCGGGACGACGTGCACACCGCGATCCGCAGCCGTCGGCACACCAGGACCGAGGCCGGGGTCGTCCGACACCAGATGATGCTCGACGAGGGCGATGTCGTCCGGCGGCACGGGCTCCGGTGCACGTCGCTGGCCCGCACCGTGTTCGATCTCGCCCGACTGCTGCGACCGGAGGCCGTCGTCGCCGCGAGGGATGCGGCACTGCGGCTGGTCTCGGTCGACGGGCACGAGGTGGACCAGGATGCCGTCGCCGCCTGGCGGGCCGAAGTCGAAAGCCTGTGCGTGCCGGGACTCCGGGGTGTGCGGCGCGCGCGATGGATCGGAGCCTTCGCGGATGGACGGGCGCAGCTCCCGGGCGAGAGCGTGAGTCGCCTCCAGTTGCATCGACTCGGGTTCCGAGACATCGATCTGCAGGTCCCCATCGTGGGCTCCGACAGCGCGCGGTACTTCGCCGACTTCGGGTTCCCGCGGTCCCGGGCCTTCGGAGAGTTCGACGGGGAGGACAAGTACCGGGACGCAGAGCTGCGGACGATGCCCACGGCAGCCGATGCGGTGATGGCGGAGAAGCACCGCGAGGACGAGATCCGCGGGGTGACCGGCTGGCGGGTGGTGCGCTGGGGCTCCCGGCACATCCGCACCCCTGAGGACCTCGGACGACGGCTCGGCGCGTTCGGCGTCCGTCCTCCCGGATGAGTTCCACCGGGGCCCTGGGCTTCCGTCGAGACCCCGCCTCTCCCGCGCAAGCGAACCGGGGTCTCGACGACAAACCGGGGTCTCGACGATAAAGGAGGGGATCTAGGCTGGAGGCATGAAGATCGCCCGGTTCAGCCACGACGACGCCATCATGTACGGGATCATCGACGACCGCGAGCTCGTGGTCCTCGCCGGGGACCCGATGTTCTCTGGGTACGAGACCACCGGCGCCCGCGTCCCGCTGACCGAGGTCACGCTGCTCGCGCCCGTCATCCCGCGCTCCAAGGTCGTGTGCGTCGGCAAGAACTACCACGATCACGCCGCCGAGATGGGGGGAGTGGCCCCCGAGGAGCCGCTGCTGTTCCTCAAGCCGAACACCGCCGTGATCGGCCCGGACGACGCGATCGTGCGTCCCACCGCGCTGTCCGAGCGCACGGAGTACGAGGGCGAGCTCGTGGTCGTGATCGGACGGATCGCGAAGAACGTGAAGGCGGAGAACGCCCTCGACCACGTGCTCGGCTACACGATCGGCAACGACGTCACCGCACGCGACCTGCAGCGCAAGGACGGGCAGTGGTCGCGGGCGAAGGGCTTCGACACATTCTGCCCGCTCGGACCCGTGATCGAGACGGACTTCGACCCCGCGCAGGCCACGATCGAGACGCGGGTCAACGGCGAGGTTCGCCAGCACGCGCCGCTCACCGACATGATCCACTCGGTCGCCGCGATCATCGAGTACGCCTCCGCGGTGTTCACGCTCCTTCCGGGCGACGTCATCATGACGGGGACACCCGCGGGCGTCGGCACGTTCGAGGCGGGCGACACCGTCGAGGTGGAGATCTCCGGACTCGGCATCCTGCGCAACCCCGTGCGCGACGCCGCTCCCGCGTCATGACCGACGTCGCCCTCACGGCGACGCAGCAGCAGGCGGTCCAGCGCCGCACCGTGCTCGTGCTGTCGCTGGGGCAGGTGCTGGGCGGCATCGCCTTCGGCGCCACCGTGTCGCTCGGTGCGCTGCTCGCCGCGGACATCTCCGGCAGCGACGCGCTCTCCGGGCTCGCGACGGCATCGGTGACCCTGGGCGCCGCGCTCTGCGCGATCCCGCTCGCCCGGATGGCCGCACGGCTCGGACGCCGCCGCGCCCTCACCCTCGGCAATCTCTTCGCCCTCGTCGGCATCGCCGTGGTGATCCTCGCGGCGTCGGTGCGCGTCTTCCCGCTCCTGCTCGTCGGCATCCTGCTGATCGGTGCGGGGAACGCGGGCAACCTGCAATCCCGGTTCGCGGCCACGGACCTCGCGGCGCCGCAGCACCGCGGGCGTGACCTCTCGATCGTCGTCTGGTCCACGACGATCGGCGGCGTGGCGGGACCGCTGCTGCTCGGCCCGGGGGAGATGGTCGGACAGGCGATCGGGATGCCTCCGCAGACGGGTTCCTACGTCTTCTCGTTCGTCGCGCAGTGCGCGGCGCTCGCGCTCTACCTCGTCGCCCTGCGCCCCGATCCGCTGCTGTCCGCGCAGCGACTCGCTCAGGCGGCGGCCGCGACGACGAGCGCCATCGTGGCGGACCGCCCGCGCGTGGCCCGCTACGCGATCTTCGCCATCGCGGGGTCGCACGTGGTGATGGCGTCGGTCATGGCGATGACCCCGGTGCATCTCTCGCACATGGCCCACGGCGCTCACGGTGCGGCGGCGACACCGGCGGACGTCTCAGCGCTCGTCGGCATCACCATCGCGCTGCACGTCGGCGGCATGTACGCGCTCTCGCCGGTGTTCGGCGTGCTGGCCGACCGCTGGGGGCGGCTGCGCGTGGTGCTGCTCGGGCAGGCTCTGCTCGGCGGCGCCCTGGCCTTCGCCGTCTTCGCGGGCACCGAGGCGTGGGGCGTCATGGTCGCCCTCATCCTCCTCGGCCTCGGCTGGAGTGCCGCGACGGTCGCCGGTGCCGCGCTGCTCACCGAAGCCTCCGCGCCCGAGGTGCGCACTCGTCGTCAGGGACGCAGCGACTCGCTGATGAGCCTGTCCGCCGCCGCCGGGTCCGTCCTCGCCGGCATCGTGCTGTCGAACTTCCAGTACGCCGGGCTCGGCATCGCGGCCTCGGTGCTCGTCCTCGCGATCGTCGCGCTGTCACCGCTCGCCCGGAGCAGCGCGCGGTGAAGGCCTGGGACGGCGTCGGAGAGGCCTATGCCGCTTCGTACGCCGCCCTGTGCGCCGGGACCTTCGAGCCTCTTACCGCCGCACTCGGCCCGGCGGAGGGTCGTGGCCTGCTGGACGTCGGCGCGGGGGAAGGCCGTCTCACGTCCCGCTTCGCACGCCGGGGATGGGACGTCACAGCCTGCGAGCCCGAGCCGACGATGCGTGCCGTCGCCCACCGGGAGCACCCGACGCTGCGCATCGTCGAGGGCGGGCTGCCGACGCTGCCCTTCGGCGACGGGTCCTTCGATGCCGCCGTGGCGAACTTCGTGCTGAACCACGTCTCCTCCCCGCGGACCGCCGCCCGCGAGCTGGGTCGGGTCGCGCGTGGTCCGGTCGCCGCGACGATCTGGACCCGTTCGCCGTCGTGGTTCTGGGCGGAGGTCGTCGAACGCGCGGGGTTGCCGCCGTACGCGGGGGAGAGGCTCCCCGCCGAAGAGGACTTCGCACGCACCCCGGACGGCTTCGCGGACGTGCTCACCGACGCCGGGCTCCCGGAGGTCGTGGTCACCGAGCACACCTGGACGTGGGAGGCCGACCCCGGCGCGCTGTGGACCTCCGTCGAAGGGGGTGTGGCCGGCGCCGGCGCCCAGTACGCCCTGCTCTCCACGGCCGAGCGCCGCCGGTTCCGCGCGGGGTTCGAGGAGACGGTCGCGGCGCATCGGGTGGGAACAGTGCTGCCCCTGGAGCACCGCGCGGCGGTGGCGGTCTCGCGCCGGGGCTGACCCGCCCGCACCCGTAGAATCGAAGGGCTATGGCTACTCCGCATCCCCTCACCACGACCGCCAGCGGCGCCGACGTCCGCGTCCGCTTCTGCCCCTCTCCGACGGGGCTGCCGCACGTCGGCATGGTCCGCACGGCTCTGTACAACTGGGCCTATGCCCGTCACAACGGCGGGAAGATGGTGTTCCGCATCGAGGACACCGACGCCGCGCGCGACAGCGAGGAGAGCTTCCGCCAGCTCGTCGACGCGCTCGCGTGGCTGAAGATCGACTGGGACGAGGGTGTCGAGGTCGGCGGCCCGCACGCCCCGTACCGGCAGTCCGAGCGGCACGACATCTACCGCGAGGTGATCGACAAGCTCCTCGCGACGGGCGCGCTCTACGAGAGCTACTCGACGGCCGAGGAGATCGACGCCCGCAACGAGGCCAACGGCCGCGCGAAGCAGCTCGGCTACGACAACTTCGACCGTAACCTCACCGACGAGCAGAAGGCCGCCTTCCGCGCCGAGGGCCGGCAGCCCGCCCTCCGCCTGCGGGTGCCGGACGAGGACCTCACGTACGTCGACCTCATCCGCGGCGAGGTCACCTTCCCCGCGGGCTCCTTCCCGGACTTCGTCGTCGTGCGCCCGAACGGGGTGCCGCTGTACACCTTCGTGAACCCCGTCGACGACGCGCTGATGGGCATCACGCACGTGCTCCGCGGCGAAGACCTCATGCCCTCCACCGCGCGCCAGCTCTCGCTCTACGCCGCTCTCATCGACGCGGGTGTGACGACGTTCGTGCCGCGGTTCGCCCACATGCCGCTCGTGCTGGGGGAGACCGGCAACAAGAAGCTCTCCAAGCGTGACCCCCAGGCCGATCTGTTCCTGCACCGGGAGCGCGGCTTCATCCATGAGGGCCTCCTGAACTACCTCGCGCTCCTGGGCTGGTCGATCGGCCCGGACCGCGACGTGTTCTCGCTCGACGAGTTCATCGCCGCGTTCGACATCGAGAACGTGAACCCCAACCCGGCCCGCTTCGACCAGAAGAAGGCCGAGTCGATCAACGGCGACCACATCCGCATGCTCGACGTGAAGGACTTCGCCGAGCGCACGGTGCCGTACCTCGCCGCGGCCGGTCTGTTCGACGAGCCGACCCACGAGCAGCTCGTCCTCGCCTTCCGCGCGGCGCCGCTGGTGCAGGAGCGCGTGCAGCTGCTGGGCGAGGTGCCGGGCATGCTCGGCTTCCTGTTCCGCGACGAGGTGTCGTACGACGCGGATGCGCTCAAGGGGCTGCCGGCCAACGCCGCCGCGGTGCTGGACGCCTGCGTCACCGCGCTGGAGCCGGTCGCCGACTTCACCCCGGAGAAGATCCAGGAGGCGCTCTCGACGGCGCTCGTGGAGAACCTCGAGCTCAAGCCGCGCGTGGCCTACGGGCCGCCGCGCGTGGCCATCACCGGCCGCCGCGTCTCGCCGCCCCTGTTCGAGTCGATGGAGCTGCTGGGCAAGGACGAGTCGCTGCGCCGCCTGCGCGCGCTCTCGGCGTTCCTCGCGAACTGATCCGCGACGCGCCCGAGCGGCGACACGGCACCGGTGGTTTTGGTGATCGGTCGCCGCTCGGGTAAGCTTGACTCTCGGTGCGAGGCTCCGGTTTCGCCCTTGGGGTATGGTGTAATTGGCAACACGGCTGATTCTGGTTCAGTTGTTCTTGGTTCGAGTCCAGGTACCCCAGCACTTCGAAAACCCCCGCTCCGGTGGGGGTTTTCTCGTTCCCCCGGCAGGAACGTCAGTGCTCACGCAGCTTCGAGGAAGGGCTCGTACCGGTAGCCCGCCTCGTCGAGGATCGAGACCGTGGATTCGGGGACCTCTTCGAACGCACCGGGCAGATCGTTCAGCGGCTCGGAGACGATCACGTGCGCCCGGCGACCGAAGACGCGAAGACGTTCCGCATCGGGGTACATCCGACGAAGAGTCTCGATGTCGGTGGAGTGGAAGAGGGAGCGGGAGCGTCCGGCGGTCGAATAGCGGATCGCCCACACGGTGGCGCCGTCGGAGACCGCGAAGGTGCCCTGCACCGGGAAGCGGATGCCATGCTCGTGGCCCACTCGTTCGGCCTCCCGGATGGCCGCCCGCATCCCCGCGATCGGATCGTCCTGCAGGCCGAGTGTCAGGGCGAGGTGGAACAGCACCTCGGAGTCGGTGGTGCCCTGGATCTCCGGGTAGAGGGAGGGATCGACGGCGAGAGTGAGGTCGCGTTTCACCGTCAGGAAGTCCGTCAGGCCGCCGTTGTGCATGAAGAGCCAGTTCGCGTGCCGGAACGGGTGGCAGTTGGTCTGCTGAACCGGCGGCCCGGCGGCGGCTCTCACATGGCTGAAGAACAGCGGGCTGCGGATCATGCGGGAGATCTCGCGCAGGTTCAGATCGTTCCAGGCGGGCTCCATGCTCCGGAACAGCGCGGGCCCCGGCGGCTGCCCCGAGTCCTCACGGTTCGACACCGGATACCAGCCGAGGCCGAACCCGTCCCGGTTCACGGTCTCCGCGCCGAGTGGCGAGTCCAGGGACTGCGCCACGAGCGAATGTCGCGCGTCGAGGATCACCTCCGACGGGTGCAGCGGTTCTCCCACATACGCCAGCCACCGGCACATGTCGACACCTCGTCCCCGACCCGATCAGGTCTGTGCCCGACGATACGCTCGGTCGGCCTCCCCGGCGAGACCCGCGGATGGTGAAGCGCTACTCGCACTCTCCCAGGAACCCCAGATAGCACACGGCCTCATGCGTGACGGCCGGCTCGGCATCGTCGTTCGAGACCTGGCGCGTCGCCGTCTCGGGCGTCCGGGTGAGGTGTCCGAAATCGCCGAGGGAGGCCACGTACATCCCGTCCGCGTCCTCCGCGATCATCCGGTCGATCTCGGCGCGGTGCTGGGCGCACAGGTCCGCGGCGGCGGGGACGAGGTCGACCCCGGCGCATGCGCCCGCGTACTCGGCCTCCATGAGGCCGATGCAGTCCGTCCAGTCCTGGTCCACCGCGCACGGGCTCACGCCGTCGTCGGCGACGAGGTACTTGCCGGTCTCGTACTCCTCGCTGTGGAAGGTCTCGGGCTTCTCCGGCACGTCGACCTTGGTCCAGTGGCGTGCGGTCGTGAACGCGAACACCGTGACGATCGCGGCGATCAGCAGCAGCGCGCCCACGATGCCCAGCGTCACCCAGAGGCCGACCCGGCTCTTCCTCCCGGTGCTCTCCGAAGCGGGGAACGCGATCTCCGGCCCACCGGAGGAGACGGGTCCCTGCGCGGCCGGTGCCGGCGGCGGCGCCGCAGCGAACCCGGGCGCTGCGGCGCTGGGGAGTTCGTGTCCGCCGAGCCCTGCCGCCGCGGGGGCGGGCGTCGCCGGCGCCGTGGTGGCGAGCCAGTAGTCGTACCAGGCCCGGCTCGCCTGCTCGTCCGCGGCGACCTGCTGCGCCTCGGCATCGGTGAGCACGAGGCCCCAGGCCTCACGGGTCGGTGCGTGGAGCAGGGCGGAGCGGAAGTCTTCGAACGACACGGGCATGTTCGCAGAATATCGGCTTTGCTCCCGGGAGCCCGGCGGTCATCCGATGTCCGCGGCTCCTGGAACAATGACGAGGTGATCGGTATGAGGTCTTTCTGGAACGCGTTGCCCACCGAGGGGCGCTGGCTGCTGTCGACCGTGGCGATCCAGACGCTCGGGCGGGGGATGACGCTGCCGTTCACGATCATCTACCTCCACGAGGTCCGCGGCTTCGATCTCGGGTTCTCCGGGGCGCTCATGAGCCTCATCGCGATCATGGGGCTCGTCGTCACGGGCCCCGGCGGTACGCTCATCGACCGCTTCGGCGCCCGCCGTGTGCTGATCGTGGGACTGCTCTCGATGATCGCGGGGTGCACGCTCCTCGCCTACGCCACGCATCCCGCCGTCGCGACCGTCGCGGTCGTGCTCATCGGGGTCAACTTCGGGGTCTCCTGGCCCGGCTTCAACGCGCTCATCGCCTCGGTGGTCGACGGCGAGGTCCGTCAGCAGTACTTCGGCGTGAACTTCGCCCTCGTCAACCTCGGCATCGGCGTGGGCGGCATCATCGGCGGCTTCTTCGTCGACGTGACGGAGCCGTCGACCTTCACCACGATCTTCCTCATCGACGCGGCCACGAGCCTCATCCCGCTGGCACTGCTCCTGGGTCCGCTCCGGCACGTGCGCACGCAGGCGGAGCCCGACCCGGCGGTGACCACCGAGGGCGGCTACCGGGAGATCCTCCGTCGACCGGCGGTGCTGTGGATGACGCTGTTGACCTTCTTCTCCGTCTTCATCGGGTACGGACAGATCGAGGCGGGCTTCCCCGCCTACGCCCGTCAGATCGCCCAGGTGTCGACCGCCGTGGTCGGCGTCTCGTTCGCGGTGAACACGGCTGTCATCGTGCTGCTGCAGTTCGCCGTCCTCCGCCTCATCAACGGTCGCCGCCGCACCAGGGTCATGCAGGTCATGGCGCTCATCTGGGCCGTCTCTTGGGTCATGCTCGGTGCCGCGGGTCTGCTCCCCGACTCGGTCACGGCCGCGATCGCGGTGATCGCGTTCATGGGCGTCTTCGCGTTCGGGGAGACCATGATGCAGCCGACGATCCCCGCCATCTACAACGATCTCGCGACCGACCGCACTCGCGGCCGCTACAACGCCCTCAACTCCGCCGCTTTCCAGGGCGGAGCGATCCTCGGCCCGCTCGTCGCGGGGGTGCTCCTCGGCGTCGGCGTCAGCGGGTGGTTCATCGCGGTCATGGTGGCGGGCAGTCTCGCCGTCGGCGTGCTGGCGATGGTGCTGGAGCGGGTGCTCCCGGAAGCGGCCAACGGCGGCGTCGAGGTCCATCGAACGGACGAGGTCGAGCGGACGCCGCCGGTCTAGGCTCCGAGCATGGCCCTCGAACCGCTCTTCCTCCGTCTCGACCGGATCGCGGGTGGGCGGCAGGCCGGCGTGCTGATCAGCGACGCCGGCCGCACTCACCCCAGGACGGTCCGTGCCTTCACCTGGATCCTCTGGCTCCTCGTCGCCGAGCTGGTGCTCGGGGTGGGCGCTGTCGTGGTCGCGCTCGTGCTCGCCGCGGACGGGGACAGCGTGCCCTTCGCCGTGTGGATGCGCACGCTCGTGGTGCTGGCGATGACGGCGACGCTGTTCTACTTCGCGTGGCGTGCGCGCCGCGGATGGCGTTGGGCCTACCTCCGACTGCGGCTGTTCGCGCAGATCTTCCCGGTCATCACGCTCGTCATGGCGGCGATCCCCGGTCTCTATCCGGTCTGGATGGTCACCGAGCAGATCGTCTTCAGCCTGATCATGATCGGCATCGCTGACTTCCTCACCAGCGACCACATGCGGGCGGTCTTCGCGAAGGACGCCGACGCGGATAGCACGCCGGCGGGGTGAGACGCCACTCCCTTCCCGCCGAGACCGGGGTCACTCCACACTCGGAGGAGCTGCACGGCGGGAGGAGAGACGCATGGCGCGACTGGTGCGAGTGGTACCCGGTCAGGACCCGGGCTTCACGCGGAAGCGGACGAGCTCGGGATTCCGGTACGTCGATCCGATGGGGGAGCCTGCGCCCGAGGCGGATCGCGAACGCATCAGCGACCTGGTGATCCCGCCGGCGTGGCAGGACGTGTGGATCGCGGCCGACCCGCTCGCGCACATCCAGGCCGTGGGGATCGACACCGCCGGTCGCAAGCAGTACCTCTACCACCCGCTCTGGCGGGTCTCCCGCGACCGTCGCAAGTTCGTCCGCGCACTGGACCTCGCCGCGGCCCTGCCCAGCGCCCGCGCGCAGGTCACCAAGGCTCTCAAGGAGGACGGCCAGACGAAGGAGCGAGCCCTCGCGATCGCCTTCCGCCTGCTCGACGACGCCGCGCTGCGGATCGGTTCGGAACGCTACCTGGCGCGCCACGGCAGCCGCGGCCTGACCACGCTCCGCCGCCGCGACGTCCGCATCGACGGCGGCGATGTCGCCCTGTCCTTCCCGGCGAAGAGCGGACAGACCGCCGCGATCGAGATCACCGACGAATCCCTCGCCGATGCCCTCACCGACTTCGCGAGCGGCGCCTCCACCGCCTTCCTCCTGGCCTACCGGAAAGGCCGGCGGCGGGTGAAGATCACGCCCGCCGAGGTCAACACGTACCTCAAGGACGTGCTGGGGGCCAGCTTCTCCGCCAAGGACTTCCGCACCCTCCACGGCACGATCATCGCCGCAGACGCCCTGGCCCGCATCGGCGTCCTCGACCGCCGCGGACAGCGGAACCAGGCCGAGCGCCTCGCGGTGCAGGCGGCGGCGACCGCCCTGGGCAACACGACTGCCGTCGCCCGCAACAGCTACATCGACCCTCGGGTGTTCCGTCAGTACGGCCGGGGGAGGACGCTCGACCTCGATGTGACCCCGGAGACGGCGATCCGGCGGCTGCTGGGCGGGCCCGAGACGTCGCGGAAGGTCAACCGGCGCGGTGCCGGGCGGCGCGGATGAGGCCGCGGGAGCTCCCCAGCTGACCTCGGGAAGATGCCAGGATGGAGGGATGCACACCGCGAACCTGACCCGTGAGGAGACCGCGGCGCGATCCTCCGCGATCACCCTGCACCGCATCCGCGTCGAGCTGGACCTGACCGGAGCCCCGGAGCGGGCGCGCACGGGCTTCCCGACGACGACGGTCCTGGAGTTCGATGCGGCGGTCCAGAGCACGTGGCTGGACTTCATCGGCGAGGAGGTCCGGCGCGTCGAGGTGAACGGGGAGGAGCGGGACGTCGTCTACGACGGGGCGCGCCTCACGATCGACGACCTCGCGGCGTCGAACGTCGTGCGCATCGAAGCGGTCGGCGCCTACAGCCGGTCGGGGGAGGGCCTGCACCGGTTCCACGACCCGGCTGACGACCGCACCTACCTCTACACGCAGTACGAGCCCGCGGACTCCCGTCGCGTGATGGCCTGCTTCGAGCAGCCGGACATGAAGGCGGAGTACACCTTCGTCATCGACGCGCCGTCCGGGTGGGAGGTGCTCTCGAACCAGTCGCCGGCCCACGTCGACCTCGGCGTCGGCGTCCAGCGCGTGCAGTTCGCCCCCACGCTGCCGATCTCGAGCTACATCAC
This sequence comes from Microbacterium sp. NRRL B-14842, assembly GCF_050470785.1. Taxonomy (NCBI): domain Bacteria; kingdom Bacillati; phylum Actinomycetota; class Actinomycetes; order Micrococcales; family Microbacteriaceae; genus Microbacterium; species Microbacterium sp. NRRL B-14842. Next base: position 1,579,927 of record NZ_JBFLUM010000001.1, on the reverse strand, counting down.
GGCGGTCGCGGCCGGCCCGTACGCCCGTGTCGACGGGAAGTGGACCAGAGAGGAGCAGCGAGTGGCCCTCGGCGTGCTCGTCCGCCGCTCGCTCGTCGAGCACCTCGAGGCCGACGAGATCCTCGAGGTCACCCGGCAGGGGCTCGACTTCTTCACCGACGCCTTCGCCTATCCCTACCCGTGGGGCAAGTACGACCAGATCTTCGTCCCCGAGTACAACCTCGGCGCGATGGAGAACCCCGGCCTGGTCACCTTCACGGAAGGCTACCTCTCGCGTGGTGCTGCCACCGAGGCGCAGCGGGCAGGCAGGGCCAACACGATCCTGCACGAGATGGCGCACATGTGGTTCGGCGACCTCGTCACGATGACGTGGTGGGACGACCTCTGGCTCAAGGAGTCCTTCGCCGACTACATGGGATCGCACGCCTCGGCGGTGGCCACCCGGTTCCACGACGCGTGGGTGACGTTCGCCATGCGGCGCAAGGCCTGGGCCTATCAGCAGGACCAGCTGCCGACGACGCACCCCATCGTCGCCGACATCCCCGACCTGGAGGCCGCGAAGCTGAACTTCGACGGCATCACCTACGCCAAGGGCGCCTCGGTGCTGAAGCAGCTCGTCGCGTTCGTGGGCGACGAGGCGTTCTTCGAAGGCGCCCGGCGGTACTTCGCGGCCAACGCGTTCGGCAACACCACCCTCGACGACTTCCTCGTCGAGCTCAGCGCGGTGTCCGGCAGGGACATGACCGATTGGGCGGGCGCCTGGCTGCAGACGACGGGCGTCTCGACCATCTGGGTGGAGACCGACGCCGACGGCGCACAGCACCTCGTCCAGGACGACGTCCGTCCGCACCGCCTGCGGATCGGACTGTACGACCGCGTGGACGACCGGATCGTGCGTCGGGAGCAGCGGGAGCTGGACCTGATCGGGGAGCGGGTCGAGATCGAGCTCCCCGAGGCCGATCTCGTGCTGCTCAACGACGACGACCTCACCTACGCGAAGGCGCGCCTGGACGAGTGGTCGCTCCGCACCGTCGAGGAATCCCTCTCGGACATCGAGGACCCGCTCGCCCGGGCGCTCGTGTGGTCGTCGTTGTGGAACGCCACCCGGGACGGCGAGCTCGATGCCGCCCGTTTCGTCGCGATCGTGCGCGCGCACGCACCGCGGGAGTCGAACGGCGGTCTGCTGGCTGCGGCCCTCCTCGACGCCGCGTTCGCGCTGCGGCACTTCGTCCCCGATGACCGACGCGCCGCGGAGCAGCGCGCCTGGACCGAGACGACGTGGGCGGCACTGCAGCAGGCGGACGCCGGCAGCGACGCCCAGCTCTCCTGGGCGCGTGCGCTGGCAGCCGCCTCGGCGTTCGATGACGTCCACCACGCGGAGGTCCGGGCCCTGCTCGACGGCGACGTGCCGGAGGGCCTCGTCGTGGATCCCGATCTGCGCTGGCAGCTCCTCACAGCCCTCGTCACGACCGGTCACGCCGACGCCTCGGACATCGCGGCCGAGGAGGAGAGGGACGACACCGGCGACGGACGCACCGCCGCCCGCCGCGCCCGCGCCTCCGTCCCCGACGCGGCGGTACGCGGGGCCGCCTGGACCGCCGCGTGGGAAGACCAGTCGCTGACGAACGACCATCTCGATGCCGAGATCGGCGGCTTCCGCGCCGGCGGCCGCCGTGACCTCATCGAGTCCTACGACGAGGAGTACTTCGCGCGGATCGGGACCGCGTGGACGGACCGGAGCATCGAGATCGCTCGTCGGCTGGTGATCGGGCTGTTCCCCGCCCGTTCGTCGCTGGATCTCGTCGATTCCTGGCTGTCGGCCAGCCCCGAGGCCCCGGCGGCGCTGCGACGACTCCTCATCGAGCAGCGCGACCACCTCGCGCGTGACCTGCGGGTGCGTGGCGCTCAGGGCTAGGTCGCGGCCTCCACGGTCATGCCCATCACCGTGCGCACGATCCACGGATGGGCGCGATCGTCATCGATGTGGGTCATGCCGAGCTTCTCCGCCACACCGCGGGACGCCTCGTTCGCGGGGTGGATGATGGCGGTGAGGAGCGCGGGAGCGAAGGTCCGCGCGACGAGGTCGACACAGGCGCGTGCGGCCTCGGTGGCATAGCCTCGGCGCTGGCGATCGGCGCGGACGTGGTAGCCGACTTCGAGCACGGGAGCGCCGTTCACCGACTGCCAGGTGAGGCCGCAGTCGCCGAGGAAATCGCCGTCGTGCGTCTCGACGATCCAGAGACCGTGGCCGTCCTCGCGGTAGCGCTGCTGCATCCGCGCGATCCACTCGGCGGCTTCCGCTCGCGACTTGGGCGCGGGGTAGTACGCCATGACCTCCGGATCACCCAGGAGCGCCGCCATGTCGTCGAGATCGTCCGCGATCATCTCCCGGAAGGCGAGTCGCGGGGTCGGGGCGGGCAGGAGGCGGCGTGGTCCGCTCACAGATCGATGGTGTCGCCGGGCTCGAGCACGAGGAACTCGCCGCCGCCCTGCTCGGTCGCCCACTGCAGCCGCTGCCGGTGCATGTTCTTGCCGATCACGGACAGGGTCATGTCGTGCGTGCCGAACGCCCGTCGGGGCTTCACGGCCAGGACGTAGTCGATGGCGTCCCCGATCTTGAGCCACGGGGCTCCGAGCGGCGCGGCGAGGGTGCCGACCTCGACGCCTTCCGGTACCGCATACGAGTCGCCGGGGTAGTAGAACGTGTCGTTGACGAGCACGCCCACGTTGTCGATCGTCGGGATCGAGGAGTGGATCACTGCGTGCGTGCCACCGAAGAAGCGCAGAGTGAAGGCGCCGACCTCCACGGTGTCGCCGGGGGAGACGACCGTGACCTCGTAGCCCTCCGCCGCCTTCGCCACGCCCTCCGGCCCGAAGATCGGGGTCCCGGGGGCCGCGCGGAGGATCCGGTCGAGGTGCTCCGGCGTCCAGTGGTCGGGGTGCTCGTGCGTGAGCACGATGGCGACCAGTCCGCTGAGGTCGTGCAGCGGGGCTGTGAAGGATCCCGGATCGATCAGGAGGGTGTCGTCGTTCTGGTCCAGGCGGAGGGTGGCATGTTCGAACTTGGTGACGCGCATGAGACGAGTCAACTCCTTCCCGGGGTCTGCGGCAAACGGAAATCGGCGCGCCACGCCCGGGATCTCGGGTGGACTGGCCTCGATTTGGCGCAGTGAGAATCGCCGTGGCATACTTGAACGGTTGTCGCGGAACGGAAAAGTTCCGCAAGACGGCCCCATCGTATAGCGGCCTAGTACGCCGCCCTCTCACGGCGGTAACGCGGGTTCGAATCCCGCTGGGGTCACACAACACGACGAAAGCCCTCCGGTTCCCCGGGGGGCTTTCGCCGTTCCCGGGCGTGCGCGTCAGTCATCCGCGCGCAGCGACAGGGTCCGGAACGCGCGAGCCCGGAGCGGCACGAGCATGAGCGCCGTCATCGCACCACCGGCCACGACGAACGGCACCCAGACGGCGGTGACGGTCGCGAGCGCGCCGAAGCCCGCCATCGCGAGCGGCATCAGGCAGTCGTCGCCGAGCCGGGTGAGGGACCCCATCCGACCGAGGAAGGCGGTGTCCACCGTCGCGGCGAAGGTCGCGCTCAGCAGCACGGAGGCGTAGCCCGCGGTGGCGCCGACGACGGTGGCGGCGACGGCCACGGTCCAGACGGGGCCGAACCCGAGCGCGACGATTCCCGCTCCCTGGACGAGGAGCGCGCCGAACCCTCTCCGCGCCTCGTGGCGCGGCCGCCATCTCGCGACCGCGGCAGCCCCCACAGCGGCGCCGAGGCCGAGGAGGCCCTCGAAGAGGCCGACCGCGGGAGCCCCCCAACCCTCGTCGTGCGCCCGCAGAGCCAGGCCGATGCCGATGGCGGGGCCCACGGCGAGATTGAGTCCGGAGAGGGCGATGACGAGAGTGCGCGTCGTGGGGTTCGCTCCGAGGTGGGCGAACGCCGCGCCGATCGCGCGCAGGGACGAGGTGCGCGGGGCCCGGGCGAGCCGGAACCGCGGGCGCAGGACGATCGCCAGGAACCCGACGACCAGGGCGAAGGTCACCGCGTTCGCGGATGCGCTCCCCGCGAGACCGGCTTGGGCGACGAGCAGGCCGCCCAGTGCGGCGCCCCCCATCGTGCCGAGGCGCGACGCCGTCTGGATGACGGCCGCGTAGGAGGGGAGATCGTCGGTGCGTACCAGCTGTCGCCCGATGGTGCCGGCGGAGGGTTCGTAGAAAGCGTCGCACACCCCGAACGCCACGGCGGCGGCGAGCAGGACGGGCACGGTGGGCGCATGCGAGACCGTATGCACGGCGGCAGCGACGAGCACCCCCACACGCACCGCATTGCAGACGATCATCACCCGGCGGGCGTCGGCGCGATCCGCGATGACCCCGCCGAAGAGCAGCACCATCGCGCGCGGAACCGTGCCGGCGGCGACGATGAGTCCGGCGACGGCGGGGGAGGCGATCTGCACGGCCGTCCACGCCAACGCGATCGTCCACACGGCGTCGCCGGCGTCGGACAGAGCCTTCACGCCGATCCACGCGTGCACCATCCGGTCACGCCGGAACGAAGGAGGACTGGTGAGCTCGAGGGGCGGGGTGAGCGCGGTCATCACGGCTCCGTGGGGAACGCGTGGGCGAAGAAGAAGACGGGCGTGCGCGCCTGGCCGTCGCCTTCGTCGATCGAGGCCTGCCAGTCCCGCACCACGTCCAGCACGCGCGCGGAGAGGTCGCGCAGTTCCTCCGGGGTCGCCCACGCGGTGGTCTCCGTGTTGGAGGCGTCGTAGGCCGCGACGGCGGGCTCCCCTCGGCGTCGGTGCCAGCGCTGGAGGCGGTCGATCTGCATGCGGATGCCCTGCCGCTGTGCTTCCCGGGCGAGAAGGGCATCGGCGGGGGAGTCGACGAAGTCCTCCACCGACCAGGTGAGGCCGCGCCGGGCGACGGTCCACCAGCTCGTGCGCCGGTCGCCGGTCGGATCGGCAGCACGCTCGACGATCCCGGCCCGCTCGAGCATCCTGAGGTGATGGCTGATGCTGCCGACCTGGCTGTCGAGCGCACGGGCGAGGGCGGTCACCTGCGAGGTGCCGTACAGCAGCAGATAGTCGTAGATGCGGCGCCGCAGCGGATGGTGCACGGCGGTGATCACGGAGATGTCTTCCACGCCCCGAAGGCTATGCAGCGGTGCGGAGACGCACAAGACTTCTTGTATACCCCGGAACTGCGCGCTATTCCTCCGTGCGAGGCGAAGCGGACGCCGCTTTCCGGCGCCGGCGGCTGCGGCGGACGAGCCAGACGACCAGCACGACGACAGCGACCACCGCGAGCCAGGGGAGGAGGAAGCCGACCGCGATCACCAGGGCGTTGAGTGAGACCACGAGCCCGTTCCACCCGGCCAGCAGACCGTCGCCGAAGCCGGCGGGGTCTGCCGACGCCGTGGTGCCGCTGCGGGACAGCTCCACGGTGAGCGACGACAGGGCCACCTGGTCCTCCAGCGCGGCGAGCTGCTGTTCGTACGACTCGAGCTGCGCCTGGCGATCGGTGAGCGCGACTTCGGCCTCGATGAGATCGGCGACAGTGCCCGACTGCCCCATGAGTTCCGTGAGCCGCTGCACCGACGCACGGGTCGACTCCACGCGGGCGCGGAGGTCGATCGCCGTGGCGGTGACGTCCTGCTTCGTGACGGAGGACGACAACACCTCACCGGTGTCGCCGAGGGCGGCGATCACCGTGGTCAGATCGTCGGCGGGGATGCGGATCGTGATCCAGCCGTACCCGGAATCCGCGGGAGCCGCTTCGGCGGGGGCATCCGACGAGACCGCTCGGCCGACCTCGGTGCTCTCGACGTAGCCGCCGTGCTCGACGGCGAGATCGCCGATGGCGGATGCGGCGTCGGCGACGTCCCGCACCTGCACCGACGCCTGGGCGGTGGCGACGATGTCACGGGCGTCCTCGGCAGACGCCGCGGCGTCCGATCCGACGGTGCCGGGAAGGGTCGCCCCTTCGACGGCGCGGTCCGGCACGGCCGAGCCCGCCTCGTCGGTCGACCAGCCCGCGGTGCCGTCCGCTGTGGATACGGACGAGCCGCCGCCTCCGACGGCGCCGAGGATCGGCGGGGTCACCAGGACCCCGACGACGAAGGCCGCCGCGATCCCTCCGGCGGTGAGCCATCGGCGTCGACGGTTCCGGGCGCGTTCGGTTCGCGGAGACAGCGGGCGCCGCTCGCTGCGGATCTCGGTGAAGACGGCCTCCTCGATCCGGGCGACGGTCGCGTCCGACAGCGGCGGGAGGCTCTCCTGCGGGGTCTGGTGGTTCATGCGTCCCTCACTTCCTTGACGGCGCCGCGCAGCTGGGTGCGCACGCGTGAGAGACGGTTCCGGACGACGGCGTGCGTCACGCCGAGCTCGTCTGCGGCGGCCTGGTACGCGTAGCCCTCGGACGCGCACAGCCGGAAGATCTCCCGGTCGAGCTCGCTCAGGGTGCCCACCTCCGCGGCGATCCTCGCGGCGAGCGCCGCCGTGATCACGTGCTCCTCGACGCTGACGACGTCCGGGAGCTGATCGTCCGCCGCGTCCGTCGTGTGCGCCTGGTCGCGACGGCGCTGGCGCAGCCGGTTCGCGGACTGGAAGCGGCAGATCGTCGCGAGCCAGGGGAGGATCGACTCTCCCTGCAGCTCCAGATCCGGAAGCTTCCGCCAGGCGACCACGAAGGTCTCCTGCGCCACGTCCTCCGCGTCGGCGGGGGAGCCCAGGATCCCGTGGGCGATCCAGTACACGGGGCGCACGTGGGCGCGGTACAGCGCGCGGAAGGCGCTCTGATCGCCGGCCGCCGCCTGGGCGGCCCATCGCTGGTCACTCGTCTGCGCGGGCATCCTTGTTCCGTTCGGTGTCTCTCCCTCGAGAGTGTCGGCGGATGACCCATCGTCTCAGCACGGCATCGGATCCGCAGCGGGTGGGGACTTCCTCGTCCGCGCGGCTCCCACCTCCGGTAGCATGGCCCGGGCGAGAGGGAGTATCCCGAATCCGCGCGTAACGTCATCACGAGCATCGACACCGCTGCTCCGGGCGCGCGCCGCACATCTGCGGGGGAGAGACTTTCGACTCATTCCCGACCCCTCGCGAAAGGTGCACAGCGCCCGTGGACATCCCCGTCTGGTTCGAGATCACGTCGATGGTCGTCCTCACGATCATCCTGATCGGCGACCTGCTCCTCATCCGGCTGCGCCCGCACATCCCCTCCACCAAGGAGTCGACGCTGTGGGTCGTGTTCTACGTGGGCCTCGCGCTGCTCTTCGCGGTGCTGCTGGGCAATGTGGGCGGATGGCAGAACGCCGGGGACTTCATCACCGGGTGGGCGCTGGAGTACAGCCTCTCCGTCGACAACCTGTTCGTCTTCGTGCTGATCATGGCGCAGTTCGCGGTGCCGCGACGTCTGCAGCAGCAGGTGCTGATGGTCGGGATCATCATCGCGCTAGTCCTGCGCGGGCTCTTCATCCTCGTGGGCGTGACGATCATCGAGAACTTCTCGCCGATCTTCTACCTGTTCGGCGCCTTCCTCGTCTACACCGCCATCCGGCAGGCGATGCCGGAGGGCGAGCACGAGGACGACGTCAAGCGCGAGAACTTCATCGTCCGGCTGCTCCGCCGTCGGATCGACATCAGCGAGACCTACGACGGCTCGAAGATCCGCACGACCGTCGACGGGACGCGCATGTGGACGCCGATGATCATCGTGTTCATCACGATCGGCGTCACGGACCTCATCTTCGCGATCGACTCGATCCCCGCGATCTTCGAGATCACGACGAACGGCTTCCTCGTCTTCGCCGCGAACATCTTCGCCCTCATGGGGCTGCGCCAGCTCTACTTCCTCCTCGGCGACCTCCTGGACCGCCTCCGCTACCTGCACTACGGCATCGCCGTCATCCTCGGGTTCATCGGCATCAAGCTGATCCTGCACGCGCTGCACGTCAACGAGCTCCCGTTCATCAACGGCGGCGAGCACGTGGAGTGGGTGCCCGACATCGACAACATGGTGTCGCTCGGCGTGATCCTCGTGTCGATGACGGTCGCGACGATCGCGAGCCTGATCGCGTCGTCCAGGGAGAAGCGAGCGGAGAAGCGCGTCGCTCACGTCGGAGACTGAGTCCGCGCGGAGCGGGTCAGAACGACTGCAGGTTGGCCTGCAGGCCGCCGTCCGCGTACTCGCGCCGGAGCAGCCCGCGGCGGCGGAGGATCGGCACCAGCTCGTCGAGCGTGCGGTGCAGGGTCACGGGGTGGAAGTCGCCCCAGAGCAGCACGCCGTCGTTGCCCCACTCACCGAGCTCCTCGACGAGATCGGCGAACTCCTCTGCGGTGCCCACGAAACCGCTGCGGTCGTGCAGCCGGCCGGTGCGGGCGAGTGCGGTGAGATGCGCGCGGAGCGGGGCATCCTCTCCGCGGTCGCCGATCAGCCGCTGGATGCTCCCGCGGGAGACATGGGCTCCGAAGACCGAAGGGTCGAGGGGACGGTCCAGATCGAGGGCCGTGAGATCGGTTTCCAGATCACTCGACTGCTTCCGGGCGATCTGCGCGAGTGCGGCGTCGTCCGGGCGTGCGGAGGCGGCCACGATCCGGTCGGCCTCCTCGGCGGACGCCGTGATCACGGGCTGGATCGCGAAGAGGATCTTGACGTCCTCGGCACGGCGTCCCCGGGCGATCGCGGCGTCGTGCACGCGCTGCCGATACTCCCGTACCGCCTTCTCGTGCAGCGGTGCGAGCGCGAGCTGGACGTCCGAGTTGGCACCCGCGAACGCCAGGCCGCGCCCCGAGCCGCCGGGGGAGACGATGGTCGGCTCCCCGTCCGTGAAGGGCAGGGCGTTCAAGGGGCCGTCGAAGTCGTAGTGCGCCCCGCGGTGCTGCACCGGGCGCATGCGGGTGCCGTCCGCATAGACGCCGGACGCGGGGTCGGCGACCAGGGCGCCCTCGTCCCAGCTCCGCCAGAGCGCGCGGATGCCGGCGAGCCATTCCTCGGCACGGTCGTACGCCTCGTCGTGGCCGAGCTGCGGGGCCGCGGAGAAGTGACGGGCGCTGCCGGTGTCGGTGACCACGTTGAGGCCGAGCCGGTGCCCGCTCAGATGCTGCAGCGTCGCGAACTGGCGCGCCGACGTGTACGGCAGCGAGGCCGCCGGATTCACGGTCGGCACGACCCCGAGGTGACGGGTCGCCTGGAAGAGGTACGGCGCGAGCAGCAGGGGATCGTGCTTCGGGCCGCCGAACGCGTGACGCACGCGCAGATCGATCGTGTCCGCTGAGCCGAGGGAGGGGCTGTCCTCGACGATCACGAGGTCGAATCCGGCCTGCTCGAGGGTGCGCGCGGCCTCCTGGTAGATCTCCGGTCGTGTCCAGTCGTAGTCCCAGTCCAGGGATGGATAGCCCCACCCCTGAGGGCCGAAGCCCCGGGCGAGGAACCACCCGAAGTGCTGCAGGCGGCTCATGCCACCGTCTCCCGGACGCTCTCGAGCACCCGCACCAGATCGCCGATCAGGTCGTCCACGTCCTCGATGCCGATCGACAGTCGGAGGGTGCCGGGGCCCACACCGAGGATCCGGCGATCCTCGTCGGTGCGCTGCGCATGGCTGGTGGTGCCCGGGTGCAGCACGAGCGACCGCACGTCGCCGATGTGGGTCATGTGCGTGAAGACGGACACCTCCTCCACGAAGCGACGGGCCGCGGGGAGACCCCCGCGCAACGTGAAGGTGAAGATCGAACCGAAGCCGCCGTCGAGGTAACGCACCGCGGTCTCGTGGTGCGGGTGCGTGGGCAGGCCGACGTAGTCCACGCTCTCCACGGCGTCATGCGCGGCGAGCCAGCGTGCGACGGCGAGGGCGTTCTGCGACTGCCGCTCCACGCGCAGGCCGAGCGTCTCGGTGCCCTGGCCGATCAGAAACGCGTTGAGGGGCGAGGGCGAGGCACCGAACCGCGGAGCCACCGACTCTCTGGCGTACCCGATGCGCGCGCGGCCGCCGTGCCGGGCGAAGACGCTCGGGGCGCCGCCCCGTCCCGGCAGCACGAGGTGCGGGGCGTTGTGCCCGGCGCGGTCGGCATCGAATCGGCCGTCATCGATCACCACGCCGCCGAGAACCGCGCCCTGACCCGCGAGGAACTTCGACGCCGAGTGCACCACGATGGCCGCGCCGTGCTCCAGCGGCCGGAGGAGAGCCGGGGTGGCCAGGGTGTTGTCGACGATCAGCGGAACGGCGATCTCGTCGGCCACCGCGCTCACCGCCGCGACGTCGAGGATGTCGTTCCGCGCGTTCGCGAGCGATTCCGCGAACAGCGCCCTGGTCGTCGGGCGCACGGCGTCGCGCCAGGCATCCGGGTCCGCGATGTCGTCCACGAACGTCGTCTCGATGCCGAGTCTGGCGAGGTTGTCCAGGAACAGCCCGCGGGTGCCCTCGTAGATGTGGGTCGAGGACACGATGTGATCGCCCGCCCCCACGACCGAGAGCAGGGCGGTCGTCACCGCGGCCTGTCCGCTGGCCACGAGCACGGCGTCGGCACCGGACTCCAGGCTCGCGAGCTGCCGCTCCACCGCGTGCACCGTGGGGTTGCCGGTGCGCGTGTACCCGAATCCGGTGCCGGTACCGAAGTGGTCGGCGGCGTGATCGAAGTCGTCGAACTCGAAACCGGCCGTCAGGTAGATCGGCGTCACGCGGGAGGCGGCAGCGGCCCGGCCTCTCGCGGCGTGGACGGCGCGGGTGGCGAAGCGGGCGGTGTCGACGGTCATGCGGGGCCTCTCGGTCGGTCGGGTGAGCAACAGAGTGTCACGGCGTGTCTCGGCGTGTCCGAGCGGTGGTAACCTGACGTCATGCGGACCGTGCTCCTTCTTAGCGGCCGCGGCGAGACCTCGATCTGAGCCCCTCCTCGTCGCGGAGTCCATCGTGGGCCGAACCGCCATCCACAGGAGACACGCCATGACCACCACCGCCGGTGCGGATTCCGCACGCCCCAGGACGCTCGCCGAGAAGGTCTGGGACGACCACCTCGTCGTCAAGGGCGAGGACGGCCAGCCCGACCTCATCTACATCGACCTGCACCTCGTGCACGAGGTCACCAGCCCGCAGGCCTTCGACGGCCTCCGCAGCGAGGGGCGGCCGCTCCGCCGGCTCGACCTGACCATCGCCACGGAGGACCACAACACGCCGACGTGGGAGATCGACAAGCCCATCGCCGACCTGACCAGCCGCACGCAGATCGAGACGCTGCGCCGCAACGCCGCCGAGTTCGGCGTGCGTCTGCACTCCCTGGGGGACGCGGAGCAGGGGATCGTCCACGTCGTCGGCCCGCAGCTCGGCCTCACCATGCCCGGGATCACCGTGGTCTGCGGCGACTCGCACACGTCCACGCACGGCGCGTTCGGCGCGATGGCGTTCGGCATCGGCACCAGCGAGGTCGAGCACGTCATGGCGACCCAGACGCTGCCGCTGAAGCCGTTCAAGACGATGGCCATCAACGTCGAGGGCACGCTGCGTCCCGGCGTCACGGCGAAGGACATCATCCTCGCCGTGATCGCCAAGATCGGCACCGGCGGCGGTCAGGGCTACGTGCTCGAGTACCGCGGCAGCGCGATCCGCGCGCTCTCCATGGAGGGCCGCATGACGATCTGCAACATGTCGATCGAGGCGGGGGCCCGCGCCGGCATGGTGGCTCCGGACGAGACGACGTTCGCCTACCTCGAGGGGCGTCCACACGCGCCGAAGGGCCAGGACTGGGACGACGCGGTCGCCTACTGGCGCGCGCTGCCGACCGACGAGGGCGCGACCTTCGATGCCGAGGTCTTCATCGACGCCGACGAGCTGGAGCCGTTCGTGACGTGGGGGACGAACCCCGGCCAGGGCAGCTCGCTCTCCGCCTCGGTGCCGAACCCGGCGGAGATCGCCGACCCGAACGAGCGGGCCGCCGCCGAGCGGGCGCTGGAGTACATGGACCTGACGCCGGGCACGCCCCTGAAGGAGGTGCCGGTCGACGCGGTGTTCATGGGCTCGTGCACGAACAGCCGCATCGAGGACCTCCGGGCCTTCGCCTCCATCATCCAGGGCAAGAAGAAGGCCGACGGCGTCCGGGTGATGGTCGTCCCCGGTTCAGCCCGCGTGCGACTGGAGGCCGAGGCCGAGGGCCTGGATCAGGTCATCAAGGACTTCGGGGCGGAGTGGCGCTTCGCAGGATGCTCGATGTGTCTGGGCATGAACCCCGATCAGCTCGCCCCGGGGGAGCGCTGCGCCTCCACCTCGAACCGCAACTTCGAAGGGCGCCAGGGCAAGGGCGGCCGCACGCACCTCGTGTCGCCGCTCGTCGCGGCGGCGACCGCCATCCGCGGCACCCTGTCCAGCCCGAGCGATCTGGAGGCCTGACCATGGAGAAGTTCACCACCCACACGGGGATCGCCGCGCCGCTGAAGCGGTCGAACGTCGACACCGACCAGATCATCCCCGCGGTGTTCCTCAAGCGCGTCACCAAGACGGGCTTCGAGGACGCGCTGTTCCACGGCTGGCGGCAGGACCCGGAGTTCGTGCTCAACCAGGCGCCGTATCAGGGGGCCTCCGTCCTCGTCGCCGGGCCGGACTTCGGTACCGGTTCCAGCCGTGAGCACGCCGTCTGGGCCCTTCGCGACTTCGGCTTCAAGGTCGTGCTGAGCCCGAGGTTCGCCGACATCTTCCGCGGCAACGCGGGCAAGCAGGGCCTCCTCGCGGCGACCATCTCCGAGGCGGATCTGGAGCGGTTCTGGGCGATCATGGACGCCGATCCCGGCGCGCGCATGACGGTCGACCTCGAGGCGCGCACCGCCGCCATCGGCGACCCCACCGGAGGCGCGGAGGCCCGCTTCCAGGCCGACATCGGGATCGACGATTACACTAGATGGCGGCTCCTCGAAGGGCTCGATGACATCGGGCTCACGCTGCGCAACGAAGACAAGATCGCGCAGTTCGAGGCCCGTCGCGAGTCGTGGCGGCCGCGGACCCTCCCCGTCCAGTGAGACGGAGGGGGCGGGGGAGCCAGGGGTAACCCCGCCCCCGATGAATGAAGTGAGGCCCCGAATGACGACACCCGTGCGCGACGCTCTCTCCGACGACGTCCCCGCGCTGACCGGAGACGTCCTCGCCATCCGCGGAGGCCGTCCGCTGCGCGGACGCGTCGACGTCAAGGGCGCGAAGAACCTCGCCACCAAGGCGATGGTCGCGTCTCTGCTCGGGGAGACCACGAGCGTCCTGCGCGACGTGCCGGCCATCAGCGACGTCGCCGTGGTGCGCTCGCTGCTCGAGGTGCACGGCGTCCGCGTGTCGGAGGGTGACGAGCCCGGCTCCCTGGTGTTCGACCCCAGCGACGTCGAGTCGGCCCACTTCGAGGAGATCGACGCGCATGCGGGCGCCTCCCGGATCCCGATCCTGTTCTGCGGTCCGCTCCTGCACCGCCTCGGCCAGGCGTTCATCCCCGACCTCGGCGGCTGCCGCATCGGCGACCGGCCGATCGACTTCCACCTGGACGCGCTGCGGAAGTTCGGCGCGATCGTCGAGAAGCTCCCCAGCGGCATCCGCCTCTCGACCGGCGGGGCCCGTCTGCACGGTGCCAACATCCACCTCCCGTACCCGAGCGTCGGCGCCACGGAGCAGGTGCTCCTCACCGCTGTACGGGCGGAGGGCATCACCGAGCTGCGCAACGCGGCGATCGAGCCCGAGATCATGGACCTCATCGCCGTCCTGCAGAAGATGGGCGCGATCATCTCCTACGAGCCCAACCGCGTCATCCTCATCGAGGGCGTCGAGAAGCTCCGCGGCTACGACCACCGGTCGATCTTCGATCGCAACGAGGCGGCCTCGTGGGCCTCGGCCGCTCTGGCCACCGACGGCGAGATCTTCGTCGGCGGCGCGAAGCAGCAGGAGATGCTCACCTTCCTCAACGTCTTCCGGAAGGCGGGCGGCTGGTTCGACATCCAGGAGGACGGCATCCTCTTCCGTCGCGACGGCGACATCAAGCCGGTCGTGATCGAGACCGACGTGCACCCCGGCTTCATGACCGACTGGCAGCAGCCGCTCGTGGTCGCGCTCACCCAGGCGCACGGCCGCTCCGTCGTGCACGAGACCGTGTACGAGAACCGCATGGGCTTCACCGAGGCGCTCGTCAAGATGGGCGCCGACATCGTCGTGCATCCGCGCGGGCTGCAGGACGGCCCGCGGCGCGTGCCGCGTCGTGACCTGGAGCAGGCCGCCGTCATCACGGGCCCGACGCCGCTCCACGGCGCCGACATCGTCGTCCCCGATCTGCGCGGCGGCTACAGCCACGTGATCGCGGCGCTGACGGCCACGGGCGAGTCGAAGGTGTCGGGGGTCGACATCCTGAGCCGCGGATACGAGAAGTTCCTCGCCAAGCTCGACGCGCTCGGCGCCGACTTCGACGTCATCCGGTGAGCCCGATGGCGTCCCGGTCTCCGGAGAAGACGCGTCCGAGCGTCTTCTGGCCGCTCGCGGCGATCGTCGTCCCGGTGGTGTCGCTGATCGCGAAGATCCGGATCGTCGGTGCGGAGAAGCTGCCGCGCGAGGGCTCATTCGTCCTCGCGCCGAACCACTACTCGGAGTTCGATCCGCTGATCGTCGCCATGGCGGTCTGGCGGATCGGGCGCGCCCCGCGGTTCATGGCGAAGGAGAGCCTCTTCCGGGTGCCCGTCCTCGGATGGTTCCTGCGCAAGACGGGGATGATCCCGGTCGCGCGCACGTCCTCGGCGTCCTCCGCGAAGCAGACGATGGCCCAGTCGGCGGCTCTCGTGGAGCACGGTCGCGGTGTCATCGTGTACCCGGAGGGCACGCTCACCCGAGACCCCGACATGTGGCCGATGCGCGGCAAGTCGGGAGCGGTGCGGCTCGCCCTCGCCGACGGCATCCCGCTCATCCCCATGGCCCAGTGGGGGACTCAGGCGATCATGGGCCGCTACCAGAAGGGGCTGAGCCTCTGGCCGCTCCGGAAACCCGTCACCGTGATCATCGGCGACCCCGTCGACGTGTCCGACCTCCGCGGTCGCGCCGGCGAGCCGGCGGCGCTGACGGAGGCCACCAACCGCCTCATGAACGCGATCACCGCGCTGCTGGAGCAGGTGCGCGGCGAGAAGGCCCCCGCGGAGCGCTGGAATCCGGCGAGCCACGGCCAGAAGGAGACCGGACGCCTTGACCCCTAAGAGAACCGCGCCGGCCGGACCCCGCGTCGCCGTGATCGGCGCCGGCAGCTGGGGCACCACGTTCGGCAAGATCCTCGCCGACGGCGGCGCCCACGTGACGATGTGGGCGCGCCGTGCGGAGCTGGCGCACGAGATCCATGAGGCGAAGCGCAACTCGCGCTACCTGCCCGGCATCAACCTGCCCCGCACGATGGCGGCCACGCATGAGCTGGCGACCGCCCTCGAGGGCGTCGACCAGGTGTACCTGTCCGTGCCGAGTCAGTCGCTGCGGGAGAACCTCAAGGCGCTGCGCCCGCTGATCGCTTCGGGCGACGCGAAGATCGTCAGCCTCATGAAGGGCGTCGAGCGTGGCACCGGACTGCGCATGAGCCAGGTGATCCAGCAGGAGCTGCAGTGCGATCCCGACCGGGTCGCCGTCGCCTCCGGTCCCAATCTCGCGCTGGAGATCGCGCGGGAGCAGCCGACCGCGGCCGTGATCTCGTCGCGCAGCCAGGAGACGGCGGACGTCGTGGCCCGCGCCGCACGCAACTCCTACTTCCGCACGTTCGTGAACACCGACGTCATCGGCACGGAGTTCGGCGGGGTGCTCAAGAACCTCATCGCCGTCGCCATCGGGATCGTCGACGGCGTGGGCTACGGCGAGAACACGAAGGCCTCGATCATCACCCGCGGCCTCGTCGAGATGACCGACTTCGCGGTGGCGAACGGTGCCCAGCCGGAGACCCTGCAGGGACTGGCGGGGCTCGGCGACCTCATCGCGACGTGTCAGTCGCCGCTGAGCCGCAACAACACGGCCGGGCGGCTGCTCGGACAGGGATACAGCTTCCAGGATGTGGTGAAGCAGATGCAGCAGACGGCGGAGGGTCTGGCCTCGGTCGCCCCCGTGCTGCAGCTCGCCCGCGAAGCCGATGTGCACATGCCGATCGTGGAGCAGGTGAAGATGGTGCTCGACGGCAAGATGGATCCCCGGGACATCGCCCCGCATCTGACGACGGACGACGACACCCCGCAGGGGGAGAGGACCAACCATGGACAAGCAGACGGTGGTGGTGCTCTTCGGAGGGCGCTCCAGCGAGCATTCGATCAGTTCCGCCACGGCGGGGGGAGTGCTGGGCGCGATCGATCGTGACCGGTATGCCGTGATCCCGGTGGGGATCACCCGCGAGGGCGCCTTCGTCCTGGAGGACGACGATCCGGCGAAGTTCCCGCTGGACGCCGCGCACCTGCCCGAGGTCGTGGACAACGGCACCCGGGTGCTCTGGCCGGAGCCCGGCGGCGACCGCACCCTGCGCGTCGTGCACCCGGGCGGCGCGACCGAGGGGCTGGGCGAGATCGACGTGGTCCTGCCGATCCTGCACGGACCCCACGGCGAGGACGGCACCATCCAGGGCTACTTCGACACGCTCGAGGTCCCCTATGCCGGCGGCGGCGTGCTCGACTCGGCGCTGTGCATGGACAAGCACTTCATGAAGATCGCGCTGCGGGCCGCCGGCATCTCGGTGGCACCGGGCGTGACCGTGCGCCGCCGCGAGTGGGACGTCGACCCTGCGGTCGTGCGCCGCCGTGCCGTCGAGCTCGGCCTGCCCGTCTTCGTCAAGCCGGCGCGCGCCGGATCGAGCGTCGGCGTCTCGAAGGTCACGGCTCCGGAGGAGCTCGATGCCGCCCTCGCCATCGCCTTCGCCGAGGACGACAAGGTCCTCATCGAGGCCGGGATCACCGGGAGGGAGATCGAGGTCGCGGTCCTGGAGACCGCCGACGGCGTCCGCGCCTCCCTTCCGGGGGAGATCGTGCTGACCGACCGCGGCTTCTACGACTTCGAGGGCAAGTACCTCGGTGGCGACGGCGTCGATGTGGTGTGCCCCGCGGAGCTGAGCGAGGCGGAGGTGGCGGCTGTCCAGGAGGCCGGCGTGCGTGCCTTCCAGGCGGTGGACGGTCGTGGCCTCGCCCGCGTCGACATGTTCCTCACCCCGGACGGCGAGCTCGTCGTCAACGAGCTCAACACCATGCCCGGATTCACGCCCATCTCGATGTTCCCGAAGTGCTGGGTCGCCTCAGGGCTGAGCTACGGCGATCTCATCACCGAACTGGTCGAGGCGGGTCTGCGCCGCTGACATCGGCGTTCCCTGCGGGCGCTCAGCTCGCGGGGAACTCCACCCGGTCCGTGCACTGCGCGGTGGCCGGTGCGAGTCCGGACTGGATGTTCGACGAGAGGCTGTCGACGATCGACTGGAAGTCGACCTGCTCGCCGCGGCGGATGATGACCTCGATGGCCGGCTCCCGACCGTAGGTGACGAGGCGCTGGCGCTCGTCTTCCTGCTCCAGGACCAACCAGTCGACGCCACCGAGGGTGGTGCAGACGAGGTCGGACGGGGCGGGGGGCTCCACGCCGCAGCGCAGGACGACCGTGGGATCGCCCCACGCGCCTGTCGCCTGCGCGTCGGTCCACACCCGCTCGTAGCCGCCGACGGTGTCCGGCAGGAGCACGGAGACGTTCGCGCAGGCCGGGTCGTCCGCGTCCTCCGCAGGCTCGAGGTGCACGGTGGTGGAGCATCCGGCGAGTCCGGCGGCGAGGGCGATCGACCCCGCGACGGCAGCGAGGCGGCGGGAACGAAGCATGCATCCAGGCTACCTTTGACGACATGCCCTCCCGACCCGACTCCGACGATCCGCGCCTGGGAGATCTCTCGGAGGGCCGCATCCTCCGCGCCATCCTCCAGCGCACCGCGCCCGCCGCGCACACGCTCCTCGGGCCGGGTGACGACGCCGCCGTCATCGCGGCTCCCTCCGCCTCCGTCGTCGCGACGACCGACACCCTCGTGCACGGGCCGGACTTCCGCCTCGCCTGGACGAGCGGCTACGACCTCGGGTGGAAGGCGGCGGCGGTCAACCTCGCCGACATCGCCGCCATGGGCGCGCGTCCCACCGCCCTGCTCGTGGCTCTCGCCGTGCCGCGTGAGCTCCGGTTGTCCTTCGTGGAGCGCCTGGCTGACGGCTTCCGCGAGGCCTGCGCGGCGCTCGCCCCCGGGTGCGCGGTCGTCGGCGGCGACCTCACGGTGTCCGAGGTGCTCACGGTCGCCGTGACGGCACTGGGCGACCTCGAAGGCCGCCCTCCGGTGACCAGGGCGGGGGCGCGACCGGGCGACGTCGTCGCCGTGGCGGGGGAGCTGGGCCATGCCGCGCACGGACTGGCGGTGCTGTTCGGACGCTTCCGGGACGGCGAGACGCCGGTGCCGGTCGATCCTCCGGCCCTCGCGGCGGGGGAGAGCGCCGCGGTCGCCGCGCAGCTGCGACCATCCCCGCCCATCGGCCTCGGCGTCGCCGCGGCGGCCGCCGGCGCGACCGCGATGATGGACGTCTCGGACGGCCTCGCCCTCGATGCGCGTCGCCTTGCGGAGGCCTCCGGCGTCACCCTCGCGCTGGACGGCGCGGCGCTCGGTGCGAACCCGGAGCGGGCGCTCGCGGGCGGTGAGGACCATGCGCTGCTCGCGACGTTCCCGGACGGCGTGCTGCCGCCGGGGTTCCGCGCGATCGGTGTCGTGCGGTCGCGCGGCGACGAGGACCTGCTCTGCGACGACCGTCCTGTGGATGTGAGCGGCTGGGATCCCTACCGGGACTGGGATTCCGTCTCCGGCTGAACGGCCGCGGACGCCGGCTCGTCGCGGTCCGGCTCGGCCCACCAGAGGGTGGTGTCGCCGTAGGTCTTCTCCCGGAACACGCGGAGCCCGGCCGCCGTGAAGTCGGGGGTCGGGGAACGGCGGGCACGCTCGACGACCACGACGGCGTCGTCGCTGAGCAGCGGAGCGAGGGCGGCCAGGTCACCGTCCATCGCCTCGTCGTCGATGTCGTACGGCGGATCCGTGAACACGAGGTCGTACGACCCGGACGCTCGGCCGAGGAACGCCCGGACGGTCGCCTCCTGGACCTTCGCGGACGCGGCGCCGGATGCCTTCGTCACTGCCGCGACGTTGCGGCGTACGACGGCTGCCGCCTGCCGGTTGCGCTCCACGAGGTCGGCGCTTCGGGCGCCGCGGCTCAGGGCCTCGAGCCCGAGCGCGCCGGAGCCCGCGTAGAGGTCGAGCACCCTGGCACCCGCGATCGCGTCGAGCGACTCCAGGGCGCCGAACAGCGACTCGCGCACGCGATCGCTCGTCGGCCGTGTCCCGGCACCGGGGACGTCGAGCCGGGTGCCGCGTGCCGTTCCGGCGATGATCCTCGTCACCCGTTCACGATACGACAGGGCGCGGGCGGTCGTGTCCGTGCGGTTCCCTAGACTCGGAGCATGTCGCTCACGCTCGAATCCTCGCTGGAGGAGGCCCTCGGTGCGGCGTCGGCCAAGACGCTCGACCGCGCCTTCGGCATGAAGACCGTCGGCGATCTGCTCGCGCACTATCCGCGTCGGTACGCCGACCCCGGCGAGCTCACCCCCATCCGCGACCTCCCCATCGGAGAGACCGTCACCATCGTCGCGGAGGTCCTCTCGTCGAGCTTCCGTCGGATGCGCAACCGGCCGGGAGCCATGGTCGACGTCGTTATCGGCGACGGCGTCGGTCGCATGTCGTTGACCTTCTTCGCGAAGAACGTCGGCGCAGCGGAATGGCGCTCCAAGGATCTGGCGGTCGGACGCCGTGGCGTGTTCTCCGGCAAGGTCGGCGAATTCAACGGGATGACCCAGTTCGCCCACCCGGAGTACGAACTGTTCGACGACGAGGACGCGGCGCGGCGGCGTGCCGATGCCAGGGCAGCCGTGCCGATCCCGATCTACCCGGCCACCTCCGCGATCCAGACGTGGCAGATCGCCCGGCTCGTCGGTCGTGTCCTGGACGACCTCCCGACCGTGCCGGACCCGCTGACCCCGGAGATCCGCACCCGCGAGGAGCTGCTGACGGCGCGGGAGGCGCTGGAGGCGATCCACCGCCCGCGCTCCCGCAACGACATCGATCCCGCGGTGCGCACATTGCGCATGCACGAGGCGCTGACCCTGCAGACGGCCCTGCTCCAGCAGCGTGACGCGGTGCGGGCTCTGGCCGCCACCTCGCGGCCGGCGACCCCAGGCGGCCTCCTGGAACGCTTCGACGCCGCCCTGCCCTATACGCTCACGCCCGACCAGGAGACGGTCGGTGCGCAGATCGCAGACGACCTCGTCGGCTCCTGGCCGATGAACCGACTGGTGCAGGGCGAGGTCGGTTCGGGAAAGACGCTGGTGGCCCTGCGGGCGATGCTGCAGGTCGCCGAGAGCGGGGGACAGGCGGCTCTGATCGCGCCGACGGAGGTCCTCGCGGGGCAGCATCTGCGTTCGATCACGAAGATGCTCGGTCCGCAGCTCGCCCCCCTGCTGATGCCGACCCTGCTCACCGGGCAGATGCCGGCTGCCGACCGTCGCAAGGCCGCGCTGCGCGTCGCCTCCGGCCAGGCGCTGATCGTGGTCGGCACCCATGCGCTCCTCGGGGAGAAGACCACGTTCGCCGACCTCGGGCTGGTCGTGGTCGACGAGCAGCATCGGTTCGGGGTCGAGCAGCGGGAGGCGCTGCGTGCGAAGGGATCCAGCCCGCACGCGCTCGTCCTCACCGCGACGCCCATCCCGCGGACGGTCGCGATGACGGTCTTCGGCGACCTCGACACCTCGGTCATCCGCACGATGCCGGCCGGCCGCGCCGGCATCGAGTCGTACGTCGCGCCGTTGGCCGAGCATCCCGGCTGGTTCAACCGGGTGTGGGAACGGGCAGCGGAGGAGATCGCGCAGGGCCGGCAGGTGTTCGCCGTCTGCGCGGCCATCGACACCGCAGCGAAGACGGCCGAGGCGGGGGAGCAGGCGCTGCTCGCCCCCGAGGGCGGCAAGGGCCCCCGCTGGGGCGTGGTCCAGCTCGACGAGGCCTTGGCCACCCATCCGACCCTCGGCGGGCTCCGGCGGGCGGTGCTCCACGGGAAGATGCCCTCCGAGGAGAAGGACGCCGTCATGCAGGCCTTCGCTCGCGGGGAGATCGACCTCCTCCTCGCGACGACCGTGATCGAGGTGGGCGTGGACGTCCCCAACGCCTCGACGATGATCGTGCTGGACGCGGACCGCTTCGGGGTCTCCCAGCTGCACCAGCTCCGCGGTCGGGTGGGGCGAGGCGGCGTCCCGGGACTCTGTCTTCTCGTCACCGAGGCCGAGGCGGGATCCGTGGCCCGCGAGCGGGTCGATGCGGTCGCCGCCACGCTCGACGGCTTCGCGCTGGCCGAGGTCGACCT
The DNA here is from genome assembly GCF_050470785.1 of Microbacterium sp. NRRL B-14842. Classification (NCBI taxonomy): domain Bacteria; kingdom Bacillati; phylum Actinomycetota; class Actinomycetes; order Micrococcales; family Microbacteriaceae; genus Microbacterium; species Microbacterium sp. NRRL B-14842. The sequence goes on along the minus strand of NZ_JBFLUM010000001.1, from coordinate 1,558,507 downwards.
CGAACTCCGCGGCGAGGGCGACGTGCTCGGCGCGGCACAGGCCGGGGTGCGGTCGTCCCTCAAACTGCTGCGCGTCGTCAAGGATGCCGCCCTCATCACCCGGGCTCGCGAGCTCGCGGAGGACATCCTCGCCATCGACCCCGAGCTGGCGGCGCATCCCGGGCTCCGGGAGGCCATCGGACGGCGCGTCACCGACGAGGATCGCGCGGCGCTCGCGAAGAACTGATCGCCGTTCCGGGTGCCCTAGGCTGGATGCCATGAGCAGCCGGATCGCCGTCGTCCCGGGTTCCTTCGATCCGCCGACCCTGGGTCACCTCGACGTGATCCGGCGTGCGGCCGCCCTCTACGACGAGCTGCACGTGCTCGTCGTGCACAACCCGGGCAAAGAGGCGATGCTGCCGATCGCGCAGCGGCTGGCACTCCTGGAGCGCTCGATCGCCGAGGACGGCATGGCGGGCGACATCGTCATCGGGTCCTGGAGCATGGGTCTGCTCGTCGACTACGCGCGCGATGTGAACGCCGGCGTGCTCGTGAAGGGGATCCGCTCGCAGGTCGACGTGGCGTACGAGTCGCCGATGGCGATCGTCAACCGGCACCTCGCCGACATCGAGACCGTCTTCCTGCTCCCCGACCCCGCGCATGCGATGGTCTCGAGCTCCCTGGTGCGGCAGGTCGCGAGCCTCGGTGGAGACGTGTCGCCGTTCGTGCCGCCGGCGGTCGCCTCGTTCCTCGACACCGGCGCGCGCGGGATCTGATCCGCGTCCCGCTCCCGGCGGTCTCCCGGCCCTCCTCTCCGGTGACCCGGGTAGCATGGCGGGGTGCGTTCCCGACTCAACAGCCCTTTCGTCCTCCCCGTCCGTGACATCGTCCGGCGCCCGGGGGAGATGCGCGAGCACTCCTTCTCGGTGCCCCTGACGGAGCAGTGGGGGGAGGGGATCGTCTCCTTCGAAGCGGGCTCGGAGCTCGATCTCGACGTGCGCCTGGAGTCCGTCCACGAGGGCATCCTCGTCACCGGAGAGGCGGAGGGCGAGTACGTCGGCGTGTGCGGTCGATGCCTCACCGACATCGCCCGGCCCGTCGAAGTCGAGTTCCAGGAGCTTTTCGCGTATCCTGGTGAGGAAGAAACTGACTTCGAGGTTCAAGACGACCACGTGGATCTTGAAACTCTCGTCAGGGATGCGGCCGTTTTGGCCCTTCCTTTTCAGCCGGTGTGTCAGCCGGATTGCCTCGGGCTCGACCCGGTCACAGGCGAGAGGCTGACCGAGAGCACCGGAACGGAGCAGGCCGCTCCCATCGATCCTCGGTGGAGCGCGCTCCAGCAGATCACAGACCAGGACGGCACGGCAGAACGCGGTGCCGCCGAGAAAGAAGAGAGCTAGTCATGGCTGGTAACCCCCCGAAGCGCAAGGTCTCCCGTTCGAACACCCGCTCGCGCCGCGCGCAGTGGAAGGCGGAGGCCCCCGCGCTCGTCAAGACCATCGAGAACGGCAAGGTCGTCTACAGCCGTCCGCACCAGGCGAAGGTCGTCACCGACTCGCAGGGCACCGAGCTCTTCCTCGAGTACAAGGGCCGCAAGGTCGCCGACGTCTGAGTCGCGAACCGTGACGGAGGTCCCCGGGGGGACGAGGCCTCTCCCAGACAAGCTCCGCGTCGATATCGACGCGGAGCTTCTGGAGTTGGCCCTCACCCACCGCTCCTACGCGTACGAGCACGGCGGCATCCCGCACAACGAGCGTCTCGAGTTCCTCGGCGACTCGGTGCTGGGGCAGGCCGTCACGGTCATGCTGTTCACACGGCACCCCGAGCTCGACGAGGGGGAGCTGGCGAAGCGTCGGGCGAGCGTCGTGTCGACGGTCGCCCTGGCGGAGGTCGCTCGCGGCATCGATCTGGGCAGTCACCTGCTGCTCGGACGCGGTGAGGAGCAGACCGGTGGTCGCGACAAGGACTCGATCCTCGCGGACACCATGGAGGCCGTCATCGGCGCCACCTACCTGTCCGCCGGGCCCGAGGCCGCGACGGCGCTCGTCCTGCGTCTGACCGAGCCGTTGCTCGCCGATCCCGAGCGGTACGGCGCGGCGATGGACCCGAAGACCAGCCTGCAGGAGCTCGCGGCACGCCTCGGCGCCACGCCGCCGCAGTACTCGGTCGAGGCCAGCGGCCCCGACCACGACCGGCGCTTCACCGCGACCGTGGCCGTCGGCGACGTTCGCATGACGGGTGCCGGCAGCAGCAAGAAGACGGCGGAGATGGCGGCGGCACTCAGCGCCTGGCGCACCCTCAGCGAACGTGCCTGAGCTCCCCGAGGTCGAGGTCGTCCGCTCGGGCCTCGCCCCGGCCGCGGTGGACGCCGTCATCACCGGCGTCAGCGTCTTCGACGAACGCGCGCTCACCCGGCACACTGCCGGAGCCGCGGACTTCGTCCAGCGTCTGGAGGGTCGCCGCTTCACCGCGGCCGCGCGGCGGGGCAAGTTCCTCTGGTTGCCGCTCGATTCCGACGACTCCGCTCTGATCGCGCATCTTGGCATGAGCGGCCAGATGCTGCTCCGCGCGCCGGACGCTCCATCCGAGCGGCACGAGCGGATCCGTCTGAGTATCGAGCACCCGCGACACGGCGAGCTCGCGATCGTGTTCGCCGATCAGCGCACCTTCGGATCGCTGGCCGTCGACGCCCTCGTCCCCGACGGCCCCTCCCGCATCCCGACACAGGTCGCGCACATCGCACGCGACCCGCTCGACCCGTTCTTCGACGACGCGGTCTTCCGGGCCGCCCTCGCCCGGCGGCACAGCGCGATCAAGCGGGTGCTGCTGGACCAGGGTGTCGTGAGCGGCATCGGCAACATCTACGCCGACGAGTCGCTGTGGGCGGCCCGCATCCATCCGGAGACACCGGCCGACGCCCTGCCGACCCGGGCGGTGAATCGCCTGCTCGCCGAGGTGCGGTCGGTCCTGCAGAAGGCTCTCGCCGAGGGCGGCACGAGCTTCGATGCCCAGTACGTCAACGTCAACGGGCAGGCCGGCTACTTCGCGCACTCGCTGAACGCCTACGGTCGCGGGGGGAAGCCCTGCCCGCGCTGCGGCACGCCGATCACCCGTGCCGCCTTCATGAACCGCTCCTCGCACTTCTGCCCGCGCTGCCAGCGGAGGCGCTGACCCGGGCCGGTATCCCCGGCCCGCCACCGCCTCACGCCGGAGCGAAAGCACGATCCAGCAGCGGGCGGGTCGCCCAGGTGCTCGCCCACACGACTCCGATGCCGACGGCGACGACGGTCGCGATCGTCATCAGCGAGAGGGGCGCGACGATCAGCGCGATCCCCACCAGCGGGAACACGAGCACCGCAGCGCACAGCGCGGATCCCACCGCCGTGACGAGCAGCGGCGACATGATCGCGCGACGGCGCGCGCGGTCCACGGTCTCGACGGGCATACCCAGGTGGTGCAGGCTCCGGTGCAGGTCGCTCTTGTCGAGCACGTCCGAGGCCTGATTCACACCGACGGAGGCGGCAACCATGAGGAACGAGCCGACGAGGGTGATGATGAGCCCGGTGCGGATGTCCTCCGCGAGCGCGATGCTGGAGGGATCGTCACCGGCCCCGATCGTGTCGAGGAGGGCGACGCCGGTGCCGGCGAAGACGGCCATGAAGCTCGCCATCGCGATGCCGCCGACCTGACGCCAGGCCGCCTTCGGAGCGTCGAGCACGAGGCGTGCGGCCAGCAGCCGTTCGGGACGCTCCGCCCGCCGAAGCTGACGTCCCGCCGACACCTTCAGCACCCATGGGCCGAGCACGTTCAGGACCGTGAGGGCGAGCGCGAACGTCGCCGCGAGCACCGCGATCGTCGCCACGATCCCGCCGATCATCGGGAAGACCTTGACGAGCACGAACGCGAAGGCGATGCCCACCACCGCGATGACGGCCCGGACCCAGTGCACGTTCGTCGGCGCCGTGCGCGTTCGGACTCCGAGTGGCGAGATGACGACGCGGCGCAGCCCCACGACGGCACTTCCGGCGGCGAGCACGAGCACGCCGGCCACGACAGCGGCGATCATCACCGGAGGGAGCACGACCGCAGGCAGGCCGAGCGGCTCGCCACGGAACGGGATCAGACCGATGAGCGGGCTCAGGGCCAGATGGCCGCCGACACCGATGATCGCGCCGGTGGCGGCGACGAGGACGGACTCGACGACGGTCGCCGTCGTCACCCCGCCCGGAGTCACCCCGAGCAGACGCAGAGTGGAGAGACGTTCGTCGCGGCGTCGGGCGGACAAGCGGGCGGCGGCGCCGCCGAGCGAGGCCAGCGGCACGACCAGGAGGACCAGGGCGATGGCGGCGAGCGCCTGGTACAGGACGGCCTCGTCGTCGGTCCAGGTCCAGAAGGCCTGGGCCCCGCCGACGACGGTGAGGACGAGGGTCGTGACGACCGCGAAGGCGACGATCGGGAGCGCGAGGACGCTCCGCTGTCCGGGAGTGGGACGCAGGAGCAGGCCGAGGACGGAGAGGTTCACGCGTTCACCGCCGAACCGAGGATGCGGCCGTCCCGGACAGCGACCGTGCGGGTGCAGCGGGCGGCGACGTCGGCGTCGTGCGTGACGACGATGAGGGTGCGGCCCTGTCCGGTCGTGGACCACAGGAGCGCGTCCATGACCTCGGCGGAGGTGTGCGAGTCCAGGGCGCCGGTCGGCTCGTCGGCGAAGACGAGGTCCGCACCCGTGGCCTGGGCTCTGGCGATGGCCACGCGCTGGGCCTGTCCTCCCGACAGCTCGCCGATGCGCCGTTCCTCCATGCCGCCGAGCCCCAGTGCCGCGAGCCACGACGCCGCGTGGGGGAGTGCGTCCTTCTTCGCGACGCCGTTGATCATCGAGGCGAGGGCGACGTTCTCCACTGCCGTCAGCTCGGGGATCAGCAGTCCCTGCTGGAAGACGAACCCGAATCGCTCGCGACGCAGCCGGGAGCGCGCCGCCTCGCCGAGCGCGGTCACCTCGATGGGCGTTCCGGTGGACGGGTGGAAGACCACGCGCCCACTGTCCGGGGCGGTGATGCCCGCCAGCACGTGCAGGAGCGTGGTCTTGCCCGACCCCGACGCTCCCATGATGGCGACGGACTCGCCGCGGTGCACGGTGAGGTCGACTCCGGCGAGGGCGTGTGTGACGCCGTAGGTCTTCACGAGGGCGTGGGCTTCGATCACGGGAGTGTTCATGTTCCCAGCCTCGCCGGAGACCTGTGCCGGTGTCGTCGGTCAGGCGGATGAAGCTGAGCGGTAGCCGTCATCCGGGAGGATGACGGCTGCCGCTCGTCCTCAGATCTTCTTCTGCCACGCGCCCGCGTACGACACGGGAACGAAGCCGATCGCCTCGTTGATGTCGAGCATCGGCCGGTTCTCCTCGGCGTTGAACGTGGAGACCGCGTCCGAATCCGGGACGAGCTCCCGCCACCGCAGGAGGTTGGCGCACTTCACGATCGTTCCGAGGCGATGGCCGCGGTGGTCCTTGGCGACCAGCGTCCCGAACTGGTGGGTGGTCCCGGTCTTCTCCGCACCGATCAGCAGCTCGTTGTACGCGACGAGGGTGCCGGACGGGACATGCTCCACGGCGACCACGGACACCGTCTGGCCGGCGCCCGTGAGACGAGCATCGCGGCGGACGACCCGATCGGCGTCGTAGACCTCGGCGACGAAGTCCATGTCGCCACTGGGGGCGTCGGTCGACAGTCGGGCAAGCACCGCGGCGTATCCGTCGCGGAACTCCGGCGGGGTGGGCAGCTCCCATTCGACCACGCGGTAGTCCGATCCCGCGACCGCGAGCGCCGCGTCCAACGCGCGGCGCAGGGGCTCCGGGTCGGCACGCAGGTCGAGCTCGCTGTTGCGCTCCACCTGCTCCAGCGTGAAGCCGCGGGCTTCGACGACGTCGCTCAGCGGTGTCGCCGGGATGCGCCCCCATCCCGTGCGCGGCTGGAGCATGCGGTCGGCCTCCTCGGGGCGGTGGAGGGTCCAGATCTGCAGGACGCTCCGGCCGCGCTCCCTGGCCTCGGTCTCGGCGCGGTCGAGCAGCGCGTCCTCGACACCACGCCCGGTGTGGGCGGCCGGGACGAGGAGGTCGAGCTCGGCGGCGTGTGCGTCCTCCTCCTGTGCGAAGGACACCGTCACCATGCCGATGATGTCGTCCCCCTCGCGCGCCACGAATCCGAGGTCCAGCGCATCGGAGTCGTCCTGCCAGTTGGGCAGCATCTGCGCGGCGTCCGGGGCGAGGTCGGGGAGGCCGACCTGCTCGTCGCAGATCTGTCGATTGAGGGCGCCGTAGGCGCGGAAGTCCGCGGCGTTCGCATCGGCGAGGGTGGCCGGGACGATCAGCGGCGTGATCGTCAGTGCGGCGGTCGTCATGTCGGGTCCTTCGTGTCGGAGGGAGGAGGTGCCGGGTGACCCGGCGTCCGTCCGCAGCTGTACGGACGGACGCCGGGTCGGCGTCGATGCGGTCGTCATCGTCTGTCAGCGCATTCCGCGCTGCATGTCGAACATGAGGAGGGCGTGCGCCTCCGCAGCCGAGCGGTGACGCTGCTCTCCGACGAGGAACAGGTCGCCGGGATCGACGGTCCACGACCGGCGCGGACGCCGGGGCCGCTGCGCCCGCTGGAACAGCCAGAGGCCGATCCGGAGCGAGAGGCGGTCCGCGATGCCGAGCTGACGCAGCTCGTCGTCGCGGGGGATCTGGAGGACCTCGCGGTCCTCGGTATCGGGCGGATGGGTGGTGCTGCGTGACAGCGCCATGTTCACGATGGTTCCTTCGAAAGGGATGGATGGGGTGCGGAAGCACCACGTCAGGACCGAGTCGTCGGCCGCGACGGGTGCGGACGAGAGCGCGCCTGTGGAGCCGCGGAATGCGGAGGCCGGAGGCGGGGATCCATGATCCGAGGGGATCAGAGGGTGGGACGCGACAGAACAGGCGGGAGAAGACCCGGATCGGGTCTGCGTTCCCAGGCTGCGGTTCTAGCCGAGCGAGCCGTGACGGACGCCGGCGGTCACCGATGCCGCGTGGCGCGGCGCAGAGTGCGCAGGCGCGGCGAGGCCAAAGACCTCTGCGGTGTGCTGAGTGATCATCATCGGTAACCTCCTTTCGTGTGGCGATCCGGAGGCCACCGTAGCGAAACTCACAGGAGATCGTCAAGCATTTCGTGCTAGCACCGGCGTGTCGCGATCGAGCCGGGGTCCGTGACGACCGCGCGGGATACCGGCCGTTCCGCGGGATTCCGGTAGCGTAGCGGCGTGAATCTCCCCGGACGAGCGGTCGCCCCATGCACCTGAAGAGCCTGACGCTCAAGGGGTTCAAGTCGTTCGCACAGCCGACGACCTTCGTGTTCGAGCCCGGCGTCACGTGCATCGTCGGACCGAACGGCTCCGGCAAGTCCAACGTCGTCGACGCCCTCGCCTGGGTGATGGGGGAGCAGGGAGCGAAGACGCTCCGCGGCGGGAAGATGGAGGACGTCATCTTCGCCGGCACGTCGACCCGCGGCCCCCTCGGGCGTGCCGAGGTGCAGCTCACCATCGACAATGCGGACGGCGCGCTGCCCATCGAATACGCCGAGGTGACCATCAGCCGCACGCTGTTCCGCAACGGCTCCAGCGAATACGCGATCAATGGGGAGGGCTGCCGTCTCCTCGATGTGCAAGAGCTGCTCAGCGACTCCGGCCTCGGCCGCGAGATGCACGTCATCGTGGGTCAAGGACGGCTCGACACGGTGCTCCAGGCCTCGCCGGAGGATCGACGCGGCTTCATCGAGGAGGCGGCGGGCATCCTCAAGCACCGTCGGCGCAAGGAGAAGACGCTGCGCAAGCTCGACGCGATGGAGGCCAACCTCACGCGTCTGAGCGATCTCGCGGGGGAGATCCGCCGCCAGCTCAAGCCGCTCGGCCGCCAGGCCGAGATCGCGCGCGAGGCGCAGACCATCGCCGCCGTCGTCCGCGATGCCAAGGCCCGACTGTTCGCCGACGACGTCGTTGCGCTGCGCACAGCCCTCGCCGACCACACCCGGACCGAGCAGGAGCGGCACACCGAGCGCCTGGTGCTGTCCGACCAGGCCGAGACCGTGCGCGCCGGGATCGCTCGGCTGGAGAAGAACCAGAACTCGATCGCCGTCGACGAGGCGCGCAGCGTCGCCTTCGGGCTCGAGCAGGTGCAGGAGCGGGTGCGCGGGCTCTACACGCTCGCCAACCAGCGCCTCGCGCTTCTCGGGTCCGAGGAGGACGACGCGGCCGTGACCGCGGTGACCGTCACACAGGCGACGATCGACGAGGCAAAGGAGGACATCGAGACGATCTCGTCCGGCCTCGGCGATGCGCAGGACGCCGCGGCTGCGGCGAGTCGCGAGGTCGTGAACGCCCGCGCCGAGCTCGACACGCTCGACGTGGACATCGCGGAGCAGAGCGCGCTCGTCTCCGAGTACGACATGCGACTGTCCTCGCTCCGCGGGAACGCCGATGCGGCGGCATCGGCCCTGGCCGCCGTCCGCGGCGCCGTGCTCCGCCAGGAGAACGCCCTCGAAGCCGCGCACGCCCGGCGACGAGAGGCCGAAGAAGCCCTGGAGGCGATCGACGACGCCGAGGCCCCCGAGGGCACGGCCGTCGAGTACGCCGCGGCCTACGAGAGCGCTCAGCGTGCGGCGACGGCGGCGGAGGCGGAACGGGAGAGCCTGCGCGAACGGCTGCATGCCGCCGAGCGCGAGGTCGACGCCCTCACCGCGAAGGCCGCCGCCCTGAGCAGTGCCCTGTCGCTGTCGGGAGGCGCCGCCGAGATCGTCGCCGAGGGGGGTCCAGGGGTCCGCGGTCTCGTCGGTGATGCCGTGCAGGTGCGGGCGGGATACGAAGCCGCGATCGCGGCCGTCCTCGGTCCGCTGGCCGAGGGTGTGCTGGTCGGTTCCGCGGAGGATGCGTTCATCCTCGCGGCGGAGGCCGCAGAGCGCCGCCGGGGCGTGGTCGACTTCGTGGTCGCCGATGCCCCGAGGGAGCAGCCGACACCCCCGGCCGTCGACGGCGTGATCGCCGCGACGGAGACGGTGACCGCGCCGGACGGGATCCTCGGCATCCTGGCGCACGTTCTCATCGCCGACGACCTCGATGCGGCGCGTGCCGCGCGGCGCGTTCTCGACGCGAGAGGCGACACCTCGACCACGATCGTGACCACCGGCGGCGACGTCATCACCGCGCAGACCCTGCGCACGGGTTCCGGAGGGGAGCGTTCGCGCCTCGAACTCGCGGCGGAGCGGGACGCCGCGACCGAGCGGCTCACCGAGATCCAGGTCGTCGTCGACTCCCTCCGCGAGGCGCGTATCGACGCCGACGAGGCCGTGGAGGAGACGCGGCGTCAGGCGAAGGACGCGCTGCGCGCGTTGCGCGAGCACGACGCCGCCCTCGCGACGCACGCGGAGCAGCTCAACAAGGTGACCGTGCGTCACGAGGCCGCTGTCGCCGAATGCGATCGCCTGGAGACCGGACTCGCCCAGGCGCAGGCCGCCGTGGCCGACGCGGAGGCGAAGGCGGAGGCGGCGAAGGCGGAGCTCGATGCCGCGGTCGCCGCGCCGCGTCCGGTGCTCGACGCCTCGGCGCGCGACGGTCTGTTGGAGGCACTGGAGAGCGCCCGCGAGGGCGAGGTCCGGGCTCGTCTGGAGGTCGAGACCCTGCGGGAGCGGGTCCGGGCGGCGCAGTCCCGGGTGACCGCGTTGGAGCGGCAGCGCGAGCAGGAGCGGGACGCCGCGGCAGAGGCCGCCCGACGCGCCGTCATCCGCCGGGCGCAGCGCGAGGCGGCATCCGGAGTCGTGGACGAGCTGCCGCGCATCCTCGACTCCCTCGACCGCTCCGTCACCGAAGCCCGCGTGGCACTCGCGGAGGCGGAAGCCGCCCGGTCGGCGCAGAACGAGGAGCTCGTCGCGCTGCGCGCCCAGGAGTCGTCGCTGCGGGAGCGTCTGGCCGGGCTCACGGAGAGCGTTCACGGCCTGGAACTGCAGATCCACGAGAAGAAGCTCCACCTGAACAGCCTGTTGGAGCGCGTGTCCTCGGAACTCGCGCTCGACGAGGACGTGCTCGTCGCCGAGTATGGGCCGGACCAGCTCGTGCCGCGGGATCCCGGGGCGGAGCCGGCCGATGGCGAGCTGCTCGACGACACCGCGATCCCGTTCGACCGCCGCATCCAGCAGCGGCGTCTCGCGGACGCGGAGCGGAAGCTCGCGCAGCTCGGGCGGGTCAACCCGCTGGCGCTGGAGGAGTTCGCCGCCCTGGAGCAGCGTCACGCGTTCCTCACCACGCAGCTCACGGACCTGACGCAGACCCGGCAGGATCTGCTGACCATCATCGCCGACCTCGACGAGCGCATGCAGACGATCCTCGCCAGCGCGTTCGAGGACACCAAGGAGGCCTTCGGCCAGGTCTTCCCGCTGCTGTTCCCCGGCGGCACCGGCAGCATCTCGCTGACCGATCCGGACAACATGCTGACGACGGGGATCGAGGTCTCGGTCCGCCCCGTCGGGAAGAAGATCGAGCGGCTGTCGCTGCTGTCCGGCGGGGAGCGGTCGCTGGCCGCGGTGGCGCTCCTGGTGGCGATCTTCAAGGCGCGTCCCAGCCCGTTCTACATCCTCGACGAGGTCGAGGCCGCCCTCGATGACGCGAACCTGGGCCGGCTCCTCACCGTCTTCGAGCAGCTGCGGGAGAGCTCCCAGCTCCTCGTCATCACGCACCAGAAGCGGACGATGGAGATCGCCGACGCGCTCTACGGCGTGTCGATGCGTCAGGATGGCGTCTCGGCCGTGGTGGGTCAGCGCGTCGGCGACCGCGCCGCCGCCGCCGTCTGAGTCCTGCCGCCCTCCCTCGGCGGGCACAGCTTCGGAGATCGTGGCCCTCATCCGGCGTGTCGATGGTCGGATCCGGCGTGTCGCCCGCGGTCTCCGAAGCTGTGACCGGACGGACGGGGCCGGGTCAGATCGCGAGGGAGCGTTCGAAGCCCGTGATCACAGTCGGGAAGTCGGGATGGTCCTGCGGGCGGTGAGCGTAGCCGGGGAGCATCATGTGGTCGGCTCCGACGTCGACGAGCCTGCTGGCGATGATCTCGTACTCCTCGTTCCATCCGCCGGTGACCACGAGGGTCGGCACGCCGGCGAGACAACGCTCCCGGATGCCGTGACCCCAGGGGAGGTCCGTGGTCGCCCACCGCTGCGCGACCGCGCGCTCGTCCTCCCAGCGCTCCCGGGTGGACGGGCCTCCGAACATGAGCGGGCGCAGGATGGACCAGAAGCCGAAGAGGTCGCCCTGCGTCACCCTCGCCCGTGCCTCCGTCACCACCGCGATATGCCGCTCGATCGGAGCTTCACCGCGGGCGATGTCGTACAGGGCGGGCTCGACGAGGACGAGGCCGGACACCCGCAGGCCGTCGGCGATGGCGCGGACGGCGGTCACCGCGCCGATCGAGTGCGCGAACACGAGCGGCGTCCGGTCACGCTCTCCCTCGACGAGGGCGTCGGCCTGACCCTCGATGGTCGAGTCCTGAGGGAAGCTGAGGAATGTCCCGGACTCCGGCGTGTACGAGGGCCACGCGGTGGTGCCGCGTCTGCCGGCACCGTGCAGGAACACCCGGTGCGGGAGCGGCGCGCGGTGCATCCCTGGATGCTACCCGTAGGCTGGACGCATGGCAGAGAAGTCCTGGTCTCTCGGTCGCGCGCTGCGCGGCATGTTCGTGAAGCCCACCATCGACGAGACGACGTGGGAAGACCTGGAGACGGCGCTCATCACGGCGGACTTCGGCCCCGACATCAGCGAGCGCATCGTCGAAGAACTGCGCGACAAGGTCGCGAAGTACCGCACCACCGACCCCAAGGACCTCCAGCGCATGCTGCGGGAGACCCTGGAGGAGCACTTCGCGAAGTTCGACACCACTCTGAAGCTCACCGAGCGGCCCGCCGTGGTCCTCGTCGTGGGTGTGAACGGCGTGGGCAAGACGACGACGATCGGGAAGTTCACGAAGTTCCTTCGCGGCTACCAGCGGAGCGTGGTGGTGGGGGCTGCCGACACCTTCCGTGCGGCCGCCGTCGACCAGCTCGCCACCTGGGCCCAGCGCGGGGGAGCGGCGATCGTCCGCCCGCAGCAGGAGGGGCAGGACCCGGCCTCCGTCGCCTTCCAGACCGTCGAATACGCCAAGCGCGAGGGCATGGAGATCGCGATCATCGACACGGCGGGGCGACTGCACACCAAGGGCGGTCTCATGGACGAGCTGGGCAAGATCCGCCGCGTCGTCGAGAAGCAGGCCCCGATCAGCGAGGTGCTCCTCGTCCTCGACGCCACGACGGGACAGAACGGGGTGATGCAGGCGGAGACCTTCCTGCAGCACGCGGGCGTGACGGGGCTCGTGCTCACCAAGCTCGACGGCTCGGCCAAGGGCGGCTTCGTGCTCGCCGTGCAGGAGCGGACGGGCATCCCGGTCAAACTCCTCGGACAGGGCGAGGGCATCGACGATCTGACCGGTTTCACGCCGCACGTGTTCGTGCAGGCGCTGGTCGGCTGACACAGGGCTTCCGCCCCGAGCACCAGGCTGGTTTCATAGCGTTATGGCGATCGAACACGACTACTTCGGACTGCTGTCGTCGGGCCCCGACGGCTCGATCTTCTGGTCGGAGACGGTCGAGCTCGGCGACCAGAGCGTGACCGTGGACCTGACGGCTCCGGACCAGGACGACGTCTCCGCCGACGCCCTCGACATCGCCGCCGGACTCATCGCCGGTCTGGAGAACGTGGACGCGACCGCGCGCCGCGGAATGCTCGCCGAGGTGGACGACCGCACGAGTGAGGTGACCGAGTACATCCTTCAGCAGCAGGAGGTGTTCGGCGACGACCTCCCCGACGTCCTCATCGACGTGTCCGGGGACGCGGCCGTGGACATCATCCGGTCGCTGCGCCTGATGAGCATGACGATCCTCGCCGACGAGCACGGTGGCTCCGAGCCGTTCGCCGTCCTGGAGTACGCGCTCGATGACAGCGCCACCGACGACGTGCTGCTCGTGAACCTCGGTTCCGACGGCAGCGTGCAGTCGGTGATGAGCGCCGACTGACCGCCGCCCGTCAGACGGCCTGCGCGAACCCGAGGTCGGCGCTGTCCGCGATGTGCGCGAGATGAGCGGGGATCTCCCGTCCCTTCGAGCTCATCGACTGCGCCCAGAGCCGCCCGGCGCGGTACGAGGAGCGCACGAGAGGACCGGCGAGCACCCCGAGGAAGCCGATCCGCTCCGCCTCCTCCTTGAACTCGACGAACTCGGCGGGCTTCACCCACCGGGAGACCGGAAGGTGCCGCGGCGTCGGGCGGAGGTACTGGGTGATGGTGATGATGTCGCAGCCGGCGTCGTGGAGGTCCTGCAGCGCCTGGACGACCTCCTCCGGCTCCTCGCCCATGCCGAGGATGAGGTTCGACTTCGTGATGAGTCCGGCATCGCGAGCCTGCGTGAGCACGTTCAGCGAGCGCTCGTAGCGGAACGCGGGGCGGATGCGCTTGAAGATGCGGGGCACGGTCTCCACGTTGTGCGCGAACACCTCGGGGCGTGCATCGAAGATCTGGCCGAGGAAGGCGGGGTCGGCGTTGTGCTCGTTCGCCAGCAGCTCCACTCCGGTGTTCGGGTTGAGCTCGTGAATCTTCCGCACCGTCTCGGCATTGAGCCAGGCTCCGGTGTCGGGGAGATCGTCGCGGGCCACGCTCGTCACGGTCGCGTAGCGGAGGTTCATCCGCTGCACGCTCTCGGCGACGCGTCGTGGCTCGTCGGTGTCGTAGTCCGCGGGCTTGCCGGTGTCGATCTGGCAGAAGTCGCAGCGGCGCGTGCACTGCGACCCGCCGATGAGGAAGGTCGCCTCGCGGTCTTCCCAGCACTCGTAGATGTTCGGGCAGCCGGCCTCCTGGCACACCGTGTGCAGGTCCTCGCTCTTCACGAGGGAATGCAGCGCCGAGTACTCCGGTCCCATCTTGGCCTTGGTCTTGATCCACTCGGGCTTGCGCTCGATCGGGGTCTCGGCGTTGCGGATCTCGAGGCGGAGGAGCTTGCGCCCCTCGGGTGCGGCGGTCATGCCGGGACTCCTGTCAGGTCGGGTGCGTGGGCGGTGCGGAAGGCGTCCTGCACGGCGTCGACGAGGTCGAGCGGGCCGACCACGCGGCCGGACACCTCGCTCACCGTGGTCACGCCGGCGTCGGTGATGCCGCAGGGGATGATGTCGCGGAAGGGCGCGAGGCTGTTGTCGCAGTTGATGGCGAAGCCGTGCATGGTGACGCCCTGCTGCACGCGCACGCCGATCGCGGCCACCTTGTCCTCCGACAACGGTCGACGCACCCACACCCCGCTCCGCCCCTCGACCTGGCGACCGTCGACCCCGAACGGGCGCAGCACCTCGATGAGGATCCGCTCCAGACGCCGCACGTGCGCGACCACGTCCATCGGCTCCGGCAGCCGGAAGATCGGGTAGCCGACGAGTTGCCCCGGCCCGTGCCAGGTGATCTTCCCGCCCCGGTCGACGTCGATGACCGGGGTCCCGTCCTGGGGGCGCTCGTGATCCTCCGTGCGCTTCCCCGCGGTGTACACGGCCGCGTGCTCGAGCAGGATGAGGGTGTCCGGGCGGGCGCCGGAGACCACGTCCGCGTGCACGCGGCGCTGCAGGGCCCAGCCCTCTTCATAGGGGACGGGGGTCGGCATGAAGCCGGGAGTGAGGATGTCGAGCATGCGTCGTCCCTTCCCTCGAATACATGGATTGCGTCCAACAATACATCCTCGTCCGGGCCGCGGCGTCCCGCGCGGTACCGTGAAGTCATGAACCGGACTGGTCGCGCCGGCCGCCCGAAGGCTTCCTCGCGCGAGACCCTCGCCGAGGCCGCCTGCGAGCTCTTCCTGGAGCGCGGGTACGAGGCCACCTCCATCGCCGACATCACCCAGCGGGCGGGGGTCAGCCGGTCGAGCTTCTTCAACTACTTCACGTCGAAGAGCGACGTGCTGTGGTCCGGCATCGACGAGCGCATCGGCGTCGCGATCGCCGCGCTGGACGACCTCGGCCGCGAGGCCACGGGGGCGCGGGTGCGCGGGATCCTGCAGGGGATCGTGGACGATTTCGCCCCGGATCCGTTGGCGTTGGCGCTGCGGAACGCGGAGGCCATGGCGCTCGAGGTGGAGCTGGTGCGGGAGACGGGTGTCCGTCTGGCCCGCCTCGCCGCCGCGGTCTCCCGTGCGGCGTGCGCGGCGGGTATCGATGTGATGCGTGCGGACGTGCTGGGAGCGGCGCAGGCGGCCGCCGTCCTGTCCGCCCTGCGCGTCTGGGCCGAGGAGGGGGCAGGCCGCGGCACACCGGAGTCCGTGCTCCGCGAGGCGCTCGCCCGCGTGCACGATCTGCCCTGGGGGGAGTGACGCGGACGGATCGGTGTCGGCCGGACACGTCAGTGATGAAGGCATCCCTGACGAGGAGGACACCATGACCACGGATCCGCTGGACGACCTGCTGGACGGCTCGGCGCCGCCCACCCCCGCCGTCGCTGGACACGAGCTGCGGGCGATGATCGACGCGTCCCGTGGGCGCGCTCGGCCCCGCCTCCGGTCGCGCGGTGTGATCGCCGCGGTCACGGCGGTGGTCCTGGTGGGCGGCGCCGGGGTGGCCACCGCCTCCTCCGACTGGCTCTGGGGCGACGGCCTCGAGGATCCCGCGCGGAGCTACCGGTTCACCGCGCCGACCTGGGGAGAGTGCGAGATCCGCTTCAGCCGCCTGGACACGCACAACCCGCTGATCCAGGCCGATGTCGATCGTGTGATCGATCAATGGTTCGCCTCGGCGGATGTGGAGGCGGAGGCCGCGCCCTACGTGGACGGCCAACTGCGGATGCTCGAGCACGGCGACGAGGCCGCGGGTGTTCCGACGACGGATCAGAATGCGGCGGACACCCGCGCCTGGATGGCTCATGAGGGCGCGTTGAACGAGGCGCTCCACGCCGAACTCGAGGAGCACGGGTTCGGTCCGATCCCCGGAGCCGACTCCCACTCCCAGGTGCATTGCGACGACGAAGCCTGGAGCGGCGAGTGAGCAGCCGTGCCGACGACGCGGCGCTGATCGGCGCGTTCGAGGCGTGCGCCCCGGATCTCCTGGCCTACCTCGCTCGTCGGGTCGGGGCGGATGACGCCGGCGACCTGCTCGGCGAGACGATGGTCGTCGCCTGGCGGCGCGTCCGGCATCTGCCCGACGACCCCGAACGGGCGCGGATGTGGCTGTTCGGAGTCGCTCGCAAGAGCCTGCTCAACCACGCCCGCGGTGAGAGGCGTCGGCGCGCCCTGCACGAACGGGTGCGGGGAGAGGGAGAGGGATCCCGGCTGCAGGCACCGCCGGCGGACGGGGGCGCGGAGGTGCGCGACGCCATCGCCCGCCTGGATCCCGACCTCGCGGAGGTCATCCGCCTGGTGCACTGGGACGGATTCAGCCTGACCGATGCGGCCGCACTGCTCGGGGTCCCCGCGTCCACGGTCCGGGGGCGTCACCAGCGGGCCAAGACACTGCTCCGTGCCGCGCTGAGCGTGGAGGCTCCGCTCGCGTAGAATCGTAGGCACCATGGCTACCTTTGGCACGCTCTCCGATCGGCTTACCGACACCTTCCGCAACCTGCGCACGAAGGGAAAGCTCACCGCCGCCGACGTCGACGGCACGGTGCGCGAGATCCGTCGTGCTCTGCTCGACGCCGACGTCGCGCTCGCGGTCGTCAAGGACTTCACCGCGAAGGTGCGCGAGCGCGCTCTCGGCGACGAGGTCAACAAGGCGCTGAACCCCGCGCAGCAGGTGGTGCAGATCGTCAACGAGGAGCTGGTCCAGATCCTCGGCGGAGAGCAGCGGCGCCTGCAGTTCGCCAAGACCGCGCCGACCGTGATCATGCTCGCGGGCCTTCAGGGCTCGGGAAAGACGACGTTCGCCGGCAAGCTGGCCAAGCAGCTCGAGGGCGAAGGGCACACGCCCCTCCTCGTCGCCGCCGACCTCCAGCGCCCGAACGCGGTGAACCAGCTCCAGGTGGTCGCCGAGCAGGCCGGAGCCACGGTGTACGCGCCCGAGCCGGGCAACGGCGTCGGCGATCCCGTCAAGGTGTCGCGCGACGGCGTCGAGCACGCCCGCCGCCAGCAGCACGACGTGGTCATCATCGACACCGCCGGCCGCCTCGGTGTCGACGCCGAGCTCATGAAGCAGGCCGCCGACATCCGCAAGGCCGTCGACCCGGACGAGGTGCTCTTCGTCATCGACGCGATGATCGGTCAGGACGCGGTCAACACCGCTAAGGCCTTCCAGGAGGGAGTGGACTTCACCGGCGTCGTCCTCTCGAAGCTCGACGGCGACGCCCGAGGCGGAGCGGCGCTCTCGGTCGCCTCGGTCACGGGGCGTCCGATCATCTTCGCCTCGACGGGCGAGCGGCTGGAGGACCTCGAGCCGTTCCACCCCGATCGTATGGCCAGCCGCATCCTCGACCTCGGTGACATCCTCACCCTCATCGAGCAGGCGCAGCAGGCGTTCGACGAGGACGAGGCGCGCAAGGTCGCCGAGAAGCTCGCGAACGAGGCCTTCACCCTGGAGGACTTCCTCGAGCAGCTTCAGCAGATGAAGAAGATGGGCTCGATGAAGAAGATGCTCGGGATGCTCCCGGGCATGGGGCAGATGAAGCAGCAGCTCGAGGACTTCGACGAGCGCGAGATCGACCGCACCGAGGCCATCATCCGCTCCATGACGCCGGTCGAGCGTCGCAACCCCAAGATCCTCAACGGTTCCCGTCGTCTGCGCATCGCGCGCGGCTCCGGCATGACCGTCACCGACGTCAACCAGCTCGTGCAGCGCTTCGAGCAGGCCGCGAAGATGATGAAGACCGTCGCTCGTGGCGGCACGCCGAACATCCCGGGCATGGGTCCGGTGCCCGGAATGGGCAAGCCCGGGGCCTCGTCGAAGCGCGGCAAGAAGGGCAAGGGCGGCGGCGGAAACCGCTCCCGCTCCGGCAACCCGGCGAAGCGCGCTGCGGAGAACGCCGGCCTCGCGGCTTCCACGGCACCCACCGGCTCGGGCTTCGGCCTCGGCGGGGGAGCGGAGGCACCGTCGGAGGCCGACCTCGCCGAGATCCAGAAGCTGTTCGGCAAGGGCTGAGCGGCCGGGACCTCAGCGCACGGCGACGGGCGCGGCCGATTGCTCGACCGCGGTCGCCGGCGTTCCTCGCGGCCGCGCCGCGAACTGCCCGCCGACGAGGGCGGCGAGCGTGATCAGGATGCCCGCCACCTGGACCATGGTGAAGCTCTCGCCGGCGATGAGCACGCCGAGCAGCGTCGCGACGATCGGCGAGAGCAGTGCGAGGAGGCCCGGCACGATCACGGGCAGGCGCTGGATACCGCGGAACCAGAGCGTGTAGGCGATGATCCCTCCCGCTGTCGCGAGCCAGAGGTAGCCGAGGAGCGCACCCGCGTCGAGGGCAGGAGGCGGGCCCTCGACCACGAAGGTGAGGGGGAGGAGCAACAGCCCTCCCGCCGTGAGCTGCCACCCCGCGTAGGCCACGGGACCGACGCCGGAGGGGCAGCCCCAGCGCTTGGTGAGGATCATCCCCAGGCCGGTGGCGGTCACGCCGCCGAGAGCCGCGACGAGGCCCCAGAAGTCCAGCGCGGCGGCAGGGCCGAGGACGACGAGGGCGACCCCCGCTGCCCCGGCGACGGCGGCGGCGGCGGCGGATACCGGTCGGACACGTTCCCCGAGCACGTTCGCTCCGAGCCCTAGCACGATCAGCGGCTGCGCTCCGGCGACGGCGGCGGCAACCCCACCGGGGAGGCGTTCGGCCGCAAGGAACAGCAGCGGGAAGAACGCGCCGATGTTCAGGGCCCCGAGCACGAGCACCTTGCCCCACCAGGACCCGTGCGGCAGACGGCGGGCCAGCAGCACCGCGAGGAGACCCGCAGGAAGCGAGCGGAGGAGGCCGGCGAGGAGCGGATGTCCGACGGGGAGCAGCTCCGTCGTCACCAGGTACGTCGTACCCCACGTCGCAGGGGCGAGAGCCGTGACGAGGGTGAGGGTGAGGCGGTTCATGTCTCCAGGGTGCGCGCATCCGGGGTATGAGTCCAACGCATTCTTGTCACACGATCTATGAAGCGGGATCATGAGTGGATGGAGCTCCAGCATCTGCGGTATGTCGTCGCTGTGGCGGACACCGGTTCGTTCACCCGCGCGGCGGAGCGCTGTCATGTCACGCAGTCGGCGCTCAGCCACCAGGTCGCCGCTCTCGAACGCGAGTTGGGCGTGCGACTGTTCGCGCGCACCAGTCGCAGCGTCCGCGCGACCGAGTCCGGAGAGGCGTTCCTCCGCCCCGCGCGTCTGGCGGTCCGCGCCGCAGACCAGGCCCGGGAGGATGCGGCGGCGGCGAGCGGGAAGGTGGTGGGCACGCTGCGGCTGGGCGTCATCCCCACGGTGACCGCTGTCGACGTCCCCGCGGTTCTCGTGGCCTATCGCGCCGCGCATCCAGCCGCCCGCGTGGAGCTCCGTGAGGGGAACAGCGATGCGCTCGTGGCGGCGATTCGTCAGGGCGATCTCGACGCCGCATTCCTCGGGCTCCGGGAGGGCGTGCAGCCCGAGGGGGTCGCCTCCCGCGCGCTGTCCCGGGAACCGCTGGTGGCCGTGGTGCCCCGCGGGCATGAGCTGGGCCGGGCGAGGGAGGTGCAGCTGAGCGACCTCGCGGACTCCGCGTTCGCCGACTTCCCCGCCGGCACGTCGGGGCGAGCGCAGACCGACGCGGCATTCCTGGCCGCGCGGGTGCGGCGTGATGTGGCTTTCGAATCCGACACGGCCGCGAGTCTGATCGGTCTGGTCGCTGCGGGCCTCGCCGTCACCCTGCTCGCGCCCGGGGTGGTGCAGGGGTATCGGGAGGTCGTCGACACGGTGGCGGTCCAGGATGGCCCGGTCCGTGTCGAGCACCTGGCCTGGGACGCCGCGGCACCGCGCAGCGCCGCGCGCGCGTTCCTCGACATCGTCGCGGCAGCCTCCTGAGACCCTGTTCCGGCTGCACGACCCCGGAACAGATGCACGACGGAACCGCCGGAACGGGTGGGCAACCGTATTCGGATCGTGCAGGTGAACGGGCGGATGGCGGCCCGGAGACGACGAAGCGGGCCCGGGAAGAACCCGGACCCGCCTCGTCATGCGGTGATCAGCGCACGTCGTCGTCGACCCAGTCCATCGACTTGGTGACGGCCTTGCGCCACAGGCGCAGCTGACGGTCGCGCTCATCCGCGTCGAGCGAGGGCTCCCAGCGGCGGTCCTCCTGCCAGTTCGCGGACAGGTCGTCGAGACCGCTCCAGAAGCCGACCGCGAGACCGGCCGCGTAGGCCGCACCAAGCGCCGTGGTCTCCGCCACGACCGGACGCACGACCGGGACACCGAGGATGTCGGCCTGGAACTGCATGAGCGCGTCGTTGGCGACCATGCCGCCGTCGACCTTGAGCTCGCTGAGATCCACTCCGGCGTCCGCGTTGACCGCGTCGAGCACGTCACGGGTCTGGAAGGCCACGGCCTCCAGGGCGGCGCGCGCGATGTGGTTCTTGTTCGCGTAGCGGGTGAGGCCGACGATCGCGCCGCGGGCGTCAGGACGCCAGTACGGCGCGAAGAGACCCGAGAACGCGGGGACGATGTACACGCCGCCGTTGTCCTCGACCTTCTCGGCCAGCTCCTCGACCTCAGGGGCGGAGGAGATGATGCCGAGCTGGTCGCGCAGCCACTGGATGAGCGAGCCGGTGACCGCGATCGACCCCTCCAGCGCGTAGTGCGTGGGCTGGTCGCCGAGCTTGTAGCCGACGGTGGTGAGCAGTCCGTTCTTCGAGCGGACGATCTCCTCGCCCGTGTTGAAGATGAGGAAGCAGCCCGTGCCGTAGGTGTTCTTGCTCTCGCCCTTCTGGAACGCGGCCTGGCCGAACGTCGCCGCCTGCTGGTCGCCGAGGATGCCGGCGATCGGTGTCTCGCGCAGCAGCGACGAGCTCTCGGCGGCGCCGTAGACCTCGGAGGAGGAGCGGATCTCCGGCATCATCGAGCGCGGCACGCCGAACGCCTCGAGGATGTCGTCGCGCCATTCCAGCGTCTCGAGGTCCATGAACATCGTGCGCGAGGCGTTGGTGACGTCGGTCGCGTGCACGCCGCCGTCGATGCCGCCCGTGAGGTTCCACAGGACCCAGGAGTCGGTCGTGCCGAAGAGCAGGTCTCCGGCCTCGGCCTTCTCGCGGGCACCTTCGACGTTCTCCAGGATCCAGGTGATCTTGGTGCCGGAGAAGTACGTCGCCAGGGGGAGCCCGACGATCGACTTGAACCGGTCGACGCCCTCGTCGCCCGCGAGGCGGTTGACGATCTCCTGCGTGCGGGTGTCCTGCCAGACGATGGCGTTGTAGACCGGCTTGCCCGTGGTCTTGTCCCACACGACCGCGGTCTCGCGCTGATTCGTGATGCCCACGGCGGCGATGTCGTGGCGGGTGAGATCGGCGCGACCGAGGGCCAGACCGATCACCTCCTGGACGTTGCGCCAGATCTCGGCGGCGTCGTGCTCGACCCAGCCGGCCTTGGGAAGGATCTGCTCGTGCTCCTTCTGACCGGTGGCGACGATGCTGCCCTTCTTGTCGAAGATGATCGCGCGGCTCGACGTGGTGCCCTGGTCGATCGCGATGATGTAGTCAGCCATGTGTTCTCCTTTGAATTCCCGAGCGGTTGAGGGGGATCAGCCGGCGAGGCTGAGAAGGCCGGGGGCGGCGAGGGCGGCGATGACACCACCGATGAGCGGACCGACGACGGGCACCCACGAGTAGGACCAGTCGCTGGAACCCTTGCCCTGGATCGGGAGGATCGCGTGGGCGATGCGAGGACCGAGGTCACGCGCCGGGTTGATGGCGTATCCGGTCGGACCACCGAGCGATGCACCGATCGCGACCACCAGCAGGGCGACCGGAAGAGCGGTGAGCGGGCCGAGGCCACCGGGCGTGCCGACCTCGATGTCGCCGTAGTCCGCGAACGCGAAGATGACGAAGACGAGGACGAAGGTGCCGATGATCTCCGTGACGAGGTTCCAGCCGTACGAGCGGATGGCGGGGCCGGTGGAGAAGACGCCGAGCTTGTTGGCGGCCTCCGGCTCCTGGTCGAAGTGCTGCTTGTAGGCGAGCCAGACGACGATGGCACCGATGATCGCGCCGAGGAGCTCCGCCCCGGTCGCGGTGAGGAACATCGTGAAGTCGATGCCCTTGGCGGGATCCAGCAGGTTCTGCACCCAGAGGCCGATACCGACGGCCGGGTTCAGGATGGCACCGGAGTACGCCGAGACGAGCACACCCGCGAACACCGCGAGACCCCATCCCCAGTTGACCATCAGGAAGCCGCCGCCGAAGCCCTTGTTCTTCGCCAGGGCGACGTTCGCCACCACACCGCAGCCGAGCAGGACCAGCATCGCTGTGCCGACGAGCTCCGAGAGGAAGTAGAGACCGAGATTGACGTCAGTCATGTCTTCGTTGACCTTTCTTGCGGGTCGGGGCCCCTCTGCCCCGACCCCTTATGGGGTAGCACCGCGAGGAGGGCGCGGTGGTCGGGGCCCCGTCAGCCGCGGGTGCGGGACGGGATGTCGAGTCCGTGTCGCTCGTTCAGCAGCAGGCGCGTCTGCTCCACCTCGGCGTCGTGACGCTCTCGGTCCCATCCGAGGAGCGGTGCCAGGGCGTCGGCGATCTCGTCGAGGACTTCTGCCTGCGCTCCACCGGTGAAGGCGATGCTGGTGCGGCGGAGGATGACGTCCTCGAGACGGGCGACCATCTCCTCGTTGACCATCCACTCCAGCTCACGGGTCGACAGGTCGCCGCCGGCGAGGGGGGCGTCGTCCCCCTGCTCGACGAACGCCCAGACGGCCGCCGCTCCGGTGCCGTAACGGGCGAGGAGCTGATCGGCCCGAGCGCCGGCGCCGGCGAGGTTCTCCTGGATCCAGATCCGCTTCGCCTTCTCGGTGCGCGGGAACTCGCGTCCGCCGCCGATCGCGCGTCCGGCCGTGGAGACGGTGCGCGTGCGGCCGAGGAGGCCGAGCACGGTGTCGGAGAGCGACTCTCCCAGGGCGCGGAACGTGGTCCACTTGCCGCCCACGAGGCTCACCAGCGGGACGGCGCCCTTGCGGTCGACCTCGACGCGGTAGTCGCGCGAGACGAATCCGGGAGCGGTGTCCTCGTGGCGGGGGAGCGGCCGGATGCCGGAGAAGTTGTAGACGATCTGCTCGCGGGTCACCGAGATCGACGGGAACACGTGGTGGATGAGGTCGAAGAAGTAGTCGATCTCCTCCTCCGTGCACACCGGCACCTCGCGCGGGTCGGCGTCGATGTCGGTGGTGCCCACGAGGACGCGCCCCTTGAGCGGGTAGATCAGCACGATACGGCCGTCGGAGTGCTCGAAGAAGATCTCGCGACCTCGCGTCGCCTCGAGCAGCTCCCCGTGGTCGAGAACGATGTGCGAGCCCTTGGTGCCGCCCATGAAATGGGTGTCGGTGCCGAGCGCGTCGTTCGTGAGGTCGGTCCACGGGCCGGAGGCGTTCACGACGACATCCGCGGTCACGGTGAACTCGGTGCCGCTCTCGCGGTCACGGAGGGTGATCTGCTCGCCGTCGCGGCCGATCGCCTCGACGTAGTTGAGAGCCACCGCACCCGGGTGGCTCGCGCGGCCGTCCTGCAGCACGTCGAGCGCCAGGCGCTCCGGATCGTGCATCGAGGCGTCGTAGTACGTGGCCGTGTACTTGATCTTCGGGTCCATCGACGGCAGCTCGGCAAGGGACTTCTTGCGTCCGAGGAAGCGGTGGCGGGGCACGGTGCCGCCGTCGCGGGAGAACGTGTCGTAGATGGTGAGGCCGACCTTGATGAGGAAGGCGCCGCGCTCCTTCGGCTTCCCGCTCTTGTGCGTGAGGAACCGGAGGGGAGCGGAGAGGATCCCCGAGAACGTGGAGTAGATCGGGATCGTTGTCTGCAGCGGCTTGACGTAGTGCGGGGCGATCTTGAGCAGGCCGTTGCGCTCTTCCACCGACTCCCGGACGAGGCGGAACTCGCCGTTCTCGAGGTAGCGGATGCCGCCGTGGATCATGTGGCTCGAGGCCGCGGAGGCACCGGAGGCGAAGTCGCCGCGTTCGACCAGGACGACGTCCACACCCTGCAGGGCCAGATCACGGAACGTCGAGATGCCGTTGATGCCGCCGCCGATGACGAGGACGCTGGTGCGCCCGGATTCCCGGAGCGCGCGGACCGCGTCCCGCTCCGGGGACGTGTGGGTGGAATCGATCATCATCGACCCTCTCTTCCTTGCTTGCCACCAGCATCGACCTCCATGACGCCGCGCGCAAGCTGGCTGCACATATGTGCAAGGATCGAGGGAGAGGAGGTCATCATGGCGGGATCCGGAGCACCGTCGCGCGACGGGAAGCTGATCGCCGCGCTCACGGCCGCGCAGCTGTACTACATGCAGGACAAGACCATGGAGGTCATCGCGCAGGAGCTCGGCACCTCCCGGTCGTCCGTGTCACGGTTGCTCAGCTTCGCGCGGGAGAGCGGCCTCGTCGACATCCGGATCAACTCCCCCCTGGAGCGTCTGGGAATGCTCGAGCAGCGCATCAGGGATCGGCACCGCGTGGTGGCGCACGTCGTGCCGATGGCGGAGATCGTGAGCGAGGTCGAGCGACTGGAGCGCGTGGCGCTGACCGCAGGACGCCTCCTGTCCCAGTTCGTCGACTCCAACATGATCGTCGGCGTGGCGTGGGGATCGACGATCAGCGCGGTCAGTCGCGGTCTCACCCAGAAGGAGACGCACAACACGACGTTCGTGCAGCTCAACGGCGCCGGGAACACCCAGACCAGCGGTGTGGAGTACTCCAGCGACATCCTGCAGCGCTTCGGGAGCGCGTTCGGTGCGCAGGTGCAGCAGTTCCCCGTGCCCGCCTTCTTCGACGACCCCGCCACCCGGGAGGCTATGTGGCGCGAGCGCAGCACCCGCCGCGTGCTCGATCTGCAGGCGAAGATGGACATCGCCGTGTTCAGCCTCGGGTCTCCGGCGGCGGAGGTGCCCAGCCGCGTCTACGTCGGCGGTTACCTCGGGCGGGAGGACTACCGCAGTCTGCGGGAGGACCATGCGATCGGCGACGTGGCGACGGTCTTCTTCCGGGCCGACGGCTCCTGGCGCGACATCCGGCTCAACGCGCGGGCGACGGGGCCGGGACTCGACCGGCTGCGGCGGGTGCCGCGTCGCGTGTGCGTCGTCTCGGGTGTGCCCAAGCTCGCGAGTCTGCGGGCGGCGATAGCCGCCGAGCTGATCACGGACGTGGTGCTCGACGAGGGTCTCGCACGTCGACTCGTCGAGGACTGAGTCGCGTCCGCGTCACTCGCCTTCGATCGACGACTGCGGTCCGGTCCGGAACTCCCGGATGAGGTGCTGGACCACGGCGCGGAGATCGCCGTCCGTGGCGTCGGCGACCGCGAGCTGACGCGCATAGCTCGCCCCGCCGTCGAGGATCGACGCGATGCTGCCGAACTCCCGGACGCACCCGAGCTCGACGGCGACCGGGGCCAGTTCCTCGATCTTCTCGGTCAGGTGCTCGCGAACGGGGCGCTGCGTGCCGATCGTGTCGACGATGACGCGCGCGTCCAGGCCGTATCGGGCCGCGCGCCACTTGTTCTCGCGGTGGAACCAGGCCGGAAGATCGGGGAGTGCCGCGCCTTCGTCGAGAAGTCGGGAGAAGTGCTCGACGAGGACCTGTACGAGCGCGGCCACCGCGGCCATCTCGGAGAGCGTCGAGAGGCCGTCGCACGCGCGGACCTCGATCGTGCCCCAGCGCGGAGCGGGGCGGATGTCCCAGCGCACCTCGGTGGCATCGGCCATCACGCCGGTGCGGACCATGTCGTCCAGATACCGCTCGAACTCCGACCAGTCCCGGAGCGGCCAGGGCAAGCCCGCCGTCGGCAGCTGCTGGAAGACGAGCGCGCGGTTGGAGGCGTACCCCGTGCGCTCCCCGGCCCAGAACGGACTGGACGCCGACAGCGCCTGGAGATGGGGAAGATACGCCGACAGCGCGTTGATGATGGGGAAGACCTTGCGCTGCTCGTCGACGCCCACGTGCACGTGGATACCCCAGATCATCATGTTGCGCCCCCACCACTGGGTGCGCTCGATGAGGCTGTGATAGCGGGTCTTGTCTGTCACCGACTGGTCGTACCACTGGGCGAAGGGGTGGCTTCCGGCGGAGAGCAGCTCGATGCCGGCCGGATCGGTGGCCGACCGCACCGCCGCGATCGCGTTCGCGATGTCATCGACGGCGTGCGCGACGGAATCGCCGATCCCGCTGGTCACCTCGATGGTGTTCGTGAGCAGCTCGCCGGTGACGGTGTGGCGCTCGTCCTCGCTCTCCGCCTCCAGTGCGGCGAGGAGCTCCGGTGCGCGACCGACGAGATCACCGGTCTCGGGATCGGCGAGCATGATCTCCCACTCGAGACCGACGGTGGAGCGGGCCGAAGCGGCGAAGTCGAGCTGCACGGGGACAGTCTGACACGGGCCGGGGCCGACTCCGCAACGCCGTGTCGCCGGGTTTCGCGCCCGGCGCGCGCATCTGGCAGAATAGAGGGTCGGACGACGTGCTCGACCCTCTATCCAGCACTCGTCCTCCTCATTTGAGCTTCCGCCGGGTGTGCACCCCACGCTCCAGGCGACCGGTTCGTTTCCTTCCACACCATTCAGGAGAATCGTGGCTGTCAAGATTCGTCTCAAGCGCATGGGCAAGATCCGCGCGCCGTACTACCGCATCGTCGTCGCCGACTCGCGCACCAAGCGCGACGGTCGTGTGATCGAGGAGATCGGCAAGTACCACCCCACCGAGGAGCCCTCCTTCATCGAGGTCGACTCCGAGCGTGCGCAGTACTGGCTCTCCGTCGGCGCGCAGCCGACCGAGCAGGTCACCGCCATCCTCAAGATCACGGGCGACTGGGGCACCTTCAAGGGCGACAAGGACGCCAAGTCCACCCTCAAGGTCGCCGAGCCGAAGGCCGCCTTCGAGGTCGACGCCTCCAAGAAGTCCGTCGTGAAGCCCAAGGCGGAGAAGAAGGAGGAGGCCCCCGCTGCGGAGGCCCCCGCCGCTGACGCCGACGCGGAGGCCGCTGAGGCTTCCGCCGCCGACGCCGAGTAATCCATCGTGCTCGCCGCCGCGCTCGAACACATCGTCAAGGGGATCGTCGATCACCCCGAAGATGTGCGCATCCACGAATCCTCGTCGCCCCGTGGCGACCTGCTCGAGGTGCGTGTGCACCCCGACGACCGTGGACGCGTGATCGGGCGCGGCGGCCGCACGGCCAAGGCCCTGCGCACCCTCGTGAGTGCACTCGCCGACGGGCGTCGTGTCCGCGTCGATGTCGCGGACGACTGACGTGGTGTCGCAGGACCGCACCCAAGGCCGTAACCAACTGCGCGTCGGGCGCCTGGTCAAGGCTCACGGGCTCAAGGGTGCGCTGAAGCTCGAGCTCTACACCGACAATCCGGAGCGGCGCTTCGTCCCCGGGGCCGCGTTCACGTTGCAGGTGCCAGAGGCATCTCCGTGGCACGGCAAGGAGATCGTCGTCCGCGAATACCGCGTGATGAACGGCAACCCCGTCGTCTTCTTCGAGGACGTGGACGATCGCACCGCCGCCGAGAGCCTCGTCCGCGCCATCCTCTGGATGGACCAGGACGAGGACGAGACCGAGGACAACGCCTGGTTCGACCACCAGCTCGTCGGCCTGGACGTCGTGCGGGACGAGGTCGTCGTCGGCCGCGTGGTCCGCGTCGAGCACCTGCCGGCGCATGACCTCCTGATCGTGAAGCCGTCGTCGGGCGGGAGCACGGACGAGGTGATGGTCCCGTTCGTCGAGGCCATCGTCCCCACCGTCGACGTCGCGGCCGGACGGGTCATCGTCACCCCTCCCGCCGGGCTCTTCGAGGAGCTTCCCGAGTCGGAGGACGAGACCACCGCCTCCGACGCTGCCGAGTGACCGCTGATACGGTTCCCCCGTGCGCATCGACGTCGTCTCCATCTTCCCCTCGTACTTCGACGGACTGACGCTCTCCCTGCTCGGCAAGGCCCGCGGCTCGGGTCTGCTCGACCTCCAGGTGCATGATCTTCGCGACTGGACGCACGACCGCCATCGCACCGTCGACGACACTCCGTACGGCGGAGGAGCGGGCATGGTCATGAAGCCCGAGCCGTGGGGGCTCGCCCTCGACGAGCTCACCGCGGATACCGCCGCGCCGCCGACCATCATCTTCCCGTCGCCGGCGGGCGAGGTCTTCACCCAGGCGACCGCGCGGGAGCTCGCGGGGCGCGACCACCTCGTGTTCGGCTGCGGGCGCTACGAGGGCATCGACGAGCGCGTCTTCGAGTACGCCGCCGAGCGTGGCGAGGTCCGGCTGCTGAGCCTCGGAGACTACGTGCTCAACGGCGGCGAGGTCGCGACGATGGCGATGATCGAGGCCATCGGCCGTCTCATCCCCGGGGTCGTCGGCAATCCGGAGAGCCTGGTCGAGGAGTCGCACGAGGACGGCCTCCTCGAGTACCCGTCGTACACGAAGCCCTCTGTCTGGCGTGAGCGTGCGGTACCGGATGTGCTCCTCAGCGGCAACCACGGGGCGATCGCGGCATGGCGGCGCGAGCAGCAGCTCGTCCGCACGCGGCTGCGCCGCCCCGATCTGCTTCCGGACGCGCCGACCGACGACTGACCGCACCGCGACCGTCTGCGGCAACGACTGCTGTTAGCGTCGAGACATGGTGGATGTGACACGCGCGCGATCGTTCGAAGGCATCGGCGAGGAGTACGACCGCTACCGACCGGGCTTCCCGGAGCGTGCGGCCGACATCATCGTTCCGGCGCCGGTGGCCACGGCGCTCGACCTCGGCGCCGGCACCGGGAAGTTCACCAGCCTGCTCGTCGAGCGTGCGGCGCGGGTGATCGCCGTCGAGCCTTCCGCGCCGATGCTCGCCGTCCTCGCCCGGACGCTGCCGACGGTCGAGGCGCGGCCAGGGACCGCGGAGAGCATCCCCGTGCCGGACGGTTCCGTCGATGTCGTCAGCGTCGCGCAGGCGTTCCACTGGTTCGACCGGGATACGGCGGCGGCCGAGATCGCCCGCGCACTCGTCGCCGACGGGACGCTCGGGCTGCTCTGGAATCGCGCCGACCCCGCCTGTGCGTGGGATCTCGCCTGCCATCGGGTGGCGCATCCCGCGGTCGGCGCGGACGACGACACCTCCGCATCGGCGACCGACATCCCCGGCTTCGTCCTGGAAACCCACGAGGAGGTGCGCTGGACGGAGCGGATCAGCCGCGAGGTCTACCTCCGACGCTGGGGCACGGTGAGCAGTCTCCTCGTGGCGGACGACGCGGAGCGTGCAGGGATGGTGGCGGCCCTGGAGGCGGTGCTGGACGGCGCGGACGAGACGCGCGGGGAGGCGGAGTTCGACCTCCCCCATCTCACCGATGTGTTCCGCTACCGCCGCGTATGAGGATCTGGTCGCTGCACCCTGAGTACCTCGACCGTCAGGGTCTCGTCGCCTGCTGGCGGGAGACGCTGCTCGCGCAGGCGGTGCTCGCCGACGCCACGAAGGGGTATCAGCGACACCCGCAGCTCGAGCGCTTCCGGGAGGCAGCGGATCCGCTGGCCGCGGTGGGCGCGTACCTCGTCGCTGTCGCCGACGAGGCGGACGCGCGCGGCTACCGTTTCGACCGCACGCGCATCCGGCGCCGGGAGCCTGCCGTTCCGACCATGCCGGTCACCGCGGGGCAGCTCGCGCGGGAATGGGAGCACCTGCGTGCGAAGCTCGCCGAGCGCAGTCCTGAGGTGCTTCAGCGGCACGGGGATGTGGCGCTCCCGAAGGCGCACCCGCTGTTCACCGTCGTGCCGGGGCCGGTCGCATCCTGGGAACGCGCCGACCCGGCGGCCGAGGTCAGTCCACCCCGAGGAACGAGCGATCCGTCAGGATGATCGGCCCGTCGTCGGTGATCGCGATGGTGTGCTCGGAGTGCGCCCCTCGGGACCCGTCCGCGCTGCGCAGCGTCCACCCGTCGGGGTCGGTGACCAGCTCGTCCGTGGTCGCGAGGAACCAGGGCTCCAGCGCGAGCACAAGGCCGGCGCGGAGCGGGAACCCGCGGCCCGCGCGGCCGTCGTTCGCGACGTGGGGGTCGCCGTGCATCGTGCGGCCCACGCCATGCCCGCCGAAGTCGGTGTTGATGGAGTACCCCTCGCCGTGCGCGATCTCTGCGATGGCAGCGGAGATGTCACCGATGCGGTGCCCGACCACCGAGGTCTCGATCGCGGCGGTCAGCGCGCGCTCGGTGGTGTCGATGAGACGCAGGTCCTCATCCCGCGGCGTGCCCACGACGAAGGAGACCGCGGAATCCGCGACCCAGCCGTCGACCGAGACGGCGAAGTCGAGGGTGACGAGGTCGCCGTCCTTGAGTGCGTAGTCATGGGGGAGACCGTGCAGCACCGCGTCGTTCACCGAGGTGCAGATGACCTTGCCGAACGGGCTCGCGCCGAACGACGGGTGGTAGTCGATGTAGCAGGACTCGGCGCCCGCCTTGCGGATCATGTCGTGGGCCCGGCGGTCGATCGCCAGGAGGTTGGTGCCGACCTTCGTCTCGTCGCGCAGGGTCGCCAGCGTCTCGGCGACGAACCGGCCTGCCGCGCGCATCTCATCGATCTCGGCAGGGGTGCGCAGTTCGATCATCAGTGTCCTCTCGTCCCGTCCATTCTCCCTGATCGTGCGGACACCCGGCGCCTCCCGCTCTCAGCGAACACCTGTGACGCGGACGTGACGTCCCCGTAGCATCGGAGCATGTGGATCCGACAGGCCTTCTTCCGCTGGCTGCTGCCCTCGGCCTTCCTCCTGCCGCTGTGGCTGCTCATCGGCTGGGCCGTCTTCCAGGGCGGGTGGTCGATCCTCTGGGTGCTGCTCATCGCGATGCCCTCGGTCTTCGTGGGACAGCTCCTGCTCACGCTGCTGACGCGTTCCCGGCCGTCTGTCCGCGCCGAGCGCGCCCTGTCGTGGTGGGACGTCGCCGGGTTCGGTCTCTGGCACGCGCTGACGATCGCGGTCGGCTTCTTCATCGATGGCGCTTTCGGTTGGCTCCTCGCCGCCGCCATCGTGGTGGGCATCGGACTGGTGTGGCTGCAGCTGTGGCAGCTCTGGAACGAAGCACGGGGGAGTGGAGCGCGGATTCGCGAGACCATCTCCTGGTCGACGATGACCCCGCCCCGCGCGGAGACGACGCAGACCAGCGTGCACGAGGTGATCGTGGTGCGGGAGACCGACGACCGGCCCTGAGCGCTCGTTTTGGTGGGGCCTGCCATCCGTGGCAGAATGGTTCTTTGTGCCGTGACCGGCTCTGCCCCAGGGGAGCCCGCGGACGCGTCAGCGCCGTTCGGCACACTCCCATTCTTGTTCCTTCCTAATCCGTGCATCCGACCTGAGGCGAGTGCAGAGAGAGACGATCATGCAGATCCTCGACGCCGTCGACGCGGCTTCGCTCCGTTCCGACATCCCCGAGTTCTTCCCCGGTGACACCGTCAAGGTGCACGTCAACATCACCGAGGGCAACCGTTCTCGTATCCAGGTCTTCCAGGGCGTCGTCATCGGCCGCCAGGGTGACAGCGTCCGCGAGACCTTCACCGTCCGGAAGATCAGCTTCCAGGTGGGTGTCGAGCGTACTTTCCCCGTGCACTCCCCGGTGATCGACCACATCGAGGTCGTCACCCGCGGTGACGTGCGTCGCGCCAAGCTCTACTACCTGCGCGAGCTCCGCGGCAAGAAGGCGAAGATCAAGGAGAAGCGCGTCAACAACTGACGCGAAGCTTCTTCACAGCACCCCGGGACACGATGTCCCGGGGTGCTTTCGTTCTGTCCCCGGTGTGCGAACCTTGTTACTGCCGTGCGCTCACGGTGCACTCTTCGAGAAGGAACCGAATGACTGACTCTCCGTCCGCACGCCCGACACGACGGCGGCGCGGGTTCCTGGTCTTCCTCCGTGACGTGCTGGTCATCGTCGTCATCGCCGCGCTGGTGTCCTTCGTCATCAAGACGTTCGTGGTCCGATCGTTCTACATCCCGTCGGCCTCCATGGAGCGCACGCTGCTGATCGACGACCGCATCCTCGTCGACGAGCTCACCCCGCGCTGGACCGGCTATGAGCGCGGTGACATCGTCGTCTTCAAGGATCCGGGCGGCTGGCTCGACCCGATGCCGCAGACACCTGCACAGCCGCCGCTGGTCCAGGCCATCGACTGGGTGCTCACATTTGTCGGCATCTCGGCAACCGACACCCAGGACCATCTGGTCAAGCGGGTGATCGGCGTCGAAGGTGACCATGTGGTGTGCTGCAACGCGCTGGGGCAGATCACGATCAACGGTGCCCCGATCGATGAGCTGAGCTACCTGAACCTCCCCGAGGGCGACACCGCGGCCTCCAACGAACCTTTCGACGTCGTCGTGCCCGAGGACTCCGTGTGGCTCCTCGGCGACAACCGGGACCGCTCCCGCGACGCCCGTGCACACCAGGAGCTGCCCAGCGGCGGTTTCGTCCCGGTGTCCAACATCGTGGGCAAGGCGTTCCTGACGACCTGGCCGCTCGACCGCTTCGGACCGATCGACGGCCACCACGAGATCTTCAACGGAGTGCCGGACCCCGAATGACTGTCATCACGCCTCGACTGACCCTGGAGCGGAAGCTCCTGGGGGAGTGCGACCTGATCATCGCCCTCGACGAGGTCGGTCGCGGGGCGCTGGCCGGGCCGGTGGCCGTCGGGGCGGCGGTGATGGACGCCAAGGGGGCTCGTCGCCGCGTGCCGGAGGGGCTGCGCGACTCGAAGCTCGTCCCCGAGCGCCGGCGCCCCGACGTCGCCGCCCGCGCGGCTGCGTGGGTGCAGGCCTCGGGCGTCGGCTGGGCGACCGCCGCGGAGGTCGACGAGGTCGGGATCATGCGGGCGCTGGGCCTTGCCGCCTCCCGCGCCGTGCTGGCGGTGGTGGCGCAGGGTGCCACGGTCGAGAACGCTCTGGTCCTCCTCGACGGCAACCACGACTACGTCTCGCGCGTGCATCCTGGGCCCTTGAACGTCCGGCCGGTCGTCAAAGCGGACCGCGACTGCGCCTCGGTGTCGGCGGCGTCGGTGATCGCGAAGGTCGCCAGGGACGGCTACATGGCCGAGCTCCACGAGGATCACCGCGATTACCAGTGGGACCGCAACAAGGGATACGCGAGTCCGGAGCACAGGGAGGCCATCCGGTCGTTCGGCCTCTCACCGTTCCACCGTTCGTCGTGGGCGATCGCCGACGCACCGACGCTCTTCTGAGCGGTCGCGGCCGGGATGCCGCGACCGGCGCCCGCCGACCATAGGATGGACTCATCATGGATGAGGAAGCCTTCGACGACTACGACCGTGAGCTCGAGCTCGCGCTGTTCCGCGAGTACCGCGACGTCGTCTCTCAGTTCCAGTACGTCGTGGAGACCGAGCGTCGCTTCTACCTGGCCAACGAGGTCAACGTCGTGCGCCGGGACACCGAGCACGACTTCTACTTCGAGATCTCCATGAGCGATGTGTGGGTGTGGGACATCTACCGTGCGGACCGGTTCGTGAAGGCCGTTCGGGTGCTCACGTTCAAGGACGTGAACGTCGAGGAGCTGCAACGCCGCGAGTTCGAACTGCCGCAAGAGCTCTCGCTCGACGGGGAGTGACTCCAGCCGCCGTTCCTGCACAACGGTCACGTTCTCCACTGTTTCCACAGCGGCCGGGCTGTCTGCTCCGGACCGCGGAGGTCACGGGGTGGTCCCGGGAATCCTGTGGGGATGGCAGCGAAAGACGACCTCGGGCGAGCCGGGGAACAGCAGGCAGCGGACTACCTGACGAAGCGCGGGTATCGCATCGTCGATCGAAACTGGCGGTGTCCACAGGGGGAGCTGGACATCGTCGCCGTCATCGGTCGGCACCTGTCCGTGGTCGAGGTGAAGACGCGGCGGTCGGCGGCCTTCGGGCACCCGTTCGACGCCATCGACGACCGGAAGCGCCGGCGGCTGTGGCAGCTCGCCTATGCGTGGCGGGCTGCGCATCCGGATCTGGCACGGGGACGGGTGCTGCGGGTGGAGGCGGTCGGCATCGTGGGGGCGGTTCCGGAGACCGCGTCCATCGAGCACCTCGAGGACATCGCGTGAGCACCGCTCGGACGTGGTCGGTGGCCCTCACCGGGGCGGAGGGGCATGTCGTCGAGGTCGAGGCCGACCTCTCGCCGCAGACGCCGGAGTTCCGCATCATCGGCCTCCCCGACAAGTCTCTGGGCGAGGCGGTGCAGCGCGTGCACAACGCCTGCGTGAACTCCGGGCTCTCGCTGCCCCGGCGGCGTCTGACGGTGAACCTCTCGCCGGCGAGTCTGCCCAAGCACGGGTCCGCCTTCGACCTCGCGATCGCGGTCGCCTCCCTCGCCGCGAGCGACATGCTCGCTCGTCGTGCCGTGCGGCAGACGGTGCACCTGGGGGAGGTCGGGCTGGATGGCCGTCTGCGGCCCGTCCCCGGTGTGCTTCCCGCGGTCTTCGCCGCTGCACGCGCCGGCTTCGAGCGCGTGATCGTGCCGCACGGCAACGCGACGGAAGCCGGTCTCGTCGCCGGCGTCGAGGTGCGCGCCGCCGCGTCGCTCGCCGAGGTGGCAGTCTGGCACGGGGCCGAGGTGGAGGTGCCGGATGTCGAGCCGGTTCCCGGCCCGCAGCCGCCGGAGGGAGAACCGGACGACCGGGACCTCAGCGATGTCCTCGGACAGGAGGAAGCCGTCGAGGCCCTCATCGTCGCGGCCGCGGGCGGCCACAACATGCTCCTGAGCGGTCCGCCGGGAGCAGGCAAGACGATGCTCGCCGGGCGACTGCCCGGGATCATGCCGCCGCTGACCGAGCAGGAGGCCATCGAGGTCGCGTCCGTGCGCTCCCTCTGCGGCGAGGCCGTGACCGGGCTCGACCACCAGCCTCCGCTGGTCGCTCCGCACCACAGCGCCTCGGTGGCGGCGATGGTCGGAGGCGGGTCGCGGACGGCGCGCCCCGGCGCGGTCGCACGGGCTCATCGGGGCGTGCTCTTCCTCGACGAAGCGGCCGAGTTCCCCCGGGTGGCCTTGGACGCGCTCCGTCAGCCACTCGAGACCGGCTTCGTCGACGTGCATCGATCCGGCTTCGTCGTGCGGTTCCCGGCGCGGTTCCAGCTGCTCCTGGCGATGAACCCGTGTCCGTGCGGGAACCGGGGGGTGCGTGACGGCGACTGCATCTGCCCACCGCAGGCGCTGCGACGCTACGCGACTCGCCTCTCCGGGCCATTACGCGATCGTCTCGACATCGATCTGCCGGTCTCGCGCGTCGCCGCCTCACGCTCGCTCGCGGGGGAGCGCTCCGGGGTGACCACCGTCGAGGCCCGGCGCCGCGTCGGCGAAGCGCGCGCTCGAGCGGAGCGGCGATGGCGTGGCACGCCCTGGCGACGCAATGCGGAGGTCCCCGGGACCCTGCTCCGGCACGGCGGATTCCGCCTCCCGCCAGACGCGCGGGCCGGTCTCGATCGGGCACTGGAACGAGGGGCGTTGACGCTCCGCGGATACGACCGCGTCCTCCGGGTGGCCTGGACCATGGCCGACCTCGCCGGACACGACCTCCCCGGAACGGACGAGATCGGCCGCGCGCTCCTTCTGCGGACGGGGGTGGCGCGGTGATCGACGAACTCGTCTCCCAGCAGGATGCGCTCGACGCCGCTCGGAGACTGCGCGGCACCGACGACGTGGCGGAGGCGCTCGCACGTGTCGCCTGGTCCGTCATCGCCGATCCCGGGGACGCCGTCGCCGCGACCCTCGTGCGCGAGTTCGGACCGGCCGACGGCATGCGTTTCGCTCTCGACGCGCGGGGACGGTCATGGCCGATGGTCCGCGCCGCGGGCGCACGACGGGCGCTCGACGAGGCGCGGGTGCGGTGGCGACAGCGTGCCGATCCGGCGGCTGTGATCGATGCCCTCCGGCGGGCGCAGACGGCGGGCGCCCATCTGCTCCTTCCGGGAGATCCCGACTGGCCGCTCGCCGTCGACGATCTCGATACGGAGGCTCCGGTGGTGCTGTGGGCGCGCGGGCGCCCGGAGCTCCTGACCAGCGCGGCACGCGTCGCCATCGTGGGCGCCAGGGCGGCCACCGCCTACGGGGAGCGCGTCGCCGCCGACCTCTCCGGCGACCTGGCCGCCGCGGGGACGGCTGTCGTGTCGGGCGGCGCGTACGGCATCGACGGGGCAGCCCACCGCGCCGCGTTGACTGTCGGTGGGGGGACGATCGCGGTTCTCGCCGGCGGCGTGGACCGTCCGTACCCCGCCGGGCACCGCAACCTTCTCACGCGGATCGCGGTCGACGGGGTCGTGGTCAGCGAGGTGCCCTGCGGGACGGCGCCGACCCGGTGGCGCTTCCTCGCCCGCAACCGACTGATCGCGGCACTGGGGCAGGCGACGGTGGTCGTCGAGGCCGGGTGGCGCAGTGGCTCCCTCAACACGGCGGGGCACGCGGCAACGCTCGGCAGGCCACTCGGCGCGGTGCCCGGTCCCGTCACCTCCGCCTCGTCGGCCGGCTGTCATCGGTTGCTCCGCGAGTACGACGCGGTGTGCGTCACCTCCGCGGCGGAGGTGGCCGAGAGGCTCCCGATCGACGCGCGGTCGCCGCACGCACACGATGCCACGGAGGAGGGGCGGGTCCTGCTGCTCCGTGCCCTGAGCACCCGGACCGCTCGGACGGAGGCGGAGCTCGCGCAGCGCGCGGATCTCACCGTCGAGCGGACCAGGGCACTGCTCGGCCTCCTCGATCTCGACGGCCTTGCGCGGCGGGACGGGGACGGCTGGCGCGGGATCGGCGCGGCACGGACGTCATAGGACGGCTCGCGGCGGGGCGCCCGGCTCGGGGGGCGGGGGAGGGCCAGGGTGGAGGTATGGACTTCGCGGTCGCTGTCGAGGCGTTCGCCGACCACCTGGAGAAGGTGCGCCGGCTGTCGCCCGCGACCGTGAAGGCGTATCGCTCCGACCTGCGGGACCTCGGGGCGAGCGTGGCGGGCGGTCCGGTGGACCGGATCGACCTGGAGATGCTGCGCGAATGGCTGTGGCAGGCGACCCAGCGCGGCGATGCGCGAGCGACGCTGGCCCGACGTGCGGCCACCGCGCGAGCGTTCTTCGGCTGGGCGCGCGAGCAGGACATCATCCCCATCGACCCGAGTCTTCGGCTCGTGGCGCCGAAACGGGCCCAGACGCTGCCGACCGTGGCTTCGAAGGACGCGATGTCCGAGCTGTTGGAACGCCATCGGCAGGCCGCATCCTCGGGCGAGCCCGTCGCCCTCCGTGACCACGCCGTTCTGGAGCTTCTCTACGGCGCCGCGGTCCGCGTCTCTGAGCTCTGCGGTCTCGACATCGACGACCTCGATCTCGACCGCGGGACGGCTCTTGTGCGGGGCAAGGGCGACAAGGAGCGCGTCGTGCCATTCGGTGCCCCGGCCAGGGATGCGCTCGGTGCGTACCTGCGCCGCGCTCGCCCGGCTCTCCTCAGCAGGGCTGCGGGTGCATCGCCTGCCGTCTTCCTCGGGAGCCGCGGCGCCCGGCTGGGACCGCGGACGGTCTACGAGGTGGTCGCCCGTGCGCTCGCACCCGTCGTCGGCGCGGAGACCGTCGGGCCGCACGCCCTCCGCCACACGGCGGCGACGCATCTGCTCGACGGCGGCGCCGACCTGCGCGCCGTGCAGGAGATCCTGGGGCACGCGAGCCTCGGCACGACGCAGATCTATACGCATGTCTCGGCGGAGCGGCTGACGACGACGTACCGGCTGGCGCATCCTCGCGCCTGAGCGGCTGCCGCTCGGTTGGAGATCAGGTCCCGCAGCAGGGCAGGAGACGGGCCCGCAGGACGGCGCCGAACAGCAGCATCGGGTTGATGTACTCCCCATCGCGCCGCACACCGACATGCAGCGCGCCAGGAGCCGTGTGCCCACCTGTGGAAACCCGACCGATCTCCTGACCCCGGCTGACCGTGTCGCCCGCCCGGAGCGACGACTCCAGCGGCTCGAACGAGCTCACCAGGCCGTCTGCGTGTCGGATGGTCAGCACGGGACGATCGACGACCACGCCCTGGAACGCGACCACTCCGTCCGCCGGAGCGCCGACAGCGGTACCGACGGCGGCGGTGACGTCCATGCCCCGGTGTCCGGGACCGTAGGCGTGCGCCGGCGCGCGATACGCGGCGCTCACATGGCGGCCACCGTCGACGGGCCATCGCCATGCACCCTCCGAGGCGGAACTGTCGGCCGGGGACGGGCCGGAGCGGGGTGCCGTCGTCGTGTGTACGGACGCAGGGGCGGCGAGTGGGGCGCCGCCGCCGCCCAGAAGCACGAGACAGGCGAGCGCCGCCGTGATCGCGACGCGAGCGGCACGAGACGAGTGTGAACGGACAAGGTGAGGGGAACCGGAGGGAGAAGCCATGCGGTGAGTGTGCGCCGGGGGCGATCGCGCGGACCGGACGCCCGCGGGAAGAACCCTGTAGCGGGGGAGAAGGGCGAGGATCGCGATCCTGTGCAGGACGAGCCGGCGGCGCATGATCCTGTATGCTGGACGAGCACCTCGATCTCGGGGTGACTACGCGTGCCCAGAGCGACTCCGTCGTGGCATCCACTCCCGCAGGTCCCGTTCTCCGAACGGGTGGGCGTGAGCCGGGCACCAGGATGTCCGACCGTCCGGTCGGCATGACAACCTCAACGGCGCTCCGCGCCAGAATCAGGAGACGACCATGGCTGTGGTCACCATCCGCCAGCTGCTCGACAGCGGCGTGCACTTCGGACACCAGACCCGTCGGTGGAACCCGAAGGTGAAGCGCTTCATCCTCACCGAGCGCAGCGGCATCCACATCATCGACCTCCAGCAGTCGCTCGGCTACATCGACAAGGCGTACGACTTCGTCAAGGAGACCGTGGCGCACGGCGGCACGATCCTCTTCGTCGGCACCAAGAAGCAGGCGCAGGAGATCCTCGCGGAGCAGGCCACGCGCGTCGGCCAGCCCTACGTGAACCAGCGCTGGCTCGGCGGCCTCCTCACCAACTTCTCCACCATCGCGAAGCGTCTCGCCCGCATGAAGGAGCTCGAGGAGCTCGACTACGAGAACCCCTCCGCCTCCGGCTTCACGAAGAAGGAGCTGCTGCTCAAGAAGCGCGAGCTGGACAAGCTCCACAAGTCGCTCGGCGGTATCCGTAACCTCACCAAGACGCCGTCCGCCCTCTGGGTGGTCGACGCCAAGCGTGAGCACCTCGCCATCGACGAGGCCAAGAAGCTCGGCATCCCGGTGATCGGCATCCTCGACACCAACGCCGACCCGGACGACTTCCAGTACCCGATCCCCGGCAACGACGACGCCATCCGTTCGGTGTCGCTGCTGACGCGCATCATCGCCGACGCCGCCGCCGAGGGCCTGCAGCAGAAGCACAACCCGGAGTCGGGCGACGCCGAGCCGCTGGCCGAGTGGGAGAAGGAGCTCCTCGAGGCTCCCGTCCAGGAGTCCGCTGACGCCGCCGAGGTCGTTACCGCCGACGACGAGGCCGCTGTCGTCGAGACCCCTGCCGCCGACGCCACCGCCGCCGACGAGGCCGGTGCCGAGGCGCACGACGAGGCGATCGCCGCCGCTTCCGGTGAGGAGACCGCCGAGGTCGCCGCCACCGAGGCCGCAGACGCCAAGTAATCCCTCGTACACCCACACAACGAAGCAAGGAGCCACCACACATGGCCAACTTCACCATCGCCGACCTCAAGGCGCTGCGTGAGCAGCTCGGCACGGGAATGGTCGACACCAAGAAGGCACTCGAGGAGGCCGACGGCGACGTCGAGAAGGCCACCGAGATCCTGCGCCTGAAGGGTGCGAAGGGCAACGCCAAGCGCGCCGACCGTTCGACCAGCGAGGGCCTCGTCGTCGCTCGCGAGCAGGACGGCGCCGTGACGCTCGTCGAGCTCGCCTGCGAGACCGACTTCGTCGCGAAGAACGAGCGCTTCATCGCGCTGGCCGACAAGGTCGCCGACGCCGTCGCCGCCGTGAAGGCCGACTCGGTCGAGGCCGCTCTGGCCGCTCCGGCGGGCGACAAGACCGTCGAGCAGCTCATCTCGGAAGAGGCCGCCATCATCGGCGAGAAGGTCGAGCTCCGTCGCGTGCGCACCGTCACCGGTGACAGCGTCGAGGTCTACCTGCACCGCACGAGCAAGGACCTGCCGCCGCAGATCGGTGTCGTCGTCGCCTACACGGGTGACGACGCCGAGACTGCGCGCAGCATCGCCCAGCACATCTCGTTCGCCAACCCGTCGTACCTGTCCCGCGAGGACGTGCCGGCGGATGCGGTCGAGAAGGAGCGCGAGATCGTCACCGAGATCTCCCGCAACGAGGGCAAGCCCGAGGCCGCTCTGCCGAAGATCGTCGAGGGCCGTGTCTCCGCGTTCATCAAGCAGGTCGCCCTGCTCGAGCAGGACTACGCGAAGGACAACAAGCTCTCCGTCGCCCAGGTGGCGAAGGACGCCGGTATCACCGTGACGGACTTCGCGCGCTTCAAGGTCGGCGCGTAGCACTGTCGAAGGGGTTCGGATCGCTCGATCCGAACCCCTTCTTCATGCCCACCAGGCACTATCTTGAATCGGGACGAGAGGACATCCCCCATGACTGAACGCACCGGACGCCGTCGCGTCCTCCTCAAGCTCTCCGGAGAGGCGTTCGGCGCCGGGCAGCTCGGCGTCAACCCCGACGTGGTCAGCCAGATGGCGCGCGAGATCGCCGCTGCGGTCGACCGGGTCGAGGTGGCGGTCGTCGTCGGCGGCGGCAACTTCTTCCGCGGGGCCGAACTCAGCCAGCGGGGCATGGACCGGGGGCGGGCCGACTACATGGGCATGCTCGGCACCGTGATGAACGCGCTCGCGCTGCAGGACTTCCTGGAGCAGGCGGGCGCGGCGACGCGCGTGCAGTCGGCGATCTCGATGACCCAGGTCGCCGAGCCCTACATCCCGCGTCGCGCGGAGCGGCACATGGAGAAGGGCCGCGTGGTCATCTTCGGTGCCGGTGCGGGCCTGCCGTACTTCTCCACCGACACGGTCGCCGCGCAGCGCGCACTGGAGATCGGTGCGCAGGAGGTCCTCGTCGCCAAGAACGGCGTCGACGCGATCTACACCGCCGACCCGAACAAGCACGCCGACGCCGAGCGCATCGAGCGCGTGACCTACCGCGATGCGCTCCAGCAGGGCCTCAAGGTCGTCGACTCGACGGCGTTCAGCCTGTGCATGGACAACAACATGGACATGCGCGTCTTCGGCATGGAGCCGGCGGGCAACGTCACCCGCGCTCTCCTGGGCGAGCCCATCGGCACGCTCGTCACCGCCTGAGCGCCTGCACGGGACGGGGGCCCGCTCCCGATAGAATTTCCAGAACACCCCGACGATAGGAGCCACCGTGATCGCGGACGTCCTCGCTGAAACCACCACCCGCATGTCCCGGGCCGTCGAGGCTGCCAAGGAGGACTTCTCCACGGTGCGCACGGGTCGTGCGAACCCGCAGCTCTTCCAGAAGGTGCTGGTCGACTACTACGGCACGCCGACGCCGCTCGCTCAGCTCGCGTCGCTCGCGAACCAGGAGGCGCGCACGCTCATCATCACGCCGTACGACAAGTCGGCGCTGAAGGCGATCGAGCAGGCCATCCGCGACATGCCGAACCTCGGCGCGAACCCGACGAACGACGGCAACCTCGTGCGCGTCACGATGCCCGAGCTCACGGCGGAGCGCCGTAAGGAGTACGTCAAGCTCGTGAAGTCGAAGGCGGAGGACGCCAAGGTCCACGTCCGCGGCATCCGCCGGAAGGCGAAGGACGAGCTCGACGGCCTGAAGAGCGAGCTCGGCGAGGACGAGATCTCCCGTGGTGAGAAGGAACTCGACGCGCTGACCCGTCAGCACGTCGACCTCATCGACGACGCGCTGAAGCGCAAAGAGGCAGAACTCCTCGAGGTGTAGTCCGCATGTCCGACGAATCGCGAGGCACCGACGAGGGCGCTCCGGTGGCGCGGCCGGAGGTCGGCCCCGACGGCGGCGTGCCGCTCGGCGACGCGGCCTTCCCGGCCTTCGACGCCGACCGCGTGCCCCCGCGACCGCCGCTTCCGGCGACGCCGGGTGCAGCGCCGGTGACCGCCGACCGGCTGGACACCGCGGATCACAATGCGATCCGCGAGCAGTGGCGCCAGGCGCGGGACGAGTTCGGCACGCACGTGTCGCATGCGCGGGATCAGCTCGACCAGGCGAACGAACGCATCAAGCAGCGCACCGGACGTGACCTCGTCCTCGCGATCCTGATCGGCCTCGCCTTCGGTGCGGCGCTCCTCGGCTCGCTGCTCTTCATCAAGGCGCTGTTCGTCCCGTTCGCGTTGGCCGCGGCGCTCCTCGGCGTCTACGAGCTCTCGCGCGCGCTGCGCGCCGCCGGGCGTCGCGTCGACGTGATCCCGCAGTTGATAGCGGCGACCTTCCTCGTGCTCTCCGCGTACTTCGCGGAGCCCTGGCTGAGCTGGGTCATGCTGTTCGTCTCCGTGGCGTTCGTCATCGTCTGGCGCCTGCTCGCCCAGATGGTCGCGAAGGATGGGCGCACGTACGGCGATGTGCTCACCGACGCCGTGATCGGCGGGTTCGTGCAGGTGTACGTGCCATTCCTCGCGGGTGTGGCCCTCATCCTGCTCGAGCAGGAGGGTGGCCAGTGGTGGGTGCTCAGCTTCATCGCGATCGCCGTGGCGGCCGACACCGGCGCTTACGCCGCGGGGCTCGCGTTCGGGCGACACCCGATGGCGCCGCGGATCAGCCCCAAGAAGACCTGGGAGGGCTTCGGCGGTGCGGTGGTGGCGTCGCTCGCGGCGGGCGTCCTCCTGGCGATGTTCCTGCTCGACCTGCCCTGGTGGGGCGGTGTGATCTTCGGGGCCGCGATCCTGCTGTCCGCCACGCTCGGAGACCTCGGCGAGTCGATGCTGAAGCGGGATCTCGGGATCAAGGACATGAGCTCCTGGCTCCCCGGGCACGGTGGGCTCCTCGATCGGCTGGACAGCATCCTGCCGTCGACCGTCCCGGCCCTCTGCCTGTACTTCCTCCTCTCTCCCTGGTTGGTGCTGTGATGAACGACAGTGGTGCTGTGATGAACGACGACCGTCGCGAGGTCGCCACGCAACGCGCGGCCACGCCGGCCTTCGCGCTCACGACCGGACGCACGAAGGGGTACCACCGTGCCGCGGTGGACGGATTCCTCGACTCGGCACGGCGGGCGTTCGAGAGCGGCGCGGACGATCTCACGGCCGATGACGTCCGCACCGTCTCCTTCCCCCTCGTCAAGGAGGGGTACGTGGTGGCTGACGTCGACGCGGCCCTCGGACGGGTCGAGGACGCTTTCGCCGCCCGAGAGCGGGAACGCGCCGTGCGGTCTCTCGGAGCGGGCGCCTGGGTGGAGCAGGCCAGAGCCGACGCGCAGGTCATCCTGGACCATCTGGCGCGTCCGCGTCGCCACCGGTTCGCCCGTACCGGCTTCCTCACGTTCGGGTACCGCGTCGACGAGGTCGACCACGTCACCTCCCGGATCGTCCGCTACCTGCGGGACGGCGACGCGCTGTCCGCTGAGCAGCTGCGGTCCGCAGCGTTCCGCATGCAGCGTGGCGGCTACCGCGAGGAGCAGGTCGACGCGCTCCTGGACGCCACCATCGACGTGATCCTGGCGGTCCGCTGAGCCGTCTGATGGCCTCTTCAGGCAGGTATGCGTAAACTGTCCTCCATCGTGAACTCCCGAAACGACATGATTCCCGAACGAAGCGACGCCGTGCTGGTACCCGCAGCCACGGCTGCATCAGCCTCCCGCGGCACGCGCCGCTGGTCGCGCCGCCGCGGTGTCGTGGGCGTCTTCAGCTCGCTCGCGGTCGTCGCATTCGCGGCCGCGATGGTCGCGCCCACCGGCGTCGCGCTCGCTCAGCCCGTCGCCACGGAGGCCCCGGACTCCGTGTATGCGGTGGCCCTGGCGGACACCCAGAACCTCACGGTCACGGTGGAGGGCGCGGCGATCACTCCCGTCGAGCGCGGCTCCTTCGACGTCTACGTCAAACCCAAGCCGAAGCCCAAGCCGAAGCCGGCCCCGGTGACCACCTCCTCGTCGTCGTCCGAGGGCTCGCAGGGCGGGTCGTCCGGGGGCGGCGGACTCCCGCCGTACAGCGGCGGAGGCGCACCCGCGGAGTGGATGGCAGCCGCCGGGATCGCGCAGGGCGACTGGCAGTACGTCGACTACATCGTCTCGCGGGAGAGCGGCTGGAACCCCAACGCGACGAACTCCTCCTCCGGTGCCTGCGGCCTCGTCCAGGCCCTGCCCTGCAGCAAGGTGCCAGGGAACGGCTACAACCCGGTCGACAACCTCCGCTGGGCGACCGGATACGCCACGGGTCGCTACGGCAGCTGGGCCGGCGCGTACAACTTCTGGGTCACCAACCACTGGTGGTGAGCCGGCACCATGCCCCGCTCACGCCGACGTCCTTCCGCGCGCCCTGAGGGCGAGGACTCGTTCGACCGTCTCCTCGCCGGCTGGAAGCGAACCGAGGTCCGCCGAGGCGTGGAGTGGACGGTGCAGCCCGTCTCCGCGCTCCAGGCGCAGAAGGCGTACATCTGCCCGGGCTGCGGACGATCCGTCGAACCGGGTAC
Source organism: Microbacterium sp. NRRL B-14842 (assembly GCF_050470785.1). Lineage (NCBI taxonomy): Bacteria > Bacillati > Actinomycetota > Actinomycetes > Micrococcales > Microbacteriaceae > Microbacterium > Microbacterium sp. NRRL B-14842. The sequence continues at coordinate 1,513,728 of NZ_JBFLUM010000001.1, read as the reverse complement.
CGCCCATCTCGTGGCCTGGCGCGCCGACGGCGTGCTCGGCGATGCCGCAGCCCTGGCTGACCGCAGACACTGGCACAACCACTGTTGGAGGATCGCATGACCATGGAGATCCGGGGACCGCTGGAGCTCCCGGCGCGCCGCGAGGACATCGAGCTGCACACCGCGGACGGCCTGACGCTCGTCGGCGAGCTCGCGACGCCGGAAGCCGCAGCCCCGGTGGCGACGCTGGTCACGCTGCACCCGTTGCCGACCGCCGGTGGCTTCATGGATTCGCACATCATCCGCAAGGCGTCCGCGCGTCTTCCCGCCCTGGCCGATCTCGCGGTGCTGCGGTTCAACACCCGTGGTACCACCTCGCCGCGCGGCACCAGTGAGGGGACGTTCGACGGCGGCGCTGCAGAGCAGTTCGACGTCGCGGCCGCCATGGACGTCGTCCGCGACCGCGCGCTGCCGCGCCCCTGGCTCGTCGGGTGGTCGTTCGGGACGGAACTCGCCCTCAAGTACGGTGCCGACCACGACATCGAGGGCATCATCCTCCTCTCGCCGCCGCTGCACCGCGCGACGGCGGAGGAGGTCGCCGCCTGGGGGGAGACCGGCCACCGCGTGGTCATCCTCGTGCCCGAGTTCGACGACTACCTGCGCCCGGCGGAAGCGCGGGAGCGCTTCGCGACGATCCCGCAGGCGCAGCTGATCGCCGTCGAAGGGGGCAAGCACCTGTGGGTGGGGGAGACGCAGACGCGCCGGGTGCTCACCGAGATCGTCGCCGCCGTCAATCCGTCGGCGCTGCCGCTGCCGACCCACTGGCCGGCAGCGGACTGACGGCGAGGCCCGCCCCGGTCACCGCTCGTTCATGCGCGGGATGAGCACCTGCCGGTAGAGGATCAGGATGCTGGCCGCCACGGGGATCGCGATGAGCGCCCCGAGCAGGCCCAGCAGGCTTCCTCCCGCGAGGGCTGCCACCACGACGACGGCGCCGGGCACGGAGACGGCGCGGCTCATGATGCGCGGCGAGATCACGTACGCCTCGATCTGCATGTAGATCAGGTAGTAGATCGCCGCCGCGAGAGCCGTGCCGGGGGAGCCGAGGCCCGGGATGAGGCAGACGAGGACGATGATCGTCGAGCCGGTCAGGGTGCCCACCAGCGGGATGAGCGAGAAGAAGAACGCGACGACCGCGAGAACGGCGGGGAACGGCGCGTCGATGATCGTCAGGTAGATCGCGCTGAGGACGCCGTTGATGACGCCCTGGCTGACCTGGCCCATGACGTAGTAGCCGACCGAGTCGGTGATCTGCTCGGAGAGATCGATGAAGCGATCCCGCTTGGACGCCGGGACCAGCTGGTACACCGCGCGCTTGAGCGAGGGTGTCGAGGCCGTGAGATAGATGGTCAGGATGAGGACGATGAAGGCGCCGAACACGCCGCTGAGCACGGCGCCGCTGGCGATCAGCACGCCCTGACCGATAGACCCGCCGATCTCCGCGAGATTGGTCGTCAGCCAGTCCTCCACATACGCGAAGACGTCGTCGACGAGGAGGTTCGGGAATGTCTCCTGGATCCAGCTCCTCAGATCCTCGATGGCGGTTCCGCGCTGCACGATCGCCGTGATCTGGGCGATGAGCTGCGAGATCTGGTCGACCAGCACGGGCAGCACGATGAGGATGATCCCGACGAAGACGGCCAGCACGGCGACGATCGTCACGAGGACCGCGAGCCAGCGGGGCAGGCGTCGACGCTCGAGGAACGTGACGAGAGGGTCGAGGCCGAGGCTGAGGAAGAGGGCGGTGCCGATGTAGAGCAGCACGGTCGACAGCGTCTGGACGCTGCTGATCAGGACGATCCCGAGCCCCACGCCGAGTGTCGCCACGAGGGCGGTGCGGAACGGGTTGTGGATCTTCATGCAGACTCCTCGGTACGGCTGCAGCAAGGCTACCCATGCCGCGGCTCGACGCGCCGCCGACGTGCCGGGCGACGGACGAGGGAGGGCCCTCGTGGTCAACACACAGGTGGGTTCGCTAGTCTGAAATGTCGAGTGTGGCGTCGTGGGCGGGAAGCCGCGATGCGTGAGGAGACTATTCGTGCGTTTCGTATGGGCCGTGGTGGCCTTCGTGCTGGCTGCCGTGCTGATCGGTGCGGGGATCGCCCAACGCACCATCTTCGTCGGCCCTTCGTCCGAGGAGGCCCGCGTCGACATCGAGGAGCCCGCGCCCTTCGTTCTCCTGGACGGCGACGTCCTGCGGATCAACGCCGGCGCGCAGAAGCTGCTCATCCGCGGCGAAGGGGAGATCTTCACCAGCTACGGGCGCACGGCCGACATGGAGGCCTGGCTCTCCGACTCCGAGTACAACCACGTGACCGTCGGGGACGAGGACGAGCTCGTCGTCGAGCATGTCGCCGCAGCGGACGACGAGGGGTCCACCGAGACGCCGGCGCCCGAGACGACCGCGACCCCGGCGCCGGGGGAGGACGCCGACGCGCCCGCGGGCCGGAACCCTGCCGGCTCCGATCTGTGGCTCGACTCCTTCAGCGAGGAGAACTTCCTCGCCACTGACAAGATGCAGCTCCCGGAAGGGACCAGCGTGCTGATCGCCTACGACGGCACCAAGGACGCGCCGGACGACATCGTGGTCTCCTGGCCGCTGGACACGCGGACGCCGCTGGCGGGCCCGCTCATGGCGGCAGGCGGGTTGGTGCTCCTCGTGGGCCTGGTCCTGTACGTGCTCGCGATCCGTCACCAGCGCCGTGGCCGCGGCCCGCGCCGGAAGGGGCCTGGGCCGCTTCCCACGACGCAGCCGATCGACGTGGCGGCCCTTCCGCCGTCCGAGCGCGAGGCCCTGGAGGCCACGGACGGCGAGCAGGCGCCGACACCGGCGAGGAAGGACGACGTGGAGGACGCGGAGATCGTCGACGAGAAGGAGCAGGACGGGAAGAGCACGATGCGCGCTGAGCGCCCGAGGCGTCGTCGGCGCCTGCTCGCCCTCCCCGCCCTCGGCCTGACCGCCCTGCTGGCCTCCGGCTGCACGGCGGAGTCCTGGCCGGAGTTCGGGGCCCCCTCCGCATCGCCGTCTCCGACCCCGACCGTGATCGCCCCCGAGAACCAGAAGCCGCCGGCGGTCACCGAGACGCAGGCCGAGCGGATCCTCCGGGAGGTCTCCGAGACTCTGGTGCAGGCCGATGAGGCGAAGGATCTGGACCTCGCGGCCACCCGTCTCGATGGCGCACCTCTCACGACGAGGACCACCGACTACGCCCTGCGCGCGAAGCTCCCGGATCGGGCCGCGCCCGCCGCGATCCCGACGGACGACGTCGAGGTGGTCCTCCCCGAGGCGACGGACCGCTGGCCACGCACCGTCCTCATGCTCTCGAAGAGCACCGGCGACGACACCGTGCCGCCGGTGGTGCTGACCATGACGCAGGCGGACCCCTGGTCCAACTACAAGGTCACGAACATGGCGGAGATGTCGGCGGACGCGGCGTTCCCCGAAGTGGCGGCCAGCTGGCTGGGGACCTCGCTGGTCCCTGCGGATTCGGCCTTCCTGTCGGTGCCGCCGAACGAGGTCGCCGCGGCTTTCGCCGACGTCGTCGACAACGGTGAGAAGAGCGCCTCCTACGGGCAGTTCGACGATCTGGCGCTGAACCTGGCGACATCGATCAGGGACAGCCGACAGAGCCTGGTGAAGGGACTCGCCGACGCCGGGGCTGCGAAGACGTCCAAGGCCGCGTTCGACATGAAGCCGACGACGGCGGAGCCCGTCTCGATGACGACGCTGGACAGCGGCGCCATCGTCGCCGTCTCCGTCCTCGATGTCGAGACCATCACGCCCACGTCCTCCGATGTCGTCATCCGCTTCGGTGACAACAAGGAGGCCAAGGCGCTCACCGGGGCCAACGAGTCCGCGAAGGGCGCCCAGACGACCTATGAGTTCCAGCTGTTCTTCGCCGTCCCGTCCCAGGGGTCGAGCGAACCGATCCGTCTCCTGGCGTCCCGTCAGGATCTCGTGTCCGTGAAGGTGATCAAGTGAGTGAGATGTCTCCCGCGGCCCTGCGTGGCGCCGTCGATCTGTCCAGCCTGCGCAACCGTCCGTCCCCGCCGGCGGGTGGTGCAGCGGCGCCCGCGACCGCACCGGTGGCTGACGTCGTCGTCGACGCGACCGACGAGAACTTCGGTCAGGTCCTGGAGCTGTCGCGCACCGTCCCGGTGGTCGTCGACCTGTGGGCCGAGTGGTGCGGGCCGTGCAAGCAGCTGAGCCCGATCATCGAGAAGGTCACTCGGGAGCTCGGCGGCCGCGTGCTCCTGGCGAAGGTCGACGTGGATGCGAACCCGCAGCTCGCGCAGAGCTTCCGCGCGCAGTCCATCCCGATGGTCGTCGCCCTCATCGCCGGCCAGCCGGTGCCGATGTTCACGGGCGCCGTACCGGAGCAGCAGGTGCGTGAGGTCTTCGCGCAGCTGCTCCAGGTGGCGGCGCAGAACGGCGTCTCGGGAACGCTCCCCGTCGGCGACGCCGAGACCGGGGAAGCCGAAGCCGCTGCCGAGCCCGAGCTGCCGCCGCTGCACGCGGAGGCGTTCGCCGCCATCGAGCGCGGCGACTACCGTGCGGCCATCACCGCCTATGAGAAGGCACTCGCGGAGAACCCGCGCGACGAGGACGCCATCGCCGGCCTGGGCCAGGTCCGCCTGCTCGACCGTGTGCAGGGACTCGACCTCCAGACCGCCCGAGCCGCGGCCGCAGCGGCTCCGCTGGACGTGCAGGCCCAGTTCGACGTCGCGGACCTCGACCTCGCCGGTGGACATGTCGACGACGCCTTCGGCCGGCTCCTCGACCTGTTCGCTCAGCTGCCGTCCGACCAGCGCACTCCCGTCCGGGAGCGTCTCATCGAGCTCTTCGGCCTCATCGGCGCCAGCGACCCGCGCGTGATCGCGGCTCGGAACCGACTCTCCTCGCTGCTCTTCTGATCGGCCTGCGCGGGGATTGTTCCTCCGCGCAGACCGATCGTCGCCGGCCGTCCGTCAGCCGTTGTTCACCGTCGGCACGTGCGGCTCGGGCTGGTGGCGGAGCCAGAGCGTCGACAGCGCGGGCAGCGTGATCGACGCCGTGGGGGCGCCGGCGTCCGCGGGCTCGGCGATCACCATCCCGAGGTTGCCCGACCCCCGTCCGCCGTAGGCGACGGCATCGGAGTTCAGGATCTCCTGCCACACGCCCTCTCTGGGCAGCCCGAGACGGTAGCCGGTGCGTTCCACTCCGGCGAAGTTGCTGACGACGACGAGGCGCCCGCCGTGCGCGTCCCGTCGTTCGAAGGCGATGACCGACGGGTCCCAACTCGGGGCGCCGAGGCGGGTGAACCCGGAGCCGTCGTTGTCGCGCTCCCAGAGGGGGGCCTGCGACCGGTACACCCCGTTCATCGCGGCGACGAAGTCCTGCAGCTGGGCGTGGGAGGGCTGGTCACGGAGCCACCAGTCCAGCTCCCGACCCTCCGACCACTCCGCGAGCTGACCGAACTCCTGTCCCATGAACAGCAGCTTCTTCCCGGGATGCCCCCACATGTAGGCGAGGTAGGCACGGACGTTCGCAAGCTTGTGCCAGTGGTCGCCCGGCATCTTGGACAACAGGCTGCCCTTGCCGTGCACCACCTCGTCGTGGCTGATGGGCAGGACGTAGTTCTCGCCGAACGCGTACACGAACGAGAACGTCATCTCGCCCTCGTGGTGCGCGCGGTACATCGGATCGCGTCCGATGTACTGGAGCGAGTCGTTCATCCAGCCCATGTTCCACTTGAAACCGAACCCGAGGCCGGCGTGATCCGTCGGTGCCGTGACGCCGGGGAAGCTCGTGGACTCCTCGGCGATCATCAGGATGCCGGGGTGGAGCCGGTAGGCGGTGGCGTTGACCTCCTGGAGGAAGCGGATCGCCTCGAGGTTCTCGCGTCCGCCGTGGATGTTCGGCTCCCACTCGCCCTCCCGGCGCGAGTAGTCGAGGTAGAGCATCGACGCCACGGCGTCGACCCGCAGGCCGTCGACGTGGAACTCGTCCAGCCAGTAGAGGGCGTTGGCGACGAGAAAGCCGCGTACCTCGGGCCGGCCGTAGTCGAAGATGAGTGTGCCCCAGTCCTGATGCTCGCCGCGGCGGGGGTCGGGGTGCTCATACAGGGACTGGCCGTCGAAGCGGGCCAGCGCGAAGGCGTCCTTGGGGAAGTGCCCGGGGACCCAGTCCATGATGACGCCGATGCCGGCCTGGTGCAGGCGGTCGATGAGGTAGCGCAGGTCGTCGGGGGAGCCGTACCGGCTCGTCGGTGCGTAGTATCCACTGACCTGGTAGCCCCACGAGCCGCCGAACGGATGCTCAGCCAGCGGCATGAACTCGACGTGGGTGAACCCCGTCTCCTGCACGTGCGCGATCAGCGGATCGGCCATCTCGCGGTAGCCCAGCCCCTCGCGCCAGGAGCCGACGTGCACCTCGTACACCGACAGCGGCTGCGCGACGGCATGGGTGGCGGCGCGACGGGTCATCCACGCGCCGTCCTGCCAGGCGTAGGACGAGGCGGTGACGACCGACGCGGTCTCCGGCGGCACCTGCGCCGCCAGCGCCATCGGGTCGGCCTTGAGGATCCAGGCGCCGCCCCGGGTGCGGATCTGGTACTTGTAGCGGGTGCCGACGGGCAGGTCGGGGATGAAGATCTCCCAGACGCCGCTGGCGCCGAGCGAGCGCATGGCGTGGCTCTCGCCGTTCCAGCCGTTGTGATCGCCCACGACCCGGACGGCCGAGGCATCGGGAGCCCAGACCGCGAAGGACACGCCCTGTTCGTCGCCCTGCGTACGGGGATGCGCCCCCAGCGCCTCCCACAGACGCTCGTGCCGCCCCTCGGCGATGAGGTGCAGGTCGAGTTCGCCCAGTGTCGGCGCATGCCGGTACGGGTCGCCGGAGACGATCTCCTCCTCGCCGCGGTAGCGCGTCGCGATGCGGTAGGGGAGCGGCGGCCCGGGGTGCGTGCCCTCCCAGAGGCCGTGCGCGATGTGGGACAGGGCGAGTCGGCTTCCATCGCTGAACACGGCCTCGACGCTCTCGGCGAGCGGTCGGCGGACGCGGATGGCGGTGACGGTACGGTCGGCGGCATCCTTGGCGGGGTGCGCGCCGAGCAGGGAATGCGGGTCGTGATGCTGACCGGCCGCGACGGCCTCCCACTCGGCGTTCGGGGTGTCCTCGATGCGGCTCATGCGCGCTCCCTCACCTTCAGGATGTGGACGGGCTCGGCGAAGGCGTCGAGCCGGACGTAGTTGTGATCGCTCCAGGTCCAGACAGCGCCGGTCAGGAGATCCTCCACCTCGAAGGTCTCGCCCAGGGGGACCCCCCAGCGCGTGGTGTCGAGGTGGACGGTGGTCTCGCGCACCGAGTGCGGGTCTACGTTCGCGACGACGATGAGGGTGTCCGGTCTCCCGGTACCGGTGAAGGCGGCGTCGAGATGCTTGCTGAACACGAGGATGGCGTCGTCGTCGCTCCAGTGCAGCTCGAGGTTGCGGAGCTGGCGCAGCGCGGGATGCGCCGCACGGATCTCGTTGAGCCGCCGGAGCAGCGGGGCCAGCGACTCCCCGCGTTCCTCGGCTCCCGCCCAGTCGCGGAACTTGTACTCGTACTTCTCGTTGTCGATGTTCTCCTCGGAACCCGGGCGAGCCACGTTCTCGACGAGCTCGTACCCCGCGTAGACCCCGTACACGGGCCCTGCCGTCGCGGCGATGCAGGCGCGGATGCGATACGCCGCGCGTCCGCCGAACTGGAGGTACTCGGTGAGGATGTCGTGGGTGTTCACGAAGAGGTTCGGACGCATGTAGTCGGCCGTCTCGTGGGACATGGAGGTGAGGAACTCCTCCAGCTCGGATTTGGTGTTGCGCCAGGTGAAGTAGCTGTAGCTCTGCTGGAAGCCCACGGCGGCGAGCGCGCGCATCACGGCGGGCCGGGTGAAGGCCTCGGCGAGGAAGATGACGTCGGGATCCGTCGCGTTGACCGTCGCGATCAGCCACTCCCAGAACTGGAGCGGCTTGGTGTGCGGGTTGTCCACGCGGAAGATCCGCACACCCTCGGCCACCCAGTGCCGGACGATCCGGAGCATCTCCGCCGCGATGCCCTCCGGGTCGTTGTCGAAGTTCAGCGGATAGATGTCCTGATACTTCTTGGGCGGGTTCTCCGCGTACGCGATGCTGCCGTCCGGGAGGGTGGTGAACCACTCGGGGTGTTCGCGGACCCACGGGTGGTCGGGGGATGCCTGCAGCGCGAGATCCAGGGCGACCTCCAGCCCCTCCTTCCGCGCGGCGCGCACGAACGCGCGGAAGTCCTGCGGGGTGCCGAGGTCGGGATGGATGGCGTCGTGCCCTCCTTCAGTGGCGCCGATCGCGTACGGCGAGCCCGGGTCTCCCGCCTCGGCGACGAGCGTGTTGTTGCGCCCCTTGCGATTGGTGCTGCCGATGGGGTGGATCGGGACGAGGTAGATCACATCGAAGCCCATCCCGGCGACCTCGGGCAGGCGCTTCGCCGCCGTGCGGAACGTGCCGCTGCGCACCGTGCCGTCCTTGAGCCGTCTGGCACCTTCGGAGCGTGGGAAGAACTCGTACCAGGCGCCCACGCCCGCACGGGTGCGCTCGACGCGGAGGACCTGCTCCGCGGAGAGGGAGCGGAGGGTCGCGATCGGGCGGTCGCGGAAGATCGTTGCGAGTTCGGGGTCGACGGCCATCGCCGCAGTGGTGGTGGCGTCGCCGGCCTGGAGCTCATCGGCTCGGACGCGCAGGCGCGTGCGCTGTGCCGCGGGGCGATCCTTCTCCGCCGCGGCCCGCCGCAGCAACTCCGCGCCGAGCGCGGCCATCACGTCCACATCGACGCCTGCGGCGACCTTGACGTGCGCGGCGTGCGCCCAGGTGGCGAAGTCGTCGGAGAACGCCTCGAAGTGGAAGTGCCAGACGCCCTCCGCGTCGAGGGCGATCTCCGCCTCCCAGCGGTCGGTGCCGTCCGCGAGGGCGGTGAGCCGGTGCAGGCTCTCCTCGCCGGTCGGGGACGTCAGCCGCACGTGCACGCCGATGAGGTCGTGACCTTCCCGGAAGGCGACCACGCGGAACGGCACGACCTCGCCGGCGAAGGCCTTGGCCGGGAAGCCACCGGGGACCGCGGGGCTCCCGTCGAGCAGCGGGATCCGCGTCGTGCGCAGCGCTCCGGGGCGGTCCGCGTCGGCGGCGCGCGTCGGGATCTGAACGGGGCTCCGCAGAGCCGTGGGCCGGGTTCCAGCACGAGCAGTCACATGCCGAATCTACCGGTCGGGCGTGCGGGAACCTACCGCTCGACCAGGGCGGCGAACCGTGCTATCACTCGACGCGGAACAGGCGCATCGAGGTGCCGGGGATCGGCAGCACCTCGCCCGGTACGAAGGTCTCCTCGGCGTCCGACGGCCGCTCATCCGCGCTCGACCAGAGCGAGACGAACCGGGTGGCGCCGTCGATGTCCTCCGGGAGCCGGACGTCGATCGGAGCCTCCGTGCCGTGCACGATCAGCAGGATCCGGTTCGCGGCTTCCTTGTCCGGCGTGGACGCGGCGACGTACTGCAGGGTGCGGTTGCCGGGGTCCGTCCACTGGGCCGGCTCCATCGTCGCGCCGTCCTGGTCGTACCAGTCCATGACCGACGCGTTCGGGATGTGCTCGCCGAGGCGCGCGTACCGGCTCGGGCGCAGCGCGGGGTTCTCCTCACGGAGCCGGAGGAGGCGCGCGACGTGGGCGCGGAGGTCCTCCTGCCACGGCTCGAACTCCCAGGAGAGCCAGGACAACGGAGAGTCCTGCGCGTAGGCGTTGTTGTTGCCCCGCTGCGTCCGTCCCACTTCATCCCCGGCGGTGAGCATCGGGATGCCGGCCGAGAGCAGCAGGGTGCCGAGCAGGTTGCGCATCGCCTTCCGCCTGGCGGCGAGGATCATCGGATCGTCGGTGGGTCCCTCCACGCCGTGGTTGAAGGACCGGTTCAGATCCGCGCCGTCGCGGTTCTGCTCGCCGTTGGCCTCGTTGTGCTTCACGTCGTACGACACGAGGTCGTGGAGAGTGAAGCCGTCGTGCGCGGTGACGAAATTGATGCTCGCGAGCGGTCCCCGATCCTCGCTGAAGGTGTTGGATGAGCCGGCCAGACGTGTCGCGAAACCGCCGATCCCCACCGGTGCCGAGGCCCGCCGGGCGTAGTCGATGTCGCTGAGCCAGAAGTTGCGCACCCGGTCGCGGTAACGGTCGTTCCACTCATGCCAGCCCGAGGGGAAGTTCCCGGTCTGCCAGCCGCCCAGACCGACGTCCCAGGGTTCCGCGATGAGCTTGGTCTCCGCGAGCACGGGGTCGGCGGCGATCGCCTGCAGAAGGGGATGGTCGGGGGTGTAGGTGTGCGCGCCGTCGCGGGCGATCGCCGTGGCCAGATCGAAACGGAATCCGTCGATCTGCATCTCCTCGGCCCAGTACCGGAGGGAGTCCACGACGAGGCGCGCCCCGGCCTCGGTGGCGGTGTTGAGCGTGTTGCCGCATCCGGTGGTGTCGATGTAGACGCCCGCGTCGTCCTGCCGGTAGTACCGGGCGTTGTCGAGGCCGCGGAGGCTGGACCGCGGGCCGCCGATGCCCTCCTCGGATGTGTGGTTGTACACGACGTCGAGGATCACCTCGAGACCCGCTGCGTGCAGCAGCCGCACCATGCCCTTGAACTCGGCGATGATCGCCTCGGGCCCGGCCTTGCGCGCGCCCTCGGTGGCGTACGCGGCGTGCGGCGTGAAGAAGTTCAGGGTGTTGTAGCCCCAGTAGTTCGTCAGACCACGCTCGAGGAGTCGGGGTTCCGGGACGAATGCGTGGACGGGGAGCAGCTCCACCGAGGTCACCCCGAGCGTGCGGAGGTGCGCGATCATGGCGGGATGCGCGAGGCCCGCATACGTCCCGTGCAGCGCCGGCGGGATGTCGGGGTGACGCTTGGTCAGCCCTTTCAGATGGCCCTCGTAGATCACGGTCCGGTCGGCCGGGACCCGCGGCTTGGTGGAGTCGCCCCAGTCGAAGCCGTCCTCGATGACCACGCCGCGCCACTCCTGGTAGCCGTGGCCCTGGGCGAGACCACGCGCGTACGGGTCGAGGAGCAGCGTCTCCGGGTTGAACGTGTTGCCGGGGCCGTGCGGTCCCTCGACCCGGAGGGCATACCGCACGCCCGGCTGGAGCAACGGCGTCGTGACCTCCCAGACCCCTCCGGGCCGCCTTTCCAGCGCTGCCTGGTCGACCACCCAGTCGAGGTCCGTGACGTCGAACACGACGAGCTCGACGGCCGAGGCGTTCTGCGACCAGACCCGGATCGTGCCGACGCCGTCGTGCAGGCGAACGCCGAGATCGTCGAGGGTCGCCCCACCGGGCACGACGGAGGCGGGGGACGAAGGCATGGATACACCCTAAACGTGTTGCATTTCAGTCTCATGACAGGACGCACCCGGTCTCACGCCCAGACGGAGCGTTCGCCGCGCGGATCGGGGAGAATCGACGTATGCGGCACTATCTCGACCACGCGGCGACGACCCCGCTGCGCCCGGAGGCCAGGGACGCGTGGCTGGAGGCGTCCGTCATCGTCGGCAACGCCTCGTCGACGCACGGGGCAGGGCAGGATGCGCGCCGGGTGCTGGAGGAGTCCAGGGAACGCGTGGCCGCGGTTCTCGGGGCCGACCCGATCGAGGTGGTGCTGACATCCGGCGGGACCGAGTCCATCAACCTCGCTCTCCAGGGCCTGTGGCGCTCGCGTCGTCCGGGCTCTTCGGCGGTCGTCGTGCCGGACGGTGAGCATCACGCGACGATGGACACGGTCGCCGCCCTCGTCTCCGACGGAGCCGAGGTGCGCGCTGTTCCTCTCTCTGCCCAGGCGCGCATCGACGGAAGCCGCTTCGCGTCGGCCCTGCCCGGTGCGGCGTTCGCGACCGCGCTCGTCGCGAACAACGAGACCGGGACGGTCAACGACGCGGCGGCTCTGACCGCGGCCGCCGCCGATGCCGGAGTGCCGCTGCACCTCGACGCGGTCGCCGCGCTCGGGCACCTCCCGCTGTCGTTCCGGGAGCTGAGGGGCGGTGCGGACGAGGGGACGGGCCTGGTGGCGCTCAGCGTCGCCGGTCACAAGGTCGGCGCGCCCGTGGGCGTCGGTGCGCTGGTGGTCGCTCGGTCCGCCCGACTGACCCCGCTTCTGCGGGGCGGGGGCCAGCAGCGGGGTCTGCGTGCGGGTACGCAGGATGTGCCGGGAGCCGCGGCACTGGCGACCGCGCTCGAGCTCGCCGAACGGGAGCGGGCCGCCGAGACCGTCCGGGTGGGCCGCTTGCGCGACCGTCTCGTCGAGGGGGTCCGTGCGCGGGTGCCGGCGGCCGAGCTCCTGGGCGACCCCGATCACCGTCTTCCCGGGACCGCGCATCTGCTCTTTCCCGGTGCCGTGGGGGAGAGCCTGCTGTTCCTGCTGGACGTGGCCGGGGTCTCCGCCTCCACGGGATCCGCCTGTCAGGCGGGGGTCGCCGAGCCCTCGCACGTCGTGATGGCGATGGGGCGCAGCGAGTCGGACGCCAGGAGCGTGCTGCGATTCTCTCTCGGCCGGACCTCGACGGACGCCGACGTTGACGCGGTGCTCGGGGCGATCGGCGATGCCTATGCCCGGGCATCCGGGGCCCGTGCAGCCGAGCGCTCGTAGACTGGACCCATGCGAATCCTTGCGGCCATGAGCGGCGGTGTGGACTCCGCCGTCGCGGCCGCCAGGGCCGTCGAGGCGGGGCACGATGTGGTGGGCGTGCACCTGGCGCTCTCCCGCGCCGGGGGGACCCTGCGCACCGGCAGTCGAGGCTGCTGCACGATCGAGGACGCGCTGGACGCCCGCCGGGCCGCCGACCTCCTGGGCATCCCCTTCTACGTGTGGGACTTCTCCGAGCGCTTCCGGGATGACGTGATCGACGACTTCGTCGCGGAGTACCGCGCCGGTCGTACTCCGAACCCGTGCATGCGGTGCAACGAGAAGATCAAGTTCGCGGCCCTGCTGGAGCGCGCCCTGGAGCTCGGCTTCGACGCCGTCTGCACCGGACACTACGCGACCCTGGTGGACGGTCCTGAGGGTCTCGAGCTGCACCGGGCCTCGGACAACGCGAAGGACCAGTCCTACGTGCTCGGTGTCCTGACGGCCGACCAGCTCGCGCACACCTATTTCCCGCTCGGGACCACGCCGTCGAAGGCCCTCGTGCGGGCGGAGGCGGCGCAGCGCGGTCTCAGCGTGGCCCAGAAGCCGGACAGTCACGACATCTGCTTCATCCCCGACGGCGACACCCGGGGGTGGCTGGCCGAGAAGGTCGGCACGGCCACCGGTGAGATCGTCGATCGCACGGGCGCGGTCGTCGGCGCGCACGAGGGCGCGCACGCGTTCACCGTCGGCCAGCGGCGCGGGCTCAAGCTCGGTGTCCCGGCGCCGGACGGCAAGCCCCGCTTCGTCCTCGAGGTGCGTCCCGTGTCGAACACGGTGGTCGTCGGCCCCAAGGAGGCCCTGGCGATCGCCGAGATCGCGGGGGAGCGTTTCAGCTGGGCCGGCGCCGCACCTGCCGCGTCGACGTTCGCGTGCGATGTGCAGATCCGCGCGCACGCCGAGCCGGTGCCCGCCACGGCCACCGTGACCGCGGAGGGCGTCCGCGTGGTGCCGCAGACTCCGCTCGACGGCGTCGCCCCGGGACAGACCGCCGTGCTCTACGTCGGCACACGTGTGCTCGGGCAGTTCACGATCGATACGACCGTCTCCGCCGTTCCGGTCGGCGTCTGATCCGGGTGGATGTCGGTCCCCGCTCCTAGACTGGCGGGGTGCCGGAGAACATCTCACTGGAAGACGCCCGCAGCGAGGCGGAGGAGCTGACCACCCGCATCCTCGCGGCGAAGGACGCGTACTACGGGCGCGACACGTCGCTCGTCGACGACGCGACGTACGACGGCTGGATGCGGCGCCTGGAAGAGCTCGAGCGCCTGCACCCCGAGCTCCAGGGTCAGGACTCGCCGACGCAGATGGTCGGCGCGGCCGAGGCGACAGGGCTCGCGACCATCGAGCACGCCGAGCGCATGCTCAGCCTCGACAACGTCTTCTCGATCGAGGAGCTGCGGGAGTGGGCGCAGAAGACGCGGGCGGCCGCCGGGCGCGACGTCGATTGGCTGACCGAACTCAAGATCGACGGGCTCGCGATCAATCTGCGATACGAGCACGGCGTCCTGACGTCGGCCGCGACCCGCGGTGACGGGCGGGTCGGCGAGATCGTCACCGAGAACGCGCTCCGGCTCCCCGAGATCCCGGAGCGGCTCGCCGGGGAGGGACACCCGCCGATCGTCGAGGTCCGCGGAGAGGTCTTCATCCCCGTCGCCGCGTTCGAGCGCCTGAACGCGGCGCAGGCGGCTTTCCGCGACCGCGCGTATGCCGACGCCCTCGCGCGGTGGGAGGCCAGGGGCGGCGCGAAGAGGCCGTTCGATGAGGAGAAGGCGCGCACCGCGGCGGCGCGGCGCTTCCCGGCCTTCGCCAATCCCCGCAACGCCGCCAGCGGCGGCCTGCGTCAGCAGATCGACAAGAAGGACGGCCTGGAGCTCGAAGCGGGCCTGCTGCGCATCGAGTCGCTCGCGCTCTACGTGCACGGCATCGGCGCCTGGACGAACCCGCCGGTCGCGGCGCAGAGCCAGGTCTACGAGCTGCTGGCCGCCTGGGGGCTGCCGACGAGCCCGCACACCAAGGTGTGCCGCAGCATCGACGACGTCGTCGCCTTCGTCGAGCACTACGGGGAGCACCGGCACGACATCGAGCACGAACTGGACGGCATCGTGGTCAAGGTCGACGAGCTCGACCTGCACGACGAGCTCGGGGCCACGAGCCGGGCCCCCCGCTGGGCGATCGCCTACAAGTACCCGCCGGAGGAGGTGCAGACGAAGCTCCTCGACATCGTCGTCTCCGTCGGGCGCACCGGTCGCGCCACTCCCTTCGCGGTCATGGCACCGGCTCACGTCGCCGGATCCGTGGTCCGTCAGGCCACGCTCCACAACAAGGACGTGGTCAAGGCCAAGGGCGTGCTCATCGGCGACACCGTGGTGCTCCGGAAGGCGGGCGACGTGATCCCCGAGGTGCTCGGCCCCGTGGTCGAGAAGCGGGACGGGACGGAGCGGGAGTTCGTCATGCCGGCCGACTGCCCCGAGTGCGGCACGCCGTTGCGCGCCATGAAGGAGGGCGACATCGACCTCCGCTGCCCGAACGCGCGGTCGTGCCCTGCGCAGGTGCGCGGACGCGTCGAGCACATCGGTTCCCGCGGCGCCCTCGATGTCGAGGCCCTGGGCGAGGTCACCGCGGCGGCCCTGACCCAGCCCACGACTCCGGCCGAGCCCCCTCTGAGCACGGAGGCGGGGCTGTTCGCCCTCACGCTGGAGCAGCTCGTGCCGATCGAGGTCGTCGTACGTGATGCGGAGACGGGTCTGCCGCGCGAGGACGAGGACGGCCTCGTGAAGACGCGCGCGCCGTTCCGACGGAACCCGACCGCCGCCGAGAAGAAGTCGGGTCTGGAAGGTCCGCAGCCGTCCTCGCAGGCGCTGACACTGCTCGCGGAGCTGGAGAAGGCGAAGACCAAAGACCTCTGGCGGCTGCTCGTCGCCCTCAACATCCGCCACGTCGGACCGGTCGCGGCGCGGGCGCTCGCGCAGTGGTTCGGGTCGCTCGACGCGATCCGGGAGGCATCGCGGGAAGAGCTCGCCGCGGTCGAGGGCGTGGGCGGCATCATCGCCGACTCCTTGCTCGCGTGGTTCGACGTCGACTGGCACCAGGACATCGTCCGGCAGTGGACGGATGCGGGCGTGCAGTGGGCGACGCCGGGCCACCCCGGGCCGGGAGCAGCTGTCGCCGCCGGGGGAGTGCTGGAAGGCCTCACGGTGGTCGCGACGGGATCTCTCGACGGCTACACCCGCGAGGGCGCGCAGGAGGCGATCATCAAGGCCGGCGGCAAGGCGGCCTCGAGCGTCTCCAAGAAGACCGACTTCGTGGCCGCGGGTCCCGGCGCCGGCTCCAAGCTCGCGAAGGCGGAGGAGCTCGGCGTCCGCATCCTCGACGCCGCGCAGTTCCACGTGCTGGTCACGGAGGGCCCTGCGGCGCTGGAGTGAGGCTCAGGCGCTCTCCGGGGCCGCCGTGGTGGGCGCGAGGAACTGTCGCAGCCGCGGTGAGTCCGCGAATCCCAGCTTCTGGTAGAGACCCACGGCGGCCTCGCTCGAATGCACGGTGATCCGCTCGGCACCGACGGACACGGCGTGCGCGCAGGCGGCGGCGACGAGGCCGCGGCCCGCTCCGCGCCCTCGATGCTCCGGGAGGACGAAGACGCTCTGGATGTCCGCGGAGATGCGATCGACCGCCCCGGGCCGCGGCACACGCGGCACGAGGGCGACCCAGGCGGCACCGACGATACGGTCATCCTCCTCGGCGCGCGCGACGAAGGCGACGTGGGTGTGGGCGTGCGCCTGCCACCAGTCGCCGAGTTCCGCGGTGTACGTGTCGAGCGATCGACCGGCCGTCAGGTCCCTCGGCACGTCCTGCCACTTGAGCTGGGCGAGCGCGGGGAGATCCTCCCTGCCGGCGCGGTCGATGCGCATCGTCGGTCCGCTCAGGCCTTGTGACGGGGCTTCCGGAAGGGCTTCTCCTCGCGGTCGCCGTGCGCCGGGCGCTCGTCGCGGTCGCGCCGGTCGTAGCGGGTCGGGCGACCACGGCCGTCGCCGTCGCGCGAGGACGACCCGCGCCGCGCCCCGGGGCCACGGTCGGGAGCGATCTCGATCAGTCGTCCCGAGATACGGGTGTCGCGGAGCTTGTCGAGGACGGCGGGGTCGAGGTTCGCCGGAAGCTCGACGATCGAGAAGTCGGGACGGATGTTGATCGCCCCGAAGTCGTCGCGGCCCAGACCGCCCTCGTTCGCGAGCGCGCCCACGATCTGCCGCGGCTCGACGCGGTGCCGGCGACCCACCTCGATGCGGTACGGCGTGTAGTCGCCGCGGCCGCGACGCTCCCGGGGTTCGCGCGGCTCCCGCGTCTGCCGCTCGCGCGGCGGGCGGTTGTCGGCGGCCACGGCCTGCGACAGGGCGTCCTGGGCGGGGTCGAGGAGCAGCGGCGTGGCGCCCTGGGCGACCACGGCGAGAGCGGCCGCGACGTCGCCTTCCGGCACATCGTGATGCCGCACGTAGTGGGCGATGATGTCGCGGAACGCGTCGATGCGCGTCGTCTCCGAGAGCGCGGTCGTGATGGCGTCGTCGAAGCGGGCGAGCCGCGTCGTGTTCACGTCCTCGGTGCTCGGGAGCTGCATCTGCGTGGGCTGCTGACGCGTGGCCTTCTCGATGTGCTTGAGCAGGTAGCGCTCGCGCGGGGTGATGAAGCTGATCGCGTCACCCGTCCGGCCGGCCCGCCCGGTCCGTCCGATGCGGTGGACGTACGACTCGGTGTCGGTGGGGATGTCGAAGTTGACCACGTGGCTGATGCGCTCGACGTCGAGGCCGCGGGCGGCGACGTCCGTGGCGACGAGGATGTCGAGCTTGCCGTCCTTGAGCTGGTTGACGCTGCGCTCGCGCTGCACCTGCGGCACGTCGCCGTTGATCGCGGCGGCGGAGTATCCGCGGGCGCGGAGCTTCTCGGCCAGGGTCTCGGTCTCGTTCTTCGTGCGGACGAAGACGATCATCCCGTCGAAGTTCTCCACCTCGAGGATGCGGGTCAGCGCGTCCACCTTCTGCGCGTAGGAGACGACGAGGTAGCGCTGGGTGATGTTCGTGTTGGTCGCGGTCTTGGACTTGACCGTGATCTCCTCCGGGTCGCGGAGGTACTGCTGCGCGAGGCGGCGGATCTGCGCGGGCATCGTCGCCGAGAACAGGGCGACCTGCTTCTCCTCCGGCGTCTGCGCGAGGATCTGCTCGACGTCTTCGGCGAAGCCCATCTTCAGCATCTCGTCGGCTTCGTCCAGCACGAGGTACTGCAGCTCGGAGAGGTCGAGCGTGCCCTTGGCGAGGTGGTCCATGATGCGGCCGGGGGTTCCCACGACGACGTGCACGCCACGGCGGAGCGCGGACAACTGCACCCCGTAGCCCTGACCGCCGTAGACGGGGAGCACGTGCACGCCCTTCATGCGCGACGCGTAGGACTCGAAGGCCTCGCAGACCTGCAGCGCGAGCTCGCGGGTCGGGGCGAGGACGAGGGCCTGCGGCGTCTTCTGCGTGACGTCGAGCCGCTCCAGCACGGGGAGGGCGAAGGCGGCGGTCTTGCCGGTGCCGGTCTGCGCCATGCCGACCACATCGCGGCCGGCGAGCAGCGTCGGGATCGTCGCGGCCTGGATGGGCGAGGGGGTCTCGTAACCGAGATCCTTGATGGCCTTGAGGACCGGCCCGGTGATGCCGAGGTCCTCGAATCCGGGGGTTGCGGGGGACTCGTCAGGGGCGTCGGTGGGGGTCACTTCTTCAGGGGTCACTTCCCAAGGGTAGCGCGCCTGGCGACCCGCTTCCTGTGCGACCGGGTCAGACGCCCGAGGTGAGGGCGAGCAGCTTCTCCTTCACCTGCCGGCGGAGCACCTTGCCGATCAGCGACGTCGGCAGCTCGTCGACGACGAAGACGCGGCGCGGCACCTTGTACGGCGTGAGGATGCTGCGGGCGTACTCGCGGATCGCCTCGACATCGACATCGGCCCCGGGGTCGACGACGATCGCCGCCACGACCTCCTCGCCCGAGTGGTCGCTGGGCAGTCCGACGACCGCAGCGTCGACGACCGACGGATGCTGGCGCAGCGCGTTCTCGACCTCGGTGGGGGCGACGTTGAAGCCGCCCGTGATGATGAGCTCCTTGATCCGGTCGACGATCCGCACGAATCCGGCGTCGTCGATCGTGACGATGTCGCCCGTCCGGTACCAGCCGTCGACGAACACGGCCTCCGTCTCCTCGGGCTTTCCGTAATACCCGGAGAAGACCTGAGGGCCGCGCACGACGAGCTCGCCGGCGGAACCGGCCGGGACGTCCTCGGTGGGGTTCTCCGGATCGACGACGCGGCACTCCGTCCCGGGGAGCGGGAGGCCCACCGTGCCGGGGACACGGTTGTCGGCCACCGGGTTCGCCATGAGGACGGGGGAGCACTCGCTCAGACCGTAGCCCTCGACGAGATAGCCGTGCGTCGCGGCTTCGAACGGGACGACGAGTTCGTGCGGCAGCGCCATGGCGCCGGAGATCGCCACTTCGATGCCGTCGAGGGAGACGCCCTTGGCGTTGGCGGCCGCGAGCAGCCGGTCGGCGATGGGCGGCACGAGCGGCAGGAACGTCGCCGGGTGCTTCTTGACCACGTCCAGCACGAGATCGGGATCGAACTTCGGGAACAGCACGAGGCGCGCCCCCATCGACATCGCGAAGGTGAGGCAGAGGGTCAGGCCGTAGGCGTGGAACATGGGCAGCACGGCGTACACGACGCAGCCCTTGCCGCGCTGGATGGACGGGACCCAGGCCTGGGACTGTGCCGCATTGGCGAGGAGGTTGCGGTGGGTGAGGGCGGCGCCCTTCGGCGTGCCCGTGGTCCCCGACGTGTACTGGATGATCGCCAGGTCGTCCGTGCCGGGCTGCGGATGCGAGGCGGGGATCGGGGCACCGGCGACCACCGACTCCCAGAGGACGGTGCCGCGGACGCGCTCGGTCAGCGCCGCCCGCGATTCCCTCGCCTTCGCCACCGGCAGCCGGAGCGCGAAGCGGGTGAGTGCGGGCATGGCGCGAGTGACGTCAACGGACACGAGCGTCGAGACGGCCAGGTCGCTCGGGAACTCCTGAACCGTCGCCACGACCTTGTTCCAGACGATCGCGTGCTTGGCGCCGTGGTCCTCGAACTGCTTGCGCAGCTCGCGGGGGGTGTAGAGCGGGTTGTGCTCGACCACGACCGCTCCGAGTCGCAGCACGGCGTAGAACGCCACGATGTGCTGGGGGCAGTTCGGCAGGACGATGGCGACCGGGTCGCCGGCGCGCACGCCGAGATCCCGGAGCCCCGCGGCGGCGCGATCGATCGCCTCCTGCAGCTGTGCGTAGGTGGTCTCCCTGCCGAAGAACTGCAGGGCCGGGGCATCGGGATAGTCCCGCGCCGACGCGGCGACGATGTCCACGAGGGAGCCGCTGACGGGGGCGAGGTCCTCCGGAACGCCGTCGGCGTAGCTGGCGATCCACGGGCGAGGGGGCTGGAACGTGCTCACGCGCCCAGCTTAGGCGGGCCGCGCCGCACCGAGCGGCGGGCGGCTCGCCAACTAGACTGGGGAGCGTGTCTGAAATCACCCCTGATCTTGTGCGCCATCTCGGCGTGCTCGCGCGCATCCAGCTGAACGACGACGAGGTGACGCGGCTCACCGGCCAGCTCGACGCCATCGTCGACAACATCGCCAAGGTGTCCGAGGTCGCGACCGCCGATGTCGCCGCGACCAGCCACCCGATCCCGCTGAGCAACGTGTTCCGTCCCGACGTGGTCGGCGAGACGCTGACGCACGAGCAGGTGCTGCAGAACGCCCCGGACCAGGCCGACGGCCGGTTCCGCGTCACCGCGATCCTGGGAGAAGAGCAGTGAGCGACATCATCCGACTGACGGCGGCGGAGCTCGCCGACAAGCTCACGACGCGCGAGGTCTCCAGCGTCGAGGCCACGCAGGCGCACCTCGACCGCATCGCCCAGGTCGACGGCGCCGTGCACGCGTTCCTGCACGTCAACGAGCACGCGCTCGAGGCCGCGGCCGACATCGACGCCCGCCGTGCCGCGGGGGAGGACCTCGGGCCGATCGCCGGTGTCCCGCTCGCGATCAAGGACGTCCTCGTCACGACCGATCAGCCGACCACGAGCGGCTCGCGGATCCTCGAGGGCTACCGCTCGCCGTATGACGCGACGGTCGTGGCCCGCTCCCGTGCCGCCGGACTCATCCCGCTCGGCAAGACGAACATGGACGAGTTCGCGATGGGCTCGTCGACGGAGCACTCCGCCTACGGCCCGACACGCAACCCCTGGGATCTCGACCGGATCCCCGGGGGCTCGGGTGGGGGCTCTGCCGCCGCCGTCGCCGCCTTCGAGGCCCCGCTCGCCCTCGGCTCCGACACCGGCGGATCGATCCGTCAGCCTGCGCACGTGACCGGCACGGTCGGCGTGAAGCCGACGTACGGCGGTGTCAGCCGATACGGCGCCATCGCGTTGGCGTCGAGCCTCGACCAGGTCGGCCCGGTCACCCGCACGGTGCTCGATGCCGGTCTGCTGCACGACGCGATCGGCGGCCATGACCCGAAGGACTCCACGTCGCTCGACGAGCAGTGGCCGTCCTTCGCGGCGGCCGCACGCGAGGGTGCGCGCGGCGACGGCCTCAAGGGTCTGCGCGTCGGCGTCATCCGCGAGCTCCCCGACAGCGGTTTCCAGCCGGGCGTCGCGGCGTCGTTCCGCAGCGCGCTGGCGCTGCTCGAGGCGCAGGGCGCGGAGATCGTGGAGATCGGTGCGCCGCACTTCGAGTACGGCGTGGCCGCCTACTACCTGATCCTGCCGGCGGAGGCCTCGAGCAACCTGGCCAAGTTCGACTCGGTGCGCTTCGGTCTCCGCGTCACCCCGGCCGGGAACCCCACCGTCGAGGACGTGATGTCCGCCACGCGCGACGCCGGCTTCGGCGACGAGGTCAAGCGCCGCATCATCCTCGGCACCTACGCGCTGTCGGCGGGCTACTACGACGCGTACTACGGCAGCGCGCAGAAGGTCCGCACGCTGATCCAGCAGGACTTCGCCGCGGCCTTCGCCGATGTCGACGTCATCGCGACCCCGTCGGCCCCGACCACCGCGTTCAAGCTCGGTGAGAAGATCGACGACCCGCTGCAGATGTACCTCAACGACATCACGACGATCCCGGCGAACCTCGCCGGTGTCCCCGGCATCTCGATCCCGAGTGGTCTTGCGGACGACGACGGCCTGCCCGTCGGCATCCAGTTCCTCGCCCCGGCGCGGGAGGACGCTCGTCTGTACCGCGTGGGCGCCGCCCTCGAGACGCTGCTCGTGGACTCCTGGGGCGCGCCGCTGCTGTCCCGTGCCCCCCAGCTGGAAGGAGGCGCGCGCTGATGGCCGCTGCCAAGCTCATGGACTTCGACAAGGCGCTCGAGATGTTCGAGCCGGTCCTCGGATTCGAGGTGCACGTCGAGCTCAACACGAACACGAAGATGTTCTCCGACGCGCCCAACCCCGCGAACGAGGCGTACCACGCGGCGGAGCCGAACACCCTGATCGCGCCGGTCGATTTGGGTCTGCCCGGTTCGCTGCCGGTCGTCAACGAGACGGCCATCCGATCCTCGATCAGCCTCGGCCTCGCGCTCGGCTGCTCGATCGCCGAGTCCAGCCGTTTCGCCCGGAAGAACTACTTCTATCCGGACCTCGGCAAGAACTATCAGATCTCCCAGTACGACGAGCCGATCGCCTTCGAGGGCTCGGTGGAGGTGGAGCTCGAGGACGGCACGATGGTGACGATCCCGATCGAGCGCGCGCACATGGAGGAGGACGCCGGCAAGCTCACGCACATGGGCGGCTCGACCGGGCGTATCCAGGGTGCCGAGTACTCGCTCGTCGACTACAACCGTGCCGGTGTCCCGCTCGTCGAGATCGTGACGAAGACCATCTTCGGCACCGATCACCGGGCCCCCGAGGTCGCCAAGGCCTACGTCGCCGCGATCCGCGACATCGTCCGCGGGCTCGGGATCTCCGAGGCTCGCCTCGAGCGCGGCAACCTCCGTTGCGACGCCAATGTGTCTCTCCGTCCTCGTGGCGAGGAGAAGCTCGGCACGCGCACCGAGACGAAGAACGTCAACTCGATGCGCTCGGTGGAGCGTGCGGTGCGGTACGAGATCCAGCGCCAGGCGCAGATCCTCGCCGACGGCGGCACCATCACCCAGGAGACGCGGCACTGGCACGAGGACACCGGGACCACCTCTCCCGGCCGTCCGAAGTCGGACGCCGACGACTACCGGTACTTCCCCGAGCCCGACCTGCTTCCGGTGCAGCCTCCCCGCGAGCTGATCGAGGAGCTGCGTGCGGCGCTGCCCGAGCAGCCCGTCGCCCGCCGTCGCCGGCTCATGGACGAGTGGGGCTTCACCCCGCTGGAGTTCCAGGACGTGCGCAACGGCGGTCTGCTCGACGTCGTCGAGGCCACGATCGCCGCCGGGGCCACGCCCGCCGCGGCACGGAAGTGGTGGACGGGGGAGATCACCCGCCTCGCCAACGCGCAGGAGAAGGACGCGGTCGACCTGGTCAGCCCGGAGAGCGTCGCCGCACTGCAGCAGCTCGTCGATGCCGGCACGCTGACCGACAAGCTCGCGCGCCAGGTGCTGGAGGGCGTGATCGCCGGGGAAGGCACGCCGCAAGAGGTCGTCGACGCCCGTGGTCTCGCCGTGGTCTCGGACGACGGCGCCCTCATCGCGGCGATCGACGAGGCTCTCGCCGCGCAGCCCGACGTGATGGCCAAGATCCAGGATGGCAAGGTCCAGGCGGCCGGTGCCATCATCGGCGCGGTCATGAAGGCCATGAAGGGCCAGGCCGACGCCGCACGCGTCCGCGAACTCATCCTCGAGCGCGCCGCGCAGTGATTCTCGCCCCCGGGCCTCCGTGTCGGAGGCCCGGGGGACAATGGACTCATGGGACACGGTGATGGCAGAGGCCGCATGGTGTCCTCGGCCGACGCCGACGATTCCGGGACGCGGATCCTCCACGTCGACATGGATGCGTTCTACGCCGCCGTCGAGGTGCTGGATGATCCGGGTCTTCGCGGGCTGCCGCTGATCATCGGATCCCCGGACGGACGATCGGTGGTCTCCAGCGCTTCCTACGAAGCACGGCGCTACGGCGTGCGCTCCGCCATGCCCGTATCGCAGGCTCTGCGGTTGTGTCCCACCGCACGTATCGTCCCGCCGCACTTCTCTCGGTATCAAGAGGTCTCGCGGCAGGTGATGGCGATCTTCGAGTCGTTCACGCCGCTCGTGGAACCCTTGTCGGTGGACGAGGCCTTCCTCGACGTGCAGGGTGTGCGCCGGCTCTGGGGGAGTCCGGCCCGGATCGCCGCCCAGATCCGCGAGCGCGTCCTCGCGGAGGTCGGCATCACCTGCAGCGTCGGCGTGGCCGCGACCAAGCACGTCGCGAAGATGGCATCGACCATGGCAAAGCCCGACGGAATGCTCGTGGTCGCCGAGCACGACACTCTCGCGTTCCTCGCGCCGCGCCCGGTACGGGCGCTGTGGGGAGTGGGGCCGAAGGCGGCGGAAGCTCTGGAAGCCCGCGGCCTCCGCACGATCGACGACCTGCGCACGGCGCCGCCGGAGATGCTGGACCGGGCTGTCGGGCCGGCGCTCAGCACGCGGCTCGCGCAGCTCGCCCGGGGAGAGGACCCCCGCGCCGTCGACACCGAGCGCGTGGAGAAGAGCATCGGCCACGAGGAGACGTTCGACCAGGACATCACGGATCGAGCGTTCCTCCGCGCCGAACTGCTCCGGCTCGCCGATCGCGTGGGCGCCCGCCTGCGTCGGGCCGGGTGGGAGACCTCCACGGTCGCGATCAAGATCCGCTTCGACGACTTCCGGACCGTCAACCGATCGCAGACGCTGAGCGAACCCACCGCGGTCGGACAGCGCATCGGCGAGGCGGCGCAGGGTCTGTTCGCGCTCATCGAGCGTCGCGACCCGATCCGCCTCGTGGGAGTCCGCGCCGAGAACCTCCGGCCTGCGGGAGGTAGCGCGCTGGCGCTCTGGGATGACGACGAGGGCTGGCGCAAGGTCGAGGGGGCGGTCGACGAGGCCATGGCACGGTTCGGTTCGGCGACGATCAGCAGAGCGCGCCACATCGGACGAGGTGAAGGACGAGGTGCCGCTCGCCATCCGAAGGATCACGGCGTCGATTGACCGCGCGCCGGAGGCCGCCGTCGGCTACCGTGGGAACATGCCGAACATTGCACTGGAACTCGGGAATCAGGTCGCGTCCTTCGGCGTGAAGAGCGCATACGGGGAGCCGCAGGAGATCGACGGTGTCACCGTCACTCCGGTGGCGTTCACCTACGCGGGCTTCGGCGGCGCCAGCGGCGACGGAGGAGAAGGCGGCGGGGGCGGCGGCGTGTCGGTCCCGGTCGGTGTCTATGTCCGTCGCGAAGAGGGACTGCGCTTCGAGCCGAACATCGTGACGCTCCTGGTCGTGGCCGTGCCCTTCGTCTGGGTCACAGGTCGGGCACTCACGCGCATCATCCGTGCCCTCAAGAAGTGACGACGCGGTCGCAGCTGCTCTCTCGCGCGCCGCGACACTGATCGTCGAGGACGTCCGCGCACTCGCGGCGTCCAATCCTGTCGTGATCATCGACGGGGGAAGCGGCGCCGGCAAGACCTCTCTGGCTGCGCGTGTGGCACATGCCTGGCCGGTTGCCGGCCGCGTGCAGGTCATCGCGCTGGATTCGCTGTACCCGGGCTGGGACGGACTCGACGGGGGCGCGGAGAAGGCGCTGGAGGGCATCCTCCGCCCGCACGGACGCGGCCTGCTCGGCGCCTGGCGTCGCTGGGATTGGGAACGCGGCGAGGAGGCGGAGACCCACGCTGTGGATCCCGCACTCGGGGTCATCGTCGAGGGCAGCGGGATCCTGCGTCCGTCCACGGCACGGCTGGCGGATGTCCGCGTCTGGGTGGAATCCGGGGAACAGTCACGCAAGTCACGGGCGCTTGCCCGGGACGGAGACACCTACCGCCCGCACTGGGACCGCTGGGCGGCGCAGGAGCGCCGTCACGTCGAGCGGGACCACCCCCGCGAACTCGCCACCCGAGTCGTCGAGGTTCCCTGAGCTCACTCAGCGGAGTGCGTCGGCGTCGCTCTCATCCACGGCTTCGATGAGGAGCTCGAGGCGGTATCCCAGCCAGTCGTACACCGCTTGACCATCGCCCCCGACGTCGGGCTCGTCGTCGGTGATGCCGAGGCGCGTCGCGATCACGAGGCGGATGGCGGTGAGGGTGCGCAGCCAGGAGTCCACGTGGTCACGGCGCACCACGACATCGCGGGGGATCCGGGCGTCGGCATCGGTCACCTCGGCGTCGGGGTCGAACATCTGCAGCGATGCGCGAACCGTGCGGGCGTCGTGCAACCGCCGGTCGAGGAGGTCCGCGCGCGTGGCGGAGGCGAATGCGGCCGACGCATCGTCGTCGTCCGGGTAGGCGTTCGGGGTCAGCCGGGCCACCCCCGGGTCGTCCTGTTCGGAGTCCCGCAGCACCTCCATGAAGTCATCGACGAGTCGGGCCAGGTGCATCCCCTCGATCGTGGCGACGGAGACGGTGATCGGCGTGGTGTTCATGCGGCCTTCCTGACGGTCGCCCAGAGTCCGTAGTCGTGCATCGCCTGAGCGTGCACCTCCATGGTCTCTCGCGGGCCGGTGGCGACGATCGCGTGGCCGTCGTGATGAACGGCGAGCATGAGGCGGGTGGCGTGTTCGGTCGTGTAGCCGAAGTAGGTGCGGAAGACGCGCACGACGTAGCTCATCAGATTCACGGGGTCGTTCCATACGACGACCTCCCAGGGCTCCAGCGGAGCAGCGAACAGGTCAGTGGTCTCCTCGACCTCGGGAAGAGCGGTCGACATGGTCATGCCCACCCGAGCTCATGCAACTGCGCGTCGTCGATGCCGTGGAAGTGCGCGATCTCATGGACGAGCGTGGTGTGAATCTCGTCACGGAGTTGGTCGATGTCGTCGCACTGTGCGAGGTGCGGCTCCCGGTAGACGATGATGCGGTCGGGGAGCTCGCCCATCCCGTATTGCGTGCGCTCCGTCAGCGCCAGGCCGTCGTACAGGCCGAGCAGGTCGAGGCCGCCGTCCTCCGGACGGTCCTCCACGACGAAGACGACGTTCTCGAGCTGCTCGACCATCTCATCGGGCAGCTGGTCGAGCTCGTCGATCACGAGGGCCTCGAAGGCCGCGGCGTCCATGTCCATCCCCTCCAGCCTACGGCGACGGCCGGGTGCTCAGTGCAGAAGGACGAGGAGGGCTGCCACGCCGATGAAGAGGGTTCCGAACACCGTGTTGAGGATCCGCTGTCCCTGCGGGGAGCGCGTGAGACGCCGGAAGGGACGCGCCGCTGTGGCGAAGAACCCCCACATCACCAGGACATCGACGACCACGACCGTCGCGACGAGTGCCAGGTACTGGGGGAGCGGTGGCTGGTCCAGTCGGATGAACTGCGGGATGAACGCGAGGAAGAACACGATCGCCTTCGGGTTCAGCAGGTTCACCCAGAACCCGCGGCGCATCATCGACCAGTGGCTCTCCCGGACGTCCACAGGATCCGGCGCGTCGTCGAGTGCCGGCGCGGGCCGGGTCAGGATCAACCGGATCCCGAGGTAGACGAGGTAGGCGGCGCCGGCGTACCGGATGACGTTGAACAGGAGATCCGAGCGTGAGACGAGGAGCCCGACTCCAGCGGCGACGATCACCACATGGACGATGAGCGCGATCTGTTGGCCGATGATGCCCCAGATCGAGCGCTTCCAGCCCTGGGTGAGGGAGTTGGACATCGTGTTGATCGCGCCGGCTCCCGGCGTGAAGCTGATCACCACGGATGCGGTGAGAAGGGAGAACCAGACCGCCAGTGACACCAGGACAGTCTAGGGCCGCGCGACCACGGGGCCGGACCGGCCGAAAGGCGAAGAGGCTCGGACCGAACGGTCCGAGCCTCTTCGAGCTGGGGTGAGTAACGGGGCTTGAACCCGCGACCTCCTGGACCACAACCAGGCGCTCTACCAGCTGAGCTATACCCACCATGCGCCCGCCGAAACAGGCAACCCCACGAGTCTATTACATGTTCGAGGTGAACTCCGACACCGTGCGGGCGGCGATCTCCTTCGCATCATCGCTGGAAGGTCCCGGTTCGTCGACGAAGACGGCTTCGCGGTAGTAACGCAGCTCGCGGATCGACTCGAGGATGTCCGCCAGCGCGCGGTGCCCGCCGTCCTTGGCAGGTGCCTGGAAGAACACCCGCGGGTACCAGCGGCGGGAAAGCTCCTTGATGCTGGAGACGTCGACGTTCCGGTAGTGCAGCCACTGGTCGACCTGTGGCATGTACTTCGCGAGGAACATCCGGTCGGTGCCGATCGTGTTGCCGGCGAGAGGCGCGCGGCGCTCCAGCGGGACGAAGCGGCGGATGTAGGCCAGCGTCTGTTCCTCCGCCTCCTCGAGGCTGATCCCCTGCGGGATCTCCTCGATGAGCCCGGAGGTCTCGTGCATCGCGGTGACGAAGTCGTTCATGTGCGCGAGGGCGTCCGCGCTCGGACGGATGACGACCTGGAAGCCGGGGTCGAGCGGACGCAGCTCGAAGTCGGTGACCACCACCGCGATCTCGACCAGTTCATCGATGGCGAGATCGAGTCCCGTCATCTCACAGTCGATCCAGACGAGGCGGTCGTTCTCGGAAGCAGTCACCATGTCGCCATCCTATCGACGGCCCCGACATCCGCCGGGGGAGCGCGGTACGGTAGAGATGTCCGCCTCCGTAGCTCAGGGGATAGAGCAGGAGCCTTCTAATCTCTTGGTCGCAGGTTCGAATCCTGCCGGGGGCGCCAGTGATCGCCGGTCACGTCGACCGGAGGTCAGCAGTGTCGCAGCGCGTCGACGGCGTCGTCCGCGCGCCAGAACTCGCCGATCAGCCGGAAGTCACCCGTCGCCAGATGGAGCCGCTCCGCCCGGTACCGGAGGCCGAGGGGATCGGCCACCACGCGCAGGTGGCCGAGGACGTGCTCGCGGCTGTCCTGTACGCGCCACAGGTGATCGGCGGCACGGACGAGGTGCTCTCGCCGGGACGCGAGCGGCGGGGCCACGAGGGGGATTCCGGGAGCAGGGATCGAAGCGGTGGTGGTGGCGGTCATGGTCTCTCCTTCCATGGTTCGAACATACGACCGACCACCGACATTGGCCCGCGCATCGATATCCGGCGGTGACCTGGCTTCTTCTGCACGGATGACGGTTGCCTTAGCCCGTCCACAGATCGCGCGATCGTGCCCCTGCAACCTGCTCCGCGAGGTGCACGCTGGAGGGCATCCGGCCGCTGAGCCGGCAGCGAGAGGACGAACGCATGATCGACACCGTGACCATCGTGGGGAGAGTCGCGACGGAGCCCACCCCGGGGCGGACGAGTGCGGGGGTGCCCGTCACGAACTTCCGGCTGGCGAGCACGCACCGTCGCTTCGACGCAGCGAGCGGCTCGTGGGTGGATGCGGGGACCAACTGGTTCTCGATCGCCGCCTTCCGCCAGCTCGCGGAGCATGCGCGCGCATCGCTCAGGGTCGGCGACAGCGTCATCGTCTCGGGACGACTGCGCGTACGACCGTGGGAGAGCAATGGCAAGCAGGGGACGAGCGTCGACATCGACGCCGACACGATCGGACACGATCTGCGGTGGGGGACCACCGCGTACCGACCGAGCACCCGTCCGTCTCCCACGGATGCGGAGGAGAGCGGGGACGTCCCGACGACCGATGAGGAAGGGCGCGACGCGTGGGAACAGCCGGCGGAGAGCGAGGCGGCCTAGACTCTGCTCGTGCTCCGATCGGTCCTGAACTCCCGCGCTGCGGCGCTCGTGCTCGTCGCCGGTCTCTCGGCAGCCGTCCTCGCCGGATGCGCCCCGGAGCCGGAGGTGACGCGGACCCCGACCGGGACGGCCAGTGCCACGCCGACACCGCCGGCCGCGCCTGCTCTGGTGCCGGGCGGGAGCGCCGCAGACAACCTTCCCGTGTTCACCGCAGTGGCCGAACAGGTGTGGGGCACGGAGCAGCGTGCGGAGGGGCGGGCATACGTCGACGGTCTCGTCGCGGCGGGATTCGATCGGGACGCCATGCAGCTCACGCCGGACCAGTCCACGGTCGGGAACCCGGCGGAGAGCATCCAGTTCTCGGTCCGCTGGGGCGAGGAGGAGTGCCTGATCGGGCAGGTCGGGCCCTCCACCGGCGCCGTCGTGACCACCGTCATGCCACAGCTCGCCGGCGGGCGCTGTCTGGTGGGCGTGACGCGGCCGATCGACTGGTGACCCGCGTACACAGATAAGCCCGCTCACGGCCGGTAGGCTGGAGTGTCGATCTTCGACGCCAACAGAAGGAGCGGTTTTCGGTGGCTGAGTACATCTACTCCATGGTTCGTGCCCGCAAGGCGGTGGGTGAGAAGCTCATCCTGGACGACGTCACGATGGCGTTCCTGCCGGGCGCGAAGATCGGCATGGTCGGCCCCAACGGCGCCGGAAAGTCGACGATCCTCAAGATCATGGCGGGGCTCGACACGCCCTCCAACGGTGAAGCCAAGCTCTCGCCGGGCTACTCCGTGGGCATCCTCATGCAGGAGCCCGAGCTCGACGAGTCGAAGACGGTCCTGGAGAACATCCAGGACGGCATCGCCATCAAGGCCAAGGTCGACCGGTTCAACGAGATCTCCGCGCTGATGGCCGACCCGGACGCCGACTTCGATGCGCTGCTCGCGGAGATGGGTACGCTGCAGGAGGAGATCGACGCGGCGGACGGCTGGGACCTCGATTCCCAGCTCGAGCAGGCGATGGACGCCCTGCGCACCCCGCCCGGCGACGCGGCCATCGCTCCGCTCTCCGGTGGCGAGAAGCGCCGTGTGGCGCTGGCCAAGCTGCTGCTGCAGAAGCCCGACCTGCTGCTCCTCGACGAGCCCACCAACCACCTCGACGCGGAGAGCGTGCTCTGGCTCGAGCAGCACCTCCAGTCGTACAAGGGCGCCGTGATCGCGATCACCCACGACCGGTACTTCCTCGACCACGTGGCCGAGTGGATCGCCGAGGTCGACCGCGGTCGCCTCATCGGCTACGAGGGCAACTACTCGACGTACCTGGAGAAGAAGGCCGAGCGCCTCGACATCCAGGGCAAGAAGGACGCCAAGCTCGCGAAGCGCCTCAAGGACGAGCTCGACTGGGTCCGCTCCAGCGCGAAGGGCCGCCAGACCAAGTCGAAGGCCCGTCTCGCCCGGTACGAGGAGATGGCGGCCGAGGCGGAGCGGACGAGGAAGCTGGACTTCGAGGAAATCCAGATCCCTGCCGGTCCTCGACTCGGCAACGTGGTGATCGAGGCGAAGAACCTCAAGAAGGGCTTCGACGGGCGCTCGCTCATCGACGGCCTGAGCTTCAGCCTCCCGCCGAACGGCATCGTCGGCGTCATCGGTCCGAACGGCGTCGGAAAGACGACCCTGTTCAAGACCATCGTCGGTCTCGAGCCCCTGGACGGCGGAGACCTGAAGATCGGCGAGACCGTCAAGATCAGCTACGTCGACCAGTCGCGTTCGTCGATCGACCCGAACAAGACCCTGTGGGAGGTCGTGTCCGACGGACTCGACTTCATCACGGTCGGCAAGACCGAGATCCCGTCCCGTGCCTACGTGTCCAAGTTCGGGTTCAAGGGTCCGGACCAGCAGAAGAAGGCCGGCGTGCTCTCCGGTGGTGAGCGCAACCGTCTGAACCTCGCGCTCACCCTCAAGGAGGGCGGCAACCTGCTCCTCCTCGACGAGCCGACCAACGACCTCGACGTCGAGACCCTGAGCTCCCTGGAGAACGCGCTGCTCGAGTTCCCCGGCTGCGCCGTGGTCATCACCCACGACCGGTGGTTCCTCGACCGGATCGCGACGCACATCCTCGCGTACGAGGGCACGGACGAGAAGCCCGACCAGTGGTACTGGTTCGAGGGCAACTTCGAGGCCTACGAGCAGAACAAGATCGAGCGCCTCGGGCCGGACGCGGCCAAGCCCCACCGCTCGACCCACCGCAAGCTCACGCGCGACTGAGCCGGTCATGAGCACCGACTCGCCGGGTTCCCGCCTGCACATCCCGATCCAGCTCCGCTGGGGCGATCTGGATGCGTTCAACCATGTCAACAACACCTCGATGCTGAAGCTGCTCGAGGAGGCGCGCGTCCGCGCGTTCTGGCGGGCGGGACCCGGCGAGCAGGCGCCGTCCACGGCCGTCCTCGACTCCGGGATCGAGGAAGGCATCCTGACGCTCATCGCGCGGCAGGAGATCGAGTACCTCGCTCCGGTGCCGTATCAGCGCCGCCCGTTGGAGGTGCAGATGTGGTTCGGGAAGCTCGGTGGCTCGAGCGTCGAGGTCTGCTACGAGGTGCACAATGACCCGGCCGCCGAGCCGCGTGAACTCTACGCGCGGTCCACGGCCGTCATCGTGCTCGTCGACGCGGGGACCGGGCGGCCGACGCGGCTGACCGCGGAGATGCGCGAGGCATGGGAGCCGTACGTCGGCCCCTCCATCGAGTACGCCCACCGCTGAGCGCAGGTCAGTGATCCTCCGGGACGCGAATCATGATCTCCTGCGCGACGCTCGCGACCAGC
Source organism: Microbacterium sp. NRRL B-14842 (assembly GCF_050470785.1). Taxonomy (NCBI): domain Bacteria; kingdom Bacillati; phylum Actinomycetota; class Actinomycetes; order Micrococcales; family Microbacteriaceae; genus Microbacterium; species Microbacterium sp. NRRL B-14842. The sequence goes on along the minus strand of NZ_JBFLUM010000001.1, from coordinate 1,481,341 downwards.
GCGCCCTCACGGGTGTACACCCGCCCCGTGGCCAGACCGCGACCGCCCCGGGCGCTCGGCGACTCCTGCACGTAGAGGAGCCATTCGTCCACGCGGGCCGGACGATGCCACCACATCGCGTGGTCCAGGCTCGCGACCTTCAACCCGGGCAGCGACCATGACACTCCGTGAGCGCGCAGGATCGACTCCTGGATCGTCATGTCGCTGAGGTAGGCGAGCGCGGCCCGATGCAGCCGCTGGTCGTTAGGGAGCGGGGCACGCAGCCGCATCCACACCGCCTGCCGCGGAACCCTCTCATCATCGTTCGGCAGATAGAGCGGGGAGTCGACGTGGCGGATGTCCGCGGCGCGCTCGCTCAGCATGCGCCGTGCACCGCCGGCGAGGCCCGGCACCCGGTCCTCATCGGGGACGAGGTCCTCGGGGACAGGGATACCGGCGGGCATGGGCTCGGCGTGCTCCACTCCGGGGTCGGCGTCCTGGAACGAGGCGATCATCGAGAAGATCGGGACGCCGTTCTGGTATGCCTGAGTCCGACGGGTGGAGAACGAGCGGCCGTCGTGGATGCGGTCGACGGCGATGGTGATGCCCTGGCTCGCGTCGCCGGGGCGGAGGAAGTACCCGTGCATCGAGTGGACGGCCCGGTCCTCCGGCAGCGTGCGCTCCGCGGCCACGAGGGTCTGCGCGAGCACCTGACCGCCGTAGATGCGGCCGCTCGGCATCGGGTGCGACGAACCGGTGAAGATGTCCTCGGTGGTCCGCGCCTGGGTGGCGTCGAGGTCGAGGACGTCGAGAAGACGCTCCACGGTCTGGATGGCGTGTTCGTCGGCGCTCATGTGTTCCCCTCCGCGGCCCCGGGTCGCCGCTCGTTGGTAGTTTAGAACGCGTGACCCCTCAGCTCCTGCTCGCCGATCCGGACACGGCGAAGGATGTCCTCACGTTCACGGGCCGCGCGGCCCGGGTGTCCGACGAAGGGGTTCGCCTGCAGGCCCATCACGGCGTCCTGGCGCTCACGACGGCGGTCCTCGCACCCCAGGGGCTCTTCGACCAGACGCCGACGATCCTCGCCATGCGCATCGTCCGTGCCGATCCGGAGCTCGAGTGCGACCTCGTGATCGACGCCCTGAGCCCGACGGACGACCCGCAGCGCCTCGGGCTGCCCGAGACCGCCCTCTCGCCCGCATGGGCCGGCGTCGCGCCCCCGCGGCAGGGCTGGCTCGCGGAGTCCGTCCTGCCCGCCTCCACCATCGCGCAGCGTGCACAGTGGGGCATCTCCGCGGTCGCCCACGGTGCGGGACCGGGGTCGGGTGAGGAGGCCGTGCGCGCGCTTCGTGCGGCCATCTGGGGCGAGCCGGACGACGACCTCGGCGGATTGCCGCGGGGCGTGGCGTTCGCCGCGGACGCGCTGGGCTTCATCTCCGGTGAAGAGGACGTGACCGTCACGCGGTCCGGCCGCTGGACGCGGCTCGCGTTCCGCCGCGGCCACGTCCTCGCACGGGGCCCCGTCGCCACCGGACTGACGGGGGTGCGGGCCACCGGCTCCACCGCCTGACGTGACCGCAGGCAGGACCAGGGGAACAGTGCCGGTTCAGCCGAGGGCAGCCGCCGCGCGTCCCGCCTGACGGCCGGAGAACAGGCACCCGCCGAGGAATGTCCCCTCCAGGGCGCGGTAGCCGTGCGCGCCCCCGCCGCCGAAGCCGCTGGCCTCACCGGCGGCGAAGAGGCCAGGAATCGGTGCGCCGCCTCCGTCCAGGGCACGACCGTCGAGATCCGTGTTGATCCCGCCGAGGGACTTCCTGGTCAGCACGTGCAGCTTGACCGCGATCAGCGGTCCTGCGGAGGGATCCTGCAGCCGGTGCGGCGCCGCGGTGCGGATGAGCTTGTCCCCGCGATAGGCCCGCATCGAGCGCAGCATGCCGATCTGCGCATCCTTGCTGAAGTCGTTCGCCATCTCGCGATCGCGAGCGACCACTTCCCGGCGCACGGCATCGATGTCCAGGAGCTCGCCGCCGGGATGAGCCGCCATCTGCTCCAGCAGCGACTCCAGGTCGTTCTCGACGATGAAGTCCTCGCCCTCGTCGAGGAATGACTGCACTGGTCCCGTCGGCCCCTTCGCGAGGCGGGACTTGAGCAGCAGCGCCACATCCTTGCCGGTGAGGTCGGGGTTCTGCTCGCTGCCGGACAGCGCGAACTCCTTCTCCACGATCTGCCGCGAGGTCACGAACCAGGAGTGGTCGTGGCCCGTCCGCCGCAGGTGCTCGAGCGTGCCGAGGGTGTCGAAGCCGGGGAAGAGCGGAACGGGGAGCCGGTGTCCGGTCGCGTCGAGCCACAGCGACGACGGCCCTGGCAGGATGCGGATGCCGTGCTGCGGCCACACCGGGTTCCAGTTCGTGATGCCCTCCACGTAGTGCCACATCCGGTCGCCGTTGATGAGGCGGGCGCCGGCGGTGGCGCTCACGGCCTGCATCGAGCCGTCGACATAGGCGGGCACGCCGGAGAGCATGTGCGCCGGGGGAGTGCCGAGGCGCGGGGGCCAGGCCGCGCGGACGAGGTCATGGTTTCCGCCGATGCCCCCCGAGGCCACGATCGTCGCCGTCGCGTCGATCTCGAAGGCGCCGATGACCTCGCGCGAGGAGGGGATGCCGCGTGCGGCACCATCCGACGCCAGCACGCTCCCGCGCGCGCCGGTCACGCGTCCGTCGGTGAGGATGAGCTCCTCGACGCGGTGTCTGGCGAGGACGGTGAGTCGTCCCTCGCGCTCACCCTGCTCGACGGCGGCCGCGAACGGGGCGACGATCCCCGGCCCGGTGCCCCACGTGATGTGGAAGCGAGGGACCGAGTTGCCGGGGCCGAGGGCGCCGTAGCCGCCCCGCTCGGCCCACCCGACCACCGGGAAGAAGCCGACGCCGCGGGAGCGGAGCCACGAGCGCTTCTCACCGGCCGCGAACTGCAGATAGGCCTCGGCCCAGCGCCGTGGCCATTCGTCCTCCGGCCGGTCGAATCCCGCGGTACCGAACCAGTCCTGGGTCGCGAGCTCGAGCGAGTCGCTGATGCCGAGGCGGCGCTGCTCCGGGGAGTCCACGAGGAACAGGCCGCCGAACGACCACCACGCCTGCCCGCCGAGGTTCGTGCGGGGCTCCTGGTCGACGATGAAGACCCGACGTCCGGCCTCGAGGGCTTCCGCGGCGGCCACGAGACCCGCCAACCCCCAACCGATCACCAGGACGTCTGCGGTCGGGGGTGTCGTCGTCATGGGTTCTCCGTTGATTCCTGACGGGAGCGGGTCTCCAGGGTCGTGCGGCCCTGAGGTGCCGTACCGATACCGGACGGCTCGAATGTGTTCACCATGGCATAGGCGGCGCGTTCCAGGTAGTCCCAGAGAGTGGTTTCGTGCAACGGGGACAACTGCGCCTCGTCGAGAGCCGTGCGCATGTGACGAAGCCAACGATCGCGTGCGTCGGGATCCACATGGAACGGCATGTGCCTCATCCGCAGCCGGGGGTGCCCTCGGGTCTCGCCGTAGGTGGTCGGGCCGCCCCAGTACTGCTTGAGGAACAGCAGCAGCCGCTCCTCCGCGGGACCGAGGTCTTCCTCCGGGTACATCGGCTTGAGCACGGGATCGAGGGCGACCTCGCGATAGAACACCGAGACGATCTTCGCGAACGTCTCGCGGCCGCCGACCTCGTCGTAGAACGTCACTTGTCTGCACTCCCGTCGCCGCTGGTGTTCTTCTTGCGTCGCCAGATGCCGCGGTCGGGGATGACGGGCACCCCGGTGACGGCGTTGGGGCGCGTCTTCGGCGGGTTGGCGCCCCGGACGCGGCGCGCACCCTCCAGTCCGGTGGGCACGACGTCCGCGAGACGCGGCACGTCGATCTCCTTCTCCAGCAGAGCGGCCCGGAGGCGGCGTCGGAGCTCCTGTGCCACGTCGTCCCGCGCGTTCGCCCTGGTCTTGATGACGGCCCGGACGACGAGCGCATCCCCGTCGATGGACTCGAGGCCCCACAGCTCCGGCTTCTCCACGATGCGCGTGCGCCACTTCGGGTCCTTCGCCAGTCCCTGCGCGGTCTCCAGAAGGATGTGCTCGACCTGCTCGAGGTCGGAATCCGGGGCGACACCGATGTCGACGATCGCCCGCGCCCAGCCCTGCGACATGTTCCCGATGCGGGTGACCTCGCCGTTGCGGACGTACCAGAGGGTCCCGTTCACGTCACGCACCTGCGTCACGCGCACGCTGACGTATTCGACGACGCCGCTCGCCAGCCCGAGGTCGACGACGTCTCCGATGCCGATCTGGTCCTCGGCGACGAGGAAGATCCCGTTCAGGACGTCCTTGACGATGTTCTGGGCGCCGAAACCCAGGCCGGCACCGACCGCTGCGGTGAGGAGGGTGAGCGATCCGAGGAGAGCGTTGTCGATCGCGTTGACGATGAGGATGATCGCGATGATGACGAGCATCACGTTCACGATGTTCTGCAGGATGGTGCCGAGCGTGCGCGTGCGCTGGACCAGGCGCATGTCCGCGAGCGGGGAGCGTTCGAGCGCCTGGGTGTCGTCGACGGCAGCCTTGTTCTTGGCGGTGTCCACGATGCGGTGCACGACCCGGGTGATCACCCGGCGCAGCACGAGCGCGATGAGGACGCAGGCGCCGATGATCATCGCGATCTGCAGGAGCTTGCCGCCGACCGTGGTCAGCACCGCGAGCATCTCGGTCACCCACGGAGGGAGTTCGGCGGGCATCGGCGCGGGGGTCGTCTCGGCGGAAATCAGCATCGTCTCGATGGTACCGAGCGGGCCTCTGCGCCGGCTGGAAGAGCGGCGGCAGAGGCCCGTGTCGTGTCGGTGGCGGAGGGTCAGTCCTCGGCGTCGCGGGACTGCGCTGCGAGAGCGCGCTCCACGTCCGCGAGGTTCTCCAGAACGAGACGGCGCAGCGCGGGCGGCGCGTCCTGGTGCTCGGAGAGCCATCCGCGCGTCGCGTCGCGCAGGGCGACGTCCGCGAGCGCGGTGGGGAACAGCCCGACGACCAGGTACTGGGCGATCTGGTAGGTCCGCGACTCCCACACCGGCAGGAGCATGTCGAAGTACTGCGACACGAAGGCACCGAGCACCTCGGTACCCGCCGGGTGGACGAAACCGAGGGCTGCGGAGCGGACGATCGTGTTCGGGGCGTCGTCGCGCGCGATCAGCGCGTCCCAGGCCTGCTGCTTCGCTGCGGCGTCCGGAAGAGCCGCGCGCGCCTGCGCGGCGAACTCCGCGCCCTTGGCCGTGTTGTCGGCGGCCAGCGCGGCGTCGATGGCACCGGCGTCGGTCGCACCGATCGTCGCGAGGCCGACGAGGAGCTGCCAGCTCAGGTCGGCGTCCACGTCGAGTCCGGGGAGCGTCTCCTCGCCCGAGCGCAGACGGCCGACGATGCCGGCGTGCTCCGGCGTCACCAGGTTGTTCGCGAAGGCGGTGACGAACTGGAGCTGGCTGTCGCTGCCGGCCTCCGCCGACTCGGCGAGCGCCCAGAGACCGTCGGCCACCTTGAGCCGTGCGGTTTCGCGCTCCGCCGGAGCGACGTAGAGCGTCGCGGCCGTCCGCAGCTGCGCGAGCGTGGTCCGGACCGTGGTGGACTCGGTCTCCCGACCGATGTTGCCGAGGACGAGGTCGATGTAGTCGGATGCGGGCGTCTCCGCGTCGCGGGTCTGGTCCCAGGCCGCACCCCACACGAGCGAGCGGGCGAGGGGGTCGTGGATGTCGGCGAGGTGGGCGATCGCGGTCGCGAGCGACTTCTCGTCGAGACGGATCTTCGCGTACGCGAGGTCGTCGTCGTTGAGGAGGATGAGATCGGGGCGAGCCAGGCCCTGGAGCTCGGGCACTTCGGTGCGGTCACCGTCCACGTCCACCTCGATGTGGTGGGTGCGCGTGAGCGCGCCGTCCTGCAGCGAGTAGAAGCCGATGCCGAGACGGTGCGGACGGATGGTCGGGTAGTCGGCCGGAGCCGTCTGAGTGATGGCGAAGCGCGAGATCTTCCCGTTGTCGTCCTCGGCCACGACCGGCTCGAGAGTGTTGACGCCGGCCGTCTCCAGCCACTTCTTGGACCACGTGCCGAGGTCGCGACCGCTCGTGGCCTCCAGCTCGGACAGCAGGTCGCTGAGCTCGGTGTTACCCCAGGAGTGCTTCTGGAAGTACTGCGAGACACCGGCGAAGAACGCCTCGATGCCGACCCACGCGGCGAGCTGCTTCAGGACGGAGCCGCCCTTGGCGTAGGTGATCCCATCGAAGTTCACCTGCACGTCCTCGAGGTCGTTGATCTCGGCGACGATCGGGTGGGTCGAGGGGAGCTGGTCCTGGCGGTAGGCCCAGGTCTTCTCCATGGCGTTGAAGGTCGTCCAGGCCTCAGTCCACTCCGTCGCCTCGGCGGTCGCGATGGTGGACGCCCACTCGGCGAACGACTCGTTCAGCCAGAGGTCGTTCCACCACTTCATGGTGACGAGGTCGCCGAACCACATGTGCGCGAGCTCGTGCAGGATCGTGACGACGCGACGCTCCTTGACGGCGTCCGTGACCTTGCTGCGGAAGACGTACGTCTCGGTGAACGTCACGGCGCCCGCGTTCTCCATGGCGCCGGCGTTGAACTCCGGCACGAAGAGCTGGTCGTACTTGGCGAACGGGTACGGCACGCCGAACTTCGACTCGAAGTAGGCGAAGCCCTCTCGGGTCTTGTCGAAGATGTAGTCGGCGTCGAGGTGCTGCCAGAGGCTCTTGCGGCCGTAGACGCCGAGCGGGATCACCCGGCCGGACGCGCTGGTGAGCTCCGAGAAGGTGGCCTCGTACGGTCCTGCGACGAGAGCCGTGATGTAGGAGGAGATCCGGGGCGTGGGCTCGAAGCCCCAGGTGGCCGAGACGCCGTCGTCGTGGACGATCGGCTCGGGCGTGGGGGAGTTGGAGACGACCTTCCACTCCGCGGGAGCGGTCACCGTGAACTGGAAGGTGGCCTTGAGGTCGGGCTGCTCGAAGACGGCGAACACGCGACGGGAGTCGGGCACCTCGAACTGCGAGTAGAGGTACACCTCGCCGTCCACCGGGTCGACGAAGCGGTGCAGGCCCTCGCCGGTGTTGGTGTAGAGGCAGTCGGCGTCGACGACGAGGACGTTCTCCTCCTGCAGACCGGCGAGCGCGATCCGGGAGTCTGCGAAGACCTCGCGCGGGTCGAGCTGCTCTCCGTTGAGCGAGATCTCGCGCACGTCGCGGGCGATGAGGTCGATGAAGGTGAAGCTGTCGGGGGACGCGGAGAAGCGCACGACGCTCCGGGAGCCGAAGACCTCGGCGCCCTTGGTCAGATCGAGGGCGACCTCATAGGAGTGCGTGTCGACGACGTCGCGGCGCTCCTGCGCTTCGATTCGGGTGAGGTTCTCTCCAGGCAAAGCTGTACTCCCAGGGGTGAGGGGATGTAACCGGGGGTCGGCGCAGTTGGCGCCGACGGCAACCATGACAGCCTACGCCAGAGCGACGCGCGCACCGTCGATCCTCACGGACCGGGGATAGTCACGGTCGTGCGGACGCTCGTCGTCCGCGGAGGTGGGAAGATGGAGGGGTGACCGCGATCGAGCCGAATGTCGTTCCCTTTGCCTCGCCCGCCGCTGCCGGCGGCGACCCCTATGTGACCACGCCCGTCGCCTACGACGCCATCCTCTTGGCGAGCTTCGGCGGCCCGGAGGGCCAGGAGGACGTGATCCCCTTCCTCCGGAACGTGACGCGCGGTCGGGGCATCCCGGATGAGCGTCTGGAGGAGGTCGCGCACCACTACCGTCACTTCGGCGGGGTGAGCCCGATCAACGGCCAGAACCGTGTGCTCAAGGACGCGCTGGAGAAGGCGCTCGTGGCCCGGGGGATCGACCTCCCCGTGTACTGGGGCAACCGCAACTGGGGTCCGTACCTGGAGGACGTGCTGCCCGAGGCGTCCGCGAACGGTCACACCACCCTCCTCGCCTTCGCCACGAGCGCGTACAGCTCGTTCTCCAGCTGCCGACAGTACCGCGAGGACTTCGCTCGCGTGCTGACGGACACCGGCCTCGGCGAGACGGTCACCATCGACAAGATCCGTCCCTTCTACGACCACCCCGGCTTCGTCGAGGCCTTCGAGGCGGGCGTGCGGGAGTCGGTGCAGGGCTATCTCGACCAGGGCTTCGCGCCGACCGAGATCCAGGTCCTCTTCTCCACGCACAGCATCCCGACGGCCGACGCCGAGCGCTCCGGCGCCCGCGATATCGACTGGGGCGAGGGTGGGGCTTATGCCGCGCAGCACCTCGCCGTGTCGGAGTGGACGATGGAGCAGGTGCGGGCGGCCATCCCGGGAGCCGCCGATGTGCCCTGGGAGCTCGTCTACCAGTCCCGTTCGGGCCCCGCGTCGCAGCCCTGGCTGGAGCCCGATGTCTGCGACGTGATCGCGGAGCTCCCGGTGCGCGGTCGTAAGGCGGTCATCGTGGTCCCCGTCGGCTTCATGAGCGACCACATGGAGGTCCTCTGGGATCTCGACACCGAAGCGGCCGAGGCCGCGGAGGAGGCGGGCCTCGCCTTCGTCCGCACGCCGACGCCCGGCGTCCGCGAGGCGTTCGTGGAGGGCATCGTCGACCTCATCGAGGAGCGCCTGCAGGGTCGCCCGAACGCGGAGCGTCCGCACGTCACCGATCTGCCCGGCGCGTTCGACGTCTGCCGTCCCGGGTGCTGCGAGAACGTGCGCGCGGGGTTCAAGCCCGCAGCGGCCGGCATCGCCCCCTGAGTCGGGACACCGGATCCTAGGATGGAGACCATGCGCATCCACATCGCCACCGATCACGCCGGACTCGAGTTCTCGACCCGGCTGCAGGAGCACCTCCGCGCCGCGGGCCACGAGGTGATCGACCACGGTCCGGTGGAGTACGACGCGCTCGACGACTACCCCGCCTTCTGCATCCGGGCGGCGCAGGCCGTCGTCGTCGATCAGGCGACAGGGGTGCCGGCGCTCGGCGTCGTCTTCGGCGGCTCCGGCAACGGCGAGCAGATCGCGGCGAACAAGGTCGCCGGCGTCCGCGCGGCCCTCGTCTGGAACCTGTCCACGGCCGAGCTCGCGCGCGAGCACAACGACGCGAACGTCATCTCCATCGGAGCTCGCCAGCACACCTACGACGAGGTCACGGCCTTCATCGACCGGTTCATCGCGACGCCGTTCTCGGGCGACGAGCGTCACGTCCGCCGGATCGGCCAGATCGCCGACTTCGAGCGGGACGGCTCGCTCCTCCCGGACCCTCGGGCCTGATATGCCCGAAGGACATTCCGTCCACCGCATCGCGCGGCAGTTCGATCGCAACTTCGTCGGCAAGACGATGAGCGCGTCCAGCCCGCAGGGACGTTTCGCCGAGGGCGCCGCCGTGCTCGACGGGCGCCAGGCCGTGAGCGTGCAGGCCGTCGGCAAGCAGATGTTCCTCGAGGCGGAGGGCAACCTCTGGCTGCGTGTGCACCTCGGCCTCTACGGCGCGTGGGACTTCGCGGGGGAGATCCTCGTCGATCCCACCATCGCGTCGGCCAACGGACGGATGGGGCAGACCAATCAGCGCGGCACCACACTCGACGAGGCGATCCTCGACGACGCGGGGGAGAACTCGCTCGCCTCGATCGGGGCCCCGCGGCGCGCCAGGGTCCACGTGCGGATGTCCGAGCAGACCAAGGGCCTGACCGACGAGATCGACGAATGGCCGCCGCCCGTGGTGGGTCAGGTGCGGCTGCGCCTCATGACCGACATCACCGTGGCCGACCTGCGCGGTCCCACCGCGTGCGTGCTGCAGACGCCGGAGGAGATGCTGGCGACCGTGGCCAAGCTCGGCCCCGATCCGCTCGTCGGCGATCCGGCGGAGAACGAGGAGCGGTTCGTCCGCGCCGTGCGGAAGAAGCCCACGCCGATCGCGCTGCTGCTGATGGACCAGGCGGTCGTCAGCGGCATCGGCAACGTGTACCGCGCCGAGATGCTCTACCGGCAGCGGCTGAACCCGCACACGCCGGGCCGCGACGTCCCGGAGGACGTCGTCAGGGCGCTCTGGCACGACTGGGTGCGGCTGCTGGCCATCGGTGTGGAGACCGGTCAGATGATGACCATGGACGGACTGTCTCCTGAGCAGTACCGCGCCGCGATGGCCAGCCGCGACGACCGCCACTGGGTCTACCACCGCGCCGGCCTACCGTGCCGGGTGTGCGGGACCGAGATCGCCCTGGAGGAGATCGGCGCCCGCAAGCTGTACTGGTGCCCGCACTGTCAGGCCTGAGGGCGGGATCCCCGGGGCTTCCGCCGCTCTAGGCTGGGATCCATGCGACAGAATCCGAGCTTCACGCTCGCCGATGTGGCCGAGATCCGCCGCGTCATCGACGCCAACCCGTGGGCGACGGTGGTGAGTGCGCCTGAGGATGGTCTGGTCGCCTCGCACTATGCCGTCCTCCTCGACGACGACCGCGATGATCTGACGGTCGTGGGGCACGTGGGCCGCCCGGACGACGCCATCCACGGTCTGGGGGACCGGGAGATCCTGCTTGCCTTCCAAGGGCCGCACGGGTACGTCTCGCCGGGCTGGTACGGCGACGTCCCCGCGGTCCCCACCTGGAACTACACCGCGGTGCACCTGTCGGGCGTTCCCGAGATCCTCAGCACCGCGGAGAACCTCCGTGTGCTCGATGCCCTCGTCGCGCGGTTCGAGTCGCGCCTGCCCGACCCGCGCCTGATGTGGGAGCGTCCGAACGACGCGGGCTTCATCGAGAGACTCGAATCCGGAACGGTCGGCTTCCGCCTCACCCCGACGAAGGTCGTCGCCAAGCGGAAGCTGAGCCAGAACAAGTCGGCGGAGACCATCGAGGCGGTGATCGCGGCGCTGCACGCCGAAGGGCCGTATGAGAACGCGGCCCTCGCCGCGGAGATGCGTCGTGCACAGGACGCACGGGCGGGTGGCGGGGCGTGAGCGTACTCGGAGTCGAGGTCGGAACGGTCCGTGCCGTCCGCCCCGTGGGTCCGGGGCGGGAGTTCCTGCTGGACGATGAGCCGGTCGACCTCCACCTCGCCCACGGACGCATCGTCGACATCGCGCCGACCGGTGCCCTGCCGGCGCGCGGCGAGGTCATCCAGGCCGACGGTGCCTGGGCGGTCCCCGGGCTGTGGGACAACCACGTGCACACCGTGCAGTGGGCTCTGGCGGCGGAGCGCGTGCCCTTGGACGAGGCGGACTCGGCCGCAGCGGCCGCGAGACTGATGCGCGGCGCTCCGGTCCTCCCCGATGGAAGACGGATCGGCACGGGGTTCCGGGACGCGCTGTGGCCTGATCGGCCATCCGTGGCCGCGCTCGATGCCGAAACCGGCGTCGTGCCGACCTACCTGATCAACGCGGACGTGCACAGCGTCTGGCTGAACTCGGCGGCCTTGGCGCGCGAGGGCTTCCGCGGGGACGACGGTCTGCTCCGCGAGGAGGACGCGTTCGAGATCTCCCGCCGCCTGAATGCCGTCGACCCTGCCCACAGCGATGAGGCGGTCACCCGTGCGGGGGCGGCGGCCGCAGCGCGTGGCGTGACCGGTCTGGTCGACTTCGACATGGCGTGGAACGCCGATGCCTGGCCGCGACGGATCCTCGCGGGCTTCGCCGCGCACCGTGTCGAGTTCGCGTTCTATCGGGCGGATCTCGATCGGGCGATCACCGCGGGCCTCCGGACAGGGGAGCGCCTCGCGGTGTCGGATCCGACCGGGCTGGTCGGATCCCTCGTGCGGGTCGGGTCGTTGAAGGTCATCAGCGACGGCTCGCTCGGCACCCGTACCGCGGCGTGCTCACACTCCTACCCCGGCGACTCCGCGAACTACGGGGTGCTGACTGTACCTCCGGACGAACTCACGGCGCTGCTGACCACGGCGGCGGGAGCCGGGATCGAGGTCGCCGTGCACGCGATCGGCGATCGCGCCGTGACGGCGGCCCTCGACGCCTTCGGCGCTTCCGGTGCCACGGGGTCGATGGAGCACGCGCAACTGGTGCGGCACGCGGATCTGGCTCGATTCGCCCGGCTCGGGGTGCGCGCGAGCGTCCAACCCCAGCATGCGGTGGACGACCGCGACCTGGTCGAGTACCACTGGGCCGGTCAGACGGCCATCGGCTATCCGCTCGCCTCGCTACGGGCGGCAGGCGCGGAGGTGCGCTTCGGGTCCGACGCGCCGGTCGCCCCGCTCGACCCCTGGCACGCGATCTCCGCGGCCGTCTGGCGGACCGACGACGACCGTGCTGCCTGGCATCCGGAGGAGCGGGTGACGCTGGATCAGGCCCTCGAAGCGAGTGTCCGCACGTCGCTCCGTCCCGGTCAGAGCGCGGACATCGTGCTCCTCGGGAGCGACCCTCGCACCGCTGACGCGGCGGGGCTCCGGACGATGCCCGTCACCATGACGCTGCTCGGCGGTCGCCTCACGCACGTCGCCTGAGGCAGCGCGCACACGACGAAGGGCGGCCCCGGATCGGAGCCGCCCTTCGTCGCGTGCGTGGTGTCAGGCCGCGATGTGCGACACGAGGAACCAGCGGTCCTTCTCGAGGCCGCGCTGGATCTCGATCGCCACATCCTGGCTCGTGAGGTCGACCTCGTCGAGGCCTTCCACAGCTGCCTTCACATCGACGAGGATCGCGTCGATGTCGGCGATCACGGCGCGGATCAGCTCGTCCGACTGCGCGAAGCCGGCCGGAACGCCGGTGGCGCCGGCCTTCTCGGCGACGGCGTTCACACGCGCGTCGATCGGGAGGCCCAGAGCGACGATGCGCTCGGCGGCGGTGTCGGCGAAGTCACCGGCGTGGGCGACGATCGTGTCGAGCAGCTCGTGCACGCCGACGAAGTTGGCGCCGCGGACGTGCCAGTGCGCCTGCTTGCCGTTGACGGTCAGCGCCTGGAGACCGAGGACGACGGGGGAGAGGAACTGCGCCGCACCGGCGGCGACAGTCGGGTCGATGGCGGTGGTGGAAACGGTCTGGGCCTTGCTCATCTTGTGCTCCTCCGAATGAAGTTCTCTGACTGACGAGTACAACGCTACTCAGCCTCAGACATTCCGCAAGGAAGCTGAGGCTCCACTCACTTCCGCGTGATTCCGGGGGAGTGAGGGTAGTCTCGCCTCATGAGCATCGCTGCCGGAGCTTCCATCCTCGCCCTCCCGGATCGCATCCCCGAGCTCGACGACACGGCCTTCGTCGCGGACGGCGCCCGCATCGTGGGCGCGGTCTCCCTCGGACCCGGTGCGAGCGTCTGGTACAACGCCGTGCTCCGCGGTGACTCGGCGCCCATCATCATCGGTCCGGGCAGCAACGTCCAGGACAACGTGTCGATCCACGTCGACGCCGGGCATCCCGTCGTCGTCGGCTCACGGGTGTCCATAGGCCATAACGCGGTGGTGCACGGCTGCACGATCGGTGACGGCTCTCTCATCGGCATGGGGGCCGTCGTCCTCAGCGGTGCCGTGATCGGAGAGGGCTGCCTGATCGCCGGCGGAGCCGTGGTGCTCGGCGGGACCGAGGTGCCGCCGGGTTCCCTGGTCGCCGGTGTTCCCGCGAAGGTGCGCAGGGCGCTGTCGGACGACGAGCGTGCCTCTCTGGTGGCGAACGCGGCGATCTACCTGGAGCACGCGGCGACGCACGTCCGCGCAACGGAAGCGTAAGGCCCTGCCCCGCTAGGCTGGGCGGTACGGGGCGGTGGCCAAGCTGGTTAAGGCAGTGGGCTCATAACCCAACGATCGTCGGTTCAAGTCCGACCCGCCCTACTACCCGTCTCGTCCGTCGTAATCGTCGCCGCGTTCTCCCGTCTCTCCTCTGGAGGTCTCGACGCCCGTCAGCCTCCGGATCGGAGCAGGAGCCATGACGACCACGAGTGTGCCGAACGCGGAGACCCGTCGTCGGATCGAGGACGTGGGGCAGATCGCGTTGCGTCTCGCGATCGCGGCGAGTTTCGCCCTCGCCGTCGCCGACCGCTTCGGGCTCCTCGGCGGCCCGGGGGCTGATGGCGTGTCGTGGGGATCGTGGACGATCTTCCGTGCGTACACGGCGCAGCTCGTCCCTGTCCCCGTCGACCTGGTGGTGGACACGGCGGCCGTGCTGGCGACGGCTCTGGAGACCATCCTCGCTCTGCTGCTGGCCGTCGGGCTGTGGACCCGGCTCGCGGCGGGAGTCGCCGCGCTGCTCACGGTGACGTTCGGCGTGACGATGCTCGTCTTCCTCGGGCCGCTTGCGCCGTTCCGATACCCGGTCTTCGTCTTCACGGCCGCCGCGATCCTGCTCGCGGGGCTGAAGCGCTACCGGTGGAGCATCGATGCGCTGCGAAAGGAGGTGCCGGGAGCGGGGAGAGACAACGATGCCCCCGGCACCAGGTAGACGGCGAATGCCTCTACAGACGGACGGACGCGTCGGAAGGGGAAGCGATCCGTCACAGGAGAGATGACGAGGTGACCGTTTCATGACGCCGTTTTCCGCAGGATCACGGCATATTGCGTGTGCCGCGAGAAACCCGTTCGGCCGAACCGCGTAACAGAACGTGCCGTTCTGCATCCCTTCCTGGGGACATCACTCGCGCGGAAGAAGCCAAATGCGCGAGTTCATCGATCATCTGGGGAGTCGAAAGTGCCAGTCATTCAGCATGCAATCAGATCGGGCGCGCGGGGAACGCGCCTGACGACGTTCGTGGGTGCTCTGCTCGCGATCTGTCTGGCGGCCCTGGCGGCCGTCATCGCGACGCCGGCCACGGCCCGCGCTGCGGAGGTCGCGGGGATCACCTCGTTGACCATCACCGAACCCACCGACCAGATCAAGGTCTGGGACCGGATCGCGTTCGAAGCGACCTGGGCAGTGCCGGACACGGCGACCGCGGGAGACACGTTCCGCCTCGCCTTTCCGACGAGCCCGAGCCTGACCGGGGTGCGGGATTCCTTCGCCCTGACGGCGCCGGATGGCCAGACCGTCGGAACGTGCGAGGTGTCGACCGGTGAGCTCGTGTGCACGCTCACGGACTACGTGGACAGCCACACCGACGTCAGCGGCACCCTGCACTTCCGCGCCAGGGCGGACGAGGAGACCACACTGACGGAGATCCCGTTCACGACGGGAGGCGGAACCGTCGTCCCGGTCGACGTTCCCGGCGGGATCGGGCCGGTCCCGGAGTTCCCTGCGCCGACGACCCCGACCAAGTGGGGCGACGTGACGCTCGACGGTCGGAACATCGCGTGGGGCGTGAACATCCCGTCCTCCGTGCTGGCCGGGGAGGCTCCGACGCTCAGCGACACGTTCACGGCCGGCCTCGTGCTCGATCCCGCCTCCGTCACCGTGGCGTACGTGCTCGCGAAGGACTGGGCGGGAGGCAAGTACACCGTGTCGACCGGGCTGCAGTCGGGCAGCGACTTCACCGTCACGGAGGTCAGCTCCGAGTCGTTCACGGTGACGGTGGACGCGCCGATCGTCGCCGACGCGATCTACGTGCTCCGGTACAAGACCGCACTGCCCGCCGACGTCCGTCCCGGTGATGCATTCCACAACACCGTGACCGGCTCCCGGTGGGTCGCCGAGAGCACGCCGGTCATCTACTCGCAGGGTGGGGGAGACGGCGAGGGGGTGATTCCGGTCGGCGCGTTCACGGTGACAAAGAAGCTCAGCGGTCCGGGGGCGGCTCTGGTGCCCGACGATCGCGAGTTCCGGGTGGCCTACTCGTATCAGCGCGCAGGACAGACGGTGGAGGGCGAGCTCGCCTTGCGATCCGGACAGACCGATGGTCTGAAGGATCTGCCGGTGGGCACGGTCGTCACCCTGTCTGAGGTCACGCCTGCGGACGTCGACGGCGTGACCTGGCAGGCGCCGGTCTTCTCCGGCACCGATGTGGCGATCACCGATGGCGGCGCGACCGTCACCATCGCACGGGGCACGACAGTCGCGGTGACGCTCACCAACCCGACGACGGTCACGCCGCCGCCGGTCGGGGGCTTCACGGTGACCAAGAAGGTCACGGGGGCGGGGGCCTCCCTCGTTCCTGCGCACCAGACCTTCACCGTGGAGTACTCGTACGAGCTCGCGGGGCGTTCCGTCACCGGTGAACTCGCGCTCCGTGCCGGCGAGAGCGAGGGACTCGCGGATCTGCCGGCGGGAACGGTCGTCACGCTCCGCGAGAAGGCGCCGATCGCCGTGGAGGGCGTCACGTGGAAGAGCCCGCACTTCACCGGCGCAGGAGTCGACGTCGGCGACGACGGCGCGACGCTCACGATCTCCGAAGACGCGACGCTCGGGGTGGTCCTCACCAATGGGACCGCCGTCACTCCGCCGCCCCCTCCGGGTGGTGAGCTCGCCTTGACCGGATCCGAGGGACCCGCCGGCCCGTTCGCCCTGGGAGCGCTGCTGCTGCTTGCGGGACTGACAGCGCTCGGCGTCCGCCATCGGGTGGCGGGTCGCGTCGGTGATTGAGGACTAGGAGAGGCCGGGCAGATCGATCGCGCGACGACTTCTTCGTCGTCGCGTGATCGATCGTGCCATTCGGCGTCTCGTGGTCGTCGAGGAGTTTCCCTCGACGACCACGCCGACGCCGCAGCGCGTCGGAGAAAGGCATCTCTCATGACCAAGACGCTCATTGCCCGTGCCTCTGCCGCCCTCGGCGTCGCGGCCGCTCTTTCGCTCGGTGGAGCGACGCTCGCTCCCGCCGCTCACGCGGAGGCGACACCTGCGGACCCGGCCGTGTCGAAGCCGCTGAGCACGGGCGTTCTCGCGCAGCGCGTCGGGCCTGCCTGTCTCTTCTTCCAGTACACGTTCAACATGAGCCCGACCGATCCCCAGGTGGGGGACACCGTGACGTACACCATGCAGTTCCTCAACAACGGCGAGGTGGACTCCACGAAGAGCGCGCTCACGTTCCGCCTGGACGGCCTCCTCGACGACTCGACCTGGGCAGCGTCGACGCTGGAAGCGACCTCCGGCCGCCCTTCCGCGGCGGAGAACGCCGTCACGTGGAACGGGCCGCTCGACGCCGGAGACGATGTCGTGCTGCGCTTCAGCGGCGTGTGGACGGGCGAAGGCGATGGCCTCGCGTTCCCGCGGGTCGAGTCCTACGGCTACGTGAGGTGAAAGCGGGGCGGAGTCCTGTTTTCCACGGTATCCGCGGCGACGTGGCGCGCTCGTCGTCGAGAGGCTGAACGGACACCGACCGAAAGGCAGCCATGCAGCTCTCCACGGATTCCGAAGCCATCGTCCGCGCCACCGCCGGCGTCGTCGCCTCTCACGCCGACGAGATCACCACCCTGTTCTATCGGCGCATGTTCGAGGCGCATCCGGAGCTGTTGAACGTCTTCAACCGCGCGCATCAGGCGCAGGGCGATCAGCCCAAGGCACTGGCGGCGTCCGTCGTGGCGTTCGCCGTCCACCTCATCGATCCCGACGCGCCGGACTTCTCCCCGGTGATGCGACGTATCGCCCACCGCCACGTCTCGCTGGGGGTGTCGGCCCGTCAGTACACGATCGTGGGCCGCTATCTCCTGGCCGCCGTCGATGAGGTCCTCGGCGAGGCGGTCACACCGGCGGTGCACGCCGCGTGGGATGAGGTGTACTGGCTCTTCGGCTGCTCGCTCATCGCGGAGGAGGCGCGGCTTTACGCGGAGGCGGGCACAGACCCGGACCACCCGTGGCGGCCGCACCGCGTCATCGAGCGGGTGGAGGAGGCCCGCGACGTCATCTCCCTCGTCATGGAGCCGGTGGACGGTCAGCGGGCGCCCCATCGGACCGGGCAGTACGTGGCCGTCGCCGTCGACCTCCCGGACGGCACGCGCCAGCCCCGCAGTACACGATCTCCTCGTCTGCACCCGGGGCAGCGCTGCGCGTCACCGTGAAGCGTGTGCGTGGTGTGGACGGCGCACCGGACGGTCAGGTGTCGACCTGGCTGCACGAGAACGCGCAGGTCGGTACGGTACTCGATGTCTCCCAGCCCGCCGGCGACCTGCTCCTCGACGACTCCGATGACGCGCTGGTCCTGATCTCGGCGGGAATCGGCATCACTCCCGTCGCGGCGATGGTGGACGACCTCGCACAGCGGCGTCCCGACCGGCCGGTGCACCTGTTCCATGTGGACCGGGAGCCGGACACGCACGCCCTCGTCTCTGCCGTGCGCGGTCGTGCGCAGCATCTGAGCGACGTCCGCGCCCTGACCTGGTACACCGCGGGCGTGGAGGAGGGGCCGTCGGTGCGGTCCGGCCGGATGGATCTCGCCGGCATCGACCTTCCGCCGACGGCACGCGTCTTCCTCTGCGGGCCGCTGTCGTTCATGCAAGCCGTTCGGGGCGCACTGACGGCCCGCGGGATCGTGCCGGACCGTATCGACTACGAGGTCTTCGGCCCTGACCTCTGGGCTCGGCGCCCGGAGTCCGGCGCGGCCTGAGAGTCCCGGAGACCTGAGCGTGGCCGTGTCAAGCCCCTCCTGGACGCCATGAGGTGCTGCCATGCTCCCCGAGAGCGGCACCGCGCCGCGGAACGGGAGAGACAATGAGCATCGGCAGCGGAATCGCGCTCTTCGTCATCGGAGCGATCCTCGTGTTCGCGATCAACGTCGACGTGCCGTGGGTCAACCTGGACATGGTCGGCTACATCCTCATGGGTGCCGGCGTGATCATCTTCCTCATCGGCATCGTGCTGCTCGCCCGCCGACGTCGCACGGAGACCGTGTCGCGCACGTACGTCGACCCGGCGACGGGGGAGCCCACGACCCGGCGTTCGGTCAGCTCCAGTTCGGACGAGGGCCTCTGAGCTGACTCATTCGGAAACGAGAAGGGCCGCGGGGAAACCCGCGGCCCTTCTCGTCAGACGACGTCTGCGCCTTCGAGATGTTCCTCGACGAGGGTGATGCCTCCGCTCGAGTTCGCGGAGTGCGCGAGTTCCTCGATCCAGCGACGGCTCAGCTCGGGCGTCTCGGCCTCGTCGAAGACGAACCGGAGCGGGATGGACGGGTGCAGCCACAGCGTGGAGCGGCCGGGGGCGTCGCCCTCGGGGTGGCGCCAGGAGAGGGTGAAGCTCTCGTTGCGCCGCAGCTTGGTGGCGATGACGACCTTGAGGTGCGCGAGTGCGCGGTCTTCGATCTGGATCGGCGTCTGGGTGTCGCCGTAGTACAGGCTGCCCATCGTCAGCCGACCTTCGCGCGGGAGGCGGGGGTGTTCATGGCGCTCCTTCGGAACGTGCAGGGGGAAGACGGCAGACCGCTCCCGGGGATACTTGGACTCTACCCAATTTGCGCACGACATCGTGCGCATCGCCCGGACTCGCCGTCAGGCACGAACAGAGTATGCGCGCGGTGTCAGTCCGGCGTCACAGGGCCGCCAGGACGGGCGGATTCCCGTACGCCTCGCGATAGGCGGTGGCGAACCGGGAGACATTGCTGAAACCCCATCGGCGGGCGACGGCCGACACGGAGGCTCCCTTGCCGTGACGCAGATCCCGATGCGCGCCAT
Organism: Microbacterium sp. NRRL B-14842; assembly: GCF_050470785.1. Lineage (NCBI taxonomy): Bacteria > Bacillati > Actinomycetota > Actinomycetes > Micrococcales > Microbacteriaceae > Microbacterium > Microbacterium sp. NRRL B-14842. The sequence goes on along the minus strand of NZ_JBFLUM010000001.1, from coordinate 1,461,877 downwards.
CGAGCCGAGCACGCCTCAGGGCCTCGTTCGGTGTGATGTCGAGTGCGCGGCGGAACGCATACTGCAGGCCACGCGTGGACATGTACGCGGCCGCGGCGACGTCGTCGACCGTGATCGGCAGATGTGCGTTGTCCTCGATGTACGCGAGGGCACGACGCACCGAGGCCGGTGCCGCAGAGCGCTGCGCGGGACGGTGCAGCGACTCGCTGAACGTGGTGGGGAACGCCGACATCGTCAGCAGGAGGGCGTGGCGTTCGAGTTCTGCGGCGATGAGAGGGGCGGCGCCGTCCGGTCCGAACGAGCCGTCGATATAGGAGAACATCTGCTCCCACCGCGCTCCGTCCTCCCGCGTATGCGGAGCGAGCCCGGTGGCCCGGAGCTCGAGGCGGTCGTCGCCGGTGATCTGCCTGATCGAGTCGCGCGCTGCGGTCCGATCGAACACGAGGGCCCGGACCCGGGCCACCTGATTCCATTTCGCTTCCACGCGGACGCCGTCCGTCAGCCACGGCTGGGCGGCGTCCAGTCCCTGGCGCCCCGACCAGATCCGGGCATCGGCGGCATCCACGCGGCACACCAACAGCTGATCCTCGGGCTCGGCGCGGGAGTGCACCTGGGCGGCGAGCTGGTAACGGACCAGCGACATCGAGGGTGCCTCCACCGAGCGCCAATCGAAGCGGAACCGGCGCGGGTCCACGTCCTGCAGGGTCGCCGAGGGCACGAATTGCTGCCAGGTGGTCTCCACCTGCTCGATGTCCGTGGATGTGAACTGCACCGACACTCCTTGCTGCGCCCTCTTCCGGGCGGCCGGGGCTTCTTGGACAGTAGCCCATGCCACTGACAGCACGGTGGGGATGCTCCGCGGGCCCGCGGGCGGGCCGCGCGGTCGGGGCCTCGTAGACTCGGATCATGAGTGTGCCTTCCCCGTATGCGGAGCGATTGAGCCGGATTCCGGTGCAGCGCCATGAGGTGGAGGTCCGCGGCGGATCGACGGCGTACTGGGCGTACGGTCCGGACGACGCCGAGACGACCGTCATCGCGGTCCACGGCTTCCGGGGCGAGCACCACGGTCTCGAGTCTGTCCTGGCGTTCCTGCCCGAACTCCGGGTGCTGGCTCCCGACCTCCCGGGATTCGGGGAGTCCGCGCCGTTGCCCGGTCGCCGCCACGATCTGGCGGAGTACGCGGGATGGCTCACCGAGTTCACGGCGGCCACGGCACCCGGTGCCGTGATCCTCGGCCATTCGTTCGGTTCCATCGTGACCGCCGCCGCCGTCGCCGGAGGGCTGAAGACCCCGCGGCTGATCCTCGTGAACCCCATCGGCGCGCCCGCGCTGGAGGGACCGAAGGGCATCATGACCCGACTGGCGGTGCTGTACTACGCTCTCGGTGCCAAGCTTCCGCCGCGGATCGGCACCGCGCTCCTGCGCAACCGGGTGATCGTCCGTGTCATGAGCGTGACCATGGCGAAGACGCGGGATCCGGAGCTGCGTCGCTTCATCCACGACCAGCACGACACCTACTTCTCGCGGTTCTCCGACCGGGAGGTCCTGCACGACGCGTTCGTCGCGAGCGTCTCCCACGACGTCAGGGAGTTCGCGCCGTCGATCGACGTTCCCACGCTCCTGATCGCCGCCCAGAAGGACGACATCACCCCGATCGAGGCGGAGCGCGCGCTGGTCACTCTCTTCCCGGACGCGTCCCTCGTCGAGATCGCGCACGTGGGTCACCTGATCCACTACGAGACCCCGGCCGAGGCAGCCGGAGCGGTCCGTCGGTTCCTCAGGATTCCCGTCGCGCGAGGCCGATGAGTCCGGCCACCCGGAACGGGATCACCTCGCCCATCGCGAGCGAGGTCTCCGTGCGCTCCACGCCCTCGATCGAGAGGATCCGGGCGTCCGTGTCGAACAGGTGACGCGCGTCGCGGCATGCCACGCGCGCCAACAGGTCGATGGAGCCGCTCAGGCCGTGCGCCTGGACGACCTCCGGGATGCGCGCGAGCTCGTTGATGATCCGGGGAAGCTCGGTCTGGCGGACGCCGATGCTGACGAACGCCTGCAGCGGGAACCCCAGGACATCGGGGGAGAAGGCGCGCTCGTAGGAGAGGAACACGCCGCTCTGCTCCAACCGCGCCATCCGCGCCTGGATGGTGTTCCGCGACAGGCTCATGCGCTCGGCGAGAGCGACGATGGTCACGCGCGGGTCGTCGGCGAGCGCGGCGAGAAGCTCCAGGTCGATCCGGTCCAGTCCAGGCATAGTGCCAAACCCTAGCAGCACGCGACCGGAGAAAAATGAGCAACATGCTCAATCCAGACTGAGTTGCTTGAGCGAGGTGTTCACCGGACGTACCCTCAGACCATGCCGGTGATGACGCCGGCACCATTGCGCGTCGCCCCACGAGGGCCGCCAGGGACGAGGAGGACGATGATGTCGCCGCAGACCACCCCCATTGCGGACACCGCCCAGGATCTGGAGCTGTCGGAGCGCATCCTCGCTCCGGACGGAACCCGTGTCGCCAATGACCGCCTCGACCCGTTCGTCACCGATGTCGACGCCGCGCAGCTGCGGGCACTGCACCGCGACATGGTCATCCTCCGCCGCATCGATGCCGAGGGCGTGGCCCTGCAGCGTCAGGGGCAGCTGGGACTCTGGGCGCCGTGCCAGGGCCAGGAAGCCACGCAGATCGGTACGGCCAGGGCGCTCGATCCGCAGGACTACGTCTTCCCGAGCTACCGGGAGACCGGCGTGATCTACGCGCGCGGCGCGCAGCCGGGGGACTTCGTGCGGATGTGGCGCGGTGAAGAGGGGGCGGCCTACGATCCCGCCGCCCTCCGCGTCGCTCCGTTGCAGATCATCATCGGCGCCCAGACCCTGCACGCGGTCGGGTACGCGCTCGGCATCCAGCATGAGAAGGCATCGGAGGTCGCCGTGACCTACTTCGGTGATGGGGCGACCAGCCAGGGGGATGTGAACGAGGCGATGATCTTCGCCGCGTCGTATCAGGCGCCGGTCGTCTTCGTCTGTCAGAACAACCACTGGGCCATCTCCGAGCCGGTCGCCGTGCAGTCGCAGTATCCGATCGCCGGGCGCGCGCCCGGGTTCGGGATCCCGAGCCTCCGTGTGGACGGGAACGACGTCCTCGCCTGCCTGGCGGCGATGCGCTGGGCGTTGGACCACGCGCGCTCCGGGAAGGGCCCGGCCTACATCGAGGCCGTGACATATCGGATGGGCCCGCATACCACCGCGGACGACCCCACCCGGTACCGGGACGAGGCCGAGCTGGAGTCCTGGCGCCGCCGCGACCCCATCACGCGACTGGAGGCGTACCTCCGTGCGACCGGGGACCTCACCGAGGAGCATCTCGCCGAGACGCAGGCGGCTGCGGACGCGGTCGCCAAGGAGATGCGCGCGACCTGCCTCGGCATGGTCACCCGTCCGCCGCTGGCGGTGTTCGACGGCGTCTATGCCGAGCCGCACACGGGCCTGGAACGGCAGCGCGACGAGTACGCGGCATACCTCGCGTCGTTCGAGGGCGAGGCGTGACCATGACCGAACTCACTCTCGGCAAGGCGCTGGGCGCCGGCCTCCGTCAGGCGATGCGCGACGACGAGAAGGTGGTGCTCCTGGGCGAGGACATCGGCAAGCTCGGCGGCGTCTTCCGGATCACCGACGGCCTCCTCGACGAGTTCGGGGCGGCCAGGGTCATCGACACACCGCTCGCGGAGTCCGGGATCGTCGGCACGGCCGTCGGTCTCGCGTTCCGCGGCTACCGCCCGGTCGTCGAGATCCAGTTCGACGGGTTCGTCTACCCCGCCTTCGACCAGATCGTCTCGCAGGTCGCCAAGCTGCACTACCGCACCCAGGGGCGGGTGAAGATGCCGATCACGATCCGGATCCCGTGGGCCGGCGGAATCGGTGCCGCCGAGCATCATTCCGAGTCGCCGGAGGCCTACTTTGCCCACACGGCGGGCCTCCGTGTCGTCGCCGTCTCGAACCCGGAGGACGCCTATCGGAGCCTCCGGCAGGCGATTGCGTCGGACGACCCCGTCGTGTTCTTCGAGCCCAAGCGGCTCTATCACCACAAGGGCGAGGTCGACCTCGAGGCCCCGCTCGCGGATGCGCCGCCGATGGGACTCGCCCGGGTCGTGCGCTCCGGGACGGACGTCACGGTCCTCACCTACGGAGCCATGGTGAGCACCGCGCTGCAGGCGGCGGAGGCCGCGGAAGACGAGGGCGTCGCCCTGGAGGTCATCGACCTGCGATCGCTCTCTCCGGTGGACTACGACTCCATCGCCGCCTCGGTGCGGAAGACCGGACGAGTGGTCGTCGCGCACGAGGCCTCCCGGGAAGCCGGCCTCGCCGCGGAGGTCATCGCGAGCGTGACCGAGCTCTGCTTCGAGTACCTCGAATCCCCTCCGCTGCGAGTCACCGGGCATGACGTGCCGTACCCGCCTGCCAAGCTCGAGAAGTACCACCTGCCGGATCTCGACCGGATCCTCGATGCGGTCGATCGCGTGATGGATCGCCCGCACAGCCTGACGGGAGCGGACGCATGATCGCCGAATTCCGTCTCCCCGACCTCGGCGAAGGACTCACCGAGGCGGAGGTCGTGCAGTGGCTCGTCGCGCCCGGCGACAGCGTCGCGCTGAATCAGACCCTCGCGGAGGTCGAGACGGCCAAGGCCGTCGTCGAGCTGCCGTCGCCCTATGAAGGCACGGTGTCGACCCTGCACGCGGACGCGGGAGAGACCGTCGCCGTGGGAGCACCGCTGATCGCCTTCGACATCGAGGGGGACGATCCTCCGGCGGCGCCGTCCGGTGGCGAGGAAGAGGCCTCCGCGGAGAAGGCGCAGCCGAACCTCGTGGGCTACGGAGCCGCCCCGACATCGAGTGGACGCCCCGCGCGCCGGGCGCGGCGCCGGAGTGCCGCCCAGGTGGCCTCGGCGGCCGACACCGCCGTTCTCGAGGCAGCGCCGCACGACGCGACGCCATCGGTCGCGGTCGAGCCCGTTCTGGAGCGACCACGGTCAACCCCTCCGGTGCGCGCCTACGCCAAGCGACGGGGCGTCGACCTCGTCCTCGTCGCCGCGGAAGTCGGTGACCGCGTGATCACGAGGGCAGACGTGGATGCGTACGCGGAGCGTATCGGAGCGGAGCCGTCACGGCCCGCCGGGACGCCTGAGCGCGAGACCACCGCGGCATCCGGAACCCTTCCGCGCGCGGAGGGGAGGCCGCGGGAGACGCGCGTCCCGATCCGCGGGGTCCGCAAGCACACGGCAGCGGCGATGGTGCAGAGCGCGTTCACCGCCCCGCACGTCACGGTCTTCCACACGGTCGATGTGACCGCGACCATGGAGATGCTGGCACGTCTCCGCGAGGACCGAGCGCTTGCGGAACACCGGATCGGCCCACTCGCCGTCGTCGCGAAGGCCGTCTGTCTCGCTCTGCGCCGGGCGCCGGGCCTGAATGCGCGCTGGGACGAGGAGTCCGGCGAGATCGTCCACTACGGTTATGTCGACCTGGGGATCGCCGCGGCGACCGATCGGGGTCTCATCGTGCCGATGATCCGGGATGCGGAGCGGATGAACCTGGTGGAGCTGTCGACCGCGGTCAGGCGGCTCGCGGATACCGCTCGCGCGGGGAAGACCTCCCCGGCCGAGCTCGCCGGGGGCACGTTCTCCCTGTCGAACATCGGGGTGTTCGGGGTGGAGGCCGGAACACCGATCCTTCCGCCAGGGCAGTCCGGGATCCTTGCGGTCGGCGCGGTGCGGCGGCAGCCGTGGGAGTACCGCGGTGAGATCGCACTCCGTCAGCTCATGACGCTGAGCCTGTCCTTCGATCATCGCCTCGTCGACGGGGCCGAGGGCGCGACGTTCCTCAAGGACGTGGCCGACATCCTCGAGGATCCGGGACGGGCGATGCTGCTCAGCTAGCGGCGCGCAGCGCAGCCTCGGCCATCGCGACCAGCACGGTCGCGGTGGCCGTGTGCCGTCTCGTCGCGGCTCGCGTGCTGTGCGGGGTCGAGTTGATGAGACCGAAGCATGCCTGCACGCGCAACCGTAGCTCGTCGCGGTCGAGCGGCTTCGGACGCTCGAGCGCGGCGAGTGCGTCCATCCAGAGCTCGATATAGGCGCGTTGCAACCGGCGGACCTCGGCGCGGTCGTCCTCGTCGAGGAAGGCGAGATCGCGATCCTGCACCTGGATGACCTCGGCGTTGCCGAGCGCGAACTCCACATGGAAGCGGATGAGCCCGCGCATGCGCTCGTCGGGTGCGCTCGTCTCCTCGGACTCGCGTCGTCCGCCCGCGACGAGGTCCTGGCTGACCTTCACCAGGACCGCTCCCAGAAGGGCCTGCTTCCCGGCGAAGTGGCGGTACACCGCGGGCCCGGACACACCGACGGCGGCGCCGATGTCCTCCAGGCTCACCCCGCTGTACCCGCGCGCGGCGAAGAGCCGGGCCGCGGCATGCAGAAGGGCGTCGGAGCGTTCTGCCTTGGCGCGGTCACGGGCGGTGGCGGGGCTTATCATCTCAGTTAATCCTCGCTAACCTGAATCAACGGGTTAGTGAACACTAACCGAGAATGCATGCAGCGCGCCAGGTTCCCCGCCCGGCGCGACGTGGGTCGAGGAGGACGTCACGATGCCGGCAAGCCAGGAAGCGCTCGCCCAGCGGCTCCGTGACCGTCTCGCGACCGCAGCGCAGGGTGGCCCTGCGGCCTCCCGCGAGCGACATGTCGCCCGCGGGAAGCTCCTCCCGCGCGACCGCGTCACCCGTCTCCTCGACGAGGACAGCCCGTTCCTCGAGATCGCCCCGCTCGCGGCCGACGGTCTGTACGGCGGGGAGGCGCCGGGGGCCGGTGTCATCGCCGGCATCGGCCTGGTCCACGGCCGGCACGTCATGGTCGTCTGCAACGACGCCACCGTGAAAGGCGGAACGTACTATCCGCTCACCGTGAAGAAGCACCTGCGGGCGCAGGAGATCGCCCTCGAGAACCGTCTGCCGTGCCTCTACCTCGTGGACTCGGGCGGCGCCTTCCTTCCTCGACAGGACGAGGTCTTCCCGGACCGCGAGCACTTCGGACGCATATTCTTCAACCAGGCCCGGCTGTCCGCGCAGGGAATACCGCAGCTCGCGGCGGTCCTCGGATCGTGTACGGCGGGTGGCGCCTACGTTCCCGCGATGAGCGACGAGACCGTCATCGTCCGCGGACAGGGCACGATCTTCCTCGGTGGGCCTCCTCTGGTGAAGGCTGCCATCGGCGAGATCGTCACGGCGGAGGAGCTCGGCGGAGGGGAGCTGCACGCCCGGCGCAGCGGCGTCGTGGATCACCTCGCCGACGACGACGAGCACGCGCTGGAGATCCTCCGCGACATCGTGGCCACGCTGCCGCCGCCGCTCGCCCCGGCCTGGAACGTCGGGGAGAGTCGCGCCCCGGCGGAGATCGGCTCCCTGTACGACGTGGTTCCCGTGGACGTCAACGCCGCGTACGACGTGCGCGAGGTGATCGCACGCCTCGTCGACGGCGACACCTTCCATGAGTTCAAGGCCGAGTACGGCACCACACTGGTGACGGGTTTCGCGCGGCTGCACGGCCACCCCGTGGGCATCGTCGCGAACAACGGCGTGCTGTTCAGCGAGTCGGCGCTCAAGGGCGCGCACTTCATCGAGCTCTGCGATCAGCGCGGCGTCCCACTGCTCTTCCTGCAGAACATCACCGGGTTCATGGTCGGCTCCGATGCGGAGGCGGGAGGGATCGCGAAGGACGGGGCCAAGATGGTCACGGCTGTGGCGACCACCCGGGTCCCCAAGCTCACCGTCATCATCGGCGGCTCCTTCGGTGCGGGCAACTACTCGATGTGCGGGCGCGCCTACTCGCCGCGATTCCTCTGGACCTGGCCGGCGAGCCGGATCTCGGTGATGGGCGGGCCTCAGGCCGCCTCGGTGCTCGCCACGGTGAAGGACGACCAGCTCGCGGCGCGCGGGGAGTCGTGGACCGCGGAGGAGCGTGCGGCGTTCGAAGAGCCGATCCGGGCGCAGTACGAGGAGCAGGGCGAACCGTACTACGCGACCGCACGGCTGTGGGACGACGGCATCGTCGACCCGGAGCAGACCCGTGACCTCCTCGGTCTCGCCCTGGACGTCGTCGCCCGCAGCCCCCTGCCCGAGCCGCGCTTCGGCGTCTTCCGGATGTGAGCCCCATGTCGCACTCGCCTTCCCTCTCGTTCTCCTCGGTCCTCGTCGCGAACCGCGGCGAGATCGCGCGCCGCATCATCCGGACCCTCCGCGGCCTCGGCATCCGCAGCATCGCGGTCTACAGCGATGCAGACGTCGACGCGCCACACGTCCGCGAGGCGGACGCCGCCGTGCGGATCGGGCCGGCGCCGGCCGCGGAGTCCTACCTCGACATCGACGCCGTCATCGCCGCGGCCCGCGCTTCCGGAGCGGAGGCCGTGCATCCCGGCTACGGATTCCTCTCCGAGAGCGTCGGGCTCGCGGAGGCCTGTGCGGAGAGCGGCATCGTGTTCATCGGCCCGACGGTCGAAGCACTCCAGATCATGGGAGACAAGGCGCGAGCCCGTGAGCATGTGAGCCGCAGCGGCGTGCCGGTGGTGCCAGGGTTCGACGCCAGGGGCCTCTCGGATGCGGAGATCCGCGAGGAGGCGGAGGCGGTCGGGTTCCCGCTCCTCGTCAAGCCGAGTGCCGGCGGGGGTGGGAAGGGTATGGAGGTCGTCGTCGACAGCGCGGGTCTTCCCGGCGCGCTCAGCTCAGCCCGACGCGTCGCGGCATCCGCCTTCGGCGACGATGCGCTCATCCTGGAGCGTCTCATCCGCCGACCGCGTCACATCGAGGTGCAGGTGTTCGGCGATGCGTACGGCACCGTCGTGGCGCTCGGCGAGCGCGAGTGCACGCTCCAGCGTCGTCACCAGAAGGTGATCGAGGAGGCGCCGTCCGCCGGGATCCCGCCCGCGACCCGCGACCGGCTGCTCGCGGCAGCCGTGCGCGCCGCGGAGAGCGTCGCCTACGTCGGAGCGGGGACCGTGGAGTTCCTCGTCGACGCCGATGCTCCCGACGACGTCTTCTTCATCGAGATGAACACCCGGCTGCAGGTGGAGCACCCGGTGACCGAGGAGGTCACCGGACTCGACCTCGTCGCACTCCAGCTCCGCATGGCCGACGGACAGCCGCTCGACGTCGCACCCCGGACGACCGGGCATGCCGTCGAGGCCCGTGTGTACGCCGAGTCGCCGGAGCGCGGGTTCCTGCCGTCGACCGGCACCGTGCTGCTCTTCGACCCGCCTTCCGGTGTCCGCGTGGACGCGGCCGTGGAATCCGGGAGCGTGGTGAGCGGGTTCTACGACCCGATGATCGCGAAGATCATCGCGTGGGCGGAGGACAGGGCGACAGCGCTGCAGCGACTCGACGATGCCCTCGCCCGCACCGTGGTGCTGGGAGTGGAGACGAACATCGCGTTCCTGCGCCGGCTCCTCCGGGACCGTCGCGTGCTCGAGGGCGACCTCGACACCGGTCTCATCGACACCCTGCTCCCGCTCGAGCCGATGAGCCCGTCGGCGGCGCAGGTCGCGGCAGCTGCCGGACTGGTGGACGCTCGTCGCGAGACCGCCGCATCACCGGGCGGCGCCGGACCGCTGTGGCGGTCCCTCCCCGGGTGGCGTCTGGGGGCAGCACCGCACGCGCCCGAACCGTTCACCCTGCTCACCGACGACGACGAGATCGTACGCACGACACCGACGCTGCCCCCGTCCGACCGCGTGTGCGCGGCCCGCGATGCCGAGGGCGCGATATGGGTCTGCGAAGACGGGCGGACGCTGCGGCTCCGCCCCCGGGATCGCCGCGGCCGGATGCGGAGGCGACTCGCCGCCGCGGAGCGGGAGGCCCGCGCCACCGAGCCCGAGGCGCGCGCCCCCATGCCGGGAGGTGTCGTGGCGGTCCACGTCGACGACGGTGCGGCGGTCCGCGCGGGTGAGCCCCTCGTGTCTATCGAGGCGATGAAGATGGAGCACCCCGTGCTCGCGCCGCACGACGGCGTGGTGCGGATGCTTGTCGCGGTGGGCGATCAGGTGCGGCGCGATCAACCGGTCGCCCGCGTGTCGATGACGGAGGAGGACCGATGATGCACGATCTCACCGAAGAGGAGCGCGAACTCGCCGCGATGGCACGCGAATTCGCCGACACGGTGGTCGCCCCGCAGTCCTACGAGGCGGATCGCACCCACACGCTCTCGATGGATGTCGTGCGGCAGATGGGCGAGCTCGGCCTCTTCGGGCTGCCCTTCCCCGAGGAGTACGGCGGGCAGGGCGGCGACTACATGGCGCTCGGCCTCGCCATCGAGGCTCTGGGACGAGTCGACCAGTCGATCGCGATCACCCTCGAGGCCGGCGTGAGCCTCGGGGCGATGCCCGTCTTCCGCTTCGGCACCGAGGAGCAGAAGCGCGAGCTGCTGCCGGATCTCCTCGCCGGTCGTGCCCTCGCCGGGTTCGGACTCACGGAACCCGAGGCGGGGAGCGATGCCGGGGCGACGCGGACGACAGCGCGGCTCGACGGCGACGAATGGGTGATCGACGGCTCCAAGCAGTTCATCACGAACTCGGGCACCCCGATCACACGGTTCGTGACGGTCACCGCCGTCACCGGTCAGAACGAGGGGCGCAAGGAGATCTCCACGATCATCGTCCCGAACGGAACGCCGGGGTTCACGGTCGAGCCGCCCTACGACAAGGTGGGCTGGAACGCCTCGGACACGCATCCGCTGACGTTCGACGGGGCGCGGGTGCCGGCGGGCAACCTCCTCGGCGAGCGGGGGAGCGGCTTCCGGAACTTCCTCAGCATCCTGGACGAGGGGCGCATCGCGATCGCCGCCCTCTCGACCGGTGCGGCGGAGGGCTGCCTGGAGGCGGCGGTCGACTACGCCAAGAGCCGCACCATCTTCGGCAGCGCCCTCAGCACGCGGCAGAACGCCCAGTTCACCCTGGCGCGCATGCGAGCCCGCGTCCACACGGCACGACTCGCCTGGCACCACGCCGCCCGTCTCCGCGACGCGGGAGAGGCGTTCGCCGAGCAGGCGGCGATCGCGAAGCTCGTCGCCGGGGAGGCCGCGATGGACAACGCTCGCGACGCCACGCAGATCTTCGGAGGCAACGGCTTCATGAACGAGTTCCCGGTGGCGCGCCACTATCGCGACTCCAAGATCCTGGAGATCGGCGAGGGGACCACCGAGGTCCAGCTTCTCGTGATCGCCAGGGCGCTCGGACTCGCCCGGTAGCGTGGAGGCATGACCATGCGCGAGATCGTGCAGCGCGGCCTGTACTACGAGGAGTTCGAGACCGACGTCCGGTACGTGCACCGCCCCGGTCGCACGGCTACGGAGGCGGACAACGTCCTCTTCACGACCCTGACGATGAACACCCAGGCGCTGCACCTGGACGCCGCGTTCGCCGATGCCCAGGAGCCCTTCCACGCGCGCCTCATGAACTCCATGTGGACGCTGTCGACGATGGTGGGCTCCTCCGTCGCCCAGCTCACGCAGGGGACGCTGGTGGCGCAGCTCGGCCTCGGCGACATCGCCTTCCCGCATCCGCTGTTCGCCGGTGACACGCTCACGACCGAGAGCGTCGTCGTCGATAAGCGGCTCTCGTCGTCCCGCCCCGGTCAGGGCGTCGTGCAGATCGCGCACACCGGACGCAATCAGGACGGCACGGTGGTCGCGACGGCCGTCCGCATGGTGCTCGTGCGCTGCCGGCCGGAAGGGGAGGCGGTATGACCTTCGAGCTCGGTCCTGCCCTGCTTTTCTGCCCGGCGGACCGCCCCGAGCGCTTCGCGAAGGCGCAGGAGCGCGCCGATGCCGTGATCCTCGACCTGGAGGACGCCGTCCTGCCGGCTGCGAAGGCCGAGGCCCGGAAGAACGTCGTCGCCGCTGACCTCGATCCCGCGCGCGTCATCGTGCGGGTGAACGCCCCGGACTCCGCGGCCTTCGCTGACGACCTCGAGGCCCTGGCACGGTCGCCCTTCCGGACCGTGATGGTGGCGAAGACGGAGAGCGCGGAGAGTCTGGACGCCTTCGGCGCGGACTACTCGCTCCTCGCGCTGTGCGAGACGGCGCGCGGGATCCATGCGGCGCCCGACATCGCCGCGCATCCGACGGTCGCCGGACTGATGTGGGGAGCGGAGGATCTGGTGGCCTCGCTCGGCGGCACGTCATCCCGGAACGACGAGGGCAGGTACCGGGACATCGCCCGCTACGCCCGTTCCCGGGTGCTGCTGGAGGCCGGCGCCTACGGCAAGGCGGCGATCGACGCCGTGCATGTCGACATCGCCGACACGGCAGGGCTGGAGCAGGAGGCGAGGGACGCGGCGGCCTCGGGGTTCCGTGCGACGGCCTGCATCCATCCGAGTCAGGTCGAGGTGATCCGAGCCGCGTACGCACCGGATCCCGAGATCGTGGCCTGGGCACATGCGGTCCTCGCGGCAGCGGCGGAGGAACGGGGTGTGTTCCGCTTCCAGGGGCGTATGGTGGACGAGCCCGTCCTGCGCCACGCGCGCGCCGTGGTCTCCCGCGCCGGCTGACCGTCCCGTCAGAGGACGGGCGTCTCCTCCAGCAGGCGGAGGTAGCCGGGTGCGGCGACGAACCGGTGCGCGGAGCCGTTGCGCAGCACCTCACCGTCGCGGGGGAGCGTGCCGCCGGAGACGTGGTCGATGACGGCGCGGATCACGCCCCCGTGGGTCACGACGAGCACGGACTCGGCCTGCGGCGCCGACCTCCGTCGCGCGTCCCGTGCGATCCGGTGCAGCGCGGCGATGGCACGGACGCCGACCTCGTGCAGCGATTCCGCCCCGGGCACCTCCGCGTGCCAGTCGCCGTAGGTCGAGATGTAGTCGGGAACGAGCATGCCCTCGCCGTCGCCGAACTCCCGTTCCCGGATGTCGGGGACCACGCCCGCGATCTCCAGCCCCAGGCGCTCCGCGATGATGCCGGCGGTCTCGCTCGCTCGCACGAGCGGGCTCGTGTAGACGGCATGGTGCGTCGTGCCGGCGAGCTTCTCCGCCGCCCACCGTGCGTCCTCGCGCCCCGTCTCGTTCAGCGGGATGTCGGTCGACCCCTGGATGCGGCGGGCGAGGTTCCAGTCGGTCTGACCGTGGCGGATGAGAGTGAGATAGGTCACGAGAGCATCTCCTGGAGGGCGGGGAGCACGTCGCTGGTGCCGGCGGCGATGGTGACATCGGCCCAGGCGTCCGCGCGGGTCGGCTCGCGATTGACGATGATCAGAGGGATGCCACGCCGACGCGCACGGTTCACGAGGCGCACGCCGGAATTCACGACGAGCGAGGAGCCGGCGACGATGAGCGCATCGCTAGAGCGGAGCAGCGACTCCGCGGCGCGGAAGCGGTCCTGCGGCACGTACTCGCCGAAGAACACCACGTCGGGCTTGAGCATGCCGTCACAGACCGTGCAGGTCGGGACGAGGAAGCCCGCGGTGCTCTCCGGCAGCACGTCGCCGTCCGGGGCCAGGGCCACGTTCTCGGGGACGGTGATCCAGGGATTGCGCTCCTCGATCTGCACGGCGATGTCGCGACGATCGAACACCTGGCCGCAGTGCAGGCAGAGCACCCGGCGCATGGTGCCGTGCACTTCGATGACGTGTGAGCTTCCCGCGCGGAGGTGCAGGCCGTCGACGTTCTGCGTGATGACGCCCGAGACGACGCCTCTGGACTCCATCTCCGCGAGGGCGCGATGGCCGGGATTGGGCGCCGCCTGCGCGAACGCCCGCCAGCCGAGATGACCGCCGACCCAGTAGCGACGACGCGCGGCCTCGTCGCCGAGGTACGTCTGGATCGTCATGGGATTGCTGCGCGTGCGCGCGCCCTCGCCGCGGTAGGCGGGGATGCCCGAGTCGGTGGAGATGCCGGCTCCGGTGAGGAGGGCGATCCGCTTGCCGCGCAGCAGGTCGGCGGCGTGGGAGAGCTCTGCCGACGGCTCGGCGGTGTTCGTCACGCTCACAGGACCTCCTCGGTCGAGTCTACGGGGCGTGGGGTGGACGAGAACCGGGATGGCAGAGTGGAGCGGTGGACCTCCAGCATGTGACCGACATCGACGACCCGCGGCTGGACGACTATCGCGGCCTCACCGATACCGCCCTCCGCGCCGTGCGAGAGCCCGCGGAGGGACTCTACATCGCCGAGACCGCCAAGGTGATCGAGCGCGCGCTGACCGCCGGGCACGAAGCCCGATCGGTGCTCGTCTCGGCCCGGCGCGTCGACGAGGTCGGCCGGATCATCGGGAAGCGCGGCGTGCCGGTGCTCGTGGTCCCGGACGAGGTCGCGGAACAGGTCACCGGTTATCAGGTGCACCGAGGGGCCCTCGCCGCGATGCACCGCCCGGCTCTGGCGCCGGTCGCGGAGGTGGTACGCGACGCACGTCTGGTGCTGGTGCTGGAGGACCTCGGCGATCACACCAACGTCGGTGCGGCCTTCCGTGCCGCCGCCGGGTTGGGGGCGGATGCGGTGCTGGTCTCTCCGCGGTGCGCCGATCCGCTGTACCGCCGGAGCGTGCGGGTGAGCATGGGCACGGTCTTCCAGGTGCCCTGGACCCGGATCGACGACTGGGAGGCGGCCGTGGGCGCCCTCCGTGACGAGGGTTTCGACATCGCCGCCCTCGCTCTCAGCGACGCGGCGGTGGATCTCCGGGTCTACGCAGCGCAGCGGCCGGAGAAGGTGGCGCTGCTCCTCGGCGCCGAAGGAGACGGACTCACGCCGACTGCTCTCGACAGCGCGGACACCGTGGTCACGATCCCGATGGCCGGCGGCGTGGATTCGCTCAACGTGGCCTCGGCGGCCGCCGTGGCACTGTGGGCCCTCGCTCCCGCGGAGTGAGGGCGCGTGTCACTCCTTGCCCGGGAAGATGACCGGGGAGGGCTCTGGGCGCTTCGCCGCGATGTGATCCCCCGACGACTGGTGCCGCAGACGGCGGAGCACCCAGGGCACGAGGTGCTCCCGCGCCCAGCCGAGGTCTTCGCCGCGGGCGGCACGCCAGGTACGCAGCGGCAGCGGTTCCGGCTGCATGGCCTCGAGGTCGTTCGGCACGTTGAGGGCGCGGAGCACCATCCGCGCGACCTCGTGGTGGCCGAGGGCGTTGTAGTGCAGGCGGTCATCGTCGAAGAAGCGTGCGTCCTGCACGACCTTCAGCGCCCACTGGTCCGCGACGATGCAGTCGTGCCGCTCCGCGATCGCGCGGATGTTCTCGTTGTAGATCGCGACCTTGCCGCGGAACGGACGGAACACCGGCGTGAATCCGGTGTCGATGCCCGTGAAGAGGATCACGGCTGCACCGGTGGAGGACACCCGTGCCACCGCGTCTTCGAGCTGCGCGGCGATGGCGTCCGGGTCGGTGCCGGGGCGGATGACGTCGTTGCCGCCGGCGCAGATCGAGATGAGGTCGGGGCGGAGCGCGACGGCGGGTTCGATCTGATCGGCGACGATCTGCGCGATGAGCTTCCCTCGGACGGCGAGGTTGGCGTAGGCGAAGTCGTCCACCTGCTGGGCGAGCACCTCCGCGACGCGGTCGGCCCAGCCGCGGTGTCCACCCGGGGCCGCCGGGTCCGGGTCGCCGATGCCCTCCGTGAACGAGTCGCCGATCGCGACGAACCGTCGCCACGGGTGCGGGGTCTCGTTCGCGACGTACGGGGTCCTGGTCGATTCCTGATCGCTCATCCGACTCTCCTTCGCCAACGCGTGCGCGCACGGTGGTGACCGCCGCGCAGTGACCGAGCCTACCCGTGCCGCCGCTCCCGAGGGAGGACGCGCGCGGCGCCCCGGCGGATGCCCCGGTGTCGGTGGGAGCGATTATCGTGGAGTCGATGCTCTCTCCGTCCTTCCCTCAGCGCGCCCCGTGGGGAACGGCGAACAAGCTGCGGGCATGGCAGCAGGAGGCTCTGGATGCGTACTTCCAGGCCGACCAGCGCGACTTCCTCGTGGCCGCCACACCGGGCGCCGGCAAGACCACCTTCGCGCTCACCCTCGCGGTCGAGCTGATGCGCATGGGGGAGGTGAACCGGGTCATCGTCGTGGCTCCGACGGAGCACCTCAAGACCCAGTGGGCCGACGCCGCCGCCCGCGTGCACATCCGGCTCGACCCGCGCTTCCGCAACAGCGACTGGGCACCGGCGCGGCACTATCACGGCGTCGTGGTCACGTACGCGCAGGTCGCGGCGAAGTCCTCGGTGCACCGCCACCTCACGGAGGACGCGAAGACCCTGGTCATCCTCGATGAGGTGCACCACGGCGGCGACGCGCTGAGCTGGGGTGACGCGATCCGCGACGCCTACGGGCCGGCGAAGCGTCGACTGTTGCTGTCCGGGACCCCGTTCCGGAGCGACACGGCGCCGATCCCCTTCGTGGAGTACCTCCCTGATGAGTCGGGGGCGCGGGTCTCCAGCACCGACTACGCCTATGGCTACGGGCGTGCCCTTGCGGACGGCGTCGTCCGCCCCGTGCTCTTCCACATGTACGCGGGGAAGATGCGGTGGCGGACGAGTGCCGGCGACGAGCTCGAGACCCATCTGGGACAGGACAACACGAAGGACGTCACGTCGCAGGCCTGGCGCACGGCGCTGGATCCCGAGGGCGACTGGATGCCGGCGGTGCTCTCGGCGGCTGACCGCCGTCTGACCGAGATCAGACACCACATCCCGGATGCCGGCGGACTCGTGCTGGCGACGGATCAGACCGTCGCCAGGGCCTACGCCAAGATCCTGCACAGCATCACGCGCGAGCAGCCGACGATCGTGCTGTCCGACGACGCCACCGCCTCCGAGCGGATCGAGAAGTTCTCCGAAGGCACCGCCCGGTGGATGGTCGCGGTGCGCATGGTGTCGGAGGGCGTCGACGTGCCGCGGCTCGCGGTGGGCGTCTACGCGACCTCCTCGTCCACTCCGCTGTTCTTCGCCCAGGCCATCGGCCGCTTCGTCCGCGCCCGTCGTCGAGGTGAGGCGGCGAGCGTCTTCCTCCCGCACGTCCCCGTGCTGATGAAGCTCGCGAACGAGATGGAGAAGCAGCGCGACCACGCGCTGGATCGGCAGTCCAAGGATGACGACGGTCTGGAGGATTCACTCCTGGAGAGCGCGAACCGTGAGGACGAGGCCTCCGACGCGCTGACCCAGGAGTTCAGCTACCAGGCGATCTCCTCCGTCGCCCACTTCGATCGCATGGTGTTCGACGGCAAGGAGTTCGGCCAGCTCGCGGAGCCGAACACGCCGGAGGAGGAGGAGTTCATCGGCTTCCCGGGTCTCCTCGAACCCGAGCACGTCCACGAGCTCCTCATGCAGCGGCAGGCGCGGCAGTCCCGGCACCGCGAGGTGCGGGAGGCCCAGGCAGAGCCGACGCAGACGACGACGCTCCCTGCGCCGCTGCATCGCACCCTGCGCGAACAGCGCCAGCTCCTGAACAGCCTGGTGGGCCTTTACGCGCGGCAGTCGGGCCAGCCGCACGGTGCTGTGCATGCCGAACTCCGTCGCATCTGCGGCGGACCGGCGGTGGCGCAGGCGACCGTGACGCAGCTGCAGTCCCGCATCGAGGTGCTGCGCAAACGCGTCCGCTCCTGAGCGAGGTCCGGTCGCTGCTTCGGATCCCCGAAATGCTGGCAATCCGTGCCAGGACGCGGCCTGTGCGACACCGCGCGGATAGCGTGGAACGGTTGCCCGGACGCCGGGCACGGTGACACCTGGAGGTTCCATGACAGCCCCTGCCGCAGCCGATTCCACGGCCGCCGATCGACGGCGCTGGGCTCGCTATCTCGTCGAGGAACGGGCGGAGGGCGCCGTGTACCAGCGCCTCGCGTCCCGCCGGTCGGGGGAGGAACGGGCGATCCTGCTCGGGCTCGCCGAGGCCGAGCGCCGGCATGAGAAGCACTGGCTCGATCTGCTGGGCGGAGAACCGGCCCGCCTGCCGCGGGCGGGGGTCCGCTCGCGCCTCCTGGGGTGGATGGCCGGACGCTTCGGCTCGATCTTCGTCCTCGCCCTCGCCCAGAGTGCCGAGGCCCGCTCTCCGTACGACGCCGAGCGCTGGGCCACCCCTGCCATGCGGGCAGACGAGAAGGTCCACCACGAGGTCGTCCGCGGTCTCGCCGCACGCGGGCGTCGGCGCCTCTCCGGTTCCTTCCGCGCTGCCGTCTTCGGCGCGAACGACGGCCTGGTCAGCAACCTCGCGCTCGTGCTCGGCATCGGCGCCACCGGCGTGAGCTCGGGCTTCGTCCTGTTCAGCGGCATCGCCGGGCTCCTCGCCGGTGCGCTGTCCATGGGTGCGGGGGAGTTCGTGTCGGTGCGGTCGCAGCGGGAACTCCTCACCGCGACCGAGGCGAACGAGGATGCGGCGGCGGCCGCCGCCGACCTCGACATCGACGAGAACGAGCTCGCGCTCGTGTACCGCGCCCGCGGCATGGACCAGGGCGAGTCGCTGGCCAGGGCCCGCCGCATCGTCCAGGCGGCGCAGGAGGGTGTCCGACGGGCGGCCACGGGGCCCGTGAGCATCCAGGGTGCGGACGCCCACGAGGTCGTCGGCAGCGACTGGACGGCCGCGATCTCCAGCTTCCTCCTCTTCGCCTCCGGCGCGATCATCCCCGTCCTGCCGTGGATCTTCGGCATGGAGGGCACCGCGGCGATCGTCCTCGCGCTCGTGCTGGTCGGCATCGCTCTGCTCAGCACGGGAGCGATGGTCGGCGTGCTCTCCGGTGGCCCGCCCCTCCGTCGCGCCCTTCGGCAGCTCGCCATCGGGTTCGGCGCGGCGGCGGTGACCTACGCGCTGGGCCTGCTCTTCGGCGTCGGCGCGGTGTGACGGCGCTGTGGTCCCGCCGCGTGCGGGACCGCAGCGCCCCACCGCGACGCACGGGAAACGACGAAGGCCCCGGATCCGTGGATCCGGGGCCTTCGCTCTCTGTGCGCGGAGGGGGACTTGAACCCCCACGCCCTATCGGGCACTAGCACCTCAAGCTAGCGCGTCTACCATTCCGCCACCCGCGCAGGTGTTGGATTTGATCGTTGCCGACCGAAGAATGAGATTAGCACGTTCTCGGAGGCGTCTCGAACCGAGCGTGACGCCCGGGCGTGGCATGCGGTTTCGATAGCCTGAGTCCATGACCGAATCCTCCCTGCCGGAGGTCGCCCGCGTCGCGAGCGACCTCATCCGCTTCGACACCTCCAACTACGGCGGCGGCAACGCGAAGGGGGAGCGGGAAGCCGCCGAGTACGTCGGCGCGTACCTGGAGGAGCTGGGACTCGAGGTCGAGTACCACGAGCCCATCCCGCGGCGCACGAACGTCATGGCACGTGTCCCGGGGCGCGATCGCACCAAGCCGGCTCTCGTCGTGCACGGCCACCTGGACGTCGTGCCTGCGGTCGCCGAGGACTGGACGGTGGATCCGTTCGCCGGCACGGTGCAGGACGGCATGCTGTGGGGCCGCGGCGCGGTCGACATGAAGAACATGGACGCGATGATCCTCACCGCCGTGGCGGACATCCTGCGCGCGGGGGAGCAGCCGGAGCGTGACCTCATCCTGGCCTTCTTCGCCGATGAGGAGAACGGCGGCGTGGAGGGCTCCGCGCTCGTCGTGAAGGATCGTCCGGAGTGGTTCGTCGGCGCGACGGCGGCCATCAGCGAGGTCGGCGGCTACTCGATCTCGGTGGACGACCGCCGGGCGTACCTGCTGCAGGTGGGGGAGAAGGCCCTGATCTGGATCCGCCTCGTCGCCACCGGCCGAGCGGGACACGGCAGTCGCCTGCACGACGACAACGCCGTCACGAAACTCGCCGAGGCGGTGGCCGCCATCGGCCGCACGCGGTGGCCGGTCCGGCTCACGCCGACGACGGAGGCGCTGCTCGAGGGTCTGAGTGCGTTGAGCGGCCGGAGCGCCGACGACCCCGACGCCCTCGCCGCCGCGGCCGGTCCGGCAGAAGCCTTCCTGCGGTCGACGTTCCGCACGACGACCAACCCGACGGCCCTCACCGCCGGCTACAAGCACAACGTCATCCCGGAGCGCGCCGAGGCGCTGATCGACGTCCGGGTGATCCCCGGGACCGAGGACGACGTGCTCGCCGAGCTCCAGCGCATCGTCGGCGACGACATCCGGATCGAGACCGTGGTGCGCGACATCGGCATGGAGACGCCGTTCGCGGGGGAGCTCGTCGACGCGATGGTGGCAGCCCTGGGTCGGCACGACCCCGGCGTACCGGTCATCCCGTATCTCCTGGGAGCCGGGACCGACAACAAGGCGCTGGCCACTCTCGGCATCACCGGTTACGGCTTCGCCCCGCTGCGTCTGCCGGCCGATCTCGACTTCACCGGGATGTTCCACGGAGTCGACGAGCGGGTGCCCGTAGACTCACTTGTCTTCGGTCAGCGGGTGCTGGCCGATCTGCTGCGCACGTACTGAGCGGCGTCCACGCGCTCCGTGCCGTCCCGAAAGACGAAGGCCTCTCCATGCACCTGCTCGAAGCACTGATCCTGGGAATCGTCCAGGGTCTCACCGAGTTCCTGCCGATCTCCTCCAGCGCCCATCTGCGTGTCGTCGGGACGTTCCTGCCGTCCGGAGAAGATCCGGGCGCGGCGTTCACCGCCATCACGCAGATCGGCACGGAGGCCGCCGTCGTGGTGTTCTTCTGGCGGGACATCGTCCGCATCATCTCCCAGTGGTTCCGGTCGCTCGCCGGGAAGGTGCCCCGGAACGACCCGGACGCGCGCATGGGATGGCTCATCATCATCGGCAGCATCCCGATCGTGCTGCTCGGGCTGCTCTTCCAGGATCAGATCGAGACCGTCTTCCGGTCACTCTGGATCGTGGCGATCATGCTCATCGTGTTCGGCATCCTCCTGGGCATCGCCGATCACGTCGGGGCCAAGCGCCGGAAGCTCGACGACCTGACCTACCCGCACGGCATCGCCTTCGGGCTCGCCCAGGCACTCGCCCTCATCCCCGGCGTCTCGCGGTCCGGCGGCACGATCACCATGGGTCTCTTCCTCGGCTACGAGCGCGCCGCCGCCGCCCGGTACGCCTTCCTGCTCGCCATCCCTGCCGTGTTCGGCAGCGGCTTCTACCAGCTGTTCAAGAGCTGGGGCGAGCCGTCCTTCTTCTCGCTCGGCGACACGGTGGCCGCGACGGGCGTCGCCTTCGTCGTCGCACTGGGCGTGATCGCGTTCTTCATGAACTGGATCTCGAAGCGCAGCTTCCTGCCGTTCGTGATCTACCGGATCCTGCTCGGCGGCGTGCTGCTCGTGCTGCTCGCGATGGGCGTCATCCCCGCCTCGGCCTGAGCCGAGCCCCGTTCAGCGCTTGCGGTCGCCGCGGCCGTCGTCGCGGCGTCGCAGATAGCGCTCGAAGGCCTGGGCGATCGCGTCTCCCGAGGCGTCGGGGGAGTCCCACGTGTCGCGCGTCCGCTCCAGCTGCCGGATGTACTCCGCCATCTCCTCGTCCTCGGACGCGGCGGCATCGATCGACGCCTCCCAGGCCGCGGCTTCCGTGCGGAGGTGCCGGCGGTCCACATCCACACCGGTCAGCTCCTCGAGACGGTCGAGAAGCGCGAGGGTGACCTTCGGCGACGGGGCGGCCGAGGCGACGTAGTGCGGGACGCTCGCCCAGAGGCTCACGGAGGGGATCCCCGCGTTCTCGGCGAAGTGCTCGAGCACGGTGAGGATGCCGACGGGGCCCTCGTACACCGACCGCTCCAGGGCGTGTGCCTCGCGGACCTGCTCGTTCTGGCTCGACGCGAAGATCGAGATCGGGCGGGTATGCGGGACGTCGGAGAGCATGGCGCCGAGGGTCACGAAGCCGGTGATGTCGTCGCGCAGGGCGACGTCGATGAACTCGGACGCGAACGCCTGCCAGGTGCGCGCGGGCTCGGCACCGGTGAGCAGCCAGAACTCGGGGCCGGGGCCCGGATAACGCGGGCGCCACAGCCCGGCCTCGGGCCACGTCATCTGACGGCGTCCCTCGGCATCGAGTCGGGTCGCCGGCCGGGTGTACTGGTAGTCGAAGTAGAGCTCCGGATCGACCGAGTGCACGAGGTCGTAGCCGCCCGCCGCCTGCAGCGCGCCGACGGCTCCGGTCGCGGCCTCACCGGCGTCGTTCCAGCCGTCGAAGGCGGCGATGATGATGCGTGAACCGAGAACGTCCATGCCGTGCTCCCTTCGAGGTCGAGGATTCGATCCCCCCAGGCTAGCCCGCGTCGAGGGGATGTGGGCGGGCCCGGCTAGCATGGGTTCAGTGAGCAACAAGCCCCGCGCGGTCCTCTGGGACATGGATGGAACACTGGTCGACACCGAGCCGTATTGGATGGCGGCCGAGACCGCGCTGGTGGAGTCGTTCGGCGGCAGGTGGTCCCATGAGGACGCCCTGCAGCTCGTGGGCAGCGGCCTCATCGACAGCGCGATCATCCTCCAGGGCGCGGGGGTCGACATGGCTCCGGAGGCGATCGTCTCCCACCTGACGAGTGCCGTGCAGGAGTCGCTGCGGGCCCAGGGCGTGCCCTTCCGGCCTGGCGCCCAGGAGCTTCTCCGTGACCTCCGTACCGCCGGCATCCCGACCGGGCTGGTGACGATGTCGCTGCGTCGGATGGCTCTCGACGTGGTCGGGCTGATCGAGTTCGAGGCCTTCGACATCGTCGTCGCCGGAGACGACGTCGACAACCCCAAGCCGCACCCGGAGCCGTACCTCCAGGCCGCCGCGCTCCTCGACGTGGACATCGCCGAGGTCGTGGTCATCGAGGATTCCCCGACCGGTCTCCGCGCGGGCCTCGCCTCCGGCGCTCTGACGCTCGGCGTGCCCCACATCGTCCCGCTCGACGGCCTCGGTGCCCATGAGCTGTGGCCGACCCTCGACGGCCGTGGTGCCGCCGACCTCGTGGAGCTCTTCGGCTCCCGCGCCGCGTTCACGGAGGCCACCCGATGACGACCACGTCCGCCCCGCGCCCCAGCGGCCCCTTCCGTGAGGGCGACCGCGTGCAGCTCACCGGCCCGAAGGGTCGCCTGCACACCGTGACGCTCCGCGAAGACGGCGAGCTGCACACGCACCACGGGGTCCTCCGGCACCGAGACCTCATCGGGCTCCCCGATGGCTCGGTCGTTGCGAACAGCTCCGGGCACGAGTACCTGGCGCTGCGGCCGCTGCTGCGGGACTTCGCGATGTCGATGCCCCGCGGTGCCGCGATCGTCTACCCGAAGGACGCGGCGCAGATCGTCATGCAGGCCGACATCTTCCCCGGCGCCACCGTGGTCGAGGCCGGAGTCGGTTCGGGCGCCCTGTCGCTGTCGCTGCTGCGAGCCGTCGGCTCTGCCGGACGCCTGCTCTCCTTCGAACGCCGCGAGGATTTCGCCGAGGTCGCCCAGGCGAACGTCGAGACCTTCTTCGGGGAGCGCCCCGACTCCTGGCGGGTCGTCGTCGGAGACCTCGTCGCCGCGCTGCCCGAGGAAGTCGAGCCCGGCACCGTCGACCGGGTCGTCCTCGACATGCTCGCGCCGTGGGAGTGCATCGAGGCGGTCGCGGACGCGCTGACCCCCGGCGGTGTCGTGCTCTGCTACATCGCCACTGCCACACAGCTCTCCCGCGTTGCCGAGTTCATCCGGGGCACCGGCCTCTTCACCGACCCGGAGGCATCCGAGACGATGGTGCGCGGCTGGCACGTGGAGGGGCTCGCCGTCCGGCCGGACCACCGCATGGTCGCGCACACCGGCTTCCTGCTCACGGCTCGCCGGCTCGCTCCCGGCGCCGTGGCTCCGTCGGTGAAGCGTCGCGCCTCGAAGAGCAGCTACGGCGACGAGGACGTCGAACTGTGGACGCCGGGCGCGGTGGGTGATCGCGAGATCACGGACAAGAACCTCCGCAAACGTGCCAGGGAGGCCGGGAAGGCGGCCGAAGGCGCGCGGTTGGCCGCGGCATCGCGCGAATCCGAGCACACGACGGAATAGACTGGAGCGCGTGCGTAAAACGTCCGCCGTTCTGGCCTCTCTCAGCCTCGCCGCCCTCGCCCTGACGGGGTGCAGCGTGACCGCATCGTCCGCTGACGCCTCGTGCGATCGCGACGGGCACGCCAACGGCATCGACAGTGCCGTCACCGTCACCGGCGATGTCGGGTCCGAGCCGGAGGTCGAGATCTTCGCGCCCGTCCGCCTGACGGAGACGTCCTACGCCGACGTCGTGACGGGGGACGGTCGTGCGCTCGTCGACGACGCCCAGCCGCTCATCGCCCAGATCTCCATCTACAACGGTGCGACCGGCGAGCAGATCTTCCAGACGACGTACGACGAGGAGAGCACCCGCGCGTCGACGATCGGCTCCTGGGCCACGCAGTCTCCCGGGCTCGCCGACGCCATGGAGTGCGCGACCGGCGGCACCCGCATCGTGGCGGGTCTGACCCCGGAAGACTTCGGCGAGGCGAACCTCAGCGGCTTCGGCATGGGCCAGGACGACATCGCGGTGTTCGTCATCGACGTCGTCGACGCCTTCCTCCCGAAGGCAGAGGGCACCCTGCAGTTCAACGACGCGAAGGGGATGCCGACCGTCGTGCGCGCCGACGACGGCACCCCAGGCATCATCATCCCCGACAGCGCAGCCCCGGACGAGCAGGTCGTCCAGACGCTGATCCGTGGAGACGGCGAGAAGCTGACCGCGGACCAGACGCCGCTCGTCCACTTCACCGCGGTGAGCTGGGACGACAAGTCCGTCCTGCAGAGCACCTGGGGACAGTCCGCCACCGACGGCATCCGACAGATCGCGGCGCCGGTGGCTGACGCGCTCGTCGGGCAGCCCGTCGGCTCCCAGGTCCTCGTCGTGCTCCCCAAGACCGAGACCTCCTCCGCGATGGCCGTCGTGGTCGACATCCTCGGCGTGTCCCCGGTCTCCGCACCCTGATGGCTGCCCGGATCCCTGCCGAAGAGCGCCTGACGAACCTCGTCGTGGCGCTGATGGCGACGGAGATCGGGCTCACCAAGCAGCAGATCCTCGACAACGTCTCCGGCTATCGCCAGCGCGCCGATGCCGGGACGCGCTCGGATGCCCTGGAGAAGATGTTCGAACGGGACAAGGACGAGCTCCGCGCGCTCGGCGTCCCGATCGAGACGATCGGCGACGCCGCGGACCCGAACGACCTCCGCGAGGCCAGGTACCGCATCCCGCAGGCGGAATACGACCTGCCAGGAGACATCGAGTTCTCCCCGGCGGAGCTGGCTGTCCTGCGCCTCGCGGGAAGTGTCTGGAGCGCGGAGTCCGTCTCGGGAGACGCGCAGTCCGGAGTGCGGAAGATCCGCGCCCTCGGCATCGACGGCGACGAGCCGATCATCGGCTTCGCGCCGCGCATCACCGCACGCGATGCCGCCTTCGGCCCGCTCCAGGACGCGATCGAACGCCGCAGAGTGGTCACCTTCGACTATCTGAAGCCGGGAGAGGACGCCCCTCGTCGGCGTCGTATCCGCCCGCTCGCACTGGTGGACTACGAGGCGCGCTGGCACGTGTACGGCGTCGACGTCGACATCGAAGAGGACCGGACGTTCCTGCTGAGCCGCATCGTCGGCGAGGTCGTGGTCAGTGCCACGACGTTCGACCCCGCGCTACGCGAGGGCGCGGGGGAGCGGGCGCTGAGCGGTCTCGAGCGCGTCGCCGCGGAGAACTCGGCGTTGCTGGAGGTCACACCCGGAACCGAAGCCGCACTGCGCCTGGGCCGACGGGCGACGCCTGCCGCCCAGGGCATCCACGTGCCCTTCGTCGATCTGCACATCCTGGCCGATGAGCTCGCCTCTTATGGACCCGAGGTCCGCGTGGTGGAGCCCGCACCGCTCCGGGACGCGGTGATCAGTCGTCTGCGCGCCGTGGTCGAGGCCCACACAGACGCGGAGGTGCCCGCATGAGCGCCGCGCCCAAGCCCCTCCTCGCGGCGGAGCGTGTACGCCTCTATCTCACGCTCGTCCCGTACCTGCTGGAGCACGGGCAGGTCTCCCTCGCCGAGGCCGCCGAGGAGTTCGGCGTGACCCCGCGGGAGATGCGGGCGATGGTCGAGAAGCTCACCGTGATCGGCCTTCCCGGCGAGGCGGGCTACTGGCAGCAGCCGCAGGAGATGTTCGACATCAACTGGGATCTCCTCGATCTCGAGGACGTCATCGAGATCACGAACGACGTGGCCCTGCGTCGCGTCCCGCGCTTCACGGCGCGTGAGGCCGCGGCCCTGCTCGCCGGCCTGCAGATGGTCGCCGCCGTGCCGGCCGTATCCGACTCCGGTCTCGTCGCCGGCCTCATCTCGAAGCTCTCGCGGGGAGCCGCCGATGCGCCGGCTGATGTCGTCGTCGCCCCGACCGCGGTGGACGAGGTGCGTGAGGTCGTCGCCCGCGGCCTGCAGAAGGGCGTGGCCGTCTCGTTCACCTACCAGGCCCCCGATGCGGCTCCGACGACGAGGACCGTGGACCCGGTGCAGATCCTCATCACGAACGGGCAGTGGTATCTGCAGGGCTGGTGCCACATGCGCGAGGCGATGCGGACGTTCCACCTCGACCGCGTCAGCGCCCCCACTCTCACCGACATCCCGAGCGCCCACGGCGGCGAGCGGGTGCCCGAGGCGTTCGCCGGGCTGGAGGAGGAGCGGGAGGTCACCGTCCGTGTCCCGGAGCGCCTTGCTCCGCTGCTCAGCGGTTTCGTGCCCGCCGAGACGCTCCGCACGGGTGATGGGATGGTGACGACGCACCTCCACCTCGCGGACCCTCGCAGCATCAAGCGGCTCGCGGCCCGTTTCGGCGGCGCGATGGAGGTCACGGATCCGGGCATCGCACGGGCTGCCACACGGGAGTGGGCCGCCGCCGGACTCGCGCTCTACCACCGGCCTGATGCCGAGGATTGATCTGTAGACTGGGGCGGAAAGCCCCCCTACGACGGGATTGTCGATATGTTCGCTGGAATGCAAGGCTGGCACCTGCTCATCGTGCTGGCCGTTATCCTCCTTCTCTTCGGCGCTGCCAAGCTGCCGGCTCTCGCGAAGAGCATGGGCCAGTCGGCCCGCGTCTTCAAGGGTGAGATGAAGGCCATGAAGGAAGAGGACGCGAGTCGTGCCGAGTCGGCACCCGCGGAGCCCACGACGGTGAAGGACTCGGGCACCGACCCTGAGACCCCGCCTCGCGCCTGACGGCCGTGGCAGCCATCGAACCGGCCGTGACGCCGACGGCGGAGCGAGATCGGCGGATGTCGCTGGGAGCCCATCTCGTCGAACTGCGGAAGCGCCTCATGTACGCGGCGATCGCTCTCGTCGTCGGCATGGTGGTGGCGTTCCTCATCGCGGATCCGGTGATCCACTTCATCACCGGTCCGATCCGCATCATCTCGGAACAGCGCGGTGATGACTTCAGCGCCTTGAACTTCGGGACAGTGACGTCCGCGTTCGACATGCGCATGCGCATCGCCCTCACGATCGGCCTGTTCCTCTCCGCACCCGTCTGGCTGTGGCAGATCTGGGCTTTCATCATGCCCGGTCTCACCCGCAAGGAGATCCGCTACACGGTCGGCTTCGTCGTCGCCGCGGTGCCCCTGTTCTTCGCGGGGTGCTATCTCGGGGTGCAGATCATGCCGCACGTCATCGAGCTCATGTGGAGCTTCACCCCGGAGGGCGGCACCAACTTCTACTCCGCACAGGAGTACTACGACTTCGTGTTCAAGCTGATGATCGTCATCGGCATCTCGTTCGTCCTCCCCGTCTTCCTCGTCGCGCTCAACCTCGCAGGGGTGATGTCGGGCCGAGCGATCCTGAAGGGGTGGCGGGTGGCCATCCTCATCGCGACGATCTTCGCCGCACTGGCCACGCCCGCGGCGGACGTCGTGAGCATGCTGATGCTGGCCGGCATCCTCATCGTCCTCTTCTTCGCAGCGGCAGGGCTCTCCCTCCTCTTCGACCGGCGCAAGCGCAAGCAGGACACCGCCGCCGGACTCATCCCGGACGCCCCATGAGTTCGCCGTCCGAGCGATACGCGCAGGCGCAGGAGAGCGCGGCGCACCCGGAGACCGCAGTATTCGCCTCGCGCCAGCGCTTCCAGCTCGACCCGTTCCAGCTCGCCGGATGCCACGCGCTGGAGAACGGACGCAGCGTTCTCGTGGCAGCCCCCACGGGTGCCGGGAAGACGATCGTGGGGGAGTTCGCCATCCACCTGGCGATGCAGACCGCGACGGACAAAGCCTTCTACACCACGCCGATGAAGGCGCTCTCGAATCAGAAGTTCCGTGAGCTCGTCGACGTCTACGGCGCGGACGACGTCGGTCTGCTGACGGGCGACACGAACATCAACGGCAACGCCCGCATCGTGGTCATGACGACCGAGGTGCTGCGGAACATGATCTATGCCGACTCCGCGGCGCTGCGCGACCTGCGCTACGTCGTGATGGACGAGGTCCACTATCTGGCCGACCGCTTCCGTGGTGCCGTGTGGGAAGAGGTCATCATCCACCTCCCGCCCCGCGTGCGGCTGGTCTCGCTGAGCGCGACCGTGTCGAACGCCGAGGAGTTCGGCGACTGGCTCGACACCGTGCGCGGAGACACCGAGGTCATCGTCTCCGAGATCCGTCCGGTGCCGCTGGAGCAGCACGTGCTCGTACGCGACGACCTGCTGCCGCTCTTCGACGACCGGGCGGGCATCGCCACGGCCCAGGTGAACCAGGAGCTCATGCGCATCCGTTCGTTCACGGGTTCCACCTACGAGAGCAACCGCCAGGCGCAGTCGTATCGCAGCAATCGCCACGCCGGGCGCCAGGCCGCCCGACCGCCACGGGGCGGCCGCCGCCCCGTGCGCGCCGCGAACGCGCACCGGATCGAGCGCATGGACCGCCCTGACGTGGTCGAGCTGCTGGAACGGTCGAATCTCCTTCCCGCCATCTTCTTCATCTTCAGCCGCGTGGGCTGCGATGCCGCGGTGCAGCAGGTGCGGCGCTCCGGCCTGCGCCTGACCTCGTCGGAGGAGCGCGCGGAGATCCGGGCCCTCGTCGAGGAACGCACCCGCACGTTGCAGGACGAGGATCTCGGGGTGCTCGGCTACTGGGAGTGGCTGGACAACCTCGAACGGGGCGTGGCCGCCCACCATGCCGGCCTCCTCCCTGCCTTCAAGGAGGTCGTCGAAGAGCTGTTCCGGCGCAAACTGCTCAAAGTCGTCTTCGCGACCGAGACGCTGGCCCTCGGCATCAACATGCCGGCGCGCACGGTCGTGCTGGAGAAGATGGAGAAGTTCAACGGAGAGGCGCGCGTCGCGATCACATCCGGCGAATACACGCAGCTCACGGGCCGCGCCGGGCGCCGCGGCATCGATGTCGAGGGGCACGCGGTCGTGCAGTGGACCGAGGGCATGGACCCGCAGGCCGTCGCCGCCCTCGCATCGCGGCGGACCTACCCGCTCAACTCCAGCTTCCGGCCGACGTACAACATGGCCGTCAACCTGATCGATCTGTTCGGGCAGGCCAGGGCGCGGCAGATCCTGGAGTCGTCGTTCGCCCAGTTCCAGGCCGACCGCGCCGTGGTCGGCCTGGCCCGACAGGTGCGGGAGGCCGAGGAGTCGCTGGCCGGCTACCAGTCGGCGATGGCGTGCGAGCACGGCGACTTCCCGGAGTACGCCGCCATCCGCCGCGAGCTGAGCGATCTCGAGAAGAAGAATCGACAGGACACCCAGGCTCCCCGTGCCGCCCGGGACAAGCGGATGAAGCGCATCCAGACGCTCCGCACGCGGATGCAGCGCCACCCGTGCCATCGGTGCCCCGACCGCGAGAAGCACGCTCGCTGGGCCGAGCGCTACTGGAAGCTCAAGCGACAGACAGACCGTACGCGGCGTCAGATCGAGACCAGGACGGGAACGGTGGCTCGCGTCTTCGACCGTGTCGTCGAGGTGCTGGAGACGCTGGACTATGTGCGTCGCGACGAGGACGGGATGCACCTGACCGACGCCGGCCGCACGATGCGGCGGATCTACGGTGAGCGCGATCTACTCGTGGCCGAGTCGCTGCGTCAGGGGCTCTGGAAGGGACTGGACGCCCCGTCACTCGCGGCGATGGCGTGCTCCCTCGTGTACGAGCCGCGTCGGGACGAAGCCAACGCGGGGGAGCGGGGCCTCCCGCGGGGTGCCTTCCGAGCGGCATACGAGAAGACGACCGCGTTGTGGGCCGAGCTCGACGACCTGGAGCAGGACCACCAGCTGCCGGGAAGCGAGCCGCTGGCCGCGGGACTCGCGGGAGCGATGCACGCGTGGGCGCGGGGCGGCATGCTCGATCGCGTGCTCATCGACGCGGACATGGCGGCCGGTGATTTCGTGCGATGGGCGAAGCAGACCATCGACCTCCTCGATCAGCTGTCCATCGTCGCGGAGGACGCCGCACTCGCACGCACCGCCCGGGCAGCCCTCGACGGTGTGCGCCGTGGCATCGTCGCCTACTCCTCGATGTGAGATCCGCCCGCATGATCGAAGCTCCCGTTCGCCGACGCGCCCTCCTGCCCCTGTGGGCCGCCGTACCCGTCGCCGCCCTGGCTGCGCTGCTCATGGACCTCGCGTTTCCCGAAGCGGCGATCTGGATCCTGGCTTTCCCCGCCACGGGGCTGCTGCTGCTCGCGCTGATCGGTCGACGGGCCGGTGGCGCACTGCTCGTGGGACTGGTCTACGGCATCGTGTTCTTCGCCCTGCTCGTGTCCTGGACGTCTCGATATCTGGGGCCGCTGCCCTGGGCTGCCCTGAGCGTGGTCGAGGGCGCGCTCACGGCCGTGGCGCTGATCCCGCTGACCCTTGCCTACCGGTGGCTGCCCCGGGCCTGGCCGGGCACCGCGGGTCGCCTGCTGACCCTCCCGGCGGTCGTTGCGGCGCTGTGGGTAGGGAGGGAGCTGTTCCTCGGCTGGTGGCCATACGGCGGCTTCCCCTGGGCTCGTCTCGGGATGAGCCAGGCGGAGAGCCCGCTCGCGGCGCTCTCTTCCTGGGTGGGCGTCAGCGGACTGAGCTTCCTCATGGTCTTCCTCGTCGCCATGGTGATCGAGATCGTCCGCACGGGGCTGTGGCGGCGGCCGGTCACCCTCCTCGCGCCGGTCGCACTGGTCCTGATCCTCTTCTTCACCCCGCTCTTCCCGACCACGCCGTCCGGATCGATGCGCATCGCCGCGGTGCAGGGGAACGGGCCGACCGGCTACTTCGACCAGCGCGAACCCTTCGCCGTCGTCCAGGCGCAGACGGAGGCGACCGAGCCCCTCTACGGCGAGGACGTCGATCTTCTCGTCTGGCCGGAGGGCGGGCTGGACACGGATCCGTTCGCGAACTCCGCGATCGCGCGGCGGATGACCCTCGTGGCGAACCGCATCGATGCGCCGCTGCTCGCCAATGCCGCCACCGGTCGGGGCAACCTCTACTACAACACGTCGATGCTGTGGCTGCCGGACGCCACGGCGCCTCAGAAGCACGACAAGCGCCACCCCGTGCCCTTCGGCGAGTATGTGCCGGATCGGGCCTTCTTCAACGCCCTCGTCCCCGACCTCATCGGGCTGATCCAGCGCGAGTACACCCCGGGGACCAACCCGCCGATCGTCGAGGTCGACGACGTCCGCGTCGGTCTCGCGATCTGCTTCGACGTGATCTACGACGACGTCATCACCGAGGGCCTGTACGGCGGCGCCGAAGTACTGGTCTTCCAGACGAACAACGCCGACTTCCGCGGCACGGACGAGAACCTGCAGCAGCTCGCCTTCGCTCGGATGCGCGCCATCGAGACGGGCCGGAGCGTCGTCAACATCTCCACGGTCGGCACGAGCCAGGTCATCCTCCCGGACGGTCGCACGGTCACCAGCC
The DNA here is from genome assembly GCF_050470785.1 of Microbacterium sp. NRRL B-14842. Classification (NCBI taxonomy): domain Bacteria; kingdom Bacillati; phylum Actinomycetota; class Actinomycetes; order Micrococcales; family Microbacteriaceae; genus Microbacterium; species Microbacterium sp. NRRL B-14842. The sequence continues at coordinate 1,430,058 of NZ_JBFLUM010000001.1, read as the reverse complement.
TGGACGCGGATGAGGCCGGAGCGATGCTCGAAGATGTCGAACTCCGCTCCGGCCTCACGGCGGGAATCGTCCTGGGCCCCTGGCTGCAGCAGGTGCTGCTCTGGGGCGGTCTGGGTGCGCTCGGTCTCGGGTGGTGGCGCGCCCGTCGGCGCTAGGCGCCGATCTTCTCTCGGGTGGGGTCCTCGCCGGCACCGCGCCGGGCTCGGATGTAGGCGAGGCGCTCTTCGAGAAGCTCCTCCAGCTCCGCACGGGTACGACGCTCCATGAGCATGTCCCAGTGGGTGCGGGCGGCCTTCTCGTCGGTGACCTCGAGGGTGACGGCCTCGCCGTCGACCTTCAGGCGGGCTTCCGCTCCGCAGGAACGGCACTCCCAGGTCTGAGGCGGTTCGGCATCGGCTGCGAACATGAGCGTGGTGTCGTGTCCGCAGGTGTCACAGGTGTAGGTGGTCTCACGGCGCTCCATGAAAACGACGCCCTCTTCGCTCTGTAGGCTCTGGGCGCCGAGTCGGATGCCGCGCAGGCTGCGATCTGCCATTGTGTGGTCCTCTCGTCGCTGTCAGGTATAACGTTCGAGCCTGTGCGCTTCATCCACGTGGGGGCGTTCTGCCCGGTATTCACAGCGGAATCCCAGCGCCGGAGGATAAAGGGCGCTCAGACCGTCCGCAGCGTGGCGACGGCGAGGTCGGCGCGGTCGGTCACGACGCCGTCCACACCGGCGTCGACGAGGCGGCGCATGTCCTCCGCCTCGTTCACCGTCCACACGTGGACCTCGGTGCCGACGCGGTGGGCGGCGCGGAGGAGGGCCGGCGTCAGCACTGTGAGCGCCCCGTGGCGCTCCGGGATCTGCACGGCATCGATCTCCCGCAGCAGCCGGCCGGGGGAGAGGCGCATCGCGGACAGCGTCCGGAGCGCGGCGATCGTCCAGCTCCCGCCCGAGGTGGCGGGCCGGAGCCCGGTGCCGGTCTGTCGCACGGCCTCCACCGTCGCGCGCCGGTTGGCGTCCGAGAAGCTGGTGACCAGGACACGGTGCGTGTGCGCGGCCAGGACGGGCCCCAGGGGAGCCGCAGCGGCCGGCGTCTTCACGTCGATGTTGAAGCGTGTCTCCGGAAACGCGGAGAGCGCCTCGGCCACGGTGAGCAGACCGCCGTGCTCCGCGAAGAGCGCGCTCAGCTCCCTTGTCCGGACCTCGTGGACAGCGCGCGGATCGTCCACCAGACGCCGGAGGTCGTGATCGTGGAAGAGCACGACGTCGCCGTCTGCGGTGACCTGGCAGTCCGTCTCGATGTACTCGGCCCCGGCGGCATGAGCAGCGGCGAAGGCGGCCGCCGTGTTCTCCCAGACCCCGGACTCCCGCCCCTCGACGGTCACGAGACCGCGATGGGCCAGGATCCGGGGCTGCTCGGCCTTGACGAAGTACGGGTGGGTCACGCGCCAGCGGGGGGAGTGGTCGAGCCCGGCCCGGTCTTCGGGGTGAAGGCGGTGCCGATGCCCTTGAGCGCCTCGGTCAGCTCGCTCGGGATGATCCACAGCTTGCTGGACGGGCTCTCGCTGATCTTCGGGAGCATCTGCAGGTACTGGTAGGCGAGGAGCTTGTCGTCCGGAGCGCCCTGGTGGATCGCGGTGAAGACGCTCTGGATCGCCTCCGCCTCGCCCTGGGCACGAAGGACCGCTGCCTGCTTGTCGCCCTCGGCCCGGAGGATCTCCGCCTGACGAAGGCCCTCCGCCTCGAGGATCGCGGACTGCTTCGTCCCCTCGGCGGTCAGGATCGCGGCACGGCGGTCCCGCTCCGCGCGCATCTGCTTCTCCATCGAGTCCTGGATCGAGACGGGCGGGTCGATCGCCTTGAGCTCGACACGGCCCACGCGGATGCCCCACTTGCCGGTCGCCTCGTCGAGGACCACGCGGAGCTGGCCGTTGATGTTGTCGCGGCTCGTGAGCGCCTCTTCGAGGTTCAGACCGCCGACGACGTTGCGGAGCGTCGTGGTGGTGAGCTGCTCCACGGCGCCGAGGTAGTTCGCGATCTCGTAGGTGGCGGCACGGGCGTCGGTCACCTGGAAGTAGACGACCGTGTCGATGGAGACGACGAGGTTGTCCTCGGTGATCACGGGCTGCGGCGGGAAGGAGACCACCTGCTCGCGCATGTCGATCAGCGGCCGCAGACGGTCGATGAAGGGCACGAGGATGTTGAGGCCGGGGGAGAGGGTCTTGTGATACCGGCCGAGCCGTTCCACCACGCCGGCGGTCGCCTGCGGGATGATGCGGATCGCCCGCGCGATCGTGACGATCACGAAGATGATGACCGCGATCACCAGGATCCAGATGATCACGGTCGGGATGATCGATGCGTCGTCCACGCGTGCTCCTAGTCGTTGAGGGGTCGGACGATGGCGGTCGCGCCGTTGATCGCGCTGACGGCGACAGGCGCCCCCGCGGGGATCGCCATCGGGGTGGTGGTTCGGGCGGTCCAGGTGTCGCCGTTCGCGAGCTTCGCCTGGCCGGAGATCTGCGTGATCTCGCTGAGCGCGATGCCGCGGAGGTCGACGAGGGCCTCGACGTTCGAGCGGGTGGGGTCGGCACCGCGGTGCAGTCGGCGCAAGAGGGGCGGCCGCAGGAAGAGGATGAAGAGGGCGGATGCCAAGGCGGCGATGAGGATCTGGATCCAGACCGGGAGCCCGACGAAGTCGGTGACGAGACCGATCACGCTGCCGAAGCTCAGCATCAGGAAGGTGAAGTCGAGGGAGAGCATCTCGATGACGAGGAAGACGGCGATGAGGACGAGCCACCCGATCCATGCCCAGTGGTCGATGAACGTGACGAACGTCGAGAAGTTGTCCATGCGGCCTCCTTTGCCGTCAACGTACCACGCGTGGCGACGCCCGACCGGCCGCCACCGCGCCCCCTTGGTAATCTGTGAGGGCCGTGCGCTCACGGCGTTCCACGCACCATGAGGAGTCACCCGTGACCGACGTTCTTCCCGCAGGATCCCTCGACGGCAAGGTGGCCCTCGTCACCGGCTCATCGCGGGGGATCGGCGCCGACACCGTGCGGTACCTCGCCGAGGCCGGCGCCGACGTCGTCATCAACTACCGGAACAAGGCGCCGCGCGCGGAGAAGCTCGCAGCGCAGCTGCGCGAGCTGGGCCGCCGGGCGCTCGTCGTCGGCGCGGACCTCACCGACCCGGCGTCGATCGCCGAGATGTTCGACGCCGTCCGCGCCGAGTACGGGCGTCTCGACGTCCTCGTCCTCAACGCCTCGGGTGGCATGGAGTCGGGGATGGCCGAGGACTACGCCCTGACGCTCAACCGGGACGCGCAGCTCAACGTCCTCAACGCCGCGACCCCGTTGCTGTCGGACGGCGCACGCGTCGTGTTCGTCACCAGCCACCAGGCGCACTTCATCCGCACGACGCCGACGATGCCGGAGTACGAGCCCGTCGCGCTGTCCAAGCGGGCCGGCGAGGACGCGCTGCGGGAACTGATCCCCGGCCTCGCCGAGAAGGGGATCGGCTTCACCGTCGTCTCCGGCGACATGATCGAGGGCACGATCACCGCGACGCTGCTCGAGCGCGCGAACCCCGGGGCGATCGCCGAGCGCCGCGAATCCGCCGGCCGTCTCTACAACGTGTCCGAGTTCGCCGCCGAGGTCGCCAAGGCGGTCATCGACCCCGTCCCCGCGGACAACACCCGCCTCATCGGCGACGTGAGCGCCTTCGCCGCGGAATAGTCGTCCGACGCCACGACGCCCCGGACCTGCTCGACAGGTCCGGGGCGTCGTGCGTATCCGAGGTCAAACGGCGGCAGCGCCCGTGGTGAACGCCTTCTCATCCTTGCCCAGCGTGATCGCGCGGATGATCTGCACGATACCGAGCACGACGAGCGAGATGCCCAGGAGCAGCCACAGCGCGAATCCGGCGATGACCGGCGAGAAGAGGACGATGATTCCGGCGATGATGCTGAGGATGGCGTAGATCACGGTCCACACTCGCGACCCATCGCTGCCGAGCAGCGAGAGCGCCACGACGCCGTCGACGATCCAGCTCACGCCGATGAAGATCACGACGACCAGCGCGAGGGTGGCGGCGGCGACGTTCAGGTTGAAGAACGCGATGACGCCGGCGACGATGTAGAGCAGGCCGAGGACGATGTGGCCGACGCGAGACCAGCCGCCCTTGGCGCGGGAGAAGATGCCGAGGCCGATGTAGACGACTCCCGCGACGATCAAGTACGACGCGAAGATCGCCGTCACGATGACGGCGGACTTCACCGGCCAGACGAGCAACGCGATACCCGCGAGCAGCGCGAGCACGCCGGAGACCGCGAGAGCGACGCGGATGGACTTGAAGAAAGACTTCGTTTCTGCGACTGCTTCAGACATGACGGGGAACCCCTTCTGAGAGAATCCTGTGAGGATGCCCCCAGGGTAGCGCCGGAAGTCCGACAGCGGGGGAGGAGCGGCTCCGCGCGTCGCGGATGGTCATTCCCCGTCTTCCGGCGTCATGGCAGGATCATCACGTGACACCGGTGGATGACGCTCGACTGCGGGAGCTGGTCGTGATGCGGAAGGTTCGCGACCGCATCGATCGGGAGTACGCGAAGCCCCTGGACGTCGAGGCCCTGGCGCGGGGCGTGCACATGTCCGCCGGCCACCTCAGTCGGCGGTTCCGCGAGACCTACGGCGAATCCCCGTACTCCTATCTCATGACCCGCCGCATCGAACGCGCCATGGCGCTGCTGCGTCGCGGCGACCTCAGCGTCACCGAGGTGTGCTTCGCCGTGGGCTGCTCCTCGCTGGGAACGTTCAGCACCCGGTTCTCGGAGCTGGTCGGTGTCCCACCCAGCGTGTACCGTGAACGCGCCGCGAACGTCGAGGGCATCCCCTCGTTCCAGGCGAAGCAGGTCACCCGACCGATCAGGAATCGAGAAGCGCCGCGCCCCGAGGCGCACCTAACGTGAGCATCATGAACATCAGCATCCACTACGCCTTCCTCCCGCACACCGACGCCGAAGCGGCGCTCGGCTTCTACCGCGACGCCCTCGGCTTCGAGGTGCGCAACGACGTCGGCTATAACGGTCTCCGCTGGCTCACGGTCGGCCCCGCAGGCCAGCCGGAGACCTCGATCGTGCTCCACCCGCCGGCCACCGACCCCGGCATCACCGACGCCGAACGGCAGACGATCCTGGAGCTCATCGCGAAGGGCAGCTATGGCGCTCTGACACTCGCGAGCGACGACCTGGACGCCCTGTTCGACCGTCTGGTCGCGGAGGGGGCGGACGTGGTCCAGGAACCCATGGATCAGCCCTACGGTGTGCGCGACTGCGCGTTCCGCGACCCCGCGGGCAACCTGCTCCGCATCAACCAGGCCGCCTGACGGCCCCACCACCACGAAGGACGCCGCATGACCGCTGCCGAGCACCCCGCGGACACCCACGATCTCATCCGTGTGCAGGGCGCGCGCGAGAACAACCTCAAGGACGTGAGCGTCGACATCCCGAAGCGACGCCTCACGGTGTTCACCGGGGTCTCGGGTTCCGGGAAGAGCTCTCTCGTCTTCGACACGATCGCCGCCGAATCGCGCCGGATGATCGACGAGACGTACAGCGCCTTCGTGCAGGGCTTCATGCCGTCCGTCCCTCGACCCGACGTCGACGTGCTGGAAGGCCTCACCACGGCGATCATCGTGGACCAGGAGCGCCTCGGCGCGAATCCGCGGTCCACCGTCGGCACGGTGACGGATGCCAATGCGATGCTCCGCATCCTGTTCAGCAAGCTCGGACAGCCCTACATCGGCGGGCCGACGGCGTTCTCGTTCAACATCCCGACGCAGAAGGCCAGCGGCGTGATGACCGGGCCGGGCGGGGAGAAGAAGATCGTGAAGGACGCGATCTACCTCGGCGGCATGTGCCCGCGATGTGAGGGCAGGGGAGTGGTGTCCGATCTCGACCTCTCGCAGATCGTCGATGAGTCGAAGTCCCTCGACGAGGGCGCGATCATGGTGCCCGGATACACCGCCGACGGCTGGATGGTGAAGGGGTTCTCGCAGTCCGGGTTCTACCCGCCGGACAAGCCCATCGCCTCGTTCACCGACAAGCAGCGCCACCTGTTCCTCTACGGCGAGGTGACGAAGGTCAAGATCTCCGGTATCAACATGACCTACGAGGGCCTGATCCCGAAGATCACGAAGTCCATGCTCTCCAAAGACCTCGACGCGCTGCAGCCGCACATCCGCGCCTTCGTCGAGCGGGTGGCCACCTTCGCGGTGTGCCCGGAGTGCGACGGCACGCGCCTCACCGAAGGCGCACGATCGTCCAAGATCGACGGTGTGAGCATCGCCGATGCCTGCCGCATGCAGGTGACGGACCTCGCCGCGTGGGTCAAAGGTCTCGACCTCCCCGGTGCGGGGCCCCTGCTCCAGGCGCTGAGCGCCAACCTCGACGCCTTCGTGACCCTCGGCCTGGGGTATCTGAGCCTGGACCGGCCATCGGGAACGCTGTCCGGGGGAGAGGCGCAGCGGATCAAGATGCTGCGGCACCTCGGCTCCTCGCTGACCGACGTCACGTACGTGTTCGACGAGCCGACGATCGGGTTGCACCCGCACGACATCCAGCGGATGAATGGCCTGCTGCTCCGACTCCGCGACAAGGGGAACACGGTGCTCGTCGTCGAGCACAAGCCGGAGACCATCGCGATCGGCGATCATGTCGTGGATCTGGGGCCGGGTGCCGGAAGCGCCGGGGGAGAGATCTGCTATCAGGGGAGCGTCGAAGGCCTCACGGCCAGTGGAACGCTGACGGGGCAGCACCTCGACGACCGCGCGCAGCTCAAGGGCGCCGTGCGCGATCGCACCGGCGCGATCGAAGTCCGTGGCGCCTCCACGAACAACCTCCAGAACGTGGACGTCGACATCCCGACCGGTGTCCTGACCGTGGTCACCGGCGTCGCGGGCTCCGGAAAGAGCTCGCTCATCCACGGTTCGGTGACCGGACGCGAGGGCGTGGTGGCGATCGACCAGTCCGCCATCAAGGGCTCGCGTCGCAGCAACCCCGCGACCTACACGGGGCTGCTCGAACCCATCCGCAAAGCCTTCGCGAAGGCGAACGGAGTGAAGCCCGCCCTGTTCAGCGCGAATTCCGAGGGCGCCTGTCCCACCTGCAAGGGTGCCGGTGTCATCATCACCGAGCTCGGGTTCATGGACACCATCGAAACTCCGTGCGAGGACTGCGGTGGTAAGCGCTTCCAGGCGGCGGTGCTGGAGTACAAGCTCGGCGGCAAGGACATCACCGAGGTGCTCGACCTTCCGGTCTCCGAGGCCCGTGTGTTCTTCAGCGAGGGCGAGACCAAACTCCCGGCCGCGGCTGCCATCCTCGGACGCCTGGAAGACGTGGGGCTCGGCTACCTGTCGCTCGGACAGCCGTTGTCGACCCTGTCGGGCGGTGAGCGCCAGCGCATCAAGCTCGCGATCCAGATGGGCGAGAAGGGCGACGTCTACGTGTTGGACGAGCCGACGACCGGCCTGCATCTCGCCGACGTCGACACGATCCTCGGTCTGCTGGATCGACTTGTCGATGCTGGCAAGACGGTGGTCGTGATCGAGCATCATCAGGCCGTCATGGCACACGCCGACTGGATCATCGACGTCGGACCGGGAGCCGGCCACGACGGCGGTCGCATCGTGTTCGAGGGAACGCCCGCCGAGCTCGTCGCAGACGGGTCGACGCTGACGGGTGAGCATCTCGCGGCGTACGTCAACGCATGATCGAGGGCCGCGGTGGCGGAATCTCCATCCTCTCTCGAAAGAACTCAGGCGCCGACCCAAGCACTGCTGGAGAACACATGACGACCTACGACCAGCTTCTGGAGTCAGCGCGCGAACACTACAACGTGCCCGCCATGCCTCTGGTGGACGACGTAGCCTCCTTCCTCACCTCACTAGGCGCTACGCCACTGGATCTTGATCGGTACGGCGAGGATCTGATCGATGAGTTCGTGGATCCCGAACTCGCGATCGTCGCCTTCACGCTGCGCGCACCGCAGCTGCTGCGTCAGCGTGCGAGCTCCGAAGAACTCGAGAACTTCGCCTCGGACTCATCCTCAGAGTTCGACCCGCTCGAGTACGGAGAAGCCAACGAAGAGTGGACCGTGTACTCCCACGAGATCGAGGAGTTGTCACGCATCCACGTCGTGCTGGAGCGCGCTGACCACACGGCTGAACGCGTCGGTAACTTTCGAGTCTATGGAGGCGCGCAGTGGCTGCGCGAAATGCTCTGGGCCGCTACAGGCGTGGTGCCCCGAGATCCCGGCTCTCCCACGAGTGGCTCCACGCTCTTCGGACGCGCGTTCCAGTTCGCGGATCGAGCGCCGTTCACTGCGGCGCCTCTCGTATGACATACGGTGGCGTCGGCCGCGCAGCTCGTGCTGCGTGGGTTATCGCTCGCGCGTTCCGAGAAGCGTCTGGTCGTGACCTCTCGACCACAGAAGCGGATTCGAGCTGAGCGGCTGAGCCCAAGCTCGGCGGCAAGGACATCACCGAGGTGCTCGACCTTCCGGTGTCCGAGGCCCGCGTGTCCTGGGAACGCCGTCCGAGCCCGTCGCTGACGGGTCGACGTTGACGGGTGAGCATCTCGCGGCGTACGTCAACGCATGATCGAGGGCCGCGGTGGCGGCTTTCCCACCCTGTCTCGTCCTGCCAGATCCCGGATATGGATTATCCGATAATGCACATTATGTCAGCTTAAGCAGTCATTATTGCAGTGGATGAAATTCCACTCCAGCCCCACCGGCGCCACGACTGAGGCTACCGCGAAACTTCGCTGAGGGGCCGTGCTCCCCTAGATTTCCGCCACTTCATGCAACTTTGACAGCGCAACGCCGACCTCCGCCCGCTGGATGCGTTGCGGTGCTCGAATGCCTCGACTCCCGTGTCGTTGCAACGATCTTTCGTTTGGTGAATGATAGTTGCATCTAATGAAAGGGAGTCTCCATGGTCATCGAGCTGACGAGCCACGCCAAATGGGGCAGGCGTTGCCGTGCTTCACCCCGAGGAGCAGACCTTCAACGAGATGCTGTCCGGCTTTCGTCGGCAGCAGCTCGCGCGTGGCCTCTCCATCGGAACGATTGAGGGCCGTGAAGCGCTCGTGCGCAGGTTCATGGAGACCACGAACCAGTACCCGTGGCTCTGGACCGTCGAGCACGTAGACGAGTTCTTCGGGGACCAGGTTGCGATCCACAGGAACAAGCGGCCAACGATCCGCAAGTACCAGGACGCGCTCAGCATGTTCACCGACTTCATTTGCTCCCCCGCGTATGACTGGGTCAACAGGTGCAACGACATGTTCGGCACCCACCCCGTCCCGGTGCTTCATCAGTGGAATATGGTGCGACACATCCAGGAGGCCGAGCATGGTGGCCGCCGACGTCCGTTCCGCCACAGAGAGCTGCAGGCATTCTTTGACCGCGCTGACGATGAAGCCGACAGCATCTCCCGTCTGAACAGGAAGGGGTGGGCCGCGGCGTTCCGCGATAGCACGCTGTTCAAACTCACCTACTGCTTTGGCCTTCGACGAAACGAGATTCGACACCTCGAGACCTTCGACCTCAGCCGAAACGCCCACGCACCTGAGTTCGGAAAGTACGGTCACCTCAACGTCCGGTTTGGTAAGGCGATGAAGGGATCCGACTACAAGCAGCGAAACGTCTTGGCGGTGTTCCCGTGGGGCTCGGAGATCCTCGAAGAGTGGCTCGAGCGCAGTCTCCCCCGCTTCGGCGGCGGCACATCACTGTTTCCCACGGAGCGAGGAACGCTCGTCTCCGAGTCAGCGCTGAACACTCGCTTCCGCCTTTATCGCGACGAGCTCGGCTTCGGCAAGGACCTCACCTTTCACTCGTTGCGTCACTCCTACATCACTCACCTGATCGAGGGCGGGTTCGATTCGCTCTTCGTCCAACAACAGGTTGGACACGAGTACGCCTCGACCACCGCGCTCTACACCGGGGTCTCCAGCGACTTTCGTGTCAAGACACTCAGACAAACGCTCGACAGTACGATGGCCGATGCGCTCAAGTACGGATTGAAGGACTGACATGCGACGCACCGCCGACTACGCCTGGAACCTCGCCGAACTCATGGCGCGCAACGGGATGCACAACTCGACCGACCTGGCTCCGCATCTCAACAACCACGGCCTCACAATGTCATCTGCGCAGATCTGGCGGTTGGTCACACAACGGCCAGAGCGCCTCTCGCTGCCCCTCCTCGCGGCGCTCTGCGACATCTTCCATTGCACGCCCGCGGATCTCATCACCGTGTCTGCGCAGGACGCCACCAGCACAAAGAAGGTCGTCAACCAGGTCGTGGACTTCAAGGGGCCCGCCAGCCAGGCGCGGCCCCGCCGAGCTCGAATTCTGCGCGATGAGTCCGAATAGCGAACGACCCCGCCCTAAGGGCCGGCCGCGAGGCGAAGGTGAGGTCCGATGCGCGCGCTGCGGAGACCTCGCTCCAGCATCTACAACTAAGTATCGGTTCCCTGAAGGCCTCATCTGCGGGCGATGCTACGACCGGGCCGTCCATACCCATGGAACCTGTGGCGGCTGCCATGTCGAACGGTTGCTGCCGGGAATCGACGCGAAGGATGAGCCGATCTGCGCAGATTGCGCCGGCATCAACCGCGACTTTCGCTGCAAACGATGCTCCCAGGAGCGGGCGATCTTTCGCGCCGGACTCTGCGAGCGTTGCGCTCTATCCGATGACCTCAACGAGGCGCTCGGGCACCCCACCGAGAGTCATCGCAGTGATCTCCTGCAGCTCAGGGACCACTTGCTCCGAGCGGACCGCCCCACTAGCGTCCTCACCTGGATTCGCTCCGCCAAGGTCAGGTCGGTGCTCGGGGCTCTCGCGGAAGCTCAGAGTCCGCCGGACCACGCCATTCTTGACGCCCTCCCGCAAGGTGGCGCCGTCGCCCACATCAGAGCGTTGCTCGTTGAGGTGGGCGTCCTTGCCCCTCGCGACGAGGCGTTCACACGTTTCGAAGCATGGATCCGCAATAAAGTTGAGTCGTTCGAAGGCGAGCACAAGCGCGCGCTCGAACGATACGCGGTCTGGTATCACCTACACCGCATCAGACGGATTCAGAGCAACGACGGCGACGTTCATTCCGCTGCACACAACGCGAAGCAACAAATCACGGCAGCAGCGAACTTCCTGAACTGGCTCCAGGAGCAGGAGATCTCACTCGAGGCCTGCACCCAATCCCTCGTCGACATCTGGCTCACGACGGGAAACTCGAGTCGATACACAGTCCGTGGGTTCTTGCAGTTCGCGAAGGAAAGCAAACTCGCTCCCCCACTCCACGCCCCCACGCGCCACGCTCGTGCGCAGACTAGGCGCATTACCGACGGCGAGCGACTCGAGTGGATTCGCTACTACCTGACGGAGGAGTCGCTCTCACCCGCGGCGCGTTCTGCCGCCATGCTATTGCTGGTCTTCGGCCAACCGCTGACGCGCATCGCCACGATGCGGCTGGACGCGGTCGACGATGACGCCGTCGAGGGCATGAGGATCAGGTTCGCGGAAGACCCGGTCCACGTCCCAGAGCCGTTTGACGGCATCCTCCGCCAGCATCTGGCCTCCAGAGATCGAACACGGACTGGCTCGGTCGACACCAACCCCTACCTCTTTCCAGGAGCGCGCGCAGGGCGGCACATCACGCGCGAGCGGCTCAAGGCGGAGCTCAACTCACTAGGCGTTGACGTCCTCGCGACGAAGAACACCACGCTCGACGAGCTAGTAGCCGCGATGCCAGCGCCCATGGTGGCGGACGCCCTCGGATACAGCTACACGGCTCTCGGGCAACACGAGCAGCACCGGGGAGTCCGGTACCGGAGCTACGTGAGCGGCCGCTACGACGGCTAGGGCAAGCCGGACCTGCGAAGCTAAAGGGACCAGCCACAACCAGGCAGTCCCGCAAGCACTTTCTCAGCGCATCGGTGGATCAAGGCTTATGGTCAAGAGCTCCATCTGCTCGGGCTATCGTGAGGCGGCCATTCCGACGGAAGTGCGTCATCGGCTGGAACGGAGATGGTCCCCTGGAATGGGCTCAACACGACCCATCCGTCGTCGCTCTTGCTCAGGAAGACTGCGACTCTGCCTTCGTCTCCTGCCTGGAGAAGTGGATCACTCGATGAGTAGGGTGTCGGCAATGGACCACACGTGTCTGGAGGCGACGCCACTTCTATTTGCGTCGGACCAGACCCCTTGATCCAACTTTCGATGTCCATCTGCCAAACGTTGATCTCTACGCCGTTCCAATCCTCCGTTCCAGACTGGTTCACTAAAGTTCCAATGACCACCGCGTCCGCGTCCTTTGCTGCTTCCTGTGGCGTGTCGTAGATTTTCCATGTTTTGCATAGGGGATTAGCTGGAACAGAGCAGCCTGCAAGGCTCATACACGCTGCGACGAGGCCCGCGACAAGCGCGCTGAATGCCCGTGGGCGAGTGTCCGATTGAGATGCGCGTGGTTCCATGGTGTCGGTTTCTTCCGCTTCGTCGTTGTCGCAGCACATTCGCCAACGCTGATTTGTTCAGGCTATCTGACTCGCCCCGGTGTGTCCGGAGACTCAGCGCGTCGAACGATCAGCCGTTCAGTGACGGCAGCCCTGGCGTTGCGCACGACACCGACGAGGAGATCGCGCAGTCCGGCATGCACCAGGCCGTCGCCGACATTCTGTTCAGCCCATCTTGGTGTCACTGCCTCAGCCCGCCGCGCCCTGCCACGGCTGAAGCCACGCCCCTCACCGTGGCGGGGTGGCTATCTCCGACTGGCTTCCACTATCGAAAGCTCGAGCACGACGCTATGGACGAGGAATACTACTCATCCGGGTAATGCTCATCCCCAGTAGAGGAAAGTGACACTCTCCTGGGTCTCCAGCCGCGGTGACACGGGTGGATGCTGCATGATGGGCCTGTGCCCACCCGTCCATCCCCTCGGAATCGCGGCCGCGTCGGTGCGCTCGCGTTCTTGACCGCATTCATGCTCTCGTTGGCGGCGTGCGGGACGTCGGACTACAGCCTGACGGAGGCCGATGCGTACGGGACATGGCGGGCGGGAAGCGACCTGCCGACGACGCTCGAGCTCGCTGAGGACGGTACCTTCCAGGCGACTGCGTGGCCACGGGATGTGGGGTGCGGTGGGAGTCCGCCGCGCACCGCGGTGGAGCTGCGCGGGGCAGATGCCGTTGACTTCTCCGGGACCTGGGAAGAGGGTTCAGGCGGCGCTCTGAATGAGATCACGCTGGCCACGGATCCGGATTCACCGTGCGGGACGACCTGGATCTACGCCGGTTTCCGAAGCGAAGACAGCGTCCTCTATACCTGCATGCTCCTGGATGTGCACGTCGACGAGGCGACGGCGGCAAACTGGTTCATCCTCTACAAGGGTGAGCCGGAGTCGACGCCGGACTCGAGTCGGTGCTTCAACTACAACTAGCCCGCTCCCGTGCCGTCACCGTGACTCCCTCCGGATCTCCTCCGCCCGCGCCACGATGTCATCCACTCGCGATTGGAGGAACGGACCGGGACACTCCGTTCCCGACCATGTCTCCTGGTGGGTGATGACGTGCTCTCGGTCGATCCGGAAGCGCACCGGAACGCCGTCCAGGGTCCGGCCGTCGAAGCCTGCGAGCCACGCGATCATCTGCGCGATCTCCTCCACCTGCGCGGTGGTCACCGTGTACTCCGGGGCTCCGGTGAAATCCAGCGTCTCCACCGCCACGGACCGCCAGTTCCAGTCCGCGCCGGTGGACGACGGCTTCGCTCCCGGGCGGATGGTCTCGATGACCGATCCGTCGTGTCGCAGATAGAAGGTGGGAGCCGATGATCTCCGGTTGCAGCGGGAGAAGAACTCCAACTGGTCGGAAGTCGTGCCGGTGTGGTGGATGATGAAGCGGTCGATGACAGGGCTCACGGTCCGGCGATCACTCCCCGCGATGCTGCGGTCGGCGCGGACCGTGGGATCGGCACAGTCCTCGAAACCGAGCGGTACCTCGAGACCCGTGACCGCGCGGTCGTAGACCGGCTCATACTCGGGCAACCCTCGGGGATTGTCCGGGCGGCGTCCGGTGTCGTCTGCCTCTTCCCCGGAGTTCGCGGAGAGCCAGATGCCGACGCCGGTCACCGCGACGCCGGTTCCGGCAGCGATGAGGAATCCCCGCCGCGTGTGCGTCGGGACGTGCTCATCGGCGTCCCGTGCTCCCGGGTCCTCCGGATGCTGACCCTCCCCGCGTGTGCTCACGCGGCCTGGTCGTCGTTTCGGGGTGCTCGGGACTCTCGCGGCCGGCGTGGCCCTGGCCAGACGAAATGCGCGACCGAGAAGGCGAGGACCGTCCACGAGATGACGAACGCCCACCATGGGGACGCCGCTCCCCCGCTTCCGCCCGCCAGCACGACCGACACGATGCAGGCGCCGAGTCCGACGACGACCCCGAGGACGGTGATCTCGCCATGGGCGAGCCACCGCGCGCGCAGCGCCGAGACGAGGCGAAGGGGCAGGCCGACCACCAGGGCGGTGATCATCGACACGACGGACAGCACGACGGCCATGATGCTCGCCCCGATGAAGGACGTCACCCCGTCGTACTCTTCCGCAGCACCGAGTGCGAGGAAGAAAGCCACGATGAACAGGAAAAAGCCACCGACGAAGAACTGGCCGAGGATGAGCGAGGCGGTCGATTCATCGGCTCCTCGAAAGCCCCCGCGTTTCCGCAGGTCTGCAGGGACACGGCGAGGGGAGGTCATATCGCGATCCTACGAGGTGCACGCCTTCGCTGGGAGCGCACTCGCGCTACTCTCATCCTCAGGGACAGGCACATTTGGGCCGCGGCTGGATCGATGGGGCCTGATCCTCCGCCTGCAGTCTGGGGAGAGGTGGGGCGAGCGGATGGGCGCTGGCGATGAGAAGGGCGAAGGGCTGCTGACGCCCATCGTGGTGGGCGTGGCGCTGGCGATGTTCAGCGCAGCGGTGGCGGTGGCTTCGACATTCCTGATCGCGGATCCTCGAATCGGCGTTCTGGCGGCAATGACGCTGTCTTTCGGATGCGTCGGAGCGGCGGCCGGCCTCCTGCTCACCAGGCGAAGGACCTGGGGCGACCCCTCGTGGCCTCCAGGCACGGAGCCGAAGCCCTGGACGGCCCGCCGCTCCCGTCGGGTCGTCTTGCTCTACGGAGTCTTCCTTCTCCTCATCTCCGTGGGTGGGGTTGTCACACTGGCGGGGACGGATCAGAACGAGACCGACGATCCGCTGCGCGGATGGGTGCTGTCCACCGTGTTCGGTGTGGTGGGCATGACGCTGATCATCAAAGGAGTGCGGCGGCAGCCTCAACCGGTGCACTCGTCCGATCGCCCGGAGAGCGAGCCGAACGTCGACGTGCAGGAGTGGATGCCGTTGGGGCCCTCTCGTTCGCGGGCTCTCTTCCCCTGGTGGGCTCTTCACGTCTTCTCCGGACAGCCGCTTCTCCTTGCGATGATGATCGGCGCGTTCCTCATCCCCGTGGCGGCGGGACCGCTCGGCGCATGGACGTGGCCGCTCGGGGCTGTGCTGCTGGCGGTCGTGGCGATCATCGTCAGCGCCGTCGTGCGGCGACGTTCGCGACCGCCGCGCATCTCACGCGACGCCACCCGTCTGCTCGTCGGCACGAAGGAGATCCCGACCGCGACCATCACGACGGCCATGGTTATCGCGCACCCCTGGGAGCCGGACGCCACAGCCCGGAGTGTCGCGGTCGTCCTCACGGCATCGGATGACTCGCGAGCAGCGGTGGGCTTGCGAGAACGAGGGCTCCTCGTGTTGACCGATGAGCAGACGGAAGTCCTCATCGCGGCGATCGAGCGAACCCACATCGATCTCCCCCGCGACAAAGACGATCCGCGGGGAAGGTTCTCACGGATGCTGTACCCCAACCATCTGACGAAATCTGAGGCCCTTCACCTCGTGCGGGAGCCCCCGAGTGACGGCGAGGCGCTGCCGGTGGGGTCCTCAGTCACGTGAGGCAGAGCGCCGGCTCGGAGCCCGCCCTCTCACTCGGCGAAGAGAGTCCTGACGGTCAGGATATTTCGACCGTGGGCGGAGGACGGGCGTTCCCATCCGGACTCGACGAAGCCGAGCTTCTCGAGCACCCGCCGGGACGGGAGGTTCCATTCCCAGACGCCGGCCCAGACGCGGTCGAAGCCCGCCCCGTCTGCCCATGTCAGGACGGCTTGAGCAGCTTCGGTGGCATGCCCCCGGTTGTGCTCGGCGCGCAGCAGCTCGAACGCGAGCTCTGGTTCGGTGCCCACCCCCTCGCCGCCGTAGACGAGACCGCAGTACCCGATCGGATCCCCGGTGTCGATGCGTTCCACGGTGAGCAGCGACGACTCCTCGGCATCGCGGATATGCGCTCGGATGTCGTCCACGTCGGGGCGACCGTCCGGGTCGAGCCGCCGGTGCGGGGGGACTCGTTCGTCGCGTTCGGTCCACAGGTGGCGGAACACGGGCGCGTCCTCGATCGCCTGCCTGCGCAGGCGGAGGCGCGAGGTGTCCATCTCCGGGATGCGGGGCACGTGACTCATCCTCGCAGTCTGGCACTCCTCCGCCCCCGCGCTATGATCTGCAGCGCCTAGTGGGAGGACCAGACGCCGAGCTCGTTGCCGCTCGGGTCGGCGAAGTGGAGGCGCCGGCCGCCGGGGAACGCATACGGCTCCTGTAGGATCCGGCCGCCTGCGTCCTGGATCGCCTCCCTCGTCGCATCGAGGTCGTCGGAGTAGAGCAGCACGAGCGGACCGCCGACGGGTCGCGGCGCGTCCGCGAGCAGGAGTCCGCCGACCTCGCTCCCGTCTCCGCGGGGCGAGAGGATGCCCGCATAGCCGGGGCCGTAGTCCTGGAAGCTCCACCCGAAGGCGGTGGTGAAGAAGCGTTTCGCCACATCGAGATCCGTGACGACGAGCTCGACGAAGTCGAGGGCATGGTGCTGCGAGGAGGCTGTCATGCGGGCACTCTAGCCACGGCGTCGGACGTCGCCACGCAGGAGTAGCGTGGAAGGGTGCCTCAGGTCTCCCACTCCCCCGTCTCCACGCCGGGGTGGCGGGCCTGGGCGATCTGGTCCGTCGGCGTCGCGGCCTACGTGCTCGCCATCACGAACCGCACATCGCTGGGTGCCGTCGGTGTCGAGGCCGCCGACCGCTTCCAGGCGGACGCCTCGACGCTCGCACTGTTCGCCGTCGTGCAGCTCGCGGTGTACGGCGGGATGCAGATTCCGGTCGGCGTCCTCCTCGATCGCTACGGATCCCGTCCGATCATCACGGCGGGGATGCTGCTCATGGCGGCCGGACAGCTCACCATGGCCCTCTCCCCCAGCATCGGCATCGCGATCGTCGCGCGTGTCCTCCTCGGAGCCGGCGACGCCGCCGTGTTCCCCGCCGTGCTGCGACTGGTGGCCACATGGTTCCCCGCGCAGCGCGGCCCCGTCATGGTCCAGTTCACCGGGATCATCGGGCAGGCGGGGCAGCTGATCGCGCTGGTGCCGGTCGCCGCCCTGCTGCACGCCACCACCTGGTCGATCACGTTCGGCAGCATCGCCGGTCTCGGCCTGCTCTTCACGATCCTCGTGTGGCTCATCGTGCGCAACAACCCCGCCGAGAGCGGTCCGGACGTCTCGGTGAACACGGACACCGGAGTCGTGCGTGTCGTGACGTCGGCGATCGACACGGGCGTCGGCATCCGGGCGGCCTGGGCACATCCCGGCACACGGCTCGCGTTCTGGTCGCACTTCACCACACCGTTCGCCGGCACGGTGTTCGTGCTGCTGTGGGGCATGCCGTTCCTCACGGCCGGCGAGGGCCTGACCACCGCCCACGCGGCGGGGATCATCTCGATCTACGTGGTCGCGGGCATGATCCTTGGCCCGATCATCGGCGATCTCTCCCGCCGCCTGCCGAACCACCGCTCGCTCGCCCTCGTCCTCCCCGCGGTCGGCGTGCAGATGGCGGCCTGGATCGCGGTCATCGCCCTCCCCGGCCCCGCCCCGGACTGGCTGCTCTGGGTCCTGGCGGTCGCTCTGGCGACCGGCGGCCCCGCGTCGATGATCGCCTTCGACCACGCCCGCACGCACAACCCCGTGCATCGCCTCAGCACGGCCACCGGCGTGACGAACGCGGGAGGCTTCATCGCTGCCCTGATCGCCGTGTTCGTGATCGGTCTCCTCCTCGACGCCCAGGGCGCCGGCACCCCGGACACCTACACGCTCGACGCGTTCCGTGTCGCGTTCCTCACCCTGATCCCGCTCTGGGTCCTCGGAGTCGTGTTCATCCTGATCGAACGCAAGCGGACGCGGATCCGCATGGGGCTGGATCCCGACCGGCGTCGCTGAGCGCCCCTAGGATGAGGCATGGCCTCCGCTCCCCCGTCGACCGCCGCCCTCCCGAGCGCCCGAGACGGTCGCACGAGGCCGCCGTCGACGGCGGGGCTGCTCGCCGGGCTGCTCCTCGGCGCACTGTGGATCGTCTCCGGCGCCATCGCCCGACTGACCGGTTCCGACATCGTGCTGACGCGAGTGCTGAGCTTCGTCGGTATCGGCCCGCTGCAGAGTCACGCCTGGCTGCTCCCCGGCGCGTGGGACGTCCCGGTGCTGGCCATGACGGCGGCCGTCCTGTGCAGCGTCGTCTGGGTCGTGGCACGCGGCGCGCAGGGCGTCGGCCGGGCTCCCGCGTTCCTCGTGCTCTGGTTCGGCGCCGTCCTCGCCGGTACGGCCGTCGGGCTGTGCGACGACGTCACCCGGGTGCTGTCCTTCCTCCCTCTCTCCGGCGTGCACGGTCTGACCGCGGCGGTCGTGGAGTCCGCTCCAGACACCGCCTACTGGGGACTCGCCTGGGGCTGGATCCCCGCCTGGGCGCTTTCGCGGAGAGCCTGCGGAGAACCCGCGCGGCCGTGGTCCCCGCGCCTCCTCGGTCTCGCTCTCGCGAGCGTGGTCTCTCTCGTCGTCGTCGGGAGCCTGGCCGATGCCGCGTGGCAGCGCCAGATCATCGAGGAGAACGCCGCGCTGCAGGGCACCACCGACGATTCCGGAGCCTTCGTCGATCCGACGGCCATGGGCGATCCGGTGCCGGAGCGGGCCCCGGGGGCCTCGACACCGCAGCTCCCCGCGGACGCTTGCACCCCCGACCGGGCCACGCTGCTGCTCGGCACCGCCGACGGGGCCACGGGGCACCGTGCCCAGAGCATCCGTCTGATGAACGTCAGCGAGGAGCCGTGCGTGGTCGAGGGGTATCCCGACATCGCCTTCGCCGACCAGAACGGTCATGCTCTCGACGTCGAGGTGCGGTCCGGTTCGTCCTTCCTGGCGACCGACCCCGGCTCCGCGCCCGTCACCGTGCCGCCCCAGGGCGAGGCGACCGCGGTGATCGGATGGGACGCCAATGCCACGGACGGCGCTCTCGTGGCACGTGCGCTACACGCCGCCCTGCTCCCCGGGTATGACCGCGGCTCGTGGCCGGTCGAGCTCGACATCGTGTCGGGCTCCGAGGTCGAGATCACCGCGTGGCACCTCGGCGCCGCACCCGCCGCGCCGTGACCGTACGCAGCGCCGTCAGCGCAGCAGGTGCTGGACGGTCTCCACGATCAACTCGACGCTGACGCGCTCGGGCACCTCCGCGTCGCCCGCCTCGAACTCGGCGAGTTCCACGCCGCGGACGTCCGCCGACGGGATCGCGGCGAACAGCGCGGCCACGTGGTGCGGGAGCAGACCATCGCCCACGCGATAGGCCGCAGGGATGTAGCCCGGCTCCAGGACGTCCCAGTCGACATGGATCCACACCGGTCGCCCGGCGATGAGCGCGCTGAGCCGCTCCGGGGTGCTCTCCGCGGGGCTGAGGACGGTCACTCCCGCGCCGCCGAGCAGCTCCCCCTCGGCGGGATCGATGTCGCGACCGCCCACGACGATGACCTGCTTGGGGTCGATGCCCGCCCCGTGGCCGCTGTCCCACAGCCCGCAGGCGGCGGCGAGGACCATGCCGCCGAGGTAGCCGGAGTCGGTGGTGTCGGGCGTGTGGAAGTCGCCGTGCGCGTCGATCCACAGCACCACTGCGTCGGGGTGGTGCTCGGCGACACTCGGCAGCGTTCCGAGGCTCGCCGCACAGGTGTTCGTCACGAGGAGCGGCGTCGCATCCGCGGCGATCGCCTCCTGCACCGCGTCACGCAGGCCCGTGAGCGTCTCCGCAGCTTCGGGCAGCGCGACCGACCAGTCGTCCATCCGGCCCGGCTCCGGGGTACCGACCACGACGGGCTCCCGCTGCAGGAGCGCGGACAGCGCGTCGGCGACGCGGCGTGCCCCGACGAGGGCTCCGTCCGTGCGGTCGGCGACGCGACCCTGGTTGAGGATGAGCGCGAACGGCGTGGTCATCCCTTCAGTCTCCCACCGCGCAGAGTGGGCGACCAAAACCGCCCGGCGCGGGCTACCGTCGGCGTGGGGTCCAGCCCGAGGGCAGACCGCCGTCGACGAAGGCCCGCTCCCGGTCCGCGGCCGCCGACCAGCCCTGCGCCTCCTCCTCGGTGTCGAAGGCGCCCCGAGCAACGCGGAAACCGACGTCCTCATGGTGTATGCGCGGCGCTCCCCCGCGGCGAACGGACGCGCGCACGCTCCAGGCGTCGTCGGCGAATCCTCCGCCGCGAAAGACCCGATAGTCGTCGTACCGCGCGGGGTCGAGGAGATCCCAGCACCATTCCCACACGTTGCCGAGCGTGTCGAAGAGCCCGTGCAGGTTCGGGAGCTTTCCGCCCACGTCCTGCGGCGTGCCCACTCCGTCGGCCGCGGTCCAGGCGGCCTCCGCCAGCGGCGCATAGTGTGGCCCGGTGGAGCCTGCTCGGCAGGCGTACTCCCACTCGGCCTCGGTCGGAAGGCGGTAGCCGTCCGCTGTGGTGTCCCAGGCCACGTCCTCACCCTCGAAGTGGTACACGGGATCGAGTCCCTCCCACTCCGAGGCGGCGTTGCAGAAGTGGATGGCCCGCAGCCAGCTCACGTCGGCGACCGGGCGACGAGGATGCCGTGATGGTGTGCCCAGGACTTCGGTGACCTGTTCCTCCGTCACCGGGAAGGCGGCGAGGGAGAACGGCTCGAGTTCGACGGTCCGGCGGGTGCGGCGCCGGGCGTCGTGCAGCGTGACAGTCCCGGCGGGGAGACGGACGAGTTCGATGTCGCTCATCCGCGGGGCGTGGCGGCGCTCATGCCGGGGTCCGCTCGACCCAGGTCGGATACTTCGCTGCGCGGCCGTCCCCGGATGAGGTCCTCGTCACGCGCCGTCGCACCCACGGGCCGACGAACTCCCGGTAGTACGCCAGGCCCCCGGGCCCTGCAGTCCAGCGGTCGAGCGGCGCCCACCAGGCTGCTGGCGGCTCGAAGCCGAGCCCGTGCAGCACGCGGGCCGCGACGCGGTGGTGGCCCGCCGCGTTCATGTGCAGCCGGTCCTCCGACCAGTACGCGGGTTTCGACAGCTCCGTGTCCGGCCAGTTGAGGGCACGGATGACGTCGGGCCGGTCCTCGATGCGCCGCAGGACCGCCTCGGAGAGCAGATCGCCGCGGCGTTGCACGAGCGATCCCATCGGAAGCTGCCCGCTGGGGTTGGCACCGGAGAGCAGGATCATCGTCACACCCTCCTCGTCGCACCGCCGCAGCACGCGGCTGAACGCGTCGGCGATGTGCTCGACGTCTGTCCGCCGCCGCAGCATGTCGTTGCCCCCGCCGTTGAACGACAGGTGCGTGGGACGCAGAGCCAACGCGGGCTCGAGCTGCTCCTCGACGATCGGCCACGCCAGCTTCCCCCGGATCGCGAGGTTCGCGTACTGGATGGGGTGCCCCGCAGCATCCGCCCATCCCTGCGCGGCGATGTCGGCCCAGCCGCGCTCGCGCCCATCGGGGAGCACATCGCCCACGCCTTCGGTGAAGGAGTCGCCTATCGCGACGAAACGTACATCAGCCACGCGCCCAGCCTATTCCCGGTCCCGGACGTCACCGGTCGTCCAACGCCGCTCCGCTCCGATCGACGAGACCCCAGGCCGCCGCGGCGGCGACGAGGAAGCAGGCCGCGAACACGACGAACAGCAGGGGCGCGCCGCCGGCACCGAGGAGGACGGGAACGGCGAGGGGCGCCACGATGGAGGCGATGCGGCCCACCCCGGCGGCCCAGCCGGCCCCCGTGCCGCGCAGCGAGGTCGGGTAGATCTCCGGCGTCACCGCGTACAGCGCGCCCCACGCACCGAGGGTGAAGAACGACAGGGCCATGCCTGCGCCGATGATCATCGGCACGGTCGTGGCGGTGCCGAAGACCACGGCCGAGGCGGTCGCCCCCAGCAGGAAGACCGAGAGCGTGACCCGGCGGCCCCACACTTCGATGAGCCAGGCGGCCACGCCATAGCCCGGGAGTTGCGCGAGCGTGATGATGAGGGTGAAGCCGAACGAGCGGACGAGGTCGAATCCCGCGTCGACGAGGATGCTCGGGATCCAGATGAACGCCCCGTAGTAGGCGAAGTTGACGGCAAGCCACACCAGCCAGAGGCAGGCGGTCCGCATCCGGAACTCGACGCTCCAGAGCGCAGCGAGCCGGGCCCGCGCCGTCATCGCGATCGCCCGCGACGCCGGCTCCTTCCGGATCTGCGGGGTGTGCTCGACACCGGCATCGGCCTCGAACGCGGCGACGATGCGGTCGGCTTCCGTGATTCGTCCGCGGGACGCCAGCCAGCGCGGCGACTCGGGCAGACCCCACCGCACGACGAGGGCGTAGACCGCGGGGATCGCGCCGAGCGCGAAGGCCCACCGCCACCCCGACTCGGAGGCGGGGATGACGAAGAACCCGATCAGGGCCGATGCCGTCCAGCCGACGGCCCAGAAGGCTTCGAGGATGACGATCAGCCGTCCCCGGATGCGCGCGGGTGCGAACTCGCTCACGTAGGTCGAGGCGACCGGCAGCTCCGCTCCCAGGCCGAGGCCGACGAAGAACCGCAGCACGAGCAGCGCCGCCACTGATCCGACCAGCGCACTCGCTCCGGTGGCCACGCCGTAGATGAGCAGCGTGAGGGTGAACACCTGCCGGCGGCCGAAGCGGTCAGCGAGAAGACCGCCGAGGGTCGCGCCGACCGCCATGCCGACGAAGCCGAGCGAGGCGATCCAGCCGGCCTCCCCCTTCGTGAGATCCCACTGCTGTGAGAGCGCCGCGATGATGAAGGAGATGAGTCCGACGTCCATCGCGTCGAGCGCCCAGCCGACGCCGGAGCCCGTGAGCAGGCGCAGGTGCCGGCGGGTGAACGGGAGGACGTCGAGGCGCTCGGCGAGCGAGGTGCGGCTCGGCAGGGCGGTATCGGCCATGATTCTCATCGTAGGGCCGCCCGTCCCGCCGAGCCGCGACATGACGCCGGCTCAGTCGCGGTCGGCGAGGAGCTTCCGCACCCGAGGGATCACCTCGGTGCCGTACAGCTCGATGCTGCGCATCATCGACTCGTGCGACAGGGTGCCGGTCGCGTACTTGAGGTCGAAGCGGCCGAGCCCGAGGGTCGTGATCGTGTCGGCGATCTTCGCCGCGACGCGCTCCGGCGAACCGGCATAGAGCGAGCCCTCCGGACCGATGTCGTTCTGAAAGCGCGCGCGGCTGTAAGGCGGCCAGCCGCGCTCGCGACCGATGGTGTTGTTCATCGCCTCGAAGCCCGGGTAGGCCTCGTCCCACGCCTCCGCGTCGGTGGGCGCGATGTGACCGGGTGAGTGCACGGCCACCGGGTGGGCGGTCGTCCCGAAGGAGGCGACCGAGCGGTGGTAGAGGTCGACGAACGGCTTGAACCGCCCGGCCGGGCCGCCGATGATCGCCAGCATCAGGCCGAGACCGTGACGCGCGACACGCACGACGGACTCAGGGCTGCCACCCACGCCGACCCACGTGCGCAGGCCCTTCTCGGTCTTCGGGAAGACGTCCGCGTTGTCGAGAGACGGCCGCAGCGAGCCGGACCACGTGACGGGCTCTTCCTTGAGGAGCTCGACGAACAGCTCGAGCTTCTCCTCGAAGAGCCGGTCGTAGTCGCGCAGGTCGTAGCCGAACAGCGGGAAGGACTCGATGAACGAACCGCGCCCGAGGACGACCTCCGCCCGGCCGCCGGACAGGGCGTCGAGGGTCGAGAAGCGTTCGAACACACGCACCGGGTCGTCCGAGGACAGCACGGTCACGGCGGTGCCCAGCCGGATGCGCTCAGTGCGCGCCGCGATCGCCGCGAGCACCATCTCCGGGGACGAGACCGCGAACTCGCGCCGGTGGTGCTCCCCCACCCCGAAGAAGTCGACGCCGACGGTGTCGGCCAGCTCCGCCTGCGCGACGACGTTCCGGATGGTCTGCGCGCCGCTGAGCAGCTCGCCGTCCTGATCCCGGGTGATGTCGCCGAACGTGTCCAGCCCGAATTCGATGTCCATGTCACACCTTCCTATTCAGGTGAATGGAACACGCGGACTCGGACCGGCATTCCCGTCACCGAGGGAGCAGCGCGCTGCGCAGCGTGTCGAGTCCGACGCCGCCGAGATCGAGGGCGCGCTTGTGGAAGCCCTTGAAGCTGAACGCGTCGCCCTCCGCCTGCTGCACGGCGTCGCGGACCTGCTCCCAGATGCGCTGACCGACCTTGTACGACGGCGCCTGACCCGGCCAGCCGAGGTACCGGTTGACCTCGAACTGCACGAACTGGTCCGACATGTTCACGTTGCGGCGGAGGAAGTCGAGCGCGTACTCGGCATCCCAGACGCCCTCGCCCTCGAGTCGGGGCTTGCCGAGGTGCACGCCGATGTCGAGGACCACGCGCGCCGCCCGCATCCGCTGCCCATCCAGCATGCCGAGGCGATCAGCCGGGTCATCGAGGTAACCGAGCTGCTCCATCAGCCGCTCCGCGTACAGCGCCCAGCCCTCCGCGTGCCCCGACGTGCCGGCGAGCAGCCGCCGCCAGGAGTTGAGCTCGGCGCGGTTGTAGACGGCCTGGGCGATCTGCAGGTGATGCCCCGGCACACCCTCGTGGTACACGGTGGTGAGCTCGCGCCACGTGTCGAACTCGGTGACGCCCTCGGGGACCGACCACCACATGCGACCGGGGCGCGAGAAGTCGTCGGTGGGACCGGTGTAGTAGATCCCGCCCTCCTGCGTCGGCGCGATCATGCACTCCAGCGTGCGGATCGCCTCCGGGATGTCGAAGTGCGAGGCACCCAGCTCGGCGACCGCTCGATCGCTGGTCTCCTGCATCCACCGCTGGAGCGCCTCGGTGCCGACGAGCTTACGGGCGGGGTCCGACTCCAGATGCGCGACGGCCTCCTCGACGGAGGCTCCGGGAAGGATCTCGTTCGCGATCGCCGTCTGCTCGGCCACCATGCGGGCGAGCTCTTCTCGGCCCCACTCGTAGGTCTCGTCGAGGTCGATGGTCGCGCCGAGGAAACGCCGGGAGTTGAGGGCGTAGAGCTCGCGCCCCACGGCGTCCGTCTCACCGGCTTCGGGGGCCAGCTCCTCGGCCAGGAAGCGCCGCAGCTCGCCGTAGGCGACCCGGGCAGCCGCGGAGTTGTCCGCCAGCGTGCGGGCGAGCGAGGCGGGAAGCTGACCCTCCTCGGGATCGGCGTGCGCGACGAACGCCGCGAAGAAGCCGTCGTCGGCGATGTAGCGGTCGATCTGCGTCGCGACCTCCGCGACCTGGCGACGGGCGGGAGTGACGCCCTCGGCGATGCCCAGACGGAGCGTCTCGATGTACCCGCGCAGCGCCCCCGGCATGGCAGAGAGTCGGGTGGAGACGACCTCCCAGTCCTCGACCGTCGCGGTGGGCATCAGGTCGAAGGCGGAGCGGACGTCCTGCGCGGCGGATGCGATGACGTTCAGATCACGCAGGTGCCACTTCGCGTCGTGCAACTCGAGGTCGAGGCGCAGCTCGGCGCTGAGATCGGTCTTGGTGACCTCGTCGATCGCGTCGACCGGCTCCAGCGCGGCCAGCTTGTCCAGTGTGGCCCGCGTCGCCGCGGCGATCTCCTCGTGACCTTCCGGACTCAGGTCGCCGAATCGGTCGTTGACCTCGGAGCGGCCGATGTACGTGCCGAGAGTCGGCGCCAGCACGGCGATCGTGTCGACCCATTCATCGGCGACCCTGTCGATGGCGGAGGGGGTGCGGGGTGCGGAAGTCATGCCTTCCAGCCTAATCCCCGCCCCTTCCGGCCACCGGGATCAGTGCGCGGCTTCGTTCCAGTCCCGACCGCGGCCGACCTGCACGTCGAGCGGCACGGAGAGCTGCGCGGCGTCACCCATCCGCGTGCGGACGATCTGCTCCACCGCGTCCCACTCCCCCGCAGCGACCTCGACGACGAGTTCGTCGTGGATCTGCAGCAGCACCCGCGACTCCAGCTTCGCGGCGTGGAGGTCGTCGTGGATGTGGAACAGCGCGATCTTCATGATGTCGGCCGCGCTGCCCTGGATCGGGGCGTTGAGCGCGGCCCGCTCGGCGTTCTCGCGCAGCACGCGGTTGGGGCTCGCGAGATCGGGGAACGGCCGCCGACGTCCGAAGATCGTCTCGGTGTAGCCGACCTCCTTGGCCTTCATCACCGAGGCCCGCAGGTAGTCGCGGACCGCACCGAACCGTGCGAAGTACTCCACCATGAGCTGCTTGGCCTCCGACTGCTCGATGCGCAGCTGCTTGGACAGCCCGAACGCGGAGAGCCCGTAGACGAGGCCGTACGACATCGCCTTCACCTTGGTGCGCATCGCCGGCGTGACCTCGGACGGATCGACGCCGAACACGCGGGCGCCGACGAAACGGTGCAGGTCTTCGCCGCTGTTGAAGGCCTCGATCAACCCCTCATCACCCGAGAGGTGCGCCATGATCCGCATCTCGATCTGCGAGTAGTCGGCGGTGAGCAGGGTCTCGTACCCCTCGCCGACCTCGAAGGCGCTGCGGATGCGCCGTGACTCCTCGGTGCGGACCGGGATGTTCTGGAGGTTCGGGTCGGTGCTGGACAGGCGCCCGGTCTGACTGCCGGTCTGCACATAGGTCGTGTGCACCCGGTGGTCCTCGCGGATCGCAGTGTCGAGGGACTCGATGATCTGACGCAGCTTCGTCGCCTCTCGGTGCTGCAGCAGCAGGCTCAGGAAGGGGTGCGGGTGCGACTCCTGGAGGTCGGCGAGCACGGCCGCATCGGTCGAGTACCCGGTCTTCGTCTTGCGCGTCTTCGGAAGCTGCAGGTCTTCGAACAGCACCTCCTGGAGCTGCTTCGGCGACCCGAGGTTGAACTCGCGGCCGACGACCGAGAACGCCTCCTGGGCCAGCGCATCCGCGCGTGTCGCGAGCTCGGCCGAGAACGTCGACAGAACCTCGTGCGAGACGGCGACGCCGGCGAGCTCCATGTCGGCGAGAGTGCCGAGCGTCGGCAGCTCGATGTCGCGGAGCACGGCGTCGACCGGCTCGGGCAGATCGTTCCGCAGGGCCTCGGCCACGCGGAGGATGAACCACGCCTCCTGCGACGGGGTGGCACCCTCGGTCTCCGGCACGAGCTGCGACGGATCGGCCTCGGGGAGCTTCTCCCCCAGGTAGCGCTGGACGAGGTCGGACAGCGTCTTGTCCGGGAAGCTCGGACGCAGCAGCCAGCCGGCGAGGCTCGTGTCGTAGGCGAGCCCGCAGAGACGGATCCCGTGACGGAGCAGCGCCTTCACCTGCGGCTTGGCGTCGTGCAGCACCTTCGGCGCGTCGGACTCCAGCCACGTGCGCAGCGCCGCGGCCGCCTCCTCCGACCAGTCGAGCTCGCGCAGCTCGCTCCCGGTGGCGACGCCGACGCGCACGGGGGCGCCGGACTGCACCACGACCCGTAGAGCGATATCTCCGCTCTGAGCCGCGGCCCAGGTGGCCAGATCGGAGGCGGACACCTGTGCCGGCGCCGGCATCTCGACGACGGAGGCCGGGTCGTCGGCCACCTCGCCCGCACCGACGGCCTCGAAGACTCGCGGTAGCAGCGTGCGGAACTCGAGTCGGGCGAAGATGTCGCGGACGGCCTCGGCATCGATCGGGGCGACCGCGAGATCGGCCGGTGCCACCGGCAGCTCCACGTCGGTGAGCAGGCGGTTGAGCTTGCGGTTGCGGCGGACGTCTTCGATGTGATCGCGGAGGTTGCCGCCGACCACGCCCTTGATCTCGCCGGCACGCTCGAGCAGCTCGTCGAGGGAGCCGAACTGCGTGAGCCACTTGACGGCCGTCTTCTCCCCCACCTTCGGCACACCGGGGAGGTTGTCGCTGGTCTCACCGACGAGGGCGGCGATGTCGGGGTACTGCTCGGGACGGACGCCGTAGCGCTCCTGCACCGTCGTCGGGTCGTAGCGCTTGAGCTGCGAGACACCCTGCACGGACGGATACAGCAGCGTGACGTCGTCGGTGACGAGCTGGATGGTGTCGCGGTCTCCGGAGACCACGAGCACGTCGTAGCCCTGGGCGGCGCCCTGGGTGGAGAGGGTGGCGAGGATGTCGTCGGCCTCGATGCCCTCCTGCGTCAGCACCGGGATCGACATCGCGGCGAGGCAGTCCTGCAGCAGCGGGATCTGGCCCTTGAACTCCTGCGGCGTCTCGGATCGGGTGGCCTTGTACTCCGGGTACTCGTCGGTGCGGAACGAGTGGCGGGAGGTGTCGAACGCGATCGCGAGGTGGGTGGGCTGCTCGGCCTTGATGAGGTTGACCAGCATGGACAGGAACCCGTAGATGGCGTTCGTGTGCTGGTTGTCCTTGGTGGTGAAGTTGTCCACCGGGAGGGCGAAGAAGGCCCGGTAGGCGAGCGAGTGGCCGTCGACGACCATGAGGGTAGGCTTTGCGGAGTCCGTCACCCTGTCAGCCTAACGAGGAGCACGGACACCCGCAGAGGAGGATGCATGAGCGAGGTCGCCACCAGCGAAGGACTCGAGTGGGCGGCCGCCCGCGGCATGGGAGCCCTGGCCGAGAAGATGGGCATGGAGTTCGTCGAGTTCGGCGTCGACCGGTGCGTGGCGACGATGCCGGTGGAGGGCAACACCCAGCCGGTCGGTCTCATGCACGGCGGCGCCTACGTCGTGCTAGGCGAATCGCTCGGCTCGATGGCGGCCAATCTGCATGCGGGAGCGGGCCGCCTGGCGGTCGGGGTCGACATCAACGCCACGCACACCCGGTCGGCCACCTCGGGCGTGGTCACCGGGGTCTGCACGCCCGTGCACCTGGGCCGGAGCATCACGGTGCACGAGATCGTCGTGACCGACGATCAGGGCCGGCGCTGCTCCACGATCCGCATCACCAACATGATCAAGGACGCTCCCGCCGGGCGCTGAGCGGCTCCTCCAGCAGCAGCTGGAAGAGGATGTGGTCCTGCCACTCCCCCGCGATCCGCAGGTACTTCGGGGCGATGCCGATGCGCTCGAAGCCGTTGGCGGCGAGCACCCGCTGGGAGGCCACGTTGTGCAGCAGCGTCGAGGCCTGGAGCCGGTGCAGCCGCAGCTCGTCCCGCGCGTGCTCCGCGATGAGGGCCACCGCGCGACCTGCGAGGCCGCGGCGCAGCCGGGTGGAATCGATCCAGTAGCCGAGATCAGCGCTCCAGAACGCGCCGCGCACGATGGTGTTCAGGTTCATCCGGCCGCGGATCTCGCCGTCGTCCGAGAGGATCACGAACCGGGAGCTCCGGCCGAGCGCGGCTTCGGCGACGCACTGCTGGGCGTTCTGCTCCTGCCACTCCTCGGTGAAGAACGCCTCGGAGCGCACCGGCTCCCAGGGGGCGAGATGCTCCCTGTTCGCCCGGTACGCACGCGCGAGTGCGGCTCCGTCCCCGGCACGGACCGGCCGCAGAACATGCTCTGCGTCCAGCCGGAGCACCGGAGTGCCTTACTTCTTGGGAGCGAGCTGCTCGATGATCGCCTTGGCGACGTCCTGCATCGTCAGCCGGCGATCCATCGACGCCTTCTGGATCCAGCGGAACGCCTCGGGCTCGCTCAGGCCCATCTTCTCGTTGAGGAGCCCCTTGGCCCGGTCGACGAGCTTGCGGGTCTCGAAGCGCTCGACCATGTCGGCGACCTCGGCCTCGAGAGTGATGATCTGCTCGTGGCGGGCCAGAGCGATCTCGATCGCGGGAAGGAGGTCGTTCGGGGTGAAGGGCTTCACGACGTAGGCCAGGGCTCCGGCCTCGCTCGCCCGCTCCACGAGCTCCTTCTGGCTGAACGCGGTCAGCAGCACGACGGGGGCGATGTTGCCCTTGTGCAGCTTCTCGGCGGCGCTGATGCCGTCGAGCTGGGGCATCTTCACGTCCATGATGACGAGGTCGGGACGCAGCTCGGTGGCGAGGGCCACCGCCGTCTCGCCGTCGCCGGCCTCGCCGACGACATCGAAGCCGTTGTCGCGGAGGATCTCGACGATGTCGAGACGGATCAGCGATTCGTCTTCGGCGACGACGACGCGTCGGGGTGCGGATGCCGTGGGCTGCTCAGCCTGTTCTTGCTCGGTCACCCCTCCATCCTAACGGAGAGGTCCTCACCACCGGCTGAAGACAGCGGGCACGCGAGGAAGCGTCCGCCGTCTGCGCTACAGTCGAAGTCGCGAGACACGGGCCGGCGTGGCGGAATGGCAGACGCGGAGCACTCAAAATGCTTTGTCCGAAAGGGCGTGTGGGTTCGAGTCCCACCGCCGGCACCAGCATCGCGAACCGCTCGTCCCGTCACTCGGCGAGGGCGGCGAGTTCGGCCATCACGCGGGGGTGGGCGAGGATCCGGAAGTGCCCTCCCGTCTCCAGCACCACGTTCTTGGCCCCGGCGAGCTCGCTCCCCTCGGGGATATGCGGATCGAACGCGGCGTAGATCGAGACGATGCGGGCGTTGACGTCGAGCTCCCGCCCCAGGGCGACGATAGAGGGGTCGTCCGGCGAGAACGCGCGCAGCACCCGACCGGGCAGCAACCGCGCATATCGTGAGCCCCCGAAGGGCGTCGCGATGGCGAGCATCCCGCGGATCCGTCCGCCCTCGGGGCCGGTCATCACCAGCTTCCCGGCGAGACCGCCCTTGCTGTGGGCGACGAGGAAGACGCCGGAGAGGTCGTGCGCTCGCAGGTAGTCGGCCACCTGGTCGGCCTCATCCTGCACCGGGAACTGGTTGCGGCGCAGCGCGTCCACGACGTGCACCGGATGGCCCCGCTCGTGCAGCGCGACGATGAGCGGCTCCAGGAAGCGCCAGGTCTCGTAGACGCCGGCGAGGACGACGATCGGGGCGCGGTCTCCGGTGGCGAAGTCGTCCGCCTGGTCGCGGCCGAAGAACGAGCGGACCTGCCAGAACCCGGCGTACGCGTAGTCCGCAGCCCACCAGCCCAGCATCCTCAGGACGTCGATGGGGCCCTCCCCCGCCGGCTGGCTGCGGCCGGCACCGCCGTCGGCCATGCTCCCGTCGTGTGGGCCAGGATCGCGGAAGCCACCGCCCGGGGCGCGGACTGCTGCGCGACATGGTGGTGACCGGGGATCTCCACCAGTCGCGAGACGGCCGCCGCGTCGCGCAGGCGCCGGCACCACGCGCGTCCTGCGATGGGATCCTCACTCCCCCGCACGACGAGCACCGGCATGGAGAGCGCGGCGATCTTCTCCTCCAGGGGATACGCGAGCATGTGCCGGACCTGACGGAGGTACCAGCGCACGCCGCAGCGCAGGTAGTCGGTGAAGACGACGGTGTTGATCGCGGGGGTCTCGCCGAACGTGTCGATGGCCAGTGCGCGCGCCTGTGCATCGAGCGTCCGGTGGGCGTCGTCCGCGACGGGGCCGATCGTGACGACCGTACGGACGTACTCGGGATGCCGGAGCGCCGTCTCCACCGCCCACTGCACGCCCATCGAGTGTCCGACGAGCACGACCCGGTCGTCATCGAGGCTCGCCACCACCTGGGCGAGACCTGCGGCCATCTGCGGGATGGAGACGTCGAACCGCGGTTTGGGCAGCCCGCCGAAGCCCGGCAGGTCGACGGAGACCACCCGGGTCGTGTCGGCGAGCACGGCGTGCAGCCGCGACAGATACCGGTGCGACATCCCGATCCCGTGCACGAGGACCACGGTCGGGGCCGTGCTGCCGGCCGGCCGCGGACTCTCCAGGATGCGGAACGTCAGCCCGGAGGTGACGAGGAGGCGACGGAGGACCATGGCAGCACGCTAGCCGAGGCCGCGGTCACGGCCGAGAGGCTTGACGCCCCGGCCCGGAGATGACAGAGAGGGGCGAGGCCGAAGCCCCGCCCCTCTCGGAACGTCTGCGTCAGACGCCGGCCTTGTAGATCGGTGCCGCGCCACGGAGCGCGTCGCCGACCTTGTGCACGCGCAGGTCGTTCGTGGAACCGATGATCCCGGGAGGGGAACCGGAGATGACGACGACCTTGTCCCCCTCGACGGCGAGGCCGTTCTCGAGGAGGTACTCGTCCACCTGGTGGTACATGAGGTCGGTGTGCTGCACCATGTCGACGAGCGTGGAGCGCAGGCCCCAGGTCAGCGCCATACGACGACGGATGCCGGGCTCCGGCGTGAAGGCCAGCATGGGGATGCGGGAGCGCAGGCGGGACAGGCGGCGCGCCGAGTCGCCCGACTGCGTGAAGACGCAGAGGAACTTGGCGTCCACGAACTCCGCGACCTCGAGGGCGGCGAGGGTGATGGCACCGCCCTGCGTGCGGGGCTTCGTGGTGAGCGGCAGGATGCGCTCCAGACCGTGCTCCTCCGTCGACTCGATGATCCGGGCCATCGTCTCGACGACGACGACCGGGTAGTCGCCCACGCTGGTCTCGCCGGAGAGCATGACCGCGTCGGCACCGTCGAGGACGGCGTTGGCGACATCGGAGGTCTCGGCACGGGTCGGCACCGGGCTGTTGATCATCGACTCGAGCATCTGCGTCGCCACGATCACGGGCTTCGCGTTGCGACGGGCCAGCTCGACGGCGCGCTTCTGCACGATCGGGACGGCCTCGAGGGGCAGCTCCACGCCGAGGTCGCCGCGGGCGACCATGATGCCGTCGAACGCGTCGACGATCTCCTCGAGCGCATCCACGGCCTGCGGCTTCTCGATTTTGGCGATCACGGGGACGCGGACGCCCTCCTCGGCCATGATCTCGTGCACGCGGGTCACGTCGGAGGCGTTGCGGACGAACGAGAGCGCGATGAGGTCGGCACCCGCCCGGAGGCCCCAGCGGAGGTCGTCCTCGTCCTTCTCGCTCAGCGCGGGGACGTTCACGGCGACACCGGGCAGGTTGATGCCCTTGTTGTTCGAGACGGCGCCCGCGACGACGACGCGCGTGGTGACGGTGACGCCGTCGGTCTCGACGACCTCGACCCGGACCTTGCCGTCGTCGATCAACAGGAAGTCGCCGGGCTTGACGTCCTGGGGAAGGCCCTTGAACGTCGTGCCGCAGATCTCCTTGTTGCCGATGATGTCCTCGGTGGTGATCTTGAAGATGTCGCCCTTGGCGAGCTCGTACGGTCCGTCCTCGAAGCGGCCCAGACGGATCTTCGGGCCCTGGAGGTCGACGAGGATGGCGACGGCGCGACCGGAGTCCTCCGCCGCGCGACGCACGTTCGCGTAGTTGTTCTCGTGCACGGAGTAGTCACCGTGGCTGAGGTTCAGTCGGGCGACGTCCACACCCGCATCGATCAGTGCGCGCACCGTCTCATACGTGGAAGTGGCGGGGCCCAGGGTGGCGACGATTTTCGCGCGTCTCAACATGTCTCCAGGGTAGAAGTGGGGGATTACGTACAGGCGACACTGCCGGCCTCAGCCTACGCGGGCTGGAGGCCGATCGCGACATCGCTGGGGCGCACCGGCTCCGGCAGCACGGTGGTGCCCATGAGGAAGCGGTCGACGTTCGCCGCCGCCGCTCGGCCCTCCGCGATCGCCCAGACGATGAGCGACTGACCGCGACCCGCGTCACCCGCCACGAACACACCGGGGATCGACGACTCGTAGCTCGCGGCACGACGGAAGGCGCCGCGCTCGGTGACCTCCGGCCGGGTGTCCTCGGTGTAGCCGTCCTGCTCCGGCCCGGTGAAGCCCATCGCGATGAGCACCAGGTCCGCGGGGATCTCGCGCTCCGTGCCGCTCTTGGGCACGCGGCGGCCGTCGATGTACTCGGTCTCGGCCACGCGCAGCGCGCGGACCTCGCCGACGTCGTTCGACAGGAACTCCACGGTCGACGCGAGGAACATCCGCTCCCCACCCTCCTCGTGAGCCGAGGCCACCTCGAAGATCGTCGGCATCATCGGCCAGGGCTGGTGATCCGGCCGCGTCTCGCTCGGCTGCTTGCCGATGGCGAGGTTGGTCACGCTCAGGGCGCCCTGGCGGTGCGCGGTGCCGATGCAGTCGGCCCCGGTGTCGCCGCCGCCGATGACGATGACGTGCTTGCCCTCGGCGGTGATCTGGCCGGGGACGGAGTCGCCGGCCACCGCGTGGTTCGACTCGACGAGGTACTCCATCGCGAAGTGCACACCGTCGAGGTCGCGACCGGGGATCGGCAGGTCGCGCGGGACGGTGGCGCCGGTGGCGATCACGACCGCGTCGTACCGGGCGCGCAGGTCGGCCCACGAGATGTCCTTGCCGATCTCGACGCCGGCGCGGAAGCGCGTGCCCTCCTCCTGCATCTGGCGGAGGCGGGCCTCGAGCTGGCTCTTCTCCATCTTGAAGTCCGGGATGCCGTACCGCAGCAGGCCGCCGATGCGGTCGTCGCGCTCGAAGACGGCGACGGTGTGACCCGCCCGGGTCAGCTGCTGGGCGGCCGCGAGACCGGCGGGACCCGAGCCCACGACGGCCACGGTCTTGCCCGTCAGGCGCTCCGGCGGCTCCGGCTCGACCCAGCCCTTGGCGAAGGCCTCGTCGATGATGGAGACCTCGATCTGCTTGATCGTCACGGCCGGCTGGTTGATGCCGAGGACGCACGAGCTCTCGCACGGGGCCGGGCACAGGCGTCCGGTGAACTCCGGGAAGTTGTTCGTCGCGTGCAGACGCTCGATCGCCGCACGCCCCTCCCCGCGCCAGGTGAGGTCGTTCCATTCCGGGATGAGGTTGCCCAGCGGGCAGCCGGAGTGGCAGAACGGCACGCCGCAGTCCATGCACCGGCCGGCCTGGCGACGGAGCACGGCTTTGTCGCCGGGCTCGTACACCTCTTTCCAGTCCATGATGCGCACGGGCACCGGACGGCGAGCGGGAAGTTCCCGCTCGGTCACCTTCAGAAAGCCTTTGGGGTCAGCCACCGGTCACCTCCAGGATGCGGTTCCAGACGATGTCGCCGTCGGGGTCGATCCCCTCGGCCAGTGCCTCCTCGCGCATGCTGCGCACGGCGGCGTAGTCCCGCGGGAGCACCTTCACGAACTCCGCCGCGCTCGCGTCGAAGTCCTCCAGCAGAGCGGCGGCACGCGGAGACGCCGTGCGCTCCACGTGCTCCACGAGCAGGCCGCGGAGCACTTCGAGGTCGGCGCGGTCCAGCGGCTCGAGCCGGAGCTCGCCGCTGCCGAGCGACTGCGCGTTGACCTTGCCGGTGTCCAGGGCGTGCACGTAGGCCACTCCCCCGGACATCCCGGCGCCGAAGTTCCGGCCGGTCGACCCGAGGATGACCGCGAGGCCACCGGTCATGTACTCGAGAGCGTGGTCGCCGACGCCCTCGACCACAGCGGTCGCGCCGGAGTTGCGGACGAGGAAGCGCTCGCCCACCACGCCCGAGATGAACATGGTCCCCGATGTGGCGCCGTAGCCGATCACGTTGCCCGCGATGACGTTCTCGTGCGGGGCGATCGCGGAGCCGCGCGGCGGCCGGATCGTGATGTCCCCACCGGAGAGGCCCTTGCCCACGTAATCGTTCGCGTCGCCCTCCAGCCGGAGGATGATCCCCGGCGGCAGGAACGCGCCGAGCGACTGCCCCGCGGTGCCGGTGAGGGTGACGTCGATCGTCTCCTTCGGCAGGCCGGTGGCGCCGTGACGCGAGGTCACCTGATGCCCGAGCATCGTGCCGACCGCGCGCTCCGTGTTGGCGATCGGAAGCTCCACCACGACGGGGTCGCCGTTCAGCAGCGCCGCCTTCGCGATGTCGATGAGCTGCACGTCGAAGTGCTTGTCGAGCTCGTGGTCCTGGGCGCGCCCGCTGCGACGCGGTTCGCCGGCCGGGAACGCCGGGCCCTCCAGCACGGGACTGAGGTCGAGCCCTTCGGCCTTCCAGTGCGCGATCGCCGCGTTGGTCTCCAGCAGCTCGGTGCGGCCCACGATCTCGTCGATCGAGCGGTAGCCGAGCTCCGCGAGCAGCTCGCGCACCTCCTCCGCGATGAACTCCATGAAGTTGACGACGAACTCGGGCTTGCCCGTGAAGCGGTCGCGCAGGACGGGGTTCTGCGTCGCGACGCCCACCGGGCAGGTGTCGAGGTGGCAGACGCGCATCATGATGCAGCCGCTGACGACGAGGGGCGCAGTGGCGAAGCCGAACTCCTCGGCACCGAGCAGGGCGCCGATGATGACATCTCGACCGGTCTTGAGCTGACCGTCGACCTGCACGACCACGCGGTCGCGCATGCCGTTGAGCATGAGCGTCTGCTGCGTCTCGGCGAGGCCGAGCTCCCACGGTGTTCCGGCGTGCTTCAGCGAGTTCAGCGGGCTCGCGCCCGTGCCGCCGTCGTGACCGGACACGAGGATGACGTCGCTGAGCGCCTTGGCGACACCGGCCGAGACCGCGCCGATGCCGGACTGGCTGACGAGCTTCGTGTGGATGCGCGCCTCGGGGTTCGCCCGCTTCAGGTCGAAGATGAGCTGCTTGAGGTCTTCGATCGAGTAGATGTCGTGATGCGGAGGCGGCGAGATGAGCCCGACGCCCGCCGTGGCGTGTCGGGTGCGCGCGACCCACGGGTACACCTTGGTCGGCGGGAGCTGACCGCCCTCACCGGGCTTGGCGCCCTGGGCGAGCTTGATCTGGATGTCGTCGGCCTCGGTGAGGTAGAGGCTCGTGACACCGAACCGACCGGATGCCACCTGCTTGATGGCGCTGCGCCGTTCGGGATCGACGAGCCGGTCAGGGTCCTCCCCGCCCTCGCCCGTGTTCGACTTGCCGCCGATGCGGTTCATCGCGACGGCGAGGGTCTCGTGCGCCTCCTTGGAGATGGAGCCGTAGCTCATCGCGCCGGTGGAGAAGCGCTTGACGATGGCGGAGACGGGCTCGACCTCGTCCAGCGGCACGGGCTTGCGCGTCCCGGTCCGCAGCGAGAAGAGGCCGCGCAGGGTCTTCAGCTCGGCCGCCTGGTCGTCGACGAGCTTGGTGTACTCGCGGAAGATGTCGTAGCGGCGGGTCCGCGTGGAGTGCTGCAGCTTGAACACCGTCTCCGGGTTGAAGAGGTGCGGAGAGCCGTCGCGACGCCACTGGTACTCGCCTCCGGTCCACAGTCGCTCGTGGGCGCGGGCCGCGGCGTCCTCCGGGTAGGCGTAGTCGTGGCGGGCCTGGTTCTCGGCGAAGATCTCCTCGATCCCGATACCGCCCAGCTTCGACTCGGTGCGCGTGAAGTAGGCGTCGATGAACTCCGGGCTGAGGCCCACGGCCTCGAACACCTGCGCGCCCGCGTAGGACGATACAGTGGAGATGCCCATCTTCGACATGATCTTCAGCACGCCCTTGCCGAGCGCGTAGATGAGGTTCTTGACCGCCTTCTCCGGGGAGATGCCCGTGATGTAGCCGGTGCGCACGAGGTGCTCGACCGTCTCCATGGCGAGGTACGGGTTGATCGCGGAGGCACCGTAGCCGATGAGGGTCGCGACGTGGTGCACCTCGCGCACATCGCCGGCCTCGACGATCAGACCGACCTTCATCCGGTTCTCGCGCCGGATGAGGTGGTGATGGATCGCCGACACCATGAGCAGCGAGGGGATCGGGACGAGGTCCTTGTTCGAGTCCCGGTCGGACAGGATGATGAACTCCGCGCCGTCCTCGATGGCCTGATCCACCTCGGCGCACATCTCGGTGAGACGCTCCGCGAGGGTGTGGGGTCCGGCGTCGAAGTGGTAGAGGCCGCGGATGGTGGCACTCGAGCGCCCGGGCAGGGCCTTGTCGATGTGACGGATCTTCGCGAGCTCGTCGTTGTCGATGACCGGGAAGTCGAGCGACACCGTGCGGGTGTGCTCGGGCCCCCAGGTCAGGAGGTTGACCTCGGGACCGAGGCCGAGCTTGAGGCTCGTGACGACCTCTTCGCGGATCGAGTCCAGCGGCGGGTTGGTCACCTGCGCGAACTGCTGCGTGAAGTAGTCGAAGAGCAAGCGCGGGCGCTTGCTGAGGACGGCGATCGGCGTGTCCGACCCCATGGCACCCAGCGGCTCGACCCCCGTCTGGCCCATCGGGGTGAGGAGGATGCGGACCTCCTCCTCCGTGTATCCGAAGGTGCGCTGCCGGCGCGTGATGGAGGCCGGCGGGTGCACGATGTGCTCGCGTTCCGGAAGGTCGGCCAGACGGACGGAACCCGCGTCGAGCCACTCCTGCCAGGGGTGCATCGTCGCGAGGTCGTGCTTGATCTCCTCGTCTTCGACGATCCGACGCTGGGCGGTGTCGACGAGGAACATC
This sequence comes from Microbacterium sp. NRRL B-14842, assembly GCF_050470785.1. Classification (NCBI taxonomy): domain Bacteria; kingdom Bacillati; phylum Actinomycetota; class Actinomycetes; order Micrococcales; family Microbacteriaceae; genus Microbacterium; species Microbacterium sp. NRRL B-14842. The sequence continues at coordinate 1,391,477 of NZ_JBFLUM010000001.1, read as the reverse complement.
TTGCCGGGCTGGAGCCGGCCGCGGCGCTTGATGCGCTCCGGCTCGAAGTGCAGGACGCCGGTCTCGGAGCCGATGACCACGAGGCCGTCGGTGGTCTCCGTCCAGCGGCCGGGGCGCAGGCCGTTGCGGTCCAGCGTCGCGCCGACCAGGGTGCCGTCGGTGAAGATGAGGGCGGCCGGGCCGTCCCACGGCTCCATCTGGTTGGAGTGGTACTCGTAGAACGCGCGCAGCTCCGGCGAGATGTCGGCCTGCTTCTCGTAGGCCTCCGGCACCATCATCATGATCGCGTGCGGAAGGCTGCGGCCGGTGAGGGTCAGCAGCTCCAGCACCTCGTCGAACGACGCCGAGTCGCTGGCGCCGTCGGTGCAGATAGGCAGCAGGGGCGAGATGTCGCCGAGGAGCTCGGACTCGAGCTGCGACTGGCGGGCGCGCATCCAGTTGCGGTTGCCGCCGACCGTGTTGATCTCGCCGTTGTGGGCGAGCATCCGCAGCGGCTGCGCGAGCGGCCAGGACGGGAAGGTGTTGGTGGAATACCGTGAGTGCACGACGGCGAGCTCGGAGGCGAAGCGCTCGTCCTGCAGATCCGGGTAGAACGGCTCGAGCTGCAGCGTGGTGACCATGCCCTTGTAGCCGAGCGTGCGGCTGGACAGGGAGACGAAGTAGGCGCCGAGCTCGTGGCCCGCGCGCTTGCGCAGGCGATAGGCGACGCGGTCGAGCGCGATGCCGGTCAGCGGCGCATCGGCCAGGGTGGCGCCGCCGGCGCTCACGAAGAGCTGCTCGAAGGCGGGGCGGGCCTCGTCGGCGAGCTTGCCGAGGTTCTCGTTGGCGGTGGGGACCTCGCGCCAGCCGAGGACGCGGAGGCCCTCCGCGCGGGCGATCTTCTCGATCCCGGCCTTCTGCTGGCGGCGCTCGCTCGAATCGCGAGGCAGGAAGGCCAGCCCGGCCGCGTACTCCCCCACGGGCGGCAGCTCGAAGCCGGTGACCGCGCGGAGGAAGTCGTCCGGCATCTGGGTGAGGATGCCGGCTCCGTCCCCGGTGCCCGCGTCGGACCCGATGGCCCCGCGGTGCTCCAGGTTGCGCAGGGCCTCGAGGGCCAGCGCGATGATGTCGTGCCCGGCTTCGCCGCGCAGCGTTGCGACCATGGCCAGGCCGCAGGCGTCCTTCTCGAACGCCGGGTTGTACATGCCCTGCTTCGGGGGGTATGCGCCGGAGGCGCCGTAAGGGGGCTGGAAGTACACCAGTTACCGTCCTCAGATCTTCAGTGAAACCCGGGGACGTCGTCGGCCCGCTCGTTCAGTGCAATGGTTCTCCCGCCGCGAGTCGGCGTTATCGGGAGCCGTCCCCGCTCGAGGGAGCAGCGCTTGTGGCAGTGGCTCCGGCGGCGACTTCTTCGGCCGGAGGCTCGCTCACGTCCACGAAATCAGAGGGATTGTCCTGCGATTGTACATCAGCGTCCACGTCCTTCCGTCCGCGGCCCGGCTGGTACGGCGAGGGCTCGAGACCGGGGTGACGGCGGGTCTGCACGACCAGGATGACGAGTCCGACGACGACGCCGATGATGGCGGCCCAGACGTTGCTGCGCAGGCCGAGGATGATCTCGCTCGGGTCGATCCGGATCGACTCCCACAGGATGCGTCCGGCGCTGTACCAGATCAGGTAGATCGCGAAGAGGCGACCCCACTGGAAGAACAGCTTGCGACCGAGCCACAGGAGCACGAGGACGCCGAGCCCGTTCCAGATGACCTCGTAGAGGAACGTCGGGTGGAACAGGGTGCCCTCGGGAAGCCCGGGAGGGAAGGCCGAGTTCGTCGACTCGATCTCCAGGCCCCACGGCAGCGAGGTGGGCAGGCCGAAGAGCTCGTGGTTGAACCAGTTGCCGAACCGGCCCATCGCCTGGGCGAGCAGCAGGCCGGGAGCCAGCGCGTCCGCGAACGTCCAGAAGCGGATGCCGGTCCACCGGCAGCCGAGGTACGCCCCGACGGCGCCGCCGATGAGCGCACCGAAGATGGCGATGCCGCCCTCCCAGATCGCCCAGACGGAACCGGGCTCGAAGGGGTTCCAGGTGTTCTTGCCTTCGCCGAAGTAGAAATTCGGGTGGGTGAGCACGTGGAAGATGCGCGCGCCGATGATCGCGAGCGGCACCGCCAGGATCGCGATGTCGATGACCACCCACGGCTCCGCCCCGCGCTTGGTGAGGCGGTGGTTCGTCATCAGCACGGCGACGATGATGCCGGCGATGATGCAGAGCGCGTAGAAGTGGATCCGGAGCGGGCCGAGATCGAAGTACGACACGGGCGGGCTCGGGATGCTGGCGAGCACGCCGGCGGCGGTGCTGTGGAGCGCGGAGGACATGAGTGCGATCCTACTTCTCTGAGACGAAGCGCGCCGACGCGGTGCCGGCGGCCAGGGTTCGGGTGACTTCGGCGAGGGCGGGGACACCGCCGTCGCGGAGGGCGCGGACAAGGGCGGTGCCGACGATGGCGCCGTCGGCGTACTCGGAGACGCCGGCGATCTGCTCCGGGGTCGAGATGCCGATGCCCACGCAGGCGCGGCGGGCGCCGTGGTCGCGCAGTCGCGACACGAGGGTACGGGCTGCGCGGTCGAGCTCGGCCCGCTCCCCCGTGATGCCCATGGTGGAGACGGTGTAGACGAAGCCCGTCGAGGACCGCACGACGAGATCGAGCCGCTCGTCCGACGAGGTCGGAGCGGCGAGGAAGACCCGGTCGAGACCGAGGCGCTCGCTGGCCGCGATCCACTCGCCGGCCGCTTCCGGGGTGATGTCCGGAGTGATGAGGCCGGCGCCGCCCGCGGCGAGCAGGTCCTCGGCATAGCGGTCCACCCCGTACTGCAGCACCGGGTTCCAGTAGGTCATCACGAGGACCGGGACGTCGGTCGCGGCGGTGATCGCGCGGATGGCGGTGAAGAGGTCCTTCATCCGGAAGCCCGCGGCGAGGGCCTTGGTCGTCGCCTCCTGGATGATCGCGCCGTCCATGACGGGATCGCTGTAGGGAGGCCCGAGCTCGATGATGTCCACACCGTTCTCGGCGAGGGCGATCGCCGCCTGGATGCTCGTCTCCAGGTCGGGGAAACCGACGGGCAGGTAGCCGACGAAGGCGCTGCGGCCGGCGTCGTGCGCGCGCTGGATGGCCTGTTCGACGCGGCTCACAGCTGCGGCTCTCCCTTCGAGGCCGCGTCCTCGGCGGCGCTCTCCTCGGACACGTCGTGCGCGAGGGCTTCCTCGTCGTAGAGCTCGAAGTACCGGGCAGCGGTGTCCATGTCCTTGTCGCCACGGCCCGAGAGGCAGATCGCGATCAGGCCGTCGGGGCCGAGCTCGCGGCCGATCCGCAGCGCACCGGCGAGGGCATGAGCCGACTCGATCGCGGGGATGATCCCCTCGGTCCGGCTCAGCAGCCGCAGAGCCTGCATCGCCTCGTCGTCCGTCGCCGGGATGTACTCGGCCCGACCGATGTCGGCGAGCCAGGAGTGCTCTGGACCCACGCCCGGGTAGTCGAGACCGGCGGAGATGGAGTGCGATTCGACGGTCTGGCCGTCCTCGTCCTGCAGCACGTACGTCTTCGCGCCGTGCAGCACGCCGGGGCGGCCGCGCTCGATCGACGCCGCGTGCTTGTCGGTGTCGACACCGTCGCCGGCAGCCTCCACGCCGTACAGCCGCACGCCCTCGTCGTCCAGGAACGCGTCGAACATGCCGATCGCGTTGGACCCGCCGCCGACGCAGGCGACGACGGCATCAGGGAGCCGGCCGACCTCGTCGAGGATCTGGGCACGGGCCTCTTCGCCGATGATCTTCTGGAAGTCGCGCACCATCGCCGGGAACGGGTGCGGTCCCGCGGCCGTCCCGAAGATGTAGTTGGTCGTCTCGACCGAGGCGACCCAGTCGCGGTAGGCGTCGTTGATCGCGTCCTTCAACGTGCGCGACCCCGAGGTCACCGCGACGACCTCGGCGCCCAGCAGGCGCATCCGGGCGACGTTGAGCGCCTGACGCTCGGTGTCGACCTCGCCCATGTAGATGGTGCAGTCGAGCCCGAACAGGGCGGCGGCCGTCGCCGTCGCGACGCCGTGCTGCCCGGCCCCGGTCTCGGCGATGACCCGTGTCTTGCCGAGGCGCTTGGTGAGCAGGGCCTGGCCCAGCACGTTGTTGATCTTGTGCGAACCCGTGTGGTTGAGGTCCTCGCGCTTGAGGAAGACCCGCGCGCCGCCCGCGTGCTCGGCGAACCGCGGCACCTCGGTGAGCGCGGAGGGGCGCCCGGCGTAGGAGGACAGCAGATGGGCCAGCTCGGCTCGGAACTCCGGGTCGGCGATGGCCTCCTCGTAGGCGACCGTCAGCTCGTCGATCGCGGCGACCAGGGATTCCGGCATGTACCGCCCGCCGAAATCGCCGAAGAACGGACCGTGCTGGTCGCGCAGACTCACTTCGCCTCCAGGAAGCTCTCGAGAGTGGCCACCGGGTCTCCGGTCACCAGGGCCTCGCCGATCAGCACGACGTCGGCGCCGGCCGAACGGTAGTGCGCGACATCGGCGGGCGTGAGCACCGCGGACTCCGCGATCTTGATCGCCGAGTCGGGGATGCGGTCCACGAGACGACCGAACAGATCGCGGTCGAGTTCGAGGGTCTTGAGGTTGCGGGCGTTCACGCCGATCAGATCGGCGCCGAGGTCGATCGCGGCCTCCAGCTCCTCCGCCGAGTGGGTCTCGACGAGCGGAGTCATGCCGAGCTCGAGGATGAACCCGTACAGGTCGCGCAGGATGTCCGGCTCCAGGCCGGCGACGATGAGCAGGACGAGGTCGGCGCCGGCGGCGCGGGCCTCCAGCACCTGGTAACGGGTGGCGATGAAGTCCTTGCGCAGCACGGGAAGCGAGACCCGGGCGGTGACCGCCTCCAGATCGGCGAGGCTGCCTCCGAAACGACGTTCCTCGGTGAGGACGCTGATCGCGGAGGCACCGCCGGTCTCGTAGAGCGCGGCCTGGTGCGCGGGATCCGGGATCTCGGCGAGGGGGCCGCGGGACGGGCTCGCCCGCTTCACCTCGGCGATGATCTTCACCCGGTCGGCGGGAGCGAGGAACGACAGTGCGTCCTTCGCCGCGGGGCGCGAAAGAGCGTCACGCTCGACGACCGCGAGCGGGCGGGACTCAGAACGACGCTCGGCGTCTGCGACAGCGCCGGCCGTCAGGTCGGCGAGGACCACTAGTGCGCCTTCGGAGCGTACTTGGGACCCTTCACGCCGTAGCCCGCCTTCGCGAGCACCCAGCCGACGATCGCCCCGATCGGGATCAGCGCGGCGGAGATCCACACCAGGGTCGGCTGCTCGAAGCAGAACGCGACGGTCGCGGCGGCGAAGCCGACGAGCATGATCACGACGGCGGTCCAGGCCGCAGGCGAGTGTCCGTGGCCGGGGTCAGCGATCGGGTTGGTCATGTTCTCCTCCGGGGACGACGTGGGGATCTGGGTTCAGTCTATCGGGGTCAGCGCGTCGGGTCGGACCCCCGGGACAGCTCGTCCCAGGAATCGACCGCGTCGACGGGGCCGTCGTGCGGCGCATCGGTCGGCGCGTCGGTGCGGTAGCGACGGCCGCCGACCTTCCAGCGCCGCCAGGTGGTCAGCACGAGGACGGCGGCGGCGAGCAGGATCACCCAGCCGCCGAGGGCGAGGTACGGCCAGACGGACGGGATGATGCTCGCCGCGACCTCGTGGACCGCTCCGCTTCCGGCGAGTCCCGTCGTCTCGGTGACGGTCGCGGCCACCGCGCCGTACGCGTCGCCGAGGAGGACCTGCAGCGTGGACCAGCCCAGGAACACGGCGGCCGCGGCGGCCAGCACCCCGAAGACGAGACGCACGGCCCGGCCGGCGATCGCGAGAGCCGCACCCAGCGCGAGCACGGCGAGGCTCAGCGGCGCGAGCAGCACGAGAGCGGAGGCGCCGGGGACGAGGATGTCCTCCCCCGCGTCCGCCCGCTGCACGGTGAACCAGGTCTGCGTGGAGGAGATGATCCCGATGGCGCCGGCCAGCAGGAAGCCCGTCACGGAGAGGGAGCGGCCGCGCTGCGCGATGCTCACGAGGCCGCCGCCCCGTCGACGGCGTCCAGGTCGGTGGTGTCGAAGCACGTCCGCGTTCCGGTGTGGCACGCGGGGCCGGTCTGGTCGACGAGGAGCAGGAGCGCGTCACCGTCGCAGTCGAGGCGGGCCTCCCGCACGACCTGGATATGCCCGGAGGTGTCACCCTTGCGCCAGTACTCCTGGCGGGAGCGGGACCAGTAGGTCGCGCGGCCCGAGGTGAGCGTGCGGCGCAGGGCCTCGGCGTCCACCCAGGCGAGCATGAGCACCTCGAGCGAATCCCACTGCTGCACGATGATCGGGGCGAGCCCGTCCGCGTTGAACGCGACCTGGGCGATGCGGTCGTCGATGGAGACCTCGTCCTGCTTTAGCGTGTCGGTCATCGGACGAGCACTCCTTCCGCGCGCAGCGCATCCTTCACGTCACCGACGGTCAGGGCTCCGGTGTGGAACACGCTGGCCGCGAGCACCGCGTCCGCCCCCGCCTTGATGGCCGGCGCGAAGTCGGTCGCCCGCCCCGCACCGCCGGAGGCGATCACCGGGATCGGCGCCACCTCGCGCATGAGGCGGACGAGCTCGAGATCGAAGCCGTCGCGGGTCCCGTCTGCGTCGATCGAGTTCACGAGCAGCTCCCCCGCGCCGCGCTCGGACGCCTCGCGCGCCCAGTCGAGCGCATCCAGCGTGGTCTGCGTACGGCCGCCGTGCGTGGTGACGACGAAGCCGGATCGCGTCGTGTCGGCGCGCTTGACGTCGAGCGAGAGCACGAGCACCTGGGCGCCGAAGCGATCCGCGATCTCGCCGATGAGCTCGGGACGGGCGATCGCCGCGGAGTTCACGCCGACCTTGTCCGCACCGACCGAGAGGAGCCGCGCGACGTCGTCGACGCTGCGCACGCCGCCGCCCACCGTCAGCGGAACGAAGACCTGCTCTGCGGTGCGCTGCACGACGTCGTAGGTCGTCGCCCGCGCATCCACCGTCGCGGTGACGTCGAGGAACGTGATCTCGTCGGCGCCCTGGGCCGCGTAGTGACGGGCGAGCTCCACCGGATCACCCATGTCGCGGAGGTTCTCGAAGTTGACGCCCTTGACGACGCGGCCGTCGGCGACGTCCAGGCACGGGATGACGCGACTCGCGAGGGTCATCAGAGCCTCGCCGCGTGGATCGCCGTGACGAGGATGGCCCGGGCACCGAGGGCGTAGAGATCGTCCATCACCTGATTGACGCGGCGCCGCGGGATCATCACGCGGACGGCCACCCAGGACGGGTCGCGGAGCGGCGAGATGGTCGCGGACTCCCGACCGGGTGCGATGGCCACGGCCTGATCGACGAGTTCGGTGGGGAGGTCGTAGTCGAGGAGCACGTAGCGGCGCGCGACCATGACACCGCGGAGCCGGCGCAGCAGCGTGTCCACGCCGTCGGCCTCGCCGGGACGGCTGATCAGCACGGCCTCGGACTCCAGGATCACGGGGCCGAAGATCTCCAGCCCCGCCTGCCGCAGGGTGGTGCCGGTGGACACGACGTCGGCGACCGCATCGGCGACGCCGAGGCGCACCGCGGACTCGACCGCGCCGTCGAGCTGCACGAGCTCGGCGTTCACACCCTGGTCGCGGAGGAAGGAGCCCACCAGACCCGGGTAGGCGGAGGCGACGCGGACGCCGTCGAGGTCCTGGACGGAGGTGAAGCGTCCGGGAGGGCCGGCGAAGCGGAACGTGGACGCCCCGAATCCGAGCTGCTCGATCTCGCGCGCCGGCTGCTGCACATCCAGGAGGAGGTCGCGACCGGTGATGCCGACATCGAGGGCACCGGAGGCCACGTACGTGGCGATGTCACGGGGGCGGAGGAAGAAGAACTCGACGTCGTTCTCGGCGTCGATGACATGCAGGGTCTTGGGGTCGCGGCGGCCGGCGTAGCCCGCCTCCGCGAGCATCTCGGCGGCGGTCTCGGAGAGCGAGCCCTTGTTGGGAACGGCGATGCGCAGCATGAACGGCTTTCAGTTCGAAGGAGTGGGACCGGAGCGCATCACAGATGTCGATAGACGTCCTGCAGCGTGAGGCCCTTCGCGAGCATCATCACCTGCAGGTGGTAGAGGAGCTGCGAGATCTCCTCGGCTGCGGCGGCGTCCGACTCGTACTCCGCCGCCATCCAGACCTCGGCGGCCTCTTCGACGATCTTCTTGCCGATCGCATGCACGCCGCCGTCGAGCTCCGCGACGGTGCCCGATCCCTCGGGGCGGGTCTCGGCCTTGACGCTGAGCTCGGCGAACAGCTCGTCGAAAGTCTTCACCCCTCCAGGCTACCGGCTCGCGCGAGGTCCCTGAGCCGGGTGACAGCCGCCTCCACGTCGTCCGCACCGTAGACCGCGGAGCCGGCGACGAAGGTGTCCGCCCCCGCTTCGGCAGCCTGGGCGATCGTCGCGTCGGAGATCCCGCCGTCGACCTGGAGCCAGACGGACGAACCGCGCCGCCGGGCCTCCGCGGACAGCGCCTGCAGCTTCGGAATGGTCTCCGGCATGAATCCCTGGCCTCCGAAGCCGGGCTCCACGGTCATCACGAGGATCTGGTCGAACTCGTCCAGCAGCTCGAAGAGTCCCTCGACGGGCGTCGCGGGCTTGACCGCCACCCCCGCACGGGCGCCGATGTCGCGCAGTCGACGCGCGAGCGCCACCGGCTCCCCCGCCGCCTCCAGGTGGAAGGTCACGCTCGCGGCACCGAGTTCGGCGTAGCCGGGGGCCCAACGATCCGGATCCGTGATCATGAGATGCACGTCCAGCGGGACCGGGCTGGTCTCCTGGATGCGCTGGACCATCTGCGGACCGAACGTGAGGTTCGGGACGAAGTGGTTGTCCATGACATCGACGTGCGCGAAGTCGGCCGTCGCGATGCGCGCGAGTTCCGCCTGCATGTTGACGAAGTCCGCGGCGAGGATGCTGGGGTTGATGCGCGGGGCGCGGGGCAGATCCATGGTCTCAACCTTCCTTCGGGGCTTCTGTCGCATCGCCGGGGCGCTGCAGGAGTGCGAGGAACATCGCGTCGGTGCCGTGGCGATGCGGCCAGAGCTGTGCGCTGCCGGTCTGCGAGCGGCCGTCGTCGGCGAGGTCGATCGGCGACTGGGCCACGCCGCGCAGCACGGCGCGGGCGTCGAGTTCGACGAGCTCAGGACGCAGGCGCCGCACCTCCTCGACCACCGCCGTCGTCTCCGCGAGGTGGGGCGAGCAGGTGACGTACGCGACGATGCCTCCGGGAGCCAGAGCCTCCACGGCCGCCGTCAGCAGACCGACCTGCAGCGGCACGAGCTCGGCGACGTCCGCCGGGGACTTGCGCCACCGGGCCTCCGGGCGCCGACGGAGGGCGCCGAGGCCGGTGCAGGGGGCGTCGACCAGGATCCGGTCGAACGCGCCGGGCCGCTCGGCGGCCAGCTCCCGGCCGTCGCGCTCGTGGACGGTGACGTCGCCCGGGACGGCTCGCAGGGCGTTGCGCACGAGTCGGGCCCTGGTGGGCACGACCTCGTTGGCCTCCAGTACCGCGTCGTTCTCCCGGGCGACGGCGGCGAGCAGAGCGGTCTTTCCGCCGGGGCCCGCGCACAGGTCGAGCCACCGCTCCCCCTGACGGACCGGGGTCGCCGCGGTCAGCGCGAGCGCGACGAGCTGCGACCCTTCGTCCTGCACGCGGACCGCGCCCTCGGAGGCGGTCAGCGCGAGACGCGGATCGCCCCCCGGAGACGCGAATGCCGTGGCGGCGTAGGGCCGACGAGGCTCCTGCGGCTCCGCGAGCCCGGGGAGGGCGACGAGCGTGACCTCGGGCGAGACGTTGTCGGCCTCCAGCAGGGCGTCCAGTTCCTCGACACGCCCCTCGGCGGCGAGGGCGCGACGCAGCGCCCGGATGATCCACACCGGGTGCGCAGCACGGAGCGCCAGCCGTTCGTCGTCCGACCGTGCCGCCGCCTCGATGCGCGCGAGCCACTCCTGGGGCGACTCCCGGGCGATCCGCCGGAGCACCGCGTTCGCGAAGCTGGACGCCCCGCGACCGGCGTCGAGCGCGACGAGGTTCACCGACTCGTTCACGGCCGCGTGCGGGGCCACCCGCGTCGCGAGGAGCTGGTGCACGGCGAGCCGGAGCGCGTCGAGCACCGCGGGGTCGATCGCGTCGGCCGGGCGATCCGCGGCCGCGGCGATGATCGCGTCGTACGTGCCGCTGCGACGGAGTGTGCCGTAGGTCAGTTCCGTCGCCAAGGCCGCGTCCTGCGGGTCCAGCCTGGCCTCGGCGATCGCGGTCGGCAGCAGCAGGTTCGCGTAGGCGTCGGAGTCCGACACCGCCCTGATCACGTCGTAGGCCACGCGGCGCGCAGGCTGTACCGTCCGGTCGGGGCCGCGGCCGTTCCGCGTCCGGTCCTCGCGCTGCGGGCCGTTGCCGGGGCGTCGCCGGTCGTTCACGAGCCGGCCACCGGGGTCGTGCCCTGCAGGCCGCGCCACCAGTCGGCAGCGTTCATGGGGCCCTTACCCGCCGGCTGCAGACGCGTGACGGCCAGCGGAGACGTGGCCGTCCCGATCAGGACCTCCGCTCGCGTGCCCGCCATGGCACCCGGAGGCAGGTCCTCCGCCCCGGAATCGGCGGGTCGTGCCTCGAGGATCTTGAGCCGCTGGCCGTCGATCGTCGTCTGCGCCCCCGGCTCCGGAGTGACCCCGCGGAACCGGGCGTACACGACGTCGAACGGCTCGCGGAAGTCGAGGAGACCGTCCTCGAGCGTCAGCTTGGCGGCGAACGTCGGCTCGCCCTCCTGCGGCACCGCGTGGGCAGTCCCGTCCGCGATCGCCGCGACCACGTCCGCGGTGAGAGCCGCGCCGTCGAGGGCCAGGGCCTCCAGTGCCTCCCCCGCCGTCGATGTGCCCGGCAGTTCGACGGCGCGCGTCGCGAACACGTCGCCGGCATCGAGCTCCGGGACGAGCTGGAAGACGCTCGCGCCGAGGACCGGATCTCCGGCGATCAGGGCGCGCTGCACCGGCGCGGCGCCGCGCCAGGCCGGCAGGAGCGAGAAGTGCAGGTTGATCCACCCGGCCTCCGGCGTGGACAGCAGAGGCTCGCGGACGAGCCCGCCGTACGCGACGATCACGCCGAGCTCGGGGCGCAGGGCAGCGATCGACTCCGTCACCGCCTCGTCGAGGCGCGCGGCGTGGATGACGGGCAGGCCGAGTTCGGCCGCGGCCTGGGCGACGGGCGAGGGAGTGAGCACACGCTTGCGCCCGAGGGGAGCGTCGGGGCGCGTCACGACGGCGGCGATGTCGTGCTCGGCGGCGAGGCGACGCAGAGTGGGGACCGCGGCGGCGGGAGTGCCGGCGAAGACGAGGCGCATGAAGGTTCTCCGGAAGGGTCAGAGTTCTGGATCGAGGATATCGAGGCGGACCGAGAGCGTGCTGCGGGCGGCCTTGGTCCGACCGCGGCGACCGCTCACCGCCTCGGCCACGACAGCCGCACGGAGGGTGGTCGCGACGCGGCTTCCCGCGCCGTAGTCGAAGCGTACGAGAGCCCGGACCCGCGGGGGGACGTCGTCCGATTCGACGGGGACGGGACCGAGGACCGCGTCCCCGGGTAGCGAGAGCTCGGAGAGCGCCTCCAGAGCACGGGCGACCGCGGCGGCGGATCCCTCCACGAGCGCGACGCGGGCGGTCGGCGGCATGTGCAGCGGCGCTCGCTGCTCCAGCTCGGTGCGCGCGTAGGCAGCGTGGTTCCAGGTCGCCAGGGCCTTGGCGACGGCGCCGTCCACACCGACGAGGTGGACGGGAGCGCCGGGAGCGGCCAGAGCGGCCGCGTTCGACCACCACCGCAGGCAGGCTTCGCCGATGCGCAGATCCGGCGCCTGCAGCATGCGCGGCCCGTCGAGCAGGACGACGGCACGGTAGCCGCCCTCCGCGAGCGGCTCGGCGCCGCGGGTGGCCACCACCAGCGCCGGACGCGCGTCGACGCGCTCGACGGGGTGGCTGCCGTCCGCGACGATGACGCGGACGCCGGGGAACGCGCGGCCCAGCTCATCGGCGGTCCGTTCGCTTCCCGACGAGGCGAGCCGGAGACGGGTCGAGGAACACGCCGGGCACGTCCATGCCCTGGCACCGCGCCCGCACCACCCGCATACCGGGACCGCGCCGCGATGGCGGGCGCCGAGGGGGCCGCCGCAGTGCGGGCATCGGGCGGGGGCTCGGCAGTCGGCGCAGACGAGGGACGGCGCGAAGCCGGGCCGCGAGACCTGGATGAGCACGGGTCCCTCCGCGGCCGCGTTCCGGGCGGCGAGGAAGGCCGACGACGGCATGCGCTGCGGCGTCGGCTGCTCCATCTCCTGGGGCGTGCTGAGCACCACACGCGGCAGCACGCGCCGGGCCGCGCGGATGTCCTGCAGCCAGCCGCGCGCCACGAGCCGCTCCACCTCGGTCGTCCGCGTATGACCGGCGAAGAGCAGTGCCGATCCCTCCGCCTCCTGCCGCAGCAGCGCCGCATCCCGGGCGTGGACGTAGGGAGCGAGCGGCTCGCCCAGCAGGCTGTCGCCGTCGTCCCACACCGCCACGAGACCGGCGACGACGGGGGCGTACACCGCGGACCTGTTCCCGACGACGATGCAGGGCGCGTCCTCGAGCGTGCGCAGGAAGGAGCGGTAGCGGTCCGGGTTGGTCTGTCGGGAGTCGTGCCGCGCGATCGCCTCCGGGGGGACGAACCCGTCGAGGGCCGCCAGGAGCCGATCGAGGTCGCGGTGGTCCGGGACGACGAGGATGCTCGACTTCCCCGCCGCGAGCGTCGTCGCGGCGGCTGCAGCCAGCATGCGCGCCCAACCGGGTGCGTCATCGGTGAGCTGCGGGATGGCCTCGACCGCCGCACGACCGCTCTCGTCGAGCACCGCCTGCAGCCCGTCGTACAGCCCGACGACGGACGCAGCCGCGTCTCGGGCGTCGGGCTCCGGCTGCGGGATCGGAGAATCGGCGGTCCAGGCCTTCTCGACGCGCACCTGCCGCTTCGGGATGACCAGCCGCAGCACGTCGGACGCCGACCCCGCCGCGCGATCGGCGACCCGCCGAGCCAGTCGGTACAGACGATCCGGCAGCACGGGGACGCTCGACACGATGCTCTCGACCTCGGAGAGCGGCCGATCGGCGTCGTCCTCCACGTCCAGTTCCACCACGAACCCGTCGACCACGCGGCCGGCGGTCCGCAGGGGGACACGCACCCGGACCCCGGGCTCGACGTCACCGAGCTCGGGAGGAAGGGCGTAGTCGAACAGGCGGTCGAGCTGCGGCAGCGGGGATTCCAGGAGCACCCGGGCGATGCGCCGGCTCTCCGGAGAGATCAGCACCGCGGCCTCGTCAGAGCCCGGCAGCGCGCCGCAGCTCCTCGGCCCGGTCCGTCCGCTCCCACGTGAAGTCCGGCAGCTCCCGACCGAAGTGCCCGTAGGCCGCCGTCTGGGCGTAGATCGGCCGCAGCAGGTCGAGCTGCTCGATGATGGCCTGCGGCCGCAGATCGAACACCTCGTCGATGGCCCGCGTGATGACCTCGTCGGACACGCGCCCCGTGCCGAAGGTCTCCACGTACAGGCCGACGGGGCGCGCGACACCGATCGCGTAGGCGACCTGCACCTCGAGGCGGTCGGCGAGGCCCGCAGCGACCGCGTTCTTGGCGACCCAGCGGGTCGCGTACGCACCCGAGCGGTCGACCTTCGACGGGTCCTTGCCGCTGAAGGCACCGCCCCCGTGCCGTGCGGCTCCCCCGTAGGTGTCGATGATGATCTTGCGTCCGGTGAGCCCGGCATCCCCCTTCGGGCCGCCCGTGACGAAGGGCCCCGCGGGGTTGATGTAGTAGGTGACGTCGTGGAGGTCGAGGCCGGTCGTGGCGAGGACCGGATCGATGACGTGCTCGCGGATCTGCGCCTTCAGGTCGTCCTGGGCGATGTCCGGGTTGTGCTGCGTGGACAGCACGACGGCGTCGACGGTCTTCGGGGTGAAGCCGTCATAGCCGAGGGTGACCTGCGTCTTGCCGTCGGGGCGCAGGAAGGGCAGCAGCCCGCTGCGGCGCACCTCCGTCAGCCGTTCGGCGATGCGGTGCGCGGTCCATGCGGCCATCGGCATGAGCTGCGGGGTCTCGTTGGTGGCGAACCCGAACATGATGCCCTGGTCTCCGGCGCCGAGACCGTCGAGCGGATCCACGGACGAGCCGTCGCGGTGCTCCTGCGCGTTGTCGACACCGTGGGCGATGTCGGTGGACTGCTCCCCCACCGAGACGCTGACGCCGCACGAGTCGCCGTCGAAGCCGGTGTCGGAGGACGTGTAGCCGATGCCGTTCACGACCTGCCGGACGATCGTCGGGATGTCGACGTAGGCGTCCGTGCGGATCTCCCCGGCGACGTGCACGAGCCCGGTCGTGACGAGCGTCTCGACCGCGACCCGGGAGCCCGGGTCCTTCGCGAGCAGTCCATCGAGGATGCTGTCCGAGATCTGGTCGCAGATCTTGTCCGGATGCCCTTCGGTGACGGACTCGGACGTGAACAGACGCAGCGCGCTCATCGATGCTCCAGAACGGGGACGGACGGTGGGAGGGTGTGGCACCCATTCTGGACCGCGCCACCGACGTCGCGGCGGCGCGGTCGTCGAGTCACTCCGCGTGACGCAGGCGGAGCTTGTCCTCGTTGATCTCGTGCAGGGCGATGGTGAGCGGCTTGTCCTCGACCGAGGAGTCGACGAGCGGGCCCACGTTGTCGAAGAGGTTGCCCTCGTGCAGGTCGGAGTAGTAGTCGTTGATCTGACGGGCGCGCTTGGCGGCGTAGATGACGAGCTCGTACTTGGAGTCGACGCGCTCCAGCAGGTTGTCGATGGGGGGATCGATGATGCCGTTGTTGCGTCCGGCCATGGGTGGACCTCCTGATCAGGCGACGGGATTCGCCGCGAAGACGATGCTGCGGGCGCGCGACCCTTCGACGAGCTCAGGGACCGGCGTGGTGCTCGACCCTGGAATCAGGTCAGCGCGCAGAGCTTGTAGACAAGTCTACGACCTCGCGGGCGGCGGTGGCGACGTCCTCGTTCACGATGAGGTGGTCGAACTCGTTCTGCGCCGCCAGCTCGACCTTCGCGGTGCGCAGCCGCCGGGCCCGTTCCTCGGCGTCCTCGGTGCCGCGGCCGACCAGCCTGTGCACCAGCTCGTCCCAGCTCGGCGGCAGGAGGAAGATCAGCGTCGCGGACGGCTCCGCATCGCGCACCTGGCGCGCGCCCTGCAGGTCGATCTCCAGCAGGACGGTCTTCCCCTCCGCCAGTGCGGCGTCGATCGGGGCGCGCGGGGTGCCGTAGCGCGAGCGGTTGTGGACCACCGCATACTCCAGCAGCTCGCCGTCGGCGACCAGGCGGTCGAACTCGGCGTCGTCCACGAAGTAGTAGTGCACACCGTCGATCTCGCCCGGGCGCGGCGGCCGGGTGGTCGCCGAGACGGACAGGTGGATCTCCGGGTTGTTCTCGCGGATGTGCGCGGCGACGGTCCCCTTGCCCACCGCCGTGGGGCCGGCGAGGACGAGGAGCCGGCTGCGTGCCCCACGGGGGGTCGGAACGGGGAAGCGCTCGTCGAGCCACTCCTCCAGCACTCGGCGTTGACGGGCGCCGAGTCCGCCGAGGCGCTTGACCGGCGAGATGTGGAGCTGCTCCAGCACCCGGTCGCGCTTGCCCGCGCCGATCGCGGGGAGGGCGAGGAGGAAGTCGGTGATGCGCATGGAGCCCTCGACCGAGTCGGGGTCCTCCGTCGCGCGATGCAGCACGGCCTGCGGGGTGACGACGCGCATGGTGAGGTCGCGCTTGAGCGAGGCCCTGGCGCGTCGTCGCTCGACCGCTCGACGTGCGGCGGCGGCCCTGTCGACCTCGGGGACGGTGCGGCGTTCCTCAGCCACGGCTGACCTCTCGATACTGGGCGGCACGGTCGGCGATCGTCTCGGCGAGGGCCGCCGGGCCCGCGGAGAGGAGGCTGCGGCTCTCGCTCGCGATCACCGAGCCGGCCTGGGAGCCGAAGCGGCGGACGAGATCCACGGGAGTGGCGCCCTGTGCGCCGAAGCCGGGGGCGAGGATCGGGGCGACGGGCGCGAACGGAGTCAGCCCCGCTTCCACCGCGTCCACTGTGGCACCGATGACGAAGCCGAAGCTCCCCCACTCCCCCTCGGGCGTCCCGGTGGCGTTCCGGCGCGACACCTCGGCGATCACGGCCGCGGACACGGTCTCGCCGTCCGCGGTCGTCGCGCGCTGCAGCACCGTCGCCTCAGGGTTGCTGGTCGCGGCGAGGACGAAGAGCCCCTTGCCGTGCTCCTCCGCGAGGGCGAACGCACCCTCCAGCGCACCGACGCCGAGGTACGGGTTCACCGTCAAGGCATCCGCCTCCAGCGGCGCGCCCGCGGGGAGCCAGGCCTGAGCGTAATCCGCCATCGTCGACCCGATGTCGCCGCGCTTGGCGTCGGCGATCACCAGCAGTCCGGCCGCGCGCGCGGCCGCCAGCACCTCCTCGAGGGCCGCGAACCCGGCCGCGCCGTACCGCTCGAAGAACGACACCTGCGGCTTCACGAGACCGGCGCGACCGGCGGCCGCCTCGACGGTACGGAGCCCGAACTCCCGGACTCCGGCAGCATCGGCGGTCAGCCCCCACGCCGCCAGCAGAGCGGCGTGGGGGTCGATGCCGACACAGAGCGGGCCGTGCGCCTCCAGGGCGACGCGGGCCCGCTCGCCGAAGCGTTCCGTCATACCGCGGCCATCCGGTCCTGCGCGTACTCCTGCAGGCTCTTGACCTGGAAGCCCTCGTGCGCGGCGTCCATCCCGCTCACCGCCGCACCGAGCACGGCGATGGTCGTGAAGAGCGCCTTGTCCGCGGCCACCGCGGCGGCGCGGATCTCGTAGCCGTCCGCGCGAGCGGCACCACCCGACGGGGTGTTCACGACGATGTCGATCTCCCCGTCGTTGATGAGGTCGACGATGTTCCGGGCTCCGGACTCCTGCGTCTCGCTGTACTTCTCGACCACCGTGACGGCGATGCCGTTGCGCGACAGGATCTCCGCCGTGCCCTCGGTCGCCACGATCGTGAAGCCGAGCTGCTGGAGGCGGTGCGCCGGGAGGATCACCGCACGCTTGTCGGAGTCGGCGACCGAGATGAACACGGTTCCCGACGTCGGCATGCCGCCGTAGGCCGCGGCCTGGGACTTCGCGAACGCGGTCGGGAAGTCCCGGTCGATGCCCATGACCTCGCCGGTCGAGCGCATCTCCGGGCCGAGGACCGAGTCGACGGTCTTGCCGTCGGCGGTGCGGAACCGCTTGAAGGGCAGCACGGCCTCCTTGACCGAGACCGGGGCGTCCAGCGGGACGCGCGAGCCGTCCTGTTCGGGCAGCATCCCCTCGGCGCGGAGCTCGGCGATCGTCGAGCCGGCCATGATGCGGCTGGCGGCCTTCGCCATCGGGATGCCCAGCGCCTTCGAGACGAACGGTACCGTGCGGCTCGCCCGGGGATTCGCCTCGATGACGTAGAGCACGCCGGCGCTGATCGCGAACTGCACGTTCAGCAGACCGCGCACGCCGACGCCCTGTGCGATGGCGAGGGTGGCCTCGCGGACGCGGTCCACGTCGCTGCGACCGAGCGAGACCGGCGGCAGCGTGCAGCTCGAGTCGCCGGAGTGGATGCCGGCTTCCTCCAGGTGCTCCATGACGCCGCCGATGAAGAGGTCGGTGCCGTCGTACAGGGCGTCCACATCGAGCTCGATCGCGTCGTCGAGGAACCGGTCGACCAGGAGCGGCTTGCCCTCCTCGATCACGACCTCGCCGGCCGTCCGCACGAAGTAGTCGCGCAGCGCATCGGTGCCGTAGACGATCTCCATGCCGCGACCGCCGAGCACGAAGCTCGGGCGCACGAGCACGGGGTAGCCGATCTCCTCGGCGATGCGCACCGCGCCCTCCACGTCGATCGCCGTGCCGTTGCGCGGCGCCAGCAGCCCGGCCTCGTCGAGCAGTCGCGAGAACAGCTCGCGCTCCTCGGCCAGGTCGATGGCCTCCGGGCTCGTCCCCAGGACCGTGTAGCCGGCCGCCTCGATGCCCTTCGCGAGCCCGAGCGGGGTCTGGCCACCGAGCTGGCAGACGACGCCGAGGATGGTGCCGCTCGCCGCCTCCGCGTCCAGGACCTCCAGGACGTCCTCGAGCGTCAGCGGCTCGAAGTACAGCCGGTCGGACGTGTCGTAGTCGGTCGACACGGTCTCCGGGTTGCAGTTGATCATCACGGTCTCGAAGCCCGCGTCCGACAGCGCGAACGAGGCGTGCACGCAGGAGTAGTCGAACTCGACGCCCTGACCGATGCGGTTCGGGCCGGAGCCGATGATGACGACCTTGGTGCGGTCCGACGGCGCGACCTCGGTCTCGGCGTCGTAGCTCGAGTAGTGGTACGGCGTCAGCGCGGGGAACTCCCCCGCGCAGGTGTCGACCGTCTTGTAGACGGGGCGGATTCCCAGGCCGTGGCGCACGCCGCGGATCTCGGCCTCGCTCTCGCCGCGGAGCTGGGCGATCTGCGCGTCGGAGAAACCGTGCTCCTTGGCGTAGCGCAGCGTCGCGTCGTCCAGCTCGCCGGCGGTGCGCACGACCTCGGCGACCTCGTTGATCAGGACGATCTGGTCGAGGAACCAGGGGTCGATGGCCGTGGCCTCGAACGCCTGCTCGATGGTCGCGCCCTTGCGCAGCGCCTGCTGCAGGGTGACGATCCGGCCGTCGGTCGGCGTCTTCGCGATCTCGAGCAGTTCCTCGACGCTGCGCGACTCCTCGCCCCAGTGGAAGCTGGAGCCCCGCTTCTCGAGCGACCGCAGCGCCTTTTGCAGTGCGGTGGCGTAGTTGCGGCCGATCGCCATCGCCTCGCCGACCGACTTCATGGTCGTGGTGAGCGTGGCGTCGGCGGCCGGGAACTTCTCGAACGCGAAGCGCGGGACCTTGACGACGACGTAGTCGAGCGTCGGCTCGAAGCTCGCCGGGGTCACGCCGGTGATGTCGTTCGGGATCTCGTCGAGGCGGTACCCGAGGGCGAGCTTGGCCGCGAGCTTGGCGATCGGGAAGCCGGTGGCCTTCGACGCCAGGGCGCTCGACCGGGACACACGCGGGTTCATCTCGATGACGATGATGCGCCCGTTCTCCGGGTTGACCGCGAACTGGATGTTGCAGCCACCCGTGTCCACGCCCACCGCACGGATGATGTCGATGCCGATGTCGCGGAGCTTCTGGTACTCGCGGTCGGTGAGGGTCAGCGCCGGGGCCACGGTGATCGAGTCGCCCGTGTGCACGCCGACCGGGTCGACGTTCTCGATGGAGCAGACGACGACCGTGTTGTCGGCGGTGTCGCGCATGAGCTCGAGCTCGTACTCCTTCCAGCCGAGGATCGACTCCTCCAGGAGCACCTCGGTCGTCGGCGAGTCGCGCAGGCCGGCACCGCCGATACGGCGCAGGTCCTCCTCGTCGTAGGCGAAGCCGGAGCCCAGCCCGCCCATCGTGAAGGAGGGGCGCACCACGAGCGGGTAGCCGAGCTGCTCGGCACCGGCGAGGAGGTCGTCCATGGTGTGCGCGATGACGCTCTTGGCGACGTCCGCGCCCGCTTCGAGGACGAGCTCCTTGAAGACCTGACGGTCCTCGCCCTTCTTGATGGCGTCCACCTTCGCGCCGATGAGCTCGACGTCGTACTTCTCGAGGATGCCCTGCTCGTGCAGCGCCATCGCGGCGTTCAGCGCCGTCTGACCGCCGAGCGTCGGCAGGATCGCGTCGGGCTTCTCCTTCGCGATGATCGTCTCGATCACCGCGGGGGTGATCGGCTCGATGTACGTCGCGTCGGCGAAGTCGGGGTCGGTCATGATCGTCGCCGGGTTCGAGTTGACGAGGATGACCCGGACGCCCTCCTCGCGGAGGACGCGGCACGCCTGGGTGCCGGAGTAGTCGAACTCGCAGGCCTGGCCGATGACGATCGGGCCGGAGCCGATGACGAGGACGGAGCGGATGTCGTCGCGCTTGGGCATTACTTTGCATCTCCCTGGGTGGGTCCCTGAGCGGGTCGAAGGGTCGCGATGACCATGTCGCGGAAGCGGTCGAAGAGGTAGTTGGCGTCGTGCGGTCCGGCCGCGGCCTCGGGGTGGTACTGCACCGAGAAGGCGGGGATGTCGAGGGCGCGCAGGCCCTCCACGACGTTGTCGTTGAGGCCGACGTGGCTGACCTCGACCTTGCCGTAGCCGTGCGGGCTGTCGAACGAGCCCTCCAGGGGCGCCTCGACGGCGAAGCCGTGGTTGTGCGCGGTGATCTCCACCTTTCCCGTCTGCTTGTCCAGCACCGGCTGGTTGATGCCGCGGTGGCCGAACGGCAGCTTGTACGTGCCGAGACCCAGGGCGCGGCCGAGGAGCTGGTTGCCGAAGCAGATACCGAAGAAGGGCAGACCGTCGTCGAGGACCGCGCGCAGCAGTTCGACGTGGTCACCCGACGCCGCGGGGTCCCCGGGGCCGTTCGAGTAGAAGACGGCGACAGGCTCGATCGCCCGGATCTCGTCGATGCTCACGTCCTGCGGGAGGACGTGCACGTCGAAGCCGCGGGCGGCGAGGTTGTCGATCGTGGCCTGCTTCACACCCAGGTCGAGCACGGCGAGGTTGCCGATGCGCTCCCCCACCGCCGGGGTCACGGTCGCGTTCTCGACGGACACCTGGGCAGAGAGGTTGAGGCCGGTCATCTCCGGAGCCTCGCGGACGATGCGCAGCTGCTCCTCCGGGTCGAGCTCCGCGTCCGCACCCGAGAAGATGCCGCCGCGCATGGAGCCGGCGGAGCGGATGTGACGGGTGACCGCACGCGTGTCGATGCCACTGATGCCGACGATGCCGTCCTCGACGAGGACCTCGTCGAGGGACGCGTTCGCACGCCAGTTCGAGACGACGCGCGAGGGGTCGCGCACGATGTAGCCGGCGACCCAGATGCGGCGGGACTCGGTGTCCTCGTCGTTCATGCCGGTGTTGCCGATGTGCGGGGCCGTCTGCAGGACGATCTGTCCGGCGTAGGACGGGTCGGTGATGGTCTCCTGGTATCCCGACATGCCGGTGGCGAACACGACCTCGCCGAGGGTGCGTCCGCGCGCGCCGTAGGCGCGTCCGCGGTGTCGGGTGCCGTCCTCGAGCACGAGGACGGCGGGATCGGGGAGGCGGGCCGCGGAGGCCTGCGGGGAGGAAGTCGAGAGGGTCATGACGTGGCTCCTGTGTCAGGGGCGGCGGGGATGAGCCGCTGCAGGTCGGAGATGAGGGTCGGGAGGTCGCCGCCGGTGAGGCGCACATAGCTGTCGACGACGGTCGCGTCGTCGACGTGCCACGCGATGCGCACGAGCCCGCCGGGCTCCACGACGCGATCGATGGTGACGGTCGCGCGGTCGACGGAGACCAGGCGGTCGGCGGCGAGGAAGACGGTGGGGGCACCGTCCAGGGCCAGCGCGATGCCGCGGTCGGTCACGGCCAGCTCGCCGCGTGCACGGAACGCCAGCGGGGTGATCGCGAGCCGTTCGAGGGGCTGCTCGTGCCGAGTGGTGGACACGTAGAGCACCTCGTCGCGGCGCGTCACCTCCGCGTGCTCCGGCACCCCGAGCGGGGCCGTGTACGCGGCATCGCGCCGCACTCGTCGTCGCCAGGCGAACAGCATCGACAGCAGGATGAGCAGCGCGACGGCGATGATGATCGCGACCGCGAGGTCCCGTGCGCTCATGCGCCGAGCTCCTCGACGACGGTGCCGCCGTCGACCGTGAGGACGCCGCCGTGCACCGTGTACTCCACGCGCCCGGGCAGTGCGCGGCCCAGGTAGGGCGAGTTCACGCTGCGCCCGTGCAGGTCCGCGGCGGTGAACACACCGTCGACCGCGGGGTCGTACAGCGTGATGTGCGCGGGCTGCCCGGCTGCGAGCGGCGTGCCGTGGCCGGAGAGCCGGCCGATGCGGGCGGGCGTCGAGCTCATGACGCGGGCGACGTCGGCCCAGCCGAGCAGACCGGTCTGCACCATCGACTGGTGCACGACGCGCAGGGCGCTCTCCAGACCGACCATGCCGTTCGCGGCGGCCTGCCACTCGCACGCCTTGTGCTCGCTGGGGTGCGGTGCGTGGTCGGTCGCGACGATGTCGATCGTGCCGTCGGCGAGACCCTCCCGAACCGCGAGGACGTCCTCCTCGCGGCGCAGCGGCGGGTTGACCTTGAACCGCGCGTCGTAGCCGCGGACGAGTTCGTCGGTGAGCAGCAGGTGGTGCGGCGTGACCTCCGCCGTGACGTCGACGCCTCGCTTCTTGGCCCAGCGGATGATGTCGACCGAGCCGGCCGTCGAGAGATGACACACGTGCAGCCGCGAGCCGACGTGCTCGGCGAGGAGCACGTCACGGGCGATGATCGATTCCTCGGCGACCGCCGGCCACCCGGCCAGCCCGAGCTCGGCCGAGACGGTGCCCTCGTTCATCTGGGCGCCCTCGGTGAGCCGCGGGTCCTGCGCATGCTGGGCGATGACGCCGTCGAAGGACTTCACGTACTCCAGAGCCCGGCGCATGATCAGCGGGTCCCAGACGCAGAAGCCGTCGTCGCTGAAGACCCGCACCTGGGCACGCGAGGTGGCCATGGCGCCGAGTTCCGCGAGGCGCTCGCCCTTCTGGCCCACGGTGACGGCGCCGATCGGCTGCACGGTCGCGTAGCCGGCCGCCTCGCCGAGGGCGAGCTCCTGCTCGACCACGCCCGCCGTGTCGGCGACCGGGGAGGTGTTCGGCATCGCGAACACGGCGGTGAACCCGCCGGCGGCGGCCGCTCTGGTGCCGGTGAGGATCGTCTCGGAGGCCTCGAACCCGGGTTCGCGCAGATGGGTGTGCAGATCGACGAGACCCGGCAGCGCGACCAGGCCCGCGGCGTCGATCACGCGCGCGCCGGTGCGGGTGAGCCCCGTCCCGACCTCGGCGATCACGCCGTCCTCGATGATGATGTCGGCGCTCGTCGCGCCGAGCAGCTGTGCCCCGGTGATGACGAGGGTCTCGCTCACAGGTCTCCCCCTCGTTCGTCGTCTCGTTCCCCTGCCAGCAGCAGGTACAGCACCGCCATGCGCACGGAGACCCCGTTCGACACCTGTTCCAGCACCGTCGAACGGGGGGAATCGGCAGCTTCGGAGGAGATCTCCAGTCCCCGGTTCATGGGTCCGGGGTGCAGGACAATGCTACCGCCCGGCAGAGCCGCCACGCGCCGTGCGTCCAGGCCCCACCGGCGCGAATACTCCCGCTCAGTCGGGAAATACGCCGCGTTCATCCGCTCGAGCTGGATGCGCAGCATCATCACGGCGTCGGGCCCCTCCGCGAGGGCTTCGTCCAGGTCGTAGACCACGCGGACCGGCCACAAGGACACGTTCTGCGGAACCAGGGTCGGCGGCGAGACGAGCGTGACCTCGGCGCCGAGCGTCGTGAGCAGCCAGACGTTGGAGCGCGCCACCCGCGAGTGCAGCACGTCGCCGACGATCGTCACTCGGAGACCGGACAGATCGCGTCCGCGGCTGTCCGCTCCGAACCGGCGCTTGCGGATGGTGAAGGCGTCGAGGAGGGCCTGGGTGGGATGCTCGTGCGTACCGTCGCCGGCGTTCACGACCCCGGCGGAGATCCAGCCACTCGTGGCCAGGGTCTGCGGGGCGCCGGAGCCGGGGTGACGCACGACGACCGCGTCGGCGCCAATGGCCTCGAGCGTCTGCGCGGTGTCCTTCAGGCTCTCGCCCTTCGAGACGCTGGAGCCCTTCGCGGCGAAGTTGATGACGTCGGCGGACAAACGCTTCGCCGCGGCCTCGAAGGAGATACGGGTGCGCGTGGAGTCCTCGAAGAAGAGGTTCACGACCGTCTTGCCACGGAGCGTGGGGAGCTTCTTGACCTCGCGGGACTGCGTGTCAGCCATGTCCTCGGAGACGTCGAGGATGCGCAGGGCGGTGGCTCTGTCGAGCGTGCGGGTGTCGAGGAGGTGCCTCATTCGCCGATCGTCACCTCCTCGGCGCCGTCGTTCTCGAACAGGCGCACGTTGACGCGCTCGGTGCGCGCGGAGGGGATGTTCTTGCCCACGAAGTCCGGGCGGATGGGAAGCTCCCGGTGTCCGCGGTCGATGAGGATCGCGAGCCGCACGACGGCGGGACGGCCGATCGACTGCAGGGCGTCGAGCGCGGCGCGGATGCTCCGGCCGGAGAACAGGACGTCGTCGACGAGGACGACCGTCTTCCCGTCGATGCCGCCCGGGGGGATCTCCGTCGGCTGCGGCGACCGCGTCGGGTGCTTGGCGAGGTCGTCGCGGAAGAGCGTCACGTCGAGGGAGCCGACCGGGACGGAGACCTGGGCGATCTCGCTGATCAGGGCGGCGAGCCGGTGACCCAGCGTGACACCGCGGGTCGGGATGCCCAGCAGGACGAGGCCGTCGGCCCCGCGATTGGACTCGAGGATCTCGTGCGCGATCCGGGTCAGCGCTCGTGAGATGTCGGCTTGGTGCAGCACAGTGCGCACACTCATCAGCCGCTCCCTTCTCCGCCTCACAGGACGGTGTTAAAGGTTGCTAGTGCCCCCAGTCTATCGGACCCGCGATGGTCCCCCCGGTCAGCTCGCCTCGCGGAGCACGGGATCCGTCACGTCGTCGATTTTCGAGGAACGGATCGGGTGGCCGCTCGTGGAGAGGCAGCGCCCGGTCTTCAGGTCCCACTTCCAGTCGTGCATGCTGCACGTCAGGATGCCGTCCTCGTCGACCTTCCCCGTCTTGGTGAGGTCGGCACGAAGGTGCGGGCAGCGGCGCTGGACGACCCAGTCGCCTATCTCCGCATCCTCGGTCTGGTCGGTCTGCTCCTGGTACCAGTTCTCGACGTACTCGATCCGGTCGACCGAGAGGCACTTGAGGAAGGTGGTGAGGAACTCGTTGAACTTGCCGCTGCGCCCGACCGAGAACTGCATCGACAGGAAGATCGAGTTCGACCAGTCGATCTCGTGGTCGCGGATGTTCGTCGAGACGAGGTCGGCCGGGATCGTGTACCAGTACACGCACTCCTCGCCCGCGTACTCGCGGACCTTGGCGCGCGGGAAGTCGACCACCATGTCCAGCTCCCCGATCCGGAAGCGGACGTGCCCGCCGACACCGAGGCGGATGGTGCGCGACTTCTTCAGCAGCGGCTCCCACCACTCCTTGATCGCCGCCAGCATCTCGTCGGGCGGGATGATCTCGGCGCGAGACGCCTCCTCGTCGCGGATCTCCTGCTGGCGGCTCGCGCGCTGCTCCTCCAGGTACTCCCACTTCTCGTCGAAGATGTGGGCGAGCTCGGCCTCGGTGTAGAGCGTCTGCTCGGTGGTCACCGCACCGCCGTCGATCGTGACGAGCGTGCCGGGGACGAAGAGCTGCCCGTCGTACTTCGGCGCCAGCTCCTTCATGTGCGCGATGAACTGCTTCTGGTCCGTGAAGATGGATTCGCCGTTGCGGCCCATCCCGTTGAAGTCGAAGAGGTCGTCGCGGAGGAACATGGGCGGCCCCGCCATCGGGAAGACATGCGGCGCGTCGACCTTCTCGATGTAGTACATCGCCCGCTTGTTCTGCGCCTCGCGCTTGAGACGGGCGAAGTTCTGCTTGGCGTCCAGCGGCAGGTCGTAGACCATGGGCCACCAGATCGCTCCGGAGACCTGGGTGAAGTAGGCGTCGGGCTTCCCGAAGTGCAGCAGCTTGTCGAGATCGAGCGGGTGCGAGTCGTTCTGGTTCAGCATCGACCCCGTGCCGTCGTCCACGCTGAGCGACGAATCACCGATCGGGCCGTCGCTCGGAGCGCGCAGCGGGGTGATCATCATCTTGAGCGCCCCGCGCTCGATGATCTCGCCGGCGGGGGCGTAGGTGATGTTCGTGTAGCCGAGCGCCCGGATGTCCTGCTCCAGGTCGTCGATCGGGTACTCCGGCAGGAGCACCTCGATGTCCTTGCGGATGTACCGCTCCAGCAGCGCCGGGTCGAAGTGGTCGCGGTGCCGGTGCGAGATGTAGAGGAAGTCAGCTTCACGACCGTAGCGCTCCCAGTCGAGGGCACGGTTGTCCGGGAACGGGAACCAGGACCCGAAGAAGGACGGGCCGAGCACCGGGTCGCAGATGATGTTGCCGCCCACCGTCTCGATGAACATGCCGGCGTGGCCGAGTCCCGTGATCCGCATTGCATTCCTCTCGAAGATGAACCGTTCGATTGTACCGACGGCTCCCTGAGCACCCGGCGGGACGGGCCGGGGAAAACGATCTAGTCGTCGAAGAGACCGCGGATGTCGTCGGCGGTGAGCGCCTGGGCGAAGAGCGCGTCGTCGTCGAGCACGGCGGTGAACAGGCGGGCCTTGCGGCGTTGCAGCGCGAGGACCTTCTCCTCGATCGTTCCGCTGGCGATCATGCGGTAGACGAACACCTGGCTGCGCTGGCCGATGCGGTGCGTGCGGTCGACGGCCTGGGCCTCGGCGGCGGGGTTCCACCACGGGTCGAGGAGGAACACGTAGTCGGCCTCGGTCAGCGTGAGCCCGAACCCGCCGGCCTTCAGGCTGATGAGGAAGACGGGCTGCTCCCCCTCCGCGAAGTCCGCGACCACCTGCTCGCGATGACGCGTCGAGCCGTCGAGGTGCGCGTACGGGATGCCGGCGGCGTCCAGACGCGCGGCCGCCATGTCGAGGAAGGACGTGAACTGGCTGAACACGAGCGCGCGGTGCCCCTCCGCCTGCAGCTCGACGATCCGCTCCAGGAGCTCGTCAAGCTTGCGGGAGCCGAGGCGCGCGTCGGCCGGGTCGATCAGCGCCGGAGCGAGACTCAGCATCCGCAGCAGCGTCAGGGAGCGGAACACGATGAAGCGGTTGCGGTCGAGATCCTCCAGCAGGCCGAGCACCTTCTGCCGCTCCCGCTGCAGCACCGTCTCGTAGAGCTCGCGATGCCCCGCGCTCAGCTCGACCTCCAGCACCTGCTCCTGCTTCGGCGGAAGATCGGGGGCGACGAGCTCCTTGGTGCGGCGGAGCACGAGGGGACGGATGCGCCGTCGGAGCTGCGCGAGGCGGCGCTGCCGGTACGGTCCGCCCTCCGCGTTCTCCGGGACCTTCCCCTGCTCAATCGGCTGGATGTAGTGCTCGCGGAACTTCCGCGCCGAGGCGAACAGGCCGGGCGCCGTGAGCTTCAGCAGCGCCCAGAGCTCCTCCAGGCTGTTCTCCAGCGGCGTGCCCGTGACTGCGATGGTGACCTCGGCTGGGAAGCGGGCGACGGCACGGTGCAGCTTCGTCGCCGGATTCTTCACGAACTGGGCCTCGTCGAGGATCAGTCCGGCCCAGGTGACGCCTGCGAACCCCTCTTCATCGAGCCGGGCGACGGCGTAGGTCGTCAGCACGACGTCGGCCTCGCGAGCCGCGACACTCGCCGACGGTCCGGCCGTGGAGTCCCGGGTGACCACGCGGAGGCCGGGAGCGAATCGCGCGGCTTCGGTGCGCCACGTGGCCAGCACGGACGTCGGGACCACGACGAGGAAGGGGCGCTCCTCCCCCGCCGCCCTGGCATGCAGGATGAGCGCGAGCAGCTGGACGGTCTTCCCGAGCCCCATGTCATCGGCGAGGATGCCGCCGAGGCGGTGCGTCCAGAGGAACGCGAGCCAGTCGAGGCCCTCCTTCTGATACGGCCGAAGGTGTGCGGTGAGCCCCGGCGGGATCGGCACCGCCGGCACCGCAGTGGCGCTGCGCAGTCCCTCGGCCGTGGCGCGCCAGCTCACCGCGGGAAGGGCTTCGTCCGCCAGGTCCTCGAACTCCTCCCACAGATCCGTCTGATGACGACTGATCCGTGGGCCCGTCTCCCACTCGTCGAGGTCTCCGGCCTCGTCGAGCAGGTCACGCAGACGGTCGAGCGCCGGGTGGTTCAGGGAGAAGTAGCTGCCGTCGACGAGCAGGAGCTTCCGTCTCCCCGCGCTCAGGGCGGTGAAGAGCGGCTCGAACGGGATGTTCCGACCGTCGATGCGGACGATGACGCCGAGGTCGAACCAGTCCGGGTCGGTGCTCTCCACGGTCGAGACCGTGATCTCCGGCTCCCCGGTGAGCTCGCGATACGTCTTGCGGCGGCCCGACACCTCCACCTCGACGCCCTCCGCCTCCACGGCGGGGACGACGCGGGTCATGAACTCCGCGGCTTCCACGTCGTGGAACGCCCCCGCGGGGGCGAACGCGACGCCGTGCTCCTGCCAGACGTTCCGGATCCGCTCCGTCACCCCGGCCTCGGCCTCCGGATCGCGCACGGCCTCCGGACCCGGCGTGAACGGCACCCGCCCGAAGCCGCGATAGTCCCACTCGACGGTGTACTCCACGGTGTCTCCGCGACGGAACGTCACCCGGAGCACGGCACGAGGCGGTGGGAGGTCCGGCAGTGAGACACGGCCGACCGCGCGGACGGGGAGGCGGCGTGCCAGGAGCGGATAGGCATCCTGGAGGAAGGCCGACTCCTCCTCCGCGGGGACGACGAGCGTCCGGGCGCGGATCAGCGACGGCGCGGGCCCCGCGAGCGGAAGCTCCGCGAGCGTCACCTGGAGGCGCGACCCGCTCTGCGCGACCTCGTACACGCCGGAGCGCCCGAGGGCGCGGATGCTGCCCGGCAGCGTCTCGCGCCCGTCCAGGGTCACGACCGGCCGGACCACGAGGCCGCCGTCGTCGCCGCGGGACACCGCCGCCGTCAGCTCAGCGGTATCCGCGAGGACGAGCGTCGTCCACCGCTGGGCCGCCACGAGCGGGATGCCAAGGTCGGTCGCCGACCGCAGATGCCCCCAGAGGAGCCGCGACTCGATCAGGTCGGCGACGAGCCAGTCCCCCGCCGTGCCGGAGAGCAGCGCGTCGCGCGCGATGCTCAGCAGATCGGCGAACCACCGCGACTGCTCCCGACCGTACTGGTCCGGCGCGCGGCGGACCGCGTCCCAGGTGGCGGAGCCGAGCACCCAGGACCCCGTCGCCGCGCTCCGCTCCAGCGGACGGATGCCGAGGAGGATCTCCCCCACACCCTTGGCGACGTCACGGGGAGTCGCGGTGCGCTGCGGGCGTGAGGCCCACGGGTTGGCTCCTCGGGCGTCGCGGACGCGCACCTCGAACCCGAGCGCGAGGGGGGTCGCCGCCGCCGGAGCAGCGCCGGCCTCGAACAGCGCGCGCCAGTCCCGCGCCCCGTCTCCCGGGGCACCCGAGGCGGAGACGGGCGGGCGGATCATGGGATGATCCTGCCCGCCATCGCCGACACCGCCGCTGCGGTGCTCAGGCCGAGCGGGCGACGCGGGCGAGCACGCCGTGCACGAACGCGCCCGACTCATCGGTGGAGAACTCCTTCGCGAGCTCCACCGCCTCGTCGATCGCGACCGCGGTCGGCACCTCGTCGTTGTAGAGGATCTCCCACGCGCCGATGCGCAGCAGGGCGCGGTCGACGGCGGGCATCCGCTCGAGCTTCCAGTCACGGCTGTGCGTCGTGATCTGCTCATCGATCTCGTCGCGCTGGTCGATGATGCCGTCGACGATCTCGCGGGCGTACAGCCACGACGCCTCGCGCGCGGGCTCGTTCGCCGCACGCTTCGCCTCGGCGGCGAGGGCCACCGCGACGTCGTCGCCGCGGACGTCGGCGGAGAACAGGATGTCGAGCGCGCGCTTGCGCGCCTTCGTGCGGGCGCTCACGCCTTACTTCTCGCGGCCGAGGTACTCGCCCGTGCGGGTGTCGACCTTGACCTTGGTGCCGGTCTCCAGGAACAGCGGGACCTGGATCTCGTAGCCGGTCTCGAGCGTCGCGGGCTTGGTGCCAGCGGACGAGCGGTCGCCCTGCAGGCCGGGCTCGGTGTAGGTCACCTCGAGGATGACCGACGCCGGGAGGTCGATGTAGAGGGGGTTGCCGTTGTTGAGGGCGATGGTGACCTGCTGGTTCTCGAGCAGGAAGTTCTTCGCGTCGCCGACCGTGGCGGCCGGCAGCGTGATCTGGTCGAAGTCGGTCTGGTCCATGAACACGAACCCGTCACCGTCGGTGTAGAGGTAGGTGTAGTCGCGACGGTCGACGTTCTCGATGTCGATCTTCGCACCGGCGTTGTACGTGCGGTCCACGGTCTTGCCCGAGACGACGTTCTTCAGCTTCGTGCGGACGAACGCGCCGCCCTTGCCGGGCTTGACGTGCTGGAACTCGATGACGCTCCAGAGCTGCCCGTCGATGCTGAGGACGACGCCGTTCTTGATGTCTGCGGTGGATGCCATGTGCGAGGAGTTCCATTCCTGAGTCCGTGGGGGCCGGGGTCGGCCGACAGTCGATTCTACGGGATGCCCGGCGCCAGCCGCCGCGTGGGCACGATAGACGCTCCTGGGTGCGAGGGGAAGCCCCGTGACGACGACGACCGCCCCCGGGCAGCCTGGAGCGGGACAGGAGGAATCGACATGAGTGAGAACGACCGCGACCGCGACCCGACCAGGATGGCGAATCAGCCGGCACTGCGGACGTCGTCCGGGGCGGTATGGCTCATCGTCGCCGCGATCTTCACCGCGGTCAGCCTCGTGCCCCTGATCGGGATCGTCCGCAGCGGCGGGGCGGCGGGAACGGTCGGCCTCATCACGGCGATCGTCCTGGTGCTGGGCCTGGTGGCGATGGTCGTCATCCGCCTCACCGTGGCGCCTGTGCGTCCTCGGCTCCGTGCGCTGGCCGGCTGCTTCCTCGCCATGGCTCTGCTGACGCTGGTGGGCATCACCGTCTGCGTCCTGCTCGTCGGCCTGCCCTGATCCGGCCTGGTCAGAGGTGCGCGACGAGCTCCCGCACGGCCTCCGGGTAGCCGTCGACGCCGTGTCCGACGACACGGACCGCGGCGACGTCGTGCAGGTACGAGTGGTGACGGAACTCCTCGCGGGCGTACACGTCGGAGATGTGCACCTCGGCGAAGGGCAACGCGACGCCGGTGAGCGCGTCGCGCAGGGCCACCGACGTATGGGTGAGGCCGCCCGGGTTGATGACGATGCCCGCGCAGTCCGCCCGCGCGTCGTGGATCGCGTCGATGAGCACGCCCTCGTGGTTGCTCTGCAGCGCCCGTACCTCGAACCCGAACGCCGCGGCGGCCTGGGCGGTGATCCGCTCGACGTCGGCGAGGGTCGCCGTGCCGTACACCTCGGGTTCGCGAGTGCCGAGGAGGTTCAGGTTGGGGCCGTTGACGAGCAGCAGCCGACGCGGAGCGGTCATGCGGGCACGCTCCCCGTGTCGGCCAGTTCGCGGCGCATGACCCACTCCCGACCGAAACCCGAGGTCTCGATCTCGCCGGTAGGGACGAAGCCGGCTCGACGGTAGACGGCCTGCGCCCGGGAGTTGTCCACGTGCACCTCGAGCACGAGCGCACGCAGCCCACGATCACGTGCCCAGGCGGCCGCGGCGTCGAGGAGCGCATCGATGACGCCCGCACCGCGGTGCGCATCCGCCACGTAGACCCCCACGACCAGGCCGGCGTCATGCTGCTCGCGATGCGGGAGCAGCGTGATCGTCCCGGTCCAGGTGCCGTCGTCGGCGATCGCGACGAACTGCGCCGCGGCCGCGTCACCCGAGGCGTTCGCCGCGCGCTCCTGCCAGAAGCGGTCGGGCTGTGCGGCGGCGTGCTCGACGGTGTCGAGGAAGGCCATCGGCGCGGCGGGGTCGGCGAGAGCCTGCAGCCGCAGCGCCTTCACCTCCCGCCAGTCCTCCGGCGTGATGCGCCGGACGGCGATGCTCATGCGCCGATCTCCTGGTACGCGGCGAAGAGCAGCGACTCGTCCGGCGCTTGGAGCACGGTGGGCTTGGCGATGTCGTCCAGCAGGATGAAGCGGAGCATGCCGCCGCGGCTCTTCTTGTCGCGCTGCATCGTGGCGAGCAGCTGCGGCCAGGCTCCGGCACGGTACGAGGTGGGCAGGCCCAGCGACTCGAGGATCGTGCGGTGGCGCTCCGCCGCGGCGTCCGAGAGGCGCCCCGCCAGCCGGGACAGCTCCGCGGCATACAGCATGCCGATCGAGATGGCCGCCCCGTGCCGCCAGCGATACCGCTCGGCATGCTCGATCGCGTGGCCGAGGGTGTGGCCGTAGTTCAGGATCTCGCGCTGTCCGGCCTCGCGGAAGTCATCCGAGACGACCTGCGCCTTCATGTCGATCGCGAGTTCGACGGACCGCCGGAACTCGTCCGTCGTGGTGTCGACCGCGCGCGCGGGATCGGCCTCGATGATGTCGAGGATCTCCGGTGCCCAGATGAAGCCGGCCTTGACGACCTCCGCGAACCCCGCGGTGGCCTCGTTCGGACTCAGGCTGCCCAGCTCGTCGAGGTCACCGATCACCGCGCGCGGCGCCCAGAAGGCGCCCACGAGGTTCTTGCCCTCCGCGGTGTTGACGCCGGTCTTTCCGCCCACGGCGGCGTCCACGAGGCCGAGCACCGTGGTGGGCACCTGGACGATCTGGATGCCGCGCAGCCAGGTCGCCGCGACGAAGCCGGCGAGGTCGGTCACCGCTCCCCCGCCGTAGCCGACGACGGCGTCCGTGCGCGTGAAGTCCGCCTGACCCATGACCTGCCAGCAGAACGCGGCCACCTCGATGCGCTTGCCCTGCTCGGCATCCGGGATCTCGGCGAGCAGCACCTCCCGCGGGCCATCGGCGGTGTCGGCGAGGAGTCGGTCGCGGAGTTCGGCGGCGCGGGCCGCGAGAGTCGGCGGGTGCACGACGAGGATCTTGCGGACGCCCGGCGCGAGAGCCGCCGACACCTGGTCGAGGATCCCCCGTCCGATCGTGATGTCGTAGGCGTCGTTCCCGGTGACGCTGATGGTCGTCGTGCTCATCGCTGTTCTCTCCTCCATGCCACGATCTCGTCCGCGATGCGCTGCATCGGACGCCGTGAGGTGTCGAACGTGGTCGACGCCACCTCGTCATACCATCCTCGCCGTTCCGCGAAGATGCGCTTCCACTTCTCGACCGGGTCCTCGCCCGCCAGCAGCGGGCGCGTCCCGCCGCGCAGTCGGTCGGCCACCGCTGCCTCGCTCACGGAGAGGAAGACCACGGGGTGCGCACGCAGCAGCGCGCGCGTCTCCGGGTCCGTGACCGCGCCGCCGCCGAGGGAGATCACGCCGCCCTCGGCGAGAGCCTCACGGACCGCCGCGCGCTCGAGCTCCCGGAAGTGCGCCTCGCCGTGCGTGGCGAAGATCTCCGGGATCGGGCCGTGCGCGGCGACGATGCGCTTGTCGGTGTCGATGAAGGCGACCCCCAGACGCCGCGCGACCCGTCGCCCGACACTGGTCTTGCCTGCCGCCATCGGTCCCACGAGGACCAGCGTCAGCGGCTCAGCCTCGTTCGTCATGCGCGATGAGCGCCGCCTCGGACGCGGGGGCCGTGCGCAGCTCCGCGGGGATGCCGTCGAGGTATCCCTCCAGGTTGCGGCGCGTCTCACGGATGCTGTCGCCGCCGAACTTCTCCAACACGGCGCGGGCCAGCTCGATGGCGACCATGGCCTCCGCGACGACGCCCGCCGCGGGCACGGCGCAGACGTCGGAACGCTGGTGGTGCGCGGTCGCCTGGTCGCCGGTCGCGATGTCGATCGTGCGCAGCGCGTGCGGCACGGTCGCGATCGGCTTCATGCCGGCCCGCACCCGCAGCACCGTCCCGGTGGACATGCCGCCCTCGGTGCCGCCGGCGCGGTCCGTGCCGCGGGCGATACCGTCGGCGGTGGCGAAGAGCTCGTCGTGGGCGGCGGAGCCGCGGCGGCGCGTGGTCTCGAAGCCGTCGCCGACCTCCACGCCCTTGATCGCCTGGATGCTCATGAGTGCCTGGGCCAGCCGGGCGTCCAGACGACGATCCCAGTGCACGTGGGAGCCGAGCCCCGGCGGCAGGCCGTACGCGAGGACCTCGACGATGCCGCCGAGCGTGTCGCCGTCCTTCTTGGCGTCGTCCACCTCCGCGACCATGAGTGCCGACGTCGCGGGGTCGAAGCACCGCAGCGGGTCGGCGTCCAGCGTGTCGACGTCGTCCGGGGTCGGCAGCGCCGCGCCATCCGGCACACGCACCGGGCCGATGGAGATCGTGTGGCTGACGAGCCGGATGCCGAGCTCGCCGAGGAAGGAGCGGGCGACGGCGCCGAGCGCCACGCGGGCGGCGGTCTCCCGGGCGCTCGCACGCTCGAGGATCGGACGGGCCTCGTCGAAGTCGTACTTCTGCATGCCCACGAGATCAGCGTGGCCCGGACGCGGCCGGGTCAGCGGCGCGCCACGACCGCGCGAGCGGTCGGTGAGCTCCACGGGCTCCGGGTTCATGACCTCGATCCACTTCGGCCACTCGGTGTTGCCGATGCGCAGGGCGATGGGGCTGCCCAGCGTCTTCCCGTGCCGGACACCGCCGGAGATGGTGAGCTCGTCCTGTTCGAACTTCATCCGGGAGCCGCGTCCATAGCCGAGCTTGCGGCGGGCGAGGTCGGCCTGGATGGCCTCGGACGACACCGGGACGCCGGAGGGCAGACCCTCCATGACGGCGATGAGTTCTGGGCCGTGCGATTCGCCGGCCGTGAGCACGCGGAGCATGTGCTCTAGTCTCCCATGCGTTTCCCTCCGCGCCGTGCCGCGTTTCGTCGGGCGGCGCTCAGAGGGTGGCGCGCATCGCGGCGAGGACCGCGTCCTCGTCCGGCAGCGGCGAAACCGGGTCGCCGTGCAGGAAGATCCGGATCTGCCGGACCGCCTGATGCAGTAGCATTCCGAGCCCGGAGACCGCCGGCGCTGCGCCCCATGCCGCCGCCAGGGTGGACGGCCAGGGCGCGTAGGCGGCGTCGAACAGCGTGCCGCCGGTCTCGGCCAGGCGGGCGGCACTCTCCGGCGGCAACGTTGTACCGGAGGGCAGCGTCGCCACCGTGAGGTCGACGGCGCCGTCCGCCTCGTCGAGCGATCGTGGGGTGACCACGACGCCGCGTCGCTCCCCGATCCGGACGAGCCCCGCGGCGCGTTCCGGCCGACGGGCGGCGACCTCGACCCGCGTCGCCCCGAGGTCGGCGAGGGCGACGAGGGCCGAGGCTGCCGTCGCTCCGGCGCCCAGGATCCGTGCCGTTCCGATCTCGCGGATCCCGGCATCACCGAGGGCATCGACGATCCCGCCGACGTCGGTGTTGAATCCCGCCGGGGCCTCCGAGAGCAGGAGCGTGTTGACCGCGCCGGTCAGCTCCGCGTGGGCGTCTCGGGTGGCGGCGTATCGGTACGCCTCCTCCTTGAGCGGCATCGTCAGGGACAGGCCGCGCCAGGAGTCGTCGAGGGCCCCGACCGCGTCCGTGAAGCCCTCCGCGCCGACCTGGCGGCGGCCGTACTCCCAGTCCAGCCCGAGCACCGCGTAGGCCGCCGCGTGCAGCTCCGGCGACCGAGAGTGCCCGATCGGGTCGCCCCAGACCGCCAGTCGTCTCCGGTTCACCGCGTCAGCCACACGCGTCACTCCGCGTAGCACCCGGAATCCGGGTTCTCCTTGCACCATGCGTGCAGCTTCTTCTCGGCTTCCTGCTGCTCGGCGTACGTCGCCGAGAACACCGTCTCCCCCGTATCGAGGTTGACCGTGACGAAGTAGAACCAAGGACCGTCGGCAGGGTGCATCGCCGCGTCGATCGCCGCATCGGTCGCGGTCGCGATCGGCCCCTTCGGCAGCCCCGGGTGGATGTACGTGTTCCACGGATTCGGGTCCGTGAGCGCCTTCTCAGACGAACCCGCGGCACCGGCGTGCAGCTCTCCGACACCGTACTGCGCCGTCGAGTCCATCTGCAGAAGCCCGTTCGTCTCGCTGTTTCCAGGAGCGAGACGGTTCTCGATCACGCGAGAGACCTTGGGGAAGTCGTCGGTGCGACCTTCGCGCTGGATGATCGAGGCAATGGTGAGGATGCGCTGCTCATCGCCGGACGGAACACCGGCCTTTGCCAGCGACTCGCGTGTCCGGTCGACCATCCGCTGGATGACCTGCGTTGCCGTGGTCTCCGGATCGAACGTGTAGACAGCCGGGAAGAGCCATCCCTCCAGGCTGTCCGCTTCGACTCCGTAGACCGACGGGTCCTTCACAGCCGCTTGGAGCTCCTCGAGTGGCATGCCCATCGTCTCGGCCACCTGCGGGAGGAAGTACTCGATGGTGGCGCCCTCGGGGACGGATGCCGAGTTCTCCAACTTGTTCTCCTCGTTGCGGAGAGCGGCGAGGGCGTCCTCGGCGGTCATCTTCTCCTGGAGACGGTAGACGCCGGGATAGAAGGTCACCGCGATGTTCTCGTCGATGAGGTAGTCGTAGAAGACGTCCTCGGTCTTGGTGACGCCCGCCTCGTAGAGCGCGGTCGACACGGGGCCGCCGGTATCGCCCTCCTTGATCGTGACGAGTACCTCACCGGTCGCCTGGCCGGGCTCCCAGTCCTTCGGCTCGCCCCACCCCATGGCGTCGGCGATGCGGTCGCCGAAGGTGTTCGCGACCCAGACGCCGCCGGCGGCGATGCCGCCGAGGATCACCAGGACGATGATCAGGGCGATGAGGCAGCCCTTGCGGCGCTTCTTCTTGGTCGGAGCGCCGTGATCGCGGCCGTCGTCCTGAGCGGCGAAGATCTCGTCGAGTCCTCCGCCCAGCGCCGGTGCGGGGTCTTCGGTGCCGGTCGACCGGCGCGGGCCCGGGGCGGGGGCCTCGTCCGCGCTCGTCGCGGCGACGGGCATCGCGCGGGTCACGACCGGTTCGGCGTCTGCGGCATTCGCCTGCGGCCGGTGGTCGGTCACGGCCGCATTCGCGATGCTCGCCGCCGACGCCGAGACCGGGCGGGCCGGCACGTCGGCATCGGGCGCAGCCGTCGCGTCCCGGGCGGCCGGAGCCTCCTGCTCGCGGGCCGCGGCCTCCCTCGCCGCGCGGCGGGATCCGGGTGCCGGCGTGTCATCCGCGGCGGTCGGGACCTGCGGGGACGGAGCGGGGAGGTTCTCGAACAGATCCCCCAACCGGGTGCTCTGCTCGTGCTCGGGCGCACGGCTCTCGCGTTCGGACATGTTCAGGCGGGCTCCTCGTCAACGGGGACCGGGGCACCGGCCGGGTTTCCGGTGCTCTTCTCCGTGTCGATCGCCTGCTGCAGCAGCACCACGGCGGCGACCTGATCCACAATGCTACGAGAGTTCTTCTGTGATCGCCCAGAACTCCGCAACGCGGCATGCGCGGAGACGGTGCTCAGACGCTCGTCCACGAGGCGGACCGGCACGCCACTGCGCCCCTGGAGTGCGGCCGCGAACTCCCGCGCATCGACCGTCGACGGCGTGTCCGCGCCCTGCATGTTCACCGGAAGTCCGACCACGATCTCCAGCGGCTCGTACTCCGCAGCCAGCTCCGCGATGCGCGTCAGCGAGTGCTCGTCGCGCGGCACGGTCTCGACGGGGACGGCCAGCATGCCGTCCGGATCGGACCGGGCCACGCCCACGCGGGCCCGGCCGACGTCGATGCCGAGCCGGACCCCGCGGCGATAACCGCTCACGCGCCCCGCAGCTCCTGGGAGACGGCCTCGAGCGCGGCGGGCAGCGCCGCTGCGTCGGTACCGCCGCCCTGGGCGACGTCGTCCCGGCCACCGCCGCCTCCGCCGAGCACACCGGCGGCGCGCTTCGCGAGCGCACCCGCCTTCGCCCCGGCATTGCGCGCGGCCTCGTTCGTGGCGACGACGATGACAGGGCGACCGTTGACGACCGCCCCGAGCGCGACGACCACGGGGTCGGAGCCCAGCCGGTCGCGCACGCCGTTGACGAGCTCGCGGACATCGTCCGCGGAGGCCACATCGCCCAGCGTCTGCGCCGCCACGCGGAAGTCCCCGACGCGCGTCGCGGCCTCGGCGATGGCGGGGATGCGCCCCGCCCGCTCCTTCGCCTCGAACTGCGCGATGCGCTTCTCCGCGGCCTTGAGGCTCGCGGCGAGATCGGCGATCCGCTCGGGGAGCTGCTCGCGCGGGGTCTTCAGGGAGGCGGTGAGCTGCGAGACGAGAGCGCGCTCCGCCGCGAGCTCACGGAACGCATCCGCGCCGACGAGAGCCTCGATCCGGCGGTTGGAGGCGCCGACCGACGACTCCCCCACCACGCTGACCAGGCCGATCTCCGCACTGGTCGACACGTGCGTGCCGGCGCAGAGCTCGCGCGACCACGGGCCGCCGATGTCGACCATCCGCACGACGTCGCCGTACTTCTCGCCGAAGAGCGCCATTGCGCCCGCTTCCTTGGCCTCGTCGAGCGTCACGATGCGGGTGGTCACCTCGAGGGCGTCCTGCACGGCGCGGTTCGTGATCTCCTCGATCTCCGTGCGGGTGTCCGTCGACAGCGCCTGCGACCAGGCGAAGTCGAATCGCATGTAGCCGGCGCGGTTGAGCGAGCCCGACTGCGTGGCCGTCGGACCGAGCGTGTCGCGGAGGGCGGCGTGCACGAGGTGGGTGGCGGAATGCGCCTGGCGGGCGGCGCGGCGGTTGGCGGCGTCGACGATCGTCGTCGCGATGTCGTCGACCGCGACCGTGCCGCGGGAGACTTCGACCGTGTGGCTGATCAGCCCGGGGACCGGACGCTGGACGTCGAGCACCTCGAGCTCGTAGCCCGGGCCCACGATGGTGCCCTTGTCGGCGACCTGACCGCCGGACTCGGCGTACAGCGTCGTCTCGGCGAGCACGACCTCGGCGATCTGGCCCTCGGCGGCGCTGCGCACCGGCGCGCCGTCGACGAGCAGGCCGAGCACGCGGGACTCCACCTCGAGGGCCGTGTAGCCGTCGAAGCCCGTCTCGCCCAGCGCGCGCAGGTCGCGGTACACCGAGACATCCGCGAGCTGGCGCTTGCGGTTGCGGGCGTCGTCCTTCGCGCGCTGACGCTGCTCCTGCATGAGGGAGTCGAACGCGGCGCGGTCCACGTCCAGCCCGGCCTCTTCGGCGACCTCCAGGGTGAGGTCGATCGGGAAGCCGTAGGTGTCGTGCAGCAGGAACGCCTCGGAACCGCTGAGGGTATTCCCGCCGCCCTTCTTCGTCTCGTCGAGCGCGAGGTCGAGGATGGTCGATCCCTGCGCCAGGGTGCGCCGGAAGGTCTCCTCTTCGGCGAAGGCCGCCGAGGAGAGCACGGACCAGTCCCGCTCCAGCTCCGGGTACGCCGACTTCATCGCGTCGCGGGAGGCGGCGAACAGCTCGGGGAACGCGGGCTCGTCGACACCGAGGAGCCGCATGGCGCGCACGGTCCGGCGCATGAGGCGCCGCAGGATGTAGCCGCGGCCCTCGTTCGACGGACGCACGCCATCGGAGAGGAGCATGAGCGAGGAGCGCACGTGATCCGCGATCACCCGGAAGCGGACGTCATCCTCGTGGACCGCACCATAGCGGCGGCCGGAGAGCTCGACGGCGCGGTCGAGCACCGGACGCACCTGGTCGGTCTCGTACATGTTCTCGACGCCCTGCTTGAGGAACGCGACGCGCTCCAGTCCCATGCCGGTGTCGATGTTCTTCATCGGCAGTTCGCCGACGATGTCGAACTCGGTCTTGCCGCGGATGTTCTCGATGAAGTCCTGCATGAACACGAGGTTCCAGATCTCCAGGAACCGCGAGTCGTCGACAGCGGGGCCGCCGTCCTTGCCGTAGGCCGGGCCGCGGTCGAAGAAGATCTCGGAGTCAGGGCCGCCGGGACCGGGCTGGCCGGTATTCCAGTAGTTGTCCGCGCGGCCGAGGCGCTGGATGCGCTCCGGCTTGAGCCCGATGATGTCGCGCCAGATCGCCTCGGCCTCGTCGTCGGTCTCGTAGACGGTGACCCAGAGATCCTTCTCGTCGAAGCCGAGGCCGCCGTCCGCCTCCGAGCTCGTGAGCAGCTCCCAGGCGTAGCGGATCGCGCCTTCCTTGAAGTAGTCGCCGAACGACCAGTTGCCGAGCATCTGGAAGAACGTGCCGTGACGCGCGGTGCGCCCGACCTCCTCGATGTCGTTGGTGCGGATGCACTTCTGCAGGTCGGCGATGCGCGGGTGCGGCGCCGGGACCACGCCCGTGAGGTACGGGATCATCGGGACCATGCCGGCGACCGTGAACAGCAGCGAGGGGTCGTCGCTGA
The DNA here is from genome assembly GCF_050470785.1 of Microbacterium sp. NRRL B-14842. NCBI lineage: Bacteria > Bacillati > Actinomycetota > Actinomycetes > Micrococcales > Microbacteriaceae > Microbacterium > Microbacterium sp. NRRL B-14842. The sequence goes on along the minus strand of NZ_JBFLUM010000001.1, from coordinate 1,351,363 downwards.
CCAGGGATGCCGAGGGGACGATGAGGTGGTCGTTCTTCTCGAAGTAGGAGAGGTAGCGCTGCGCGATTTCCGCAGTTTTCATAGGAGTGCCGGATGTCCTTGCGTGAGGGGGCGCGCCGAGGCGCAGATGCGGGGGGTCAGTTCTCGCCCGGCTCGGTCAACCGAGCCTCCTGCGCGCGATACGCGTCGCTGAGGATCGCGGCGAGGCCGTTGAGGCGGGCGTCGACGTCGGCCAGGATGTCGTGGCCCCGCGGGTCCTTGTTCATGAAGTGAGCCGCGACGAAGCCGCCGATCACGCCGATCAGGAACCACAGCACATTCTTCATGTCGTCATCCTTGCCCTAGAGCCGCGAAGGCGCGGTCTCTCCATCGTAGGCGGAAACGACAGGAGGCGTCGGGAACCCCGACGCCTCCTGCCTGATGCTCTTCCGCTGGATCAGCGAGCCGCGTAGTACTCGACGACGAGCTGCACTTCACAGGTCACGGGGACCTCGGCGCGCTTCGGACGACGGACCAGGCGGGCCTGGAGCTTGTCGAGCTCGACCTCGAGGTAACCCGGAACGGCGGGCAGGACCTCGGCGTGACCGCCGGCGGCTGCCACCTGGAAGGGCTCGAGGCCCTCGCTCTTGGGCTTGACGTGGATGAGCTGACCCGGCTTCACGCGGAACGACGGGCGGTCGACGAGCTGGCCGTCGACGAGGATGTGACGGTGCACGACGAGCTGGCGAGCCTGCGCCGTGGTGCGGGCGAAGCCCGAACGGACCACGAGCGCGTCGAGACGCATCTCGAGGAGCTCGACGAGGTTCTCACCGGTCAGACCGTCCTGGCGACGGGCCTCGTTGAACGCGATACGCAGCTGCTTCTCGCGGATGCCGTACTGCTCGCGCAGACGCTGCTTCTCACGCAGACGGACGGCGTAGTCGCTGTCGGCCTTGCGCTTGGTGCGGCCGTGCTCGCCCGGAGCGTAGGGACGCTTCTCGAGGTAGCGGGCGGCCTTGGGGGTGAGTGCCACGCCGAGGGCGCGGCTGAGACGCACCTTGCGGCGGTCCTGGGACTTCGTGACCACGAAGTTATCCTTCCGATGACGTGGACGTGGATTTCACGTCCGACGGACGTATCACCGCGTTCTTCCTCGGGGCGCACGCCGGGGTGCCGTCGAGGTGGGGTGTGAACGAGGAGATGCCCGAAAACACGGTTTCGAGCCGCTCAAGTCTAACAGACGACGGCAGACACCCGAGGCCCGCGGATCACCGGTCGCCGAGGATCCGGCGGATGCGCTCCAGCCGTGCACTGATGTCGCGCTCCGCGCCCAGGTTCTTCGGCTCGTAGTAGTGGCGTCCGTCGAGCTCGTCCGGCAGGTACTGCTGCGGCACGATCCCGAACTCGCTGTCGTGCGCGTAGCGATAGCCGCGGCCGTGGCCCAGGCGCTTGGCGCCCGGGTAGTGGGCGTCGCGGAGGTGCAGCGGCACGCGCCCGAACCCTCCGGCCCGGATGTCGGCGATGGCCGCGTCGATGCCGACATACGCCGCGTTCGACTTCGCGGTCGTGGCCAGGTACACGGTGGCCTCCGCGAGCGGGATGCGTCCCTCCGGCATCCCGATGAAGGCCACGGCGTCGGCGGCGGCCACGGCGATGCCGAGCGCCTGGGGGTCGGCGAGCCCGACGTCCTCGGACGCGGAGATGACGAGCCGCCGGGCGATGAACCGCGGGTCCTCCCCCGCCTCGATCATGCGGGCGAGGTAGTGCAGCGCGGCGTCCGGGTCGGAGCCTCGGATCGACTTGATGAAGGCGCTGATGACGTCATAGTGCTCGTCGCCCTGCCGGTCGTAGCGGAGCAGAGCCTTGTCGACGGCCTGCGCCACATCGTCGGCGGTGACCTCGGGGACGGTCGACTCCTGGTCCTCGCTGTCGTCGTCGGCCGTCGCCGCGTGCGAGAGCGCCACCGCGGCGGCGGCCTCCAGCCCCGTGAGGGCGCGACGGGCGTCCCCCGACGCGAGGCGGATGAGGGCCGACCGCGCCTCGTCGGTGAGCGCGACCGCGCCTCCGAGTCCGCGGGCGTCCGACACCGCCCGATCCACGAGCACGCCGATGTCGTCATCGGTGAGCGGCTGCAGGGTGAGCAGCAGCGACCGGGACAGCAGAGGCGAGATCACCGAGAACGAGGGGTTCTCCGTGGTGGCGGCGATGAGGATGACCCAGCCGTTCTCCACGCCGGGCAGCAGGGCGTCCTGCTGGGCCTTGGTGAAGCGGTGGATCTCGTCGAGGAAGAGGATCGTCGTCTGCCCGTAGAGGTCGCGCTGCGTGATCGCCTCCTGCATGACCTCCCGCACGTCCTTCACGCCGGCGGTGATGGCCGAGAGCTCGACGAACCGGCGGCCGGAGGACCGGGCGATGGCCTGGGCGAGCGTGGTCTTCCCGGTGCCGGGCGGGCCCCAGAGGATGATAGACACCGCACCGGGCGAGCTGGCCTCCGGATCGGCGAGGGCGACGATGGGCGACCCGGCCCGCAGCAGGTGGCGCTGTCCCGCGACCTCGTCCAGCGACACCGGACGCATGCGCACGGCGAGCGGTGTCTGCCCGGAGAGCAGGGCGGAGGGAGAGGACATTCCTCCAGGCTAACGGCGGCCGGGGACACGAGGCGAGGCCGGCGCCCCGGTAGGCTCTCAGGCGACGTCGTGGACCGGCGTCGGACGGGAGAAGCAGGGCATGGCTGCACGCGGTTCCAAGAAGGCGCAGACACGCACCGAGGCGGAGCGCGCTCGGCTGCACACCGCTCGCACCCGCTGGCACCAGGACCAGATCCGCCGACGGACCCGGGACAACGCCATCGCGATCACCGTCGGCGCCCTCATCGTCGTGGGCGCGATCGTCAGCCAGGTCGTGCATGCGCAGGTGACCGCTCCGGAACCGACGCCGTCGCCCTCGCCCACCTCCTCGATCGAACCGTCCCCGGCGCCGACCGATACCCCGACGGAGGCTCCGACCGCGCCCGCCACTCCCTCGGAGTGAACCGATCCGGCACGATCAGTCGTCGAGCACCGCGAGTCGATAGCCGCGCTTGACCACGGTCTGCACGAGGTCGACGTCGCCGAGGGCCTCGCGGAGCCGCGCCACAGCGACCTCGACGGCTCGAGGACTCCGCCGCCCGCCCGGGAGCACCTGCCCGATCTCCGTCCGGCTGAGCACCCGCCCGTCGGCCACGAACAGCGCTTCCATGACGCTCACGGCTCCGCGGGAGAGCGGGACGAACACGCCGTCGATGAGAATGCCCCCGCTGCGTACCGCCACGTCGCCGACGTCCGTCCGCCGTTCGCGCCCCGCGCGGGCGAAGTGATCGATGACCGTGCGGGCGAGGTCTTCCGCCGTCGGCCCGCACGCTGTGGACGCGGCCAGTCCGAGCTCCGCCAGCTGAGCCGTCGCTGTGGGGTCGGCGGTCGCCAGGAGCAACCGCGAAGCCCGCGCGCGAGCACGCACCACATCGAGCATGCCGAGGCGCTCGAAGATCGCCAGGAGGCCTGGCACGCCTTCGGCGGCGGGGAACAGCACAGCGTCGACCTGGCCGGTCGCGATGCGGTGCGCCGTTCGCTTCGTGCCGGCGGGGATCGCCTGATCGTCCCGCAGTGACACGATCCGCACGACCTCCGACCCGCTGCCGGTGAGGGCGTGCAGGAGCGCGTCGGCGTCGACGGGCTCGGGCCGCACCGGCCGTGCCACCTCGGCGACCGCGATGCGGGAACCCACGAGTGCCGGGGCCACGCGGGTCGGCGCGCTCATCTCGCCCCCTCTGCGGACCGCACTCCCGCCGCCGTCCCTGTGCCGCTGCGGTCCAGGTCTCGACGCCGGCGGGTTCCCCCGTCCGCGGGTCCGACCAGCGGCGTCATCGGGTGGCGCCCGCCGGCTTCCGGCTCCGAGGTCCGGATCACCGCGCCTGCGGCCCGGAGGCCCGCCAGCACTCGCGGGAGGTCGCCGCCCCGGATCCCCCCGACGGTGATCGTCCCCTCGCCGAGACCGATCGTGGCGTCGTGACGCTGGGCCAGGCGGCCGATCACGAGGAGGAGCGCAGCGTCGATCTCCCTCCCGACCTCGACCTCGACGTCGACGACGGAAGCGGCGGCCGAACCACGGAGGCGGACGCCCGGTCGGCGGTCGGGGGTGTCGGCAGGGGCGGGGTCACGCTGCAGCAGCGCAACCGCCAGACGGCGGAGGCAGGGTCCGCAGTCACGGCTCTCCCCCGCTGCGGCCAGGGCATCGGCGAACGTCCGGATCCCCCGGCGATCCAGCTCGACACTCAGCGCGTCCAGCGGGAGCGTCAGGAGACCGTGGCCGCATTCGTCCGCGCGGTCGTCGGACGCTGCCGAAGCCAGAAGCACGCGAACCTCCGCGCGCCGATCGGTGTCATCGCGCGAGAACCGCGCCAGCCATGCCTCACCCTGTTCGCCGATCGTCGTCGCGCCGTACACCTGACGCGCATCTGCGGAGAGCAGGATCTCTCCGAAACGGCGTCCGTCGAGGGCGGACAGCGGGACGGCGAAGGCCGACCCACGGACGTCGTCGATCCGCAGGACGGCGAGGTCGATGCCACCGGGCCGTCCGTACCAGCGCCGCGGTCCTCGGTCCGTGAGCGGAGCACCGCACAGGGCGGCGACCGCACGGTCCGCGGAGGAGCATGCGGCTTCGACGCCCCGCTCGAGCTGACCGACTCCCACCGCGACGTCCCCGATGGCGAGGATCCGCTCATCCTCTGTCTGTCCGGCGGCATCCACGATCACGCCTCCGCCCTGGCGCACCGGGAGACCGGCGTTGCGCGCGAGTTCGTCTCTGGCCCGTGCACCGGTCGTCACGACGAGGTCCGCCCGGGCGAAGGTCCCGTCCTGGAACTCGACCGCGGTGACGGCACCGGCCTCGTCGGGATCGACGCGCGTCAGCCGCGTCCGGGTCCGCACGGTGATCCCGCGTGCCTCCATGACCCGCCGCAGCGCCGCCGCAGCCGGCGCCGACAGCACGGAGGGAAGCAGCCGATCCGCGGTGGCGACGAGGGTCGTCTGCACTCCGGCCTCGTCTAGAGCGAGCGCAACGTCGACCCCGGACTCGTCTCCGCCGACCACCACCGCTCGGAGGGCACGTGGCAGCTCCGTCCTGCGGATGGCCAGGAACGCGCGCAGGGTCTGTGCGTCTTCCATCGCGCGGAAGGTGAAGGCCCCACGAGCGCGGATGCCTGGCACCTCGAGCGGGCGGGCGTGGGTCCCGGTCGCCAGGACGAGCGCGTCGTAGTCGTACCAGCGGCGCGAACGGGTCCGCACGCGGCGTCCCGCCCTGTCGATACGCAGCACCCGGTCGTCGTCGATCAACCGCACCCGATCGTCGCGGAACGGCGCCCGGTCGAGATCGATGCCCGATGCCGCGTCGCCCGCGACCACCCGCGCCAGCCCGGAGCGGTCATAAGGCAGCCGCCCCTCGTCTCCGAACACCGTGATCCGCACGTCCCGCTCCGGATCCTCCAGCATCCGCGCGACGAAGCGGTGCGCCGCAACTCCCGCCCCCACGACGACGATCTCCGCTGTGCGCGCTGCGTTGTCGTCCATGGAACTCCTGTCGACCTGGGGACTGTCGTGGTCGCGACGATAGGAGCGCCGTGTTACCCGGAGATGACGCGGAGTGTTTCCTGCGTCGAACGTTCTGCTCACGAAACGGTAACGTCCCACTTTGTCGAGACCCCGGGTCGCCGTCGAGACCCCGCCTCGTTCGCGCACGAAGCACGGGGTCTCGGCGGGAAGACGGGGTCTCGCGGATCGAAGAGGGCGTACTAGGCTGAGCCTCGTCCTTTCCGCCTCCCGCGGCGTGACCGCGCAAGGAGAATCACCGTGTCTGCCAACGAGCCCGCGAAGCCGACCCCGCCCGTTCCCACCCCGCCCGCCGTGCCGCTGCCGCGAAAGGCACCGACACCGGCCGCCGTCGCGCCGGCCGCGGCGAAGCCGACCCCGGTCTCCTCCGCCGGCGAATGGGGCCGGGTCTCCGAAGACGGCACTGTCGAGGTGCGCGAGGGCGAGTCCTGGCGCGTCGTCGGTCAGTACCCGGACGGCACTCCCGACGAGGCCCTGGCCTACTTCGTCCGCAAGTACGACGACATCGCCTTCAAGGTCGTCGCCCTCGAGCAGCGTCACCAGGCCGGCGGCGCCTCGGCGAGCGACCTGTCCAAGCAGGCCGCCCACCTCATCGACGAGGCTACGGATGCCGCGGCCGTCGGCGACCTCGCCGGACTCCGCGACCGCCTCACCGCACTGACCGCGTCGCTGTCCGAGGCCACCGCTCAGGAGGCGCAGCAGGCGAAGGAGCTCGTCGAGCAGGCCGTCGCCGAGCGCACCGCTCTCGTTGAGCGTGCCGAAGCCATCGCCGCCCGCGACCTGAGCAAGGTCCAGTGGAAGCAGGTGACCGCCGAGCTCAACGAGCTGTTCGAGTCCTGGCAGGCGCAGCAGCAGAACGGTCCGCGCCTGTCGAAGGGCGTCTCGCAGCAGCTCTGGAAGCGGTTCCGCGACGCGAGGGCCGTCGTCGACAAGCACCGCCGGGCGTTCTACTCCGAGCTCGACGATGCGCACAAGGCGGCGCGCGACGCGAAGTCCCGACTGGTCGAGCGCGCCGAGGCCCTGGCCCCGCGCGGGGTCGACGGCATCCCCGCCTACCGCTCCCTCCTGGACGAGTGGAAGACGGCCGGTCGCGCCGGACGCAAGGCCGACGACGCCCTGTGGGCACGGTTCAAGGCCGCCGGAGACGCGCTCTACGCCGCCCGTGCCGAGCAGGCCGCTGCGGAGGAGGCCGACTCGGCTCCGAAGATCGAGGCCCGGCAGGCGCTGCTCGAGCAGGCGAAGGCGGTCGCCGACGAGCCGAACATCAAGCGCGCCCGCGCCCTGCTCACGCGTATCCAGCGCGAGTGGGACGAGGTCGGACGCATCTTCCCGCGCGACAAGGAGCGCGCACTCGACGACAAGCTCCGCGTCATCGAGCAGGCACTCAAGGCGCGCGAGGACGTCGACTGGAAGAAGAACAACCCCGAGACCAAGGCGCGGGCGAACGACATGAGCTCGCAGCTCCACGAGGCCATCGAGAAGCTCGAGGCCGAACTGGCCGCCGCCGAGAAGGCCGGGGACAGCAAGGCCGCCAAGGAGGCAGCGGACGCCCTCGAGGCCCGTCGCGCCTGGCTCAACGCTCTCGGCGGCTGAGCTCTCCACAGGTTCACTGATCTCCGCATGAGCGGGGTGCATCACGCCACACTGGCGGCATGCACCCCGCTCTGCTGTATCTGCCCGGCGCGCGCCTGAGCGTGGGCGAGCTCAGCGCCGCCCGGCTCGACGGCCATGTCGTCGAGGTCGGTGACGCCTACATCCCGGCTGATCTGCCGGAGTCCCCCGATGTACGGGCCCACAGCATCGCCGCGCTCGTCCAGGAGGGCGCAGCGGCCTGCGGGCCCAGTGCCGCCTGGATCCACGGCGCCCGCGATGCCCCGCCGTCGATCCACCACGTGCGACGCTGCGTGGAGCGCCGGGTGCGCCCGCGGGTGCAGACCAGAGTGTCGTTCCACGACACCTTGGTCCCCGCGGGGGACCTGGCCCGCCTCGGCGGGATCTTCGTGACGTCGCCGGTGCGCACGATGGGCGACCTCGCCACGGCGCTGCACCGCGATCCCCGTGTGCTCCCGTGGATGCAGGCCCTCGCCCAGGTCGACCCGACCGCGCTCGACGGCGCCATCGCCGACCTCCGGGCCCGGCACCGAGTTCCCGGCAGCGTCAGTGGTGTCGCGGCGTTGGAGCGGCTCGTCAGGAGGACGTGACGCGGTACACGTCGTAGACGGCGTCGATCCGGCGCACCGCGTTCAGGACGCGGTCCAGGTGCACGGCGTCACCCATCTCGAACACGAACCGACTGAGTGCCAGGCGCTCATCCGTCGTCGACACGGTCGCCGACAGGATGTTCACGTGATGCTCGCTGAGCACCCGCGTGACGTCCGAGAGGAGGCCGGAGCGGTCCAGGGCCTCCACCTGGATCTGCACACGGAACACGCTCTTCTTCGTCGGCGCCCAGGAGACCTCGACGAAGCGGTCCTGCTCGCCGCTGAGAGCCTTCACGTTCACGCAGTCCGCCCGGTGCACGGAGACACCGCTCCCTCGGGTGACGAAGCCGACGATGGGATCACCGGGCACCGGAGTGCAGCACTTCGCGAGCTTGACGAGGATGTCGTTCGCACCGCGCACCAGCACGCCGGAGTCGCCGCCCCGCGACTCTCGCGTCTGGACGCTTCCCGGAAGGTCGATCGCCCCGGTGGTCGGCTCGTCGGTGGCGACGAGCGCGGTGACCTTCTCCAGCACCGACTGGGTCGAGACGTGGCCCTCGCCGACAGCGGCGTAGAGACCCGAGACGTCCTCGTAGTGCATCTGGTGAGCGACCTCGGTGAACGAGTCCTGGCTCATCAGACGCTGCAGCGGGAGGTTCTGCCGGCGCATCGCGCGGGCGATCGCCTCCTTGCCCTGCTCGATGGCCTCTTCGCGGCGCTCCTTGGTGAACCAGCCGCGGATCTTGTTCCTGGCACGGGTGCTCTTGACGAACCCGAGCCAGTCCTGGCTCGGCCCCGCGTCGGGGTTCTTGGAGGTGAAGACCTCGACGACGTCGCCGCTCTTCAGCTCCGACTCCAGCGGCACCAGGCGTCCGTTGACCTTGGCGCCCATGGTGCGGTGCCCGATCTCGGTGTGCACGGCATAGGCGAAGTCGACCGGGGTGGCGCCGGCCGGGAGACCGATCACGCGCCCCTTCGGCGTGAAGACGTAGACCTCCTTGGCGCCGATCTCGAACCGCAGGGAGTCGAGGAACTCCCCGGGGTCTGCCGTCTCGGCCTGCCAGTCGGAGATGTGCGCGAGCCACGCCATGTCGGTGTCGGAGGCGCGGACCTCGGCCTTGCCTCCGCCGTTCATCCGCTCCTTGTACATCCAGTGCGCGGCGACGCCGTACTCCGCCTGGTGGTGCATCTCGTGCGTGCGGATCTGGATCTCGACCGTGCGACCGGCCGGGCCGATCACGGTCGTGTGCAGCGATTGGTAGAGGTTGAACTTCGGGGTGGCGATGTAGTCCTTGAACCGGCCGGGCAGCGGCGTCCAGCGAGCATGGATCGCCCCGAGCACCGCGTAGCAGTCGCGCACGGACGAGACGAGGACGCGGATCCCGATCAGGTCGTAGATGTCGTCGAACTCGCGACCGCGGATGACCATCTTCTGATACACCGAGTACAGCTGCTTGGGCCGGCCGACGACCTTGCCGCGGATGCGCAGGTCGCGGAGGTCTTCGTCGATCTCCTCGATGACCTGGCTCAGGTACTTCTCGCGCTGCGGGGTGCGCTGGGCGATGAGGCTGTGGATCTCGTTGTAGATCTTCGGGTGGAGGACCGCGAAGGACAGGTCTTCGAGCTCCGACTTGATCGCCTGGATGCCGAGGCGATTGGCCAGCGGCGCGTAGATCTCCAGCGTCTCCTTGGCCTTCTTCGCCGCCTTCTCCGGCGGGACGAAGCCCCAGGTGCGGGCGTTGTGAAGCCGGTCGGCGAGCTTGATGAGCAGGACCCGGATGTCCTTCGACATCGCGACGATCATCTTGCGGACGGTCTCGGCCTGCGCGCTCTCGCCGTACTTGACCTTGTCGAGCTTGGTGACGCCGTCGACGAGCATCGCGACCTCGTCGCCGAACTCGGCGGTCAGATCGGTGAGCGCGTAACCGGTGTCCTCGACGGTGTCGTGCAGCAGGGCGGCGGCGATCGCGCGCGGTCCGAGACCGAGCTCCGCGAGGATCTGCGCGACGGCGAGCGGGTGCGTGATGTACGGCTCGCCGCTCTGCCGCTTCTGTCCCTCGTGCTTCTCCTTCGCCACGGCATAGGCGCGGGAGATGACGGCGAAGTCGCCCTTCGGGTGGTTGGCCCTGACGGTGCGGATCAGATTGTCGAGATCGTTGATCCGGGACGCGCGCGAGAAGATGCGGGGCACCAGCCGTCGCAGACTCGAACCCTGCGATGCCGTCTGCGGCTCCGCCATCCACTCACCTCCGAATCAGACAATCCTACGCGCGCTGAGCGGGGGTCGGCCCCGCGGCGGGGCGTCAGGCGTCGACAGCCGCTTTGGTCCGTGCGGCACGGATACGGGCGTCGCGCTCCTTGATCTGCGGCTCGTTCTCACGGAAGAGCGAGTACAGCGGCGCCGCCACGAACAGGGTCGAGTAGGTCGCCACGAGGATGCCCACGAAGATCGACAGCGAGATGTCGGTCAGCGTCTCGGCACCGAGCCAGAAGGCGCCGATGAAGAGGATCGCGCCGACCGGCAGCGCAGCCACCACGGAGGTGTTGATCGACCGGATGAGGGTCTGGTTCACCGCGAGGTTGACCGACTCCCCGAACAGCCGCGACGTCTTCTCCCCGTCCTCCGTGGTGTTCTCCCTGATCTTGTCGAACACGACGGTGGTGTCGTACAGGGAGTACGCGAGGATCGTCAGGAAGCCGATGACGGCCGCCGGCGAGATCTCGAATCCAGCGAGGGCGTACACGCCGACCGTGATCACGAGCACGTCGAGCAGACCGATGATCGCCGCCGCCGACATCTTCCAGGTGCGGAAGTAGATGGCGAGGATGAGGAAGGTCAGCGCGAGGAAGATCGCCAGGCCCCACAGCGACTGCCGGGTGACGCTCTCGCCCCAGGCCGGGCCGATGAACGAGGAGGCGACCGCATCGGGCTCGACGCCGTAGGCGTCGGCGAGGGCGCCCGCCACCTGCTGTGTCTCCGCCTCCGTCATCTGATCGGTCTGCACCCGGACGTCCTGGTCGTTGACGATGACGACCTTGGTGGCGGCGCCGGGAACCACCGACTGCACCGCTTCGGTCGCGGTGTCCTGATCCGTGGTGTCGGGCGCGGCGACGGTGAACTGCGAGCCGCCGGTGAACTCGATCGAGAACTGGATCGGGCGGAACAGCGGCACGAGGGCCGAGCCGACGACCAGAGCGATCGCGATGATGAACCAGAGGCGGCGGCGGCCGACGAACGGGAAGGAGGTCTTGCCCGTGTAGAGGTTGTTGCCGAACTCATTCATGGAAGGCATCAGTTGTCTCCCTCTCTTCCGGCCGTGGTCTGTCTCTCGGCGGCGAGGGCCTCCGCCCGCTTGCGCTCGGCGATGGTCTGCCGGCGGTCCGCCTCTCCGCGCGAGCGCGCGTTCTTCGCCCCGCGCCCCGCGGACGCCGTGGCGACCTCGCGGTACTGCGAGCGGCTCCGGTACACGGCACCCAGGGCCTCGGGGTCGAGGCCGGAGAGCTTGTGCCCGCCGCCGAAGAACCGCGTACGAGCGAGCAGCTGCATGACCGGGTGGGTGAAGATGACGAAGATCAGCACGTCGATGACCGTCGTGAGGCCGAGGGTGAACGCGAAGCCCTTGACCGTCGAGTCGGCGAGGATGTACAGCACCACGGCGGCCAGGACGTTGATGGACTTGGAGATGTAGATCGTCCGCTTCGCCCGACCCCAGCCGTCCTCGACGGCACCGGTGATGGACTTGCCGTCGCGCAGTTCGTCTCGGATGCGCTCGAAGTAGACGATGAAGGAGTCCGCGGTGAAGCCGATCGACACGATCAGGCCGGCGACGCCGGCGAGCGACAGCCGGAAGCCGATCCGCCACGCCAGGATGCAGATGACGATGTACGTGAGCACCGCCATCACCGCGATCGACGCGATGATCACCGTCCCGAGCGCCCGGTACGACAGCAGTGAGTACACCGCCACGAGCGCGAGACCGATGAGGCCCGCGATCAGACCGATCTGGAGCTGCTGGGTGCCGAGGGTCGCGGAGATCGTGTCCGAGCTCTGCACCTCGAAGCTGAGCGGAAGGGCTCCGAACTTGAGCTGGTCGGCCAGGGTCGTCGCGCTCTCCTGCGTGAAGCTGCCCGAGATGCTGGGACGGCCGTCGAGGATGACGCCGTTCATGCGCGGTGCGCTGATGACCTCGCCGTCGAGCACGAATGCGAACTGGTCGCGCGGCGACAGTCCGTCGATGCGGTTCTGGTTGAGGCGGGTGCTGACCTGGCCGAAGGCGTCCGCGCCCTCGCCGTTCATGGTGAGCTGCACGATCCAGGCACCGGAGCGCGGGTCGCGTCCCGCGGTGGCGTCGGTGATCGCGCGGCCGTCCAGCTCAGCCGGGCCCAGGATGAACTTGGCCGTGTCATCGGGCGAGCAGGCGATCACCGGCTCGTCCTTCGGGGCCTTCGACGGGTCGTTGGCGGGGTTGGCGCAGTCGTACGCCTGGAACTCCGCCGCGAGCTTGTCGGTGACCCACGAGAGGTCGCTGGCGTCCGTGGGCTCCGCCGTGGGCTCCGCATTCAGCGACGGGTCCGGGCTCGGGTACGGCGTGGAGTTGCCGTCCTCGCCGACGAACTCGGTGCTCGCCGCCGTGGTGTAGAGCACCGGACGGAACTCGAGCTGAGCGCTGGACTGGATGCGCTGCCGCGTCTGCTCGTCAGCCTCGCCGGGGATCTGGACGACGATGTTGCGCCCGCCCTCGGTGGTGATGTCGGCCTCGGCGACGCCGGAGGCGTCGACACGCTGACGGATGATCGCCGCGGCCTGATCGAGCTGCTCCTGCGTCGGCGCGGCTCCGTCCTCGGTCTCGGCGCTCAGGACGATCTGGGTGCCGCCCTGCAGATCGAGCGCGAGCTCGGGTGTCCACGAGCTCTGCTTGAAGACGTACACACCCAGCGCGTTGATGCCGAAGAGCACGCCCGTCACGAGGAGCAGGCCGAGGAGGACCCGCCAGGCGTGGCGGACGGGAGAGGATGAAGCCACGTGTGTTCAGCTTTCTGGAAGGACGGTGATCCGGGAGGCCGTGACGGCCCGCGTGCTACTTGTCGTCGGCGTCCCGCTCGAGGCGGGCGCGGGTCTCCTCCGGCGTCTCCAGCGCGGGAGCCGCGGTCTCGTCGACGATGTGGTCGTCCGCGCCGGCGAGAGGCGCGTCGACGATGGCGTCCTTGGGCTCCACGACACGGAGGATGGCCTGGCTGTGCACCTCGATGACGGTGCCGGGCGCGATCTCCACGAGGGCCGGGGAATCGAGGTCTTCGGCGTCGTACGCGACGATGGTGCCGTAGATGCCGCCCTGCAGCAGGACCTTGGCGCCGGGCACCGTCTTGGTCGCCTTCTCCTCCTGCTCGGCCTTCATCTGCCGGGTGCGCTTGCGCGTGTTGAAGATCATGAAGATCAGCAGGACGGCGAGGAGTCCGAAGAGGACAAATTCCATGGGCATGGGGATGGCGCCTTTCTCAGGTGCACGCACCAGCCTTTGGGCGCACAGCGGTATCGGGGAAGTCTTCAGCGATTATAGGTCATCCAACTTCAGCATCCCGTCCGGGTGCGCCACACCGAGGTGGTCGTAGGCCTCCGGCGTCGCGACCCGCCCTCGGGGCGTCCTGCCCAGGAAGCCGATCCGGACGAGATAGGGCTCGACCACGCTCTCGACGGTCTCCGGCTCCTCTCCCACCGCCACCGCGAGCGTGCTCAGGCCGACCGGTCCGCCGCGGAACCGACGCACCAGGGCCTCCAGCACCGCGCGGTCCAGACGGTCCAGTCCGATCGCGTCCACGTCGTAGAGGTCGAGGGCCGCCCGCACGCCGCTGAGCGTCGCCTCGCCGCCACCGTGCACGAGCGCATAGTCGCGCACGCGGCGCAGCAGCCGGTTCGCGATGCGCGGGGTCCCGCGGGAGCGTCGCGCGATCTCGGAGAGCGAGTCCGTCGGGAGGTCGACGCCGAGCACCGCAGCGGAACGGCCGATCACCCGCTCCAGCTCCCCCTCATCGTAGAACTCGAGGTGCCCGGTGAAACCGAACCGGTCCCGCAGCGGATTGGGCAGCAGCCCGGAACGCGTGGTGGCACCGACCAGGGTGAACGGAGACAGCTCCAGCGGGATGCTGGTCGCCCCCGCGCCCTTCCCGACCATGATGTCGATCCGGTAGTCCTCCATGGCGAGGTACAGCATCTCCTCCGCCGACCGGGCCATGCGATGGATCTCGTCGATGAAGAGGACCTCGCCGGGCACGAGGCTCGACAGCAGCGCCGCCAGATCCCCGGCGTGCTGGATCGCAGGCCCGCTGGACATGCGCAGCGGACGCTCGCTCTCGTGCGCCACGATCATCGCCAGCGTCGTCTTGCCGAGTCCGGGAGGGCCGGCGAGCAGGATGTGGTCCGCAGGGCGCGATTGGATGCGGGCCGCCTCCAGGAGGAGCTGCAGCTGTCCCCGCACCTTCTGCTGCCCCACGAACTCGTCGAGGCTCGAGGGGCGGAGGGCGCCCTCGATGGCGAGTTCGGACTCGTCCGTCGGCTCGGTCGGATCGAGGGCGTCAGCCACGGCCCTGGCCTGCCTGCGCGGGTCCGAGCAGCGCGAGCGTACGCCGCAGGAGGAGGGCGACCGACGCGCGCTCGGTGTCCGTCGCATCCGTCGCCGTCTGGGTCGCCGCCTCGGCTGCGACCTTCTCCGACCAGCCGAGCCCGACGAGCGCCACCGTCACCTGGGTGACGATGTCCCCGCCTCCGGCCGCCGCAGGAGCCGACGGCGCAGCCACGGGCTGCACCTTGCCGGCGAGCTGCACGACGATGAGCTTGGCCGTCTTCGGGCCGATGCCGGAGACCCGACGGAACGGAGCGTCGTCCTCCGCGGTCACCGCCTCGGCGATCTGGTCGGCGGTGAGGTGCGACAGCACGCCGAGCGCCGACTTCGGACCGACCCCGGTGACGCTGAGCAGCAGGCTGAAGATCTCCAGCTCTCCGCGGTCGGCGAACCCGAACAGGGACAGCGAGTCCTCCCGCACGATGAGGCTCGTGTGCAGCAGGAGCTTCTCCCCCACCGTCGCGGTGTGGGCGACATCGGCCGGGACCGCGACCGCGAAGCCCACGCCGCCGACGTCGATGATGACCTGGTCCGGCGTCGTGTGCAGCACGGTGCCGTGCAGAGAGGAGATCATCCTCTCAGTCTAGGAGCCGGCTCGTAGATATGTTCGAGCGACACGCTCCGCGTCGGCCCATGCGCGCTGCGCGGGGGTCAGGCCGCCGCCCGCGCGGCTCGACACCGGGGCGCCGCGGCGCCAGGCGTGACAGAGGGCGATCGCCAGGGCATCGGCGGCGTCGGCCGGCTGCGGAGGGGCATCCAACCGCAGGATCCGCGCGATCATCGCCTGGACCTGACGCTTGTCGGCGGAGCCGTACCCGGTGACGGCGGCCTTGACCTCGCTCGGCGTGTGGGTCGCCGCCGGCAGGCCCGCCTCTGCGGCGATCAGGAGCGCGACACCGCTCGCCTGCGCGGTGCCCATGACCGTATGCGTGTTCTGCTGCGCGAACACCCTCTCGACCGCGACCGCATCGGGTCGGTGCTCGGCGATCGCGGCGCGGATGCCCGCCGCGACGACGGCGAGGCGGTCGCCGATCTCCGCATCCGGGGCGGAGCGGATCACCCCCACGTGGACCAGCGTGCCGCGGCGGGCACGGTCGACATCGACGATCCCGACACCGCACCGGGTCAGTCCGGGGTCGATGCCGAGCACGCGCAGCGAAGTGGTCACCCGATCAGGCTAGGCCGCGTGCGCCGTCGCCGGCTCGCGCCGCGCCTACGCGTCGTCGTTCTCGAGCTCCGCCTGGACCTCGGCCGACAGATCGAAGTTGCTGAAGACGTTCTGCACGTCCTCGCTGTCCTCGAGCGCATCGATGAGGCGGAACACCTTGCGGGCGGTCTCGGCGTCGATCTCGACCTTGAGGTTCGGCACGAACTCGACGTCCGCCGACTCGTAGTCGATCCCGGCGTCCTGCAGGGCCGAGCGGACGGCCACCAGGTCGCTCGCCTCGGTGATGACCTCGAAGCCCTCGGCGTGCGGCTCGATCTCCTCGGCGCCGGCCTCCAGCGCCGCCATCATGACGTCATCCTCGGTGGTGCCCTCGGAACCGACGACGATGACGCCCTTGCGGCTGAAGTTGTACGCGACACTGCCCGGGTCGGCGAGGGTGCCGCCGTTGCGGCTGAGTGCCGTGCGCACCTCGGCCGCGGCGCGGTTCTTGTTGTCGGTCAGACACTCGATCATGAGCGCGACGCCGTTGGGCCCGTAGCCCTCGTACATGATCGAGGTGTACTCGACGGCCTCGCCGCCGATGCCGGCACCGCGCTTGATGGCGCGGTCGATGTTGTCCTTGGGGACGGAGGTCTTCTTCGCCTTGAGCACCGCGTCGAAGAGCGTCGGGTTGCCCTGCAGATCGGCGCCGCCCAGCTTGGCCGCGACCTCGATGTTCTTGATGAGCTTGGCCCAGGACTTCGCACGGCGCGCGTCGATGACGGCCTTCTTGTGCTTGGTCGTGGCCCACTTGGAATGCCCGGACATATGTCTCCGCTCGTCGTCTGCGCCCCGGAACGCCGCCCAGGGCGTCGTCCAGTCTATCGAAACGTGCCGCGGCACCGCTCCGGTTCCGCTGGCACAGGCGTTCGCGCGAGTTCAGGCATCTGCGCGCGGAGGCGCCTGTTCTCCCGCGCACGCCTGAACTCGCAGTCGCGAAGTCAACGGCGGGAGACCCGATCCAGGAAGCGCCGGTGGAACCGCGTCTCGTTCGAGATCTCCGGGTGGAAGCTCAGGCCGAGCAGCCCGTCCTGCTCCACGGCGACCACACGGCCGTCCGGCAGCGTCGCGAGCACCGAGGCCCGCGGCCCCACCGCCTCCACGACAGGTCCGCGGATGAAGGCTGCGGTCACCGGCTCGTGGAACGCGGGCACCGTCAGCTCGGCCTCGAACGACTCGGCCTGCCGCCCGAACGCGTTGCGCCGCACGACCGCATCGAGTCCGCCGAAGCTCTGCTGCCCATCGATCGCGTCGATGACCTCATCGGCCAGCAGGATCAGCCCCGCGCAGGTGCCGAGCACCGGCATCCCGCCGGCGATCGCGTCACGGATCGGCTGCTGCAACCCGAACAGCCTCGCCAGCTTGTCGATCACGGTCGATTCGCCGCCGGGGATCACGAGGCCGTCGACCCGAGCGAGTTCCTCGGGTCGACGGACCAGAGCGACGTCGGCGCCGAGCGCCTCGAGGAGCGCGGCATGCTCCCGCACGTCCCCCTGGAGCGCGAGGACGCCGACGCGCGGACTACCAGCCACGCTCGGCGAGGCGGTGCGGCGCGGGCAGGTCGCTCACATTGATGCCGACCATCGCCTCGCCCAGCCCGCGGGACACCTCGGCGATCACCTTCGGGTCGTCGAAGAACGTGGTGGCCTTCACGATGGCCTTCGCCCGCTCGGCGGGATTGCCGGACTTGAAGATACCGGAGCCGACGAACACGCCGTCGGCGCCGAGCTGCATCATCATCGCCGCGTCGGCCGGGGTCGCGACCCCACCGGCGACGAACAGCACCACGGGGAGCTTCCCGGTCTCGGCGATCTCCGCGACGAGCTCATAGGGCGCCTGCAACTCCTTCGCCGCCACGAACAGTTCGTCCTTCGGCAGCGCGGTCAGCGCGGCGATCTCTCCCCGGATCTTCCGGATGTGCTTCATCGCCTCGGAGACGTCACCCGTGCCGGCCTCGCCCTTGGAGCGGATCATCGCCGCGCCCTCGTAGATGCGGCGCAGCGCCTCCCCCAGGTTCGTGGCCCCACAGACGAACGGCACGGTGAAGCCGAACTTGTCGATGTGGTTCACGTAGTCGGCGGGCGAGAGCACCTCGGACTCGTCGATGTAGTCGACGCCGAGCTCCTGCAGCACCTGCGCCTCGACGAAGTGCCCGATCCGCGCCTTCGCCATGACGGGGATGGACACCGCGTCGATGATGCTGTCGATCATGTCCGGGTCGCTCATCCGCGAGACGCCGCCCTGCGCGCGGATGTCCGCGGGGACCCGCTCCAGTGCCATCACGGCGACGGCGCCGGCGTCCTCGGCGATCTTCGCCTGCTCGGCGGTGACGACGTCCATGATGACGCCGCCCTTGAGCATCTCGGCGAGACCGCGCTTCACGCGTGCGGATCCGGTGGTGGGCTGCTCGGTCATGGGGGTCTCCTGTCGGATGATCCGAAATGGTTTTTGATCTAGATCAAAGGTAGCACTGTCCGCTCCACCTAGAATCTCGGAGGAGGATCATGAGCGAGCAGATCAGTGGAACCACCGCGGCCGAGATCGCGGACAGCGTGCGCGCCCTCCGGGACCGCGGCACGCTCCGCCCCGGCGAGGTCCTTCCTCCGGTGCGCGAGCTCGCGGCGACACTCGGTGTCAACCGGAACACCGCGGTCGCCGCCTACCGCCAGCTCGCGCAGGCGGGACTCGTGCATTCGCGAGGGCGCGCGGGCACCGTGCTCGCCGGCGTCGACGTCGTGCCGCAGGAGGGCTACGCGCCGGACACCGTGCTCCGCGACATCGGCACGGGCAACCCCGACCCTTCTCGGATCCCCGACCCGTCGCAGGCGCTCGGCACGATCGGCCGCCGCCCCGTGCTCTACGGCGAGCCGGTGATCGACCGCGGTCTCGAAGCGTGGGCACGGGAGTGGATGGGCGCCGACCTTCCAGGGCAGGACTTCCGCGTCACCGTCACCAGCGGGGCCGTGGATGCCGTCGAACGGCTGCTCGCCCAGGCCCTGATGCGGGACGACGCGGTGGCCCTCGAGGACCCCTGCTTCCTGGCGAGCATCCATACCGTGCGGCTCGGCGGGTACCGGGCCGTCACGGTGCCGGTGGACGAGGAGGGCATGACGGTCGACGGCCTCCGTGCCGCTCTGGACGCGGGCGTCCGCGCCGTCATCTGCACCCCGCGGGCACAGAACCCGACGGGCGTCAGCCTCTCCCCCGCCCGGGCGAAGGCGCTGCGGGCCGTGCTCGCCGACCACCCGTACGTGCTCGTGATCGAGGACGACCACTTCTCTCTGCTCTCGCAGCGCCCCTACGAGTCGCTGATCGGCCCGGAGCACCGACGGTTCGCCCTGGTGCGCTCGGTGTCGAAGTTCCTGGGCCCTGACATGTGCCTGGCCCTCGCGGCGACCGATCCCGAGACCGCTGAGCGCCTGGCGATGCGGCTCAGCCCCGGCACCACCTGGGTGAGCCACCTGCTGCAGCGTCTCACGCTCGCCCAGCTCACCGACCCCGCCGTGCGCGAGGAGATCGCGGAGGCAGGTCGGCACTATGCCGCGCGGAACGCCGCCTTCGCGGAACGCCTGCGCGCGGAGGGGATCGACGCCCCGGACCCGGACGGCCTGAGCCTGTGGGTCGGCTTCGCCAAGCCGGCGCGCGCCATCGCCGACCACCTCATGCGCCGGGGCTGGCTCGCGCGCACCGGCGACGACTTCGCGCTGGACGAGCGCGCCGAGCCTTCGCACCACCTCCGCCTGACCGTGCACGACCTCTCCGAGGACGACACGGAGACCCTCATCGCCGACCTCGTCGCCGCCGGACGATGACCACCCGACGCGGGCTCCGGCCCGCCCAGAATGAAAGGGACCGGGTATGAAGATCCTGTCCATCCAGTCCGCCGTCGCATACGGTCACGTCGGCAACTCCGCGGCTGTCTTCCCGCTCCAGCGCATCGGCGTCGAGGTGCTGCCGGTCTACACCGTGACCTTCTCGAACCACACCGGGTATGGCGCCTGGCGCGGCCCGCTGATCGACCCCGCCGATGTCGGCGAGGTCATCACCGGCATCGAGGAGCGCGGCGTGTTCGGCTCCATTGACGCCGTGCTCAGCGGCTACCAGGGCAGCGAGGGCATCGGCGACGTCATCATCGACGCGGTCGCCAGGGTGAAGGCCGCGAACCCCACGGCGCTGTACGCGTGCGACCCGGTCATGGGCAACGCGAAGTCCGGCTGCTTCGTGGCTCCGGCCATCCCGATCCTGCTCCGCGAACGCGTGGTGCCGGTGGCCGACATCATCACGCCGAACCAGTTCGAGCTGGGCTTCCTCACCGAGACCGAGCCCGACACGCTCGAGTCCACCCTCGCGTCGGTCGACCTCGCGCGGGCGATGGGACCGCGCACGGTGCTCGTCACGAGCGTCGAGCGGCCGGACCGCGAAGAGGGCACGATCGAGATGCTCGCCGTGGACGACGCGGGCGCGTGGCTCGTGCAGACCCCGCACCTGCCGATGAAGGCGAACGGCTCCGGCGACGTGACGGCGGCGCTGTTCACCGCGCACTACGTCGCGACCGGCAGCGCGCAGACCGCTCTGGAGCGCACCGCATCCAGCGTCTACGACCTGCTGCAGGCCACGCTCGACTCGGGCGAGCGCGAGCTGCAGCTCGTCGAGGCGCAGGAGTTCTACGCGAACCCGCGGATGCAGTTCACCGCACGCCAGGTGCGCTGAGTCCCCGGAACGGGGACCCCGACGCGACGGCTCAGCGGTCGGCGGGGGGCCACGCCTCGGCGACGGCCTCCCGCACCTCGCCGAGGAGCTGCGGGAGCGCCTTCGTCTTGGCGATGATCGGAAAGAAGTTCGCGTCCGAGCGCCACCGCGGCACCACGTGCTGGTGCAGATGCGCGTCCACGCCCGCTCCGGCCACCGCTCCCTGGTTCATGCCGAGGTTGAAGCCGTCGCAGCCGGAGACCTCGCGGAGCACGCGCATCGCGGTCTGGGTGAGGGCGCCGATCTCGGCGACCTCCTCGGCCGTCGCCTGGTCGTAGGTGGCGATGTGCCGGTACGGGCAGACGAGCAGGTGCCCCGAGTTGTACGGGAAGAGGTTCAGCAGCACGTACGCGGTCTCCCCGCGCGCCACGATGAGCCGCTCGGCATCCGGGTACTTCGGTGCCTCGCAGAACGGGCATTCCTCGCGCAGCGGCTCCGGCCCGGCCTGGATGTACGCCATCCGGTGCGGGGTCCACAGCCGCTGGAACTCGTCGGGCACCCCGACGAGACGGGAGGCGTCCTCGAGGTCCGCCTCACCGTCCGTCATGCGAGGTCTCCCGCCTTCAACACCAGCGCGTGCGAGGCGATGGCGGCGCTGATCCGGCGCACCGCGTCGGCGACCGGCACGCCGTTCTCCTGCGTGCCGTCGCGGAAGCGGAACGACACCGTCCCCGCGGCACGATCCTGCTCCCCCACGATGAGGATCAGCGGCACCTTCGCGGTGGTGTGATTCCGGATCTTCTTCTGCATCCGGTCGTCGGAGTGGTCGACGTCGGCCCGCACGCCCGCCGCCCGGAGCTGCGCGATGACGTCGTCCAGGTAGTCGCCGTACTGCTCGGCCACCGGCACACCCACCACCTGGCTGGGCGCGAGCCAGAGCGGGAAGTCGCCGGCGTAGTGCTCGAGGAGGATCGCGAAGAAGCGCTCGACGGAGCCGAGGAGCGCCCGGTGGATCATCACAGGCCGGTGCTTCTGCCCGTCGGGACCGGTGTACTCCAGCTCGAACCGGTCGGGCTGGTTGAAGTCGAGCTGGATGGTCGACATCTGCCAGGTGCGGCCGATGGCGTCGCGGGCCTGCACCGAGATCTTCGGGCCGTAGAAGGCGGCGCCGCCCGGGTCGGCCACGAGCTCGAGACCCGACTCGATCGCGACCTCGCGCAGCGTGTCGATCGCCGTCGCCCACTGCTCGGGCTCGCCGAGGAACTTCGGGTTGCCCTCCTCGTTCGTCGAGAGCTCGAGGTAGAAGTCGTTGAGGCCGTAGTCGCGGAGCAGGTCGAGCACGAGGTTCAGGTTGGTGGTGAGCTCCTCCTTCACCTGGTCCTGGGCGACGTAGATGTGCGCGTCGTCCTGGGTCAGACCGCGCACGCGGGTGAGCCCCGACAGCGTGCCGCTCTTCTCGTAGCGGTAGACCGTGCCGAACTCGGCCAGACGCAGCGGCAGCTCCCGGTAGGAGCGCCCGCGCGAACGGAAGATGAGGTTGTGGAACGGGCAGTTCATCGGCTTCAGGTAGTAGTCCTGGCCCTGGCGGGTGACGTTGCCCTCGTCGTCGACGACCTCGTCGAGGTGCATCGGGGGGAACATGCCGTCCGCATAGGTCTGCAGGTGCCCCGACGTCATGAAGAGATCCTTCTTCGTGATGTGCGGGCTGTTGACGAGGTCGTAGCCGTTGCGCAGCAGATGCTTGCGCAGGTTCTCCTCGATCTCGTAGCGGATGATGCCGCCCTTGGGATGGAACACGGCCAGTCCCGAGCCGATCTCGTCCGGGAACGAGAACAGGTCCATCTCGGCGCCGAGCTTGCGGTGGTCGCGGCGCTCGGCCTCGGCGATGCGCTCCTGGTAGGCGCGCAGCTCGTCCTTCGTCGGCCATGCGGTGCCGTAGATGCGCTGGAGCTGCGGGTTCTTCTCGCTCCCCCGCCAGTACGCGGCGGCGATGCGGGTGAGGTCCCAGCCATTGCCGATCATGCGCGTGTTGGGCAGGTGCGGACCGCGGCAGAGGTCCTTCCAGACGACCTCGCCATTGCGGGTGGTGTTGTCGTAGATCGTGAGCTCACCCTCGCCCACCTCGACGGATGCCCCCTCGGCGATCTCGCCCTCGGAGGCCGTCGACGGGCCCTTGAGCCCGATGAGCTCGAGCTTGAACGGCTCGTCCGCGAGCTCCGCACGAGCCTCCTCGTCGGTCACGACGCGACGGACGAAGCGCTGGCCCTCGCGGACGATGCGCTGCATCTCCTTGGAGATCGCCTTGATGTCCTCGGGCGTGAACGGGGTGTCGACGCCGAAGTCGTAATAGAAGCCGTCGGTGATGGGCGGACCGATGCCGAGGTTCGCCTGCGGGTTGATCCGCTGCACCGCCTGCGCGAGCACATGCGCGGTCGAGTGACGCAGGATGTTCAGGCCGTCGGGGCTGTCGATCGTGACGGGCTCGACGTCGTCGGTGTCGGTGACCGTCGCAGCGAGGTCCTTCAGGACGCCGCCGACGCGCATGGCGACGACGTTTCGGTCAGAGAACAGGGCGAAGCCGTCGGTCGGCTGGGCGTTTTCAGGCACTGATCACTCCATCTGGGTCTGGATCTAGGCTACTCGTCCGCTCGCCGGTCGCCGACCGTCACGCGGCGGTCTCCGACAGCGGATCCGCGGCCGCCGGTGCGAAGATGATGATCGCCGCCCCGGCCAGCGCCACCACGGATCCGATCACGTCCCACGAGGTGGGGCGGAATCCGTCGACGATGACGCCCCAGGCGAGGGAGCCTGCGATGAAGATCCCGCCGTAGGCGGCCAGGACGCGGCCGAAGTTCGCGTCCGGCTGCAGCGCCGCGATGAACCCGTAGGCACCGAGGGCCATCACCCCGAGGACGGCGAACAGCCACCCCCTGTCCTCCTTCACCGCCTGCCAGATGAGCCAGGCACCGCCGATCTCGGCGATGGCGGCGAGGAAAAAGAGGACGGTGATGCGCAGCACGGTCATCGCCTCAGTGTGACAGGCACGGCGTCCGACGGGGACGGTAGCGTGGGCGCATGACACGGACGATCGCCCGCTGGCTCCTTGCTCTCGCCCTCGGGACGATGGGCGTGCTGCACTTCACCCAGACACGCGGGTTCCGGGTCGTCGTGCCCGACTGGGCGACCCGCTTGACCCGGATGGACAAGGACACGATCGTCCTGGCGTCGGGTGCGGCCGAGGTCGCGCTCGCGGCGGGCCTGGTGGCTCTGCCGCGGGAACGCCGCAAGATGGGGTGGGCGACGGCGGGATTCTTCGCCGCGGTCTTCCCTGGCAACTGGCATCAGTGGCGCACCGGGAGATCGACGCCCGGGCTCGACACGGAGCGGCGGCGGTTCGGCCGCCTGTTCCTGCAGCCTCTGCTGATCGCCTGGGCCCTGTGGGCGACCCGATGACCTCGCCCTCGATCGTCTGGTTCCGCGACGATCTCCGCCTGGCCGACAACCCCGCGCTGCGTGCCGCGGTCGACCGCGACGAACCGATCATCGCGCTCTTCGTCCTCGATGAGGAGTCCCCCGGCATCCGTCGGCTGGGCGGTGCCGCGCGTTGGTGGCTGCACCATTCGCTGGCCTCCCTCGCCGCGCGGCTGCAGGAGAAGGGGACGACGCTGGTGCTGCGGCGCGGGCCCGCCGACCGGATCGTGCGGGAGCTGGTCGCCGAGTCGGGTGCCGGAGCGGTCTTCTGGAACCGCCGCTACGAGGCGGCCGGGCGCGAGATCGACGCGGGGCTGAAGGCGACGCTGCGCGACGACGGTCTCCAGGTGGCGTCTTTCGCGGGGTCGCTCCTGCACGAGCCGTGGACGGTCACCACCGGGAGCGGCACGCACTATTCGGTCTTCACGCCGTTCTGGCGGGCCTGTCTGGCCCTTCCGGCCCCGCGCGCTCCGCTCCCCGAACCCCGCGAGCTCCCCGGCGCCGGGAAGCGGCTCTCCTCCGATGCGCTGGACGACTGGGGGCTGCTACCGACCGCCCCGGACTGGGCGGGCGGGCTCCGCGAGACATGGGAGCCCGGGGAGCCCGCCGCGCGCCGCCGGTTGCAGCACTTCCTCGCCGACGACATCCGCACGTACGACCACGCTCGCGACGCCCCGGCTGCCGGTGCCACTTCCCGGCTGTCTCCGCGACTGCGCTGGGGCGAGCTCAGTCCGTTCACCGTGTGGCATGAGGCGATCGAGGTCGACGGGGCGGGCGGATTCCTCTCGGAGCTGGGCTGGCGCGAGTTCGCCTGGCACACGCTGTTCCACTTCCCCGACCTCGCGACGAAGAACCTGCGGCGGGAGTTCGACGCGTTCCCGTGGCCTCCGCTGGATCCCGCACGTCTGGAGCTCTGGCAGCACGGCGAAACCGGAGTTCCCCTCGTCGACGCGGGCATGCGCGAGCTCTGGCACACCGGGTACATGCACAACCGGGTGCGGATGGTCACGGCATCGTTCCTCGTCAAGAACCTCCTCATCGACTGGCGCCTCGGCGAGGAGTGGTTCTGGGACACGTTGGTGGACGCCGATGACGCGAGCAATCCGTTCAACTGGCAGTGGGTCGCGGGTTCCGGCGCCGACGCCGCCCCGTACTTCCGCGTGTTCAACCCGGAGCTGCAGGCCAGGAAGTTCGACGGCGAGGGGCACTACATCGGGCGCTGGGCTGCGGACGCCCCCACCGAGCCGATCGTCGACCTCGGCGAGACGCGCAAGGCTGCGCTCGCCGCCTACGACGTCGTGAAGCGCACCGGAGCACCACGGGGCTGACGCGCGCCCCGGCCCGTCACGGACTCCGGCACATGGCAGACTGGTGGCCGTGAGCCCGTCCCGCAAGCCCGCCGTCGTGCGGGGCTTCGCGACCTCGTCGCTCGCGATCTTCGTGGCTCTCGCAGGTCATGTGAGCGGCGGCGGAGAGATGCCGGGCCCCTTGGGCATCCTCGTGCCCTGGCTGTTCGCCTTCATGGTGAGCGTGCTGCTCGCCGGACGGACGCTCTCCCTCACCCGGCTCACCCTCTCGGTGGCTGTCAGCCAGTTCCTCTTCCACGTGCTCTTCGTGCTCGGCACGGTCACTCCGTCCGGCGTGGCGATCCGGCACGTGCACGGCGCACCGCTCGTGCTTCCCGCAGCCGAGGGCGCTGCGGTCGTCGCGACCGCGGACGCCGCGATGTGGCTCGGGCACGCCCTCGCCGCCCTCCTCACGGTGACGGCGCTCCACCGCGGCGAGCGGCTGCTCCTCACCGTGCGTGATCTCGCCGTCCGATTGATCCGCTGGGTGCGTCGGCGTGCGGACGTGACGCTCGCCCCGCGCTCCGCCACCTCTCCGTGTCGCCTGGCCGGGGTCTTCCTCGTCCGGACGGCCCATGATCTTCGGCTCCTCACCCCGCTTCTCGGGCGCGCACCGCCCTCTCTTCCCGCGCTCTGATCCGCGCCCACGGCTTCGCGCCGTGCGGTGCGTCCTCGCGCTGTCCCGGTGACGCGCGTCCGAACGCAGGTACCCACGTCGCTCGGCGACGTCTGAAGAGAGGCTCTTCCATGTCCCCTGTCCGCAGATTCGCGGCCGGGGCGGTGCTGGCGGCTGTCGCGATCCTCGCGACGGCAGCGCCGGCGACCGCCCATGACCAACTCCTCGAGAGCGACCCCGGCGACGGTGAGCATCTCGATGCTGCGCCCTCGAGCGTCACCATGACGTTCTCGGGCGAGCTCCTCGTCCTCGACGAGTCGACCGCCGGGGCCGTCGTCCTCGTCGTCGACGCGGAGGGCGAGGACTGGGCGACCGGCGAGGTGGAGGTGCGCGGCCGGAATGTCACGGCCGCTCTCAGGACGGACATGCCGGACGGCGGGTACCAGGTGCGTTGGCAGGTCGTCTCCGAGGACGGGCACCCGATCGCGGGGGTCATCCCCTTCGCCGTCGGAGACGCCGTCCCGCTGGAGTCGACACAGAACCCGGAGCCGACCTCCTCCGCCCCGGAAAACTCGTCGACCGCATCGGATCAGAACGCAGACGAGACGGGCGACCCGATCCGGGTCCTGCTCGTCGGCGGGGCGGGCGCGGCACTCGCCGTCGCTGCTTTCACTCTCCTCCTCATCCTCCGCCGCCGCCGCGCGGCCGCCGTGCCGCCGGAATCCGGCGACGACACGGCAGAGAACTCCTGAAAGGCATCATCATGAACACTCGCACTTCTCTTCCCCGCCTCGGCGCGGCGATCGTCCTCTCGCTCGTCGCGCTCACCGGGTGCACCGCACCCACAGCCGAGACGCCGACCAGCGCCGCCGCCGGTGAGGTCCTCCGGATCGACGACGCCTGGGTCAAGTCGGCCGATGACGGCATGTCCGCGGGCTTCGGCGTACTCGTCAACGAGGGCGCGGCGGACGTGACGGTGACGTCGGTCACCTCCGCCGCCTCGCCGATGATCGAACTGCACGAGACCGTGGAGAACGAGGCCGGGGAGATGGTCATGCGGGAGATCGCCGGGGGCTTCGTCGTCCCCGCCGGCGGCACCCTCGCCCTCGAGCCCGGGGGGAATCACATCATGATGATGGACCTCTCCGAGCCTCTGAAAGCCGGTGACGAGGTCGCGTTCACCGTCACCCTGTCGGACGACTCCACGTTCGAGTTCGCCGCGCCGGTGAAAGACTACTCCGGCGCGAACGAGAACTACGACGGCGCCGACGACCACGAGGGCATGGACCACTGATGTCCCCGCGCGTCTCGGGCGCGCGCGCCGGCCGCACCGGCTCGACCCGGCGGCAGTTCCTCCTCGGAGGGGCTGTCGCCGGTGTCGGGGCCGCCGTCGCGGTCGGGGCGGATCTCGCCCTCACGCGAGCGGACACGGAGGCTCCCGCGGCCCCCGCACCGCTCAACGGCTCCCTCACCGTCCCGTTCCACGGCGTCCATCAAGCCGGGATCGACACCGCGGCGCAGGCGCACGGCTCGTTCGTGGCGCTCGATCTGCGCCCAGAGGTCGACCGCGACGCGCTCCGCCGGCTCCTACGGATCCTCACGGACGATGCGGCGAGGCTCACCCAGGGACGGTCGGCGCTCGCGGACTCGGAGCCGGAGCTCGCCGTCGCCCCGGCCCGGTTGACGATCACATTCGGCTTCGGTCCGGCGCTCGTGGCACGGGCCGGCGGCAGCACGCCCTCGTGGCTCGCGCCGCTTCCCGCCTTCCGGGTGGACCGCCTGCAGCCGGAGTTCTCGGACGGAGACCTGCTCCTCCAGATCGCCGCTGACGACCCCCTGACCGTCGCACACGCGCAGCGCATGCTCCTGAAGGACGCGCGCGGCTTCGCGACCGTCCGGTGGATCCAGCAGGGCTTCCGCCGCGCACACGGCACCGAGCGACCGGGGACGACCATGCGCAATCTCTTCGGACAGGTCGACGGCACGAGCAACCCGCAGCCGGGGACCGACGACTTCGAGCGCGTGGTCTGGAGTGATGACGGCTGGCTGGCCGGCGGCACGGGCATGGTCCTGCGCCGCATCCGCATGGACCTCGACGCCTGGGACCGCCTGGATCGCGGGGGCCGCGAGGCCTCCGTCGGGAGGACCCTGCGCGAGGGCGCGCCGCTCACGGGGACGTCGGAGTTCGACGAGCCGGACTTCGACGCGACGACGGCCATCGGGTTCCCCGTCATCCCGGCGTTCGCGCACATCCGGCGCGCTCGCGGAGACGGGACGGAGCGCATCTTCCGACGGGCGTTTAACTACGACGAGCGCCCGGCCGGAGACGGCGTGTCCGAATCCGGGCTGCTCTTCGCCGCGTTCCAGGCAGACGTCGCGCGGCAGTTCGTCCCGATGCAGCAGCGGCTCGACGAGCTCGACCTGCTCAACGAGTGGACGGTCCCGATCGGATCCGCCGTGTTCGCCGTCCCTCCGGGATGTGCGGAGGGCGGCTACATCGGGGAGACGCTCCTCGACTGAGGCCGAGGAGTCAGTGGGGTCCGCGTCGCCGCGCGGCGGCGACGGCGGGCCCCACGCCATCCAGGACGGGTTCTCCGTGGCCCGTCAGGACGACCCGCGCGCTCGTCCGTGCCAGGGTATCCAGCGACTCCATCGCCTCCGCGGTATCGGCGGTGGCCGCCCTGGCGACGATCTGCGGACCGGTCTCGCCGGTGTACGGGTCGAGCGTCACGAGGGCGTCGCCGGCGATGAGCACCCCGGACTCCTCGAACAGGTACGCGCAGTGCCCTTCCGTGTGCCCCGGAGTCCACAGGGCGATCGGGGTCCCGGGGGCGTCGATCGGATGCTCGTGCGTCACGCGAGGCTGCGCGTCGACGCCGCGGACGTTGAGCGCTCCGGCAAGAGCCATCCGGGTGATGGTGGGGATCCCCCGCGGATGGGTGAGCACGTAGGGGACGCGAGGTGAGGCCGGACGGTAGCTGTAGGGGTGACGGGCCAGTTGTGCGTCGCGAGGGTGGACGAACACCGAGACCCCCTCCTCGTGGAGCCCGCGCGCGACACCGACGTGGTCGAAGTGCCCGTGCGTCAGGACGACCGCATCGATGTCGGTCTCCTTCGCCCCGAGGTGGCCGAGCAGGTCGCGCAGCACGCCCCTGCTGCGCGGCAGTCCCGCGTCAAACAGCGTGAGCCCGTCCGCGGTCTGCACGAGGTAGCAGTTCACGTCCGCCACACTGATGCCGAAGAAGCCGGGAACCACCTCCGTCCACTGCCGCCCTCTGCTCATTCCCGGTCCTCCTCGTCGTCGGCGGGTCCGCGCCCCGCATCGAAATTGCGCTCGTATCGTTCCCTGGCCTCGAGCAGGACGTGTTCGCCGATGACGGCGATGGGCTCCACCTCTCGCAGCAGCGGCTCGCAGTCGGGCCCCCGACCGCAGTGCTCGCCACGGAGGATCCAGGCGATGCGCTGCGGGTCCTTCTCGGCGAGGTGCCGGTACTGACAGAGCTGGCGCGCGAACCAGTCCTCCAGCGGACGCGTCCACCAGCGTTCGGCGTCCAGCGGGTTCACGGAGAGACCGGGCAGCTCGAGGCCGCTCTCCGTGTCGACGCTGGAACGACGGGCATCCGCATCCGGGCCCTCGGAGTAACGGACGTGCAGACCGGGGCATGCACGGACGACGGCGGCCAGTTGCGCCAGATGGTCGATGCGTCGCAATCCGGTCGCGGCGTCGCGATCGGATGTCGAGGCGAGGCCGCAGGTGCGGTCCAGAGCGGCATCGGTCATGGCCTGAGCGTACGAAGCAGTCCCCTCCTGCCGAGGGGGATTGACAATCCGCGGTTCTCGCCCACGTCGCAGCGGCATCCGGGAACGGGCGCATGAAGTTACCGCGTGACTCCTGATGCGTCAATGCCCTCTCAGCGCGCGCACAGGAAGTCCTACGGTCGGGCAACCGCACCACACCCTGGAGGGGATCATGAGCGACACCACCCGCACCACCCGCTACGCCGGCACACCGATCCAGAAGACGGCGCTGATCATCGGCATCGTCTTCCTCATCGTGGGCATCGCCGGTTTCATCCCGGGCGTCACCCACTCGGCCGAGCACCTGCACGGCGCCGGAGCAGCGTCCGAGGCCCTGCTCCTCGGCGTGTTCCAGGTGTCCGTGCTGCACAACGTCGTGCACCTGCTGTTCGCGGTCGCGGGCATCGCGCTCGCCGCGTCGCCGCGCGCGTCCCGTCTCTACCTCATCATCGGCGGGCTCGCGTACCTCGTCGTCTGGCTGTACGGCCTCATCGCGGTCGGCAACGAGCAGCTGAACTTCCTGCCGGTGAACAACGCCGACAACTGGCTCCACCTCGGTCTCGCGATCGGCATGGTGCTGCTGGGCATCTTCGTCAGTCGAGAGCCGCGCGTCCCGCAGAACGGCGCGGGCACGGCGCGCGTCTGACGCTCACCCCACCCGGTCGGGACGTCCCCTCCTCGCATGACGGAGGGGGCGTCCTGTCTGTCGCGTCCGGCGTGGAGCCGGAGTGCGAGCGGTGTCCGCCGGCCCGGTCACCCGTCCACGGGTTGCACGGCGTTCCCCCAGACCCAGCAGCGGTACGTGCGGTCACCGGCACGGAACTCGATACCCGCGGCGAGCGGGGTGGAGCGGACGACCTTCGCCTCGACGCGGATCGCCTCCGGGCCGAACCGCACCCACGCCCGCACCCGCCGCTGGAGCGCGTGCGGATAGACGGTGACGGCGGACTCCCGCAAGGCGAGCTCGCGATCGGACAGGGACTGCAGGGGGCCCCGGCGCGCGGCGGCCTCGATGGCCTGATGCTGCGACCGCATGTCGTTGTACGCAGAGAGCGCACGACCCGAGTTCCCCACACCGGCTCCTTCCTCCGGCCCCGTCCAGGATATCGATATTCGAACACATCTTCGAACTCGATCTCGACGGCATCGACACGCAGATTCGCACCGAGGTCGCGGAGCTCCGCGATCGGGCTGCGACCTCGCGCGGATATGCGACCTCGCGCGCAGGGAGGAGAGCTGGGGGCAACAAAAAACCCCCGGCGAACCGGGGGTTTCAGGTGGTGCGCGATACTGGGATCGAACCAGTGACCTCTTCCGTGTCAGGGAAGCGCGCTACCGCTGCGCCAATCGCGCCCGTTGGGGCTATTCAGTTTTCCCGTGAGGTGGCGACGGGATTCGAACCCGTGTAAACGGCTTTGCAGGCCGGTGCCTAGCCGCTCGGCCACGCCACCGTGTGGATTGACCCCACGTGCCGCCGATCTTCGAGAAGATCTACTGCACTCGAGCGGATGACGAGACTCGAACTCGCGACCCCAACCTTGGCAAGGTTGTGCGCTACCAACTGCGCTACATCCGCATTTCGTTCCCGGTTGTCCCGGGCACTTATGAAACATTAGCCGATGATCCGCGCTCCGCCAAACCCGCAGCGAATCTCGCGCGTGTCTCCCGGACTGGTCATCGGAGCGCCTGACGGTCGGGTAGTATCGGTTGACGTACCCCACGGGTATGGGCGATTGGCGCAGTTGGTAGCGCGCTTCCTTCACACGGAAGAGGTCATCGGTTCGAGTCCGGTATCGCCCACCG
The DNA here is from genome assembly GCF_050470785.1 of Microbacterium sp. NRRL B-14842. Taxonomy (NCBI): domain Bacteria; kingdom Bacillati; phylum Actinomycetota; class Actinomycetes; order Micrococcales; family Microbacteriaceae; genus Microbacterium; species Microbacterium sp. NRRL B-14842. The sequence continues at coordinate 1,319,994 of NZ_JBFLUM010000001.1, read as the reverse complement.
AATCCCCTCCGAAGGCCCCGGTCATCCGGGGCCTTCGGCGTTTCCGCCCGTCACAGGATCCTGCCGTCTCCCGGGCGGGAGACCCGCAGCCACCGGTAGCCGTAGGCCGGAAGCTCCAACTCCACCTCTCCGTCGTCGTCGAGGGGCACGCGCCGCGCGTCGAGGAGGTCGACCAGGGTCGTGCCCGCGGGCTCCTCCCCCAGTCGGAACCGCGTCGTCGCCGGACGTTCCGCGAAGTTGTGCACGGCGATCGTGCGCCCCACATCGGCCTCCAGGGAGTGCACCAGCAGGGCGTCCTGCGGCTGCTCGATGACGGTGAACGACCCCCACCCGAGCTCGGGCGACACCCGGTAGAGCGCGGTCAGTTCGCGGAGGAAGTGCAGCAGCGAGCCGTGGTCCTCGAGCTGGGCGGCGGCATTCACGTGCGTGGGCGCATATCCGTCGGTCGGCGGCGGCGCGACCAGCCGGGAGGGGCGCGCGTCGGAGAAGCCCCCGTTGCGATCCGCCGACCACTGCATCGGCGTACGCACGGCCTGCCGCCCCTCGACGGCGATGTTCTCGCCCATCCCGATCTCCTCCCCGTAGAAGAGAACGGGGGTGCCGGGGAGCGTGAAGAGCAGGCTGTACGCCATCCGGATCCTCCGCGGGTCGCCTTCCAGCATCGGCGGCAGGCGCCGCGTGATCCCGCGGCCGAACACGCGCTGCCGCTCGTCCGGCGCGAACGCCTCGAAGACCTCCTGACGCTCGGCGTCGGTCAGCTTGTCGAGGGTGAGCTCATCGTGGTTCCGGAGGAAGTTCGCCCATTGCACCTCCGGTCCGAGGACCGGGCGCGCGGAGAGTGCGGCGACGAGCGGCGCGGGATCACGACGGGCGAGGGACAGATACAGCGACTGCATCGCCACGAAGTCGAACTGCATGGTCAGCTCGTCGCCGTCGGTGCCCCCGAAATACGCGCGCTGCTCCTCGTACGGCAGATTGACCTCGCCGAGCAGGATCGCCTCGCTGGAACGACGCTGCAGGAAACGCCGCATGTCGCGCAGCAGCTCGTGCGGGTCGGGGATGTCCGCCGTCTTCGGAACCTCGAGGAGGAACGGCACGGCATCCACCCGGAAGCCCGAGACGCCGAGCTGCAGCCAGAACCCGATGACCTTCGCGATCTCGTCCCGGACCACGGAGTTGGCGATGTTGAGGTCGGGTTGGTGCTCGTAGAAGCTGTGCTGGTACCACTGCCCGGACTTCTCGTCCTTGGTCCAGATCCCGTCGGCCTGCCCGGGGAAGACCGGGTTCTTCTGTCCCTTCGGAGGCGCGTCGTCGCGCCACACGTAGTAATCGCGATAGGGCGAGTCGACGCTGCGGAGCGCCGCGCGGAACCACGGATGACGGTCCGAGGTGTGATTGACGACGAGGTCGACGATCACACGGATGCCGCGGTCACGGGCCGTGCGGATCACCTCCACGAGGTCGCCGTGGGTGCCGAGACGCGGGTCCACGCCGTAGAAGTCGCTGACGTCGTACCCGTCGTCGAGGTCCGGCGAAGGGTAGAAGGGCATGAGCCACAGGCACGTCACGCCCAGCTGTGAGAGGTAGTCGATCCGCTGCGCGAGGCCGCGGAGGTCGCCGACGCCGTCGCCGTCCGAGTCCAGGAAGGTCTCCACATCGAGGCAGTACACGACGGCCGTCTTCCACCAGAGGTCGCTCGTATCGGTGATCTTCATGTGCGCTCCCTCAGGGCGGGCAGGATCTCGGCGGCGGCCGCCTTCAGGAACCGGGTCTGCTCCCGTCCGACGTGATGCAGGTAGATCCGGTCGAAGCCGATGTCGACGAGCTCCGCCACCCGTCCCGCGAGCGACCGGGCGTCGTGGTCGACGAGGACGGCCGCGCGCAGCCGCGCTTCATCGACCTCGCCCACCGCGGCGTCGAAATCCTCCGGCTGCTCGATGTTCCACGCGAGCGGCGGAGTGACCACGCCCTGCCGCCACTGCTCCTTCGCGATCGCGTATGCCTCGGCGTCTTCCTCGCCCCAGCTCACGTGCGTCTGCAGGATGCACGGCCCTTCTCCCCCGGCCGAGCGGTAGGCCTCCACCACCCTCCGCAGCGCGGACGGCTCCTGGGCGACGGTCGCGAGGCCGTCCGCCCAGCCGGCCGCCCACTCCGCCGTCTCCGGACTGACGGCGGTGGCGAAGAGCGGCGGCGGCTGCGCCGGCCGGGTCCAGACGCGGGCGCGGTGCACGCGCACGAGACCGTCGTGATCGACCTCCTCGCCGGCGAGCAGCCGTCGGATCACATCCACGCTCTCGTGCAACCGCGCGTTGCGGACGTCCTTGGCCGGCCAGACGTCGCCGGTCACGTGCTCGTTCATCGCCTCGCCGCTGCCGAGCGCGGCCCAGAACCGTCCGGGGAACATCTCCTCCAGCGTTCCAAAGGCCTGCGCGACGATCGCGGGGTGGTACCGCTGTCCTGGCGCGTTGACCATGCCGATGGGGAACCTGGTACGGGCCAGCGCCGCAGCGATCCAGCTGAACGCGAATCCCGACTCCCCCTGATCGGGGAGCCACGGGGCCAGGTGGTCGGAGCACATCGCCCCGTCGAAGCCGGCCCACTCCGCGCTGACGACCGCGTCCAGCAGCGCGCTGGGTGGGATCTGCTCATGGGAGGCGTGGAATCCGATGAAGACCATAGGCCGAGTCTGGCAAGGGACGACGCCCGGCGGCAGTGGTTGACAGGAGCGCCGGGTGCTGGCAGGTGGCGGCCGATGTCCGAGGGCGGACGTAGCCTGCCCGGGTGCCGAAACCCCGACTTCTCCCCGGCCCCTGTCCCCTCTGCGGTGGTCTCGCTGGGCTGCGAGCGGACGACGCGTGGCACTGCGCGCTCTGCGGCTGGCGCTACGGGGACTCCCCCGACCCCGATCTGCCGTTCCCGCGGATCGACGTCGTGTACTACCTCCGCTACGACAACCGCGTGAAGATCGGCACGAGCAGACAGCCGCGGCGCCGTCTCGCGAGCATCCGTCACGACGAGCTCCTCGCCTTCGAGCACGGCGATCGGGTGCGCGAACAGCAGCGGCATCGGCAGTTCGCCTCCGCTCGCGAAGGCGGTGAGTGGTTCACCCTGACACCGGAGATCCGCGCCCACATCGCGGCGCTGCAGCGGCACGGCGACCCCTGGCATCAATACGCGCGCTGGCTCAGCGCCGCGCTCCGAGGGTGAACGCGCCTATCACTGCGCACAGGATCGCACCAGGGGATCCCCCGCTGCGCCGGCAGGAGGCAGACTCACCTGTGAACGGGCGCACCCGGCGCCCCGCGTGAGAGGACCGGACATGAACGGACGAGAGAACATCCCCGCCGACGACGTCAGCGCGCAGGATCCGCTCGCCGGAGACGGGAGCGGCGACCCGAACAGCGACCGCCAGTTCCTGCAGGACCTGCCTCCCGCACAGGTCGACACCGAGCAGCAGCAGGAGCATCAGGCCGAGTCCGACGACGAGGCCTAGTCCGCGCGGACGACGAGGGGCGACCGGATCGATATCCGGTCGCCCCTCGTCGTGTGCGGATCAGGCGGTCGCAGCCCGTCCGCGGGTGCTCTGCGGCTGCGGCTGCGAGAACAGCACGACGACGATGACGGCAGCACCCACCACGACGTGCGGCAGCCAGACGTTCAGCGCCTCGCCTGCGAACCCGAACAGCCACGGCGACAGCGCGAGGAAGAGGCTGGCGACGATGTCGAAGACGAGGTGCACGGGCATGGGGATCAGACCGAACGGACCCCACTCGTACTTCGTGAAGAGGCTGTAGACGATGAGGCCCACGCCGAGCACGATCGGGATGACGACCGGGGCTCCGCCCATACCGGCGAAGCCGAACAGCCAGGGCGCGGCGATCAGAGCGATCCCGACGACGTAGTCGAGAATTCCGTGGACCTTGGTCGGGATGAAACGCATGATTCCTCCTTGGGTGCCGCCGGCGGCGACTCATCAGAAGGTTCGGAGCCCTGCGCCCATCGGATGGGAGGCGGCTGCCGGGTCAGCTCTGCGCCCATCCGTACCGCCGCTGGAGCGCTGCCGCGACCCGTGCGTACCGGCCACGATCCAGGGCCGCCGCCTCACGGCGCAGACCACGCTCATGGACGCTGTAGAGCTGTTCGATGTCCACCCACGATTCGCGGCCCTGCCCGTCCCACTCGCCGCTCCCGATCGAGAGGTAGTCGCGCTCGCCGTCGTGGGGCCTGCTGGTCATCCGTACCGCGTAGACCCGCTCGGAGGACTGCCGCCCGATCACCAGCACCGGCCGGTCCTTGCCTCGGCCGTCGTTCTCCTCGTACGGCACCCAGGTCCAGACGACCTCGCCGGCGTCGGGAGCGCCGTCCCGGTGCGGCGCGTAGGCCACGCGGACGGCCGGCATACGCCCGGGGTCGAGCCGCACGGTCTCGGTACCGCGGACCTGCCCCGGCTCGACTCCGGCGTCCGGCGTCTTCGCGGATCGCCGCTCGCGCTCCTCGGCCGTCCGCAGACGCGCGTCCGGGCGCCGCGGACCGGGAGAGGTCCGCGGCGCCCGGGGGGAGCCCACTGCTCGGCGCAGCAGGTCCGCGAGTGCCTTCAGGATGCCGTTGCTGGTCGTGCCCACACGGTCACCCTAACCGTCGTCACGCGTTCGCGAGAGCGTAGCCCTCCTCGCCGTGCACGACCTGGTCGACACCGGCGATCTCGTCCTCGTTCGTGATGCGGAACCCGATCGTCCTCTGGATCACGAAGCCGATGACCCACGCGACCACGAAGGAGTAGATCAGCACGCCCGCGGCGGCGATCACCTGCACGGCGAGCTGACGGGCGTCGCCACCGACGAAGAGGCCGGTGCCGGTGGCGAAGAAGCCGAGGTACACGGTGCCGATGAGGCCGCCGACGAGGTGGATGCCGACCACGTCGAGCGAGTCGTCGAAGCCGAGGCGGAACTTCAGCTCCACCGCGAGGGCGCAGACGATGCCGGCCACCGCGCCGAGCAGGAGGGACCATCCGGGGGTGAGGTTGGCGCATGCCGGGGTGATCGCCACGAGACCCGCCACCGCGCCGGAGGCGGCGCCGACGGAGGTGGGCTTGCCGTCCTTGATGCGCTCGATGAGGATCCAGCCGAGGATCGCGGCCGCGGTCGCACCGAGCGTGTTCAGGCCGATGAGGCCGACGCCGCCCATGTCCTCGGCGAGCCACTCCGCACCGGCGTTGAAGCCGAACCAGCCGAACCACAGCAGTGCGGCGCCGAGCAGCGTCAGCGGCACGTTGTGCGGCTTGAGGATGCCCTTCTGGAAGCCGATGCGCTTGCCGAGCACGAGGGCGAGAGCCAGCGCCGCGGCACCCGCGTTGATGTGCACCGCCGTGCCGCCCGCATAGTCGATCACGCCGATGCCGCTGTCCTCGCCGAACAGGGTCGTGCCGAGGTTCATGATCCAACCGCCGCCCCAGACCCAGGCCGCGACCGGGAAGTAGCCGACCGTGGCGAAGACGCCGGCGAAGATCAGCCAGCTGCCGAACTTCGCCCGATCGGCGATCGCCCCGGAGATCAGGGCGACGGTGATGATCGCGAAGGTGGCGCCGTACGCGACGCTGAGCAGGGCGACGTTCGAGCCCTCACCCGAGGCGAGGCTGGACAGCCCGATGTCCGCGAACGGGTTGCCCGCGAAGGCCGTGGGGCTGTCGACGGCGCTCATGGAGAAGCCGAAGAGAATCCACAGCACGGCGACGAGTCCGATCGAGCCGAAGCTCATCATCATCATGCTGACGACGCTCTTCGCCTTGACGAGACCGCCGTAGAAGAAGGCGACGCCGGGCGTCATGAGCAGCACCAGTGCCGTCGCGGTGATCGCCCACGAGATGTTGCCGGGAGCATCCATAGGAAAACCTCACATCCGAAGTAATTGAGAGCTTCAGTGTGACCATGGGCGATTTCGCCCATGCGTGAGGTTTGTTTCTCCGCTGTTACAGCACGGCTCCGGGTGTGAACATCGCGTTACGCAGGCCTGCAGGCTTACGCAGAATGCGTGAGCGCGTTCAGCCGGGAGATGGCGCGCAGGTACTTCTTGCGGTAGCCACCGGCGAGCATCTCGTCGGAGAACACGGCGTCGAGCCCGACACCCGTCGCGAGGATCGGGATCTGCGCGTCGTAGACCCGGTCGACGAAGGCCACGAACCGCAACGCCTCCGACTGGTCGGTGAGCTGACGCACGCCGCGCAGCCCCACGCGGTGCAGCCCGTCGATGAGCCTGATGTAGCGCGAGGGGTGCACCTGGGCGAGATGCCGGATGAGGTCGTCGAACGCATCGTCCGACACAGCGCCGTCCGCCGCGGCCGCCTCGACCGCCGCGTTGTACGCCGCGTCCTCCAGCGCCACGGCGTGACCGTCGATCGCCCGCTGCCGGAAGTCGACGCCGTCGATGCGCAGCGTCTGGAAGCTGTCCGACATCGCGTGGATCTCGCGGAGGAAGTCCTGCGCGGCGAAGCGCCCCTCGCCGAGCGCGTTCGGCGGCGTGTTCGAGGTGGCCGCGAGCCGGGTGCCGGTGGGCACGAGTTCACCCAGAAGGCGCGTCATGACCATCGTGTCGCCCGGATCGTCGAGCTCGAACTCGTCGATGCAGAGCAGATCGGCGCCCTTGAGGAGGTCCACGGTGTTCTTGTAGCCGAGTGCCCCCACCAGAGCGGTGTACTCGATGAACGAGCCGAAGTACTTCCGCCGGGCGGGCATCGCGTGGTAGATCGACGCGAGCAGGTGGGTCTTGCCCACGCCGAAGCCGCCGTCGAGGTAGACCCCGGGCTTCAGTTCCGGCTCCTTTTTCGCCCGACTGAACAGACCGCCCCGCTTGACGGGAGCACCGCGTCCGGCGAAACGCAGCAGCGTCTGCTTCGCCTCCTCCTGCGACGGGTAGGCGGGATCCGCCCGGTAGCTGTCGAACGTGGCGTCGTCGAACTGCGGCGGCGGCACCAGGCTCGCGAGCATCTCGGGTCCGCTGACCGTCGGCGTGCGCTCGGTGAGGTGGACGGTTCCGGTGCGGGTGGTCGGGTCGGTCATCACGGTCCTGAATCAGGCAAGGGCCTGTGTCGAAGTCTTACGGATCGGGTCCCGGGGGCGCGCGGAGGATCTATCGTCGAAGGGACGGATCCACACTACGCCGTCCGCACCGCCCGCTCGCCCGCTCACCGCTACGGAGACCCCATGGCCATCGAGTTCGACTCCTCCTCCCCCAAGTTCGCCGAGTACGCCGAGCCCGGCCGCCTGGTGACGACCGAGTGGCTCGCCGCCCACCTGGGAGAGCCCGGCCTCGTGGTCGTCGAGTCGGACGAGGACGTGCTCCTCTACGAGACGGGCCACATTCCCGGAGCGGTGAAGGTGGACTGGCACACGGAGCTCAACGACCCGGTCGTGCGGGACTACGTCGACGGCGAGGGCTTCGCCGAGCTGCTGAGCCGCAAGGGCATCGCCCGCGACGACACGGTCGTGATCTACGGCGACAAGAACAACTGGTGGGCGGCGTACGCGCTGTGGGTCTTCTCGCTCTTCGGTCACGAGGACGTCCGCCTCCTCGACGGCGGCCGTGATCGCTGGATCGCGGAGGGCCGCGAGCTGACCCGCGAGGCGACGAACCGTCCCGCCACGGAGTACCCGGTGGTGGAGCGGGACGACACGGCCATCCGCGCGTACAAGGAAGACGTGCTCGCGCACCTCGGCAACCCGCTCATCGACGTCCGTTCCCCGGAGGAGTACAGCGGAGAGCGGACCACCGCTCCCGCCTACCCGGAGGAGGGGACTCTGCGAGCCGGCCACATCCCCACCGCGCAGAGCGTGCCGTGGGCGAAGGCGGTCGCCGAGGACGGCGGCTTCAAGAGCCGCGCCGAGCTCGACGCCATCTACCGGGACGGCGCCGGGCTGCAGGACGGTGACGACGTCGTGGCCTACTGCCGCATCGGGGAGCGCTCGAGCCACACGTGGTTCGTGCTCAAGCACCTCCTCGGCTTCGAGAACGTCCGCAACTACGACGGCTCGTGGACGGAGTGGGGCAGCGCGGTGCGCGTCCCGATCGTCACGGGCACGGAGCCCGGCACCGTCTGAGGTGGGAGAATGGCGGGGATGAACGCCTCCGCCCTGCCCGAGACCCTCGCCGAGATCCGCGACGGATTCCTGGAGACCCCGGAATCTGATCGACTGCTGCTGCTCCTGGAGTACGCCGACGAGCTGCCCGCCGTTTCCGATGAGGTCGCGGCGCATCCGGAGATGGGCGAGCGCGTCGCGGAATGCCAGTCGCCGGTCTACATCTACGTGGAAGTCCACGACGACGTCGTGACCATGCATGCGACCGCCCCTGAGGAGGCCCCGACGACCCGGGGCTTCGCGAGCATCCTCGTGCAGGGCATCACCGGACTGACGGCGGACGAGGTGCTGGCGATCCCCGAGGACTACCCGCAGTCGATCGGGCTCACCAAGGCCGTGTCACCGCTGCGGATCGGCGGCATGACCGGCATGCTGATGCGGGCCAAGAACCAGGTCAGGCAGAAGCGCTGAGCCCCTGTGCCGCGAGCCATTTCGAGATGGCCGTGGTCCAGCCCTTCTCGTCGTAGTTCCAGAGCTTGGTGTGCCGGGCGACGGTGAAGCGCGGCATGGTGACCAGGTCCGGCCGCGCCTCCTGCAGTGCGTGCGAGGCGTCCGCCGGGACGAAGCCGTCGTCGTCGCTGTGCAGGATGAGAATCGGCGCCCGTAGCTCATCAGCCCGAGCGACCATGTCCAGACGGTCGAACAGGATGGGCTCGTCCGCACCGCTGAGCTTCGCCGTGAGTGGCAGCTGCAGCGCTCCCATCGCCAGCGCGGGCAGCGGTGCGCGCACCCGGGCGACCTGAGCCTGGAAACGGAGGACCGTGCGCCAGTCGACGACCGGCGACTCCAGGATGATGCCAGCGATGCGATCCCGATGGCCGGAGTTGACCGCAGCCTGCAAGGATACCGCCCCGCCCATGGACCAGCCCATCAGCACGATCCGCTCGGCGCCGTGACGCAGCGCATAGGCGATCCCGGCGTCGACATCGCGCCACTCGGATGCGCCGAGCGCATAGGCGCCCGCCTTGGTCCGCGGCGCCTCGCCGTCGTTGCGGTACGACACGACGAGCGTGGGCAGCCCCGCCGCGTGCATCACCGGCACGGCACGGAGGCACTCGGCGCGGGTCGTGCCGCGACCGTGCACCTGTATGACCCAGGTCGAGGAGTCCCCCGGGAAGAACCACGCAGGGCACGGCCCGGCCGGCGAGCCGATGAGCACGTTCTCCCATCGCAGGTGCAGCTCACTCGGCGACATGTAGTAGCTGCCGCTGAAGGACGCGCCGCGGTCCACCCTGGCACCGGGTTCGATCTTCGTGAGGAGCTTGCGGCGCACGGTCGTGCTGTCCGCGCTGAGAACCGCCCCGAGTTTGACGTAGCCGTACGTGCCCGTGGTGAAGAGGCCGTATCGCCCCGGCAGCTCGGTGTCGAGGGTGCGGCGGAGTTCGATGGTCTGCGCCCCGGTGTCGATCGCGAGGATCTCCGTGTCCTGGACGCGGCTTCGCAACGGGGTCACGACCCGGCGTGCCACCGCGATCACGAGGATCCCGACGGTCGCGCCCAGGGCGAGGAGCGCGGGGACAACGATCGCAACGGCGTGCCTGAGACTCTTCATCGCCTTCCGACTCTAGCCTGTTGCCGTGACCGCACACCCCGAGGCCGGGACGCCCTTCGACGCCGCCGTCGCCGAACTGCGCGCGACCGCGTTCCGCGACGACATCGCGGTCCGCGAGATCCCCACGCCGCAGAACCTCGCGCCCTTCGCGATCGCGCTCTCCGCCGACGTCCGCCCGGGCGAGGACGGCGACTCGATATACGGGACCGGACGGTTCATCCTGCTGCACGATCCGGACGAGCCGGACGCCTGGGGAGGCGCCTGGCGCATCGTGATCTTCGCCCAGGCTCCGCTCGAGACCGAGATCGGCACGGATCCGCTGCTCGCCGACGTCACGTGGTCGTGGCTCGTGGACGCCCTGGACTCCCGGGAGGCGATCTACCACTCGCCGTCCGGCACGTCGACGAAGACGCTGTCGAAGGGATTCGGCGGCCTCGCCGACGAGGGAGACGGCGCACAGATAGAATTGCGGGCGTCCTGGACTCCGGAGGGCCCGTTCCGACCGCACGTCGAAGCATGGGCCGAGCTGGTCGGAATGCTGGCGGGGCTTCCGCCGGGTTCCGAGGGCATCGCCGTGATCGGCGCGCGAAAGGCTGTACGTGACTGAATACTCCGTGATCTCCGAAACCGAGGAGTTCCGTGCAGCCTGTGCTGCGCTCGCCGCCGGCACCGGCCCGGTCGCCGTCGATGTCGAGCGGGCGTCCGGCTTCCGCTACTCGCAGCGGGCCTATCTGGTGCAGGTCTTCCGGCGCGAGGCCGGGGTGTTCCTGTTCGACCCGCCCGCGATCGGCGACTTCGCCCCGCTGCAGGAGGCCATCGGCGACGTCGAGTGGGTGCTCCATGCCGCCAGCCAGGATCTGCCCTCTCTGCGCGAGCTGCACCTGGAGCCGAAGGAGATCTTCGACACCGAGCTCGCCTCCCGCCTGCTCGGTCATGACCGGGTGGGTCTGGCCGCCGTCGTCGAGGACACGCTCGGCATCACCCTGAAGAAGGAGCACTCGGCCGCCGACTGGTCGACCCGTCCGCTGCCCGACTCCTGGCTGGACTATGCCGCGCTCGACGTGCTGCATCTCGTCGACGTCCGCGACGCTCTCGTCGCCGAGCTCGAGGAACAGGGCAAGACCGCCTTCGCCGCTCAGGAGTTCGCCGCCACCCTGGCGCGCGCCCCGAAGGCCCCGCGCGAAGACCCCTGGCGGCGACTGAGCGGACTCCACCAGGTCCGTGGTGCCCGCAACCTCGCCGTCGCCCGCGCCCTGTGGGAGGCCCGCGAGATGTATGCGCAGCAGCAGGACATCTCCCCCGGGCGCCTCGTGCCCGACCGTTCCCTCGTCGCCGCGGTCCTCGCCAACCCCGCCTCCAAGCAGGCCCTCGCGGGAGTCAAGGAGTTCCAGGGCCGCGCGAGCCGCACCCAGCTCGACCGCTGGTGGCAGGCGATCGTCGACGGCCGTGCCGCGGAGACGCTGCCGCGCGAACGCGTGCCGAGCGACGCGCTTCCCCCGCCCCGCGCCTGGGGCGACCGCAACCCGGAGGCCGACGCCCGGCTGAAGGCCGCCCGTCCCGCCGTCGAGGCGGTCGCGGAGGAGCTGGGCATGCCCACCGAGAACCTCCTCACGCCCGAGTACCTGCGCCGGGTCGCGTGGGACGGCCCGGGCGCCACCGCGGAAGAGATCGGCGCCGCCCTCTCCGCACTCGGGGCACGCCCCTGGCAGGTTGAACAGACTGCACAGAAGATCGCCGACGCCTTTGTAGAGGCGACGCAATCGCCCGACACCACGTCCGCGACCGCTTCGTAGGTTCGATCCAACCGATTCCTCCCGGTTTCCGGCCGTTCATAGACTGAGGCCACCGCACTAACTTGGAGGCAGAGTGGCCGAGATCTCGGACGTCTTCTTCGTCGATGGAGTGCGCACCCCCTTCGGGCGCGCCGGCGAAAAGGGCATGTACTGGAACACCCGCGCGGATGACCTCGCCGTCAAGGCGACCATCGGCCTGATGGAGCGCAACGCGGCCGTGCCGGCGGACCGCATCGACGATGTCGCGATCGCCGCGACGAGCCAGACCGGCGACCAGGGGCTCACCCTCGGACGGTCGGTGGCGATCCTCGCCGGACTGCCTCAGACCGTCCCCGGACTGGCGGTCGAGCGCATGTGCGCCGGCGCGATGACGAGCGTGACCACCATGGGCGCTTCGATCGGCGTGGGCATGTACGACCTCGCCCTCGCGGGCGGCGTCGAGCACATGGGCCACCACCCGATCGGCGCGAACGCCGACCCCAACCCGCGCTTCGTGGCGGAGAAGATGGTCGACCCGGGCGCTCTCAACATGGGCGTCACCGCGGAGCGCATCTTCGACCGCTTCCCGCACCTCACCAAGGAGCGCTCCGACCGCTATGGCATGCGCAGCCAGCAGAAGGTGCAGGCCGCCTACGACGCCGGCAAGATCCAGCCGGACCTCGTGTCGGTCGCGATCAAGGGCGCCGACGGCGCCTGGGGTCTGGCCACCGAGGACGAGGGCCGCCGTCCGCAGACCACGATGGAGGACCTCGCCGGCCTCAAGACGCCGTTCCGTCCGCACGGTCGCGTGACCGCAGGGACGTCCTCGCCGCTCACCGACGGCGCGACGATGTCGCTGCTCGCCGGCGGCGGCGCCGTCAAGGAGCTCGGACTCGCGCCCAAGATGCGCATGGTCTCGTTCGCCTTCGCCGGTGTGCAGCCCGAGATCATGGGCATCGGCCCGATCCCGTCGACCGAGAAGGCGCTCAAGAAGGCCGGTCTCGACATCTCCGACATCGGACTCTTCGAGCTCAACGAGGCCTTCGCCATCCAGGTCATCTCCCTGCTCGACCACTTCGGCATCGACGACGACGACCCCCGCGTGAACCCGTGGGGCGGCGCGATCGCCGTGGGCCACCCGCTGGCCGCATCCGGCGTCCGCCTCATGATCCAGCTCGCGGCGCAGTTCGCCGAGCGCCCCGACGTGCGCTACGGCCTGACGGCGATGTGCGTCGGTCTCGGTCAGGGCGGATCGGTCATCTGGGAGAACCCGCACTACGACGGAAAGAAGAAGAAGTGAGCTACGACGACGTCGACTTCTCGCCCATCCAGGCGCTCACCGAGGGAGAGGTCATCACGCACTCCCCCGTGCGTGACATCCGCCTCGCGTCGGGCAAGGTCCTCGCCCTGATCACGCTGGACAACGGTCGGGACCACACCCGCCCGAACACCCTCGGTCCGGCCACCCTCACCGAACTCGGCGCGACACTCGACGGCCTGAAGAGCCGCGCGGCGGCCGGCGAGATCCAGGCGGTCGGCATCACCGGCAAGCAGTACATCATGGCCGCCGGTGCCGACCTCTCGGACATCAGCAAGGTCGGCTCCCGGGACAACGCACGTCTGATCGCCCAGCTCGGCCACAAGGTGCTCGGGAAGCTGAGCGAGCTCGGCGTGCCGTCGTTCGCGTTCGTGAACGGACTCGCACTGGGCGGTGGCCTGGAGATCGCGCTGAACTCCACGTACCGCACGGTCGACGCATCGGCGGCGGCCGTGGCGCTCCCCGAGGTCTTCCTCGGCATCATCCCCGGCTGGGGCGGGGCGTACCTGCTGCCGAACCTCATCGGCATCGAGAACGCCCTCGAGGTGGTCATCTCCAACCCCCTCAAGCAGAACCGCATGCTGAAGCCGCAGCAGGCCTTCGACCTCGGCATCTTCGACGCCATCTTCCCCGCTGCGAACTACCTCGAGAACTCGCTCGCCTGGGCGGACGCGGTCCTCGGCGGCAAGAAGGTCGTGCGCAAGAACGAGCCGGGCAAGATCGAGCGGCTCACCAAGTGGCCGGTCGCCATCAAGATGGCGCGCGGCATGCTGGAGTCCAAGATCGGCACCGTGCCGAAGTCGCCCTACGCGGCTCTCGAGCTGCTCGACAAGGCGAAGAGCGGCACCAAGGCGGAGGGTTTCGCCCGCGAGGACGAGGCGCTGGCGGAACTGGTGACCGGGGACCAGTTCGCCGCGTCGATGTACGCCTTCGACCTCGTGCAGAAGCGTGCGAAGCGTCCGGTCGGCGCACCGGACAAGCAGCTCGCGAAGAAGGTCACCAAGGTCGGCATCATCGGCGCGGGTCTCATGGCCAGCCAGTTCGCGCTGCTGTTCGTGCGCAAGCTCCAGGTGCCGGTGCTGATCACCGACCTGGATCAGGCACGCGTGGACAAGGGCGTCGCCTACATCCACGAGGAGATCGGCAAGCTGGAGGCCAAGGGCCGCGTGGACGCGGACACCGCGAACAAGCTGCGTGGGCTCGTCACGGGCACCACCGACAAGGCTCTCTACGCGGACTGCGACTTCGTGATCGAGGCGGTCTTCGAGGAGGTCGGCGTCAAGCAGCAGGTCTTCGGTGAGATCGAGAAGATCATCGCGGAGGACGCGGTGCTCGCCACGAACACCTCGTCGCTGTCGGTCGAGGAGATCGGCGCGAAGCTCGCCCACCCCGAACGGCTCGTCGGCTTCCACTTCTTCAACCCGGTCGCGGTCATGCCGCTGATCGAGATCGTGAAGACGCCGACGACCGCGGACACCGCACTGTCCACCGCATTCGTCGTCGCCAAGAACCTGGGCAAGAACGCGGTGCTCACCGCCGACGCCCCGGGCTTCGTGGTGAACCGCCTGCTCGCGAAGGTCATGGGCGAGGCGGCGCGCGCCGTCTACGAGGGCACTCCGATCGCCGACGTCGAGAAGGCGTTCGCGCCGCTCGGCCTGCCGATGGGGCCCTTCCAGCTCATCGACCTCGTCGGCTGGAAGGTGGCCGCGCACGTGCAGGACACGATGGTGCGCGCATTCCCCGACCGGTTCTACGCCAACGAGAACTTCCACGCCCTCGCCGAGCTCGACCAGGTCGTCGAGAAGGACAAGGGTGGCCGTGTGGTCGGCTGGACGAAGCAGGCCGAGAAGGTCCTGGCGCCCGCCGTCGGCAAGAGCCCGGCATCGGCGGCCACGATCCTGCAGCGCGTGCAGGACGGACTCGCGACCGAGATCAAGCTGATGCTCGACGAGGGCGTGGTCCCGGAGGTCGAGGACATCGACCTGTGCCTCATCCTCGGGGCAGGCTGGCCGTTCATCGACGGTGGGGCCTCGCCGTATCTCGATCGCGAGGGGGCGTCCGAGCGCGCGTTCGGCGGTTCCTTCCACACCCCGCAGATCCGCGGCATCGAGAGCCGCTGATCACGTCTCCGCAGGGGGTCGCGCCGTAGGCGTGGCCCCCTGTGTCGTCCCCGGTGCCGGACGGGCATCCGGCTCGCCGCGGCGCGGCCAGTGCGACAGGGCATGCTCCGCGAGCGCGGTGATGGTCAGGGACGGGTTCACCCCCGGATTGGCGGGCACAGCGGCCCCGTCGACGACGTGCAACCCCGGGTGTCCCCAGACGCGCTGGTACTCGTCCACGACACCCTCCTCCGGTGATCCGGAGATCACGGCTCCGCCGAGGAAGTGTGCCGTGAGCGGGATCCCGAAGACCTCCGGCCACGAACCGCGGGCCTCGGCGGGAACCCCACCCTCGCGCTCCAGACGCGCGGCGATGGCACGGGCCGCGCGATGCGCCTCGGGGAGGTGGCTGGGGTTCGGCGCGCCGTGACCCTGCGCGCTCGTCAGTCTCGTCCGTCCGAAGCGGCGCCGCAGCGACAGCGTGAGCGAGTTGTCGGCGGTCTGCATGACGAGTGCGATGATCCCGCGCTCGCTCCACCGCCGGAGGGACGCGAGGCGCAGGGCCCGGGCGGGGCGGCGCAGCACCTGGCCCACGAGCGCGACCAGGCGGCCCGGAAGCGCGCGGTCGCCCGGGACCAGCACGGTGGCGAGTGCTCCCATGAGGTTCGACCCCGGACCGTAGCGGACGTTCTCGACATGGGTACGGTCATCCACGTGGAACGATGTGGTGATCGCCACGCCCCGCGCCAGCTCCACCCGCTCGGGCACCTGGACGGCGACGGCGCCGTCCAGGGCCTCTGAGTTGGTGCGGGTGAGCCGGCCCACGGCGTCGGAGACGTGCGGCAGCGCGCCGGCGGCCTTCATCCGATGGAGGAGCTGCTGGGTGCCCCAGGTGCCCGCCGCCAGGACGACCTCCCGTGCCGTGACGGTCTGAGGACGCCGTCGGAACCAGGAGCCGCTGCGGCGCGTCGTGACGGAGAATCCGCCGTTCGGGAGCTCCCGCACCTCGGTCACGGTACGCAGCGGCTCGATGACCGCTCCGCGGCGCTCGGCGAGGGCGAGGTAGTTCTTCATCAGGGTGTTCTTGGCACCGACGCGGCAGCCGACCATGCAGTTGCCGCAGAGCGTACAGCCCGTGCGCTCGGGGCCCTCACCGCCGAAGAACGGGTCAGCGACTCGCTCACCGGGTACGCCGAACCACACGCCGACGGGTGCCCGGCGGAAGGTGGCGCCCACCCCGAGGTCCTCGGCGGCACCGGCCATGATCCGCTCGACGGGTCCGTCGTGAGGATAGTGCTCCACCACGCCGAGCATGCGCTTGGCCGTGGCGTAGTGCGGGGCCAGAGCCGCGCTCCAGTCCCGGATCGACGACCACTGCGGGTCGGCGAAGAACGCCGCGCCCGGCTCGTACAGCGTGTTCGCGTAGTTGAGCGACCCGCCGCCGACGCCCGCGCCGGCGAGGATCATCACGTGCGGAAGCCGATGGATGCGCTGCACTCCGAAGCACCGGACCGCCGGGGCCCAGAGATAGCGACGCACGTCCCAGCTCGTCTTCGCGAAGTCCTCATCGGCGAATCGTCGCCCGGCCTCGAACACGCGGACGCGGTAGCCCTTCTCGGTGAGCCGGAGGGCGGCGACGGAGCCGCCGAACCCCGACCCGACGATCACGACGTCCTCATCGAACATGTGCGTCCCCCCTCGCCGCGTCGGTCATGACGGTCAGCGCCGCCGCGCGGACCGAGATCGTGCAGGTCTCCTCCCCCACGCGCTCGCCGTCCGCGTAGGCCACGAGACCGGGCGCGGCGACGGTGACCGTGCGCGCCCGGAGGTGGTGCACCTCCGGGCGCGCGAGATGCGTCCCGCGCAGGAGCACGGGGAACAGGCGCACCAGGCGGAGGCGGCCTAGGGGCCCCACGGCGACCACGTCGAGGGTACCGTCATCCGGAACGGCGCCCACGCAGACCGGCATCCCCCCGCCGTAGCTGGCCGTGTTCCCGACCGCCACCAGAGTGCCGCGGGCGGAGATCACCGGGCCGTCATCGGCGCGGATCGTGAAGTCGAGCGGACGCAGCCGAACGAGCTCGATGAGCAGCGCGAGGTAGTACCGCAGTGCGCCGGACGGCCAGCGGAGGCGATTGGTGCGATCGCTCACGCGGGCGTCGAACCCCAGCGCCGCCACGGTGAGGAACAGCGACGTGCCCGTCGACGTCCGCACCTCGCCGATGTCGATGGGGCGGGGCAGACCGGTCAGGGCGAGCTCGACAGCCGCAGCCACGTCCGTGCGCGGCAGCCCGAGCGCTCGCGCCAGGTCGTTCCCGGTGCCGGCGGGGACCACCGTGACCGGGACGCCTGCGGCGCACACCACGTCGAGGATGCCCGAGAGGGTGCCGTCACCGCCCACCAGGACGAGCCCGTCCGGTGCCGCGTCCAGCGCGAGCATCGCGAGCCGCCTCGTCTCCGCGGGCGACCCTCCGGCGTAGACGCGGACATCCGCGTCCCGCTGTCGCAGGTGATCGAGCGCCTCCTCGGTGACCCGCTGCCCGCGGCCCTTGCCGGAGAGCGGATTCGACAGCACCGCGATGTGCCCCATCTCAGACGGTCGCCCTCGTCGGGACATCGACGAGCACGGCACCCGGATTCATGATGCCGCGAGGGTCCAGCTCCCGCTTGACGGCGGTGAGGATCCGCACGCCGGTCTCACCGATCTCCTGCGCGAGCCAGGGGGCGTGATCGCGACCCACGGCGTGATGATGGCTGATCGTCCCGCCGTTCGCGAGGATCGCGTCGTTCACCCTGCCCTTCACCTCGGCCCACGCGCCCAACGGTTCGCGTCGCAGTCCGGCGAGCACCGTGAAGTAGAGGGAGGCGCCCGTCGGATACACGTGCGAGACGTGGCACATGACGTACGAACGCGCGTCGACCGCGTCGAAACCGTCCCGCAGCGCCGCCTCGACGGCCTCCTTCAGAGTGCGCAGGTTCGACCAGGTGGTCGCCGTCTCCAGCGTCTCGCAGAACACCCCGGCGTCGAGCAGCGCATCGCGCAGGTAGGGTCCGTCGAATCGTCCCGCCGCCCACTCCTCCGCATCGCCGGTGCCCGCAGAGCGACCGCCCGCCGCGGCGAGGATCGCCGCGGTCCGGTCCCGGCGCGCCGCGGCCTCGTCGCCCTCGAACACCGTCACGACGCTCGCCCCCTTCGCGAGGGCCTTCCCGATCCGGCCGACCTGGGCGAGGCTCACGGCGGTCTCGGCCTCGTCGGAGAGACGGATGACCGTGGGACCCGCCCCCTGCTGCACGACGCGGCGGAGCGCATCGGCACCGCCGGCGAAGTCGGGGAAGGTCCACGACTCGAAGATTCGCACCGTCGGCACCGGGTGCACGCGGACCCGGACCTCGGTGATGACGCCGAAGATCCCCTCGGAGCCGAGGAAGAGGCGGAGGAGATCGGGGCCGGCCGCCGACCCCGGCGCGCGTCCGAGGTCGAGGTCTCCCGTCGGTGTCGCGACCCGGATCCCCGTCACCATCGCCTCGAACCGCCCGTTGCCCGCGGAGTTCTGTCCGGACGACCGTGCAGCCGCGAACCCTCCGATCGTGGCGTACCGGAAGCTCTGCGGGAAGTGGCCCAACTCCAAGCCGTGTGCGGAGAGCTGCGCTTCGGCATCGGGTCCGGTCGTCCCCGCCGCAAGGGTCGCCTCGCCGCTGAGCGTGTCGAGGTGGAGCAGGCCGGAGAGCCGGCGCAGATCCAGGCTGAGCACGGCGCGATGCGGGCCGGGCTCCGGGTCCAGCGCCCCCACGACGCTCGTTCCCCCGCCGAAGGGGATCACGGCGAGCCCCCGCTCCCCCGCCAGAGCGAGACACGCACGGACGGCGTCATGGTCCGCAGGAGACACGACGGCATCGGGCGCATCCTGCTCGAGAGCCCGTCGACGCAGGAGATCGGGCGTGGAACGTCCTCCCGCATGCCGGAGCCGTCCCGCGGTCGAGACGTCGACCGCATCGGCGCCCACGGAATCTTCGAGTGCAGCGACATCGTCCGCCGTCAGCCGGGAGGGCCGGACGCGCACGTCCTCCAGCGCGGGCGGCTGCGGAGGGCGCCGCACGCGGCCCAACAGCAACGGCAGCAGCCCGCGGACGGCGAGCGGGAGATCCTTCGCCCGACTCGGGTCGCCCCACCCGTTCCAGCGCATCTCGGGTCTGTCGGCTCCGCTGCCGTTCCGCTGCTCCATGCGTTACAGTGTGACACATCATGGAAGAACGTCAATCTCCCACTCTTCCCTCGGACTCCCTCGCCCCGGCGTGGGACGCCACGCAGCGGCGCGTGCTCGACGCGGCCGATGACCTGCTCGTCCGCGGCGGCGTGCACGGGGTGACGATCGCCGCCCTCGCACGGCGTTCCGGCCTCAGCCGGCCCACCATCTACCGGACGTGGCGGGATGCCGACGACGTCGTCCGTTCCGCGCTCCTGCGGCGGGTCGCCGACCTCCTCGACGGGTTCCCCGAGCGAGCCAACTCGCGAGACGCTCTCGTCGAGGACGTGCTGCGGTTCACCTCGCTGTTCCGCGGCGACCCGGTGTACGCCCATCTCCTCGACGAGGAGCCCGAAGCGTTCACCCGCTACACCCTGCACCGCGTGGGGTCCAGCCAGCGACTCATCCTGCGGTGGCTGTCCGACGCTATCGCAGCCGGCCAGGCCGACGGATCGGTGCGCGGGGGCGCCCCCGGCGAGATCGCCGTCATGCTGCTCCTGATCGCCCAGTCCGCTGTGCTGTCGCACGCGACCGTGGCCGACCTCATCGACGAGCGGGCCTGGGAGCGCGAGCTCCGCGCCGCGCTGGACGGCCACCTGCGGCCATGACCCCTGCCTCGACCGCCCTCCATGCGGGCCGCCGTCGACGCGAACTCGACGCCGCGGCCGACGACACCTGCGACCTCCTCGTCGTCGGCGGAGGGATCACCGGAACGGGCGTGGCCCTGGACGCCGCATCGCGCGGGCTCCGCGTGACCCTGATCGAGGCGGAGGACCTCGCGTTCGGGACGAGCCGGTTCAGCTCGAAACTCGTCCACGGCGGGCTGCGGTATCTCGCGACGGGGGACGTGGCGACGGCACGCGAGAGCGCACGCGAACGGCATCTGCTGATGACGGTGACCGCGCCCCATCTGATCCGTCCGCTCGGACAGCTGCTCCCGTTCGCCCCCGGCGTCAGCGGCCGCCAGCGCGGGGCCGGAGCGGCGGGGATGGCCATGGGTGACCTCCTCCGCCTGCAAGCGCGCACGAGCGGGAAGGTGCTGCCGGGACCGCACGCCGTCGGGACGGCGAGGGCGCTGCGCCTGTTCCCCGCGCTCAACCCCTGGGGACTCCGCGGCGGCATGGTCACGTATGACGGCCAGCTGTCCGATGACGCCGCCCTCGTCGTGGCCGTCGCCCGGACGGCGGCCGGTCTCGGCGCGCGGATCCTGACCAGGGTGCGCGCCGAGCGGCTGCATGCCGACGGGGCCACGGCGACGGACATGCTCACCGGGGAACGCATCGAGATCCGTGCACGGGCGGTCGTCAACGCCACCGGAGTCTGGGCGGCGACTCTGGACGACGGCCTCACGGTGCGCCCGAGCCGCGGCACCCACATCGTCCTCGACGCCGCCGACCTCGGGCATCCGACCGCTGCGCTCACCATCCCGCTCGAAGGCTCCATCAGCCGCTACGTGTTCGCCCTGCCGCAGCGCGGTGGGCGTGTCATCGTCGGACTCACCGACGTGGATGCGCCCGGACCCATCCCCTCCGTCGCCGAGCCCACCGACACCGAGATCGACTTCCTCCTGGAGACACTGAACCGCCTGCTCGCGGTGCCGTTGGCGCGGGACCGCGTCCGCGGGGCGTTCGCGGGGCTGCGTCCACTGGTCGACACCGGAGCGGCCGAGACGGCGGACGTCTCCCGCCGGCATCTCGTCCGCACCTCCGAGTCCGGGGTGGTCTCCGTGCTCGGCGGCAAGCTCACGACCTACCGACGCATGGCGGAGGACGCGGTGGATCTGGCGGTGCGACAGCGCGGCCTCCGGGTCGGACCCAGCGGCACCGCGACCCTGCGACTTATCGACGATCCCGCCCCGGACAACGGCTCGCAGGACGCCGTTGCGGACGGCATCGCCCTCTCCCGACCGGTCGTCGAGCACGCTGTCCGGTCGCAGGGCGCTCTCACCGCGGCCGATGTGCTCGATCGTCGCACTCGGATCGGGCTGGTCCCCGACGAACGCGCCAGAGCTCTCCCGACCGTGGAACGGACCGTCGCCGAGACCCTCGCCGACCTCCCCTGACCGACGGAAGCCCGCTCCAGGGAACGTCCGTCAGTGGCGCTCGTGGAGCGGGAGCTCGATCGCTCCGGTCTCCCCGGCGTGGCGCGCCTTCGGGATGCGCGTACCGAGCACCTGCGCCACGACGTCCTGAGCGATCTTCGAGGCCGTGAGACCGGCATCGGCGAGGATCTGGTCGCGCGACGCGTGGTCGATGAACTCGTCGGGAAGACCCAGCTCGTCGACAGCCGTGTCGATGCCCGCCTCGCGGAGCACCTGCCGCACGCGCGTGCCGATGCCGCCCACGCGGATGCCGTCCTCCAGCGTGATCACCAGTCGATGCTGCGCAGCGAGCTCGACGACCGACGGTTGCACGGGGATCGCCCAGCGAGGGTCGATCACGGTGGCGCCGATGCCCTGGGCGCGCAGCCGGTCAGCCACGTCGACGGCCAGGGCGGCGAAGGGTCCGATCGCGACGATGAGGACGTCCTCGCCCTCGCCCCGTGCGAGCACGTCCACGCCGTCCTCGAGGCGCTCGAGCGCCGGGAGGTCGGCGGAGACATCCCCCTTCGGGAAGCGGATGACGGTCGGGGCGTCCTCCACGGCGACCGCTTCGTCCAGTGCCTCGGTCAGCCGCGCGCCGTCGCGGGGGGCGGCGATGCGGATGTGCGGGACGATCTGCAGCATCGCCAGATCCCACATGCCGTGGTGACTCGGTCCGTCCGGGCCGGTGACGCCGGCGCGATCGAGCACGAACGTGACGCCCGCCCGGTGCAACGCGACGTCCATGAGCACCTGATCGAACGCGCGTCCCATGAACGTGGCGTAGACGGCGACGACCGGGTGCAGACCGCCGTAGGCGAGTCCGGCGGCCGAGGCCACCGCGTGCTGCTCGGCGATGCCGACGTCGTAGACCCGGTCGGGGAAGCGCTCCGCGAAGGGGGCGAGACCGGTGGGCCGGAGCATGGCGGCGGTGATGGCGATCACGTCCGAGCGTCGCTCCCCGACCTTCACGAGAGCGTCGGAGAAGACATCGGTCCACCCTCGGCCGCCTGAGGACAGGGTCTCCCCCGTCGTCGGGTCGATCTTGCCGACCGCGTGGAACTGGTCGGCCTCGTCGTCGCGGGCCGGCTGGTAGCCGCGACCCTTCTCGGTGATCGCGTGCACGATGACCGGTGCACCGTAGGACTTCGCGAGTTCCAGCGTCTCCAGCAGCGCCGGCAGATCGTGACCGTCGACCGGGCCGAGGTACTTGATGTCGAGGTTGGAGTACAGCGCCTCGTTGTTCGTGAACCGCGAGAGGAAGCCGTGCGTGCCGCCGCGCACACCGCGGAACACTGCGCGTCCCACCGGCCCGAACGCGCGGAAGAGGCGATCGGACTTGTGGTGGAGGTCCTTGTAGGCCGCGGCGGTGCGGACCCGGTTGAGGAAGCGCGACATGCCGCCGATGGTCGGCGCGTACGAGCGGCCGTTGTCGTTCACGACGATGACGAGGTTGCGGTCGTTGTCGTCGGAGATGTTGTTCAGCGCCTCCCATGTCATACCGCCGGTCAGCGCGCCGTCGCCGACAACCGCGACGACGTGTCGGTCCGCGCGGCCGGTGGCGGTGAGTGCCCGCGACACGCCGTCGGCCCAGCTCAGGGAGCTGGAGGCGTGGGACGACTCGACGACGTCGTGCGGGCTCTCCGCGCGTTGCGGGTAGCCGGCAAGCCCCTCCCGGACGCGCAGCTTCGAGAAGTCCTGGCGACCGGTGAGGATCTTGTGGACGTACGACTGGTGGCCGGTGTCGAAGATGAAGGGGTCGTCCGGAGAGGAGAACACGCGGTGCAGGGCGATCGTCAGCTCCACCACGCCGAGGTTCGGCCCGAGGTGACCGCCCGTCTGCGAGACGTTCTCGACGAGGAACGCGCGGATCTCCGAGGCGAGTTCTTCCAGTTGCTCCGGAGAGAGCCGATCAAGATCGCGCGGTCCAGAGATGCTCGGAAGAATGGGCATCTGCGCCTCCTCACAGGCCTCGACGGAGCGTCCGAACGGGTGCGGACGTCTTCCCGATCCTACCGCTCGGAGCCGGGAATCCCCCGAGGGCGGGGGACCCTTGACACGCCGAAGGGGCCCGTGTCGGTGGACACGGGCCCCTTCATCGATGCGTCTCAGACGAGCGAGCGCAGCACGTACTGCAGGATGCCGCCGTTGCGGTAGTAGTCCGCCTCACCGGGGGTGTCGATGCGGACGACCGCGTCGAACTCGACCGGCTGCTTGCCCTCGGGCGAGTGCTCGCTCGGGGTGGCGGTGACCTTGACCGTCTTCGGGGTGACGCCGTTGTTGAGCTCCTCGAGCCCCGTGATCGAGACGATCTCGGTGCCGTCGAGGCCCAGCGACTCCCAGCTCTCGCCGGCGGGGAACTGCAGCGGGACGACGCCCATGCCGATGAGGTTGGAGCGGTGGATGCGCTCGAAGCTCTCCGTGATCACGGCCTTGACGCCCAAGAGGCTGGTGCCCTTGGCCGCCCAGTCGCGCGACGAGCCGGAGCCGTACTCCTTGCCTCCGAACACGACGAGCGGGGTCCCCTGCTCGGCGTAGTTCATGCACGCGTCGTAGATGTACGACTGCGGGCCGTCCGGCTGGGTGAAGTCGCGGGTGTAACCGCCCTCGACGACCTGTCCGTCGTTCACGGCCGAGACCATGAGGTTCTTCAGGCGGATGTTCGCGAAGGTGCCGCGGATCATGACCTCGTGGTTGCCGCGACGCGAGCCGAAGGAGTTGAAGTCCTTGCGGTCGACGCCGTGCTCCGTGAGGTACTGGGCCGCGGGCGTGCCCGGCTTGATGTTTCCGGCGGGCGAGATGTGGTCGGTGGTGACCGAGTCGCCGAGCGTCGCCATGACCCGGGCACCTTCGATGTCCTTCACCGGGGTGAGCTCCATCGTCATGCCGTCGAAGTACGGGGCCTTGCGCACGTAGGTCGAGTCCTCGTCCCACTGGAACGTGTCGTCGTCCGGCGTGGGCAGGTTGCGCCAGCGCTCGTCACCGTCGAACACGGTGGCGTACTGCTTGATGAACTGGTCGCGCGAGATCGACGAGTCGACGATCTCCTGCACCTCGTCCGGCGAGGGCCAGATGTCCTTGAGGAACACGTCGTTGCCGTCCGCGTCCGTGCCGAGCGCGTCGGTCTCGAAGTCGAAGTGCATCGAGCCGGCGAGGGCGTACGCGATGACCAGCGGCGGGCTCGCCAGGTAGTTCATCTTCACGTCCGGGCTGATGCGGCCCTCGAAGTTGCGGTTGCCCGAGAGGACGGCCGTCACGGCGAGGTCGTGCGAGTTGATCGCCTCGGAGACCTCTTCGATCAGCGGACCGGAGTTTCCGATGCAGATGGTGCAGCCGTAGCCGACCGTGTAGAAGCCGAGGCCCTCGAGGTCCTTGTCCAGGCCGGACTTCTCGTAGTAGTCCGTGACGACCTTCGACCCCGGGCCGAGCGTGGTCTTCACCCACGGCTTCTGCTTGAGGCCCTTCTGCCGCGCCTTGCGGGCGAGGAGACCGGCGGCGATCATGACCGACGGGTTGGACGTGTTGGTGCACGACGTGATGGCGGCCAGCGTGACGGCGCCGTTGTCGAGGGTGTACTGCTCGCCCTCGGGAGTGGTGACCGGCACAGGGTTCGACACGTTGGCCGGCGCACCGCTGCTGATGTGCACCGGACGCGTGGTCGGCTCCTCCTCCCCCGGGACCTGTCCGGGGTCGGACGCCGGGAAGGAGTGCTTGGACTCGAGGTCGACGATGTCGTCGCTGGTCGAGGCCGTGGCGTAGTTCAGGATGTCCTGCTCGAACTGCGTCTTCGCCTCGGAGAGGAGGATGCGGTCCTGCGGGCGCTTCGGACCGGCGATGGACGGGACGACCGTGCTGAGGTCGAGCTCCATGTACTCGCTGAAGACGGGCTCGTGAGAGGCGTCGTGCCAGAGCTTCTGCTCCTTGGCGTAGGCCTCGACGAGCGCGACGGCCTCGTCGCTGCGGCCGGTCAGACGCAGATAGTCGAGGGTGACGTCGTCGATCGGGAAGATCGCGGCGGTCGAGCCGAATTCGGGCGACATGTTGCCGATCGTCGCGCGGTTCGCGAGCGGCACGGAGGCGACGCCCTCGCCGTAGAACTCGACGAACTTGCCGACGACGCCGTGCTTGCGCAGCATGTCGGTGATGGTGAGCACGACGTCGGTCGCCGTCACACCGGCGGGGATCTCACCGGAGAGCTTGAAGCCGACGACACGCGGGATGAGCATCGACACGGGCTGGCCGAGCATCGCGGCCTCGGCCTCGATGCCGCCGACGCCCCAGCCGAGCACGCCCAGGCCGTTGACCATCGTGGTGTGCGAGTCGGTGCCGACACAGGTGTCGGGGTAGGCCTGGAGGACGCCGCCGTTGGTGCGGTCGTAGATGACCTTCGCGAGGTGCTCGATGTTCACCTGGTGGACGATGCCGGTGCCGGGGGGCACGACCTTGAAGTCCTGGAACGCGGTCTGGCCCCAGCGGAGGAACTGGTACCGCTCGCCGTTGCGCTCGTACTCGATCTCGACGTTGCGCTCGAGCGCGTTCTCGGTGCCGAACAGGTCGGCGATGACGGAGTGGTCGATGACCATCTCGGCCGGCGAGAGCGGGTTGATCTTGTTCGGGTCTCCCCCGAGCGCCGTCACGGCCTCGCGCATGGTGGCGAGGTCGACGATGCAGGGCACACCGGTGAAGTCCTGCATGACCACGCGCGCCGGCGTGAACTGGATCTCGGTGTTGGGCTCCGCGTTGGCGTCCCACGACCCGAGCGCCTCGATCTGCGCCTTCGTGACGTTCGCGCCGTCCTCGGTGCGAAGCAGGTTCTCCAGGAGGACCTTGAGGCTGAAGGGGAGCTTGTCGAAACCGGGCACCGTGTCGATGCGGAAGATCTCGTAGTCGGTGCTGCCGACCGTCAGGGTGCTCTTGGCACCGAAGCTGTTCACCGTGGACACGAATCCGTCTCCTTCTATTCGGATGGGAGCGACAGGCGCCTCCATCTTGCTCGCCGGTGCGGCCGCGCGGCTAGCAAGGGGGACCTAACCAGTCTGCTCCGCGCAGGTCACCGGCGAAAGCCCGTGATTTATCTTGATGTCGAGATAAATCTATCACGCCGCCGCGGGGTCGTCGTGCGACGACGCGCGGGGATAGAGCGCACGGACGACCAGCCAGGTCACGGCGATCAGCGGCGCGAACAACGGCAGCCCCATCACGAGCTTGAGGGTTCCGAGCGCCGTGACGTCGCCGGCCAGGTAGAGCGGGAACTGCACGATCAAACGCGCGAAGAACAGCGCGGCCCAGGCGATACCCAGCCAGAAGAACGCCCGCCGCTTGCGACGATCCGCACGCCAGGCGGTGCCCTCCCCCATCAGGAATCCGACGGCGAGTCCGATGACGGACCAACCGATGAGAGCGGAGACGAGGATCGCCGAGCCGTATACCGCGTTCGTGATGAGGCCGGGGACGAAGTTGTCCTCGCCACGGCCTGTCCACAGGGCCAGCCCGGCGGCGGCCACGGCGGCGATCAGTCCGCCGAGGGCGGCCGACGGCGGCGACTTCTGCACCAGCCGGACGACGGTGAACACGGCGGCCAGACCGACGGACACTCCGAGGGGCAGCAGCAGGGGGTCCGGCCGGAGGGTGAACAGGATGACGAACGCGAGGCTCGGCAACACCGATTCCAGGATCCCGCGCCAGCCGCCCATGGCCGACCAGACGACCTTGTGCGTCTGCGCGTTCTCGGACGGATCGAGCCCAGCCTTGCGCGCCGCACCGCCGAGGGCTGCTCCGAGCATCTCCGACGCGCTCTGCGTGCGCGGCTCCTCGGGGTCCGGCGTGGTCACGCGGAGCCCGGCGTCGCCGGCATCTTCAGCGGGATGAGGTCGCGCGGCGGCATGGGCGCTCCCCCGCGCACGACGACGATCGAGCGGAACAGGTCCTCGACCTTCGCCGCGGCCTCGGGGTCGGACGCCGCCGCGCCGCCGATCACGCCGCGCAGGAACCAACGGGGACCGTCGATGCCGATGAAGCGCGCGAGACGCAGGCCGGAGCCCTCGCTGGCCGTCGCGGGGACCTCGGCGAGGAGCTCCTTGCCGAGCGGTCCTTCCCGCTCCTCGACGCGGCCGCCCTGCGCCTTGACCTGGTCGCGCAGTTGGACCCGCGTCTCATCCCAGAGACCGCCGCTGCGCGGAGCCGCGAACGGCTGCACCTGGAGAGAGGACTCGGCGTAGTCGAGCCCGACCGCCACGATGCGCTTGCTCTGCTCCTCCACCTCGAGCCGCAGGTTCAGGCCCTCGCGCGGCAGGATCTTGATCCCGCCGAGGTCGATGTAGGGGCGGACGGGGTTCGCCTCGGAGTCGTCGAACGGGCCCTCGGTGGCGCGGTTCTCCGGCGCCGACTTGGAGGGGGTGTCGTTGCTGTCGGTCATTTCGCCTGTCCTGCTTCGTTCTCGGGGGTCTGTGCCTGATAGCCGGTCGATCCGAACCCGCCGGCGCCGCGAACGCTGTCCGGCAGCTCGTCCACCGGAAGGAACCGGGCCCGAGTGACGGGCATCACGATGAGCTGCGCGATGCGATCGCCGACGGCGACATCGTACGCGCTGTGGATGTCCGTGTTGATCAGGCTCACCTTGATCTCTCCCCGGTAGCCGGCGTCGACGGTGCCGGGCGAGTTCACGATCGAGATGCCGTGCTTCGCCGCGAGACCGCTGCGGGGCACCACGAAGGCCGCATAGCCGTCGGGCAGCGCGATGCGCACGCCCGTGGGCACGAGAGCCCGATCCCCCGGCTCCAACCGCACGGCCTCGGCGGCGACGAGATCGGCTCCGGCGTCGCCCGGATGCGCATAGCCGGGGACCACTGCGGCGATAATGGGGACATCAACGGAATCGGTCACCCCATGAGGCTAATGCAGAACCCCGCAACGGACGCACGTCCCCGCTACCACGAACGACTGGCCCCCAGCCTGTGGCTGCTGGTCACGATCGCCCTGGCGGGACCGATGGTGTCCCTGATCTTCGTGCCGGTCGGCTCGACCTTCGCGCTGCTCCTCGGAGCGGCGGTCTCGGCGCTCCTCGTGGTGGCGGCCCTCGCCCTCGCTCCGGTGGTGTCGGTGCAGGACGGCGTCCTCCGAGCCGGACGCGCCCACATCGACGTGCGCTATCTCGGCGAGCCGACGGCACTGACCGGCGAGGAGGCGCGCAGCGCCAGAGGACCCGAGCTCCCGGCTCGCGGGTGGCACCTCATCCGCGGCGGCATCGACGGAGTCGTCGTGGTGCCGAACACCGATGAGGCCGACCCCGTCGTGGCCTGGACGATCTCGACCCGCACCCCCGACCGCCTCGCCGCGGCCATCCGCGCCGCACGGGACTGACCGCCCCGCAGACGACAGCGCGCCCCTGACCGGGATGGTCGGGGGCGCGTGGGGCGTCGCTCGGAGGGCTGCTCAGGCAGCGCACTCCTTGCAGATGGGGCCGTCGGGTCCCTCGTGGTCGAGCTGCGAGCGGTGCTTCACGAGGAAGCAGCTCATGCAGGTGAACTCGTCCTGCTGCGCGGGCAGCACGACGACATCCAGCTCGAGGTCGGAGAGGTCCGCGCCAGGGAGGTCGAAGCTCGACGGGTTGTCGGAGTCCTCGTCTCCGGTCGTGCCGGACAGCTTGTCCGGCACACGCTCCTTGAGGGCTTCGATCGACTCGGAGTCGTCTTCACTCTTTCGGGGAGCGTCGTAATCGGTTGCCATGCGGTGAATCTCCACTTTCATGGTGCGAGTGGGCGGGTGCGCCGTCGGGTAATCGGCGGCCATAGTTTGCATGACCGGCGGGCGTTTCGCAAATGCCCTCCCATGCGACAGGGCAAACTCACGGCACGCCCGCCGTATTCCCTGTCCCGGCCCGTCCGGCGTGACACCATGAACGCACACCCATCAGAGGGGCATTCGCATGGAAAACGTCACCATCGTCGGCACAGAAGCAGGAGTGCTCGTCCTCGCGACCGAGGCGGGCGAGCGGTTCGCGCTGCCCATCGACGCGGTGCTGCAGCGGGAGATCCGCCGCGCGACCCGCCAGGCCGAGCCGGCCGCACAGAAACTCGCCGCGAGCCCGCGGGATATCCAGGCGCAGATCCGCGCCGGTCTCACCGCCGCGGAGGTCGCCGAGCTCCTCGGGATCAGCGTCGACGACGTCGCCCGGTTCGAGGGCCCGGTCCTCGCCGAGCGCGAGCACATCATCGGCCAGGCCCTCGCCGTGCCCGTCCTCATCGGCAGCGAGGTCGAGCCGGACGCGCAGCCCACCTTCGGAGCTGCGGTCCGCGCCAAGCTCGCCGAGGTGTCCGCATCGTCCGAGCGCTGGGCCAGCTGGAAGGAGGAGTCCGGCTGGATCATCAAGCTCGAGTTCTCCGCCAACGACGTCGAGCACGACGCGCGCTGGAGCTTCGACCCGCGACGCAGCGCCCTCTCGCCCCTGAACGCCGATGCCACGCAGCTCTCCCGCCAGGGTTCGCTCCCGGAGGGACTCATCCCCCGCCTGCGCGCGGTGGAGGCCGACCGTGCCGCCTCGCCCTACAAGGACGACAGCCGTTTCGATTCGGGTGCCTTCGGTCCCCGCCTCGTCCCGACGCCCGCCGCGGAGGCAGACGAGCCGGCGCAGCCCGAGCGTTCGGCACCGGCGGTCCAGGACGCGGCGATCAACCGCGCTCCCGACTCCGCCTCGACGAGCCCGGAGACCGCGGACCTCCTCGAGGCCCTGCGTCGTCGCCGCGGACAGCGGGAGCCGTCGCCGATCGAGCACGAGGTCGAGGAGATCCAGGAGGATTCCGACCCGATCGCCCTGTTCGCCGCGCTCGAGGAGCCGGACGACGAGCCCGAGGCTCCGGAACCCGCACCGCGTCAGCCCGGGTCGGGCGACAGCGAGGGCAGCGGACGCCGACGGCGCCGCAACGCGATGCCGTCGTGGGACGAGATCGTCTTCGGAGCGCGCACCGACGAGTGATCGTTCCGGGGCCCCGTCAGGAGGCGAAGGCCCCGAACCGCAGGAACGGTACCCGGGTCTCGTCAGGCGTGAGCGCTCCGTGCTGTCCCACCATCCCTCGGTTGCGCTGGTCCTCGGCGGTGCCGTCGTAGAGCGCGCCCACTCCGGTGGCGATGACCAGCACGTCGCCGATGCGATCGAGGACCTCATCGCGCACGACCGGACCGAAGAGGCCCGCCCGGACCGCCTCCTCTCGGGTGACGACATCGGCCGCGCCCTCGAGATCGCTGCGCAGACGCGTCGTCACCAGCGCCGCATCGGCGTCCGGCTCGCGGTAGAGGTGCAGCATGCGGGGTTCCCCACCGACATGACGGATGCCCCCGAGATGCTGCTCCTCGA
Organism: Microbacterium sp. NRRL B-14842; assembly: GCF_050470785.1. Lineage (NCBI taxonomy): Bacteria > Bacillati > Actinomycetota > Actinomycetes > Micrococcales > Microbacteriaceae > Microbacterium > Microbacterium sp. NRRL B-14842. The sequence goes on along the minus strand of NZ_JBFLUM010000001.1, from coordinate 1,289,451 downwards.
GCACCACCTGCCGGTGGAACGGGACGTCGACCATGCCGTGGTCAGAGGTCACGACCACGCCGACCCGCGGGGGGACGCGAAGCGACAGCGCGCCGTCGATCCGCTCCAGCGCAGCCACCCACTCGGCAGAGGCGACACCGTGCTTGTGCCCCGCCTTGTCGACCTCGGGAAGGTAGCAGTAGACGAGCGATCCCGGATGCTCCTCGGCCAGCGTGTACGCGACCTCGACGCGTTCCTCCGGCGTCGCAGCGGGCACGAACGTCGCCCCCCTCAGCGTGGCGCGGGTGAAGCCGCTGTGCGCGTAGGTCGCGAGTCCGACCGCGAAGGTCTCCCGCCCGGCGACTGCCGCGCGCTCGAAGACCGTGGGCGCCGCCTGCCACGTGAGCGGGTCGAGGCCGTCCGTCTCCCACCCGCTCAGCTGATTCACGAGGACATCCCGTTTCGGGTCCCTGACCCGGTACCCGACGAGGCCGTGTTCTCCCGGCCACACGCCGGTGGTGAGGCTCGTCAGCGCGGCGGCCGTCGTCGTCGGGAAGACCGTCTGCGCGATATCCTTCTTCGTCATCGACGCGGTCAGCGACCGCGCGTGACCGGCATGCCCGCGGAGGCTGATCGCACCGAGGCCGTCGATCACGACCAGCACCACCGCGTCGGCGCGGGGCAGCGTGGCGGATTCGCCGCGGAGAGCGGCGCACAGGTCGTCCGCCACCCCGACGACGCTCCGGGCGCCCGGCGGCGCGGACGGTAGCATGAAGGACATCCGAGCCAGTCTGACACAGGCTCCCGTACGCCCTCAGGAAGTCCATGCCGAAAACCCCGCCGCCCGAGCCTGTCGAGGAACGCATCCAGGACATCGATCTCTCCCACGAGATGCAGGGCTCCTTCCTCGAGTACGCATATTCCGTCATCTACTCGCGTGCGCTCCCCGATGCCAGGGACGGCCTGAAGCCGGTGCAGCGCCGCATCCTCTTCCAGATGGCGGAGATGGGATTGCGGCCGGACCGCGGCCACGTCAAGAGCGCCCGCGTCGTGGGCGAGGTCATGGGGAAGCTGCATCCGCACGGCGACTCCGCGATCTACGATGCCCTCGTCCGCCTCGCCCAGGAGTGGGCGTTGCGGGTGCCGCTCGTCGACGGTCATGGCAACTTCGGATCCCTGGACGACGGCCCGGCTGCCGCGCGATACACGGAGGCGCGCCTCGCCGCCCCCGCGCTGTCGCTCACCGAGAACCTCGACGAGGACGTCGTCGACTTCATCCCGAACTACGACGGCCAGTTCCAGCAGCCCGCGGTGCTGCCTGCGGCCTTCCCGAACCTGCTCGTCAACGGCGCCAGCGGTATCGCAGTGGGCATGGCGACCAACATGGCGCCGCACAACCTCATCGAGGTCGTCGCCGCGGCGACCCATCTGCTCGAGCACCCGGACGCCACCACCGAGGACCTCATGGAGTACGTCCCCGGCCCGGACTTCCCATCGGGCGGGATCCTCATGGGGCTCGACGGCGTGAAGGACGCCTACACGACCGGTCGCGGCGCCCTCAAGGTCCGCGGACGCACGTCGATCGAGCCGCTGGGTCCCCGACGTACGGGCATCATCGTCTCCGAGCTCCCGTACATGGTCGGCCCGGAGCGTCTGATCGAGAAGATCCGCGACGCAGTGCAGGCGAAGAAGCTCCAGGGCATCAGCGACGTCACCGACCTCACCGACCGCAACCACGGCCTCCGCGTCGCCATCGGCATCAAGACCGGATTCGACCCGAACGCCGTCCTGGAGCAGCTGTACCGGCTCACGCCGCTGGAGGATTCCTTCAGCATCAACAACGTCGCGCTCGTCGACGGCCAGCCCCGAACGCTCGGCCTCAAGGAGATGCTCAGCGTCTACGTCGGCCACCGCATCGAGGTCATCACGCGCCGCAGCCGGTACCGTCTCGCCCGTCGGGAGGAGCGCCTGCACCTGGTGGAGGGGCTTCTCATCGCGATCCTCGACATCGACGAGGTCATCCAGGTCATCCGGTCGTCCGACGACACCGAGCAGGCACGCACACGGCTCCGGTCCGTGTTCGACCTCAGCGAGCCACAGGCCGAGTACATCCTCGAGCTGCGGCTGCGCCGCCTGACGAAGTTCTCGCGCATCGAGCTCGAGGCGGAGCGGGACGCCCTCCTCGCGGAGATCGCGTCGCTGCGGGAGCTGCTCGCCAGCCCGGCGCTGCTGCGTGCCGCCGTCGCCCAGGAGCTGGACGCCGTGGCCGAGGCCTACGGGACGCCGCGCCGCACCCTGCTGATGAACGCGGCCCCGCCGAAGCCCCGCGCGACGAAGGGCGCGGTGGATCTGCAGATCGCCGACGCTCCGACCACCGTGGTCCTCTCGACGACGGGGCGCGCCGTGCGCGTGGACCTCGGCGAAGGACAGGAGCTCACCGCCCCTGCCCGGCGGAGCAAGCACGACGCCATCCTCGCGACCGTCGAGACGACGGTTCGCGGTGAGGTCGGTGCGCTCACGAGCACGGGACGCGTCGTCCGCTTCTCCCCCGTCGATCTGCCCTCGGTGCCCGGCACCTCCGTACAGCTCGCCGCGGGGACTCCGCTGCGCGACTACCTGGGGGTCACGACCAAGGGCGAGCGCATCGTCGGGTTCATCCGATTCGACAGCGACACCCCGGTCGCCCTCGGCACCGCGCAGGGCATCGTCAAGCGGATCGTGCCGTCGACCCTGCCGGTGCGTCCGGACCTGGAGGTCATCGGCCTCAAGAGCGGAGACTCGGTCGTCGGTGCGGCCGACGCGGCGGACGACGCCGACCTCGTGTTCCTGACGACCGACGCCCAGCTTCTGCGGTTCTCGGCCTCGGCGGTCCGCCCGCAAGGAGCACCCGCCGGCGGGATGGCGGGCATCAAGCTCGGCTCCGGCGCCGCGGTCCTCTTCTTCGGTGCCGTCAGCCCGGACACCGACGCCGTCGTCGCCACGGTCTCCGGCGCGGAGAGCATCCTGCCCGGCACCGATCCGGGCCGCGCGAAGGTCTCGGCGTTCACCGAGTACCCGTCCAAGGGCCGCGCGACCGGTGGCGTCCGCGCCCACGCCTTCCTGAAGGGCGAGGACCGCCTCACGGTCGCCTGGGTCGGCCCCCGCCCGGCTCTGGCCGTAGACCCCACCGGCGCGGTGCGCAAGCTCCCCGAGCCCGGAGCGCGCCGCGATGCCTCCGGCCAGCCGATCGACGGCGTCATCGGCAGCATCGGCCGGACCCTCGTCTGACCCGTCCGCCAAGAAAGGGGACCCGGCCTCGCCGGGTCCCCTTCTTCGTCCCCGCCGCCCTCAGGCGTCGATGGCTTCGCGCGAGAGCTGGTCCGCGGAGTCGATGATGAACTCCCGCCGCGGGGCGACCTCGTTGCCCATGAGCAGCTCGAAGACGCGGCCCGCGGCCTCGGCATCCTCCATCCGTACCCGGCGGAGCAGGCGACCGGAACGGTCCATCGTCGTGTTCGCGAGCTGCTCCGCGTCCATCTCCCCGAGACCCTTGTACCGCTGGATCGGCTCGTGCCAGCGCTTGCCGGCCTTGCGGAGCTTGGCGAGCAGGGCGTGCAGCTCCTGCTCGCTGTAGGTGTAGATGGTCTCGTTCGGCTTCGAGCCCGGGTTGATGACGATGATCCGGTGCAGCGGCGGCACGGCGGCGAACACGCGTCCATGCTCGATGAGCGGCCGCATGTAGCGGAAGAACAGCGTGAGTAGGAGCGTGCGGATGTGCGCTCCGTCGACATCGGCGTCGCTCATGAGGATGATCTTCCCGTAGCGCGCCGCGTCGATGTCGAAGGTCCGCCCGGAGCCCGCGCCGATCACCTGGATGATGGACGCGCACTCGGCGTTGGACAGCATGTCGCCGACCGACGCCTTCTGCACGTTGAGGATCTTCCCGCGGATGGGCAGCAGCGCCTGGAACTCGCTGTTGCGGGCGTTCTTGGCCGTGCCGAGGGCCGAGTCGCCCTCGACGATGAAGAGCTCGCTGCGCTCCACGTCGTTCGTCCGGCAGTCGACGAGCTTGGTCGGCAGGGTGGACGATTCGAGCGCGTTCTTGCGGCGCTGCGTCTCCTTGTGGGCGCGTGCGGACACACGCGCCTTCATCTCGGAGACGATCTTGTCGAGCAGCTGCGTGGCCTGGCTCTTGTCGTCGCGCTTGGTGGAGGTGAAACGCTGCTGGAGGTCCTTGCGCATCACCTGCGCGACGATCTGGCGGACCGCGGGCGTGCCGAGCACCTCCTTCGTCTGACCCTCGAACTGCGGCTCCGGCACGTTGACCGTGAGGACGGCGGTGAGGCCGGCGAGGACGTCGTCCTTCTCGAGCTTGTCGTTGCCGACTTTGAGCCGACGCGCGTTCTGCTCGACCTGGCTGCGGAGCACCTTCAGCAGCTCCTGCTCGAAGCCCTGCTGATGCGTGCCGCCCTTCGGCGTGGAGATGATGTTCACGAAGGAGCGGATGCGGGTGTCATAGCCGGTGCCCCAGCGCAGGGCGATGTCGACGGCGCATACGCGCTCGACCTCGGTCGCCACCATGTGGCCGTCGGGCTGCAGGACCGGGACGGTCTCGGTGAACGTGCCCTCTCCCTGGATGCGCCAGGTGTCGGTCACCGGCGGGTCGACCGCCAGGTACTCCACGAACTCGGAGATGCCGCCCTCGTAGAGGTACGAGGTCTCCACGGGGCCGGCCGGGGTGCCGTCCTCCCCCACCACTGCGCTCGCGGCGCGCTCGTCGCGGACCACGATCTCGAGGCCGGGGACCAGGAAGGCGGTCTGCCGCGCGCGGGTCTCGAGCTCGGCGAGCTGGAAGGCGGCGTCCTTGGTGAAGATCTGACGGTCGGCCCAGTAGCGCACACGCGTACCGGTGACCCCGCGCGGCGCCTTGCCGACGACGCGCAGCTCACTGTTCTCCTCGAACGGGGTGAAGGGCGCATCGGGCCGCTTCTCCCCCGAGTCCTGGAAGATGCCGGGCTCGCCGCGGTGGAAGGACATCGCGTAGGTCTTACCGCCACGGTCGACCTCGACGTCGAGGCGCTCGGAGAGCGCGTTCACCACCGAGGCGCCGACGCCGTGGAGACCGCCCGACGCCGCGTAGGAGCCGCCGCCGAACTTCCCTCCGGCGTGCAGCTTGGTGTAGACGACCTCGACGCCGGTCAGACCGGTCCGGGGCTCCACGTCGACGGGGATGCCGCGACCGCGGTCGTGCACCTCGACGCTGCCGTCATCGTGGAGGATGACGTCGATGCGGGATCCGTTGCCGGCGACCGCCTCGTCGACGGAGTTGTCGATGATCTCCCAGAGGCAGTGCATGAGCCCGGGCGAACCGTTCGAGCCGATGTACATGCCGGGGCGCTTGCGGACCGCTTCGAGTCCTTCGAGCACCTGGAGATGATGGGCGGAGTACTCGGCATTCACAATCTCCGAGTCTATTCGCGGGACGGTCCCGCCCCTCGCAGACACTCCCCGCGGCACCGCCTTCGCGCGTGTGCGCGTACGCGCTGAGCGAAACACGCCGTCGACCGGGCATGCCCCCAGGTGCAGCGTGGTTGTATTGAGCACGACCAACAAGGACGCCGACACCCGAGGAGGCCCCGAGATGAATGCAACGACCGAACGTGAGACCTCCGCTGTCGAGTACCGCCTGACTGCGATGGACCGCTGTGACTCGTGTGGCGCACAGGCCTACATCGCCGCCGAGGTCAACGGCTCCGAGCTGCTCTTCTGCGCCCACCACGGCCGCAAGTACGAAGAGAAGCTGCGCAGCGTGGCCACGAGCTGGCACGACGAGACCGCTCGTCTCGTCGAGACGGTCTGATCAGCGCCTGAACCGGCCGAGCCGGTTCACTCCACGACCCTCCGCCGAATCCGCGGACCGAGGCGGGTGAGGATCTCCTCGCCGACCGTCTCGATCCGCTCGGCGAGGGTCGTCGCTGTCTCCTCCCCCTGCGCGCCCGGCCCGAAGATCGTCACCTCGTCGCCGACAGCCATCCCGGGCCAGCCCTCGACGGTCGTCGTCGCCAGGTCGATCTCGGGCGCCACGCGGGGGCCGGCCGGGGTACCGACCGTCATGCCGGCCAGCGTCGAGGGCAGGCCGTCGAGACTGCCGACGGCCACGACCGCGGCGTCGCCATCGACCCGGACGACCGGGGCCACGAGACGTGCCGCCGGCTGCACACCGTCGAGATCCGGGCCGTCCGCCGAACGGATGCCGTAGCAGAACGCCCCGATCCGTGACACCGTGCCGCGCAGTTCCGGACGCCACCAGGATGCCGCCGACGCTGTGAGGTGCAGGGCCGCCGGCACAGCTCCGGACAGACCGGTGTGCTGCACGGCATCGAGGAACACGGACTGGGCCTCGTCGTCCTCGGCGTCGCTCGCCTCCGCGATGTGACTCCACACGCCCACGAGCGCGAGGGTGCCCGCGCTCTCGGCCGCCCTCGCCTCGGCAACGGCCGCCGCCCAGTCCTCCGGACGCACGCCATTGCGATGGAGGCCGGTGTCGATCTTGAGGTGCACCCGGGCACGCACACCGAGCACATCGGCCCGCGTGACGATGCGGCGCAGGTACTCGATGGTGCCGACGCCGAGCTCGATGTCCTGCAGGAGCGCCTCGTCGATCTCCTCGTCGGTCGAGGTCGCCCAGGCGAACACGGACGCGGTCCCGCCTGCGAGGCGCCGGACGTCGAGGCCCCCGCGCACGTCGTAGCTGCCGAACGTCGTCACCCCCGCCTCGCGCGCGGTCTCCACCGCCCAGCGGAGTCCGTGGCCGTACGCGTCGTCCTTGAGCACCAGCATCAACGTGGAGTCGCCCAGTCGGTCGCGCACGGCCGCGATGTTCGCGCGGAAGACGGCGCTGTCCAGGCGGAGTTCTGGTCGCATCGGCCCACCCATCATGCCTCCCATCCGCGCACGGCGTGAGCACCGGGGACGGCCACGAGCTCCGCGGGCGTCATCCCGGTGACCTCGGCCCAGCGGGCGATCGCGTCGGATGCGGGGCCGGTCCCGCCGAAGAACGTCACCGTGTCTCCCACCTCGGCCGCGGCGCCCTGAAGGTCGATCACACAGACGTCCATGGCGACTCGTCCGACGATGGGACGCAACGCGCCGGCGATCTCCACGTCGGCGTGATTGCCGAGAGAGCGGACGACACCCTGCGCGTAGCCGCCCGTCACGAGCGCGACCTCCGTGTCCGCTGCGGCCCGGAAGGTGTAGCCGTAGGAGACAGCCTCCCCCGCGCGCAGGCGCTTGGTGGACATGACCCGGCCGACCAGGCGCATGACCGGAGGTGTCGCCGGGATTCCCTCCGCGGACGGCAGCCCGTAGAGGAGGACGGGGTCGACGTCGGGCGTACCGACGGTCGTGGCGCTGATGCCTTCAAGGCGCAGGGCCTCGACTTCGCCTGGCGAGTCCACGAGGACCTCCTCGACGCCCGCGGCTGTCACCGCGTGGGCCACGGCGAGCAGTCCATGCCCCCATGCGTCGCGGCGGAGATCGGCACGGCGGCCCCCGGCACGGATCGCCGCGGACGCGCCGGCAGCAAGGGCCGAACGCGAGATCATCGCCTGCGGAAGCGCACTCGAACTCGTGTCACACACGTCCTCCAGCCTAGCTTCCGCGCTCTCAGGAGCCTGGGGGCTCCCCGCGTAGACTGGGACGTCGATCCCTAGACCCGGAGCTCCATGTCTCGTCTTTCTCTCGCGCCCCGCATCCGCTATCTCCTCGGCCGTGCCCGCCGCATCGACGTCGGTTCGGTGTTCGAACGGGCGAAGGAGGCCTCGGCACAGCACCACCGTCCCGTTCCCACGATCGTCGCCGACATGCTCTGGTCGGCGGCCCGCCACAACGTGGGCTTCCAGGACTACATCGACTACGACTTCGCGATGCTCAACCGTGCCGAGCGCGAGACGTACATGACGCACCCGGTGTCCAACCAGCTCTCCCAGAAGTACGACCACCCCGACTTCCGCTGGATCTTCCAGGACAAGATCGAGTTCAACCGGAAGTTCTCCGCACATCTGCATCGCGAGTGGATGGTGGTCGAGGAAGGCAACGCCGACGAGGTCCGTGCCCTCACGGAGCGCCTCGGAACGATCGTCACGAAGGAGCCGGTCGGCCAGGCCGGGACCGGTGTGCACCGATATCACGCCGCCGACATCACGGACTGGACCGAGTTCCACCGCGGTCTCCTCGACCGGGGCGAGCTGCTGATCGAAGAGGTCATCCGCCAGCATGACGACCTGGCGGCCGTGTGCCCCGGGACCGTGAACACCACCCGCATCACCGCCTTCTTCGACGGGGAGAAGGCGCACATCCTCGCAATGGCGCAGAAGTTCGGCCGCGGCGCGGTGAGCGATCAGATGACCTTCGGCGGCTTCTACACGATGCTCGACGAGAACGGGCAAGCCGTGGGGGCCGGCTATGACTCGCACGGGCACGTGCACGAGACCCACCCGGACTCGGGCTTCCGCATCGCCGACTTCCAGCTGCCCTACATGGACGAGGTGCGCGCTTTCATCGATCAGGTCGCCCGGGTCGTGCCGCAGGTGCAGTACGTCGGATGGGACGTCGTCGTGACCCCGGACGGCCCCGTGCTCGTCGAGGGGAACTGGGGGGCGGGCGTCTACGAGAACAAGCCCAGCGTCACCGGCATCCGTACCGGGCACAAGCCGCGCTACCGCGAGGTCATCGGCTTCTGACCTTTCGACAGCTCACCCTTCGACAGGCTCAGGGACCCCGCATGGGTCGCTGAGCGCGTCGAAGCGCCGGGCCACCCCTGTACATGCGAACCGGCCCCTTGCGTTCACACGCAAGGGGCCGGTTCGGTCGTGAAGGGGTGGGTCGAGCTGTTCAGACCGCGCGGACGATGCCGAGCGGGGTGGACTCGAGGCCCTGGCCGAGCGGATTGTCCCCGAGGATCTTCACCAGCCGCAGCTCCCCCGCCTTGTCCAGGGTGGAGCCGAGGATGTTGCCGCCGAGATCGTTGATGTCGACCACGGCCACCTCGGCCTGGCCGCCGATCAGCGTCTTCAGGTGCGCCGCAACCCGGTCCGGGTCCTTCGGCCCGAGCACCACAGCCTCGTTGTACGGCGGGATGGTGTGCTTCGTCGGTCCGTCGATCGCGCGGGCCTTGTCCCCCGCGATGCGGTAGAAGTCGCCCTTGCGCCCGAACGCCTTGGTGACCGCCGAGACGGCCGCCGCGAAGAGGATGCGCGGCGTGCCGCACTCGCGCAATGCCATCTCCATCGTCTCCGGCATGCCGAGACCGATGCCGTACGGCGTGCGGGTGACGTACTTCGACAGGAACAGCGCGAGCTTGCGCGGCTTGATCTCGTCGAGGCGGTAGGACCGGCCCTGCGTGATCGCGACGATCTTCTCGGTCACGAAGAGCAGGTCGCCCGGCTGGACGGCGGCCTTCGCGTACTCCGTGATGATGGCGTCGAGATCGTCGTCCGGCATCACGACACGGGTGCGCAGCGGGATCCGCGCGTAGCTCTTTCCGTCGACGCTCGTCTCGAGCGCCTTGCCCTCGTTCGCCTGCATCACTCGAGGTAGTCCCGCAGCGACTGCGAGCGGCTCGGGTGGCGCAGCTTGGCCATCGTCTTCGATTCGATCTGGCGGATGCGCTCACGCGTCACGCCGAACGTGTCACCGATCTGGTCGAGCGTCTTCGGCTGACCGTCGCCCAGGCCGAAGCGCATCCGGATCACGCCGGCCTCGCGCTCGGAGAGCGAGTCGAGGAGCTGCTCGAGCTGACGCTGCAGCATCGTGAAGCCCACGGCGTCGGCCGGGACCACGGCCTCGGTGTCCTCGATGAGGTCACCGAACTCGCTGTCGCCGTCCTCGCCGAGCGGGGTGTGCAGCGAGATCGGCTCGCGGCCGTACTTCTGCACCTCCACGACCTTCTCCGGCGTCATGTCGAGCTCGCGGCTCAGCTCTTCCGGAGTGGGTTCGCGACCGAGGTCCTGCAGCATCTGCCGCTGCACGCGGGCGAGCTTGTTGATGACCTCGACCATGTGCACCGGGATGCGGATCGTGCGGGCCTGGTCGGCCATGGCGCGGGTGATGGCCTGACGGATCCACCAGGTGGCGTAGGTCGAGAACTTGAAGCCCTTGGTGTAGTCGAACTTCTCGACCGCGCGGATGAGGCCGAGGTTGCCCTCCTGGATCAGATCCAGGAACTGCATGCCGCGACCCGTGTAGCGCTTGGCGAGGGATACGACGAGGCGGAGGTTCGCGCCGAGGAGGTGGCTCTTCGCGCGCTGACCGTCGCGGGCGACCCACTGCAGGTCGAGTCCGAGCTGGCTCGTCTTCTCGGCGGGAGACATCGCGGAGAGCTTCTCCTCCGCGAACAGACCCGCTTCGATGCGCATCGCGAGCTCGACCTCTTCGGCCGCGTTCAGCAGCGCGACCTTTCCGATCTGCTTCAGGTAGTCCTTGACCGGGTCGGCGGTCGCGCCGGTGATCTGGGTCGAGTAGACCGGGACCTCTTCGTCGTCCTTGGAGGAGATGACGATCGCACCGGTCGGCAGCGGCTCGGTGAAGGTCGGCTTCGCGTCGTCCTCCTCCTCGTCGCCCGCGGCGTCTTCGGAGCCCTCGGCTGCGGCGGCGTCGTCTTCCTCGACGACGTCATCCGACTTCTTCTTCTTCGCGGGGGCGCGCTTGGCCGCGGCGCGCTTGGGCGCAGGAGCCGCTTCGGTCGTTTCGACGTCCTCGACCTCGGGATCCGCGGTGATCTGATCGGCCTTCTTCGTCCGCGTGTTCTTCGTCGTGGCAGGAGTCACGTTTCGCCTTTCACGGGGCCGCTGGGAGACCCCGGGACATTTCGGACACTAGTAAGACCCTTGTCAAGTCCAGTGCGCGAAAACACTGATTGACAACGGGTCGGACTCCTAGTATCGCACACGTATGGCGATGAGGACGCATTCCCGCCCGATCCGCTGCGAGAGATTCAGCCGCGTCCCGGCTTGTCCTCGTCACCCGACGGCCGAGATGCGAGGTAGCGCTCGAGCTCGGCCGCGAGTTCGTCGGCGCTGGGCAGGTCGCGTTCGCTGAATCCGCCCTCGTCGTACGAATCGTCCTCGGGGTCACGACCGGCCATGTAGGCGTCGTACCGGCGCTCGAGGTTGTGCACCATCTGCTGCAGTTCGTCGTTCGCTGCGACCTGCTCGTCGACTCGGGCGAGGTAGTCCTCACGGCGCTCCTGGACTGCGTCGAGCATGAGCACGAGGCCGGTCGAGGCCATGAGCTTCTCCGCCGCTGCACTGACCGCCTCCGGATTCTCCGTCTCCGCGAGGTAGTGCGGCACGAGGAGCACGAAGCCGACGACGCGCTCCCCGCGCTCCGCGAACCGGTACTCGAGCAGGTGACCCGCGGTCGCCGGGACCTGCGTGCGCGGACGCCACACGGAGTGCGACACGACGAGGTCGCGCCGGTTCCCGCTCACCGTCGTCCCGATGGGGCGCGTGTGCGGCACGGGCATCGCGATCGAGTGGACCCAGTGCAGTCCCGAGGCCTCGAACTCCGCAGCGAGATCCAGGACGGTCTCCGCGAAGGCGTTCCACGCGAAGTCGGGCTCGTAGCCCGTGAGCAGCAGGAACGGGCGTCCCAGCGCGTCCGTGGCGAGGGAGAGCTCCAGACGGGGCGGGCGGAACTCGGCAAGGTGGTCCTGGTCGAAGGAGATGACCGGGCGGCGTGCGCGGTAGTCCAGGAGCACATCGTTGTCGAAGACCGCGAGCGGCTGCGGCGACGTCGTCTCCCGCAGATGATCGATGAGCCCCGACACCGCACTGCCCGCGTCGGTGAAACCGGTGAGCAGCATCACGAGAGGCAGGCCGTGGGGCACCGTGGGGGCGTTCGCGACGCGTTCGTGGATCTCTCCGGAGAAGGGCATGTCTCCATGCTACGAGCCGCACCCGGAGCCGGGCTCTGACGTGTCTCGCTGAGAGCGAACACACCCCGGCCGGCGGACCGACGACCCCGGGGCGGAGATCCTAGGATGGAGAGCATGACGCTTCCCGTGCTCTCGCACACCACCGATCAGTTCCCCGGAAGCGCTGCCGATGCCGCAGTGCTCGTCGTCCCCGATCTCTCCGAGTCGGCCGAGTCGCTGGCGGCTCACCCCGGTCTCGCCGACGCTCTGGCGGGCATCGGCTTCACCGGCGCCGCCGGTGCGTTCGCTCGGGTCTACGCCCCCGAGGTGACGCCCCTCGCGTTCGCCGTCGTCGGCGTCGGCTCCACCGTCGACGACGCCTCCGTACGGAGCGCAGCCGGCGCGGCTCTCCGCTCCCTGACCGGCTTCGACACCGTCGCGCTCGGCCTCGCCGCCGGTCTCGAGGAGCACGCCGCCGCGGCCGCGGAGGGTGCCGTCCTCGGCGGCTACCGCTTCGACGACTACCGCGCCGAGAACGGCAGGAAGAAGCGGGCGACGGCGGTCGTCGTCCACGCCCCGCTCGACGACGAGACGATCGCCCGCGCTCACGCCACGGGCGAGGCCGTCGCTCTCATCAAGGACCTCGTGAACGTGCCCGCCGAGTGGCAGAGCCCCGCGCAGCTGGCGCAGAGCGCCGCCGACAGCGTCGCGGACCTCGACGTCACCGTGGAGATCCTCGACGAGGGTGCTCTCGCGGAACAGGGTTTCGGTGGCATCCTCGGCGTCGGCCAGGGATCCGACCGGCCGCCGCGCCTCGTCCGCCTCGACTACGCGCCAGCGGACGCGCAGCGGCACATCGCCCTCGTCGGCAAGGGCATCACCTTCGACACCGGCGGACTCTCCCTGAAGCCGGCGGCTTCGATGGTCGGCATGAAGTTCGACATGGCCGGTGCCGCGACCTCCCTCGCCGCCCTCCGCGCCATCGCGGCCCTCCGCCTCCCCGTGCGCGTGACCGCCTGGCTCTGCATCACCGACAACATGCCGTCCGGTCGTGCTCTCCGCCCCGGGGACGTCATCCGCATCCTCGACGGCACCACCGTCGAGGTGCTGAACACCGACGCGGAGGGGCGCCTCGTCCTCGCCGACGGTCTGGTCGCCGCGAGCCGGGAGAACCCCGACGTCATCATCGACGTCGCGACTCTGACCGGCGCGATCGTCGCAGCCCTCGGCCACCGTCACACCGGCGTCTTCGGCGACGACGAGACGGTCGCGGAGTTCCTCGCCGCGGCCGCCCGCACGGGAGAGCCCGCGTGGCACATGCCGCTGCCCGCCTACATGGAGGAGACGCTCGACTCCCCCATCGCCGACATGATCAACGCCAACATGGGAGATCGGATGGGCGGCGCGTCCTTCGCCGGTCTCTTCCTCCGGCGCTTCGTCGGCCGCACCTCGGACGCGGACGACGCGCCGCGCATCCCCTGGGTGCACCTCGACATCGCGGGATCCGGTGAACACGCCGGCGCCCCCTACGGCTTCACAGAGAAGGGCCCCACGGGGGCGATGGTCCGATCGATCATCGCCTTCGCCGAAGCAGCATCCCACCCGGAGGCATGACACCCATGACAACCCACACCTTCGACATCGTCGTCCTGGGCGGCGGCAGCGGCGGGTACGCCGCGGCACTGCGAGCCAGCGAGCTCGGCAAGTCCGTCGCACTGATCGAGAAGGACAAGGTGGGAGGCACGTGCCTCCACCGCGGGTGCATCCCGACGAAGGCGCTGCTGCACGCTGCCGAGGTGGCGGACCACGTGCGTGACGCCGCCTCGGTCGGCGTCACGGCCTCGTTCGGCGGGATCGACCCGGCGGGCGTGCGCACGTATCGCGAGGGCATCGTCGCGAAGAAGTACAAGGGCCTCGAGGGGCTCGTCAAGGCGCGCGGGATCACGACGGTCGCCGGGCTCGGCCGCCTGAACGCGGACCGGAGCGTCACCGTCGGCGACGATGTCTATGTCGGCACCGACGTCATCCTCGCCACCGGCTCGTACAGCCGCTCCCTGCCTGGTCTGGAGATCGGCGGACGGATCCTGACCAGCGAGCAGGCACTCGCCCTGGACGTGATCCCGGAGCGGGTGCTCATCCTGGGCGGCGGCGTGATCGGCGTCGAGTTCGCGAGCGTGTGGCGCTCCTTCGGAGCCGAGGTGACGATCGTGGAGGCGCTGCCCCACCTCGTCCCGAACGAGGACATCGCGATGAGCAAGGGCCTCGAGCGTGCGTTCCGCCGCCGCGGCATCCACTACTCCCTGGGCGTGCGCTTCCAGACCGCCACCCAGGACGACTCGTCCGTCACGGTCACGCTGGAGGACGGCAAGGAGTTCACCGCCGACTACCTCCTCGTCGCCGTCGGCCGCGGCCCCGCCACCGCCGACCTGGGATTCGAGGAAGCCGGCGTGCGCCTGGACCGCGGGTTCGTGACGGTGGACGGCGACCTCCGCACCGGCGTCCCCGGCGTGTGGGCGGTCGGCGACATCGTCCCCGGCCTCCAGCTCGCCCACCGCGGGTTCCAGCAGGGCATCGCGGTCGCCGAGCGCATCGCGGGCCTCTCCCCCGTGAACGTCCCTGACGTGCAGATCCCGAAGGTCACCTACTCGAGCCCGGAGGTCGCCTCGGTCGGTCTGACGGAGGAGGCGGCGGTCACCGCGCACGGCGCCGACGCGATCCACTCCTACGAGTACAACCTCGCGGGGAACGGCAAGAGCGAGATCATCGGCACGGGCGGCCTGGTCAAGGTCGTCCGCCTCAAGGACGGGCCCGTCCTCGGTGTCCATCTCCTCGGCGATCGCGTCGGCGAGCTCATCACCGAGGGACAGCTCGCGGTCGCGTGGGAGGCCCATCCCGAGGACATCGCGCCGCTCATCCATGCCCACCCGACCCAGAGCGAGGCGCTCGGCGAAGCCTTCCTCGCGCTGGCCGGAAAGCCCCTGCACGCCCTCTGAGCACCAACCGGTGCCCGAGTCACTAAGCTAGACAAGCGTCATACAACTTCTGAAGGAGACTCAGTCATGAGCACATCCGTGGTCCTCCCCGCTCTCGGCGAGAGCGTCACAGAGGGTACGGTCACCCGCTGGCTCAAGCAGGTGGGAGACACCGTCCAGGCGGACGAGGGCCTGCTCGAGATCTCGACCGACAAGGTCGACACCGAGATCCCCTCCCCCGTCACCGGCGTGATCGAGGAGATCCTCGTGGCCGAGGACGAGACCGTCGAGGTCGGTGCTCTGCTGGCCCGCATCGGCGACGGCAGCGGTGCGGCACCGGCCGACGATGCCCCTGCTGCGGCTGAAGCCGCCCCGGCTGAGGCCGCCGCCCCCGCCGCTCCGGAGCCCGCCGCGGCTCCCGCGGCCGAGCAGCAGGCACCCGCCGACTCCGCTCCCGCCGAGTCCGCGCCTGCGGCTCCCTCCGGCGACGCCACCGACATCGTGCTCCCCGAGCTCGGTGAGAGCGTCACCGAAGGCACGGTCACCCGCTGGCTCAAGCAGGTCGGCGACTCGGTCGAGGTCGACGAGGCGCTCCTCGAGATCTCCACCGACAAGGTCGACACCGAGATCCCGTCGCCGGTCGCCGGGGTGCTGCAGGAGATCGTCGCCGGCGAGGACGAGACCGTCGAGGTCGGCGCCGTGCTGGCACGCGTGGGTTCCGGTGCTGCTCCCGCAGCCCAGCCCGAGGCTCCCGCTGCTCCGCAGGCCGAAGCCCCTGCCGCTCCGCAGGCCGAGGCGCCCGCCGCTCCGGCTCCGCAGGCCGAGGCTCCGGCTGCACAGCCCGAGGCTCCCGCTGCTCCCGCTCCGCAGGCCGAGGCCCCCGCAGCGCCCGCGCAGGCCGCTGCTCCGGCACAGCCCGCGCAGGCGGAGGCCCCCAAGCTGTCGCTGCCGACCGAGAGCGACAACCTCTACGTGACCCCGCTCGTGCGCCGTCTGGCTGCGCAGCAGGGTGTGGACCTGGCCACGGTCAAGGGCACCGGCGTCGGAGGCCGAATCCGCAAGGAGGACGTCCTCAAGGCCGCAGAGACCGCCACCGCCGCACCGGCAGCCGCTGCAACGCCGGCTCCGGCCCCCCTGGAGGTGTCGCCGCTGCGCGGGACCACCCAGCCGATGTCGCGCCTGCGCAAGGTCCTCGCCAAGCGTGCGGTCGAGTCGATGCAGCAGACGGCCCAGCTCACCACGGTGGTCGAGGTGGACGTCACCGCTCTCGCCGAGTACCGCGACAGCGTCAAGACGTCGTTCCTCGAGAAGACCGGCGACAAGCTGTCCTTCCTGCCGTTCTTCGCCCTCGCCGCGGCGGAGGCCCTGCAGGCCTTCCCGATCATCAACGCGACGGTCGACGGCGAGCAGATCGTCTACCCGGCGTCCGAGAACGTCTCGATCGCGGTCGACACCGAGCGCGGTCTGCTCACGCCGGTGCTCCGCGACGCTGCGTCGAAGAACATCGCCGAGATCGCCCACGAGATCGCCGATCTCGCTGCGCGCACCCGCGACAACAAGCTGAAGCCCGACGAGCTCGCCGGCGGCACGTTCACGCTGACCAACACCGGTTCGCGCGGCGCGCTGTTCGACACGCCCGTGGTGTTCCTGCCGCAGTCGGCGATCCTCGGCACGGGCACGGTCGTCAAGCGCCCGGGTCTGGTCAAGGTCGGCGGCACGGACGCGATCGCGGTCCGCTCCTACGTGTACCTGGCTCTGTCGTACGACCACCGCATCATCGACGGTGCCGACGCGGCACGCTTCCTCGGTGCGGTGAAGGCTCGCCTCGAGGCTGCGCAGTTCAGCGGCCAGCTCGGCGCCTGACCGACGGCTCGCCTCACTTCGGCTGGTCCGCGACGCGATATGCGTCGCGGACCAGCCATTTTTCATCTGCCCACACCAGCACGAGGATGGCTGCCTCCTCGGTCTTCGCTTCGCCGGTCTCGGGCGATGACGGCAGCTCCATCACGGCCGTGTCTCCATAGCGATCCACGAGAACCGCATCCTTCCGACCGGCCATCTCGGCAGCGACGGGCGTGATCCCCGCGGAACCGGCCGCGACGGCAGCGGCGCACACCGCGTCGTCGCGTGCCTCGCACTCGACGATCTGCGCGAGGAGTGCCGGGAGAGCGCCTGTCGGATCGTCGGCCTTCGGCGGCGCCGCGGACGCGGACGGTGAAGGAGCAGGTGTCGGCGCAGTCCTCCTGGCAGGGCCCGCTCCCCCAGGACGGTCAGCGGACGGAGGAGTGCTCCCCGCTGCCCCGACCGCGGGATCGTCTCCGTCGCTCGGCCACAGCAGCCCCGCGAGGAGCACCGCCGCCGCGCACGCGCCGGCCACGATGAGAACCCGCCTGTGCCGGGAACCCGTCTCCCCTCCGCCCGCCGGCGGCCGTACCCTGATGGTCCGCCGATCGAGGAGAGGTCGCGCCCCGCTGACGACTCGATCGCGGAGGGCGAGCAGGCCGGCGAACGCCCGTACCGAGCCCCCTTTGACCGGACTCTCTTCCCGCATCCGACGCTCCCGCAGCCGTGCGCGGGTGACGGGTTCGGTGCGGACTCGTCGCACCGCACCGGAGACACCGGCTTCCGTGGGCGCCGCCCGGTCCTCTGCAGCCTCTTCCAGTGGTCGTGGTGCTGCGATCTCCAAGAGGTCGCTCTCTGCGTCCTCTAGCAATCGCCGGGGCACCCGGCGCTGTGCTGCGGCCGAGCGAACGCGATCGCGGGTGCGGTCGAGGACCCGGGCCATCGTCTTGTCGGTGCATTCCGCGCGTAGCCGGTCCACGATCACCAGGACGGCGGTCGGCGCGTCCTGACCGGGCCCCAGCACGAAGACCGGCCGGCCCCCGTCGGTGAGCCACCATGTCCCGTGCATGTCCACCGCCGACGCGGGCCCCAGCTCCGCCAGTCCACGCAGAAGACTCACGACCACCGTGCTGACCTCCCCCGATGGCAACCCGCCCCGCCGGAGCCGCCGATCCACGTAGGCCTCCAGGCGCTCGGTGCACCAGGGCAGAAGGACGTCGTGTCCGTCCGCGCGGCGGATCATGTCCACCGGCGCGGCGATGTGCTGGGTGCCCGCATATCGGCAGCCCGCCCAACCAGCGAGGCTCTCGGCCTCGACGCGCACGACCGGACCGTCCGGCGAGGTGACGAGCGCACCGCGAAAGGGCCCCTCAGCAGAGTCGAGGAGTCGGATCGTACGGTGTGCTTGGGGAAGCACGGGCTGCTCGCGGGGGGCACTCTCACGCGCTGGTGTCATGCGATCCATCCCACCCGACTCGCGGGACGCTCCGTCCGAACTCGTTGCTCGGGGACGAGATCCCGTGGCGGGTCGGATTGTGCAGGAGAGATCGCGCACACGCTCTCCGCTGCACGCGAACGGCGGCATCGCACGGCCTTCGGACTCGGTAGGCTGGTCTCCATGGCAAAGCGTGCTCCTGAACCCGAGAAGCGTCCTGGGTTCTTCTCCCAGATCAAGTCCCTCTTCCGGTTCACGCGCGAGGCCTATGCCTGGCTCCCCTGGGCGCAGGCCGCGATCCTCATCGGCGGCGTGCTGCTCGGCCTCCTGGCCGGCTACCTGATTCCGCCGTTCCAGGTGTGGACGCTCGTCCTCTGGGCCATCACGGGCTTGATGCTCGGCGTCCTCGGCGCGCTGTTCCTCATGACCCGGCTGTCGACCTCGGCCATGTACACGAAGATCGACGGCATGCCCGGTGCGACCGGCCACGTGCTCAGCACGAGCCTCGGTCGCCGGTGGCAGGCCTCCGAGACCCCGGTGGGCATCAACCCGAAGACGCAGGAGGCGGTGTACCGGACGGTCGGCCGCGGCGGCATCGTCGTCGTCGGCGAGGGCGCCCGCGGACGACTCACGCGACTCGTGAACGAGGAGCGCAGCCGTGCGCAGCGCGTCGCTCACGGCGTGCCGATCACGGTGCTCTACGTCGGGCACGGCGAGGACGAGGTGCCCATCGCCGACCTCGCGAAGACCATCAAGAAGCTCCCGAAGGCCATCGACAAGGCCACGATGGCGGCCGTCATCCGCCGCATCGACTCGGTCTCGCAGTCGCTGTCGTCGCTTCCCATCCCGAAGGGGATCGACCCGACGAAGGTGCGCGCGCAGCGTCCGCGCTGACCCGCTCCCCCGGACCGCGAAGCGCGGCCGCCCTCACCGAGGGCGGCCGCGCTTCTCTCATTCCGAGAGCGGCTGCTTGGGCAGGCGGCGCACCTTCGCGCGGCGACGACGACGTTCGGGGATCATCGAGCGCATCTCATCGAGCTTGCCGAAGCAGAACAGGCGGTCGTCGGGCTCGAGCACCACATGCTTGCGCGGGTTCGGGATGACACTGACCCCTCGGTGCAGGGTGAGCACCGTGATGTCGCGCTCCCACAGGCCCGCCTCCCCCAGCGTCTTGCCGACCAGGTCGGCGGCGCCGTGGACCATGAGTTCGGCGACGCCGTAGCCGGTGGAGACGGTGAGGCGCTGCCGGACGTCGATCTCCGGGAAGGCGACCTGACCGGCGATGTAGTCGATGATCGCGCCCGCGACGTCGAGCTTGGTCGCGGTCTCGATACCCTGCAGGCCCGGGGAGGAGTTGACCTCCATCACCAGGGGTCCCTCGTCCCCCTCCAGCATGTCCACGCCGGCGACGCGGAGTCCCATGATCTGGGCCGACCGCACGGCAGCCCGTTCGTAGACCGGGTCGAGCTCGATCGCCTCGACCGAGCCGCCACGGTGCACGTTGGAACGGAACTCGTCCCCCGCTGCCGATCGGCGCATCGCGGCGACGACGCGGTCCCCGACGACGAGCGCGCGGATGTCGCGGCCCCGGCTCTCGGCGATGAACTTCTGGATGAGCACGTTCTGCTTGGTCGAGTGGAGCGTCTCGATGATGGCCTCAGCGACCTTCACCTGCGGCGCGAGGATGACGCCGATTCCCTGGGTGCCCTCGAGCAGCTTGATCACCACGGGAGCGCCGCCGACGCGCTCGATCGCCGGCCGCACGTCCGCGCGGTTGCGGACGAAGGCCGTCGGCGGCATCGCGATGTTGTGCCGGGAGAGGATCTGGTTCGCCCGGAGCTTGTCGCGCGCGCTCGAGATGCCGTTCGCCGTGTTCGGGGTGTAGACATCCATCTGCTCGAACTGTCGCACCACCGCGGTACCGAAGTACGTGATCGAGTTGCCGATGCGTGGCAGGATCGCGTCGTAGTCGCTGAGCTGCCGACCACGGTAGTGCAGGTCGGGTTCGTCGGAGGTCAGGTCGATCGCGAAGCGCAGGGTATTCAGCACCTTCACGTTGTGCCCTCGCTGCAGTGCGGCCGCGCGGAGGCGTTGGGTGGAGTACGCCTGCGGCGCACGGGACAGCACTGCGATCTTCACGGGGGATTTCCTGCCAGGATGTATCAGGTGAGTAGGTCTACCCATTCAAACACCCTTACGGGGTGGCGCGAGTGGGTGAGCCTGCCCGATCTCGGGGTCGACTGGATCAAAGCCAAGATCGACACCGGCGCCCGCACTTCGTCCCTGCACGCGTTCGACATCCAGGAGTTCGAGCGCGATGACGAGCCCTGGGTGCGGTTCCGTGTGAAGCCCTGGCAGGACAGCCAGGAGGATGCCGTCGTCGTCGAGTCCCCCATCCACGACCGGCGGGCCGTCCGGAGCTCCTCCGGCCACGCGCAGGAACGTCTCGTCGTGCAGCTGATGATCCGTCTCGTCGACCGAGAGGTGCTCGCCGAGGTCACGCTGAGCAACCGGGACGAGATGGGTTTCCGGATGCTGATCGGCCGCGAAGCGTTGCGTCGCGGGTACGTCGTCGACCCCGCGCGCTCGTTCCTCGGCGGCAGAGCACCCCGCGAAGCACGCCGTCGCAACCGCGGCCGCGACTGAGCCTCAGGCGCGGATGAGGACCGTGCCCACAGCCTTGTCGTGGAGACCGCGCTGATCCGGGTCCCACACGACGGCCGGGATCACGACGAGGAGAAGCAGCGTACGCACGATCGGGCGCCACAGACCGACCCATCCGCCGTCGAGACGGACGACGCGCATGCCGAGGATGCGGTGCCCTGGGCTGCCGCCGGCGGTCGGGATGAAGAGGATCTGCACGACGCCGAAGATGAGCAGCGTGGCGAACGGGTCGTACTGGAAGAACGCGACGGAGAGGATGACGGCTGCCGTCCAGTCGATCGCGAGGGCCCCGATGCGACGTCCAGGGCGACCGATGCTCCCCGGTCCGGACTCCGGGAGTCCGAGTCGCTCACCGGGGTACGTGTTCACAGCATCCGTCACCCCTCCAGCCTACCGAGGCTGTGGATGCCCTCCGATCCTGCTCACGCTGTAACACGGACGAAACAAAGCGGATACCGTGGAGAAATCCCCCGTCCGTACTGTGCAAAGTGGCCCCGAAGCCATCGATCCGCATCACAGGAGTCGTACATGTTCAAAGATTCGTCCGAGGTACTGGCCTACATCAAGGAGAACGACGTCAAATTCCTTGACATCCGTTTCACCGACCTCCCTGGTGTGCAGCAGCACTTCAACATCCCTGCGGCGACGGTCGACGAGGCCTTCTTCACGGACGGACAGCTGTTCGACGGCTCCTCCATCCGTGGCTTCGCCAGCATCCACGAGTCGGACATGCAGCTGATCCCGGATGTGACGACGGCGTACATCGACCCCTTCCGCGAGGCGAGCACCCTCGTGATGATCTTCGACATCTACAACCCGCGCACCGGCGAGATCTACTCGAAGGACCCGCGTCAGGTCGCGAAGAAGGCGGAGAAGTACCTCACCTCCACCGGCATCGCCGACACCGCGTTCTTCGCCCCCGAGGCCGAGTTCTACATCTTCGACGACGTGCGCTACTCCGTCACTGCCGGCGAGAGCTTCTACAAGGTCGACTCCGAGGAGGCCGCGTGGAACACCGGCCGCGAGGAGGAGGGCGGGAACCTCGCCAACAAGACCCCGTACAAGGGCGGCTACTTCCCCGTCAGCCCGGTCGACAAGACCGCCGACCTGCGCGACGACATCACCCTCAAGCTCATCGATGCGGGCTTCATCCTCGAGCGCTCCCACCATGAGGTGGGCACGGCGGGCCAGCAGGAGATCAACTACCGCTTCGACACCATGGTGCACGCGGCCGACGACATCCTGAAGTTCAAGTACATCGTCAAGAACACCGCCGAGGAGTGGGGCAAGGTCGCCACCTTCATGCCGAAGCCGCTGTACGGCGACAACGGCTCGGGTATGCACACCCACCAGTCGCTGTGGAGCGACGGCAAGCCGCTCTTCTACGACGAGGCCGGCTACGGCCAGCTCAGCGACATCGCGCGGTGGTACATCGGCGGCATCCTGGCCCACGCGCCGGCGCTGCTCGCCTTCACCAACCCGACGCTGAACAGCTACCACCGTCTGGTCAAGGGCTTCGAGGCTCCGGTCAACCTGGTCTACTCGGCCGGCAACCGCTCCGCCGCGATCCGCATCCCGATCACGGGCTCGAACCCGAAGGCCAAGCGCATCGAGTTCCGCGCGCCCGACGCCTCGGGCAACCCGTACCTTGCCTTCGCTGCGCAGCTCATGGCGGGCCTCGACGGCATCAAGAACCGCATCGAGCCGCACGAGCCCGTCGACAAGGACCTCTACGAGCTTCCGCCTGAGGAGGCCAAGAACATCCCGCAGGTGCCGAACTCCCTGCTGGACTCGCTCGAGGCGCTCCGCGCCGACCACCAGTTCCTCCTCGAGGGCGGCGTGTTCACCGAGGAGCTCATCGAGACCTGGATCTCCTACAAGTACGAGAACGAGATCCTGCCGATCGCTCAGCGCCCGCACCCGTTCGAGTACGAGCTGTACTTCGGAGTCTGAGCCGAACGCAGATCGCGAAAGAGTCCGTCACCATCCGGGGGCGGGCTCTTTCGCTGCATGGGGGACCGTGCGGCTACGGCAGCCCTACCCCCCACGTACTCATTTGGGGTTACTTCCTACGCATATTCAGACATTTCGCCATCCTCTGACCCTGTCTTGACCTATGCTCGATCCCGCAGCCGGGGGGCTCGCTGGAAGAGGGCGGCATGTCGCAGGATTATGAGGTCGACACGGATGTGTTGCGGGCGATGGCGGCGAAGACGCGGAGCATCATCGCAGACGTCGGGGCGACCGACCTCACCCCGCCGACGAGCGCCGGCCACGAGTGGGTGGTCGCAGCCTCTGAGCGGTTCGCCGAAACCTGGTCTGCGGGCCTCGCAGCGCGGGTGACGGTCTCCGACGATTTCACCGAACGTCTGGCGACGACGGCCCGGGTCTTCGATGAGGGGACGGATGCCGCGAAGGCCGAGGTCGACGCGATGATCTGGGAAGAGTGATCGAGCTCGGGCAGACCCGCTCCGCCACCGCCCTCATCCCTGGCTCCCCCGGCGCGGTCAGGCAGACAGCCGAGGGGTGGAAGGCACACGGCACGACTGCAGCACGGGTGCACGACCAGCTCGCGACGCTCGACGATGAGGGCACCTGGACGGGCGAGGCCTACGACGCCTACCTGACGCGCTTCGACCGTCAGTTGCTGCACTGGTCGAACGCCGGCGACGGGCTCCGCGAGGGCGCTCACGCCCTGTTCACCTGGGCGGATGCGCTGGAGTGGGCGCAGGAGGAAGCCGCGCGCGCCATCACCCTGTGGGACGAGGCCGAGCAGCAGGCCGCCACGGCACTGGCCGCGCACCGCGCTTACGTCCGCGAGCTTCGGGTCGGGCAGGGCCTTCGGCACCCGGAGGTGGAGGTGCCATTCGTCGACCCGTCCGGTCCCGCGCATGAACAGGCCAGAGCGGTGCTGTTCAACGCCCGGGCGACGCTGGATGTCTTCGCCCGAGACTGCGGCAGTCCGGTTGGACCAGGCCGCAGAGGCCGCGCGCATGCCGCTCACCGAGGCTGAGGCCGCGACCGCAGCCCAGCATGCCGTCACCGAGGCGGTGTTCACGCTCGCTGTCGTGCAGCCGTTCCAGGCCACGATGGACATGCTTGCCGCCTCCGCGCGGACGCTGTGGGAGCACCCGGACATCATCCTCGAACTCCTCGGCGGAGCCGCCCTGGTCATCGGCGGCGGGGCCATGATGGGCGGCGGCGGAGCGGTCGCCGTAACCGGCGTCGGCACCGTCCCTGGGGGTGGTCTGGCCTGGGCTGGCGCCCGCGTAGCCGCGGCCGGCCTGACCGCAGCCGGACACGCTGCCGGCAGGTGGGCGAACGAGTCCGCTCAGAATGCTCCTGAGCGCCCCGCCCCACACCCCACGCACGGCGGACGGAACGTGCTCGGCCAGTACAACGGCGACGGCCAACGCCCCTGGGTCGACACAGAAAAGATCGGACTCGATCGTGTCGCCGAGGACACCGGCAAGGACGTTATCCGCAACAAGATCCGCGCGACCATCCAGGGGTATCACCACAATCCCCAAGCGACCTCAGACCAAGCTCGCTATTACGATGGCTTCATCGAGAACGCCGACGGGACGTACACCGGCATCGAGATCAGGGGCGGCACGGGCAGCCGCGATGCAGCCCAACGTGGCTTCGATGCCACCGTGAGCCCCGAACGACCAGCGACCGCCACCCTGAATGGGGAGAGAATCACAATCACTCGAGTAATTCTGGAGACCGTGAAATGAGTCAACCGACACATATCCGTCAGATCAATGACGATACTCGCGGCGCACTGGTCGATTACTTCCGGCCGTACCAGGAACAGATCCAGTTCTCGCTGCGTCAGCTCAACGGGTCCTCAACATGGGCATGGAGCCTGTGGCGCGCCCCGGAGGGCGCGGACCTTCTGGACAGCATCCCCTTCAGCGAGGAGTACATCCAGTGTGCCGGGACAGCGGAAGCCCTTGTGATCGAGGTCCGCTATGTCGACCCGGACGGCACCGCGCATCAGTATGTCGTCGGGCGTCCGGGCGCGGACATGTCCGGCGAGCCCACCGAGGTCATCCACTGGGATGACGGACGCCATTCCACCACCGTGTATCCCAACGAGGTGTTCACGGCCGACGAAGCAGCGGTGATCTTCTACACCTACTTCCTCACCGATAAAGTCGCCCAGCCCTACACGCTCCGCGAGATTGACATGAGCGTCCCCGACCCCACGGAGGACGACGCGACATGAGAGCCGCGGTCCGTCACGACGCGATCGCCGACACCGTCGCGCAGCTCGCTGCGTTCTCAAGGAGAGGGGAGATACCGCGGTGACCTCAAGCAGGACGCACGGCCAGCAGTTCACAACGGGTCAGATGGGGTGGATCACAGAGAACAGGCGCCCCGTCGCAGATCACCTGCGCCTGATGCTCGGCCGCTTGGACGGCATGACCGAGTTCACCTACAGCATCTGGCGTGGCGCCGATCCGTCAAGCATCGTCGGATTCCAGAAGCCTCTGACCGACTCCTTCATCCAGGCGGCCGGTTCAGCCGATCAGATGACGGTGGGAGTGCGCCTCCCCGCGCCTGACGGCGAGACCCACCTGTACACGGTAGGGCGTCCCGAGCCTGCCGACGGGACGACGCTGATCCCAATCAGTCAGACCCGCGCGGTGCGCGTGTTCTCGAACGAGGTGTTCACCGCTGACGAAGCCGCGGTCATCTTCTACACGTACTACCTCACCGACGCCGTCGCTCAGCCGTACGTCCTCCGCGAGCTCGACCTCAGCCAGGAGCTGTCGGAGCAACGATGAGAGTCGCGGTCCGTCACGACGCCGTCAGCGACACGGTCGCGCGTCTCGCTCTCACCCTTCGGCAATTCGAAGACGCGCTCGACGCCCTCGACGCGGAGGCCGCTCGACTTCGATCCTCATGGTCCGGTGAGGCGCAGGCGGCATACGACCGGGCCCACCACGACTGGGACACCGCCATCCGCCGTATGAAGGCCGCCCTCGCCGAAGCCAACCGCCGACTCATCACCGCCAACGCCATCTCCTTGGAGACCGCCAGCACCGCCGCCCGCCTCTGGCGGTAACGGCGCTCCGGGCATGACCCCCGTCAGCGCTCGTCGGCGACGATCTCGGCCTTGAACCCCGCGGAGTTCTCCAGCCATCCGGCGTAGTGATCGGGCCCACCGGCGTGCGGGTAGCGCTCCGCGTACAAAGGCCGCCAGCCGTGCTCGGGTGCCGCCGCGATGATCGCGTCCACTCGGCTCGGCGGGCCCGCAGCGAAGGCGAGATGGTTCACGCCAGGGGCGCGACGATCGTGTGCGCTGCCGCTGAGGTTCGGGGATATCGTGAGGGTGACATACGCGCCACCCGCCTCCCAGGACTCGCCCTCGGGCCATGCGCCGGCCCGGACGAAACCCACCGCACCGAACAGCCACCCCCACTCCGCTCGCGACGACGCGAGGTCGGCGACCCAGATCTCCACGTGGTGAATCCCTGCCATCCGTCCAGTCTCCCAGCTCCCCATGGATCCCCCGTTGCAGGTGTAGGCCTCCACGTCAACCCCAACGCAGCGTTTTCTCTGCGCGGATACGGTGAAGACATCGTCGGGATACCCGGTCCCGCCAGTGGAGGACGCCGTGATCACCCAGGAAGCCCCGCCGACCGCCGCGCTTCTGGACGGCCGCTACCGTCTGGCAGAGGCCGTCGGTATGGGCGGGATGGCGACCGTGTACCGCGCGGAGGACATCGCCCTCGAACGCACCGTCGCGGTGAAGATGTTCCGCGAGTCCGACGACGCCGTCGTGCCGGTGGAGCGGGTGCACTCAGAGAAGGCGCTCCTCGCGGGTCTCAACCACCCTGGCCTGGTCACCCTCCTCGACGCGCACCTCGAGCCCGGACGACCGAAGTACCTCGTGATGGAGTACGTGCCCGGACCGACTCTGAGCAAGCGCATGGCACGCGCGACGGTCCCAGCGCGCGAGATCGCCACGATCGGGGCGGACATCGCCTCCGCCCTCCACGCCGTGCACAGCGCCGGCATCGTGCACCGCGACATCAAGCCCTCGAACGTCCTGCTCACCCCGCCTCTCGACACGAACGGCCGGTGGAGCGCGAAACTCGCCGACTTCGGGATCGCCTGCGCCATCGACATGTCCCGTGTCACTACTCCCGGCATCGTCCTCGGGACGCTGACCTACATGGCACCGGAGCAGTTGCGCAACGGCGACATCCGTCCCGCGGTCGACGTCTACGCGCTCGGGCTCGTCCTGTTGGAAGCGCTCACCGGTAAGCCCGGCTTCGCGCCCACCCTCAGCGTCGAATCCGCCCTCGCCCGCCTCCACATCGCCCCCGAGATCCCCGCGGAGCTGGGGTCGGAGTGGGTCGGGCTGCTCACCGCGATGACCGCGATCGAGCCCGAAGCACGGCCGCACGCTCTGGAGGTCGAGGGCGAGCTGCGCCGGCTCGTCGATCTGCCTTCGACCGGAGAGGTCGCCACGGACGTCACCGTACCGCTTCCGGCGCCGACGGCAGGCGCCCTCCCCCGCACCCGCGCCGAGGCCCGCGCCCGTCGTCGCGTCGCGTCGGCGCACCCCGCGGCGTCCCCGGCCCGGCGCACGCGCCGTCGTCGCGAGTCTCTCCTCATCGCCGCGGTGGTCGTGCTCGGCGCGGTGACCACCGCCTCCGCAGCACTGGTCGGACACGGCGAGCAGGCCCTCGCCAGCTCGGGTGCCGTCTCCGACGGCGCGTCGAGGATCGTCGAGGACGTCGTGCCTTTCGAACCGGCTCCCACCGACACCGCCCCCGACCTGGCGCCGGCAGAGACCGTCGCGGTGGAGCCGGTGGCCGCGACCCCGGTGGCACCGGCGTCATCGGTCACCGAGTCGGCGCCGCATACGAGCCTGCCCGAGAACGCCGCACCGCAGGCGCAGGAGAACCGAGGCAAGAGCCCTGGCCGCGACGGCAACAACGGCAAGGGCAACAGCAGCCACTGACCCGACGCCCCCGACGCCCGCCGAGCCGGCGGGTGTCGCTGAGCAGCGCACGGGACCTGGTGGAGGAAGATCGAGTGTCGACTATCGACAGAGGGAGGGGACCATGCGTCGCAGGAAGTTGATCGCACCGCCGGATCCGGCACCGAGTGTGGCCGCGCAGCGACGGTCGCCGTCGAGCGTGGTCGCCGGCGCCAGGGCGAACCCCTTCATGTTCGGTCTCCTCGGTGCCCTCGGGGTGCTCGTCGCGCTCATGATCGGCGGCATCGTCGGCCAGCTCGCCACCGTGCTGGTCTACATCGGCGTCGCGCTCTTCCTGGCGCTCGGGCTTGACCCGATCGTGCGCTTCATCGAGCGCAAGCTCCCCCGTCCGGCCGCGGTCGCCGTGGTCGTGATCGGCGTGCTCCTCGCCTTCGCCGGGATCATCCTCGCCATCGTCCCCACTCTCGTGGAGCAGATCGGGAACCTCATCAAAGACGGTCCGGAGATGATCAAGGAGTTCACGAAGAGCGCCTGGTTCCAGGACGTCAGCGGACAGTTCGGCAGCACGATCCAGGATGCGGTCGACGGCGTGCTCGGCTTCGTGCAGAACCCGGACAACTTCCTCGACATCGGTGGCGGCGTCTTCGCCGTCGGCGCAGGGATCGCCGGCGGCCTGACGGGCGTCACGATCGTGCTCATCCTCACCCTCTACTTCATGGCATCGCTGCGCAGCATGAAGCGGGTGGCCGCGCGGTTCGTCCCCGCCTACCAGCGCGACACCTTCAGCGAGCTCCTGGAGGACGTCTCCAGTGCTGTCGGGCGCTACGTCATCGGTCAGGCGAGCCTCGCGCTCACCAACGGCGTCCTGAGCCTCATCTTCCTCACCATCATCGGAGCGCCGGTGCCGGCGCTGCTCGCACTGATCGCGTTCATCGGCTCGATGATCCCGCTCGTCGGAACGCTCTCGGCATCGATCATCATCTCGCTCATCTGCCTGTTCGTCTCGCCGACGACCGCGCTGATCGCGATCATCTACTACCTGATCTACATGCAGATCGAGGCGTACGTGCTCTCCCCGCGGATCATGAACAAGGCCGTCGACGTCCCCGGCGCACTGGTGGTCATCGCCGCGGTGGCCGGTGGAGCGCTCGGCGGAATCCTCGGCGCTCTCGTCGCCATCCCGGTGGCCGCGAGCATCATCATCATCGTGCAGAAGGTCGTCTTCCCCAATCAGGACAGGAAGAGAACGCCGCCGGCGGTGACCGTCGCCTGATCAGCGGACCAGGACGGCGCCCGGCTGCACCCGCACGGTGAACGCGTCGATCTCGCCGATCTCCTCGCCGTCGATCTCGAACATCTGCGGCGCGGAGAGCTGCACGCGGATCCGCTCCGCTGAGACGTGGGTGGTGGAGTCCGTGCTGACCGCCTGATCGACGTTCCCGATCATGCGACGGATGCCGTTGTCCCAGACGACCGAGCGGACGGTGTCGAGCCACTGCAGCGCGCCGTCGGAGCTGATGAGCAACATGTCGAGGAGCCCGTCGTCGAGGACGGCATCGGGCAGCAGACGGATGCCACCCTGGAGCATGCCGCAGTTGCCGACGAGCAGCGTGTGACCGCGCACCTCCTCCGGCTCGTGGTCGTCGAGCTGCAGCGTGATGTCCGTCATCTCGGTACCGGCCAGTGCGCGCCCCATCGCCTCGACGTAGGCGAGCCAGCCGGCGCGATCCTTGAGGTCGTCGTTGGTCTCCACGAGCATCTGCGCGTCGACCCCGAAGCCGACCATGACGGAGAAGGCATGCTCCTCGCCGTCGAACTCCACCCAGCCGAGGTCGATGCGGTGCGGCTCGGAATCGCGGATGTGCTCGAGCGCCGGCAGCACGCCCTCGAGCGGCACGCCGAGGTTGCGCGCGAGCAGATTGCCTGTGCCCTGCGGGACGATCCCGAGAGCGACATCGGTGCCGACCAGAGCCTCCGCGACCGCGCGGATCGTGCCGTCACCGCCGACCGCGATGACGAGGGCACAGCCCTCCTCCACCGCTTTCGACGCGACGCCACGGCCGGGGTCATCCGGAGTCGTCTCGCCCCAGCGCACGTCGGCTTCCTCACCGAAGGCGATGGTGACAGCCTCGCCGAGGACATCCCGGTCGGACTTCGTCGGGTTCCAGATCACGCCGATGCGAGGAGAGGTCATACGCTCACTCTGAGCGACGGACGACGATCGTGCAACTCGACCGGCCGTCTAGCCGTAGAAGAGCTGCTCGAAGGTTCTCCGGGCACGCCGGGTGACGGCGAGATAGTCCTCTTCGAGCGGTGTCGCCGACCGGGGTGGATAGCCGAGCAGACGGGCCAGGGCATCCAGCTGACGGCGGTCAGCGGGCAGGACGTCGCTCGTCTGACCCGTGAGCAACGTGATGCCTGAACGGAGTCGGCTCGACAGCAGCCACGCCGCCCGGAGGCGCTCCGCGTCGTCCTCCTCGACGAGCCCGGCGCCGACCGCGGCGTCGAGTGCCTGCAGGGTCGACGTGGTGCGCAGGCCGGGGACATCGGTCGCGTGCTGCAGCTGGAGAAGCTGCACGAGCCACTCCACGTCGCTGAGAGTCCCCGGTCCGAGCTTGAGATGACGACGCGGGTCGGTCCCCTGCGGCAGCCGCTCCCCCTCGACCCTGGCCTTGATCCGCTTGATCTCCCGGAGCCCCTGGAGATCGACCGCCTCCGGGTACCGGATGCTGTCCGCGAGTTCCATGAACCGCCCGATGAGCTTCGCGCTGCCGGCGACACCGCGAGCCCGCAGCAGCGCCTGAGCCTCCCACGACAGCGACCAGCGACGGTAGTAGGCCGCGTAGGCGTCGATGGACCGCACGATCGGACCGTTGCGCCCCTCCGGCCGCAGCCCGGCGTCGAGGTCGAGGGGCAGGCGATGATCCGTCAGATGCTCGCGGAGCCCCGCCACGATCCGCGTCGCGAGCTTCTCCGCTCTGCCCGGGTCGACGCCGTTCGCGTCGTACACGTACAGCACGTCCGCATCGGACCCGAAGCCGAGCTCCGCACCGCCGAACCGCCCCATGCCGATGACCGCGAAGTCGAGCGCCGCGTCCTCGGGCGGCACGACCTCGCGGAGGACGGCGCGGAGGCCGGCCTGGATCGTCGCATCCGTGATGTCGGTGAGCGCGGTGGCCACCTCCTCGATGGTGACGACATCGAGGACGGCCGCCATCGCGGTACGCAGGAGCTCGCGACGCCGCAGGGCCCGGACGGCCCGCAGCGCGTCGGCGACCGTCTCATGGCGCGTCTGGATCGCTCGGGCCTCGTCGTCGAGCGCCTGCGCGCTCCGCGGACGCAGTCGCTCGGCGCTGTCCAGCCACGCCACCGACTCCGGGATCCACTCCAGCAGCTCGCCGATGTACCGCGACGACGACAGCAGTCGGGTGAGACTCTCCGCCGCGCCGGAGGAGTCCCGCAGCATGCGCAGGAACCACGAGGTGTCCCCCAGCCGCTCGCTGATGCGGCGGAACGCGAGGAGGCCGTAGTCGGGGTCGCTGCCGTCCGCGAACCAGCGCACCATGACGGGCATGAGGTGCCGCTGGATCGTCGCCTTGCGGCTGAGTCCGCGTGTCAGCGCGCCGATGTGGCGCAGCGCTCCCGCCGGGTCGCGGAACCCGATCGCGGCGAGCCGGTCGTGAGCCTGCTCCGCGGAGAGGGTGCGCTCCTCCTCGGGCAGTCCGGCCACGGCGCTCAGCAGCGGCCGGTAGAAGAGGCGGGTGTGGATGTCGCGCACCTCGCGGCGGACGCTCTCCCACCGCGCCCAGACGCCCTCCCCCGTCTCCGCCAGCTTCGTGCTGCGCGCCAGGATGCGCAGTCCGGCTGGCGTCTTGGGCATGAGGTGGGTGCGGCTGAGGTCGCGCAACTGCAGACGGTGCTCCATGAGCCGCAGCACGCGGTAGTCGTCCGCGAAGGTGCCCGCATCAGCGCGACCGATGTAGCCGCCGGCGACCAGCGCGTCCAGGCTCTCGAGTGTGCCGCGGGTGCGGAGGGAGGCATCGGTGAGACCGTGCACGAGCTGCAGGAGCTGCACCGTGAACTCGATGTCGCGCAGCCCGCCCGCCCCGAGCTTGAGCTGATACGGGGCGTCCTCCGGGTCGATGTGCTCCATGACCCGCTCGCGCATCCGCTGGACGCTCTCGACGAACTCCTCCCTGGCGGCGCTCGACCACACGCGCGGCTGCACGGCATCGATGTAGGCGGCGCCCAGTGCAGGATCGCCGGCGAGGGGACGAGCCTTCAGCAGCGCCTGGAACTCCCAGCTCTTCGCCCATCGGTCGTAGTACGCGACGTGGGAGGCGAGGGAGCGCACGAGCGCTCCCTGCTTGCCCTCGGGGCGCAGTGCCGCGTCGACCTCCCAGAGTGGCGGTTCGACCTCGATGGCGCTGAGGAAGCGCATGGTGTCCCTGGCCAGACGCGTCGCGATGTCGATCGCCTGCGGCTCGGACAGCGTCTCCTCGTCGGACGTGCCCCCGACGAAGATGACATCGACATCGCTGACGTAGTTGAGCTCCCTGGCACCCGCCTTGCCCATGCCGATCACAGCCAGCTGTGTCGTGGCGACGGCATCGCGACCCGCCGACGGCGCCTGGCGCGTGCGGGCGATCGCGAGCGACGCCTCGAGGGCGGCGCCGGCGAGGTCCGCAAGGGAGGCGGCGACCTCGGCGACGACGTCTTCGGGTCGCGGGTGGCCGAGGTCGAACGCCGCGATCTCCGCGAGGTTCCGCCGATACGCGACGCGGAGGGCCACGATCGTCTCGTCCTCCGCGGATCCGGCGAATCCGTCCTCGGCCCCGACGGCGGCGAGCAGCCGATCGCGCCAGACGTCCGCGGCGGGCAGCGCGTCGACGGGCGCCGCAAGCACGTCGAGCTCCTCGGGATGGCGCAGGAAGAACTCGGCCAGCCCCACGGAGGCACCGAAGACGCGCCAGACACGTTGGCGCGTCTCCTCGTCGGTGACAAGGGCCCGCAGCGGGGACGGGTCGCGTCGTGCCACCCGCAACATCCCACGGACAGCCGCGTCGGGATCTGCAGCGACAGACGCCTCGAGCAGCATCGTCCGCGGTACGTCGAGCAGGCTCTCGAGCTCTGCCAGTGACGCCGCGGCCTCGCTCAGCTCGGCGAATCCGAGTCGTGCGAGGGCCGAAAGGGAGACGGAGGCGTCGGGGCGAGCCATGCCGTGCTCAGAGGAGCTCGAGGTTGTTCTTCAGCTCCAGCGGCGTGACCTGACCGCGATACGCCTCCCACTCCTTGCGCTTGTTGAGGAGCACGTAGTTGAAGACCTGTTCCCCGAGCGTCTCCGCGACCAGCTCGGAGGCCTCCATGTACTCCAGGGCGTGGTCGAGGCTGGCCGGAAGCGCCGAGTATCCCAGCGCCCGACGCTCGGCGTCGCTCAGCGCCCAGACATTGTCCTCCGCCTCCGGCGGAAGCTCGTAGCCCTCCTCGATGCCCTTGAGGCCGGCGGCGAGCATGAGCGCGTAAGCGAGGTAAGGATTCGCCGCGGAGTCGAGGGCGCGGTACTCGACGCGCGAGGACTGGCCCTTGTTGGGCTTGTACATCGGGACGCGGACGAGCGCGGAGCGGTTGTTGTGGCCCCAGGTGATGAAGCTCGGGGCCTCGTCGCCGCCCCAGAGCCGCTTGTAGGAGTTGACGAACTGGTTCGTCACCGCGGAGATCTCATTGGCGTGCTTGAGCAGACCCGCGATGAAGTGCCGACCGGTCTTGGAGAGCTGGTACTTCGCACCCTCCTCGTAGAAGGCGTTCTGGTCGCCCTCGAACAGCGACATATGCGTGTGCATGCCGCTGCCGGGCTGACCGCTGAGCGGCTTCGGCATGAACGTGGCGTACACGCCCTGCTCGATCGCGACCTCCTTGATGACCGTCCGGAAGGTCATCACGTTGTCCGCGGTGGTGAGGGCGTCGGCGTAGCGCAGGTCGATCTCGTTCTGGCCGGGGCCGCCTTCGTGGTGGCTGAACTCCACGGAGATGCCGAGGTCCTCCAGCATGCGGACGGAGCGCCGACGGAAGTCGTGCGCGGTGCCACCGGGGACGTTGTCGAAGTAGCCCGCGGAGTCGACGGGCACGGGCCCCTCGGGGCCGAAAGACGACGACTTGAGCAGGTAGAACTCGATCTCCGGGTGCGTGTAGAACGTGAAGCCCGCATCGGCGGCCTTCGCGAGCGTGCGCTTCAGCACGTGACGGGGGTCGGCCACCGCGGGCTGCCCGTCGGGCGTGGTGAGGTCGCAGAACATGCGGGCGGTCGGGTCGATCTCCCCCCGCCACGGCAGCGTCTGGAAGGTCGTCGGGTCGGGCTGGGCGAGCAGATCGGACTCGTAGGTGCGGGTCAGCCCCTCGATGGCGGAGCCGTCGAAACCGATGCCCTCGGCGAAGGCGCCCTCGACCTCGGCCGGCGCGATGGCGACGGACTTGAGCGTGCCGATCACGTCGGTGAACCACAGGCGCACGAACTTGACGCCGCGCTCCTCGATCGTCCGGAGGACGAAGTCCCTCTGCTTGTCCATGGCTACTCTGCGCCCTGGCCCTTCTCCGCACCGAAGCCGCTGGTGGGCTTCGCGTCCCAGCCCTGCTCCGCGGCCTCTTCCTCGGCCCAGGCACGCGACCGCTCCTTGAGCACCTCGGGGGCGCGGTGCGCCTCGGCCTCCGTGTCGAACGGACCGATGCGGTCGATGGACGGCGAGAGCATGCCGAACTCGACCTCGCCCGTGGCGGAGTTGTACCAGTACTTGTGATCGCCGTCGGTCATGGCTGCTCCTTCTTCCCGCGAGCGGTTGGGGTGATGTCATCGATCCTACTGGCGTGCACCGTGGTCGCTAAGCTATCGGCCATGGCAAAAGCGATCGGCGTCGACATCGGCGGCACGGGCATCAAAGCGGGAATCGTCGACCTCGAACACGGCACCATGGCCTCGGATCGGGTACGTGTGCCCACTCCGGCCGGCGCGGCACCGGAAGACGTCCTCGTCGCGGTGCAGACGGTCCTGAAGACGCTCGACGTGCATGAGTCGACCCTGCCGCTCGGCGTGGCGTTCCCCGCGATCGTCAAGCGCGGGAAGACGCTGTCCGCCGCCAACGTCTCGAAGGAGTGGATCGACTTCGATGCCGAGCGCTTCTTCCGCGACGGCCTCGGCCGGAACATCGTCTTCGTGAACGACGCCGACGCCGCCGGCGTCGCGGAGGCCCGCCACGGCGCGGCGCGCGACGTGCTCGGCTTCACGCTGCTGACCACGCTCGGCACCGGGATCGGCTCCGCGTTCCTGTACGACGGCGTCCTGCTGCCGAACACGGAGCTCGGACACCTGAACTTCCGCGAGTACGAGTCCGTCGAGACGTATGCGGCCACCTCGGCGCGCGAGCGCGAGGGCCTGAGCTGGGAGGAGTGGGCCGAGCGCCTGCAGGCGTTCTACTCCCACATCGAGTTCCTGTTCAGCCCCGACCTGTTCGTGGTCGGCGGCGGCGTGTCGAAGAACGCGGGCGACTTCCTGCCGCTGCTCGACCTGAAGACGCCGATCGTCCCCGCGATCCACCGCAACAACTCCGGCATCATCGGCGCGGCCTCGCTCGCCGGCGACTGACCCTTCGACGGGCTCAGGGACCCAACGAGAGAAGGCCCCGATGACGGTAGTCATCGGGGCCTTCTGCGTTCGGGGCGAATGGGCCGACCTGTACGCCGGGTTCTGTTCCGGGGTTCTTCGCCCCTTCGACGGCCATCTCTCTCGGCGACACGTTGCCGTGCCGCTCCAGCGGTCTACCCGAGGACTCGGCGAGCCGCGTCATCATCCTCTGTCTGACCTTGCTCCGGGCGAGGTTTACCTGGCGGGCCGTGTCACCACGGCCCCCGGTGGTCTCTTACACCACCCTTTCACCCTTACCCCTCGCGGGGCGGTCTGCTCTCTGTGGCACTATCTCGCGGATCACTCCGGGTGGGTGTTACCCACCGCCCTGCCCTGTGGAGCCCGGACGTTCCTCGGTGCGGTTGCCCGCCACGCGACCGTCCAGTCGACCCATTCGCCCGTCCAGTCTACGGGGCCTCACTTCTCCGCGGAATCCGCGATGCGCAGGTCGAGGGGCACGTCGATCGGGAAGGTGCCGAACAGGCGGGTCGTCGCGACGGCGGCGGCCTCGCGGACGGCGTCGGCCGCGGCCTCCGCGTGCTCCTGCGGCGTGTGCAGGATGACCTCGTCGTGCAGGAAGAACGCCAGGTGCGGTTCCCGGGCGAACGGTCCTGACGCCTCCGCGGCGCCGAAGACCTCGGGGAGCTGCGCCAGGCGGTGGCGGATCTCCGCGAGCCAGATGAGCGACCACTCGGCCGCGGTGCCCTGGACGATGAAGTTCCGGGTGAAGCGCCCCCACTCCCGCGCGCGGCGGCGGGCGAGGGAGACCACGGCGGGGTCGGCATCGGCGCCGGTGGCGTCGGCCTGCAGCCGCATCCACTCCGTGGACGGACGCGGCGAGGAGCGACCGAGCCAGGTCGAGACGATGCCGCCGTCCTCCCCCACGCGCGCCGCGTCGTCGACGAGCGCCATCGCGCGCGGGTACACCTTCCGCAGCCGGGGAACGAGTCGCCCGCTGTCGCCGCTGGTAGCGCCGTACATCGCTCCCAGCACCGCGTACTTCGCCTCCTCGCGCGTCGCGACGGCACCGGACGCGACGACGCCGGCGTAGAGGTCGCCGCCACGCGCCGCGTCCGCCATCGCCTCGTCGGACGCCATGGCCGCGAGCATCCGCGGCTCGAGCTGGGCGACGTCCGCGACGACGAGTGCCCAGCCCGGATCCGCGCGTACGGCGGGGCGGAGGTTGCGCGGCAGCTGCAGCGCACCGCCGCCGGCCGATGCCCACCGTCCGGTGACGACGCCCCCGGGGATGTACACCGGACGGAAGCGGCCGTCCTGGACCCATTCCGACAACCAGGTCCAGCCGTTCGCGCTGAGCAGGCGAGACAGCTTCTTGTAGGCGAGGAGCGGTTCGATCACCGGGTGCTCGTGGGCGGACAGCTCCCACTTGCTCGTGGACTCCACCGACACGCCGACACGGTGCAGGGCCCGCAGCAGCTTCGGCTGACTGTCCAGATGCAGCGTGGGGTCGTCGAGCAGGGCCCGCACCTCGTCGCCGCGTTCCACCATCCGTCGGGGCAGCCCGCCCGCTGCCGGACGCGCACCCAGCGTCTCGGTGAGGATCGCGTCATGCACCCCCGCGTCCCAGGGCAGCCCCGCGACGCGCATCTCCTCGGCGATCAGCCCGCCGGCCGACTCCGCAGCGCAGAGCAACGTCAGGCGGCCGTCCGTTGCCTCCGCCATCACGTTCCGCTGCGCGCGGTACTGCTCGAGCGCCGCCGTGATCGCGTCTTCGCCCGACTCCTCATCGAGGACGTCGAACAGGGAGGGGGTGGTGTCGACCGGGTCGCGACGCTCCCAGCCCGCGGCCGGGGGCAGCGGGGTGTTCACCATGGCGGTGTCGCGCAGGATCGCATGGCAGAGGACGAGGTCGTGGCTGCGCGTGATCCGGACCCCGGCGTTCAGCAGCAGCGCGTAGATCTCCGCCGCACTGCGGATGATCCATCGCGGCGTGTCGGCGGCTTCGACCTCAGCCACCCAGCCGGCGAGTTCGGACGCGGGGAGGAGGGTGCGCTGCTGCTCCTCGTCATGCTCGTCCAGCTCGATCGCGGCGTACTCCCCCGCACCGAGGCCGATCAGCGCGAGACGTCGCTCCGGGCCCGACGCCGGCACCGTCACGGGCGGTGCGCGCCGGATGCGCTCACGACGAGAGTCCCGACTCCTCAGTGCGCACGAGGATGCAGCCGCACTCGGGGCACGAGACCACCTCGTCCTCGGGCGCGCGACGGATGTCGTTGAGATCAGTGCCGGGGAGCATCATCCGGCACCCCTCGCACGTACCGCGGGTGAGGAGCGCGGCTCCGGCGCTGTTCACGGCGCGGCGATCGTACTCCGCGAGCAGGGGCGCGGGAACCGTGGCGGCGACGGCCTCCCGGTCGCGCGCGAGCTGGGCGCCGAGCTCGGTCGCCGCAGCGACGTCGGCCTTGCCCTGGGCGGTGAGAGCGCTGCCCTCCGCGGTCGTCGCGTCCAACAGGGCCTGCTGCGCGGCCACGGCGGCGTCGGCCTCCTCGAACCGGCCCATGATGTCGAGCTCGGCATCCTCGAGGTCGCTCAGGCGCTTGGCGAGGCTGGCGAGCTCGTGCTCCAGGGCCTGCGCCTCCTTCGGATTGGTGGCTGCCGCGAGGCGCTGGGCATCGCGGTCGCGGCGCTGCTCGGCGAGCGCGACATCGGACTCCAGCCGCGAAAGCTCCGTGCGGGCGTCATCCCTGGCACCGGTCAGAACCGTGAGCTCACGGAGCTGCTCCTGCCGGATGGCGACGAGTTCGGCGATCCGGCCCGCCTGGCTCGGCCGGGTGCGGGCTCGTTCCGCCTGCGCGATGCGCCGGTCGAGGTCCGCGATGTCGAGCAGGGTGCGCTGGTTCTCCGGGGTGGCGTTCACGCTCTCAAATCTAGTCGCTGCCGGGCCGAGCGCCGCATCACCGGATGTCGCCGTCCACGTAGAACCACGTCCGGTCCTCCCGGACGAAGCGGCTGCGCTCGTGCAGCGATCCGCGCGTGCCGCCCTGACGCCAGAAGGCCTCGAACTCGACCACGCCCACAGTGTCGAAAGGGCCGCCCGCCACGCGATCCACGATCACCAGCCGCCGCCATTTCAGGGCCGCCTCGAAGGTGATCGCCTCCGGACGCGTATCCGGGTGCCAGGTGCGGAGCAGGTACGGCCCGTCCTCCCGTACGAACGCCGTGTACCGCGAGCGCATCAGCCGCTCGGCGGTCGGCGCCGGGGCACCGTCGAGGAGGGGTCCGCAACAGGCGGCGAAGGTGTCGCCGGAGGCACAGGGGCAGCGGGCGGACTCCGTCATGAGAGCGCGACGATCAGGGTCATGCCTGCCAGCATCGCGCGGAGGGCCGCGACCCGCCAACTCGCTCTACGCTGGAGGCACGCCAACGGAGGAGCAACGATGACCACTGTCCCCACCTTCCGCGCCCACAACGGCTTCACCCTGCCGGCTCTCGGCCTCGGGACGTACCGCCTGAACGGCGACGCCGGAGCGGATGCCGTCGCCCAGGCCCTCCGTGCCGGATACCGGCTCGTTGACTCGGCCTTCAACTACGAGAACGAGGGCTCTGTCGGGCGCGGCGTCGCATCCGCAGGCATCCCCCGCTCCGAGGTCATCGTGACGACGAAGCTCCCCGGACGGCACCACGCCCGCGCGACGGCGACAGCCAGCATCGAGGAGAGCCGCTCACGCCTCGGCCTCGATGCGACCGACCTGCACCTCATCCACTGGCCGAACCCGAGCCAGGACGAGTACGTCGAGGCATGGACGGCTCTCGTGGACGCTCAGGCGCGCGGCGTCGTCCGCCAGATCGGCGTCTCGAACTTCCTCCCTGAGCATCTCGAGCGCATCGAGCGGGAGACAGGGGTCCGACCGGTCGTGAACCAGATCGAGGTGCACCCGTACTTCCCGCAGGAGGAGCAGCTGGCGTATCACAGCGAACGCGGCATCCTCACCGAGGCCTGGAGCCCGCTGGGTCGCGCGCAGGCTCTCCTCGACGAGGATGTCGTCCGCGAGGTGGCCGCCGCTCACGACATCACCCCGGCGCAGGCCGTCCTCGCCTGGCACGTGGCCAGAGAGACCGTCGCGATTCCAAAGGCATCCTCCGCGGCGCATCAGGCCGCGAACCTCGCCGCGGCCGCCGTGGTGCTCGATGACGCGGAGGTCGCTGCGATCACGGCGCTCGGACGCGCAGACGGGCGCCTGTTCGACGGTGACCCCGCCGTGCACGAGGAATCCTGAGTCACGACCGCTCAGACGCTCTGCGTGCCGAGGACGCGCAGGAACTCCAGCTTTCCGGCGGCCTCGCTGCCCGGCTGCGCTGTCAGGACGATGAGCGCCTGTGACTCGTCCTCCGTGAACAGCGCCTGACAGTCCACCTCGATCTCCCCCAGCTCCGGGTGGACGATCACCTTGTGCTGCTCGAAGCGACGGGCGACCTCGTGGGCCGCCCAGAGCTGCACGAACTCGGGGCTGCGCTCCGACAGGTCGGCCACGATCTCCCCGGCCCGCGACCGCGCGCCCATCGTTCCGTACGCCGCGCGCAGCGCCGCCACCAGTGCCCGGGACTGCCGGGGGTGATCGACCTCCCGGTACCGGCGTCGCTCCTCGTCCGGTCGCGCGAACCAGCGATGGATGCCGCTCCGGTCAAGGCCGGTCAGGGCGCTCGCGTCACCGATCAACGCCCGCGAGGCGTCGTTCTGCACCAGCACCTCGTCGAGAGGCGAGACCACGAACGCCGGGGTGTCGTGCAGACGATCGAGCACGCGGAGGATGCCGGGGCGGACGTAATCGGTGACCACCGTCCGATCGGGTGCGCTGAGCCCGCTCAGTCGATACAGGTAGTCGCGCTCGTCGGATGACAGACGCAGGGCACGAGCGAGGGCGAGGATCTGCGCGCTCGGCTGCGGGCCCCGACGCTGCTCGAGACGTGTGTAGTAGTCCGTCGACATGGTCGCCAGCTGCGCGACCTCCTCCCGCCGCAGTCCCGCCGTCCGCCGACGCGGCCCCTCAGGCAGCCCCACATCGGCGGGACGGAGCGCCTCCCGACGGCGCAGGAGGAAGTCGGCCAGGGCATCGCGATCCATCCGTGCAGTATCCCCCGGACACCGGACGGGATCCAGGGACCGCCGATCCCCCGATCAGCCGTCTCTGGAACGGCGCCGGTGCAGCGCCGAGGCTGAGGTCATGGACATCACCGGAAACACCATCTTCATCCCCGGCGCGACGAGCGGGATCGGTCTGGCGCTGGCACTCCGACTGCAGGAGCGCGGCAACACCGTGATCGTGGGAGGGCGACGAGAGGACCGGCTGGCCGCGATCGCCGCCGAGCATCCCGCACTCCGCACCGTCCGCATCGACACCACGGACCCGGGAAGCATCGACGAGGCCGCGGCCGCAGTCCTCGTCGCGCACCCGACGCTGAACGTGCTCATCACGATGGCGGGCATCATGCGCGCGGAGGACTGGACCACGCCGGCCGGCTTCCTGTCCACCGCCGAGGAGACCGTCACGACGAACATCCTCGGCCCGATCCGTCTCATCGCCGCCTTCATCGAGCACCTGCGAGCCCAGCCCGCGGCGACCATCATGACCGTCTCCTCCGGTCTCGCCTTCGCGCCCCTGAAGGTCACGCCCACGTACAACGCGAGCAAGGCGGCGATCCACATGCTCAGCGAGTCGCTCCGGCTCCAGCTCGCGGGGACGACCGTCGCGGTGCAGGAGCTCGAACCGCCGGCGGTGTGCACGGATCTCATGCCCGGGCACGCGGAGAACGATGCTGCTCTGCCCCTCGACGCGTTCATCGACGAGGTCATGTCCCTCATCGAGACCCAGCCCGACGCGACCGAGATCCAGGTCGAGCGGGTGAAGTTCCTCCGCTACGGCGAGGCTCGTGGCGACTACGACGAAGTCGTCGCGGTGCTCAACCGCACCGATCCGCACGGTCGATGAACGCGGTGGATGGCCGGCCGCCCCACCGCCGTCACGCCTGCAGGGACGCGGCGACCGCGGTGAGCGCGTCGGCGGACTCCCGCAGCAGTCCGAGCTCCCGATCCGAGAACGCGGTCGTGCGGATCGGCACCGCGCCCGCGGCGCTGACGATGGACGGAACGGACAGGGCGACCCCGTCGATCCCGTGGAAGTCGTGGAGCACCGTGCTCACCGGCATCACCGCATGCTCGTCCCGGAGGATCGCCTCCACGATGCGCGCACTGGAGAGTCCGATCGCATAGTTCGTGGCGCCCTTCCCCTGGATCACCTTGTAGGCGGCATCGCGGACGTCGACGGCGATCTCGTCCAGCTCCTCCAGGGTGAAGCGCGGGTGGTCCGGGGTCTCCCAGTCGAGGATCGGGACCGTGCCGATCGTCGCCCGCGACCAGAGCGGGAACTCGGTGTCGCCGTGCTCTCCGATGATGTGGGCGTGCACGCTCGCCGTGGACACTCCCGCCCGCTCCCCCAGCTTCCAGCGCAGCCGAGACGTGTCGAGCACGGTGCCCGACGCGAAGATGCGCTCCGGCGGCAGTCCGGTCTCCTGCTGCGCGATGACCGTGAGCACGTCGCACGGGTTCGTGACGATGACGTAGACGGCGTTCGGCGCGACGGCGAGCAGCTCCGGCATCAGGCGCCGGATGATGCCGGCGTTCACCCCGGCGAGCTCGGTGCGCGTCTGTCCAGGGTTCTGTTTCGCTCCCGCGGTGATGACCACGACATGGGAACCTGCGGCCACGGAGATGTCACTTCCGCCGATGATGTCGCTGCTGCCCGTGAACTGCGTGCCGTGCGCGAGGTCCAGCACCTCGGCCTCGACCTTCTCGGTCGCGATGTCGTACAGGGCGACGTGGCGTGCCGAGCCACGGATGAGCGCGGCGTAGGCGACGCTGGACCCCACGCTTCCCGCGCCGACGACGGTGAGCTTCGAGTTCTCGATGATCTCCATGCGCCCATCCTGACAGCGCGGGCGCTGTGACGGCAGGGGTCTCGCCGGGAGAATCGCAGCGTCATCACACCGCCGCGGCGACCGCCTCTGCTGCGGTCCGATGGGTGAACCGGAAGCCGGACTGCTCCAGCACTTCCGGCCGCACATCGGCGTCGGGGAGCAGCAACGACTCGGCGGCATCGCCGAGGGCGAGGCGCAACGCCCACCGGGGAGCGGGCAGCCAGAACGGCCGGTGCATCCGCTGCGCGAGCGCGCGGCCGATCTCATTGGCTGATGCCCTCGTGGGTCCGGCGAGATTGACGGGCCCCGCGAGCTTCTCATCGAGGACATGGCGGATGCCGCGCACCTCGTCCTCCAAGGAGATCCACGGCCAGATCTGTGTGCCCGTCCCCAGAGGGCCGGCGACGCCGAGCTTCGTGAGCGTGATCATCGGACGGAGCACACCCCGGCGATGGATCACCGGTGCCGTCCGCAGCAGGGCGACCCGCGTGTGGTCCTCGGCGCGCCGCGCCGCGGTCTCCCACCGCACGGTGAGGTCGGCGAGGAAGGTGCTGCCGGGTCCGGAGTGCTCGGTGAGCACCTCGCCCGGCGCCGAGCCGTAGTAGCCCACGGCCGAGGCGGAGAGGAATGCCGGCGCGTCGGTGCGCAGGGCGCGCAGCGCGGTGGTGAGGGTGTTCGTCGCGTCGAGCCGCGATTCGACGAGTTGACGTCGATACCCGCGCGTCCACGGCAGGCGTCCGACGCTCGCACCGCCGAGGGCCACGACGGCCTCGGCGCCGGCGAGAACATCCGGGTCGAGGGCTGCGTCGCCCGGCGCCCACTCGACCTCGCCCTCCGCCTGCGGGGCCCGTCGCACCAAGGTGCTCACGTCGATCCCGTCGGCGCGGAGCGCGGCGGTGAGCGCGGATCCGATGAGGCCCGATGCCCCACTGATGACGATGCGTCGCTCCATTGCCGCTCCCCGCTGCAAACGATACGGGTGGGCCCTGCCGGGATCGAACCGACGACATCCACGGTGTAAACGTGGCGCTCTACCAGCTGAGCTAAAGGCCCTGGTGCGCTCAGTCTATCCGGGCGCGGATGCGCACCCGTGTCGTGGAAGAGGGCTAGGCTGAGGTCGGCGCGCGTTGTGCACGGCCGACAAGGCTGCCCGTGTCGCTTCCCGTTTCCTTGGCATGACCTGCCAGCTTGACGAAAGGTTCCCCCGTGACCGTCCACGACCAGGATCCGTACTCTCAGGGCCCCCTCGACAGCGATCCGGAAGAGACCGGTGAGTGGCAGCAGTCGCTCGACGAGCTGGTGGACGCCAAGGGCCACGGCCGCGGGCGCGAGATCATGCTCAGCCTGCTCAAGCGCTCCAAGGAACTGCACCTGAACGTGCCGATGGTTCCGACCACCGACTACATCAACACCATCGCCCCGGAGAACGAGCCCGAGTTCCCCGGCGACGAGGAGATCGAGCGCCGCTACCGCGCCTGGATCCGCTGGAACGCCGCCATCACGGTGCACCGCGCCCAGCGCCCCGGCATCGGCGTCGGCGGTCACATCTCGACCTACGCGTCCTCCGCGGCGCTGTACGAAGTGGGCTTCAACCACTTCTTCAAGGGCGCGGACCACCCCGGTGGTGCCGACCAGATCTTCATCCAGGGCCACGCCTCCCCCGGCACCTATGCCCGCTCGTTCCTCGAGGGTCGCCTGACCGAGGACCAGCTCGACGGCTTCCGCCAGGAGAAGTCGCACGCGCCGAACGGCATCCCTTCGTACCCGCACCCGCGCCTCATGCCGGAGTACTGGCAGTTCCCGACGGTGTCGATGGGTCTCGGCCCGATCAACGCCATCTACCAGGCGATGTCGAACAAGTACCTCGAGAACCGGGGCATCAAGGACACCTCGCAGTCGCACGTCTGGGCCTTCCTCGGCGACGGCGAGATGGACGAGGTCGAGAGCCGGGGTC
Organism: Microbacterium sp. NRRL B-14842; assembly: GCF_050470785.1. Classification (NCBI taxonomy): domain Bacteria; kingdom Bacillati; phylum Actinomycetota; class Actinomycetes; order Micrococcales; family Microbacteriaceae; genus Microbacterium; species Microbacterium sp. NRRL B-14842. Next base: position 1,245,143 of record NZ_JBFLUM010000001.1, on the reverse strand, counting down.
AGCTCCAGGTCGCCGCGAACGAGGGTCTCGACAACCTCACCTTCGTCGTCAACTGCAACCTGCAGCGCCTCGACGGCCCGGTGCGCGGCAACGGCAAGATCGTCCAGGAGCTCGAGTCGTTCTTCCGCGGCGCGGGCTGGAACGTCATCAAGGTCGTCTGGGGCCGGGAGTGGGACGACCTGCTCGCCCGCGACACCGAGGGCGCGCTGCTCAACCTCATGAACGTCACCCCCGACGGGGACTACCAGACGTACAAGGCCGAGTCCGGCGCCTACATCCGTGAGCACTTCTTCGGCCGCGACGAGCGCACCGCCGCCCTGGTCAAGGACTACTCCGACGACGACATCTGGAACCTGAAGCGCGGTGGCCACGACTACCGCAAGGTCTACGCCGCCTTCAAGGCCGCGACCGAGCACAAGGGCAAGCCGACCGTCATCCTCGCGAAGACCGTCAAGGGCTACGGGCTCGGCCCGCAGTTCGAGGGCCGCAACGCGACCCACCAGATGAAGAAGATGACGCTGGACAACCTCAAGACGTTCCGCGACGCGATGCACATCCCGATCACGGACGCGCAGCTCGAGGAGAACCCCTACCTGCCCCCGTACTACAACCCGGGACCGCAGGACGAGACGATCCAGTACATGCTCGAGCGCCGTAAGGCCCTCGGCGGCTTCCTCCCGGAGCGCCGTTCGACCCACGTGGGCCTCTCCCTGCCCGAGGACAACGCCTACGCGCTGCCGAAGAAGGGCTCCGGCACGCAGGAGATCGCCACGACCATGGCGTTCGTCCGCCTGCTGAAGGACCTGCTGCGCTCGAAGGAGTTCGGCCACCGGATCGTGCCGATCATCCCCGACGAGGCGCGCACGTTCGGCATGGACGCGTACTTCCCGACCGCGAAGATCTACAACCCCAACGGCCAGCACTACACCTCGGTCGACCGGGAGCTGCTGCTCGCCTACAAGGAGAGCCCGCAGGGCCAGATCGTCCACGTCGGCATCAACGAGGCCGGCGCCGTCGCGGCGTTCACCGCAGCGGGCACCTCGTACGCCACGCACGGCGAGCCGCTGATCCCGATCTACATCTTCTACTCGATGTTCGGTTTCCAGCGCACCGGCGACGCCCAGTGGGCGGCCGGCGACCAGATGGCCCGCGGCTTCATCATCGGCGCCACCGCCGGACGCACGACCCTGACGGGTGAGGGCCTCCAGCACGCCGACGGCCACTCGCACCTGCTCTCCTCCACCAACCCGGCGACGGTGTCCTACGACCCCGCGTACGGCTACGAGATCGCGCACATCATGCGCTCCGGTCTCGAGCGGATGTACGGCGGGCAGCACGAGGACCCGAACGTCATGTACTACCTCACCGTGTACAACGAGCCGATGGTGCAGCCCGCCGAGCCGGCCGACGTGGACGTGGACGGCATCGTCCGCGGTATCCACCGCGTCTCCATCGGCGAGGGCGACGGCCCCCGTGCGCAGCTCTTCGCCTCCGGCGTCGGTCTGCCGTGGGCGCTCGAGGCGCAGGAGCTGCTGAAGAAGGACTGGGGCGTCGTCGCCGACGTGTGGTCGGTCACCTCGTGGACCGAGCTGCGCCGTGACGGCCTCGCCGCCGACGAGCACAACTTCCTCCACCCGGAGCAGGAGCCGCGCACCGCGTACCTCACGCAGAAGCTCCAGGGCGCCGAGGGTCCCGTCGTCGCGGTCAGCGACTTCATGCACGCCGTGCAGGACCAGATCCGCCCGTGGGTTCCGAACCGCTTCGCCACGCTCGGCGCCGACGGCTTCGGGTTCTCGGACACCCGTGCCGCGGCACGCCGCTTCTTCAAGATCGACGGACCGTCGATCGTCGTGCGCACGCTGCAGGCACTGGCCGAGGAGGGCAAGGTCGACCGCGGCCTCTCCGCTCAGGCCATCGAGAAGTACCGCCTGCACGACGTGAACGCCGGCACGAGCGGCAACGCAGGCGGCGAAAGCTGAGTCCTCGGTGACAGCTGCCTCCGCCGCCGGCATGGACAAGGCCGCCACGCTCACCTGGCTCCGCCGGATCTCCGGTGACATCGCCACGGTGACGATCAAGCGGCTGGAGGACACCCTCCCCTGGTACGCCGACATGCCACCGGCCCGCCGCTCCGCGGTCGGGCTGGTGGCGCAGGCGGGCATCACGTCATTCATCCAGTGGTACGACGACCCCACGTCCACCCCATGGATCGCCGCGGACATCTTCGCCGCCGCTCCCCGTGAACTGCTGCGGAGTGTGAGTCTGCAGCAGACGCTCCAGCTCATCCGCGTCACCGTCGAGGTGACCGAGGAGCGGGTCGCGGGCAAGGGCGCGGATCTCCGAGAGGCCATCCTGCTCTACTCGCGGGACGTGGCGTTCGCGGCGGCCGACGTCTACGCCCGCGCCGCCGAGGCCCGCGGCCTCTGGGACGCACGGCTCGAAGCGCTCGTCGTCGACTCGATCCTCACCGGCGAGGCCGACGAGGAGCTGCCCAGCCGGATCGCCGCGCTCGGGTGGCACGGTCACGGGGAGGTCGCTGTCCTCGTCGGGACCACGCCCCCGCAGTTCGACGTCGATCTGGTGCGCCGCACCGCGCGCAAGCTCGCGGTCGACGTGCTCATCGGGGTACAGGGCTCGCGACTCGTCCTCGTACTCGGACGCGCGCGCGTCGAGGGTCAGGAGGGCGAGGACGAGGAGCTCGGGTTCCAGGAGATCGCCACGCGTCTGGAGCCCTCGTTCGGCCCGGGCTTCGTCGTGCTGGGCCCGGCGGTCGCCGCCCTCGTCGACGCCAGCCAGAGTGCTCGTGCGGCCCTGGCCGGATTCGCCGTCGCCCGGGCCTGGCGCGGCGCACCGCGGCCCGTCGAGGCCGACGACCTCCTCCCCGAGCGCGCCCTCGCCGGCGATCCGCTCGCGAAGCAGACCCTCATCGAGCGCATCTACCGCCCGTTGCAGGCGCACTCGACCGACCTCGTCACGACGCTCTGGAGCTACCTGGACAACGGCCGGTCCCTCGAGGCGACGGCCCGCGAGCTCTTCGTGCATCCCAATACCGTGCGCTACCGCCTCAAGCGGGTGAGCGAGGTCATCGGGTGGGACGCGACCGGGCCCCGCGAGGCGCTCATCCTGCAGACCGCACTCATCCTCGGCTCCATCGGAGCCGCGGAGCAGGTCCGGCGCCGTTCGCCTCTGCGTCGCCCTCCGCGCTGACCGAGACGGCGAACCTGTGCGCCACACACAAGGGTTCCGCGCAATCTTGTGATGGATCATCCACCGTTCTGCAGCGATCGTTGGCAGACTGGGTGGGTGATTGTCGTCGTCTGCCCTGGACAGGGCTCGCAGACCCCCGGATTCCTCGCCCCCTGGCTCGAGCTCGACGGAGTGGAGGAGCGTCTCGCCGCCTACTCCGAGGCCGCGCAGGTCGATCTCCGCGCGCACGGCACCGAATCGGACGCGGACGCCATCCGCGACACGCGCGTCGCCCAGCCGCTGATCGTGGCCGCCTCCCTCGTCGCCGGTGACGCTCTCGTGGCCGCCGCCGGTCGCCGCGCCGACGGCATCGCCGGGCACTCCGTCGGGGAGATCGCCGCTCTCGTCGGTAGCGGTGTCCTGGACGCCACGACCGGCATGCGCCTCGTCGGCATCCGTGGGCGGGCGATGGCGGATGCCGCGGCCCAGACCCCGACCGGGATGAGCGCGGTCCTCGGCGGTGACGAGGAGACGCTCCTCGCCCGACTCGCCGAGCTCGGCCTCGCGCCGGCGAACTTCAACGGCGGCGGGCAGATCGTCGTCGCCGGCCCTCTTCCGGCCCTGGCGGCCCTCGCCGAGGATCCGGTCAAGGGCACGCGCGTGGTGCCGCTCCAGGTCGCCGGCGCGTTCCACACCGACTACATGTCCTCCGCCGTCTCGATTCTCCGCGACGCTGTGGCCGACGTCCAGCCGGCCGACCCCGAGATCACGCTCTGGACCAACCGCGACGGCTCCGTCGTGACCGACGGAGCGACGGCGCTCGACTATCTCGTCGATCAGGTCTCCTCCCCCGTGCGGTGGGACCTCTGCATGACCTCCTTCGCCGACGCCGGCGTGACCGGCGTCATCGAGCTCGCCCCCGCCGGCGCCCTGGTCGGTCTCGCCAAGCGCGGCCTGCGCGGCGTGCCGACGGTCGCCGTGAAGACCCCCGAAGACCTCGAAGCCGCCGTCGCGCTGCTGAACGGAGAAGCCGCATGACCGCCTCCCTCGCCCAGATCGCCGGGCCCGCCTACACCCGCATCTACGCCTTCGGCGCGGCTCGCGGCGAGAACGCGGTGCCCAACGAAGACCTCATCGGGCCCATCGACTCGAGTGACGAGTGGATCCGGCAGCGCACCGGCATCATCACGCGCGTCCGGGCCGACAAGGGGACGGACGCCATCGACCTCGCGACCGAGGCGGCGGCCGAGGCCATCGAGAAGTCGGGTGTGCCGGCCGACCAGGTAGACCTCGTCATCGTCGCGACCATCAGCAACCCGAAGCAGACGCCGTCGGTCTCCGCGATCGTGGCGGACCGCGTCGGCGCCAACCCCGCTGCGGCGTACGACATCAACGCGGCCTGCGCCGGCTACGCGTACGCGGTGGCGCAGGCCGACGCGCTCATCAAGGCCGGTGCCGCCCGCCACGCCCTCGTGATCGGCACGGAGAAGCTGTCCGACGTCGTCGACCCCACGGACCGCAGCATCTCGTTCCTCCTCGGCGACGGCGCTGGCGCGGCTCTCATCGGCCCGAGCGACACGCCGGGCATCGCCCCTGCCGTCTGGGGCAGCGACGGCTCCAAGGCCGACGCCGTCGGCATGAACGGCACCCTCACCGACTTCCGCGACGGCGTGGTGCCGTGGCCGACGCTCCGCCAGGAAGGTCCGACGGTCTTCCGCTGGGCGGTCTGGGAGATGGCGAAGGTCGCCCGCGAGGCGCTGGAGAAGGCCGGGATCGAGGCCTCCGACCTCGCCGCCTTCATCCCGCACCAGGCGAACATGCGCATCATCGACGAGTTCGCCAAGCAGCTCGGCCTTCCGGAGACCACCGTCATCGCCCGTGACATCGAGACCACCGGCAACACGTCGGCCGCCTCGATCCCCCTCGCCAGCCACCGCCTCATGGCCGAGCACCCGGAGCTCTCCGGCGGCCTCGCCCTGCAGATCGGCTTCGGCGCCGGCCTCGTCTTCGCGGCCCAGGTCGTCGTCCTCCCCTGAAGACGCGCCGACCTTCCCTAGACTGTTCCACGGTTCCGAATACAACCCGTAAGAAAGAGGAAGACCACCATGGCTTTCACCAACGATGAGGTCCTCGCCGGCCTCGCAGAGCTGATCACCGACGAGACCGGCATCAACGCCAGCGAGGTCGCCCTGGAGAAGTCGTTCACGGACGACCTCGACATCGACTCGATCTCGATGATGACGATCGTCGTCAACGCCGAGGAGAAGTTCGGCGTCACCATCCCCGACGACGAGGTCAAGAACCTGAAGACCGTCGGCGACGCCGTCAACTTCATCGTCGCGGGCCAGGAGTAATCCCGCCAGGATGCCACCCTCGCCCCGCGCGAGGCGTGGCATCCTCCGGCCCTGCCCATCCCCCGCACGAACTCGTTTCGACAAGGAACCACACCTCATGACCAAGCGCATCGTCGTCACCGGCATCGGCGCCACCTCCGCCATCGGCGGGACGGCCCCGGAGAACTGGGACAACCTCCTCGCCGGTGCCTCCGGCGCCCGCACGATCGAGCACGACTGGGTGCAGGAGTACGACCTCCCCGTCACGTTCGCCGCCTCTGCGAGCGTCCGTCCGGAAGAGGTGCTGCCCCGCCACGAGGCGAAGCGTCTCGACCCGTCTTCGCAGTTCGCCCTCATCGCGGCGCGCGAGGCCTGGGCGGACGCGGGCTCGCCAGAGGTCGCTCCCGAGCGCCTCGGCGTCGACTTCGCGACGGGCATCGGCGGCCTGTGGACGCTGCTGGACGCCTGGGACACGTTGCGTGAGAAGGGCCCGCGCCGGGTCATGCCGCTGACCGTGCCGATGCTGATGCCGAACGCGGCCGCCGGCAACCTGTCGCTGCAGTTCGAAGCCCGGGCCTACGCGCAGACCGTGGTCAGTGCCTGCGCCTCCAGCACCGAGTCGATCATCCACGCGTTCCACCACCTTCAGGAGGGCCTGGCCGACGTCGTCATCGCCGGTGGCACCGAGTCGGCGATCCACCCGATCACGATGGCCGCCTTCGCCTCCGCGCAGGCGCTGTCGCGTCGTAACGACGACCCGGCCCACGCCTCGCGACCCGGCGCGATCGACCGCGACGGCTTCGTGATGGGCGAGGGTGCCGCCGCCCTCATCCTCGAGACCGAGGAGCATGCCAAGGCCCGCGGCGCGAAGATCTACGGCTACATCCTCGGAGGCGGTGTGACCGCCGACGCCTACCACATCACCGGCAACGACCCCGAGGGCAAGGGTGCGGCGCGTGCCGTCGTCCAGGCACTCGAGGAGGCCGGCATCACCCCCGACCAGGTGACGCACATCAACGCCCACGCGACCTCGACCCCGGTCGGGGACCCCAACGAGTACGTCGCGCTGAAGAACGTCTTCGGCGACCGGATCGACGAGATCCCGGTGTCGGCCACCAAGGCGTCGACCGGACACCTGCTGGGCGGCACAGGAGCGCTGGAGGCGATCTTCTCCCTCCTCGCGCTGCGGGACCGCGTGGCCCCGCCGACGATCAACATGACCGAGCCGGACCCGGAGGTCCCCTTCCGTCTGTCCGGAGAGGCGGCTCCGCTCGGCGACGGCCCGCAGATCGCCATCAGCAACTCGTTCGGCTTCGGCGGACACAACGCCGTGCTCGTGCTCGGCGGCGTCGACTGACCGCTTCCGCATGCACGACGAAGGCCCCCGGGAAGTGAACCGGGGGCCTTCGTCGTGCGCGGTCCGCTCTGGCCCGTCGACAGGCTCAGGGACCCAGGGGCGCGCTCGCCCGGACGGCAAGGCGCTGCGAACGCTCCCGACGTCGGCGCTCGATGCGTGGGAGGAACCAGCCGATCAGCGGACCGACGCCGAATGCGAACAGCACGGTGCCGACGCCGACGGGGCCGCCGAGCAGGAAGCCGACCAGCAGCACGGAGCCCTCGATGACCGTCCGGGCCAGCCAGACCGGCCACCTGGTCACTCGCACGAGGCCGGTCATGAGTCCGTCGCGCGGTCCGGGACCGAAGTCGGCCGCGATGTAGAGACCGGTGGCGAACGCCAGCAGTACGAGTCCGAACACGAACATGGGGGCCCCGACCCACACGGACGGCGGAGCAGGCAGCACGAGGAGCGTGAGATCCGCGAACGGGCCGATGAGCAACGCGTTGAGCAGGGTGCCGAGGCCCACCCGCTGACGGAGCGGGATCCACAGCAGCAGGACGACGATCGAGATGAGCACCGTGACGACCCCGTACCCGAGTCCCGTCCAGCCCGCGACGCCCAGCGACAGGACGTCCCAGGGCGCGACGCCGATGCCGCCCCGCACCATGAAGCCGAGGGCGACACCGTAGAGGAAGAGCCCGCCCACGAGCTGCGCGAGCCGCTCGACCAGGTCCCGACGGCTGGTCGCGGTGAAAGGCAGGAAGACGGCACGGAAGAGCATCTCTCCATCGTGGCCCGTGCGAAGACCTCCGAGGACGACCACTGAGCGAAAAGTGGCCTGCACATGGAAGGCCACTTTGCGGCAGTCTGGAGGCATGGCATCCCGTCTCGTCACGCAGCTCGGCATCCAGGACCTCGACGACACCTCGGCGTCCGGTCTCGCCGACCGCATCAGAGCGCTCATCCTCGACGGTCGCCTCACCGTCGGCGAGCGACTGCCGAGCGAGCGCGCCCTCGCCCTCGAGCTGCGACGGTCCCGGTCGACCATCACCCGCGCGTACGGCGTGCTGGAGGCCGCCGGCTACGTGTCCCGGCATCACGGCGGCAGCACCCGCGTCGCGCTCCCGCACGGCCCGTCGATAGCCACCCCCGGCCGGGACGACGAGGCGATCGACCTCTCGATCGCCTCCATGGACTCGACCCCCGGTCTGTACGACGCCACCGTGCGCTCACTCCCCCGACTCGCGGCTCTGCGCGGTACGAGCGGCTACTCGCTGCAGGGTCTTCCCGAGCTGCGTGAGGCCGTGGCCCGCCGGTTCACCGAACGCGGCGCGGTCACCACGCCGGACGAGATCATGATCACCTCCGGCGCCCTGAACGCCGTCAACCTCATCCTCACGGCGATCGGCCGCCGGGGCGAACGCGCCCTCGTGGAGCAGCCGACCTTTCCGCACGCGCTCGAGGCGCTGCACCGCCACGGCTACCGTCTGGTCCCCACACCGGTCGACACCGACGGCTGGGACACCCGGCACCTCACCGACACGCTGCTGACGGCTCGGCCGCACGTCGCCTACCTCATCCCGGACTTCCACAACCCCACCGGCGCGACGCTGCCGCAGGAGGAGCGGTCCCGGATCGCCACGACGGCCCGGAATACGGGCACCCATCTGATCGTGGACGAGACGACGGCGGAACTCGACATCGACCGCGGATGGGCTCCGGTGCCCATGGCGGCCGAGGGCCCGAACGTCATCACGGTCGGGTCGATGTCGAAGATCGCCTGGGGAGGCATGCGCATCGGCTGGGTGCGCGCCGAGCGCTCGGTCATCGCTCGACTGCTGGCCGTCCGTCCCTCGTTCGAACTCGGCACAGCGCTCCTGGAGCAGTGCATCGCCGTGGAGCTTCTCGACGACGTCCCGGCGCTCACCCATCATGTCCGACGCCGCCTCACGGCGGGGCGGGACGCGGTGGCTGCGGGGATCGCGGATATCCCGGGGATGCGCATGCCGGCGACGCCCGGCGGCCTCTCCGCCTGGATCGACCTCGGTGCCCCCTTGTCGACCACGCTCTCCCTCGCCGCACGGGAACGGGATCTCATCCTCCCACCCGGGCCGCGCTTCACGACCGGCGGCGTGCTGGAGCGCCGCCTCCGGGTCCCGATCACGCTTCCCCCCGAGCGGACGGCGGAGGCGATGACGCGCCTGGCGCAGGCCTGGGCGGACGTGCGCGGCGGTGGAGTGGACGCCACCGCCGACCTTGCTCACGCCGCAGTGATCTGACCGGCACAGACGAAGACCCCGCCCGGTCACCCGGGGCGGGGTCCTCGTCGAGCGGAGCGGGGATTCGTCTTCTCAGCGTCCGGGATCACTCACCGGCATCCGATACTCACGCCTCCGCGCTCCTGGTCTCAGCGGCCGGTCAGCCGACCTTGTGGAGCCAGACGACGCGCGCGTCGTCGCTGGCGTGACGGAAGGGTTCCAGCTCCTCGTCCCAGGCGGAGCCCAGGGCGACGTCGAGCTCGCGCTGCAGCTCGACGGCGTTTCCCGCGGCGATCTCCATCGCGTAGCGGATGCGGTCCTCGCCGATGACGATGTTGCCGGCGGCGTCGGTCTGGGCGTAGTGGATCCCGAGGTCTGGGGTGTGCAGCCACCGACCGCCGTCACTGCGCGGAGTGGGATCCTCGGTCACTTCGAACCGGAGGTGCTCCCAGCCGCGGATCGCGGTCGCGAGGGCAGCGCCGGTTCCGACGGGGCCGTCCCAGTAGAACTCGGCGCGGCGGGCGCCGGTCAGCACGGGCTGCTCGGTCCAATCGAAGTTCACCGCACGCCCGATAGCGCGACCCACCGCCCATTCCAGGTGCGGGCAGAGCGCGCGAGGCGCCGAGTGGATGAACACCACTCCGCGTGCGTAAGCCGTCGCCATGATCTCTCCGTTTCATCAGGTGCGTCTTCCCCTACGACCTGAACCACGAAGTGGCGAGAGTATGCGGTTGTGCGCCCATTCTCGCCGAGTTCCCGCGAAATCACAAGCGTGTGATTCGACGACGAAGGCCCCGGTCCGCGGACCGGGGCCTTCGGGCGCTTCGACGAGCTCAGCGACCCACCGTGGGGACACTCAGCGACCCACCGTGGGGACGCTCAGCGACCCACCGTGGGGACGCTCAGCGACCCACCGTGGGGACGCTCAGCGACCCACCGTGGGGACGCTCAGCGACCCACTGTGGGGACGCTCAGCGACCCAGTGTGCGGAGGCTCACGCCTCGCTCATGGCCTGCTTGACCTGCTGGCCCTTGGCGGCGTAATAGGCCGCGCGGGCGGCGTCCTTGCGGGCCTGCTCGGCATAGCCGAACTCGAGCACGTCCTGCGGGACCTCGACGTTCGGGACGTCGTCGGTGCCGTGGTACTTCTCGATGTACGCGTCGAGCTCGGGACCGGACGTCCACGAGGTGATGAGGCAGTAGCGCGGGTCGGTGCCGTTGTGCGTGGCCGCGTGCCACAGGCGCTGGGTGTCGACGATGAGCTGCGCACCGGCCGGCAGGGCGATGCGGTACTCGATGCTGGGGTCCGTGCGGTTCTCGCGCAGGACGAAGTAGCTGTCCTTGTCGTCGGTGAGGTTGAAGAACCCGCGCACGACCCAGCCGGTGCCGTCCGGGTTCAGACGGTTGTTGTCGTCCTGGTGCAGGTTGTAGAGGCAGTCGCCGTACGGGGTCGGCTGCAGCTCGATGACGCGGCAGCGACCGACGTTCGCGCCCGGCTCCTGCGCGCGACGCGTGAGGTTCGGGGCCTTGGCGGTCTGCTCGTCGATCCAGACGCCGTCCTTGTCGGTGCGCGGCGGCTTGTGGTTCCAGAAGCCGTTGCACTCGATGTCACCGAAGGCGCTGGCGAGGGGCGCGAACCGGGTGTCGCCCGAGGACTTCCAGTCGACGTACTCGATGTCGAGCCACTCCTTGGGGTCGGCCTCCTGGTCGTAGCTGTCGAGGACGACGAAGCCCTTCTCCTCCAGCGCTGCGGACTTGATGTATCCCATGATCGAGTCATGTTCCTTTCATCGGGGGCCAGCACGTTTTAACAGGCCCTGATAAGGCAAGGCTAACAGCGGGACCTGGCGCTCCCCCGGAGGGTCACCGTGGATAAGCGAATAGACTGGGCGGGGCACCCGGCGCGTCCGTGGCGCCTGTCGCTACGGGAGGACGAGACACCAGCATGAGCACCGCGACCAACGTCGAGGCGACGGCAGTCAACACGATCGAATGGCTCGCGGCGGGACGCACGACCATCGTCGTCCCCGTCTATCAGCGGCAGTACCGCTGGGACATCGGCGGCTGCGAGCGGCTCCTCTCCGACGTCAGGGCGGTGGCCGCGGAGGACGACGCGCATCGCCACTTCATCGGCTCGATCCTCTCCGCCGAGGACGGCTCCGGCGCGGACGCCGACCTCATCCTCATCGACGGGCAGCAGCGCCTCACCACGCTCATGCTCCTCGTCGCCGCGCTGCATCACTCGGTGCGCGACCGGGACCCGGAGCTCGCCGCCGACCTCGCCCGCGTGCTGGTGCGCACCGACGACCCGGAGCGCACGAAGCTTCGGCCGCACGACGCCTGGGCCGATCTCTACGAGTCGGTCGTGCTCGACCGCCGTGACGACCTCGATCGCGAGTCGCGCTTCGACGACAACTACGCCTTCTTCCGCAGCCAGATCCATGCCGACGAGGTGCCGCTCATCTGGCAGGGGCTGCAGCGACTGGAGCACGTCTCGATCACGCTCGGTGCGCAGGCCAACGCGCAGCAGATCTTCGAGAGCCTGAACTCCACCGGCGAACCGCTGCGGGACCATGAGCTGATCCACAACTACATCCTCATGGGCCTGAACCACGCCGAGCAGATGGACGTGGAGGCGCGGTTCTGGCTACCGATCGAGCAGCACACGGGCGAGGCGATCGGAGCGTTCTGGCGCCACTACCTCGTGCTCGTGACGGGGCGAGAGGTGGCGGCGAACGGGGAGCACGGGGTGTACAGCGCGTTCCGCCAGTCGTTCCCGCGCGTCGACGTCGCGCACCTCCAGGCCGACGCCGAGACCTGGCGGCACTACGCGGAGATCTACGGCATCCTCCTGGACCCGAGGAAGGAACCGGACCCCGAGATCGCGCGTCAGCTGCGGCACGTCAACACGTTCGGACGCTCCTCGTACCCGCTCGTCATGAGCGCGTACAGCGATCACGCGCGCGGGCTCATCGACCGGGCCCAGCTCCTCGAGACGCTCGAGTGGCTGCAGGCGATGTTCCTTCGTCGCGCGCTCGTGAACCTTCCCGCCGAGCGGCTCATCGCCCGTCTCTGCCGTGCGCGTCGCGACGGACACGACGCCCTGGCCCGCGCCATCGCGCGCATCACCCCGTCGGACGAACGGGTCAGTGCGGTGCTCAAGTACAGCGAGCTGCCGTATCCGGCCTACGTGCTCGGCCGGCTCGAAGGCGTCGATGACGTGGACGGCTACGACGTCGAGCACATCGTGCCCGCCGTGCCCGGCGACGCCTGGTCCGGCGACGGCGTGCGCCCGTGGAGCGAGTATTCGGAAGACGAGCAGAACAGCCACCGCGCCCTCGCGCCGACCCTCGGCAACCTCACACTGCTGGAGCAGGGGCTCACGGAGCGGGTGTTCGGCGCCTCGTTCCCGGTCAAGCGCGATGAGGCCTATGCACGCAGCGCGGTGCCGGCCACTCGCGCTCTGGCCGCGCAGGAGTCCTGGGGCACGGCGGCCATCACCGCACGCACGGTGGGCCTGACAGCCGACCTCGTCCGCGTGTGGGCACGACCCGCGCTGCCCGAGATCGACGACGACGGACTCACCCCGATCCTCGACGCGGTCCGACGCCGCGGCTGGCCGGCGGGGTGGGAGCGCGAGTTCGACTACGTCGAGTACCGCGGCGAGCGATGGGAGGTCTACGACGTCAAGCATCTGTTCAACCGCGTGTTCCGCCGCGCCTGGACGGACACCACCGAGGCCGCTCTCGCCTACTGCGCGACCCACGGCGGCCCGATCTACCGCGACAAGGCGTGGAAGGGGCACTGGGATGACCTCGACGACACGCACTACCTCTACATGGGCTGGGACTCGAACTACATGATGACGGCCGTCCAGGGGGTCCTCGATGAGTCCGGCATCGCCGCCGAGGTCTTCGTGAAGTACTCCTACATCGGGAATGTGATGTGACCATGACCACTGTCATCCGCCGCCGCCTGCTCGACCTCGCCGTCGAGGAGCACACGCTCACGGTTCCCCTCGTCTGGGGCGACCCGGCAGACACCCGTACGATCGACGTGTTCGCCCGCGTAGTAACACGCGACGGGGGCGAGACGCTCCCCTATCTGGTGTTCCTGCAGGGCGGGCCCGGCTACGAAGCCCCGCGTCCCTTCCACTCCTCCACAGCGCCCGCGTGGCTGGACCAGGCCCTCGCGCACTACCGACTCGTCCTCCTGGACCAGCGCGGCACCGGCCTCTCCTCCCCGGTCGGCGACGGCGACCTCGTGCGGGGCGCCGAAGCCGTCGCCGAGCATCTGACCCACCTGCGCGCCGATGCCATCGTGCGCGACTGCGAGGCGCTGCGGGAGCACCTGGGGGTGCCGACGTGGAGCGTCCTCGGGCAGTCCTTCGGCGGGTTCACGACGCTGGCCTACCTGTCGACCCACGCGGATTCGCTCGACGACGTCTTCATCACCGGAGGCCTCAGCACGGTCGAGCGCGACCCGGACGAGGTCTACGCCCTCTGCTACGACAAGATGCGCACGGCGTCCGAGCGGTACTACCGGCGCTTCCCGGAGCACCGCGACGTCATGCGACGCCTGATCGATCTCGCGGACGCCGGTGAACTCGTCCTCCCCGACGGCGAGGTCGTATCGCGTTCCCGCCTCCGCTCGGTGGGCTCCGCTCTCGGCACCGACGACGGTTGGCAGACGCTCTGGTCCCTCCTCGAGCGCGATCCCTCTTCCAACGCCTTCCGCTACGACCTCCAGCACGCCATGCCCTTCGGCGCACGCAATCCGCTGTACTACGCGTTCCACGAGTCGAGCTACGCGAGCGGACACACGACGCGGTGGTCGGCGGAGCGCGTCGAGCCTGACGACTTCCGCGACGACCCCACGCTGTTCACGGGCGAGCACATCCGTCGCGAGTGGGCGGACACCGTCCCCGGGCTGCAGCCGTGGCGCGAGGTCACGTCGATCCTGGCGGAGCACCCCTGGCCGCGGATCTACGACACCGTCGCTCTCGCCGACTCCGGAGCCACGGGAGCGGCCGCGGTGTACGTGAACGACCTGTACGTGCCGCTGGAGTTCTCGCTGGAGACCGCCCGCCTGCTCCCCGGTGTGACGCCGTGGGTGACGAGTGAGCACGAGCACAACGGCCTGCGGAGCGGTCCTGTGCTGGCGCGCCTGATCGACCTGGCCCACGGACGCCGCGTCCGCTGACATCCGCCGCGCGACGGATACCGTCGACATGGTCGGCGATCTATCCTGGGCGCATGGAGCATCTGCTCGGATGGACCACGATCGCCCTCGTACTCGGTGCGGGGCCGGTGCTCTTCTTCGTCGGCATCCGGCACTCCCTCTCCCGTCGCCCGGTGGAGGAGAAGTACGAGCAGGCCGGATCCGGAGGGCTCGTCGGCGTCTTCGATGCCGTGTGGTCCCCCACGGCGCACGAGGCGGGACAGGAGCGCGACCGGCAGACCCGGCGCACCGCCCCGGCGCCGAGCCCCGGCGACCCGCCGGGCCGCATCCAGCACGGACGCATCGTCATCGACGTGTGAGCACCCCACCGGGCATGACGAAGGCCCCGTGCTCCGAGGAGCGCGGGGCCTTCGTGAAGCGGTCCTTACTTGGAGCCGCCGAAGCCCTTGAAGCGCTGGTTGAACTTCTCGACGCGACCGGCCGAGTCCATGATGCGCTGCTTGCCCGTGTAGAAAGGGTGCGAGGCCGAGGAGATCTCGACGTCGATCACCGGGTACTCCACGCCGTCCAGCTCGATCGTCTTGTCGCTCGTGACGGTGGAGCGGGTGAGGAAGGTCTCGCCCGAACCCAGGTCGCGGAACACGACAGCCTTGTACTCGGGGTGAATGTCAGTCTTCATGGGATTCCTTTGTTGCTGCCCTGGATTGTGCCAGGGACGAGGGAAGTCTGTGGTACGAACGCACCAAGGATCGATTCTACCAGTACTTCGACGAGCTCAGTAACCCATAGGGGCCGAGCTCAGTAACCCATCGGAACCGAGCTCAGGAGGCGGCGCGGGCGGAGTAGCGTCCGTCCTCGCTGCTGAGCGCGATCGGCATGCCGAAGGTCTCGCCGAGGGCATCAGCGGTGAGCGTCTCGGCGATCGGGCCCGCCGCCACCACGGCCCCGTCGCGGATCAGCAGCACGTGCGTGAACCCGACCGGGATCTCCTCGACGTGATGGGTCACCATGAGCATCGCGGGCGTCGTCGGAGCGGAGGCGTAGCCGCCCAGCAGCGCCAGCAACTCCTCACGCGACCCGAGATCGAGCGAGGCCGTCGGCTCGTCGAGCAGCAGCAGCTCGGGGTCGGTCATGACCGCGCGGGCGATCTGCACGCGCTTCTGCTCGCCGTCGCTCAGCGTGCCGAACGTGCGGTCGGCGAGGTGCGCGAGACGCCAGTCCCCCAGCACCCGCAGTGCGCGCCGCTCATCGATGTCCTCGTAGCTCTCGTTCCAGCGGCCGAGCACGGAGTACGCCGCCGTGAGGACCGTGTTGAGAACCGTCTCGTCGCGCGGGATGCGCTTGGCCATGGCCGTCGAGGCGAACCCGATCCGGGGTCGGATCTCGAAGACGTCCGCGCGTCCGAGCGTCTCGCCGAGGACGGTGACGGTGCCAGAGGTGGGATGCATCAAGGTGTCGGCGAGCTGCAGCAGGGTCGTCTTGCCCGCCCCGTTCGGCCCGAGGATCACCCATCGCTGATCGTCCGAGACCTGCCAGGTCACGTGATCGATGATGTTGCGCCCCTCTCGGCGCACGACGACGTCGGTGAACTCCAGAGCGATCGGCATACCGAAAGCCTATCGGCTCAGGCGGACAGCTCTGCGTAGAGCGCGCGGGTCTCGTCGGCGATCGCACCCCAGCTGAACTGCGCGCGGGCACGCTCCCGACCGGCCTCCCCGTACTCCCGAGCCCGCGCCGGATCCGAGGTGACCTCGGTGAGGACTGCCGCGAGATCGGCGACGAAGCGGTCAGGATCGGTGGGTGTGCCCGTGCCGTCCTGTACCTGCTCGATCGGGACCAGCCGGCCCGTCACTCCGTCGTCGACGACCTCCGGGATTCCGCCGGTCGCGGTCCCCACGACGGCCGCTCCGCAGGCCATCGCCTCGAGGTTCACGATCCCGAGGGGCTCGTAGACGGACGGGCAGACGAACGTGGTCGCCGCGGCCAGGATCGCCGACAACTCATCGCGCGGCAGCATCCGCTCGATCCACACCACACCCTCGCGGGTCTGCTGCAGCAGCCGCACCCCCTCCTGCACCTCCGCCATGATCTCCGGGGTGTCCGGCGCTCCGGCGCACAGGATCAGCTGGACCTCGGGCGGCAGCATCCGGGCCGCCTGCAGGAGGTATGGCAGCCCCTTCTGCCGCGTGATGCGTCCGACGAAGACCACCGAAGGGCGGTCAGGGTCCATGCCGATCGAGGAGAGGAAGGCGGGGTCGTGCACAGGACGCCACCGCTCCACGTCGATGCCGTTGTGGATCACGCGGACCCGTGCGGGGTCGACCTGCGGGTAGCTGCGCAGGATGTCGGCGCGCATGCCGGCGCTCACCGCGATCACCGCGGCGGCGTTCTCGTAGGCGAGCTTCTCGATCCCGCTCGAGACGGCGTAGCCGCCCCCGAGCTGTTCGGCCTTCCACGGCCGGAGCGGTTCGAGGCTGTGCGCCGTGAGCACGTGCGGGATGCCGTGGAGCTGGGAGGCGAGATGGCCGGCGAAGTTCGCGTACCAGGTGTGGCTGTGCACGACGTCGGCGCCCGCGATGGCCGACACGATCTCCAGGTCCGTGCCGAGGGTCTGCAGAGCCGGGTTGGCGGCGGCGAGGCTCTCCGGGGCGCGGTAGGCGAAGGTGCCGTCCTCATCGCGCGGCGCGCCGAAGGCGCGCACCGTCACGTCGATGTCACGACGCAGCGCGGAGACGAGCTCGGCGACGTGTACACCCGCGCCTCCGTAGATCTCCGGCGGATACTCCTTGGTGATCATCTCGACTCGCATGCCTAGACGCTATCGAGCGGGTTGTCCAGATGCTAGTTCCCCGCGCCGAACCGGATCTATGGTGGAGCCATGTCCGCTCCAAAGAAGGTCTTCGGGATCATCCTCGCCGGCGGCGAGGGCAAGCGACTCATGCCGCTGACGGCCGACCGCGCGAAACCTGCCGTCCCGTTCGGCGGGCAGTACCGCCTGATCGACTTCGCCATCTCGAACCTCATCAACTCCGGGCTGAGACAGATCGTCGTGCTGACCCAATACAAGTCGCACAGTCTCGACCGGCACATCTCCCAGACGTGGCGGATGTCAGCCCTCCTCGACTCCTACGTCGCGTCCGTCCCCGCCCAGCAGCGCCTCGGCAAGCGGTGGTTCTCCGGCTCCGCCGACGCGATCCTGCAGAGCATGAACCTCATCAACGACGAGAAGCCGGACATCGTCGTCGTCATCGGCGCCGACCACGTCTATCGGATGGACTTCCGTCAGATGCTCGACGCGCACATCGAGTCCGGCGCGAAGGCGACGGTGGCGGGCATCCGCCAGCCCCTCGCCCTGGCGTCGCAGTTCGGGGTCATCGACGCGGACCCCGAGTCCGGGCGCATCCGGCAGTTCCTGGAGAAGCCGACCGACGCCACGGGTCTTGCGGACTCCCCTCACGAAGTCCTGGCCTCCATGGGCAACTACATCTTCGACACGGACGCCCTCATCGCGGCGGTCGAGGCGGATGGAGAGCTGCCGACGTCGAGCCACGACATGGGTGGCGACATCGTCCCCTACTTCGTCGACCGCGGCGAGGCCGGCTACTACGACATGAAGCAGAACGAGGTCCCTGGCTCGTCGCCACGCGACCGCTCGTACTGGCGCGACGTGGGAACGATCGACTCGTTCTTCGACGCGCACCGGGACCTGATCTCGACCCTCCCGATCTTCAACCTCTACAACATGGAGTGGCCGATCCACTCGCAGGCGGTCAACTCCCCGCCGGCGAAGTTCGTCCGCGACTCCGTGGGACGGATCGGGAACGCGATCGACTCGATCGTGTCGCTGGGGTCGGTGCTCTCCGGCACGCACCTCGAGCGCAGCGTCGTGGGCCCGTGGACGCTCGCCGGCGGCGGATCGACCATCACCGACTCCGTGGTGTTCGATCACGTCCACGTCGGCCAGGGCGCACGCGTGCATCGGGCGATCCTCGACAAGAACGTCGTCCTCGCCGACGGGGCGACGGTCGGGGTCGACCGCGAACGGGACCTCGCCCGCGGGTTCACGGTCACGGAATCGGGGATCACGGTCGTCGGCAAGGGCGTGTTCATCGAGCGCTGAGGCGTCGAGCGGTGCCGAGCCCCGGACTCCGGTCGCTAGGCTCGATGGCGTGACCACCGCGCGATTCCTCGTCGTCCTCGATGCCGATTCCACGCTCATCCGGAACGAGGTGATCGAGCTCCTCGCGGAGGAAGCGGGTCGCCGCGCCGAGGTGCAGGCGGCCACCGAAGCCGCGATGCGCGGTGAGATCGACTTCGCGACCAGTCTCCGCTCCCGAGTGGCGGCTCTCGCGGGCGTACCCGTCGAGGCGTTCGCCCGGGTCCGCGCCCGCGTCGAGCCCACCCCCGGTGTCCGCGAGCTCACCGCCGCCGTCCACGCCCGAGGCGGGGTGGTCGGCGTGGTCTCGGGCGGGTTCCACGAGATCCTCGACGACGTCGCGCCGGGGCTCGGTGTCGACCGCTGGCGTGCCAACCGTCTGTCGGTGGCCGACGGTGCGCTGACGGGCGAGGTGGACGGCGACATCGTCGACGGGGCGGCCAAGGCCTTCTGGCTGCGCACCTGGGCGGAGGAGCTCGGCGTGGCACGGCACGCGACCATCGCGATCGGCGACGGCGCCAACGACCTCCCGATGATGGCGGTCGCCGGACTGGGGCTCGCGTTCAACGCCAAGCCCGCCGTCCGGGAATCGGCGAGCCTGGTCATCGGCCCTGTCGACCTCGGAACGGTCATCCCTCTGCTCCCCTGACCCTCGACGATGTCCGTGGCCGGGTCTACCGTCGGGTCATGGACATCATCCTCATCCCCGGTCTCTGGCTCGACGCATCGAGCTGGGACGACGTCGTGCCCGCTCTCGAGAAGGCGGGACACCGCGCTCACCCGCTGACCATGCCCGGACTCGACGCCACTGCGCAGGCGGCAGCAGGCATCGGGATCGATGACTGGGTGGCGTCCGCGGTCGCCGCCGTGGACGCCGCGGAGGGCGACGTCGTGGTCGTCGGGCACAGTGGCGGAGGCAATGTCGCCTGGGGCGTCGCCGACGCACGCCCGGACCGCGTGGCACGGGTCGTCTTCGTCGACACCGTCCCGCCACCCCCGGGCTCCGGCATCAGCGAGTTTCCGGTGCAGGACGGCGTCGTCGCCTTCCCCGGGTGGGGCTTCTTCCCCGACGAGGACGTGCACGACCTGGACGACGAGACCAGGGCGCGGACGAGCGCCCTCACACACAGCATCCCCGCTCGGGTCCCGACCGGCGAACTTGCGCTGCGCAACGCCGCGCGGCATGGGATCCCGGTCTCCCTGCTGATGGGAGGACTGGACCAGACGTCGTTCGACGAGGTGATCAGCCAGTGGGGCCCGTACGCGACGGAGTACCGGGCGATCGACGATGCCGAGGTCGTCCGGATCGGGTCCGGACACTGGCCGCAGTTCTCCGCGCCGGAACGTCTCGGCGAGCTCCTCGTGCGTGCGATCGACCGCTGACCGCGAGGGCCGGGGTCAGTGCCCCATGCCGAGACCGCCGTCGACCGGGATGACAGCGCCGGAGATGTAGCCGGCGTCGTCGCTCGCCAGCCAGGTCACCACGCCCGCGACCTCGTCCGGCGTCGCGAACCGGCCGGCAGGGATGTTCGCCTTGTACTGCTTCTGCGTCTCCTCGGGGAGCTCTGCGGTCATGTCGGTCTCGATGAACCCGGGCGCCACGACGTTGGCCGTGATTCCGCGTCCGCCGAGCTCGCGCGTGAGGGAGCGGGCGAAGCCGACGAGCGCGCTCTTCGAAGCGGCATAGTTCGTCTGCCCCGCGGAGCCGTAGAGGCCCACGACGCTGGAGATGAGGATCACCCGTCCGAACCGCGCGCGCAGCATGCCCTTCGAGGCACGCTTGACGACCCGGAACGTGCCGCCGAGGTTGGTCGCGATGACGCTGTCGAAGTCGTCCTCGCTCATGCGCATGAGCAGGGTGTCCTTGGTGATGCCGGCGTTGGCGACGACGATCTCCACCGGGCCGAGCTGCTGCTCCACCTCGGTGAAAGCCGCGTCGAGTGCGGCGGCGTCCGTGACATCCGCGCGCACCGTGAGGGTGCCCTCCGGCCCCTCTCCGCTCCGGGTGGTGACCGCCACCCGGTATCCCTCCCTCACGAAGCGCTCGGCGATGGCGCGGCCGATGCCGCGGTTGCCTCCGGTGACGAGGACGACGCGCTCCGCGCTCATGGGACACTCCTGGGTCTGAGGTCGAGGCTCGGGATTCCGAGCCGTCATCGATCCTAGCGACGTTGCCGTGCCGGGTTCACGAGGGCCGTTTGACAGACGCAGACCGTCCTGGAAGCCTGAGGGCGACGAAAGGCAGCAGCGTGAGCGATCCCCGTATCCCCGGTCCGTCGGGTGAGCCGCCGGCCATCCCGCCGGCTCCCGGCTCCTCCCCTGCGTATCCGGGATTCCCGCCGGCACCGCCGACCAACGTCGCACCGCAGCAGTACTCGCCGCCTCAGCAGTACTCGCCACCTCAGCAGTACTCGGCCCCGCAGCAGTACTCGGCCCCGCAGCAGTTCACCACCCCGCAGCCGTACGGGGCGCCGCCCGCACGGCCGTCCAGCGGGCTCGCGATCACCTCGCTCGTCTGCGGCATCGCCGGTGTCGTGCTGTTCTGGGCGATCGTGCCGATGCTCGCCTCGATCGCGGCCGTGATCACCGGCCACATGGCACTGGGGCAGATCCGGCGCACTCCCGGTCTCGGCGGACGCGGCATGGCGATCGCCGGACTCATCCTCGGCTACCTGATGATCGGCGTGCTCGTCTTCACGATCGTCTCGACGCTCATCAGCCTCGTGGTGTTCGGCGCCTTCACGCTGCCCTTCGTCTTCGCGAACTGAGGCTCCTCGCGGGCATGCCGATGTCGCTGCGGCGGCGTAGGCTGGAACCATCGTGAAGAACGCACGTCGAGTACCGGCCGTCACCTCACTGCCGCAGTCCCCGCGGGATGAGGGTGACCACCGTGTGCGTCGATACGCCCTGACGATGACGATCCGCATCGTGTGCTTCGGGTTGATGTTCTTCGTGCAGCCGTTCGGCTGGTGGACATGGGTGTTCGCGCTCGCCGCCGCGGTCCTGCCTTACATCGCCGTGGTCTTCGCCAACGCCGGCAGCGACAGCACGGAGACGGCAGCCGAGTCGCCGATGCGCGAGATCGACGCACCGGCGCCCGCTCCGGCGCCCGCTCCGGAGATCGCCCCTGACGTCATCACCATCCGCGAAGGCCGCACGGACCGATGAGCGAACTCATCTGCTCGCGCGCCGGATGCCGGAGCGCGGCCACGAGGCAGGTCGTCTGGCGCAATCCGCGCATCCACACCGCCGACCGCGAGAAGATCTGGCTGGCGTGCGATGAGCACGCCGACTTCCTCCATGACTACCTGGCCGCGCGGGACTTCCCGGTGACGGTGCGAGACGGGGTGCCCTCATGAGCAACCGCCTGACCCGCTGGGGTGTGTACGTCCTCATCGCCATCGGCTTCGCGATCGCGTGCGTCTTCCTGTCGAACTGGCAGTTCGAGCGGAACGAGTCCCGGGCCGAGCAGATCGCGCTCGTGGAGCAGAACTACGATGCGCCCGCCGTCCCGCTCGCGGACGTCGTCGCCGAGGACGACCTCGACCCCGCAGACGAATGGCGGCCGGTCACCCTGCAGGGCGAGTATCTCGCCGACGAGCAGCTCCTGGTTCGCAACCGTCCGCACGGAGGCACGAGTGCGTTCGAGGTTCTTGTCCCCTTCCGGGACGCGGACGGCCGTGTGCTCATCGTCGACCGCGGCTGGGTGCCCCCGGGCGAGGGCGAGCTCCCGGACACGGTTCCCTCTCCGCCTTCTGGTGAGGTCACGGTGACCGTCCGGCTCCGCCCGGGCGAGCCGCTTCCCGCATCCGGGCGAGGGGCTCCGGAGGGCCAGGTGCCCACCATCCACCTCCCCTCCATCGGGGACCTCGTCGGAGACGACGTCATCACCGGCGCCTACGGGCGCCTGGTCGAGGAGCAGCCCGCCGCGGATGCGGCGCTGGGCGGTTTCGAGTCCCCGACCGACGACCCGGGGCCGCACCTGTCCTATGCGATCCAGTGGATCCTGTTCGCCATCATGGGCTTCATCTTCATCGGGTACATCATCCGGACCGAGATCGTGAAGCACCGCGAAGACGTCGAGGGGAAACCGGCACCGGTGAAGGCTCCGAAGCGGCGGGACCGCGACGCGGACGTCGAGGACGAACTGCTCGACGCCCGCTGACCTCGCCTGCGTTGTCAGCCCCGATGCCCCCGGCGCCGGGCCGTCATCGCCACGATCCCCGTGGCGAACAGGAGGGCCCCGAGGAGCAACGTGCCCCACGGGTCCCCTCCGGTGCGGGGAAGATGACCGCCACCGGGCTCCGTTCCGGAGCCGTTCGAGGGCGGCGTCGGCGACGGCGGCGCGGGGGTATCCTCCCAGACGGCGTAGAGGACGAGGTCGCCGGTGAGCGCAGAGATGCTGAGCCGGTCGAACGCCGGATCGCCGACCGTCGCGTCCGCGGACGTCGACCATCCGAGGAACGTGGTCCCGGGCCCTCTGAAGAGCAGGTCGAATGCTCCGGGATAGGTGATCGACGCCTCCGGAGGCCCTTCCCAGGCGACGGTGCCGTCGGCCCCGCCGTTCTCACGGAAGGTCACGGCGAACGAGGGAGACGGATCGGCGTACACGGCGGTGAGCGTGATGTCCCGTCCGGCGAAGCGCACCGTGCGTCCGGCCTGGAAGAGTCCGTCGGCCGCTACGGGGCTCGTGATGATGCGCGCCACCGCGATCGTCGCGATGCGCCAGCCGACGAAGACATCGTCGTCCCGGGTCAGCCCCGCTCCGTCCACGACGATCGCACTCGATCCGGCGTCGTAGCCGAGAGGATCCGTCGGTACGGTGCCGCCGGTGTTGCCGTCCCCGTCGTAGCGGAGGGTGAAGGGAGCGGCCTCCGGCTGCTGCCACCGGGCGTAGAGATCGAGGTCGGCGCCGACCGGCGTGTCGAAGTCATACGGTACGAAGAAGCCTGCTGTCGTCCGCTGGTACCAGCCGAGGAACGTCTGGCCGTCCGGTAGCGGGGGCAACGGATCCGGAGTGGTCGCCATCCCCTGGTCCTCCACCGTCTGCGTCAGATCGTCGATGGGCTCCGGGCTGGACGGGTGGTCGTAGAACCGGACGGTGTGCGGATCCGTCAGCCACCGCGCGTAGAGCACGAGGTTGCTGGCGGGCATCGTCGCTCCGTCGAACGTGAACGGCGCGTTGAACTGGGAGTCGGTGTACCAGCCGAGGAAGACATCGCGACCACGGGTCGGGTCGGCGGGTGCCGAGGGCTCGAGCGCGGTCTCGAAGGGGATGCCTGTGACGGCGGGGATGGCTGTGCCCCCTCCGGTCACGAAGCTGAGCGTGTAGGTGTTGCGGCTGTAGAACTGGTAGCGGTACCGGTCGTTGACGTTCCCGCTGTTGTTGAGCTGATACAGATGACCCGACGCCTGGTCGAGCTGGAAGTAGTTGCCCTGCGTGTTCGTCCCCGCGCCATAGCCCACGTACGACGTGAAGCCGTCGATGACGCTGGCGACCTGCCGATCGCCGTTCGAGGCCCAGTACCACGCGCTGCGGTACTGACCGAAGACCTGATGGCCGGAGGGCACGGAGGCACGGACAGCGGTCTTGTTGTTGGCGTACAGCGTCTCCACCCGCAACGGATCGTTCGGTACGCCGTCCGGCCCGAGCACGGCGTCCGGAGCGGGCTGCCCCTGGTCCAGCTCTTCCGCGTACTCGAATCGTTGCGTGAGGTTCTGGGTGCGCGCGGCAGCCATCTTCCCGGTCATCGTCGTCGTGCGGTTCGCGAGATCGACGGAACCGGTGTCCGCCCCGGCACCGGTGTAGACCGCGGTGAAGATCAGAGGGGTGAACTGCTGCGGCCCCCAGCCGCGGAGGACGCAGCTCTGGTTCTCGGTCCCCGCGTCGTAGGCGGTGATCAGGCCGGAGCCGTCCGTCTGCGACAACGGGACCGGCGCGACCCCCGCCGCCTGCATGTCGAAGCCGATCTTCTCCCGGACAGAGAACGTGCCGAGGAGCTGCGCGCCACCGGACACCGTCGAGGCGAAGTACGTGGCGCCGCCGACGTCCATGGTGATGTCGTAGGTGCCTGCCGCGGCGCACGCCGCGGGCACGTTCGCCGAGCTTCCCGGGGCGATGAGTCGGAAGTCCGTCCGCCACAGCGACCGCGTCAGGTAGACGTTCACCACCGTCGATCCGTCTCCCTGCACAGTGACATCCTGTTGGCTCACCGCCAGGTCGGCGAATGTCAGCGGATCCGACTGCACGACGGCGGGGTCGAGCTGCGCGCGCACGAGCTCCTTGATGGGCGTCGGGAGGTCGTCCTTCACGGTCGGGCCCCCGACGGTGGAACCCGCGGTCGCTGTCGACGCGATGTCGTCGAGGAAGAGGAAGTTCGCCGGGTCCGCCAACTGCGCGTCGCTGAGCCTCCCGTCCGCGTCGGTCCACGCGGGCGGCGTCGCTCCCGCGGCCGTGAACACCGGCGCCGGGTAGGACTCCGGGACCACGTTCGGCTTCTCGAGCCAGTAGCTGACGTGGTACTCGACGTCCTCCCCCTGCCAGCCGGCGTAGAGCGTCGCGGTATCCGTCAGCGGGAGGTCGACGGGTTGCGTGCGCGCGGCATCCGCCCACCACTGGGTGAACGTGTATCCGGTCCTCGTCGGCGCCGGGATGGCCGCGAGATCCGCCGCGGTGAAGGTCGTATCGGGCTCGACGACGAACTCGGGGGCCACGGAAGTGCCGTCCGTCACGAACGACACCGCGAATCCGGAGACGAGGATCGGCACCAGCCGGAAGTTCTCCGTGACAGGAGCAGCGAAATCGTAGGGCGTCCGGGTCGGGTCGTCCTCCCGGTACCACTCCCCCGTGAACACCTGTCCGTCCGGGACCTGGGCGACATCCGGTGCGATCTCCCCCAACGGCTCGCCGTCTCGCACCTCGTCGGCATCGATGATGCGCTCGGCGTCCTCTCCCGCGGGACCGGAGAGGAACTGCACGATCCGCGTGTCGGCGAACGTCGCCCGGACAACGAGGTCCGTCGTGATGACGGTGCTCTCGAACCGGAACGGCTCCTCGGCGCCGGCAGGTCCCGTGACCCAGCCGTCGAACGGCCCCTCCTGGGAGGTGGGCGCCGGCTGCCGAGGCGCCAGCCCTCCGGAGACGACGGCGACCTCGGCCACGGTGCTGCCGAGGGACTCGAATGTGACGGTGTGATACCCCCAGATGCCCGGGGTCGTCGGCCCGCCGACCGGGGCGGCCGCGAGAGCCGGAGCCGCCGTGACGACGGCGCCCCCGACTCCGAGGAGGACTGCCAGCGTGGCCGCGAGAGCCCGTCGTCGTGCCATGCGCATGTGTCGTCCCCCTCCGACGAGCAGATCGCTACAGTGTGCCACTCCGTTCCCCCCGGTTCCAGCCCCTCTCACCCCCGCCCTCACCCCGCCCCCTCTCCCCCGGCGAAGCTCGAAAACGCTCCTCCCCGCACGCTTCCAGGCACCTTTCCGATCCCGCACGGGTGTCCCCCGCGGCTACGGGATCGAAAACGGGCGTTCGTAAGCAACCGGAGGCGCGTTTTCGATCCCGCGCGAGACGACGGTGCGGGGTCGAAAACGTGCCGTCCGAGTGATGGGGCGGAGCGTTATCGATCGCTGGAGCTGGGATCGGCGCCGGTGGCGGTGTGCTGCCATCGGCCCTCGACGCGGCGGTAGACGATCCGGGTGTGGTTTCGATCCGGGGAGCCCTGCCAGAACTCGACTCGCGTCGGCACGACACGCCACAGCACCCAGTCCCCCGGATGGAGACCGGCGCGTGCGTCGTCGGAGCGGGCAGCGAGGTCGGCGTCGCTCTCCGCCGGGGACGCCTCCTCCACGGTTCCCCGCACCCGCACCGCGCGTCGTTGCGGCTGCCACCACAGATTCAGGGCCGCGGCCGGACGCGCCTCGAGCTGCGTGGCCTTCCGTGAGGACCGTGCTCCGGCGAACGCCCAGCCACGCGCGTCCACATCCTTGAGGATCAGCGTGCGCGCGTCCGGCAGGCCGTCCGCGTCGACGGTCGCGAGGGTCGCGGCGTGCGGTTCCGGAACGCCGTCTGCGGCCGCCGTACGGAGCCAGTCGCGGAAGAGCGGCACCGGATCGTCGGGGAGGTCAGCGAGGCGCAGCGGTGGAGCCGTGCCGGTGAGGGCCGGCTGCGCGCGCAACCATACCGCGAGCTCCGAGGGAGGAAGGATCGACTGCTCGGCCATCCTCCGACTATGCCACGACCGGCTACGCGAGCTCGATGAGGTCCTGGTACTCCTGGCTCCAGATGTCCTCGACGCCGTCGGGCAGGATGAGGACCCGCTCCGGGTTCAGCGACTGCACCGCGCCGGGATCGTGCGACACGAGCACCACGGCACCCTCGTAGTGGGCCAGAGCCCCGAGGATCTCCTCGCGCGAGGCCGGGTCGAGGTTGTTCGTGGGCTCGTCGAGCAGCAACAGGTTCGCGGACGACACGACGAGGGTCGCCAACGACAGTCGCGTCTTCTCTCCACCGGAGAGCACGCCGGCCGGCTTGAGGACGTCGTCGCCGGTGAACAGGAACGAGCCGAGGACCTTGCGCGCCTCAGTCTCGGTGATGTGCGGGGCCGCCGACACCATGTTCTCCAGCACCGAGCGGCTGACGTCGAGGTTCTCGTGCTCCTGCGCGTAGTACCCGACCTTGAGGCCGTGGCCGGGCTCGAGCTGGCCGGTGTCCGGCTGGTCGACGCCCGCGAGCATGCGCAGCAACGTCGTCTTTCCCGCACCGTTGAGTCCGAGCACGACGACCTTGGAGCCACGGTCGATCGCGAGGTCGACGTCGGTGAAGATCTCCAGCGAGCCGTACGACTTCGACAGTCCGGACGCCATGAGCGGGGTCTTGCCACAGGGCGCCGGCTTCGGGAACCGCAGCTTCGCGACGCGGTCCTCCTGACGCACGTCTTCCAGGCCCGACAGGAGCTTCTCCGCGCGGGCGAGCATCTGGTGCGCGGCCGCCGCCTTGGACGCCTTGGCTCCGAAGCGCGCCGCCTGCTGCTGGAGAGTGGTCGCCTTCTTCTCCGCGTTGGCCCGCTCCTTCTTGCGGCGCTCCTCATCCGCGGCGCGCTGACGCAGGTAGTTCTTCCAGTTCATGTTGTAGATGTCGATGACCTGGCGGTTGGCGTCGAGGTAGAAGACGCGGTTGACGGTCTCGCCGACGAGCTCGACGTCGTGGCTGATGACGATCAACCCGCCCTTGTAGTTCTTGAGGAACTCACGCAGCCACACGACGCTGTCCGCGTCGAGGTGGTTGGTCGGCTCGTCGAGGATCATCGTCTGGGCGTCGGAGAAGAGGATGCGCGCGAGCTCGATACGACGGCGCTGTCCACCGGAGAGGGTCGACAGCGGCTGGTCGAGGATGCGGTCCGGCAGCGAGAGGTTGTGCGCGATCGACGCCGCCTCGGCCTCGGCCGCGTAACCGCCCTGCGCCTCGAACTTCTCGGTGAGCGCCCCGTAGCGCTTCATCGCCTTCGCCGCGACCGCGGGGTCGTCCGAGCCCATCGCGAGCGAGGCCTCGGTCATGCCGAGGTTGAGCTGGCCGAGGCCGCGGGCGTCGAGGATGCGGGTACGGGCGAGATCCTCCGGGTTGCCCGAACGCGGGTCCTGCGGCAGGTAGCCGAGTTCGCCGGAGCGGGTGACGGTACCACCGGAGGGCAGCACGTCGCCGGCGAGCACCTTGGTGAGTGTCGTCTTGCCCGCACCGTTGCGTCCGACGAGGCCGATCTTGTCGCCGTCGGACACACGGAACGAGACGTTCTCCATCAGCAGGCGCGCGCCAACGCGGATCTCGAGGTCGTGCACGGCAAGCACAGCGGACGTCCGTTCGTTCGGGAGGAGGGTGATGGCCGAGCGGCCAGCCTCCCAGTATATGCCGCTGCGACGGCGCTGATCGCCGACAAGATCCCTCTGCAGGGTGACCGAGGCGATACCGGGGAGTGATGACCCGCCCCGCACCCGCTGCCTACGGTGCTGGAGTGGACATCCTCAACGACCTCATCCTGCAGGCGATCGCCTCCCCGTGGCTGTACGCGGTGCTCTTCGCGGTGACCGTGATCGACGGGTTCTTCCCTCCGGTCCCGAGCGAGACGGTCCTCGTCGCCGCGGCGGCCGTCGCCGCGTCCACCGGCGACGGCAACATCCTGCTGCTCGGGGCGGTCGCCGCCCTGGGCGCCGCGATCGGCGACAACATCGCGTTCCTCATCGGTCGCCGGCTCGGCACCACGAGGTTCGCGTGGATGCGCCGCCCTCGCGTCGCCGCCGCGTTCGCCTACGCGCAGCATGCTCTCGACCGCCGCAGCGCGACGCTGATCCTCGGCGCGCGATACATCCCGATCGGTCGCGTGGCCGTGAACATGTCCGCCGGAGCGCTCGGGTTCCCCTGGCGGCGGTTCCTCCCGCTGAGCCTCATCGCCGGTGTCAGCTGGAGCGTGTTCAGCCTCGCGATCGGGTTGCTCGCCGGTGCCTGGCTGCACGACCAGCCCGTGCTCAGCGCCGCCATCGGCGTCGTCATCGCCCTGATCGTCGGCATCGTCATCGACCGGATCGCCGCGCTCCGCCGCCGCCGTACGGCGGTCCCGCACCTGGCAGGATGAGACGCATGGCACGCCGCCGAGAGCGCACCCCGCGCCCGTCACGGATCAGCCGTCGCACCGGCGCCCTCGTGGCGCTGACCACGGCGGTCGTCGTGCTGTACGCGCTCCTCGTCCCGCTCCAGACGGTGCTCTCGGGCACGCCGCTGCCGCTGTCTTTCCTGCTCGGTGCCGCCGTGTGCGGGCCTCCCCTGCTCGTCCCCTCCCGTCCGCGGACCGCGATCGTCGTGTTCGCCGCCGGCGCCTTCCTGCTCCCTCTCCTCGTCGAGCCGGCGCGGGCGATCCAGTCCCCGTGGCCGTGGTCGGTACCGGCACTGCTCGCGTTCGTCCTCTTCGTGGGCGTGATGTCCTTCGTGCAGGGAGCCCGACTCGGCGCCCTCACCCTCGTGATCGGCGCACTCACCTCCCTGACGGCGCCCCTGCTGCGGCCGGACATGGTCGCGACACCGGCGAGCTCCGGGAGCGTCACCGCCAACCTGATCGTGACGACCTCGGTCGCCGCCGCGATGTTCCTCATCGCCGTCCTCGTCGCCGGCCGCGTGCGGGTGGCGGCCGAGCTGACCAGGGAGAAGGAGCACAGCGCCCTGGAGGAGTCGCGGCGCGCCCTCGTGGAGGAGCGCACCCGTATCGCCAGGGAGCTGCACGACGTCGTGGCGCACAGCATGTCGGTGATCCAGGTGCAGGCGTCGACCGCACGCTACCGGATCGCGGACCTCGATGCCGACGCGGCGGCCGAGTTCGACGACATCGCCGCCACCGCTCGCTCCTCGCTCACCGAGATGCGGCGCATGCTGGGGGTGCTCCGCACGGAGGACCAGCATGCCGAGCTCGCACCGCAGCAGGGACTGGACGACGTGCCGGCCCTCGTCGACACCATCCGACGCGCCGGCGTGGAGGTCGGTCTCGTGCTGGAGGGGATCGAGGCGGCCTCGGCCGCCGGACCCGGTGTGCAGATCGCCGCCTTCCGCATCGTGCAGGAGGCACTGAGCAACGCCGTCCGCCATGCCCCCGGAGCACGGGTCACCGTCCGCCTTCACGCCGATGCCGGCAGACTGCACGTCCGGGTGCGCAACGCGGCACCCCCGCAGCCGGTCGAGAACCCCACCGGGGGCTACGGCCTCCGGGGAATGCGCGAGCGCGCAGAGCTGCTGGGCGGGAGCCTCGCGGCCGGCCCGTCCGACGACGGGGGCTGGACGGTCGACGCCACCCTGCCCCTGTCCCCCGCGGCATCAGCGGCCGCCCCGACCGCCCCGGCGGAAGACAAGGAGAACTCGTGACGATCAGCGTGCTCATCGCCGACGATCAGGCGATGGTCCGCGCCGGCTTCGCCGCCCTGCTGGACGCCCATGAGGGCATCCGCGTGGTGGGTCAGGCCGCGGACGGCGCAGAAGCCGTCACGCTCGCCGCGCGGCTCGACCCCGACGTCATCCTCATGGACGTCCGCATGCCGGAGCTCGACGGCATCGAGGCCACCCGGCGCATCCTGGGCCCGTCGTACCCGGCCGCGCACGTGCCGCGGATCCTCATGCTCACCACGTTCGACATCGACGACTACGTCTACGACGCCCTCGCCGCCGGCGCCAGCGGCTTCCTCCTCAAGGACGCCCTCCCGGAGGAGCTCGTGCATGCCGTCCGCGTGGTGGCGGGGGGCGATGCGCTCCTCGCCCCGAGCGTGACGCGGCGGATGATCGAACAGTTCGCCGGACGGCGGCCGGCATCACGCAGGTCAGCGACCGCCCTCGCCGATCTCACCGACCGGGAGCGCGAGGTGCTCGTCCTCATCGGCAAGGGCCGCTCCAACACGGAGATCGCGGGCGACCTGTTCATCGCCGAGCAGACCGTGAAGACCCACGTCGGCAAAGTGCTCGCGAAACTCGGTCTCCGCGACCGCGTGCACGCCGTCATCCTCGCCTACGACACCGGTCTGGTCGAACCCTCCGCCTGAGTCACCCCTGCGTAGGGGTCAGGACGGCACCACGGGGTGATGTCGTGCCGACCACCGCGTCCATAGCCTCCGAGGACACCGTTCCCAGGAGGACTCATGGTCATCGCCGCGGCTCCACGCCTCAGCACCCCCGCCCCCGCCGTATCCGCCCCCACCGGCCACCGCGACACCGGCATCGACGTCGTCCGGGCACTGTGCGTGCTCGGCGTCGTCCTGCTGCACGCCGTCATGGTGGGGGTCACGGTGTCCGAGTCCGGGCCGGTGTTCGAGAACGCGAGCGACGGCACGGGCTGGATCGCGCCGCTGAGCTGGCTGCTGCAGGTGATGCCGCTCTTCTTCGTGATCGGAGGGTTCTCCGGACTCCTCGCCTACCGCCGCCTCCGCGACCGCGGCGGGAGCGCCACCGCCTTCGTGGCCGGTCGGGTGCACCGGCTCCTGCGCCCGGCCCTGTTCACCATCGCCGCGGTCGGCATCGCTCTCGCCGTGCTCACCGTCGTCGGGGTCTCCCCGGATCTCATCGCGGTCGCGGGTTTCCGGTACGGGCAGCCCCTGTGGTTCCTCGGGGTCTTCCTGCTGTGCCAGGCCCTCCTCCCCGCCTTCGTCGCGCTGCACGACCGCGCGCCGCTGCGGACCATCGGTCTCCTCGCCGCTGCGGCCGTCGCGGTCGACGTGCTGCGCGCCACGACCGGGAACGACGCCCTGGGTTTCCTCAACCTCGCCTTCGTCTGGCTGACGATGCAGCAGCTCGGGTTCTTCCTCGCCGACGGACGCGTGGATGCACTGCGGCCCGGAGTCCGCGTGGCGATCGGCACCGGCTCCCTCGGGCTCCTCGTCGCACTCTTCCTCGGGGGCGTGTACTCCCCCGACCTCATCGCCAACATCAACCCGCCGACAGCCGCCCTCCTGCTGGTCGGGCTCATCCACACGACCCTGTTCTCCCTGTACCGCGACCGGATCGGACGCTTCAGCCGGCACACCCCGGTGGCCGCGTTCACCGCGTTCGTGACCCGGCGCACGATGACCATCTACCTCTGGCACATGCCGGTGCTGTTGGTGATGGCCGGAGCGACAGCGCTGGCAGCGATCGTCGGGGGGCTCAGCCTGCCCGCACTCGACAGCGTGGAGTGGTGGGCAGCCCGCCCGCTGTGGCTGGTGACGGCACTCGTCCTCACCGCCCTGGTCGCCGTGCGCGTCGATCGCTTCGAGAACCACCCCTCGCCGACGGCGACGGACTCGCGCCGCCGCCTGGTGCTGGGGACCGCCGTGGGACTCACGGGGGTGGTGCTGCTCCTCGTCCTCGGTACGACGGTCTCCACTGCGGCGCTCGCCGTGCTGCTGCTCGTGGCTGCGCTGCGGCTCGCCGGCCGCTCCGGGAGCGCCGTCCCCGCCCCCGCCGTCGTGGCGTGACCGTCAGCCGACCCCGCGGGCGGCGAGGGCATCACCGACCTGGTCCGCGTGGCGGAGCGTCATGACGAGCAGGGGCACCACGCCACGCACACCCAGTCGCACACCGCGGGCGCGCTCCGCATCGCGCACCCGCTGTGCGAAGCCCGCGACGACGGGCACCATCGTCAGGGTGAGCGACACCGCCATCGACACCGCCTCGGGGTCCACCCCGACACGGCGCAGCGGCCGCAGGAGGCGCTGCAGCACCTCCAGGAGGTCGGACATGCGCGTGGTCAGGGTGAGGAGCGCGGCGAGCAGCAGCAATGCGGCGACCCGCCCGGTGCTCATCCAGGCGGCCACGGGAGACACGAAGACGGCGAGGGCGATCGCGAGCACGAGCAGGACCGCACGCAGCCGCCACAGCTCGATCAGGGCGGCGGAGAGCGGCACACCTCCGATCGGGTAGAGCGCGAACACGGCCGCGAGGCAGACGGCGATGCTGACCGGCCCGTGCGGGAACAGGGTCATCGCGAGCGCCGCGAGGGCGAGGCCCGCCAGCTTCGGTCCGACCGGCACCCTCGACAGGAGCCCCGGTACGAGCGGCCGGGACGGGATCACGCGCACAACCGGCGATAGCGCGCGATGACCGCCTCGGGATCTCCCTGCTCGACGACGCGCCCGCCGTCGAAGAGGACGGCCGTGTCGCAACGCGCGGCGAGCTCGAGATCGTGGGTGACGATGAGCACCTGCGCGTCCTGCGCCAGGAGGAGGTCTCCGATCCGCCGCGCGTTGCGCAGGTCGAGGAGCGTGGTCGGTTCGTCCGCCACGATCAGTGCCGGCTCGGAGAGGAGCACCGCAGCGAGGGCCAGCATCTGCTTCTGGCCTCCCGAGAGCGACGACGCCGGGATGTCGGCGTGGGCGCCGAGACCGTGCCGATCCAGCGTCTCCTGCACGCGGGCGGCGATGTCCCCACGGGGCCGCCCTCGGAGGGACAGCGCGAGATCCTCGGCTGGGGTCGGCATCAGGATCTGGGCATCCGGATCGGTGAAGACGAAGCCCACCCGGCGGCGGACGGCGGTCCGCTCTCGGAGCGCGTCGAGGCCGTGGACGGTGACCGTTCCCGTGGTCGGCGTCATGAGGCCGTTCAGCAATCGGGCGAACGTCGACTTCCCGGAGCCGTTCGCACCGATCACGGCGATGCGCGGCGCGGTGAGTTCCAGCGTCACGTCGTCGAGCAGAACGCGGCCGTCGACCGTCACGCCCACGCCGTCGAGACGCACCGTTCCCGGCTCCGCGAGCGTCGCGGTCGTCCCCGGCTTCCGCCTGCGCATTCATCCTCCTGAACACCGTTCACCTGAACGCCGTTCACTATAGTGGGGGCATGAGTCCCGAGACGAATCCCGCCCGTCACGACCGGGACAGCGTCTCGCGGACGGCCCTCTCCCTCCTCGACGAGGTGGGGCTGGCCGACCTCTCCATGCGCCGCATCGCGGCTCGGCTCGACGTGCAGCCCAGCGCTCTCTACTGGCACGTGGCGAACAAGCAGGAGCTCCTCGCCGACCTCGCCGACCGGATCACCGCCGGGGTTCCCGCCGGAGACGGCGGGGTCCTCGCGACTGCCCGCGCGCTCCGCGACGCCCTCTTCGCCTACCGGGACGGCGCGGAGCTCGTGCTCAGCACGTACGCGCTCCAGCTGGGCTCGGCCCACGCCCGCGAGGCTCTGGTCGCGGCCCTCCGCGCGGAGGGAGCTCAGGACGCCGAGGACCGCGGCGCCGCGATCCTGCATTTCGTGCTCGGTCATGCGACCCTCGTCCAGCAGCGGATGCACGCCGACAGTCACGGCGCCCTCCCGTCCTCCAGCGAGGTCGACGTGACGGCGGGTCTGGACCGGGTGTTCGACCTCGGTGTGATCGCCCTCGCCGGTGAGCTCAGCGCACCGAAGACTCCGCGGCGTGCCCGAGCCTGAGCCCGGGGATCACCGCGAGCAGCACCAGCCCGACGCCGAGGACGAACACGACCGCGAACGCATCCGCCCGGCCCCCCAGAGTGGCGACGGCGAGCCCCGCCAGCGCGATCGCGACCGCCGAACCCGTCGCGTCCGAGATCGAGAGCGCCGAGGAGTTGAATCCCTGGTTCGTCTCATCCGAGTAGGCGAGGGTCAGCACGGTGAGCCGCGGGTACAGCAGCCCCATGCCGCCCCCGGCGAACGCCCACCCGACGATCACGAAGATCGGGGAGGCGTCGAACGCCGCGGCGGCCAGCACGCAGAGCATCGCCACGAGCAACGCTCCCAGGCTGAGAGCCGTGATGCGGTGGTTGCCCAGTCGCTCACCGTAGCGACCCTGCGCGGCGGACGCACCGGCCCACGCGAAGGCGGCCAGCATGAGGGCGACCCCGGCCCAGGTGGCGGAGAAGTCGAACTTCCGCATGAGCAGGTACGGGATGTAGGCCTCCGCGGCGAAGAACGCGCCGGCCGCCACGCCGCGCATGAGCACGACACTGGGAAGGCCGGCGCCGGCGCGCAGCGTGCGTCGCGGCAGAAGGGGCAGCACGGCGACACCGATCGCGAGCACGGCTCCCAGCGCGACCGGCCAGCCGATCACCGGATCGAGCTCGGCGGACAGTCCGATCACCACCGCGAGCACCGCGACGACGACGGCGAGCGAGAGGCGCGTGAGCAGCGCCCGCCGGTCCTGCGGCTCCCCGCGGCCGAGGTCGACACCGCGCAAGCGGATCGCGACCATGGAGAACGCGATCGCGGTCAGCACCGCCACGCCCAGGAACGCCCATCGCCAATCGAGGTACTCCGCCACCGCTCCCGCGAGGAAGGGCCCGATCATCGACGGCACCACCCAGGCGGCCGCGAATGCCGCGAACACCCGCCCGTGCAGGTACGGCGGATACAGCCGCGCGACGACGACGTACAGAGCGACGGTCTGGCCACCGGCACCGAGCCCCTGAACCAGTCGTCCGATCAGGAACTGGGGCATCGTCGCCGCGAACCCGGAGATCAGCAGGCCGAGGATGAAGAGGGTGACGGCGGCGTACAGCGCGCCGCGCGGACCGCGCGCGTCCGACCAGGAACCGGCCGCGACCATCCCGAACACGCTGGTCGCGAGCGTGCCCGCGAAGGCGACGGCGTACAGCGACTGGCCGTCCAGGGCATCGCTGACGATCGGCATGACCGTCGTCACCGCGAGGGCCTCGATCGCGGCGAGGAAGATCAGGGCGACAGCGCCCAGAGTCACCCAGACCCGGCTGCGGTCCCAGATCGTGGCGGTCGGCTCCGCAGCCGTCATCGCTCGACGAGCGCGGCGATGCGCTCGATCGCCTCGGTGAGGATCTCGGGGCTGGTGCCGAAGTTGAGCCGCACGTGTCCGGCCCCTTCCTCCCCGAAGGCCGGGCCGAAGTGCAGCGCGACCTTCGCCTCGCGGAGGATCTGCCGGGCGGGATTGTCGCCCCAGCCGAGTACCGAGAGGTCGATCCACGCGAGGTACCCCGCGTCCGGAATGCGGTAGCGGGCGGCGGGCAGGTGACGGGCGAGGAGATCTTCCAGCAGCACGCGGTTCTCGTCGAGGGTGCGCAGGAGGCCGTCGAGCCAGGCGTCGCTCTCCTCCGAGAATGCGGCGACGGCCGCGAGCAGACCGAACTGTCCCGTCCGCCACTCCACCTCGACCGGCAGGTCGCGAACGACCGCGGACGTCTCTTCCGCGGCGGTCACCATGAGCGCGCACTTCAGTCCCGCGAGATTGAACGCCTTGCTCGCGCTGACGACGGCATAGCCGACCCGGGCTGCCGCGTCGCTCGTGGCGAGGAAGGGCGTGAAGCCCGCGTCGGGCTGCGCGAGCGGTGCATGGATCTCGTCCGAGACGACCGTCGCGCCGAACTCCTCGGCCAGGTCAGCCAGCGCGGCCAGCGTCTCCCGATCGTGCACGGTGCCCGTGGGGTTGTGCGGGTTGCAGAGGAGGATGGCCGTCGCGCCGTCCTCGAACGCGGCGCGGATCCCGTCGAGGTCGAGCTCCCACCGCGTCCCCGTGTCGCGCAGCGGCACCCGCTGCACCTCGGCTCCCGCCTCGGCGACGAGGTCGTAGAAGGGCGGGTAGACCGGAGGCGTCACGACGACGCGCTCCCCCGGCTGCGTGACGCGGCGGAGGATCTCGACGATGCCCATGCTCACGTCCGCCGTGCTGCGCATCCGTGCGGGGTCGGGACGCCAGCCGAAGCGGCGCTCCGCGAAACCCGCGTAGGCCTCCGCGAGCGGTGTCCGCGAGGCGATGTACCCGGTGTCCCCGAGGTCCAGCGCCCGCTGCAGAGCGGCGGTGATGGGCGGAGCGAGCGGGAAGTCCATCTCCGCGACGAAGAGGGGCAGCACGTCCTCGGGATACTCCCGCCACTTCTCGCTGGTGCGCTCGCGCAGCTCCGACAGCGGCAGGGCCTTGACCGACAGCATTCGTCCTCCGATTTCTCTCCGCGCCGATGCGGAGACGTCGAAGCGGGCGTGCCCGGCACGCCCGCTTCGTCTGGTGGTCAGGTGACCGGAACGCTCAGATCGCGAAGCCGAGCGCACGCATCATGTCGCGTCCGTCGTCCGTGATCCGCTCGGGTCCCCACGGCGGCATCCACACCCAGTTGATGCGGAAGCGGTCCACGACGTTGTCCAGGGCCTGCGCCGTCTGGTCTTCGAGGACGTCCGTGAGCGGGCAGCCCGCACTGGTCAGCGTCATGTGGATGACGAGAGCGTCGTTCTCGTCATCCCAGGCGAGGTCGTAGATGAGCCCGAGGTCGACGACGTTGATCCCGAGCTCAGGATCCATCACGTCCTTGAGGGCCTCGGTGACCGCGTCGTACTTCTCGTCCGTCAGGGTCGCTGTCATGCGATCAGCCTACGCCTCGATGGGAGCGGAGGGGTCGAGGAACCGGTCGTAGCCCTCGTTCTCCAGACGGTCGGCGAGCTCGGGTCCGCCCTCCTCGACGATCTTGCCCGCGACGACCACGTGGACGTAGTCCGGGCGGATGTAGCGGAGGATCCGGGTGTAGTGCGTGATGAGCAGCACACCGAGACCGGTGGACTCCTTCGCGCGGTTGACACCCTCGGAGACGATCTTCAGCGCGTCCACGTCGAGGCCGGAGTCGGTCTCGTCGAGCACGGCGAACTTCGGCTTGAGCACCTCGAGCTGGAGGATCTCGTGGCGCTTCTTCTCGCCACCCGAGAAGCCCTCGTTGACGTTGCGCTGCGCGAACTTCGGGTCCATGCGGAGGTTGGCCATGGACTCCTTGACGTCCTTGGTCCACTGCCGGATCGAGGGCGCCTCGCCGTCGAGCGCGGTCTTCGCGGTGCGCAGGAAGTTCGTCACGGTCACGCCGGGGATCTCGACCGGGTACTGCATGGCGAGGAACAGGCCGGCGCGGGCGCGCTCGTCGACGCTCATCGCCAGGACGTCCTCACCGTCGAAGGTGATGGAGCCAGAGGTGACCGTGTACTTCGGGTGGCCGGCGATCGTGTAGGCCAGGGTGGACTTGCCGGAGCCGTTGGGGCCCATGATGGCGTGGGTCTCACCGGTGTTCATGGTGAGGGTGATTCCGTTGAGGATCGGGGTGGTCCCCGCCTCGGTCTCGACCGTCACATGCAGGTCGCGGATCTCGAGAACAGACATTCTTCAGACTTCCTTCGTCACAGCGGGATCGATGAGCACGTCGTCGCCGTCGATCTCGACGACGTAGACCGGAACGGGCTCATATGCGGGGAGATTCTGGGGCTTGCCGGTGATCAGGGAGAACGCCGAGCCATGAGCCCAGCACTCCACCGTGTCGCCTTCCACGAAGCCCTCGGACAGCGAGATGTCGCCGTGGGTGCAGGTGTCGCCGATGGCGTGGATGACGCCCTCGCCGTCCTTGATGACCGTGATCGGCACACCGTCCGGCTCGACGCGCAGCGGCGTGTCCTGCTCCAGCTCGGAGACGCCGCAGACGCGCTGCGCGGTCACCCGTTCACCTCGGCGAGCTCGGCCTCGATGGCGGCCAGCAGCTCCGACTCCAGGTCGGGGATGCCGAGGCGCAGCACGATGTCGGTGAGGAAGCCGAGAACCACCAGGCGGCGGGCCTCGTCCTCCGGGATGCCGCGAGCCTGGAGATAGAAGAGCTGCTCGTCGTCGAAGCGGCCGGTGGCACTCGCATGCCCGGCGCCGACGATGTCGCCCGTCTCGATCTCGAGGTTCGGGATGGAGTCGGCGCGCGCGCCCTCCGTGAGCACCAGGTTGCGGTTGGCCTCGTACGAGTCGGTGCCGGTGGCATCCGCACCGATCAGCACGTCGCCGATCCACACGCTGTGGGCGCTCTCGCCCTGCAGCGCGCCCTTGTAGAGCACGTCGCCGGTCGTGTGCGGGCCCTTGTGATGCAGGTACACCTGGCTCTCCAGGTGCTGGCCGGAGTCGGCGTAGGACAGCCCGTACAGGTAGCCCTCGGAGCCGGCACCGGCGAGCTCGACGCTCGGGTTCACGCGCACCACGCCGCCGCCGAAGCTCACGACGAAGTGCTTGAGGGTGGCGTCGGCCGCGACTCGCGCCTGGTGGGCGGCCGCGTGCACGGCGTCATCGTCCCACTGCTGCACGGAGACGACCGTGAGCTTCGCCCCGTCACGGACGATGATCTCGACGTTCTGGGCGTACTGCGCCGAGCCCTTGTGCTGCAGCACCACCGTGGCGGAGCTGTGCTCGAGGGCCTCGATCACGATGTGGGCATCCGCCCGGCGGTCGGCTCCGGTGCCCGTGAGCGACACGAAGATCGGCGCCGCGACCTCCTCCTCGCGCGGGATTCGGATGTGCAGCGCCTCGGAGGCGCCCTGCCACGCGACGGCGGCGGTGATGTCCTCGGCGAGGAAGACCTCGCCGCGCGGAGCGGTTCCCGCCGTGAGCGGTGCGGCGACGTACTGCTCGCCGGACGTGAAGGAGTACTGCACGCCCTCCTCGCCCTCCGCGGTGCGGAACAGCGGCGTGAGCGCGGCCACCGGCGTGTGCTTCCAGTTCACCTCGCGACCGGTCGGCGTGCCGAAGTCGTCCGGGTCGAACGAGTGCGGGCGCTCGGAGCGGGTCTGCACCGGGACGAATCCCGCGTCCGCCACCTGGGCGGCCGGGTCGATGTGCGCGTTCGTGTGCTGCGCCTCGCTGGGCGCTGTCGTCGAGGCCGCCATTTAGCCGACCGATCCTTCCATGCCCATCTCGATGAGCTTGTTCAGTTCCATCGCGTACTCCATGGGCAGCTCGCGCGCGATCGGCTCGATGAAGCCGCGCACGATCATCGCCATCGCCTCGTCCTCGGGCATGCCGCGGGACTGCAGGTAGAAGAGCTGCTCCTCGCTGACCTTCGAGACCGTGGCCTCGTGCCCGAGCTGCACGTCGTCGACACGGATGTCGATCGCCGGGTAGGTGTCGGAGCGCGACTTCGTGTCCACGAGCAGCGCGTCGCAGCGGACGGTGTTCGCGGAGTGGTGGGCGGCGGCGTCGACACGGACCTCGCCGCGGTAGCCGGCACGGCCACCGCCACGCGCGATCGACTTCGAGACGATCGACGACTGCGTGTACGGCGCCATGTGGATCATCTTCGCGCCGGCGTCCTGGTGCTGGCCGGGACCGGCGAACGCGACGGAGAGGGTCTCGCCCTTGGCGTGCTCGCCCATCAGGTAGATCGACGGGTACTTCATCGTCACCTTGGAGCCGATGTTTCCGTCGACCCACTCCATGGTCGCGCCCTCGTGCGCCACGGCGCGCTTGGTGACCAGGTTGTAGACGTTGTTCGACCAGTTCTGGATCGTCGTGTAGCGCACGCGGGCGTTCTTCTTCACGATGATCTCGACGACGGCCGAGTGCAGGGAGTCCGACTTGTAGATCGGGGCCGTGCAGCCCTCGATGTAGTGGACGTAGCTGTCCTCGTCGGCGATGATGAGGGTCCGCTCGAACTGGCCCATGTTCTCGGTGTTGATGCGGAAGTAGGCCTGCAGCGGGATCTCGACGTGCACGCCCTTGGGGACGTAGACGAACGATCCGCCCGACCAGACGGCGGTGTTCAGCGCGGCGAACTTGTTGTCGCCCGCCGGGATGACGGTGCCGAAGTACTCCTCGAAGAACTCGGGGTGCTCGCGGAGCGCCGTGTCGGTGTCCATGAAGATGACGCCCTGCTGCTCCAGGTCCTCGCGGATCTGGTGGTACACGACCTCGGACTCGTACTGCGCGGCGACGCCGGCGACGAGACGCTGACGCTCGGCCTCGGGGATGCCCAGGCGCTCGTACGTCTCGCGGATCTCCTCGGGGAGGTCTTCCCAGCTCTGCGCCTGCTTCTCGGTGGAGCGGACGAAGTACTTGATGTTGTCGAAGTCGATGTCGCTGAGGTCGGCGCCCCACGTCGGCATCGGCTTGCGGCCGAAGAGCTGATAGCCCTTGAGGCGGGTCTTCAGCATCCACTCCGGCTCGTTCTTGAGGGCCGAGATCCCGCGGACGACCTCTTCGGAGATCCCGCGTTTGGCGACGGCACCCGCGGCATCCTCATCGTGCCAGCCGAATTCGTACACCCCCAGACCATCGAGCTCCGGGCGGTCGATCAGCACATCCGACATGCAACACTCTCCTCACAGGTCCCAAACGGTGTCATCCGCCCCGACACACCTGATCCCCGTCGAGTCTGCGGGAGCGGGTGCCGTTGGTGGGCCCTCATCACGGGCGCTTCCATCGCGCCTAAACTGTTGACGATGCTTCAGCGCTGTCAGCGCTCATCGCAACAATCCGATTCTACAGGTTCCGCCTGACGGACGGGCCGTGCGCCACGTCTTCGACGGGCCGGAGGACTTATGCCCGAGACGACCATCCCCACCGCTTCGACGACGCGGGCGACCCCCTCCCCCCGCTCCGCCGTATGGGGTCGCGCGCTCACCGTCTTCGCCTGGCTGTCGTTCCTCAGCGAGACGATCATCATCGGCACCGGCGGTGCGGTGCGTCTGACGGGCTCCGGCCTCGGCTGCACCGAGTGGCCGCTGTGCACACCCGAGTCGCTCGTCCCGATCGTCGAGGTGCAGGGCATCCACGGGATGATCGAGTTCGGCAACCGGCTGATGACCGGCGTCGTCGGGATCATCGCGATCGCCGTCGTCCTGCTCGTCCTGCACACCATCAGCGGCCGCCGGGCGCTCATCAACGCCCTGTGGTTCGCTGTCGGCGGTCTCGCCGGGGCGGCGGTCGCCTTCGCCCTGGTCTCGCTCACCGACTTCCCGGCGTTCCCCGTCGCCTCCGCCGTGCTCCTGATCGCGGTGATCGCGGCCGCGGTCCACTCGGTCCGCACGACGCCCGCCCGGCGGGACCTCGTCCTCCTCGCCTGGCTCGTGCTGATCGGCGTCGTCGCGCAGGCCTTGGTCGGCGGCATCACCGTGCTCACGGGCCTGAACCCCTTCATCGTCGGGTTCCACTACACGTCGTCGCTCCTGCTCGTCTGCATCACCGCCGCGTTCCTCGTGCGGCTGGCGACTCCGGAAGGACCGCGCGAACGGGCCGTCCCCACCTGGTTCGCGATCGTGACGCACATCACCGGCCTCGCCCTGGCCGTGACCATCCTGTTCGGCGTGCTGACGACCGGATCGGGCCCGCACTCCGGCGACGCCGACGTGCTGCGCCGCGGCTTCGACGCCACGGTCCTCGCCCATGTCCACTCCTGGCCGGGTTACATCCTCGCCGCGCTCGTGCTCTTCCTGACGGTGGCGGCCTGGGTCCTTCGTCTCGAGCCCCGCCGGTGGCTGCTCGTGCTCGTCATCGCGATCCTCGTGCAGGTCGCCGTCGGCGTCTGGCAGGCGCGAGAAGGGCTTCCGCCCGTGCTCGTGGGCATCCACATGGTCCTGGCATCGCTCTCCGCCGCGACTTACACCGTCGTCGTGCTGCACCTCAAGCGCACCGCGTCCGTCGTACCCGCCCCTGCCGACTGACCTGCCGCACAGACGATCCATAGCGCGCGCACCGGGCGCTCATCACCGCATCGACCATCGTGGTCGACATGAACAAGACACTCACCCGCAGCGCCGGGTTCTGGCTCCTCATCGTCGTCTCCCTCGCCGCGGTCGGGGTCGGCGGCTGGATGATCGCCGGACAGGTCGGCACGATGACCACGACCCTGATGGACGGCACCGCCACCGGTGTCGAGGTGTACGTCGGTCAGTCGCTCGTCGTCGTCGGCGCCGTCGTCCTCGGCGCGGGCCTGGTGGGCCTGCTCCTGTCGCTCGGCCTCGTCGCCGCGCGCACGCTGGTCGCCACCCCCGTCGCCGCCGCGCCGATCGTCGAGCAGGAGGCGCCGATCATCCAGGACGAGACGGCCGAGACGGTCTCAGACCCGCGCGAGGAGCCCGCTCTCCCGACCGCCGCCGCAGAGTTCGCAGAGCCGCAGGTCGATGCGGAGCCGGCGTCCGCGGAGCCCCAGGCCGACGAGGATCAGAAGGGCAGCAGCGGGTCGATCGCCACGGCGACGAACAGCAGCGTCAGGTAAGTGATCGAGGCGTGGAAGACCCGCATCGGCCGCGCCTCGGTCCCCCGCACCGCCTGGTTGTACAGGCGGTGCGATTCGTAGATGAACCAGCCGCCGAAGACCAGGGCGGAGACGGTGTAGACGAGGCCCATGCCGGCGATCGGCACGAGCAGCAGCGAGCAGGCGACCGTGGCCCACGCGTACAGGATGACCTGCAGGCCGACCTGCGACGCGTTACGGGTGACGCCGAGCATGGGCACGTCGACGTCGTCGTAGTCGTCCTTGTACTTCATCGACAGCGGCCAGTAGTGCGGCGGCGTCCAGAGGAAGACGAGCAGGAACAGGATGAAGGCGGGCCAGTCGAGCGATCCGGTGACGGCGGACCAGCCGATGAGGACCGGGAAGCAGCCCGCGATGCCGCCCCAGATGATGTTCTGCTCGGTACGGCGCTTGAGGATCATCGTGTAGATCACGACGTAGAAGAAGATCGCGGAGGCCGACAGGACCGCCGTGAGCCAGTTCGTGGTGAACCAGAGCCACACGGTCGACACGATCGCGAGCGTCCACGAGAAGATCAGGGCACCGCGCGGGCTGACCTCGCCGGTCACGAGCGGGCGGTTCTCCGTACGGTGCATGTGCGCGTCGATGTCGCGATCGAGGTACATGTTGAACGCGCCGGCGGAACCGGCGCTCATGGACCCGCCGATGACGGTCGCGAGGACCAGCCAGAGATCGGGCAGCCCACCCTGCGCGAGGAACATGACCGGAACGGTCGAGACGAGGAGGAGTTCGAGGACTCGGGGCTTCGTCAGAGTGACGTAGGCGCTCACCGTGCGACCGATGGACGACTTCCGTACGGTCTGATCAGACATCGTCGAGATCTCGATCGCCTCCTCCGCGCGCGTTACCGGACAACCTCTCCAGTGTATGACACGCCGTGACGCCTTCCGCGCCTTCCGGCCCCCGGCCGCCGGGACCGTCACCGCTATGCTGAGAGCACTCGCGCGCCCGGTGCTGCGCACAAACCCGCCCGTCTTCGGACGATGCGGGATGCGCCAGGGAAGTTGCGGATGCGCCAGGGAATACCGGCGCCCTCGAAACTGTCGGAAAGGGCATGAACGTGTCGGAATTGCAGTGGGACGAGATCGATCGACGCGCGGTGGACACCGCCCGGA
The DNA here is from genome assembly GCF_050470785.1 of Microbacterium sp. NRRL B-14842. Lineage (NCBI taxonomy): Bacteria > Bacillati > Actinomycetota > Actinomycetes > Micrococcales > Microbacteriaceae > Microbacterium > Microbacterium sp. NRRL B-14842. The sequence continues at coordinate 1,201,075 of NZ_JBFLUM010000001.1, read as the reverse complement.
TCCTGGCGGCCGATGCGGTCGAAAAGGTCGGCAACGGTCATCCCGGCACGGCGATGAGTCTGGCCCCCGCCGCCTATCTGCTGTACCAGCGTGTGCTGCGGCATGACCCGACCGACACCGACTGGCTCGGCCGTGACCGCTTCATCCTGTCGGTCGGCCACTCGTCGCTGACGCAGTACGTGCAGCTCTACCTCGGCGGGTTCGGGCTCGAGCTCGACGACCTCAAGGCGCTCCGCACCTGGGGCTCGAAGACCCCCGGACACCCCGAGTACGGCCACACCAAGGGCGTCGAGATCACGACGGGCCCGCTGGGCCAGGGCCTCGCGTCGGCGGTCGGCTTCGCGTACGCCGCCCGCTACGAGCGCGGCCTCTTCGACCCCGAGGCCGCAGCGGGCACGAGCCCGTTCGACCACTTCGTCTACGTGATCGCGGGCGACGGCGACCTGCAGGAGGGCGTCACCAGCGAGGCCTCCTCGCTCGCCGGCCACCAGCAGCTCGGCAACCTCATCGCGATCTACGACTCCAACCAGATCTCCATCGAGGACGACACGAACGTCGCCTTCACCGAGGACGTCGCCGCTCGCTACGAGGCCTACGGCTGGCACGTGCAGACCGTGGACTGGAAGAGGACCGGCGAGTACGTGGAGGACGTCGCCGAGCTCCACGCCGCGATCGAGGCGGCCAAGGGCGAGACCGACAAGCCGTCGCTCATCATCCTCAAGACCATCATCGGCTGGCCGGCCCCCGGTAAGCAGAACACCGGGAAGATCCACGGATCGGCACTCGGAGCCGACGAGCTCGCCGCCACCAAGAAGGTCCTCGGGTTCGACCCGGAGCAGACCTTCGTGGTCGCCGATGACGTGCTGGAGCGCACCCGCGGCCTCGCGGAGCGCGCCGCCGAGGCCCGCGCCGCCTGGCAGGAGTCGTTCGACGCCTGGGCCGCCGCCAACCCCGAGCGCAAGGCCCTGCTGGACCGCGTCGAGGCGCACGAGCTCCCCGCCGACATCGCGGAGGCCCTCCCGGTCTTCGAGGCCGGCAAGGACGTCTCCACCCGCGCCGCGTCCGGCCAGGTCATCAACGCGCTGGCCGCGCAGCTCCCCGAGCTCTGGGGCGGCTCCGCCGACCTCGCCGAGTCGAACCTCACCACGATCAAGGACGCGCCGTCGTTCATCCCCGCCGAGTGGTCGACGCACGAGTGGTCGGGCGCCCCGTACGGCCGGGTGCTCCACTTCGGCATCCGCGAGCACGCGATGGGCGCGATCGTCAACGGCATCGTGCTGCACGGGCCCACGCGCGCCTTCGGGGGCACGTTCCTCATCTTCAGCGACTACATGCGTCCGGCCGTGCGCCTTGCCGCGCTGATGAACGTGCCGAGCGTCTTCGTCTGGACGCACGACTCGGTCGCCCTCGGCGAGGACGGCCCGACGCACCAGCCGATCGAGCAGCTCGCGACGCTGCGCGCGATCCCGAACCTGGCCGTCGTCCGTCCGGCGGACGCCAACGAGACGGCCGCCGTGTGGCTCGAGATCCTCCGGCGCCACGAGGGCCCGGCCGGCATCGCGCTGACCCGCCAGAACATCCCGGTGTTCCCGCGCGGCGAGGGCGAGGCTTCGGGCGATACCTTCGCCTCCGCCGCCCAGGCCGTCAAGGGCGCCTATGTGCTCGCCGAGGCGCCCGGCGGCACGCCGGACGTCATCATCGTCGCGACCGGCTCCGAGGTGCAGCTCGCGGTGAACGCCCGCGAGGTGCTGGCCGGCGAAGGCGTGAACGTCCGCGTCGTCTCCGCCCCCTCGCTGGAGTGGTTCGCGGAGCAGGACGAGGCCTACCGCGAAAGCGTGCTGCCGGCGTCCGTCACCGCCCGCGTCTCGGTCGAGGCCGGTTCCGTGCTCACGTGGCGCGGCATCGTCGGCGACCGCGGCCGGTCGGTCGGCATCGATCACTTCGGCGCCTCCGCCGATTACAAGACCCTCTTCGAGAAGTTCGGCATCACCACCGAGGCCGTCGTCGCGGCCGCCCGCGAGACCATCAAGGAGAACGCATGAGCACCCCCACCGCCCAGCTCGCCGCCGCCGGCGTCAGCATCTGGCTCGACGACCTCTCGCGCACCCGCATCTCCTCCGGCAACCTCGCCGAGCTGATCGCGTCGCGCAACGTCGTGGGCGTCACCACGAACCCGACCATCTTCGCGAACGCGATCACGGACAAGAACGACACGTCCTACGACGCGCAGGTCACCGAGCTCGCCGCGTCCGGAGCCTCCGCCGAGGACGCCGTGTTCGCCGCGACGACCCAGGACGTCCGTGCCGCGCTCGACGTCTTCCGCCCGGTGTGGGAGGAGTCCGGCCACGTCGACGGTCGCGTCTCGATCGAGGTCTCCCCCGACCTCGCCCACGACACCGACGGCACCGTGGCGCAGGCCAAGGAGCTGTGGAAGACCGTCGACCGCCCCAACCTCCTGGTCAAGATTCCGGCCACGAAGGCGGGGCTCCCCGCGATCACCGAGGCGATCGCGAACGGCATCAGCGTCAATGTCACGCTCATCTTCAGCCTGGAACGCTACGCCGAGGTCATCGACGCCTACCTGACGGGACTGGAGCGCGCGCACAGCGGCGACTTCGACCTGTCCAGCATCCATTCGGTCGCCTCGTTCTTCGTGTCCCGCGTCGACACCGAGACGGACAAGCGTCTGTCGGCGATCGGCTCCCCCGAGGCGGAGGCGCTCAAGAGCAAGGCCGGTCTCGCGAACGCGCGCCTCGCCTACGAGCTGTTCGAGCAGAAGTTCGCCGAGAAGCGCGCACAGGACCTCCTCGCGCTCGGCGCGAACCTCCAGCGTCCGCTGTGGGCCTCGACCGGCGTCAAGGACCCGAACCTCCCCGACACGCTGTACGTGACCGAACTGGTCGCAGACGGCGTCGTCAACACGATGCCGGAGAAGACCCTCGAGGCGACGTTCGACCACGCCGTCGTCACGGGAGACACCATCACCGGCGGCTACGAGGAGGCCCGCGAGGTCTTCGCCGGGCTCGCCGAGGTGGGCGTCGACTTCGACGCCGTGACCGAGGTGCTCGAGGAGGAGGGGGTCGCGAAGTTCATCGACTCCTGGCACGATCTGCTCGCACAGGTCACCGAGGCTCTGGAGGCACAGCGATGACCTTCGCCATCCACGCATCGGGCGCGGCGCGCGTCGCCATCGAGGAGACCGTGCCGGCCCTGGTCCACGACCTCGTCGCCTCCCGCATCACCGGTGGCGACGCCACGCTCTGGGGTCCGGCCGCCGAGGCCGAGGCGTCGGTCCGCCTCGGCTGGGTCGAGGCCGTCTCGGTCTCCCGCCCGCTGGTCGCGGAGATCGTCGCGCTGCGCGAGGAGCTCGCGGCGAAGGGCGTCACCCGCGTGGTGCTGGCCGGAATGGGCGGCTCGTCGCTCGCTCCCGAGGTCATCGCGCAGACGTCCGGCGTCCCGCTCACGATCCTCGACTCCACCGCCCCGGGTCAGGTGCTCGCCGCCCTCGACGAGGGTCTCGCGGAGACGGTCCTCGTCGTGTCGTCGAAGTCGGGCTCCACGGTCGAGACCGACTCGCAGCGCCGGACCTTCGAGGCCGCCTTCCGCGACCTCGGTATCGATCCCACCGAGCGGATCGTCGTGGTCACGGACCCCGGCTCCCCGCTCGACACCTCGGCACGCGAGGCCGGCTACCGGGTCTTCAACGCCGACCCGAACGTGGGCGGCCGCTACTCGGCGCTGACCGCCTTCGGTCTCGTCCCCTCGGGACTCGCCGGCGTCGACATCGACGAGCTCCTGGACGAGGCCGAGGCCTCGCTGCTCGAGGTGGCCGTGGACTCCGCCGACAACCCCGCACTCCGTCTCGGAGCCGCGATCGCCGCCACGAGCCCCCGCCGCGACAAGCTGGGTCTGATCACCGACGGCACGCACATCAAGGGGCTGCCGGACTGGATCGAGCAGCTGATCGCCGAGTCCACGGGCAAGGAGGGCACGGGCATCCTCCCGGTCGTCCTGCTCCCGGTCTCGCCGGAGCTGGACCCGGTCCCCGCCGACCTCCAGATCGTGCGTCTCGTCGACGACGCCAACGAGTTCCACCTGCACGAACGGCACGAGGGCGAGATCCTCGTCAGCGGCACGCTCGGCGCGCAGTTCATCGTCTGGGAGTACGCCACGGCGATCGCCGGGCACCTCCTCGGGATCAATCCGTTCGACCAGCCCGACGTCGAGTCGGCCAAGGTCGCCGCCCGGGGCCTGCTCGACGCGCGCCCGGAGCCCATGGCGCCCGCATTCGTCGAGAACGGCGTCGAGGTCCGGGTCTCCGACCCCGCCCTCGCCGCGTCGGGAACGGTCGAAGGCGTGCTGGACGCTCTCTGGGCCCAGCTCCCCGCCGACGGCTACGTGTCCATCCAGGCGTACGTCAACCGCCTCGAGGTGCCGCAACTCCAGGGCCTGCGCGAGCTCGTCGCCGCCGATTCCGGGCGCCCGACCACGTTCGGCTGGGGACCGCGCTTCCTGCACTCCACGGGCCAGTACCACAAGGGCGGCCCCGCCCAGGGCGTGTTCCTGCAGATTCTGGAGCGCACGGACGTGGACCTCGAGATCCCCGACCGCCCGTTCACGTTCGGGCAGCTCATCCAGGCGCAGGCGGCCGGCGACGCGGGCGTGCTCGCGGAGCACGGACGGCCCGTCGTCTCGCTGACGATCACCGAGTCCTCGGACGACGTGCTCGCCCTCTTCGAAGCCGCACAGAAGTAATCGCAGGAGAGCCCCCACCGATGTCTGTACCCATCTCGCGCGGGCACAACCCGCTGCGCGACCCCGACGATCGTCGTCTCAACAGGATCGCGGGGCCCAGCGCCCTCGTGATCTTCGGCGTGACGGGTGATCTGTCCCGCAAGAAGCTCATGCCGGCGGTCTACGATCTCGCGAACCGAGGGCTGCTGCCGCCCGGCTTCGCGCTCGTGGGCTTCGCCCGCCGCGACTGGGAGGACCAGGACTTCGCCCAGGTCGTCTACGACGCGGTGAAGCAGCATGCCCGCACGCCGTTCCGCGAGGAGACCTGGACGCAGCTGCTCCAGGGCATCCGGTTCGTCTCCGGCGAGTTCGACAACCCTGACTCCTTCCGCAAGCTGCGGGAGACCGTCGAGAAGCTCGACGTGGAGCGCGGGACCATGGGCAACCACGCCTACTATCTCTCGATCCCGCCGAAGGACTTCCCGCTCGTCGCGAAGCAGCTCAAGGACTCGGGCCTCGTGGGCGAGGACGCGGACGACGACGAGCGTTGGCGGCGCGTCGTCATCGAGAAGCCGTTCGGGCACGACCTCGAGTCGGCCCGCGCTCTCAACGCCGCCCTCGAGGTCGCGTTCCCTGCGGACTCGATCTTCCGCATCGACCACTACCTCGGCAAGGAGACGGTGCAGAACATCCTCGCGCTGCGCTTCGCGAACGAGCTGTACGAGCCGATCTGGAACCGCAACTACGTCGACCACGTGCAGATCACGATGGCCGAGGACATCGGCGTCGGCGGTCGCGCGGGGTACTACGACGGGATCGGCGCCGCCCGCGACGTCATCCAGAACCACCTGCTCCAGCTCCTCGCGCTCACGGCGATGGAGGAGCCCATCAGCCTCTCCGCCGAGCATCTGCGAGCAGAGAAGGAGAAGGTCCTCGCCGCGGTGCACGTGCCGGAGGATCTCTCCCTCGCCACCGCGCGCGGACAGTACGCCGGAGGCTGGCAGGGCGGCGAGAAGGTCACCGGCTTCCTCGACGAGGACGGGATGGACCCCGAGTCGACGACCGAGACCTACGCGGCGATCAAGCTGGAGATCGACACCCGGCGCTGGGCCGGCGTGCCGTTCTACCTGCGGACGGGCAAGCGCCTGGGCCGACGCGTGACCGAGATCGCGGTGGTGTTCAACCGCGCGCCGCAGCACCTGTTCGGCCGCGGCAACGCCTCGGAGCTCGGTCAGAACGCGCTCGTGATCCGCGTGCAGCCCGACGAAGGCGTCACGATCCGCTTCGGCTCGAAGGTGCCGGGCAACGGGACGAACGTCCGCGACGTGACGATGGACTTCGGCTACGGCCACGCCTTCACGGAGGCGAGCCCGGAGGCGTACGAGCGTCTGATCCTCGACGTCCTCCTGGGCGACCCGCCGCTGTTCCCGCGGCACGAGGAGGTCGAGCTCTCCTGGAAGATCCTCGACCCGGTGGAGAAGTACTGGGCCGCCCAGGGCGGCCCGGTGGAGCAGTACGCGCCCGGCTCGTGGGGACCGGCCTCGGCCGACGACCTGCTGGCCCGCGACGGACGAGTCTGGAGACGCCCGTGATCATCGACCTTCCCGACACGACCGTCAGCCAGGTCGCGAAGCAGCTCGTCAAGGTGCGCGAGGAGGGCGGCGCCGTCGCCCTCGGCCGCGTCCTCACCCTCGTCATCTCGGCCCGCAAGGGGGTCGCTGAGGCCGCCATCGACGCCGCGAACGATGCGTCGCGCGAGCATCCGATGCGCGTGATCGTGCTGACCACCGGCGACGGCGAGTCCCGACTGGACGCGCAGATCCGCGTGGGCGGCGACGCCGGTGCGAGCGAGGTCGTCGTGCTGCACGCGCACGGCGACGCCGCGAGCAACGAGGAGAGCCTCCTCACCGGTCTGCTCCTCCCCGACGCGCCGGTGGTGGCGTGGTGGCCGGATGAGGCTCCCACCGCTCCGGCGACGTCGCCTCTCGGCCGGATCGCCCAGCGCCGGATCACCGACGCCGCGACGTCCCCCGACGTCCGCGACCGGCTCGCGCTCCTCGGGCGCACGCACGCCCCGGGCGACACCGACCTGGCCTGGACGCGCCTGACCCACTGGCGCGAGCAGCTGGCCGCGGTGCTGGACCAGCCGCCGTACGAGACCATCACCGCCGTCGAGGTCCGCGGGGCGAGCGCCTCGCCGTCCACGGCGCTGCTCGCCGCCTGGCTGCAGATGGCACTCGACGTCCCGGTCCGGTGGTCGTACGAGGACCCGGAGCACTGGCAGGAGGGCATCAAGTCGGTGCGCCTCACGCGCGAGTCCGGCGACATCCTGCTCGAGCGGCCGTCGCCGGGCGTGGCCGTGCTCACCCAGCCCGACCAGCCCGATCACGACCTCCACCTGCCGCGGCGCACGCTGCGCGAGTGCCTTGCCGAGGAGCTGCGCCGGCTCGACCCCGACGTCCTGTACGGTCGAGTGATCACGGAGGGCTGGGAGAAACTCGGTCCGCCCGAGACAGGAGAGTGACCTCGATGCCGGGATCGTCCGCAGAGAAGCGGGTCGTGGTCGAATCCACCCCGACCACCCTCGCCCTCCGGGTCGCCGATCGCTTCCTCACCCGCGTCCGCGCGCGCACGCGCAACGGCCGGCTGGCTCACATCGCCCTGACGGGCGGGTCGATGGGCGGCGCCGTGCTGCGCGCTGTCCGGGAGAATCCGCGAGCCGCCGAGATCGACTGGTCCCTCGTCCACTTCTGGTGGGGCGACGAGCGGTACGTCCCTCGGGACGACGCGGACCGGAACGCTCTCCAGTCCCGGGAGGCGCTGCTCGATCACATCGACGTCCCGGCGGAGAACGTGCACGAGGTCGCCGGTTCCGACAGCGGACTCGACCTCGATCAAGCCGCCGCCGCGTATGCCGCCGAGCTCGCCCGTTTCGGCACCGAGGAGCACCCGTGGCCGTCGTTCGCGGTGTGCTTCCTCGGCGTCGGTCCCGACGGTCACATCGCCTCGCTCTTCCCGGACCGCGAGGAGGTCACCGTGACCGACGCCGCGGCCCTCCCGGTGCGGGACTCCCCCAAGCCTCCGCCCGAGCGGGTGACCCTCACCCGCCCTGTGCTGAACGCCTCCAAGCGCGTGTGGCTGGTCCTGACCGGAGCCGACAAGGCCTCCGCGTTGGGCCTCGCTCTCGCCGGCGCCAGTTACACGAGCGTTCCGGCAGCCGGGGCGAAGGGGCGCAAGCGGACGGTGTTCTTCGTCGACGAGGCGGCGGCATCCGAGGTCTCCCCCGACCTCATCGACCAGGCCTACTGAGCGTCGGGGTCGCGCGTCTCGCGCGGGTCCGACTGCTCCGGCGCGCCCGATGACGGCGCCGCAGGCGGGGCCACGGGATCACTCCCCCGGGTGATGCCGAGGTCCTGGCTCTCGCTGAGGACCTGCGGATGGAACCGGGCGAGCCCGACGACACCCCAGACGGCGATGCCGCCGGCGACTCCGAAGATGATGAAGACCCACCACGGCGCCGCCGCGGCCTCGCCGAGCACGAGCATGCCGATGAGCACGGCCACCATGGGGTCGACGACCGTCAGGCCCGCGATGACGAGGTCCGGGGGACCGGAGCTGTAGGCGGTCTGCACGAAGTACGCACCCACCGCGCCCGCCGAGAGCAGCGCGAGCAGGCAGACCGCGGTGATCCACTCGAACTGGCCCGCCTCGATCCGCTTGATGATGACCTTCGCGAGGGTGGCGACGAAACCATAGAGGATGCCGGCGCCGATGATGTAGAACAGCGCCCGCATCCGGTGCCGGAGGATCAGCCAGCATGCCCCGAGCACGATGATCACGACGAGCAGGATCGCGAGGATGACGAACAGCTCGCGGTCCGTGACCTCCTTCTCCGTGGCGTAGATCGCGGCGAAGAACACGAAGAGGAAGATGCCGCCGACACAGGCGATGATCGCCGTGAGGGATTGCCGCGTGGGAGCGTGACCGGTGATGCGGGCGTTCAGCAGCGTCGTGATGACCAGCGCGATGGCGCCGAGCGGCTGCACCACGATGAGGGGCGCCTTGACGAGGGCGGCGAGCTGGCAGACGATCGCGAGGCCCAGCATGAGCGTCCCGACCACCCAGGACGGGCGGGTGAACAGGCGCTTGAGCTGATCGAAGCTGAGGCCGGCGGCACCGTCGGAGCCGCTGAGCCGCTCGACCTTCTCCACGCCCCGGTGCTGGTACTGCGCGCCGAGCGACATGAACACCGCGCCGGCGAGGGCCAGCGGGATGCCCAGGAGCAGGCCGGGGTTCTGGAACGCTCCGACCAGCTGGTCGCCGACGTCCTCGACCGTCCCCATCCACACCCCTGCGCTCACAGTACGACCCTACCCGGAGAGTGCCGCCGACTAGGGTTGTGACGTGGCTGTCCTTCCGATTCGCATCATGGGCGATCCCGTCCTGCACTCCCCCGCCTCCCCCGTCGAGGCCATCACCGACGAGATCCGCACCCTCGTCGCGGACATGTTCGAGACCATGGACGCCGCGCCCGGCGTCGGCCTCGCCGCTCCGCAGGTCGGGGTGCCTCTGCGGATCTACACGTACTCGTACGTCGACGACGACGACCAGCCCTGGCGCGGTGTCCTCATCAACCCGGAGCTGTGGATGACGCCGACGGAACCGGGCGCTCCCGACCCCGAGCTCGAGTCCGAGGGCTGCCTGTCGTTCCCCGGCGAGCGGTTCCCGTTGCGCCGGTCCGACCGCGTGCGCGTGACGGCGACGGACCTGGACGGTGGCCCCGTCACGCTCGAGGTGGACGGCTGGCGCGCCCGCATCATGCAGCACGAGTTCGACCACCTCGACGGCGTGCTCTACATCGATCGCCTCTCGGACTCCGACTGGAAGACCACGCAGAAGATCGCCCGCAAGCGCGGCTGGGGGCGACCGGGTGCCAGCTGGCTGCCCGGCGTCGACGACCTCGAGGGCTGATCGCATTCAGCCCACGCACAGCATCCTTCAAGTTGCGTCATAGACTCCGGGCACTATAGCGTGTTCGCGGCGGGGATATTCAGCATGCCCCGCGTCACGCTCTGAAGGGGAAATCCATGATGAAGTCGCGCACCCGTCGCGCACTCGTGCTCACCGGTTCGGCCGTCGCCGTCTCGCTCGCCCTCACCGGTTGCAGCGCGATCAACAGCATCCTCGGCGGCGGTCGCGCCGACGCCGACCGCGACGAGGAGACCGGCCAGGTCACCGAGAGCGCGAACATCGACGTCTTCTCGGTGAAGCTCGGCGACTGCATGCTCGAGACCGGCTCCGGAATGCTCACCGACGCGAACGTCGTGCCGTGCTCCGAGCCCCACGACGAAGAGGTCTTCTACGAGATCAAGATGGACGACGGCGACTACTCGGAGGACGCCATCAGCGCCGCCTCCGAGGGCTGCATCGGCGACGCGTACACCTCCTTCGTCGGCGTCTCCTACCAGGAGTCCGCCCTGGACGTGACCACGCTCACCCCCAGCAAGGACTCGTGGGAGCAGGCCAACGACCGCGTGATCCAGTGCATCATCATCGACCCGGCCGGCCAGGTCGAGGGATCGCTCAAGGGCGCCGCACGCTGATCCGACGGCATCTCCACGAAGGGCTCCGCCATCAGGCGGGGCCCTTCGTCGTCCGGGTCGTGGGTCAGTCGTCGGAGGCGCGCAGCGCGAGCCACGCCGCGACGCGGTCATCCGGATCGCTCAGGGAGAGTCCGATCAGATCCTCGATCCGTCTGATGCGGGTCGTCAGCGTCTGCCGGTGGATGCGGAGTCGCGCCGCACTCTCGCTCCAGGCTCCGTTCGTCGCGAGGAACACTCGGAGGGTGTCCAGCAGCTCCGCCGACCTCTCGGCGGCGCGCAGCGGATCGAGCAGTCGGGCGAGGCGGCCGGTCTGATCGCTGTCCAGCGCCCCGAGCACGAACGACACCGTCGTTATCGCCTCGTAGCGGACCACGCGTTCGCCCCCGGTGCGCGCGGCTTCGCAGGCGTGCCGCGCCTCGTCGATGCTGCGCGCGAGAGCATCGGTGCCCGCCGGTCGGCCGAGGCCGAGATAGAGGGTCGAGGCGAACGCCCTGGCGCGATGCGCGATCTGGTCGGCATGGTCCTCGCGCACGACGCCCTGGACGATTCCCCGCTGCGACGTGAAGACGTGCTCCGCGCCCAGCTCGTCGAGCCAGAGGCCGAGCAGATGCTCGACGTCGACACCGCTGGTACGGGAGGCGAGGGCGAACCCCACCAGCACGCGCTCGTGCACGCCCCAGCGGCGGAGCAGACGAGTGGCCTCCTCCCCTCCCTCGCGCACGGTCTCGAACATCATCGAGCGGCCGAGGCGCTCCAGCTGACTGCTGTCCCTCGTGCGCATGAGCAGATCGAGCAGCGCCGCGGCCTGCGAGCTCAGTTCCCGACCGCGGCCGGAGCTGTCGTTACGCGGAGCGGTCACGAGCTGCGCGCTGATGTCCTGACCGGGACCGACCGGGTGCACCTGGAGGGCGCGATGCCGCACCCGCACCGGCCTGCCGACGGCGACCGCGATCGCGTCGTCGATGTGCAGGCTTCCGGCACCCGCCGTCGTGATGACCTCACCATGCCGGTCCAGCAGCACCGCCCACCCGTCGATGCGGTGCGCGAGCTCGGCGATGACGCCGGTGATGCCGCTGCGTCGCGCCGCCAGTGTGAGCACCCGCATCGCCGAGGTGATGGCGCGAGCCTCCGCCGCCTGATCGACCGCGAGGAGCGAGGTCAGCGTCGGGACCAGCAGCGACGGCGGCATCGGCACCCCGACGATGGCCGTGATCCCCGCGTCCCGCACCGCTTCGCGAAGACGGGGGCTGTCGTCGCTCGTGACCGCCACGGCCTCCCCCAGCGCGGCGCGCCGGTCGCCGGCGACGCCGAAGAGCGCGGTCTCTTCGGCCACGACGAGCGTCGCATGGAGCGGATCCACCGGTGGACCGAAGTCGTCGAGGGGTACGACCGCGTTGACGGGCCGCGCACCGGGAACGGCGCCGGGCAGCAGCTCCGCGCGGAGATATCGGGCCACCGAGGCGACGTCACGAGCCACCCTCCGATCATACAGATTGTCGAAGAGCAGCCGTTCTCTTCACGCTTCTGTCGGATGCCGAGGCCTTCCGCTCTCTCCTAGCATCGTGCGCATCCCCACTTCCCGAAGGATGTCATGAAAGCTGTTGTCTTCCGCGACCCCCAGTCGCCCATCGAGTTCGTCGACGTCGACCTCGCCCCGCCCCGCGCCGGTGAGGTGCGCGTGCGCATCGCCGCTGCCGGCGTCTGCCACTCCGACCTGCACGTCAAGCGCGGCGAGTGGGATGCGGCCGCTCCCCTGGTCATGGGCCATGAGGGCTCCGGGGTCGTCACCGAGCTCGGCGAAGGCGTCACCACCCTCGCTGTCGGCGACCACGTGGTGCTGAGCTGGGTGCCGCCGTGCGGCGAGTGCCGGTACTGCCGCGCCGGCCACGAGGCGCGGTGCCAGAAGGTCGCGACCGTGGTCGCGCCGCTGGGCGTCCTCTTCGACGGCACCTCCCGGCTGAGCCTCGACGGCGAGCAGCTGCACCACTACCTCGGTGTCTCGTCGTTCGCGGAAGAGGTCGTCGTCCCCGCGTCCGGAGCCGTGAAGGTCCGCGACGACGCGCCCCTCGACGTCATCGCCGTCGTCGGCTGCGCCGTCGCGACCGGTGTCGGCGCCGTTCTCAACACCGCCGCCGTCGAGCCGGGGTCGACCGTCGCCGTCATCGGCTGCGGCGGCGTCGGCCTCAACGTCGTCCAGGGAGCCCGTCTCGCCGGCGCCGAGCGTATCGTCGCGATCGACGTGCGCCCGGAGAAGACGCAGATGGCGCTGCAGTTCGGCGCCACGGACCGCATCGACGCCTCTCAGGGCGACGCCGTGGCACAGCTGCGCGAGCTCATCCCGGACGGCGTCGACTACGCCTTCGACGCGATCGGACGCACATCCACGACCGAGCAGTCCATCCAGATGCTCGGACTCGGCGGCGCCGCCGTGATCGTCGGCCTGCCGCCCACAGGGGCGCGTGCCTCGTTCGAGCCGCTCGTCCTCGCCGAGGCCGACCAGCGCATCCTCGGCTCGAACTACGGCTCGGTGCGACCGTCGATCGACGTCCCCGCACTCGTGGACCGCTACATGGACGGGCAGCTGAAGATCGACCCCCTGATCTCGGGCCGCCGACCGCTGTCCGAGGCCGCCGCCGCGCTGGACGACCTCGACGGCGGCTCGGCCCTCCGCACCCTCCTCATCCCCTGACCGCCGCGCGCGGCCCATCCCTGAAACCCGAATCCAGGAGAACCATGTCTGACACCGTCGTCGCCCCGCCCGGCGCCCCGCAGGATGCCGGCCTCCGCACCGGCGTCATGAGCGGACCCGAGCTCGCCGCCCAGGCCATCGCCAACATCGCCCCCAGCGCCGTCATCGCCTTCACGGCCGCCGCCATCTTCCTCGGCGCCGGGAACGGCACCATCTACGCCTTCGCCCTGGCCACGATCGTGATCCTGTGCGTCGGGTACTGCGTGGTGGTGTTCGCCCGCAAGCACGCCTCCGCCGGCTCGCTCTACACCTACGTCTCCAAGGGTCTCGGGCCGTTCGGCGCCTTCCTCGCCGGCGTGACGCTGCTGATCGGCTGCTTCGGCATCGCGGCCGCCTCCCTCAGCGGCTCGGTCAGCTACATGGGCCAGTTCCTGAGCATGCTGGGCCTGCCCGCGCAGGGCCTGGGGTGGGATGTCGGCCTGGCGATCCTGCTCGGTGGCCTGGCGACCCTCTTCACGATCCGCGGCATCCGGCTCTCCGCCCGGGTCTCGCTCGTCCTCGAGCTGCTCTCCGTCGGCATCATCCTCGTGCTGCTCATCGCAGCGCTCGCGTGGGCGGGGCCCTCCGCCTGGGACCCCGCGCAGGTGCTCGCGACCGGCTCCTCGTTCCAGGGCATCGCGTCCGGCATGGTGCTCGGCATCCTGGGCTTCGTGGGCTTCTCCTCCGCGGACGCCCTGGGGCGCGAGGCCAAGGAGCCGTACAAGGCGATCCCCCGCGCGATCATGTGGAGCGCCCTCGGTGTCGGCGTGCTCTACGTCTTCGCCGCCTACACGCAGATCGCGGTGCTCGGCGACGACCTCGCCACCGCCGCGAGCCCGCTGGAGAGCATGTCCGCCCTCATCGGCATGCCGGGCTGGTTCGCGGCCGTGCTCACCTTCGGCGTGTCCGCGTCGTTCTTCGCCGTGGTCGTCGCCCCGCTCAACGTGATCGGCCGCATCGTCTACGTGATGGGCAAGGAAGGCGTCGTCGCCGAGCGCTTCGGCCGCACGCACGAGCAGCACCTCACGCCGCACCGGGTACTCATCCTCGCCGGTGCTGCGGCGATCACGGTCGACATCGTGCTGCTGGTCGCGGGAGCCGCGACGGGCGACATCCTCGTCTGGGTCAACACCTGGGGCACCTACGGCTACATGGTCGCCTACGCCCTCGTCGCCATCGCGTGCGTGGTCTACACCCAGCGGGCGAAGATGCGGAACGGTCTCGTGAAGGTCTGCGCGACGGTCGCCGTCGTGACGATGGCGTACGTGTTCTTCGCGAACGTGTGGCCCGTCCCGGCCTTCCCGTACAACGTGATCCCGTACGTATTCCTCGTGACGGTCGCCCTTGCGCTGACCCGGTACGCCTACCTCGCCCGTCGCCGGCCTGATGTGATCGCCCGGATCGGCAACACCGAGACGAGCGCCATGGAGGGCGTCGGCTGAACGACGCTCCCCGCAGAGAAGAGCCCCTCCGCGTGGAGGGGCTCTTCCTCTGCGTCCGGCGCGATCGTGCGGTCCGGATACGAGAGAAGCCCCCTCCGTGGAGGGGGCTTCTCTCGTTGGCTCCCCGGCTTGGACTCGAACCAAGAACCTGCCGGTTAACAGCCGGCTGCTCTGCCAATTGAGCTACCGAGGAATGTGCGCCGCTGTGCGGGCAACTCGTCAAGCTTAGCAAACTCCGGACGCGGTTCGTGACACCGGGGCACCTTCCGCGGCCGTCGGGCGTGTCGCGCTCAGCGGCGTGAATCCGACTCCGCATTGGGCACCCACAGCAGGTCCTTCCCGACGCCGCGCGCGACGACATGGCCCCCACGCAGCATGAGCGTCTCGGCGTTGAGTTCCCGGATGAAGTCCGCGTCGTTGGTGACCAGGAGCGCGGCCATCCCCTCCTCCTTGCGACGCCGGGTGATGGCGTCGAAGACCACCGGCCGCACCTCCAGATCGAGGTTCGCGAGGATCTCGTCGGCGATGAGCACGCGCGGCTCCAGCACGAACGAGCGGGCGATCGCGACGCGCTGCCGCATCCCCGCGCTCAGCTCGTACGGGAACTTCGCCGCGGTCCCGAGCGGCAGGTGGAGCTCATCGAGGAGCGTCGCCACGCGGATCGAGAGCGCGCGGGTGTTGACGCGCTTCTCCCGGATGAGGATCGGCTCGGCGATGACCTCGTTGACCGTCAGCTGCGGCGGCAGGTCCGCCCCGGCGCCCTGGGGCACGAAGCCCGTGCGGTAGGTGAGGATGCGGTGCTTGCGGCCTGGGCGGCGGATGTCGATGCCGCAGACCTGTGCCCGGCCGCCGACGACGCGCACCGAGGGATCGGTCGAGCCCGCGAGCGCGGCGACGAGGGTCGACTTGCCCGAGCCGGTCGGTCCCGCGACGCAGATCAGCCCCCCGGGAGCGAGCGAGAACGTCACGCCGTCGACCGCGCGATTGGGCGCGCCGTGACCGATCCGGTCGATGACCAGATCGGAGCACTCGATCGCGTTCGAGGATTCGGGCGTGCGGGGCATATGTCCATCCTGCCGTCTCGTCCGGGACCGTTCCGGTTACGACTCGGCGAAGAAGCGTTGGCGCTCCACGTCGATGTCCCGCAGCCGCACCCGCAGCGCGCGCCCGCCGTCGGAGTCCGCAGGGACGCGCTGGACCGCGCCCAGCAGCTCCTGCTTCTCGTGCTCGAGCTGCCGCAGCACCAGGCGTCGCGCGAGATCGGTCGCGGAGGCCACCGCTCCGGCCTCATCCCGTGCCGGGAACGGTGTCATCAACAGCTCGCCGGCGAGGGAGCGGTAGGGCTCGCGCACACTGTTCACCGCGTCCGTCACCCATCCGGGGCGGCTGCGGTCGGGCGCGGCCGCGACCGCCTCGCGCACCGCGTCGAGGCCGGGTGTGCGGAACGGCTCGGCGAGAGCCCGGGTCAGCAGCGCCGCATCGACCTGGTGTCCGTACTGCAGAGCCCCCATGAGCGCGTCGCGCTCCACGGCGACGTCGGGTGAGCGGGGCAGGCTGGCCAGTGTGACCGCAGCGACCACGGGAGCGCCCGTGGACGGGTCGACCCGCGGCGTGCTCTCTCGGCGCGTCTGGGGCGCGGCGGACT
The DNA here is from genome assembly GCF_050470785.1 of Microbacterium sp. NRRL B-14842. NCBI lineage: Bacteria > Bacillati > Actinomycetota > Actinomycetes > Micrococcales > Microbacteriaceae > Microbacterium > Microbacterium sp. NRRL B-14842. The sequence continues at coordinate 1,184,923 of NZ_JBFLUM010000001.1, read as the reverse complement.
GCGCCCCACGGGCGGCACGCTCCACCTCCCCGTGCACCTCGGTCGGGTCCATGCCGAGCCGGCGCGCCAGCACCCGCTCGTACCCGGGGCGCAGCAGCCGGTCGCGGATCTCCGCGACGATGGGGGCCGCGGCACGGAGAGCACCGACCCTGCCCTCGACGGTGGCGAGATCGAAGCCGGCGAGCTTGCGGTCGATCGCGAACTCGAACATGGGCTGCTTCGCGTCCATGAGGCCGCGCACCGCCGCGTCGCCGCGCTGCAGCCGGAGGTCGCACGGATCGAGGCCGTCGGGCGCGACCGCGACGAAGGTCTGGGCGTTGAACTTGTCGTCTTCCGTGAACGCCCGCAGTGCGGCCTTCTGTCCCGCCTCGTCGCCGTCGAACGTGAACACGACCTCACCGGACGCGTTGTCATCGCCCATCACCCGCCGGAGCACCTTGATGTGCTCGGCGCCGAACGCCGTCCCACAGGTCGCGACCGCGGTCGTCAGGCCCGCGAGGTGACAGGCCATCACGTCGGTGTACCCCTCGACGACGACGACGCGACGGGGGTCGCCGCGCGCGATGTCGCGCTTGGCGAGGTCGAGCCCGTAGAGGACCTGGGCCTTCTTGTAGATCGGTGTCTCGGGGGTGTTGAGGTACTTGGGGCCCTGATCGTCGTCGAAGAGCTTGCGGGCACCGAAGCCGATCGTCTGCCCCGACACATCCCGGATCGGCCACACCAGGCGCCCCCGGAACCGGTCGTAGACGCCGCGCTGTCCCGTCGAGACGAGGCCCGCGGTGCTCAGCTCCTCCCGCGTGAATCCCTGGGAGGTCAGCGCCTTGAGCATGCCGTCCCAGCCCCGCGGGGCGAAGCCGACGCCGAAGTGCGCCGCCGCGCCCGCGTCGAAACCGCGCTCCCCGAGGAATCGGCGGGCGGCCTCGGCATCGGGCGACAGCAGCTGGGAGCGGAAGAACTCCGCGGCGGCCGTGTTCGCCGCGTAGAGCCGGCTGCGGCCGCTCGTCTCCGGCGCCGCACCCCCGTCCTCATAGTGCAGTGTGTAGCCGATGCGGCCCGCGAGCCGCTCGACCGCCTCCGTGAAGCTGACGTGATCCATCGCTCGAAGGAAGGAGTAGACGTCGCCCGACTCCCCGCACCCGAAGCAGTGGTAGTAGCCGACCTGCTGCCGGACGTGGAAGCTGGGGCTCTTCTCGTCGTGGAACGGGCACAGGCCCTTGAGGGAGCCGACGCCCGCGGACTTGAGCGCGACCCGCTCCCCCACGATGTCGGCGATGTTGGTGCGGGCCTTGACCTCGTCGACGTCGGCCTGGCGGATGCGGGGCATCAGCGCGCGCCTTCTGCGACGGGCCGCCTCTCGACGGGCGTGCGCGCGCCGGGGCGTGCATGACGCGGCGTCCAGATGCCGACCTCCGCCGGGTCGATCTCCCCGACCAGCCGGTTGTGCCAGTCGATCGCGCTCTGATCGGTCAGGCTCGCGATCTGATCGACGACCACCCGCGCCCGCTCCGCATCGCTCTCCGCCGCGACGAAGTCGGCAGCGAACGCCGGCTCCAGCACGTCGGCGCCGGCAGACCACAGGGTGTCGGTGGACCACAGGGCGTCGGCCAGCCGCTTGAGGACCCGCCGCTGCTCCTTGTAGACACCCTTCCTGGCGTCGATCGTGACGATCGCCTGACCCATGATCCCCTTGAGCACCGCGATCTCGACCTCGACCACGCGCGGCACGATGACATGCGCGTTGTAGCGGACCAGCCGCGTGCCTCCGAACGCCTCGCGCGTGGCGGAGACCGCCGCCCGTGCGAACCGGCCGATGAGGTCGCTGGTGAGGTTCTTGAGCCGCGCGAGATCCTGTCGGGAGCGGTCGAAGGACGCCAGCCACATCGGCTGCGAGGCGAGCCGGTAGAGCGCATCGGCGAGCTCATCACGCGTGAAGTCGTAACCGACCCACTGCTGGATCCGGCTGAGCAGGGCCTCGTGGGCAGCGGGATCGGCGAGCTGCGCGACGTCGACGTAGCCGTTGACGATCGCGTCCTCGAAGTCGTGCACCGAATAGGCGATGTCGTCGGAGAGGTCCATGATCTCGGCCTCGATGCAGCGCAGCCGCCCCGGCGCTCCGTCGCGCATCCAGCGGAACACGGCCTCGTCCTCCGGGTACACGCCGAACTTGAGCCGGCCCCCCGGGTCGGGGACGGGACTGTCGACCGTCCACGGGTACTTGCAGGTCGCGTCGAGCGTCGCCCGCGTGAGGTTCAGACCGACGGAGGAGCCGCCCCCGTCGAGCACCTTCGCCTCCAGACGCGTGAGGATGCGCAGCGATTGGGCGTTGCCCTCGAAGCCGCCGATGGCCTCAGCCCATTCGTTCAGCGCCCGCTCGCCGTTGTGACCGAACGGCGGGTGACCGAGGTCGTGGCTCAGGCACGCGGTGTCGACCACATCCGCCGAGACCCCGAGGGCGGCGGCGAGCTCCCGGCCGACCTGGGCGACCTCGAGCGAGTGCGTCAGGCGGTTGCGGGCGAAGTCGGCCGTGCTGGCGGGGCTGAGCACCTGGGTCTTCGCGGCGAGCCGTCGCAGCGCGGCCGAGTGCAGCACCCTGGCACGGTCGCGGGCGAAATCGTCCCGCTCCGAGCGATGGGTCTCCGCGAAGAAGCGCTCCGCGTCGCGCGCGTCATAGCCGTCGGCGCGTGCGCCGACCCGGGGGTCATCCGCCACTGTTCTCGATCTCCGCTCCACGCATCATCTCCGAGGCCGACGAGGCGAGCTCGCGCGACTCCAGCCACTTCTCCGGAAGAGCGGTCCTCTTCGGGTGCCCCGCGCGTCCGCGCTGCCCTTCGGCGTCCGCACCAGGGTACGGTGCCGCACGGTCGAGCCGTCCGAGGAGGTCGTCGATCTCCTGCAGGCTCGACGCAGTCGCCAGCCCCGTCCGGATGTCGCCGCCGACCGGGTAGCCCTTGAAGTACCAGGAGACGTGCTTGCGGATGTCGCGGCAGCCGCGGTCCTCGTCCTCGAAGAACTCGACGAGCAGCTCCGCGTGCCGGCGGAAGGCGTCGGCGACGAAGCCGAGGGTCGCATCGACCGTCTTGCCCTCTCCGCCGAAGGCGAGGGCGAGCTGCCCGAACAGCCACGGCCGTCCGAGGCATCCGCGGCCGACGACCACGCCGTCGCAGTCGGTCTCCGCCATCATCCGCACGGCGTCCTCGGCCGACCAGATGTCGCCGTTGCCGAGCACGGGGATGCTGGTCACCGCCTGCTTGAGCTCGCCGATCGCACTCCAGTCGGCGTGTCCGGAGTAGAACTCGCTCGCGGTGCGCGCGTGCAGGGCGACGGCTGCGGCTCCCGCATCCTCTGCGGCGCGGCCGGCGTCGAGGAAGGTGAGGTGGTCGCGGTCGATGCCCTTGCGCATCTTCACCGTGAGCGGGATGTCGCCGGCGGCCTTCACCGCCTGATCGACGATGTCCGCGAAGAGCTTCGACTTCCACGGCAGGGCCGCCCCGCCGCCCTTCCTGGTCACCTTGGGGACCGGGCAGCCGAAGTTGAGGTCGATGTGGTCGGCGTGGTCTTCCGCGACGATGATGCGGACGGCCTCGGCGATGGTCTTCGGGTCGACGCCGTAGAGCTGGATCGAGCGCGGCGTCTCCGACTCGTGGTGCCGGATCAGCCGCATGGTGGTCTCGTTGCGCTCGACGAGGGCGCGCGACGTGATCATCTCGCTGACGTACAGGCCGGCCCCGTACTCCCGGCACAGGCGCCGGAACGCCGTGTTCGTGATCCCGGCCATCGGCGCGAGGACGACCGGCACGTCGAGGTCGATCGGGCCGATGCGGAGCGGGCGGGCGGGGGCGGTGGCGACAGTCATGGCGTGTCCATTCTCCCAGACCCGGAGCCGGTGGGGATGCGGCGACCTAAGCTGTGCATATGACCGATTCCGCGCTCCGTTCCATCCCCTTCACCGACGCCCAGGGGCAGGAGAAGACTCTGGACGATCTGGGTGCCGATGTGGTGCTCGTGGTGAACGTGGCCTCCAAGTGCGGCCTCACCCCGCAGTACGAGCAGCTGGAGGAGCTGCAGCGCCGATTCGGCGACCGCGGCTTCACGGTGGTGGGGTTCCCCTGCAACCAGTTCTTCGGTCAGGAGCCCGGTTCGGTCGACGAGATCCTCGAGTTCTGCTCCACGACCTACGGCGTCTCCTTCCCGGTGAACGACAAGGTCAAGGTCAACGGCAAGAACGCCGCGGAGCTCTACAAGGCACTCAAGGAGACGCCGGACGCGGGTGGCAAGGCCGGCCGCGTCGAGTGGAACTTCGAGAAGTTCCTCGTGCTGCCGGACGGCGACGTGCTGCGCTTCCGTCCCAAGCAGAAGCCCGATGCGCCGGAGATCGTCGAGGCGATCGAGGCCGCTCTCCCCCGCTGAGTCCGGTCGTTCACCTCCACGTCACGTGGGCACCGCTCCCGCGGCGCCACGGAGACGGGCCGCGTTCACCTTCCGGCCTCCCCGTCGACATCTGATGTCCCTAGTCTCGCCGCGGCGATATCCGCCCGAAGACGAAGGAGACCACGCATGCCCGACCGACTGCCGATCAGCCGGCGAACCGTCCTCACCGCGGGAGCACTCGGTGCACTCGGCACCACCCTCCCCCTCGGCACCGCGCCCGCCGCAGCGGCGACGGTTCCCGCCTCGCCCGGCACCGGACAGCGGCGGAACCTGCGGTTCCGCGCCGACGGCACCTTCAAGGTCGTGCAGTTCAACGACACGCAGGACGACGAGCTCACCGACCGCCGCACCGTCGAGCTGATGGAGAAGGTGCTCGACCAGGAGAAGCCGGACTTCGTGGTCATCAACGGCGACGTGATCACCGGCGGGTGCGAGACGCGGCTGGCCGTGAAGCAGGCGATCAACAACGTCGTCATGCCGATGGAGTCCCGCCGCATCCCATGGGCGGTGACCTATGGCAACCACGACGAGGACTCGCTGCCGCAGTCCGGTGTCGATGAAGCCGGGATGCTGAAGGTCTACCGCTCGTACGAGTACAACGTGAACGCCGAGAACACCCGCGGCGTGACGGGCACGAGCAACACGATCGTCACGATCGGCACCGCTGCGAAGAAGAACCGGGAGGCGTTCGCGCTCTGGCTGATGGACTCGGGCCGGTACGCGCCGGATGCCATCGACGGCCAGGACTTCGCCGGCTACCCCGCGTGGGATTGGCTGCGCATGGACCAGGTGGCGTGGTACCGCGAGCAGTCACAGCGTCTGGAGCAGCGCCGCGGCCGCAAGGTCCCCGGGCTCATGTTCCTGCACATCGCGCTGTGGGAGCACCGCTTCATGTGGTGGGGTGGCGTCGACACCCGCACGGCGGCCGACGCCGCGCGCGGCAAGGCCCGTCACGGCATCGTCGGGGAGCGCAACGAGGACGAATGCCCCGGTCCGTTCAACTCGGGGATGTTCAACGCGATCCTCGAGCGCGGCGACGTGAAGGGCGTGTTCGTCGGACACGATCACATCAACGACTACGTCGGCGACTACTACGGCGTGATGCTCGGATACGCCCCGGGAACCGGCTTCGGCGCGTACGGCCTCTCCGGCGCCGAGCGCAACCGCATGCGTGGGGGCCGGGTCTTCGAGCTGAAGGAGACCGGCGAGGACGTCGCGATCACCACAAGGGTCGTCTACGCCAGGGACCTGGGCATCGACCTGACCGCGAACGATCAGCCGATGAAGCCGCTGCCCCTCGGCCCCCGCCAGCAGCGCATCTGAGGCCAGGCAGCGAAACGGCGGGGACCCCCGACCCGGGGTCCCCGCCGTCGCCTGCCGGAGCGGGTCAGGCCTCGACGGCAGCGCTCCGCTGCGCCCAGAGGTCGCGGATGACGTTCTCGAACGCCGCAGGCGGCTGCGCGCCGCTGATGCCGTACTGACCGTCGACCACGAAGAACGGCACGCCCTGGATCCCGTACGCGCGAGCCTGCGCCTGGTCCTGGCGGACATCGGCGAGGTACTGCTCGCTCTCGAGCGCGGCGCGGGCGCGATCGGCATCGAGGCCGACCTCGGCCGCGAGGGCCACGAGGTCGTCGATGCGCCCCACATGCTTGCCCTCGGTGAAGTACGCGGACATGAGCCGCTCCTCCATCTCGTGCTGGCGCCCCTCGGCCTTCGCGAAGTGCAGCAGCTCGTGCGCCTTCACGGTGTTCGTGTGCTGCAGCAGGTCGAACCGGTACTGCAGGCCCGCGTTCGCGGCGACGTTCGTGACGTTGGCCAACATCTGCTCGACCTGCGTGCGCGGCATGCCCTTGTGACCGGAGAGGAAGTCGATCTCGTCGCCGTCGAAGTCGACGGGGGTGTCGGGCGAGAGCTCGAACGAGTGGAAGGTGACGGTGACCTGCGGAGCATCGTCATCGGCCGCGACGGCTTCGAGACCCTTCTCGAGGTTGCGCTTGCCGATGTAGCACCAGGGGCAGGCGATGTCGGACCAGATGTCGATGGAGATGGGTTCAGTCACACGATCATCAACCGCCCGCGCGTCCGACGTATTCCGTCAGTAGAATCCTCGGATGCTCTCCGCCGATGATCCGCTTCCCTTCCGGCCCGAGCGCGTGCTCGTCGCCGGTGTCACCGGCTCGGGGAAGACGACACTCTCCCGGCGACTCGCCGCGCTCTGGGAGCTGCGGCACGTGGAGATCGACGGCCTGTTCCACGGTCCGGAGTGGACCCCGCGGGCGGAGTTCCTCGACGACGTGCGCGCCTTCGCGGCGGACGAGCGCTGGGTGACCGAGTGGCAGTACACGAGCAAGGGCACCGACGAGATCCTGACTCCGAGGGCGCAGCTCGCGGTCTGGCTCGACTACCCGTACCGCGTGGTGCGGTCGCGTCTGCTCCGACGCACCCTCAGCCGCAGCATCCTCCGCACCCGGATGTGGAACGGGAACGTCGAAAAGCCGATCTGGCGGATGGTGGGGAGCACGCCGGAGGAGAGCATCCTGGCGTGGCAGACCGCGACGCTCCACAAATGGACCGAGCGCTTCCCCCAGGTGGAGGAGCGCTTCCCGCATCTCACGATCGTGCGGCTGACGCATCCGCGCGAGACGGAGCGCTGGCTGCGGGCTCAGGCCGACGTCGGGGTGTCCACCGCGCCGCCGAAGCGACGGTCGCGGGAGAGGTAGACCCCGATCGCACGCCAGAGCTCCTCGCGGGAGAAGTCCGGCCACAGCGTGTCGAGGAACACCATCTCGGCGTAGGCCGACTGCCACAGCAGGAAGTTCGAGGTGCGCTGCTCCCCCGAGCTGCGCAGGAACAGGTCCACGTCCGGCATGTCCGGCACGTACAGGTGCCGGCGGATCATCTTCTCGCTGATCGCGTTCGGCTTCACCCGCCCGGCCGCGACATCGGCCGCGATCGCCCGCATCGCGTCGACGAGCTCGATCCGTCCGCCGTAGTTGACGCACATGGTGAGGGTGAGCACGTCGTTGTCGCGGGTGAGCTGCTCGGCATACTGCAGCTCCTTGATGACGCTGCCCCACAGGCGCGGCTTGCGCCCGGCCCACCGGACCCGCACGCCCCACTCGTTGAGCTGATCGCGACGGCGGTGCAGCACATCGCGGTTGTAGCCCATGAGGAAGCGGACCTCCTCCGGCGAACGAGCCCAGTTCTCGGTGGAGAACGCATAGACGGAGAGGTGCTTCACGCCGGCCTGGATCGCGCCGGCGACGACGTCCAGCAGCACCTCCTCCCCTGCCTTGTGCCCCTCGATGCGGTTGAGCCCCCGGCGGTTCGCCCAGCGGCCGTTGCCGTCCATGACGATGGCGACGTGCTCCGGGACGGCGGGGAACGCGGGCGGATACACGCCCGTCCAGTCGATCGGCCGGTAGGGCACCGCGTCCTTGTGCGTGTAGGGCTTCGGGCTCACCGTGCTCCTTCTCCGGGGGTGGACGAGACGTGCGCGAGCGAGCGGATGCCGCGCTCCAGGTGCCACTGGGCATACGCCGCGACGAGGCCGGATGCAGCCGCCGTGTCGGCGTGCGGGGCGGCGTCGATGAGGTCCCAGTCCCCGCGGATCAGCGCGCGCAGCAGCGTCAGGGTCTTCTCGGCGATCCGGGGGCTCCCGACGGGCGCGTCGGCACGGCAGACCAGGCCGCCGAGCTGCGCGACGAAGACGGAGTGCGGCCCCGGGGCTCCACAGCGCGCGCAGTCCTCGAGGGACGGCGCCCACCCGGAGAGGGACATGACCCGCAGCAGGTACGAGTCGAGGATGCTGCGCGGGGCGTGCTCGCCGCGGGACAGCGCCCGCAGCCCGCCGACGAGCAGGAGGTACTGCTCCGGGGTGGCCTCGGCGTCGCTGAGCCGATCCGCCGTCTCGACCATGGCGTTCGCGGCGGTGAACCGATCGTAATGGGCGGCGATGTCCGTGCCATAAGCCCCGAGCGACTCGGCCTGCTGCACGATGTCGAGCGAGCGGCCTTCGTAGAGCTGCACGTCCGCGACCATGAACGGCTCGAGGCGGGAGCCGAACTTCGACGAGGTGCGACGCACACCCTTCGCGACCGCGCGCACCTTTCCGTGCCGCCGGGACAGCATCGTGACGATGCGATCCGCCTCCCCCAGTTTGTGGGTGCGCAGGATCACCGCTTCGTCTCGGTAGGTGGGCACCCTTCGATTATCCTCCGTGCGCGACAATGGACGCGTGACCGAACCGCTCTTCACCATTCCGCTGTGGGCGGACCTCCTCGGCGTCGGCCTCGGCGGAGTGCAGGGCGCGATGTTCGCCGCCGGGTTCCAAGGGCAGCGTCGGCTCGACTGGCTGGGCGTCGCGATCATCGGGATCATGATCGGCATGGGTGGCGGTCTCATCCGCGACATCCTGCTCGGACAGACTCCCGCGACACTGCAGAACCAGTGGTACCTGGTCACGGCCGCGGGTGCCGCGCTGCTCGGCATGCTGCTGGCCGGACTCTTCACGCGACTCAACACCGCGATCGTCGTGCTCGACGCCGTGGTGATCGGCATGTTCGGCGCCTTCGGAACGAGCAAGGCCCTCGCCTTCGGCATCCCCGAAGTACCCGCGGTCTTCATCGGCGTGTGCGCCGCGGTCGGCGGGAGCGTCCTCCGCGACATGCTCATGGGGCTGCCGACCGCCATCATGCACGTCGGCTCCCTGTACGCGGTGGCCGCCGCGGCCGGCTGCACGTTCATCGTCGTCGCGAACGCGGTCGGCATGCCGATCCCGCTCGCGGCGGTCATCGGCATCGTCGTGACGGCTGTGATCCGCATCCTCGCCGTGACGTTCGACGTCTCGCTTCCGGAGCAGCGCCGTCTGTACCGCCGCAAGGTCGCCGCGGAGACCGGCGCCATCGCGATCGTGAAGCCCCAGGACTGACTTCGAGTCGCGCGATTGGCTCCATCCCGCAGCCGGATACGACCAATCGCGCGATTCGAAGGAGGGTCAGGTGCCGGCGAGCCCGTCGATCACGCGCGCGAGACCGAAGTCCCAGGCTGCTCGAGCGTCGTAGGGGGCGCCCATCGACTCCCCGGCAGCCTGACCCACTGACCGGGCGAGCGGCATCCCGTCACCGAGATAGGCCGCCAGACGCGGTGCGGCCTCTGCCCACGAGGCCGCGAACGAATCCGCGCTCTCCTCCTCCCGCATGCGTGCTGCCGCGGAGAGAGTGAAGTCGAGCACGAAGCTCAGCGCCGCATCACGATCCACGGCGGTGAGGCCGAGGCCGTCGAAGGCGTGGAGTTCCCGGTCGTACTTGGCGATGGTTCCAGGGCCGAGCGCGACCCGCGGGTCGTGGATGTCGATGAGCCAGGGGTGAGCCCGGAGGAGGCGCAGGTTGTCCTCGGCGACCGCCCGGACCTCCGCGCGCCACCCGGACGCCTGCGCAGGCTCGGTGGGCATCCTGGCGTGCATCGCATCCGCCATCAGGACGAGCAGGTCGGCGCGGCTGTTGACGTGCGTGTAGATCGACATCGGAGTCAGCTCGAGACACTGCGCGAGAGACCGGATCGTCACCGCGCCGAGGCCCTCTGCGTCAGCCAGCGCCACGGCACGATCCACGACGTCATCCGTCGAGTGGCGCGCCTTCGGACCGCGCTGCCGAGTCACGGGAGCCGCGGGGCTGTGCCGCCAGAGCAGATCGACGAGATTCCTGGTCATCGGGAATAGCCTAGACCGCTCCAGACTTAACCCTGTACGCTGTACAGACTTTTGGAATGGAGCATCGTGAACATCACTCAGACCGCCCTCTCGCTCAACGTCCCCGACGCGGCGGCCTCCGCCGCCTTCGCCATGACGCATTTCGGCTTCGAGGAGGCAATGTCCGCGGAGGGCTTCGTCTCGTTGCAGCACCCGGGACCCGTCCCGAACGTCATCTTCCTCGAGACCGGGCTCACGACGTTCCGTCCGGAGGAGATCGCCGGATCCGCCGGTCAAGGCACCCTGATCGTCTTCGTCGTCGACGAGATCGACCGGGAGTTCGCCCGCATCGCCGCCGCGGGTGCGCGGGTGGTCACCGCTCCCGAGACCGAGCCATGGGGCGAGCGCTACTGCCAGTTCGCCGATCCCAACGGCCTCATCTGGCAGCTGGTGCAGTGGGTGGACTGACCCCCTACTTCGAATCGCGCGATTGGTCCCATCCGGCGGCCGGATACGACCAATCGCGCGATTCGAAGGAAGATCAGACGGCGGCCAGCTCCTGCTGACGGCTGCGGATCGAGCGGTTCACGCCGGACACGATCGCCTTGAGCGACGCGGTCGAGATGTCGCCGTCGATGCCGACTCCCCACAGGCGCTGGTCGCCGACCTGCAGCTCGACGTAGGCCGCGGCCTGCGCGTCGCCGCCGGCGCTGAGAGCGTGCTCGACGTAGTCGTAGACCGTGATGTCGAACCCCTGGCCCCGGAGCACCTCGACGAACGCCGCGACCGGACCGTTGCCGTTGCCGGAGACGGAGACCTCCTGGTCGTCGTCCCGCAGCACGACATCGAGCACCACGTCACCGGACATGTCGCTCCTGGTCTGCGTGGCGAGCAGCTCGAACCGCCCCCACTTGGCCTCGGTGTCGGCGGCGGGCAGGTATTCGTCCGTGAAGATCGACCAGATCTGCTCGCTGGTGACCTCTCCGCCCTCGGCATCCGTCTTGGCCTGCACGACCCCGGAGAACTCGATCTGGAGCTTGCGCGGCAGGTCGATCGCGTGATCGGACTTGAGCAGGTACGCGACCCCGCCCTTGCCCGACTGGGAGTTCACGCGGATGACGGCCTCGTACGAGCGGCCGAGGTCCTTCGGGTCGACGGGCAGGTACGGCACGGCCCACTCGATCTCGTCGACCGTCACGCCCTGCGCCTCGGCCTTGGCGGCCATGGCCTCGAAGCCCTTCTTGATGGCGTCCTGGTGCGAACCGCTGAACGCGGTGAAGACGAGGTCGCCGGCCCACGGGCTGCGCTCCGGCACCGGCAGCTGGTTGCAGTACTCGACCGTCCGCTTGACCTGATCGATGTCGCTGAAGTCGATCTGCGGGTCGATGCCCTGAGTGAACATGTTGATGCCCAGCGCGACGAGGTCGACGTTGCCGGTGCGCTCGCCGTTGCCGAACAGGCAGCCCTCGATACGGTCGGCGCCGGCCATGTAGCCCAGCTCCGCCGCGGCGATCGCGGTGCCGCGGTCGTTGTGCGGGTGCAGCGACAGGATGACGTTCTCGCGGTGGGCGAGGTGACGGCTCATCCACTCGATCGAGTCGGCGTAGATGTTCGGCGTCGCCATCTCCACCGTCGCGGGGAGGTTGATGACCACCTTGCGGTCCGGCGTGGGCTCGAAGATCTCGATGACCTGGTTGCAGACGTCGACCGCGAACTCCAGCTCGGTGCCGGTGTAGCTCTCCGGGGAGTACTCGTAGTACACCTGCGTGTCGGGGATGGTCTTCTCGAACCGGCGGCACAGCCGAGCGCCCTCGAGCGCGATGTCGATGATGCCCTGCTTGTCTGTGCGGAAGACCACCTCGCGCTGCAACACGCTCGTGGAGTTGTAGAGGTGCACGATGGCCTGCTTGGCTCCCGCGATCGCCTCGTAGGTGCGAGCGATCAGGTGCTCGCGCGCCTGCGTCAGGACCTGGATCGTGACGTCGTCCGGGATGACGTTCTCCTCGATGAGCTGGCGCACGAAGTCGAAGTCGGTCTGGCTCGCCGACGGGAAGCCGACCTCGATCTCCTTGTAGCCCATGCTCACGAGCAGCTCGAACATGACGCGCTTGCGCTCGGGCGACATCGGATCGATGAGGGCCTGGTTGCCGTCGCGGAGGTCGACCGCGCACCAGCGGGGGGCCTCGGTGATGCGGGCGTCGGGCCACGTGCGATCAGGCAAGTGGACGGTGATCTGCTCGTGGAACGGCCGGTACTTGTGGATCGGCATCGCGGACGGGCGCTGAGTGTTCTGCATGATGGGGCTTCTTCTCTTCGTCAAGATGAACGGGCCAACACAAGCGCCGCGACGAGGAAGGCCCTAGCTTTAGGACTCGTCGCGGCAGCTAAGAAGAAGCAGACCGCCGAAAGGCATGTGGTCATGCTAGCAGGGAAGCCGCGGGCGTTTCGACGTCTGAGACGATGCGTGCCCGCGCGACACTGGTCGGTATGAGCATCCTCCGCGACCGCCCTGTCACCGCCGTCGGCGTCGCGACGGCAGTGCTGTTGCTGCTGACCGGCTGTGCCACCGCGCCGGGAGCGTCCGCTCCGCCGACCAGCACGACCGTCCCCTCGGACATGCTCCTGGAGGAGGCGGATCCCGCACCACCGAAGGGGCACGTCATCGCCACGGGAACGGTCCTCGACGAATCCGGGGAGGTCCGGCTGTGTCTCGGTGCGATCCGCGAGTCGTATCCGCCGCAGTGCGACGGAGTCGCGCTCGACGAGTGGAGCTGGGACGGTGTGGACGGCAGCGAGGCGTCCGGGGAGACGCGCTGGGGGGCGTACGCGGTCACCGGCACCTGGGACGGCGAGCGGTTCACGGTGACCGCACCGCCCGCCCTCCTCGCGCTCCACGATCCGATGGCTCCGGAGGATCCGACCGACGGCGCGGACGGCGCGAGCACGGCGGATGAGCTCGACCGCGTGCAGAACGACATCGCCGGACGCCTCGGCGCGGACGCGCTCGCCGTGTCGACGGACCGCGGCTACGTGTGGCTCCAGGTCGTCTGGGATGACGGGACGCTGCAGGACGCGGTCGACGCCGAGTACGGCGAGGACGTGGTCATCGTCACGTCCGCGCTCCGCGAGATCGACTAGGCGTCGGTGACCAGCGCGAGCTTGCCGCCCGGGTGCCCTGTGGCGAGGAGCCGGTGCGCGGCCGGCGCCTCGGTGAGCGGGAACGTGCGCGCGAGCGGAACCACCAGGTCGCCGTTCTGCGCCAGGGCGACGACTTCGCTGCGCACCTCGTCGCGGAATCGTGCACTGTCCGGCATCGACCCCGCGATCGCGAGGAACCCGTCGGCCGATGCCCGCGCGAAGTTCGCGATCGTGACGATGCGGCGGCGATCGGACACCAGGGCGAGGGACACGTCGATCGCCTCGTCGGTGCCCACCGCATCCAGAGCCGCGGCGATCGGTCCGTCGGCCAGCGCTCGTACCCGATCAGCGAGGCCCCGTCCGTAGGCCACCGGGACCCCGCCGAAACGCCGCACCTCGTCGAAGCGTTCGGGGCTGGCGGTGCCGATGACCCGGACGTTCCGGAGCCGCGCCTGCTGCAGCACGCTGACACCGACCGCGCCCGACGCCCCGTGCAGCAAAACCGTCTCCCCCGGCGACGCCCCGGTGACGGCGAGCATCTCCGCGGCCGTCGTGCCGACGAGCAGAAGGTTGGCCGCTTCCGGGTGGGTGAGCGTGGACGGCTTCGCGAACACCTTCGCCGCGGGCACCGTGACCTCGGTCGCGTAACCGCCCCGCACGCGGAACGCCACGACCTCATCGCCGACCTCGGCCTCACCGGAACCGATGCGGGTCGCAGGGCCGATCGCCGCGAGCTCACCCGAGACCTCGTATCCGACGGGCACGGGGAACTCGAGCCCCGGTCGGGGGGCCGCGACATGCTTCGCGTCGGCCGGATTCACACCGGCGGCCCGGACGCGGATCGTGACCTCGCCCTTTCCCGGCGCTGCGGGCTCGTACTCCTCGAACTCCCACGACTCGGGAGACCCCGCCGCCGTCGCCACCCAGTGCGTCGCCATGATTCCACCCTTCATCCTCGCTTCCATCATGCGCCCGCGGGAGCATGACGGCGCGTTGCGTTCGGCACAGAACCTGCTCCGCCGCAGGGCTCAGTGGTCACCTCCCCGGAGTGGTCGACGTAAGAACCTTCAACGAGGGCCTCGACAGCAACGTCCTTGAACGACATCTCCGCGCGGTGGTCGGCCCCGGAGAGTATGACGTACACGGTGACGGGCCCTTCCAGACTCGACACGGGATACGCGTGGCTGCTGGTCACGGAGAAGTCGGGAAAGGTGTCGGGGAGAATCGGTTCAGCGGGCAGGACTTCCACCGCTCCTCCCTCATCGGCAGTCGCCGAGAAGAGCACGATCTCCTGTTCAACTCCCCATTCTTCACGGAGCGCTGTGGAGATGTAGTCGATCTCCCAGGGCTCGTCGAGGCAATGCACCCACGCGAACTGGTCATCGACGACCGTCAGTGCCACCGGCTCCAGGAAGACGGGGCGTGTGGGCACGCACCCCGCCGACGCCGCCACACCCAGCACTGTCAGTCCGGTGGCCGCAGCGCGGAGAAAGCCCCGCTTCACTCGAACGGTCCTCCGTCGGCATCGGCTACATGCAGCACGCGACAGCAACGCGGCCACGACTCATCGACCTATCCCTCGATCCGACCTTCTCGCCCGCATCGCCGCTACGCACGCTCAGAGGAAGCAGCGGATGTTGGTCGCGGAACCGGAGACGTTGCTCCACGCGTTGGCGGAGACCGTCGCCAGGACCGAGCTGCCGTTCCGGACCTGCATGTAACCGGAGGTGCGGGCGTTCGCCGCCGACTTCGTCGCGAAGGACGACGGGATCGCGATGGTCGTGCAGCTCCCCCAGCTCAGCATGGCGCCGACGCGATTGAGCTCCCGGTATGCGCAGATGCGGCCGGTCGCACAGTTCCCGACTGCACGCGCCATAGTGCGGACGGTCCCGGTGTTCGAGGTGTACTCCATGTCGAGCTTCGGCCAGACGGCGCTGCCGGCGTCGATCACCACACCACCGGGCACCTCGTCGAGGATACGCACCATCAACGGGTCGAGCGTCGGCTCCTCAGCGGTGGCCGCGGCGACGGGACCGCCTGCTCCGGTCAGCACCAGCGCCAGTCCGACCACGACGGCGATGCGCAGCCGTGTCATCGCAGCATCTCCTCGTCGATGTCCCACATCCGGTAGTCGACGATCGCCCCCGCGGGGAACACCCCGTCGTCCTTGAGCACCGTCCGTTCGAGACCCACGATGCGGCCGGTGTCGAGCGATACGAGCACGTCGTCACGGACGACGCCGTCCGCGGAGATGACACGGATCCCGGCGACCGGGCGGCCGAGACGATCGGTCGTCGTCCCCAGAGCCTCCGCGCCCCCGGACTCCTCGATCAGAGTCAGCAACTCGGCGTGCTGCGCGTTCGTCAGCGTCCACTGCCCGAAGACGGAGGTGATCGCCGTGACCGCCTCGAACGCGGTCGGCTGCTCGGGCATGTCGAAGGCGACCAGCAGCGCCCGCACGTCCGCGGCGGAATCGCCCGGGACGTCGACGACAGGAGTGACGAACTCGCCCGGAGCGAGGACGACGCGGGATGCCACCTCGCCCGTGCTCTTCACCTCGGCCTGTCCGTTCGCCACCGCATCCGTCGGCGCATACGGCTCACCGTTGATGGCGACGGCCTCTCCCGAGAGGTCTTCCTCCCAGGTGAAGGTCGCGAACTGCGGAACGACCTCGGCCCGTTCGGTGTCGACCTCGACGTTGTACGACCAGAACGCCGTGCGCGTCGAGCGCTCGGGTTCCGCCGGTGGACTGAAGATCTCGAGGTCCGCCTCCGCCGCGGCCACCGTATCGCTCAGCGAGCCGGCCGCCTCGAACACGAGCGGAGACGGCGCTCCCGCGACGGCGGCTCCTTGCGGGAGGAGGACGCCGAAAGCCACCGCGGCGGACGCCGCGACGGCCGTGAGGCCCGCTGCCCAGCCGATCGTCCTCGCACGCCGTCGTCGCGGCGCACGAGCAGATCGGATGATGCGATCACGCGCGGCGATGGCGCGCGCGTCCGGAGGGGCGTCCCGCGGGGTGCGCGCGGGATCGGCCTCGACGAGCACGCGCTCGAGCAGAGCATTGTCACTCATCACGCATTCCCCGTCCCCTCCAGTCCCAGCGTCTCTCGCAGCCGATCCTCGGCACGAGCCAACGTCTTCCGTACCCGGGACTCAGAAGTGCGCAGCAGCTCCGCGATCTCCCCCACCGCGAGTCCATCCCAGTACGTGAGCATGATGATACGCCGTTGCAGCGGAGTGAGGACACCCAAAGCCCTGAGCACTTCGCGGCGTCCGAATCCGCCGAGGGTCTCGGGGTCGCCGGAGAGCCCTGAGTGCACGGCGTCGATCGCCCCGTGGGCGGTGGATGAGCGCCGGGACCGCGCGCGCAACCGACGGTCGGTCTCCCGGAGCAGCCAGACCCTCCCCGGGGGCCGCGTCGGTCGGAGTCGCGACCACGCCGCGAGGAAGACCTCCGACACGATCTCGCTCACCTCGTCGTCGTCGGGGACGACGCCCTCGATATGGTGGCGCACCGTCGCCCAGTGCTCGTCGAACACTCGTGTGAAGATCTGGTCCCGCAGCGAGCTCGGGTCTTCGCCGCGGCCGATCATGTCGGTGGGGTCGGCGGTCTGCCCGCCGCCTCCGACGTCCTGCGGGCCTGCATGTCAGAACCCGAGCCGGCCGAGCTGCTTGGGATCGCGCTGCCACTCCTTCGCGACCTTGACGTGGAGCCCGAGGAACACGCGGGTCCCGAGCAGCTCCTCGATCCCCGCGCGGGAGCGGGCACCCACGTCGCGGAGGCGCTTGCCCTTGTGGCCGATGATGATGGCCTTCTGGCTGTCCCGCTCGACCACGATGGAGGCGTGCACGTCGGTGAGGTCGCTGTCCTCGCGCGGGGCGATGTCGTCGACCACGACGGCGATCGAATGCGGGAGCTCATCGCGCACGCCGTCGAGGGCGGCCTCGCGGATGATCTCGGCGATGCGATCCTCCGTCGACTCGTCCGTGGTGACCCCCTCGGGGTAGAGCGCGGGCCCCTCGGGCATGAGCTGCAGGATCTCGTCCGCCAGCACCTCGAGCTGATCGCGCGTCAGCGCCGACAGCGGGATCACGGCGGCCCAGTCCTCGCGGAGGGAGTCCACCTCCATCAGCCGCTCGGTGATCTCATCGCGCCCGGCCGCGTCGGTCTTCGTGACGATGGCGATCTTCTGCGCGCGCGGGTAGCCGTCCAGCGAAGCGGCGATGCGGCGATCGCCGGGGCCGACCTTCTCGGTCGCGGGCACGCAGAAGCCGATCACATCGACGTCGCCCAGCACCTGCTCGACGAGGTCGTTCAGCCGCTCGCCCAGGAGCGTGCGCGGCTTGTGGATGCCGGGGGTGTCGACGATGACGAGCTGTCCGTCCGGGCGGTTGAGGATGCCGCGGATCGCTCGACGCGTGGTCTGCGGCTTCTCGCTCGTGATGGCGATCTTCTCGCCGACGAGGGCGTTGGTGAGCGTCGACTTGCCCACGTTCGGCCGTCCGACGAAGGTCACGAACCCGCTCCGGGTGTCTTCAGTCATCGCGCCGTTCTCCTTCATCCTGCACATCTTCGGGCTCTGCTGCCCGCTCCACGAACACCGTCGCGATCCCTCGGCCCCGCCCGCGGGAAGCCCCGCCGGTGAGCACGAGGCCGTGGACGGTGGCCGTCGCACCGGGCTGCGGCACCTGGCCGAGCGTCTTGCCGAGCAGACCGCCGATGGAGTCGACGTCCTCGTCCTCGAGCTCCAGGCCGAACAGATCGCCCACGTCCTCCAGCGAGAGCCGGGAGCTCACGCGATAGCGGCCGTCGCCCAGGTCGACGAACTCGGCGGATACCTGATCGTACTCGTCCGAGATCTCCCCCACGAGCTCCTCGATGAGGTCCTCCAGCGTCACCAGGCCGGAGATGCCGCCGTGCTCGTCGATTACGAGACACACGTGCACCGCGTCGCGCTTCATCTGCTGCAGCAGCGTCTCCGCACGCATCGACTCGGGAACGAACGTGGCAGGCCGAGCGATCGGACGGATCGAGGCGGCGCGCCAGGCGCTGTCGTCGCGGTAGGCGAACTGCACGAGGTCCTTGAGGTAGAGCACCCCGACGACATCGTCGGCCTCATCGTCGACGACCGGCATCCGGGACACGCCGCGGTGCAGGAAGAGCGACATGGCCTCGTCGGTCGTCGCCTCCGCGCCCACGGTGACCATCTCGGTCCGCGGCACCATCACCGCGCGGACGAACTGGTCGGTGAAGTCGAACACCGAGTGGATGAGGTCGCGGTCGTCCTCCTCGATGAGGTCGTTCGAGGCGGCCTCGTCGACCATGCTCAGCAGCTGGTCCTCGCTCGAGAACGAGCTGCGTCCGGTCCCCGGGGTGACGCGGTTGCCCAAGACGACGAGGCCCTGGGCGATCGGCCCGAGAATGATGCGCAATCCCCGGACGACGTTCGCACTCCCCCGGATCATGCTCTCGGCGTGCTGATGCCCGAAGGTCCGCGGACTCGCCCCGACGAGGACGAAGGTGATGCCGGTCATCAGGATGGCGGCGGCGAGCATCGCCCACCAGATGTTCTCGAAGACGATCGTGAACGCCACGGTGACGAGCACGGCAGCCGTCACCTCCGCGAGGACGCGGATGAAGGCGACCGCGTTGACGTGCGCGTCGAGGTCGCCGGCGATCCGCTCCAGCGCCTTCGCACGGCGGCCCTCGGTCGCCATGTCGGCCAGGCCGGCACGGGAGGTCACGCCGTATGCCGCGTCGATCGCGGCCATGAGGCCGCCGAACGCCACCAGCAGCACGGCGGCGACGAGCAGCAGCAGCTCCGTCATCGCCGGCGACGCTCGGACGCGGCGAAGCCCTGGATGAGCTGCTTCTGCAGACCGAACATCTCCCGCTCCTCATCCGGCTCCGCGTGATCGAAGCCGAGAAGGTGCAGCAGTCCGTGCGTGGTGAGCAGGATGAGCTCGTCCATCAGCGTGTGGCCGGCGGCCTGCGCCTGCGTCTCCGCGACCTGCGGGCAGAGGACGATGTCGCCGAGCAGCCCGGGGGGCGTCGGCCGGTCCTCGGTACCGGGACGGAGCTCGTCCATCGGGAAGCTGAGGACGTCGGTCGGGCCCGGTTCGTCCATCCACTGCACGTGCAGCGCTTCCATCGCCCCCTCGTCGACGAGCACGATGGCGACCTCGGCGTCCGCGCTGACGTGGAGCTGCGCGAGGTTGAAGTCGGTCAGCCGCTGCAGCACGGTCTCGTCGACATCGATCGCCGACTCGTTGTTGATCTCGATCATGAGAGCCCTCGTTTCGGCATGCGATCGCGTGGTCCTGGTCGCTGGGCACCGCGTCGCTCGGCACGGTTGGCGAACTCGTGCGCCTGTTCGCGCTCGGTGCGCTGCGCCACGCGGCGCTCGTCGTACTCGCTGTACGCGTCGACGATGCGACCGACCAGCGAGTGCCGCACCACGTCGTCGCTGGTCAGGCGGGAGAAGTGGATGTCGTCGATACCGTCGAGCACGCGGGTGACCAGGCGGAGACCGGAGGCTCCCTGCGGGAGGTCGACCTGGGTGATGTCGCCGGTGACGACCATCTTCGTCCCGAACCCGAGACGGGTGAGGAACATCTTCATCTGCTCGGGCGTGGTGTTCTGCGCCTCGTCCAGCACGACGAAGGAGTCGTTGAGCGTGCGCCCCCGCATGTACGCCAGCGGCGCGACCTCGATGGTCCCGGTCGCCATCAGGCGCGGCACGATCTCCGGGTCCATCATCTCGTTGAGCGCGTCGTAGAGCGGCCGCAGGTACGGATCGATCTTGTCGGTGAGCGTGCCGGGGAGGAACCCGAGGCGCTCCCCCGCCTCGACCGCCGGACGCGTGAGGATGATGCGCGTGACCTCCTTGCGCTGCAGCGCCTGGACGGCCTTCGCCATCGCCAGGTAGGTCTTGCCCGTTCCCGCCGGACCGATGCCGAACACGATCGTGTTCTCCTCGATCGCGTCGACGTACTCCTTCTGGCCGAGCGTCTTCGGCCGGATGACCTTGCCGCGCGTGGACAGGATCGCCTCGCCCAGCACCTCGCTGGGACGCGGGCCACCCTCCTGGCGGAGCATGCGCGCAGAGCTGGACACGTCGCTCGGGGCGAGGTCGTGGCCGGCCTTGGTCATCGCGAGCAGCTCGTCGACGAGGTTCTTGGCCTTGGCGACGGCCTCGCGCTCACCCGTGAGCGTGATCTCGTTGCCGCGGACGAGCACCTGCACGTCGCGGTGCTCCCGCTCCAGCATCCGCAGCAGCCGGTCCTGGGGACCGAGCAGCTGCACCATCGCGACACCGTCGGCGTAGAGCCTTTCGGTGACGGTTTCCTGATCGTCAGAAGCCAACGAGCTTGTTCTCCTCGAGGTTGCCGAGCACATGGGCGTGCACGTGGAAGACGGACTGCGCGACACTCGCGCCGTTGTTGAAGATGAGGCGGTACTCGCCGTTGGCGTGCTCCTCGGCGATGCGCTTGGCGGCGGCGACCATCTCCGCCAGCAGCTCGGGGTCCCCGGCTGCGAGTGCGGTCACGTCGCGGTACTCCTCGGTCTTCGGGATGACGAGTACATGGAGCGGCGCCTGCGGATCGATGTCGCGGATCGCGAAGACGCGACCGGTGTCGAGCAGGATCTCCCCCGGGATGTCCCCGGTGAGGATGCGCGTGAAGATCGAGGGTTCGCTCATGCTCTCAGCTTACTGGGGGGGACGCGGGCCGCGGCCGGTCACCAGCGGCCGAGGGCCACCGAGAGCACGGCGATGGCGGCAGGTCCCGCAGTGGAGGTGCGCAACACGGTGTCGCCGAGCAGGACGCGCTCAGCGCCGGCCGCCGCGAGCTTCTCGAGCTCCTCCGGAGCGATCCCGCCCTCCGGACCCACCACGAGCACGAGGTCACGGTCGTCGGGAACGAGCGTGGAGAGCCGGGCCGGAGCGGTCGGGTCGAGCAGCAGCACCCGCTGCGTCGCCGCGCGCGCCGCAAGCTGTGCGGTCGACTCGGGGGCGGCCACCTCGGGCACCCAGGTCCGGTGCGCCTGCTTGGCCGCCTCGCGGACGATCGTCGCCCAGCGCTCGCGTCCCTTCACCGCCTTCGGCCCCTCCCAGCGCGACACACTCCGGCTCGCCTGCCACGGCACGATCTCGTCGACGCCCAGTTCACATGCCGCCTGCACCGCGAGCTCGTCGCGGTCGCCCTTCGCGAGCGCCTGCACGAGCACGAGACGCGGAGTCGCCGGCTCGTGCTCGACGCGCTCGGCGATCCGGACATCGACGCGCGACGGTGACACCTCCTCGGCGACGCCGGTCAGCCAGACGCCTCGACCGTCGCCGACGGTGACCGTCTCGCCGACGCGCAGCCGCCGGACGACGGCCGCATGCTTGGCCTCGGCGCCCGTCAGCGACACGAGACCGCCCACCGCGGCGTCGCCCGCGGACTCGACGAGGAAGTGCAGCGCCACGATCAGTGAGTACGGAACCGGTCGCGCAGCTTGGAGAACAGGCCCTGCTGGAACTGCGCGAGCTGCGGGCCCGGCGCCTTGTTCTTCTTCGCGAAGTCCTCGATGAGCTTGC
This sequence comes from Microbacterium sp. NRRL B-14842, assembly GCF_050470785.1. NCBI lineage: Bacteria > Bacillati > Actinomycetota > Actinomycetes > Micrococcales > Microbacteriaceae > Microbacterium > Microbacterium sp. NRRL B-14842. Next base: position 1,163,083 of record NZ_JBFLUM010000001.1, on the reverse strand, counting down.
GCTGCGCGGAGTCGAGCTTGGTGGGGGTGACCACCTGCACACCGACGCGGAGATCGCCACGCTGGGTGCCGCGCAGCGGCGTGATGCCCCGTCCCTTGATGGTCAGCACGTCGCCGGACTGCACGCCCGCGCGGATCTCCAGGTCGACCTCCCCGTCGAGCCCCTCGATCGAGGTCTCGGTGCCCAGGATGGCGTCGGTCATGGACACCTCGAGCGTGGCGAGCAGGTCGTCGCCGTCGCGGCTGAACGCGGGGTGCGGGTTGACCGTCACCTCGACGTACAGGTCGCCGTTCGGGCCACCGGCGCGTCCGACCTCGCCGGAACCCGGGAGCTGCAGCCGCAGGCCGGTCTCGACGCCCGCCGGGATGTCGAGGGACACCGTGCGGCGCGACCGGACGCGTCCCTGACCGCCGCAGGTGCCGCAGGGGTACGGGATGGTCGTGCCGTAGCCCTCGCAGGTGCCGCAGGGCTGAGAGGTGACGACGTTGCCGAGCAGACTGCGCACCTGACGCTGCACGTGGCCGGTGCCACCGCAGATGTCGCAGGTGACGGGCGACGTGCCCTCCTGGCAGCACGAGCCCTGACAGGTCTCGCAGAGCACAGCCGTGTCCACCTCGATGTCGCGGTGCGCACCGAAGACCACGTCCCCCAGGTCGAGTGTGACCCGGACGAGGGCATCCTGCCCGCGCTCCCGTCGTGACCGCGGACGAGCGCCGCGGCCGCCGCCCTGGGACGCGCCGAAGAACGTCTCGAAGATGTCGCCGAAGCCGCCGAAGCCGCCGCCGAAGTTGTTCGCGCCGTCACCGCCGCCCATGTCGTAGCGGCGGCGCGACTCCTCGTCGCTGAGCACGTCGTAGGCGTGCGTGACCAGCTTGAACTTCTCTGCGGCCTCCTCGCCCGGGTTCACGTCCGGGTGGAGCTGCCGTGCCAGGCGCCGATACGCCTTCTTGATCTCGTCGGTGGAAGCGTCCCGGGACACCCCGAGAACCTCGTAGTGGTCCGCCACAATCGCCTTTCTGCGCGTGTTTTCCGTGGGGCCGCCTCAGCGGCCGGCCTCGTCGTCGTCGAGCATCCGCGACAGGTAGCGGGCGACCGCCCGTGCCGCTGCGAGGTTGCTCGGATAGTCCATCCGGGTCGGTCCCATGACACCGACCCGCGCGGTCCCCGAGGGTGCCGCGTAGTTGCTGGCCACGATCGACGCCTCGCCGAGCCCGAAGGAGGCGTTCTCGGTGCCGATGCTCGCCGCGAGGCCGTGCTCGTCCGGCACCATCTCGCTCATCAGCCGCAGCAGCGTGACCTGCTCCTCGATGGCCTCGAGGAGGGGATGGATGCTGCCGCGGAAGTCCTGTTCCCGTCGCGCCAGGGTCGCCGCGCCCGCCATCACGAGCCGCTCCTGCCGGAAGCCGCCGAGCTCGTCGATCACGACTCCGGCGACGGCGCGGAGAACGCGGTCCTGGGGGGTCTCCTCCGTGGCGAGGAGTGCCTGCAGGCGGTCGGAAGCCGCCGCGATCGCCTGCCCGGTGATGAGGGCGGACAGTCGAGCGCGCAGCACCGCGAGGTCCGCTTCGTCGATCGTGTCCGGCAGCGCGGTGATCCGCTGTGATACCCCGCCGGCGTCCGTGACCAGGACCGTGAGGAGCCGGTTGGGAGCGAGCGTCACGAGTTCGACGTGCGTCACGTGGGCCCGCGCGAACGACGGGTACTGGGCCAGCGCGACCTGTCCGGTGAGTTGCGTGAGCACGCGGACAGTACGGACCATCAGATCGTCGAGGTCGGCCGGATCGGCGAGGAACGACTCGATGGCCGAGCGCTGCGCGGTGGAGAGCGGTCGGAGCTGGGCGAGGTGATTCACGAACACCCGGTAGCCCTTGTCCGTGGGGACGCGCCCGGACGACGTGTGCGGAGCCGTGATCAGCTCTTCGTCCTCCAGCTGCGCCATGTCGTTGCGGATCGTCGCGGCCGAGACGCCGAAGGAATGGCGGTCGACGATGGAACGGCTGCCCACGGGCTCGTGCGTCTCGACGTAGTCCTGCACGATCGCGCGGAGAACCTGCAGCCCTCGCTCTGTGACCATGGGTTCCCCTTCCCGCCGACCGGGTGCTGGCACTCTGCCGCCCTGAGTGCCAATCCTACCTCCTGCGATCGGGAGTTCTCCGAAGGCGGGACGGCCCGGGCGGCGTCGCTCAGTCCGTCAGCTCACGCACCACCGCGTCGGCGAGGAGGCGACCGCGCAGCGTGAGCTGCACGCGACCGCGGATCGCCGCCGGCGCATCGATCAGGCCGTCGGCGATGAGCCCGGCGACGCGGTCCCTGTTCCGCTCCGGGACGTCCGTCACCGCGATCCCTTCGCGGATGCGGCTGAGGAGGAGGATGCGCTCGAGCGTCTGCGCCTCCTGGTCGGGACGTTCGCGACCTGCCGCCGGCGAGGATGAGGCGGCCAGCCGCTGTGCGTAGGCCGCCGGGTGCTTGACGTTCCACCACCGGAGCCCGGCCACGTGGCTGTGCGCCCCGGGGCCGAAGCCCCACCAGTCGCTCCCCCGCCAGTATGCGAGGTTGTGCCGCGACCGCTGCCCTTCGCTGCGGGCCCAGTTGCTGACCTCGTACCACTCGAACCCGGCGGCGGCGAGGCGCTCGTCCGCCATCTCGTACATGTCCGCCTGCAGGTCGTCGTCCGGTGTCGGCACCTCGCCACGACGGATCTGCCGCGCGAGCTTCGTGCCGTCTTCGATGATGAGCGCGTACGCGGAGATGTGGTCGGACTCCAGGGCGAGCGCGGCGTCCAGGGATGCTTCCCAATCCGCGAGCGATTCCCCCGGCGCGCCGTAGATGAGGTCGACGCTGACGGCGAGGCCTGCGTCCTTCGCGGCGGCGACCGCGGTGCGCACGTTCTCGGGCCGATGCGTCCGATCGAGCGCGGCGAGCACGTGCGGGACGGCCGACTGCATGCCGACGGAGAGTCTCGTGACCCCCGCCTCTGCGAGGATGCGCGCGACCTCCGGCGTCACCGTGTCGGGATTGGCCTCGACCGTCACCTCGGCACCCGGAGCGAGCCCGAACGCCGCGGTGGCCGCTCCCAGCATCCGCGCCAGATCGCCTGCCGGCAGCAGCGTGGGTGTGCCGCCACCGAAGAACACCGTGTCCATCGGCCGCAGCGCTCCGGCGTCCTCCAGCACGGTGCGGGCGAGGGCGATCTCGCCGATGAGGGTGGACGCGTAGTCCTCCTGCTTCGCCCCGCGGAGCTCGCTGGACGTGTACGTGTTGAAGTCGCAGTAGCCGCAGCGCACCCGGCAGAACGGGATGTGGAGGTAGGCGGAGAACGGCGTCTCCGCGGAGATCGGGAGGTCGGCAGGGAGTCGCCCGTCCGGCGGCGCGGGATCCCCGAGCGGAAGCGGTCCCGCCATCACACCGGGGTCGCGTAGAGCGGGGAGATCGCGCGGAGGTAGCGCGCGAAGAGCTCGCGACGGCGGCGCTTCATGAGGGCGGGGACGAGGCGATAGAGCAGCGTGTTCGGGGCGTCGAAGGCGCGGACGGTGAACCACACCTCGTCGTTGTCCTCACGCCAGTCCACATCGAACGACTCCTCGCCGCGGACCACGGATCCGCCCACCGTGCCCAGCACGAAGCCGATCCGGCGGGTCTCCTCGGTGACGGAGATCACCCGCAGTTCCGAATCGGCGCGCATGCCACCGACACGGCCGCGCAGGTGCAGCGTCATGCCCGCGCCCACGAAGGGCATCCCCTCCGCGTCGTACCGCGGCTCCACGTCGCGCTTGCTCGGTGCGATCGGGTTGCCTTCGGCGTCGAAGCTCACGCCCGCGTACGCCGGACCCGGAGCAGGACGGACGTCTTCCACGGAGAGCCCGGCGGCGCGCTGCGCCGTCCACGAGAGCAGGGCTTCGCCGGCCGTCTGGAAACGCTCCTCACCGCTGCCGATGCGCCAGGATTCCTCCGCCGGGATGCTGCGCTCCGGCGGGTACTGCATCAGATCCGGGGCGTGGGTCGCACCCACGGCCGCATAGTCCACCGTGTCGTCTCGGAAAGTCCCGCGCCGCATGAGTTCCAGCCTACTTCGGGTTCCCTGAGCGAACACCCCCCGCGCCGCACGCCGTCACATCCCCCGGATGATGCTGGGTCCCTGAGCGTGTCGAAGGGCTGGGTCCCTGAGCGTGTCGAAGGGCGCACAACACTCAGTCCAAGGCTCCTCCACACCGCTGGGTTCCTGAGCTTGTCGAAGGGATCTCCGCACTCTCCGGCCAAGCCGCACGCACCTCCGCCATGATGGCCCGATGCCATGGACCTACATCCTCGAATGCGCAGACGGCAGTTTCTACACGGGCAGCACGAACGGTGACCTCGAAGCCCGCGTCTGGGAGCACAACCACGACGACGCCTTCTCCGCCAGTCATACGCGGCGCCGGAGACCGGTCTCACTGGTGTACGCGGAGCACTTCGACACCGTCGACGCTGCCTTCTTCCGGGAGAAGCAGATCCAGGGGTGGAGCCGTCGGAAGAAGATGGCGCTGATCGAGGGCCGGTGGGAGGACCTTCCGTCGTTGTCGACCTCGTACAGTGCGCTTCGACAAGCTCAGCGACCCAGCGCGGGCAGCCCCTGAGGACGGCGCGCTTCGACAAGCTCAGCGACCCAGCGTGGACCGACGCTGAGAACCGCGCGCTTCGACGAGCTCAGCGACACAGCGCGGGCAGCCCGGAAGAACCGAGGCTACTTCTTGTCCTTGGTCTCGACGTCTCCGGAGAGAGCGGCGATGAACGCCTCCTGGGGGACCTCGACGCGGCCCACCATCTTCATGCGCTTCTTCCCCTCCTTCTGCTTCTCGAGGAGTTTGCGCTTACGGGTGATGTCACCGCCGTAGCACTTCGCGAGCACGTCCTTGCGGATCGCGCGGATCGTCTCGCGAGCGATGATGCGGGCACCGATCGCGGCCTGGATCGGCACCTCGAACTGCTGGCGAGGGATGAGCTTGCGCAGCCGCTCCGCCATCATCGTGCCGTAGGCGTACGCCTTGTCACGGTGCACGATCGAGCTGAACGCGTCGACCTTCTCTCCCTGGAGCAGGATGTCGACCTTGACGAGGTCGGCCTCCTGCTGCCCCGAGGGCTCGTAATCCAGGGAGGCGTAGCCCTGCGTCTTGGACTTGAGCTGGTCGAAGAAGTCGAACACGATCTCGCCGAGCGGCATGTTGTAGCGCAGCTCGACGCGCTCCTCGGAGAAGTACTCCATGCCGAGCAACGTGCCACGACGCGACTGGCACAGCTCCATGACGGTGCCGACGTAGTCCTTGGGCAACAGGATGGCTGCCTTGACCATGGGCTCCGACACCGAGCCGATGCGCCCATCGGGGTACTCGCTCGGGTTCGTGACGGTGACGGTCTCGCCGGTGTCGCTCGTGAGCACCTCGTAGATCACGCTCGGCGCGGTGGTGATGAGGTCGAGGCCGAACTCCCGCGCGAGGCGCTCGGTCACGATCTCCAGGTGCAGCAGGCCGAGGAAGCCGCAGCGGAATCCGAACCCGAGAGCCACAGAGGTCTCCGGCTCGTACTGCAGCGAGGCATCGGAGAGCTTCAGCTTGTCGAGCGCCTCGCGCAGTTCCGCGTAGTCGCTGCCGTCGATCGGGTAGATACCCGAGAAGACCATCGGCTTGGGGTCCGTGTAGCCGGGAAGAGCTTCCGCCGCGGGCTTGCGGGCGTTCGTGATCGTGTCGCCGACCTTCGACTGACGCACGTCCTTCACGCCGGTGATGAGGTAGCCCACCTCGCCGACGCCGAGACCCTTGGTGGGAGTGGGCTCCGGGCTCGACACGCCGACCTCGAGGGCCTCGTGGTTCGCGCCCGTGGACATCATCTGGATGCGCTCGCGGGGCGAGAGGCTGCCGTCGACCATCCGCACGTAGGTGACGACACCGCGGTAGGCGTCGTACACGGAATCGAAGATCATGGCGCGCGCCGGTGCGTCCGCGTCCCCGACCGGAGCCGGGATCTCCTCGACGATCCGGTCGAGCAGATCCTCGACCCCAATGCCGGTCTTCCCCGAGACCCGCAGCACGTCCTCGGGCTTGCCGCCGATGAGCGAGGCGAGCTCCTTCGCGTACTTCTCGGGATCGGCGGCCGGGAGGTCGATCTTGTTGAGGACGGGGATGATGTGGAGGTCGTTCTCCAGCGCGAGGTAGAGGTTGGCGAGCGTCTGGGCCTCGATGCCCTGCGCGGCGTCGACGAGGAGGATGGCACCCTCGCACGCGGCCAGCGACCGGGACACCTCATACGTGAAGTCCACGTGACCCGGTGTGTCGATCATGTTGAGCGCGAAGACCTCGTCGGCCCCCTGCGCCTGGGCGAGCGCCCAGGGCATCCGCACCGCCTGGCTCTTGATCGTGATGCCGCGCTCACGCTCGATGTCCATGCGGTCGAGGTACTGGGCGCGCATGTCCCGCTCCGCGACCACGCCGGTGATCTGGAGCATGCGGTCGGCCAGGGTCGACTTGCCGTGGTCGATGTGGGCGATGATGCAGAAATTGCGGATCTGCGCAGCCGGCGTCGCGGCAGGCTGAAGAGGGGTGAGAGCGCGTGGGGACATGTCCCGTCGATTGTACGGTGAGGGCTCTCATAATCCCCATTCGGGCGTATCGGTGATAGTCTCCCGAAGTTGCCCGGGATCAATCCGTGACACCGGATCCCGTAAGCGATACGACTCCGTCACAGACTCCGTGAGGGCTGTCGCGTCGCGCGGAACGGCGGATGACACCCGATCATCCGCCCGGCTCAGCGTTGCGTCGGCAGACCCCGAGCGCGTCTGGAGAAGAGAAAGACAAATCCCCCTTGATCAAGTACCTCGCGCGCCGTGCCCTCGGCTGGCTGCTCATGATCGTGGTCGCGACGAACCTCACCTACTTCCTCGCGTGGGGCTTCCTCGATCCGCGCAGCAACTATGTGGGTCGTCGCCCTCCGCTCACCGAAGAGCAGATCGTGAACACCCTCGCTCCCCGCAACCTGAGCGACACCGTCCCGCTCATCGAGCGGTGGTGGACCTGGTTCACCGGCATCCTCCTCCGCTGGGACTGGGGCGTGAGCCCGACCGGGGGTTCCGTCAACGAGCAGGTCGCCTACCGCATGTGGGTCAGCGCAGAGCTCGTCCTCGGGGCGACGATCCTCACGACGGTCCTCGGCATCGCGCTCGGCGTCTACACCGCGTCTCGGCAGTACAAGCTCGCCGACCGCATCGGCCAGGCCACGAGCATCATCACGCTCAACATCCCGATCGTCGTCGCGGCCTTCGCGATCGTCCTCCTCGCGATCGGCCTGAACAACGCCACCGGCACCCGCATCTTCTACGTGACCGGCAACGCGAGCCAAGGCGTCGAGGGTTTCTTCCCCACGCTCATAGACGTGTTGCAACACCTGACGCTGCCGACGATCGCGCTGGTGCTCACCGGCTACGCCAGCATCCATTTCCTGCAGCGATCGCTCCTCCTGGACAACATCAACGCCGACTACGTCCGGACGGCCCGCGCGAAGGGCCTGACCAAGCAGCAGGCCATCCGGAAGCACGCACTTCGGACGTCGCTCATCCCCGTCGCCACGCAGGTCGCCTTCACGATCCCCGCGATCTTCACCGGAGCGGTGCTGACCGAGACGATCTTCGCGTGGAACGGCATGGGCCGGTACTTCATCGAGACCATCACCAAGAACGACATCCACGGAACCGTCGCGATCGCCGCCTTCGGTGCGGTCCTCACGGCGATCGGCGCCATCCTCGCCGACATCGCCGTCGTCGTCCTCGACCCGCGCGTGAGAGTGAGCTGACATGAGCACCGACATGCTCGACCCGACCATCCACCCGGAGCCGGAGACCGCCGGCCCGGAGACCACCCGCGTCGCCACCAAGCGGCTGTCGAAGTGGACGCTGTACTGGCGACGCTTCTCCCGGAACCGCGGAGCCCTCATCGGCCTCGTGATCTTCGTCGTCCTCGTGCTGTTCGCCATCCTCGGGCCCTTCATCGCCCGGTACGACCACATCGAACTCGACTTCCTGAACCTCAGCACTCCCCCGTCCGCGGAACACTGGTTCGGCACGAACAACGCCGGAAACGACCTCTTCGCCCAGGTCGCCGTCGGCCTGCAGCGGTCGCTCATGATCGCCATCACCGTCTCCGTCGGCGTCACGATCGTGTCCGCGCTCGTCGGCACGGCCGCGGCCTACTTCGGCGGCTGGACGGAGCGCATCTCGCTCCTGGTCATCCACTTCATGATGGTGATCCCGAGCTTCCTCATCCTCGCGATGATCTCGAACAAGGCCGGCGGCGACTGGCGCGTCATCGCCCTCATCATGATCTTCGTGATCGGGTGGTACTTCCCCGCCCGCGTCATCTGGACGATGGCCCTGTCGCTCCGCGAGCGCGAGTACGTCAGTGCCTCCCGGTACATGGGCGTCGGCGGCATGCGCATCGTGCTCCGCCACCTCCTGCCCAACATCGGCTCTCTCCTCGTCATCAACTTCACCCTCGGCGTCGTCAACGCCGTGGTGACGGAGACGGGCCTGTCCTTCCTGGGCTTCGGCGTCAAGATCCCCGACGTGTCGCTCGGTGCCCTCATCGGCGCCGGCTCGAGCTCGTTGACCACGGCGCCCTGGCTGTTCTACTTCCCGGCGGCGGCGCTGACCCTGCTCACCGTGTCGATGGCGCTCATCGCCGACGGCCTGCGCGACGCCCTCGATCCCACCTCGGCTGCTGGAGGCCGCGCATGACCAACGTCCTCTCCGTCCGCGACCTCAAGGTCAGCTTCGCCTCCGAGGCCGGCCGCGTCGACGCCGTCCGCGGCGTCTCCTTCGACCTCGAAGCCGGCAAGACCCTCGGCATCGTCGGCGAATCCGGCTCCGGCAAGTCCGTGACCTCGCTCGCGATCATGGGTCTCCTCGACGAGAACGCCAAGGTCACCGGCTCGATCATGTATGACGGGAAGGAACTCGTCGGCATGAGCGACAAGCAGCTGTCGGTCATCCGCGGCAACGGCATGTCGATGGTCTTCCAGGACCCGCTGACCTCGCTCACGCCGGTCTACACGGTCGGCGATCAGCTCATCGAGGCCCTCACGGTCCACCGCGGCCTGTCCAAGAAGGACGCCTGGGACCGCTCCGTCGAGCTGCTCAAGCTCGTCGGCATCACCGAGCCCGAGCGGCGGATGAAGTCCTTCCCGCACGAGTTCTCCGGAGGCATGCGGCAGCGTGTCGTCATCGCCATCGCGATGGCCAACGATCCGAAGCTCATCATCTGCGACGAGCCCACCACGGCCCTCGACGTCACCATCCAGGCGCAGATCCTCGACCTCATCGAGAAGGCGCAGGACGAGACCGGCGCGGCGGTGATCATGATCACGCACGACATGGGCGTGGTCGCCCGCACCGCCGACGACGTGCTCGTGATGTACGCCGGCAAGCCCGTGGAGCACGCGCCCGTGCGCGAGCTGTTCCACAAGACCCGCATGCCGTACTCGATCGGTCTGCTCGGCGCCATCCCGCGCGTGGACAAGGCCGAGAAGGAGCCGCTGACCCCCATCAAGGGGAACCCGCCGCTGCTCATCAACCTCCCGGACGCCTGCCCGTTCGCCGACCGCTGCCCGATCGTCATGGACGCCTGCCGCGCCAAGGAGCCCGAGCTGCTCCCCGTGCCGACGGGCTCTGGCGACCTGCATCAGGCGGCCTGCATCCGCGCGCACGAGATCGAGGACGGCGGCCTCCTCGGTGGCCTGCCCGTCTACCCCGTCCGCCCCGTCCCGGAGAGCGACCTCACACGGACGCCGCGTGAGGAGCGGCCGATCACGCTCGAGGTGAAGAACCTCCGCAAGACGTTCCCGTTGGTCAAGGGCGCGTTCTTGAAGCGCAAGGTCGGCGAGGTCCAGGCGATCAAGGGCATCAGCTTCGACGTGCGCGAGGGCGAGACGATGGCCATCGTCGGCGAGTCGGGCTCGGGCAAGACGACGACGCTGCTGCAGATCATGGACATGGTCAAGCAGACCGAGGGCGACATCGTCATCGCCGGCACCAGTGTCAACGACATCCACAGCCGCAAGGTCGAGCGCGCCCTGCGCCGCGACATCCAGATCGTCTTCCAGGACCCGATGGGAGCCCTCGACCCGCGCATGACGGTGGCCGACATCATCTCGGAGCCGCTCTTCGCGATCGGCACTCCCAAGGAGGAGGCGCACCGGCGGGTGGACGAGCTCATGGACCTCGTCGGGCTCAACCCCGCGCACAGCGACCGCTTCCCGCAGGCGTTCTCGGGCGGTCAGCGGCAGCGCATCGGCATCGCCCGGGCCCTGTCGACGAACCCCAAGATCGTCGTGCTCGACGAGCCGGTGTCCGCGCTCGACGTCTCGATCCAAGCCGGCGTCATCAACCTGCTCGACGAACTCAAGACCAAGCTCGGGCTCTCGTACCTCTTCGTCGCGCACGACCTCTCGGTGGTGCGTCACATCGCCGACCGCGTGGCCGTGATGTACCTCGGCGAGTTCGTGGAGCACGGCGACGTCGACCAGGTCTTCGACGACCCGCAGCACCCGTACACGAAGGCGCTGCTGTCGGCGATCCCCGTGCCGGATCCCGACATCGAGCGCACCCGTGAGCGGGTGGTCTTCGACGCCGAGACGATGTCGACGAAGCCCGCGACGGTCTGACCCGAAACCATGCGCCCGTTCCTGGTCACCGTCCGATAACGGTTAGGCGGCATTCACCGCAGTGCGGTGTACCGGGATAAAGCTCGAACTAGTCTTCCCTTTATGAAACGCCGAAAGGCGAAAGGAGCACCATGAAGAACAAGAAGTTGCTGGGGGCGGTCGCGATCGGCGGCGCCCTCGCACTCGCCCTCGCGGGCTGCGCGAGCGGTTCCGGGAACACCGGTGGCGGGGACAACGGCGAGAAGGTCGAGACCAAGACCGCCGACTACAACCCGCAGGACCGCAGCAACCTCCAGGAAGGTGGCGAGGTCAACTTCCCCATCAACGAGATCCCGGAGCAGCTGAACGGCTTCAACAGCGATGCCAGTGCTGACACCGCTCGCCTGTGGTCGTGGTACATGCCGCAGATCCTCCTGGTCTCGCCGGAGGGCGAGGTCACGAAGAACGACGCCTACCTCGATGCGTACGAGATCGGCGAGGAGGATGGCAACACGACCATCACCTTCACGTTCAAGGACGAGGCGCACTTCAACGACGGCACCGACATGGACTGGACGTCCATCGACGCCACGTGGAAGGCCAACCGCTCCTACGACGAGGGCTTCAACCCGAACGCGACCGACGGCTACAAGCAGATCAAGACCGTCGAGCAGGGTGACACCGCGAAGACCGCCGTCGTGACGTTCGACGGCATCTACGCCTGGCCGTCCATGGCTTTCCTCACGGGTGGCGTCCTGCACCCGGACATCGCCGACCCGGCCGTGTTCAACGAGGCCTTCATCGGCAACATGCACCCCGAGTGGGGCGCCGGCCCGTACACCGTCGACACGTTCGACGCGAACGGCGGCTTCGTCTCGTTCAAGCCGAACCCCGAGTGGTGGGGCAACGCGCCGCTGCTCGACACGGTCACCTTCACGGCCATGGAGCCCGACGCCTCGATCAACGCCTTCAAGAACGGCGAGATCGACATGGTGGGCGCCAACACCAACGACCGCCTGAAGCAGGTCCAGGAAGTGGACGACACCGTCGTCCGCCGTGCGCAGCAGACCGCCAAGACGGTCCTGCTCGTCGACGCCGACAAGCCGCAGTTCGAGGACATCGACGTGCGCAAGGCGTTCTTCCTCGGCGTGAACGTCGACCAGCAGAAGCAGATCGCGTGGAACGGCCTCGGCTACGAGGAGCCGGTCGCCGGTTCGCTCAACCTGTACTCGTTCCAGGACGGCTACAAGGACTCGTTCGCCGAAGCCGGTCTGAAGCACGACGTCGAGGGCGCCAAGAAGCTCCTCGACGACGCCGGCTGGACCGAGGGCGAGGACGGCATCCGCGAGAAGGATGGCGAGAAGCTCTCCGTCACGTTCCCGATCTTCGGTGAGGACCCGACCATCGAGGCCCTCGCGAAGTCGCTGCAGGCGCAGCAGAAGGAGATCGGCATCGACCTCAAGATCGATGTCCGCGCCTCCGCCGACTTCTCCAGCGACTTCACCACGAAGAACTGGGACGTCGTCTCGCTCCGCTTCACCGACTCCGACCCGTTCGGCCCGGCCTGGTTCTGCCAGCTCTACTGCTCGGACAGCGGTCTGAACCTGTCGGCGACCGGCACGGAGGAGATCGACAAGCAGATCGCCGACGAGGTCGAGAGCCAGAAGGACGCGGAGTCCTGGACCACCGCGGCGATGGACCTCGAGCCGAAGATCATCGAGCAGACGTGGGGCCTCATCCCGCTGTACAGCGGCCCCTCGATCTACGTGGTCAAGAACGGCCTGGCGAACCTCACGCCGGAGCCCTACGTCGGTCTCGACCTGTTCGGTGTCACGCCGGTCGAGAACGTCGGCTGGGAGAAGTAACACTCTCTGACACATCTCGTGTCGAAGCGGGGTCGGTGGTCCATCCACCGGCCCCGCTTCCTTATGCTGAAGGCGTGACCGTCCAGACCGTCCTCGTGCACGGCATCCGCACGTCCGCCACGATGTGGCGGTCGCAGGTCGAGTACCTGGAGGCGCACGGGCTCCCCGTCACCGCCGTCGACCTCCCCGGCCACGGCAGCCGGATGGACGAGGACTTCACCCTTCACGAGGCGCTGCACACGATCGACGCGGCCGTCCGCGCCGCCGCGGAGAAGGGCCCCGTCCTGCTGGTCGGCCACTCGATGGGCGGGCTGCTCTCCCTCGCGTACACGGGCGGGGCCGAGCCTCCCCCTGTCGACGGACTCGTCGCCGCCGCGTGCACGTCGCTCCCCCGCGGCCCCGGGCTGCGTGCCTATCGGCTGTTCGCCCGGGCCGTCGACTCCCTGCCGGACCGCGGCATGTGGCTGACGCAGCGGATGCTCGCCGCGACGATCCCCGAGGACAACCGCGGCGACTTCTCCGCCGGAGGATATGCGCTGGACATCCAGGACCAGACGCTCCGCAGCCTCGCCGCCCTGGACGTCGCCGCCGCGGTCCCCCGGATCCGGGTACCCCTGTGGTTCGTGAACGGCCAGTACGATCAGCTCCGGCTGAACGAGCCCCTGTTCCGGCGCCTGGCCCCGCAGGCGGAGCTCATCGTCGTGCCGCGGACCACGCACCTGCTCACCGCCATGCGTCCGCGGGTGTTCAACGCCGTCCTCGCCCTCGCGATCGCGACGATCGAGGAGCGCGCGGCGTCACGCTGAGGACACCCGCGGCCGCGCGGCAGCGGTGAGCGCTCCCCCGACGAGCGACAGGATGGCCGCCGCCAGGAAGACGAGCCAGAACCCGCCGGCCAGGGCGACGAGTCCTGCGCCGAGCACGGGCCCGATGAGCTGTCCGAGGGCGGCGGTCACGTTCACGATTCCGAGATCGCGCGCGTGATCCTGCTCATCCGGGAGCAGATCGGCGGCGAACGCGAGGCCCACCGTCGAGAAGGCGCCGTAGCCGACGCCCATGAACGCGGCGGCCACCATCGTCATCTCGAAGGTCGGTGCGGCCACGATCACCACACCCGACGCCGCCTGCACGACCGTGGCCCCCACGGCGAGCCGGCGCCGCTCCCCGGTGCGGTCGGAGACGATTCCGGTGATCACGGAGGCGAGCACCACGAAGACCGTGTATACGACGATCAGCAGGAGGAGGTTGTCCTGTGCGGTCGTGCTCTCCTGTCCGAGGCCGTGGAGGAGGAAGAAGAGGAACAGCGCCGTGCCGAGGGCGTTGCCGATGTTGGTGACGAGTCGTCCGGAGAGCATCCAGGCGAAGTCGCGGTCGCGGAGCGACGCCAGGCGGGGCCGCCCGATGCGCTGAGGACGCAGCGCCTCCGTGCTCGGCGGGTCCGGCAGCAGCAGCGCCGCCGCGACCCCGACCACCGCGATGATGCCGGCGAGGAGCAGATACCCGGCGACGATGTCGAGGCCCAGCAGCACGACGAGCCCTACCCCCAGCACGATCCCGACCGCCTGGCTCGACCCGACCGCGGCGGACGCGGCACCGCGCTGCGTCGTCGGGAGCTGGTCGGCGATGAGCGCGGTGAACGCGGCGGAGGAGACGGCGACGCCGATCGAGACGCCGACCCAGCCGGCGCCGACTGCCCATGGGCCCTCGGCGAACCCGGTGAGGACGAGACAGACGGCCGTGAGCGCGACCCCTCCCAGAGCCCATGGCCGCCGCCGGTGCGCGCCGGCGCGGGCTCGATCCGAGAGCGCCCCGGCGAGCGGCCCGGCGACGACGCCGGCGAGACCACCCACTCCGAGCACGATCCCGGAGGAGACGACGCCGCGGATCCAGTCGTCCTCCGGAGTGTCGAGCTGCAGCGGGAGAAGGAGCTGGACCGGGGTGAGCTGGACGGTCCAGATGGCGAGCCAGGCGAGCGTGAACAGCGACATCCAGCGAAGACCGGCGCGGCGGGCGACGAGGCCTGGGGTACCGGTCATGCCCGTGCCGCCGCGGCGTCCCTGGCCTCACGAGCGCCGGCGACGAGGTCGCGGTACCACCCGTAGGAAGCCTTCGGAGTGCGCTCCCCCGACGAGAAGTCCACGTGCACGAGACCGAACCGCTGAGTGTAGCCGTCCGTCCATTCCCAGTTGTCGAGCAGGGACCAGACCGTGTACTCCTCGACCGGGACGCCGGCATCGAGGGCCTCGCCCACCGCGTCGATGTGCGTGGAGAGGTAGGCGATCCGGTCGGCATCCTCGACGGCACCGGCGACGTCGGGTTCGGGGAAGGACGCTCCGTTCTCCCCGATGATGATCGGTGGCATGTCCGGGTGTCGTCGGTGCAGATCGATGAGGAGGTCGCGCAGGGCGGACGGCATGATCGGCCACTCCGGTCCGAACCCGGTGACGGGGACTCCGGGCGTGGGCACGATCTCGAACGGGATGTCGGCATCCGGAGCACCGGCGGTGACGGTCGTCGGGTTGTAGAAGTTCACCCCGTAGAAGTCGATCGATCCCGCGATGCGGGCGAGGTCGTCGCCGAGGATGGGCAGCGGCGGGAGTCCGAGTGCCTCCAGGTGCGGTGACGTCCCGGACAGCAGAGGCTCGCTGAACAACCGGTTGTGCAGGAGGTCGTACACCGCGGCAGCGGTGCGATCCTCCTCGGTGTCCCGCAGCGGCAGGACCCAGGTGTGGTTGTTGACGAGACCGACGCTCGCCGCACCTCGGGCATGCAGCGCCTCTGCGGCTCGGGAATGGGCGAGCAGCTGGTGGTGCACGGTCGGAAGCGCACCGAAGAGGAGCTGTCTCCCCGGCGCGAGTGCCCCGACCGCGTAGCCCTGCAGTGTCGTCATGGCGGGCTCGTTCAGCGTGTACCAGGAGGACACCCGGTCACCGAGACGGGCGGCGACGAGGGCGGCGTACTCGCCAAAGCGCTCGGCGGTGTCGCGGGCGAGCCAGCCACCGTCGGCCTCGACCGCGCTCGGCAGCTCCCAGTGATAGAGGGTCGGGAACGGGGTGACACCGGCCGCGAGCAGACCATCGACGACGCGGGCGTAGTGGTCCAGCGCTGCGATGTTCCCGGGTCCGTGACCGTCCGGCTGCACGCGCGCCCACGGGATCGAGAACCGGTAGCGATCGAGCCCGAGTCCGGCTGCCAGGGCGACGTCATCCTCCACACGGCGATAGCTGTCGCACGCTGGTTCCGCGGTCGAGCCGTCCCGGATTCGTCCCGGCTTCGCGATCTCGTCGTCCCAGATCGACCGTCCCGCACCGTCAGCACGACGGGAACCCTCGATCTGGACGGATGAGGTGGCGGCGGACCAGCGTAGCCGCGCACGCGCGGTCGGGTCGGTGCTGAGGGGGGTCATCGGGCTCCTGACGTCGTCGTCGTTGTGGATGATTCTGCACCCGGTCCCGCCTTCCGCGCGACGGCGTCTCGCCTGGGCGATGTCGTTTCGCACGATCCCACCCGGTACTGGTAGACTCGACTCTTGGCTTGCGTGTGGGTTCTTCCCTCACGACCGCCGTGCAGCAGCCCTCTTCTGCTGCCGGCACTCCGAATAACTCCTGTACAGAAAGCGTCCACACGTGGCAAACATCAAGTCGCAGATCAAGCGCAACAAGACCAACGAGAAGGCTCACGAGCGCAACAAGGCCGTGAAGAGCGAGCTGAAGACTCTCGTCCGCCAGACCCGCGCGGCCGTCGCCGCCGGCGACAAGGCCGCCGCCGAGAAGAACCTGAAGAAGGCCTCGGTCAAGCTCGACAAGGCCGTCAGCAAGGGTGTCCTGCACAAGAACCAGGCGTCGAACCGCAAGTCGGCGATCGCCAAGCAGGTCTCCGCTCTCTGAGCTTCTGACTTCCGGAAAGCCCGTCTCCTCGTGAGGCGGGCTTTCTGCTTTCGCGCAGGGGCTTATCCCCCGAACGGCTCACGGGTGGCGATGACCGTCACCATCCGCTCGAGCGCGAAGATGGGGTCACGCGCCGCACCCTTGACCTCGGCGTCGGCGCGCGCGGTGGCCTGGATCGCCATTCCGAGGGAGCGCTCGTTCCAGCCCGCCAGGTCGCGACGCGCGCGGTCGACCTGCCAGTCCTTCATCCCGAGGCGCTGGGCGAGCTGCCTGCTGGGTTCACGATTGCCGGCGACGCGCGCCATCGTGCGCAGCTTCATCGCGAACGCGGCGACCATCGGCACCGGGTCCGCACCGGAGGACAGGGCATGCCGAAGCGCCACGAGAGCCTCACCGTATCGGCCGGCGATGGCCGTGTCGGCGACGACGAACGCCGACACCTCGACCCGCCCGCCGTAGTACTTGGTGACGACCTCTTCGGTGATGTCACCGTCAACATCGCCGATGAGCTGCTGACATGCAGCGGCGAGCTCGGTGAGGTCGTCGGCGAATGCCGAGACGAGCGCGCGGAGTGCCGGCGGAGCGATGCGCTTCTTGGCCGCCTTGAACTCCCCCGCCGCGAAGTCGACCCGGTCGCCGTCGCGCTTGATGGCGGGGCAGGCGATCTCGATCCCACCGCCGGTCCCCGCGCGGAGGGCGTCGAGGAGCTTCTTCCCGCGGACACTGGCGCCCGTGTGCCGGAGCACGACGGTCGCGCCCTCCTGCGGGTTCTCCAAATACCCGATGGCCTCATGGAGGAACGCGTCGGAGCACTTCTCCACGCCGGACACGCGGACCAGTCGCGGCTCACCGAACAGGGACGGTGAGGTGAGGGAGAGCAGTGTGCCGGGAGCATAGTCGTCGGCACGGACGTCGCTGACCTCGAGTGCCGGGTCCTCGGCACGGAGGTAGTCGCGCACCCCGGCGATCGCGCGCTCGGCGCAGACCTCCTCCGGGCCCGAGACGAGCACCAGCGGCGCGGGATGCGGCTCCCGCCAGGACACCTGCGGGATCTTCGTGGCCTTCGCGCCGCCACGGGAGGGAGGACGGGAGGCTGCCATGGGACCAGCCTACCGGCGGTGTCGGACACCCGACTCAGGGCGGCGCGACGTCGGTCCAGACGCGGAGGGCGTCGTCCTCGATGCCGAGCAGGGTGCGGCCGTCGCGATCGGTGCGGTAGACCTGCGTCCCGAGAGCCGACAGGAGATCCAGGGTCTCCCGACGCGGGTGCCCGTAGTCATTGTCGGCGCCGACCGTGATGAGCGCCACCCTCGGCTGCACAGCGTCATAGAGGGCGGGTTCCTGGTCGGCGCTGCCGTGGTGGGCGACCTTCACCACGTCGTATCCCGTCAGCGGCGTGCTCCGGAGCAGCGCGCGCTGCGGGGCAGCGGAGAGGTCACCCAGGAAGAGCGCTCGGGGCACTCCTCCCCCGACGAATTCGGTGACGACGCTCGCGTCGTTCCCTGGCGGGAAGGCGGCACTGTGCGGCAACGGCCAGAGCACCCGCCATGCCGCTCCGCCCAGCGCGCCCCGGTCCCCGGCGTCGACCGGCCGGAGGGCTCCGCCCGCTCGGGCCAGGCCGTCGAGCGCACGCGCATCGGCGGCATCGGCAGGTGGTCCATGCAGCACCGTGCCCACTTTGCCTTCGAGTGCCGTCGCGCCTCCGATATGGTCCGCGTCGAAATGTGTGAGCACGAGGAGGTCGATGTGGTTGATGCTCAGCGAGCGCAGACAGGCGTCGAGCGCCGTCGGGTCCGGTCCCGTGTCGATGAGGGCCACGGCGTCCTGCGAACGCACCAGGACCGCATCGCCCTGGCCCACGTCGCACGCAGCGATCGCCCACCCGTGGGGCGTCACGAGCGAGGCGAGCGGACCGTCGATCAACGCACGGGAGGCGCCGACGGACGCGACGACGATGAGAACGCCGGCCGCCACGCGTCGAGCGGCGGGGAGCACAGCGCCGGGCGTCCAGGCCCGTCCCGCGCGAACCGACGCCGTCACGACGTCGGTTCGCGCGACTCCCCGGACGCGCGGCCCTCCGCGGCAGCACACGACGGCGATCGCGACGCTCACCAGCGTGACCACCGCAGCGCTGCCGAGGCCGGCAGGGAGGAGCACCTGAGCACCCGGGAGCCCGGCGGTGACCCGCGCGACCGTCGCGATCCACGCCGATGGCAACCAGGCGGACGCGGCGAGCAGATCCGCGACGACGGGGACAGGGGCAGCGAGACAGGCGAGGAGCCCGATCACCGTCGCGAGCGGCGCGGCCGGCTCGGCGAGGAGGTTCGCGACGACCGAGACGAGCGACTGCTGCTCCGCGAACAGCGCGATCACGGGCGCGCACGCGAGCTGCGCCGCCAGAGGCACCGCGATCGCGAGGGCGAGCGGACGGGGCAGCCAGCGCGCGATCCCGTCCGCCAGCGCCGGGGCGAGGAGGATGAGTGCCCCGGAGGCCACGGCGGACAGCGCGAATCCCGGCGTCGATGCGAGCCAGGGGTCGGCCACGAGGAGAGCGGCCACGCACAGGGCCAGGATGCCGGCCCCAGCGCTCGGACGCCCGACGAGGATCGACAG
Organism: Microbacterium sp. NRRL B-14842; assembly: GCF_050470785.1. NCBI lineage: Bacteria > Bacillati > Actinomycetota > Actinomycetes > Micrococcales > Microbacteriaceae > Microbacterium > Microbacterium sp. NRRL B-14842. Next base: position 1,144,059 of record NZ_JBFLUM010000001.1, on the reverse strand, counting down.
CATGCCCGCCGCGGCCATCGTGGCGGCCCGGATGACGCTCGGCTCCGGCGTCACGAGCACCACGAAGGCGGCCAGCGCCACGACGGCGAGAACGACCCGCAACGCCCGCGCCCCTCCGCACAACGCGACGATCCCGAAGACCGCAGCGACGACGATCGCGCAGTTCGCCCCGGATACAGCGGTGAGGTGGCTGAGGCCGCTCGTGCGCATGTCGGCGTCGACCCCGTCGGGCACCGCGGTGGTGTCGCCCACGGCCAGCCCGGGAAGGAGCCCCGCACCGGGTTCCGGGAGTCGGGTGGCGCGCTCGACGAACGACCGTCGCAGGTCGGCAGCGATTCCGAAGACACCCGGCGCCGCCCGCTCCATGGTTCCCACGGTGACGAAGACGACGAGCCCCGCCCGCTCCCCCGGATCCGTTCCCATACTCTCGCCGGTCACCCGCACGACCGCACCGAGGACGAACCCCTCAGCCTCCGCGATCCCGATACGCACCGGTCCGCCCGCCAGCCCCGCGGCACCCGGCGCACCGATGCCGCTCAGCTGCACGTCCATCCACAGGCGCCCGTCCCGCCCCACGGACGCCGATGACGACACCTGCCCCACCGCTTCGACGACCCTGCCGTCCCACTCCCGCACGGCGTCACGGTCCGCAGACTGTACGAGCACGGTGAATGCCACGGCGGCCCCGGCCGCGAGAACCACGATCATCAGGCCGCTCCACGTCGCGGCTGCCGAACGCCGGAGCGCGAGCACGGCGCCGATGATCACCGCGGATGCCAGGCATCCACCCGCAAGCCACCCCGCCGTTCCCGGCACGAAAACGCAGACCAGGGCCATACCCCACGCACCGACCGCTACCGGCAGCAGGCGCAGATCACGGGTCACCCGGTTCCCCACTCGGGCCCCGGGGACGAACGCTGCGACTCATGCATCCGATCACCCTAGAGTCGCGCCGGTGCCCACTCCCCCCACCGCGACCGCCGCTGCACGAGCGGAGGACAACACCTCTCGAGGTCAGGACGTGGAGGAGCACTCTCCGAGGGCGGAGAGACAGTCGGCGTCGGGCGCGACCGTTCCATCAGCCTGACTGCGGCAGACAGGCGTAGCGTGGGGTTCACGACGACACCGCTATGCTTCGCGCATGACTGAATCTCTGGGGGATTCTCCGGACGAACTCCCTGTGGCCGAGCGCAAGCTCAGCCGTCGGGGATGGCTGATCACGCTCCTCGCAGTGGGGTGGCTCGCAATGACAATCGGCGCAGCATTTCTTGTCGCCGACCTCACCGGACGATGGATCCCTACCGTCTTCCTCGGACTCACGTTCGGCCTCGGTGTGTTCATCCCCGTGATTCGAGATCAAAAGCGGCGGAGACGGGAACTCTCCGATGCGGGCAGCGGTCCGGGGAAATAGATGGCTGCGCCTGACCCCGCACCGTCCCTGATCCAGCAGCGCCTCGCTCTCGGACGCTTGCGTCTGACCGCTCTCTTCATGATGATCGGCTGGGGCGCAGTCGCGGCACTCCGGGGCGTAGGCATCCATGACGTCGCCGACGTTGTCAACTGGATCGCCTTCCTCCTACCGTTGGCACTGGCGTCGTACGGAGTGAAGCTCTGGTTCGACTACCGCCGCAAGGTGCGTGCCTTCGAGGCTGCGCACGGACCGGACGCTGGCAAGCAGGCGTAGCACGACGCTCCTCTCTCGCCCCTGCGCACTCCGGGACCGTGGCAGCGGCGCCCGAGGCGTGACGCTCGTCACACGCGTACCCCGTCGCGCAGCCCCTCCAAGACCTTCTCGCCGATCCCCGGTACCGCCAGGAGGTCGTCCACCGTGCGGAACCGACCATTCTCCTCGCGCCACGCGACGATGCGCTCGGCAAGCGCCGGCCCGATTCCCGGAAGCTCTTCCAGAGCTGCCTCATCCGCGGTGTTCAGGTCGACGGCGCCATCACCCGGAGCCCCGGCCGAGGCGTCGGCGACGGCACCCACGACCGGCACGAGGATCTGCTCCCCGTCCTCGACCCGTCGGGCGAGGTTGACCCCCGCGAGGTCGGCGGCATCCGTCGACCCGCCGGCGGCCGCGAGAGCATCGACGACCCGGGAGTCGGTTCGCAACACGTACAGACCCGGGCGCTCGACCGCCCCGAGCACATGCACGTAGATCTCCGCGGGCGCGGACTCGACCGACGCCGAGCTCTCCGCGAGCGGAACGGCCTCGACGGACGACGGTCGGCCCTGCAACAGCCCGAGGCCGACGGCCGTGGAAAGCGCGATGATCGCCAGCACGACCGCCGCGCCGAGCCCGAGGCGGAGCCTCCGACGGGGCGGAGGAGGTGGAGGCGGCGACGAGGTCATCCAGTCACCCTATGCGTCGCGTCCATCGCCTCCCGGCTCCGGACACAGCGACCGTGGAGAGACGCTCAGATGGGACTCGTCGTGGAGGACGGCCGTTCCCGGTCGCGACGTGATCCGGGAATCATCCCTTCGCGCCGGGGTAGGCGGAACCGCGGAGCACGCCGAGGACTCAGCCCTTGACGACGATGCTGACGATCTTCGGGGCCCGCACAACGACCTTGACGATCTCGCGATCACCGATCGACCGGATGACGCGCTCATCGGCTCGTGCCAGCGCCTCGAGCTCGGCCTCGCCGATGCGTGCCGGCACCTCGAGCTGCGCGCGCACCTTGCCGCCGATCTGCACGACCGCGGTGACGGTGTCCTCGACGAGGAGCGCCGGATCGGCGGAGCGCCACGACACGAGTCCGACGGACGGCTCGTGCCCGAGGATCTCCCACATCTCCTCCGCGGTGTGCGGGGCGATGAGGTCGAGCATGACGGCGATGGTCTCCGCCGCCTCACGGACGGCGGGGTCGGCAGCACCGGCAGCGCCGTCGATCGTCTTCCGGGTCACGTTGACCAGCTCCATCAGACGGGCGACGAGCACGTTGAACTTCGTCTGCTCGACCAGCGCGGGCGCTTCGGCGAGCAGCTTGTGCGTCGCGCGGCGCAGCGCCGCGTCGCCCCCGTCGAAGACGACGTCGACCGGGCTGGCGACCTCGTGGGCGACACGCAGGGCGCGCGACAGGAACTTCTGCGCACCGGTCATCGAGACGTCGGCCCAGTCCTTGTCGTCCTCCACCGGACCGGCGAAGGCCAGCCCGACGCGCAGGGCGTCGGCGCCGTGGGCGTCGAGCTCCTCCTGGAACAGCACCAGGTTGCCCTTGCTCTTCGACATCTTCTGCCCGTCGAGCAGGACCATGCCCTGGTTGATCAGGTTGGAGAAGGGCTCCGTGAAGTCGATCAGCCCCATGTCGAAGAGGACCTTCGTGATGAAGCGGGCGTAGAGCAGATGCAGGATCGCGTGCTCGACGCCGCCGATGTACGAGTCCACCGGTGCCCAACGTGCCGCCTGGGCCGGGTCGAACGCCTGCGTGTCGCTGTTCGGGGACAGGAACCGCAGGAAGTACCAGGAGCTGTCGACGAAGGTGTCCATCGTGTCGGGGTCGCGCAGCACCGGGTCACCGGTCTCGGGATCGGTCGTGCGCACCCAGCTCTCCGCGCCGCCCAGCGGCGAGGTGCCCTTCGGCTTGAGGTCCAGGCCCTCCACGCTCGGCAGCTTCACGGGCAGCCGGTCCTCCGGCACGGGGATGATCCGGCCGTCCTCGGCGTGCAGCATGGGGATCGGGGTTCCCCAGAAACGCTGACGCGAGATCAGCCAGTCGCGCAGGCGGTAGTTCTTCGCCGCGCGACCGGTGCCGGATGCCTCCAGCTGCTCGATGGCGCGGGCGATCGCGTTGCGCTTGGACAGTCCGTTCAGCGGACCGGAGTTGATCATGCGCCCCTCGCCGGTGAGCGCGACACCGGTCTTCGCCGGGTTCTGCTCGTCGAGCGCGGCATCCGCATCGATCGGGACGCCGTCCTCGTCCACCTCGATGACCGGCATGGCACCGGTCACCGGAGCGGTGGTGTCGACGACGACCTTCACCGGCAGGTCGAACGCGCGTGCGAAGTCGAGGTCACGCTGGTCGTGCGCCGGGACCGCCATGACGGCGCCGTGCCCGTAGTCGGCCAGCACGTAGTCGGCGGCCCAGATCGGGAGCTTCTCGCCGTTGACCGGGTTGATGGCGTAGCGGCCCAGGAACACGCCCGTCTTGGGGCGGTCGGTGGACTGACGGTCGATGTCGGTGGTCTTCTGCACCTCGGCCAGGTACGCCTGGAAGCGCTCGCGCACCTCCGGCTCGGCGTCGGCGGCGAGCTCCGCGGCCAGGTCGCCATCCGGGGCCACGACGAAGAACGTCGCACCGTGCAAGGTGTCGGGGCGCGTCGAGAACACCGTCACCGGCTCCTCGCGCCCCTCGATGCGGAAGTCGACGTCGGCGCCGACCGAGCGGCCGATCCAGTTGCGCTGCATCTGCAGCACCTTGTGCGGCCAGAATCCCTCGAGCTGGTTCAGGTCGTCCAGCAGACGGTCCGCGTAGTCGGTGATGCGGAAGTACCACTGCGTGAGCTTCTTCTTGACGACCTCGTAGCCGCAGCGCTCGCAGCGCCCATCGACGACCTGCTCGTTCGCCAGCACGGTCTGGTCGTTGGGGCACCAGTTCACCGGGCTCTTCTTGCGGTAGGCCAGGCCGCGCTCATACATCTTCAGGAACAGCCACTGGTTCCAGCGGTAGTACTCCGGGTCGGAGGTGTGCAGCACCCGGCTCCAGTCGAACGAGACACCGTACTGCTGGAAGCCGACCTTCTGCTGCGCGATGTTCTGGTACGTCCATTCGCGCGGATCGGCACCCTGACGGATCGCGGCGTTCTCCGCCGGCAGACCGAAGGAGTCCCATCCGATCGGGTTCAGGACGTTGTGACCGCGGTGACGCCAGAAGCGGGCGACGATGTCGGAGTAGAGGTAGTTCTCCGCGTGCCCCATGTGCAGGTCACCGGAGGGGTACGGGAACATGGCCAGCACGTAGCGCCGCGGCCGGGTGTCCTCGTCGCCGCCCGTGAGGAACGTCTCGTGCTCCGCCCAGTACTTCTGCCACTTGGCCTGGATGGCGTGCGGCGAGGAGAACTCCTCGTCGACGGGAGCGGTGGACATGTTCTCGGACAACGAACGCACGACCAATCTGAAGGAAAAAACGGGATCAGTTCAGGATATCGGAACGCCAGGTCGCGGGCATTTCCGCGCCCAGCGCCGCGAGGGGGGCCCTGGCCTTGGTGGCGACCTCACGCACCTCGGCCGCCGGCACCGAACCCCAGGTGATCCCCCCGCCCGCGCCGACGAACGCCGCATCCGCGTCAACCACGATGCTGCGGATGACCATCGCGAGATCGAGAGCCCCGTCCACGCCGATGTAGCCGAAGCAGCCGGCGTAGATGTCGCGAGGAGCGCCCTCGAGATCGTGCAGCTGCGTCATGGCCGACAGCTTCGGGGCCCCGGTCATGCTCCCGGCGGGGAACGCCGCCTCCAGCAGCACTCCGACGGTGATCCCCTCCGCGGCCGTGCCGCTGACCGTGCTCACGAGTTGATGCACGGCCGGATAGCTCTCGACTTCCCAGAGGCCTTCGACGCGGATCGACCCCGGAACGCAGACCCGGGAGAGGTCGTTGCGCATGAGATCGACGATCATGACGTTCTCGGCCCGCTCCTTCGGGTCCGCGGCGAGCTCTGCGGCGAGCGCGGCATCGGTCACGGCGTCGGTGCCCCGAGGACGAGTCCCCTTGATGGGACGGGTGCGGATGACCCCACCGCTGGCGTGAAGGAACTGTTCGGGGCTGGCGCTCAGGAGCGCACGTCCTCCGATGCGCAGGAAACCGCCATGGTGCGCCGGTGTGGCGGCCCGGAGCTGCTCGTACACGGCGACGGGGTCGTGGGTGCCTGGCACGGTGAACCGCGTCGTGAGGCAGAGCTGGTAGGCGATGCCCGCATGGATGAGGTCACGGCAGCGGCCGATGAGCTTCTCGTACGCGTCGGGGGTGTGTCGGGCCTCCGCGACCGGACGGGCCTCCGCCGCACGGACGCGACTCTCCGCACGGGGCGCGGTCAGAAGGGACTGCAGCCAGCGCTCCCCCTCGTCGTCGGTCTCGCCCTCGGGGGACAGCAGCCACAGTCGGCGCGCGCCGTGATCGAACGCGAGAGCCCTGGTCACGCGCAGCCAGGTCCGAGCGTCCGGTTCCATCTCCCCGGCGACCGGCGCCCCCGCGAGAGCCGCACCGCTCTCGTAGTCGCGCCAGCCCACCCATCCCCCGCGTAACGGCGGCATCCCCGCTTCCACGGGATCGGTGTCGAGACGTACGTCCCCGGGCAGCGGTTCCGCGACGCCAGTGCCGAGGAAGCTCCATCCCTCGACGGCGTCAGCGCCCGCATCGAGCCAGAACACGTCCGCCTCCCGCTGCGCGAGCGCCGGGAACAGACGCTCCGACGCCACCCAGGACGGCAGCGGTCGGGGGCTCAGGCGGTCGGGCACCTTTCCAGCCTAGGACCGGGCCGCTCCCGTATCCTCATGGGGTGGACGACCTCCTGCTCTGGCTCCTCGACACCGTGCAGTCGATCGATCCGGTCACGCGCACACTGGTCGCCGGTCTCGCCGTCATGCTGGAGACGAGCATCCTCATCGGCCTCATCGTCCCGGGCGACACCATCGTCATCATCGCCTCGATGGGCGTCGCCACTCCCCTGGAGGGCATCGCGATGGGGGTGGCCGTCGTCGTCGGCGCCCTGATCGGGGAGAGCATCGGGTTCTGGCTCGGCCGCTGGCTGGGCCCCTACATCCGCGCCTCCTGGCTGGGTCGACGGATCGGCGAGCACAACTGGGTCCGCGCGGAGAACTACCTCGCCCGGCGCGGCGGCATCGCCATCTTCCTCTCCCGCTTCCTCCCGGTCCTGCACTCCCTCGTCCCTCTCACGGTGGGGATGAGCGAGTACCCCTACCGGCGCTTCCTGGCCTGGACGACCCCGGCCTGCATCATCTGGGCCTCGGCGTACGTGAGCGTCACCTCCCTGGCGGCCGGGAGCTTCCGCGAGCTCGTCGACCGCGTGCACTTCGCGGGGTACCTGTTCGTCGGAGTCATCGCCCTGTTCCTCGTCCTCGCCTATCTGGGCAAGAGGCTGCTGCACCGTCTCGAAGCCCGTCATCTGGAGGCCCCGGCGACGGAGTCCGACGCCGACGTGAAAGACTGAGGCAATGGCCCCCGCACCCCCGGCGCCCAGGATCCACTGGTTCGCCCGACTCGAGCACCGTCTGCACGTGTGGCGCGAGGGACGAGCGCGCCGCCGCGGTCGCAACGCCACTGTCCTGCCCTTCCCCGGCTACGGAGGCCCCGGATGGGTGCGCGTGCTCGGCCGGGTGCTGATCGTCCCGCCGCAGCGAAACAACCGTGACGGCGAGCCGGCGAGCATCCGCGGCTGGCGCAGCTTCGTCGGCATCCCCGTGGGTTTCGCCTCGGTCAGCGTGCACCTCGGAGACGGCACTCATCAGGTCGTCGCCGACCGCGGCGGCGTGATCGACTCGGTCATCCGCGCCGAGCTGGAACCCGGCTGGCAGACCTTCACCATCACCGTCGAAGGGCAGGAGCCCATCGAGGCCCGCGCCTTCATCGTCGCGGAGAGCACGCGGTTCGGCGTCGTCTCCGACGTCGACGACACCGTCATGGTCACGGCGCTCCCTCGACCATTCATCGCCTTCTGGAACTCGTTCGTCGTCGACGAGCACGCGCGCATCCCGGTACCGGGCATGGCCGTGCTGCTCGACCAGCTCCTCCGGCAGCACCCCGGAGCGCCCATGATCTACCTCTCCACGGGTGCCTGGAACGTCGCACCCACACTCTCCCGGTTCCTCGGCCGGCATCTCTTCCCCGCCGGCTCGCTGCTGCTGACCGACTGGGGTCCCACGCACGATCGCTGGTTCCGGAGCGGGCGCGAGCACAAGCTCACCAACCTGCGCCGACTGGCCACCGAGTTCCCCGACGTGAAGTGGCTGCTCATCGGCGACGACGGACAGCATGACGAGGCCATCTACACGCAGTTCCAGGAGGAGCACCCGGATTCCGTCGCGGGTGTCGCGATCCGTCGACTGCTGCCCGCGGAGGCGGTGCTCGCCGGCGGTCGTGCCGAGATGGAGTCCCATGATGCGGACGAGGCGCCGTGGGTGAGCGCAGAGGACGGCGCGGGCCTTCGCGACCAGCTCGGCGACGCCGGCATCCTGCAGTGACATGATCCTCACGCGTGATGACTGGCTGCGGCGGGAGGACGCGCATCGGCAACGGGCCGACGCGCTGACGGCGGCGCACCGGGAGCGCGTCGCGCGCGGCGAGAAGCACCCCGTGTGGGACTTCCTCTTCACCTACTACGGCTACAAGCCCGCGCAGCTCCGCCGCTGGCACCCCGGAGCGGGCGTGGAGCTGCAGGATGCGTCCGAACGGGCGGCGTGGCGCTGGTACGTCCCCGGGAACACACCCGACGGCGTCGTGCCCGATGCGGAGCGCTTCGCGGCCGAGAAGCCCGAGCTCGCTCGACTGGTGGCCCTCATGCTGCGCCGCACCGGCTCCCGTCCCGGGCAGTTCGGCTGCTTCGGGCTGCACGAGTGGGCGATGGTCTACAACGCCGCGGAGCATCGGCACGCCGTCCCCCTTCGGCTTGGTCAGGCGGGCACGGATGCGGTGGTCGAGGCGCACGACCTCCGCTGCACGCACTTCGACGCCTTCCGGTTCTTCACCCCGGATGCGGCGCCCCGCAACCGCACGGCTTTGACGAGAGACGACCAGCCCCTGTTCGAACAGCCCGGCTGCTTGCACGCCGGCATGGATCTGTACAAGTGGGCGATGAAGCTCGGGCCGCTGATTCCCGGCGAACTGCTCCTGGACACGTTCGAGCTCGCGCGCGACATCCGGCTGCTCGACATGCAGGCGGCCCCCTACGATCTCTCGGCCTGGGACGTCGAACCGGTACGCATCGAGACCCCGGAGGGCAAGGCGGAGTACGTCCGACGCCAGCGCGGCTTCGCGGAACGCGGTGCCGCTCTCCGCTCTTCCCTCCTCGCCGCCTGGCTCGCACCCGAGGGTCGCGCCGCGGCCTGAGGGTCAACCCGCAGGGGCGCAGTCGCCGCAGACACTCCACGACGACGTCGTATCGGAAAGCTGCAGGCGCAACGCGAGCACGCGCGTCGCAGCATCCGCGAGGCGATCGGCGGGCAGAGTGCCGGCATCGACCGCCGCGGCGATTCCCGCAGCCATCTCTCCCGCCGTCCGGGCATCGGAGCCCGCGATCATCAGCACCAGATCATTGCCGGCCGCCACCGCCGCGACGCCGTTCGCGACCGGATCGGCATACGCCGGGTCCCCGGAGGAGAGCAGCATGCCGAGGTCATCCGTGACGGACACCCCGTCGAAGCCGAGCTCGCCCCGAGCGATGCGATGCCACTCGGCGGACAGCGAGGCCGGCCGCGCGTCCACCGCCGTGTAGGCGAGATGGCCGTACATCAGCAACGAAGCACCGGCTTCGATGCCGGCGGCGAACGGGAGCCCGTCCGCTTCTCGCCACGCGGCCTTCGTCATCCCCGTGCTCGGGATCGCGTGATGCGAGTCGCCCGGCGCCGCTCCGTGCCCGGGGAAGTGCTTGAGCGTCGAAGCCACGACATGCTCCTGCCCCTTCGTCGCGGCGGCGGTGCGGTCGGCGGCACTCTGCGGATCGGTGCCGAGAGCCCGCCCGAAGATGAAGGAGCCGGGGTCGGCGGGGACGTCGGCCACCGTGCCGAAGTCGACCGTGATCCCCGCCCGAGCCACGAGCGCGCCACGGGCTGCGAAGGCCGCCGCGGTCTCGGCGACCGGGCGACTCTTCAGAGTCGGCGACGCCGGGTAGGTGTCCCAGGGCAGCCGCGAGACGATGCCCCCTTCCTGGTCCACCGCGATCAGCGGGGCAGAGCGGGATCGATCGTCAGCGCTGCCGTCAGCGCGCGGAGTTCCGACTCGGACTCCGGGATGTTGCCACCCATGAGGATGAAGCCGCCGAGCCCCGACTGCATGTAGGCGCGAAGCGCCGCGGGGTCGCTCCCGCCGATGTGACCCATCACGATGGACGAGGCCTGCTCCGCGGTGCTCATCTCCGCGACGAGGGCGGCGGCATGATCCCGCAGGCCGTCGCCGTCGGCCGCCTGCACGGTCACCACGTCTGCCGGCGGGCTGGACGGTGCCGCCGACGACGAGGCGGCGGCCCCGGCGCCCACGGCGGTGATCAGCGCGGTCAGGGCCGTCGCGGCACCGAGGCCCCGCCGCATGCGGCGCCCGAACGAACGAGCCGGGTTCATGGCTCTCAGCGCGCGAGCGCCTCGACGATCGGTACCGAGGTCTCCTCGTCGCCGTTGCCGAAGCGGATCGTGCGCCCGGTCGTTCCGGGGTCCTCCAGGGCCGCGACGATGACAGCCGCGACGTCGGCACGGGAGACCTCGCCGCGCCCCTCGGGGTCGATGCGGATCCGCCCGGTCGGGTCGTCGAAGGTCAGCGCGCCGGGGCCGAGGATCGTCCCGTCGAGGCCCGAGGCGCGGAGGTGCTCGTCGGCAGCCCACTTCGCGTCCGCGTACGGGAAGAAGGAGTCGTCCTCCGGGACGCCGTGGTCGGCCGTGGAGCCGATCCACGACACCATGACGTACCGCCGCACGCCGGCGCGCTCCGCCGCGTCCATCGTCCGCACCGCCGCGTCCCGGTCGACCGCGTAGGTGCGCTCGGGACTGCCGCCGCCGGCGCCCGCGGACCACACCACGGCGTCGTGCCCGCGGATGATCTCGGCGAGGGCGTCGACGTCCATGGTCTCGATGTCGGCGACGAGCGCGATGGCGCCGCCGTCTTCCACCTCGGACACATGATCGGGATTCCGGATCACGCCCGTGACCTCATGTCCTCGGGCGACGAGGAGCGGGGCGAGCAGCAGAGCGATGCGGCCGTGGCCGCCGAAGACGAGGATGCGCGACATGTCATCACCCTACGCGCCCCCGCCGACGTCAGCCCGGCGTCTGCGAGCTGTCGATGACGAAAGCCTGCGGATGCGACGGCAGATACCGCACGACGACAGGCGCGCCGGTCGGGATCCACGCGTCGCGATCGGGGTACACGGCAGGAGTGAAGAAATCGCTCTCCAGGGTGTACTCGGTGCCGTCCGCCGCCGTGAACGTCACCCAGTCCCCGTCGACGGTTCCCGTCGTCGGGCGGCCGTTCTCGAAGACGTATGCGCGGGTCACCGGGACACCGGTCAGGCTCAGGATCCCGACGATGAGAGAGCCGAGCATCACGAAGGCCAGTACGCGGAAGACCAGGCGGACCACGGTGCCGCCGACGTTCCCGCGGGATCGGCTCTCCGCGGGGAGCAGCCCCTCGCGTTCGCGGACGGCGCGCAGGGACCCGCCGCGCGTCGTTCCCCGCGCGGAGATCGCGAACAGCCCGAGGATCGAGAACGCCGCGATGAAGACCATCGCATAGCCGTGCGCGGCCGGGAAGTTCACCAGCCACATCAGCGTGTCCAGGGGGTTCATCGTGCCGCCTCCTTCTCGATGGTGACGGCGACCGTGTGCGGATCCTCCCGGCGGTAGAACGCCCAGACGGGAGCCCCCACCTGCAGCCGCGAGACGGCCTGCGGGTAGACGAACACGGTGGTGTCAGCCTCCCATGGCTCCGCGCCCTCCGGGGCCACCAGCACCTTCAGCGCGAGCTCGCTCTGCCCCTCGCGACGCCGCCCGGTCGGACGGACCTCGACGACGGAGGCGGGAACCTGGGTTCCCGTCGTGCGCGCGCGGACCTGGGACGGGTCGATGAGGCCGCGGTCGATGCGCCACTGCAGCATCGCCTCACGGACGGTCGGGTCGCTGAGATCGGCGAGCTCGACCGTGTCGGGGTCCTCGAGGCTGTAGCGGACCGGGACGGGCTGTCCGACCTGCAGCGCTCCGACGTCACCGGCATCGAGCAGCATGCGCAGCTGTCCGATGAAGTCATCGCCGACGCTCGGGCTGACCCGGATGAAGAGGTCGTACTGAGGCACATCGTTCACGGTCACCCCAGTGCGGGACATCTCGACGATGGTGCCGACGCCGATCTGCACCGGCCCGCGGACCTTCTTGCGCCGCGCCAGACCCGACATCGACCCGCCGAAGGTGAGCAGCAGGCCCCAGGCGACGCCGATCACGATCGGTCCGCCCAGGCCGTCCTCACCCGCGAAGGGGAGGATCGACTCGCGCTGGTTCACCCCGAACAGGCCTTCACCCACCCACACCACGAGCCACGCGGACAGCAGCAGCCAGACGACGGTCAGGACGATGCGCAGCATGCCTCCCAGCGTATCCATAGGAGCCGCCCCTGGACGAACCGGTCAGGACGAGACCGGGGTCCCCACTCCCTCGAGGGCGCGGACGACGCCGGCCGCAGCGGCTCGCCCCGCCCGGTTCGCGCCGATGGTGCTCGCGGAGGGACCGTAGCCGACGAGCTGCACCCGGGGATCCGCCACCGCCGTCGTGCCTCGACCCCCGCGGTCGAGCTGGATCCCGCCGGCGGCACTGCGCAGGTGGAGCGGGGCGAGGTGACCGATCGCGGGTCGGAACCCCGTCGCCCACAGGATCACGTCCACGCGTTCGAACGATCCGTCGGCCCACCGCACGCCGTCGGGCTCGATGCGCTGGAAGAGCGGGCGACGGTGGGCATACGCTCCGAGACGCTCCGCCTCCCGTTCCTGGGGGCGCAGCATGAGACCCGTCACACTGACCACGCTCTCCGGGGGCAGGCCGGCCGCCACACGCCTCTCGACGAGCGCGACGGCAGCAGCGCCGGCCTCCGGCGTGAAGTCGTCGTCGCGCCAGACGGGAGGGCGACGGGTGACCCACAGCGTCTCCGTGAGGGGGGCGAGGGCGCCGAGGAACTGCACCGCGGACGCACCGCCGCCGACGACCAGGACCCGCTTGCCCGCGAAGTGCACCGGCCCCGGGTAGTCCACGGTGTGGAACTGCTCCCCGAGGAACGTCTCCATCCCCGGGTAGTGAGGGACGAAGGGTTGCGTCCAGGTCCCGGTCGCGTTGACGAGGGTGCGGGTGCGCCACTCCCCCTCGTCGGCCTCCACGACGAGGACCCCGTCGTCATCGTGGACTCGACGGACGTGCACCGGCCGCAGCACCGGCAGATCATGGGCCTTCTCGTAGGCGGCGAAGTACTCCGGCACCGCGATGTTCGCCGGGCGCTCGTCCCGCGGCGGCGCGGTGTCTCCCGGGAGCTCGGCGACCCCGTGCACATCGCGCATCGTGAGGGCGTCCCACCGGTGCTGCCAGGCTCCCCCGGCCCGAGCATCGGCATCCAGCACGACGTGCTCGATCCCGCGGCGACGCAGATGGAAGGACGCGGACAGCCCGGCCTGGCCGGCGCCGATCACGAGGCTGTCGAGGATGCTCACGATGGATCGAACGCCGTTGCACCGCTGGATGTTCCGCGTGTCCCGACGCGCCCGGGCGGCCCGCGCCGATTGGTGCGGATGCGGATTCGTGTAGTAGTGTTTTCACGTTGCCCGGAGCACTCCGGAGCAGCGTCTGGGCCTGTGGCGCAGCTGGTAGCGCACCTGCATGGCATGCAGGGGGTCAGGGGTTCGAGTCCCCTCAGGTCCACGAAAAACCCTCGGTTCGCCGGGGGTTTTCGTGTGTCTGGAGCCCGTGACATCCCGCGAGGTCAGGCCCTCGCGCCGCATCAGGCAGTTGCGCCACCTCCGGCCTGATCTCGCGCGATCGCCTGCCCGGCAGCATACGAAAACGACACGCTCTCGTTTGTAGCGTGTTACACATGAGCACTCGACCCGCCCCTCCTCAGGGACATCTCCCGCATATCCAGGGGCTTCGGGCTCTCGCGGTTCTCGCCGTCGTCCTCTACCACTTCTGGCCTGCGCGCTTCAGCGGCGGGTATGTCGGAGTGGATGTCTTCTTCGTCATCTCCGGCTTCCTCATCACGGGGCATCTGGTTCGCGAGCTCACGTCGACGGGGACGGTGCACATCGGTCGATTCTGGGCCCGTCGGGCCCGACGCCTCCTTCCCGCGTCCCTGCTCGTCCTTCTGTTCTGCGTGACGGTCGTCGCCCTCCGCCAGTTGACTCCGATCTCCGCTCTCCCGGAGGAGCTCCGCCAGATCGTCGCGTCGGCCTTCTCCGTGCAGAACTGGTATCTAGCGAGTGCGGCCACGGACTATCTCGGCCAGACGGGAGATCCGACCACTGTTCAGCACTACTGGTCACTGTCGCTGGAGGAGCAGTTCTACGTCCTCTGGTCTGTGCTCCTCGTCCTCACCGGATGGCTCGCGGTGAAGCGCATCCACGGCGAACACCGAAAGGTCATCGCCGTCGTCGTCGGAGTCCTGTCGACAGCCTCGTTCGTCTCCTGTGTGGCGCTGACCGCAGCGTATCCCGCGCCCGCCTACTTCGTGACTCCCGTCCGATTGTGGGAGTTCGGGGTCGGCGCCCTGCTCTCCCTGCTCCCCGCGCTGCGCGCGCGGCGCCCCCTCACGAGCGCTCTGCTCGGAGGGGCCGGGCTGGTCGCCATCCTGTTCAGCATCTCCTTCTTCGACGGACAGACCGCGTTCCCCGGATACGCGGCCGCCGTGCCGACGATCGGCGCAGCAGCCGTGATCGCGGCGACGAATGCAGCACGCTGGTGGCTCCCCGCACGCCTGCTGGCCATCCGCCCCCTGCGATTCACCGGGGACATCTCTTTCAGCCTCTACCTCTGGCATTGGCCGCTCATCGTGATCGCTCCTTCTGTGCCCTTCTGGGGCCTCTCCCTCGCTCACCGCCTGGCCCTCCTCGCGCTCTCCTTCGTCGTGGCCTGGCTGACGAAACGATTCATCGAGGATCCCGCCCGAACCTGGCGCGCGCCCTCGCTCAGGCGCCCGCGCGTCGTGCTCGCCCTCGCCCTCGCGGGGATGACGGTGGTCGGCGCCGGCGCGGGAGCCGCGTGGGCGGTGAATGCTCCGACCTACGAACGCGACGCGACTGCTCTCGCGGCTGTCCGCGCACACCCCCCTGCGTGTTTCGGAGCCCAGGCGGTGCTCGACATCCGCTGCGCGGACAGCCGGAGCGCGTCCGTCATACCGACCCCAGGATTCGCCGGCGCGGATCGCCCCACCGAGCAGAAGTGCTTCGTCCAACTGAACGATTCTCGTGCCGTGGCCTGCCGTTTCGGGTCGCGGACGACGGACGCCCCGTCGATCGCGCTCGTCGGAGACAGCCACGCTTTCCAATACGTGAGCACCCTCAGGGCGATGGCGGAGAAGGAAGGCTGGTCGCTGACGACGTACGTCAAGGGGGCGTGCCCGTGGAACACGACCCCACTGGCGACGGGCGGCGCATTCGGAGCAGCCTGCTCGGAGTGGCGGGACGAGGTCACGGCCGCACTGGAAGGCGGCGACTTCGACGTCGTCTTCACGACGGCCCTGGCCGCGACCCCCTTCGCGCAGGCGGGACACGAGTCCACCCTGCCCGCCGCCGCCTCCGGATACCGGGCGGCCTGGTCGCGTGTCATCTCCGAGGGCACACGGGTGATCGCCCTGGTGGACAACCCGGCCTGGGAGACGGACCCGAACAAGTGCCTGCAGACGCGAAGCCCGCAGGCCTGCTCCGCATCGCGCGACGATGCCCTCGCCGCGGCGGACCCGATCAGGGCTGCCGGCGAGGACTTCCCGGGGGTCACACTGCTGGACTTCACCCCGGTGTTCTGCTCGTCGAGCGAGTGCCTCGCCGTGATCGGCGGGGCCAACGCCTACCGCGATCACGACCACTTGACCACCACGTTCACCGACACCTTGGCGCCACAGCTGAGGGCGGCACTGCGGGACGCGATCACGAGGTGACAGCCTCGCGGGTTCAGGCGCTCACTGCGCGTCAGGCGCTTGCAGCATGTCTGGCCTGACGTGGCGCGCTCGCCTGCGCAGGAGCATATGAAAACGACACAGCCTCCGACGTAGCGTGTTACATATGCACGCTTCCGTCACCCGGTCTCGCGGTCGCCGCACCGTCACCGTGATCCTCAGCATCCTCGCCGTCATCGCTCTCGGTATCGGCGGGGTGATCGCATGGCGCCTGCTCGCCCCGGCGCCATCGAACTGGGAAAGCCTTGATGCCACCGACAAGGAGATGCTCACGCAGCTGTCGGAGCAATACGACATCACGGCGACACACGCTGCGGAGATCTGGACGGATGCGTACCGGTACGAGGACCAGCCGCTGGTGCTGCTGCGCACGGACGGGGAGAAGAGCTCCTTCTGGTCGCACGCGATCCTCGTCAACATGAGCGGCGTCACGGACACGTCGGGCATGGCGAAGATCGACGTCCCCGGGGCCTCCCACCTCGATGACGTCCGCATCAGCCGGACGTTCGCCGTCGGGGAATGGCTGCTGTATGCCCCGTCGAACTTCGCTGTCATCGATGTGAGCGACCGGGACGTCCTCGCGTTCAAGTACAACCAGGCGATGCTCGACACCGAGACGACGACCTCTCAGGGCTTCCAGCGCTTCTCCCTGCACGAGAACTTCCACGTCACGAAGCAGGGGCTCGACCCGGAGGCTCCCGGCGCCTGGCCATGGGGAGCCGGTGGGCTCATCCCCGACTACCCGCACACCGAGGCGCAGTACGAGCTGCTGCGTGTCGAGGCGCGGATCTTCGACCGGGTGGAGACGGAGACGGACCCGCAGGCCCTGGCCGTCCTCGCGTCCGACCTCGCCACCGTTCGGATGGCGCGCTACACGACGTGGCCGACCCTGAAGGCGGAGATCGACCTGGAGGCGATCGAGGGGACCGCCACCTACGTCGAGCGGGCCTTCGACAGGGCGCGAGGACTCACCCCGGTGCAGCGGACCTTCACCGATGGCCTCGAAGATCTGATCTCCGATCCCGAGCAGCAGATCGTCCTGGAACGCGACTACTCGTATTTCACCGGTGCCCAGCTCGGACTGCTTCTCGACCGGATCGCCCCGGATTGGAAGACGCAGATCGAGCCCGCTCCCACCGGTTCGGCGTCGACTCCTTTCGCGACGCTGCAGCGCGTGACCGGGGTGACCACCGCGCCCGACGACGCAGAGCTCCGCGCGGTCGTGGACCGCTACCTCCCTTAGCTCATGCCATCGCGCGACAACAGGCCCCCCTGGGAGGGGACGCCTGTTGTCGCGCGAATGCCTGAGGCGATGCGGACCGACCGACTCAGTCGAGGACGGCGCGGCAGGTGACGGAGCCCGCCGTCGCGATCTCCTCGTCCGTGCGAAGGACCTCGAGGTTCGCGTCACCTGCGTCCTGCACGATCGCGCACGCCACGGTGGCTCCGGGGTTCTCGATGACGACAGCCGCCTCATCCCCCTCGGTGACGATGGCCTCGATGGTCATAGCGCCGGCGCGGGCATCGACGACCGTCTCCTCCGTCTCCTTGGTCCCGAACACGAAGCCCTCGGCGAAGGCCGTGTCCTGGTAGCGGATCGTCTCGTCGCCACTCAGACCGTGGAGCTCGTACGTGATGCGGTAGTCGGTCGGCTGGTTGAACAGGTAGTAACCGGCGGCGCCCAGTCCTCCGATGACCGCCAGACCGGCGGCGATGGAGACTCCCAGGACGATTGCTCTCTTCGTGCTCATACCTCCACGCTGTCACCGGCGCTCTCGTCGCGAATCGGTCGGTCGATGTATGCGCCCCCTCCATGCGGATGAGGTCCTGGTCATCCGGAAAAACACGGTATCCCCGCACCTCATAGGATGCGCATCGACGGCGCAAAGGAACCCCATCGATCACCTTCCTAGCGTGGTGGGCATGAACACGACTCCCTCTCCCGTCACGAAACGCCTCGCCTGGCTCTCCGGCCTCGTCCTCGCGGGCGGCCTCGTCTTGAGCGGCTGCGCGGCAGCCACGACCGCCGAACCGACGATCTCCGCGTCATCCTCCGCCGCGACCTCAACGGCGGCGTCGACGGACGCCGGGTCGACCGCGGAGACGATCGCCGACACGTCCGCCGCCGCTGCGGCCTTCCTCGCCACGCTGAGCGACGAGCAGAAGAAGGCCGTGTCGTACGACTTCGACGACGAGACGAAGACGACGTCGTGGTCGAACTTCCCGGTGACCTTCGTGCAGAGAGCGGGTCTGAACCTCGCCGACCTGACGGAGGAGCAGCGGACCGCGGCCCTCGCCGTGATGGAGTCTCTCCTCAGCGACGAGGCCTACGCGACCGTCACCGGGATCATGGGCGGCGACGAGTACCTCGCCGAGAACAGCAGCAGTACCGAGGATTCCCTCGGCCAGTACTACATCGCCTTCTTCGGTGATCCCACGGCGACCGACAGCGCCTTCGAGGTGCAGTTCGGCGGACACCACCTCGGCATCAACGCCACGCTGGACGGCGACGCCGACGCGATCACCTTCGCTCCCACGCACCTCGGGGTCCAACCCGCTGTCTACACCGACGAGGACGGCGAGGAGGTGCAGCCGTTCGAGGGGATCTACACGGACGCGTTCGCGTTCTTCGACAGCCTCACCGCCGACCAGCAGGCCACGTTGACCTCCGGCGATGTGAGCATGTGCGCACCGGGCGACACCTGCGCCTTCGCCACCGGAGCCGGGCTGTCGGGGGCCGACCTCTCCGACGAGCAGCGGGATCTCCTTCTCCAGCTCATCGCCAACTGGGCCGGGATGAGCGACGAGGAGACCACCGCCGCAGCGCTGGCGGAGATCGACAAGACCCTGGACGACACCGTCATCGCCTGGTCCGGGGCGACGGTGTACGACATGACCACCGGGAACGGCATCGACTTCTCCATCTCCGGGCCGAACGTCTACATCGCCTTCCAGGCACAGCAGGGCTCGGCCGGCGCCGACGTCGACGGTGTGACGACATCGGGCTGGGGACATGTGCACACCATCTACCGCGATCCGACGAACGACTATGCCAACAGCGTCACCCAGCAAGCCTCTGCCGGGATGAGCGGCGGTCCCGGGGGCGGGAGCACTCCCCCCGCATCCTGACGCCCGACGCCCGTACCCGTCCAAGCCGCCACCCGTCAACGGCCTCCACCACCATCGCGTACACGCGTAGACAGAGGGCATCCGACGAAAGGAGACGACATGTCCAACACGACTCCCCCGATCCCGCCCCTCCCGCCGATCGCGGACGGGGATGGGGACGCCGAAGAGCTCCCCACGCGTGAAGTCGACGGCGAAGAGGTGCTCGACGAGGATGCGGACGACGCCCAGATCGACAGCGCAGAGGCCGACCGCGCCGCTGTCATCGGCGACGACGACTGACCGGGACAGGAGAAAGGGCACCCCTCCTCGCGGAGGGGTGCCCTTTCTCGTGCGGGTTCAGGTGGCCAGCAGGGGCGGGCGAGACGGGATCGCGATGGGGCGCGTGGCTCGGCTCGCGCCCTGCATCCGCTCGACCTCCTCCAGTACCTCGAACGCGGTGCCATACCGGATGGCGAGCGGAAGATCACGCAGCCACGTCACCTCGACCTCGGTGTCCGCGAGCTCGTACACGCAGGCGACGACATGGCGCGGATCGTTCTGGGGATAGCGCAGGTCGTTGATCACCCACTCCGACGGCGTGATGCGGTGAAGCACGAAACGGGGATCAGGAACTTCTGACATCAGTCGGCCCTCCAGGACTCTCTGATGACGAGCCTCCGATACCCCGCCGGGGAAGGGAAGGGCCTTGACACCCTCGTGGTGAGGTGCAGGAGAATGGTCAGATCGGCGTTCAGCCCTGAGGCCGCACCGTGAGATCCGTGAGGTGCGCATCCCGCGGGAGATCGAGAGCGGCGAGGATCGTCGTCGCCACCGCGTCCGGCGTGATGAACCGCGCGGCGTCGTACTCCTGCCCTTCCTGCCGGTGCACGCGCTCCTGCATCGGCGTCGCGGTGCGTCCCGGATAGACCGAGGTCACGCGGACGCCGTGCTCGGCCTCCTCCTGCCGAAGCGCATCCGCGAGGGCCCGCAGACCGTGCTTCGAGGCCGCGTAGGCCGACCACCCCGGGCTCGCCCGCAGCCCGGCTCCGGAGTTCACGAACACGACGTGCCCGCGCGAGACGCGCAGGACGGGGAGCAGGAGCCGGGTGAGCTCCGCCGGGGCGACGAGGTTGACCGCGAGCTGCTGTTCCCAGAGCGCCGGGGTGAGGTCCCCCACCGATCCGAGGTCCACGACCCCTGCCGCGTGCACCAGGGAATCGATGCGATCGGGCAGGCTCTGCTTCGACAGGGCCCACGAGAGGCGTCCGGGCTGCGCGAGGTCACCGACCAGCGTCGAGGCCCCGGGGAGGTCGTCGGCGATCTGTCTGGCCCGTCCCGCATCGCGCGCGAGCACCACGACGTCGTCGCCGCGCTCCATGAGTCGCCGCGCGAGGACGGCACCGATGCCGGAGCCCGCACCGGTCAGCAGGTGCGTGGCCATGTCAGCGGTTGTCGGCCGAGGTCTCGGCGACCTCGAGGGGGATCACCGGGCAGTCCTTCCACAGGCGCTCCAGGCCGTAGTAGACCCGTTCCTCCTGGTGGAAGACGTGGACGATGAGGTCGCCGAAGTCCAGCAGCACCCACCGCGCCTCGGCGCGCCCCTCCCGGCGCACGCGCTTGTGTCCGGACTCGACGAGACGGTCCTCGATCTCATCGGCGATGGCGGCGACGTTCCGCTCACTGTTACCGGTCACGAGCAGGAAGATGTCCACGAGCGGCAGCGGCTCGGAGACGTTCAGCGCGACGAGGTCCTCACCACCCTTGGCCACGGCGGCTTCGGCGGCGATGCGCAGCATCTCTTCGGCGGTTTCGGGTGATTGCATCAGAAGACGTTTCCTGTGAAGGCGATGACCAGGGCAGTGCCCAGGCCCAGCGCGAGGGCGCCCGCGACGATGGCGGCGATCAGCATGAGCCGGTTGCCCTTCTCAGGGGCCGGCGGACGGATCACCTCGCCGGCGGGCTTGATGGTGCTGACCGCGGAGCTCGCGGCGATGGGGGTGGGCGAGGACGCCGGAGGGAGCTCACCGTCGATGAGCACCGCGTCGACCTCCTTGCCGTCCGTGGTGCCGTGGGCGTGGCCCTGCGAGCCGAGGCCCTTCGGCAGCTCGTACGACCCCGTGACGAGGATCTCTCCGGTGGAGGCGACCGGCCCGGAGAGGGAGCCCTCGCCGGGAGACGGCGTGAAGATCAGCGCATTGGGCGCCGAATGCTGGGTGCCGCCGGAGTCGTTCGACGTGAGCAGCTCATCGAAGGAGGGGCGGAAAGGCGCCGGCTCGGCAGGAGTCTCCTCCTGCAGCACGCCCTGCCCGAACGTCGGGCTCACGGTCGGGCGCTCAGCCTCGTCGACATCGCGCTCGTCGACGTCGCCGTCGTCGTCGCTGTCGAGGAGGTCGTCGCCACCGGGGCCGTCCTGCTCGGAGACGCCGAGCACGGCGGAGATGTCCTCGGGCTCGGACTCCGGCGCCTCCACGGGCTCTTCGACGAGCGGCACGTCTCCGACCGTGTCGGCGACGTCGACCGCGCGGACGGGCTCCGCAGCGACCTCGTCGTCGACGACGTCGTCGTCGTCGGACCCATCGGGCTGTGCCACCACAGCCTCATCGGTCGTGTCGTCCGCCTCCGCGCCGACGGCCGGGACCGCGGCGGTCTTGATCTTCTCCTGCTCGCGTGCCTGACGCCGCGTCAGCGGCGCGGCGTCAGGATCGACGGACGTGTCAGCGACAGGCGCCGAGGGAAGGACGACGGGCTCGGCGGCACGAGGCAGCGGCGGTGCGGGCGTCGCGGCCTCCGCCGCGGCGGCGCTCGCCTGCTCCTCGCTGATGATCGGGGTGGATCCCGTCAACCGGATCTCCCGCAGCTGCTTCCGCGTCAGCGGACCTCGCTGATCCGATGTGCTCATGCCTTGCTCCGATACAGATGATGCTTCGCGATGTACTGGACGACCCCGTCGGGGACGAGGTACCAGACCGGTTGATCGTCACGGACGCGGTCACGACAGTCCGTCGACGAGATCGACAGCGCCGGCACCTCGAGCTGGCTGACGTCGTCGCTCGGGAGGCCGTCGATGCTCAGAACGTGTCCTGGGCGGGAGACCGCGACGAAGTGGGCCAGTTCCCACAGTTCATCATGGTCTCTCCAACTGAGAATTTGCGCCACGGCGTCCGCGCCGCTGATGAAGAACAGCTCGGCGTCCGGCCGCTGCTCCTTGAGGTCGCGGAGGGTGTCGATCGTGTACGTCGGTCCCGCGCGGTCGATGTCCACCCGACTCACCGTGAACTGCGGATTGGACGCCGTCGCGATCACGGTCATCAGATAGCGGTGCTCGCTGGGCGTGACGTCGGCCTTCTGCCACGGACGACCCGTCGGGACGAACACCACCTCGTCGAGATCGAACGAGTGCGCGACCTCGCTGGCGGCGACCAGGTGGCCGTGGTGGATCGGATCGAAGGTTCCGCCCATCACGCCGATGCGCGGTGCGCGCGTGGTCGCGGTGCTCATGAGGGCCTAGTGGCCGTGTCCCGCCTCGTGGTCCTTGCCGTGCTTCGCCGCCCAGGCTTCTGCCTTGGCGGAGTGGCGGTTCGCGACGTTCTTGTACGACAGCGTCACGAAGCCGAGAGCGGCGAACACGATCGCGGCGATGACTCCGAAGATCAGGGTCTCGAGAGCCACGTTGCCGTGGTGCTCGGTCTCTGCGGCGGCCATCGCGATCTGTGCGACGAGGTTCATCCTGACTCCGTTCGTGGCGTGCTGTCTCGGGGGTCCTGTAGGGATACAGCGTCCCCCAGTCTAGCCCTCAGCCGCGCGTCTGACCCGCCCCACGCGCGAGCCACTTCGTACTGGTCAGCTCGGAGAGCCCCATCGGACCGCGCGTGTGCAGCTTCTGCGTCGAGATCCCGACCTCGGCACCGAAGCCGAACTCGGCCCCGTCGGTGAA
This sequence comes from Microbacterium sp. NRRL B-14842, assembly GCF_050470785.1. Classification (NCBI taxonomy): domain Bacteria; kingdom Bacillati; phylum Actinomycetota; class Actinomycetes; order Micrococcales; family Microbacteriaceae; genus Microbacterium; species Microbacterium sp. NRRL B-14842. The sequence goes on along the minus strand of NZ_JBFLUM010000001.1, from coordinate 1,121,159 downwards.
CCGAGTGGACGCGTTCGCCATCACCACCGCCGAATCCACCTCGGCCAGGAACCGCTCCGCGCTGCGGGAATCGGTGGTGACGATGGATTCCGTGTGCCCCGTGCTGTAGCGACGGATGTGGTCGAGCGCGTCGTCGAGGCTGTCGACGACCTTCATCGCGACGTCCAGGCTCAGGTACTCCGTCGCCCAGTCCTCCTCCGTGGCCGGGATGATGTTCGCCACGAGCCCGGCGACCACGTCGTCGCCGTGGATCGCCACCCCCTCGCTCATGAGGGCGCTCGCGACGAGCGGGATCAGGCGCGGCGCCGCCTGCCGGTGGACGAGAATCGTCTCGACCGCATTGCACACGCTGGGGCGCTGCACCTTGGCGTTCACGACGATGTCGCAGGCCCAGTCGTCGGGGGCGCTCTCGTCGAGCAGGATGTGCACGTTCCCGGCGCCCGTCTCGATGACGGGCACGGTCGACTCGGTCACCACCGTCTCGATGAGCCCGGCGCTGCCGCGCGGGACGAGCACGTCGATGAAGCCGCGGCCCTGCATGAGCGCCTTCGCCCCGTCGCGCCCGAAGTCGTCCACGGTCTGGATCGCCTCGGGCGTCACCCCGGCGTCGCCGAGGGCGGAACGCATGACGTCGACGAGCACGGTGTTGGAATGGAGCGCCGCGCTGCCTCCCCGCAGGACGACCGCATTCCCCGAACGCAGCGCGAGGGCGGCGATGTCGACCGTGACGTTGGGACGCGCCTCGTAGATCGCCCCGACCACCCCGAAGGGGACGCGCACCTGCTCCAGAGCCACGCCGTTCGGCATGCGGTGTCCGCCGACCACACGACCCACCGGATCGGGCAGGGCCGCCACGTCGCGGACGGCCGCGGCGAGGGCGGAGACCCGCTTCTCGTCGAGGCGGAGGCGGTCGATGAGCGACTCGCCGATGCCGTCGTCCCGACCGCGCGCGACGTCACGCTGATTGGCCTCGATGATGCGGGCGGCGTTCTCCTCGAGGGCGACGGCGATGGCGTCGAGCGCCCGTGCCTTGTCGTCGCTCGTGAGGGCGGCGGTCGTCCGCGAGGCCTCCTTGGCCCGCTCCAGGCGCGTCTGAGGGGTGAGGTCGGTCATCCGCCCAGTCTAGGAGGTGGCGGGCTCGAACCAGGTCCCGATGTCGGCGCCTGCAAGGGCCTGCGCCACGAGGTCGGCGCTGGTGACCAGCACCCCGATGCCCGAGGCCGCCGCGAGTCGGGCAGCGGAGACCTTCGTGGCCGCTCCCCCGGTGCCGACGCTGTTGACCACGGTCGCACCGAACTCCAGCCCGGAGAGGTCCGCATCGGGGGCGACGACGTCGATGGGTTCGGCGCCGGGGTCGCTCGGAGGCCGCGTGTAGAGGGACTCGATGTCGCTGAGCAGGACGAGGGCGTCCGCCTCGATGAGCTGGGCCACGAGGGCGCCGAGCCGGTCGTTGTCGCCGAAGCGGATCTCCTGTGTCGCGACCGTGTCGTTCTCGTTCACGATCGGCAGCGTGCGCAGCCCCAGGAGGCGCTCCATGGCCCGCCGCGCGTTCGAGCGCGACGTCGGGTTCTCGAGGTCTCCGGTCGTGAGCAGCACCTGGCCGGCGACGATGTCGAAGGGGCGCAGAGCCTCCTGGTACCGGTAGACGAGGATGTTCTGGCCGACCGCGGCCGCGGCCTGCTGCGTGGCGAGATCGGTGGGCCGCGCATCCAGACGGAGGAACGGGATGCCGGAGGCGATCGCTCCCGACGACACCAGCACGACCTCGGCCCCGCGGGCGTGCGCCGCCGCCAGCGCCTCGACGATCACCGGGATGCGCCAGGACGACTCGCCGCTGATGGACGACGAGCCCACCTTCACGACGATCCGCGTCGCCGTCGCGAGATCGGCGCGCGTGCGTGCGGTCACGCCTCGTCCTCGCGGTACGTGGCGAGGCGCTCCGCCTCCAACTCCGCGCGCGCCTGCGCCTTGGCGTCCATGCGCTCGTAGTACTTCTCGCGACGCTCGGACGTGGTCCGGCGGGCGTTCGGAGCCAGACGCGGGTCGGTGCCGCGGGGCGCCGACATGAGCTCGGCGGCGGAGCTCATCGTGGGCTCCCAGTCGAAGACGATGCTGTCGCCCTCGCCGATGACGACGGTCGAACCCTGGACGGCGCCGAGGCGGAAGAGCTCGTCCTCGACGCCCAGCTTCTCCAGACGGTCGGCGAGGTAGCCCACGGCCTCCTCGTTCTGGAAGTCGGTCTGCTGCACCCAGCGCACCGGCTTCTCACCGAGGATGCGGTAGACGTTGCCGTACGTGCCGCCCTCGACGCGGATCGTGAACGGCTTCACGGAGCCCTTCGGGCGGATGACGACGCGCTCGCGCGGGGCCTCGACCGCGGTCTCCTTGCGGTGCTTCTCGACGAGCTCGCCGAGGGCGAGGGTGAGCGGGCGCAGCCCCTCGTGCGAGACCGTGGAGATCTCGAAGACCCGGAATCCGCGGGCCTCCAGATCAGGACGCACGAGATCGGCGAGGTCACGGGCCTCCGGCACGTCGACCTTGTTCAGCGCCACGAACTGCGGGCGCTCCAGCAGGGGCGTCTGCCCCTCCGGCACCTCGTACGCGGCGAGCTCGGCGAGGATGACCTCGAGGTCGGAGATCGGGTCGCGGTTCGGCTCCAGCGTCGCGCAGTCGAGCACGTGCAGCAGCGCGGAGCAGCGCTCCACGTGCCGCAGGAACTCGAGTCCGAGGCCGCGGCCCTCGCTCGCGCCCTCGATGAGGCCCGGCACGTCGGCGACGGTGTAGCGGAAGTCCTCCACCTGGACGACGCCGAGGTTCGGGTGCAGCGTCGTGAACGGGTAGTCGGCGATCTTCGGCCGCGCGGCCGAGATCGCGCCGATGAGGCTCGACTTCCCGGCGGACGGGTAGCCGACGAGCGCCACGTCCGCGACCGTCTTGAGCTCGAGGACGACATCGCCCTCGAAGCCGGGGGTGCCGAGCAGGGCGAAGCCGGGAGCCTTGCGCTTCGGAGTCGCCAGGGCCGCATTGCCCAGGCCGCCCTGGCCGCCCGCCGCCACGACGAAGCGCTCACCGGGCTCGATCATGTCGATCAGGACGTCGCCGCTCGGGCTCTTGACCACGGTGCCGACCGGGACGGGCAGCTCCAGTGTCTCGCCGTCGAAACCGGAGCGGTGGTCCCCCATGCCCGGTCCGCCGTTGCCAGAGGACCGGTGCGGCGAGTGGTGGTAGGACAGCAGCGTGCCGGTCTGCGTGTCGGCGACGAGCACGATGTCGCCGCCGTCGCCGCCGTTGCCGCCGTCGGGGCCACCGAGGGGCTTGAACTTCTCGCGGTGCACCGAGACGCAGCCGTTGCCGCCCTTGCCTGCACGCAGGTGCAGTGTGACGGTGTCGACGAACGTGACCATGTGCGAGTCCTTCGGTGTGCTCGGGGTGCCTGACGGCAGATACGCGGACGGGGCGAGCCGAAGCCCGCCCCGAACCGGATGTTTAGCGTGGTGCTGTGATCACTCAGCAGCGGCGACGATGTTGACGACCTTGCGGCCGCCCTTCGCGCCGAACTCGACCGCACCGGCGGCCAGAGCGAACAGCGTGTCGTCGCCCCCACGGCCGACGTTGGCGCCGGGGTGGAAGTGCGTGCCGCGCTGGCGGACGATGATCTCGCCGGCGAGGACCTGCTGACCGCCGAAGCGCTTCACGCCGAGGCGCTGTGCGTTGGAGTCACGACCGTTACGGGTGGAGCTTGCGCCCTTTTTGTGTGCCATGTCCTGGTCTCCTCGGTCTTACTTGATGCCGGTGATCTTGACGCGCGTGAGCTCCTGGCGGTGGCCCTGACGCTTCTTGTAGCCGGTCTTGTTCTTGTACTTCTGGATGACGATCTTCGGGCCGCGGAGGTTGCCGACGACCTCAGCCGTGACGGTGACCTTCGCCAGCGCGTCGGCGTCGGTGGTCACCGTGGAGCCATCGACGAGCAGCACGGCGGGCAGCTGGATCTCGTCGCCCTGGGCAGCCTGAACACGGTCGAGCTGAACGATGGTGCCGACCTCGACCTTCTCCTGCCGGCCACCGGCGCGCACTACTGCGTAAACCACTTCATACCTGTTTCGTTGGGGAGCACGCGGCTCCGAGAATCTCACGGGAAGACTGTTGCTTGCATGCGTCGCTGGTACGACGGGCGCGAATGCAAGACTCTCCGCTTCGGCCGTCGAGGACGACGCGGCATGCGCACCAAGGGACTACTTTACCGGATGCCGGCTGACCTCGCAAAGTGAGCCGGGTGACGGGGCCGGTCGTAGGCTGACGGAGTGACCGTACTCGTCGACGACCCCCGCTGGCCCGCCCATGGACGCCTGTGGGCGCACCTGGTCAGCGACGACAACCTCGACGAGCTGCACGCCTTCGCGCGCGCACACGGGATCCCCGCCCGGGCCTTCGACCTCGACCACTACGACGTCCCCGAGGACGCCGTCCCCCGGCTCATCGCCGGCGGTGCGCAGCACGTCCCCGGCAAGGAGCTGGTCCGGCGCCTGATCTCCTCAGGCCTCCGGGTCCGCGGACGCGACCGGCGGCACTGACGCCTCCGAGTTCACCGACACCGGCGTACCGGAGAGGGCGGCGGTGGTGACCCGGCGCCGTCCACGACCCTGGCCGGGCGCCTTGGGCTCCGGAAGCGCATCCAGCACCGAGTCGAGCAGCTCCTCGGTGGGCGTCTTCGGCCCCTTCCGGTCACCGCGCTTCTTCCGGGCCTTCTTCGGGCGCTCGGAAGCGGGGACGGGCGCGGACTCGGCCGCCGGTGCCTCGGCGGCCGGTTCGCCGGACGGCACGATCGTGGAGGCGGCGATCTGCGCGAGGGCCGACTTCGCCCCCTCGGTGATGCTGTGGGTCACCGGCGGCGCGGCAGGTGCGGAGTTGTTGTTGCCACCGCCGTTGCCGTTGTTGCTGCCGCCGTTCCCGCGCTGACGGCGTCCGCCGTTGCCGTTACCGCCGTTGTTGCCGTTGTTGCTGCCGTTCGCACGGTGCTTCACGACCGGGTCGTGGTGCACGATCACGCCGCGACCGGCACAGACCTCGCACGCCTCACTGAAGGTCTCCAGCAGCCCGAGACCGAGCTTCTTGCGTGTCATCTGCACGAGACCGAGCGAGGTGACCTCGGCCACCTGGTGCTTCGTGCGGTCGCGGCTCAGGCACTCGATGAGTCGGCGCAGCACGAGGTCGCGGTTGGACTCCAGCACCATGTCGATGAAGTCGACCACGATGATGCCGCCGATGTCGCGCAGACGCAGCTGGCGGACGATCTCCTCGGCGGCCTCGAGGTTGTTCTTCGTGACCGTCTCCTCGAGGTTGCCGCCGGAGCCGACGAACTTGCCGGTGTTGACGTCGACGACCGTCATGGCCTCGGTGCGGTCGATCACGAGCGAACCGCCGGAGGGCAGCCAGACCTTGCGGTCCAGTGCCTTCTCGATCTGCTCCGTGATGCGGAACGCGTCGAACGGATCGACGTCGTCCTCGTACGCCTCGACACGCTCGAGCAGGTCGGGGGCGACGCTCTCCAGGTACGCCCGGATGGTGCGCTGCGACTCCTCGCCCTGGATGAGCATCTTCGTGAAGTCCTCGTTGAAGACGTCACGGACGATCTTCACGAGCAGATCGGGCTCGGCGTGCAGGAGCGCCGGAGCCTGCTGGCTCTCGACCTGCTTCTGGATGTGCTCCCACTGGGAGGTGAGGCGCTGCACGTCGCGGGTCAGCTGATCCTCGGTCGCCCCCTCCGCGGCCGTTCGCACGATCACGCCGGACGACTCGGGCAGCACCTCCTTGAGGATGCGCTTGAGGCGGGCGCGCTCGTTGTCGGGCAGCTTGCGGCTGATGCCGTTCATGGAACCGCCGGGCACGTACACCAGGTAGCGGCCGGGCAGCGAGATCTGGCTCGTGAGGCGGGCACCCTTGTGACCCACCGGGTCCTTCGTGACCTGGACGAGCACGCGATCGCCCGGCTTCAGAGCGAGCTCGATGCGGCGGGGCTGGTTGCCGGTCTCGACGCCGTCCCAGTCCACCTCGCCCGAGTAGAGCACGGCGTTCCGGCCGCGACCGATGTCGACGAACGCGGCCTCCATGCTGGGAAGCACGTTCTGCACGCGACCGAGGTAGACGTTGCCGATCAGCGAGGCGTCCTGGTTGCGGGCGACGTAGTGCTCCACGAGCACGCCGTCCTCCAGGACTCCGATCTGCGTGCGGCCATTCTTGGAGCGCACGACCATCTTGCGGTCGACCGACTCGCGACGCGCGAGGAACTCGGCCTCGGTCACGACCGGACGACGACGACCGGCGTCACGGCCGTCACGACGCCGCTGCTTCTTGGCTTCGAGCCTGGTCGAACCCTTGATGGCCTTCGGCTCGGTGATGTACTCGACGACCCGCTGACGCTGCCGCGGCTCTTCCCGCTGCTCGTCGCCCTCGGATCCGCCGCGGCGGCGACGACCGCGGCGACCGGCACCGGGCTCGTCCTGGTCGCGCTCCGGCGCACGGTCGTCACGACCGGGGCGCGCGGGCAGCGGAACGACCTCCGGCGCGTAGAAGTGCAGCTGCGTCGACACCTGCGACACGAACACCTCGGGCAGCAGACCGAGCGACACGGCGGTGACGGCCGCGGGCTTCTCGGGCTCGGCGGGGGTCTTGTCCGCAGGCGCCGCCTCAGCGGAAGCCACGTCCGCGGGGCCTTCGTCCGCGGGAGTTTCCTCGGCGGGAGCCTCCTCCGCGGCAGCCTCCTCGGCAGGGGCCGGCTCAACGGGTCCCTGCTCCGCAGGGGCCTCCTCGACCTGAGCCGCCGCGTCGATCGCGTCTGCGGCGGCCTCGTCTGCGGCAGCGGCGTCCTCGACAGCGGCCGCAGCCGCATCGTCCGCCGCCGCAGCGGCGTCATCGGCCGCCGCGTTCTCGGCAGCGCGGTCGTCCGCCGCGGCCTCCGCCGCCGCGTCGTCCGCGTCCTCCTGATCCCGCGAGGTATCCTCCGACTCCTCCGCGGCGAGAGCGGTGGGCGCCGTCAGCGGCTCCGCGGCGTCAGCCGGGGCGTCGAGGGCGGGGGCGTTGTTGTCATTGTTCTCATCGGCCATCTCTGGCGTGCTCCCTGGCACGGTCCACTGCGTGTCCCGTGAAATCTCATGCGGCACCCGCGGGTGCCGCGAACTCAATCGGCCTGCGACCGGCTCATGGCTCTGGTCGCGTGGGGCATGGGCCCCGAAGTCTGCTCGACGCGTGTCGCGGCAACGCCGTTCATCGCATCACAGGTCATTATCGCACCACATCGGTCCGATCGCGGCATCTCTCGGTCCCCGACCGTTTTCTCCGGGCGGTTCTCGCCCTTTCCATAGCCGTCGCTGGGATAATCCTGAGCATGAGCGAGCAGCGCACCCGCCCCGTCGTCTATGCCGTGTGGTTGATCATCGCGAGCGTCATCGGCTGGTACGCCGCCTTCCAGCTCACCGTGGAGAAGTTCGCACTGCTGGAGCACCCGAAGGAAGCGCTCGGCTGCGATCTCAGTCCCTTCATCCAGTGCAGCACCAACCTGCAGTCGTGGCAGGGATCGGTGTTCGGATTCCCGAACCCGATCATCGGCCTCACCGGCTGGATGGCGCCGCTCGTCGTCGGCGTCGCGATCCTCGCCGGGGCGCGATTCCCCCGGTGGTTCTGGGCGGCGTTCGGAGTGGGCATCACCTTCGCGTTCGGCCTCGTGTGCTGGCTGATCGCCCAGAGCCTCTACGACCTCTTCGTGCTGTGCCCCTGGTGCATGGTGACCTGGGCGGTGACGATCCCCACCTTCTTCGCGACCATGGTCCACCTCGCCCGCAACGGCACCTTCACGGGCAACGCGAAGGTCCGCGCCACGGCGGACAAGCTCATGCCGTGGGTGCCGCTGGCGACCGTGATCGCGTACGCGCTGATCATCTTCCTGGCGCAGCTGCAGGGCCTCGACTTCCTCGGCGAGATGGCGAAGATCCTCTTCTGAGCGCCTCTCCTCGAACGACGAAGCCCGTCCGCCATTCCGGCGGACGGGCTTCGTCGTGAAGATGGGGTCAGTCGAACCAGATGCCCAGCTCTCGGGCCGCCGACTCGGGGCTGTCCGAGCCGTGCACGAGGTTCTGCTGCACCTTGAGGCCCCAGTCGCGACCGAAGTCGCCGCGGATGGTGCCGGGGGCGGCGGTCGTGGGGTCGGTCGTGCCGGCGAGGGAGCGGAACCCTTCGATGACACGGTTGCCCGCGAGGCGGATCGCCACGGAGGGACCGGACATCATGAACTCGAGAAGGGGCTCGTAGAACGGCTTGCCCTCGTGCTCCGCATAGTGAGCGGCGAGGAGGTCGCGGTCGGGCTCGACGAGGCGGATGTCGACGAGCGCGTAGCCCTTCGCCTCGATGCGGGCGAGGATCGTGCCGGTGAGGCCGCGGGCGACACCGTCCGGCTTGACGAGGACGAGGGTTTCTTCGGTGGCCATGTCATTCACTCTCTGTGTCTGCGTTCTGCGCGGTCGGAGCCCCGCTCGGGCGTCGTGCGTCCAGGCGGGCCCCCATGATGGTCGCATACGCCCACATCCCGCCGAAAATCAGGACGACGAGGAGCACGGCGGGGACCGCGATGGCCGAGAGGGCCACGACGATCTGGACGATCCAGCCGGCGGCGATCGCCCACGGCTTCGTGATCATGCCGGCGATGACGACGCAGGCCACCGCGACGACGGCACCGCCCACGATCCCCCACCACTGCTCGATGCCCGACGGAAGCGCCTTCAAGCCGAAGATGGTGAGGCCGACGAGGAAGACGACGATCGCCTCGAAGCCGAGCACCACCGGGGCGAGCTTCTGTACGAGGGTGCGCGGCGCGCGCGGTCGACGCGGTGCGGCGGAGGCACTCACGCGCGCCACCCCGACTTCCAGTCCTCCTCCTCGGAGAGCGCGATCGCCTCGCCCGCGAGCACGACGGAGCCGGCGATGACCACGGCCCGACGATCCGACGAGGCCGCCCACTCCCGCGCCGCGTCCGCGGCATCCGCGAGCGACGGGTGCACGGTGGCGCGCTGTCCGGCCTGTTCGACGAGGTCGGCGATGAGGTCGGCATCGCTGGCGCGGTCGGACTCCGGCGCGGTCGCGAACACGTGCGCGGCGGCGGGCGCGAGACGCGCGACGATGCCCGCGGCGTCCTTGTCCGCGAGGACGCCGAGCACGAGTCCCCACTCGTCGAAGTCGAAGCTGTCGTCCAGCGCCTGGGCGAGCGCTGCGGCGCCGTGCGGATTGTGCGCGGCGTCGACGATGACGGTGGGGGCGATGCCGAGGAGCTGCAGACGGCCGGGAGACGTGCTGCCCTGCAGGCCGTCCGAGATCACTCCGCCTGCGATGGCCTGGCCGGCCCCGCCGATCAGCGACTCGACGGCGGCGACGGCGAGGGCCGCGTTGTGACCCTGGTGCGCGCCGTACAGCGGCAGGTACTCCTCCTCGTACTGCCCGGCGAGGCCGCGGATGGTGAGGAGCTGACCGCCGACGGCGAGCTTCTGCTCGGAGAGCCCGAAGTCCTCGCCCTCGAAGGCGATGGTGGCATGACGCTCCGCGGCCACGCGACGCAGGACCTCGGCGGCTTCAGCGGGCTGCTGTGCGGAGACGACGGCAGCGCCTTCCTTGATGATACCGGCCTTGACCTGGGCGATCTCCGCGATGGTGCTTCCCAGGCGGTCCGCGTGGTCGATGTCGATCGGAGCGAACACCGCCACGTCACCGTCCGCGGTGTTCGTGGAGTCCCACTCCCCTCCCATGCCGACCTCGAGCACGAGCACGTCGACGGGGGCATCGGCGACGGCGACGAAGGCGAGGACCGTGAGCAGCTCGAAGAACGTCAGCGGGGCCTCCCCCGCCGCCTCGAGCTCGGCGTCGACGATCGCCACGAACGGCTCGATCTCGTCCCAGGCGTCGGCCACGGCCTCGTCGGCGATCGGCTCACCGTCGATCATGATGCGCTCGGTGAAGCGCTCCAGGTGCGGACTCGTGAACAGCCCGGTGCGCAGGTCATGGGCGCGCAGCAGGCTCTCGATCATGCGCGCGGTCGACGTCTTGCCGTTGGTGCCGGTGATGTGGATGACGCGGTAGGTGCGCTGCGGGTCGTCGAGGTACTCGAGGATGCGGGCCGTGCGCTCCTTGCGCGGCTGCACCCAGCGTTCCCCGGCACGGCTCAGCAGCGTCTCATAGACGGCGTCGGCCCGGTCTCTCGCACTCATGCGCCCACCTTCTCCAGGTTCGTGTCGATCGTGACGAGGAGCGGTGCCTTCCCGGCCCCGAGGGCCTTCGCCCCGCTCCGATGCACGCCGTCTCCGGGGCTTGTGACCTCGTCGACGAGCCGGTCGAGGTCATCGGTCGGTTGCACGGCGAAGGCCACGGCGAGCGTCTCGGCGGCGATGAGGTCGGCGTGGGTCTCCAGCGCCGCCGCCTCCGCGGGGGCGGCGTTGAGCGCCAGCACGATCCGGTCGCTGACGTCGAGGCCCGCGTTCTTGCGCGCCTCCTGCACGACGCGGATGGCGTCGCGGGCGATGCCCTCGGCCTCCAGCTCCGGCGTCGTGTCGGTGTCGAGCAGGACGAACCCGCCGGACGGGACGATGGCCAGGGCCTCCCCCTCGGGGCGACCCGTGGTCTCCAGCACGAGATCGTACTCCGCGGGCTCCAGCGCGATGCCGCCGGCGGTGACGACGCCGTCGGTCTCGGACCAGTCACCCAAGCGCGCGGCCTGGATGGCCTTCTGCACGTCCTTGCCGAGGCGCGGACCCGCCGCGCGGGCGTTCACGCTCAGCCGGTGGCTGATGCCGTACTCCCCTGCCGCCTCGTCGGTCAGCGGGACGAGCTCGACGGTCTTCACGTTGAGCTCCTCGCGGAGGATGTCCTCGAACTGGCCGAGGTCGGCCGCGAGCGGAGAGACCACCGTGAGCCGTGCGAGCGGCAGGCGCACGCGCAGCTTCTCCTTCTTGCGCAGCGCGTTGCCGACGCTCGACAGCTCACGGACGGCATCCATGGCGTCGCGGATCTCGTCGGCCGCCGGGAACTGCTCCGGATCCGGCCAGTCCTGCAGATGCACGCTGCGCCCGCCGGTGAGGCCCTGCCACACGCGCTCGCTGATGAGCGGGACGAGCGGCGCGGCCACGCGGCACAGCGTCTCCAGCACGGTGTAGAGCGTGTCGAAGGCCTCGCGGCTCTTCGGGTCGTCCGTCACACCCACCCAGAACCGGTCGCGCGAACGACGGATGTACCAGTTCGTCAGCACCTCGGCGAAGTCCCGGAGTCGCGCGGACGCGGTGGTCGAGTCCAGACCCTCCAGGTCGGCGCGGACCTCGCGGACGAGATCGCCCAGGCGCGCGAGGATGTACCGGTCGAGGACATCGGTCGAGTCGGTGCGCCACGACGCCTCGTACCCGCCTCCCTGGGTTGCTGAGCCTGCTCCTCCCTGGGGTGCTGAGCCTGCTCCTCCCTGGGTTGCTGAGCCTGCTCCTCCCTGGGTTGCTGAGCCTGTCGAAGCATTCGCATACGTCGCGAAGAAGTACCACGAGTTCCACAGCGGCAGCAGGAACTCCCGCACGCCGGAACGGATGCCCTCCTCGGTGACGATGAGGTTGCCGCCGCGGAGCACCGCGCTGGACATGAGGAACCAGCGCATGGCGTCGGACCCGTCGCGGTCCAGCACCTCGGACACATCCGGGTAGTTCCGCAGCGACTTCGACATCTTGTAGCCGTCGCTGCCGAGCACGATGCCGTGGCAGCTGACGCCCGTGAACGCCGGGCGGTTGAACAGCGCCGTCGAGAGCACGTGCATGACGTAGAACCAGCCGCGGGTCTGACCGATGTACTCGACGATGAAGTCCGCCGGCGAGTGCGAGTCGAACCACTCCTGGTTCTCGAACGGATAGTGCACCTGGGCGTACGGCATCGATCCGGAGTCGAACCACACGTCGAAGACGTCGCCGATGCGCCGCATCGTGCTCTTGCCCGTGGGGTCGTCGGGGTTCGGCCTCGTCAGGTCGTCGATGTACGGGCGGTGCAGGTCCACCTCGCCCTCGGGGTTGCGGGGCAGCGTGCCGAAGTCGCGCTCCAGCTCCTCCAGCGAGCCGTAGGCGTCGACGCGCGGGTACTCCGGATCATCGCTCTTCCAGATCGGGATGGGCGAGCCCCAGTACCGGTTGCGGCTGATCGACCAGTCGCGGGCACCCTCGAGCCACTTGCCGAACTGCCCCTCCTTCACGTTCTCCGGCACCCAGGTGATCTGCTCGTTGTTCGCGAGGAGGTCGTCCTTGATGTCGGTGACCCGGATGAACCAGCTCGACACCGCCTTGTAGATCAGGGGGTTCCGGCAGCGCCAGCAGTGCGGGTAGGAGTGCTCGTAGCTCTGCAGCCGGACCAGGCGGCCGTTGTCGCGGATGATGCGCACGAGCGGCGTGTTCGCGTCCATCCACAGCTCGCCCGCGACATCGGTGACGTTCGGGAGGAAGCGCCCGCCGTCGTCGAGGGACAGGATCGTCGGGATGCCGGCCGCGCCGGCGACGCGCTGGTCGTCCTCACCATAGGCGGGTGCCTGGTGGACGATGCCGGTGCCGTCGGTCGTGGTGACGTAGTCGTCGACGAGGATGCGCCAGGCGTTCCCGGTGCCGTAGGTCTCCTCGTCCGCGTAGTAGTCGAACAGACGGTCGTAGGTGACGTCGGCAAGATCTGCGCCGCGGAGCGTGGCGTCGACCGCGGCGAGCGCGTCCTCCGGGCTCTCGTAGCCGAGATCCTTGGCATAGCCGCCGAGCAGGTCCTTCGCGAGCAGGTAGCGGTGCGCGGAGGCCTCAACCGCGAGCTGGTCTGCCGAGGGAGCGGCGCGGCCCTGGTGCACGTCGGAGGCGCCGGCGGGACCGGCGGGCAGCACCACGTACTCGATGTCCGGGCCCACGGCGAGCGCGAGGTTGGTCGGCAGGGTCCACGGGGTCGTCGTCCAGGCGAGGGCGCGCACGCCGGTGAGGCCCAGCGCCTCGGCCTTCGCGCCGGTGAGCGGGAAGGTGACGGTGACCGACGGGTCCTGTCGCATCTGGTAGACGTCGTCGTCCATGCGGAGCTCGTGGGCGGACAGCGGCGTCTCATCGCGCCAGCAGTACGGAAGGACCCGGTAGCCCTCGTAGGCGAGTCCCTTGTCGTACAGGGTCTTGAAGGCCCACAGCACGCTCTCCATGTAGCCGAGGTCGAGCGTCTTGTAGCCGCGCTCGAAGTCCACCCACCGGGCCTGGCGGGTGACGTAGTCCTCCCACTCCCGCGTGTACTTCAGGACCGAGGAGCGTGCCTTCTCGTTGAAGACGTCGATCCCCATCTCCTCGATCTCGCTCTTCTCGGTGATCCCGAGCTGCTTCATCGCCTCGAGCTCGGCCGGGAGCCCGTGGGTGTCCCACCCGAAGACGCGGTCGACCTTGTGCCCGATCATCGTCTGGAAGCGCGGGAACACGTCTTTCGCGTAGCCCGTGAGCAGGTGGCCGTAGTGCGGCAGGCCGTTCGCGAAGGGAGGGCCGTCGTAGAACACCCACTCGGGGGCACCCTCGCGCTGCTCGATGGAGGCGCGGAAGGTGTCGTCGGTCTTCCAGAAGTCGAGCACCTCCTCCTCGATCTGCGGGAAGCGGGGGCTCGGCGCCACAGACCCCTGGGTACCTGAGCTGGTCGAAGGGTCGGCAGCGGGGCCGAAGGAGGAGCGCGGGTAGGTCATGGTCTCTCGCAGTGGTCGTCGTGGCGGATGCTGCTGCGAGGACGATCCTCGCGGACCGCGGTACCACCTCGCGTGCCCCTGCGTCCCCTCGACAAGCTCAGAGACCCACGGACCACTCTCACTGCGGCTGTGACGGGCCTGCCCCGCTCGGTTCTACTGAGTCCGTCGCCGGACCGTTCTTCCGAGAGCTCCCCGGTGATGGCCGGATCGATGCTCGTGTGCCCATTGTACGCGTGCTCCTCCCCACGCGGATTCTCTTCGACGTCGCAGGGACCGGAGCCAACCCTGCGACCAGGGGCGGAATCCGCGACATCACGCCGTGCGGGCACGATGCAGTCCCTGGGCGACGGCGCGCATGATGAGGTCCTGCACCGCGGGCCACTCGTCCATCACCTGGTGATAGCCGAGACGGATGACGTGGAAGCCGCGCAGCTTCAGCTCCGCATCGTGAGCGTTGTCCTGGTCGCGCTGGGCTCCGACATGGGTGCCACCGTCGATCTGCAGCACGAGCCGCTCCCCGATCAGGGCGTCCACCCGATGCCCGGCGATCCACGTCTGGAAGCGCAGCGGCAGACGGAGCCAGCGCAGTCGCACGCGCAGGTAGGTCTCGAGTCCCGCATCCGCGAACGGCAACGCCTCGGCCAGGAGCCGCCGCCCGCGCGGTCCCCAGCGGAGGCGGAGCAGCCTCTCTCGATCGACGAGTCCCTTGTTCAATGCCGACTCCCAGGTCGCGAGCGCCTGTTCGTACGGCTCGCACGTGGACACCAGGCTCAGCACGTTCTCGATCGGGTCCTCCAGGGCATCAGGATGTCGTGGGACCAGGGGCCGAGCCCAGTGCACGCGCGCCTCCGGTGGCTTCCCGCCCCTGCTGCCCGGGCTGGCGGCCAGGTGAAGGCGCGGTCTCTCGTCGTGCACCCAGATCCCGAGGCGCCGCGCCTGCGTCACGCACGTCATCAGAACACCGTGCTGCGCCGCGGTCACCCGAAGCGGATCCGCATCGGGCAGCGCCACCCACCCGACCCGCACCCGGTGGATGATCCGCTCCGCCACCGCCGTCTCGAGGTCGTACCGGCTGACCCCGCGTTCCCGGAGCCGCTCGACCCTCGCGACTCCGTCGACCTCGCGCATCGCCTGCAGCAGCCGCGCCCGCCTCATCCCGTTCATGCCCCTGATACTGCTTCCGGCCCCCTCCCTCGTTCCCTGCCTCGGCCAGCTCCTCCCATGCCCTGTGCACAACTCCCCCACTCCCCCTCCTGTGCAGCCCGAGTCCCTCTCCTCCCCGGCCCCGTCCGACGTCGCAGATTCGCGCCCATGTCGGACGTTCCCGCGGAGAACCTGCGACACAGTGCAGATCAGCGAGCTCCTACAGGGCGAGTCCCAGGGCCCCGGAGCCGAGGCAGGGGCGAGGCAAGGCCGGGGTGAGGTCGCAGATCGGGACTCCCGTCGCAGGGGCTGCGAGGGAGAGGGCGAGGCAGCGAGGATCTGCGACCTCGCACCGGAGCGGGGGCACGGAGCAGGAGCGGGGGTGTCGGAGGGAGGACATAGCCTCGGAGGATGCCGAAGTCCCCGAGTGCACCCCGAGTCTCCGCGCCCGACCTGCCGCCCGCGCTGGAACCGCGCGTGGCCGCCCGCCGCGCCGACCTCCTCGCCGCCGCGCTGGAGCTGACCGGCACCGTCGATCTCTCCTACGCCACGCTCGAGCAGTGCGCGGTGCAGGCGGACGCCGACAGCGTCGACCTCACCGGGGCGACGCTCCTCGACGTCGACCTCCCCGACCCGCGCATCGCGTCGCTCCGGATGCGGAACGCGAGCATCCGTCGGCTCCGGATCACGGGCGGCCGCATCGGGACCCTCGATCTCAGCGACGCCCGCGTGGCGGAGCTCGAACTGCGGGACGTGCGCATCGACTATCTCAACCTGGGTGCCGCCCGCGCCGAGGACGTCGACGTCGTGGGATGCGCCGTCCGCACGATCGACATCCCGCAGTCGGAACTCACGCGCGTCCGGTTCCAGGCCACGCGCAGCGACGAGGTCGACCCCCGGGGCCTGCGCGCGAAAGACCTCGATCTCCGCGGCCTCGACGCGCTCTCCTACCTCGACGTCCAGAGCCTCCGCGGCGCGACCCTCTCGTCCCTGCAGGTGCAGCAGCTCGCGCCGGTGATGGCAGCGGGAATCGGGATCGTCGTCACGGACTGACGGGGCCGCTCGCGGCGAGCAGCTCCTTGGTGAACGGATGCTGCGGGGCGGCGAACACCTCAGCCGTGCGCCCCTGCTCCACGATCCGGCCGTCCTGCATGACCAGGACGTCGTCCGCGACCGCGCCGACGACATCGAGGTCGTGCGAGACGAAGACCATCGTCAGCCGCCGTTCCTCCTGCACCCGTGCGAGGAGCCGGAGCACCCGCTCCCGCACCGACGGGTCGAGGGCGGAGACGGGCTCGTCCAGCACCAGCACGTCCGGGTCGGCGGCCAGCGCTCGGGCCAGAGCCGCCCGCTGCCGCTGCCCGCCCGACAGCGCCGCCGGTCGTCGTACCGCCAGACTCTCCTCGAGCCCGACCTCGGCGAGCAGCGCACGCACCCGTGATCGACGCGCGCCGCGCGGCACGCCTCCCGCCTCCAGCGCCTCCTCCAGCGACCGCCCGACCGTCCAGCGCGGGTCGAACGCCCCGAGCGGGTTCTGATGCACCAGCTGCACCCGCGGCGCCCCGGCCCAGCGCAGCTCTCCGGAGGTCGGGGTCTCGACGCCCACCATTATCCGTGCGAGGGTCGTCTTGCCCGACCCGGACTCGCCGACAATGCCCAGCGTGCGGCCGGTAGGAACCGCGAACGACGCGTCGACGACGGCCGGCACCCCGCCGAACGCCTTGGACACGCCCTCCGCGACGAGTACGGCCTCGGAGGGCGCCGCACGCTCCTCCCGTGGCTCGTGCATCGTCGCCGCGATGAGCTGCTGCGTGTAGGGGTGCTGCGGGGCAGCGAGCACCTCCGTGACCGGCCCGGATTCCACGATCCGGCCGTCCTTCATCACGAGCACCCGGTCCGCCACCCGCCGCACGGCGGCGAAATCGTGACTGATGAAGACCACGGCGGTGCCGTCGTCGACGATCTCCCGCAGGAGCACGAGGATTCGGGCCTGCACCGTCGCATCCAGGGCCGTGGTGGGTTCATCCGCGACGAGCACGGCGGGGTTCCCGGCCAGCGCCGAAGCGATGAGTGCGCGCTGCCGCAATCCTCCGGAGAGCTCCTGCGGACGCTGCCGTGCACGGCGGTCGGGGTCGGGCATCCAGACCCGCGCGAGGAGGTCCCGGACGCGCGCGGCGACGACCGCCCGGCCGCGCGCGAGGCGGTGCAGCCGCAGCGGCTCCGCGATCTCGTCCGCGATCCGCCGCAGCGGGTCCAGCGACACCAGCGCGTCCTGGGAGACGAGGCCGATCCCGGTCCCTCGTATCCGCCGCCAGCCGCGCTCGGTGAGGGCGGCGGCGTCCACCCCGTCGATGCGGAGTCGGTCGACGGCGACGTCGGCTGCCGGCGGAGTGAGGCCGAGCAAAGCGCGGGCCGAGAGCGACTTCCCGGCCCCCGACTCTCCCACGATCGCGACGCACTCGCCGGCCTCCACAGCGAACGACACGCCCTCCACGACGGGAGTCCCCGCGAAGGCGATCCGCAGCTCCTCGACCTCCAGCGCCGCACTCATGCGTCCCTCCCGTCCGCCCGAGCCCGGAGGATCCGTCCGATCACGGTCCCACACACCACCGTCAGCGTGATCGCGAGACCGGGGAAGACCGACACCCACCACGCCTGTCCGAGCACATTGCGACCGCCGGCGAGCATGAGACCCCACTCCGGGGTCGGCTCGGACGGCCCGAGACCCAGGAAGCTCAGTCCGGCGGCGGCGAGGATGCTCGATCCGATGCCGATCGTCGCCAACACGCTCAGCGATCCCAGCACCCCGGGCACGACATGGCGTCGGAAAGCCCGCAGCGGCGGCACGCCCAGGATGCGGGCGGCCTCGACGTGCTCGGCCACGCGCAGCGTCCTGGTCTGCACGCGGGCGAGCCGCACGTACACGGGCGCGGCCGCCAGGGTGACCGCGATCGCGATGTTCACCGGCCCCGGTCCCAGCACGGCCACCACGACGAGCGCCACCAGGAACTCGGGGAACGCCATGAGGACGTCGTTGATGCGCATGAGCGTGACGTCGACACCGCGCGGAGACATGCCGGCGAGCGCCCCCACGAGCAGGCCGGCGGCGAGGGCGATGGCGGTGGCGAGAAGTCCGATCCCGACCGAGCGCCCCGCGCCGAACACTACGCGGGAGTACACGTCGCGGCCGCTCTGGTCGGTACCGAAGAGATGCTCGGCACTCGGCGGCAGGAGCGCGGCCCGCACCTCGGTCTGCAACGGATCGTGCGTGGCGAGCAGTCCCGGCCACAGGGCGGCGACGGCGATCACGGCCAGCACGGCTGCGGCGGACCCGAGCAGGAGCCGCTGGCCCCGACTCATACGGCGCCTCCCGACCGGGGCGCGGCGACGCGCGGGTCGATCAGCGGGTGCACGAGCTCCACCACCACGTTGATGACGACGAAGACGAGAGCGCTCAGCAGGATGATGCCGGTGAGGACCGGGAGATCCCGGTCGTTGATGGCGGCGAGGGTGACCCGCCCCAGGCCGGGCCGGGCGAACACGGTCTCGACGAGGACCGCGCCCCCGAGCACCGAGCCGGTGAGATAGGCCGCGAGGGTGACCGCCGACGCGGCGCCGTGCCGCACCCCGTGCCGCAGCGTGAACCAAGTCGGCCCCGCGCCACGCGCGCGGACCGTCTCCGCGAACGGCATCCGCTCCGCCTGCATCAACCCGTCGCGCAGCACCTGGCTCAGCAGCGCCGCCACCGGGAGGGCGAGCGTGATCGCCGGCAGCACGATGGTCGCCGGGTTGCGGGTGCCCGAGACGGGGAACCACCCCAGTCCGAACGCGAAGACGCTGAGCAGCAGCAGCCCGATCCAGAACACCGGCGAGGAGAGCACCACGAGCTCGACGCCGGCGGCGATGGTGCGCCCGACACGACCCCGCACGAAGAGGGCGACCGCGAGAGCGAGCACGACGGCGATCACCAGGGCGAGGGCGGACAGCTGCACGGTCGCCCCGAGCTGCCGTCCGATGACCTCCGACACCGGAAGCCGCAGCTGGTACGACTCGCCGAGGTCGCCGCGGGCGAGCTGCCCGATGAAGCCGACATACTGCTCCAACGGCGGACGGTCGAGGCCGAGGTCGGCGCGGATGCCGTCCTTGACGGCCTCACTCACCTGCGCCTGCGGGCCCAGCATCACCGAGACCGGGTCGCCGGGGATCACCCGGAAGGCCAGGAATGCGACGGTCGCGGCCCCCCACAGCACGATGACCACCGAGGCCACGAGCCCGAGGGCGCGGACGAGCACCGCCTTCACGGTTCGATCACTCCGCCCGCTCCCTCGAAACGACGGCCGCCGGATGTCAGCCGAGGCTCACATCGTAGAAGAGCGGCCGCCCGTAGAGGTCGTAGTCCAGACCCTGCACGCGCTCGCCGACCGCCGTGATCGCCGAGGGGCTGTAGAGCGGGACGATGGCCGTGTACTCCGCGTTCCACTGCTGCAGCTGCGTGTAGAGCTCGTTGCGGGCGTCCTGATCACTCGACGCGACGGCCTCTTCCAGGAGCGCGTCGATCTCCGAATCGCTCACCTGCGAGGCGTTCTGGAAGCCGTCGGTGTGCAGGTGCGCACGGAGGAAGTCGGCGTCCACGCCGGAGAAGCCCCAGTCGGTGAGGTCGAACGTCTTCGGCTCGTACTGGGCGTTGTAGGCGCCGGGCTCCAGCTCCTCGCGCTCCACCTCGAAGCCGATGGCCTTGAGGTCCGACTGGATCGCGTTGGCCAGCGCCGCGCGGTCATCCGGGACCGGGGTCCAGGCGATCCACCGCACGGACAGGCGCTCGCCGTCCTTCATGCGGATGCCGTCCGCGTCGCGCTCCGTCCAGCCGGCCTCGTCGAGCAGGGCGTTCGCGGCGTCCTGATCGAACGGCCAGGAGTCCTCCAGCGACGCGTCGTAGCCCGGGGTCGTGCTGCCGAGGACGCTCCACGCCCGCGGGAACTGCCCGAAGTAGATCTCCTCGACCGCCGCGTCGACGTCGATGCCGCGGGCGAACGCCTGCCGCACCTTCTCGTCGGCGAAGACGCCGTACTTCTCGTTCAGGTAGAGCGAGTAGGGCAGTCCCGGGTACTCCACCGAGTCGACCGTGACGCCGGCGTCGTCGAGACCGGCGACCTGGTTCGGCGGGATGTTGCTGGCGAGGTCGGCTTCGCCGCTCTCGATCACTCCGGTACGCACCGACGCCTCCGGCTGGATCTGCACGCGCAGCGTCTCGAACGCCGGCGCCTTCGTCTCGTGCGGGCCCCAGGCGTAGTCGTCGTTGCGCGTGTAGACGATCTCCTGGTCGGCGGTGTACTCGGTGAGCACGAACGGCCCGGTGCCGACCGTGACGTCGGGGCCGCCCGCCTTGAGCTTATCGGCCGACTCGGCGAGCACGGCCGGCGAGTAGAAGCCGAGCTGCGGGGTGCTGGCCGCCTGGAGGAACGGCGCATACGGCTGCGTGAACGAGACCTTCACCGTGTGGTCGTCGACGACCTCGGTGCCGGCGTAGAAGTCTGCACCGAGCATGCTCGATGCCTGCGCCGACGCGGTCTCCGGGTCGACGATCCGGTCGAAGTTCACCTTGACGGCCTCCGCATCGAACGGCTCGCCGTCCGTGAAGGTCACGTCGTCGCGCAGCGTGAAGGTGTACTCCGTGCTGTCCGGCGAGACGTCCCAGCTCGTCGCGAGCCACGGGCTGAACGTGCCGTCGTCCTCCTGGAACACCAAGGAGTCGAGCACCGCGCGCTGCACCATGCCGGAGACGTCGAGCTGGCTCACCTGCGGGTCCATGTGCCCCGCGGACAGGTTCGCGCCCTCGATCGACCAGACGAGCTCACCGCCGTCGCTCTCCGTGGACGGGCCGGCGCACGCGGTCAGCACCAGGGCGGTGGCGGCGGCGAGCGCGGCGAGGGGAAAGAGGCGACGCACAGGGGTGGCGGGCATGAGGATTCCTCAGAACGGACGGGTCGGGATGCCTCCATCCTAGGGCGGTTTTTTGGACCCGGTCGATCTGTGCAGGTCGCGGTATCAGAGCGACGGCAGGACGACCAGGTGCCGCTCGGTCGCTCCGGCTCGCTCCCCCTCGACCCGTGTCTGCTCTGGCGCGACGACCGCCGCGCTGAGCCCCTGCACGCGAGGCTCCGGCAGCCCGACCAGCCGCACGTCGACGAGGAGGTCGCCGCGGTTCCCCGCGATCCGCCAGCGCAGCTCGGCCTCCGTCGCCGCGGCCACCACGCGATCGGGGAACGGGTCCTGCTCCGCGCGGAATCCGCCGATCTCCTGAACCTGTGCCGCCAGCCGGGCATCGCGGACGTCGGCCGGGATGTCATCGAGCACATGGTCGGCGAGGAACGGGTACGTGGCGGCGGGCCGTCCCGAGCGGATCGCGACGTCGAGAGCCTGCGCGGCGGCGACCGTCTCCTCCCACGGGTGCAGGACGGCGGAGGGGGCGTCCGTCCGTTCGAGCAGCAGCTGGAGCGCGGCGCCTGCGATCCGCCGGGCGCCGAACTCGTCGGAGTTCCCGAAGGCGACGACGCCGATGCCGCTGGCCACGTGCCAGCGCATGTGCGCCGAGAATCCGGGAAGCCCGCCGGAGTGCTGCACGATCCGCCCGAACCGCCGGTCGTCCTCGACGAAGAGGCCGTAGCCGTAGCCGGCCCCCGCAAGGTCGCGCCCGTCGAACATCGCCGACGGCACCGGGATCGGGGTGCGGGCCTGCTGCAGCTCCCGTCGCGACGCCGGAGCCAGCACGTCGGGCGCCAGCGGGTCGTCGGTGAAGGCCGAGCCGAGGAACCACATCCATCTCGCGATGTCGTCGACGGTGCTGAACATGCTGCCGATGCAGCCGAGCGCGCCGGACCCCACGAACGGCTCGGGGCGGAACGTGGTGCCGTCGTCGAACGTCCGGAACCCGCCGGCCAGCGTCTCCGGCGCGAAGCCGTCCGACACGTGTGCCGTCCGGC
The DNA here is from genome assembly GCF_050470785.1 of Microbacterium sp. NRRL B-14842. Taxonomy (NCBI): domain Bacteria; kingdom Bacillati; phylum Actinomycetota; class Actinomycetes; order Micrococcales; family Microbacteriaceae; genus Microbacterium; species Microbacterium sp. NRRL B-14842. The sequence continues at coordinate 1,099,301 of NZ_JBFLUM010000001.1, read as the reverse complement.
GCAGCCCGAGCGGCTCCAGCATGCTCTCCCGGATCACGTCCTCCACCGTCCGCCCGGTCACCGCTTCCACGACGCGGCCGAGCAGCGACTGTCCGAGGTTGGAGTACTGGTAGACGGTTCCCGGCACGGCCGCGAGAGGCACCCCACCCGCGAACAGGGCGGCGATCTCGGCCCGCGAGGCGCCGAGGTGCCGATCCACCCAGGCGTTGTCCTCCCCTAGACCCGAGCGGTTGGAGAGCAGCAGGTCGCCCGTGACATCGACGTCGGCACCGCGGTGCCGCAGTCGGACATCGGGCAGGTAGGTGCGGATCGTCTCATGGAGGTCGAGCAGACCGCGGTCGCGCAACGAGAGCACGGTGGCGGCGAGGAAGCTCTTGGACATCGACGCGATGCGGAAGACGGTGTCCCGCGTCGTCGGGGCCTCATCGGCGCGGGGATGGCCGTGGGTGAGCACTGCGCGGACGCGCCCCCGTTCGGCCACCGCGGCGATGGCGGCCGGGGCGGCACGACGTGCGCGCTCGTCCAGGCCGTGCTGGAGAGCTTCCGCGGCGGTATCCGTCGTGGCGAGGAGACCCGCATCCGCAGGCGTCACGCCGGGACCTCGGCGCGCACCTCGTCGGCGAAGGCCTCGATGAGCGCGCGGCTGGCCGCGGTGTTGTGGTCGTGCACGCGCTCGGCGGCGGCGATGAGCGCGGGAAGCGAGCGTCCCTCTCCCCGCAGCGCCGCGTCGTCCCACCGCGCGAGGTCGGCGGCGGAGGCCTCGGGGTGGAACTGCACGCCGCGCACCCGCGCTCCTAGACGGAAGGCCTGGTTCTCGACGGCCGCGCTCGACGCCAGCAGCACCGCCGCGGGTGGCAGCCGCGTGATCATGTCCTGATGGTTCTCGATCATCGGAGCCTCGTCACCCAGCGCCGCGAACACGGCGTCCGTGCGTCCGGCCGGGGTCGGACGGATGGGGGTCGCGCCGCGTTCGATGGGTCCGGTCTTCTCGGCGACCTCGCCGCCGGCCACGTGGGCGAGCAGCTGACCGCCCAGACAGATGCCGAGCGTGGGGAGGTCGCGGGCGATGGCCTCCGCGGCGAGCGCCCGCTCTGCCGCGAGCCACGGCGCGCGGTCATCGTCGTCCGGCATGAGCCCGCCGCCCAGCATCACGAGTCCTGCGTAGCCGTCCAGGGAGGTGGGCAGCGGCTGCTCGGCTCCCACGATCTCGTCGACGTCGATCGCCTTCTCCCGCAGCCAGGTGCCGAGGCGACGCGGGCCGGAGCTCGCCGAGTTCACGATCACGAGGACGCGCGGGGTCACAGCGCCCCCTCCCGCATCGTCGTGTCGACCGCCGGCGCGAGTGCGGCCGCGGCGGGCTCTCCTGCGCGGCCGTCCAGGAAGGCCTCGTGGTCGGGGTCGGAGGCCTCCAGCACGCGGAGGACGTTCTCGTGGGCCGCCGCCCGGAGGTCGTCCTCCGACCAGCCGCGACGCCGCAGCTCGGCGAACAGGGCCGGATACGCCGAGACGTCGCCGAGACCGTCCGGCATCGCATCGGAGCCGTCGTAGTCGGCACCGATCCCGACCGCATGCGCGCCGGCCACGCGACGCACATGATCGAGGTGATCGGCGACGTCGGCGACACCGACGCGCGGGGCCTCTCCCTCTCCCCCGGCCTCCCACCAGTCGCGGCGGGCCTGCGAGACGAACGTGGGCACGAACGGCACCATCACGACGCCGCCCTGCCCGCCGATCGCGGCGAGCACGTCGTCCGGCACGTTGCGGGGGTGGTCGCACAGGGCGAAGGCGCCGGAGTGGCTGACCATCACCGGGCGCGTCGTGACCTCGAGCGCGTGCCGCATCGTCGTCGGAGCGACGTGCGAGAGGTCGACGAGCACACCGATGCGGTTCATCTCGCGCACCACCTCGCGTCCGAAGTCCGTCAGACCGCCGTGGCGCGCCTCGTCGGTCGCGGAGTCCGCCCAGGCGATCGTCCGCGACCAGGTGAGGGTGAGATACCGAGCGCCGAGACGCGCGAACTGTCGCAGCACGGCCAGCGATCCGCCGAGCTGGTCGCCGCCCTCGATGCCGATGAGCGAGGCGATCCGCCCCTCGGCCATCGCCGCACGCACGTCGGCCGCCGTCCGAGCGATCGCGAAGCGCTGCGGGTGGGCGTCGACGAGCCGGTGCACGAAGTCGATCTGCTCGAGCGTGGCCACGACCTGCTCCGCCCCCTCCAGCACGGGATCGACCCAGACCGACCAGAACTGGCCGGCGACCCCGCCGGCGACCAGTCGCGGCAGGTCGGTCTGCGTGGCCGCCACCGACCCGGCGAGCTCCGCGGCCCGGTAGCCGAGCAGCGTCCTGCTCGCCCAGGCGAGATCGTTGTGGCCGTCGATCACCCGATCGATCGGCAGGTCCTCGTCGACCATCTCAGTCCTCTCGTCCATCCAGCACCGCGTTCATCCGCGCGGTGAGAGCGGGGTCCGCGCGGCGCGCGACGCCGTCCAGCTCCCGCACGGGCACGGCGCCGCGCGTGCTGGAGCAGAGCCACAGCGTCTCCGCCCGCTCCAGATCGTCCCGCACCATCGGACCGATGCGGGAGGGCATGTCGGCGAGTCCTGCGAAGACGTCGGCCTGGGTCGTCCCGGGGAGCACCCCGTGCTCGGGCGGTGGCGTGACCAGCGTCCCGTCGAGCAGCGCAATCAGCGTCGACCGCGGCCCTTCGAGCACGAAACCGTCGGCGCTGACGAAGATGACATCGTCCGCGCCCCGGCTCCGCGCCTCCCGCAGGGCCGCCTGGTTCACGGCGTACGCGAGGGATTTCGCCCCCTGCAGCAGCCAGGGCGCCGTCTCCATGACGTCGTGCCTGTATCCGCGGTCGAGGACCACCGCGGAGACGCCCCGCGCGCGGACGGCCTCCGGGTCCTCGCCCGCGAAGCCCAGCACCCACCCCGTCGGCCCGGCCGGGTCGATCTCGTCCCCGCGGGTCATCGCGATCTTGATCGAGGCGATCTCCCCCTCGCGGAGCACTCCGGGACGGGACACCTCGACGGCTGCGTGGCGCACCGCCCGTGCCCACCGCTCGCGGCGTGGCACGGGCAGCCCCAGGAGCTGCGCCGAACGCTCCAGTCGTGCGAGGTGCGCGTCCAGGGCCTGCGGCCTGGCCTGACGCACGACAGCGGTCTCGAACACGCCGTCGCCGCGGGTCACGCCGAGGTCGGTCGCCCGGATGATCGGCTCCCGCGGGTCGACCGGGTGGATCCCGCCCTCCGCGCCCTCGTCGGCGAGATCGAGCCGGTACAGCAGCAGTGCACGCATGGGATTCCGCTCTCGCAGGTTCGGGGGCCGGTCAGCCCGCGGTCAGGACGGCCTCGGGGGCCTCGGCCGCAGATGAGTCGAAGACCCGGGACGCGTCACGGGCGATGCGCTCGGCGAGCACCTCGTGTCCGATCCCCGGTCCGGTGGGGACCGTGACCCGGCCCGCGACGGCCGTCACCGGAGGGGTGATGATGTCGGACTCGTAGTACTTGTCCGAACCCGACACGTCCGACGGGAGCAGGAAGCCCGGAAGCGAGGACAGCGCGACGTTCGCGGCCCGCCCGACGCCGAACTCGTGCATTCCCCCGCACCACACCGGGATGCCCGCATCGCGTGCCATGTCGTGCGCGGCGCGGGCGACGGTCAGCCCGCCCATCCGCGACACCTTGATGTTGAGGACCCGCCCTGCACCCAGCCGGATCATGGTCCGCAGGTCGCCGAGGTCGACGACCGACTCATCCAGGCACACGTCCGTGTCGAGCCGCGCCTGCAGATCGGCGTGGGCCACGAGATCCCGCGGCGCGAAGGGCTGCTCGATCATGGTGAGCGCCTCACGGTCCAGGCGCCTGAACACCTCGGCCGCCCGGTCGTCATCCGCGTAGGCGCCGTTCGCATCCACGTGGAGGTCGAGGTCGGGGAAGGCACCGCGCACCGCGCGCACGGGCTCCACGTCCCACCCCGGAGCGATCTTGAGCTTGACGCGCGGGTAGCCGGCCGCGCGCTGCAGCTCGACCTGGGCGAGCAGCTCGTCGAGCGACGGCTCGATCCCCAGCGACACCCCGGCGACGACCTCGTCGCGCGTCCCGCCCAGGGCCGCGGCGAGCGCGATCCCGCGCATCCGGGAGGACAGGTCCCACACCGCTCCGGAGAACCCGGCCTTCGCGAACTCATGCCCGCGGACGCGTGCCCACGACGCCTCCAGAGCCGCCGGCTCGTCCCCGTCCGCACGGAGCAGCGCCGGCACGAGGTAGCGCGTCGCGATCTCCCACGCGGTGACCGTGGTCTCCGCGCCGTAGAACGGATCGCTCGGCGACGCGATCTCCCCCCAGCCGGTCTGCCCGTCGGCATCGGTGACCTCGACGAGCACGTGCTCGATGCCGGACTTGCGGTGCGAACTCGTCTCGAAGCTGTGACGCAGCGGCTGTCGAAGGGCGAACAGCCGGACGCGGACGACCCTCACGCGTCCTCCTCGGTGCGGGGGCGCGGAGTCTCGGGGCCGTAGAGACCCAGCCGTGCCACCAGCCGGTCCCGTTCGGCCAGCCGCCTCCGCGCGCCCTTCGCGCTCGCCGTGGTGAGCGCACTCAGCAGGTGGCACACCGCCGCGACCGGGGTCGGGGAGTCGGCATACGAGGCGGATCCGGTGCGCACCCGGATGAGCGAGGTCGCGATCGATGCGAGCGGGGCGTCCTCACTGTCCGTGATGACGACGAGCTGACCCCCGGCTTCATGGAAGAGCCGCCCGAGCCGCACGGTCTCCTCGCGGTAGCGCCGCAGGGAGAACGCGATGAGCACGTCGCTGGCCCGCACGTCCGTGAGCACGGTGAGCGGCTGCAGCGCGTGCCCGTCGACGAGGAACACGTTCGACAGCGTCGCCGAGAGATCCGCATTGAGCAGTTGCGCGTACGCCGCCGCCTTGCCCTCGCCTGCCACATACCGTCGTCGGGCACCGAGCAGCAGCGCGGCGGCCTGCGGGACCTGGGCCGATCGGCTGAGCTCCTCGAAGGTCTGGGCGAGCGTGCGCTGCTCGGTCTCGATGATCCGCGCCTGGATGCTCTCGGCGGAGAGGTTGGTACGGATGCGCTCGCCGTAGCGGTCCCGCGGAGAGACGAGGTCGCGATCCTCCTGGTCGTGGTCGTGGTCGTTCATGCCGTGCCCTCCCCGGGTGTCGCGCGGTAGACCGCCGTGTCGTCGTCGAGGCGCACGGCCCCGACGAGGACGTCCCCGCGGCGGAACGCCGCAGTCATCGTCCGCTCCAGATCCCGCCGCAGCACCGCACGATCCTCGGCGTCGAGCTCGCCGGGGCGGGTCGGGATCGCGATCCAGGTGCCGCCGTCCGCCGCCACGGCCCGCCCCCAGTCGTCCGGCCCGAGCTCAGGCGGGACCGGGAGGGTGCGGCGGATCGGGTGATCGGCGGCGTCCAGATCCCAGGAGACCACCAGGCGGTCGGTGTCGGGACGGGCGTAGTAGTCCCGTTCGTACGCGATGCCGACGGCGCCGAGCGAGCTCAGGTTGAAATGGGCGTTGCGCGAGAGCAGCGGATCGAACGTCCACCGCATCGTCCGCTGCCCCCAGCGCAGAGCCACCGCGCGCTGCGCGAACTTGAGTGCCTGGCCGACGCCCCGCCCCTGGTGCGCGGCGTCGACGGCCGCCGCCTGTGAATAGTGGAACGACGCACCGGCGGTGTCGCAGCCGGCGAAGCCGTAGGCGAATCCGATCAGCGTTCCGTCGTCGGCGAAGGCGCCGACCGCGGAACCACCGTTGCGGGCGAGGGCGGTGAGCAGGTTGGCGTTGAGCGCGTACTCGTTCTCCGTGTAGGCGAAGACGCGGGCGTACAGCGCGGCGGCCTCACGGAACTCGGCGTACTGGGTGAGTTCGCGGCAGCCGTGGGCGACACCGGCGGCCACCGAAGAAAGAGGCACGATACGTTTCCTAAGATCGAGAAGTCCTGCTGCTCTGAGCGATGCTATCGGCGGGTTGCGGGGTGATCAAGGGGCAAGATACGGTTCGTAACCGTGACGACTCCTTCGGCAGTGCGCGACGCGGACCATCCTTCCGACGACATCATCGCACTCGTGCGCGAACTCGTGCTGCTCGAGACGCCGAGCCGCGACGTCGAGGCGAGCGGCCGTATCGCCGACCTGCTGTCCGCGTGGTTCGCCGGCGTCGGCGGCACCGTCCAGCGGGTTCCGCACGAGCTCGGGACAGACCTCGTCATCGACGTCCCCGGCACCGGAGACCCGGTGCTCCTCATCGGCCACACCGACACCGTGTGGCCGGTCGGCACGCTGGCGGACGACCTGCCATGGAGCGAGGAGGGCGATGTCGTGCGCGGCCCCGGCTCCTACGACATGAAAGCCGGCATCGTCGTGATGCTGGAGACGCTGCGCCGCCTGCAGCCCCTGCCGCTCGCACAGCGGCGCGCGGTGCGGATCGTGCTGGTCGCGGACGAGGAGATCGGCTCGCCGGTCTCGGGCCCCCTGCTCGCGGAGCGGGCTCGAGGTGCGGCCTGCGCCATCGGGTTCGAGTCCCCGCATCCCGACGGCGCCCTCAAGGTCGGCCGCCGCGGCAGTGCCCGGGTGCGCATCGCCGTCACCGGACGCGCGGCCCACGCCGCGCTCGACCCGGAGCACGGCGTCTCGGCGATCGACGAACTCGTCGACCAGCTCCTGCGGGTCCGCGCGATCGTCGCCGACCCGGATCTGCCGAGCCCGGTGCTCTGCAACGTCGGGGTCATCGACGGCGGGGCGCGCACCAACGTGGTGCCGGCGCAGGCCGCGGCCGAGATAGGACTCCGCTTCCTCGACCCGGACTCCGAGGAGCGCGTCCTCGCCGCTCTCCGCGGTCTGACCCCCGTGCGCCCTGGCGCCCACGTCGAGGTCGCCGTGCTCAGCGCCCGATCCGCCTGGCGTGCCTCCGCGGCGGACGCCACCTTCCTCGCGCGGATCGCCGAGAAAGGGGCCGCGCTCGGCCAGCACGTCGACGGCCGCCCCGCGGCCGGCGCGGGCGACACCAACCTCCTCGGCGGCCGCGGGCTCCCGACGGTCGACGGCTTCGGCCCGCGGGGTGGCGGCGCGCACGCGGTGGACGAGCACTTCCTGCGTTCCTCCCTGCACGAACGCATCGCGCTCCTGCGCGCCGTGCTCACCATCCCGACGGAGTGACGATACGATTCCGGTTCCCGCGCCCGAGCGAAACCGACCCGGGATACGTTCCGGATGTCTGGGACGTGTGACCACCGTCCGCCTCGGCGATCTCTCCCGGCGCATCCTGGCATCCGCGTGTTTCCGCCGTGTTACACCCCCTCGACGGCCGGCGATCTTTCCGGGTGTCGGCACTTTTCTTCCGCGATACGCATCGAATGTCTTGACCGCGCGGCCGTCTTCCGCTTGCATGGTCAGCACCGACCCGGCTTCACTGTGGATCCGGGCGGCGCCCGAAGGGACCTTCCATGCGTCTTGCCCCCCGCTCCAGAACCGTGCGAAGTCTGACCGCCGCCGCGATCGCCTCCGCGCTCCTCATCGCCGCTCCGGCCGGCGCCGCCCAGGCGCAGTCCGTCAGCGCCGCCACCGAGTCCCCGGCGTCCGAGACGACGCTCCGGATCGCTACCTCCGGATTCGTGGACACGTTCAACCCGTTCATCTCGATCTACCTGACGCCGACGAACATCATCCGGTACGTCTACGAGTCGCTCGTGCAGAACGACGCCGAGGACGGCTCCCCCACGAAGGGCCTCGCGGACTCCTGGGAGGCGACGGACGGCGGCCAGACCTGGACCTTCACCCTCCAGGACGACCTCGTCTGGTCGGACGGTGAGCCCATCACCTCCGCCGACGTGAAGTACACGTACGACCAGATGATGACGGTCCCCGCCCTCGGCACCGCCAACGGCAACCTCGTCTCGAACTTCGACACCGTCGAGACCCCCGACGACAAGACCGTCGTGATCACCCTGAAGACGCCGCAGGCCCCGAACCCCGGCTCGGAGATCCCGATCGTCCCGAAGCACATCTGGGAGGCGGTCGACGACCCCACCACCTTCACCAACGACGCCGACGTCGTCGGCTCCGGTCCGTTCGTCCTCGACAGCTACTCGGCCAACCAGTCCATCGTGCTGAAGGCGAATGAGAACTTCTGGCGCGGCGCCCCCAAGATCGACGCGATCCAGTACGTGTACTACACGAACTCCGACGCCCAGGTGCAGGCGCTCAAGGCGGGCGACGTCGACCTCGTCACCGGCCTCACCCCGACCCAGTTCTCGGCACTCGACGGCGTCGACGGCGTCACCACGCACTCCGGCGAGGGCCGCCGCTACCACTCGATCAGCATCAACGTCGGTCAGCAGACGCGCGACAACGTGCCCTACGGCACCGGCAACGCCGCGCTGAAGGAGCTCGAGGTCCGCCAGGCCATCCGCCTCGGCACCGACACGGCCACCCTGCTCGACAAGGTGCTGGACGGCGAGGGCACGCTCGCCACGAGCTTCATCCCGGCGTCCTTCCCGAAGTGGCACCTCTCCGACGACGACGACGTGATCGTCGGCTTCGACCCCGAGGCCGCACAGGCGAAGCTCGACGAGGCCGGCTGGGTTCCCGGCGCGGACGGCATCCGCGAGAAGGACGGCCAGCGCCTGAGCCTGCGCCTGCTGACGGATGCGGACGATGCCAACGAGCAGTCCATCTCCGACTTCTTCGTCCCGTGGATGAAGGACATCGGGATCGAGATCACGGTCGAGTCCACCGACTCCGACACGATCAGCGCGAAGGCCACGTCCGGCGACTACGACCTGTACTTCAGCGGCTGGTCGGTCAATCCCGACCCCGACTACCAGCTGGGCATCAACACCTGCATGAACCTGCCGACCGCGACCGACGGCACCGGCGGCACCACGCAGGACGGGTACTGCAACCCGGAGTTCGACGAGATGTACGCCGCGCAGCGGTCCGAGATCGACCCGGAGAAGCGCCAGGAGATCGTGCACGACATGCTCGCGCTGAACTACACCGACACCGCGCAGGTCGCGACCTGGTACGCCAACTCGCTGGAGGCCTACCGCTCCGACCGCTTCACAGGCTTCACCCTGCAGCCGAAGGACGGCGGCATCATCGCCAACCAGGCCGGCTACTGGGGCTACCTGACCGTCGAGCCCGTCGAGGGGGCGACCGCCGGCGGCACCGGCACGAACACCGGACTCATCATCGGAGGCGTCGTGGTGGGGGTGGTCCTGATCGGAGGACTCATCTTCTTCCTGATCCGTCGCCGCAACATCGCCGACGTCGAATGAGTCCGGCGAGACGCCGCGGGTGGCGGGCTTCCGCCCCCGCGGCGTCTCCCGGTCCGCTGTAAGGAGACCCCCATGTCCAACGCGGTTCCCCCGTCCACCTCCGCCATCGCGACGAGCGCCGCGGCCGAGGAGCAGCCGAAGGGCGTCGGCGCCCTCCGCTACTTCCTGGTCAAGCTCGGCGGCGCGGCCATCAGCCTGGCGATGGTGATCCTCCTCGGATTCTTCGCCTTCAAGATCCTGCCAGGCGATCCGGTCGCCTCGATCGCCCGTGAGCGCGGCATGAGCGCCGAGCAGGCCGACCAGCTACGCGAGCAGCTCGGCCTGAACAAGCCCCTGTGGCAGCAGTTCGTCGACTACCTCGGCAACGTGTTCACCCTGAACTTCGGCACGAGCTACGTCTACCGCACCTCCGTGTCCGAGCTCATCGGCCAGTACTTCTGGAACACGATCCTCCTCACCGGCACGGCGGCGATCATCGCGATCGCGCTCGGTCTCTGGCTCGGGCAGAAGGCGGCCTGGAAGCACGGCTCCACCTTCGACCGCATCGTCTCCGGCACCTCGCTCGTGTTCTGGTCGGTACCGACCTTCTGGCTGGCGCTGCTGCTCCTGATGATCTTCGGCGGCACGCTGCACTGGTTCCCGACCGGAGGCATGGTCTCCCCCAACCCGCCCACCGATCCGGTCGGCGCGGTCCTGGACGTGATCTCGCACATGGTGCTCCCGGTCATCACGATGGTCGCGGTCGTCTACGCGCAGTACCTGATGGTGATGCGCAGCTCGCTCCTCGAGGAGATGGGCGCCGACTACCTCACGACCGCGCGGGCCAAGGGCCTCAGGGAAGACCTCGTCCGCCGTCGGCACGCCGTCCCCAACGCCCTGTTGCCGACCGTGACGCTCGTCTTCATGCACATCGGCGGCCTCATCGCCGGGGCGGTCACGGTGGAGACGGTGTTCTCCTGGCCCGGGCTCGGGAAGCTGACCTTCGAGGCCATCTCCGGACCCGACCTCCCGCTCCTGCAGGGTACCTTCGTGGTGTTCTCCACGATCATCATCGCGATGAACCTCATCGCGGACCTCATCTACCGTCAGCTCGACCCGAGGGTGAGGCGCGCATGACCACGGCATCCCCGACCATCCGTTCACCCCGTGCTCTGGCGTGGCACCGCCGCGGCACCGCGTTCGTCGACTTCTGCCGGCAGTTCGCCCAGCACCGGGCGGGCATGGTGGGCCTCGTCTTCCTCGTGATCGTCGCGCTCATCGCGATCTTCGCCCCCGTGATCGCCCCCGCCAGCATGCTCGACGTCACGAAACTCGTCGACGTGCAGCGCTTCGCGCCGCCGTCCTGGGAGCATCCCCTCGGCACCGACCATCAGGGTCGCGAGATCTGGGTCCGCATGGTGTGGGGCGCCAGGGTGTCCCTGCTCGTCGGCCTCGCCGCCACGGCAATGTCGATGATCATCGGCACCCTCGTCGGCCTCTCGGCGGGCCACTTCACCGGCTTCTTCGGCGGGCTGATGATGCGCATCATCGACTTCTTCCTCGTGCTGCCGTCGCTGATCCTCGCGATCGTGCTGTCGTCGGTGCTGAGCCGCGGCGTCTGGACCATCATCATCGCGATCGGCCTGACCTCGTGGGCCGGTACCGCCCGCGTCGTCCGCGCGCAGACCCTGTCCGTGGAGTCGCGCGACTACATCGAACGCTCGCGGGCCCTCGGCGCCGGGCACTGGCACATCATCATGAAGCACCTCCTCCCCGGGGTGCTGCCGCTCGTGCTCGCCAACACGACGCTCACGGTCGGCTCGGCGATCATCTCCGAATCCACCCTGGCGTTCCTCGGCCTCGGCGACACCACGCTGCAGTCCTGGGGCTCGATCCTGAAGAACGCGATGGACGTCTCCGCGGCGACCAGCGGCTACTGGTGGTACGTGCTCGTGCCCGGCATCGCCATCGTCCTCGTCGTGCTGTCGTTCACCCTGATGGGCCGTGCCGTCGAGAACATCACCAACCCGACGCTGAGGAGCCGCTGAGATGCCCGACCTGATCTTCGACGACGTCTCCATCACGTACCGCACCTCCGGGCGGTCCGGTCGGGACGAGGTGGCGGCCGTGCGCAACGTCTCGCTCACCCTCCCGGCAGGGCAGACCCTCGGCATCGCCGGCGAGTCCGGTTCCGGGAAGTCCACGCTCGCCATGAGCGTGCTCCGGCTCCTGCCGCGCAACGCCCGTCTCAGCGGCCGTGTGCTGCTGGGCGACGAGGATGTCGCCTCGTTGTCCTTCGGGCAGCTGCGCGCCGTGCGCTGGGCGCAGACGTCCATCGTGTTCCAGGGCGCGATGCACTCGCTCAACCCGGTGCGCACCGTCGGCTGGCAGCTCCTGGAGGCGCTCGAGCTGCACGCCTCGGAGCGTTGGAAGGGCGAGAAGGCACGCAGAGAACGCGTGCGCGAACTGCTCGACATCGTCGACCTGCCGCAGCAGAAGAGCGAGTCGTACCCGCATGAGCTCTCCGGCGGCCAGAAGCAGCGCGTGATGATCGCTATGGCCCTCGCCTGCGATCCCGAGGTCATCATCGCGGACGAGCCGACCACCGCGCTCGACGTGATCGTGCAGAAGCAGATCCTCGACATGATCTCCCGGCTCGTGGCCGAGCGCGGCATCTCGATGCTCATGATCAGCCACGACCTGTCGGTGCTCGCCACGGCGTGCGACCGGATCGCCATCATGCGCGACGGGGAGCTGGTCGAGGTCGGCGAGAGCTACGCCGTCTGCACCACCCCGCAGGAGGCGTACACGCGTCAGCTCGCCGACGCCTTCCCCACGATCGGCGACCCGGCCTCGCGGATGGCCCCGGTGACCCGGCACGGTCGTGGCGCGGACGAGGTGCCGGAGATCACGCACGGCGACGAGGTGCTGCTCGAGGCCCGCGGCGTCAACGTCACCTACCGCTCCGGCGGGCGCCCCGTGCATGCGGTCCGCGACGTCGACCTCTCCGTGCGCACAGGCGAGATCGTGGCGCTCGTCGGCCAGTCCGGCTCGGGCAAGTCGACCCTCGCCCGCGCGCTGATGGGCTTGCAGCCTGCCGACCCCGGGTCGCAGATCCGCTTCGACGGCGCACCCCTTCCGTCGAAAGGACGCGACCTCGCGCGGTTCCGCTCGCAGGTGCAGCTCGTGCTGCAGGACCCGTGGGCCGCGCTGAACCCGAAGCACAGCGTGTACGAGTCCGTCGCCGAGGGGCTGCGTGTGCAGCGCTTCGCCGGCGACGAGCGCGAGCGGGTGGCGCAGAGCCTCGCCGACGCGGAACTCACCCCGCCGGAGCGCTACTTCGGCGCCATCCCGCAGGAGCTCAGCGGCGGGCAGAGGCAGCGCGTCGTCATCGCGGGGGCCCTCGCCGTGCAGCCGCAGATGCTCATCGCGGACGAGCCCGTCGCCTCGCTCGACGCGTCCGTGCGCGGGGAGATCCTCGGACTCCTGCTGGAGCTGCGCCGCCGCCTCGGGCTCTCCGCCCTCGTCATCACGCACGACCTCGGTCTCGCCTGGAACATCGCCCACACCGTCGCGGTGATGTACCACGGGCAGATCGTCGAGCACGGCCCCACCGAAGAGGTGCTGCTGAACCCGCAGCACGAGTACACCAGGCACCTGCTGTCCGCGGCGCCGCGCATCGAGGAGAAGACGGCATGAGCGTCACGACGGAGGCGGCGGTGTCGCCCTATCTCGACACAGCGCCCCTGCAGCCCGGCGACACCGTGGCGATCGTCTCGCCCTCCGGTCCCGGTAACGAGGAGAACACCCAGCGCGCCGTCGGCTACTACGAGTCCTGGGGCCTGAAGGTCCGGGTGGGAGAGCATGTCCTCACGCCGCACCCGCGCGCGTCGTACCTTGCGGGGCCGGACGAGCTCCGCCGCGCCGACCTCGTCGACGCCTGGCTCGATCCCGAGGTGGACGCCGTCGTCACGGCCCGAGGCGGCTACGGGGCCCTGCGCCTCCTCGACGGCATCGACTGGGCCGACATGCGCCGAGGCGCGCTGCGCAAGGACGGACGACCGAAGCTCCTCACGGGCTCGTCCGATGTGACCGCCCTGCACGAGACGTGGCGCGCGCATCTCGACGTCGCGACGCTCTTCTGCCCGATGGCGGGCAACAACGTCTTCCGCGATTCCGAGCAGGTGCGCGACGACGTGCAGCGCTGGCTCTTCGAACCATGGCGCGGACGCGAGCTCATCGGCCCGAAGACCGAGATCATGACGCCGGGGCGCGCCGAGGGACGCTTCACGGGCGGCAACCTCAGTCTGCTCGCCGCCGGACTCGGCGCCCCGGAGGCGGACGTCCCCGCCCCCGGCATCCTTTTCCTGGAGGACATCACCGAGGAGCCGTACCGCCTCGACAGCTTCGTCACGCAGCTCCGGCGCGCGGGCCGTCTCGCCCAGGCGACGGGCGTCGTGCTCGGCTCCTGGCATGAGTGCGGCGACCTCGACCTCGTCCACGCGCTCATGCGGGACGAGTTCCAGGACGCCGGCGTCCCCGTGCTGTGGGAGCAGGGCTTCGGCCACGACCCGCACGCCCTCACCATCCCGCTCGGTGTGGACGGGGTGCTGGACGCGACCGGCGACGAGCCCCGCCTCACGGTGGGACGGCCATGATCGCGCTTCCTCCCATCGACCCCCGTGTCACCTGGTCGATCCGGCTCGTCGACGCCGGCACCGCGGAGACCCTGGCCGAGCACGAGCCGCACACGCAGTGCGAGACCGCGAGCATCGGCAAGATCTTCCTGCTCCTCGAGGTCGCTCGACGGCTGGAGGCGGGCACGCTCGCCGAGGACGACCGGATCGAGATCCCGGACGAGCACCGCGTCGAGGACTCCGGACTGCTGTACCGCATGCACGATCAGCGCATCACGGTGCACGACGCGGCGCTCCTCGTCGGTGCGGTGAGCGACAACCTCGCCACGAACGCGCTGATCCATCTCTGCGGCCTGGAGGAGGTGCGGGCCGTCGCCCCGGCCCTCGGGTACCGCGACACCGCGCTGCACGATTACATCCGCAACGAGCGCACCCCCGACCTGCCCTGGACGCCGTCGTTCGGCACCGCGGCCGAGCTGTCCGACGTGATGCGCCGTCTCGGTGCCGGCGAGGCGTTCTCGCCCGCGGTAAGCGCCCGGGTGCTGGACTGGCTCGCCGCCGACACCGACACGTCGATGACCGCCGACGCCTTCCTCCTCGACCCCCTCGCCCACGTCGAGGCCGAGTATCAGGGCATGGTGCTGCGCCACAAGACCGGCAGCGTGGGCTTCGCCCGCGTCGACGTCGGGCTGCTGCGGGGCCCGAGGGCCGCCGTCGCGTATGCAGTGGCGGCGAACTGGAAGGACTCCGCGGCCGATCTCCGCGCGCCCGTGCTCGACGGCATGCGCGCCGTCGGCGAGCTCATCCGTGCGCACGTGACCGGGCGTGCACGGGACGAGGAGGACGCATGAGCACGATCGACGTGGAGCTCCCCGACGAGAACGGCACGGTGTGGTCGGTGCTCGTCCAGGACGTCGACTCGGGCGAGGTGCTGCTGCGCCATGACCCGGAGACGGTGCAGGACACCGCGAGCGTCGGCAAGATCTTCCTCCTGCACCGGCTCCTCACCGAGGTCGACGCGGGCACGCGCACCCTCGAGGACCGGGTCACCCGGCGGCCGGTCGAGGCCATCGAGGACTCCGGTCTCTGGTACCTGCTCCAGGCATCCGAGCTGTCGCTGTACGACGTGGCCGCTCTCATCGGAGCGGTGAGCGACAACGCCGCGACCAACACGCTGGGTCGCGTCATCGGCATCCCGACCGTGCAGGAGCACACCCGCGCGCTCGGCTACACCGCCTCCGCCCTCGACGACATCGTGCGGTGGCCGATCCCGCCCGGCGCACCCCGCACGCTGTCGCACGCGAACGCCGCGGAACTCGTGCGCTTCATGTCGCGGCTCGCCGACGGCACCGACCTCTCCCCCGCCTCGGCCGACACGCTGCGCCGCTGGCTGGGCGCGGGCATGGACCTGTCGATGGTCGCCTCGGCGTTCGACCTCGACCCGCTCGCGCACTGGGGCTTCGACCGCGGCGTCTGGCTGCTGAACAAGACCGGCACGATCTCCCGCGTCCGCGCCGACACCGGGATCGCGATGTCCCCCAGCCGCCGGATCGCCTACGCCGTGCTGGCCAACTGGGACAGAGGAGCCGACGGACGCGGTCCGGTGCTGGCCGCGATGCGTCGCATCGGCGAGGGCATCCAGGCCGCGCTCGCCGACTGACCACGGTTCACAACTCAGGACATCCGGTGTCAGTCGGTACGACGCGCCGCACCCGCGGCACCGCCGACCCGGTTTCTCCTGAGTTGTGAATGCGGGTCAGACGGCTCCGGCACGAGCCAGACGCTCCCGCACCCGGTCGATCGGCACCGCGTGCGCCGTCCGCCCCTCGGGGCCCACGGTGGTCTCCGCGGCGAGCACCGAGTTGATCAGCGCCTCCTCGACAGCGTCCATCGTCGCGGCGAAGAGCGGCGAGAGGTCGTCATCCGCCGCAGGACCGCCCGACGCCGGGTCGTGCACGGAAAAGGCGATCGCGTAGTCGCCGCTGCCCTGTGCGTAGTCGGCGCCCACGCCCCGCATCGCGAACACGGCGCGGTGGGCCACCCGGCCGAGCTGACGGCCGTCGACGGGCGCATCCGTCGCGACGACGATCATGCACGAGTTGCCGACGGGCTGTGCCGGCTCCTCGGCGAGCAGCTCCTCCGCGGGCAGCGGCACCCCCGCGATCCGCAACGTGCCGCTGAAATTCGTCTGCACGAGAGCCCCGACCGTGGACGCGCTCCCCGCGACATCGACCAGACGGGACGCCGTGCCGATGCCGCCCTTGTACCCGAGGGCGACGGTTCCGGCACCGGCACCGACGCACCCCTCCGCGACCGGACCCGCTGCCGCCGCAGCCAGTGCCGCCGTCACCTGCTCCTCGCCCACGGCCCGCCGGCGGATGTCGGAGAGGAACCCGTCATTCGTCTCGCCCACCACCGGGTTCAACGTGGTCGTCCGCGCATGCGCCGGCGTCGCCAGCAGGTGCCCGAGCAGCGCATCCGCGACGCGGAACACGGACAGGGTCGAGGTCAGTAGGACCGGCGTCTCCAGAGCCCCGAGCTCGCGGAGCTGCGTGGCACCCACGAGCTTGCCGTAGCCGTTGCCGACCGAGAGGTTCGCGGGAAGGCTGCGGCGCTCGGCGGTGAGGGCGTCGGGGACGATGGCCGTCACTCCCGTGTGCAGACCGTCGCCGTGCAGCGTGGCGTGCCCCACCCGCACGCCGCGGACATCGGTGATGGCGTTCGCCGGGCCGCGCGCGAAGGCGCCGGACGGGACCCCGAGGTCGGCGAGACGGGGACGGGAGGACGAGGACGACGGCGGTGTCATGCTCCGATCCTCCCAGCGTCGGAGGGGCCGGCCGCAGTGCCGCGCCGGACGCTCCCCCGGGTCGAGCGCCCGTCCCTTGCGCTCGGTAGACTGGGCGGCACCACCCACACTCAGGCACGCTCACACAGTGCCGCATACATCGCTCGAGGAGACCTCCATGTCCGCCATTCCCGACAAGCCCGCACTCGAAGGTCTCGAAGCGAAGTGGGACGCCGCCTGGGCGGAGCAGGGTACGTACCTGTTCGACCGTCTGTGCGCCGCCGAGCTCGGCCGTGAGGGCGTCTACTCGATCGACACCCCGCCGCCCACCGCCTCCGGCAGCCTCCACATCGGTCACGTGTTCTCCTACACGCACACCGACGTCAAGGCGCGGTACGAGCGCATGCGCGGCAAGACCGTGTTCTACCCGATGGGCTGGGACGACAACGGCCTGCCCACCGAGCGCCGTGTGCAGAACTACTACGGTGTGCGCTGCGACCCGTCGCTCCCCTACGACGCCGACTTCACCCCGCCGTTCGAGGGCGGCGACAACAAGTCGAGCCGCGCCGCCGACCAGCAGCCGATCAGCCGTCGCAACTTCATCGAGCTGTGCGAGCGCCTCACGATCGAGGACGAGAAGCAGTTCGAGGCGCTGTTCCGTCAGCTCGGGCTGAGCGTGGACTGGACGCAGACCTACCGCACCATCTCCGACGACACGATCCGGCAGAGTCAGCTCGCCTTCCTCCGCAACATCGAGCGCGGCGAGGCCTATCAGGCCCTGGCGCCGACGCTGTGGGACATCGACTTCCGCTCCGCGATCGCGCAGGCCGAACTCGAGGATCGCGACCAGCAGGCCGCGTACCACACGATCGAGTTCCCCTTCGCGGACGGTTCCGGTTCCATCGCGATCGACACCACGCGCCCGGAGCTCCTCCCCGCGTGCATCGCGATCGTGACCCACCCCGAGGGACCGCACAAGCACCTCATCGGCACGAAGGTCCGCACGCCCTACTTCGGCGCCGAGATCGAGATCCACGGCCACCACCTCGCCCAGCCCGACAAGGGCACCGGCGCCGCCATGGTCTGCACCTTCGGCGACGTGACCGACATCATCTGGTGGCGCGAGCTGCGCACCGCTGCCGGCGAGTCCCTGCCTAACATGACCACGATCGGTCTCGACGGCCGTTTCCTCCCCGAGGCCCCGTCGATCGTGGCCGACGCCGACGCCCGCGCCTGGTACGCGGAGAACGTGGCAGGCAAGACCGTCTTCAGCGCCCGCAAGGCGATCGTCGAGAAGCTGCAGGAGACCGGCGACATGACCGCCGTCGGCAAGCCCTTCCAGCACGCCGTGAAGTTCTTCGAGAAGGGCGACCGCCCGCTCGAGATCGTCTCGACCCGGCAGTGGTACATCCGCAACGGCGCCCGCGACGGCGAGCTGCGCGAGCAGCTCCTCGCGCACGGCACCGAGCTGGCGTGGCACCCCGACTTCATGCGGGTCCGCTACGAGAACTGGGTCGGCGGCCTCACCGGCGACTGGCTCGTGTCCCGGCAGCGGTTCTTCGGTGTGCCGATCCCGCTCTGGTACGCGCTGGACGAGAACGGCGAGCGCGACTACGACCGCGTGCTCACCCCGGACGCGGCCGCGCTGCCCATCGACCCGACCACGGATGTGCCGGCCGGCTACACCGAGGCCCAGCGCGGCGTGCCGGGCGGGTTCGACGCCGAAGCCGACATCCTCGACACGTGGGCGACCTCGTCGCTGACCCCGCAGCTCGCGGGCGGCTGGCAGCGCGACGAGGAGCTGTGGCAGCTCACTGCTCCGTTCGATCTGCGCCCGCAGGGACAGGACATCATCCGCACCTGGCTCTTCTCGACCATGCTGCGCTCCACGCTCGAAGACGGCCGCGCCCCGTGGAAGAACGCCGCCATCTCCGGCTTCATCGTCGACCCCGACCGCAAGAAGATGTCGAAGTCGAAGGGCAACGTGGTCACCCCGGCCGACGTGCTCGACGCCCACGGTTCGGACGCGGTGCGGTACTGGGCGGCTTCCAGCCGACTCGGCATGGACGCGGCGTTCGACCCGCAGAACCCGACTCAGGTGAAGATCGGTCGGCGTCTGGCGATCAAGGTGCTCAACGCCGCCAAGTTCGTGCTGTCGTTCCCGGTGCCCGAGGGCGCGCAGGTGACGCATGCGCTCGACGCCTCGATGCTCACGGCACTCGATGGCGTGGTGGCGGAGGCGACCGCGGCCTTCGACCGGTATGACGCGGCCAGAGCGCTCGAGCTGACCGAGGCGTTCTTCTGGACGTTCTGCGACGACTACCTGGAGCTCGTGAAGGAGCGCGCCTACAACCAGAACGACGTGGGCCAGGCCTCGGCCGCCCTCGCGCTGCGTCTGGCGCTGTCCACGCTGCTCCGCCTGCTCGCACCGGTGCTCTCCTTCGCCACGGAGGAGGCATGGTCGTGGTTCGAGGAGGGCTCCGTGCACACCGCAGCGTGGCCCGAGAAGCTCGGCATCGAGGGCGACCCGGCCGTGCTGGCCGCCGCCAGCGAGGCGCTCATCGGCATCCGGCGCGCGAAGACCGAGGCGAAGGCGTCGCAGAAGACCCCGGTCTCCCGTGCCGCCATCGCCGCACCCGCCGCGAAGGTCGAGGCCTTGCGCGCCGCGGCGGACGACCTCCGCGCTGTCGGCCGCATCGCCGCGCTCGAGATCTCCGAGGCGGAGGAGTTCGCGGTCACCGCGATCGAGCTCGCCCCGGTCGAGGCTTCCTGATGCAGCTCGGCACGCGCTGGGCCACGGGGGCGCAGCCGCCCGCGTCCGTCCCCGAGGCGTTGCGCCCCGCGATCGCCGAGGTCGAGTCCCAGGGCCTCACCGGTCACTGGACCCTCACCTGGCTCGAGGGCCGCGCGATCGCGGAGCTCGACGCCGGCTGGGAGGTCCTCCAGTCCTCCTCCGGCGAGGTCATCGCCCGCCCCTTCTGATCGCCGAGACCCCGCTTCATCGTCGAGACCCCCTCCTCCCCGCGCGGATAGGAGGGGGTCTCGACGCGTATCCGGGGTCTCGGCGTCAGCGGCGCGGGGCTCCGAGCTGCGCGAGGAGATGGTCCACGGCGTGCGGGTCATGCCGGCGGGCCTGCTGTTCGCGGAGGAGGTCGAGGGCGAGGACCCGCCGCTGTGCGCGACGCTCGATCCGGTGCTCGATCATGGCGGTGACCCGGTCGGCGAGGTGCAGCAGGCCGCGCTCCGTCCGCGTGGGACTGACGAGGTGCAGGGTGGCGGCGGTCATGATGCGTCCGTCGTCTCGGCCGCGGCGGCGCCTCCAGGCGTGGGGAGGTCGAAGATCTCGGCACGGAGGGAGACACGGCGCACGTCCGGGCCCTCCTGACCGCGGTACTGCGCGATCGCCTTCTCCACGACGGCCTCCAGTTCCGCCCGCAGCGACATCGCCTGCTCCGCGGTCATGTCGAGGTGCGTGGTGATGGTCAGACCCACGTCACGCCACCCCTCGGGGATGTCGGCATCCGAGCGGTTGAGGTACTGCATCAGCGTCTCGTGCCGGAGCCGGAAGAACTCCGATGTCACGATCTGGGCCGCGGCACGGTTGGCCGGCGACATCTGCTCGTCCGGTCCCGGCACGTCGATGCGGCCCTTCGGGCGCTCCCACCACCGCTCCCGCGCCGTGCCACGACCTTCCACTTCGCGGATGAGATCGTGGGCGGCGAGGGCGCGGAGGTGGTAGCTGGTGGATCCCGAGGTCTCCCCGACGAGGGCCGCGAGAGAGCTGGCCGTCTGAGGACCACGAGAGGCGAGCAGATCGAAGATCTTGACCCGCAGCGGATGCGCCAGCGCCTTGAGCGCTCCCGCATCCAGCGTCCGTACCTGCGTCTCGTTCGTCATGCATGCAAAGGTACGCTTGCAAACAACTCTTTGCAAGCTTTTCTTTGCAACGCGGTCAGCTCACCGCATCCCGCGCCGCGACGAAGGCCGTTACACAGCGCTCGACCTGCTCGGCGGAGTGCGCGGCGGAGAGCTGCACCCGGATGCGCGCCTTCCCCCGCGGCACCACCGGGAAGCTGAACGCCGTCACGTAGACGCCCTGGTCCTGCATCGCCGCGGCGATCCGGGCTGTGAGCGCGGCATCACCGAACATGACCGGCACGATCGGGTGCTCTCCGGGAAGCAGATCGAAGCCTTCCTCCGCCATCCGGGTGCGGAACAGGGCTGCGTTGTCCCGCAGCCGCGCCCGCAGGTCCGCCGATCCCTCGACGAGGTCAAGTGCGGTCAGGGTACCGGCCACGATGGCCGGAGCGAGGGTGTTCGAGAACAGGTACGGACGGGAACGCTGACGCAGCAGCGCGACGATCTCCGCGTGGGAGGCGACGTACCCCCCGGAGGCGCCGCCCAACGCCTTGCCGAAGGTGCCGGTGTAGATGTCGACACGATCTGCGACGCCGCACAGCTCCGGCGTCCCTCGCCCGTTCTCCCCGACAAAGCCGACCGCGTGCGAGTCGTCCACGAAGACGAGGGCGTCGTACCGCTCGGCGAGGTCGCAGATCTCAGCGAGCGGGGCGATGTAGCCGTCCATCGAGAAGACGCCGTCGGTCACGATCACGCGGAACCGGGCATCGGCGGCCGCCCGCAACTGCTCCTCCAGATCCGCCATGTCGCGGTTGCGGTACCGGAGTCGGCGCGCCTTCGAGAGGCGGATGCCGTCGATGATGGACGCGTGGTTCAACTCGTCCGAGATGATCGCGTCCTCCGCGGAGAACAGCGTCTCGAAGACACCGCCGTTGGCGTCGAAGCAGGACGAGTAGAGGATCGCGTCGTCGGTGCCGAGGAAGTCCGCCAGCCGACGCTCGAGTTCGAGGTGCTGCTCCTGCGTGCCGCAGATGAAGCGCACGCTCGCGAGCCCGTACCCCCACTCGTCCAGGGCCGTCCGGGCCGCAGCGAGGATGCGGGGGTCGTCGGCGAGCCCGAGGTAGTTGTTCGCGCAGAAGTTGAGCACCTCGGCGCCGTCGGCCGTGATCTCCGCCCGCTGCGGTCCGCGGATGCCGCGCTCGTGCTTGGTGAGCCCGGCCTCCTCGATCCCCGCCAGCTCCTGCGCCACATGGTCCTTGAAGGTCGCGTACATCACAGCTCCGTCCAGTCGAGGATGATCTTGCCCGTGCCGGCGGACTCCGCCGCCGCGAATCCGCGCTCCCAGTCGCGCGCCGGCACGACCTCGGCGATCACGCGGCCGATGGCCGCCCGCAGTGTCGCGCTCGTCTGCAGCATCGCCCCCATGGCGTTCCAGGTCTCGAACATCTCGCGACCATAGATGCCGGTGATGGTGAGCATATGCGTGACGAGCTTGCCCCAGTCGATGTCGAACCCCGTCGACGGCAGCCCGAGCATCGCGATCCGTCCGCCGTGGTTCATGTTGTCGATCATCGCCGGGAGCGCCGATGCCGCACCGCTCATCTCGAAGCCGATGTCGAAACCCTCGCGCATGCCGAGCGCCCGCTGCGCGTCGCGGATCTCCTGGCGGGAGACGTCGACGACGTCGTCTGCTCCCATCCCTCGCGCCATCTCCAGGCGCGGGCCGCTCACGTCGGTCCCCACGATGAAGCGGGCACCGGCATGCCGGGCGACGGCGATCGCCATCAGGCCGATCGGGCCGCAGCCGGTGACGAGGACGTCTTCGCCGACCAGAGGGAAGCGGAGGGCGGTGTGCACGGCGTTGCCGAGCGGGTCGAAGATCGCGCCGAGCTCCGGAGCGACCTCGGCGTGGTGGACCCACACGTTGGTCGCCGGCAGCGAGAGGTACTCGGCGAAGGCACCGTCGCGCTGCAGACCGAGCCCGATGGTGCGGATGCACATCTGCCGCCGTCCGGCACGACAGTTCCGGCAGGTGCCGCAGACGATGTGTCCTTCGCCGGAGACCCGGTCGCCGACGGCGATGTCATGGACGAGCGATCCGACCTCGACGACCTCGCCGTAGAACTCATGTCCCGGGATGAGGGGCGCGGAGATCGCGGAGGCCGCCCAGTCGTCCCATCGCCGGATGTGCAGATCGGTCCCGCAGATGCCGGTGCGGAGGACGCGGATGACGACCTCGCCGGGGCCGGCCGTGGGATCGGGTCGCTCCACGAGCGCGAGGCCGGCGCCGGGTTCCTCCTTGAACAGAGCCTTCATGCTCCGATCTCATCGCATACGTCGCTGTAGAACAATCGGCAGCTTCTGCATCGTCTCTATAGCCAGGTCTAAACTATCGACGTGGAACTCCATCAGCTCCAGATCCTCCGCGAACTCGGAGCCCTGGGCAGCGTGACGGCTGTCGCCGACACGCTCCGGGTCACCCCGTCCGCCGTCTCGCAGCAGCTCGCCGCGCTGCAGCGCTCCTTCCCCGCCCCGCTCACCCGTCGCCAGGGCCGCACGCTCGTGCTGACCTCTGCCGGCGAGGTCCTCGCGGCGGCCGGCGCCGAGGCCATCGATGCCATGGCCGCAGCGCGGCACGCGCTGGACGACTTCGAGGGCGCGGCGACCGGAGAGGTGAGCATCAGCGGGTTCCACAGCGTCGGTCAGGCGCTCTTCGGCCCGCTCGTGCGGGAGCTCTCCGGGAAGGAGCACGCGCCGACGGTACGCCTGACGGACGAAGATGTCGCGCAGAGCGAGTTCCCTGGGCTCACCGCGCGGTACGACCTCGTCCTCGCGCATCGGATGGAGCACTCCGCGCCGTGGCCGACCGCAGGCATCCGCGCTGTCGGTCTCGTCCGCGAGCCCCTGGACGTCGCGGTCGCCGCCGCACATCCTCTCGCCGGTCGCCGCACCCTCTCGCCGGACGAGGTCGCCGACGAGCACTGGGTGACGAGCCGCGTGGGGTACTCCCCCGACGACGTGCTCCGTGCCGTCGCCGCCGTCGCCCGCCGCCCGGTCGAGGTCCGCCACCGCATCAACGACTACGGCGCGGTGTCGGCGGTTGTCGCGGCCGGCGGCGTCCTGGGAATGCTCCCCCGGTTCACCTCGCGCAGCGTCGACGATCGCGACATCGTACGCATCCCCCTGCGCGGCGTGAGCACGCACCGCATGATCGACGTCCTCGCGCGCCCGGAGAACCTGCGCCGCCGCTCGGTCCGTGTCGTCGTCGACGCCCTGCGAGAGGTGATGACCCGTCTGAGCACGGAACGTTCCGGGGATGGCGGTGGCTAGGCTCGGAGGATGAGCGACGCCACGAAGCCGCTGCTGCAGCCGTCGACCCTTCCCTTCGGGCTCCCGGACTATCAGGCCATCCGCCCGGAGCACTATCTCCCCGCCTTCCGAGCCGGTTTCGCGGAGCAGCTCGCGGAGGTCGCGAACATCACCCGCGTGCGGTCGATGCCGACGTTCGAGAACACGCTCGAGGCGCTGGAGCGGTCGGGCGAGCTCCTCGACCGGGTGGCGCACGCCTTCTACACCGTGAGCTCCGCCGACGCCACGCCGGAGATCCAGGCGATCGATGAGGAGCTCGCTCCGCTCATGGCCGCCCATGAGGACGCGATCACGCTGGATGCGGCGCTCTACGCCCGCGTGGCCCACGTGTACGACCAGCGTGAGGCGCTCGGCCTCGATTCCGAGCAGCGGTATCTCGTGGAGCGCTACCACCGCGAGATGACGCATGCCGGCGCCGGGCTCGACGACGACGCTAAGGCGCAGCTCACGGGTCTGAACCAGAAGCTGTCCGTGCTCACGAACACGTTCGAGCGGAACCTGCTGAGCGATACGAACGACCTCGCCGTGGTCTTCGACTCCGCCGCCGAGCTGGAGGGCCTGAGTGCGGGCGAGCTCTCGTCCGCGGCGCGCGCCGCGGCCGACCGTGGGCTCGACGGCCGCTACCTCCTCACCCTGCCGCTGTTCACCGGCCATCCGGCCCTCGCCCGGCTCGCGGTGCGGGAATCCCGTCGCCGGATCATGGCGGCGTCGCGCGCGCGGGGCTCGCGCGACAACGGCAACGACAACCGCCCGGTGCTGCGCGAGATCGTGCGCCTCCGCGCCGAGCGCGCGCGCCTCCTCGGATATCCGTCGCACGCCGCGTACATCACCGCCGACGAGACGGCGGGCTCCCCCGAGGCCGTCGAGCGGATGCTGCGCCGGCTGGCTGCGCCGTCCGCCCGGAACGCCCGCGCCGAACGGGACGCGCTCCAGGCGATCGTCGACGAGACCGAGCCGGAGCCCTTCCCCGTGGAGGCCCACGACTGGGCGTTCTACACCGAGCGCGTGCGCACTGCCCGCTACGACATCGACACCGCCGCCCTGCGTCCCTGGTTCGAGGCGGAGCGCGTGCTGCAGGACGGCGTGTTCTTCGCGGCGACCCGCCTGTACGGGGTGACGTTCCACGAGCGGCACGACCTCGCGGCCTATCACCCGCAGGCCCGCGTGTTCGAGGTGCGCAACGCCGACGATTCTCCCCTGGGCCTCTACGTGCTCGATCTCTACACCCGCGACTCCAAGCGCGGCGGGGCATGGATGAACGCGATCGTCAGCCAGTCCCGGCTGCGCGGCAGCGCCCCGGTCGTGGTGAACAACCTCAACGTCCCGCAGCCCGGGGACCGCGAGCCCACGCTGCTGACGCTCGACGAGGTGACGACGCTGTTCCACGAGTTCGGGCACGCCCTGCACGGCCTGTTCGCCACGGTCACCTACCCGCACTTCGCCGGGACCAACGTGTTCCGCGACTTCGTCGAGTTCCCCAGTCAGGTGAACGAGATGTGGATCCTCTGGCCGGAGGTCCTGGACCACTACGCCCGGCACCACGAGACCGGCGAACCGCTGGATCCCGCCATCGTGCAGCGGCTGCGGGCGACCGCGACGTTCGATCAGGGGCACGCGACCAGCGAGTACCTCGCCGCAGCGTGGCTGGATCAGGCGTGGCACCGGCTCTCCACCGAGGACGCGGTGGAGGATGTCGCCGCGTTCGAGGCCGCAGCGCTGGCCGACATCGGGCTGGATGACCCCGCCGTGCCGACCCGGTATTCCTCCACGTACTTCGCGCACGTCTTCTCCGGCGGTTACAGCGCGGGGTATTACTCGTACATCTGGAGCGAGGTGCTCGACGCCGACACCGTCGAGTGGTTCCGGGAGAACGGCGGGCTCACCCGGGCCAATGGGGACCGTTTCCGCGACCGGTTGCTCGGGGTCGGCGGTTCGAAGGACCCGCTGGCCGCGTATCGAGACTTCCGCGGACGGGATGCGGAGATCGAACCGCTCCTGAAGCGCCGTGGACTGGACTCCTGAGTCGTGAGACCCTGAGCGCATGGACGCATTCCCCGACGCTCCCTTCGGCCCGGCGGACAGCCTGGAGCTGGACGCCGTTCCCCTCGCCGTCATCCGGCACGAGGGCATCCGCCTCGCCGTCCTCCGCGACGCTTTCGACACCGGCTACGGGGCGATCGCCGCGGCCTTCGCCGCCGGCAGGCTGATCCCCACCGGACCGGCGCTCGCGATCTATCACGGCGATCCGATGGGCGTGTTCGATCTGGAGCTCGGCTTCCCGGTGCAGGCCGCACCGTCCGACCCGATCGCCACCGGCGACGGAACCGCCATCGTGGCGTCGGCCCTGCCGACCGGGCAGGCCGTCGCGACCACCGTCTTCGGCTCCTACGACGGTCTCGGCGCCGGATGGGCCGCGCTGGTCGCACGCGCGGCGGAGGCCGGGCTGCACCCACGCGGCCTCTGGATCGAGGTCTACGTCTCGAACCCGGAGGTCGCTCCCGACGAACTCCGCACGGATCTGCTCATGCCGGTGGCGTGAGCAGGCACGCCTGCGATCTGCTCACCGCGTCCGCGGCGGGTGTCTGACCCGCCGGGGCCCGGCGCTCAGGCGCTCTTGCGCTTGCGCTCCATCACGATGGTGGGCGGGGCCCCCTCGTCGACGGCGGCACGGGTGATGATCACCTTCGCGACGTCCTCCGCAGACGGGATCTCGAACATCACCGGACCGAGCACGTCCTCCAGGATGGCACGGAGACCACGGGCACCCGTCTTGCGCTCGACCGCCAGATCCGCAATCGACCGCAGCGCCTCCTCCTCGAACTCCAGCTGGACGCCGTCGAGCTCGAACATGCGCTGATACTGCTTCACGAGCGCGTTGCGCGGCCCCGTGAGGATGTCGATGAGCGCGGCCTGGTCGAGCGGCGACACGTTGGTGACGACAGGCAGGCGACCGATGAACTCCGGGATGAGCCCGAACTTGTGGAGGTCTTCCGGGAGCACCTCGCTGAAAAGGTCGAGGTCCTTGCCCTTGTCGTGCAGCGGAGCGCCGAAGCCGACGCCGTGCTTGCCCACGCGCGCCGAGACGATGTCCTCCAGCCCGGCGAAGGCACCGGCCACGATGAAGAGCACGTTCGAGGTGTCGATCTGCAGGAACTCCTGGTGCGGGTGCTTGCGACCGCCCTGCGGCGGCACCGAGGCGACCGTGCCCTCGATGATCTTCAGCAGGGCCTGCTGCACACCCTCGCCCGACACATCGCGGGTGATCGACGGGTTCTCGGCCTTGCGGGCGATCTTGTCGACCTCGTCGATGTAGATGATGCCCTGCTCGGCGCGCTTCACGTCATAGTCCGCGGCCTGGATGAGCTTGAGGAGGATGTTCTCGACGTCTTCGCCGACGTAGCCGGCCTCCGTCAGCGCGGTCGCGTCGGCGACGGCGAACGGCACGTTGAGGCGCTTGGCGAGCGTCTGCGCCAGATAGGTCTTACCGCAGCCCGTCGGGCCGATGAGCAGGATGTTGCTCTTCGCGATCTCGATCTCTTCGGCCTTCTGCTCGGCCGGCTGCAGCGTGCCGTGGGCGCGGACGCGCTTGTAGTGGTTGTAGACGGCGACGGAGAGGGCGCGCTTCGCGGGCTCCTGTCCGACGACGTACTCCTCGAGGAACGTGAAGATCTCGCGGGGCTTCGGAAGCTCGAACTCGGCGACGCCCTCAGCGGACGACTCCGCCATGCGCTCTTCGATGATCTCGTTGCAGAGCTCGACGCACTCGTCGCAGATGTACACGCCGGGTCCGGCGATGAGCTGCTGCACCTGCTTCTGGCTCTTTCCGCAGAACGAGCACTTGAACAGGTCAGCGCTTTCACCGATGCGGGCCATGCGCGTCCTCCTCGGGGGGATCAGGATCGTTCTTCGAGCCTAACCGCTGCATACGACACCGGGCCGCATTGGCGACGAGTCGTTCGGCGGGTCCGGCGGATGACGGTGTCTCCGCCGTCATTCCGCGGGGAGGCAGCCGCCGTCCATGATGTATCCCCCGACATCGATCCGGACGTCGTCCGGACGCACCTCCCCGAAGACGCAGCCGCCCTCGGGACCGTCGGCACCGAACGCCACCGCGCGCGCATCTCCCCGTGCGACGTGATGGACGAGGCCGACCTCGCGCAAGGCGTCCTCGACGGAGGTCACAGAGATCGTGCTCTCCGTGCGCAGTGCTTCGAGACGCACGCGGAGGTCCGCCACCGGCTGCTCGGCTGCCGCCCGCGCCTCGGCCGACGTGTCCATCCGCTCACGATGCCGGTCGTTCTGTTCCATCGCGTGTTCCGGGTCGTACGGCGCACACTCCGGCGGAAGCTCGGCGCCGTCCACCTGCGGGCAGGCGAAGGTCGGGGTCACGGTCGGCGTCGGCTCTCCGGCGGTGACGTCGGCCGGCGCCGCTGCGCAGCCGCCGAGAAGCAGGATCGCCGCCAGCACGAGCGTCACTCGCCCGGGGCGGGCGCGGACGCCGGAGGTCGCCATCATGCCGCCATGAAACCACAGCACCGGCGTCACGCGCACGCTGCTCGAACGACGAGGGCCCCGCCGCGCGGTACGCGACAGGGCCCTCAGCCATCCTGACGTGTCGTCAGACCATGCTCTTCGTGTGCCAGACCGTCTTGACCTCGGTGAAGGCGGCGATCCGCTCCGGCGACGCGACCACGTCACCGGGGGCGAGCACGCGCTTCAGCGTGTCCGCTGCGGCGATCTGCATGTCGACCCACTCCAGCGCACCGGCGCCGGCGAGGTCGAGGGCGTTCACATCCTGGTGCGAGGCGAGCCAGGGGGCGATCTCGGCCGGCGAACCGGTGAGCACGTTCACCACGCCGCCGGGGACGTCGCTGGTCGCGAGCACCTCGGCGAGACTGATCGCGGAGAGCGGGTACTGCTCGCTCGCGACCACGACGACGGTGTTCCCGGCGACGAGGGCCGGGGCGACGACAGAGACCAGGCCGAGCAGCGCTGAGTCCTGCGGCGCCACGATCGCGACCACACCGGTGGGCTCTGGCACCGAGATGTTGAAGTACGGACCGGAGACGGGGTTCGCGTTGCCCGCCACCTGGGCGTACTTGTCGCACCACCCGGCGTACCAGACCCAGAGATCGATCGCCTCGTCGACCTGCGCCGTGGCCGCCGAGGACGAGATGCCCTCCTGCGCCACGATCTCGTCGACGAACTGTGCGCGACGTCCCTCGAGCACCTCGGCGACGCGGTAGAGCACCTGGCCGCGGTTGTAGGCCGTCGCCCCCGACCAGCCCTTGACGGCGGCGCGCGCGGCGACGACCGCATCACGGGCGTCCTTGCGGGAGGCCTTGGCGGCGTTGGCGAGGAAGGCGCCCTTGCGGGAGACGACCTCGTACGTGCGTCCGGACTCGCTGCGGGGGAAGGCCCCGCCGATGGCGAGCTTGTAGGTCTTCGGAACGGTCAGTCGCTTGCTCATGCTGCGGCTCCCTTGAGGTAGGCGGTGAGCCCCTGGCGACCGCCCTCGCGGCCGAATCCGGACTCCTTGTAGCCGCCGAACGGGCTCGACGGGTCGAAACGGTTGAACGTGTTGGCCCACACGACGCCCGCACGCAGCCGATCCGCGACTGCGAGGATGCGCGAGCCCTTGTCCGACCAGATGCCCGCCGAGAGGCCGTACGGCGTGTTGTTGGCCTTCGCGATCGCCTCGGCGGGCGTCCGGAAGGTGAGGACCGACAGCACCGGGCCGAAGACCTCGTCGCGGGCGATGCGGTGCGAGGCCTCGACCCCGGTGAAGATCGTCGGGGCGAACCAGAAGCCCTGCTCCGGGATCGCGCAGTCGGCGGTCCAGCGCTCCGCGCCCTCGGCCTCGCCGATGTCGCTCAGCTCGCGGATGCGGGCGAGCTGCGCCGCGGAGTTGATCGCGCCGATGTCCGTGTTCTTGTCGAGCGGGTCACCGAGACGCAGCGTCGACAGCCGGTTCTTCAGCCGGTCGACGACCTCGTCGTGGATCGACTCCTGCACCAGCAGGCGGCTGCCCGCACAGCACACGTGGCCCTGGTTGAAGAAGATGCCGTTGACGATGCCCTCGACAGCCTGATCGATCGGCGCGTCGTCGAACACGATGTTCGCGGCCTTGCCGCCCAGCTCCAGCGTCAGCTTCTTGTTCGTCCCCGCGACAGCCCGGGCGATGTCGCGACCGACACCCGTCGAGCCGGTGAACGCGACCTTGTCGACGTCCGGGTGACGGACCAGGGCGGCCCCGGTCGAGCCGGCCCCCGTGACGATGTTCACGACACCGGCGGGGAGATCGGCCTGCTGCAGGATCTCGGCGAAGATCAGTGCCGTCAGCGGCGTGGTCTCTGCCGGCTTGAGCACGACCGTGTTCCCTGCCGCCAGCGCGGGCGCCAGCTTCCACGCGAGCATCAGCAGCGGGAAGTTCCAGGGGATGACCTGCCCGGCGACGCCCAGGGCGCGCGGGTTCGCGCCGAGACCGGCGTAGTCGAGCTTGTCGGCCCACCCCGCGTAGTAGAAGAACCAGGACGCCACGAGGGGCACGTCCACGTCGCGGCTCTCCTTGATGGGCTTGCCGTTATCGAGGCTCTCGGCGACGGCCAGCTCACGGGCACGCTCCTGCACGAGGCGAGCGATGCGGAACAGGTACTTGCCCCTGTCGCGGCCACTCATCCGCGACCAGACCTTGTCGTAGGCGCGACGTGCCGCGGCGACGGCGCGGTCGATGTCCGCGTCGTCGGCGGAGGCGACCTCGGCGATCTCCTTCTCCGTCGCCGGGGAGATGGTGCGGAAGGGGGTGCCGGAGCCGTCGACGAACTCGCCGTCGATGAACAGCCCGTAGCTGTCCTTGAGGTTCAGCACCGCCGTGGACTCCGGAGCCGGAGCGTATTCCAGGAAGTTCATTTCAATCCCTTGGGTTGCTGCCCTTCGACCGGCTCAGGGACCGGCCGAAGAAGTCAGTCGATCGTGACGTAGTCGGGGCCGGAGTAGTGGCCGGTGGCGAGCTTCTGACGCTGCAGGAGCACGTCGTTGAGCAGGCTCGAGGCGCCGAAGCGGAACAGGTGCGGCTGGAGCCACTCCTCCCCCACGGTCTCGGCGACCGTCACCAGGTACTTGACCGCGTCCTTGGACGAGCGGATGCCGCCGGCGGGCTTCACGCCGATGCGCTCCCCCGTGCCGCGGTACCAGTCGCGCACCGTCTCCAGCATCAGCAGCGTGGTCGGCAGCGTCGCCGCCGGCTGCACCTTGCCCGTCGAGGTCTTGATGAAGTCACCGCCGGCGAGGATGCCGAGCCAGGAGGCGCGCTTGATGTTGTCGTACGTGTTCAGCTCGCCGGTCTCGAGGATCACCTTGAGCGAGGCGTACGAGCCGTCCTCGCGGCGGCACGCCTCCTTGACCTGGGCGATCTGGTCGAACACCAGCCCGTAGCGGCCGGACAGGAACGCGCCCCGGTCGATGACCATGTCGATCTCGTCCGCACCGGCCGCAACCGCCTCCGCGGTGTCGGCGAGCTTGATCGCGAGGGAGGACCGGCCGCTCGGGAAGGCGGTGGCCACGGCGGCGACCGAGATGAGGCCGTCGTCGGGGTCGCCGTGCAGGCTGCCGAGGGCCTCGACCGCGCCGGCGACCATGTCACCGTAGACGCAGACGGCGGCGACGCGGGGCGTCGAGGGGTCGGCGGCGTCGGGGGTCTTCGCCTTGGCGACGAGGGACCGTACCTTGCCGGGAGTGTCCGCGCCCTCCAGGGTGGTCAGGTCGATCAGCTTGATGATCGTGTCCAGCGCCCACGCCTTCGACGTCGTCTTGATGGAGCGGGTGCCGAGGCCGGCAGCGCGCTGCTCCAGCCCGACGGCGTCCACACCGGGGAGGCCGTGCAGGAAGCGACGGAGGGTCGCGTCGTCGGGCTCACCGCCGAGGACGTCCACCGCCGTCCTGCGGCTGAGTTCTGTCGTCGTCACTGTTCCTCCAACAATGCTCGTGCTGTGGTCTCATCGGTCACCAGGACCCCGCACAGGCCGCTGGTCACGACCGTGCGCGCGATGTCGTGCTTGGCGGGGCCCGCCGTCACGAAGATGGCCCGCGCGGCGCCGCGCAGGCGGTCGAGCGAGACGCCGACCGTGCGGGCGTCCAACTGCGGGTCGACGATGTTGCCCTCGGCGTCGACGTAGCGCCCGAGGACGTCGCCGACGGCGCCGCGGCGCGCGAGCTCCTCCACATCGTCGGCGGTGAGATAGCCGTTCTCGACGTGGGCGGAGGTCGCATCGCAGGGGCCGGCGGTGAACAGGAACGCCTGGGCGTCCGCGGCCTCCTCCAGCACGGCCGCGACGGTGCGGTCCCCTTCGATCGCCTGCTTCGTCTCGACGTGCTCCAGGATCGCGGGGCTCGGCAGCAGGGAGACCTGGCCGGAGGCGCGCTGGGCGATGGTCACCGCGAGTCCCGCGGCCCCGCCCGAGCGCCGGTTCAGGCTGACGCCGCCGTTGAGCTGCACGACCGTGACACCGTTCGCCCAGCCATCCGGCAGGGCCTCGGCCACGGCGCGGAGCGTCTTGCCCCAGCTCACCCCGAGGGTGCGCGGAACAGGGCGGAGGGCGGTGAGGAAGTCCGCTGCCGCCTGGGCGACGCGTTCCAGAGTGCCCTCGTCGCCTTCGGGTGAGGGGACGACCACGGCGTCGGTGAGACCGAAGCGCTCCACGAGCTCGCGCTCGAGGCCGAGCCGACGGGCGCGCGGGTGGACGATCTCGATGCGGACGATGCCGCGCTGCCGCGCCTGCGTGAGGAGGCGCCCGACCTTCCACCGGGAGATCTTCAGGAGACCACCGATCTCGTCCTGCGTCTTGTCCTCGTCGTAGTACAGCTCGGCGACCCGGACCATGAGCAGATCTTCTTCCACGGTGTCCTCCTTCCTCCTCCAGGGTAGGCCGGATTCAGCGTTCGCGCACCCATCTGCTCATATGCGCATCTGCGCCATCCTCGCGCGCGCATCCGCCGGAGACGCGAAGAGGACGCCCGTCGATCGACGGGCGTCCTCTTCTGCGGGTGCGGACTACGCGCGCTTGCGCGAGGTGAGCACCTGGTCGACGATGCCGTACTCCAGTGCCTCGTTGGCCGAGAGGATCTTGTCGCGATCGATGTCGCGGTTGACCTGCTCGACCGGCTTGCCGGTGTGACGGGCCATGGTCTCCTCCAGCCAGGTGCGCATGCGGAGGATCTCCGCCGCCTGGATCTCGATGTCCGAGGCCTGACCGTGCCCGGCCTCTCCCATCGCCGGCTGGTGCATCAGCACGCGGGCGTTCGGCAGCGCGAGACGCTTGCCGGGGGCACCCGCCGCGAGCAGCACGGAGGCGGCCGAGGCCGCCTGGCCGAGCACGACGGTCTGGATCTGCGGCGCGACGTACTGCATCGTGTCGTAGATCGCCGTCATCGCGGTGAAGGAGCCACCGGGCGAGTTGATGTACATGGTGATGTCGCGCTCGGAGTCCTGGCTCTCCAGGACGAGGAGCTGCGCCATGACATCGTCGGCCGACGCGTCGTCGACCTGCACGCCGAGGAAGATCACGCGGTCTTCGAACAGCTTGTTGTACGGGTCCTGGCGCTTGAAGCCGTAGGCGGTGCGCTCTTCGAACTGCGGCAGCACATAACGGCTGGAGGGCAGGTTTCCGGCGGACTGGAACGTGGGTGTGTACATGGTGTCCTCTCGAATCCTTACTCGACGCCCGTGCCGCCGCCGCCGGTGACGTCGCTGGCGTGCTCGCGGATGTGGTCGACGAAGCCGTACTCGAGGGCCTCCTCCGCCGTGAACCAGCGGTCGCGGTCGCCGTCGGCGTTGATCTGCTCGACGGGCTTGCCGGTCTGCGACGCGGTGATCTCGGCGAGGCGCTTCTTCATCGACAGGATGAGCTGCGCCTGGGTCTGGATGTCGCTCGCGGTGCCGCCGAAGCCGCCGTGCGGCTGGTGCAGCAGCACGCGGGCGTTCGGGGTGATGTAGCGCTTGCCCTTGGTGCCGCTGGTCAGCAGCAGCTGACCCATGGACGCGGCCATGCCGATGCCGACGGTGACGATGTCATTCGGCACGAACTGCATCGTGTCGTAGATCGCCATGCCCGCGGTGATCGAGCCGCCGGGCGAGTTGATGTAGAGGTAGATGTCCTTCTCGGAGTCTTCGGCGGCGAGAAGGAGGATCTTCGCGCAGATCTCGTTGGCGTTGTCGTCTCGCACCTCCGAGCCGAGCCAGATGATGCGGTCCTTCAGCAACCTGTCGAAGACGCTTGTCGCGACGAGGGGTTCAGCCATGTCAGCTCCTGCTTCCGTGTTTCAGTGATTCGAATCTACCGGCGCGCGCACAGCCCCTAGGTCGTGTTCGCCGTCGGCATATCAGGTGTCGCTGCCGGCGATCTCCTGCGCATACGCCGTCATGGATCGGTGGTAGCGCGGCAGGTGCGGGACGAGCGCGAGGATGGCCACCGACAGGCCCTGCGCGGGCCGGCCGGCACTGGCGAGGATGAGGGCGTGCACCACCGCGACCGCGTCGCGATACGGTCCGTCCGCCGCGATCTCCTCCTCGGCGCGGATGACGCGCAGCGCCTCGTCGTAGTCGCCGAGGTTGCGCAGCGAGCTCGCGAGCTGGATCACGCACTGCGGGCGATGCTCCTCATCGAGGCCGAGCGCCAGGGCGCGACGGTAGAGCTCCACCGCCTCCGCCGGGCGTCCGGCGGAATCGCGGGCACCGGCGCGCTCGAACTCGGCCCGGGCGTCGTCCGCACCCCGTTCCGCGGCGAGGGCGTCGATGCGCGCGATCGTCTCGTCGCCGACCTCTTCTCCCGAAGCGTCCGCCCACACCTGATCGATGCGGTCGTCCCAGCTCGCCATCCCGTCGTCCTTCCCTCGATGAGAAAGAGGGCGGATGCCGCAGCACCCGCCCTCTTCACTCGACCGCGCCGATCACTCGGCGGTGTCGGCGTCCTTCTTGGCCGGAGCCTTCTTCGCAGCCGGCTTCTTGGCGGCGGGCTTCTTCGCCGCGGCGGGCTTCTCGTCCGCGTCGGCGTCCTTCTTGGCGGCCGCCTTCTTGGCCGGAGCCTTCTTCTTCGCGGCGGGCTTCTCCTCGGCCTCGGCGGCCTTCTCGCCCTCGGCCTCGGCCTCGTCGTCGGTCACGACGAAGTCGGAGAGGTCGACGGCCTTGCCGTTGGTGTCCACGACCTTGACCTTGCCCAGGGCGATCGCGAGTGCCTTGTTACGGGCGACCTCGCCGACCAGGGCCGGGAGCTGGTTCGAGGACTGCAGCGCCTCGACGAACTCCTGCGGCGCCATGCCGTACTGCGCGGCGGACTGGATGAGGTACTGCGAGAGCTCCTCCTGCGAGACCTGCACGTCGGCCTGCTCGGCGATCGTGTCGAGCAGCACCTGCGTGCGGAACTGCTTCTCGCTGGCCTCGGTCACCTCGGCGCGGTGCACGTCGTCCTCGAGACGACCCTCGCCCTCGAGGTGGTTGTGCACCTCGTCCTCGATGAGCTGCGGCGGGACCGGGATCTCGATCTGCGCGAGCAGCGTCTCGACGAGCTTGTCGCGGGCGGCGGAGCCCTGCGTGAAGACGCCCTGCTGCTCGACGCGCTCGCGCAGGCTGTCGCGCAGCTCCGCGATGGTGTCGAACTCGCTCGCGATCTGCGCGAACTCGTCGTCGGCCTCGGGAAGCTCGCGCTCCTTGACGGCCTTGACGGTGACGGAGACCTCCGCCTCCTTGCCGGCGTGGTCGCCACCGACGAGGGCGGAGCGGAAGGTGGTGTCCTCACCGGCGGTGAGCGACTCGATCGCGTCGTCGATGCCCTCGAGGAGCTCGCCGGAGCCGATCTCGTAGGAGACGCCCTCGGCGCGATCGATCTCGGCGCCGTCGATGGTGGCGACGAGGTCCAGCTCGACGAAGTCGCCCTTGGCTGCGGGGCGGTCGACGGGGATGAGCGTGCCGAAGCGGGCGCGCATGTTCTCCAGCTCGGCGTCGAGGGCGGCCTCGTCGGCCTCCACGGCGTCGACCTCGAGGGTGATGCCCGCGTAGTCGGGGAGCTCGATCTCCGGGCGCACGTCGACCTCGACGTCGACGAGCAGGTCGCCCGAGAAGTCCTTCTCGTTGGGCCACTGCGTGATCTCGGCCGACGGACGACCGACGATGCGGAGCTTGTGCTCGGCGGTCGCCTCGCGGAAGAACTTGTCCAGGCCCTCGTTGACGGCGTGCTCGATGACGGCGCCGCGGCCGATGCGCTGGTCGATGATCGGAGCCGGCACCTTGCCCTTGCGGAAGCCGGGGATCTGGACGTCCTGCGCGATGTGCTCGTAGGCGTGCGCGATGCTCGGCTTGAGGTCGTCCGGGGTGACCGTGATGGTGAGCTTGACCCGGGTCGGGGTCAGCTTCTCGACGGTGCTGTTCGCCATGCTGGTGTGTTCTCCTTGTGGTTTCCGCGCAGAACGCGGCTGGAAGGTCGTGGGGTCGAGTCGGGGCGACAGGAGTTGAACCTGCGACCTCCCGCTCCCAAAGCGGGCGCTCTACCAAGCTGAGCTACGCCCCGGGGAATCCGCACGCAGATTCAGCCCCATCGAGTCTAACGGACAGGAGCACGCCCGACCGTCCGCTATGATCGATGGAGTCCGGACTCCGGTTCCGGGGGTGTAGCTCAATGGTAGAGTCTCAGTCTTCCAAACTGATTGCGCGGGTTCGATTCCCGTCACCCCCTCCACGTCGTCACCTCGGTCGAATACGCTGACAGGATCAGCTCCCGACCGGAAGGCCTGCCGAGATGAGCGCCTCGTGACCGCCCCTCCACCGTCGGTTGCCGCGACCGCCACGGGGCCGGCTCCGGGTGGGCATCGTCTCCCGCCCGTCCTCTCCTCCGCGTCCGGCGTCCCCCGGCCGCCGCGCGACCGGCGAAGGCTGAAGGGCATCCTCGCCGGCGCCATCGGCACGGTCGTGGTGTTGACCGGTCTCGGCATCACGCAGCTCGTGGCGAACCAGGGATACGACGAGGCCGCCAGCGGGGTCGAGGACGCCACCCGATCGGTGACCGCCCAGCAGACGGAACTCCGACAGCGGACCGCCGATCTGATCGCGGCGACGGACGCCGGGCATGTCATCATCGACACCGGCGCGCCCGCCCTCGCCGTTCCCGAGGACCTCTGGGCGGCCCTGGACTCCGCCGTGGCGGAGGGCGAGACCACGGGCGGCGAGGCCGAGGACGTCCTCGCGACGCCGCTCCCGGCCGACGAGACGAAACCCGGCTGGTTCTGGGACCTCTTCGCCGCGACGAGCCGTCTCGCCGAGGACCAGAGCATCCTGCGCGACGTCGCCGAGTCGATGGACAGCGCCTCCACGTCCGCCGCCGCGAGCGTGGACGCGGTCCGGACGAACGGCGTGGCCGTGCTCACCACCGCGGCCGAGGCCGCCGGCGCCTTCGAGAGCGCGCATCCGTCGACCCGCAACGCCGCCGTGATCGCTCTGCGCGGAGCCGCCGCGGATGCTCTCGCCGTCACTGAGGTCGACGACGCGGCTGCGGCCGCCTACGTCGCCCTGCAGAAGGCAGCCACCGATGTCGTCGCGGCCGAGGACGCGGAGCTCGCGGAGAAGGCGGGCCCACTGCGGAACGCCCGGCTCGAGATCGAGGCCTTCGCCCGCTCGCTCGCGCCCGGCGTCCTGTTGGAGTTCGACTGGGCACCCGTCGTCAACGGCGCCGGGTACAACGGCAGCATGGGCGGCTACACCACCTGGTGGTGGGACGAGCCGGGACGCGCGGTCATCGAGCTGTCGAACTCGGTCGCGGAGCAGTGGCCCGCAGAGCGCAGCAGAGCGCTCGTCGCCCACGAGGTCGGTCATGCCATCAGCGTGAAGTGTCAGGACATGTACGACTCGTCCACGCAGGACAGCATCGAGAAGTGGGCGACGGCCTGGGCCATCAGCATGGGCTTCACGGACGACGCCAACGGCGTGTGGGCCTACGGGTATCCCCCGCAGAACTACATCGACGCCGCGGCCGACTGCCGCTGAGGCGGAAGAAGCCGCCGTGATCACCACGGCGGCTTCTCCTCTCGCTCAGTCGGCGGTCACTGACCCCGACGCTCGCGCAGCTGAGTGAGGGCATCCTCCAGGAGCTGGACGGCCTCTTCGTCCGTCCGGCGCTCCTTCACGTAAGCGAGGTGCGTCTTGTACGGCTCGGCCTTCGCGACGGCGGGAGGGTTCTCCTTGTCGCGCCCGGCCGGGAGACCCGACTGCGGGTGGTCGATGATCTCCGGGATCTCCTCCTCGGGGAGGCCGGCGGCGAAGTAGCGCACCGTCTCGTTGCCGAGGCCGTCCCAGTACGACACCGCGATGCGGTCGGCGTGATAGCCGTGGTCCTGCTCCCCCATGGGACCGGAACCGACACGGGTACCGCGGATCGCGTTTCCACCGGTAGCCATCAGATCACCTCGAACTTCGTGATGAGGCCGAGCGCCACGATGGCGATGAACCACGTGAGCGCCAGGACGACGGTGAAGCGGTTCAGGTTCCGCTCCGCGAGACCGGAGGAGCCGACCGCAGTGGTCATGCCGCCGCCGAACATGTCGGACAGGCCGCCACCGCGACCCTTGTGCAAGAGGATGAGGAGAGTCAGCAGGACGCTGGTGATGCCCAGCACGACCTGCAGGACGAACTCGAGAATTGCCACGGAAAGAGCCTTTCGCTGGGGCCGGAGCGCCCCCGTAACGGTCAAGTATACGGTGCAGCGGGGCCGGAGCCCCGCCGCACTCACACGCCGACGTGCTTCTCGAAACGGATGATCGCCGCGAACTCGTCGACGACGAGGCTCGCGCCGCCGACCAGAGCGCCGTCCACGTCGGGCTCGCGCATGAAGCTGGCGATGTTCGCCGCCTTGACGGAGCCGCCGTACAGGATGCGGGTGCGCGCAGCCGCCTCGTCGCCGAGGACCTTCGCGATCACGCCGCGGAGTGCCGCGCACACATCCTGCGCCTGCTGCGGCGTGGCCGCCTGACCCGACCCGATGGCCCAGACCGGCTCATACGCGACGACGATGTCCGCGGAGGGCGAGACGCCCTGCAGCGCGGCCTCGAGCTGTCCGGCCGGAACCGCGCTGGCGCCGAACTTCTCCAGGTCCTCCGCCGTCTCACCGACGCAGATCACCGGGGAGAGGCCGTGCTTGAGAGCAGCCTTCACCTTGCCGGCCACGATCTCGTCGGACTCGGCGTGGTACTCGCGACGCTCGGAGTGCCCGATGATGACGTACTTCGCGTCGAGCTTCGCCAGGAACGCGCCGGAGATCTCGCCGGTGTACGCCCCGGAGTCGTGCGCCGAGACGTCCTGCGCACCGAACGCGAACGGGATCTTGTCCGCGTCGATCAGCGTCTGCACACTGCGGATGTCGGTGAAGGGCGGGAAGACCGCCACCTCCACGGATCCGTCCTCGTGCTTGGCGTCCTTCAGCGTCCAGTGCAGCTTCTGCACGAACGCCACCGCCTGCAGGTGATCCAGGTTCATCTTCCAGTTGCCCGCGATCAGCGGAGTACGGGAGCTCACGCCCATCCGAGGACCTCCAGCCCAGGTAGTTTCTTGCCCTCGAGGAATTCGAGGCTCGCGCCGCCGCCGGTCGAGATGTGCCCGAACTGGTCGTCGGTGAATCCGAGCTGACGGACGGCTGCGGCGGAGTCGCCGCCACCGACCACGCTGAGGCCGTCGACCTCGGTCAGCGCCTGCGCGACCGCCTTCGTCCCTGCGGCGAAGGCCGGGAACTCGAACACGCCCATCGGGCCGTTCCAGAACACGGTCTTCGATCCGCGGATGACCTCGGCGAAGCGTGCCGCGGTGTCCGGCCCGATGTCGAGGCCGATGCCCGACGAACCGAACGCCGTCTCCTCGATCGCGTCCGCGGGGGCCACCTCGTGGTCCGCGTCGGCACCGAAGGACGCGGCGACGACCACGTCGGTGGGGAGCACGAGCTCCACGCCGCGCTCGGCCGCCTCGGCGATGTATCCGCGCACGGTCTCGAGCTGGTCCTCCTCGAGGAGGCTCGACGCGACGGCATGCCCCTGCGCCTTAAGGAAGGTGAAGAGCATGCCGCCGCCGACCAGGATGCGGTCGACCCGCGGGAGCAGGTGCGAGATGACTCCGAGCTTGTCGCTCACCTTGGACCCGCCGAGCACCACCGCGTACGGCCGCTCCGGATTCTCCGTCAAGCGGTCGAGCACGTCGAGCTCGGTCGCGATCAGGACGCCGGCCGCCGAGGGCAGCAGCTTCGCGAGGTCGTAGACGCTCGCCTGCTTGCGGTGCACGACGCCGAAGCCGTCGGACACGAGCACGTCGCCCAGCTCCGCGAGCTGGGCCGCGAAGGCACCACGCTCTGCCTCGTCCTTCGAGGTCTCCCCCGGGTTGAAACGGAGGTTCTCGATCACGACGACCTGGCCGTTCTCGAGGGACGCCACGGCGTCCTTCGCGGCTTCGCCGACCGTGTCGCCCGCGAAGGCGACCGGTGCGCCGAGCAGCTCGGACAGTCGCTGCGCGACCGGCTCCAGGCTGAACTGCGGATCGGGTGCGCCGTCGGGGCGTCCCAGGTGCGAGCAGACGACGACGCGGGCGCCCGCGTCGATGAGGGTCTTCAGGGTCGGCAGCGAGGCGCGGACACGGCCATCGTCCGTGATGATCCCGTCCCGCAGGGGGACGTTCAGATCACAACGGACGATGACGCGCTTGCCCTCGAGCGAACCCAGTGAGTCCAGGGTGCGCAGAGTCATGTGTCGGAGCTCAGATGCGCTCGGCGACGTACTCGGTCAGGTCGACGAGACGGTTGGAGTAGCCCCACTCGTTGTCGTACCAGCTCGACACCTTGATCAGGTTGCCGCTGACGTTGGTGAGCGTGGAGTCGAAGATCGACGAGTGCGGGTTGTGCACGATGTCGCTCGACACGATCGGGTCCTCGTTGTACTGCAGGTACCCGGCCAGACGACCCTCGGCCGCGGCCTTCTTGTAGGCCTCGTTGACCTCGTCCACCGTCAGGTTCTCGCGGTCCGTGATGAGCGTCAGGTCGACGATCGAGCCCGTGGGGACCGGCACGCGGTAGGACGAGCCGCTGAGCTTGCCGTTCAGCTCGGGCAGCACGAGGCCGATGGCCTTCGCAGCCCCCGTCGAGGCCGGCGTGATGTTGATCGCGGCGGCGCGGGCGCGGCGGAGGTCCTTGTGCGGGCCGTCCTGCAGGTTCTGGTCCGCGGTGTACGCGTGCGCCGTCATCATGAAGCCGCGGTCGATGCCGAAGGCGTCGTTGAACACCTTGGCCAGCGGCGCGAGGCAGTTCGTGGTGCAGGAGGCGTTGGAGATGATGTGGTCCGTCTCCGGGTTGTACGTCTCCTCGTTCACGCCCATGACGATGGTGCGGTCGTCACCGGTGGCCGGAGCCGAGATGAGGACCTTCTTCGCACCGGCGTCGATGTGCTTGCGCGCGGCGTCGGCGTTGGTGAAGAAGCCGGTCGACTCGATGACGATGTCCACGCCCAGCTCGCCCCACGGGAGGTTGGCGGGGTCGCGCTCTGCGAAAGCCTTGATCTCCTTGCCGTCGACGGTGATGCTGTCGTCGTCGTACGTGATCTCGGCGTCGAGGACGCCACTGACCGAGTCGTACTTCAGCAGGTGCGCCAGGGTCTTGTTGTCGGTGAGGTCGTTGACCGCGACGATCTCAAGGTCTGCTCCCTGCGCGAGAGCTGCGCGGAAGTAGTTGCGTCCGATGCGGCCGAAGCCGTTGATACCGATCTTGACAGACACTCAGGTCTCCCTGTTTCTCATGCGCCGAGCGCCGCCGTCGAGCGTGCGCCATGCGCGGGTTTTTTGGCTGAGATGGCGCCCCGACGAGCCGTGGGCCCGCCGGGACGCGACCCGATTACGACAGTACCAGCAGGCCGTTCGTCTGCTGACGGGCGACCTCGAGACGCTGCGCGACGTTCTCCCAGTTGGCGATGTTCCACGCGGCCTTGACGTAGTCGGCCTTCACGTTGAGGTAGTCGAGGTAGAAGGCGTGCTCCCACATGTCCAGCTGGAACAGCGGGATGGTGCCCTGCGCGGTGTTCGACTGCTGGTCGAACAGCTGCTGGATGATCAGGCGCGAGCCGATCGAGTCCCAGCTCAGCACTGCCCAGCCGGAACCCTGGATGCCGGTGGCGGCGGCGGTGAAGTGCGCCTGGAACTTCTCGAAGGAGCCGAAGTACTCGTCGATGGCTGCCTTGAGCTCGCCCTCGGGCTGGCCGCCGCCGTTCGGCGAGAGGTTGGTCCAGAAGATCGAGTGGTTGACGTGCCCGCCGAGGTTGAAGGCGAGGTCCTTCTCGAGCTTGTTCACGTTCGCGAGGTTGCCGCTCTCACGGGCCTCGGCGAGCTGCTCCAGGGCCGTGTTGGCGCCCGCGACGTAGGTCGCGTGGTGCTTGTCGTGATGCAGCTCCATGATCTTGCCGCTGATGTGCGGCTCGAGAGCGGCGAAGTCGTAGGGAAGGTCGGGGAGCGTGTAGGTTGCCATATCGCATTCATCCAATCCGCGCCGCGCCGCGGCGCTTGCCGATGCTCCGCGTCGCCGATGTGCGACGGAGAGCGGACGACTTTCATCCTACTGACGACAACGCACCGGGTGTCCGGATCCTTCCGGGGGTTGACACGCCGTCCGGGAGACGGTGGCAGCCGGGTCAGACGTCGAGCCCCGCGGGGACGGCGGCCTCGGTCCCCGGGATGCCCTCCTGCTGCGCGCGCTTGTCGGCCATCGCCAGCAGGCGGCGGATGCGGCCGGCCACGGCGTCCTTCGTGAGCGGAGGGTCGGCGTGGTGGCCGAGCTCGTCGAGGCTGGCGTCGCGGTG
The DNA here is from genome assembly GCF_050470785.1 of Microbacterium sp. NRRL B-14842. Taxonomy (NCBI): domain Bacteria; kingdom Bacillati; phylum Actinomycetota; class Actinomycetes; order Micrococcales; family Microbacteriaceae; genus Microbacterium; species Microbacterium sp. NRRL B-14842. Next base: position 1,056,517 of record NZ_JBFLUM010000001.1, on the reverse strand, counting down.
CGCGAGGCGGAGCTCGCCGGCCACGCGGAGGTGATCGGGCACCTCATCCGCCAGGATCTCGAGGGCGCGCTCGACCCGGGCGCATGCCGCCACGGCGGCCTGCGCGGAACGGCGGAGGTTCGCGTCATCGAAGTTGACGAGACGGTTCACACCGGCGCGCACCTCACGGCGCTGCCGCAGCTCCTCCCACGCGAGAGCGGTGCGCTGGGCACCCATCTCGCTGAGGATGGTGCGGATGGCCTCCCCCTCGCGCACGACGACGCGAGGAAGCCCGCGGACCTCACGCGCCTTCGCGGCGACACCGAGGCGGTGGGCCGCGCCCACGAGTGCCATGGCCGCCTCGGACGACGGGCAGGCGACCTCGAGCATGGCGGAGCGGCCCGGCTCGCTGAGCGAGCCGGCGGCGAGGAAGGCACCGCGCCAGAGTCCGGCGACCTCGGCGCGGGAACCCGTGGTGAGGCGGTTCGGGAGCCCGCGGACCGGGCGGCGTCGCTGGTCGAGAAGCCCCGTCTGGCGGGCCAGCGTCTCCCCCTGCGCGATGACGCGGACGGCCCACCGGGCGCCGTCGTTGGCGGTGCTCGACTGCACCTGGGCGATCTCCGGACGGACGCCGTAGATCTCGGCGAGGTCTCGGGCCACACGACGGGCGAGGGTCTCGGCATCCACCTCCGCCTCCACCGCCACCCGGCCGGCGATGGAGTGCAGGCCACCGGCGAACCGGAGGATGGCCGTCACCTCAGCGACGCGCACCGTGGGGGGTGCATTGCGGATGCTGACGAGCTCAGCCTTGACGTCGGTGGTTAGTGCCACGAGACTCCTTCACGTTCACGCGCCGGGTCGCGACGCAAACCTCCAGCTTACTCGGTCGGGGGCCTATTCCCTGCCGAGGTCACGGTGGCGGACGTTGACCGCGACGCCCGGGATTCCCGCCAGTCGACGGGCGAGCTCCTCGGACATGGCGACCGAACGGTGCTTGCCGCCCGTGCACCCGATGGCGATCGTGGAGTGGCTCTTGTTCTCGCGCTGATACCCCTCGAGGACCGGCACGAGAGCCTTCGCGTAGGCGTCGAGGAACTCCTCCGCGCCGTCGCGGGAGAGCACGTACTCCCGCACCGTCTCATCCTGTCCGGTGAGACCGCGCAGGTCTTCATTCCAGTACGGATTCGGCAGGAAGCGCATGTCCGCCACGACGTCCACATCGGTGGGAAGCCCGTATTTGAACCCGAAGCTGAGAAGCGTGACGCGGTGCCGGGCCTCGCCCTCCTCGGAGAAGATGTCGGACACCTTCGTCGCCAGCTGATGGATGTTCAACGCCGTCGTGTCGATCACGAGGTCTGCGGCCTCGCGGATGGGCGCCAGCCGGGTGCGCTCGATGCGGATGCCGTCGAGAAGCGTCCCGTCGCCCTGCAGAGGGTGCGGACGACGCACCGCCTCGAAGCGTCGGACGAGCACGTCGTCGGAGGCGTCGAGGAAGAGCACGCGGATCGATCCACGGGTGCGCAGCACTCGCGCCACGCCGGGGAAGTCGTCGAAGAGGTTGCGACCGCGCACATCGACGACCGCGGCGACCTTCGGCAGCGAATCCCCGCCCATGCCGGTGAGGTCGAGCAGCGGTCGGAGGATCTGCGGCGGCAGGTTGTCCACGACGTACCAGCCGAGATCCTCCAGCGCGTTCGCCACCGTGGTGCGACCGGCGCCGGACATCCCGGTGACGATGAGGAACTCGCCCTTCTCCCCGTCAGACATCACTCACTGCTCCTTCTCCCCCTCGGCCTCCCAGCCTAGCGAGTGGACAGGTGCGTATGGATGTTCTGAGCCAGCACCGGGCCGATCCCCTGGACCTCCTGGATCTGGTGGGGTTCGGCGGCGCGCAGCGCGGTGACCGAGCCGAAGTGCTTGAGGAGGACCTTGATCCGTGAGGCCCCGAGACCGGGGACCTCGGCGAGCACCGTCGTGATGTCCTTCTTGCGCTTCTTCCGCTGATGGACGATGGCGAAGCGGTGGGCCTCGTCACGAAGCCGCTGAAGCAGGTAGAGCGATTCGCTGGTCCGCGGAAGGATGACGGGGAAGTCGTCGCCGGGGAGCCAGATCTCCTCGAGGCGCTTGGCGATGCCGCACACGGCGATCTCGGTGTGCCCGGCGTCGCGGAGGGCCCGAGCGGCGGCCTCGACCTGGGGCTGCCCGCCGTCCACGAGCAGCAGCTGCGGCGGATAGGCGAAGCGAGGCTTGCGGCGCACCCCCGCCTCGCCGACGTCTTCCGCGACCACCTCGTCGGTGGTGGGATCGACGGTCTCCTGCTCTTCCGGGCGGTCGAGGTAGGCGAGCCGACGACGCAGCACCTGGTACATGGAGTCGGTGTCGTCGGTCGTCTCCGCGATGTTGAAGGTGCGGTACTGGTCCTTCCGCGGAAGACCATCTTCGAACACGACCATGGACGCCACGACATTCGTGCCGCCGAGGTGCGAGATGTCGAAGCACTCGATCCGGAGCGGCGCCTCCTCCATACCCAGCGCCTCCTGCAGATCGGTGAGCGCCTGGGTACGGGCGACGTAGTCGCTGGTACGCCGGGTCTTGTGCCGGATCAGCGCCTGCTGCGCGTTCAGCGTGGCCGTGCGCATGAGATCAGCACGCTGACCACGATGCGCCACCGCGATCTCGACCTTCCGGCCTCGGCGTTCCCGCAGCCACACCTCGAGCTCGGACGCATCGTCGGGGAGCACGGGCACCAGGATGCGACGCGGCACGTCCTGAGCTTCCCCGTACGCCTGCTGGAGAACCTGCTCCACGAGCTCTCCGCCCGCGATGTCGATCTCCTTCTCGATCGTCAGAGCACGCACGCCGCGGACACGACCTCCGCGGATGACGAAATGCTGCACGGCGGCCGCGAGTTCGTCCTGGGCGATACCGAACAGGTCCGCGTCCTCGTCCGCGGGCAGCACGAGAGCGCTCTTGCCGAGCACGGCCTCGATCGCCGAGAGCTTGTCGCGGTACTTCGCCGCCGCCTCGTAGTCCATGGCGGCCGACGCGGCGAGCATGCGCTGGGTGAGTTCCCGGGTGAACCGCTCGTCGCCACCCGCCATGAAGGCGACGAAGTCGTCGACCATGGCCCGGTGCTCCTCGATCGACACCGTCATCGAACACGGCCCGCCGCACTTGCCGATCTGCCCCGGGAAGCACGGGCGTCCCGTCTGCATCGCCCGCTTGTAGCTCGCGTCGCTGCACGTGCGGATCGGGAACGCCTTGATCATCAGGTCGATGGTCTCGTGCACCGCCCAGACCTTCGGGTACGGGCCGAAGTAGCGGGCGCCGGGGATCTTCCTGTTCCGGGTCACGAGCACGCGCGGCGCCTCGTCCCCCATCGTCACGGCCATGAACGGGTACGACTTGTCGTCCCGGTACTTGACGTTGAACGGCGGATCGAACTCCTTGATCCACATGTACTCGAGCTGCAGCGAGTCGACGTCCGTGGGCACGACCGTCCACTCCACCGACGCCGCGGTCGTCACCATCCGGCGCGTGCGCTCGTGCAGCGTCCGCAGCGGAGCGAAGTAGTTCGACAGCCGCTGACGGAGGTTCTTCGCCTTGCCGACGTACAGCACGCGGCCGTTGGCGTCACGGAACCGGTACACCCCCGGGTCGGTCGGTATCTCGCCGGCCCGGGGTTTGTACGGCAGGACGTCGGCCATCAGCTGGCCTTCCGCGCAGAGCGCCCCTCACCCAGGATCTCGGCGAGGAACTGGCCGGTGTGGCTCTCCTCGACCCGCGCGATCTGCTCCGGCGTGCCGGTGGCGAGGATCGTGCCGCCGCCGGAGCCGCCCTCGGGACCGAGGTCGATCACCCAGTCGGCCGACTTGATCACGTCGAGGTTGTGCTCGATCACGATGACCGTGTTGCCCTTGTCGACCAGACCGTTCAGCACCTCGAGGAGCTTGCGCACGTCTTCGAAGTGCAGACCCGTCGTGGGCTCGTCGAGCACGTAGATGCTCCGACCGTTGCTGCGGCGCTGGAGCTCGGTCGCGAGCTTCACGCGCTGCGCCTCACCGCCGGAGAGCGTGGTCGCCGACTGCCCGAGGCGGACATATCCCAGCCCCACATCGACCAGGGTCTTCATGTAGCGGTGGATGGCCTGGATCGGCTCGAAGAACTCGGCCGCCTCCTCGATCGGCATCTCCAGCACCTCGGCGATGTTCTTGCCCTTGTAGTGCACAGCAAGGGTGTCGCGGTTGTACCTCTTGCCGTGACACACCTCGCAGTCCACGTACACGTCCGGGAGGAAGTTCATCTCGATCTTGATCGTGCCGTCACCGGAGCAGGCCTCACAGCGTCCGCCCTTGACGTTGAAGCTGAAGCGCCCGGGCTGGTAGCCGCGGACCTTCGCCTCGGGCGTCTCGCTGAAGAGCGTGCGGATGCGATCGAAGACGCCGGTGTAGGTCGCCGGGTTAGATCGCGGGGTGCGGCCGATCGGCGCCTGGTCGACGTGCACGACCTTGTCGAGGTTGTCGAGCCCGGTCACGCGCGTGTGCTTGCCCGGCACCGTCCGCGCCCCGTTGAGTCGCGAGGCGAGCACCTGGTACAGGATGTCGTTCACGAGGGACGACTTCCCGGATCCGCTGACGCCCGTGACCGCCGTGAGCACGCCGAGCGGGAAGTCGGCCGTGACGTTGCGGAGGTTGTTGGCGCGTGCGCCCACGACGCTCAGCATGCGCTTCTTGTCGATCTTCCGGCGCTTCGCCGGCATCGGGATCTCCCGACGGCCGGAGAGGTAGTCGCCGGTCATGGAGTCGGTGTCGGCGAGCAGCGCGGAGTAGGGCCCGGAGTGGACCACGGCGCCGCCGTTCACGCCGGCGCCCGGACCGATGTCGACCACCCAGTCCGCCGCCTCGATCGTCTCCTCGTCGTGCTCGACGACGATCAGGGTGTTCCCCAGGTCGCGCAGAGTGAGCAGTGTCTCGATAAGTCGACGGTTGTCGCGCTGATGAAGGCCGATGGAGGGCTCGTCCAGCACGTAGAGCACCCCGGTCAGGCCGGAGCCGATCTGCGTCGCGAGCCGGATGCGCTGCGCCTCACCACCCGACAGGGAGCCTGCGGAGCGGCTCAGGTTGAGGTACGACAGCCCCACCTGGAGGAGGAAGTCGAGACGCAGGCGGATCTCACGGAGCACCTGGGCGGCGATCTTGGCCTCGCGCTCGGTGAGCTGCAGCTTCTCCATGAACGCCCGGGCGTCGGCGAGACTGAGGTGCGAGACCTCGGCGATGGAGTGACCGTGCACCTGCACGGCCAGCACCTCGGGCTTCAGCCGGTCGCCGTTACACACGGGGCACGGGACCTCGCGGAGGTACTCGCCCCACCGGCTGCGCTGCGTGTCGGATTCGGCCTGCAGGTACTGGCGCTCGATGTAGGGCACCACGCCCTCGAAACCGGACGCGTACCGCATCTCACGGCCGTAGCGGTTCTTCCACTTGACGGTGACCTTGTAGTTCTCTCCGCGCAGCACCGCTTCCTTGACGTCGGAGTGCAGGTCCCGCCACGGGGTGTCGAGGGAGAAGTCGAGGTCTCGCGAGAGTCCTTCGAGCAGCCGCTCGTAGTACTGGAAGAGCCCCTTGCCCTGGGTGGTCCAGGGTATGATGACGCCTTCGCGGATCGAGAGGTCCTCGTCACCGAGCATCAGGTCCACGTCGACGGACATGCGCGTGCCGAGGCCCGAGCATGCGGGGCAGGCGCCGAACGGCGCGTTGAAGGAGAACGTGCGCGGCTCGATCTCGGTGAGGGTGAGCGCGTGTCCGTTGGGGCACGCCAGCTTCTCCGAGAAGGTCTGCCACGCGTCGTCGCCCTCGCCGTCCACGTAGTTGATCTGCACGACGCCGCCGGCGAGCCCGAGGGCGGTCTCCACGGAGTCGGTGACGCGCCCGAGGATGTCCGGCGAGGCGACGAGACGGTCGACGACCACGGCGATGTCGTGCTTGTAGCTCTTCTTGAGCGTCGGCGGCTCGGCCAGCTGGATGAGCTCGCCGTCGACGATCGCGCGCGAGTAGCCCTTCGCCCCCAGCTCGCGGAAGAGGTCGACGAACTCGCCCTTCTTCTGCGAGACGATCGGCGCCACGACCTGGTACCGGGTGCGCTCCGGAAGCTCCATGAGCTGGTCGGCGATCTGCTGCACCGTCTGGCGCTGGATCTTCTCGCCGCAGACCGGGCAGTGCGGCACGCCGATACGCGCCCAGAGCAGGCGCATGTAGTCGTAGATCTCGGTGATGGTGCCGACCGTCGACCGCGGGTTGCGGTTCGTCGACTTCTGATCGATCGACACCGCCGGGCTCAGCCCCTCGATGAAGTCGACGTCCGGTCGGTCGACCTGGCCGAGGAACTGCCGGGCGTAGGCGCTCAACGACTCGACGTACCGGCGCTGCCCCTCGGCGAAGATCGTGTCGAAGGCGAGGCTGGACTTCCCCGATCCGGAGAGGCCGGTGAAGACCACCAGCGAGTCGCGGGGGATGTCGATGTCGACGTTCTTGAGATTGTGTACGCGGGCGCCGCGGACACTGAGTTTTCCTGGGGAAGCAACGGGGACGATGGGCACCGAACAAGTCTACGAGGGGCCACGGACATCGGCTCCGAGAACGCCGTACGCGCCTGCTGCGGACGCCGCCGCGCCCGCCCGTCTCGCCGCACGGAGGGCGACCAGGATCCCGCCGAGCAGCGCCGCCGCGGCGAACGGAGCCAGGATCACGACCTCGGGGGTGTCCGGCCGCTCGGCGAGCAGCCAGACGCCGAACGCCAGCGGCTGCGCGATCAGCTGAACGGCGAGGAAGCGGCCGGCACTCGGAAGCAGGACGGACAGGGCCACGCGCGAGGAGAGCGGCACCACGAGGCTCAGCGACGCGCAGACATGCAGGGCGTGCACGAACAGCAGAGCCAGCGCGGTCCGGGAGGGATCCGGTTCCGAGAGGATCACGCCGAACGGGAGGCAGGCCAGCGCCACCCAGGCGGCGAGACTGCGGGGGATCGCGACGGCGACGGCAGCGGCGAGCACCGCGATGCCCTGCCACAGCGGGAAGGGGATCAGGAGCAGTGCTCCCCCGGCGGCCAGGGCGACCCCTGCCAGCCGGAGGACGGCCCCAGGGACCGCGACACCGGCGCGGAAAGAGCGGACGGCGCGAGTCATCGGCGCCCCGTCCCGCGACGCGCAAGACGGCGGGCGGCACGGCGCATCGCGGCATCGACACCACCGGACCACGGCACCACCTCGATGCCGGCATGTCTCAGCTCGGCCAGGACGTCGGTGCGCTCGGCGAGCAGAGTGCGCAGGGCGATCCGCTGCTCGCGACTGAGGCGGCTCTCCTCGGGAGTCGGAAGCACATCGACGGCGATGACGGCGTGGCCGGCGGCGCGCCAGCTGGTCGCCAGCCGTGCCGCCACCCCGTCGACGAACGTCGAGAGCACGAAGACGATCGACCCTGGCGGCACGGCCGGGGACCGCCGATAGGACGGATCGGTGCCGATGCCGGTCGCGGCGATCGCGCGGCGCACACGGGCGAGGTGCCGGGCGCCACCGCCGGAGGGCAGCGAGAGGCCGTCCGGAGAGAGCGCGTGATAGGCCACGCGGTCGCCCACGCCGATCGCCGCGGTGGCGATGGCGAGGGCCGCTTCCCGCGCGAGATCGAGTGAGGTCACTCCGGAGCGATCGGGGTCGCCACTCCCCCACGCGGCCACGGCGGCGCCGAGATCTTCGGCGGTGTCGATCGCGAGCACGACCGACGAGTCGCTCAGCGCGTCGTCCCTGCGCACCAGGAGATCTCCTGGTCGACGTGCGGCGCGGGCGGTCGCGCGCCAGTCGACCCGACGGAGCTCGTCTCCGGGGACGAAGGGCTGGATATCCCGGAAGTCGCCACCCTGCCCCGGGCGGGAACCCGGATGCGACCCGTGCAGTCCGGTGAGCCGCGGCGCCACCGGGAGGCTGCCGATCCGCACCGCGCGCGGCGGCGCGTTCCAGGCGAGCGCCGTCCGAGGGACGATATCGGAGACCCACGCGCCGTCGAGACTCGACCCCCGCAGGGTCACGGCGAGCGGCTCACTCGGACCCGAATGCTGCAGCACGCCGCGCGCCGTGAGACAGGCCGTTCCCGGTCGGACATCCACGAGACCGCTTCGCCGCCCGTCCTGATCCACGGCGATCTGCACCGCATCCGCCGCCAGCACCACATCCGCGGCGGTCTGCACTTCCGGGCGATCGACGCTGCCGACGGCGTGCGCGCGCAGAGCGATTCTCGCTTCTCCGGGGCTCGGGCGGCGGAGGAGCGCCCACGCGGCGGCCAGCGCCAGCGGCAGGCCGATGGCGACGATATCCGGACGGGAGAAGGCGAGCCCCACCGCGGCGATGATCGCCGCGCCGCCGATGCCGAGAGCGATGACCGGCGTCCGCCGCCAGGCGACCGCGGTCGCCGTCTGCACCGCCGCCTCGTCCGTCACGGGGCCGCCGCGACGGTCGGAGGCACGGCCGTCCGCGCCAGGGCCGCGTCGACGACCGTCCGCGGGTCCACTCCCTGTGCCCAGGCCTGCGGCGTCAGGGTCAATCGATGCGCGAGGACCGGCACCGCGACGCGCTTGAGGTCGTCCGGCCGTACATATGCCCGCCCGTCCAGCGCGGCGAGCGCGCGTCCGAGGAGGACGAGCGCCTGCGAACCACGCGGGGAGGCGCCGACGGCCACCGTCGCCGCCTCGCGTGTCGCCCGCGTGAGCTCGACACCGTATCGCACGACATCGCGGTCGACGTGGATGCCCTCGACCGCTGCTTGGATCCGCCGCAGGCCGTCGGCGTCCACTACGGGCTCGACCTCGACATCCGGGCTCTGCCGCTCCACACGGTCGAGGATGATCCGCGCTTCCTCCTCCGGCTGCGGGTACCCCACCGCGAGCCGCACCATGAAGCGATCGAGCTGCGCCTCCGGCAACGCGTACGTCCCCTCGTACTCGATCGGGTTCGATGTGGCGATCACGTGGAACGGACGCGGGAGCGGAAACCTGTTGCCCTCCACCGTCACCTGGTGCTCGGCCATCGCCTCGAGCATCGCCGACTGTGTCTTCGGCGTCGTCCGGTTGATCTCGTCCGCAAGCAGCAGTCCCGTGAAGATCGGACCGGGGCGGAAGGCGAAGTCCCCGGTGGAAGGCGCGTAGACGTAGGAACCGGTGACATCGCCCGGCAACATGTCGGGTGTGCACTGCAGCCGCCGGAAGTCCAACCCGAGCGCACCCGCGAGGCTGCGCGCGGCGAGCGTCTTGCCGAGGCCGGGAACGTCCTCGAAGAGCACGTGGCCGCCCGCCAGGATCGCGGCCAGCGCGATCGTCAAGGACTCGTCCATCCCGACGACGGCCGTCTTGACGCCCGCGAGCACGCGGCGTCCGACATCGGCGATCTGCGTGGTTTCGTCGGTGGTCATGTTGTCTCCTCCGTGTCGATGGGGATGCGGTCGAGGGCGTCGAGGACGCGCTCGATGTCCACGCGTTGCACTTCTCGCGCATGCAGGGAGGCGCGGACACCGTCTCCCAGCACCGCGTCGATACGCGGGTGGTCCTGAGGGTCATCGAGGTCGAGGCCGAGATGCGCGAGGCGCCGACGGACCACGCCCTGCACGCGTCGGACGACGACATGGCCCGCGACGCCGGTGCGGGTGTTGATCGCCCACGCCAACCGCGACACGTCCGAGCCACGGCCCTCCGCTCGGGGCGCCTCCGGCGGCCACACGACCACCTCGTCGACGAAGGCCTGGCGGGTGGCCGCGACGATAGCGAGCAGGATGAGGGTCCATGCGACGGCGAAGGGGGCGGGCACTCCGAAGGTGAGCATCACGACGAGAAGACCAGCGGCGACGAGGGCGCTGCAGAGAGCCAGGACGATCCTCCCTCTCATCGCCACCCCGCCTTGATGCCGCGAAGCGCGTCGGCGGCGCTCCGCCGGTCGCCTTCGTCTGCGATCAGCCCGCCGAAGCGCACCCGCTCATAGAGGCGTTGCAGGACCGCGACGTCCGCGGCGATGCCGTGGCGCCCGCCGATCACCCGGGCGGTGAATTCTGCCGGCGTCTCCGTCGGAGCGCGCCCCTGACCGGCGTCGGCGGCGGATTCCTCCAAGCCGATCCACGCCGCGACGATCGCGTCACCGGGTACTGGTCGTTCGCTGACCGTGCGAAGCGCATCGGAGACCCCGCGGCGGATGGTCACCTCGTCAGGGAGGATATCCGGCGACGTGGGGCTGGCACCCGGCCCGGCAGCCGCGGCATCGCGGCGTGCGAGCGGACGGTCCCGCCACAGCCGCACGAGGAATCGGAGGAGCTGGCGAACGACCACGACGACGAGCGCGAGGGCGGCCAGCCCCAGCACGAGACCGAAGACCATGCCGAGCACCTGCGCGAGAACCGGATCCCCCCACGATTCCGGAGGCAGCGGTGTCTCCGTCGCCGTCGGGGCGGGGAGCACGACGTTCTCCTGGGGCGGCGATGTGCTCTCGGCCTCCGTCGACGCGAACTGCGGGGTGCCCTGCACGGCCGCGGCGAACATGAGGAGACCGAACAGTCCGGCGACGGCGGCGAGGCCGAGGAGCATCGGCGGCCCCGGTCGACGCACGCGCTCCGGCGCGGGGACCGGAGGCTCGGGGCGCGACATGCCTCCCACCCTAGGGGTGCGCGTGCGAGCATCCGAGCTTCATATCGGGATGCCGCGGAACGGTCAGGGGTGGGCGGGGCGGGGCCCCGCGAAGGCGCCCAGTCCGTCCCGCAGTGCTGCCACCTCGTCGATGTCCATCCCCACGGCGGCCATCACCTGCCGCGGCACGTCCACCGCCCTGGCACGCAGGGCGGCACCGGCATCCGTGAGCGTGATCTCGAGTCGGCGTTCGTCCTCGCTGCTGCGCTGGCGGGCCACCAGGCCGTCGGCTTCGAGCCGCTTGACGAGGGGCGACGCCGTCGCGGGCTCCAGCGCGAGGTCGGCGGCGAGGTCGTTGAGGGATCGCGGAGCCCGCTCCCAGAGGGCGAGCATCACCAGGTACTGCGGATGGGTCAGCCCGAGCGGCTCGAGGATCGGCCGGTAGATCGCCACCACGTTCCGCGCCGCCGTGACCACGGCGAAGCAGAGCTGGTTCTCGAGGCGGAGCAGATCATCGGTGTCGGTCACGATCCCGACTATACATCTGCACGAATCATTAGTACACTAATCAACATGTCACGCGACTCCAGCCGGCCCCCTCTTCGCACCCGCATCCGCGAAGCGGGGGGCCTCTATGCCTGGGTGAACACCAACCTCGTGCGTCTGGCGGGCCCGGCCTCCGTCGGGCCCTACGAGAAGACGCCGCCGCCGAGCGCCGCGGAACGCGCCGAACGCGCCTGCCCGCTCTGCGGAGCACCGATGACGGAACACGAGATCGACCGCTCCGGGCCGAAGACCCTGGTGCACTGCCCGTGAACCGCTCGGGTCAGTCGCCGTCCGCGGTGGCGGCCCCCACTGACTCTCGGGCCATGTCGATCCACATCATCAGCGCCGCATCATCGGTGATCGCGGACGCGGCGACGTCGATCCAGCCCGACCCCATGGTGCGCGATCCCATCACGGCCCGCGCAGCACCCGGCTGGGTCACGGCGATGGCTCCGTTCTCCTCATCCACGCGGACGAGGAGCGTGCCGTCCTTCCGTGCTCCGACGAGGATGCGGCCCTCGTCGAGGAATGCCCTGGTTCCGAACATCCGCCTCTCCTCGATCGAGGGGTCAGCGCCGAGCAGCGCCCGGACTCGGTCCGCGAGTTCCTCTCCTGCCGCGTCCATCTGGTCTCCGTCTACGCGTGCCCGGCCCGCTCCATCGAGCGGAGCTCCTTCTTCATATCCTGCACCTCGTCACGCAGGCGCCCGGCGAGCTCGAACTTCAGCTCCGCGGCAGCGGCGAGCATCTGATCGGTGAGGTCCTGGATCGTGGCTTCGAGCTGCTGCGCTCCCTCGGCAGCGATGCCGGTGCGCCGCAGGTTCGGCGTGGGCGACTTGCCCTTGCCCGACGCACGGCCTCGCCCGGACATCAGCTCCGCCGTGTCCTGCCCCTCGCGCGCGAGCACCTCGGTGATGTCGGCGATGCGCTTGCGCAGCGGCTGCGGATCGATCCCGTGCTCTTTGTTGTACGCGATCTGCTTCTCGCGCCGACGGTCGGTCTCCTCGATGGCTTTGGCCATGGAGTCGGTCATGTTGTCCGCGTACATGTGCACTTCGCCCGAGACGTTACGCGCTGCCCGGCCGATGGTCTGGATGAGTGACGTCCCGGAGCGGAGGAACCCTTCCTTGTCGGCGTCGAGGATCGCGACGAGCGACACCTCCGGGAGGTCGAGTCCCTCTCGCAGCAGGTTGATGCCCACCAGGACGTCGTACACACCGGCGCGCAGCTCGCTGAGCAGTTCGACGCGGCGCAGGGTGTCGACGTCGGAATGCAGGTAGCGCACCCGCACGCCGTGTTCCCCGAGGAAGTCGGTCAACTCCTCGGCCATCTTCTTCGTGAGGGTCGTGACGAGGACGCGCTCGTCCCGCTCCACGCGAAGCCTGATCTCCTCGAGCAGATCGTCGATCTGTCCCTTCGACGGCTTGACGATGATCTCCGGGTCGACCAGTCCCGTCGGGCGGATGATCTGCTCCACCACACCGTCGGCGATGCCCATCTCGTACTTGCCCGGGGTCGCCGACAGGTAGACGGTCTGCCCCACGCGGTTCTTGAACTCGTCCCAGCGCAGCGGTCGGTTGTCCATCGCGCTCGGCAGGCGGAAGCCGTGGTCGACGAGCGTGCGCTTGCGGGAGGCGTCACCCTCGTACATGGCACCGATCTGCGGCACCGTCACGTGCGACTCGTCGATGACGAGCAGGAAGTCGTCGGGGAAGAAGTCCAGGAGCGTGTGCGGGGGCTCCCCCGGCATGCGCCCGTCCATGTGGCGCGAGTAGTTCTCGATACCGGAGCAGAAGCCGAGCTGCTGCAGCATCTCCAGGTCGAACGTCGTCCGCATCCGGAGGCGCTGCGCCTCGAGGAGCTTGCCCTGCCGCTCGAACTCCTTCAGCCGCTCCTCCAGCTCGTGCTCGATCGTGCCGATCGAGCGCTGGATGACGTCGGTGCCCGCGACATAGTGCGAGGCGGGGAAGATCGGCACGGCGTCGAGCTTCTCGATGACCTCGCCCGTCAGCGGATGCAACGAGTACAGCGCCTCGATCTCGTCGCCGAAGAGCTCGATGCGGATGGCGTGCTCCTCGTACACGGGGATGATCTCGATGGTGTCGCCGCGGACCCGGAAGTTGCCCCGCGAGAAGTCGACGTCGTTGCGGTTGTACTGCATCGCGATGAACTGACGGATCAGGGCGTCGCGGTCGTACCGCTCCCCCACCTGGAGCGCGACCATGGCGCGCAGATACTCCTCCGGCGCGCCCAGGCCGTAGATGCAGGACACGGTCGACACCACGACCACATCGCGGCGGCTCAGCAGGGAGTTCGTCGTCGAGTGGCGAAGGCGCTCGACCTCCGTGTTGATCGAGGAGTCCTTCTCGATGAAGGTGTCCGTCTGCGGGACATAGGCCTCGGGCTGGTAGTAGTCGTAGTACGAGACGAAGTATTCGACGGCGTTGTTCGGCATGAGCTCACGGAACTCGTTGGCGAGCTGAGCGGCGAGGGTCTTGTTGTGCGCCAGCACGAGTGTGGGGCGCTGCACCTGCTCGACGAGCCAGGCCGTGGTCGCGGACTTGCCTGTTCCGGTGGCGCCGAGCAGCACGATGTCGGTCTCGCCCGCATTGATGCGGGAAGCCAAATCGGCGATCGCCTGCGGCTGATCACCGGCAGGGGCGTACTCGCTGATGACCTCGAAAGGGCGGACACTGCGGGTGGGCTGCATACATCAAGCGTATGCCGCCCCTCCGACATCGGGGCCGGCGGGGTCGGAAGCCTCCGGCGGGCGGCTATCCTTCAGCGCGCACGGAGCCGGTCCCAGAGCGCGTCCGTCTGAACCAGGGTGTGCTCGATCGACCCCGAGGTGTCGATCACGACGTCGGCGATCGCGAGCCGCCGTTCGTCGGAGACCTGGGCGGCGATCCGGTCGCGCGCGGCCTCGGGGGTCATTCCGCGCAGGCCGACGAGCCTCTCGAGACGGACGTCCTCCGGCGCATGCGCGACGACGATCTCATCCCAGGGGTCATCGACACGAGCCTCCACCAGGAGCGGAACGTCGTACACGACGACGGCGTCCGGGTCGGCGGCGAACGCCGCGTCGAAACGGCGCTGGGACTCGGCCCGTACCGCAGGGTGCACGATGGCGTTCAACCGTGCGAGCCGGTCCGGGTCGGCGAACACCGTCGCTCCGAGGGCAGCCCGGTCGAGGGATCCGTCCTCGGCGATGACGGCGTCTCCGAACGTCCGTGCGATCATCCGGAACACCTCGGATCCGGGCGCTTGGACCTCGCGCACGATCTGATCCGCGTCGACGACGACCGCGCCGAGTTCGGTGAGCCGGTTCGCGATGGTGGACTTCCCCGACGCGATGCCTCCGGTGAGAGCGATGAGCGGCATCCGACCATCCTGCCACGCTCCGGGCCCGGGGCCGCACGACGCGGAAACGGAACAATCGGGAAAGCTTCGGCCCCTCTTGAGGAAGACTTGACAGTCCCCTGAGGTGTGCTGCGTAACGTCGAAACCATGACGAACACGGATGCCTCCACACGCCCTGACCGCACCGAGCGACGCTCCCGGCGACGCCCGATCATGGCGTTCGCGCTGGCCGTGCTCGCGACCGGCGGCATCGGCGCGGCGCTCACCAGCGCCGCGTGGACGGACAACACCTTCTTCAGCGCCCCCGCCGCGGGAGCCACCTTCAACCTCCAGGGTTCCGTCGACGGAACCACCTGGAAGGAGTCGGCGGCCAAGAACAGCATCGAGCTCGTCGTCCCCGCCGAGAAGCTGGCGAACCTGCTTCCCGGCGAGACCCGCACCATCAAGCTCTGGGTGAAGAACGTCAGTTCCGTCAACGCCGCGCTCACCTCCACCGTCGAGTACGCCCCCGGCACCACGGCGACCGACTTCACGGTCAAGCCGACCGCCACGATCACCGGACTCGCGGCGTCGCTGACCTCCTCGGGGTCCACCGCCACCGATGAGTTCGAGCTCGTCGTCACCACTCCGGCGGACTGGGCGACCAGCAACCAGGGCAAGACCGGCACGATCCTCGTCACGGTCTCCGCGACCGCGACCAACTGACCACCCACCGCCGCAGCCGAGACGAAGGACGAATCGTGGTGCAGCTCCTCCGCCGGCTCGCCCTGCCCGTTCTCTGGACGCTGGCCGTCATGGGGGTGGGCTGCGGCGTCGTCTGGGGCGCCACGGCCATCGGAGTCCTCCAGCCGCTCGTCGTGATCTCGGGCTCGATGGAGCCCGAGATCATGACGGGCGATCTCCTCATCGCCACGAAGGTCCCCGCCGACTCTCTGGAGGTGGGTGACGTCGTCAGCCTGCCCAGCGCGCTGACCGACTCCCTGGTCACCCATCGCATCACCGCCATCGAAGCCGCCGATGGCGCGCGCACCATCACCATGAAGGGCGACGCCAACGAGTTCTCCGACGCTCTCGACTATCCGGTGAGCGGCGACGTGTGGAAGCCGGCGGTGCAGCTTCCCGGGTGGGGAACCGCGATCATGCGGATGACGACGCCCGCTGTCGCCCTCCCGTTGCTCCTCGGGCTCCTGGGGCTGCTCGGTCTCAGCATGATGAGCCCCGTGGAGCACCCGGCGCGGAAGCCCCTGACGACGTGACCCCGGCGCGACGACTGGTGGTCCCGCTGGCCGGCTTCGCCTTCGCGGTGGTGGTCGTCTTCGTGTCGCTCGCACAGGCGAGCGTTCCCACCACCAGCGCGGCGTGGACGGACCGCGCGGTCGTCAAGGGAACGGTGACGGCGGCATCCGCCTGGTTGTCCCCGTTCACGGGGAACACGTGCAAGGCGTACAGCAGCCCCACGGCCGCCCCCACCACCTGCGCGATCACGGCGATCCGCTACGAGGAGATCAGCGACACCTCCGGCCACTTCTACATCAGCACGAACGCCCCGGGCGGGTCGCACCACGTCGACGTCGACGTGGATCTGAAGAAGGCGACGGGCCTTCCCCGGACGTGGACCTCGTGGAACGCTGCGGGGGTGCTCCCGGGCAGTCACGTCACGCCGGACCCCGCGTGGACGTGCTCCTCGTTGCCCCGGCTCACCGGACGCAGCCTCGACTGGCACCTCACCGACCTTCAGGTTCCCGTGACGCTGCACCGCACCACGGCGGACACGATCTGCACCTGAGCCTCCTGGGCGCGGCGCAGCTCCCTCAGCGCGCGAGCAGCTGCCGTCGGGAGCTGATCACGCCGGTGTCGAAGCCGGCGAGGTGCAGTCCGCCGTGGAAGCGGGCGTGCTCGATCTTGATGCAGCGGTCCATGACGACCGAGAGGCCGGCCGCCTCGGCGAGCGCAGCGGCCTCCTCGTTCCAGGAGCCGAGCTGGAGCCACAGGGTCTTCGCCCCGCTGTCGATGGCCTCCTGCGCGACCCCCGGGAGGTCGTCGTGACGACGGAACACGTCCACGATGTCAGGCCGCACGGGCAGGGCGCTCAACGACGGGTAGACCGGCTGGCCGAGGATCTCGGTCTCCCTCGGGTTCACGAGATAGACGTCGTAGTCCGTGCTGGACAGCAGGTAGGTCGCCACGAAGTATGAGGCCCGTGACGGATTCCCGGAGGCACCGACGATCGCGATGGATCGTGCCCGGCGCAGCAGCCCGAACCGCTGCGGCTGCGAGGGTCCGGTCCACGTGCGGCCCGGTTCGACGGTGACGGGAAGCGCGCAGCTGGCCGCGTCCGTGGTCGCAGGAAGGGTGCAGGCGTCGCCGGCGGAGGTCGTGCTCATCGGTGGGCTCCCGTCGCGAGGGTGAGGGCCTGATCGAGGTCCCAGATGATGTCCTCCGCGTCCTCCAGGCCGACGGAGATGCGGATCAGGTCGGGGCGCACGCCGGCGGCGACGAGCTGTTCCTCGGTGAGCTGGCGATGCGTCGTGGAGGCCGGGTGGATGACCAGGGTGCGGGCATCGCCGATGTTGGCGAGATGGGACGCGAGCTGCAGGTTCTCGATGAACGCCTCCCCCGCAGCGCGGCCGTCCTCGGCAGCGACCCCGAACGCGAACACGGATCCCGGTCCCAGCGGCAGGTACCGGGCGGCACGCTCATGATGCGGATGGCCTTCGAGCCCTGCCCAGGTGACGTAGGACACGCGGGGGTCTGCCGCCAGCCACTCGGCGACGACCCGGGCGTTGGCGAGGTGAGCGTCGATGCGCTGGGGCAGCGTCTCCACGCCCTGCAGGAGCGTGAACGCCGACTGCGGGCTCAGCGCCGGGCCGATGTCGCGCAGCTGCTCGGAGCGCAGCTTGGTGAGGAACCCGTACTCCCCGAAGTTGCCCCACCAGGAGATGCCGCCGTA
Source organism: Microbacterium sp. NRRL B-14842 (assembly GCF_050470785.1). Lineage (NCBI taxonomy): Bacteria > Bacillati > Actinomycetota > Actinomycetes > Micrococcales > Microbacteriaceae > Microbacterium > Microbacterium sp. NRRL B-14842. The sequence continues at coordinate 1,039,033 of NZ_JBFLUM010000001.1, read as the reverse complement.
GGAGGCCACCGGTTCGGTCATCTGGGGGAACTTGCCGTTGCCCCAGTCGAAGGTGCCCTTCTCGATGACCACTCCGCCGAGGGTCGTCCCGTGACCGCCGAGGAACTTCGTGACCGAGTGGATGACGATGTCCGCCCCGTGCTCCAGCGGACGCGCGAGGTACGGGGTGGCCAGGGTGGCGTCCACGACGAGCGGCACGCCTGCCTCGTGGGCGACAGCGGCGAGACCCTCGATGTCGGCGATCTCGCCCGAGGGGTTTCCGATCATCTCGACGTAGACGACCTTGGTCTCGGGACGGACGGCCGCGGCGAAGTCCGCCGGGTCGGAGGAGCGGACGAAGGTCGTCTCCACGCCGAAGCGACGCAGTGTCACGTCGAGCTGCGTGACCGTGCCCCCGTAAAGCTGCGCGGCGGCGACGACGTGATCGCCCGCGCCCACGAGGGCGGCGAACGTGATGAACTCCGCGCTCATGCCGGAGGCGGTCGCGACCGCACCGATTCCGCCCTCCAGCGAAGCCAGGCGCTCCTCCAGGGCGGCGACCGTGGGGTTGCCGATACGCGAGTAGATGTTGCCGTACTTCTGCAGCGCGAAGAGGTTTCCGGCGTCGGCCGCATCGTCGAAGACGAACGACGTCGTCTGATAGATCGGCACCGCCCTCGCCCCGGTGGCGGCGTCCGGGGTGCCCCCGGCGTGAAGGGCGCGGGTGCGGAACCCGAAGCGATGGTCGTCGGTCATGATGTCCTCGATTCTGCGGCGAGAGCGCCGGCGATGTCGTCGACGGCCCAGGGGTTCTGCAGTGACGTCGTGTCGCCGAGCGCCTGCGGGGTCCGTCCCGCCCGCCGATCCTGTTCCGCGTCCCAGAGCTGCGCGAGGAGGCGGCGCATGATCTTCCCCGAGCGCGTCTTGGGCAGATCGGGCACGACGACGACGTGCTTCGGCTTCGCGACCGGACCGATCGAGCGGGCGACCTCAGCGCGCAGCGCGTGCGCGTCGATCTCCGCCCGGCCGGACGGGGTGACGAACGCCACGACCGCCTGCCCGGTGACCGGGTCCGCCACACCGGCGGACCCGGCTTCGCCGACCGTCTCGTGCGCCACGAGCGCCGACTCGATCTCGATCGTCGAGAGGCGATGACCGGAGACGTTCACGACGTCGTCGAGCCGCCCCAGGATCCAGATGAAGCCATCGGCGTCGCGGGTCGCTCCGTCTCCCGCAACGTAGTAGCCGCCGTGCGCCCCTACTCCGGCGTACGCGGACCAGTACGCGTCGCGGTAGCGCTCCGGGTTTCCCCAGACGGTCCGCGCCATCCCCGGCCACGGGCGCCGGACGACCAGGGTCCCGGATCGGCCCGGCGCCACCTCGTCACCGTTCTCGTCGACCACGGCGACGTCGATGCCCGGAAGCGGGACCGACGCGGAGCCGGGCTTCAGGGGCGTGATGCCGGGCAAGGGGGCGATCATCGCGGCACCGGTCTCCGACTGCCACCATGTGTCGATGACGGGGAGCTCATTCCGCCCGAAGTTCCGGCGGAACCACACCCAGGCCTCCGGGTTGATCGCCTCGCCCACCGTGCCGAGCAGCCGCAAGCTCGACAGGTCGTGTCCGCCCGGCAGTTCGTCGCCGAACCAGGTCATGAACGTCCGGATGAGCGTCGGCGCCGTGTAGTAGACCGTCACGCCGTAGCGCTCGATGATCTCCAGGTGCCGCTCGCGACGCGGAGTGTCCGGCGTGCCCTCGTAGATGACCTGGGTGAGCCCGTTCGACAGCGGTCCGTAGATCTCGTACGTGTGCGCGGTGACCCAGGCGAGGTCGGCCGTGCACCAGTGAACGTCATCCGGTTTGGCGTCGAAGTGCGCCCAGTGCGCCCAACTCGCGTGCGTCAGGTAGCCGCCGGAGGTGTGCACAAGCCCCTTCGGCTTCCCTGTCGTGCCGGAGGTGTAGATGATGAACAGCGGGTGCTCGGCGTCGAAAGCCTCAGCCTGATGCGCGGTGGGTGCTGTGTCGACGACGTCGTGCCACCACACGTCCCGACCGTCGGTCCATGGGACGGCCTGTCCGGTACGACGGAGCACGAGGACGTGTTCGAGGTCCGGCAGTCCCGCAGCGGCGGCATCGGCGGCGGACTTGACCTCGGTCGCCGTCCCCCGCCGGAACTGGCCGTCGCTGGTCACGAGCAGCTTTGCCCCGGTGTCCTCGAGCCGGAACCGCACGGCCTCCGCCGAGAACCCTACGAAGACGAGCGAGTGGACGGCTCCGATCCGCGCGCACGCGAGCGTGATGACGACGGTCTCCACGAGCACGGGGAGGTAGATCACGACGCGATCGCCCGGTCGGATGCCGAGGTCTTCGAGCGCGTGCGCCGCCTGGGCCACACGACGCTGCAGGTCGGCGTAGGTCACCGAGACGCGGTCGCCCGGCTCCCCCTCGAAGTGGAGGGCGACCTTGTCTCCGCGTCCGGCGTCCACGTGCCGGTCGACGCAGTTCACCGCGACGTTCAGCTGCCCGCCGAGGAACCATCGCGCCGCGGGGACCGCACCGTCGACCGGCGGTTCCCACTCGTGCACGCGGCCCCACGGCTCGACCCAGTCCAGCCGGCGGGCCGCATCTTCCCAGAAGGCCACAGGATCAGCGGCCGCGCGAGCATAGGCTTCTGCGGTCACGTTGGCATCGGGGAACGCGGGCGACGGAGGATAGACCCGTTCCTCCAGCAGCCGAGCCTCGGTCATCGTCACGTCCATCGCCGCAACAGGTACTTCTCCAGCAGTGCGAGCACGCCGTTGGTGATCGTGCCGAGCAGCGCCAGCAGCACGATGGAGAGCAGGATACGGTCGACACGCCCGGTGCTCTGCGAGTCCGTCAACAGGAACCCGAGCCCCATGGACGAAGCGATGAGCTCGGCGGCCACGAGGAACAGCCATGCCTGCGCGAGCGCGAGACGCAGCCCCGCGACGACGGAGGGCACGACGGCCGGGAGCTGGACCGTGCGGAACAGCGACCAGCCGTGCAGGCTGAACGAGCGTCCCGCCTCGACGAGCTGCGGGTCCACGTGACGCAGTGCCGAGGCGACCGTCGTGTAGACCGGGAAGAACGCGCCGATCGCGATGAGGGTCACCTTGGACTCCTCGCCGATCTGCATCCACAGGATCAGCAGCGGCACCCAGGCGAGCGACGGGACGGCGCGAACGGCGGCGAGGGTGGGACTGAGCAGAACGTCACCCCACCGGGAGAGTCCGACGATGCCGGCCGCGGCGAGCCCGATGACCGAGCCGATCGCGAATCCGAGCAGCACCCGCTGGACGGAGATGGCGATGTGGGTCCAGAGCTGTCCGGTCTCGGCGAGTTCCACTCCGGCCTGGAAGACCGATCCGGGCGTCGGGAGTCGGTACGGCTCGATGAGCCCGGCCGTCGTGACCACCTGCCAGGCGATGAGGATCACGGCGGGGAGCAGGAAGCCCCCGAGGATCCGCACGACAGGCGGCAGGCCACGCCGTGCTCCCCCGGGCCTCCCGCGGGGAGCACCCTTCGCGAACTCGAGCGCGTCCCGCGATTCCGCCGGGACGACCACCCGCTCCTCGAAACCGGTCACTCGCTTGCGCCCGCCTTCGTCGCGAAGGTGTCGTTGATGATGCTGGAGAGCGCCTTGTCGACCGATGCCTGACCGCCCTGCACATCGCCGGACTCGACGAGCACCGGCGCGATCTTCTCGAGAACGGCGAGCTGGTCGTCACCGGGGACGCCGCTCACGTCGAGGTTCGACCGCTCCTGGATCACCGTTGTCGCGACCTCGAGGTCGATGCCCGCGACGTCGGCGAGCAGGGCGGCCGTCTCCTCCGGGTGCTCGAGCGCCCAGACGCGCGCCTCCTCGTAGGCGTCGACGACGGCCTGTGCGAGATCCGGGTGGTTGTCGATGAAGTCCTCGGTCGCGTTGAGGAAACCGTAGGTGTTGAAGTCGACGTTGCGGTAGATGAGCTTGTCGCCCGACTCCTGCTCCGCAGCGGCCATGATGGGGTCGAGACCCGCCCACGCGTCGACGGACCCGCCGTCGAGCGCGGCCCGCCCGTCCGCGTGCTGGAGGTTCTGCACCTCGACGTCCGCGAGCGACAGCCCGCCCTCCTCCAGCGCCTGCAGGAGGAAGAAGTACGGGTCGGTGCCCTTGGTGGCCGCGACGGACGCGCCCTTGAGGTCCTCCACCGACGTGATGTCGCTGTCGGGACCGACGACGATGGCCGACCACTCGGGCTGGGAGTAGATGTCGATGACCTGGATGGGGGAACCGTTGGCGCGAGCGAGCAGCGCGGCCGAGCCCGCCGTCGAACCCACGTCGACCGAGCCGGAACGCAGCAGCTCGTTGGCCTTGTTGGACCCGGCGGACTGCACCCATTCGACGGTCACGTCGTCGCCGAGGATGTCCTCGAGGATGCCCTGGTCGCGGATCACGAGACTGAGCGGGTTGTAGGTAGCGAAGTCGATGGACAGCGTGTCGGCGGACCACTCGCCGCTCCCGGCGGGCGTGGACTCGGCGTCGGCCGTCGCGTTCTCGCCGGCGACGCAGCCGGTGGCGACGAGCATCATCGTCCCGGCGACGGCGATCGCAGGGATGATGCGGCGGGTGATGGTGCTCATCGGTTCTCCTCGGGGGTGTGGTGGTGCGTGTCGACGCCGAGCCCTTCGAGGAGCTCGGCGCGCAGGTCGGCGAGGCCGCGGTCGGCGCGGTCTCGGGGGCGGATGCCGGGGACGTCGACCGTCCGCGCGACGGACGACTCGTCGTCTCCCGCGCCGACGGTGCGCAGCAGCAGCACGCGGTCGGCGAGGTAGAGGGCCTCCTCCACGTCGTGGGTCACGAGCAGCACCGTGGTGGGCTCGGCGGCGTGGATCTTGAGCAGCAGGTCGTGCATGCGCAGACGGGTGAGGGCGTCGAGCGCGCCGAACGGCTCGTCCAGCAGCAGAACCCCGGGGTTGCGGGCGAGAGCGCGGGCGAGCGAGGCGCGCTGGGCCATGCCGCCGGAGACCTCACGAGGGCGCTGGTCGGCGGCATGCTCCAGTCCGACGAGTTGCAGCAGCTCACGCACACGTGTCCGTCCGGCGACCCGGCCGGTGCCGCGCGGCAGTCCCAGTTCGACATTCTGGGCGAGCGTGCGCCATGGAAGCAGCCGCGGCTCCTGGAACGCGACAGCGGTGCGCTCGTCCACGTCGGCGACGCCCGAACCGTCGAGCCGGATCGTGCCCGTGGTGGGAGCGTCGAGGCCGCCGATGAGGCGCAGCAACGTGGACTTCCCACACCCCGACGGGCCGACGACGGCGACGATCTCCCCGGCGGCGATGTCGAGGTCGATGCCGCGGAGCACCTCTCGCCGGCCCTGCGCGAGCGGGAACGAGCGCGCGATGCCGTCGAGGCGGACGGGCTGCGCGGAACCCGACACCTTCGGGGCCTCGGCAGTGCGCGACGCAGCGGGCAGGAGGACGGTCATGTCCCCATCGTGTCGGAGGCGCTGGATTGTTACGAATGCGGCCGTAACGTTGCGTCACGCAGCGATTTCCGGGGGTTCCGGGCATGCGAAAAGGGCCGTCACACCCGCCGTGAAGCGGGGTGACGACCCTTTTCGGAGTGTTACTTAGGAGTTGCCGCCCGAGAGCTTCTCGCGCAGAGCCGCGAGAGCCTCGTCGTCGGCGAGCGTGCCGGCGCCGGCCGTCTCGCTCGAGAAGGACTGGCCGCCGAAGTCGTCGCCGGCCGCAGCCTCGGCCTCGGCCGCCTTCGCGACCTGAGCCTTGTGCGCCTCCCAGCGAGCCTGGGCCGCAGCGTACTCCTGCTCCCATGCCTCGCGCTGGGCGTCGAAGCCTTCCTTCCACGCACCGGTCTCGGCGTCGAAGCCCTCCGGGTACTTGTACTCGCCGTTCTCGTCGTACTCGGCGAGCATGCCGTACAGGGCCGGGTCGAACTCGGTGCCGTTGGGGTCGACCGACTCGTTGGCCTGCTTCAGCGACAGCGAGATGCGACGACGCTCGAGGTCGATGTCGATGACCTTGACGAAGACCTCTTCGCCGACGGAAACGACCTGCTCGGCCAGCTCGACGTGCTTGCTGGAGAGCTCGGAGATGTGGACGAGGCCCTCGATGCCGTCTGCGACGCGGACGAACGCACCGAACGGAACAAGCTTGGTGACCTTACCCGGCGTGACCTGACCGATCGCGTGGGTGCGGGCGAAGACCTGCCACGGGTCCTCCTGCGTCGCCTTCAGCGACAGGGAGACGCGCTCGCGGTCGAGGTCGACCTCGAGGATCTCGACGGTGACCTCCTGGCCCACCTCGACGACCTCGGAGGCGTGCTCGATGTGCTTCCAGGACAGCTCGGAGACGTGCACGAGGCCGTCCACGCCGCCCAGGTCGACGAACGCACCGAAGTTGACGATCGACGACACGACACCCTTGCGGACCTGACCCTTGTGCAGGTTGTTCAGGAACGTGGTGCGCGACTCCGACTGCGTCTGCTCGAGGAGCGCACGGCGGCTGAGGACGACGTTGTTGCGGTTCTTGTCGAGCTCGAGGATCTTCGCCTCGATCTCCTGGCCGAGGTACGGCGTGAGGTCGCGGACGCGGCGCAGCTCGATGAGCGAGGCCGGGAGGAAGCCACGGAGGCCGATGTCGACGATGAGTCCACCCTTGACGACCTCGATGACCGTACCGGTGACGACGCCGTCGTTCTCCTTGATCTTCTCGACGTCTCCCCAGGCGCGCTCGTACTGCGCACGCTTCTTGGAGAGGATCAGGCGGCCTTCCTTGTCCTCCTTCTGGAGGACGAGGGCCTCGACCTCGTCGCCGACCTTGACGACCTCGTTGGGGTCGACGTCGTGCTTGATCGAGAGCTCGCGCGAGGGGATGACACCCTCGGTCTTGTAGCCGACATCGAGCAGGACCTCATCGCGGTCGATCTTGACGATCGTGCCTTCGATGATGTCGCCGTCGTTGAAGAACTTCAGGGTCTTCTCGACCGCGGCCAGGAAGTCCTCAGCAGATCCGATGTCGTTGATGGCGACCTGCTTGGTGGCCGGGGCGGTCGTTGCGGTAGTCATGTAGTGGGTTGTCCTTGTGAATGGATACTCGGGCTGCGGACCAAGACCGCGCACGGTCGGGATGTGCTTCGCAGCAGGTGGATTGTGGTGTGTTCGTCACCTGGGCATGCGTGTACACGCCACGAGTGACAGTTCAGGCTACCAGAAGTTGCCGCCCTATGAAGGAGCCGATTCCTCGCAGCCGCTCTGTGGATAACGTCGGCAGCGAGCTCGGCATTCCGCATACGGTGGCCCGGTGATCTCGCCCACCGCTTTCCGCCTGCTCGCCACGCTGGCAGTCGGCGTCTCGATGCTCTCCGGGTGTACCCCCACTGCGGAGCCCACGCCGACTCCCTCCCCCGCGTTCTCGTCCGAAGAAGAGGCCTTCGCCGCCGCCGAGGCCACCTTCTCCGACTACATCGACGCCCTCAATCGCGTCGACACCCGAGACCCATCGACGTTCGAGCCGTTGTTTGAGCTGTCCAGTGGCGGGGTGGAGGCATCGGATCGAAAGAACTTCTCGCGGATGCACGCGGAAGGGCAAGTACTGGCGGGGAATACAAGCATCATCTTCTTTGAGGGGCAAGAAAGCGAGCCCCCGTTCGAACGCATCCGCGCATCTGCATGCCTAGATGTGTCGAAGGTCCGAATCACAAACCAAGACGGCACCTCTGGCGTTTCTCCTGACCGTCCCAGTGCCTACGCTCTGGAGCTCTTGTTGCTGGCGCATCCGCACGGAGTTCTGACTGTCGACACTGCAAACCGCATTGAGGATGCTTCGTGCCCAGGTTCGTAGTCGTGATCATGCTCTTAGTGCAGTTCGCTTCTGGGGCCGATTCGCCGGGATTCTCAGATTTCCTAGCTGGGACGGACGGTTCGACCGTGAGCGTCTCCGCCGCGACTCACCCTTCCGATCTATGGACGCATTCGAACCGTAGGCCCCCTGCGGTCCCCGAGACGGAAAGCAAGGCGTGCCGGACCGACACAGTGCTGAGCCGGTCGTGCGGGATGTACGCGGTGCGGGTGACAGAGGAGTCCGGGACGCCGCTCACGATCGAGGATGTCGCGCAGTTCGCACCCGCCCCCGTGACCACGACGGCCGAGCCGGGCAACGTGGGCGTCGTGGGGATGCCGACCAACTTCGTGGCGACCGTCGCCGCACACACGGCGACCGGCACACTCCTCGACCGGCCCGTGCCGGTGCGTTTCACGCCCGTTCGCGTCGTCTTCGACCACGGCGACGGCACGACGGCGGTGACGCCCGACGGCGGTCGCACCTGGTCGATGCTCGGGCAGGCGCCGTTCACGCCGACCGAGACGAGCCATACCTATGCGCGACGGGGCACCTATTCGACGAGGACCACGGTCGCGTACACGGCGCAGGTCGACGTCGGCGGCGGCTGGTTCGCGGTTCCCGGTGAGCTGTCGATAGAGGTAGCGTCCCGGGACATCCGCATCTACGAGGCGACCACCGCGCTCGTGGCGCGGACGTGCGAGGAACGACCCGCGGCGGTCGGCTGCTGAGCGCCCGATGGGACACGCTCTACCCTGAATCCATGACCCGCGCCGAACGCCTCATGCTGCTCGACACCGCCAGCCTCTACTTCCGCGCGTTCTACGGGGTGCCCGACAAGGTCACAGCCCCGGACGGGTCCCCGATCAACGCCGCACGCGGCCTGCTGGACATGATCGCCAAGCTGGTGACGACCTACCAGCCGACCCACGTCGTGGCGTGCTGGGATGACGACTGGCGTCCGCAGTGGAGGGTCGACCTCATCCCCAGCTACAAGACGCACCGCGTGGTCGAGGTCGTGGCCGGCGCGCCGGACGTCGAGGAGGTCCCCGACCCGCTGGAGGCGCAGATCCCCTTGATCCGGCAGACGCTCGCCGCCATCGGCATCCCCATCGTCGGCGTCGCCGAGCATGAGGCGGACGATGTGATCGGCACCCTCGCGACGAACGCGACGATGCCGGTCGACATCGTGACCGGCGATCGCGACCTCTTCCAGCTCGTCGACGATGCCCGGGACGTCCGGGTGATCTACACGGCCCGCGGCATGAGCAATCTCGAACTCGTCACGGACGCGACGGTCGTCACGAAGTACGGTGTCCTGCCGACGCAGTACGCGGACTTCGCGACGATGCGCGGGGACGCGTCGGATGGGCTCCCCGGTGTCGCCGGCATCGGCGAGAAGACGGCCGCCACGCTCCTGCAGAAGCACGGCGATCTGCTCGGTATCCGCGAGGCCGCGGACGCAGGTGAGGGCATGAGCGCGGGCATCCGCGCGAAGATCCTCGACGCGCAGGCCTACCTGGACGTCGCTCCGACCGTCGTCGCCGTCGCCACGTCGCTCCCGATCACCGCCCCGGGTGTCGCCCTGCATGCCCTCACGCCGGACGAGGCCGAGGCGGCCACGGCCCTCGCCGAGCGCTGGAATCTCGGCAGCTCCATGACCCGCGCCGTCACCGCGGTCACCGAGGCGGCGAAGGCGATCGCGGACGCCTGACGAGGGCGTCCCTCACTCCGCCCAGGCGAGCAGACGCGACAGGCCCCACGTGGTGACGATGCGTGACGCCGGCACCCCGGCACGCTCCGCCCGCTCGGCTCCGTGGTCCAGGAGCGACAACTGGCCGGGGGCGTGTGCGTCGGAATCGATGGAGAACAGGCAACCGGCGTCGAGCGCGATCGCGATGAGCTCGTCCGGCGGATCCTGTCGCTCGGGACGGGAGTTGATCTCCACGGCGACCCCGTTCTCCGCACAGGCCGCGAAGACGGCGGCGGCGTCGAAGGCCGAAGGCGGGCGCGTGCCACGGTCCCCCTGCACGAGACGACCCGTGCAATGCCCGAGGACGTTCACCCGCGGATGGGACACCGCGGCGATCATCCGCTTCGTCATCGCCCGGCCGTCCATGCGCAGCTTCGAGTGCACGGAGGCGACGACCACATCCAGCTCAGCGAGCACGGCGTCGTCCTGATCGAGGGCGCCGTCTTCGAGGATGTCCACCTCGATGCCGGCGAGCAACGTGAATCCGTCCCCCGACTGCGCCCGCACCTGCGGGATCTGCTCACGCAGCCGTTCCACCGAGAGACCTCGGGCCACGCGGAGGCGCGGCGAATGATCCGTGATGGCCTGGTACTCGTGCCCCTGCGCGCGGGCTGCGGCGGCCATCACCTCGATGGAGGTCGTCCCGTCTGACCACTCGGTGTGAGCGTGCAGGTCTCCGCGCAGCTTTCCACGGAGCGCAGACACCCGCTCAGGCTCGACGTCCCCGCGCAGTTCGATCAGATACTCCGGCACGTCCCCGGCCTGAGCCTGCCGGATGACGGCGAAGGTCGACTCGCCGATGCCCTTGGCCGCCCGAAGACGCGTCGGGTCGTCCTGCACATCGGCAGGGAGGTCCTGGAATGTCGCGGCCGCCTGACGGAAGGCCTTGGCCCGGTAGCGCGACGCCCGCTCCCGCTCCAGCAGCGAGGCGATCTCGAGCAGCGCGTCGACCGGATCCATGGTCACTCCTGAGGGGCCGCCAGCTCGCGGCTCACGCCGATCCACTGGTCGAGCTTGGCCAGTGCGCTCCCGTCGTCCACGGCAGCGGATGCACGGGCGAGCCCGTCGCGGAGGCGCTCGAGGATCGGCCGCTGCACCTGGGTCGCGTCCTGGGAGAGCTCGAAGGCGACGATCCCGGCGGCGGCGTTCAGGAGCACGATGTCCCGGACGGGCCCCTGCTCCCCCGCGAGCGTCCGCCGGAGCACGTCCGCGTTGTGGGCGGGAGACCCGCCGATGAGGTCGGACAGGTCGGCGAGGGGGATGCCCAGGTCGCGCGGGTCGAGATCGTGTTCATGGATGTCCCCGCGGGTGACCTCCCAGATCCTGCTGTGCCCTGTGGTCGTCAGCTCGTCCAGGCCGTCGTCGCCGCGGAACACCAGCGCCGTGGCCCCCCGCGTGCGGAAGACGCCGGTGATCAGCGGCACTCGCTCCATCTGTGCCACGCCGACCGCGTTCGCCTCCGCGCGCGCCGGGTTGCACAGCGGACCGAGCATGTTGAACACGGTCGGCACGCCGAGCTGCGACCGGACGGCACCCGCGTGCTTGAACCCGGGATGGAAGGCCCCGGCCCAGGCGAAGGTGATGCCTGTCCGGTCGAGGATCGAGGCGACGGCCGCCGGGTCGAGCGAGAGCTCGAGGCCGAGCGCACCGAGGACGTCGGAGGAGCCGGACGCGGAGCTCGCCGCCCGATTCCCGTGCTTGACCACCGGGATGCCTGTCGCGCCGATGATCACGGCCGCCGTCGTCGAGACGTTCACCGTACCCACGCGGTCCCCACCCGTGCCGACGATGTCCAGCACATTCGGGGAGACCGGAAGCGGCACGGCCGCTTCGAGGATGGCGTCACGGAAGCCGACGATCTCGTCGATCGTCTCGCCCTTCGCGCGCAGCGCCACCAGGAACCCCGCGAGCTGCGCCTCGGAGACCCCACCCTGCATGATCTGCCGCATGGCCCAGGTGGACTCCCAGACGCTGAGGTCGCGACGCTCCAGGAGAGAGGTGAGCACGTCGGACCAGGTCAGGGAATCAGCCATGTGTGCGATCCTATCGGCGCGGAGAAAACGTGCAGTGCGATCCGAGCGGGCGCGCAGACACCGAAAGTGCGACGTTTCCCGCGTATTCACCGGGTATTCGCAGTGTTTTCTTAGGGTCTCCTAAGTCATCGACGGGCGAATCGAGGGGCGGGGGTGCAAGAATCACGCTCGCGGATCGGCCATAATGGAGGGGTGACGACCTCAGCGACGTATGCCCCGGCGGCGAGAACCATCAAGCGGCCCAACCCGGTAGCTGTCGGCACCATTGTGTGGCTCGGCAGCGAGGTGATGTTCTTCGCGGGACTCTTCGCGATCTACTTCACCCTCCGCAGCACCTCACCCGAGCTGTGGGCCGACCGTACCGAGCTCCTGAACGTCCCCTTCGCGGCAGTGAACACGGCGATCCTCGTGCTCTCCTCGTTCACCTGCCAGATGGGTGTGTTCGCGGCGGAGGACCTGCAGCCGTACAAGATCGGCAAGGGACAGAAGAACGGCGCCGGCCGCCGTCGCCTGTTCGGCTGGGGCATGGTCGAGTGGTTCTTCCTCACCTTCGCCCTGGGCGCGATCTTCGTCTCCGGCCAGGTCTGGGAGTACGCACAGCTGGTCGCGGAGGGCATGCCCATCCAGGCTGACGCCTACGCCTCGGCCTTTTACCTGACCACCGGCTTCCACGCCCTCCACGTCACCGGCGGACTCGTCGCGTTCCTCCTGGTGATCGGCCGCGCGTACGCCGTCAAGAACTTCCGGCACAAGGAGGCGACCTCCTCGATCGTGGTGTCCTACTACTGGCACTTCGTCGACGTCGTCTGGATCGTGCTGTTCTTCGTTATCTACTTCCTGAAATAAGAGCGGAGCTGATCCCCGAGATGGCACGAGAGAAGAAGCGCCGTTCGAGCGGTCGTCGCAGCCCACTGGCGGCGGCCGCGCTCATCGGAGCAGGCCTCATGATCACCGGCGCTGTGTACGCGGGTGCGACCGCGGCATTCGCCGCCAACGACGCGCCCACGGCATCGACGCAGCTGACGGTCGAGGACGGCGAGAAGCTGTTCACGGCCAACTGCGCCACCTGCCACGGCCTCGACCTGGAGGGCACCCCCAACGGCCCGAGCCTCTATGGCGTCGGCGAGCTCGCGGTCGAGTTCCAGGTGTCGACCGGCCGCATGCCGCTGCAGATGCAGGGACCGCAGGCCCCCCAGAAGGAGCCGCAGTTCACCGAGGAGCAGATCCTCGCGATGGCCGCCTACGTGCAGTCCGAGGCCCCCGGACCGGAGTTCCCCTCCGAGAAGATCCTCGACGGCGAGGGTGACGTGGCGCACGGCGCCGAGCTCTTCCGCGTCAACTGCGCGATGTGCCACAACGTGGCCGCCGCCGGTGGCGCACTGACCGAGGGCAAGTACGCTCCGGCGATCACCGAGACCAGCGCGCTGCACATCTACGCCGCCATGGTCACCGGCCCGCAGAACATGCCGGTCTTCGGCGACATGAACCTGTCCGACGAGGACAAGCGCGACATCATCTCGGCTCTGCTCTTCCAGCAGCAGTCCGTCCAGATCGGCGGCTTCTCCCTCGGCTCGCTCGGACCGGTCTCCGAGGGCCTGTTCGTGTGGATCTTCGGTATCGGCGCTCTGGTCGCCATCACCGTGTGGATCACGGCGAAGTCCAACTGACGCTTATTCATCGAAGAGGAACGTACGAGGAGCACCATGGCACACGACGACGACTCGCAGGCTCTTGACAGGGCCTACCAGCCCTCTCCGGGGCTGGGTGTCGCAGTCAGCGATCCCGTGCAGAACCCGGGTCTTCCGCCGCACCGTGAGCGGATGACCGACAAGGACCCGCGCGCCGAGAAGACCGCGGTCCGCACCGTCTACACGCTGTTCTACCTGTCCCTCGCCGGGAGCATCTGGGCGGTCGCCGCCTACATGCTGTTCCCGATCGAGAGCGGCGCGCTCATCGACATCCGTCAGAACAACCTCTTCATCGGCCTCGGCATCGCCCTCGCGCTGCTGGCCCTCGGAATCGGTGCCATCCACTGGTCCAAGGCTCTGATGTCCGACAAGGAGTTCATCGAGCACCGCCACCCCACCCGGGGCAAGGACTCCACGCGTGAGGCCGCCATCAAGGCGTTCTCCGACGCGAACGAGGAGTCCGGGTTCGGACGCCGCACGATGATCCGCAACTCGCTGTTCGCCGCGATCGTGGCGTCGATCATCCCCGGCGTGACGCTGTTCCGCGGCCTCGCTCCGCACTCGACGCCGGACGACCCCACCGCGGGCGACCCGGTCGCGCTGCTGAAGCACACGATGTGGGACGAGGGCATGCGCCTGGTGCGCGACCCGGACGGCACCCCCATCCGCGCAGCGGACGTGACGCTCGGCTCCGCCTTCCACGTCATCCCCGAGGACCTCGCGGAGCTCGGACACGACGAGGGCTACCTCGAGGAGAAGGCCAAGGCCATCGTGCTGATGATGCGCCTCCGCCCCGAGCAGCTCACTGAGGCCGAGGACCGCAAGGACTGGTCCTACGACGGCATCGTCGCCTACTCCAAGGTCTGCACGCACGTCGGCTGCCCCGTCGCGCTGTACGAGCAGCAGACCCACCACCTGCTGTGCCCGTGCCACCAGTCGCAGTTCGACGTCACGGACCACGCGAAGGTCATCTTCGGCCCGGCCGCCCGGCCGCTGCCCCAGCTGCCCATCACCGTGGACGACGAGGGCTACCTCATCGCACGCAGCGACTTCACCGAACCCGTCGGCCCGAGCTTCTGGGAGCGCCATTGAGCACCGCAACGCTGTCCAAGGACGAGAAGGACACCAAGGCGCCTCTCGGCGGCCGTTTCGTCGGCGCCGCGTCGAACTACATCGATGAGCGCACCAGCCTCTCGGGCTTCGTCAAGGAGCTCGGTCGCAAGATCTTCCCCGACCACTGGTCGTTCATGCTCGGTGAGATCGCGCTCTGGAGCTTCGTCGTCGTGTTCCTGTCCGGAACCTTCCTGACGTTCTTCTTCCAGGCCTCCATGGTGGAGACCCACTACACCGGCGCGTACGCCCCCATGCGCGGCATCGCGATGTCGTCGGCCCTCGAGTCGACGCTGCACATCTCGTTCGACCTCCGCGGCGGTCTGCTGGTCCGCCAGATCCACCACTGGGCCGCGCTGGTGTTCATCGCCGGCATCGGTGTGCACATGCTCCGCGTGTTCTTCACGGGTGCGTTCCGCAAGCCGCGCGAGCTCAACTGGGTGATCGGCTTCGTGCTGTTCATCCTCGCGATGGCGGAGGGCTTCACCGGCTACTCGCTCCCCGACGACCTGCTCTCGGGTAACGGCCTCCGGATCATCGACGGCATGATCAAGGGTCTCCCGCTGATCGGCACCTGGACCTCGTTCCTCCTCTTCGGCGGCGAGTTCCCCGGTACCGACATCGTCGGACGCCTGTACACGCTGCACATCCTGCTGCTGCCGATGCTGGTCATCGCCTTCATCGCCGTGCACCTGATGCTCATGATCATCAACAAGCACACGCAGTTCGCCGGCCCCGGCCGGACGAACGACAACGTCGTGGGCTACCCGATGATGCCGGTCTACATGTCCAAGATGGGCGGCTACCTGTTCATCGTCTTCGGCACCATCGTGCTGATCGCGACGTTCTTCCAGATCAACCCGATCTGGAACTACGGACCGTACGACCCCTCCCCCGTCTCGGCGGGTACGCAGCCCGACTGGTACATCGGCTTCGCAGACGGCGCGCTCCGTCTGGCGCCGTCGAACTGGGACATCGTGTTCCTCGACCACACCTGGTCGTTCGGGATCCTGGCCCCGGTCGCCGTGCTCGGCCTGTTCATCGTCATCGTCGCGATCTACCCCTTCATCGAGGCGTGGGTCACCGGTGACAAGCGTGAGCACCACATCGCCCAGCGCCCGCGCAACGCGGCCACCCGCACCGCGATCGGCGTCGCCGGCGTCATCTTCTACGCGGTCCTGTGGGCGGCGGCCTCTTCCGACCTCATCGCGACGCACTTCATGCTCACCATGGAGGGCGTGATCCACACGCTGCAGGCGCTGCTGTTCCTCGGCCCGATCATCGGCTATTTCGTCACGAAGCGCATCTGCATCGCGCTCCAGAAGAAGGACCGCGAGATCGTCCTGCACGGCTTCGAGTCGGGCCGCATCGTGCGTCTCCCCGGCGGCGAGTTCATCGAGGTGCACCAGCCGGTCGACAAGTACGACCGCTGGAAGCTCATCGACATCGACGGTTACGAGCCGCTCGTCGTCCGTCCGAACGCGAAGGGCCGCATCCCGTGGACGGAGAACCTCCGCTCGGCGATGTCGCGTTGGTTCTTCGAGGATCGCCTCGCCCCGCTCACGCAGGCCGAGATCGACGCCGCGGACGCTCACCAGCACCACGTCACCGAGGGCAATGAGGCGGCCGAGGTCGCCGAGATCCAGGGCGCTCACGAGCGTGCCGGCTTCCCGGACGCCCCGCTCACGGTCGACGAGACGCACGTCGATGAGACTCCGAACACGCCCAGCACGGTGATCTCCACCGAGCCGGTCAAGAAGCCTCGGAAGAAGAAGTCGGAGGACGACGAGTAATCGTCACTCCCCCTCGCGAAGGCCCCGTCCGCTCGGACGGGGCCTTCGTCGTTCTCCCCCGATGAGAGGATCGAACCATGTCATCCGTCGTCCGTCTGCTCCGCGCACCTCAGTTCGCCGATGCCCCCGACGCCTATGCAGCGACCGCACCCGCGGACGCCCGTCTCGTCTTCCTCGCCGGAGCCTGCCCCCTCGAGGACAACGGCACGACCACGGCTCCGGGCGACGACGCGGCGCAAGCCGCACGATGCGTGGAGACCCTGGAGCAGGCTCTCCAGGCCGCCGGTGCCACCCTGACGGATGTCATCAGCACGCGGGTCCTGGCGGCCTCCTCCGCGCAGCGCGAACTCGTCACCGCCCGATGAGGCCACTCATCCGGTTCGCGACCGCCGCCGACCACGTCGTTCTCGAACAGCTCGAGCGCGCCGCCGACCTCATCCTGATCGAGCGTTTCGGGGCGCGGTCGTGGCCACCCCCCACCTCGAACGAGGAACGCCAGGATGCCCCGGGGTTCGTCCTGGTGGCGGCTCTCCCCTCCCCCGCCGACGAGCATGCCGACGATCCCTCGACGCCCGTCGGCTTCGCGCACGTCCTCGAGGTGGACGGGGAGGCGCACCTGGAGCAGCTCTCCGTGCGCCCGGAGCACGCCCGCCGCGGCGTCGGACGCGCGCTGGTGGTGGCCGCGCAGGAGGAGGCGCGACGTCGAGGCCATAGGCGCATCACCTTGCGCACCTACGCGGACGTGCCGTGGAACGCCCCCTTCTACGCCCGGTGCGGCTTCGAGGAGTCCGCGCCGGACACCGACTTCCTGCGCGCGCTCGTCGGCGTCGAAGAACGGCTGAACCTCTCCGTCCACGGCCGACGGATCCAGATGACCGCACCGCTCTGAGGAGGATCGGCAGGATTCGTGCGATGCGCGACGGGAACACTCATCCGTGCGGCGCCCGCGTTCCGTAATCTGAACTCATGATCGACCGTGCCGACTACTTCGCTGCCCGCCTCGCCTATGAGACCGACCCGAGCGACGTCCATGCTGATCGCGCCGCTGGCCGCCCCCTCGTCGTGGTCGACGTGCGCTCGACCGAAGCATGGGCTCAAGGGCGCGTCGCCGGAGCCGTCCACATGCACCACAGCGAGATCGCGGACAGGGCGCCGCGAGAGATCCCCCGCGACGCCGACGTGGTCGTGTACTGCTGGAGCCCGGGGTGCAACGGTGGTGTGCGCGGTGCGCTCGAGTTCGCGCGCCTCGGCTATCGCGTGCGCGAGATGATCGGCGGCTTCGAGTACTGGGTCCGCGAGGGGTACCCCGTCGAAGACGCCGACGGCGTGCACCATCGCCCGATCGACCCGCTCACCGGCATCCCCCGGATCCGTACCCGGGCTTGACCACGGCACCCAAACGAGGAAGGCCCCCGGAGTGATCCGGGGGCCTTCCTTCGTGTGCGGGGACTCAGCGGGCGAAGTTGCCGCGGTAGTACTCGTAGACCCAGCCGACGATGGCGACCACGAAGATGGCCAGACCGATCGGGAGGAGGAAGTGCCCGACCGCGAGGCCCACGACGAACACGCCGGCCGATGCCGCGAGGACCAGCGGCCACCAGGACCACGGGCTGAACTCGCCGAGCTCGGGGTCGCCGTCGTCAATGTCCGACGTGAGGATGTCCTCAGGCAGCTCGCCGTTCTGCGCCTTGTGCGTCCGGTCCAGGTAGAACGCGACCATGGCGCCCATGAAGGCCGAGAAGAACAGGGCGACCGTGCCGACCCACTCGATCTGGTTCACGAGCGGAAGGCCGGGGTGAGCCAGGATGTTCCAGCCGGTGTAGACGACGCCGACGAGGGCGAAGAACGCGGTCAGGACCCACCAGATGATGACGTTGTCGCGCATGACTCAGTGGCCCTCTCGCTCGCCGGGTGCGGTGGTCGCGAACTCCGCGGCCTCCGGGTGGTTCAGGTCGAAGGCCGGACGCTCGCTACGGATGCGCGGGATCGACGTGAAGTTGTGCCGCGGCGGCGGGCACGAGGTGGCCCACTCGAGCGAGGCGCCGTAACCCCACGGGTCGTTCACCGTGACCTTGGGCGCCTTGCGTGCCGTGATCCAGACGTTCAGGAAGAACGGCAGCATCGAGGCACCCAGGATGATCGCGCCGATCGTGGAGACCTGGTTCTGCCAGGTCCAACCGTCCGCCGCGGAGTAATCCGCGTAGCGCCGGACCATGCCGTCGACACCGAGCCAATGCTGGATGAGGAAGGTCATGTGGAAGCCCACGAACAGCATCCAGAAGTGCACGTAGCCGAGGCGCTCGTTGAGCATGCGGCCCGTCCACTTCGGCCACCAGAAGTAGAAGCCGGCGAACATGGCGAACACCACCGTGCCGAACACCACGTAGTGGAAGTGCGCCACGACGAAGTACGAGTCGCTGAGGTGGAAGTCGAGCGGCGGGGCCGCGAGGATCACACCGGTGAGACCACCGAAGACGAACGAGACGAGGAAGCCCAGTGCGAACACCATCGGCGTCTCGAAAGTCACCGAACCTCGCCAGAGCGTGCCGATCCAGTTGAAGATCTTCACACCCGTCGGCACCGCGATGAGCATCGTCATCAGGGCGAAGAACGGCAGGAGCACCGAGCCGGTGACGTACATGTGGTGCGCCCACACGGCCACGGACAGCGCGGCGATGGCGATCGTCGCGTAGACGAGGGTCTTGTATCCGAAGATCGGCTTGCGGCTGAACACCGGGAAGATCTCGGAGACGATGCCGAAGAACGGCAGCGCGATGATGTAGACCTCGGGGTGGCCGAAGAACCAGAACAGGTGCTGCCAGAGCAGGACTCCGCCGTTCTGCGGATCGTAGATGTGGGCACCGAGCACACGGTCGGCGGCGGCGGCGAAGATCGCCGCGGCCAGGACCGGGAAGGCCATCAGGATCAGCAGGCTGGTGATGAGCGTATTCCAGCTGAAGATCGGCATGCGCCACATCGTCATGCCGGGCGCGCGCATCGTGATGATCGTCGTGATGAAGTTCACTGCACCGAGGATCGTGCCGAAGCCCGAGATGCCGAGACCGAGCATCCACAGGTTTCCGCCCGCTCCTGGCGAGAACGACGCGTTGGCCAACGGCTGATAGGCGAACCACCCGAACGAGGCCGCACCCTGCGGGGTGAGGAAGCCGGCGACCGCGATGGTCGAGCCGAACAGGAACAGCCAGAACGCGAAGGCGTTCAGACGCGGGAAGGCGACGTCCGGAGCACCAATCTGCAGCGGCAGGATCGCGTTGGCGAAGCCGGCGAACAGCGGCGTCGCGAACATCAGCAGCATGATCGTGCCGTGCATCGTGAACAGCTGGTTGTACTGCTCCTTCGTCGGGACGATCTGCATCCCCGGCGCGAAGAGCTCAGCACGGATGACAAGCGCCATCACGCCACCGAGGAGGAAGAACATCACCGAGGCGATGAGGTACATGTACCCGATCGTCTTGTGGTCAGTGGAGGTGATCCACTTGACGACGATGTTGCCCTTCTGCTCCACACGCGAGGAGCTCATCAGAGCGGCCTGACGCGCGGGCAGGGTGGTGGGACGGGAGCGGGGTGCCTCGTCGGTGCGAGGAGCTTCAGTGGTCGACATGGCTTACTCCTCTCCTTCCTCGGTTTCGGTCTTCCCGGAGGTGCCGGGGAGGTTCGAGAGACGGTCGTACGCGTCGGTGATGTCCCCGGTGTTGCCCTCTTCCTCGAGGGACTCGAGGTAGGCGTCGTACTCGTCCTGCGAGACGACCTTCACGTTGAAGAGCATCATCGAGTGGTACTCGCCGCAGAGCTCGGCGCACTTGCCGGCGTACTCGCCCTCGCGGGTGGGGATGAAGGACCAGGAGTTGTCCTTCCCGATGAACATGTCCTTCTTGTAGAGGAAGTCGATGATCCAGAAGGAGTGGATGACATCGCGCGACTGGAGGTTGATCGTGACCTTCTGGTCGACCGGGAGCACCAGCGTCGGCAGCTCGGACTGGTCGATGTTGCCTGCGGCGTCCGGCTGGGCCTGGATGCCCATCGTCCAGACGGTGTCCTCTTCGGTCTCACCGTTGTACTGGAAGTCCCATGCCCACTGCTTGGCGATCGCGGTGATCTCGACGTCGGGGTCATCCCACTTCGTCTCGATCTCGGTCTGATCGCGAGCCGTGAAGAAGAACATGCCGAGCACGAGGATGAGCGGCACGATCGTGTAGAAGATCTCGATCGGCATGTTGTAGCGCATCTGCACCGGGAGGCCGGTCTGGCCCTTGCGCCGGCGGTACGCGATCGCAGCCCAGGCCATGAGGCTCCAGGTGACGACGCCGACCGCGAGGAGAACGATCCAGGAGTTCACCCAGAGGGACGAGACGCGCTCCGTCTGGTTGGTTGCTGCCGGACCACCGTCCACGAAGCCCGGAAGAAAGCCGTTCAGCTCGGTGGGAGTACATCCCGCCAGAGCCACAGCTGCCACAACTCCCACAGGGAGTGCGGCCCAACGAAGGCGGCGTTTCGAGGGCACGATGCACCTTTCAGATCGCGGACAAGGCATGTTCAAGTCTAGAGCAACCTCACACCTGATTCATGCCAACCATGCAGGTTGAGAAGCGGAACGGCCGCCGTCACGCGAGGTGACGACGGCCGTTCGCGGGAAGAACGTGTCAGTGGAAGCTGTCGCCGCAGGCGCAGCTGCCCGCCGCGTTCGGGTTGTCGATCGTGAAGCCCTGCTCCGAGATGGTGTCTTTGAAGTCGATCGAGGCGCCGTCGAGGTAGGGAACGCTCATGTTGTCGACGATGACCTCGACGCCGTCGAAGTCGACCGTCTCGTCACCCTCGAGGAAACGCTCGTCGAAGTAGAGCTGGTAGATCAGGCCCGAGCAGCCGCCGGGCTGCACGGCGACGCGCAGACGCAGGTCGTCGCGGCCCTCCTGCTCCAGGAGGTTCTTCACCTTCGTGGCGGCGGCGTCCGTCAGCTTGACGCCGTGTGCGCTGGTGGTCTCTGCGGACAGGATGGTGTCGCTCATGTCGCTCCTCATGACGGGCCGGGTACGGGCTCTTCGACGATTCTACCGCCGGTGGGGACGGAAGGCTCAGATCTCACGCGCGTTCATACGGGCGAGCAGCAGCGCCTCGGTCGCCACGGCGTGCCGGAAGGTGTCCAGATGCAGCGACTCGTTGGGGCTGTGCGCGCGGGAGTGCGGATCCTCCACGCCGGTGACGAGGATCTGCGCCTCGGGGAACTCCCGCACGAGATCCGCGATGAACGGGATCGACCCGCCGACACCGAGATCCACCGGGGGCACACCGTACCCGTCCCGCATGGCATCCCTGGTGAGCGCGACGGCCCACCCGCTGGTGTCCACGAGGAAAGGGTTGCCGAGGTCCACGTCGGAGAAGGTCAGCTCGGCACCGAAGGGCGCGTGTGCGCGGAGGTGACGCTCGAGAGCCTCGTACGCGTCCTGGCCGGACTGTCCGGGGGCCACACGCGCGCTGATGACCACGGTCACCTCAGGGAGCAGGGTGTTCGAAGCCGCGGCGACGCTCGTCGCATCGATGCCGATGACCGTGACGGAAGGCTTGTTCCAGATGCGGCTGAGGATCGTGCCGTCACCGATGGGCGTGGTCCCCGGCAGGAGCCCGGCCTCGTCGCGCAGCGTCTCCTCGGTGTACTCGGGGGTCTCGGCGTCCCGCGCCGTCATCCCCTCGACGGCGACGGAGCCGTCCTCGTGCCACAGTGTGGCGAGGAGCCGCACGGTCGCCATCATGGCGTCGGGCACCGCTCCGCCGAACATCCCGGAGTGCGAGGCGTGGTCGAGCGTGCGCACCTTCATGGTGAAGCGCGCGTTGCCACGGAGCGAGACGGTCAGGCCGGGCGTGACCGAGTCCCAGTTGCCGGAGTCCGCGACCACGATCGCGTCGGCGCGGAGGGCGTCCTTGTTGTCGGAGAGGAACTGGGCGAAGGACCGCGAACCGTACTCCTCCTCCCCCTCGACGAACATCGCGATGCCGAGGTCGAGGTCGTCGCCGAGCACCTCCGCGACCGCGCGGATCGCCCCGATGTGCGCCATGATCCCCGCCTTGTCGTCTGCGGCGCCGCGGCCGTACAGGCGGCCGTCCCGCACGGTGGGCTCGAACGGCGGCGTCTCCCACAGGGCGTCGTCCCCCGGGGGCTGCACGTCGTGGTGGGCGTAGAGGAGGATCGTCGGCTTGCCGTTCCGTGCCGCGCGCGTCGCGAGCACCGCGGGCTGACCCTGCTCGTCGGTGCCGGGGATGTCCGCGCGGAGCACGGTCACCTCGTCGAAGACGCCGGTGCCACGCGCGAGGGTGGCGACGGCGTCGGCGCTGCGCTCCAGCTGCGTCTGATCGAAGGCAGGCCAGGCCATGCCGGGGATGCGCACGAGGTTCCCGAGGTCCGACAGCGCGGAGGGGATACCGGTGGCGACGGCTTCGAGGACGGCGGCGTCGGACTCGCTGGGAAGAGCAGGTGAGGTCATGCGAGTAATCTTAAGGCGACCCACCCCAGCGAACCGAGGAACCTCGTGGCCACTACCCCCGCCTCCCCTTCGACGAACGACGACGCCCCCCAGACGCCTGCCGTCGGCAAGGGACGCGCGACGCCGACCCGCGCCGAGCAGGAGGCCGCCCGTCGCCGCCCCCTCGTGGCGAACACCAAGGAGGCCAAGGCCGCGGCCCGCGCCGAGCTCAACGAGCGCCGCGCGAAGGCGCAGGCGGGCATGGCCGCAGGCGAGGAGAAGTACCTCCCCGCGCGCGACAAGGGCCCGCAGCGTCGGTGGGTGCGCGACTACGTGGACGCCGGCTGGCACCCCGCCGAGTTCGTCATGGGGGTCATGGTGCTCGTCATCCTGGCCTCGCTGCTGCCGACGAACATGATGATCTCGTTCTACGCGTACCTGTTCATGATGGCGTACCTCGTCATCGCGATCGGCGGCATGATCCTCCTCGGCATGCGGGTCAAGCGCAAGGCGGCCGCGAAGTTCGGCAAGGACCGCGTCGAGAAGGGCCTCGGCTGGTACGCGGGTATGCGCGCCCTGCAGATGCGCTTCATGCGTCTGCCGAAGCCGCAGGTCAAGCGCGGGCAGTACCCGGACTGACCAGTCCCCGGTTGATCTCGCGGCCCCAGAACGGTCCGCGGTAGAGGAACGCCGTGTAGCCCTGGACCAGGGTGGCCCCGGCATCCAGACGCTCCTGCACATCCGCCGCCGTCTCGACACCGCCCACCGCGATCACGCAGAAGTCCTCGGGGACCGCGGTGCGGACGACCCGGAGGACCTCGAGCGACCGCTTCTTGAGCGGAGCACCGGAGAGACCGCCCGCGCCGGCCGCCTCGACAGCGGCCGCATCGGTGCGGAGCCCGTCCCGGCTGATCGTCGTGTTGTGCGCGATGATGCCCGCGAGCCCCTCCTCGACGGCGAGGCGCGCGATCGCGGCGATCTCGTCATCCGGCAGATCGGGGGCGATCTTCACAAGCAGCGGGGTTGCCCCGGCTGCCTCGCGGACGGCCCGCAGCAACGGCGCCAGCGTCTCGACGGCCTGCAGACCGCGAAGTCCAGGGGTGTTCGGCGACGAGACGTTGACGGCGAGGTAGTCGGCGAGCGGGGCCAGTCGGGTGGCCGACGCGACATAGTCCGCCACGGCGTCCTCGACGTCCACCACACGGCTCTTGCCGATGTTGACGCCGATCACCGTGTCGGGCGCGCCACGACGAAGCCGGGCGAGACGACGGGCTGCGGCATCCGCACCACGGTTGTTGAAGCCCATGCGGTTGATCACCGCGCGGTCCTCGACCAGTCGGAACAGCCGGGGCTTCGGATTGCCCTCCTGCGGGACGGCCGTGACCGTTCCGACCTCGACGTGCCCGAAGCCGAGCGCTGCCAGGCCACGGACGCCGACGGCGTTCTTGTCGAACCCGGCCGCGACGCCGAACGGCGAAGGGAACGTCAGCCCCAGCGCCTCGACCCGCAGGGAGGGGTCGGGCCGGGTCATCGCGCGCGTGGCCCACGAGAACGGCGGCACACCGAGCACGCGGATCACCGCCATACCGGCGTGGTGGGCGAACTCGGGATCGAAGCGCGAGAGGGCGGCGCGGAAGAGCAGCGGATACATCCCTGCCAGATTACCGGTCCGCCGCCTCCGCCTTGGCGTGGTCGGCCCGGAGGTCGCCGATGGCGGACTCGAAGTCCTCGAGCGAGTCGAACGCCTGATAGACGCTCGCGAAGCGGAGGAACGCGACCTCGTCGAGCTCCCGGAGCGGTCCGAGGATCGCGAGGCCGATCTCGTTCGTGTCGAGCTGGGAGACACCGGTCTGCCGGACCGCCTCCTCCACGCGCTGCGCGAGGATCGCGAGGTCTGCCTCGGTCACGGGACGCCCCTGACAGGCCTTCCGCACTCCGGAGATGACCTTCTCCCTGCTGAACGGCTCCATGACGCCCGAGCGCTTGATGACGTTCAGGCTCGCGGTCTCCGTCGTCGAGAAACGTCCCCCGCATTCCGGACACTGGCGACGACGACGGATGGAGAGCCCGTCGTCGCTGGTGCGCGAGTCGATGACCCGGGAATCGGGGTGACGGCAGAAGGGGCAGTGCATCTGACAGATCCTACGCGGTGAAACGGGCCTCGATCGCCTCGCCGTGGGCGGGGAGCACCTCGGTGTCGGCCAGCGCGACGACGCCGTCCCGGACGGCGGCGAGGGCGTCGCGGTCGTACGACACGACCTGCTGCGGGCGGAGGAACGTGTACGCACCGAGGCCCGGGGCGTAGCGCGCCTGCCCGCCCGTCGGCAGGACGTGGTTGCTGCCGGCCATGTAGTCGCCGAGACTGACCGGCGTCTGATCGCCGACGAACACGGCACCCGCGCTCGTGAAGACGGTGGCCGCCTCCTCCGCGTCGGCGAGGTGCAGTTCCAGGTGCTCCGGGGCGTAGGCATTGCTGAACGCGATCGCCGCCGCCCTGTCGTCCACGAGCACGATCGCCGACTGCGGCCCGGACAACGCCGCCGCGACGCGCTCGCTGTGCCGGGTGCGCGCAGCCTGCCGTTCGACCTCGGCCCTGACCTGCTCGGCGATCTCCACCGCGTCGGTCACGAGGACGGCCGAGGCCTGCTCGTCGTGCTCGGCCTGGCTGACGAGGTCGGCGGCGATGAGACGGGGGTCGGACGCGGCGTCCGCGACGACGAGGATCTCGGTCGCGCCGGCCTCGGAGTCCGTGCCGACGACCCCGGCCACGGCACGCTTCGCCGACGCGACGTAGTTGTTGCCCGGTCCGGATACCACGTCGACCGGATCGAGTCCCAGGCTCGCGGCGCCGTGGGCGAGTGCTCCGATGGCTCCGGCCCCGCCCATCGCATAGACCTCGGAGACGCCGAGCAGCGCCGCCGCGGCGAGGATCGTCGGGTGGACACGGCCGTCCTGATCCGCCTGCGGCGGCGAGGCGAGGGCGATCTGCTGCACCCCGGCGACCTGCGCGGGGACGACGTTCATGACCACGCTGGACGGGTAGACGGCTTTGCCCCCGGGGATGTACACCCCGACGCGAGACACCGGCTGCCACCGCTGCGTGATGGTCGCTCCCTCGCCGATCCGCGTCACCTGCGGGGCGGGGACCTGCGCGGCCGAGGCGAGACGCACACGGCGGATGGCCTCCTCGAGCGCTGCGCGGACCGTGGGAGTGAGATCCGACAGGGCTTCCGCGAGGTGGGACTCCGGAACACGAACCGCGTGACCGACGACGCGGTCGAAGCGCTCCGCCTGCTCGCGCAGCGCGTCCTCGCCGCGTTCCCGCACGTCGTCCACGAGGCGCGCCGCGGTGTCGAGCGCCTCGGCCCGAGCCTGGGTCGCGCGCGGGACGGCGGCGAGCATGTCAGCGGGCGAGAGCTCGCGCCCCCGCAGATCGATCGTGCGCATGTCAGCCCTTCGTGATGCCGGCGATGTCGTGGAGGTAGCCGATACGGCCGTCGTCGTGACGCACGACGAAGGCGCCGCCCCGGTCCTCGATCACGAGTGCCCAGGCGGTCGGGCCGATGCGGAAGATCGGCTCTCCGCGTTCGTCGTGCACGTCGCGCTCCGTCGGGGCGAGGATCCAGAAGGGCTGCGCCTCAACAGCACTCTGTCGCTGAGCGGCAGCCTGCGGATCGGCGTGGTCGCTGATCACCGGGTGCACAGCGGTCGCGTCGTCCGGTGTCGGCTCCTGGGCGGCGGCGAGCTCCTCCTCGGAGAGTGCCTTGGCGCCGAGCAGCGACTCGATGCTGCCGGTGTCGGACACGATCTCGGGCTGCTCCCCGCGGGAACGCCGCGAGTAGACCGGGGTGTACTCGGGTTCCGAGGTGACAGGGACGGTTCCGGTCCCCCCACCCGAGGCGTGTGCGGTGAGCGGAACGCGATCCGCGTCGTCCACGGAGGCGCCGCGGTCGGCGGTGGCCGTCTCATCCGCGGCAGGAGAGCTCTGGGGGACGGCGTCCGCAGACGCCTCGACAGCCGCCTCGGCCGCCGATCCACTCGGCGTCGCCTCGGGACGCGGGCGTGCGATCACCGGGCGCACGGGGTTCGCGTTGCGGTGGGCGAGCGTGACGAGCCGCCCCTGGAAATCCTCCTTGAGTCCCGGGATGAGAGGCGCGAAGACGGTGAGGACGACGAGGGCGGTGGAGGTGATGACCTGCACGACCGCGTTCCAGGGCAGCCCCCAGTTCCCCGTGGAGATGACCGCCGAGAGGGCGAGCCACAGGTTGCCGGCCCACACGCAGGCCGCGACCGAGAACGCCACGGAGGCGAACTGGTCGATGCCGAGCGAACCGACGCGACGGATGCCGTCCGGCGAGAAGCGCCGGAGGACGAGGAGGAAGACGGCCACCGTGGGCACGCCGATCGGCAGGATCCACTGGATGCCGATGCCCCACAGGGAGATGCCGCCGCTGAGCGGGAAGAAGGAGACGAGGAAGGAGACCAGCCAGACGCCCACGATCAGCAGCTCGCGCAGCGTGAAGCCGAGGATGCCGTACTCCGGCGTGACCTCGTCGTCGTAGAGGACGCCGTCCTCATCGCTGAACACCGCTTCGGCGTCCGGCTCGGGAAGATCCGTGCTCATAGTCGTCCTTTCCTCATCGGCGCACCACGACTTTCCGGTGCTCTCGACGGCTCCCGATCCTACCCGCTCACCCCAGACAGGTCGGTCCGAGCAGAGACTTGAGGTCACCGAAGAGGTCGGCCGAGACCTTCACCGGCATGGGCACCTCGAACACCTTCGCCGTGCCCGCGCGGTGCACGCGGAGCAGCACCTCGGTGTCCCCGCTGTGCCGCCGGAGGACCTCGGCCAGCTCCGTCATGACCCGCTCGGTGGCGCGCTGCTCGGCGAGGACGAGCGACAGCGGGCCTGCAGCGTCGAAGGAGCCGATGTCGGGTGCGAACGCGGACTGCGCATGCAGGTTCAGCCCGTCGTCACGGCGCGAGACCCGTCCACGCACCGCGAGGATGGCGTCCTGCTGCAGGGTGTGCTGGAACTCGAGGTAGGTCTTGCCCATGAACATCACGGTGACCTCACCGTTGAAGTCCTCCACGGTGATCATGCCGTACGGGTTCCCACTCGCCTTCGCCACACGATGCTGCACGCTGGTGACGAGGCCCGCCACGGTGACCTGATCGCCGTCCTGCAGATCCTCGGAGTTGTTGAGGTCGTGAATGGAGATCGAGGCGTGCTTCGCGAGCGGCACCTCGAGACCGGCGAGCGGATGATCCGAGACGTAGAGGCCGAGCATCTCGCGCTCGAACGCGAGCTTGTCCTTCTTGATCCATTCCGGACGTGGGGGCACCTTCGCGGGCGCCGCCTCCTCCATCCCGTCGTAGAGACTGTCGAAATCGAAGCCGATGGCGCCCTGCGCCTCGTTCCGCTTCCTGTCGACCGCCGCCTCCACGGCGTCTTCATGGATCTCGAGGAGCGCCCGGCGGGTGTCCCCCATCGAGTCGAAGGCACCGGCCTTGATGAGCGATTCGACCGTGCGCTTGTTGGCGACGTGCAGGGGAACCTTGTCGAGGAAGTGATGGAAGGACGTGAACCGCTCGTCCTTGCGGGACTGCACGATGCCGTCGACGACGTTCGTGCCGACGTTGCGGACCGCGCCGAGACCGAAGCGGATGTCGTCGCCGACGGCCGCGAAGAAGTTGATCGACTCGGAGACGTCCGGCGGCAGCACCTTGATGCCCATCCGGCGGCACTCGTTCAGGTAGAGCGCCATCTTGTCCTTCGAGTCGCCGACGCTCGTCAGGAGCGCGGCCATGTACTCGGCCGGGTAGTGCGCCTTGAGGTACGCGGTCCAGTACGACACGAGACCGTACGCAGCGGAGTGCGCTTTGTTGAAGGCGTAGTCGGAGAACGGGAGGAGGATGTCCCAGAGCGCCTTGACCGCCCCCTCGCCGAAGCCGCGTTCGGTCATTCCGGCCGCGAACCCCGCGTACTGCTTGTCCAGCTCGGACTTCTTCTTCTTGCCCATCGCGCGGCGCAGGATGTCGGCTTGACCGAGGCTGAATCCGGCGACCTTCTGCGCGATCGCCATGACCTGCTCCTGGTAGATGATGAGTCCGTAGGACTCCTCCAGGATCTCCGCGAGCGGTTCCGCCAGCTCGGGATGGATCGGGGAGATCTCCTGCTGACCGTTCTTGCGCAGCGCGTAGTTGGTGTGGGAGTTCGCTCCCATCGGTCCAGGACGGTACAGCGCGATGAGGGCCGAGATGTCGCCGAAGTTGTCCGGCTTCATGAGTCGCATGAGCGAGCGCAGCGGCGGGCTGTCGAGCTGGAACACGCCGAGGGTGTCGCCACGGGCCAGCAGTTCGTAGACGGCGGGGTCATCGAGCCCGAGGTGCTCCAGATCGAGCTCCTCGCCGCGGTTCATCCGGATGTTGTCCAGCGCGTCCGAGATGATCGTCAGGTTCCGGAGGCCCAGGAAGTCCATCTTGATGAGGCCGAGGGACTCGCACGACGGGTAGTCGAACTGCGTGACGATCTGGCCGTCCTGCTCCCGGCGCATGATCGGGATGATGTCGAGCAGGGGCTCGGACGACATGATGACGCCGGCGGCATGCACGCCCCACTGCCGCTTCAGCCCCTCGAGCCCGAGAGCCCGGTCGAAGACGGTCTTCGCCTCCGGATCGGTCTCGATGAGGGCGCGGAACTCGCTGGCCTCCTTGTAGCGGGGGTGCGCGGAATCGAACATGCCGTCCAGCGGCATGTCCTTGCCCATCACCGCCGGGGGCATCGCCTTGGTGAGCCGCTCCCCCATGCTGAACGGGAACCCGAGCACGCGACCGGCGTCCTTGAGGGCCTGCTTCGACTTGATCGTGCCGTAGGTGACGATCTGCGCGACGCGCTCGGAGCCGTACTTCCGGGTCACGTACTCGATGACCTCGCCGCGGCGACGATCGTCGAAGTCGACGTCGAAGTCGGGCATCGAGACGCGGTCGGGGTTGAGGAAGCGCTCGAAGATCAGACCGTGCTCGAGGGGATCGAGATCCGTGATCTTCATCGCGTAGGCGACCATCGAGCCGGCACCGGAGCCACGACCCGGGCCGACGCGGATGCCGTTGTCCTTCGCCCAGTTGATGAAGTCGGCGACGACGAGGAAGTAGCCGGGGAAGCCCATCTGCAGGATGATCCCGGTCTCGTACTCGGCCTGCTTGCGCACCTTGTCCGGGATGCCGCTGGGGTACCGGTAGTGGAGGCCCTTCTCGACCTCCTTGATCAGCCAGCTGTCCTCGGTCTCGCCGTCCGGGACCGGGAACCGCGGCATGTAGTTCGCCGAGGTGTTGAACTCGACCTCGCAGCGCTCGGCGATCAGGAGCGTGTTGTCGCAGGCCTCCGGGTGGTCCCGGAAGAGCTGCCGCATCTCGGCGGCGGTCTTGATGTAGTAGCCGTCGCCGTCGAACTTGAAGCGGTTCGGGTCGTCGAGCGTGGAGCCGGACTGCACGCACAGCAGGGCGGCGTGGGCGTCGGCCTCGTGCTGGTGGGTGTAGTGCGAGTCGTTGGTGGCCACGAGCGGGATGCCGAGGTCTTTCGCGAGCCGCAGCAGGTCGGTCATGACACGGCGCTCGATGGAGAGACCGTGGTCCATGATCTCGGCGAAGTAGTTCTCCTTGCCGAAGATGTCCTGGAACTCCGCCGCCGCGGCCCTGGCGGCGTCGTACTGGCCGAGCCGGAGCCGGGTCTGCACCTCCCCCGACGGGCACCCCGTCGTGGCGATGAGACCCTTGCCGTACGTCTGGAGCAGCTCGCGGTCCATGCGGGGCTTGAAGTAGTAGCCCTCCATGCTCGACAGCGAGCTCAGCCGGAAGAGGTTGTGCATGCCCTCGGTGCTCTGGCTCCACATGGTCATGTGGGTGTAGGCGCCCGAACCCGAGACGTCGTCGCTGCGCTGGTCCGCCGAGCCCCACTGCACCCGGGTCTTGTCGCTGCGGTGCGTGCCCGGGGTGACGTAGGCCTCGAGACCGACGATGGGTTTGATGCCGGCGTTGCGCGCGGCGTTGTAGAACTCGAACGCCGCGAAGGTGTTCCCGTGGTCCGTCACCGCGATCGCCGGCATGCCGTAATCGGCGGCCGCCTGGGTCATCGCGTTGATCTTCGCGGCCCCGTCGAGCATCGAGTACTCGCTGTGCACGTGCAGGTGGACGAAGGAGTCGGATGCCATGCTTCGAGTCTACGTTCGGCCCCGGACACCGGCATGCGTCGCGCTCCCCCAGCGAGCGCGCCGCGGAACCCGGTTCACGCGTCCTCGCGGAGGTCCAGCCGCACGAGCACGCGGGGGAACCCGTCGAGCACCGAGCCCGTGTCCGCGACCTTGCGGAATCCCGCGCTCTCGAAGAGACGCCGCGTGCCCACGTACGCCATCGTCAGGTTCACCTTCGCCCCGGCGTTGTCGACCGGGTACCCCTCGACGGCGGGGGCGCCGCGCTCTCTGGCGTAGGCGACGGCTCCCTCGATGAGCGCATGCGACACGCCCTGCTTGCGGTGCCCCGGCCGGACTCGGAAGCACCACAGCGACCACACGTCGAGGTCGTCGAGGTGCGGGATGAGGCGGTTGCGCGCGAAACTCGTGTCGCGTCGAGGGTGCAGCGCCGCCCAGCCGACCGGCTCGTCGTCGAGGTAGGCGAGCACACCGGGAGGGGGATCCTGGTGGCAGAGCTCGCGCACCCGGTCGGCACGCGCGGGACCGCGCAGGGAGACGTTCTCCTTGTTGCCGATCCGGTAGCTCAGACAGAAGCAGACGTTCGACGTCGGCTTCTTCGGTCCCACCACCGCCGCGACGTCGTCGAAGACCGTCGCCGGACGCACCACGATGCTCATGCGGTCAGTGTGGCGGAGACCACCGACACCGCGGAAGCGACGCTCCGCGGGACCTATTCTCCGCGGAGCACGTCCAGTGCGTGCTGGAAGTCGTCCGGATAGGGCGAGGTGAACTGCACCCAGTCCCCCGTCGTCGGATGCGCGAAGGCGAGCTGATGCGCGTGCAGCCACTGCCGGGTGAGACCGAGCCGGGCGGACAGCGTCGGGTCGGCACCGTACAGCGGATCGCCGACACACGGGTGGCGGTGCGCGGCCATGTGCACGCGGATCTGGTGGGTGCGGCCCGTCTCCAGGTGGATCTCGAGCAGGGAGGCACCGGGGAACGCCTCGAGGGTCTCGTAGTGCGTCACGGAGGGCTTGCCGTCCGGGACGACCGCGAACTTCCAGGAGTGGTTCGGGTGCCGACCGATCGGGGCGTCGATCGTACCCACGAGCGGGTCCGGATGCCCCTGCACCACCGCGTGATAGATCTTCTCGACCGTGCGCTCCTTGAACGCCCTCTTCAGAGCGGTGTAGGCGGCCTCGCTCTTGGCGACGACCATGAGCCCGCTCGTCCCCACGTCCAGCCGGTGCACGACGCCTTGACGCTCCGGCGCGCCGCTCGTGGCGACGCGGAACCCGGCGGCGGCGAGAGCACCGACGACCGTGGGACCCTCCCACCCGAGCGAGGGATGGGCGGCGACGCCGGTCGGCTTGTCGACGACGACGATGTCGTCGTCGTCGTACACGATGCCGAGCTCGGGCACCGCGATCGGGACGATCTTCGGACCTTCCTTCGGCTCCCACTCGACGTCGAGCCAGGCACCGCCACGCAGGCGGTCCGACTTGTCGAGGGTGACGCCGTCCAGGCGCACGCCGCCGGAAGCCGCCACCTCGGCCGCGAAGGTCCGCGAGAACCCGAGGAGCTTGGCGAGGGCGGCGTCGACGCGCGTGCCATCGAGCCCGTCCGGGACGGGCAGCGACCGGGACTCCACGCTCAGCGCCCCTCGGACGCGGCGGCCGCCTCGGCGTCCTCGTCGGTCTCGACCGGGGCGTGGTCCTTCTCCCGCGTGCCGTCGAAGCGCAGTCCGAACACGACAAGCAAGGCGACCGAGATCATCCCGGTGACGATGAAGATGTCGGCGACGTTGAAGATGGCCGGCATCATCCACGGCATGGAGATCATGTCGACCACGTGGCCGACGGGAAAACCGGGCTCGCGGAACAGTCGGTCCGACAGATTGCCCAGCACGCCGCCGAGCAGGCAGCCGAGGACGACCGCCCAGAGGCGCGAACGCAGCCCGAACGCCTTCCAGACGATGACACCCGCCACCACGGCGAGAGCGATCGTGAAGATCCAGGTCACGCCGGAGCCGAGGGAGAACGCCGCGCCGGGATTGCGCACGTAGTAGAGCTGCAGGAACTCTCCGAGAACCGGGACCGCCTCGTGCAGCGGCAGGTTCTCGATCGTGAGGTACTTCACAAACTGATCGGCGGCCAGCACGACCGCTGCGAGAATCGCAACGATCGCACCGGCCGCCGACCGACGAAGGGGACGACGTCCTGACAAGAGGGCGCCTTACAGGCCGATCGCGGAGACCGGGGTGGAGTCCGTGGACGCCGACTTCTCGTCGAGCTCGCGGAGCTGGCCCTCGATGTAGCCGCGGAGCTGCGAGCGGTAGTCGCGCTCGAAGTTGCGCAGCTCGGTGATGCGGGCCTCCAGCGTGTTGCGCTCGCGCTCGAGACGTGCGGTCTCCTCGCGCTGCTTCGCCTCGGCCTCCGTGCGGATGCGGGCGACCTCGGCCTCGGCCTCGGAGATGAGCTGGTTGCGCTTCGCCTCACCCTCGGCGACGTGCTCGTCGTGCAGACGCTGCGCGAGCTCGATGATGCCGGCGGTGGCGGTCGCGGAGCCGGTCGGTGCGGCGTCGGCAGCGGGTGCCTCGACCGCGGGGGCCGGAGCGGGAGTGGCGGCAGCCGGCTCGGCAGCGGCGGGAGCAGGGGTGGAACCCGACTCGTACGCGGCGAGCTTCGCCTTCAGCTCGGCGTTCTCCTCGAGGGCCTTGCGCCACTCGATGACGATCTCGTCGAGGAAGTCGTCGACCTCGTCCGGGTCGAAGCCGTCCTTGAAGCGGACGTGCTGGAACTGCTTGGTGACGACGTCATCCGGGGTAAGTGCCATGGGTGGCTCCTCTTTCGATGAGTTCGATTGCCAGTACCGATGTATGGCGTGTTCGTGATGTGGCGCGAACCCGGGGCGCGCACCTGGGTGCCAGCATAGCCCCCGAGCCTTGGCGTCGCGATGCCACGACACCCAGGCTCGGACAACTCGCGGCGGTTCCCCGGTGCGACACGCGGGGTGGTCAGCGGATGAACAACCGGACGATGTTCATCAGGATCAGCACGACCAGCAGGGTCAGCGCGAAGCCGAAATCCAGCGACAGCTGGCCGATGCGCAGCGGAGGGATGATCCGCCGGAAGAACCGGATGGGCGGATCCGTGACGGTGTAGACCGCTTCAGCGGCCACGAGGCCGAAACCCTTCGGACGCCACTCCCGATTGAACATCGGGATGTAGTCGAGGATAAGCCGCGCGAAGAGCACGAGGATGTACACCAGCAGCATCAGATGGACGATGCTGGCGAGGACCGAGACCAGCTGCACGGTCTAGGAGTGGTCGAAGCCCGCAGACTCGGCGTCTGCGTGCGCGATGCCCCCGTGACCCGACACCGCGATGTTCTCCGGCGACAGCAGGAAGACCTTCGAGGTCACCCGCTCGATGCGACCGTAGAGGCCGAGGGAGAGACCGCTCGCGAAGTCGATGAGGCGGCGCGCATCGGCGTCGCTCATCTGGGAGAGGTTGATAATGACCGGGACGCCCTCGCGGAAGCTCTCCGCGATCAGCTGGGCGTCGCGGTACTGCTTCGGGTGGACGGTGAGGATCTCGTTCACGGCTCCTGCTGCGGGCTGGCGGACGGCGACGGGACGACGGAGCGGCGTGACGGGAGCCGGAGCCGGCTCTTCGCGGTCACGCTCACGCTCGCGCTGGGCACGGGCGGGCGCCGGCGTCTCCTCCTCGTAGACCTCTTCCTCATCGGCGAGGCCGAGATACACCATGGTCTTCTTCAGCGGGTTACCCATCGTGTCCTCCGGTTCGAACGTTTCGGGCTGGTCTTGTCACAGGTTAGCCCCGGGCGGGGCGCGGGCCCGTGATTGCGGAACCGATCCGCAGGTGTGTCGCGCCGGCGGCGATCGCCTCGGCGAAATCGCCGGTCATCCCGGCGGAGATCCAGGTCGCCTCGTGGGCGACCGATCGCACGTCGTCGGCGATCCGCCGCAGGCGGTCGAAGGCGGCCGTGGGCTCCTCATCGAGAGGAGCCACCGCCATGACGCCGCGGAGGCGCAGTGAAGGCAGGGTGAGCACGTGCTCGGCCAACGCCACCGCGGAGGCCGGGGCGACGCCTCCGCGCCCTTCGTCCTCCGTCAGATTCACCTGCACGAGCACGTCGAGCACGTCGTCGTCCACGGCGGCTCGGTGCAGGGCGTCGGCGAAGCGGTCACGGTCGACGGAGTGGACCACGTCGGCACTCCGCCTGATCGCGGAGGCCTTGTTCGTCTGGCCCTGCCCGATGAAGTGCCACTCGAGGTCGAGACCGGCGAGCTCGGTCTCCTTGGCGGTGAGCTCCTGCTGTCGGTTCTCCCCCACCGCGTGCACTCCGAGGGCGTGCAGATCGCGCACCAGGGAGGCGGGGTGGAACTTCGTGACGACGATCCGGGTGATCTCCGCCGGCGAACGGCCGGCGGCACGCGCGGCGTCGGCGATCCTCTCGTCGATCGCCGACAGCCGCGCGGCCAGGTCCGATGGCACCGAAGCGCCGACCGGCATCGTCACTTCAGGAATTCGGGGATGTCGATGTCGTCGTCGGCGAAGGCCGGCTCGATGCTCGTCGCCGGCGTGCGAGGCGCCGACGGCGCCGCGGTGGGCTCCGGCGCGCTCTTCTCCGTCGCGGGCTCGGTGGTCTCCGACAGCGCAACCTCGGGAAGCGACGCGGTCGAAGGACGCGAGACGACCATCGGGTCCAGCCGCAGCGAGGGCTCGCCGCCATCGAAGCCGGCGGCGATGACCGTCACTCGGACCTCGTCGCCCAGCGTGTCGTCGATGACGGTACCGAAGATGATGTTGGCCTCCGGGTGCGCAGCCTCCTTGACGAGGTCAGCCGCATCGTGGATCTCGAAGATGCCGAGGTTCGAGCCACCCTGGATCGACAGCAGCACACCGTGCGCACCCTCGATCGAGGCCTCGAGCAGCGGCGACTCGACGGCGAGCTCGGCGGCCTTGATCGCGCGGTCGGCTCCGCGCGCCGACCCGATGCCCATCAGCGCGGACCCTGCTCCCTGCATGACCGACTTCACGTCGGCGAAGTCGAGGTTGATGAGACCAGGGGTCGTGATGAGGTCCGTGATGCCCTGCACACCGGCGAGGAGCACCTGGTCGGCGGTCGCGAACGCCTCGATCATCGAGATGCCGCGGTCGCTGATCTCGAGCAGACGGTCGTTCGGGACGACGATGAGGGTGTCGACCTCTTCCTTCAGCTTCGCGACGCCTGCCTCGGCCTGGCTCTGGCGGCGGCGACCTTCGAAGGAGAACGGCTTCGTGACGACACCGATGGTCAGGGCACCGATCGACTTCGCGATACGGGCGACCACCGGGGCACCGCCGGTTCCCGTGCCGCCGCCCTCACCCGCGGTGACGAAGACCATGTCGGCGCCGGTCAGCGCCTGCTCGATCTCCTCCGCGTGGTCCTCGGCCGCGCGGCGGCCCACCTCCGGGTCCGCTCCGGCGCCGAGCCCGCGGGTGAGCTCACGGCCCACGTCGAGCTTGACGTCGGCGTCGCTCATGAGCAGCGCCTGGGCGTCGGTGTTGACGGCGATGAACTCGACTCCGCGGAGACCGAGCTCGATCATGCGGTTGACGGCGTTGACGCCGCCACCGCCGACGCCGACGACCTTGATCACGGCGAGGTAGTTCTGGTTCTGGCTCATGGCCGGCCTCCGATTAGTAGAGCCTGGAAGGGGCGAACCTTAAACCTCAACTAGAGGTGTAAAGTATTTCCCGGTATTGCGTTCTCTCAGATCGAAGGTAAGCGCCGCCTGCCCCTGCGCGCGCAGCGACATGGGCGTGTCGCGCCATTCCCGTCGAAACAGATCAGCCGACCACCGCGACGTCGGGTGAGGTGACGTCGATCGACGAGGCATCGGGGTTCTTCACGAGCGCGGCGGAGAGCGCGAGCGCCTTCAACCCGGAGTCCTCCTGGCTCCCCCACACGACCGTGAGGCCCGAGTCGAGGGTCAAGGTCACGTCGTCCGCCGTCGAGGCGCGGACGCCGGTGAGCGCACTGCGGATGTCGGCAGGGAGAGCGCGGACCACGAGTCCCGCGCTGCGGAACGCCGGCGAGTCCATTCCCCCCTCGACCTCCACCAGCGGCTGCCCTGCCGGGCGTTCCGCCGTCGTCGAGAGGGCGACACCTGCGGCATCCACGAGAGTGAAGCCGGCACCCGACTCGACGACCCCGATCGGCGTGCGCTCCACGATGCGCACGGTCAGATCGTGCGGCGGTCGAGCCTCCAGGGCATAGGTCTCGATGAGCGGGAACGTCAGCAGCGCCGCCTTGACCTCGCTCGTGTCGACCAGGGCGAGGGGCGTCCCGAGCTGGTCCGCCAGGGCCCCCTCGATCACCGCGGGATCGATCGTCGTGGTGCCGGTGACCGTGATGCGCTGCACGGCGAAGAGCGGGCTGTAAGCGGCAGCGACACTCCCCCCGATCAGCAGCACGACGGCCCCCACAGCGCTCAGCCAGACGATGCGGCGCCGCCGCGATCGGTGGGTGAACCGACGGATCTCCGCCCTGAGCGCCTTGCGGCGGGCGCGTGCCGCGCGCCAGACGTCCATCGAGGAACGGGGGCCCGCTTCCTCCTCCGTCTCCGCGTCGTCGGGCTCGACGGGCGCGGCGACGGCACCCTCGTCCGGAGCCGCCTGAGGCGCGGGACGCCGGCGGAGGATCCGCTCGGAGGCGACGTCCGTCTCCCCCGGAGTGTCCGGAGCGCTCGGGAGCGGGGGCGGCCGGCGCATGGGCTACGCCCCGTCGGTCCGGCGCAGCGACTCCAGCACCTGCGGGATGATCTGGTAGACGTTGCCGCAGCCGAGAGTCACGACGAAGTCGCCGTCCTTCGCGACAGACGCCGTGTAGTCGGCCGCTTCCTGCCAGTCGGCGACGAAGTGCACTCGGGACGGGTCGTCGAACGCCCCGCTCACCAGCTCGCCGGTCACGCCGGGCACCGGGTCCTCCCTGGCACCGTAGACGTCCAGCATCACGGTGTGGTCGGCGAGCTCCTCCAGGACGTCTGCGAACTCCTGGTACATGTGCTGCGTCCGCGAATACGTGTGCGGCTGCTGGATGGCGATCAGCCGGCCGGACCCGGCGATGCTGCGCATGGCCTCGAGCGCCGCACGCACCTCGGTCGGGTGGTGCGAGTAGTCGTCGTAGACGGTGACCCCGCGCTCCTCGCCGTGGCGCTCGAGACGACGGATCGTCCCCGCGAAGCCCTCGACGGCACGTACGGCGTCGCGGAGCGAATAGCCGAGCGCGAGGAGGACGGCGACGGCGCCGGTCGCGTTGATCGCGTTGTGCACGCCGGGGACCGCGAGCTGCATGCGCTCGGTCTCGCCGCCGTGCGAGACGGCGGCGGCGACGGGGCCCGAGGTGACGATCTCGCTGACGCGGACGTCGGCGTCCTCGGCCTGCCCGAACGTGAGGATGCGCGGGTGCGACAACCCGGCCAGCACGCGGAGCGCGCCGGGGTCGTCGCTGGAGATGACGACAGCCTCGGATGCCGCGTCCGCGAAACGCACGAAGGCGTCGTGGAAGGCCTCATCGGAGCCGTAGTGATCGAGATGATCGGGGTCGACGTTCGTGATGAGCGCGACCGCGGTGTCGTAGAGGAGGAAGGTCCCGTCCGACTCGTCGGCCTCGATGACGAAGAGGTCGCCGTTCCCGGTCGCGCTGGAGGTGCCGAGCTGCTCGATCACGCCGCCGTTGACGAAGTGCGGATCGGCGCCGAGCGCGCGCAGAGCCGTGACGATCATGCCCGTCGAGGTGGTCTTGCCGTGGGCGCCGGCCACCGAGACGAGGCGTCGGTTGCCGATCAGCCAGTGCAGGGCCTGAGAGCGGTGGATGACGTGGAGGCCGCGCTCCTTGGCGGTGACGAACTCGGGGTTCTCCGGCCAGATGGCACCGGTGTGCACGACCGTGTCGGCGTCGCCGAGGTGGGCGGCGTCATGACCGACGTGGACGGTCGCCCCCGCGGCGGCCAGCGCCCGTAGGTTGTCGCTGTCGGCGCGGTCGCTGCCGGAGACGCGGATGCCCGCGTCGAGGAACATCTTCGCGAGTCCGCTCATCCCGGATCCACCGATGCCGATGAAGTGCGCGGAGGTGATCGTGTCGGGGATGGGGAGGGAGAGGTCGGGTCTGATCATGTCCGCTTCAGTCTACTTTTCGTTCTCGTCCGGACGGCGGCGTCACGCCGCACCGAGGGCACGGTCGATCATCGCGACGACGTTCTCGGTGCCGGTGCGGGTGCCCGCGGTCTCCGCCGCCTCCGCCATCCGCCGGATGCGGTCACGGTCGCCGAGCAGCGGCACCACGATACGTCGGACCGCATCGCCGTCGAAGGTCGCGTCGTCGAGGAGCTGAGCGGCACCGGCGGCCACGGCGGATCCTGCGTTCAACCGCTGCTCTCCGTTGCCCACCGAGTACGGCACGTACAGCGCGGGAATCCCGAGCGCGCTGATCTCGCTCACGGTGGCCGACCCCGAACGCGACACGATGAGATCGGCCAGCGCGAACGCGAGGTCCATGCGGTCGATGTACCGGCGGAGGGCGTACCCGGGCACTCCAGGATCCGGCAGGTCGCTGCGCTCCCCGGTGACATGCAGCAGCTGCCAACCGGCGGCGAGGATGTCGCGCCAGGAGTCCGCCAGGGCGTCGTTCAACCGCTGCGCTCCGAGCGAGCCGCCGAAGACGAGAAGGACAGGACGATCGGCGTCGAGCCCGAAGTACTCGGCGGCCTCGGCGCGTCGAGCCGCCCGGTCGAGCGTGATGACCTCGCGCCGCAGCGGCATGCCGACCACCTCGCTCCCGCGGAGCGGCGTCCCGGCGAACGCGACTCCCACACCCGCGGCCGCACGGGCACCGAGCACGTTCGCCAGCCCGGGCTTCGCATTGGCCTCGTGGACGACGAAGGGCACGCGCTCGCGACGCGCGGCGACGTAGGCGGGTGCGGAGGCGTAGCCGCCGAAGCCCACCACGATGTCGATCCCGTGCTGCCGGATGTGCGCACGCACCTGGGCGATCGCCCGGCGGAACCGCGCGGGGAACGCGGCGGCCTGCGCGTTCGGGCGCCGCGGGAACGGCACCTTGTCGACGATGAGCAGCTCGTAACCACGCTCGGGGACGAGACGGGACTCCAGGCCCTCCGCCGTGCCGAGCACGAGGATCGTCGCCGACGGGTCACGCTCACGCAGCGCATCGGCGACCGCGAGCAACGGATTGACATGGCCGGCGGTGCCACCACCGGCGAGGAGGTACGAAGTCACCTCGCGACCCTACCCCGCTCGGCTGACTGCTTCTCGGCGACCGGAATGGTCCGCGCGAAGGCCAGCAGGACGCCGCAGGCGACGAGCACGGCGAAGAGTGCCGTTCCCCCCTGGGACATGAACGGCAGGGGCACACCCATCACCGGGAACACGCCGATGACGACGCCGACGTTCAGGACGGCCTGACCGACGATCCAGACCGTGATCCCCCCCGCGGCGACGCGGATGAAGGGATCCGACGTCTTACGGATCACATGGAACGCACCGACCGTGAAGAACGTGAACAGGGCGAGGACGACGATGCAGCCGATCAGCCCGAGCTCCTCGCCGACGATCGCGAAGATGAAGTCGTTGCCCGCGGCGGGGAGCCAGCCGTACTTCTCCTGGGAGTTGCCGAGGCCGAGTCCGAAGATCCCGCCGGAGGCCATGCCCCAGATGCCATGGATCGACTGGTAGCAGTCGGTGTAGTACAGCGCCATGTCATCGCACGTCGCGGTGATGCGACGCATGCGGTCCTCGCTGGAGAGCGCGTAGGCGAGCACCGCGACCACGCCCAGGATCATCGGGATGATGAAGAGGCGCAGCTTCACGCCCGAGAAGAAGAGACAGCCGAGCAGGATGAGGACCATCACCATCGCGGTCCCGAGGTCCTTGCCGGCGAGGACGGTGCCGATGGCCAGCGCCCCGACCGGGATCACGGGGATGAAGACGTGATGCCAGGTCCCGAGCATGGTCTGCTTGCGCAGCAGGACCGCGGCGATCCACAGGGCGAGGGCCAGCTTGAGGAACTCGGACGGCTGCATCTGGAAACCCGCCACCTGGATCCAGTTCCGGTTTCCGCCGTCGGCGATGCCGAGCGGTGTGAACACGAGGAGCTGGAGGGCGATGGCTCCGAAGAGCGCCGGCCAGGCCATGCGCTTGAGGAACGCCACAGGGAAGCGGCTGATGAGGAACATCATCGGGATACCGAGCAGGGCGAACACACCTTGCCGGAGAGCGCCGTCCAACGGGTTCTGCGCCTTGGCCACCGCCGTCGCGCTCGTCGCGGACAGCACCATCACGAGACCGAAGATCGTCAGGAGCAGGGCGGTCGACGCGATCAGCAGGAACTCGGTCGACACCGGGGTGAACCGGCGTCCGAGCGAGACCCGCGCGGCGAGGCCACCCGACTCAGACCGCGGAGGGCGAGCCACCTGCGTCATCGGCGCTCCCCCGATCGATCCACTCCCGCACCGCTTCGGCGAAGCGGTGGCCGCGATCCGCATAGCTGGAGAACTGGTCGAAGGACGCGGCGGCGGGAGCGAGGAGCACAGTGCCCTCCCCGTCGACGATCCCCGCCGCGATCTCCACGACGCGGTTCATGACCTGTCCAGTGTCGCCAGCTTCGACCTCGAAGACCGGCACCGTCGGCGCGTGTCGCTCGAATGCCGCGACGACGGCTGTGCGGTCCGCTCCGATGACGACCGCCGCGCGCGCGGTGGAGCCCGCGTCCGCGACGAGATCGGCGATGTCGACGCCCTTGAGATCACCGCCGACGACCCACACCGCACCGGGGTACGCGCGCAGTGACGACGCGGCCGCGTGCGGGTTCGTCGCCTTGGAGTCGTCGACCCAGGTGATGCCGGCGTGGCGCGCGACCACCTCGATGCGGTGCGCGTCCAGGCGGAAGGTCTGCAGCGCCCCGTGGATGGCCTCGGGCTCGACCCCGAGAGAACGGGCGAGGGCACTGGCGGCCAGGATGTTCTGAACGATGTGCGGTGCCGACAGCCCTGCGGCCTCCAGGTCGGCGACCGTGGTCAGTTCCAGGGCGCTGCGGGCTCGATCGTCGAGGAAAGCCCGGTCGACGAGCAGCCCCTCCACGATGCCGAGATCGCTCGGGCCGGGGATGCCGAGATCGAAGCCGATGGCGCGGGCGCCCTCGACGACGTCGGCCTCCTCGACCATCCGGCGCGTCGCCTCGTCGGCCTTGTTGTAGACGCAGGCGACCCGCGTGTTGCGGTACACCAGCGCCTTCGCGTCCCGGTAAGCCTGAGCGCTGCCATGCCAGACGAGATGATCGTCGGCGAGGTTCAGGCAGACTGCGGCGTGCGGGAACAGCTCCCCCTCCGAACGCGACAGTCCGAGGTACCAGAGCTGGTGGCTGGAGAGCTCGACGACGAGCACGTCGAAGCCGGCGGGGTCGCGGACCGCGTCGAGCACGGGGACGCCGATGTTGCCGCACGGTGCGGCGCGCAGGCCACCGGCGACGAGCAGCGTCGCCGTGAGCTGGGTCGTCGTCGTCTTGCCGTTGGTCCCGGTGATGAGCACCCAGTCCGCCGGCGTGCCGTCCGCGCGGAGGACCTTGTCGCGCACCCGCCAGGCGAGCTCGACGTCACCCCAGAGCGCGATGCCCTCGTCCTGAACCCAACGGATGACCGGGTGCGCCGGGGCGAAGCCAGGGGACGCGATGACGACCTCGGGCCCGAACGCCCTCAGCGCCTCGGGCACGGCGTCCAGCGGACCGAGCTCCAACCGGGCACCGATGACGGGGAGCAGGCGGGCGTACTCCTCCTCCGCGGACTCGCTGAGCACGAGGACGTCGGCACCGAGCTCGGCGAGGGTGTCGGCCACGGAGAAGCCGGTCATGGAGAGACCGAGGACGGCGACGCGCAGGCCGCTCCAGTCTGCGTGCCAGCTCGTCAGCCCGGCCAGACGCTCAGCCGACACGGGTCAGCCATTCGACGTAGAAGAGCCCGACGGCCGACACCGCGAGAAGACCCGCGATGATCCACATGCGCACCACGATGGTGACCTCCGACCAGCCCCGCATCTCGAGGTGGTGGTGGAACGGGCTCATCAGGAACAGCCGCTTGCCGCGGGTGATCTTGAAGTAGGCGCGCTGCAGGATCACGGATCCGGAGGCGAGCACGAAGACGCCGGCGATGATGAGGAGCAGCAGTTCGGTGCGGGTCATGACCGCCATCGCGGTGATGACGCCACCGATGGCCATCGAGCCCACGTCTCCCATGAACACCTTCGCCTTGGGCGCGTTCCACCACAGGAACCCGATGAGGCTGGCGGCGAAAGAGGCCGAGATGATGGCGAGGTTGAACGGGTCGCGCACCTCGTAACAGCCGCCGAGCGATCCCGGATCACCGCCGATGCAGGGCTGCTTGAACTGCCAGAACGCGATGAGGCTGTAGGCGCCGACGACGATCACGCCCGCGCCGGCGGCGAGGCCGTCGAGGCCGTCGGTGAGGTTGACGCTGTTGGAGGTCGCGACCCCGATGATCGAGATCCAGGCGAGGTAGAGGATCCAGCCCAGGATGACGCCGAACGCGAAGAGGTTCAGCCAGGTGATGTCCCGGAAGAGGGAGATCGACGCACTGGCCGGCGTCTGCCCCCACTTGTTCGGGAAGTTCAGTGCCACGATGCCGAAGGGGATCACGACGATGAGCTGACCGATCACCTTCCGCCACCCTGACAGCCCGAGGCTGCGCTGGCTGCGCACCTTCATGTAGTCGTCGATGAATCCGACCACACCGAAGCCGACCATGAGCCAGATCACCAGGATGGCGGACAGCGCCGGCGTCTCGCCGCTGACGAGGACCCCGGTGAAGTAGCCCACGATCGAGCCGAGGATGAAGATGACACCACCCATGGTCGGGGTGCCGCGCTTCGCCTCGTGGCTCGGGTTGCCCGCAGCCTCCGGGGTACGGATGACCTGCCCCCAGCCCCACTTGCGGAAGAGCCGGAGGAAGACGGGAGTCAGGAAGAGAGTGAAGGCGAGCGAGATGGCCGCCGCCATGATGAGGGACCTCACGAGAACAATTCTCCCAGACGATCGCCGAGATGCCGGAGGCCCACGGAGTTGGACGACTTCACCAGGACCCGGTCTCCGTCACGCAGCTCGGTACGGAGGTACTCGAACGCAGCGTCCTGGTCCGGCAGATGCACGGCTTCGCTGTCCCATGACCCCTCGCCGACGGCGGCGAGGTAGAGCCGCCGTGCCTCCGGGCCGACGACGACGATGCGTCGGATGTTGAGACGCACGGCGAGGAGGCCGATGCGATCGTGCTCTTCCCCTGCGCTCTCGCCGAGCTCGCTCATCGCGCCGAGGACGGCGACCGTGCGCTCGTCGGGGCCGGTGATCTGGGCGAGGGTCCGCAGGGCGGCCGCCATCGAGTCGGGACTGGCGTTGTACGCGTCGTTGATGATGCGGACGCGGTCGTTGCCCAGCGGCTGCATGCGCCACCGCTCGGCGATCTCGACGGTCTCCAACCGGGAGACGGCATCGGCCGGGGCCACGCCGAGCTCGACGGCGGCGGTGATCGCGGCGAGGGCGTTGCTGACGTGGTGGGCGCCGAGGACGCGCAGGCGCAGTGGCAGCCGCTCCCCTGCGACCTCGATCACGCACTGCGTGCCGGAGGCCGAGACCTCGATCTCCCGCGCGTGCACGACAGCCGCAGCCGACTGGCCGAAGCCGACGACCCGGAGGCCGCGGCTCTCCGCGAGCTCGCGCATCGCCCACACCCGGGCGTCGTCCGCGTTGAGCACGGCGATGCCGGGCACGCGGGCCGCGGCGACGAGCTCGGACTTGGCCTTCGCCGTGGCCTCGATGCCGCCGAAGCCGCC
The DNA here is from genome assembly GCF_050470785.1 of Microbacterium sp. NRRL B-14842. Lineage (NCBI taxonomy): Bacteria > Bacillati > Actinomycetota > Actinomycetes > Micrococcales > Microbacteriaceae > Microbacterium > Microbacterium sp. NRRL B-14842. The sequence continues at coordinate 994,236 of NZ_JBFLUM010000001.1, read as the reverse complement.
CGCGTGCGCCATGCCGACCATCAGCACGACCACCAGGTCCGGCTCGACGAGACCGGCGAGCCGCGCGATGCTGCCCGGCGCGGCGGCCCCGAACTCGCTCACCAGGAAGCGGGTGTCGTGCGTGACGCGGAGCATCGTCACCGGGGCGCCGACCTCGTTGTTGAAGGACTTCACCGGGGCGACGGTCTCGCCCTCGTCCTCGAGGATGCGGGCGAGGAAGTTCTTGGTGGTCGTCTTGCCGTTCGAGCCGGTGATGCCGACGATGCGCAGGTTCCCCCCGGCGCGCACGCGCGCCACGACCTCGCGCGCCAGCTCGCCGAGGGCGACCACGGCATCGGACACGACGATCTGCGAGACATCGACGTCGACGGGGTGCTCGACGATCGCCAGGACCGCACCGGCTTCGGCGGCGGCACCGACGAAGCGGTGCCCGTCGGTCTCGGCGCCGGGCTTGGCGACGAAGATCGACCCGGCCTCCATGGTGCGCGAATCGGTGTCGACGATCCCGTCGACCACCGTCTCCGGCGTGTGCTCTCCGGCCACGCGCAGTTCACCACCGATGGCGGCGGCGATCTCAGCGAGCGTCAGGGCGATCATGTCATCTCCATGCGCGGCTCTCGCCGGCTATCCGAACTTGGGGAGGAGCGCGTCCATCGGGACAGAGGACGGCATCACGCGATAGGTCTTCATCACCTGCGTCATCGCCTTCTGGAAGGCGGAAGCGGTGGCCGCGGACGATACAACCTTAGTCGGCTCGTCGAGGGTGACCACGACGACGTACTGCGGGTCGTCGACGGGCGCGAAGCCCACCATGCTCGTGTAGTACACGCCTGCCTTGTAGCCGCCCTTGCCGTCCGAGACCTGCGCGGTACCGGTCTTGCTGGTCACCCGGTATCCGGGAACCTGGATGCGATCGGCGTTCCCGCCCTGCACGGCGACGTTCTCGAGCATGCGGGTCAGATCGGCGGCGGTCTGCTCCTTCACGATCTGCTCGTGCTTCGGCTTCGGCGTCTCCGTGACCGTCCCGTCGGGCGCCGTGCAGGACTCCACCATCGACAGGTCGATCTTCTCCCCGCCGTTGGCGATGGCCTGGTACGCGCCGGCGAGCTGCGGGGCCGTCACCGTGAAGTACTGGCCGAACGTCGTCGTGTAGAGGGACTGGCTGTCCCAGTCGCTCACCGGGTGCAGGATGCCTCCCACTTCGGAGGGGAAGTCCAGGGTCTTCTGCCCGACCCCGAAGCGCTGCAGGTAGTCGTAGCGGACCTCGGGGGCGACCATCGTGCCGAACTTCGACAGCGCGGTGTTGGAGGAGTCGATCAGTCCGCCCGCGAGCGTGTAGTTGTAGGCCGGGTGGCTGAACGCGTCGTTGACCACGGCGCCGTTCGGGAAGGTCTCGCGCGAGGAGGCCGTCACGGTGCTGAGCGGGGTGAGGCCCGCACCCTCCATCGCCGCCGCCGCGGTGATCGCCTTGAACGTCGAACCGGGCTCGAAGTCGCGGTGGAAGATCTGGCTGTATCGCGTCTCCGGAGTCGAGGAGTCCAGGTCGTTCGGGTCCATGGCCGGCCATTCGGCCGCGGCGCGGATCTTGCCGGTGCCCACCTCGACGACCGTGACGGTTCCGCCCTTGGCGCCCTGCTTCTGGGCCTCCTCGCCGATCATCTGCTGGAGGTACCACTGCAGGTCGCTGTTGATCGTGAGCTGCACGGTGCCGCCGTCGACGGCGTCGGTGACCGACTCGCTCCCCGGGATCACGACGCCGTCCTTGCCCTTGCGATACGTCTTCTCCCCATCGATCGGCGCGAGGCACGATTCCTCGAGCTGCTCGACGCCGGCCTTGGCCTCCCCGGTGTTGTCGAGGAAGCCCAGCACGTTCCCGGCGACCGCGCCGTTGGGATAGACCCGGGTCTCGCGCGGCGTCAGGGCGAGGTACGACCCCAGGCCGAGGTCGCGGAGCGCGATGAACTGCTCGGTGTTGAGCCCCGTCTTCAGGGGTGCGTACTGGCTGTTCGGGTTCTCGGCGAGGGCATCGGAGACGCGTTTGCGGATCTCGTCTCCCGGTACCCCCGTGATCGCGGCGATCTTCTCTGAGGCCTCGGCCCAGGGCAGCGCAGGATCCTTCTCCTCCGTGAGCCTGATGACCTGAGGACTGAGCTGCGCGTCGTAGACCATCACGCTCGACGCGAGGACTGTGCCCTCGGCGTCGACGATGGATCCCCGCTGTCCGGGGATCGTCGAGCCGTCGCCGATGTGCTCGAGGGATTGGTTGACGTGCTCGTCGGCGCTCACCACCTGGATGTCGATCAGGCGGACGACGAACGCCACCAGGATCGAAAGGATGACCGCCAGTGCGACGACGGTGCGTCGCCGCGGTCCGCGCGTGGCTCGTGTCGTCATGGGATCTCTCCGTCGATCGGGGATGGTCAGTGCGTCGTGGGGCTGGGCAGGCCGTCGGTGATGGCGGGCGGCAGGTCCTGCGCGGGCGGTGTACCGCCGGTCGCGTCGTCCCCGGCGTTCTCCGCCGGCGGGGTCTCCTCCGTGACGAGGACGTTGCCGACGGCCGCCTTCCCGTTGGGATCGATCGTGGAGACCCCTTCCGCCCCGGCGCCCGTCCCGAAGACGGCGCCGTCGCTGAGACGGAGGTAGGACGGGGCGCCCGCCACGACCATGCCGAGGTCGGCGGCGCTGCTCGCGAGCACCTGCGGGGAACTCAGCCCCGTCAGCTCCTCCTGCAGCGCGTCGGTCCGGAGGTCGAGTTCGCGCTGCTGGGACGTGAGCCCGGCGAGGGTGAACGAGTCCTGTGTGATGGCCAGCGAGAGCCCGACCTGCCCCGCACCGATGGCCAGGGCGCCGCCCAGCGCGACGAGCGCGTAGGCGAGCTTCGGCTTGCGGCGCCGTGCGGGCGCCGTCACCGGTCGCAGGCGCCGCTCGGGCGTCGTCTCCGGAGCGACCGGCTGCAGCGGCAGGGTCGGCTTGCGGACTGCGTTCATGCTCATGCGCTCTCCCGCACCTTCTCGGCGGCGCGCAGGCGCACCGGTATCGCACGCGGGTTGCGTGCGCGCTCTTCGTCATCGGCGAGTTCCGCGCCCTTGGTGAGGATGCGGAATCGGGGGGCGTGCTCCGGCAGCTCGACCGGCAGCCCGGCGGGCGCCGTCGAGGAGGAGGCGGCCGCGAAGGCCTGCTTGACCAGCCGGTCCTCGAGGGACTGGTACGACATCACGACGATGCGGCCTCCGACCGCGAGTGCGTCCATCGCGGCGGGGATCGCGTCCGCGAGGACGTTCAGCTCGGCGTTGACCTCGATCCGGAGGGCCTGGAACACGCGCTTCGCCGGGTGCCCGGATCGCTGCGCGGCCGCGGGGGTGGCGGCCACGAGGATGTCGACGAGTTCGCCCGATCGCGTGATCGGCTGCTTCTGACGGGCGTCGATGATGAAGCGCGCATACCGTCCGGCGAGCTTCTCCTCTCCGTACCGCTCGAAGATGCGCCGCAGGTTGCCCTCGCTGTAGGTGGCGATGACCTCGGCGGCGGTGATGCCCTTCGTCTGGTCCATCCGCATGTCGAGCGGAGCGTCCTTGGAGTATGCGAAGCCACGTTCGGCCTCATCGAGCTGCAGCGACGAGACGCCCAGGTCGAAGAGGATCCCGGCGGCGCCCTGGGCGTGCAGGCCGATCTCGTCGTAGACGGTGTGGACGAGGGTCACGCGATCGCGGAACCGAGCGAGCCGCTCCCCCGCGATCTTCAACGCGTCGGTGTCCCGGTCCAGCCCGATGAGGCGGATTCCGGGGAATCGCTCAAGTAGCGCTTCGGAATGGCCGCCCATGCCGAGGGTGGCATCGACGAGCACGGCGCCGTCCTCCTGGAGGGCAGGTGCGAGGAGCTCGACGCAGCGGTCGAGCAGGACGGGGGTGTGGATGTCGCGGAGGTTCATGATCTCTCTCGGGTCCGACCTTCGGCTCTGATCCCCCTCCGCATCTCGACCCGGCACCGGGGAAGTGTGTCGGGGCGGGAGCGGCGGGGCATCACAGCCGTGGTCAGAACAGTCCCGGAATCACCTCCTGCTCCAGCTCGGCGTAGGACTCCTCGCCGGCGGCGAGGTACGCGTTCCAGCTCTCCGCGTCCCAGATCTCGGCGTGGGCGCCGACTCCGGTCACGATGAGCTCCTTCTGAAGACCCGCGTACTGACGCAGGTGGGCGGGGATGGTGATGCGGTTCTGGCTGTCGGGCATCTCCGCACTGGCACCGGAGAGGAACATGCGCATGAAGTCACGCGCCTGCTTGTTGGCGAGCGGGGCCTGACGGATCCGCTCGTGCATCGCCTCGAACTCGGCCGTGCTGAAGACGTAGAGGCAGCGCTCCTGGCCCCGGGTGACGACGATGCCGCCGCCCAGGTCCTCGCGGAACTTCGCGGGAAGGATGACCCGTCCCTTGTCGTCCAGCTTCGGTGAGTGCGTGCCCAGCAGCATCGGCCATCACCCCCTCTCCGTCCGGCCAACTCGAGGTGCGCCCCACTTTACTCCACTTTCCTCCACATTCCTACGACGAATCCAGGGTATCGTCCCTGTGCTTCCGCGGACCTCGCCCTACTTCCGCGACATTCCGCGGGGGAGCGAGGTGGAGCGCCAGTGGAGGGCCGGTGGAGGGCCGGTGGGGACCGGATGCCCAACAGGCACGAAAAAGCCCGGATGCTCAGCATCCGGGCTTCGTGGTGGAGAGGAAGGGAGGAGGTCAGTGGCCGTCCTGGCGCCGATCCCATCGATCGTTCATGCGGTCCATGAAGGAGGAGGAGTCCTGCCGCTTCGGAGCGGTGCGGGTCCGGGGCTCTGCCGGTCCGGACCGTCGGACAGGGGTGACGGCCAGCATGACGCCGCCGAGCATGGCCGCGAAACCGATGACCCCGACGACGATGCCCCAGATGTCTCCGAGGATGACACCGACGACCAGTCCGCCGACGCCGGCCAGCAGGAGCAGAGCACCGTAGACGAGATTGCGATAGCTGAGCGTGCGATCGCCCGACGGCGCGCTCACGACGTCGGCGTCATTGTGCAGGAGATGGCGTTCCATCTCGTCGAGCAGACGTTGCTCCTGTTCGGAGAGTGGCATCTCGTCCCCCTCGGGTATGGTGCCCTCCAGTCTACGCGCGAGCGGCGCCCGGGGCTAGCGGTTCGGGCGTCTCATCCTTTACGTATGCTGGGAGTCGTGCCGTCCCCCTCCCCCTCCGTCGCCGACGCCGTGGCCGCGCGACTGGACCTGTTCCTCGACCGCATGCGAGCGGAGTCGGCGGGGTACGGCGACGACGCCGCCGCCTTCCTCGATGCGGCGTCCGACACCCTCTCCGGAGGGAAGAGGCTGCGCGCCCGCTTCTGCCACGCAGGGTGGCGCGCCGTCTCCCGGTTCCGTGACCGTCTCGCCGTCGAGGACGACGCCCTGTGGGACCTCTGCGCGGCGCTGGAGATCTTCCAGTCCGCCGCTCTCGTGCACGACGACCTGATCGACAACTCCGACACCCGCCGGGGCCGTCCCGCGGCGCACCGGGCGCTCGAGGCCTCCCACCGCTCCGCCGGATGGTGGGGCGACGCCGCTGCCTTCGGGCGCGCCGGTTCCGTGCTGCTCGGCGATCTCCTCGTGGCGTGGAGCGACGACCTCCTGGAGTCGGCGCTCGACGGTCACGGCGCGGCGCGGACCGTGCGCGCCGAGTACGCGCGCATGCGTCGCGATGTCACGACCGGACAGTTCCTCGACATCGCCGAGGAGTCGGCGTGGAGCGTCAGCGATGACCGCGAGCATGCGGAGCGCGCGCTGCGCGTGGCCTCGCTGAAGTCGGCGCGCTACAGCATCGAGCAGCCGCTCATCCTGGGAGCGAGCCTCGCCGGCGCCGACGTCGGGCAGACCGAGGCGCTGCGCCGCTTCGGTCACCCTCTCGGCCTCGCCTTCCAGTTGCGTGACGACGTGCTCGGTGTGTTCGGCGATGCCGCCGTCACCGGCAAGCCCGCGGGCGACGACCTCCGAGAGGGCAAGCGGACCGTCCTCATCGCGCTCACCAGGGAGAAGCTGGACACACCCGCCCGGCGGGTGCTCGACGAGATGCTCGGCGACCCCGACCTGACGGCGTCGCAGGTCTCGTTCCTGCAGGAGACGATCGCCGGGACCGGAGCCCTCGAACGGGTCGAGACGATGATCGCCGACTACGCCGGAGAGGCCGATCGCGCGCTCTCCGGAGCCCGGCTCGAGGACGCCGCGGTCGGCGAGCTCCGCGATCTCGGCCGAGCGGCGACCGTGCGCTCCTCCTGAACGGGTCGCTCAGGCGAGGGTGCGCGCGAGCCGACGGACCTCGCTCTTGTGCCCGGCGAGCAGAGAGGCGATCGGGGAACGCCCGAGGGTCTCGTCCTCGGCGAGCAGCCAGTCGATCAGTTCGTCATCGGAGAAGCCGGCATCCTGCAGGACGATGATCGTCCCGCGCAGGGAGCTCAGCGGCTCGCCGTCCACGATGAACACCGCAGGAACGGCGAAGACGCCGCTGCGCCGCGAGCCGACGAGGTAATGCTCGTCGATCAGACGACGCACGCGGCCGAGGGGCTCGCCGAGCACCTCGACGAGGTCGGGCATGGTCAGCCACTCGAGGGCGGCGTCAGGGGTTGCAGCGACGTTCTCAGACACGTTGCCACTATCTCACCTCGGCCCCCGACGCGCATATCCATCACTTCCGTCACATTCGTCACACCTGTCACTTCTGTTGACATCTCTATACATCCGTGTCAGCGTGAAGTGCTCGAAAAGGGGGCTGACGTGATCTTCCAGACAGCCGTGGCCGGCGCCCTCGCCGCCACTCTGACGGCGACACCCGCCGCCGCGCCCGCACCGCCGGTCGCGCCGCACGAACGGCATCGGATCGCTCCGGTGCGCGTCGCACCGACGCAGAACATCCCGCCCTCGCACGTCGTGCAGCCGGGGGACACGGTCGCCGGCATCGCCGGTCGTCACGGACTGCGCACCGCTGACGTCCTCGGCTGGAACGGCCTCTCCTGGCGCTCGGTCATCTATCCGGGGCAGACCCTGCATCTGCGCGCCCCGGCCTCGGCACCCGCGCCGGCGCCCACGTCGGTGCCTGCGGCGACGAAGACCCACACGGTCGTGGCGGGCGACACCGTCTTCGGCATCGCCCGGAAGTACGCCACCTCGGTCGGCGCGATCCTCGCCGCCAACGGCCTTCCCGACGGCGCCATCATCTACCCGGGACAGAAGATCGTCGTATCCGGAGGCGCGGCTTCCGCTTCCCCTCCGGCACCCGCGGCCACACCCGCGGCGGCACCCGCGACGCCCCCGCAGAGCGGCGGCACCGCCCACACCGTCGCCGCGGGCGAGACGCTGTTCTCGATCGCTCAGCGGTACGGGACCACCACGCAGTCCCTCTTCGCCTGGAACGGCCTCGGCCCGTCGTCGATCATCTACCCGGGTCAGCGCCTCGCCGTGCAGGCGCCTGCCCCGAAGCCCGCCGCTGCGCCGACCGGACAGCGCAGTGCGACCCTGACGGCCGAGCAGGCTGCCAACGCCGCGCTCATCATCCGCGTGGGCCGCGAACTCGGAGTCTCCGACCGCGGGATCGCCATCGCCCTCGCCACCGGCATGGTGGAGTCGGATCTCCGCAACCTGGACTGGGGGGATCGCGACTCGCTCGGTATCTTCCAGCAGCGCCCGAGCACCGGCTGGGGCACCCCGGCGCAGATCATGGACGCGGAGCGGAGCACGCGGGTCTTCTACGGCGGCACGGGCGACCCGAACGGGCACACCACCCGCGGACTGCTCGACATCGCGGGCTGGGAGTCGCTGCCCTTCACCGACGCGGCGCAGGCCGTGCAGATCTCCGCCTACCCCGATCGCTACGGGCAGTGGGAGGCCCAGGCGTACGCATGGCTCGCCCAGCACGGGTGAGGCCGCCGGAAATCCGGATGACCCGAGGGGTGAGGCGTTCCCGGGGCTTTCAGCCATTCGTCCATAGACTTCTGTCGTGACGACCAATCATCAGGCCGACCCCCTCATCGGGCGGCTTGTCGACGGTCGGTACCGCGTGCGTGCGCGGATCGCCCGCGGCGGCATGGCCACGGTCTACGTCGCCACCGACCTCCGCCTGGAGCGCCGCATCGCCTTGAAGGTCATGCACGCGCACCTCAGTGACGACTCCGCGTTCCAGAGCCGGTTCATCCAGGAGGCCCGCGCCGCGGCCCGCCTCGCCGACCCGCACGTCGTCAACGTCTTCGATCAGGGCCAGGACGGCGAACTCGCCTACCTCGTCATGGAGTATCTGCCAGGGATCACTCTGCGTGAGCTCCTCCGAGAGCAGAAGCGCCTCACGGTCGCTCAGACGATCACGATCATGGATGCCGTTCTCGCCGGGCTGTCCGCCGCGCATCGGGCGGGCATCGTCCACCGCGACGTCAAGCCGGAGAACGTCCTGCTCGCGGAGGACGGCCGTATCAAGATCGGCGACTTCGGACTCGCGAGAGCCACCACCGCGAACACCGCCACCGGGCAGCAGCTCCTCGGGACGATCGCGTACCTCGCGCCGGAGCTCGTCACCCGCGGTACCGCCGACGCCCGCAGCGACATCTACGCGCTCGGCATCATGCTCTACGAGATGCTCGTCGGAGAGCAGCCCTACAAGGGCGAGCAGCCGATGCAGATCGCGTTCCAGCACGCCACCGAGTCGGTCCCCCGACCCAGCGTCCGCAATCCCTCGGTGCCGGAGCAGCTCGATGAGCTCGTGCTGTGGGCCACGGAGAAGTCCCCGGACGAGCGTCCGGACGACGCCCAGCAGATGCTGGAGCGCCTGCGGGAGATCGAGCGCGAGATCGGTGTCGCCCCCGCCGTGACCCGGACCACCGGCGCCTCCCGGGATCAGGCCGACTCCGGCGACCTCACCAAGGTCATGCCGGGCACCATGCTCCTGCCGGAACCGGCGACGGCCACCTCCCCCGGGATCGACAACGCCACCATCCTCCGGCGGCGGGCCGCCAAGCGCCGCGCCCGTGGCACGTTCCTCCTCTCCCTCGTCCTCCTGCTCGCCGTCCTCGCCGGCGGCGTGGGCTGGTGGTTCGGCTCCGGTCCCGGCTCGCTGATCGCGGTGCCCGCCGTGGCGGGCCAGACGTACGACGAGGCGGCGGCAGACCTCACGGAAGCCGGCTTCGAACCCGCCCAACGCGACGAGTTCTCCGTCGACGTCGAGAAGGGCATCGTCATCGAGACGGACCCCGGCGAGGGCACCAGGATCGACAAGGGCACCACCGTCGCCGTCGTCGTGTCCGCCGGCCCCGCCTCCCACGACCTCGCCCCTGTGGCCGGACAGCCTGCCGAGGACGTCCGGGCCGCGTTGCAGGCGGCGAACCTCGAGATCACCGACGACGAGGAGTACTTCACCGACGCCGCGGCCGGATCGGTCATCAACGTCCGCATCACTCCCCGTGACGGCGGCGATGCCTTCGGCTGCGATGAGGGCTGCACCGTCCACGAGAAGGACACCGCCACGATCCAGGTGTCGCGCGGGCCGGTGCCCGACGTCACGGACATGACCGTCAAGCAGGCGACCGAGACGCTCACCGGCAAAGGCCTCAAGGTGGCGGAGGAGAACATCTACCGCCCGAGCGATTCCATCGGCAAGGACCGGGTCATCGGGTACGCGGACCGCACCGAGGAAGGATCCTGGCGTCCTGGCGAGACGATCCAGCTGATCGTCTCGCAGGGCCCGCCGCTGTTCGATGTGCCGGATGTCTCCGGGATGACGCGCGACGAGGCCACCGGCGCGTTGCGAGACGCCGGATTCACCTGGAGCTACACGAGCAGCACGGGTCTGCCGGACTCCGTGTGGGACCTCCTCGCGAACGAGAACACGCGCGTGGAGTCGTACAGCCCATCCGAACCGCAGCGGAAGGGCGCGAGCATCACGCTCACCATGAGCTTCGCCGGCTGACGCCGACACGACGAAGGGGCCGGAGCATCGTTCCGGCCCCTTCGTGCGTCCGCCCGTGGCTCAGCGCTTCTCGAGCTCCTCGGCCACCAGGAACGCCAGCTCCAGGGACTGCATGTGGTTCAGGCGCGGGTCGCACAGGCTCTCGTAGCGGGTCCCCAGGGCCGCCTCGTCGATCTGCTCCGATCCGCCCAGGCACTCGGTGACGTCGTCGCCGGTCAGCTCGACGTGGATGCCGCCGGGGAACGTGCCGACCGCCCGGTGCGCCTCGAAGAAGCCGCGGACCTCGTCGACGACGTCGTCGAAGCGACGCGTCTTGTACCCGGTCGGCGTCGTGATGCCGTTGCCGTGCATGGGGTCGGTGACCCAGAGCGGCTGGGCACCCGACTCGCGGACCGCCTCCAGCAGCGGGGGCAGCGCATCGCGGATGCGGCCGGCGCCCATACGCGTGATGAAGGTCAGCCGGCCGGGCTCGCGCTCCGGGTCGAGCTTGTCGATGAGTGCCAGTGCCGTCTCCGGCGTGGTGGTGGGGCCCAGCTTCACGCCGATCGGGTTCCGGATCTTCGAGAAGTAGTCGACGTGCGCGCCGTCGAGCTCGCGCGTGCGCTCCCCGATCCACAGGAAGTGGGCGGAGGTGTTGTACGGGGTGTCCGTCCGCGAGTCGATCCGCGTCATCGGGCGCTCGTAGTCCATGAGCAGACCCTCGTGACCGGTGAAGAACTCGACGCGCTTGAGCTCGTCGAAGTCGGCGCCGGCGGCCTCCATGAACTTGATCGCACGATCGATCTCGGCGGCCATGCGCTCGTACCGCTGGTTCGCCGGGTTCTGCGCGAAGCCCTTGTTCCAGGAGTGCACCTCGCGGAGGTCCGCGAAGCCACCCTGCGTGAACGCCCGGATGAGGTTCAGCGTGGAAGCGGCGGTGTGGTAGCCCTGCAGCAGTCGACCGGGGTCGGCCTGACGGGAGCCCTCGGTGAAGTCGTAGCCGTTCACGATGTCGCCGCGGTACGCCGGCAGGGTGACCTCGCCGCGCGTCTCGGTGTCGCTGGAGCGCGGCTTGGCGAACTGCCCGGCCATGCGCCCCATCTTGACGACCGGCATGGACGCGCCGTAGGTGAGCACGACGGCCATCTGCAGCACCGTCTTGATGCGGTTGCGGATCTGCTCGGCCGTGGCCCCGGCGAAGGTCTCGGCGCAGTCGCCGCCCTGCAGCAGGAAGGCCTCCCCGGAGGCCGCCCTGGCGAGACGGTCGCGGAGGTTGTCGACCTCACCGGCGAAGACCAGCGGCGGAAGGCTCGAGATCTGCCGGGAGACGTCGGCGACGCGGTCGGCGTCTGGCCACTGCGGCTGCTGCTTGATGGGAAGCGAGCGCCAGGCATCAAGGGCGTCGATGTGGTGCGGAAGCATGCGTCCAGCCTAGTGGGCGGCACCACCGCCGAGACGCGCCGGGGGCCTATGTGACGCGCGTCGGAAGACGGTCCTTGACCGTGGACGCGTAGACGTCCTCGTACTCCTGCTGACCGAGGCGCTGGAGGGCCACCATGATCTCGTCCGTGACGGACCGGAGGATGTAGCGGTCGTTCTCCATGCCCGCATAGCGGGAGAAGTCCAGCGGCTCGCCGATGACGATCCCGACCCGCATGACCCGCGGGATACGGCGGCCGATGGGCATGGCGGTGTCGGTGTCGACCATGATGACCGGGATGACCGGGACCTTGGCTTCGAGCGCCATCCGGGCGATGCCGGTGCGGCCGCGGTAGAGCTTGCCGTCGGGGCTGCGCGTGCCCTCGGGGTAGATGCCCAGCAGGTCGCCGCCCCCGAGCACCTGGAGGCCGGTGTTGAGGGAGGCCTCGGACGCCTTGCCCCCGGAGCGGTCGATGGGGATCTGACCCGTCGCCTTCATGAAGAAGCGGGTGGACCAGCCCTTGAGGCCTCGTCCGGTGAAGTAGTCGCTCTTCGCGAGGAACGACATCGACCGATCGATCACGAGCGGAAGGAAGATCGAGTCCGCGAAGGAGAGGTGGTTGCTGGCGAGGATCGCCGCCCCGGTCGCGGGCACGTTCTTCCGCCCCACGATCCAGGGACGGAACACGGCCTTGACCACAGGGCCGATCACGACGTACTTCATCAGCCAGTAGAACATCGAGGTGAAGTCTAGCGCCGCGACGCGGATCGCCCTCATGTTCCTCGTCGGGCGACCCGCAAAGCGACTGAGTTCCACCCTGACCGCGACCGGGTGCCATGCCCTAGACTCGGACCAACGCCCGTGCCCGACCGGTACCGAAGGAGCTGCCGTGGTCCAGTTTGAAGTCCCCGCGATCGTCCCCGCCGATCCCGACGCGAACGTCGCCGACCTGCTTGCGAAGCGTGTGGAGGCGACTCCCGACCGGGCGCTGTTCTCCGTCCCGCAGGGCGACGGATGGCGCGACATCACCGCCGCCGACTTCGAGACCGCGGTCATCGCGCTGGCAAAGGGGTTCGCCGCCGCTGGCATCCAGCCCGGCGAGAAGGTGGGCTTCCTCGCCCGCACCACGTACGAGTGGAGCCTCGTCGACTTCGCGCTCTTCTATGCCGGTGCCGTGATGGTGCCGATCTACGAGACGAGCTCGCCGTCGCAGATCCAGTGGATCCTCGAGGACTCGGGCGCGATCGCCCTCCTCGTCGAGTCACCGGAGCACTTCGCCCGCGTCGACGAGGTGCGCGGCGACCTTCCGCTCCTCCGAGAGGTCTGGCAGCTGCACCTGGGCGCGATCGACACGCTCACCGCGCAGGGGGCATCCGTCTCGGATGAGGAGATCCAGCGTCGCCGCGGCCTCGCCGTCGGCTCCGACATCGCGACCCTCATCTACACCTCGGGCTCCACCGGACGACCGAAGGGCTGCGTGCTCACCCACAGCAACTTCGTCGAGCTGTCCCGCAACTCCGCCAAGGCGCTCGACGAGGTCGTGCAGACGCCCGGCTCGTCCACGCTGCTGTTCATCACGACCGCGCACGTGTTCGCGCGCTTCATCTCCATCCTCAACGTGCACGCCGGGGTGCGCACCGGCCACCAGCCCGACACGCGTCAGCTACTCCCTGCCCTCGGCTCGTTCAAGCCCACCTTCCTCCTCGCGGTCCCCCGCGTGTTCGAGAAGGTCTACAACTCCGCCGAGCAGAAGGCCGAGGCGGGCGGCAAGGGCAAGATCTTCCGCGCCGCCGCCGACGTGGCGATCGAGCACTCCCGGCTGCTCGAGGAGGGCAAGAAGATCCCGTTCGGGACGAAGCTCAAGTTCGCGCTCTTCAACAAGCTCGTCTACTCCAAGCTCCGCGAGGCCATGGGCGGCAACGTCGTCTACGCGGTGTCGGGCTCCGCTCCCCTCGGCGCGCGCCTCGGTCACTTCTTCCACAGCCTCGGCGTGGTGATCCTCGAGGGGTACGGCCTGACCGAGACCACGGCGCCCGCGACGGTGAACCTCGCCTCGAAGTCGAAGATCGGCACGGTCGGTCCCGCCCTTCCCGGCGTCGGGGTGCGTCTGGCCGACGACGGCGAGATCGAGGTGCGCGGCATCAACGTCTTCAAGGAGTACTGGAACAACCCGGAGGCCACCGCCGAGGCGTTCAGCGACGGCGGCTGGTTCCACACCGGCGACATCGGCAGCTTCGACGCCGACGGCTTCCTCACGATCACGGGGCGCAAGAAGGAGATCATCGTCACGGCGGGTGGCAAGAACGTCGCTCCGGCCGCACTCGAGGACCCGATCCGCGCGAACCCCATCGTCGGTCAGGTCGTCGTCGTCGGCGACCAGCGCCCGTTCATCTCGGCCCTCGTCACCCTCGACCCCGAGATGCTGCCGACCTGGCTCGCGAACAACGGCCTCGACGAGAAGATGACCCTCGCGGAGGCTTCGACGAACGCGCAGGTCCGTGCCGAGGTGCAGCGTGCGGTGGACGCGGCGAACGAGCGGGTGTCGCGCGCCGAGTCCATCCGCAAGTTCACGATCCTGGACTCGGAGTGGACGGAGGCCTCCGGCCACCTCACCCCGAAGCTGTCGATCAAGCGGAACATCATCATGAACGACTTCGCCGACGAGATCTCCGCGATCTACGACGAGCCGGTCGCCACGACCAACGTCGCCATCGGCGGCTGACCCGCGCGTCGACCCACCCCCTTCTGACCGAACCGGCCCCTTGCGCTCGTGCGCAAGGGGCCGGTTCGTACGTGAAGGGGTGGGTCGGCGGCTAGAACCAGGAGCTCTCGCGAACCTCGCGCATCGCGACCTTCCGGGTCTCTGGGTCGAGCCGGGAGAGGAAGAGCTTGCCGTCGAGGTGGTCGGTCTCGTGCTGGAGCGCCTGCGCGAGCAGCCCGTCCCCCTCGAGCACCACCGGCTGTCCATCGAGGTCGATCCCCTCGACGCGGGCCCAGGGATGGCGCTGGGCGTCGTGCCAGAGTCCCGGCACCGACAGGCAACCCTCCCCCGTCGGCTCGGGCTCGCCGCGGACCTCGGTCAGCACGGGGTTCAGCACGTAGCCGATCTCGCCGTCGACGTTGTAGCTGAAGGCGCGGAGCGCGACGCCGATCTGCGGCGCGGCCACGCCGGCGCGGCCCGGGAGCTCGACGGTCTCCAGGAGATCCGTGACGAGCGCACGCACGCCGTCGTCGATCTCCTCGATGGGTGCGCACACCGTCCGCAGGACCGGGTCGCCGAAGATGCGGATCTCGCGAACCGTCATCAGGCGGCCTTCGCCCGGAGGCCCTCGACGAGGAGCGCCGCGAGTTCCCTCGCCGCCTTCCGCGTCTCGGGGAGGAGGTTCGCGAAGACGATCGTCCCGCCCGCGGCGATCTGCGGGTCGTACGGCACGCGCACGACGCTGCGGGCCCGCGACGCGAAGTGCGCCTGGAGCTCACCCAGCCGCACGAGCGGCGTCCCGGGCGTGGACTGGTTGAGCACCACGATGGCGTCGCGCGCCTGCTGCGCGTACCCGTTGGACTCCAGCCACGTGAGGGTCTCGGACGCCAGCCGCGCCTCGTCGACGCTGAGTCCGGAGACGATGACGATCTGGTCGGCGAGGTCGAGGGTCGCCGACATCACCGAGTGGACGATCCCGGTGCCGGTGTCGGTGAGGACGAGGGAGTAGTAGTGCGCGGCCACATCGGCCACGTCGCGATAGTCGTCGTCGCTGAAGGCCTCGGCGACACGCGGGTCGGCGTCCGAGGCGAGCACGTCGAGGCGCGTCGCATCCCGTGCCACGATCGCGGAGATGTCGTGGAACCCGCGCACGTCGTCCCGGATGCGGACGAGGTCGCGCACGGACTTGCCATGCTGCGCGCGCTGCACCCGGTCGGCGAGCGTTCCGCGGTCGGGGTTCGCGTCCACGGCGATGACGCGGTCCTCCCTCGCGTCAGCGAGGGCCATGCCGAGGAGCGCGGTGACCGTGGTCTTGCCCACGCCGCCCTTCCGCGAGAGCACCGGCACGAACCGGGCACCGCCGGCGAGCGGAGCGGCGATCCGCGCCGTGAGCTCCTTGCGCTCGCGCGCGCGACGGCCGTCGCCGATGTTCAGCCGGCGCCCGGACAGTGTGTAGAGCAGGTGGCTCCACCCGCCCTCGGGTTCCGGCTTGGCCACGCGGTGCGGGTCGAGGAGCCGATCGGAGGTGAGGAGATCTGCGGACTCGCGGGCGGACTCGCCCAGCTCCCCCAGACGCTTCGCGGTGAGGGCCACGTCGGTCCGGGGCGCCGGACGTGCGGGCGCGGATGCGACGGGCTTGTCGTCGGCTTCGGGCATCGTGGTCTCCTTCTGCACGGGCGCCTGCGGGGCACGCGCCGGTTTCGCGGCCGGGACCTCCGCACGGTCGGCGCCGGCCTTCGCGAGGAAGCGGGCGGCCGCCTCCTCCTCCTCCGCGACCAGGTCAGCCGCGGGCTCGGCAGCCGGCACGGGCTCCTCCGGCACGGAATCCGCCACCACGGGCTCCTCCACCACGACGGCGTCGATCACCTCGTCGAGTCGCGGAGCATCGAGGACGGGCTTCGGCGCCGCGGGGAGGGTCACGTCGTCGACGATGAGGTCGATGCCGACCTCCCCGTCCACGACACCGTCGTCGGCGAGGTCGTCATCCTCCTCCGCCGGCAGGGTCACCCGCACCTGCGCGGTTCCGCCGAGGATGCCGATGCCGGCGGTGTCGACGGATGCGGCGTCGTCAAGCACCCCCAGCGGACTGTCCTCGGGGTCGGCGTTGTTCTTCGCGGTCACGTGTCACTCCCAACCTGTGCGGGCCTCGGGATGCGCCCAGGGTGCGCGGCCTCGCCCGCACAAGATTAGTGCGCCGGTCGGATCACGACCAAAAGATCGCCCGCGTCCACCTGCTGCGTCTCGGAGATGGCGTGCCGCTCCACGACCCCGTCCACGGGGGCGGTGATGGCGGCCTCCATCTTCATCGCCTCGATCGACGCGACCGGCTCGCCCGCGCGCACCGTCGCTCCCACCTCGGCCTTGAGGGTGACCACGCCGGAGAACGGCGCCGCCACCTGGCCGGGGACGGACGTGTCGGCTTTCTCGACCTCGTGCGCATCGACCGAGATGGAGCGGTCCCGCACGAACACCGGGCGGAGCTGACCGTTCAGCGTGGTCATCACCGTCCGCATGCCCTTGTCGTCGGCCTCGCCGATCGCCTCGAGCCCGACGTAGAGCTGGACGCCGCGATCGATCTCGATGAGGTGCTCCTGGCCGGGGACCAGCCCGTACAGGTAGTCGCCGGTGTCCAGCACGGACAGGTCGCCGTACTGCTCCCGTCGTTCGGCGAACTCGGCCGCCGGAGCCGGGAAGAGCAGAGTGTTCAGGCGGGAGCGTCGTTGCGCGCTCGTTCCCGCCAGCTCGGCCTCGTCCTGGTCGGTGAGAGCCGTGAGCCCGGTCCGCACGGAACGACCGGCGAGCACCTTGGACCGGAACGGCTCGGGCCAGCCTCCGGGGAGGTCGCCGAGCTCACCCGCCATGAAGCCGACTACGGAGTCGGGCACGTCGTACTTCTCCGGGTTCGCCTCGAAGTCTGCAGGGTCGGCCTTCACGGCGGCGAGATGCAGGGCGAGATCGCCCACCACCTTCGACGACGGGGTGACCTTCGGCACGCGTCCGAGGATGCGGTCGGCCGCGGCGTACATGTCCTCGATGAGCTCGAAGTCGTCGGCGAGCCCGAGGGCCTTGGCCTGCTGTCGGAGGTTCGACAGCTGCCCGCCCGGGATCTCGTGGTGGTACACGCGGCCGGTGGGTCCCGGGAGCCCCGACTCGAACGGCGCGTACTGGCGACGCACCGCCTCCCAGTAGGGCTCCAGATCCGAGACGGCCGCGAGCGAGATCCCGCTGTCCCGCTCCGTGTGGGCGAGGGCGGCGACGAGTGACGACAGCGACGGCTGACTGGTCGTGCCCGACAGCGGCGCCGAGGCGGCGTCCACCGCATCCACGCCGGCGGCGCTGGCGGCGAGCAGGGTCGCGAGCTGCCCGCCGGGGGTGTCGTGGGTGTGCAGGTGCACGGGCAGGTCGAAGCGCTCACGGAGCGCCGAGACGAGCGTCGCGGCCGCAGCGGGGCGGAGCAGGCCCGCCATGTCCTTGATCGCCAGGATGTGCGCGCCGGCCGCGACGATCTGATCCGCCAGCTTCAGGTAGTAGTCGAGGGTGTAGAGCTCCTCTGCCGGGTCCAGCAGGTCCCCGGTGTAGCAGAGCGCCACCTCGGCGACGGCGGTCCCCGTGGCGCGGACCGCCTCGATCGCCGGCCGCATCTGCTCCACGTCGTTCAGCGCGTCGAAGATCCGGAAGATGTCGACGCCGCTTGCCGCCGCCTCCGCCACGAAGGCCTCGGTCACCGCGGTCGGGTACGGCGTGTAGCCGACCGTGTTCCGGCCGCGCAGGAGCATCTGGATGGCGACGTTCGGGAGGGCGGCACGCAGCTTGTCGAGCCGCTCCCACGGGTCCTCGCCGAGGAAGCGCAGCGCGACATCGTACGTGGCGCCGCCCCAGGCCTCGACCGACAGCAGCTCCGGGGTGAGACGGGCGAGGTACGGGGCGGCGGCGACGAGGTCCTTCGTGCGGACCCTGGTCGCGAGCAGCGACTGGTGCGCGTCGCGGAAGGTCGTGTCGGTGATCGCGAGGGCGGTCTGCGCGCGCAGGCCGCGGGCGAAATCCTCAGGGCCCACCTCGAGCAGCCGCTGCCGGGAGCCGGGCGCCGGCTCCGTGCTGAGGTCGATCGGCGGGAGCTTGGTCGCGGGGTCGATGACGCCGGGGTGCGCGCCGTGCGGCTTGTTCACCGTCACGTCCACGAGCCAGTTGAGGATCTTCGTGCCGCGGTCCTTCGAGGCGCGACCGCGGAGCAGCTCCGGGCGCTCGTCGATGAAGGACGTGCTGACGTCGCCGCGGATGAAGGCCTCGTCATCGAGCAGCGCCTGGAGGAAGGGGATGTTCGTGGAGACGCCGCGGATGCGGAACTCGGCGAGGGCACGGCGCGCGCGGGCCACGGCGGCCGGGAAGTCGCGGCCGCGGCAGGTCAGCTTCGCGAGCATCGAGTCGAAGTGCGGGCTGATCTGGGCACCCTGGTGCACGGTGCCGCCGTCGAGCCGGATCCCGGCACCGCCAGGCGAGCGGTAGGTGGTGATCTTCCCGGTGTCGGGACGGAAGCCCTGCGTCGGGTCCTCCGTGGTGATGCGGCACTGCAGCGCGGCACCCCGCAGGTGCAGGTTCTCCTGCTGCAACCCGAGATCGGCGAGGGTCTGCCCCGCGGCGATGCGCATCTGGCTCTGCACGAGATCGACGTCGGTGACCTCCTCGGTCACCGTGTGCTCGACCTGGATGCGGGGGTTCATCTCGATGAAGACGACCTCTCCCGCGCGCTCCCCCGCCGTCTCCAGCAGGAACTCGACGGTGCCGGCGTTCTCGTAGCCGATGGAGCGGGCGAAGGCGACGGCATAGCCGTGCAGGGCCCGGCGCACGTCGTCATCGAGGTTGGGGGCGGGAGCGATCTCGACGACCTTCTGATGCCGCCGCTGCACGGAGCAATCCCGCTCGAACAGGTGCACCGTCTCACCGGTCTTGTCCGCGAGGATCTGCACCTCGATGTGCCGTGGGCGCACGACGGCCTGCTCCAGGAACATCCGGGGGTCGCCGAAGGCGCTGCCGGCCTCCCGCATCGCCTCGGCGAGGGCCGGTCCGAGGTCGCCGAGCGTCTCGACGCGTCGCATGCCGCGGCCGCCACCACCGGCGACGGCCTTGGCGAAGAGGGGGAAGCCGATCTCCTCCGCCTGGGCGACGAGCGCGTCGACGTCGTCGGAGGCCTCGGTCGAGCGGAGCACGGGGACGCCCGCCTCGACCGCGTGCCGCTTGGCCTCGACCTTGTTGCCGGCCATCTCCAGCACCTTCGCGGGAGGACCGATGAAGACGATGCCGTGGGCGGCGGCCTTCTCCGCGAGCTCCGGGTTCTCCGAGAGGAAGCCGTAGCCGGGGTAGATCGCGTCCGCACCCGACTCGGTGGCCACGCGGATGATCTCGTCGACGTCCAGGTAGGCGCGGACGGGATGGCCCCGCTCGCCGATCTCGTATGCCTCGTCGGCCTTGAGCCGGTGGACCGAGCCGCGGTCCTCGTGCGGGAAGACGGCGACGGTGCGCGCCCCCACCTCCACGGCCGCTCGGAATGCCCGGATCGCGATCTCG
Source organism: Microbacterium sp. NRRL B-14842 (assembly GCF_050470785.1). Lineage (NCBI taxonomy): Bacteria > Bacillati > Actinomycetota > Actinomycetes > Micrococcales > Microbacteriaceae > Microbacterium > Microbacterium sp. NRRL B-14842. Next base: position 974,616 of record NZ_JBFLUM010000001.1, on the reverse strand, counting down.
CCACGATTCGCCACAAGGATCTTCTGGAACATGCACACCTCTGAGAGCTCGATGCACGGCCGAGGCACGCACATGGGGCGGGGCTGAGTGTTCCCCCAGCCTAGGGGAAGGTAACGTGGAGTCCGTGCACGTACTCAGCGTCAGCTCTCTCAAGGGGGGCGTCGGCAAGACGACCGTGACACTCGGGCTGGCCTCCGCGGCTTTCGCCCGGGGTGTCCGGACGCTCGTCGTCGACCTCGACCCGCAGTCCGACGTCTCCACCGGGATGGACATCCAGGTCGCCGGACGACTCAACATCGCCGATGTGCTGGCGAACCCGAAGGAGAAGACCGTCCGCCAGGCGATCACCTCCAGCGGCTGGGCGAAGGTCCACCCCGGCACGATCGACGTGCTGATCGGAAGCCCGTCCGCCATCAACTTCGACGGCCCGCACCCGAGCGTCCGCGATGTGTGGAAGCTCGAGGAGGCGCTCGCAGCGGTCGAGGCGGACTACGACCTCGTGCTCATCGACTGCGCGCCGTCGCTGAACGCCCTCACCCGCACCGCGTGGGCCGCGAGCGACCGCGTCATGGTCGTCACCGAGCCCGGCCTCTTCTCCGTGGCCGCCGCGGACCGTGCCCTGCGCGCGATCGAGGAGATCCGCCGCGGTCTCTCACCGCGCCTCCAGCCGCTGGGCATCGTGGTCAACCGCGTGCGCCCGCAGTCGATCGAGCACCAGTTCCGCATCAAGGAGCTGCGAGACATGTTCGGCCCCCTCGTGCTCTCGCCGCAGCTTCCGGAGCGCACCTCGCTGCAGCAGGCGCAGGGCGCCGCGAAACCGCTGCACATCTGGCCCGGCGACTCCGCTCAGGAGCTCGCCGCGGACTTCGACCAGCTCCTCGACCGCATCATCCGCACGGGTCGCGTCCCCGTTCCGGAGAACGGACCGCAGAGCTGACACCGCGGAACGACGAAACGGCCATCCTCTTCGAGGGTGGCCGTTCTTCGTGAAGCGGGGGTGGAGCGTCAGGCGGAGCGCTTGGCGCGACGGGCGGAGAGCTCGTCGACGGGGTCCGGCGCGGAGGCATCGAAGGCGACGAGCGTCGATTCCACCTCGCGCAGCACCTTGCCGACCGCGATCCCGAAGACGCCCTGACCGCGGCTGACCAGGTCGATCACCTCGTCGTTCGAGGTGCAGAGGTAGACGGACGCGCCATCGCTCATGAGGGTCGTCCCCGCGAGATCGCGGATGCCGGCGCGACGGAGCTCGTCCACCGCGGTGCGGATCTGCTGCAGGGAGATGCCCGTGTCGAGCAGGCTCTTGACGAGCTTCAGGACGAGGATGTCGCGGAAGCCGTAGAGACGCTGCGAGCCGGAGCCGTTCGCGCCGCGCACCGTGGGCTCGACGAGCTCGGTGCGGGCCCAGTAGTCCAGCTGGCGGTAGGTGATGCCGGCCGCACGGGCTGCCACGGCGCCGCGATAGCCGACCTCGTCGTCCATCGCGGGCAGACCGTCGGTGAAGAGGAGTTCGGTCACGAACCGCGGGTCGCCTGCGAGCTCATCCGCATTCATCTGAAATCCTCCCTGGAACGGTTATCTCCACGGTAGAGCAGGGTCCCGGCACCGGCAACGACATCCGTGCGACGCCGAAGGTGTGTCGCAATCAGTTCGTTACGAAAGGATCCGCGTGAGCGCATCCTTCACGAACAACGTCCGGACGTCGTCGATGCGCGTGGCCAGCTCCGGTGCGAGTTCGTTGGCGCGCGCCCGCGAGGTGGCGTCGGTGCGACGCAGCAGCGTGGACAGCGCCGACTCGATGAGCGAGACCTCCCGCTCCGCGCCCTGCCGCAGGGAACGGAGATGACGCGGCTCGATACCGTGCCGGTCGAGGGCCACGAGCCCGCGGAGCAGCGCGACCGTGGACTCCGAATAGGTCTCCTGTGCGGTGATGACCCCGGTGCTGATCGCGTCGTTGAGGAGCTGCGGTCCGGCGCCGGCAGCGGCCAGGAGCTCGTCGCGACGATAGCGCCGCGGCGCCGGGGCGATCGAGGGCGGCGGGGCGAGCGCGGCCGTCTCGCCCGAGGCCTCCGCCTCGTCGAGCTGCTCGCGGATCACGCTGAGCGGAAGGTAGTGATCCCGCTGCAGGGTCAGCCCCAGGCGGAGGCGCTCGATGTCCGAGGAGGAGAACTTCCGGTAGCCGGACTCGGTGCGGGAGGGACGGACGATGCCCTGCACCTCGAGGAACCGCAGCTTGCTGGAGGTCAGGTCGGGGAACTCCGGGGTGAGACGTGCGAGCACCTGACCGATACTCAGCAGGCCCGCGGACGCCGAGCGTTCGCGGGCGGGAGTTGCCGCCATCAGGCGTTCGCCGCGCGGTCGAGCGGGGACGCGAAGAAGTTCAGACGGAACTTGCCGACGCGCAGCTCGGAGCCGTCCGCCAGGGGGCTGCGGTCCACGCGCTCGCCGTTCACGTAGGTGCCGTTGAGGGAGCGCTGATCGATGATCTCGAACGTCGTCCCGTTGCGGGTGATCTCCGCGTGACGGCGGGACACCGTGACGTCGTCGAAGAAGATGTCGGCCTCCGGGTGACGACCGACCGTGGTCACGTCGGTGTCGAGGAGGTACCGCGCACCGGCGAGCGCACCGGAACGGACGAGCAGCAGAGCCGAGCCCGAGGGCAGCGCCGCGATGGCCGACTGCTCGACATCGGTCAACTCCACGCCGAACGGCACGAACGACAGATCGGAATCGTGTCCGAACGTCTGCGTCACGTCGTGTCTCGGCTCGCCGGAGCGATGGATGGCGGCTTCACCGGCCGGTCGGCTGTCGCTGTCTGTCACTGTGCCCTCCTGGCTGTCCAGACTATCCGATCCGGAGGGGTGCGCGGGAGGCCGCTTTCACACTCAGCGGTCCCATACCGGGGATTCATAGGCTGGACTCGTGAAGACCACAGCTCTGCGCCGCCCGGCGGCCCCGATCGCCCTCGCAGCCACCCTCCTCGCCGCATTCCTCGTCCTCCTCTCCCCGCTCTCCGCGTCCGCCCATGACGCGCTCGTGTCGTCGTCGCCTGCGGCGGACAGCTCCGTGGAGACGCTGCCCTCCGAGCTCACCCTCACCTTCAGCGCGAAGCTCATCGACGGCGAAGGAGCGACGGAGCTGACCGTCACGGATCCGGCCGGTCAGTCCGTCATCGACGGCACCCCCACGGTCGAGGGCGCCATCGTGACGCAGCCCCTGCTCGGCTCCGGGCCCGCCGGTGAGTACCACGTCGTCTGGAAGGTCGTCTCGAGCGACGGCCACCCGACCTCCGGCGAGTTCTCCTTCACCGTCACGGTCGGCGACGAGGCCACGCCGTCGGACGAGCCCACCACCGCTCCCCCGACGGCGGCGCCGACGACGGAGCAGACCGCCGCCCCCGAGGCGACCGCGACGACGGCGCCGGGCGCGGGAGACGACGCCGGAGCCCCTTCGGTGTGGATCTGGGTGCTCGCGATCCTCGTGCTCGCCGCGCTGGCCCTTGTCGTCTGGCTCGTCCTGCGCCGCCGCCGGGGACCGGCTCCGACCGATTCCGATACCCCCTCGGAGCGATAGGCTTAAGGCATGCCACACTACGACGTCGTCATCCTTGGTGCAGGTCCTGGCGGATACGTCGCTGCGGTTCGCAGCGCGCAGCTCGGTCTGTCCACCGCCATCATCGAGGAGAAGTACTGGGGTGGTGTCTGCCTCAACGTCGGCTGCATCCCTTCCAAGGCGCTCCTGAAGAACGCGGAGATCGCGCACACGCTGAACCACAAGGCCGACTTCTTCGGGATCTCCGGAGAGTTCACGATCGACTACGGCAAGGCGTTCGACCGCAGCCGCGTCGTCGCCGATGGCCGGGTCAAGGGCATCCACTTCCTCATGAAGAAGAACAAGGTGACCGAGTACGACGGCCGCGGCACCTTCACGGGCCCGAAGGCCATCTCGGTGGCGAAGTCGGACGGCTCCACCGAGGAGATCACCTTCGACAACGCGATCATCGCCACGGGCTCGAAGGTCCGTCTGCTGCCCGGCGTGCAGCTCAGCGACAACGTCGTGACCTACGAGGAGCAGATCCTCTCCCGTGAGCTGCCGAAGTCCATCGTCATCGTCGGCGCCGGCGCGATCGGCATGGAGTTCGCCTATGTGATGACGAACTACGGCGTCAAGGTCACCATCATCGAGTTCCTCGACCGCGCCCTCCCCAACGAGGACGCCGACGTGTCGAAGGAGATCACGAAGCAGTACAAGAACTACGGCGTCGACATCCTCACCTCCACCAAGGTCGAGTCGGTCGTCGACAACGGCTCCTCCGTGACCGTCTCCTACACGGGCAAGGACGGCCAGCAGGCGTCGATCGAGGCCGACAAGGTGCTCATGTCGGTCGGGTTCGCGCCGAACGTCGAGGGCTTCGGGCTCGACAAGACCGGCGTGAAGCTCACCGAGCGCGGCGCGATCGACATCGACGACCATATGCGTACCAACGTCGAGGGCATCTACGCCATCGGCGACGTGACCGCCAAGCTGCAGCTCGCGCACGTCGCGGAGGCACAGGGTGTCGTCGCGGCCGAGACCATCGGCGGCGCCGAGACCATGACGCTGGGCGACTACCGCATGATGCCGCGGGCGACCTTCTGCTCGCCGCAGGTGGCGTCCTTCGGGCTCACCGAGCAGCAGGCGAAGGACGAAGGACGCGAGATCAAGGTCGCGACCTTCCCCTTCATGGCCAACGGCAAGGCGCACGGCCTCGGCGAGCCGGTCGGCTTCGTCAAGCTCATCGCCGACGCCGAGCACCTGGAGCTCATCGGCGCGCACATGATCGGACCCGACGTGTCGGAGCTGCTGCCCGAGCTCACCCTCGCGCAGAAGTGGGACCTCACGGCCCTCGAGCTGGCTCGCAACGTGCACACCCACCCGACCCTGTCTGAGGCGCTGCAGGAGGGCTTCCACGGCCTGGCCGGCCACATGATCAACTTCTGATCCCCCGCCTCGAGAAGGCCCGGTCCGCGCACGCGGACCGGGCCTTCTCGCGTCAGAGGCCGCGCATCGTGATGAGACCGGTCGTCCACGGGCGCAGCGCGGAGGAACCGAGCGTACGCACCAGCCCCTCCCGCACGGCGACGACCGGGGCGACCGCCGGAGCCCCCATCGCCATGAAGAACGCGGAGCGATGATGCGCCTTCCGCGCCGCCCGCTGGACCTCCCGGGCGAAGCCGTCGAGGACGGGGACGGCGCCGCGGTCGGTCCGGCGCAGCGCCGCGACCAGCCGGAGCGCATCCGCCCAGCCGAGGTTCATGCCCTGGCCGCCGATCGGGCTCACCTCGTGCGCGGCGTCGCCGAGCAGCACGATCCGTCCGCGGTGCAGCCGTCGAGCCGCGTGCTGGGCCGCGCGGAACGAGGAGACAGGCGCGGTGGGGTCGACCTCGAGCCTCTCCCCGGTCCGGTGACCGACGATGTCCGCCAGCTCGGCGGCTGTGGACACCGTCCGACCACGGTCTTCGCGCACCACCCAGCGGCGCCGGCCGCCCGGCAACGGGAAGGACTCGACGAGGCCGTCCGGCTCGAAGTACAGCACGGCGCGATCGTCGGCCGGCGGATCATCGACGTCGAGCATCGCGTAGCCTGCGGTTCCGGTGCGCGCCAGCCACCCCGCACCGAACGCCTCCCGCAGGGGACTCCGGACGCCCTCGGCGACGACGACGATCGACGCCGTCTCCTCCCGACGTCCGTACTCGCCGTCGATCCCGACCCGCACGAACGGCCCCTCGTCGCGGACCGAGCGGACGACGGAGCCGGACTGCAGCGCATCCGGTTGCAGCGTCCGGAGACGGTCTCGCAGCAGCTCCTCGGTGCGGGGCTGCGCGAGCGTCAGGATCGGACGCTCGGTGGTGAAGGTCAGGGCGGCGAGTCGCCGGCCGCGGCTGCGGACCTCGCCGCCGGACAGGCGGAGCGCCTCGGAGCGCACGCCAGTACCCACTCCCGCGGCGTCGAGGGCATCGAGCCCCGGTCGATGGATCCCGATCGCCCGCGTCTGCGTGCCCGGCTCGGGGCGACGCTCGCACACCCGCACCCGGCGACCGTCCTGCCCCACGAGGCAGGCGAGGAGCAGCCCGACCGGACCGCCACCCACCACGAGGACATCATGGTCGACCATCGCCACCCTCCCAGCGCAGTTCGAGCCGAGCGGGCAGGTGCGACCGGACCTCCCAGCCCGGCGGCGCGACGGCCGCGAGCTCCCGCGGGGTATAGGAGCGGCGGATGCTCAGGAGGCCGTCGACTCGGATGAAGGAGCCCGCGAGAAGGTTTCCCGCGAACGGCCGGGTGCCCACGGCGAACGCCCCGTAGGCGAGGCGGCTGCGGGCGATGTCGTGGTGGGAGACGAGTCCGCGATCACGGACCAGGACGCGGGAGTCGTCGAGCACCGCGTGCAGCGCTGCGGCGTCGAGGTGATGGAGGACGTGGTTGGAGAGCACGACGTCATAGGTGTCGCCCGCCGCCACGAGGTCCCCGGAGAACGCGTGACGATAGCGGATCCCTGCACCGTCGTCGTGTGCCGAGGCCCAGCGGATCGCACGCTCGTCGGCGTCCAGGGCGGTGACATCGGCGCGGAGGCCGTCGCGACGCAGTCTCCGGACCAGATCGCGGCACAGGTCGCCGCCACCGGCGCCGATGTCGAGGATGCGCAGCACACGCCCGGCCGCCGCCCGGGGACGGATGTCCCGCCGATACAGCCGTCCGGGGCGCGAGACGACCGCGTTGACGGCGCTGAAGCGCCGGTACGTGCGACCGAGCGCCTCCTCATCCGCGTCGGGGTCGTCCATGAGCTCGACGAGGTCGACGGCACGCGCCGACAGGTCCAGGCTCACGGTGCGGGCGCGACCACGGTCAGCAGCGCGCTCTCGGCGGTGAGCCCCGGGCCGAAGGCCATTGCCGCCACGCGGTCACCGGGATCCGCGCCCTCCTGCTCGAGGATGCGCTTCAGCACGAACAGCACGGTCGCACTCGACATGTTCCCGTACTCCCGGAGCGTCTCGCGCGCGGGTCGCAACTGCACGTCGCTCAGGGCCATCCGCTCCTGCACCCGATCGAGGATGCTGCGCCCGCCGGGGTGGATCGCCCAGTGGCGCACCCGCTCGCCCACCCGGCCGGCGGCGAAGGCCGCCGCCAGGCCGTCCTCACGACCGTAGAGCGGCGTGAGCGCCCCGATGATCGACTCCCCGATGATCTGTGGGACGGCGGTCGAGAGGATCATCTCGAAGCCCGAGTCGCCGATCGTCCAGGCCATGTCGTCCACGCCCTCCGGCACGATCGCCGTGTGGAAGCCGTCCAGCCGGAGCGCGGGGACGGCGGTGGGCAGGTCCCGAGCCGTCACGATCCCGGCGGCAGCCCCGTCCGCGAACAGGGAGGAGGCCACGATGGTGTCCGGATCCTCGGAAGAGCGCAGATGCAGCGTGCACAGCTCGACGCTGACGACGAGGACGACCGCGTTCTCATCGGCCGCGCAGAACTGTGCGGCCGCGCGGAGGGCCGGCATCGAGGCGTAGCACCCCATGAAGCCGAGGTGATAGCGCTGGACGGCATCGGACAGGCCGAGCCCACGCACGATCTCATACTCGGGGCCCGGGGCATGGAAGCCGGTGCAGGAGACCGTGATGACGTGCGTCACGTCCGCCGGGTCCAGGTCGGGGTCCGCCTCGAGGGCGCGGCGCGCGACCTCGACGAAGAGACGGGAGGCCTCACGCGTGTAGACCTCGTTGCGCGCCTTCGTTCCCGGCGCCAGCAGCCGTCCGGAGGCGCGATCGTAGAACAACGGCTCATCCTGGTCGGCGTCATCGGCCAGCTCCGCGATGACGGTGTGCCGCGAGTCGATGCCGGAGACGTTGAACGACGTCGCCACGATGCGCTGCGCCAGCCGTCCCAGATCGGGCTGGGCGGCGAAGACGTCGCGCACCTGCTCCTGCACGAGGACGGTCTCGGGGACGATCGTCTGCAGCGATCGGAGCACGGGCGGTCGACTCATGTCGTCACTCAACCACCCCGGAGCCGGACGCGGAAAGGGGTTGCATCCGGAGAGTCCGCGGCCTAGAAGCCGAGGGCGCGGGCGAGCTTCGAGTCGGAGCTCGCCTCTCGGCCGCCGACCGCGCGCACGGCGCTTTCGATCGCCGCGAAGAACGCCGAGCGGCCGGCGTCGTCGGAGGGGCCTGCGGGCCCGAGTTCGACCTCCCACTCCCGCCACGCACGTCGCGCCCCGGTGCGCAGGTCGGTCGCCTGGACGTGGTCGTCGACGAACTCCGCCACGACGCCGTCCTGTCCGGTGAGGAGGTACGCCGTCCGATCGTTCTCGATGCGGGCGAGAGGCTCCAACGGCGCGGTCGTCCAGGCGGCGATCGCCTCGCGCACCGCCGTCGGGATCTCCTCATCGCCGAGGGGCCAGCCGTGCTCGACCCGGCCGTCGCCCTGCCGCGGACCCTTGATGTGCCACCCCTCGTCCGGTCCGCCGGAGCGACGACGCAGGGCGACACCGGCACGGGCCAGCGCGCCGTCCGCGGTGTCCAGATAGCGGGCGTCGAGGGCACGGTGCTCGGCAGGCGAGACGGCATCGACGCCGGGGATCGCCGCCCAGTCCGGCAGCGGAGTCCCCTCGTCGACGTCGTACTTGCGCTCGACCTCGACGGTGCGAGAGGGCTCAGTCATCCTCAAGCGTGAGGTCCTCGAGGGCTTCCTCGAACCAGTAGTCGACCTCGGTGGGGCCATCGCCCTCGCCCGTGTTCTGCGGCTCGCCGCGGCGGTTGTAGACCACCTGCGTCTCGCTGTAGGGAACGATCAGCTTGTCGTCCGCGTCGTCGTCGAGGGGGATGATCTGCCCGTCCAGCGGGCCGCCGTGAAGTCGTGCGAGTGCCATGTGCCCAGGGTAGCGCCGCCCTCCCCCATTCGGTGCGACCTGCACGGTCAGCCGCCGAAGACACCGAGGACGGCCCCCGCGATCATCCACGGCCCGAAGGCGATGCGCGTCCTCCGGTCGGCCCGTCCCGCGGCGAGGAGCACGAGCGCGAAGACCGCCCCGAGCACGAAGGCGGACGACGCGCCCAGGAGGAACGCGCCCCAGCCGTGCCACGCCAGGAGGAGTCCGATCACGAGGGCGAGCTTCACGTCTCCTCCTCCCATGCCCGCGTGGCTGATCATCCGCAGCACGGCGTAGAAGCCACCGAGCACGAGGGAGCCGAGCAGGCCCCGGCCGAGCGGCGCCGCGTCTGCGGTGACGACGGCGTCGACGGAGACCGCCACGACCAGCAGGGCCAGGGTGGGCAGCACGATGCGGTTCGGCAGTCGGTGCGTGCGGACGTCGATCACGGTGAGCAGGATGCCGATCCCGAGGAGGGCGCCGTGCACGAGACCGAGGAGGGCGAGACGGATGTCCATCCCGGCAGGGTAGGGAGATCCGGGACGGCGCGGAGCGCCCTGTGGACAACCAGGCGGCGATGTCGGATGTACGAACTAGCGTCAGTCTCATCACTTGCTTTATTCGTACATATCTTCGAGGATGGATACATGGGGATCGGGCTCGATGCGATGACCGCGCTCTCTCCGACCAGCGACACCCGCGCCGGAGAGGTGCTGCGACTGCGCCGCGAGATCAGCCGGATGCAGCGACGGCGCAGCGAGCACACGCTCCTCCCCCTCGATCCCGCCTTCGCGGCGCTGCTGCCGGAGGAAGGGCTGCAGACGGGCACCTCGTACACCGTCTCCCCCTCGCCCGCCCTCGTGCTCGCGCTGCTCAGCGCCTCCTCCGGTCGGGGCCACTGGTGCGCGGTGATCGGCATGCCCACCCTCGGGGTCGAGGCCGCCGCCGCCTACGGCATCGATCTGAGTCGGCTGATCCTCGTCCCCGACCCGGGAGACCGCTGGCTCGCGGCGGCGTCCGCATTGGCCGAGGTGGTGCCCCTGATCGTCGTGCAGCCGACGACGAGGGCACGGGACGCCGATGTCTCCCGGTTGAGTGCCCGCCTGCGCGACCGCGGGGCCACACTGCTCGTGGCGGAGGAACCGGGCGCCGGGCGCTGGGCGCAGAGCGAGGGGACCATCCGACTGCACGACCCTGATTGGCAGGGGCTCGGCGAGGGGTGGGGGCTGCTCTCGGACTGCACGGTGACGGTCACCGCGCGGACCAGGCACAGCCCCCGCGCCTCGAGCGTGCGCGTGCGACTTCCCGGCGGACACGGAGCCGTGGAGACCGCGGCCGCGGAGCTGACCGCCCTGCCGCCGCTCGCCCCCTCCCCGACGGACAGCGGTGCGTCCGCGTCCTCCGACCTCCTCTTCTGGGCGGAGGCGGGATGAACGCTCCTCTCCGCGTCCTCGTGCTCTGGTTCCCCGACTGGCCGCTGCGGGCGGTACTGGGCGGAGGGCCGCATCCGCCGACGGCCCTGGTGCAGGCGAACACGGTCGTCGCCTGCACCGCCTCAGCGCGGGCGCACGGCGTCCGCATCGGGCAGCGCCGCCGCGTCGCCCAGGGCCTGCTCTCCTCGCTGCAGGTCCTCCCCCACGACGCCGAGAAGGACGAGCGCGCCTTCGTCCCGGTGCTGCAGCTCATCGAGAAGCACGCCCCCGGCGTCACGCTCCTGCGCCCCGGCCTCGCGATCCTGCGCGCCCGCGGCATCGCCCGTTATCACGGCGGAGAGGCCGAAGCGGCGGCGGCGCTGTCCGCGGTCCTCGCTGCGGCCGGCTTCCCCGAGGTGCGTGTCGGCGTCGCCGACGGCCCCTTCACCGCCGAGATCGCGGCCCGCGGCGCCGCCGCCTGCACCGTCGTCCCGCCCGGCGGATCCCGCGAGTTCCTGGCCCCCTATCCCGTGCAGGTACTCCGCGACGAGCAGATCAGCGATCTCCTCCTCCGCCTCGGCGTGCGGACCCTCGGCGAGTTCACCGCGCTCGCCCCTCTCGACGTCCGCGACCGCTTCGGCGAGCACGGCGCCCGCCTGCAGGCCCTCGCCGCCGGCGCCGATTCCCGCCCGCTGGCCCCTCGGCCGCCGGATCCCGAACTGGCCAGGACCATCGAGTTCGAGTCCCCTCTCGGCGGCACCGACCAGGTGGCCTTCGCCGTGCGGCAGACCGCCGATGCCGTGATGCTCGCCCTGGCGGATGCGTCCCTCGTGTGCACCGAGGTGCGGATCGACCTGACCGACGACGACGGCGTCGTCCACTCCCGCACCTGGCTGCATCCGACGAGCTTCGATGCCGCCGACCTCGTGGACCGCGTGCGCTGGCAGCTGGAGGCGCTGGCCGCCCTGACCGCCCGCGAACCCGTCGACGAGGCGAGGGCGTTCGGGGGCATCGTGGCCGCCCGTCTCCTCCCCGTCGCCGTGGACGACGCCGCCCACCACCAACCGGGGCTCTTCGGCTCGGGTACCGATGAGCGGCTGCATCACGCGGTCTCGCGGGTGCAGACCATGCTGGGGCATCAGGGCGTGGTCACCGCCGCCCTCTCCGGAGGGCGCTGGCTCGCCGACCGCCAGGTGCTCACGCCATGGGGCGAGCGTCCGGTGCCTCCGCGTGATCCGCGGTCCCCCTGGCCGGGGAGCCTCCCGGATCCCCTCCCCTCCGAGGTGTTCCGGCCCCCGCGTCCCATCGGCGTCGTCGCGGCGGACGGGAGCACGATCGACGTCGATGACCGCGGCGCCCTCACGCACGATCCCGCCCGCATCGACGGGGCGACCGTGCAGGCCTGGGCCGGCCCGTGGCCCGTGCACGAACGGCGCTGGAGCACGGGCGGCGGCAAACGAGGACACCGGCTCCAGATCGTCGACGACCGCGACCGCGCCTGGCTGGTCTTCCTGGCCGGCGAGCGCTGGTGGGCCGAGGGGAGGTACCGCTGATGGGCTGGCACAATCCGCCGTTGACCTGGGATCAGCTCGAACGCACTCTCAGCGGGGAACCCATCCCCGAAGCGGCCTCCGCACCCCCGGGACTCCGACCGGATCCCGGGCCGGTGAGTCGCCCGCGGAAGCTCGTCCCCCCGGCCCTCCCGGAGCGGCCAGAGGAGGCGGTGCCCTATGCCGAGCTGCACGCGCACTCGTCCTACTCGTTCCTCGACGGGGCGTCCTCCCCCGACGACCTGCTCGCGGAGGCCGAACGTCTCGGCCTGAGCGCGCTCGCCCTCACCGACCACGACGGGTTCTACGGTGCCGCCCGCTTCGCCGAGCTGGCGGAGCTCATGGAGCTGCGCCTGCAGACCGTCTACGGCGCCGAACTCTCCCTCGACCTCCCTTCCGCTCCGCAGGGGGCCGCCGATCCGCCGGGCACGCATCTGCTCGTGCTCGCCCGGGGCCTCGAGGGATACCACCGTCTGTCGGGGGCGATCACCGCGGCCCAGCTGCGCGGCGGGGAGAAGGGGCGCCCGGTCTACGACCTCGACGAGCTGGCAGCGACCGCCGACGGGCACTGGACGATCCTCACCGGCTGCCGCAAGGGGGCGGTACGGCAGGGGCTGGAGGCCGGAGACGCCGCTGCGCCGCTGCGTCACCTCGTCGACCTCTTCGGGCGCGACAACATCGCCGTCGAGCTCTTCGACCACGGCGATCCGCTGGACACCCGGCGCAACGACACCCTCGCCGACCTCGCCCGTCGGATGCGGCTGCCCGTCGTGGCGACCAACAACGTGCACTACGCCCGCCCGGACCAGGCCCCTCTCGCCGAAGCGGTGGCCGCGGTCCGCGCGGTCCGGAGCATGGACGAGCTCGACGGCTGGCTGCCGGCCCACGGGGGTGCGCATCTGCGCAGCGGGGCGGAGATGACCGCCCGCTTCCGACGGTACCCCGGCGCGATCTCCCACGGTCTGGAGCTGGCCGCGGCCTCGGCCTTCCCGCTCCGGATGGCGCGTCCCGCCCTCCCCCGCCAGGACGTGCCGTCGGGGCACACCCCGATGAGCTGGCTGCGGCACCTGGTCTGGGAGGCGGTCCCGTCGAAGTATCCGCGGCTGGACGAAGACGGCCGTCGGCGCATCGCCCGTGAACTCGACGTGATCGAGGAGAAGGACTTCCCCGGGTACTTCCTCATCGTGCACGGCATCGTGGCGGAAGCACGGCGACGCGGCATCCTCTGCCAGGGCCGGGGTTCCGCTGCGGCGAGCGCGGTCTGCTATCTGCTGGGCATCACCGCGGTCGACCCGATCCTCTACCGCCTCCCCTTCGAGCGCTTCCTCGCCACCACCCGCACGGAGGAGCCGGACATCGACGTGGACTTCGACTCGCGGCGGCGGGAGGAGATCATCCAGTGGGTCTATCGGGAGTACGGCAGGGAGCGGGCGGCTCAGGTGGCGAACGTCATCCAGTACCGCCCGAAGAACGCGGTCCGCGACATGGCCAGAGCCCTGGGGCACTCGCCGGGGCAGCAGGACTCCTGGTCGCGGCAGGTGGACGGCTGGGGGTCGGGACTCGAACCCGTCGAGGGGCACGACATCCCCGACACCGTGCTCGACTACGCGGCCGAGCTGCTGAAGGCTCCGCGGCACCTGGGGATCCACTCGGGCGGCATGGTGCTCACCGCCCGGCCGGTCGGTGAGGTGGTGCCGGTCGAGCACGCCCGCATGGAGGACCGCACCGTCATCCAGTGGGACAAGGACGACGCCGCCTTCATGGGGCTGGTGAAGTTCGATCTCCTCGGCCTGGGCATGCTCGCGGCACTGCAGCACTGCTTCGACCTGGTCCGGGAGGCGACGGGCGAGGAGTGGACGCTGGAGACCCTGCCGAAGGAGGAGGCCGGCGTCTACGACATGCTCTGCCGGGCCGATTCGATCGGCGTCTTCCAGGTGGAGTCCCGCGCGCAGATCGGGCTGCTCCCCCGGCTGCAGCCGCGACGCTTCTACGACCTCGCCATCCAGATCGCCCTCATCCGCCCCGGGCCCATCCAGGGCGGCGCCGTGCACCCGTTCGTCCGGCGCAAGATGGCGAAGGACAGGGTGGACGAGGCAAACCGGGAGCGGGAGGCCAGGGGCGAGCCCCCGGAGGACTTCCCCATCCCGTACCCGCACAGCGACCTCGAGGACATCCTCGCGCGGACTCTGGGCATCCCCATCTTCCAGGAGCAGCTCATCCAGATGGCCACGGCCGTCGGCGACTGCACCGCCGATGAGGCCGACCTGCTGCGCCGCGCGATGGGGTCGAAGCGAGGTCTGGAGAAGATCGAGAAGGTCAGGGACAAGCTGTATGCGGGGATGGCCCGCCGCGGGCTCGTCGACGAGGCCGCCGACCGGATCTATGCGCAGATCCAGGCGTTCTCGAACTTCGGGTTCGCCGAGTCCCATTCGCTGTCCTTCGCGCTGCTCGTCTACGCGAGCTCGTGGTTGAAGCTGCACTATCCGGCAGCCTTCCTCGCGGGTCTGCTGCGGTCGCAGCCGATGGGCTTCTACTCCCCTGCGACCCTCACGGCGGATGCCCGTCGGCACGGCGTGGAGGTCCGCCGCCCGGATCTGCATCTCTCCGGCGCCATCGAGACCCTCGAACCCCTCACCCCGGACGCGGCGGGCACGACCGGGAGGGCCGACTGCCTGGCCGACCCGCAGCCGCCCGTGCACCGGTTCGACAGGAACGCGCCGGACGAGTCCGCGACGCACCGCAGGGACGGACGGTTCGCGGTGCGTCTGGGCCTCAGCGGCATCCGCGGGATCGGGGTGCCGATGGCGGAGCGCATCGTCGCCGAACGGGAGGCTCACGGTCCCTATCGCGATCTGCACGACCTCGTGCGTCGCACCGATGCCACGGCCGCGCAGGTGGAGGCCCTCGCCACCGCCGGAGCCTTCGCATGCCTCGGGCTGGAGCGCCGGGAGGCCATCTGGCTCGCCGGGGCCGCCGCGGAAGACCGCGCCCGGTTCCTCCCGGCGACCACGGTGGCGGTGCAGCCGCCGCTGTTCGCCGACCAGACCAGCTACGAGCGCCTCTCGGCCGATCTCTGGGCCACGGGCATCTCGACCGACGACCACCCGATGACGCACTTCCGTGACGACCTCCGGGCTCGCGGCGTCCTGACCGCCGCGGACCTGCAGCGCCACGAGACCAGACGACGCGTCGAGGTGGCCGGTCTCGTCACCCATCGACAGCGACCCGCCACCGCCGCCGGCGTCACGTTCGTCAACCTCGAGGACGAGAGCGGGTTGGTGAACGTGATCTGCTCGACGGGGGTCTGGGGACGGTTCGGTCGCATCGCCCGAGAGTCCCCCGCGCTCATCATCCGCGGCATCCTCGAGCGCTCACCGGAGGGGGTCGTCAATGTGCTCGCCGACGCCTTCGAAGACCTCCGCACGGGGGTCAT
The DNA here is from genome assembly GCF_050470785.1 of Microbacterium sp. NRRL B-14842. NCBI lineage: Bacteria > Bacillati > Actinomycetota > Actinomycetes > Micrococcales > Microbacteriaceae > Microbacterium > Microbacterium sp. NRRL B-14842. Next base: position 959,322 of record NZ_JBFLUM010000001.1, on the reverse strand, counting down.
GCACCGCTCGCGGGACTTCCGATGACCCCGGTGCGCGAGGGGCCCCGGCTTCCGGCGGTCACCAGAAGCGTTCGGGCTCCTCCGGCGGGGGCCGATCCGATCCACCCCAGCGATCAGCCTCGGCCTTGGCCGCGTTGACCGCCGCGTCCGCGCCCCGCAGAGCGATGCCCGCGCCGCTGGCTGAGGGCCCGATGGGGTCGAGGAGCAGCGACGTCCGCGGAGCGACGCCCACCGCCACCGTGCAGTCGAGGACGCGACCGATCCAGTGCGTCACCTCGGCCCGCGGCTCCTCGGCGCGACGGTAGCGGATACCGGTATCGAGGTCGAGCAGCGAGAGGACGACCGGCTCCTCCGTCTGCGGGTCGACGAGTTCGGAGACCTCGACCCGGTGCCCGACCGGGAGCGCGACCTGACCGGCGAAGACGAGCATCCTGTCCATGCCCCCACCCTACGGAACGGCTGGCATCGGCGACAGGGATCGGAGCCGCGCAGAATTTTCGAAGAAATCTTTGTCCCCCAAATGGCGGACAAGGAGATTAAGGGATATCCTGCTCTCGTAGCGGGGGCTACCGGCTGAATCTCTGGGGGATCAGCCGTAGAGACAGCGAGACTTCGCCGCCTCCCCAACCGTCCGGGTAGGACGGTGAGCCCTCTCGGCAGCACCGAGTTGGGGCGGTCCCGTCGAGAGGGCATACCCCGCGGCTAGCCGCCGTCCCGCCGAGCGTCAACCCCGGCGAACGCGCGCGCCCGCCGGACTACGGTCGTGCACCATGACGCCTCTCCGCAGTCTCCGACGCCACTCCGGCGCGCACACCGCCGGAGGCGGTCAGTCGTCGGCGGGCTCGTCGAGGCCGTCCTCGTCCAGGGGCACCTCGATCCGCTGCTCCGCGGCATCCGCGGGATCCGCCTCGATGGGGTGCGGCTCCGGTGCCGAGGGGGTCGGCGCTTCCGGGTCCTCGGGAGTCTCCGCGGCGAGGCGCTCCTGCTCCTGCAGGTCGGCTTCGGGCTTCACATCGTCGATCGGATGGTCATTCAGGGACATGGCTTCTCCTCCTTCGGTGTGGATGTCTCCAGCTTGCCGACGCCGGATGACAGCGGCAAGGGGCTTGACCCGAGGGAGGCGGCGATGACGCGGACGGGCGGTGGAGGCCGGGTCCGCATCGGCGTCTCCGGATGGCGGTACGCCCGGTGGCGCGGCGACTTCTACCCGCGCGGCCTGCCGCAGCGACGAGAGCTCGAACACATCGGATCGCTGTTCCCCACGGTCGAGCTCAACGGCTCGTTCTACTCCCTGCAGCGGCCGGACAGCTACCGGCGGTGGGCGGCGAGCGTTCCCGAGGACTTCGTGTTCGCGGTCAAGGGCTCGCGCTACGTCAGTCACATGCTCCGGCTGCGGAACGTCGAGCAGGCGCTGGCGAACTTCTTCGCGTCGGGGGTCCTCGCCCTCGGTCCCCGCCTCGGACCGATCCTCTGGCAGCTCCCCGAGCGTCAACGCTTCGACGCCGAGCTCCTGGAGTCGTTCCTCGACACCCTTCCCCGGACGACGGCGGAGGCCCTCGCGCTCGCTCGACGTCATGACGAGCGGCTGCAGGACCGGGCGTGGCTGGAGATCGATGCCGACCGCCCACTCCGGTACGCCCTCGAACCGCGTTCCGACTCGTTCGCCGATCCGTCGAGCCTGCGTCTTCTGCAGGAGCACGGCACCTCCCTCGTCGTCGCCGACACCGCCGGGAAGTGGCCTCGCTTCGACGTCCTCACCGCGGACCTCGTCTACGTCCGACTCCACGGTGCGCAGATGCTCTATCACAGCGGGTACACGGACGCGGAGCTGCGGGAGTGGGCGGCCCTCATCCGCGGATGGGCGGACGGCTCAGGAGCCGACGACGGGAAGCCGCGCGACGTCTACGTGTACTTCGACAACGACGCCCGCGGGCACGCGCCCCATGACGCCATGGCCTTGAGCACCCTCGTCGCGGACATGCCCTCCTGACGCGGCGAGCACGGCCTACCGATCGCCGACGTGACCCGGCGCGGTGAGCGAGAGGACCCGCTCGACGAACGCCGCGTACTCCTCCATGTAGTGCGCGAGGAACTTCTCGGTGTCGGCGTCGTGCACCGTGCCGTCGGCACCGAACACCTCGGGCCGGAACGCGATGTACGCCTCCGGGGCGTTCAGCTGCGGCGCGTTGAGGAAGCTCAGCACGCTCCGCATCGACGACTGCATGACAGCGGTGCCGATCGCCCCGGTCGAGGCGCCGATGATGCCGGTGGGCTTCCGCGCGAAGGAGTTGTGCCCCCACGGCCGCGAACCCCAGTCGATGGCGTTCTTCAGCGCACCGGGGATGGAGCGGTTGTACTCCGGCGACACGAGCAGCAGACCGTCCGCCCCCTCGACGGCACTCTTGAACGCGGTGACAGCGGCGACGGGTTCGAGCTCGTCGTCGCGGTTGTAGAGCGGGAGGTCCCGGATGGGGATCTCCACGAGCTCCAGGTCGGGCGGGGCGAGCCGCACGAGCGCCGTGGCGAGGACGCGGTTGATCGAGTCCGATGCGAGGCTGCCGATGAGGTAGCCGATCCGATGGGTCATGATGAGGTCCCCTCGTCTCCCTGCACTTCCAGGATATCGCCGGGGTGGGGGCTTGCCACAAGGCCCCCCTCGCGAGGCAGAATCGACGGCTCGCGTGCCCCCGCCCGCTCTCGCGAAGGAGACCTCCGGTGCTCGACCCCTTCACCCTGCCCGACGACCACGCGGCGAAATCCGCGGATGCCCTCATCGCCGTCGATCGTGCCCACCTCCGGCGTCTCGGCGCCGCGCTGTCCCGGGAGCGGGACGCCCTGACCGCTCGTCTCGCCCTCGTCCGTCGGCAGGCCGCGGACGCCGGTGTGACGGTGGTCGACCGCGACCTCGAGATCCGACGGCTCAGTGCGACCCTGCGCCTGCGGGAGCGCTTCGACATCGACATGTGCCTCGGGCGGATGACCCCTGCGGAGGGCCCGCCCGTGTACATCGGGCGCGCCGGGGTGTCCGACGCGGACGGCACCCGTCTGCTGGTCGACTGGCGGGCTCCGGCAGCCGAACCGTACTTCGCGGCGACCTGGGAGGACCCCCGGGGACTCATCTCCCGGCGACGGTACCGATGGAACGCAGGCCGGATCACGGACTACTGGGACGAGGCCCTGTCGCCGGAGGGTCTCGACGGTGCGGCATCCCTCGACGATCAGTCCGCGTTCCTCGCGAGCCTGGAGGCGCACCGCACCGGGCGGATGCGGGACGTGCTGGCGACGATCCAGGCGGATCAGGACGCCATCGTTCGCGCCCCCTCCCCCGGCGCTCTCGTGGTGGACGGCGGGCCCGGCACCGGGAAGACGGTGGTCGCGCTGCACCGGGCGGCGCACCTCCTGTACGCCGAGCCGCGGCTGACGAACGGCGCCGGCGGCATGCTCCTCGTGGGTCCGAACCCGCAGTACCTCGGCTATGTGGAGGACGTGCTGCCGAGTCTCGGCGAGGACACGGTGCGGTTGTGCACCCTGCGCGACCTCACACCCGAGGGCGCGGGCGCGGTCGCAGAGCAGGACCCCCGCGTGGCCGAGCTGAAGCAGGGCCTCGACCCGGACCAGGTGATCGAGGCGGCGGTCGCCGTCCTGACCCGGCCGCCGAGGCACGCGCTCCGCATCGAGACGCCGTGGGCCGATCTGTGGATCAGCCGAGACGACTGGGGCGAGCTGTTCGCCGCGGCCGATCCCGCCTCCCCGCTCAACGAGGCCCGCGACGAGGTGTGGGAGGAGCTGCTGGAACTGCTCGTCGACCAGGTGCACGGCGAGGACGTTCCGGAGTCCTCGATCCGCCGGTGGCTGCGGCAGGACGACGAGCTCACCGGGACCTTCGTACGGGCGTGGCCGCTGCTGGCGCCGGAAGCGGTGGTCGCCGCGCTCTGGGCGTCCCCGACGCTGCTCGCGCAGTGCGCCCCCGACCTCGCGCCCGAGGAGCTCGCCCTGCTGCACCGTGCCGAGGGGGCGCCCTGGACCGATCCCGATCTTCCCCTCCTCGACGCCGCGCACCGCCGGATCGGCGATCCCGAGGTCGTCCGCGAGCAGCACCGTCGGCAGGGCGCGGCGGCCGCGGCGCAGGAGCAGATGTCGGCGGTGGTCGAGCACCTCGTCGCGAGCGACGACAGCGAGATGAAGGTGATGTCGATCCTGCGAGGTCAGGATGCGCGCAACGTTCTCGCCGGAGCGGACGTGCCTCCCCCGCTCCCGCCGGACGAACTCGCCGGCCCCTTCGGTCACATCGTCGTCGACGAGGCCCAGGAGCTGACCGATGCGCAGTGGCGCATGCTGATCGCACGGTGCCCCTCCCGCAGCTTCACCGTCGTGGGCGACAGGGCCCAGGCGCGGAGGGAGTTCACCGAGTCGTGGTCCGCCCGCCTCGAACGTCTCGGCCTGCGGAACGTGCGGGTCTCCTCGCTCCGGGTGAACTACCGCACTCCGGCCGAGGTCATGGCGCTGGCCGCACCGACGATCCGCGAGGCTCTGCCCGACGCGAACGTCCCGACCTCCGTGCGGGAGAGCGGCATCCCGGTCCGCTACGGCGCGGTGGCCGAGCTCGACGCGGTGCTGGACACGTGGGCAGCGGCGAACCCCGAGGGCGTCGCCGCCGTCATCGGCGACGAGAGTGCCGTGCCGCGCCCCCGGGTGCGCGCGCTGACGCCGGAGGAAGCGAAAGGGCTGGAGTTCGACCTCGTGGTCCTCGTGCGCCCGGAGGCCTTCGGCTCCGGGCGCACGGGGGCGGTCGACCGCTATGTGGCGATGACCCGCACGACGCGCGAACTCGTCATCCTCCGCTGAGAGACCGTCCGGTCTCAGACGTCGTCCGGGTCGCCGCCGTCGGTGATCGTGCCGGTCGGCTCGCTCTCCTCGACCTCATGGCGGGCGCCGTGCTCGGAGGCGAGCGCTTCACCCTCCTCGATCGCCTCATCGCGGCTGGTGTAGCTGCGGGAGAGCTCCGGCGCGCCCTCCACCTCGTTGACCCACTGGCCGTTCTTCGAGCGGGTGACGATCGACGTGATGGCCATCAGACGTCCCCCGGTCCCAGGTCGCCCTGGCCTTCTTCGCCGAGATCGGCGAGGACCGGATCCTCCCCTTGGCTCTCCGGCTGCGGCGCGGAACCCGGCAGGTCCGCCGCCGGCACCTGGTCGTCGGGGTCCGGGATCTCGTCCGGATCACGGCCCGTCGCGGTGGTCGCGTCCAACTCCTCCGGCGTCGCACCCTCGTCGAGGGCTTCCGTGCGCTCCCATTCCGCCTGAGCGGGATCGTTGCTCGGGTCGGCCTCGGTGGTCGCGTCGCCGTCGCGCAGCGGCTGACCGACGACGTCGTCGGGTGTCGATTCCATATCTCCTCCTTCGATCGGGCTGGCCCCAGTCTTCCCGCCGGAGCCGCTGTCATCGAGGGGCTTGAGGAGACCTCGCCGAGCAGCTAGGTTCCCGGAGCGTCGGGAGAGGGCGGGTTCAGTTGCGCCCGGCCATCACGCCGCCGTCCGCGTCCCAGACCGCTCCGGTCACCCAGCCGGCCCGGTCGGACAGCAGGAACGCGGCGACCTCGGCGATGTCCTCCGGGGTCCCCACGCGGCCCAGCGGGTGGAAGGCGTCGAAGCTCGACACCACCTCGTCGACCTCGTCCTTCGGGATGAAGCCTTCGTAGATGGGGGTGCGCACGACCGCCGGGGCGATCGCGTTCACGCGGATGCCGTGCGACGCCAGCTCCATCCCCAGGTGCTGCGTGAGCGAGTGCAGGCCGGCTTTGGCCATCGAGTACGCCGACGACGGCGTCGCGGCGATGGCCTGGTGCGCCCACATGGAACCGAGGGTGACGACGGCTCCGCCGCGGCCCTGCGCGACCATGCCGGAGACCACCGTCTGGGTGACGAAGAAGGTCGCCCGGTTGAGGTCCAGATATGCGTCGTAGTCGGCTTCGGTGTGCTCGAGGAACGGCTTCGGCGCGAAGACGCCCGCCGCGTTGACGAGGAGATCGGTGTCGGCGTGCTCCGCGGCGACGCGGGCGCGGAGCGCCGCCACACTCGCGGGGTCCGTCAGGTCCGCCTGCACAGTGATGGCGTCGATGCCGTGGCTGACGAGAGACGCCCGCGCCGCCTCCAGCTTCTCCCCGCGCCGGCCGACGAGGACGACGGTCGCGCCCTCCCGTCCGATCCGCTCGGCGATGGCGAGACCCATCCCGCTCGTGCCCCCGATCACGATCGCGGTGCGTCCGGTGAATTCCCTGTCGAGCTCGGCCATTGTGCGGCTCCTCTCCGTCATGGACGGCGGGTGCCGTCTCGTCTCCACGCTACGAAGCGAGAGCCCGCCGCAGTAGACGAGCGCGCATGATGGAGTGATAACGACTGCTTATGACCGGACGGCGGCGGGATCCAGCGAGAGCGCGGCGGTGAGCTCGGCCAGGTCGTCCGCGAGCGGGGAGGAAGGATCCCAGACGGCCTCGTAGAAGATCTCCACGTCCATGCCGCGTTCACGCAGCGTGCGGTGCGGCGCGTCCGGGGACGCGAGCTTCGATCGCGGGATCACCGCCGTGCCGAGGCCGAGCTTGGCCCACTCCTCGAGCACACGGTAGGTCGCGGCCTCGCCGTCGTAGGCGCTCAGCGGAACGTCGTTCGCAGCGAAGAGATCGGTGGTGAAGGTCGTCAGCCCGCACGTGTCCGGCATCAGGATCAGGGGTGCGTCCGTCAGGTCGCTGAGCTCCACGGGGCCGTCCGGCGACGGCTCCTGGTCGACGACGACCACGGGCTCCGCATCGACGATACGGTGCCGGAACCGCGGCATGGGGGCGACGGACGGCACGAGGATGAGGTCGAGCTCGCCGGCGGAGAGCTCGCGCCGCAGGTCGGCGACGTTCGCCTCGCGGAGGACGAGCTGCCGCGGCGCCGGAGAAGCGGGAAGTGCACACACGGCCGTGTAGGCACGAGCGACGATGGCCGGGTTCATGAGCGGGGAGACGCCGACCCGCACCCGTGCCTCGGCCGACCGGTTCCAGCGCGCGGCCTCGGCGGCCACCTGGTCCACGGCGAGGAGCGCGCGGTCGATGACCGGGAGCAGATGCGCACCGAAGGCCGTCGGGACGACTCCGCGGGGCGAGCGCTCGAACAGGCGCTCTCCCAGACGATCCTCGAGCTTGGAGATACCGGTCGAGAGAGCGGGCTGCGTCACGCCGTAGGCACGCGCGGCGGCACCGAAGGAGTGGGTCTCCGAGACGGCCTGGGCATAGCGGAGGGCTTCGACGCTCACGCGGTCACTCATAGCCCGACGTTATCACCGCGCGACGGGCGGTCGGGCCGTTCGCGGCAACCCGCGCGCGGTCAGGCGTAGCCGAGGTCCGGCGCTCCGACCCAGAAGAGGCCCTCCTTCGCGTCCGCGGGGAGGAGGCCTTCGATCCACTCGGCGACGATGACGAGGACGGCTTCCTCCAGGCGATCCCGCGTCCACCGGCGCGGGCGCGATGGTACCGCGGGCTCCCAGCCGTCCGCGGTCCACTCGACCCCGAACAGATGGCGCTGCTCGTCGAGACGTCGGTCCAGCGCGAAGGCGTCAGCCCCCTCGAACCGCGCCCAGACGTCGAACGGGCCCTCGCCGTCCTGGTCGACGAAGACGTCGATGAGGATCGCCTCCACACCGTTCTCCGCCTCGACGGCGGCGCGGTGCAGGTCCCCCAGGGCGGCGGCGACGCGCTCGCTCTCCGTGTCGAGCACGGTGCGCAGGGCACGGGCGTACGATTCCGCATCATCCCCGCGCGCTCCGGGCTCAGCGCTCATCGCTCCGGCTCCGTCTCGGTGTCGAGGTTCCTGCCCACGGCGATCTCGCGGATCGCCGACGCGAGCGCGTCCCTCGACCGTCCGTGCGGGAAGGGGCCGGCTGCGAAGTCCAGCAAGCTGCGGCCGTCGGGGAGAGCCGGCGTCGCGGGGTCGACATCGCCGTGCACGAGGAGGGTCCGCACCAGCGGCGCCAGCGCGGTCTCCTCCATGTCGCGATCCAGCAGCTGCACGAACGGATGACCCTCCGGGAGCGTCGCGACGGGTGTCGGGCCCGGGATCGCGCCCTTCTCGAGGAGGCGTCGCAGTACCGGCTCGTCCTCCGCGTCCAGCGTGGGGTTGGCGAAGAGGACGTTGACCGGGCTCAGGAACGACAGGGAGGAGGACGCGTCGAGGCGCTGGTCCAAGAGCCAGAGCGCGAGTTCGCGGCGGCGGTCGGCATGCGGGTTGCTGAGCGCGGCGTCGAGGAGGAACCGGTATCCCGGAGCATCGACGACGACGTCGAGGAGATCGTTGAGCGTGCCCGTGAGTGCGAGATCGGGGAACACCCCGAGGCCCGCGTAGACCTGCTCGATCTCCTCCCGCTCGGGCACCCGATCGAAGACGAAGCTCGCGTACGGCGCATCCAGCAGGGTCGGCGGCCCCATGCGGTCCCCCATCCGCAGCGCCCACTGGAGCTGCGGCACCCCCAGGGCTTCGGCGTAAATGGTCTCCAGGGGGTTCGTCGTGTCCACGTCGTCCGGGTCGAGGGCAGAGCGCACCCGTCGCAGCATCCCTTCCGAGGCGCGCCAGTCGACGTCATCCCGCCAGAACACGGCGTGCACGGCGGGCAGGGTCGTCGCGCCGGGGAGGAGGCCGCCGGTCTCAGCGGGGCCAGGGGCCGAAGCCTCGCGATGCACGACTGGGAAGAACCCTCCCTGGTCTCGGTCCACCACGAGCGACAGCAGGTCGTCGGGCACCCCGCCGAACAGGGCAAGCTGTTCCTCGAAGGTGGGCTCGGGTCGCGCGGCGGCGTCGGGACCCGTCGGATGCGACAGGAGGAGGCCGCGCCCGTCGTGGGTGAAGTGCCACGTCCAGAAGTGGTCGCCGGTGCGGAAGCCGCCGCGCATCGCATCGGGGACGAGGGATGCGCCCGCGAGCGGCGGGCCGTTCCACGGCACGGGTTCGGACGCGGGGGCGCCACCCACGAGGGCGGAGACGTCGGAGATGATCCGGGAGCGGATCCGGAGCTCCCAGGGACTGCTCCCCCGCGCGAGGTCGAGCACGGCGTCCGGTCGCGCGATGACGATGATGACTTCGGGGTCGTCGCCGTACGAGGGGTCGGGTGTCCCGGCGACGACAGCCACCGCGTGGCCGTTCACCCACCAGAGCGGCGCGGTGAGCAGTCCGGTGGCGCGCATGACACGGGTGAGCGGGCTGCGGCGATCGATTCCGGTCTTCTCGTTGCGGGCGTGGATCTCCCCCGCCGCTCCCCACCGTTCGCCCATGATGCGGATGAGGTCGTCTGCCCAGGCCTGGAGTGCATCGACCGTCCAGCGCTCCCCCGAGGCGAGCACGACGCGGAGCGCCCGACCGTGGTCGTCGCGGAGCCCGCGTCCGCCGATCTCGAACGTCCGATCCGCCCAGTCGGCGTCCTCCGGCGAGCGCTCCCACCACGCTCTGGTGACGCGCTCGATGTCCGCCACGAGGTCGTGATGGTCGCCGCTCGTCGGTACCGCGTAGCCGAGGCGGTCCGTGTCGGACGGGCGGTCCTGCTCCGGGTACGGGCACGCGGCGAAGACCTGCTCGAACCAGGCGCGCCGCTCGTCGCCCTCCCGGGACATCTCGTCGAGGGTGAGCGCGCCTCCGAGGCGATACGGCTGCCGCACCGCGGCGCCGAAACCGAAGTCGTCCATGCCGAAGTCGTTGCGGCGGCCGATCTCCATGAGCGAGGGCGAGACGCACCAGTGCGCTCCGTCGAACCACACCGCGCCGGTGATGACCGGCACAGGTTCGTCGCCGAGCATGCGGAACTCCAGGTCGTGCTCCGCGACCGCGCCGCGGGCGTCCTCGCCACGGGCGGCGATGAGGGCACGGAGGTCGTCCGGCACCCTGTCGAGCATGCGCGCGGCCAGAATCAGCCACGCCTCCGCCAGATCCGCTTCCCGTTCGGAGGAGTCCACGACGTCCGCCGCCTCGCCACCGTGCTGCTGCGCCACCTCGGCGAGGAACTGCGCCGGCGCTTCGTCCGCGAACGTCGACGTCGGGTCCTGGATGAGGACGAGGATGCGGCCGTCGTCCGTGAACGTCCAGACCGTCGTCACCCCGCTGCGAGACTGCAGGCTGAAGCGGGACGCCGGGGTGTCGACGTCGCGCAGCCGCACCTCCCCGGCGCCGAACAGTGTGCTCAGCAGCCAGGCGCGGCGCCGCAGCTCGAGCGGATGCTCGCCGTTCATGAGGAGGTCGTTGTGCATGTCCTCCTCGGGCAGGAGCGCGCTGAGGCTGCCGACGGCGTACTCCCGCGGCAGCACGACCATCGCCTGGCGCAGCATGCTCTGCCGCGGTTCGGCGTCCCAGTTCGTGACCAGCACGCAGTACAGATCGCCGCGGTCCCACATCTCCGCCTCCGGGATGCCGACCGAGACGAGGACGACGTCGAGGATGCCCTCCGGATCCTGGTTCTCCCCCACGAGCGACGGCTTGCGCACCATCGGCGCGCCCCACGCTTCGTGCAGCGTCCGGCGCACGCCCTCCGTCCACTCCTCCGCGTAGGCGGCGAATCCGCCCTCAGGGACCACGAGGTCCGCGGGCGGGTTCGGCTGCAGCGACTCGTCGGCGTCGGGGTCGTAGCCGCCGAGCGGGAGCAGCCAGACCCCCTGCGACTCCTCGACCTCCACCCCCTCGAACGTGAAGGCCTCCCGCGTCTCTCCCGCGAGCAGGTGGGCGACAAGCCGGTCGAGGAACCCGGGGACCTCTTCCCTGCCGAACGGCGGTGTGTAGTACGGGAGGTCCTCCTCCGTCTCGTCGCTCGTGTCCGCGTCGTCCCTGCCGGTGTCGTCGACCATGCCCCACCCCGTCGTCATCGAAACAGCCTTGGGACGAGCATACGGACGCGTGGCGTCAGGCGTCCTCGGAGTCGATGAGCTCGAGGAGCTTCCGCAGCTCGTCCCTGATCTCCGTGTGGTCGTACTGCCCGGCGCGGCTCTCACCCGAGATCACGCCGGAGCGACGGACCTTCTGGAAGTCGCCGAAGGGAAAGCTGTACGCCTTCTTCGTCTCGGGGTTCTCGCTCTTGTCGATGCCGAGGTGCCAGTGGGAGAACTCCGTCCACCCGTGCTCGTCAATGAAACGGTTCTCGTCCTCTGCGCTGGGCGCTGCCTCGGACCAGTCGTCGCGTTCATCCCGCACGACTTTGCCATCGCGGACGAGGGAACGCGCGAGCTTCAGTGCCGGTCGGTTCAGTTCGATAGCCATGGGGGAACGCTAGGACGCGAGACGGCGGCGCCGTACCCCCTTGACGGGGGATGCAGAAGGCCCGGAGACTCGTTCGGGTTTCCGGGCCTTGCTCGGTCGGGCTGATGGCACAACGTGATCTGGCGCGGGTGGCCGAAGAGAGCACCCGCGGAGGCCCCCGGTCTCAGCCGCCGGTCTGCGTGCGCACCGTCCGTCCTGCGAGCACGGCGTACAGGCCGATCGAGACCAGGAGTCCGATCGGCACCGAGAGGTCGAGCCCGCCCAGCGCCGCGCCGAGCGGGCCGGTCCACACCGTCGTCGACAGGAACATCGCGGTGGCGAAGCCACCGGCGACCACGGAGACGAGACCCGGGATGCCGAAGCCGCGGGTATACCAGAACCTGCCGCCGGAACGTTCGTCGAACAGGTCGGTCCCGGAGTAGCGGTTGCGGCGCAGGACGATGTCGGCGACGTAGACGCCCATCGTGGGCACGGAGATGATCAGCAGGAACTGCAGCATCAGGTTGACGGCGCTGATCAGGTCGGATGCGACGACGAGCACGATCGTGAACGCGCAGCCGAGCGCACCGATGAGGATCGCGGAGGGGATGCGGCGGATCGGCACGCCGATCGACTGCAGGGCCATGCTGGCCGTGTAGGTCGTCATGCCGTTGAGCGAGATGCAGTTCACCAGGACGCCGAGCACGAACAGCGGGGCGAGCCAGACCGGCAGCTTCTCGAGCAGGGAGTACTCGATGCCGTTCGCGAGACTGTCCGGCCCGATGGAACCGCCCAGCACGACGCCGAAGGCGGTGATGAGCACCGCGGGGAAGAGCTGTCCCAGCGCGGTCGCGCCGATGATGCCGGACGCTGTGGTGTCGCGTGGCAGATAGCGGGCCATGTCGGCGCTGTTGCTGAACGACAGCGGCGACGATGCCATCAGCGCGAACGCGATCGTGACGCTCACCCACAGCGGCAGCCCGCTGAGCGGCTCGGGCTGCGCGAACCCCCAATCCAGCGCGGGGGCGATGAAGCCGATGACGAGTGCGAAGATCACGAACAGCCCGATCGAGATCGCCAGGTAGGCCTTCAGGATGAGGGCGTGACCGTACACGGCGACGATCACGGTGATCGTCGAGACCACGACCGCCACCAGGATCGATGCCGCGATCGGATCGGGGAAGCCCCACCGCACGAGCAGTTCGCCGCCGATGAACGACGCCGCCACCCAGTTCAGCGCGAGGAAGACCCCCGAGATGAACCAGCCGTAGAACGCGATGACGATCTTGTTGCCGTGGATGCCGTAGATCGCTCGCTGGACCACTGAGCCGGACGTGCCGGCTGCCGGTCCGGAGATGGCGACGATGCCCGGCAGCAGAGCGAGCACGCTCGACGCCAGAATCACGAGCAGCGCCTGCCAGATCTCCAGGCCGAGCACGAGCGTCATCGACGCGCCGACCGTGATGTTCAGCACGCTGACGCCCGGTGCGCTCCAGACGAAGAACAGATCGCGCGCTCTCCCGTGCCGTTGGGCGTCGTCGATGAGTTCGATGCCTCGGGTCTCGGGGGTGTTCGCGGAGTCGATGAACTCGGACTCGGATCCGGGCGCGACGGCACCAGGAGCGGGGATGGCGGATGTGTCGGACATGACGGTCCTTCCAGGACGGGCACCCACCTGCGTCAGTGCAGGGGGCGTTCGGGATTCAGGAGCGGAAGCTCATGGGCGCCGGTAGGCGACCTCGCCGTGCACGAGGGTGAGCAGCACGGCGCCGGTGAGCAGGTCGTCGGTCGGCGCGGACAGCGGGTCGATGTCCAGCACGGCGACGTTCGCGAAGAAACCGGGCGCGATCCGGCCGTAGGCGTCGTCGATCGCGCCGACGTAGGCCGCGCCGGACGTCGCCGCCGCGAGTGCCTGCGCGGCGGTGAACGCGCGCTCAGGGTGGTACGGCGGCAGCGTGCGGTCGATCGAGGATCGCCCGGACATCGCGATGAACAGGTTGTGCAGCGCCTCGTGGGGTGCGGTGGGGGCGTCGGTGCCCAGCGCGACGGGAACGTCGACGTCGCGGAACCAGTTCCACGGGAAGCCGTCGTGAGCGCGCTGATCACCGAGCATCGCCATCCAGTTGTCCAGGATGGCGGGGTCGCAGTGCACCGGCTGCATGGAGGCGGCGATGCCGTGCGCGCGCATCCGTGCGACCGTCTCGGGCGCGACCGACTCCAGATGCTCGATGCGCGGCCGGCGGCCGGTGCCGGTGCCGTTCTCGCGCTCACAGGCCTCGACGAGGTCGACGGCGAGTGCGCTCGCCGCGTCTCCGATCGCGTGCATCGCGAGCTGCAAGCCGGCGCGGTCGGCGGCGATCGCGACCGGCGTCGCAGCCTCGCGGCTCCAGATCGGGTCGGCGTTCGAGCCGTCGGCATACGGACGCGCCATCGCGGCGGTGCACGCGTCGATCACGCCGTCGAGGATGAACTTCACCCCGACGACTTTCAGCCACGGCGTGCCCGTGGCTGCGAGTTCGTCGCGCAGCTGCACCGCACGCTCGACCTGAGCGAGATCGGAGGCCGGGTCGCCGGTGGAGCTCAGCCACCAGTGCGCGGTGACCGGGAACGGCAGCCGACCGTCGCGGTCGAGCCGACGCCGCAGCGCCGCGATCGACTGCTCTGTCATCCCCATGTCGGCGGCGCCGGTCACGCCGACCGCCAGGTACGCGCTGAAGGCGAGGTCGAGGTGGCGGTCGACCTCCTCCTCGGTCCGGATGCCGTCGAGATACTCCGCCAGCAGATCCATGGCCGCGGTCTCGAGCAGGAACCCGGTCGCCTCTCCGTCCTCGTCCCGCACGACCTGGCCGCCGATCGGGTCGACGGTATTGCGGTCGATGCCTGCTGCGCGCAGCGCGGCTGTGTTCACCCAGGTGCTGTGCAGGTCGTTCGCATCGAGGAAGACCGGGATGTCGTCGATCACTTCGTCGATCATCGCCGCGGTCGGCTGGGTGACGCCGTCAGGCAGCGCGTCGAACAGCCAGCTGACACCCTCGATGATCGTCACGTCCGGGTTCATCGCCCGTGCCTCGAGCAGCCGCTGCTGGATCTGTGCCACCGAGGTGCAGTCGCGGAGTTGCACCTTGCCCTGCGCGTGGCCGAACATCGCCAGGTGCGCGTGCGCCTCGATGACACCGGGCATCACGAACGCCCCGTCGAGGTCCACGACCGCGGCATCCGCACCTGCCGCCGAGTGGACCTCCGCCTCCGTGCCGACAGCGAGGATGCGATCGCCGCGCACGGCGAACGCGGACTGCACCGGAGCATCGGCGAGCCCGTCGAAGACGATGGCGTTGCGATAGACGGTGGCGGTGTCGGTCATGGTGGTCCCTTCGATCGGGTCAGAGCGCGAGCGTCAGATGCGGGCGGGTGGCGGTTTCAGCCGGAGTGCCGTCGAGCACGTCGGCCCGACGACCGGCGGGGTCGAGCACGACGGTGGCCAGGCTGGCCCACCGCTGTCCCATCGGAAGCGCGAGGTCGGGTACGCAGGTCACCGGAGGCTCGCCGTCGCCGGTCACGAGCATCGCGCGCAGCTGCTCGGCATCCGTCGGTGCGCCGGCCGACAGCAGTCGGCCCCGCAGGAAGTCCCAACGCTGACCGGAGTCGGGCTGGTACAGCCAGGTCTTCTCGTGCGCCGCTGGTTCTTCGGTGAGGAAGTGATTCGTGCGCAGCCAGGTGCCCTCGGCGATGGCAGGCGCGGAGAACACGCCTTCGGGGCTGATGTCGAGCAGCACGGGGTCGCCTGCGGCGTCGAAGAGCGCGAACGAGCCGGAGCTCGTGACCGGCGCCTCGCGCACCAGTTCGACGGCGTGCGCGACACTGGAGGCTTCCTCGAGCACGAGAGCGGCGAGCACGTGCATCGGGATGCCCTCGGGCCGGTCGGACCGATGTCCCAGGATGTTGAAGTGCAGCGCGACGCCGGCGCTGTTCACGCCGATCTTGCCGAGGATGCCGCATTCGGTGAGTCCGGCGTAGTCGTGGATGCCGCCGCGCGAAATGAGGGTGTGCCAGTACGGCGCGATCTCCATGTGCCAGTCCCACGTCTGCACGCCGAGGGTGCGCGCGCGGCCGTCCGCATCGCGGATCGAGCGCACGATGGTCGAGCACTCCCCCGGCGGTACGGCGACGCTGCGGGACAGGATCTCCGTGCGGCCGTTCAATGCTGCGACGCGCCAGATCTCGACGTCCGCACCGGCGGCCATGCCCTCGATCTGCGCGCGCAGCGCCGGACGGTGGGCGTCGACCGCGTCGAGCAGCCGCTCGGCGTCGTCGCGCACGGTCTTCTCGTCGACGGCGCCGAGGCGGAAGAGCCGATCATACGCGGCGATCGTGCCGGGCAGAGTCGCGCGCAGCTGCATGCCTCGCTCGGCGCCGCGCCGGAGCGGATCCGCGGCATCGGCCGTGATCTGCAGGCGCCGCTCCGGGCGCGGGAAGGGCGACGTCACGAGAGTTCCTCTCCGGGAAGAGCGGGAGTGCGCGGCGGCGCGGTGCGGCGATCGCCGGTCGCCTCGAACGCGGCGGCGAGGCGCAGCAGGGCAGTGTCGTCCCAGCCGCGGCCCGCGATGGTCAGACCCACCGGCATCCCGATGTCTGCCATCGTGCCCATCGGCACCGTGACGGTCGGGATGCCGAGATGACGGATCGCGAGATTGCCGTTCGCGACCCACACGCCGTTGCGCCACCCCGCGTCGGCGGATGCCGGGTTCACGTCCATGTCGGCGGGGCCGACATCGGCGACGGCAGGGAAGATCACGGCGTCGAGGCCGAGCGCGTCCATCCACTCCTCGAGGTCGACGCGGCGGGTCTCCTCGAGCCCGCGCACACCCTCCTCGAGATGCGGGATGTCGGTGAATGAGGCGTACGGGCGCTCGCGGACGAGGGCCGGATACCCGGCGATCTCGTCATCGAAGCCGGTGTAGCGATCCGGGAGGGCACCTCCCGGATGCGGGAAGATGCGCGCGCCGTCGACGAGTTCGAGCCGATCGAGCGCGGGGTCGCCGTTCGCGCGCAGGAAGTCGTCCCACGCCCAGGCGGAGAGATCCTCGATCTCGGAGCGCAGGAACCGCTCGGACACCAGTCCCCTGGTGCTCAGGGTCGGCGCCCCGGCGCGGTCGCCCTCGTAGTTGGTGACGACCGGGAAGTCGACGTCGACCACGTGGGCGCCGGCGTCTTCGAGGTCTCGGCGCGCCTGCTCCCAGAGGTCGATGACGGACGCCCGGGTCACGATGCCCTGCCCGGTCGCGCCTCCGATGGTGGTGCCGGTGCCGGCATCCGGATCGGCATTGACGTACATGCGCGGCACACCGAAGCGGCGGCCGGCGAGAACGGAACGAGGGTCGGCCGCGGCGAGGTCTCGGTACGACGACGGACGCACCTCGGATGCGGCAGGAATACGCACCCACGGCTGCGCGCGCCAGAAGTCGCCGCGGACGTCGGTGTCATCGGCGACGATCACGTCGAGCACCTCGAAGAGATCGGCCATGGTACGGGTATGCGGCACCACGACGTCCATCGTGGGCACCAGGGGCCAGTTGCCGCGCACCGAGATGACGCCACGGCTGGGCGTGTATGCGCAGAGGGCGTTGTTCGACGCCGGTGCCCGACCGCTCGACCAGGTCTCCTCGCCGAGCCCGAAGGCAGCGAAGCTCGCGGCGGTCGCGGTGCCGGATCCGTTGGAGGAGCCGGATCCGAACGCGCTGGTCAGCCAGTCGGCGCTGTACGGGCTCTCCGCCCGTCCGTGCACACCGCGCTGCATCCCGCCGTTCGCCATCGGCGGCATGTTGGTCAGGCCGAGGCAGATCGCCCCGCCGGCTCTGAGCCGGTCGATCGTGAACGCGTCCCGCTGGGCGACCAGATCCGCGAACGCCGGGGATCCGCATGCCGCGGTGAGCCCGGCGACGAGGTAGCTGTCCTTGGCCGTGTACGGGATGCCGTCCAGCGGGCCGAGCGAGTGCCGGGCCGCCCTGCGGGCATCGGACGCCGCGGCTTCGGCGAGGGCGTCGGGGTTGCGGACGACGACCGCGTTGAGCGCGGTCTCGGTGCCGGGTGCGTCGTACGCGTCGATACGGGTGAGATAAGCCTGCACCAGCGCGACGCTGGTAGCCGTACCGGTCTCGAGTGCTCGTCGCAGGTCCGCGATGGATGCTTCGACCACGTCGATCATGCGGGCGCCTCGCCCGTTGCCGGCTGCTGCTGGGTGATGCAGTGGATGCCGCCGCCGCGCGCGAAGATCGGGCGTGCGTCGACGGTCACGGTCCGTCGCCCGGGGTACGCGGCTCCGAGGATGTCCCGCGCACGGGCATCGGCGGCGTCCTCGCCGAACCCGCAGGCGATCACGGCGTCGTTCACCACGAGGTGGTTGATGTAGCTCCAGTCCACGTAGCCCTCGTCATCGCGGAGGGTCTCGGGGGCCGGGACGTCGATGATCTCGAGCGGGCGGCCCGCGGCATCCGTCTGGTCCTGCAGGAACGCCTTCAGCTCCCGCGTGACGACGTGGTCGGGGTGTCCCGCGTCGTCCTGGCGGTGCAGCAGCACCCGGCCCGGAGCGGCGAACGCGGCGACGATGTCGACGTGCCCGTTGGTGCCGAACTCGTCGTAGTCACGCGTGAGGCCTCGCGGCAGCCAGATGGCTGTGGTCGCGCCGATCGTGCGTGCGAGTTCGGCTTCGACGCGGCCTCTGTCGGCGTAGGGGTTGCGGTTCGGGTCGAGCTGCACGGTCTCGGTGAGCAGCACCGTGCCCTCGCCGTCGACGTGGATACCGCCGCCCTCGTTCACTAGCACCGAACTGATGTGCTCGGCTCCGACGTGTGCGGCGACGATGCGTGCGATGTTGGCCGACACCTGCCACTCGGCCCATGCGGGCGCACCCCAGCCATTGAAGATCCAATCGACCGCGCCGAGGACGCCGGGCCGATCCTCGTCGAGGACGAAGGTGGGGCCGAAATCGCGCATCCAGAACTCGTCCAACGGCGACTCGACGATCTCGACGGCCGAGCCGAGCATGTCCCGCGCCCGCCCCATCTCGGTCGGGTCCACGACCATCGTGACCGGTTCGAACTCGGCGATCGCCAGGGCGACGTCGGTCCATGCGCGGTACGCGGTGTCGCGCCAGGCGGCACCGTCACCCAGGGTGACGCCCACGCGCGGAAACGCCATCCAGGTGCGTTCGTGCCGTTCGCCCTCGTGCGGCATCCGCCAGCCCATGTCATCTCCTTTGCCGACAACGGCTTGTTGGTCACGTGACCAATACAGGAATGTTCCTACACTGGAGGCACCATGTCAACACCCGATACGCGTCCACGAACCAGGAAGACGCCGGAGCAGCGCGCCGGCGAGATCAACGACGCCGCGATCGCGATCGCCAGGGAGAAGGGACTGTCCGCGCTGACGCTGCGGGCGGTCGCCAGCAGGGCAGGGGTGGCGCCGGGGCTCGTCTCGCACTACGCATCGAGCATGGACGAGTTGGTCGCGCGCACCTTCCGCGAGCTGACGGCATCCGAACTGGACGACGTCCGCACCCAGGCCGAGACCGAGAGCGAGCCGGCGGCACGAATGGCACGGATGATCTCCACGGTCCTCAGCAGCGGCCACGACGACATCACGCTCGTGTGGGTGGACGCCTGGTCCCTCGGCCGCGGCAGCGCAGCGCTGTCGGTGACCATCGACGAGCAGATGAGCGCCTGGCAGTCGTTCATCGCGCAGCTCATCGAGGAGGGCCGGCGCTCCGGCGTGTTCCGCACGGATGACACGGATGCCGTGGCCTGGCAGATCCTCGCGATGATCGACGGCATCGCAGCGCATGCGCTGACGCGCCGTACCGACGCCGCGCTGTTCGCCGCCCGGTTGGCACAGGCCTGCGAGACTCTGGTCGGCGCGCCCCAGGGGACGATCGCGGAGCTCCTTCCCACGCGCTGACGGCCGCGGAGGGCCGCATAAGGCGTGCCCTCTTCGTGCCCTCGGCGATCCCGGGAAGGCAGAAGGGCCGGAACCTCTTGCGAGATTCCGGCCCTCAAATGGTCGGGCTGACAGGATTTGAACCTGCGA
The DNA here is from genome assembly GCF_050470785.1 of Microbacterium sp. NRRL B-14842. NCBI lineage: Bacteria > Bacillati > Actinomycetota > Actinomycetes > Micrococcales > Microbacteriaceae > Microbacterium > Microbacterium sp. NRRL B-14842. Next base: position 939,995 of record NZ_JBFLUM010000001.1, on the reverse strand, counting down.
CCCCTTGACCCCCAGTCAAGTGCGCTACCAAGCTGCGCCACAGCCCGTTGTTCTGCACTCTCGCGCAGGCAACTCCCCTATCTTAGCCGCACCGGAGGCCTCTCGCGAACCGAGGCGTTGCGGGGTGTCGGAAGCTGCTTGTACCGTCGCCTGCATGTCGACGATCACGACCGCGCTGGCGACGACCGCCCGCTGGGATGACGTGCAGCACGCGCTCACCGGCGGCGGTGACGGGGCGAGCTGCCAGTGCATCTGGCCGGTGCTGCCGAACAAGGACTGGAATCAGACCACCACGCCTCAGCACACCGAGATGTTCCGCGCCGAGATCGACGAGGGTCCCCCTCCGGGACTGGTCGCGTACGTCGACGGCGAGGCCGCGGGCTGGATCCGGATCGGACCGCGCACCCGTCAGGCCCGGATCCCCCGCACCCGCATGATCGCCGCGTCGAGCACCGAGCCGTTCGACGACGAATCCGTGTGGGCGGTCACCTGCTTCGTCGTCCGCAGGGAGCATCGGGGCACCGGGCTCAACGCGGAGCTGCTCGACGCCGCGATCGCCTTCGCCCGGGAGTCGGGCGCCCGCCTCATCGAGGGGTATCCCGTCGACACCCATGGCGAGAAGCAGCGGGCGAACGATCTGTACCACGGCACGCTCGGGACGTTCCTGCGCGCGGGCTTCACGGAGAAGGCGGTGATGAAGCCGGGGCGCGTGCTCGTCGCCCTGGACATCGCACCGAACGGGACCGATAGCGTGAAGGCATGAGCGCCGCGAACTCCTCTCTCGATGATCCCGACCTCGGACCGCTCCACCGGGCGACCTCTGAGCTCGAGGACGGCTCCGTCCTCACCCACGGTTGGTTCGTCGGCAGCGTCGAGGTCGACGGCCGCACCTACGAGCTGATGGTCGAGGGCGCGTCGCCGGACGAGGTCGCGCCCCTGCTCCCCCGGCTGCGCACGGTCGTCGCCGCCCTCCCGGGCCTCCGCCGCGTCGCCTCGGACGCTGTGGTCACGACGTTCAGCACCGGCGATCCGGACCCCGCCGAGCTCGACGAGGCGGCGGACGACCTGGACCTCGAGACCATCGAGGCCGGAGCCGATGGCACCGTCGTCCTCCACTTCACGGACTCCTGCGGCGAACACTTCCCGGAGGGCTACTGGCCCGCCGTGCACCTCGATGCCGAGGGTGCTGTGGCCACGGTCACCGTCGAGTCCTGAGTCGGGCCGGTCCGATCGACCGCCTTCGAGACGACATGCGCCTCCGGTCATACGATGGAGGGATGCAGCGCCGCGCCCTTCCTCCCGCGATCGTGTGGGCGTTCGTCCCCTACGCCGTGGTCTCCGCCTTGCACGTCGTGCTTCTGGCGCTCGGCCACGACCTCGCGGCTCCGACGAAGCTGCTGCTCATGCCTCTGCTCGCGGTGCCGGTCCTGGTGGCGGCGCGACGGATCCACCCGCCGGTGACGGTGGCCCTCCTCCTCGTTGCCCTGCTCTTCTCCTGGCTGGGTGACGGCGCGGGTGCGCTGTTCCCCGCGGCACCCGAGCTTCCGCTCATGCTGGGCTTCTTCGGTCTCGCGCACATCGCCTACATCGTCCTCTTCGCCCGCCACCTGGCGCGCCGCCGCCTGCCGTGGTGGACAGCGATCTATGCCCTCTGGTGGCTCGCGATGATCCTCCTTCTCGGCCCGCACACGGGCCCGCTCCTCATCGGGGTCGCGCTGTACGGCCTGCTCCTCGCGGGCACCGCCGCGTTCGCCGCACGATGTCACCCGCTCGTCGCGACGGGCGGCGCGTTCTTCCTGGCGAGTGACACGATCCTCGCTTTCCGGCTCTTCCTGCCCGACGCGCTCCCGGCCTGGAGCAGCCCCGCCGTGATGCTGACATACACGCTCGGCCAGGGCCTGATCGTCGCGGGCGCGCTCGTCTCCCTGCAGCGGAGGGCAGCCTGATGGTCGACAGCGCGCGGGTGGACAGCTGGCTCTGGGCGGTGCGTGTCTACAAGACCCGGTCCGCGGCGACCACCGCATGCCGCGCCGGGCATGTGCGCGTCAACGGCGACAAGGCGAAGGCCGCGCAGGCGGTTCGCGTAGGCGACGAGCTCCGCATCCGCATCGCGGGATTCGACCGGATCCTGATCGTGCGGCAGGTCCTCGTCAAGCGTGTCGGCGCGCCGCTCGCCGCCCTCGCCTACGAGGACCGGACACCGGAACGGGAGCCGCAGGCGGCCCTCGGCGTTCGAGACCGCGGTGCCGGGCGACCTACGAAGCGGGAGCGTCGAGACATCGATCGCCTTCGCGGACGAAGCGATATACAACAGGACTGAACCCTTCCTTCGTTCGAACATACGTTCTAAAATCGAGGTATGACGAACCTCACGACCGCACCCCTCGACCTGGAGGAGCGGCGACGCGTGCGAGACGCCTGGGCGGAGACCCGCCGGCGCATCGCGGGGCTGGAGGCAGAGGCCGCGGAGCTGTTGGTCGCGCAGATCGCTTTCCGCGACGAAGACGTCGCGTCAGCCCCGCACCACCGTGACGCCATCCACCGCTCGATGGTCGCCGAGTTCGCCGCGGCGGGGCGCGTTTCCACCGGCACCATGGAGTTCGCGTTCGCCGACGCTCTTGCGCTGAGCACGGCGCTCCCCCGCGTGCGGCAGGCCTTCCACGAGGGAACTTTGAGCTCCGCACACGTCCGGGAGGTCGCACGGGCGAGCGCCATCGTGGACGAGGCCATCCGCAACCGCGTCGTCGCGCCGGAGACGATGGCGCTGTTCGAGACGGCGGTGCTCGTCGTCGCCGAAGCCGAGACCGCGGCGCGCACGCGGGTGCATGCCCGCCGCGTCGCCTCCGCTCTCGTCGGCGAGACCATCACGGAGCGACACCGCCGAGCGGCGGACGAGCGCTGCGTCACAGTGCGATCGGTCGACGACGGCCTCGCGGTCCTGACGGCGATCCTCCCGGAGTGGGCGGCGGTGGCGATCGCCGACCGGCTGAGTCAGCTCACCCGCACGGTGCTCCGGGCGCGCGCTGCGGTTCCCGCGCCTGATGCGGGGTCGGACGAAGCGACGCATCCCCTGGCTCCTGCGAACCACGAACTACTGACTGCTCACAGCGTCGAAACGGATCGCCCGTGCGATGACACCCGGGCGGGGACTACGATCCCGAGCGCCGACGGCGACACGTACGCCCTCGACCCCGAGGCGGAATCGGCCCCCTCAGACACCCGCACCTGGAGCCAGGTGCAGGCCGACCTTCTGACCGATCTCCTCCTGACGGCCGATCCGAGTGCCGTCGAGGGCGACGGTATCACCGGGGTGCGGGGTCGCCTGCAGGTGACCGTGGCGGCGACGACCCTCGCCGGACTCGACGACCGTCCCGGCGAACTGGACGGGCACGGTGCTCTCCACCCGGATGTCGCCCGCGCTCTGGCCGGACGAGACGGCGGATGGACGCGCTTGTTCCTCGACCCTCACGGGCAGGTCGTCGAAACGGACGCCTACAGCCCGACCGAGAGCATGCGCCGGTTGCTCCGCGCCCGCGATCAGCACTGTCGGTTCCCGGGGTGCCGCCAGCCGGTACACCGCTGCGACATCGACCACACCCGGGATCATGCGAAGGGCGGCCCGACCCGCGTCGACAACCTCGCGCACCTCTGCCGCGGACACCATGTGCTGAAACACCCCGATATCCCGGAGCCTCAGCGCTGGACGGTACGTCAGCATCCCGGCGGGGTTCTCGAATGGCGAAGTCCCCTCGGCGCCGTCCACACCGATCACGCCCCGCGTCGGGTCGCGTTCGTCTGACCTTCGCGGGTCATCACGACAGCGGGTCATTCGCGAGCGGTGACGCAGGCCACGTCAAACCAAGCCAGGCCGCGCCAAGCCCGGCCACGCCAAGCCACGCCACGTCGGACCAAGCCGTGCCAGGCCCCAGCACTGCACGAGCACCTGGGGCCGCGGAGCGAAACGCCCGCGTCTCGCGCTACGCGTCGAGAAGACGGAGGAGCCAGCCGCTCGAGCGCACCTGGGCCCCGGCAGCCTCGACGCGGGACTGCAGCTCGCGGTCACTGGTCACGGCGAGAACCGGCGAACCGCTCGCGACCCGGCGTTCGACCTCGGCCACGATCGCGTCGTCACCGGCGCCCTCCGCGCGCACGACGTCCAGGGCCAGGCTCGCGACGCCGGCTTCCGCGGCCGCGGCATCCGCAGGTGATCCCTCGGCGGAGGCCTCCGCGATGTCGCGCGCGCGACCTTCCACGACGAGCGACACCTCCGGAAACCAGTCATCCCCCGCGAGTCCGAGGTCGTCCGCGGGCACGGAAAGTCCCGTCAGGCGGTCGCGCAGTCGTGCCGCGGCTCCGGCACGATCCTTCCACCAACCGTCCGGGACCGACCCCACGACGTTGGCAGCGTCGACCACGACCACCGGATGCGCCGACAGTTGAGCCCGCAGCATCGGCCACGCCGCACCGAAGCCGGGATGCAGGGGCAGCGCGTCCACGTCCTCGACGGGTACCCACGACAGCGCGACGCTCTCCGGGTCGCTGATCACGGGATCGAACGGCGTCCGCACATCGGCGACGACGGTGGTGTACGACCAGATGCCGAGGTCGAGCACGCTCGTGAAGCGCGGCCGCACCGCGCCATCCGGCACTCCCGCCTCCTCCTGCGCCTCGCGCACGGCACCGACGATGGCCGCCTCGCCCTCGTGCAGCGCTCCCCCGGGCAGACCCCAGGTGCCGCCGAAGTGGCTCCACGCGACGCGATGCTGCAGCAGGATGCCGCGCTCCGCGTCGACGGCGAGGAGACCTGCGGCACCGAAGCGCCCCCAGTACCGCTCGCCCGTGTCGGCGACCACCCACGCATCGCCGGGATCGCGAGGCCCCTCGGGGCGACGCGGTTCACCGGCGGCGGGAGGTACGACAGTCACCCCCTCAGCTTTTCACAGCATCGAGGCTCCGGCGCCACCGCCGCGACATGCGCGGCAACGAGTCAGCGCTGACGCTTCTCGCGCACCCGCATGTTGATCACGATCGGCGTGCCCTCGAACGGGTAGAGCTCGCGCAGGCGGCGCTGGATGAACCGGCGGTAGCCCGGGTCGAGGAAACCGGTCGTGAACAGCACGAACGTCGGCGGACGGGTCGAGGCCTGGGTCCCGAAGAGGATGCGCGGCTGCTTTCCACCGCGCACCGGGTGCGGGTGCTCGGCGACGAGCTCGGCGAGGAACGCGTTGAACTTGCCGGTGGGAATCCGGCGATCCCAGTTCTCCAGCGCCGTCTCCAGCGCCGGGACGAGCTTGTCGAGGTGACGACCGGTCTTCGCCGAGATGTTCACGCGGGGGGCCCACGCGACATGCGCGAGGTCCTGCTCGATCTCGCGCTCCAGGTAGCGGCGACGGTCGGCGTTCTCCAGGTCGTCGTCGTTCAGGCGATCCCACTTGTTGAACGCCAGGACGAGCGCGCGGCCGGACTCGAGAACGAGGTCGATGATCCGCACGTCCTGCTCGCTGATCGTCTCGGAGACGTCGAGCACCACAACGGCCACTTCGGCCTTCTCCAGCGCGGCGGAGGTGCGCAGCGACGCGTAGAAGTCCGCACCCTGCGCCATGTGCACGCGGCGACGGATACCGGCCGTGTCGACCAGGCGCCACATCTTGCCGCCGAGCTCCACGACCTCGTCCACCGGATCACGGGTCGTGCCGGCGAGGTCGTTGACGACCACGCGCTCCTCCCCCGCGGCCTTGTTCAGCAGCGAGGACTTGCCGACGTTCGGGCGCCCCAGGATCGCGACACGGCGCGGGCCGCCGATCTCCTGCTTTGCGACGGCGGAGACCTCGGGGAGCTTCTTCAGCACGGCATCGAGCAGGTCCGCGACACCGCGACCGTGGATCGCGGAGACCGGGTGCGGCTCCCCGAGACCCAGGTTCCACAGGGCGGCCGCTTCCGGCTCCTGACGCCCGTCGTCGATCTTGTTGGCGACGAGGAAGACCGGCTTGCCGCTCTTGCGCAACAGCTTCACAACGTGCTCGTCGGTCGACGTGGCGCCCACCATGGCGTCCACGACGAACAGCACGACATCGGACAGGTCGATCGCGACCTCGGCCTGTGCCGCGACCGAACGGTCGATGCCCCGGGCGTCGGGCTCCCAGCCGCCGGTGTCGACGACCGTGAAGCGGCGATCGTTCCACTCGGCCTTGTACGTGACGCGGTCGCGGGTGACACCGGGGGTGTCCTCCACGACGGCCTCGCGACGGCCGAGGATGCGGTTCACGAGCGCGGACTTGCCGACGTTCGGCCGCCCGACGATCGCCACCACGGGCAGCGCGGGGCTGTACTGGATGCCGTCCTCGCCGAGGGTGATGCCCGCGAGGAGCTCCGCGTCCTCGTCGTCCAGCTCGTAGTCGGCGAGGCCGGCGCGCAGGGTCTCCGCGCGCTGCTCGGCCAGCTGCTCGTCGAGCTGGTCCATCTTCTCGGCGAGCTGGTCGGGACCGCCTTCGTATTCGTCGTCAGCCACGGTGTGCTCCTCGGAGTCGTTCGATCACCGAGAGAACGGCGTCGATGGTCTGGGGGAAATCGAGTGCGGTCGAGTCGACGACCTCCACGCCTTCCGCGGCGTTGAGGAAGTCGACGACCGCGCTGTCGGAGGCGTCGCGCTTGTGCAGGGCGTCCGCGACGGCGGCGGCGTTCTCGCCTGCGAGCTCGCCCGCGCGGCGGGCGGCACGCACCTCCGGTGCGGCGGTCAGCAGGATGCGGACAGGCGCATCGGGTGCCACGACGGTCGTGATGTCGCGACCTTCGACCACCACGGCCGGGTACGGCGCCTCAGCGACCAGTGCCCGGAAGAGCTCGTTGACCTGGGTGCGCACCTCGGGCACCCGGGCCACGCCGCTCACGGCGCCGGACACGCGGGGCTCGCGGATCGCCTCCGTCACGTCCACGTCGCCGACACGTACCGTGCGATCATCCGGGTCGAGCCCGAGGCGGACCGGGAAGTCGGCGGCCGCGGCGCGTACGGCCTCCGCGTCGTCGGTGTCCGCGCCGCGATCGAGCACGTGCCAGGCGAGAGCCCGGTAGGCCGACCCGGTGTCGAGGTAGCCGAAGCCCTCGCGACGCGCGATCGCCTTGGACACGCTCGACTTGCCGGACCCGGCGGGACCGTCGATGGCGATGAACTTCGTGGCGGAGACGGTGGAAGTGTCAGTCATTGGTGTTCCCTGCGATGCGCCAGCCGCGTTCCTGGAGCCCGGTGATCGCGCCGTGCAGCGCCGCGGGGTCGACACTGATCTCGGCGAGGCCGAACTGCGCGCCGGGAGAATGCTCCAGCCGCAGGTCCTCGACGTTGACGCCCAGCTCGCCGAGCTCGCCGAACAGACGACCCAGCTGACCGGCGGTGTCGTCGACCATGACGACCAGTGTCTCGAAGCGTCGGTTCTGTCCGTGCTTGCCGGGGAGGCGCTCGACACCGTCGTTGCCCTGGCGGATGGTCTCCGCGAGCACGCGACGGGCACCCGGTGCGCCCGGAGCGCGCAGCGCATCGGCGACCTCGCTCAGGTCCGTCGCGAGGGCGTCGAGGATCTCGACCACGGGACCGGCGTTGGCGCCGAGGATCTGCACCCACAGCTCTGGAGCGGATGCGGCGATGCGCGTCGTGTCCCGCACGCCCTGCCCTGCCAGGCGGAGCGCGCCCTCCTCGGCCCCGGCGAGACGCCCGGCGAGGAGACTCGCGACGACCTGCGGCACGTGCGAGGTGAGAGCGACGGAGCGGTCGTGCTCCTCGGGGGTCATCTCCAGCGGCATCGCGCCGACATCGAGAGCCAGCGCCTCGACCACGGCGAGGTCCCGCGCGGTGGTGTCCTCGTCGCGGCACACGACCCACGGCCGTCCGATGAACAGATCGGCTCGCGCCGAGATCGCCCCGCCGCGCTCCCGGCCGGCGAGCGGGTGGGAGCCGATGTAGCGGGCGAGGTTCACACCGCGGTCACGGAGCGTGCGGAACGGCTCCAGCTTCACGCTCGCGACATCCGTCACGACGGCGTCGGGGTAGCGCTCGAGCTCGGCCTGGATCACGTCGGCGGTCACATCCGGCGGCACGGCCACGACGACGAGCACCGGGGCGTCGTCATCCTGCGGAAGGCGTCCGGCGCCGTAGTCGACGGCGAGGCGCAGCTGCGCAGGGGACGCATCCGTGAGGACCACGTCGATGCCCTTCGCGCGGAGTGCGTGGCCGACGCTGGCACCGAGCAGCCCGGCGCCGACGATGCGCACGGTGCCGGACAGGCGCGGCGCGACGGCACCGGCCTTCCGCGCCGCGGGCGCACTCGTCGTCTGGGTCATTCGCTCTCCTGCTCGCCTGGCGCCTCGGCGACACCGGATTCCCGGCGCGCGAGGGTCAACAGCGCGCCGAGTTCGATTTTACTCAGTTCCCGCGTCCGGCCCGCCGGGAGGGTTCCCAGGTGCAGCGGACCGAACTGCCGCCGCACGAGTTCCGTGACCGGATGGCCGACCGCGGCCATCATCCGGCGCACGATCCGGTTGCGTCCCGAGTGCAGCGTGAGCTCGACGAGGCTCGAGCCCGCCGACGTGTCCAGCAGGCGGGCCTTGTCGGCGGCGATGGGGCCGTCCTCCAGCTCGATGCCCTTCGTGAGCTTCGAGATGGTCTGCGCCGTCACCGTCCCCTCCACCTTCGCGATGTAGACCTTGGTGACGCCGAAGGACGGGTGCGCGAGGACGTGCGCGAGCTCGCCGTCGTTGGTGAGCAGCAGCAGGCCGCTGGTCTCGGCGTCCAGGCGCCCGACGTTGTAGAGCCGCTCCTCGTAGTCCTTCGTGAAGCGCCGGAGATCCGGGCGGCCGCTCTCGTCGCGCATGCTGCTGACCACGCCCGTCGGCTTGTTCAGCATCACGTAGCGCTTGGACACGTCGAGCTGCACCGCGGTGCCGTCGACGTCGACGAGGTCGCGCTCCGGGTCGATGCGCCGGCCGAGCTCGGTGACCACCTGGCCGTTCACGCGGATACGCCCCTCGACGATGTACTGTTCGACGACCCGACGGGACGCGACGCCGGCGGCTGCCAGCACCTTCTGCAGTCGGACGCCCTCGGGGGCTGCGGAATCGTGGGCGTCGGTGGTCATCGGACCGTCCCTTCATCGAAGCCGTCGGCGCCGTCATCGAGGAGCGGCGAGATCGGCGGAAGCTCATCCAGAGAGTTGATGCCGAGATGCTGGAGGAGCGCATCGGTCGTGCCGTAGTTGATCGCCCCGGTCTCGGAGTCGGCGAAGAGCTCGGTGATCAGGCCTCGTGCGAGGAGCGTGCGGACCACGGAGTCGACGTTGACCGCGCGGATCGAGGCGACCTGGCTGCGGGTGACGGGCTGCTTGTAGGCGATCACCGCGAGCGTCTCCAACGCGGCCTGCGAGAGCCGGGCCGGAGCCTGGCCGCCGACGAACTCCGCCACGACCGGATCCAGGTCTTCGCGGACGTAGAGCCGCCATCCGCCGCCGACCTCCCGCAGCTCGAAGCCGCGCCGCGGACCCGCGCCCCGGCCGTCGTAGTCCTCGACCAGCGACTCGACGGTCTGCCGGACGGCGGGCACCGGCGCGCCGACCGCCGCGGCGAGAGCCACCAGGCCGATCGGCTCGTCGACGATGAAGAGGATCGCCTCCACGCGCTCGCTGAGGGGCAACTCGGCACCCGTCACGGCGTCGGGCTCCTCGCGGAGCCCGGTTTCCGTCTCGGTCATGTCATCGGTCATAGTCGGCCCCCAGGGTCGCGAGTGTCTCGTCCGACCAGGAGTCGGCGGCCCAACGGAGCGTCAGCTCCCCGAGCGGTTCCAGTTGTTCGAAGGACAGCGCCGCGTGCCGGTACAGCTCCAGCACCGAGATGAAGCGGGCCACGACGATGCCCGGCTCGGTGACGCCGGCGACGAGCTCGCGGAAGCTCAGCGACTCGGTGCCGCGCAGCAGCGTGACGACGATCGCGGCCTGCTCGCGGATGCTGACCAGGGGCGCGTGCAGGTGGTCGAGCCCGACGTGCGGGATCTCCTTCGGTGCGAAGGCCAGCAGTGCCAGAGCCGCGAAGTCGTCGGTCGTGAGCGACCAGACGAGCTCGGGTGTCTGCTTCCGGTGCTTCTCCTCCAGCGGCACCGCGCGCACGTGGCGGCGGTCCTCCCGCTGCAGGCACCGTGCGAACCACGCGGAGACCTCCTTGAACGCGCGGTACTGCAGCAGACGGGCGAAGAGCAGGTCGCGCGCTTCGAGCAGGGCCACGGCCTCGGCATCGACGAGCTCGCCCTGCGGCAGCAGACCCGCCACCTTCATGTCGAGCAGGGTCGCGGCGACGACGAGGAACTCCGACGCCTGGTCCAGCTCCTCCTCGTCCTCGAGATCGGCGAGGTACGCGATGAACTCGTTGGTGACGGCGCTCAACGACACCTCGGTGATGTCCATCTCGTGCTTGGAGATGAGGGTCAGCAGGAGGTCGAAGGGGCCGTCGAAGTTCGACAGCGAGACCCGGAAACCGGCGTCGTCGGCGGAGGAAGCTTCCGCACCGTCGACGGCGTCGGCGAGTGCCGGGACCTCAGCGGTTCCGAGCTCGTCAGGCGACGGCGCCACGGGCGACCAGCTCCCTGGCCAGCCGCAGGTATGCCTGTGCGGCCGCGTGCTCCGGAGCGAACTCGGTGATCGGGACCCCCGAGACCGACGCATCCGGGAACTTCACGGTGCGGCCAATCACGGTCTCCAGCACGTCGTCGCCGAACGCCTCCACGACGCGTTCGAGCACCTCGCGCGAGTGCAGCGTGCGCGGGTCGTACATGGTCGCCAGCAGCCCGTCCATCTCGATGGAGGGGTTCAGGCGATCGCGCACCTTGTCGATGGTCTCGATGAGGAGGGCGACACCGCGCAGCGCGAAGAACTCGCACTCGAGCGGGATGATGACGCCGTGCGCCGCCGTCAGCGCGTTCACGGTCAGCAGGCCGAGCGACGGCTGGCAGTCGATGAGGATGACGTCGTACTCCCCCGCCACCTGCCGGAGCACGCGGGCGAGGATCGTCTCGCGGGCGACCTCGTTGACGAGGTGCACCTCCGCGGCCGAGAGGTCGATGTTCGCGGGGAGGACGTCGAGACCGGGCACGTTCGAGTGCACGATCGCGTCGTGGGCGTCGCGCTTCGTGTCGAGCAGGAGGTCGTAGACCGTCGGCACGTCATGCGTCTGGATGCCGAGACCGGCGGACAGGGCGCCCTGCGGGTCGAAGTCCACCGCGAGCACCTTGCGACCGTACTCCGCGAGGGCGGCGGCGAGGTTGATGGACGTCGTCGTCTTGCCGACGCCGCCCTTCTGGTTGCAGAGGGCGATGATGCGCGCGGGGCCGTGCGACTTCAGCGGCGCCGGGATCGGGAAGCCCTGATACGGACGGCCGGTGGGTCCCATGGGAGTGTCGTCGGCCTTCTGTGCCTTCGCCCTGGACTTCGCCGCTTTCTCAGCCACCGGTTCTCCTGCTCCTTCGTGCTTGCTCGATTGTAGCGGCCATGCGTTCCCCGGCCGTCCCGGCGCGCGGCGGGCCGCCTCGGGAGGAGGCGCGGATCCGCGCGGGATCAGCGTGCCCGGGGGTGCGAGGTCGCGTAGATGTCGCGGAGGGCGTCCACCGAGACGTGTGTGTAGATCTGCGTCGTCGCGACCGAGGAGTGCCCCAGCAGCTCCTGCACCACGCGCACGTCGGCGCCGCCCTGCAGGAGGTGGGTCGCGAAGGAATGCCGCAGCGTGTGCGGGGAGACCTCGGCGGTGAGCTGCGCGCGCTCCGCGGCGGAACGGATCACCAGCCAGGCGCTCTGCCGCGAGAGCGGAGCGCCCCGCGCGCCGAGGAAGAGCCGGGCCGACGCACGTCCCTTCGCCGCGAGGCCCGGGCGGACCCGGGTGAGATACGCGTCGACCGCGGCGCGGGCATACGACCCCACGGGGACGATGCGCTCCTTCGAGCCCTTTCCCCGCAGGCGCAGCACCTCGCCGTGCGCCATGTCGTCGACGTCGAGCCCGACCGCCTCCGACACCCGGGCACCCGTCGCGTAGAGAAGCTCCAGCAGCGCCCTGTCCCGGATGCCGAGCGGCTCCTCGGCCGACGGCGCGGCGAGCAGCCGCTCCACTTGGTCGATCGTGAGGGCCTTGGGCAGCCGGCGCGGGGTCTTCGGCGGGCGGAGGCGCCCAGTCGGATCGTCCGCCTCGATGCCCTCCCGGGCGAGGAACCGGTGCCAGCCGCGCACCGAGGACTGCAGGCGCGCCAGGCTCGTCGCCGCGGGCGGCGGCTCCGCCGAGGCACGGTCGGCGACGAAACGGTCGACCACCACGGACGTGATATCCGCGGTGTCGTCGATCCCCTCCGCCGTGAGCCAGTCCCGGTAGCCCTCGAGGTCCCGCCGGTAGGCGCCGACCGTGTGCGCGCTCAGGCCGCGCTCGATCGTCACGTGACGCAGATACGCGTCGAGGGCGCGATCGAGCAGCATCCTCAGCTCCGGTCGCGCAGCCTCTGCGCCGCGGCCAGCACGCCGATGGAGAGGATGCCGTTGCGCAGGCGTCCGGCCATCACTCCCGCGACGGCGTCTTCCAGCGGCACCCAGGCGAGCTGGATGTCCGCCTCCTCGTCCTCGCGGTCGTGCGCGGTCTCGGCGGCCGAGAGCCCGGTCGCGAGGAACACCCGGATGAGCTCGTCGTTGCCGCCGGGCGTCGTCCACGAAGACACCAGCGGCTCCCAGTGGGCGGCGACGAGGTCGGCCTCCTCCGCGAGCTCGCGACGGGCGGCCGCCATCGGCTCCTCGCCCTCGATGTCGAGGAGGCCCGCCGGCAGCTCCCAGTCGCGGTGGCGGATCGGGTGACGGTACTGCTGGATGAGCAGCACCCGCCCCTCGTCGTCCAGCGCGAGGATCGCGACGGCGCCGGGATGGGCGACGTACTGCCGCACTATCTCGCCCTCGCCGTAGCGGACACGATCGGAGCGGACGTCCCAGACGCGCCCTTCGTAGACGAGGTCGCTGCTCAGGACCTCCGGCTCGAAGGGCTCGTCGCGCAGCGACTCGTCCACAGGACCCGTCCCCGACTCACTCATCGACGGGCACGTCGAACAGCTCGCTCGCGCGGTGCCGGGCGATGGCCGCGCCGACGAGACCGCGGAACAGCGGGTGCGGGTCGGTCGGACGCGAACGCAGCTCCGGGTGCGCCTGGGTGGCGATGTAGTACGGGTGCACGTCGCGCGGCAGCTCGACGTACTCGACGAGGTCCAGCTCCGGATTCAGGCCCGAGAACACCAGCCCGGCCTCCGACAGGCGATCGCGGTAGGCGTTGTTCACCTCGTAGCGGTGACGGTGACGCTCGGACACCTCGGCGGCGCCGTAGACCTCGCGCGCCAGCGAGCCCTCCGCGAGAGCCGCCTGGTAGAGACCGAGGCGCATCGTGCCGCCCAGGTCGCCGCCGTCGAGGATCTCGATCTGCTCGGCCATGGTCGCGATGACGGGCTCCGCGGTGTCCGGATCGAACTCGCTGGACGAGGCTCCGGCGATACCGGCCACGTCGCGGGCGTACTCGATGACCATGCACTGCAGGCCGAGACACAGGCCGAGGGTCGGGATCCCCTGCTCCCGGGCGAACTTCAGCGCGCCCAGCTTGCCCTCGATGCCGCGGATGCCGAAGCCGCCGGGCACGCAGATGCCGTCGAGCTCGGCCAGCTGCTCCTGCGCGCCCTCGGGCGTCTCGCAGAGGTCGGATGGGATCCAGCGGATGTTGACCTTGGTCTCCTGCGCGAAGCCGCCGGCCTTGAGGGCTTCGGTCACGGACAGGTAGGCGTCCGGCAGGTCGATGTACTTGCCGACCAGACCGATCGTGACCTCGTGCTTGGGGTTGTGCACCGCGTGCAGCACCTTGTTCCAGCGCGTCCAGTCGACGTCGTCGGCCTTCTGGTCGAGACCGAGGCGGCGCACGATGTAGGAGTCCAGGCCCTGCTCGTTGAGGGTGGAGGGGATGTCGTAGATGCTCGGCAGGTCGACGGTGTTGATGACACCCTCGACGTCGACGTCGCACATGAGGGCGATCTTGTTGCGGTTGCTCGCGCTCACCGGGCGGTCGCTGCGGAGCACGAGCGCATCCGGCTGGATGCCGACCTGACGGAGCGCGGCGACCGAGTGCTGGGTCGGCTTGGTCTTCTGCTCGCCGGACGCCCCCATGAACGGCACGAGCGAGACGTGCACGAAGAACACGCTGTCGCGACCGAGCTCGTGACGCAGCTGGCGGGCCGCCTCGAGGAAGGGCTGCGACTCGATGTCGCCGACCGTGCCGCCGACCTCGGTGATGATCACGTCGGGACGCGGGTCCTCTGTGGCCTGCAGCCGCATGCGGCGCTTGATCTCGTCGGTGATGTGCGGGATGACCTGCACGGTGTCGCCCAGGTACTCGCCGCGGCGCTCCCGCGCGATCACCTGCGAGTAGATCTGACCGGTCGTGACGTTGGCCGCCTCGGACAGGTTGATGTCGAGGAAGCGCTCGTAGTGGCCGATGTCGAGGTCGGTCTCCGCACCGTCGTCGGTCACGAAGACCTCGCCGTGCTGGAACGGGTTCATGGTGCCCGGATCGACGTTCAGATACGGGTCGAGCTTCTGCATGACCACGCGGAGTCCGCGGGCGGTCAGGAGGTTGCCCAGGCTGGCCGCGGTGAGCCCCTTGCCCAAAGACGAAACGACACCACCAGTCACGAAGATGTGCTTGGTCGTGTCGTTCTTGGGCCCCGCAGAAGAAGAGTTCATCACGGGCTTCTATCCTAACAGTTCGTTCAGACGCCGAGGCTGAGAAGCTCACGGGCGTGGGTGAGTGCGGCATCGGAATCCGCGAGTCCGGAGAGCAGACGGACCATCTCGGCCTCGCGCTCCTCCCCGTCGAGCCGCCGCACGCTGGAGGCGGTGACGGCGCCGTCGTTCGATTTCACGACGGTCAGGTGGTTGTTCGCGAAGGCGGCGACCTGCGCGAGATGGGTGACGGCGATCACCTGCGACTTCTCGGCGAGTCGGGCGAGTCGCCGACCGACCTCGATGGCCGCGGCACCGCCGATGCCGGCGTCGACCTCGTCGAACACGAAGGTGGGAACCGGGTCGGTCGCCGCGATGACGACCTCGATCGCGAGCATCACGCGCGACAGCTCGCCGCCGGACGCACCCTTGGCGACGGAGCGGGGTTCGGCGCCGGGGTGCGACGCGAGCAGGATGGCGACGTCATCGCGCCCGTGGGTGCTCTCGGCGCCAGGCGCCACGGACACCTCGAGCCGTGCGTCCGGCATCGCCAGCGCGTGGAGCTCGGCGGTCACGGCCTCGCCGAGCCGGACGGCGGCCTCGCTCCGGGCGGCGGTGAGGGCGTCGGCGCGGGCGTCGAGCTCCGCCCTGGCCGCGTCGCGCTCGGCGGTGAGGCGTTCCAGACGCTCCCCGTCGTCGTCGAGCTCGGCCAGCCGTGCGGAACCGGTCTGCCACAGTGCCAGCGCCTCCGCCAGCGAACCGTGCTGACGGATGAGGACACCGAGCGCGGCCCGGCGTTCCTCGACGGCTGCCAGCTCGTGCGGGCCGGACTCGTCGAGGTCGGCGAGGAAGCCGGAGAGCACGCCGGCGGCGTCGGCGATCCGGTAACCGATGTCGGCCAGGGTCTCGGCGACCTCGGCGAGCTTCGGGTCCGACACACGCTCGATCGCCCGGCGTGCCTCCGCGACCAGCGCCGACGCATCGGGCTCGCCCTCCTCGTTCGAGAGGGAGCCGTGGGCCAGGGCGGCCGCGAGCCGCAGCTCCTCCGCGTTCGCGAGGCGTTCGGCGCGGGCCGTCAGCTCCTCATCCTCACCCTCTTCGGGAGCGGTGGCCTCGATCAGGGCCAGGTCCTCCCGCAGCCGGGCGGCCTCCTCGGCGCGCCGGTCGCGGTTCGCGGTGATGTCGACGATCTCGGCGTCGAGCGTGCGCCAGTGCTCGAACGCGGCCTGGTACTCCTCCAGCGCCCGGGCGATGGCCTCGCCGCCGAAGCGATCGAGGGCGTCGCGCTGCGCGGCCGCCGATCGCAGCCGCAGCTGCTCGGACTGTCCGTGCACCACGATGAGCTCGTCGGCGAGCGAGGACAGCACACCCGCCGGTGCGGCGCGGCCGCCGACGCTCGCACGACTGCGGCCTTCGGCGCTGAGGGTGCGCGAGACGTACAGCTCCGCAGTCCCGGCGCCTGCCGGCTCCAGCTCTCCCCCGGCCTCGGCGACGATGTCGGCGACCTCACCGGTCTCCGGCACGATCCACACACCGGCCACCGACGCCTGCGCCGCGCCCTTGCGCACGGCGCCGGAGTCGGCGCGCTGTCCGAGAAGCAGGCCGAGACCGGTGACCACCATGGTCTTGCCCGCTCCGGTCTCGCCGGTGATGGCCGTGAAGCCGGGCCCGAGCGGCAGGACGGCATCGGCGATCACGCCGAGCCCCTGCATGCGCATCTCCTCGATCATGCCTCGCTCCTCCGTTCCTGTCCGCGCCATCCCTCGACGGGCAGCTGGAACTTGCGGACGAGACGATTCGTGAACGCGGTGGGGTGCAGTCGCGCGAGGCGGACCGGGCGCGACGAACGACGGACGACGACGCGGGCACCCGGCGGAAGGTCGTGGGAACGACGGCCGTCGCACCAGAGGATGCCGGAGCCGTCCGTCCGCTCCAGCATCTCGATCGCCACGGCCGCGTCGGGGCTCACCACGAGCGGCTTGGCGAAGAGGGCATGGGCCGACAGCGGGACGACGGCGATGGCCTCGACCGTCGGCCAGATGACCGGGCCGCCGGCGGAGAAGTTGTAGGCGGTCGAGCCGGTCGGGGTGGAGACGACCATGCCGTCGCAGCCGAAACTCGACAGCGGCCGCCCGTCGATCTCGAGCACCACCTCGATCATGCGCTCCCGGCTCGCCTTCTCGACGGTCGCCTCGTTCAGAGCCCAGGTCTCGAAGACGACGTCGCCCGAGGCGTCCTTCACCCGCACCGACAGCGCCAGGCGCTCCTCGACCTCGTAGTCGCGGGCGATGACGCGGCGCATCGCGTCGTCCATGTCGTCCCGGTCGATCTCCGCGAGGAAGCCGACGTGGCCCATGTTGATGCCGAGCACCGGGGCGCCGCTGTCGCGGACGAGTTCCGCCGCACGGAGGATCGTGCCGTCGCCGCCGAGCACGATCGCGAGCTCGAGGGACGCCGGACCGGCGGAGGCATCCAGCACCTCGACGTCCGCGAAGAACGCATCGACCGCGGAGAGCTCCGCGTGGTCGTCGGCCGCCAGGACGGGGCGCACTCCCGCGCCGCGGAGGGCGTCGATCACCCGGCGGGCGGCCGCGACGGTGTCGACGCGACCCGCGTGGGCGACGACCAGGATCCTGCGCTCGTTCATCGTCCCCCTGCCAGCCGGTTGATGGTGTCCATCCATTCTGTCGGATTGCTGCCGCCGCCCGGCACGAGGTGGACGAGATACTCCGCATTGCCGTGGGTTCCGAGGATCGGGGAGGAGACGATCCCCGCCATCCCCATCCCCGCGTCCCACGCGCTCCACGCCACGCGGGCGACGGCATCGGCACGGGTGGCGGGGTCGGTGACGAGACCGCCGCGCACCGCCGTCCGGCCGACCTCGAATTGCGGTTTGACGAGCAGCAGGACATCGGAACCCGGCGCCGCGACGGCGACCACCGCGGGGAGCACGAGCTCGAGCGAGATGAAGGAGAGGTCGCCCACCACCAGGTCGGGCGAGGCGGACTCCCCCGTCGCCGCGGCGAGACTGTCACGGGTCATGTGCCGCACGTTGAAGCCCTCGACCGCGGTGACATCGGGGTCTGCCGCGATCGACGGGGCGAGCTGGCCGTGACCGACGTCCACAGCCAGCACGCGCCGCGCACCGCGCTCCCGCAGCACCTGCGTGAAGCCGCCGGTCGAGGCTCCCATGTCGAGCACGAGGCGCCCCTGCACGGGAATGGTGAAGCTGTCGAGCCCGGCGATGAGCTTGTGCGCGCCGCGGCTGACATAGTGGTCGGCGCCGGCCACCGTGATCGTGTTCTCCTCGCCGACCGCAGTCGAGGCTTTGACGACCGGGCGACCGTCGACGCTCACGAGACCGTCGGCGATGAGGGTGGCGGCGTGCGTGCGCGAACGGGCGAGTCCTCGGGAGGCGAGGGCGGCGTCGAGTCGCGTCATCGTGGTCCCGGAGTCTCCCGCTGTTCCAGCCGGGATCCGCTCTCGAGCCGTCGAGAGAGTTCGTCGTGCAGGGCCGAGTACAAGTCCGCGCGTGCGGAGAGCGGCTGACCTTCGATCAGGCGCAGACGACTCCACAGGCCGTCCGTCGGCGCGCTGGTCGTCGTCTCGTCACTCACGCTTCCACTGTACGCGGCGCCGCCGACGGCCGACGGCGCCACGCGTGGCTCAGGGGCGGTGGAACGGGTCGGCGTACAGCCGTTCGGGAACCCGCAGCACGAACACCGGCGTACCGGACGCCCAGATGGCCGCGGCGCCGGCGCGGAGGAGGTCGAGCTGCTCGCCGGACTCGGCGACGATCTCGACGTCCGCTCCGTGGACGCGGACGGCGGCACCGTTCACGTCGAACACGCCGTCGGTCACGGTGGGCTCTGGATACGGCTCGTGCAGACCGCGCAGATCACCGAGGATGTAGGTCGGGCGTGAACCTTCCGGCGCGGCGAGGACGTGCTTGGGACGGTCGATGCCGGTCAGCACGAGCGCGGACTCGATGCCGGCGCGGCTGGCGCCCATGATGTCGGTGTCCAGGCGGTCGCCGATGAACAGAGCCTTCGCGGCACCGAAGCGGGCGAGCGCCTCCTCGAAGATCGGGGTCTCCGGCTTGCCCGCCACCGTCGCCAGGCGACCGATCGCGGTGTGCACGGCGGAGACGAGGGTGCCGTTGCCGGGGGCGACGCCGCGCTCGCGCGGGATCGTCCAGTCCGTGTTCGTGGCGATCCAGGGGATGCCGCCTTCGTCCTCAGGGACCTTCAGCGCGAACGCCGCCTCGGCGAGGTCTGTCCAGGCCACCTCGGGCGCGAACCCCTGGACCACGGCCTGCGGAGCGTCCTCGGCGCTGCGCGTCACCGTGTACCCGGCCTTCTGCACCTCGTCGACGAGGCCGTCGCCGCCGACCACGAGGATGGTGGCCGGCGCGGGAACGATCCCGGACAGCAGACGCATCGCGGCCTGCGGGCTCGTGACGACGTCCTGCGGAGCGACGTCGAGCCCGAGACTCGTGAGATGAGCCGCCACGGAGGCGTCCGTGCGCGAGGCGTTGTTCGTGATGTAGCCGAGACGCACCGCGTGCGCCGCAGCGTTCAGGCTCTCGACCGCGTGCGGCAGAGCCCCCGGACCGGCGTAGACGACGCCGTCGAGATCGGCGAGGACGGTGTCCACGCCCTCGAGAGGCGTCCGTCCCGCTCGAGACCTCCGTGCCTTGGGTGTGAAGAGCCCCACTACGCCTCCGGCTTCTCGGATGCGGAGGGCGAGTCGTCCTCCGTCTCGTCGTCCTCCGTCTCGTCGTCCTCGCCGAGCAGCTCGCGCACCTCGTCCTCGATGGACGGCTCGGCGGGCTCGGGGGTCTCGTTCGTGTCGGCGGAGGACGAGTCGTCTCCGGTCTCCGCGTCGGAAGCCTCTTCTTCCTCGGAGTCGGTGTCGGTGTCGGTGTCGTCGGCGGAGTACTCCTCCTTGTCGGACACAACATCCTCGACGGAGACAGCGTGCTCCTCGGAGAACTCGTCCTCGACGAGACCGTCCTCGACGTAGAGCTCCTCGTCGCCGGCCTCATCCACACCGAGAGCCTCCGCGGCGACCTCGGCGCGGTGCACCCAGAACTCCGCCTCGTCCGTGCGGCCGAGATCTTCCAGGACTGCGGCGCGCGCGGCGAAGAGCGCGGGGCTCCACTCGAACGCGCGATCCGGGTCGAGCTCCGGGATCTCGAGCTCCCCGAGGGCCAGCTCCAGGTCACCCTGGTCCAGCCGGGCACCCGACATCGCGATCGCGAGAGCCACGCGCACGGGGGTGGTCAGAGCCGATCGGTCCACGGCGCGGCCGATCTCGAGGGCGCGGTCGGGACGCCCGATGCCGCGTTCGCTGTCGACCATGAGTGCGATCTGGTCGTCCTTGCCGGAGATCCGGCGATAGGTGCGCAGCTCCCGCAGGGCCAGGGCGAAGTCACCCGTCGCGTAGGCGGTGATGCCCAGGGTCTCCCGGACGATCGCGATGCGCCCTGCACGACGCGACGCTGCGAGTGCGTGCTCGTGCGCCAGGGTCGGGTCCTCGTCGATCAGCCGAGAAGCCATCGCCAGATGCCGAGCGACGAACTCCGCGTTCTCTTTGCTGAGCGTCTTCAGCTCGTTGCGCGCGGAGGGGTGCAGGTCGCGCGCCGTGACATCCTCCGGGACGCGCGGCTCGTCGAACCGCGGACGCTCGCTCGCCGCGTTGGCAGGACGGTCCCGCCCCGCACCGCCGCGCTGCGGGAAGGACCGAGACCGGTCACTCCCCCGCTCCCGGTCGAATCCGCCCTCGCGGCGCGGTGCGCTGTCACGATTGTTGTACCCGCCTTCGCGACGGGGGCCACCACCATCGCGGTTGTACCCACCCTCACGACGGGGCGCACCACCGTCACGGTTGTACCCGCCTTCGCGACGTGGGGCACCACCATCGCGGTTGTACCCACCTTCACGACGCGGGGCACCACCATCACGGTTGTACCCACCATCACGACGCGGGGCACCACCATCACGGTTGTAACCACCTTCACGACGCGGAGCGCTGTCGCGGTTGTAGTCGCCCTCGCGACGGGGCGCACCATCACGGTTGTTGTAACCGCCTTCGCGACGAGGGGCACCACCATCACGGTTGTAACCGCCCTCGCGACGGGGCGCACCATCGCGGTTGTTGTAACCGCCTTCGCGACGAGGGGCACCACCATCACGGTTGTAACCACCTTCACGACGCGGGGCACCACCATCGCGGTTGTAACCACCTTCACGACGCGGGGCACCACCATCGCGGTTGTAACCACCTTCACGACGCGGGGCACCACCATCGCGGTTGTAACCACCTTCACGACGCGGAGCGCTGTCGCGGTTGTAACCACCTTCACGACGCGGAGCGCTGTCGCGGTTGTAACCACCTTCACGACGCGGCGCACCATCGCGGTTGTTGTAACCACCCTCACGACGAGGGGCACCACCATCGCGGTTGTAACCACCTTCACGACGCGGAGCGCTGTCGCGGTTGTAACCGCCCTCACGACGAGGGGCACCGTCACGGTTGTTGTAACCACCCTCACGACGAGGGGCGCCGCCATCGCGGTTGTAGCCACCGTCCCGCCGAGGGCTTCGGTCGCCGGAACCGGCACGAGAACCGCCGTCGCGGTATACGGGGCGACCTCCGGAAGGACGTTCGTTGCGCTGGTTCCCGTCGTTGCGACGTGGACGGCGCTCTTCCTCTTCCGGCATGGTGCTCCCTGTTCTCTGTTCTCTTCGCTCGTAAACGCAAAATGGCCACCCAACGATGGGTGGCCATTTCGACTAAAAGGAGTCCGGCGGTGTCCTACTCTCCCACAGGGTCCCCCCTGCAGTACCATCGGCGCTGTGAGGCTTAGCTTCCGGGTTCGGAATGTGACCGGGCGTTTCCCTCACGCTATGGCCGCCGAAACACTATTGATGTTTCAATCAAACCTAAAGCAATGATGAATCATTGTTGAAGGTAGTTCTCGACCGTACATCGAGAACCACTCAGTGGACGCAAGCACCAACAAACGGTGTGTTATCAAGTCATCGGCTTATTAGTACCAGTCAGCTGCACACGTTACCGTGCTTCCACATCTGGCCTATCAACCCAGTAGTCTGGCTGGGAGCCTCTCACCCGAAGGTATGGAAGTCTCATCTTGAGGCCGGCTTCCCGCTTAGATGCTTTCAGCGGTTATCCATCCCGAACGTAGCTAATCAGCGGTGCTCCTGGCGGAACAACTGACACACCAGAGGTTCGTCCAACCCGGTCCTCTCGTACTAGGGTCAGATCCTCTCAAACTTCCTACGCGCGCAGCGGATAGGGACCGAACTGTCTCACGACGTTCTAAACCCAGCTCGCGTACCGCTTTAATGGGCGAACAGCCCAACCCTTGGGACCTACTCCAGCCCCAGGATGCGACGAGCCGACATCGAGGTGCCAAACCATGCCGTCGATATGGACTCTTGGGCAAGATCAGCCTGTTATCCCCGAGGTACCTTTTATCCGTTGAGCGACAGCGCTTCCACAAGCCACTGCCGGATCACTAGTCCCGACTTTCGTCCCTGCTCGACCTGTCAGTCTCACAGTCAAGCTCCCTTGTGCACTTACACTCGCCACCTGATTGCCAACCAGGTTGAGGGAACCTTTGGGCGCCTCCGTTACTTTTTGGGAGGCAACCGCCCCAGTTAAACTACCCACCAGGCACTGTCCCTGAACCGGATTACGGTTCGAAGTTAGATATCCAGAGTGACCAGAGTGGTATTTCAACAATGACTCCACGGTAACTGGCGTCACCGCTTCAAAGTCTCCCACCTATCCTACACAAGCCACACCGAACACCAATACCAAGCTGTAGTAAAGGTCACGGGGTCTTTCCGTCCTGCTGCGCGTAACGAGCATCTTTACTCGTAATGCAATTTCGCCGAGTTCGCGGTTGAGACAGTTGGGAAGTCGTTACGCCATTCGTGCAGGTCGGAACTTACCCGACAAGGAATTTCGCTACCTTAGGATGGTTATAGTTACCACCGCCGTTTACTGGGGCTTAAATTCTCAGCTTCGCCTTGCGGCTAACCGGTCCTCTTAACCTTCCAGCACCGGGCAGGCGTCAGTCCGTATACATCGTCTTGCGACTTGGCACGGACCTGTGTTTTTAGTAAACAGTCGCTACCCACTAGTCTCTGCGGCCTCCAAACGCTTTCGGAGCACGTCCTAATACGTCGAAGGCCCCCCTTCTCCCGAAGTTACGGGGGCATTTTGCCGAGTTCCTTAACCACGATTCTCTCGATCTCCTTGGTATTCTCTACCTGACCACCTGAGTCGGTTTGGGGTACGGGCGGCTAGAACCTCGCGTCGATGCTTTTCTCGGCAGCATAGGATCATCCACTTTTTATCCGCATCGTGTCTCAGCCTGTATGAGTCGCGGATTTGCCTACGACTCGGCCTACGCACTTGCACCAGGACAACCATCGCCTGGCTTGGACTACCTTCCTGCGTCACACCTGTTAATACGCTAACCGCACCAGCATGGGGTCACGTGCTCCCCTCCACGGTGTCACCCGAAGGTGACGATGTGAAGGCTCGGACGTTTAGCACCACTGGATTAGCTTGGGCGGTTCTTCGCCGGTACGGGAATATCAACCCGTTGTCCATCGACTACGCCTGTCGGCCTCGCCTTAGGTCCCGACTTACCCAGGGAAGATTAGCTTGACCCTGGAACCCTTGGTCTTTCGGAGGACGTGTTTCTCACACGTCATTCGCTACTCATGCCTGCATTCTCACTCGTGTAGCCTCCACGGCTGGTTTCCACCGCCGCTTCGCTGGCCACACGACGCTCTCCTACCCATCAACACGGCTGGACCACGAAGGCCTACCAATAATGTCAATGCCACAACTTCGGTGGCGTGCTTGAGCCCCGTTACATTGTCGGCGCGGAATCACTTGACCAGTGAGCTATTACGCACTCTTTCAAGGGTGGCTGCTTCTAAGCCAACCTCCTGGTTGTCAGAGCAACTCCACATCCTTTCCCACTTAGCACGCGCTTTGGGACCTTA
Source organism: Microbacterium sp. NRRL B-14842 (assembly GCF_050470785.1). NCBI lineage: Bacteria > Bacillati > Actinomycetota > Actinomycetes > Micrococcales > Microbacteriaceae > Microbacterium > Microbacterium sp. NRRL B-14842. The sequence goes on along the minus strand of NZ_JBFLUM010000001.1, from coordinate 916,195 downwards.
GTTGGTGGTCTGGGTTGTTTCCCTCTCGACTATGAAGCTTATCCCCCACAGTCTCACTGCTGCGCTCTCACTTACCGGCATTCGGAGTTTGGCTGACGTCAGTAACCTTGTAGGGCCCATCGGCCATCCAGTAGCTCTACCTCCGGCAAGAAACACGCAACGCTGCACCTAAATGCATTTCGGAGAGAACCAGCTATCACGAAGTTTGATTGGCCTTTCACCCCTATCCACAGCTCATCCCCTCAGTTTTCAACCTAAGTGGGTTCGGTCCTCCACGACGTCTTACCGTCGCTTCAACCTGGCCATGGATAGATCACTTCGCTTCGGGTCTAGGACATGCGACTGAATCGCCCTATTCAGACTCGCTTTCGCTACGGCTACCCCACACGGGTTAACCTCGCCACATATCGCTAACTCGCAGGCTCATTCTTCAAAAGGCACGCTGTCACACCTACCAGGGGTGCTCCAACGGTTTGTAAGCAAACGGTTTCAGGTACTATTTCACTCCCCTCCCGGGGTACTTTTCACCTTTCCCTCACGGTACTTGTCCGCTATCGGTCATCTGGGAGTATTTAGGCTTATCAGGTGGTCCTGACAGATTCACACGGGATTTCACGGGCCCCGTGCTACTTGGGATACTCTCCACGCCAGAACACGCATTTCGACTACGGGGTTGGCACCCTCTATGACCGGCCTTTCAAGACCGTTCGTCTATACGCTTCTGTAACGTCGCCAGCTCGGCAGAACTGACTGGTGAGTCCCACAACCCCGAATATGCAACTCCTGCCGGATATCACACACACTCGGTTTAGCCTGATCCGGTTTCGCTCGCCACTACTAACGGAATCGCGGTTGCTTTCTCTTCCTGTGGGTACTGAGATGTTTCACTTCCCCACGTTCCCTCTACCCGCCCTATATATTCAGGCGGGAGTCACTAGGTCGGCACGCCGCCCAGCGGGGTTTCCCCATTCGGACACCCTCGGATCAAAACTTGCTTATCAGTTCCCCGAGGCTTATCGCAGATTGCTACGTCCTTCTTCGGCTCCAGATGCCAAGGCATCCACCGTTTGCTCTTAAAGACTTGAAATCACATGAGTTTGAATCAAAAACTCGACCCCATCCGAAGATGGAATCAGAAATTGACTAATGATCTTTAAGATCATCTTGTGCAACCAGCTCGAAAGCCGGCTGCAAGATGCTCGCGTCCACTGTGTAGTTCTCAAAGTACGGGCGGAACCCCCATCCACCTGCCCCCACAGGGACAAACAGAAAGAGGTCCAGAGGTTCAGACCAGACCCCGAAGGATCCGCATCCGGTCCCTCAGGACCCAACAGCGTGCAGGCACCGGTCCCCTCACCCAGAACCTTCCAACCACCGAAGCGGCGTACTAGTCCCGAGATCAGATCTCGATGCCATGTCAAATGTTCCACCCATGAGCTCCCAGCGAAGAACGTATGCCTTCGATCTGGGTTCTGGACGCCGAAGCGTCAGATGCTCCTTAGAAAGGAGGTGATCCAGCCGCACCTTCCGGTACGGCTACCTTGTTACGACTTAGTCCTAATTACCGATCCCACCTTCGACGGCTCCCTCCACAAGGGTTAGGCCACCGGCTTCAGGTGTTACCGACTTTCATGACTTGACGGGCGGTGTGTACAAGACCCGGGAACGTATTCACCGCAGCGTTGCTGATCTGCGATTACTAGCGACTCCGACTTCATGAGGTCGAGTTGCAGACCTCAATCCGAACTGGGACCGGCTTTTTGGGATTCGCTCCACCTCACGGTATTGCAGCCCTTTGTACCGGCCATTGTAGCATGCGTGAAGCCCAAGACATAAGGGGCATGATGATTTGACGTCATCCCCACCTTCCTCCGAGTTGACCCCGGCAGTATCCCATGAGTTCCCACCATTACGTGCTGGCAACATAGAACGAGGGTTGCGCTCGTTGCGGGACTTAACCCAACATCTCACGACACGAGCTGACGACAACCATGCACCACCTGTTTACGAGTGTCCAAAGAGTTGACCATTTCTGGCCCGTTCTCGTATATGTCAAGCCTTGGTAAGGTTCTTCGCGTTGCATCGAATTAATCCGCATGCTCCGCCGCTTGTGCGGGTCCCCGTCAATTCCTTTGAGTTTTAGCCTTGCGGCCGTACTCCCCAGGCGGGGAACTTAATGCGTTAGCTGCGTCACGGAATCCGTGGAATGGACCCCACAACTAGTTCCCAACGTTTACGGGGTGGACTACCAGGGTATCTAAGCCTGTTTGCTCCCCACCCTTTCGCTCCTCAGCGTCAGTTACGGCCCAGAGATCTGCCTTCGCCATCGGTGTTCCTCCTGATATCTGCGCATTCCACCGCTACACCAGGAATTCCAATCTCCCCTACCGCACTCTAGTCTGCCCGTACCCACTGCAGGCCCGAGGTTGAGCCTCGGGATTTCACAGCAGACGCGACAAACCGCCTACGAGCTCTTTACGCCCAATAATTCCGGATAACGCTTGCGCCCTACGTATTACCGCGGCTGCTGGCACGTAGTTAGCCGGCGCTTTTTCTGCAGGTACCGTCACTTTCGCTTCTTCCCTGCTAAAAGAGGTTTACAACCCGAAGGCCGTCATCCCTCACGCGGCGTTGCTGCATCAGGCTTTCGCCCATTGTGCAATATTCCCCACTGCTGCCTCCCGTAGGAGTCTGGGCCGTGTCTCAGTCCCAGTGTGGCCGGTCACCCTCTCAGGCCGGCTACCCGTCGACGCCTTGGTGAGCCATTACCTCACCAACAAGCTGATAGGCCGCGAGCCCATCCCCAACCGAAAAATCTTTCCAAACGCAGACCATGCGGTCACGTCACATATCCAGTATTAGACGCCGTTTCCAGCGCTTATCCCAGAGTCAGGGGCAGGTTGCTCACGTGTTACTCACCCGTTCGCCACTGATCCCACAGAGCAAGCTCCGTGTTCACCGTTCGACTTGCATGTGTTAAGCACGCCGCCAGCGTTCATCCTGAGCCAGGATCAAACTCTCCGTAAAAAGAAATTGCATACGAACCGGGGAAAAACCGGAACGCAGCGAGTTTGATGCTGACCAAAGAGATAAATCATTGCTGACTATCCATTGCCAACCCCACAAGGAGGTTGGTCTTTGATCCAAAGGAATTCTCACCCAGCCAAAGCTAGACGAGGATAATTTGGCATTTGACAAGTGCACGCTGTTGAGTTCTCAAGGATCGGATGCTCCCACGACCCAGCCATCACGACCAGGCCCGCAGGGCAACTTCTCTATCTTAGCCATCCCGACCCGCTTGTCAAATCGGCGCGCCGTGCGGATCTCGGATCCGCTGCGCAGCCGGTGACAGCCGCAGAAGGGGTGGATCTCCCATCCTAGACGCAAGCGTCTGATCTCTCAAGTGAGAGAGGATCGGGAGTGGTTCTCCGCTTGAGGGGGGTGAAGCTCTGGGCTTCTCCGCTTCCCTGTGGGGCGAACAAGTAATAAGTTACGTGGATTCCGGGGGTCTGGCAAATCGGGCGCACTCCCCCGGGCGTGTCGCAGGCCCTCATGCGCCTGATTCCCCCGGATCAGCCAGGGTTTCCGGCCACTTCGCGGCCGGGAGTAGCATCTCGCCATGGTCTCCGGTCGTCCCACCTCCGCCGCTGAGCTGCTCGCCCGCGTCGTGATCGAGGCGGGCGGGGACGCGTCGCAGGCCCCGACGGACTCGGGCCTCCGTGCCCTCGGGGCGTCCCGCTCTCGTCGCGCACGGCGACCGGCGATCTCGCTCTCGTCAGCGTCGCAGCAGTGGCCCTCGCCGCGGGTATCGATCTCACGCGCGTCGACCCCGTCCGCGTCGCCGTCGCCTACCGGAGCGACAGGTATCTGGAGGTGGGCGGCACTCCCCCTCCCGTGTGGGCGCCCCTCTCCGGGTTCTGGGCGAGCGCGGATGGATGGGTCCGGACACACGGCAACTACCCGCACCACGCGCGCGCGCTTCGCACCGCGCTGGACCTGGACGACAGGGCAGGAGCGGAGGCCGTGGCCCGCACGCTGGAGACGCTGCACACCGCGGAGGCCGTCCGCCGGATCTCCGAAGCCGGAGGTCTCGCCGTGGCCGTCCGCCCTGAGGACCGCGCGGCCGATGAGGCTCTGCGGCGGACGCCCGTCGTGGACGTCGCGATCACGGAGGCGATCGGCCGACGACGGGGGAAGGACCGACGTCTCCCGTCGCCCGGTGCGGCGGGGCAGGCTCCCCTCGCCGGCGTCCGCGTCCTCGACCTCACGCGGGTGATCGCCGGTCCGGTGTGCACCCGGACCCTCGCGCTCCTCGGCGCGGACGTGCTCCGCATCGACCCGCCGCACCTCCCCGAGCTTCCGTGGCAGCATCTCGACACCGGTCACGGCAAGCGCACCGCGCTGCTCGATGCCCGAGGCGCTGCGCTGCACGACCTCCTGGAGACCGCGGATGCCGTCGTGCTCGGCTATCGTCCTGCGGCCCTGGAGCGCCTGGGCCTCTCCCCCGACGCGCTCGCCGCACGGTATCCGGGCCTGCTCGTCGCCCAGCTCAGCGCCTGGGGCACGTCTCACCCCGAGCGCGCCGGCTTCGACAGCCTGGTCCAGGCGGAGAGCGGCATCGCACTGATCGAGGGCGACGGCGGTCGGCCGGGCGCTCTTCCGGCTCAGGCATTGGACCACAGCGCCGGCTACCTCCTCGCCGCCGCCCTCACGCAACTGCTCCGCCACCGCGACGGGCACTCGCGAGTCGTGCGGACCTCCTTGCGTCGGATCGCCGCCGATTTGCTCGGGATGCCGCGGACGCCCCGCGCGTCGGCGCTCCCCGAGGTGGACGCATCCGGTCACCTGGCCCGCTTCGACGTCGACGGGGAAACGATCGTGACGGCCGCCCCGGCACTCCCCGGCCTGGCGTTCGATGCCCCGCACGGGTGGGGCACGGACGCGCCGCACTGGTGAGGCGCGGGATCAGACCGCAGCGCGCGGCCGCCGCACCGCCAGGACGACGCAGAGGACCAGGGTCAGCACGCCCCACACCGCGCAGGCGGGCGGCAGCACCCGATATGCGAGATGCTGCACCGTGAACTCGGCGGACAGCGGTCCGAACGCGAGCAGACCGCCGACCCACGCGATCACGAGGATCACCGGCAGCGAGAGCCACCACGCGACCCGCATGAACGTCGGAAGGACTCGGCGCGCGTCCGCTCGAGGCGTCGCGCGGCGCAGCCGCAGTGCAGCCCAGATCGCCAGGCCCAGCAGGCCGAGGGCACTCGAGCCGTACTGGAGCCACTTGTAGCCGTCGAAGGGACCCCAGGAGTCCGCGAGCGCGGGCAGCAGATCCACGCCCCACCGCGAGTCGTGCGTGAACGCATCCCAGAGGATATGCGAGAGCACGCCCAGCATCGTCGAGAACACGAGCAGGAACGGATACAGCGGTCGCCAGCCCGCGTACCGCGGGCGGTCATCGCGACTCAGCGCCTCGATCGCCGCCCGGTATCCGGTCACCCCCCAGCCGGCGGGTAGTCGCACGGACACCCATCCCGGCAGCAGTTCCAGGGTCGCCGGGCGCAGCAGGACGCGCCAGAGGAGGAACAGCCCGAGAGCGAGCAGCGTCGTCCACACGAGGTTGACCGGATCGTGCAGGAAGCCGTAGTTGAGGCCGACGTTGCGCAGGAACAGCGAGATGTCCGGCGTCATCGCTCCGATCGCGATCGCCGCGGGGACGAGCGGCGTGCGCACGAACGGCAGCGCGACGATCGCGTGGCTCGGAGTGAACGGCATATGAGGCCGGGGTCAGCCCAGGAAGACGCCGGCGAGGGTCTTCTTCCCGCGACGCAGCACCGAGACACCGCCGGGCAGGGTGCCCTGCACGGTCGCGGAGTCGTCCTCCACCCGCTCCCCATCGAGGGAGACGCCGCCCTGCGCGATGGCGCGGCGCGCCTCCGACAGGCTCGACACGAGACCGGTGGCGACGAGGGCGTCGACGACCGGAGTTCCGGCTGCGACCGTCGCATGCGGAAGCTCGTCGAGCGCCGTGCGCAAGGTCGCCGGGTCGAGAGTCGTCAGGTCGCCCTGCCCGAACAGCGCCTCGGACGCCGCGATCACGGCCGCCGTCGCCTCGACGCCGTGCACCGTCGCGACGACCTCGAGCGCGAGGCGCTTCTGGGCGGCACGGCGGAACGGCTCGGTCGCCACGAGCTCCGCGTACTCCTCGATCTCGGCCCTGGTCAGGAACGTGAACACCTTGAGGCGCTCGATCACGTCGGCATCGGCCGTGCTGAGCCAGAACTGGTAGAACGCGTACGGGCTCGTGAGCTCCGCGTCGATCCAGATCGCGTTGCCCTCGCTCTTGCCGAACTTCGTGCCGTCGCTGTTGGTGATCAGCGGGGTGCCGATCGCGTGGACGGACACCCCTTCGACCCGGTGGATGAGGTCGGTGCCGCTGGTGAGGTTGCCCCACTGATCGGAGCCGCCCGTCTGCAGCACGCAGTCGTACTGCCGGTAGAGCTCGAGGAAGTCGAGCCCCTGGAGGATCTGGTAGCTGAACTCGGTGTAGCTGATCCCGGCGTCGGAGTTCAGGCGCGCGGCCACCGCGTCCTTCTTCAGCATGGTGCCGACGCGGTAGTGCTTGCCGATCTCGCGGAGGAAATCGATCGCGGAGAGCGGCGCCGTCCAGTCGAGGTTGTTCACCATGCGGGCGGCGTTGTCCCCTTCGAAGCTGAGGTAGCGCTCGACCTGTCCGCGCAGACGGTCGACCCATTCCGCCACCGTCTCGCGGGTGTTGAGCGTGCGCTCCGCGGTGGGCCGCGGGTCGCCGATCAGACCGGTGGACCCACCGACGAGACCGAGCGGCTTGTGCCCGGCGAGCTGGAGGCGGCGGAGCAGGAGCAGCTGGACGAGGTGCCCGAGGTGCAGGCTGGGCGCCGTCGGGTCGAAGCCGCAGTAATACGTGACGGGATCTCCCGCGAGCAGGGCGCGCAGCGCCTCCTGGTCGGTGGACACGTGGACGAGGCCACGCCACACGATCTCGTCCCACACGTTCTCGAACGTGGGGTCGATCGCCTGCGGCGCGGTCGTCAGAGCGGGAGTTGACACGCGCTCCAGGCTAGCAGCGGACGACCGCCCCGCTGCGTCGCGCGGAGGGGTGTCAGCTGTGCGCGGCCCACCACACGAGGAACGCGGCGCCGAGGCCGATGACCCAGCTCACGAGGCTGCCGACGAGGAAGTACTCCGCGCGGGCCCCGGTCTCCCCGTCGCGGGAGATCTCCGGGAAGCGGACGATGCCCTTGGCGGCGAGCATGGCCGCGAGCACGGGGTACGCCGCGGCCAGGGTGAGGATCATCACGAGGACGCGTTCGAGCGGGCCGATGAGCCGCCCGCCCTTGAAGCCGTGGCGGGGATCGGCGGGGATCACCCCCACCGCAGGGGCATCGGCCGCAGGCTGGTCGGTCGGTGCGGATGCGACGACCGGAGGCACCGGCTCCGCCACCTCCGCGGGGCGCCAGGTGTGCTCGCCGTCCAGAGCCGCGCGGACGACGAGGTTGGCGGATTCGAGCAGGAAGACACCGGCGCCGAGCGCGAGCACGGCCAGATCGAACGGCACCTCGCCGAACGGCGAGCGGAGCGTCCAGAGCTCGCCGATGAGACCGGCGGCATTCCTCGATCCGCCCCAGACCACGGCGCCGATGCTGAGGGCGGCCAGCGAGACGGCCGGCCAGAACCCGGCACGGGACGGCCCCTCGTCCGGCATGCTCCAGGCCCACAGCGCTCCGGCACCGAGTCCGAGGAGGGCCGGCAGCAGCGCGTCCCCGCCGATGCCGAGGAGGAGGACCACAGCCGCGGCCACGACGTAGCCGATCCACCGCCGAGGCACGAACTGGCGGACGAGGTCGGTCGCGCCGACGGCCAGGAGGACGAAGCCCGCGAGGATCATGCGGTCTCCCCCCGGAGCGCGGCCACACCCTCGATGACAGCGGCGGCTCCCGCGCTCCGCAGCGATTTGGACACGCTCGGCTGGGAGATGCCCTCCTGGGCGGCGAGCTCCTGCTGGGACCGGCCGACCAGGCGCCCGTACGTGAGGTGGCGCTCGCGCGTGCTCATCGCCCCGACGAGCTCGTCGCGCGCAAGGACATACGCGTTGGACGCGGCGATCACGGTCTCCATGACCTCATCCTGGCCCGGGGCTCCGACAATCCAGGTGCGCGTGCGCGGCACGGCGCGCTGTTCGCGGGCGTGCACGGTCTCGATCGCGGCGCGCGCCGCATACCACCCAGGGCCGTCGGCCAGCTCACCGTGCACCGACGCCACCGGTCGGACCTCGCCGATGCCGACGCCGAAGCGGAACGCGAGGCCCTCAGGGAGCCGGAGCTGGACCATGAGGAGGGAGAGGAGCGCGTCGGGAAGCTCGCGGTAGACGCCCTGCTGCTCGTCCCCTACCGTGGGCGTGAGCGGCTGGACCGCCAGCGGACGGTCGCGTTCGACCTGCGCGATGGTCTCGTCGAGTGCACGCTGTGCGGCGCTCCGGTCCCCGAGCTCTCGGGAACCCACGATGTCGGCGATCACGGCGATGACCATGGGATAACCGTAACATGAATATCCGAGGTTTATGCCTCATATGGCTATAGATAGGAAATATGCCTGATTCACGCATCATCGACTGGACCGACGGCACCTGGACCCACGCCCCCGCGCTGACGCGCATCGACGGGCATCTCGACGCCACCGCGATCGAGGGCAGCGATGCCTGGCGTCACACCGCGTACGGCTTCGTGCACGACTCCGAGCATGCACTGCTCGCCCCGCTGGAGGTCGGTGAAGCGATCGAGGTCGCCTTCCGCGCGCCGTGGGAGGGGCAGTTCGACCAGGCGGGCCTCTTCGTCCGCGCCGATGACCAGCACTGGATCAAGGCGGGAGTCGAGTTCGCCGACGGCCACCTCGGCCTGGGCGCCGTCGTGACCGCCGGCCGCTCGGACTGGTCGGTCGGCTACGTCGACGACTGGCGCGAGAGCGAGATCACCGTCCGGGTCAGCCGCTGGGCGGACGCGATGATCGTGCGGGCCCGCGCGGACGACGGACCGTGGCGACTCGTCAGGGTGGCTCCCTTCGCCGGTGACACGGCCGTCTCCGCAGGACCGTTCCTCGCAGCACCCACCCGGGAGGGCCTGACCGTCCGGTTCACCCGGTGGGAGCGCTCGGCCGCCGACGGCGACCTGCACTGAGGCGCGGTCGCCGCCGGAACGACTACAGGCCGAGCGCGTGCGCGGCGGCCTGCGCGCGGGCGACGAGCTCCGCGCGCTGCTCGGCCACCCGCTCGGGCGCGGTGCCGCCGACGCCCGTGCGCGACGCGACGGATCCCTCGATCGTGAGCACCTCGCGCACCGCGGGGACGAGGTGGGGCGACACCGACAGCAGCAGCTCGTCGGAGGCGTCCTCCAGCCCGATCCCCTGTTCCTCGCAGGCGCGCACGAGTGCTCCGGAGATCTCGTGGGCATCGCGGAACGGCACCCGCCGCTTCACCAGCCACTCGGCGACGTCGGTCGCCAGCGAGAACCCCTGGGGGGCGAGCTCGGCCATGCGCTCCGTGTGGAAGCGCAGCGTCGCGACCATCCCCGCGAACGCCGGCAGCACGACCTCGAGCGTCTGCACGGAGTCGAAGACCGGCTCCTTGTCCTCCTGCAGATCGCGGTTGTAGGCGAGCGGCAGGCCCTTGAGCGTCGCCAGCAGGCCGGACAGGTTGCCGATGAGACGCCCGGACTTGCCGCGCGCGAGCTCGGCGATGTCCGGGTTCTTCTTCTGCGGCATGATGCTGGATCCGGTGGAGTAGCCGTCGTCGAGGGTGACGAAGCCGAACTCGCGGGTGTTCCAGAGGATGATCTCCTCGGAGAGTCGGGAGAGGTCGACGCCCGTCATCGCCGCGATGAACACGAACTCCGCGACGACGTCCCGCGCGGCGGTCCCGTCGAGGGAGTTCTCCGCCGGCCGGTCGAGACCGAGCTCCGTCGCCACGAGGGCGGGGTCGAGGCCCAGCGTCGATCCCGCCAGCGCTCCCCCGCCGTACGGCGAGACACCGGCACGCCGGCGCCAGTCGACGAGACGTTCGAGCTCGCGCACCAGCGGCCACGCGTGAGCCTGGAGGTGATGGGCGAGCAGCACCGGCTGCGCGTGCTGAAGGTGCGTGCGTCCGGGCAGGATCGCGTCGGGGTGTGCCTCGGCCTGCGCCACGAGCGCATCGATCACGCGCAGCAGGTCACGGGCGATCACCCGGGCGTGATCGATCAGGTACATCCGCACGAGAGTGGCGATCTGGTCGTTCCGGCTGCGTCCGGCGCGGAGGCGTCCGCCCAGCTCCGGACCGAGCTCGGCGATCAGCGCCTGCTCGAGCGCACCGTGCACGTCCTCGTCGGTGGGCAGCGGCTGCAGGGTGCCGTCGGCGACCTTGCGCGCCACGGCGTCGAGGCCCTCGTGCATGCGGGCGGCCTCATCCGGTTCGAGGTACCCCGCCGCGGCCAGCGCCGTGGCATGCGCGTGGGAACCCGCGATGTCGTACGGCGCGAGGATCCAGTCGAAGTGCGTCGAACGGCTCAGCTCGACGAGCTCCGGCGACGGACCGGTGGCGAACCGCGCGCCCCAGAGCGCGCCCTCGTTGGTGCCTTCGTGCGAGCCGGCCATCACGCGTCCTTCTTCCCGAGGAGCCAGACCAGCAGGGCCTTCTGGGCGTGCAGGCGGTTCTCCGCCTCGTCCCAGACCACGCTCTGCGGACCGTCGATGACGGCGGAGTCGACCTCGTAGCCGCGGTCGGCGGGGAGGCAGTGGATGAAGATCGCGTCGTCGTGCGCGAGCTCCATCGTCTCCGGCGTGACCTTGTAGCCGCCGAGGTCGCGGATCCGCGCGAGCTTCTCCTCCTCCTTGCCCATCGACACCCAGGTGTCGGTGACGACGACGTCAGCGCCCGCGGCCGCCTCGACCGGATCGGTGAAGAGCGTGATCGATCCGCCGGTCTCCCCGGCGCGGCGGTCGGCCGCCTCGATCACGTCGGCCCGCGGTGCGTAGTCCTCCGGAGAGGCGATGCGCACGTGCATGCCCGCCGTGACGCCGGCGAGCGCGTAGGAGTGCGCCATGTTGCTCTGGCCGTCGCCGAAGAACGTCAGCGTGAGCCCCTTCAGATCGCCCTTGTGCTCGCGGATCGTCAGCAGGTCGGCGAGGAGCTGGCACGGGTGGAAGTCGTCGGACAGTGCGTTGACCACGGGGACCCTCGTGCCGGCGGCCATCTCCTCCAGGCCCGATTGCGCGTACGTGCGCCACACGATCGCCGCGACCTGGCGCTCGAGGACGCGCGCCGTGTCGGACGGCGTCTCCTTCCCGCCGAGCTGGCTGCTCGCGGTGGAGATGATGAGCGGGGTGCCACCGAGGTCGGCGATCCCCACGGCGAACGAGACGCGCGTCCGGGTGGACGACTTGTCGAAGATCACGGCGACGGTCTGCGGGCCGGCGAGGCTCTTGTCCGCCCAGCGGTCCTTCTTGAGCTCGAGGGCGAGATCGAGGATCTCCGCCTGCTCGGCGGGCGTCAGATCGTCGTCGCGCAGCAGGTGGCGGGTCATGCGGGGACCTTTCCGGTGGCGGAGGAGTGGACGTCGGAGAGAGCGGCGGTGAACAGCTCGCGGAACTCCGCCAGCTCCGCGTCGCCGATGGTGAGTGCCGGCGCGACGCGCACGGTCTCGGGGTTGGCGGCGTTGACGATGAGACCGCGGTCCTGGGCGGCGGCGACCACCGCACCCGCCACGGGCTGGGTGAGCGCGACGCCGACGAGGAGTCCGCGGCCGCGGACGCCCTCGATCAGCGGGGAGTCGATGCCCAGGATGATCTCCCGCAGCTCGGCTCCGCGGCGCGCGGCGTTGTCGACGAGGTCGGCGCGCTCGATCTCGGCCAGCACCGCGTCCGCCACGGCCGTCGCGAGCGGGTTCCCGCCGAAGGTGGAGCCGTGCGAGCCGGGCGTGAACAGGGCGCTCGCGGCGCCGTAGGTGACGAGGGCGCCGATCGGGAACCCGCCGCCGATGCCCTTCGCGAGCGTGATGGCGTCGGGCGTGATGCCCTCGTGGCTGAACCCGAACCAGGCGCCGGTCCGTCCTGCCCCTGTCTGGATCTCATCGACGATGAGCAGGGCTCCGTGTGCGAGGGTCAGCGAGCGCGCGGCGGCGAGGTAGCCCTCGGGGAGCTCGACGACGCCGGCCTCACCCTGGATCGGCTCCACGATGACGGCGGCGACCCGGTCATCCATCGCGGCCTCCAGCGCATCGATCGTGGCCGGGATGTGCTCGACCCCTCCGGGCATCGGAGCGAACGGCGCGCGCATGGACTCCTTGGCCGTGAGCGCGAGCGAGCCCATCGTGCGGCCGTGGAAGCCGTTCTCCAGCGCCAGGATGCGGGGACGCTCCGCGCCGCCGTGCAGACGGGCGAGCTTGAACGCGGCCTCGTTGGCCTCGGCACCCGAGTTCGAGAAGAAGACCCGACCGTCGATCCCCGCGCCGGCGAGGCGCTTGAGCCGGGCCGCGAGCGCGAGCTGCGGTGGGGTCGCGAAGTAGTTGGAGACGTGCGCGAGGGTGGCGGCCTGCCGCGACACCGCATCGACGAACACCGGGTGCGCGTGCCCGAGCGAGGTCACCGCGATGCCGGCGAGGAAGTCGAGGTAGCGTCGGTCTTCGGCGTCCCACAGGTACGAGCCCTCACCGCGGGTCAACAGCGCGAGGCGCTCCCCCGCGTTGAGCACGAGATCACGTGCCGCGTCGTCCTGCCAGACGGTCATGCCGTCGCCCCTTTCTCTCCCAGGACCACTTCGGTCCCGATTCCCTTGCTGGTGAACAGTTCGACGAGCACCGAGTGCGGGACCCGTCCGTCGATGATCGCGGCCGCGTCGACGCCACCCTCGACCGCATCGAGGCATGCGCGCATTTTCGGGATCATGCCCGATTCCAGGCGCGGCAGCATCTCCACGAGAGCGCCCGACGTCAGATGCGACACGAGCGAGTCCCGGTTGGGCCAGTCGGCGTACAGCCCCGGCACGTCGGTGAGGATGACGAGCTTGCGCGCACCGAGGGCCACGGCGAGCGCAGCAGCCGCGGCATCCGCGTTGACGTTGAGCGACTGCCCCGGGTGGTCGAGGTCGGGCGCGATGCTCGACACGACCGGGATCCGCCCTGCGGCGAGATGATCGAGCACCGGCGTCGGGTCGACCTGGACCACGTCGCCCACGCGGCCGAGGTCCACCTCCTCGCCGTCGATCATGACACCGCGGCGGCGGCCGCCGAAGAGCCCGGCGTCCTCACCGCTGAGGCCGGTGGCGATGGGGCCGTGCGAGTTGATCTTCGACACGAGCTGCGGGTTCACCTGGCCCGTGAGCACCATCCGCACGACGCCGATGGCCTCGGTGTTGGTGACGCGATATCCGCCCTTGAACTCGCTGGGGATCTCCAGGCGCTGGAGCATGTCGGAGATCTGCGGCCCACCGCCGTGCACGACCACCGGCTGCACGCCGACGTAGCGGAGGTACGCGATGTCCTGAGCGAAGGCTTCTTGCAGCTCGTCCGAGACCATCGCGTTGCCGCCGTACTTGACGACGACGATCTGGTCGCGGAACTTCCTCAGCCACGGCAGCGACTCGATGAGGGTGGTCGCCTTCTGGGCCGCGATGTCCGGCGTGGTGTCCTGGATGTCGGTCATGAGGCGTAGGCGCTGTTCTCGTGCACGTAGTCGTGGGTGAGGTCGTTCGTGAGGACCGTGGCGGTGGCCTCCCCGACCTTGAGGTCGATCATCAGGTGCGTCGCTCGCGGCGTCAGGTCGACCTCCTCGCGCGGGCGGTCCGGGCCACCGGCGGTGCACACGCGGACGCCGTTCATCCACACGTCGACGTCGTACGGGTCGAACTGCGCGGCCGTGGTGCCGATCGCCGCGAGCACGCGTCCCCAGTTCGGGTCGTTGCCGAAGATGGCGGCCTTGAACAGGTTGTTGCGGGCCACCGAGCGGCCGACCTCGACGGCATCCTGCTCGGAGACGGCGTGCTGCACCTCGATCGTGATGTCGTGGCTCGCGCCCTCCGCGTCGCCCTGCAGCTTGACCGCGAGCTCCTGGCAGAGCGTGGTGAGCGCCTCGGCGAAGTCGTCGAGATCGGGGGCGACCTCGGAGGCGCCGTTGGCGAGCAGCGTCACCTGGTCGTTGGTCGACATGCAGCCGTCCGAGTCGAGGCGGTCGAACGTGCGTCCCGTCGCCCGACGCAGCGCCTCGTCGGCCTGGAGCGGTTCGAGCACGGCGTCGGTGGTGAGCACCACGAGCATCGTCGCCAGACCCGGGGCGAGCATGCCCGCGCCCTTCGCCATGCCGCCGATTGTCCAGCCGTCGCGGGTCACCACAGCGGTCTTCGCAACCGTGTCCGTGGTCATGATGGCGTGCGCGGCGCTCTCCCCGCCGTCCGAGCTCAGCTCGGTGATCGCCTGCGCGGTGCCTGCGAGGACCTTCTCGCGGAAGACCTCGTCGCCCGTCCCGATGAGCCCCGTGGAGCAGACGAGCACGTCGCCCGCGCTGATGCCGAGCATCTCGGCCGCCTTCTCCGCGGTCTGGTGGGTCGTCTGGAACCCGAAGCTGCCGGTGAAGCAGTTCGCCCCGCCGGAGTTGAGGACGACGGCCTCGACCACGCGGTCCGCGACGGCCTGCTGGGACCAGATGATGGGGTTGGCCTTGGCGCGGTTGCTCGTGAAGACGGCGGCCCCGACCTTCCGGGGGCCGCGGTTGACGACGACGGCGACATCGGGCTTGCCGGTGGACTTGAGTCCGGCGGCGACTCCGGCCGCCTCGAATCCTGCGGGGGCGGTGACGCTCACGGGGCGACTCCGTTCACTGAGAGGGCGCGGGTCTCGGGAAGCCCCAGCGCGATGTTCATGGACTGGACGGCAGCTCCGGCGGTGCCCTTGACGAGGTTGTCGACGGCGGTGACCACCGTCACGCGGTTCGCGGCGCGGTCGATCGCGAGACCGAGGAGGGCCGTGTTCGCCCCGAGCACGTCGGCGGTGCGCGGGAAGCTGCCCTCCGGGAGCAGCTGCACGAAGGTCTCGTCGCCGTAGGCGCTCTCCCACGCCTGGCGGATCTCGGCGTCTCTCACGCCGTCGACGATCGGCGCCGTGGAGGTGGCGAGGATGCCGCGCGACATCGGCACGAGGACCGGGGTGAAGGAGATCCGGATGTCCTGGGTCCCTGAGCCTGTCGAAGGGCCTGAGCCTGTCGAGGGGCCTGAGCCTGTCGAAGGGCGGGCGGCGGCGAGCGCCTGTCGGATCTCCGGGATGTGGCGGTGCGTGCCGCCCACCGCATACGGGTTCGCGGAGCCGAGGATCTCGGAGGCGAGGAGGTTCGTCTTCAGGCTCTTGCCCGCCCCGGACGGGCCGACGGCCAGGACGGAGACGATGTCGCCCGGGTCGATCACGCCGGCCGCGACACCGGGGGCGAGGCTGAGGCTCACCGTGGAGGCGTTGCAGCCGGGTGCGGCGATCCGGGTCGCGCCGCGGAGCGCCTCGCGCTGCTTGCCCCCTCCGACGACGAGCTCGGGCACGCCGTACGTCCAGGGCTCGTGGAACGCCCCGCCGTAGAAGGCGTCCCACTCCGTCGAGGAGGTGAGCCGGTGGTCGGCCCCCGCGTCGATCACGAGCGGGGTGTCGCCGAGGGCGTCCGTGTACTGTCCGGACTGGCCGTGCGGGAGGGCGAGGAACACGATGTCGTGTCCGGCGAGGATCTCCGGCGTGGTGTCCTGCAGCGTGAGGTGGGCGAGCGAGCGGAGGTGCGGCTGATGGGCGACGAGGGGCTGTCCGGCGTTCGAGTGCGCCGTGACGGTGCGGATCTCGACGTCGGGATGTGCGGCCAGGAGGCGCAGGATCTCGCCGCCTGCGTAGCCGGAGGCGCCGGAGACGGCGACGGAATACGTCATGCTTCTACCTTAACGGTCGGGTCCTCGACGATCTCGGGACCGGGGGCGGGGCCGGAGGCGGCGACACCGGCACTCGACCGCCGCGCGGACGCAGGCAGAAGGGCGGGGTCGCCTAGAATCGGCGGCCGCGACGTCGGCGCACGGCGATGACGCTCGGGACGAGCGTCGAAGGAGCGGTGGCGACCGAAGGCATGCGGCGACGATAGCGCGGGCGCGTCCGGCACCGCAAATCCCGGGCGTCATACGACAGCGCGCGCGACCGGTGCGGCGAAGAAGGCGCGTTCGTGTGCGCTCGAGGTGAGGAAGGCGCGCCGCATCCGTTCCCGGCCGATGTCGTCGGTCCTCGCGGCCGCAGCGGCGACATGCGCGACGGCCTGCCGCGTGGCCTCCGCGAAGGCCGGATCCGCGTAGGTCGCGAGCCACGACGCGTAGGGATGCCGGGGGTCGCGGGGCGCCGCGCCGAACGCTCCGGCATGGAGTCGCTCCCCCAGGTCGGTGTAGAGCCAGAAGCACGGCAGCACGGCGGCGATCAGTGCGGCGTAGTCGCCGCCGAACGCGACCGCGCGCAGATGGTCGAGGTAGGCGATCGTCGCCGGGGCCGGCTCGGTGGCGAAGGTGGCGCCGCTCACCCCGGTCTCCGGTGTCAGCCACGACGCGTGCAGCTCCAGCTCACCGCGGATCGCACCGTGCGCGGCCTCGGCCCAGAACGCCTGCTCGTCGGGGGTCGGGGCGAGGCGCGACGCCTCCGCGAGCACCCTGGCGTACTCGCGGAGGTACAGGGCGTCCTGCGCGAGGTAGAAGACGAAGGCGTCGCGGTCGAGCGTCCCGTCGGCGAGCGCACGTACAAAGGGCAGCGCATCGATGTCGCGGCGGATCGCGGCAGTCTCATCCCACCAGGCCACGGCCACCTCTTCCGGTGTCGGCCGGGTCTCGACCCCGCCGCGCGCCCAGAGCCCTGCGAAGGGGTGGATCGGGCCGTGCCCTCGCCCGACGTCCAGGTCGTCGGCCGCGCGGAGGGACTCCCGCAACCAGGCGCGCGCGGCGCGGACCGCGGTCGCGGGATCGTCGCCCCGCGCCAGTCGTGTGGCCAGAGCCGCGGACAGCGAGCAGCCGGTGCCGTGGGTGTTCTCCGTCCGGATGCGCGCCCCGGGGAACTCCGTGTGCGTACCGGCTGCCGTGTCGATCAGGGCGTCCGGTGCCTCGTCCCCGGGCAGATGCCCGCCCTTCACCAGCACCGCGGTCCCCGTATCGGCCGACAGCTCCTGCGCCGCGGCGAGCGCGTCCGCCCAGCCCGCCACCTCGCGCCCCGCGAGGACGGCGAGTTCGGCGAGGTTCGGGGTGACCACGGTCGCCAGGGAGAGCAGGCCCCGCAGCTCGCGCTCTGCGTCCGGATCGAGCAGTCGGTCTCCCGAGGTGGCGATCATGACGGGGTCCAGCACGACGATCGGGGGCTGCGTCGTCCGGAGCCAGGCGGCGACCGTGCGGATCACCTCCCCGTCCGCGAGCATGCCGATCTTCACGGCGTCGATGCGGATGTCGTCGGCGACAGCGTCGAGCTGCGCCCGCAGGAACTCCGCGGGAGGGACATGCACGGCGCGGACGCCCTGCGTGTTCTGCGCGGTCAGGGCTGTGAGGGCTGCCATGCCGTAGCCCCCGTTCGCGGCGATCGCCTTGAGATCGGCCTGGATGCCCGCACCTCCGGACGGATCGCTGCCGGCGATGCTGAGCACGTGCGGCACCGCCCGTGCGAACCAGTGTCGCCGGAAGGCCGCGGCGGCGGCCCGGGGGTCCTCTGCCGCGCACAGCGCCGAGACCACCGCGATCCCGGACGCGCCGGCCTCACGCAAGGCCGCCGCGTCCTCCAGGTCCACCCCACCGATCGCGACGCACGGCAGCGGACTGCGCGCGACGAATGCGGCGAAGCCGTCGATGCCGAGCGGCGCCGGATGGTCGGGCTTCGTGCGCGTGGGGCGGATGACGCCGACCCCGAGGTAGTCCACCGTGCCCGGCGGCAGGGCGGCGACCTCGTCGAGGTGCGCGGAGGTGTTCGCCGTGAGCCCGATCAACGCCTCCGGGCCGAGAAGCTTGCGCGCGCGGAGCACCGAGGCATCCGCCTGGCCGAGGTGCACCCCGTCCACCCTGGCACCGCGACGACGGGCCTCGACGGCCGCATCGAGGCGATCGTTCACGACGAGCAGCGCGCGACCGTCGATGGCCGCGGACAGGGCGAGGAGCTGCTCGACGGTCTCCTCGTCCGTCGCCTTCTTGTCGCGCAGCTGCACGATGCGGACACCGCCGGCCACCGCTTCGCGGACGGTCGCGACCACCCCGCGAGCGCCGCACAGCGACCGATCGGTGACGAGGTACAGGGACAGGTCGACGGTCATCGGGCCTCCTCCTCGACGCGGGCGCGGGCGCGGAGATCCGCCGGGGTCACGGCGGACAGGGCGTCGAGCAGTGCGACGGCGAAGCTGCCCGGTCCGCGGGAGATCTCCGCCGCCTGCTCGGCTGCGACCGTGTAGACGAGGGTCGCCGCGGCCACCGCCGTCAGCGCATCTGTCGCGGAGCCACGGGCCGCCCCGAGGAACGCCGCCATCACGGCGCCCAGGGCACACCCGCCGCCGGTCACCCGTGTGAGGAGCTCATGCCCGTTGGCGATGCGGATCACCCGCTCCCCGTCGGTGAGGAGGTCGACAGGGCCCGAGACGGCGACCACGGAACCGTACCGGTGGGCAAGGTCGTGGGCCGCCGCGGCAGCCGCCTCGGTCCCGTCCGTCGCGTCGACACCGCGGCCGCCACTGCTGTGTCCGGCCAGCGCGAGGATCTCCGACGCGTTGCCGCGGATGGCGGTGGGGCGCAGCGCGGCGAGCTCGTGCGCGAGCGCCGTCCGCACCGGGAGGGTGCCGATCGCAACGGGATCGAGTACCCACGGCGTGCCGGCGGCGAGCGCTCCCGCCACGGCCTCCCTGCTCGCCGCCCGCTGCTCCGGGGTCGGCGTCCCGAGGTTGATGAGAAGCCCCGAGGCGGCAGCGGCGAACGGCTCGGCCTCGCCGACGATGTCGACCATGGCCGGCGCCGCCCCGAGCGCCAGCAGCACGTTGGCGGTGAACCCCGTCACGACGGCGTTCGTGATGCAGTGCGTCAACGGCGGCGTGGCCCGGACCTCCTCCCGCAGCCTTCCCGCCGTGACGGCGAGGTCGAGGACGGATTGCGGACGCACAGGATCGCTCATCGGCGACATCCCTTCGCTAGTACGAACTAGATCAGGTTCGACGGGTGTGATCTCAGCCGCGGATGCGGCACCCCGTGTCACTGCCTCGCAGTCTAGCGAGCGAGGGCGTCGAGCAGCGCCCGCTCCTCCGTCCGCGTGAGTCCGGCGCGGCGCTCGCGGTCCACGCCCCGTTCGCGCTCGTCCGCTACGACATGCTCCACCGTCTCGTCGAGGGGGCGGAGCGGGCCCCCGCTGCGCCGGTACCGCGCATTCGAGCGGGTCATGAATCCGCGCATGTCGGGCGGCAGCCACAGCGGCAGCGAGCGCGGCCCCGCCCAGTACGCGACACCTTCGGCGACGAGGCGCTCCTCCGTGCCGACGACGACCGACCCGGCGTGCCCCGTGGCCGCGCGCACCGTCCGCAGCACGTCCTCGAGGTCGCGCACGTCGCCGATCGCGTTCACGGCACCGGTGACGGTGGCGGACACGACGAACGCGGCGACGTCCTCGACGTCGATGACCTGCGTCGTGCGCCCTTCGAGCGGTGGAAGCAGCACCGGCTCATCCAGGGCCCGGAGGAACGCCGCCGCCCAGTAGCCGAAGCGATCGCTCGGGTCGCCGTCGCCGACGATGAGGCCGGGCCGGACGAGGAGTGCGCGATCGCCGACGCCCGCCTGCACGGCATCCTCCGCCGCGACCTTCTGTCGCGCGTAGTCGTCGTCCTCACCGGCCTGCGCCGCCGGGTGCCGCGATGCCGACTCGTCGGTCCCGACCGTCTCGTCGTCGCGGTACACCGACATCGACGAGATGTACGTCCACCGAGCGGCACGGTCGCCGAGCGCACGGACCGCCCCGGAGACATGATCGGCGCGGGAGGAGACGTCGACGACGTGGTCCCAGTCCGTGCGCGACACGACGTCGTAGGCGGCCTCCTCATCGCGGTCCGCGAGAACGAGGGTCGCTCCCGGCGGCGCCGGGCGTCCGCCGCGGGCCAGGCAGGTCACGGTCGCCCCCGCCCCGAGCGCATGCGCGGCGATGCGCCCCGACAGCCATCCGGTTCCCCCGAGGATCAGAACATCCGTCATGTGCCCATGTCATCAGGATCGACGACTCGGGGGAAGGGCCTCCGCTCAGAGCGGAGCGGCAGGACAGGCCGTCACGCGAGTACAGGCGTCACGCGAGCGCAGCCCACCACGCGAGCACAGGCCATCACGCGAACACAGGCCACCGGCACTGCTGTCGCCTGATGCCGCGCGAGCGCCTGATCCCGCGCGGCCTCGGCGCCGTCGCGGAGGGCGGCCCCGAAGCGGTTAGGGGACGACGATGTCGTCGAGGCCGTCCAACACCGGGATGCTCCAGGACGGGTCCGGTCGCCAGTCGATCCACTCCCGATCGAACGGCCAGTCGCCGGCATGGAAAGACGCGATGGCCGCGACCGCGTGCCGCTCGATCTGCGCCGCCTGCGCGGCGGTCAGCCGCCCCTGGTCGACGGCGGCGACCAGCTCGTCCTCGTCCTTCATCGCCACGCGCCCGTCCTGTGCGATCTCGACGTCGAGGACGTGATCGGAGGTGTAGGTGGCACTGTCGGTGCGCAGGTGCGCGTTCTCGAGGTTGACGTACCAGCCGGCGAAGTCCCACGTCGTCCCGGTGGCCGCGCTCCAGAACAGCCAGACCGACCACGGCACTCCCGCGGGCGCGATGCGCAGGATGCCGTTGCCCCACCACTCCTCGACGATCCGGCGCCGGGGCTCCCGCCACCGCCGATCGAGCGGGACGGTCCGGATGCGCTCCCCGTCCCGCGTGCCCTGGCCTTCCTGCTGCGTCCCGGCGGCAAGCCACGCGACGAGACCGCGCTCATCGTCACGGACGACGCGCATGGGGGTGACGGTCGCTGCCTCCCCCGTGGTCCACCCCGGCTTGCGGTAGTGCCAGTCGAGCTGCGCACCCGGAGAGAGGAACGGCCCCTCCCCGAGCGATCGCGCTCCGGCGGGGACCGAGGGTGGCGTGGGCTGCAGGAGGAGGCTCGTCATCCGGCCACGCTATCGCGAGAGCGCACGGCTCCCCGGAAGGGGCCGTGCGCTCTCCCGGTCAGTCGCGGAGGGCGGCGCCGAAGCGCTCCGCGGCCACGGCAACTCCCGCCATCTTCGCTTCGGAGGCCTCCGCGGCGGTCAGCGTGCGGTCGTCGGCGCGGAAACGCAGGGCGAACGTCAGCGACTTCGATCCCTCGGGCACACCCTCGCCGCGGTAGTCGTCCACGAGCCGGACGGACTCCAGCAGGGCACCCGCGCCCTCCGCGAGAGCCGCGCGGACCTCGCCCGCCGGCACCTCGGCCGGGAGTGTGAGCGAGACGTCCTGCGTCGCGGCCGGGAACGTGGAGAGCGATGCCGCCACGATGCGTCCTCCGGCGAGCGTGAGCAGCCGGTCGAGGTCCAGCTCCAGCACGGTGGCGCGACCCGGCAGGTCAGCCTCCTCGGCGACGGCGGGATGCAGCTCGCCGACGTAGCCGACCTCCTCGCCGGCGGCGACGAGCGCACCGGTGCGTCCGGGGTGGAGCGCGGCGCGCTGCGTCTGCACGACGTCGATCTCGATGCCCGCCGCGGCCCCGATCACGCGGACCGCGTCGAGCGCCTCGACGAGCCCGGCGGCCTCGGCGGCACGACCCGGCTGGCGCGGCGACACGTTGCCGGTCAGCAGCACCGCGACGTGGCGCTCCTGCGGCGGGATGGAGGCGTCGAGCGCGGCGAGCACCTCATCCGACGGCCGGACGCCGAGCGGCGGGACCTCGGCGGTGCCGTACTCCACGCCCGGCTCCGGGACGAACACGGCGCCCGTCTCGAACAGCGCGAGGTCGGTGAGCCCGCGCGAGATGTTGCGGTGCGCGGTCTGCAGCAGACCGGGGATGAGCGAGCGCCGCAGGAACGGCACCTGCCCGTCGAGCGGGTTCGCGAGGCGGATGCTGGGCAGGTGCTCACCGGACGCGGAGCCGTGCAGATCGTTCTGCGCCTCGGTCGTGAACGGGAACGCCGGGGTCTCGACGAATCCTGCGGCGGCGAGAGCGTTCACCACGCGGCGACGCCCCTGCTGATGTGCCGTGAGACCGCGGCCGGACGGCGGCGTCGGCAGCACGGAGGGGATGCGGTCGAGCCCGTGGATGCGGGCGACCTCCTCGGCGAGTGTCCACTTGTCGGTGAGGTCGGGGCGCCAGGTCGGCGGGATGACCGTCCACCCGGAGTCACCCTGGGTCCCTGAGCCTTCGGCCTGGGTCCCTGAGCCTGTCGAAGGGCTGACCTCGGCCCCGATCGTCGTCAGCGCGCCGGTGATCTCGTCGTCGGTGTAGTCGACGCCGATCAGCCCCTGCACGAAGCCGCGCGGGAGCTCGATCTCGGCGACGAAGACCTCGGCGAAGAGCGCTCCGCCCTCCTCCGTGAGCGTGCCGCCGGCGAGCTCGACCATGAGGTCGGCTGCACGCCGGGCCGCGACGAAGGGGATCAGCGGGTCGACGCCGCGCTCGAAGCGCTTGGACGCCTCGCTCGGGAGCTTGTGCCGACGGGCCGTGCGGGCGATGGTCGTCGCGTCGAAGGTCGCCGCCTCGATGAGGACGTTCCGCGTGGTGTCGCTCATCTCGGTGGTGCCGCCGCCCATGACGCCGGCGAGGCCGATGGGACCGGAGTCGTCGGTGATGAGGAGGTCTTCGACGTGCAGCTTCCGCTCCACGCCGTCGAGCGTGGTCATCTTCTCCCCCGGCGTCGCGCGCCGGACGGTGATGCCGCCCGTGAGCTTGTCCAGGTCGTAGCCGTGCAGCGGCTGCCCGAGCTCGAGCATGACGTAGTTCGTGATGTCGATGAGCACACCCAGCGACCGCATGCCGGCGAGGCTGAGGCGCGCGATCATCCACGGCGGAGTCGGCCGCGACGGATCGACGTCGCGCACGACCCGGGTGACGAACTCGCTCGCGCCGACCTTGCCCCGCACCGGCGCCTGGTCGTCCACCACGGCGGTGTGTCCGGAGCCGGGCTGCAGCTCGGCGAAGTCACGCTCGGCCGGGTCGCGGAACGCCGCCCCCGTGGCGTGGGAGTACTCACGGGCGACACCGCGCACCGAGAACGCGTAGCCGCGGTCCGGCGTGACATTGATCTCCACCGCGACGTCGTCGAGGCCCAGCAGCGCGATCGCGTCCGTGCCCACGGGCGCATCGATGCCGAGGTCGCTCAGCACGACGATGCCGTTGTGCTCGTCGCCGAGCCCCAGCTCGCGCGCCGAGGCGATCATGCCGTCGGACACGTGGCCGTAGGTCTTGCGGGCGGCGATGGGGAACGGGCCGGGGAGGACAGCGCCGGGCAGGGTCACGACGACCTTGT
The DNA here is from genome assembly GCF_050470785.1 of Microbacterium sp. NRRL B-14842. NCBI lineage: Bacteria > Bacillati > Actinomycetota > Actinomycetes > Micrococcales > Microbacteriaceae > Microbacterium > Microbacterium sp. NRRL B-14842. The sequence continues at coordinate 892,668 of NZ_JBFLUM010000001.1, read as the reverse complement.
CTCCGACGACGAAGTTGTGCGCGCCGCAGACGATCCCACGGACGCCGCCGTGCTCGGGGCCGACGTCCACCTGGCACCAGTTGATCGTCTTGCCGTTCGACTGGGGTTCCGGCTCGAGGGAGACGACCTGGCCGACCACCACGGGACCCGTGATGTCGAACCGGTGCACGTCCTCCTCTTCGAAGCCGACGGTCACCAGTGCCGCGAGGACGTCCTCGGGCGTGGCATCCGCTGCCAGATCGACGTACTCACGCAGCCACGAAAGCGGGACGCGCATCACACCACCATCCCGAACTGCTCGCTGAAACGGACATCACCCTCGGCCATGTCGCGCATGTCCTGCACATCGCTGCGGAACATCAGGCCCCGCTCGATGCCCATGCCGAACGCGAAGCCGCTGTACACCTCCGGGTCGATCCCGGCCGCGCGCAGCACGTTCGGGTTGACCATGCCGCAGCCGCCCCACTCGATCCAGCGCGCGCCACCCTTGAAGGTCGGGTGCCACAGGTCGAGCTCGGCGGAGGGCTCGGTGAAGGGGAAGTAGTTCGTGCGGAAGCGGGTCTTGGCCTCCGGGCCGAAGAGCTGCTTCGCGAAGTGGTCGAGCGTGCCCTTGAGGTGCGCCATCGTGATGCCCTTGTCGACGACCAGGCCCTCGAACTGCGTGAAGACCGGGAGGTGCGTGGCGTCGAACTCGTCGGTGCGGTACACGCGGCCCGGGCACAGCACGTAGATGGGGACCTCGCGGTCGAGCATGGATCGCACCTGCACGGGGCTCGTGTGCGTACGCATGACGAGGTGGCGCGACGTCGGGTCGACGTAGAAGGTGTCCTGCTCCTGGCGGGCGGGGTGATCGACGTCGAAGTTCAGGGCGTCGAAGTTGAACCACTCGTGCTCGAGCTCCGGCCCCTCCGCGATCTCCCACCCCATGCCGACGAAGATGTCCTCGACGTGGTCCTGCAGGAGGGCCAGCGGGTGGCGGGCGCCCACGCGCGTCCGCGACGGGACGGCGGTGATGTCGACGCGCTCGGCCTCCAGACGCGCGGCGACCTCGGCGGCGGCCAGCTCGGCCTCCTTCGCCGCGAGCGCCTGGTTCACACGACCGCGGCCCTGACCGACGAGCTTGCCGAACGCGGCCTTGTTCTCGGGGGCGACCTGGCGCATCGAGGCGTTCAGGACCGCGAGCGGCGATCCCTCCGCGACGTGCGCCGCACGGGCGGCTTTCAGCGCGGCGGTGTCGGCGGCCGCCTCGATCGCCGCGAGGGCGTCGGCGACAGCGGCTTCGACCGCTTCGGGTGTGATTTCCGGAGACTCTGACACGGGAGTCGAGTCTACCGGCGCGGGACGGGCGTCCCGCGCCGGTCGTGGCTCACACCGCCAGTCCGCCGGAGTTGTTGCTGTCGTGCTTACCGAGACCCCGCTGCATCACGATGAGCGACGTGTTCGTCTCGCCGTCGTGCTGGCGGGGGTCCGGCTCCACGGGACCGGCCTTGGCCGAGCGCTTGGCGCGGCGCTGCAGGCGGTAGGCGACGTAGGAGAGCACCAGACAGACCGCGACGTACATCGAGCCGCCGACGATCGCGGCGGGGATCAGCGGCGACCCGTAGGGCGCCTGGTTGCCGATCTGGTTGATGACGTAGAGCAGCTCCTGGTACGTGATGATGAAGCCGAGCGCGGTGTCCTTCAGGGCCACCACGAGCTGCGCGATGATCACGGGCATCATCGCCCGGACGGCCTGCGGGATCAGGATGAAGTACATGACCCCGGTCTTGCGCAGGCCGATCGCGTAGCCGGCTTCCTTCTGCCCGCGCGGCAGCGACTCGATCCCGGCGCGGAGCACCTCCGCCAGCACGGAGCCGTTGTAGACGATGAGCGCGATGACGACCGCGTAGTACGGGGGCATCCGGATACCGATCACCGGGAGGCCGTAGTACAGCAGCATCATGAGGATCAGGACGGGGATCGCCCGCATGATCTCGATGATCCACCGCACCGGTTCCCGCACCCAGGCGTGCTCGGAGAGGCGGCCGATGCCGAGGACGAAGCCCAGCACGATCGAACCGACACCGGCGACCGCGAAGGCGGAGAGCGTGCTGAGCAGCCCCTCCCCGAAGCGCACCCAGACCGCCGAGTACGTGAAGATGTTCCACTTCTCCGCGGAGAACTGGCCGGTGGCATACAGGCGCCAGACCACCCAGCCGAGCACGGCGAGGACGACGAGGATCGTGACGGCGCCGATAATCCGGTTGCGGGCGACGGCGCGAGGCCCGGGGACGTCGAACAGGACGGAACTCATCGCGCGATCCTCCACTTGTTCTCGAGTACGCGCTGCACCCAGCTCAGGAGCAGCACGAGCACGACGAAGATGACCATGACCCAGAGCAGCACGACGAGGGCGTTCTCGCCCCGCTCGCTGAGTGCCGCTCGGATCGTGCCGAGGTTGACCACCGAGAAGCCGGCGGCCACCGTGGTGTTCTTCATGAGGGCGATGAGCACGCTCATGAGCGGCGGGACCACGGACCGCGTGGCCTGGGGCAGCACGACGAAGCGCATGACCTGGCCGAAGTTGAGGCCGATGGCCCGTGCCGCCTCCGCCTGTCCGACCGGCACCGTGTTGATGCCGGCGCGGATCGCCTCCGCGACGTAGGTGGCGGTGTAGATGCCGAGCGCGATCGTGGCGAGCAGCAGGGAGTTGACCCGCTCCCCGAGCAGGATCGGAAGGCAGAACGCGAAGAAGAACATCACCAGCGTGAGCGGGGTGTTCCGGATCCAGTTCACGTACACGGCGCCGACGCCGCGCGCGATCGGGACCGGGGACACGCGGGCCGCTCCGACGATGAGTCCGAGCACCACGGCGATGAGGCCACCGCCGAGGAACAGCGCGATGGTTCCCCACAGCGCTTCACCCCAGAGGTCGAGGTGGTCCGAGATCACTCCCACTGCTGTGCCTTTCGGTTCGTTTCCGCGTCAGGTCGACGCCGAGGAGGACGGGGGCGGCCGGTCGGACCGACCGCCCCCGCGAGATCAACCGACCGGGTCGACCTCGGGCTGCTCGGCCTTCACACCGGAGGCGCCGAGGTTGTTGTCGAAGATCTGCTGCCAGATGTCACCACCGTCGGTGAGCTGGGTGTTGAAGTACTCGACGAGCGCGTCGTCGCCCTTCGCCACACCGATGCCGTAGCGCTCCTCGCTGAACGGCTCGCCGACGACCTTGAGGTTGTCGGGGTCCTGGGCCGCGTAGCCGATGAGGATCGCCTCGTCGGTCGTGACGGCGTCGACCTGGCCGTTCTTGAGGTCCTCGACGCACTTGGAGTACGTGTCGTACTCCTTCGTCTTCACCTCGGGGTAGTTCTCCTTGATGTTCTGGATCGGCGTCGAACCCGTCGCCGAGCAGACCGTCGTGGAGGAGTCGAGGTCGTCGACGCTCGCGATGTCACTGTCGGCCGCGACGAGGAGGCCCTGGCCGGTGACGAAGTAGGGACCAGCGAAGGCGATCTGCTCCTTGCGCTTGTCCGTGATCGAGTAGGTGCCGACGTAGTAGTCGATGTCGCCGTTGACGATGGCCTGCTCGCGGTTCGCGGAGGCGATCGCCTGGAACTCGATCTTCTCCGGGTCGACACCGAGGGATGCCGCCATCCAGCGGGCGATGTCGACGTCGAAGCCGGTGCGCTCGTTCGTCACCGGGTCGAGGTAGCCGAGACCGGGCTGGTCCTCCTTGACGCCCACCTTGACGGTGCCCGACGAGGAGATGCGGTCGAACGTGGGGCTCCCCTCGATCGTGACATCCTCCTCGATGGTCCAGGGCGTGCTGCTCGAGGCGTCGCCCTCGTCGCTGCCCGACGTGCCGGTGCTCGACGGCGTGCCGCTGTTGCAGGCCGTGAGCGCGAGCAGCGCCACCGTGGCGATCCCGAATCCGGCCAGTGTCCGTGTGCGTCGCATGTGCGTCTCCTTCGTGTGCTGTGCTGTGGGTGCTGGGTCTGGGAAGTCAGTGCGTGAGGAGCTTCGAGAGGAAGTCCTTGGCGCGGTCGCTCTTCGGGTTCGTGAAGAACTCCTCGGGCGTGGCCTCCTCGACGATCCGGCCGTCCGCCATGAAGACGACGCGGTCGGCCGCCTTGCGGGCGAAGCCCATCTCGTGGGTGACGACGATCATGGTCATGCCCTCCTGGGCGAGCTCGACCATGACGTCGAGGACCTCGTTGATCATCTCGGGGTCGAGCGCGCTCGTGGGCTCGTCGAAGAGCATGACCTTCGGCTGCATGGCCAGGGCCCGTGCGATCGCGACGCGCTGCTGCTGGCCGCCGGAGAGCTGCGCAGGGAGCTTGTTCGCCTGCTGCGCGACGCCGACCCGCTTGAGGAGCATCATCGCCTCGGCCTCGGCGTCGGACTTCTTCAGGCCACGGACCTTGATCGGGCCGAGCGTCACGTTCTCGAGGATCGTGAGGTGCGCGAAGAGGTTGAAGGACTGGAAGACCATGCCGACGTCGGCCCGCAGGTGCGCGAGAGCCTTGCCCTCCGCGGGCAGCTCCTTGCCGTCGATGCGGATGGAGCCGCTGGTGATGGTCTCCAGGCGGTTGATCGTGCGGCAGAGCGTCGACTTGCCCGAGCCGGAGGGGCCGATCACGACGACGACCTCCCCCGCGTTGACGGTCAGGTCGATGTCGCTGAGCGCCTGGAACTCGCCGTAGTGCTTCTGGACGTTCTCGACGACGACGAGCGGGGTTTCAGAGGTCATCATTTCTCCAAACTAGCCACGCGATGCGCGCGGTTCCAGGCACCACGGTGAGGTTTACACGTTCGTAATCACCTGATCGCAGCGCCAATGCATCCTCGCAGGGGCGCCCCACGGCCCGCCCCCTCGGGCCGCGGGATCGCCCTGCTGCCACGCTCCCAGCGACAGCAGGCAGCAGGTGTCCGATCGTGTGCGATCGACCTCACCTTGGCAGAGCGCGCCGACGCCTGTCAGGGATCTTGAGGATTTCTTGAGGGGGCGCCCGTCACCGGCGCAGGCCGCGGTAGTACTCCTCCGCACCGGGGTGCAGGGGCACCGGCCCGGTGAAGATCGCGGACCGCCGGTCCAGCAACGCTGCCGCCGGGACGTCGGCGGCCAACGTGGTGCGCGCCGCGAACAGGCCCGCGACGAGATCATGGACGACGCCGGGCGGGGTGCTTCCGGCGGTGACGAGGTAGTTCGGCACCGCCAACGTCATCACGGAGGCGTCGAGGCCGTAGGTGCCCGCGGGCACGTCGGCGGGCCGATACGCATGGGAGTACCGCTCGTTGACCGCATTGACCCAGTCCTGCTCGACCGGGAGCAGACGGACGTCGACGGTCTCCGCGATGTCCGCGATGCCGGGCGTCGGCAGCCCGCCCACCCAGAAGAAGCCGTCGATCTCCCCGCGCTCCATGGCGGCGATGGACCCGCCGAGGTCGAGCTGCGGATCGTCGATCGTATCCGCGGCCACGCCGGCGGCGTGCAGCACCCGGGTCGCGATCACGTTCACCCCCGAGTTCTCGGCCCCGAGGGAGATCGTCCCCCCGGCGAGATCCGCGAGATCGTCCAGAGCCGAGTCGTCGCGCACGACGATCTGCAGGTACTCGTCGTACAGGCGGGCGACCGCCTGTACGTCCAGCGGCTCGGCGAAGGCTCCCGTTCCGGCCACGGCATCGGCTGCGGCATCGCCCTGCGCGAAGCCGAGGAGCGCCTCCCCCGCACTCACCCGCAGCAGGTTGTCGACCGATCCGGCGGTCTCCTCCGCCGTGAGATCGACGTCCAGCTCGCGCGACAGCTCGACCGCCAGGCGACTGCCGTAGTCGTGGTAGACCCCGGTGGGACTTCCCGCGGCGATCACGGCGACGGTGTCCGTCCATCCCTCGGAACGCGGACTGCACGCGCTCAACGCGACGGCCGTCACGAGCGCGAGCATCCCGGCCACGACACGCCGTCCCCGCCCGCTCATGCCGCCGCCTCCGCGGGGAGGACGAGGGCCACGAGGAGCCCGCCGCCATCGGCGCCGCGCACCCGCAGCTCGCCCCCGACCGTCGCGAGGAGGTCGGTCGCGATCGCGAGCCCGAGCCCGGTCCCCGGCATGTCGCCGCTGTCCGCGCTCCGCCAGAAGCGGTCCGCCGCCGACGAGGCGTCCTCCGGAGACAGTCCGGGGCCGTGGTCGCGCACGGTGAGGTGGCATTCGCCGTCCACGCGCCGCGCGCCGACCTCGATGGGCGAGCCCTCCGGCGAGTACTTCACCGCGTTGTCGATCGCGGCGTCGAGCGCGCTCTCCACGATGGTGCGGTCGGTGATCGTCATGACCGACGGCTCCCCCGTCCGACGCAGCACGATCGCCCGCTGCGCCGCCACCTCCTGCCAGGCCTCCACCCGGCGGGCTGCGACAGCGGCCAGATCGACCGCGGACATCGTGGAGTCGGTGCGACCGCCGCGGGCGAGTCCGAGGAGGGTCTCCAGGATGCGGGTCATCCGCCGGCCCTCCTCCCTCGTCTCCTCGACGTCGTGGTCCCACTCGCGTCCCAGACCCGTCGCGAGGTGCTCGACGCGCAGCAGCAACGCGTTGAGCGGATTCCGCAGCTCGTGCGAGGCGTTCAGCGCGAACTCCTGCTGTCGCGTCATGACGCGCTCGATCTCATCGGCCATGCCGTTGAACACCCGCGTCATGCGCCGCAGCTCGGGCGGCCCGGTGCCCTCGGCCACCCGGGCGTCCATCTCCCCGCGCTCGATCGCCGCCATCGTCTCGTCGAGGCGGCGCACCGGGGAGAGCACCCAGCGCGCCAGACCGGCGACCAGGAGGATGCCGAGCGCGCACAGCAGCACGACGATCACGCCGAGCACGAGCGTCTGGCGCAGTATGACGGTCTGCGGCGTCTCCGTTCCTCCGCTCACGAGCACGGCGCCGATCACGTCGCCGTCGTCGAACACCGGCTCCACGAGCGCCGCGTCGGACACGACCCATGCGGAGGAGGTCGGCTGTTCGGCGCGGCGTCCGGAGAGCGCCAGCCGTACCCGCTGCGCGTCCTCCTCCGACAGGACCGTGTCGCCGTGATCCCCCGCCGCCCACGGGCTGCCGGTGAGATCGAACACGGTCACCTCGATCCCGTACACCTCCTGGAAGCGGCGGACCTCGGCGTCCATCACCGCCGGGCTCCCGGAGCGGAGCGCCTGCCTGGCGCTCGTCGCGAAGTAGCCGAGGTCGCCGAGCTGCTCCGCGTAGAACGACTGCTGGACGCTGCGCGCCGCGCTCCACCCGGTCACGCCGCCCAGCGCGACGAGCACGACGATCAGCGGCACGAGGAAGACCACGGTCAGGCGGCGGCGCACGCGTCAGGACCCCGCGAGCCGATAGCCGACGCCGCGCACCGTCTCGATGAACGCGCGGTCCCCGCTCTTCTTCCGGATGGCCGCCACGTGCACCTCGAGCGAGTGGCCGAAGCCGCGCCAATCGGTGTTCCAGACCTCGCGGATGAGGCGCTCCTTCGGCACCGCCACACCCGGATATCGGGCGAGCACACCCACGATGTCGAACTCCTTGCGGGTGAGCGCGAGCGGCACCCCGCCGACCTGCACCTCCCGCGCCACGAGGTCGATCTGCACCGCCCCATCGTGCAGCAGCACCCGGGTGTCCGGTTCCGTGCGCAGCGGCCGTGATCGCCGGGTGACCGCCTCGATCCGCGCCAGGAGTTCGTGCACGTCGTACGGCTTCACCACGAAGTCATCGGCCCCGGCGCGCAGCCCCTTGATGCGCTCGGCGACCTGGTTGCGCGCGGTGACGATCACGATCGGGACGTCGGACCGCCCCCGGATACGACGGCAGAGGTCGATCCCGTCGACGTCCGGCAGCCCGAGGTCCAGCAGCACCACCTCGGTGTCGGCGTCGAGGTGCTCCAGCGCGGTCGCCCCGTCGGCGGCGTGCACGGTGGCATAGCCCGAGCGCGCGAGGAAGGCCTGCAAGGCCCCCGCCACCCGCTCGTCGTCCTCGACGATGAGAATCCGCATCCTGCGTTCCGTCCGTCGCCGGTCAGCCGGTGGCGGCGGCGCGTTGGGCGAACGCGCTCTCGTACAGGCACACGCTCGCCGCGGTGGCCAGGTTGAGCGACTCCGCGCGTCCGAAGATCGGCAGCCGCAGGACCCGGTCGGCCCGTGTCAGCGCCTCGTCCTCGAGTCCGCGCGCCTCATTGCCGAACAGCCAGGCGGTCGGCTCGCCGAGCACACCGTCGGCGCGGGCTGCGAGGAGGTCATCCCCCTTCACGTCGGCCGCGAGGATCTGCAGGCCCGCATCGTGCGCACGTCGCACGACCTCGTCGAGGTCCCCACCCACGGAGACCGGAAGGTGGAAGAGCGAGCCCGTCGTCGCCCGCACGACCTTGGGGTTGTAAGGATCGACCGTACGGCCCGTGAGCACGACGGCGTCGGCGCCGGCGGCGTCGGCGGCCCGGATGATGGTGCCGAGGTTGCCGGGGTCGCGCACCTCCTCGCAGATGGCGACCAGACGCGGTGCGGCATCGAAGATGTCGCGCACGGAGGTCGGCGTCTGCCGGACGACGGCGACCAGCCCCTGCGGCGTCACCGTGTCGGCCATCGCGTTGAGCACGTCCTCGCTCACGTACTCGACCTCGACGTCCGCCTCCGCCGCCGCGGCACGGATGTCCGCGTGCCTCTCCCACCCGTGGGGGGTCGCGAACAGCTCGATGATCGCCTCCGGACGGTACGTCAGCGCCTCACGGACGGACTGCGGACCTTCCAACAGGAACAGCCCGGTCTCGGTACGCGCGCTGCGCTTGGTCAGCTTGGCGACGGCACGGACTCGGGGGGAACGGGGGTTCTCCAGCACGGACTCAGTCTACGGTCAGCCCGCCACCGCCCGGATACGCGGAACGGGCGCCTTCTCGGAGGAAGACGCCCGTTCGGAAGCGAGATGCTTACGCGACCGACTTCGGCGCGTTGACGTCGGAGGGCAGAGCCTTCTTCGCCGTCTCGACCAGCGTCGTGAACGTCGCGGCATCGTTCACCGCGAGGTCGGCGAGCATACGACGGTCGACCGTGACACCCGCGAGGTTGAGGCCCTGGATGAAGCGGTTGTACGTCATGCCGTTCTGGCGGGCAGCGGCGTTGATGCGCTGGATCCAGAGACGACGGAAGTCGCCCTTGCGCTTGCGACGGTCCCGGTACGAGTAGACCAGGGAGTGGATGACCTGCTCCTTGGCCTTCCGGTAGAGGCGCGAACGCTGACCGCGGTAGCCGGAGGCGCGCTCGAGGATGACCCGACGCTTCTTGTGGGCGTTGACCGCCCGCTTGACTCTTGCCATTTTCCTGTGTTCCTATCGTGCGTTCGGCGCGTCAGCGACCGAGAAGCTTCTTCGCGACCTTGAAGTCCGCCTTCGCGAGCACCTGGTCCTGGTTCAGACGGCGGGTGCGACGGCTCGACTTGTGCTCGAGGTTGTGGCGCATCCCGGCCTGCTGCTTCTTCAGCTTGCCGCTGCCGGTGATCTTGAAGCGCTTCTTAGCACCCGAGTGGGTCTTCTGCTTCGGCATCTTCTCTTCCTTCGTATGGCGCCTTCTCAGGCGACGGTGTCAACCCGCGGTGCGGGAGTTCTGGGGGCGGATCTACTCCGCCGGGGCGTCCGCGGAAGCGTCCGCGTCGTTCTTCGCATCGCGCGCGGCCTGCTTGTTCGCGGCGCGCACGGCGTTCTGCTCCTGCTTCGCCTCGGACTTGCTCTTGTGCGGCGCGACGACCATGACCATGTTGCGGCCGTCGATGGTCGGGTTCGACTCGACGGTGCCGAACTCGGCGACGTCCTCGGCGAACTTGCGCAGCAGACGCACACCCTGCTCGGGACGCGACTGCTCGCGACCGCGGAAGAGGATCATGGCCTTGACCTTGTCACCGGCCTTGAGGAAGCCCTCGGCGCGCTTGAGCTTCGTCGTGTAGTCGTGCGCCTCGATCTTCAGACGGAAGCGGACTTCCTTGAGGATCGTGTTCGCCTGGTTGCGACGCGCTTCCTTTTCCTTCTGCGCGGCCTCGTACTTGAACTTGCCGTAGTCCATGATCTTGACGACGGGCGGCTTCGAGTTCGGGGCGACCTCGACGAGGTCGAGATCGGCTTCCTGTGCGAGACGCAGCGCTGCCTCGATGCGGACAACGCCGATCTGCTCACCCGCGGGGCCGACGAGGCGGACCTCGGGGACGCGGATGCGCTCATTGGTACGGGGATCGCTGATGCGGAGCTCCTTAGACGATGTGATTCGGCCACCGTGATGCTGTCTGCATCTCGGGCGAAATCGGAGTCGTCCCCCACCCGCCGGCTCTCAGACGCCGGCTCCGCACCCTGTCTACCGGCCCCCTCGTGACGAGCGGAGCCGGCGGAGCGCAAGACCCGGTAGCCTGGAACGGCAAGCGCGGGTGGGAAGTGAATCCTCTTTCGTTCCGGAGCATGACGCTCCGGAGCCCGCCAAAGTCTAACAGAAAGCAAGGCGAAGTGACGAACCAGGCATCGGACGAGGCGGCCCGCGAGCGCGAGGAGCGATGGGCTCGGCAGGAAGAAGCGGCCTCCTCGGCCGTCCGCGACATCGCCGACGTCCCGGCCGTCGAGGTGATCACCACCGCCGCCGTGCACCTCATGAGTGCTGCCGCCGTCAAGCTCGGCCTGGCGGACGACCCGGAGGCCGCGGCTCAGCTCGACCTGGACGAGGCGCGCAAGCTCATCAACGCGCTGGCGGGACTCATCACCGCCGGCGCCCCCGAGATCAGCGACATGCACGCCCGCTCGTTGCGTGACGGCCTCCGTTCGCTGCAGCTCGCCTTCCGCGAGGCCTCGACCATCCCGGACCCGATCGGCAAGGGCCCCGGCGAGAAGTGGACCGGCCCCGTCACCTGATCCGGTCGGCGCCCCCTCAGACGCTGCGGCGGAGCTTGACCGTCAGCGAGTCGGCGAGGACGGCGATGCGGTCATCCGCCGCCCACCGCTGGGCGAGGCGCGCGAGCACCGCATCCAGGACCTCGCGCTCCAGGCCGTCGACGAGCTCCAGCACCACGATGAGCTCCGGCCCGCGCAGCCGCGCATCCGGGTCACCGGGCGCGACCGCGACGTCGATCACGGCGAGTTCATGGGCGATGCTCTCCCGGAGCGCGGTGACCACCTCCGGCGAGAGGAAGCTCGGTTCCCACGCGTGCCCCTGCGCCACGGCCCAGACGGCGGGTCGCCGGATCACGAACTCCGTGTCCGAGGTCGGGTCGAGCACGATGAGGTCGGTGTCCTCCGACGATGCGGCCAGCGCGGCGCGGACGGCCTCGACAGGGATGGGTCGCGCCGACGGGTCCCAGCGCTGCATCGTCTCGACCGACGAGAACACCGGCTGGACGCGGCGCCCGTCCGGTGCGGCGACGGTGACGATCGACAGCTCCTGCGTCTTGTCCACCGCGAGGCCGCTGGGGGCCACACCCTCCTCACCCTTCTCGGCGATCAGCGGGATGAGCACCCGCGCGGAGCGGAACGCGTCGACGACCTCCGTCTGACTCCCCTCCCCCGCGCGGAAGCGGAGCAGGGCGGCGAGAAGAGCAGGGTCCGCCGAGCCGTCGTCCGCGGCGTGCGGATTCGACTCGAAGCTGCGCCCCTCCCAGGGGACCCCGGCCGAGTCGGCCCGGTTGTGCGACTCCGGCCCGCAGGCGTGGGGGTCAGTCTCCGGCGACATCCAGGGCCTCCGCCAGCGTGAAGGCGCCCGCGTACAGGGCCTTGCCGACGATGGCGCCCTCGACGCCCAGCGGCACGAGGTCGCGCAGGGCGGCGATGTCGTCGAGGTTCGAGATGCCGCCCGACGCGACGACCGGCTTCGGGGTGCGCGAGGTGACCTCGCGCAGGAGCTCCAGGTTCGGACCGCGCAGCGTACCGTCCTTGGTCACGTCGGTGACGACGTAGCGGCTGCAGCCGGCGTCCTCGAGGCGCTCGAGCACCTCCCAGAGGTCGCCGCCCTCCTTCGTCCAGCCCCGCGCCGCGAGCGTCGTGCCGCGCACGTCGAGGCCGACGGCGATCGCCTCGCCGAAGCGGCTGATCACGTCGGCGGCCCACTCCGGGTTCTCCAGGGCGGCGGTGCCGAGGTTGATGCGGGCGGCGCCGCTCTCCAGAGCCGCCTCCAGGCTCGCGTCGTCCCGGATGCCGCCGGAGAGCTCGACGTTGACGTTCTTGAACTGCTTGATGACCTTGCGCAGGATCGGGGCGTTGCTGCCGCGTCCGAACGCCGCGTCGAGGTCGACGAGGTGGATCCAGGAGGCCCCCTGCGAGACCCACTCCCCCGCGGCGTCGAGCGGGTCGCCGTAGCTCGTCTCCGTGCCCGCCTCCCCCTGGGTCAGACGGACCGCCTTGCCGCCGGCGACGTCGACCGCGGGGAGGAGCGTGAGCGAGGGGGACTGCGCGAAGTCGTTCATGGGGTCCTTGGTTCGGGTGGGTCTGCGGCCCGAGAGGGCACGAGAGACGAGGGTAGTCCGCCGCGGGGCGCGGGACAAACCGCATGACGCCCGGCGCCGACGCGGCCCCGGATCAGAGGCTCTGCACCCAGTTCCGGAGCAGCTGGATGCCGGCGTCTCCGGACTTCTCGGGGTGGAACTGCGTCGCCGAGAGCGGGCCGTTCTCCACGGCCGCGAGGAAGGGACCGCCGTAGGTCGCCCAGGTGAGCACGGGCTGGGGGAACGGCGGGATCACATCGAGCTCCCAGGACTGCGCCGCATAGGAGTGCACGAAGTAGAAGCGCTCCTGCTCGATCCCGCGGAACAGGACGGTGTCCTCCCCCGGTTCCACGGTGTTCCAGCCCATGTGCGGCAGGACAGGGGCGTTGAGCTCCGTCACGGCGCCCGGCCACTCGCCGAGGCCCGCGGCGTCGTGCCCGCGCTCGACGCCGTGCTCGAAGAGCACCTGCATGCCGACGCAGATACCCAGCACCGGTCGACCGCCCGCGAGACGACGGCCGATGATCTCGTCACCGCCGTGAGCCTGCAGGGCGTCCCGCACGGCCTGGAAGGCTCCGACGCCGGGCACGACGAACCCGTCGGCCTCGAGCGCCTCGGTGCGGTCGCGCGTGAGGACGGCGTCGGCTCCCGCGGCGACGAGCGCCTTGACCGCGGAGTGGACGTTGCCGGATTCGTAGTCGAAGACGGCGACCCGGGGCGCGGCGCTCACAAGGCTCCCTTGGTGGACGGGATGCCGTCGACGAGGGGATCCAGCGCCTTCGCCTGACGGAACGCCCGCGCGAACGCCTTGAACTCGGCCTCGGCGATGTGGTGCGGGTCGCGCCCGCCCAGGACCCGGACGTGCACGGTGAGGGCGGCGTTGAAGGTGATGGCTTCGAAGACGTGCCGGACGAGCGATCCGGTGAAGTGCCCGCCGATCAGGTGGTGCTCGAAGCCCGCGGGTTCACCCTCGTGCACGAGGTACGGGCGACCGGAGATGTCGACGACCGCCTGCGCGAGCGCCTCGTCCAGGGGGACGAGGGCGTCGCCGTAGCGGGAGATGCCGGACTTGTCCCCGAGCGCGGCGAGGATCGCCTGACCGAGCACGATCGAGATGTCTTCCACGGTGTGGTGCGCGTCGATGTGGGTGTCGCCGGACGCCCGCACGGTGAGATCCGTCAGCGAGTGCTTCGCGAACGCCGTGAGCATGTGGTCGAAGAACGGCACCGAGGTGTCGATGCGGCTCGCGCCGGTACCGTCCAGGTTGAGCTCGACCTCGACGGTGGACTCCGACGTGCTGCGCACGCGGCTCGCGGTGCGTGCGGTGGGCGCGGGGATGGTCATGATGCCGATCCTATCGAGGCCAGGGCGTCCAGGAACGCCGTGGTCTCCGCCTCCGTACCGGCACTCACCCGCAGGTGACCGGGGATGCCGACGTCACGGACGAGCACGCCGCGATCGTAGAGCTGCTGCCAGGTGGCCTGCGGGTCCGCGACGCCGCCGAACAGCACGAAGTTGGACCACGAGAGGTGGGGCGTGTAGCCGAGGGCCTCCAGCGTGGCCGTGATCCGGTCGCGCTGCTCCACGATCTCCTGCACCATCCCGAGCATGACGTCGGCATTGCGGAGCGCGGCGACGGCCGCCGCCTGCGTCAGGGCGCTCAGGTGGTAGGGCAGGCGCACCAGACGCAGCGCGTCGATGAACGCGGGGTCGGCGGCGAGGTAGCCGACGCGGGCACCGGCGAAGGCGAAGGCCTTGCTCATGGTGCGGGAGACCGCCAGCCGCGGCCGGCCCTCCAGCAGAGTCAGTGCAGACGGGGCATCGCGCGGCGCGAACTCCTGATAGGCCTCGTCGACGATCACCACGCCACGGGCGGCGTCGTAGACGGCCTCCACCACGTCGAGCCCCAGCGGCGTGCCCGTCGGATTGTTCGGCGAGCAGAGGATCACGATGTCCGGGTCGGCCGCACGGACCTGCTCCGCCGCCTCCTCCGCGGTGACGGTGTAGTCCGGCTGCCGGGTGCCGGCGATCCACGACGCCCCTGTGCCCTTCGCGATGAGCGGGTACATCGAGTACGTCGGGCCGAAGCCGAATGCCGTGCGGTCCGGACCGCCGAAAGCCTGGAAGATGTGCTGCAGCACCTCGTTGGAGCCGTTTCCCGCCCAGATCTGCTCCGGCGTGAGGCCGTGACCCAGGTAGTCGGCGAAGGCCTCCCGCAGCGTCGTGAACTCACGATCCGGGTACCGGTTCACGTCCCGGATCGCCACGGCGATGTCATCGAGGATGTCGCTCGCGACCTCGTCGGGAACGGGATGCGTGTTCTCGTTCACGTTCAGAGCCACCGGCAGCGGGGCCTGGGGCGCGCCGTACGGGGTGAGTCCGCGCAGATCGTCGCGGAGCGGGAGATCGTTGAGGGAGAAGGTCACCCTTCCCATCTTAAGAGGAGCACGGAGAGCCGAGGTCATCGTGACGACCGGATCGGAAGACTCGGGCTCCGCGTCAGTCGGTGTAGCGGGCCGGGAGCGCGAGCTCCTGACCGACCTGCAGCTCGCCGCCGCGCAGGAGATTCATGCGGCTGATCTCACCGATGACCTCGCGTGGGTCGGCCTCGGGGGCGATGCTGCTCGCGATCGACCAGAGGGTGTCGCCGGGCATGACCGTGACGGTCTCGACGGAGACGGCCGGTGCGTCCGCGCCGGAGGCGATCGCACTACCCCCGCTGATGGCGGCGAAGGCGATGCCCGCCGCGAGCGGGACCGAGGCGAGCGCGAGCAGAGCGCGGCGACCGCGTGCCGTGATCCGCAGCCGGGTGGCCGGACGGGCCGATGCCGGGAAGGCGGTCGCGGTGCTGAGGCTGATGCTGCTCATGTCTGCTCCTTACTGTCCCGGCGCCGGAGCCCGGGGAGGTTGGCGTAGCTTTCGCATCCGCGCCTCGGCCGGGAGCCGTGGATGCGAAGCTACGTTCCGAAGATATCTTCGAGTTCGAACATCTGTCAAGCTGTCTTCGAAACCGCGGCCCGCGAATCGCCCGACACGCTCGAACAGATCTTCCAGATCCGCGCTTTTCTCGGATACGGTTTCGATAAGGACACCCCACCACGGGCCACCGACATTCGAAGCGGCACGTCGGATCACGCAGTGAAGGAGCACCATGAGCGACACCTCAGCCCTCGAGTCCGAGGCGCCGCGCACCCGCCGTCGCAAGAGCCTCAGTCCGAAGCAGATGGCGATCCTCGAGGTCATCCAGGGCTCCATCGCACAGAACGGCTACCCGCCGAGCATGCGCGAGATCGGCGATGCCGTCGGACTCAAGTCGCTGTCCAGCGTCACGCACCAGCTCGGTCAGCTCGAGCTCAGCGGCTACCTGCGGCGCGACCCGGGCAAGACGCGCGCCATGGAGGTCCTCATCGACCTTCCCGGCACCGGTGCGGAGAACCCCGCGGATGTGGCGACCCCGGTCGGCGACGCCGCCCTGGTCCCGCTGGTCGGCCGCATCGCCGCCGGCGTGCCCATCACCGCCGATCAGCAGGTGGAGGAGATCTTCCCGCTCCCCCGGCAGCTCGTCGGCAAAGGCGACCTCTTCATGCTCAAGGTCTCCGGCGAGTCGATGATCGACGCCGCGATCTGCGACGGGGACTGGGTCGTGGTCCGGTCGCAGAACACCGCGGAGAACGGTGAGATCGTCGCCGCCATGCTCGACGGCGAGGCCACCGTCAAGGTGCTTCGTCGTCGCGACGGCCACACCTGGCTGCTCCCCCGCAACTCCGCGTTCGAGCCGATCCTGGGCGACGAAGCCGTCGTGCTCGGCAAGGTCGTCGCGGTCATGCGCGCCGTCTGAGACACACGACGAAGGCCCTCCCGGTGCACCGGGAGGGCCTTCGTCGTTTCGCTGAGCAGGAGTGTCAGGCGGTGACCACCACGTCCTCGCGCACCCGGCGGGTGGCCTCGACGATGTTCCGCAGCGATGCCGTGGTCTCGGCGTAGCCGCGGGTCTTCAGGCCGCAGTCCGGGTTCACCCAGAGCTGACGGAGCGGGATCTCCTCGACCGCGCGACGCAGCAGGGACTCGACCTCCTCGACCGTCGGCACACGCGGCGAGTGGATGTCGTAGACACCGGGGCCGATGCCGTGGTCGAAGCCGACCTCGGCGATGTCCGCGACGACCTCCATGCGGCTGCGGGCCGCCTCGATCGACGTCACGTCGGCGTCGAGCGCACGGATCGCGTCGATCACGACGCCGAACTCCGAGTAACAGAGGTGGGTGTGCACCTGCGTGGCCGCCGCGGCACCGCCCGTCGCCAGACGGAACGAGGCGACGGACCAGTCCAGGTACGTGGGCTGGTCGGTCTGCTTCAGCGGCAGCAGCTCGCGCAGCGCCGGCTCGTCGACCTGGATCACCTGGATGCCCGCGGCCTCCAGATCGGCGATCTCGTCGCGGAGGGCGAGCGCGACCTGGTTCGCGGTCTCCCCCAGAGGCTGGTCGTCGCGGACGAAGGACCACGCGAGGATGGTGACCGGCCCCGTGAGCATCCCCTTCATGTGCTTCGCGGTGAGCGACTGGGCGTATGCCGACCAGGCGACCGTGATGGGCGCCGGGCGGGAGACATCGCCCCAGAGGATCGACGGACGCGTGGCTCGCGAGCCGTACGACTGCACCCAGCCGTGCTGCGTGACCGCGAAGCCGTCGAGGTGCTCGGCGAAGTACTGCACCATGTCGTTCCGCTCGGGTTCGCCGTGCACGAGGACGTCGAGGCCGAGGTCCTCCTGCAGGGAGACGACCGCGGCGACCTCACGGCGGAGGAACTCCTCGTAGTCGTCCTCGGGGATCTCGCCGCGGAGGAACTGCGCGCGTGCGCGGCGGATGTCTCCGGTCTGCGGGAAGGAGCCGATCGTCGTCAGGGGCAGCACCGGCAGGCCGAGGACATTCTGCGCCTCTTCCCGCTCCGCGTACGGAGCACGGGCGAAGTCGGCGTCGGTCAGCGCACGGGAACGCACCGCACCGTCGCGCACGCCGGGAGCGCTCAGGCGATCCTGCAGCGCAGCGGTCGCGGCGTCCAGCTCGGTCGCGATCGCCGTGCGCCCTTCGGACAGACCGCGGGCGAGGGTCACGACCTGCTGCACCTTCTGGTCCGCGAACGCGAGCCAGGACACCAGGCGCTCGTCGAGCGCGGTCTCGTCCTGCACGTCGTGCGGCACGTGCAGCAGCGAGGTCGAGGTGGCCGCGGACACCGGAGCACCGAGCGCGCGGAGCGCCTCCAGGGAGTCGAACGCCGCGGAGAGGTCGCCACGCCAGATGTTGTGACCGTCGATCACACCGCCGACGAGGGTCTTGCCCTCGAGGCCAGGCACCGCCTCCGGGACGGCACCGCGCACGAGATCGACGGCGATCGCCTCGATGGGGGCCGCGGCCACGGTCCCGAACGTCTCGCCGAGGCTCGCATACGGGGCCGCGACGAGGATCGAGGGGCGTTCCTCGGCGCTGCCCAGCACCGCGAGCGCGCGCTCCGCCGCCGAGGCGAGCTGGGCGGTCGTGGCCGGCAGCGACTCGCTGACGAGCGCGGGCTCGTCGAGCTGCACCCACTCGGCACCCGCGGCGCGCAGGCGGGCGAGCAGATCGACGTAGACCGGCAGCACGTCCTCCAGACGCGAGAGCGGCTCGAAGCCCTCCGGCGCGTCGTCCGACGCCTTCGCGAGCGCCAGCAGCGTGACCGGTCCGACGACCACGGGACGCGTGACGAATCCGGCGGCCGCGGCCTCGGCGACCTCGCGCACCAGCCGGTCGCTGGCGAGGGAGAACACCGTCTCCGGGCCGATCTCCGGCACGAGGTAGTGGTAGTTCGAATCGAACCACTTCGTCATCTCCAGCGGCGCGCGCTCCCCCTCGCCGCGGGCGACGGTGAACAGTGCGGAGAGTCCGATCGTCCCGTCCGCCTCCCGCAGGTCGTCGAAGCGCGCGGGGATGGCGCCGACCGTGGCGGCGGCGTCGAGGACCTGGTCGTAGAACGAGAAGGACTCCGGGATCGACGAGTCCGTGCGACCGAGGCCGAGGGCGGCCAGGCGTTCACGGGTCGCCGCGCGCAGGTCCGCTGCCGTCCGCTCCAGCTCCTGCTCGTCGATGCGGCCCGCCCAGAACGCCTCGACGGCCTTCTTGAGCTCGCGGCGGCGGCCGATGCGGGGATAGCCGAGGATGGTGCCCTCGGGGAATGCGGTCATGATGTTTCCTTTCGGCGGGGACTAGTGCCGGAGCGCCGGGACGATGCCGGCTTCGGCGAGGACGGTCAGGACGGTCTCGTGCTGGTTGAAGGCGTACAGGTGGACGCCGGGGGCGCCGCCGGCGACGACGTCGGCGGCGAGGCGCGCGGCCCACGAGATCCCGATCTCCCGGCGCCCCTCGGCGGTGGGCTCGACGTCGAGGGCGACCGAGAGCTCGCTCGGCAGGTCTTCCCCCGTGAGCTCCAGCACCCGGGCCAGCCGGGCAGGTGAGGTGATCGGCATGATGCCGGGAAGGATCGGGATGGTGACGCCGCCCGCTCGAGCTCGCTCCACGAAGGCGAGGTAGTCGTCCGGGTGGAAGAAGAGCTGGGTGATGGCGAAGGTCGCCCCCGCCGCCTGCTTGGCGAGCAGAGCCTCCACGTCCTGGGTGCGGTGCGTGGCCCGCGGGTGCCCCTTCGGGAAGGCCGCGACCGCGATGTCGACCTTCTGCCGGGGGCCCACCAGCGCGGCTCCGGGAAGGCCGGGGACCGGGGACTCCTGGTACGGAGCGCGTTCGGCCTGGACGCGATCGATGAGCTGCACGAGCTGAGCCGCGCTCTCCAGGTCGCCGAGGAAGGGCTCCGTCCGGCCCGCGGGCGGATCGCCGCGGAGGGCGAGGAAGCGGAGGATCCCGGCGTCGAGGAACTCCCGGATGAGCGCCGTGGCCCCGGCATAGGTGTTGCCGACGCACGTGAGATGGGCGAGGGGCTCGACGTCGGTGTGCTCGCGGATGAACCGCAGCACGTCGAGCGAGCGTCCCCCGGTCGAGCCGCCGGCGCCATAGGTCACCGAGAGGAACGCGGGTCCGGCCGCGGCGAGGTGACGGACGGTCTCGTGCAGGGCCTCCTCGCTCGACTCCGAGCGGGGCGGATACAGCTCGAAGGAGAACGGCACGCGGGAGGCGCGGGAGGCGTCGAACGGGGAAGACATCTTCTCTCCTGGGGACAGGGGCCGGGGTCCGCGCACGACGAAGAGCACGTCGTTCGCGGGCGGGTGCCGGGCTCGGCTGTCGCTCCACGTCCGGGATCAACCGGGCGTTTCCAGAAACCTAGAACACGCCCTCGGCCCGCCGCACGAGTGTGACGTCGTGTGTCACCGCCCGTAGGCTCGACGCATGTCCTCACCGTTCGGCTCCTGGGCTTCCCCCTTCACCGCCGCCGCCGTCGCCGGAGCGGCTCCCCGCATCGACGGAGCACGCTTCGTCGGCGATGAGGTGTGGTGGGCCGAGTCCGTGCCCGCCGAGGGCGGACGCGTCACGGTGCGCAGCTCGACGGGGGCGGAGATCCTCCCGGCACCCTGGAGCGCCCGCTCCCGCGTGCACGAGTACGGGGGCGGTGCCTGGACCGTCGACGGCGACACCCTGTACTTCGTCTCCGGCGCCGACCAGCGTGTGCACCGCATGGACCGCGGCGCGGAGCCGCGCCCCCTCACCGCCGCCGGCCCGTCGTACGGCGGGCTGCGCGTGCAGAGCGGCCGCCTGCTTGCGGTCCGCGAAGACCTCTCGGCCGCCCCGCACCGCCGCGCGATCGTGGAGATCCCCGTGGACGGCTCGGCCGCCGACGAAGCGGCTGCGGTGCGCGTGATCGCGGAGGGCACCGGATTCTTCGCCCACCCCGCTCTCTCGCCGGACGGCAGCCGGGTGGCCTGGGTCGAGTGGCAGGCGGACAGCATGCCGTGGGAGAGTGCCGCCCTCGCCATCGGGGCGGTGGACGGCGGGACCGTCACCCGCGTCCCCACCTCCGCGGCCCTGCAGCCGGAGTGGCGCGGCGACGACGCGCTCGTGTTCGCCGACGACGCTTCAGGGCGCTGGCAGCTCCAGCACCTCGCACTGGACGGCCTCCGGCTCGGCGCCTCGCGCGCGCTGAGCTCGTCGGACGCGGATACCGGATACGGCCTCTGGGTGCTCGGCAACCGCTGGTTCCAGGTCCTGGCCGACGGGCGCCTCGTGGCGGTGCGCACGAATGGACGCGACGAGGTGCAGCTCGTGTCCGCGGACGGCGAGACCCGGGCGATCACGGTGCCGGGCGACGGGCACCTCAGCGTGGACGACGTCGCCGGCTCCCGCGTGCTGCTCAGCGGAGACGGCTCGCGCGTGACCTCAGGCATCTGGTGCGTCGATGTCGACAGTGGGACCGTCGAGACCATCACCGGTGGCGCTCCGGTCGACGAGGACTGGATGCCGGGGGCGCAGCAGATCGTCGTGGAAGGGGCACACGGCCCCGTGCACGCGTTCGCGTATCCGCCCGCCGCGCCCGGAGACCCCCGCGGCGCCGACGGGGAGCTGCCGCCCTACATCGTGCTCGTGCACGGCGGTCCGACCGCCCATGTCACCGGTGCGGCCTCCGCCTCCATCGCGTTCTTCACGAGCCGGGGCATCGGGGTCCTCGACGTCAACTACGGCGGATCGACGGGATATGGACGCGCCTACCGCGACCGTCTGCAGGGACAGTGGGGCATCGTCGACGTGGACGACGTGATCGCGGCGGCCCGCGGCCTCGCGGACGCCGGGTTGGCAGACTCCACCCGCATCGCCATCCGCGGGGGCTCGGCCGGCGGCTGGACGGTGCTCTCCGCACTCGTCCGGGGCGGCACGTTCGCGGCCGGCATCAGCCGCTACGGTGTCGCGGATCTCCGGCTGCTCGCCGCCGAGACCCACGACTTCGAGGCGTCGTACCTCGACGGCCTCGTGGGTCCGCTCCCCGCGGCCGAGGACGTCTACATCGAGCGCTCGCCCCTGACGCACGCCGACCGCATCGACGTTCCGGTGCTGCTGCTGCAGGGCGAGGAGGACCGCGTCGTGCCGCCGTCCCAGTCCGAGGCCATCCGCGACGCTCTGGCGGCGAACGGCATCGACCACGACTACGTGCTGTACCCGGGCGAGGGCCACGGGTTCCGCAGCGCGGAGACCATCGTCGACGCGCTGGAGCGGGAGCTCGCGTTCCTCGGCCGGGTGTTCGGCTTCACGCCGAGCCTCTGAGCCGGCTCGGGCTACTCGCCGACCCTGTTGCGCAGGCGCATCGCGCGCTCGGCCTCGCGGGTGTCCTGACGCTCACGGAGGGTCTGGCGCTTGTCGTACTCGCGCTTGCCCTTCGCGAGGGCGATCTCGACCTTGGCGCGACCGTCCGAGAAGTACAGCTTGAGCGGGATGAGCGTGTACCCGCCCGCGGAGACGGCGTGAGCGAGCTTCGCGATCTCCTCCCGGTGCAGGAGCAGCTTGCGGATGCGCTTGGCCGAGTGGTTCGTCCAGTGCCCCTGCGAGTACTCCGGGATGTGCACGGCATCGAGGAAGACCTCGTTGCCCTTCACGAACGCGTACCCGTCGCTGAGGTTCGCGCGCCCCTGACGGAGCGACTTCACCTCGGTGCCGGTGAGCACCATCCCCGCCTCGTACGACTTCTCGATGTTGTAGTCGTGACGCGCGCGACGATTGGTCGCGATGACCTTCTCCCCGCGTTCCCTGGGCATGATGATCTCCTGTGCTGTGGTGCTGTGGACGGCTCGACAGCGGATCGGTCGAGCAGCCTTTCAGGGTATCAGGTGCGCAGCCAACGCCGGATCGCGAAGCCGGCCGAGAGCGCCGCGAGCACGACGCCGATCCCGACGAGGACCGGCACCACGAGGATCGCGTCCTGCATGGTCACCCACGTCGTGATGAACGGCACCCGTCCGCGGAGATAGCCGTTCACGCCGAAGTGCATGCCGGCGACGACCGCCGCGCTCGCGAGAGCCGAGCCCAGCAACGCGGCGAAGACGCCCTCCAGCACGAACGGCGTCTGGATGAAGCGGTTCGAGGCGCCGACCAGGCGCATGATCCCGATCTCCTTCCGCCGCGCATAGGCGGACAAGCGGATGGTGGTGGCGATCAGAAGCGTCGCGGCGATGAGCATGAGGACGGCGATGCCGACGGCGATGTAGGTCGCCACGGTGAGCGCGGAGAACAGCGGTTCGAGGTATTGGAGCTGGTCCTGGACCTGTTCCACTCCGGCTTGGCCGTTGAACGCCTCGGCGAGGACCTGCGACTGGCCCGGGTCCTTCATCGTGACGAAGAAGACCTCGAACGCCTGATCGGGCGAGAGCACGCTGGCCTGCTCCTCCCCGACCTGCTCGACGAGCTTGGCGTAGGTCTCCTCCTTCGTGTCGAAGGTCATGGAGCTGATGAGCGGCGACAACGCGTCGCCCTCGAGCTGGGCGCGCACGGCGGCGACCTGCTCCTCGCTCGCCGCGCCGTCGACGCAGGTGTCCGACTCCGACACCGCGGAGCACATGTAGACGGCCACCTGGGCGCGCTCGGCCCAGTAGCCGCGCATGACGCCGATCTGGGACTGCATGAGGATCGCGGCGCCGACGAACGTCAGCGACACGAAGGTGACGAGCACGACGGAGATGACCATCGAGATGTTGCGCCGCAGGCCGACGAGGGCCTCGGTCAGGATCAGGCCGATTCTCATGAGGTCGGGCCCACTTCCTCGTCGTCCTGGTCGGACAGCCCGAGGCGGTCGGCGACGCCGAGCTCGGCGACGTCCACCTCCGGGATCACGATCGGATGCGTGCGCGGACCGGCGGGCGCGAGACGCTCGGCAGCGGGCTGCGGCGCGGCCGGCGGCTGCACGACGTCCGGTGGTTCGACCACGCCGGGCTCCCGTGAGGGCTCCGGCGGCTCGACCACCTGCGGAGCGGGTTCGGCGGCGGGCTTGGTGACCGCGGGAGACGCGGCGGCGGCACGGCGCTGGGCGTCCAGCTCCTCCGCCAGGGCTGCGCGGACCACGGAGAGGTCGGCGGTCTGGCGCTGCACCTCCTGCACGGCCGTGAGGGCTGCGGCGGCCGCGGCACCGCGGACCTCCTCCGGCACCAGGCGCGGGATGTTCGAGGTGTCGCCGTATCCGCCGTGCACCTCGTCGCGGACCATCTCGCCGTCACGGAGCTCGATCACGCGGCGGCGCATCTGGTCGACGAACCCGGCCTCGTGGGTCGCCATGAGCACTGTCGTGCCACCCGCGTTGATCCGGGCGAGCAGCTGCATGATGTCGACGGAGGTCGCCGGGTCGAGGTTTCCGGTGGGCTCGTCGGCGAGCAGCACCTGAGGACGGTTGACGAGCGCCCTGGCGATCGCGACGCGCTGCTGCTCGCCGCCGGAGAGCTCGTGCGGCATGCGCTTCTCCTTGCCGTCGAGCCCGACGAGGGCGAGCGCCTCGGGAACCGCCTGCTGGATGAAGCCCCGGGACGAGCCGGTGACCTGCAGCGTGAAGGCGACGTTCTGATGGACGGTCTTGGACGGGAGCAGGCGGAAGTCCTGGAACACCGAGCCGATGTGCCGACGGAAGTAGGGCACCTTACGGTTCGCCAGAGCCCTCAGGTCGCGGCCGAGGACGGCGACACGGCCCGTCGTCGGCACGTCCTCGCGGAGGATGAGGCGCAGACAGGAGGACTTGCCGGACCCGGAGGCGCCGACCAGGAAGACGAACTCCCCGCGCTGCACCTCGAAGTCGACACCGGACAGGGCGGGCTTCGACGTCCCGCGGTAGCGTTTCGTGACGTTCTCGAACCGAATCATGGCGATTCGAGCCTAAGCGCGGCACGGGCGTCGCCCCGGCACGACACCCCGCCGCGCGGCACGCCGTGCCGCTCTTCCTCCTCCCCCGTCGGCCCACCGAGGTCCGCGCCCGCTGCTATACATGGAGTGTCGATTCGCGTCCACCACGCGAGCGCACACACGGAGGGGACCCCCATGACGACACCTGCCGGCTGGTACGACGACGGTTCCGGGCGCCTGCGCTGGTGGGACGGCCAGCAGTGGACCGAACACTTCGCGCCGGAGACCACCGCGACGCCCGAGGACACCACCGCTGCGGCGGCTGAGGACGCGGGCGCGGACAGCACTTCCGCGGAGAGCGCCTCCGCGGCGACTTCCGACGGCGCTCCCCCGGCGGAGGAACCGACCGCCGCAGCGGAGCCCTCCACACCCGAACCCGTCGCCGCCGAACGGGAGATCGCTCCGGACGAGCCCGCGACCGACTTCATCGTCGCTCCCGAGCCCGCGCAGGACTGGACGGCGCCCGCCAGCGGCGCGCACGACCTCCCCGGCGCGGCACCGATCGTCCCTCCGGCCGGTACCGACGGCGGCACGGCGGCCTATCCCCCCGCGGCACCGTTCTCCCCCGACCAGAAGCCGTATCAGGGCCAGGGCGGATACCCGGCGCAGGGTGCGTACCCGGGCTCGCAGAGTGGCGGCGGCTACCCGGGACAGGTACCGGGCGGACAGGGCGCGTACCCCGGACAGGGCGCGTACCCCGGACAGGCCGCCTATCCGGGCCAGGCACCGGCCACCGACGGCCCGAAGAAGATGTCGGTGCTCGGCCTCGTCGGTCTCGGGATCGCCGCGCTCGGCCTCATCCTCGCGTTCATCCCCCTGACGCTCCCGTTCGCCTGGTTCCTCCTGGCGGCCGGGTTCATCGTCTCGCTCATCTCCCTGTTCCTGAAGGGCACCAAGTGGCCGGGGATCACCGGCCTCGGGGTGTCGGTGCTCGGCGGCATCGTCGCGATCGTCGTGAGCATCTTCTTCGTGCTGGCCGTCGCGAACACCGTGCGCCCGGTCACGCTTCCCGACTACGACGACGGCACGAGCCAGAGCCCGGCGCCGGAGACCGACGACACCGGCGACGCGGGTACGGGTGAGGTCGCCGAGGGCACGCTGGGCGAGCCGGTCGCCGTGCCGCAGCTCGAGGGCACGGCCGAGGTCACCATCCGTTCCGCCACGTTCGGACCGACCAACGGCACGGACTTCGAGGCCGCCAACGGCGGCTATCTGTTGATCGACGTGGCCTGGGAGACGCTCGACGGGACGACCTACGTCAACCCGCTCTACTTCTCCGTCGAGACGGCCGACGGCGTCGAGGGCGACTACGACATCTTCGGCGACGCGACGCTCGAGTCCACGGAGCAGAACGCCGGGACGACGGCGGAGGGCACCGTCTCGTTCGACGTCGCCGAAAGCCCGTCCTACGTGATCGTCATCACGGACGAGATGCTGCAGGAGGTCGCCCGCGTGACCGTCGAGGCGTCGGCACGCTGATCCTTCCGCACCACACGACGAAGGCCCCGGGAGCTCCCGGGGCCTTCGTCGTGTGGGTCAGTCCTCGTCTTTGCGCTTGCGCCAGCGGATGCCCGCCGAGATGAAGTCGTCGAGGTCGCCGTCGAACACGGCGGCGGGGTTGCCGGACTCCTGGCCCGTGCGGAGGTCCTTGACGAGCTGCTGGCCGTAGAGGAAGTAGGAGCGCATCTGGTCGCCCCAGCTCGCGGTGATGTTGCCGGCGAGCTCCTTCTTCTTGGCGGCCTCCTGCTCCTTCTGCAGCAGCAGGAGACGGTTCTGCAGCACCCGCATGGCCGCGGCGCGGTTCTGGATCTGCGACTTCTCGTTCTGCATCGACACGACGATGCCGGTCGGGAGGTGGGTGATGCGCACGGCGGAGTCGGTCGTGTTGACGGACTGTCCACCGGGGCCGGAGGAGCGGAAGACGTCGACCCGGATGTCGTTCTCGGGGATGTCGACCTCGGTCGCCTCCTCCATGAGCGGGATGACCTCGACGGCGGCGAAAGACGTCTGGCGCTTGTCCGCGGATCCGAACGGGCTGATGCGCGCGAGGCGGTGCGTGCCGGCCTCGACCGAGATCGTGCCGAAGGCGTAGGGCGCGTCGATCTCGAAGGTCGCCGACTTGATACCGGCGCCCTCCGCGTACGAGGTGTCCATCACCTTGACGGGGTACTTGTGACGCTCCGCCCAGCGCAGGTACATGCGCATGAGCATCTCGGCGAAGTCGGTGGCGTCGTCGCCGCCGGCGCCAGAGCGGATGGTGACGATCGCGCTGCGCTCGTCGTACTCGCCGTCGAGCAGCGTCTGCACCTCGAGCTGGTTGATGAGGTCGGTGAGCGTCTGCAGCTCCTTGCGCGCCTCGATCGCCGACTCCTCGTCGCCCATCTCGTTCGCCAGGTCGACGAGCACCTCGAGGTCGTCGAGGCGCTGGGCGATGCCGGTGATGCGGGCGAGCTCCGACTGGCGGTGGCTCAGGGCGCTGGTGACCTTCTGGGCGTTCTCGGTGTCGTCCCAGAGGTCGGGCGCGCCGGCCTCCTCGCTGAGACGCGCGATGTCCTCGCGGAGACGGTTGACATCGACGACCTCGCTGATGTCGCCGAAGGTGTGCCTGAGCGCCTGGATTTCGGCGGAGAGATCTAGTTCGAGCATGACACCTCAGCCTAACGTGCCGCCCGCGCGCGCGGGGACGGGCGTGTCCGGCCCTTCGCGCCGACCGGAGTAGCGTGAGGGACGTGAGCAGCGCATCCACGGTCCTCCGCCAGTTCGGGCCGATGGTGTACCTGCCGACCGTCCTCTTCTCCCTCGGCGAAGGTGCGGTCATCCCGCTCATCCCGGTCATCGCTGCGTCGATGGGTGCCGACGTCGCCTTCGCGGCCCTCGTCGCCTCGGCGCTCGTGGTCGGCCAGCTCTGCGGCAACCTCCCGGCCGGGTGGGCCGTGGGGCGCATCGGCGAGCGGTTCACGATGGTCATCGCGGGCGTCATCGCCATCCTCGCCGCCGTCGGCATGGTCTTCGCGCCGTCACTCGGGGTCCTCGCGGCGTCGGTGTTCCTCCTCGGCCTGTGCGCAGCCGCCTTCGGGCTGGCCCGGCACGCGTTCATGACCACGCGGGTGCCGCTGGCGTTCCGCGCCCGCTCGCTCTCCCTGCTGGGCGGCAGCTTCCGCCTGGGCATCTTCATCGGCCCGTTCGTCTCCGCCGGCCTCCTGCAGCACTTCGGCACGGAGGCTGCCGCGATCTGGTTCTTCCTCGCCTGCCTCGTGGTGATGGTCGTGCTCGTGCTCTTCGGACCGGATCCGGAGAAGACCGTCGCCCCGCTGCGGACCACCGTCCGGTTCGCGGAGGACAGCGGCGAGGCCGTGAGCGGGTCGATCCCGACCATCGAGCGGGTCGGGATCTTCCAGACGATGTGGCGGCAGCGCGGAGTGCTCGGTCGGCTCGGACTCGCCGCGGCCTCGCTCTCGGCGGTGCGGTCGGCACGGCAGGTCGTCCTCCCGCTGTGGGGACTCTCGCTGGGCCTCGACGCTTCGACCATCGCCCTCGTCGTCGGCGTCTCCGGAGCCATCGACTTCGCCCTCTTCTACGCCAGCGGCCAGGTGATGGACCGCTTCGGCCGGCTCTGGGCGGCGATGCCCGCGATGGTGTTGATGGGTGCCGGGTTCCTCGCCCTGTCGGTCACGCACGACGTCGACTCCGCGGTGCTCTGGTTCGGTATGTTCGCCGCGGTCCTCGGCGTCGGCAACGGGCTGTCCAGCGGCATCCTCCTCACCCTCGGAGCGGATGTCGCCCCGAAGCACGACCCCGCCGCGTTCCTCGGGTCGTGGCGCACGCTGACCGATGCCGGTGGCGCGGTCGCCCCGCTCCTCGTCTCGGGCATCACCGCGGTCGCCTCCCTGTCGTTCGCGGCCGGGGCCATGGGTCTGATCGGACTCGTCGGCGCCGCCGGGTTCCTCCGCTGGATCCCCCGGTTCGTCCCCCGGACGCCGCCGAGCACGCCGGACCCGTCCGAGGACTGAGCGCCCGGTCGCTAGCGCAGCGCCGTGCGGCTCGTCGCCGTCGCCTGCAGCGGCACCCCCTCGGGCACGAACGGCGAGAGCAGCGGCGGATGCCAGATCGCCGCGACGGTGACGCGCGCGCTCACGCCGTCCGGGGTGCCCGCGTCGACGACGGTCGCCTCGAGCCCCGCGTCACGGACGAGCGGCATCGCCTGCTCGGCCACCCCCGCGTCGGTGAGCGTCGCACGCGGCACCTCCCCCTCCACCTGCAGCGTGAAGCCGTCCGCCCCGGCGAGCGCGGCCGCATCCGCGAGCCCGTCCAGGCGCTTCTGGGTGAGGTAGAGGTCGGTGGCGCAGACACACACGAACAGCACGGCGAGCGCGAGGATCAGGTAGCCGAGGACGAGGAGCAGCACGCTCCCCTCGTCGTCGCCCCTTCCGTCCTTGTCCCCGTCGCGCCTGCGCCGGCTCATCCGCCGCTCCAGCGTCGCGAGACCTTCTGCACCGACACGGCTTCCACAGGGACGGACGTCGCCTGGTCGAGTCCGAGCACTCCCGGCACGAGCGGCAGCGGCACGCGCGTCGAGACCGTGACGACCACCGTCGCTCCCGCCGCCGGACAGGCCGATGCCCGGGGGCGACACGACACCGCGACGTCGACCGCTCCGCGATCGATGCCGTACTCCGCGACGATCCCGTCCAGCACCTGCTCCCCGCGGACTGCGGCCCCTGCGACGTCAGGTGTCGAGGCGATGGCACGTGCGGCCTGCCGCGCCGCGGCCTCGACGCCGAGCGACTGCTCCTGCACCGAACCCACAGCGATCACGAGGTACAGCAGCGGCACGAGCAGGATCACCCCGACCGTGATGAACTCCAGCGAGCTCGATCCTGCGTCATCGCGCATCGAACGACTCCGCCGGTGCGGAGGCTTCGACCTGCAGGGCTGCAGGGACACCGATGAGGCCGACCACCGGGAGGGTCGTCCGGACCCGGACCTCCACGGTCTCCTGTCCCTCCCGCCGCGTCGAGGCGACCGTGATGTCGTCGGCGTAGGAGGGGCCGATCGCGCGACGGATGACCTCGCGCGCCCGTTCCTCCCCCTCCTTGGCGGTCGTGTCGGCGAGCGCCGCGTAGTACGCGCCTTCGACGGCCGCATCGTGGACGACGTTGCGCACGTAGATCGCGAACGCCAGCTGCAGCACAGCGAGGGTCAGCGCGGTGAGCAGGGTGCCGACGAGCACGAACTCCACCGGGTTCGATCCGCGGTCATCCGTCATCCCCGCAGACGCACGCATGTCAGAGCCCCGAGACCCGCTGGATGGCCTGCTCGAAGAGGGAGGTGAGCGCAGGCCCGGCGACCGCCCAGATGAGCACGACGAGGCCCGCGGTCATCAGGGTGACGAGGACCCAGCCGGGGACATCTCCCCGTTCGTCGTCGTGGAAGGCACGGAGCATCGAGCGCGCACGAGAGATCATGCGGCCAGTGTGCATCGAAGACCTGCCGCGGCGCGGACATTATCCACAGGGCCGTGCGGGTGACCCGCGCCCTCACGCGGCGACACCAGTTCGAGGCGGTCTTTGTCCGAGCCGGAGCCGGCTTGCCAGATCGTGCCAGAAGTCACCGAGCGCACCCGTGTTGTTCGCGTGCATCTCGCGCCATGCCGAAGCTCGCCTAGCCACGGAGGCGCCACACGTCCACGCCCGGACGCGATGACGTGCTCGCCGACAGATCCTCATGGACTGCCACATAGTGGCTCATCTTGTGTCTTTTGTCTTGTGTCCCCCAAAAAGGGACAGACACCTCATCGCTCCGAGGTTACTGTGACGCTGGCCCGCAGGTGCGAGCCATATAGCGATGATGGGGGTTCGGAGATGTGGGGATGGCGTGCAGGGATGGCGTTGGTTGCTATCGTCGCGATGCTGGGAACAGGCGTCGCGCCGGCAGCGGCTAAAGCACCCGACGAGTCCGAGCGGACGACGATCACTACATTCGGCTTCGTGCCGACAGACAGCGCTGGCACGGCCGCGCAAACCGACGTAGAAGCCCAGATCGCCGAGGTGGAATCCCTCGAGGCCTCGGACACTCCATTGGCTGCCCCTTACGACTCGAGCAAGATGCCGAGTGGGTCAGCAAAAGACCGCGCAGCGATGGCCGCGGGTGACACGGCCTATCGGATCGTCTCGACGTGGACCGATAACATTGCAAAGCCGGTCGTTGCTCGCGCGGGCAACGGAACCACGTGGGGTCTCACCAAGGTTCAGAACAAGCATCATGTCAACCTCAACATGATCAAGAAGACCACAAAGTTCCCGAGGCCGACCGGCGGCCGCGTCACTCAAGGCACCTCCATCATTTACTTGACGGACGCGATCGAATGGGAGTGCTGGATCGGTTCCTGCAAGCCGAAGCGCTCGATGACAGTGAAAGTGGTGATCGAGAACGCCCGCATGAGCGACGGCAAGCAAAAGGGACTTATCACGGCATACTGTATGGGCGTCACGGTGTGCCCCCAGTGGGTCATTAACGTTGCGGGATGAAGGGCAGCATTACGCATGGGTAGCGACGTGAATGCAGAGACCTTTCTCTCAGCGGTCCGCGAAGAATGGGATAAGGCGCACGGGACGATCGTGGTGCCGGCGGAACTCGAGTTGACGCATCTGGAAGCCGACGGCGAGTCGTTGACGCTGCACGTTACAGACTCCGCCGGGTCGCGCTTCGGTTGGCGTACGCCACTTCCGGCCCATATGCGCAGTAAGAACAAGACACCAGGAGAAACGGGTACACCGCAGCATTGGGCGCTCTGGGAAGTCCTCATTCCCCTGGTAGAAGAGCTCGAGACGAACGCTGCAACTCGGTTACCGCCCGACATCGACGGTGTGAGGTGGATCTCGAGGTAAGGCCGCTCATGCCGAGACGGTACATCCGGGCGGAGTGCGTCACTGCCTATCGGAACCGCCGGAACGCAATAGGCTCCCGCCTATGGAGCCCAACCCCCTGCTGCCGTCGATTCCGGTGCTGATCGCGATCGTCGTCGGCGTGGTGATCCTCGTCGCCGTCATCGTCATCGTCATCGGCGCGCGGAGGGCGAAGCGGCGAGGCCCTGTACTCCCGTCACGCGAATCGCACAACCCCGGGTCCGGTCGTCCGGACGAGGGATAGCCTGTCACGCATGCGCCCTGGACCTGACGATGAGATGCGGGCCAGAGTCGAGATCGACGGGCTCACCTATCCCCTGCCCCGCGGCACCGATGTCGCCGCCCTCCGAGAGAGGATCGAGGCCGCCGCGCGCGCTGAACCCACCTTCGTCTCGTTCGCCACGTCGGACGGCCTGGCGAGCGTGCTCGTCCACCCGACCTCGCGGGTTTTCCTCTTCCAGGTCAAGGCCTCCGACGAGGGGAGCCTCGCCTCAGACCTCGGCGGACTGCCGGATTGGGACGTCTGAGCGCCGCGGAGAGCCGCCGTGGGATCAGGAGGTGAACTCGTCGATGACGAGCTCACCGCGGGCGTTCAGCCGCTCCATCATGTGACTGACCCGGGCCGGATCGATCGCCGGCGGCGGCTCGGCGTCGAACTCGAGCACCAGCGGGATCGCCGGGTGCATCCACGCGGACAGTCGGCCAGGGCTCTTCTTCCCCGACGGCCACGTCATCATGAAGCTCTCCTGGCGCCGGAGCTTCGTGGAGATCACGATCTTCAGATGCGCCAGCACGGTGTCGTCGACCTCGATCGGCGGACGAGAGCTGTTGTACTCGAGACTTCCCATAGACAAAAGGTAAGCCCCCACGGCCTCCCCCGACGACCACTCATCCGATGCCGAGCCGCAGGATGAACAGGCCAGGGTAGATCGCGAACACGACGGACAACGGGAGGATGAGGAACACCAACGGGCACAGTATTAGGTAGTAACCTTTTCCCATGACACTTATCCCCGCGGCAAGCTACGCGCGCATCAGCGAGAAGGTCAGCACCCGTGACAAGGTGGCCGACCAGCACGCACAGAACGAGCAGCACGCCGCCACTCGTGGCTACCGCATCGTCGCGCGCTACACCGACGACGGCATCAGCGCGCTGGGGCACAAGGAGCGCCCTGACTTCGAGCGGATGCTTGCCGATGCTGAGACCGGTGCCCCTTGGCGTGTCATCGTGGCCACTGAGGAAGAGCGCCTAGCACGCAACGTCGAAGAGAAGCTAGAGCTGCACGCCGCGTGCGAGGTTGCCGGGGTGGTGTGGGACACCGCGCGTGATGGCTATGTCGACCCGGCTACCGACTCGGGCGAGTTCATGTCCACGGTACGCGCAGCAATGGGCCGCATCGAGTCCAAGCGCAAGGCACGCCGTCAGTTAGCGGCGTCCGATGCCCGCGCTGCTGATGGGCTGCCGACCGCACGCCCTGGCTATGGCTACCGACGAGAGGACAGGCACGATGTGATCGTGGAGGCTGAGGCCGTGGTCATCCGTGAGGCTGCGCGCCGGGTGCTGGCTGGGGACTCGCTGCGGGGCATCGCTACCGACTTCAATGCGCGTGGCATCCCCTCCCCTGCTGGTGCGCCTTGGCAGGGCATCACACTGCGGCAGCTCATCCGCCGCCCGTCACTCGCGGGCCTCCGCACCCACCGGGGCAAGGTGGTCGGCACGTTCAACCCCGAGTTGCACCCAGCGATACTCGACGAGGACACGCACGCACGGCTTGAAGCGCTGCTCACCGACCCGAACCGCGCGCAGGGCACGGGCGGGCGCACTCCCGTTCACCTGCTGTCAGGGCTGGCCGTGTGTGGCCGCTGCGGTGACACGCTGGGCGGGCGCATGAAGCGGATACCGGGGTGGACGCCGAAGCCAGGGCAGAAGTCCAAGCCGGTCAAGGCCGCGTACGCCTGCGGCACCTGTCACAAGGTGCGCCGCATCCAGGAGCCGGTGGACGAGTTCGTGACTGAAGTCATCCTGCGCCGCCTTGAGCAGCCGGATGCAGCGCAGCTATTCAGCCAGGGCGACACGGGTGCTGCGCAGAAGGCGCGGGACGCCATAGAGGCCATTGACGCCCGCCTAGCCACGGCTGCCGATCAGTTCGCGGACGGCGTGCTCACCGGCGACCAGCTTCGCCGCATCACCGAACGCCTGCGGGCCGACCGCACCGCGCATGAGCGCACCGTGGCCGAGTCGATGCCTGCTCGGGTGCCGGTGGACGTGGCGGGGCCGCTGGCTCGACAGACGTGGGCGGGGCTGCACATTGACAATCGGCGCGCGATCATCGACGCGCTGGCCGTGGTGGTGATCGAGCCGCAGGGCAGCGGCAGGGCATTCGACCCCGACCTAGTGCGGATCGTGTGGCGCAACTGGGGCCGACGCGAGCGGCTCTGAGCGCTCTCTGAGCGGTCTAGCGGTAGCTCGCAGCCCCACACCCCTACTCCAGGCACCCCGCGCGCCTCAGAGCCAAACACGCCGCAGGGGGCGAATTGCATCGCTCGCTGCTCGGCGGGGCATAATAGCAAACATGCAATCCACTATCAAGGTGGTCTGCCGGGGCACCAAGCGCCACGGGAGCCACCCCTCGCGCATCGTCGCTCAGTACCGCTGGTCTGAGTCGGACGACGTGTGGGAGCGGGTTGACCGGTATGGGGAGGACCATCACTGGTTCATCCAGGCCGAAACGGATGGCACGCTCGTCGGCTACCCCACGCCGCATTTCAAGTGCGCGTGTGGCCGTGATGAGCAGCCCCGTCACGAGGACCTGCAGAACCGTCTCACGCGGGCGCAGGCTGCGGGCGAACTAGCCCTGTAGGCTCAACACATACAACTGAATAGCCGCTGGTGATCGGCGGGATACAAAAGCAAGGTCACATTCCAACTCCTCACCGGGAGTCAGTTAGTCAGCCAAGCGCTGACCTGACTCCGTGGGGAGTTTTCCGTTGTCTAGCTCCAATTCTCCAAATCGCGCCAAGGCGCAGTCCGACATCATGGTCGGGCGTCGCCTCAAGGATCCTGAGCGAGAGGCCAAGGGTCGCAGTGGCCTTGCCGAAGCCAAGATCGCTGATGCAATCGAGCGCGCGCTAGCCGTAGCGCCGCCACTGACCCCTGCCCAGGTCAAGCGCCTGACAGGTCTGCTGCGGGGTGCGAAATGAGCACCGCAGTCCCGGTCGACTACCCCGGCAAGAAGCTCCTGACCGAAGCTGAGCAGAACTCGGTGCTGCGCAACGGCCCGTCGCTCGAATGGTTCAAGCCGTGGCTGCGCGAGACCGCCCTGCGCTTCCCTGACATGGCCAAGGGCGGGTACGGGTACGCCCACCTGTCCGGTGGCAGCGAGGGGCCAGCCTTCCAAATCGACGTGCGCACCTTCCACACTCGTGAAGACCTGCAATGGGCCCTGGACACCCTGCACGGCCTACGTGCGCGGTGCGATGACAAGTGCGACGCCCTGTTCTACTGGACGCCTGACACGGTCGCCTCTGGCCCGGTGGTGGCGTCATGAACCGCATGCTGCGCGCCGCGCTCGAACTCGCCGAGGCCGGATGGGCGGTGCTGCCGCTCGACGGCAAGAAGCCTGTCACGCCTCACGGCCACCTTGACGCCACCATCGACCGGCGCACCATCCGCCGCATGTGGGCTGACCATGACTACAACATCGGCGCTCCGGTTCCCCGCAGCCTGATTGTGCTCGACGTTGATCCCCGCAACGGGGGCAACCTGCAAGACCTCGAGTTGCGCGCCGGGGTGGAGCTTCCGCCCACGCTGGAAGTGGTCAGCGGCAGGCGCGACGGCGGGCGTCACCTGTACTACATGCGTCCGTTCGTGCAGCCGTACAGGGGCAGCGTGCCGCGTGGCATCGACGTCAAGATCAACGGCTACATGGTGATGCCGCCCAGCATCCACCCGGACTCGGGCAGCCCCTACCGATGGGTGACGCGCGATGTGGCCACGCTCCCCCGCGAGGTCATCAAATTGATGCTGCCGCGCAGGGGTTCAAAGCCCAAGACTCCCACGACCGCGAGTCCGGTGGCGCTCGCGTCATTCGTTCGCGGCCTGCAGTCGGGCGAGCGCCACGACGGCCTGTTCTGGGCTGCCAGCCGTGCGCATGAGGCCGGGGTTGGCGACCGCGGGCTGGAACTACTCATCGACGCCGCAGAGGACAACGGCTTCAGCCGCAGTGAGGCCGAGCGCGTTGTGCTGTCGGCCCGGAAGGAGCAGCACGCATGACCCCCCGCAAGAAGACCAGCACCCCACGGGTGCCGGAAGCAGACCTGCTGTCGGAAGAAGAGGCCGAGCAGCTTGCAGCTCCGCCCAAGCCCCGTTCGGTAGCCGACCTACTCAAGCAGGACTTCCCCATCCTGGACTGGATCGTGCCCGACGTAATCCCCGACGGGTGTCACCTGTTGGTGGCCGCACCCAAGATCGGCAAGAGCCTGCTGTCGCTCATGCTGGCCATTGCCTGCGCGCGTGGCGGGAAGGCGTTCGGTTCGATCAGGGTCGCGGCGCGCCCGGTGCTGCTGCTCGACCTGGAATCGGGTGATCGCCGGCTGGCCAAGCGGTTGACCGACTTCGGCCTGACGTCGGTGCCCTCCACGTTCGAGTTCCACACTGACCCCGACACAGCCCTTGCCGTGATGCGGGAGTTCATGGAGCGGCACAAGGGACAGTCACCCCTGGCCATCCTCGACACCCTGTCCGAAGTGATGGGGCCGAAGCCGCGTGACCTGGCTCCGATGCTGCACGAGAAGCGCACCTTGCAGCCCATCCAGAAGCTGTGCGCCGACGACCCGGGCGCGTCCGTGTTGATCGTGCATCACAACCGCAAGGACAAGACCGGGGACAGCGTCGACTCATCGTCGGGCACGCACGGGCTCACGGGCGCCGTGGACGGCATCTTCGTGATGGACAGGCCCGACCGGCAGAAGCCCGAGGCAACGCTCATCCGTAACAGCCGTGACGTCGAGGATGCCCGGTTCGGCATGACGCTCAAAGGCGTCGTGTGGACGTTCGACGGTCGCAGCGCAGGGAAGGCGCGGCTAGCTGCACAGGAACGTCAGGTGCGGGAGCGGGTCGAGCGGCAGGGCAAGGTCGGCCACAAGATGCTCGAACTCCTGAAGGAGCACGGGCCGTTGACGCCCGCTGAAGCCTACGAGCTCTACGACGGTGACGCCAAGCTGCAAACCGTCCGTAACGCGCTGGTGCGCCTGTCGGCGCGTGACCTCGCATCCAAAGACGACAGCGGGCGGTACATGGCCATATATACCCCTGAGTTGGGTGAGTTTAGTGAGTTGGATAGCAACTCAGGCAACTCAGCCAACCCAGGGGGTTATGTACACCCCCGCAGGGCCACGGGCACGCGTCGCACGTCATCGACCACCCGGAAGGCAGGTAAGCGCCATGAGTGAAGCCACCATCACCATCCGCGTTGACGATGAAGTGCTCTTCCGCCTTCGCGAAGGATGCCGCCCACTCGTGTACCCCGACATGATTTCGCGCGTCTCCTATGACACCGGCATGAACGTGCTTCACGCGGGCACTGTCTGGGCCATTGGCGAACTCGAGGGCGTCATGGCCCTCGAACTGGATGACAGCACCATCGTCGCTGCCGATGATATCGACCCGGATTCGGTCGTCGTCAACCCGACAGCGGGCATGCGGGAGGCGGTCGAGGAATGAAAAACCTTCACGGCTGTGCGGCGGTTCAGAACAGGACGCAGGAGGAGGGCCATGAGCACTGATGACGCATGGGCCGACCTGAACGCCGCGTTGGAGGACTACGCGCCACCTTGCAGCGGCCTGCACCTGTTCGTCGCAGATTCTCGAACCGACGACCAGCGGGACGAGTGCTCCGTCATCTGCGGGCGCTGTCCCATCCGTGACCTCTGCCACCACTACGCCGTCGCGTCGAGGGTTGACGCCGGTTACTGGGCTGGCATCGACCGGGCCTCACGCGGCAGGGGTCGCCCGCGCACATCAACCACCGACGCCGGGGCGGTATCCACGGCACCCATCACACAGAAGGAAGAAACACCATGAGCAAGTCAACCGCCAAGTCCGTCGAGCAGATCCTTCCCACCGCCCTGAACGGTTTCAAGGATCAGGCCGCGCAGGTGAAGGACGCGCACCGCACCGCCCGCAAGGCGATCCAAGATGATCCCATGACCAGCGACCTCGCAAAGAAGGAGCACCTGGCCGCGCTGGACAAGGACACCCGCGCCAAGCTCGACGGCATCAAGGCCGAGCAGGACACGTTCGTCAAGAACCTGCGCGACCAGGTCGAGAAGGAGTTCCGTGGGCACCGGCCGACCGACGCCAACTCGATCATGCTGCGCCGTGATGCCAGTGACCGCGCCCGCAAGATCATCGAGCAGCAGGAGGCGGTGGACATGCTGAACGACGCCATTGCTAACGATGACGCCGAGATGGCCCACGCCATCGGCATCCGTGCCAGCAACACGGGCATGAGCGGTGTGGTCGAGACCTGGCGGGCGGCGTTCCCGGAGACGGCTGGAGCGGCTGCGGCGTTGGCCTACGTCGAGGCGAACACCAGCGGCGGCGCATACAACCTGTCCAACCAGATGACGTACGCGGCGCCGAACGTCTGACGCATGACCGGGTGAGGGATTTCAACTCCTTTGCCCTCACCCGCTGGGCGGTGCATCGCCCAGCACCCAGAGGCCCCCTTGGCACATGCTGGGGGGCCTCTGGCGTACCCACAGCACCGGCACTCTGTCATCACATTGCCCATCAATAGGAACCAATCTTGAGCAAATTGTGCATGAAGGGGACCCTTCAGTGTTACGGTTCATGTATCGAACAAATGTGCGAATCAGCTAAGGAGTCCACCATGTTCACTCGCACCATCCGCGCCACTGGCGAAAAGCTGACCGTCGCTCACCCCGAAGAGATCGGCCTCGACCCCGAGGGCGGCAAGTGGGTCACCTTCTGCGAAGAGCACAAGACGCACGTCTACGCGGCGACCCAGTCGGCTGCCTACTACACGCACGGCATCGACTTCTGTGACGGCTGCCGGGAGGGTTCGCCCGCACCCATCACCAAGGCCACACCTGTCAAGAAGGCCACCACGGCGCGCAAGGGCAACCGCTGACCATGACCACCATGATCGGCTACCTGCGGGTGTCAACTGAGGAGCAGGCCAGCAGCGGCCTCGGGCTTGACGCGCAGCGCGACACCATCCAGCGGTACGCCGACGCGCACGGGTGGGACATGGTCTGGTACGTGGATGAGGGCCTCAGTGCCAAGTCGCTTGATCGCCCGCAGCTACAGGCCGCGCTCACCCGGCTGCACGTCCCGCCCAAGCGCCGTGACGTTGACGGCATCGTGGTAGCCAAGCTCGACCGCCTCAGCCGCAGCGTGCATGACTTCTCGGGCATCCTCAAGCGGGCCGCTGCGCGCAAGTGGGCCGTCGTGGCTATCGACCTCGGCGTGGACACCAGCACCCCCACGGGCAAGCTCGTCGCCAACGTGATGATGTCGGTAGCCGAGTGGGAACGCGAGGTCATCGGGGAGCGCACCAGCGCCGCAATGCAGGCGGCGAAGCGGGCCGGGAAGCACATGGGCCGGGTGTCCGTGCTGCCGGAGGCCACGGGGGC
Organism: Microbacterium sp. NRRL B-14842; assembly: GCF_050470785.1. Lineage (NCBI taxonomy): Bacteria > Bacillati > Actinomycetota > Actinomycetes > Micrococcales > Microbacteriaceae > Microbacterium > Microbacterium sp. NRRL B-14842. Next base: position 853,823 of record NZ_JBFLUM010000001.1, on the reverse strand, counting down.
GCGCCTGCTGGCCCTGCGCGCTGCTCACACGCTGGCAGCCACCGCCGATACCCTCAACGCCGAGGGGCTCACCACCGCCACGGGCAAGCCCTGGACGGGTAACGCCGTGGCCAAGGTGCAGCAGCGCCTCAGTGCCGCTTAGCGATGCACTAGTCCAAAGGCTCCAGGCGCGGGTTCGAGGTCGGCGGCAATTCCCACCCGTGGCGCTCGTGAATCTGCTTGATGAGGTCTCTCGCGTGTGATTCCAGCTTGGCGAGGGCTGTCGCGTCGTACCCCGTGGCCCGGAACCGTCGCACGTTCTGACTGAGCGCCTGCGTCCAACTCATAAGCGGGTCAAGGTTCCGGAGCCGCTGCTCCACACTGTCGCCGGGCTGCGCTGCATCCATGACCTGACGAGCAATGGTCGCCCCCAGGGCACGCTCCGCCTCTAGCCAGGTGTCGAGGCCTGCCCAGTCGGTGTACTCGTCCGCCAGGTCGATCATCGCAATGCGTAGGTTCGCGAGGCGCTCCCCCACCGGCTCGGTGGTCGGATCGAACGCGACGAGCCGTTGTATCGCCTCCTGAAGGGCCGACCAAAGCGCGGTCGTGACCGCCTTACGGGATTCCCGAAGGGCCTCCTTGGAACGCTGGTTGGACAAACCGGTTCCGATCACAGAGACGAGAACAGCGACGATGGAGACAATAAGCGCGGCGACATCCATGAGTTGATGTTGTCAGGTTGCCAGCGTCTTTAGTCGAGGAGCCTGCATCATCGTCTCGGAGTAGGTAGCGATTCAGGACAGTCGAGCGTGGTGGCGAGCGTCCGGATGAACTCGCCGACTGCATCAGGGGCTGGCAGGTCGATCCGGAGTCGGATGCTTCCGGCCTTCGGTCCGGTACCGTTGACGATTGCCGCTCCGCCGAGCTCATCGAGAAGCGGGCTGATAGCGCCTGCTGCATCGGCCGGCAGATGTCCGACGCCGCGTCCGTTGGAGGTGACGGCGACCCCGGCGGGGGCTCGTCGTGTGCGGGGCTGGGTGCGAAGGACGTAGGTGCGAGGCGCTTGGCTGTCGCGTTCGCGGTCGTTCACGAGGTAGTGGGTTCGTTCCAGCACGACAGGCCGCGTCGGAAGGTGCCGGAGATCGGGGAGTTCGTCGTGGCGGCTGATGCGACCGGTTGTGATGTGTAGAACTTGTTCCCACCATGCGGGCATGAGCGCCCCCTTCTCCTCGGATCGGTATGCCATCACCGAGGCGGAGCACTCCTTTACTATGTCAGCCCGGTCTGTGAATCCTCCGGTCAGCCGCGGGCACGGATAGATCGCGCAGAGGCAATGTCGTTGATCACCGGTATTCTCGGGCGATTGAGCGTAGGGTGAGCGACATGTGGACAGTTCTTCTCATTTTGCTTGTGGCCTGGGTGGTGCTGTCGATCGTGGGATTCGTGTTCGAGGGCCTGCTCTGGTTGGCCATTATCGGAATCGTGCTCTTCATCGGCACCCTGATTTTCGGGATACTCCGGCAGCGCGCCAAGCGCGCCAAGGCGTAGTCCCCCCGCCCGGGGCCCACAGAGCGCGGTTCGTGCTTTTGGGTTTTCTACGGGCGTGACGGCCACTGTTGCGCCATGCTGCTCTTCTCCACCGACCTGGTTTGGCCCGACACTTGCAGGGCGCCTGGGCGGACGCTGACTCGAACACGGGTGATGTGACCGAAGCTGTCGCCGTCGAGTTCGATGAGGTGAGGGGCGTCGAACCGGGCTTCGAACCGGTGTCCTTGTACGTAGGCGAGTGCATGAAGGTCGGGCGCCTGCTGGAGGAATCTGCGGCTGAGCAGGGAACGTCGAGCGAGGCCTTGCAGGGTGAGGCGGGTTCCGATCCGCGCCCACCCGAAGCGTCCTGTCGGGCGCATCATCACGACGTCCAACAGCCCGTCGTCGATAACTGCAGCGGGGATCAGCAACATGTTCCCTGTCAGGGTTCCACAGTTGCCGACGATGACCGTGTGCGCCCGCGTCGACCTCACCCGCCCTCCGTCGATTCGGTAGTCGAGATGGAAGAGCTTGTTCGAGATGACCGAGCGGGCGATCGGTGTGACATACGCGAACCAGCCGAGATGCTTCTTCGCAACGGTGCTCGTGCTCTCCGCCATCTCCGCATCCAGTCCCATACCCGCCATGACCATGAACGTATGCGAACGCCGGGCGCCGCTCTCGTCCTCGAGCTCAGCCACCCCGACATCCACGGACCGGTCCTCACCCGAGAACGCAACGGAAACGCAGGCGGCGATGTCGTTGAGCGGCGCACCGACATCACGAGCAAGAAGATTGCCGGTACCCAGGGGAACCAGCGCGACCGGGATGCCCGTCCCTTGCATCACCTCCGCGACGGCTCGGACCGTGCCGTCGCCGCCCGCGACCATCACCACCGCCGGAGCAGCAACGAGAGCGTGCTCCGCGGCGGCCCGGCCCGCGTCGTCGCTGCGGGTCTCGTACCAGCGCGTCTGCTCCCAGCCGTGCTCGGCCTCACACTCCGCAACCACGGGCCGGAGCCCCTCCAGCGGAGTCTTCACAGGGTTGTAGACGACAGCGGCGTGCCGTCGCCCGGCTGCCGGGTGGTCGTGCGTGCTCACTGCGGGACTGCGGCGATGTAGCGGCGCTGCTCGACCAGGGGACAGGTGAACACGTCACGCTCCCCGAGCCCGACACGGTTGATGTACCGCACGATGATCGCATAGGACGCCAACAGCCCCGTCTGCACATACGGCACATCATGGCTCCGGCAGTACACGGCAATGATGGGCGCTGCCTTGCGCAGGTGAGGACGCGGCATGGACGGAAAGAGGTGATGCTCGATCTGATAGTTCAGCCCGCCCATCGCGGTGTCGAGCAGACGACCGCCGCGGATGTTCCGGCTCATCATCGCCTGGCGGCGCAGGAAGTCGAAGCTCGCGTCGCGGGGCACGATCGGCATCCCCTTGTGGTTCGGGGCGAACGAGACGCCCATGTAGAACCCGAAGAGCCCGAGCTGCACCGCGAGGAACACGAATGCGATGCCCGGCGAGAGCTCGAGGAAGACGAGAACCGGGAACCCGACCAGGCGGATCAGGAGGAACCCGATCTCGACCCATCGTCTGCTCAGTGGCCCGCGCGTGGCCACCCGACGCACCCCGGACGCATGTAGCGAGATGCCTTCCAGGAGCAGTATCGGGAAGAAGAAGATCCCCTGGTGCGACCGCAACCACGACAGGACCCGTCCTCTCGGTGCGGCACGCTCCGGGGCGACGACGATCACCGGTAGATCGATGTCGGGATCGGACCCCAGCTTGTTCGGATTCGCGTGGTGGCGGGTGTGCTTGTGCTGCCACCATCCGTAGCTCATCCCCACCAGCAGGTCGCCGAGGACGAGGCTCACCCAGTCATTCCATTTGCCCGAGACGAAGATCTGCCGGTGCGCCGAATCATGGCCGAGAAAGGCGATCTGCGTGAACACGACGGCCAGGAACGCCGCCGTGAACAGCTGCCACCACGTGTCACCGATCCACACGAACGCCAGCAGACTGCCGGCGAGCACAAGCGGTAGACCGATCAGCTTCGACCAGTAATACCCATACCGGCGACGCAGCAACCCCTGATCCCGGATCGTCTTCGCCAGGGCCGTGAACTCGCTACCGGCCCGGCCGCCGTGTCGATCTTCCGAGCGCGGTGTGGTCGAACGGAACCCATTCATGATGCGCCTCACATCCCCTGGCCATGGACGTCATCAACGCCCGTGGCCACCTTCGTCAGTCCAGTCGTCGATGCGAGCACGATCGTCGGTCGTCGCGGCACGCCGATCCGGCTCAGGCACTCGTGTCCCGGAGGTGCGGAACGTTACTGATTCCGCGAGAGCCGCGACAGAGGCCGCCCTGTCAAGCTCGCCCGCGGCCGCCTCGCGGAACCGGACCGCCGCCGCATCCTGCCTGGCGCGGACACCCTCGCTGATCTCCGCGAGCCGGTCGGCGAGCACCCCACCGAGACCGTCGCGCAACTCCTCGAGATTCGTGTTTGCGATCTCCAAGCGACGATCCGAGATCGTCACCTCAACAGTCGAGTACCCAGCCTTCGCGAGACGTTCCCGCGTCTCGCTCCCCAGGATCTCCGTGATCTCGTCCCGTTCGGGGCGGCGGGTGAACACCGCCTCCACCGTGTAACGATCCGGGGCCTCATCAGTCATCAGCGCCGCAGGCAACGAACCCACCAGCACCGATCCCAGGCCCAGCGTCGCGGTATCTGCGCCGCTCGTTCGTGTCTGTGTCTCCATAGCGCGACGTTACGCCTCCAACCTGTACGCCTCACAGGTTCAACCATTGGTCCGCGTGTCGGCGGCCACTACATGTACGCATACCGTCGACGCCTTGCGGTAAAGTATGCTTACACCATTTTGCATGGCAGGAGCATGAGTATCTCCTTCCGTCCGGCCTGCTCGATGCGCGTGCGCTTGGCCTCCTCCCTGGTGTCATCGGCCTGTGCGCGCAGCACCGCGGCGAGGGGTGCGCCGTGCTCGAGCGCGGCGACGATCTGGTCCGCGGCTCGGGTCAGCCCCGGAAGCTCCAGCCGACCCGCCATGGCGGCCAGCGCGTCGGCGAGGGACGACCCCGTCCCGACCTCCACGATCACGCGACGCAGCTCGACCGTGAGCTCCCCCGACCCCACGCCGGCCACGCGCTTCACGGCGTCGAGGAAGCCCTCGCCCGCAGAGAGGCAGAGGGCCAGGAACTCCAGGGTCGTCGGCAACTCCTCGGTGAGGCGCACCTTCCGTGCCCGCACCCGCGCCGAGAGTCGCATGTCGTAGCCGACGGCGCCCGCCGCTCCCGCCAGGAGCGGGATGGCACCGACGGGAACGGACCACCGACCGATCAGCACGAGGACGATGACGGCGAGCGCTCCGCAGACGAGCGCGACCACACCTGAGGCGAGCTGGCGTCCACGGAAGGCGACGGGATCGAGGGGCGAGCCCGCCTGCGCGAGTCGTCGTCGGAGTCCCTCGCTCCCGCCGAGGACGCGGTCGATCATCTCCCCACCGACGGTTCCCAGGCGGAATCCACCGGCAGGCAACGCGCCGGCCCGGGGAGGAGCCTCCCGCGGCAGCACGTCATCGTCGACGACGTCGCGGATGTACGGCGCGATCCGTGAAGCGAGCGACGCAGCCCGCCATCGCGGCAGGCCGGAGAGAAGCGCCAGGACCCCCGCCGCGAAGCCGCCGCCGAGCAGCACGGCCACGGCGAGTGCGGAGAGCCCGCTCACCCGAACCACCGACGCGGCTCGGGTAGCCGACCGATCCGGATCATGAGGCGGAACGCGACGACCGAGACGACCGCGCCCACGACGATCACGACGATGCCCTCCGGTGTGCTGTACGCCTTCGCCCCCTCCGGACGGAGGATCAGGAGGGTGAGGATGATCCACGGCGCCACGGCGCCGAGGACGGCGGCTCCCCGGATCCACGACTGCCGCGCCTCGACCTCGCCGCGGAGCGCCGCGTCCGCACGGACGGATGAGGACAACGCCCGCAGCACGCCGATGAGCTCGGTGCCGCCGACCTGCCGCGCCATCCGCAGCGTCTCGATGATCCGATCCCCGAGCGGATCGGCGAGGACGACCTTCAACCGGTCGAGACTCGCGTCGAACCGTCCGCTGCTCCGCAGGTCTCGGGCGAACACGCCGAATGCGGGGCGGAGCGCCGGGGGCGCCGACTCGGCGAGGGTGGCCACCGCATCCGGAAGCGACAGGCCGACGCGGATCGCGGCGATCAGCAGGTCACAGACATCGGGCCAGAGTTGCCGGCGCAGACGCCGCAGCCGCAGTCGTCGGCCGCGCAGGTAGGCGATCGGCGCAGTCCCGCCGGCGATCCCGGCGAGGACCGCGAGCGCGGCACTCCCCGTGACGAGCCAGACGAGGGACGCCGCACCGAGGGCGGCGCCGGCGATGCCGATCACGAGGGAGCGGGTCTGCAGGGACGGGAACCCCGCCTCACCCGCCAGACGCACCAGGCGTCCGCGGTGCGGCGTGGAGGTGGAGCGCTCTCCCGTCGGCCACAGCCATGGCGACAGGGTCAGGAGCACGCCGGCCGCAAGCGTCGCGCCGAGGAGGATCGTCATGCGAGGACCCCCGAACCGACCGAGGTCGACCGTAGCGGCCGGTGTGCGGCGGCGCCGAAGACCGGAGTGCTGAGCACCCGTCCCTGGACCACTTCACCCGTCGGGGCGACGATCTCCTCGACGTATCGTCGGCCTGCCGCATCCCGCGCGCAGTGGACGACGAGATCGACCGACGACGCGATCGCCGGAGCGACGAAGCCGCGGTCGATGTTCCGCCCGGCGAGGAGCGGCAGCAGGCACAGCTTGTCGAGCGCCTCCACAGCGGAGTTGGCGTGGACAGTGCAGGCGCCGGGGACGCCGGTGTTGAGTGCCAGCACGAGGTCGAGGGCCTCCGCATCGCGCACCTCTCCGACCACGAGCCGGTCCGGTCGCATCCGCAGAGCTTCCTTCACCAACCGCCGCAGCGTGATCTCACCCGTGCCTTCGAGGCTGGGCTGACGCCCTTGCAGCGCGACCACATCGGGGCCGTCCACCGCGAGCTCGAATGTCTCCTCGACCGTGATGATGCGCTGGTCCGCCGCGCAGGCGGCCAGCAACGCGCCGAGCATGGTCGTCTTTCCCGCGTGGGTCGCCCCGGACACGATCACGGACGCACCTGCCCGCATCGCCTCACCCAGGGCATGCGCGGCATCAGGAGTCAGCGCGCCCTGCGCCGTCAGCGCGTCGAGCGAGCGGTGCCCGGGAAGGAACTTGCGGATGTTGACCACCCACGACCCGCGGACGACATCGGCGATCGCCACGTGCAGCCGCGAACCGTCCGGCAGCGAGGCATCGACGAACGGCTGCCCTATGTCCACGCGCCGCCCCGTCGCCTGCAGCATGCGCTCCACCAGATCCCGCACCGTCGCCTCGTCCAGCCGCAGCGCTGTCCGCTCCGCCACACCACCCCGCGCGGTATGCACGAACCCGTCTCCGTTGATCCACACCTCCTCGATGCCGGGGTCGTCGAGCAGGGGCTGCAGAGCGCCGAACCCACTCACCGCCGCGAGAACGTCCCGCACGCACGCCGCCTCGTCCTCCACGAGCACGCCGCCCCGCGCGAGAGCCCGATCGTCGTGGCGCCGCACCTCCGCCCTTGTAACCTCCCGCGCCCGCTCTGGGTCGATCGCCGGATCCACACCCTCGGTCCGCAGCCGACGCCGAACGAGGTCGGCGATGATCGACGCGGGCTGCTCCATCCCTGCATCCTCGCAACGATCAGCTCCCGGCCCGCGGAGTTATCCACACCCCCCTGCGCGGCCTCCGAACGGAGGCGGTCCGGCACCCGATACGGTGCAGGCATGAAGCGGTTCACTGTCTCGTGCGGGCTCCTCGGCGTTCTCCTCCTGTCCGGCTGCACCGGTGGTCCCGATCTCCTGCAGTGCCAGAGCGTGGCCGCCGTCGACACCGAACTCGAGGCCTTCTTCGCGCAGGACACGGTCGGCGGTACGGCGACTCCGGAGCAGACCGAGCGCCTGAAGGACTTGGCGGACGAATACGCCGATCTCGACGTCGACGGCGAGGTACAGGAAGCGGCGACGGCCGTAAGCGACGACCTGCGCGCGCTCTACGACTACCGCGTCGGCGTCCAGAACGGCGACGCCGCGGACCCCGACCGCGAGCAGGCACTCCGCCGGACTGCGATCGACACGTTCGTCGAGGGGCAGGCCGTCTGCATCGAGGGCTCGTCCTGACGCCGCCGTATCGAGCCGCCCGCCCCGGTGTCAACCGGTACGTCCCCTGTGGTCGCGCTCCCTAGGCTGAGGAGCAGACCTGCGAGGAGACGACGTGCACCGCGCCACACCAGCCGCCCCTGAACCGACCCTGAGCGTGGTCATCCCGGTCAAGGACGATGCGGCGGAACTGCGGCGATGCCTCCGCGCCCTCGCCCGGCAGACACTCCCGCCCGACGAGATCATCGTCGTGGACAACGCCTCGACCGACGATTCGGCCGCGGTGGCCGCCCGGCACGGCGCGCGGGTCGTGCGGTGCGACACTCCGGGCATCCCCGCGGCGAGCGCGAGCGGCTACGACGCGGCGACGGGCGACGTGATCCTGCGGCTCGACGCCGACGGGGTACCGGGGCCGCGGTGGGTCGAGACGATGGCGACCGCGTGCACACGCGATCCGCGGGTCGGAGCCTGGACGGGCGGGGCGCACTTCGTCGACGGTCCCCGGTTCCTGCGGAGGCCCCTCGCGGCGGCCTACCTCCTTTCCTACGTCGTCGTGTGCGGCTCCGCCCTGGGCCACGGGCCGTTGTTCGGATCGAACCTCGCCCTCCGCCGCTCGGCCTGGCTCGCCGTCCGGGACCGGGTGCACCGCGACGATGCCGCGCTTCACGACGACCTCGACCTCGCCTTCCATGTCGGCGAGCTCCACCGCATCCGCTGGCTCCTGCACACCGATATGGGCATCTCCATGCGCCCGTTCGGCAGCGGACGCTCCTTCGCCCGCCGCTCCTGGATCGGCGCTCGCACCGTCCTCGTGCACTGGCCCGAGGACTTCCCTCCGGTGCGCTGGGTGCGGCTCGCGCTGCGCCGGGTGCTGCACCGCCTCGGAGTCCCCGCGCCGGGAGCCCGCCGATGACCGCGCCGCTCCTCGGATCGCCGTCCACCACCGAGCTGCACGTCATGACCCTCAACATCCGCCGCGACCTCGGCGCGCTCGCCTGGCCGCCCGCCGACCGCTGGTCGGTTCGACGTCCCCGGCTCACCGCGCTCCTCCGCGCGGAGCGGCCGGACATCCTCGGCGTACAGGAGGCCCTGCCCGCGCAGGCTGCCGAGGTCTCCGCCGCGCTCGGCCCGTCGTTCCACCGCGTCGGCCACGGCCGCCTCGCCGGACCCCGCGGCGAGGGTTGTCCGCTCTTCTACGACGCCGACCGACTGGAACTGGGCGGCTGGCGACAGGTCGCGCTCTCCCGCACCCCCGACCGCCCCGGTTCCCGCTCCTGGCTGAGCGTCTCCCCGCGGGTGGTGGTGGAGGCGTCCTTCCGCGACCGCCGCACCGGCGCCGCCCTCACCGTGCTCAACACCCACCTCGACGCGTTCTCGCCGTGGGCCCGGCTCCGTCAAGCGCAGGCGGTGCACGACGTCGCCGCCGCGGCGGAGAGCCCCGTCGTCCTCGTCGGGGATTTCAACGCCCCCGCCGGCACGGCACCGTGGTGCGCCGTCGAAGCCGACGACGTCCTCCGCGACTCGTGGACGGCGGCCGTCTCCCGCCGCACACCGGCCTGGAGCACGTTCGCCGGCTACCGGTCACCCCGCCGAGGACGCCGCATCGACGGCATCCTCACCTCCCCCGCGCTGCCCGTGCGCCGGGCGGGCATCAACGCCCGGCAGTATGGAGGAGGCTGGCCGTCGGATCATCTCGCCGTGCAGGCCCTGATCGACCTCGCCCACGGCGCCATCCCACCCGAGGAGACCGCATGAAGGAGGACTTCCTCCGCCCGCCGCACTCCATCGCCGAGTACGGCGCCGACGCCGTTCGTGTGATCGGCGTCCTCAGCGTCCTCGTCGCGGCGATCTGGTCGACCCCGACGGATGCGGGCATACTCGCACTCGCCCTCCCCGCCCTCATGCTCCCCCGCGTCCTCGGCATGCGCGGCGGCATCGACCTGGCCATCGGCCTGATCGTGCTCATCGCCGCCGCGAGCAACGTGTTCGACCTGTACCGCACGCTCACCGGGTGGGACCTCGTCGTGCACTTCGTCTGCACGGGAGCCCTCGCCGCCACCGGCTACCTCGTGCTCTCCCGCCTCGGCGTCGTCACGGCGCAGGAGTCCGCGGCGTTCCGCGCCCGCATCCCCCTCGTGCTCTGCACCGTGATCGGGCTCGCGGCGAGCGCCGTGTGGGAGATGATCGAGTGGGCGGGCCGCACCTTCGTCACCGACGAGATCTTCGTCACCTACGAAGACACCATCGGCGACATGGCCATGGGAGGACTCGGGGCTCTTGCGGCCGGAGTCCTCGTCGCCGTCGTCCGGTTGGAGCGTCGCCGCTCGGCGTGACGGCGCGGAACTGCGGGACGATCCCCAGGGTCGAACGGGGCGCGGGTCAGTAGACTGAAGCCACCGCGCGGGAGTGGTGGAATTGGCAGACACGCAGGATTTAGGTTCCTGTGCCCCAGGGCGTGTGGGTTCAAGTCCCACCTTCCGCACGACGGGTGCTTCGGTGCCCGCATCGCTCCACCGCCGACACCTCACGACCGACGGGAATCCCGCCAGTGCTCGAAAGCATGCTGCACGCCCCTACCGCGCTCATCCCGTGGCTCGATCCGCAGACGATCATCGGGGCGGCGGGTCCGTGGGCGCTCCTCGTGGTCTGCTTCATCATCTTCGCCGAGACGGGTCTGCTGGTCGGCTTCCTCCTGCCCGGTGACACTCTGCTCATCATCGCGGGCCTGCTGACCCACACGAGCAACGTCTTCGGCGTGAACATCTGGGTCGTCTCGCTCCTCATCGCGCTCTCCGCGTTCATCGGCGGCGAGGTCGGCTACGTCATCGGCCACAAGGGTGGTCCTGCCGTGTTCGAACGCAAGGAGTCCGGCCTCTTCAGCCGCAAGAACGTCGAGCGCACCAACGCGTTCTTCGAGCGCTTCGGCGGCCTCACCGTGATCCTCGCGCGCTTCGTGCCGATCGTGCGCACGTTCGCCCCGGTCGCGGCGGGCGTGGGCCACATGCCGTGGCGGCGCTACTCGCTCTACAACTTCATCGGGGCGATGATCTGGGGCTTCGGACTCACGATGGTCGGCTACCTCATCGCCTACATCCCGTGGATCCGCCACCTCGTCGTCGAGTACATCGACATCATCCTGCTCATCGCCGTCGGCGGCACCGCGCTCGTCACCCTGTGGCATTACTTCTCCGAGCGTCACAAGGCCAAGAAGGCCGCGGCCGCAGGAGAGGACGTCGTGACCGATCACGAGGAGGCCGAGGAGCTCGTCCTCGACGCCGACGTGTTCGATCGAGCCCCCGACCTGGACGGCGACGGGAAGCACTGACCAGGCCGCGGATCAGCCCGCGTTCTTGGAGCGCTTCTCCTTGGAGCGGGCGACGCTGGCACGCAGCGCCTCCATCAGGTCGATGACCTCGCCGCCGTCGGCCGCCTTCTCAGCATCGCCGCCGAAGGTCTCCGCCACGTCGAACGTCTCCCCGGCCTCGATCTTCGCGTCGATGAGGGTGCGGAGCTCCTTCTGGTACTCGTCGACGAACTCTTCGGGATCGAAGTCGGCCGAGTAGCTGTCCACGAGCGACGAGGACAACTCCAGCTCCTTCTTCGAGATCCGCACGTCCTCGTCGAGCGACGGGAACTCCGCCTCTCGGACCTCGTCCGACCAGAGCAGCGTCTGCAGCACGAGGACCTTGCCCCGCACGCGCAGCGCGGCGAGCCGTGTCTTCTGACGCAGCGTGAACCGCACGATCGCGGTGCGGTCGGTCTGCTCGAGGGTCTTGCGCAGCAGCACGTACGCCTTGGGAGACTTCGAGTCGGGCTCCAGGTAGTACGGCTTGTCGAGGGTGAGCGGATCGACCTGATCGGAGGGCACGAACTCCACGACATCGATCTCGCGGCTCTTCTCCGCCGGCAGCGCCGCGAGGTCGTCCTTGGTGAGCACGACGGTCTGCCCGTCGTCGACGTAGGCGCGATCGATGTCGGAGTAGGCCACCGTCTCGCCGCACACCTCGCACGTGCGCTGGTAGCGGATGCGACCGCCGTCCTTCTCATGCACCTGATGCAGCGGCACGTCGTGGTCCTCGGTCGCCGAGTACACCTTGACCGGCACGTTCACCAGCCCGAACGTCAGGGCGCCCTTCCAGATCGTCCTCATCACACCAGTAGACACCAGCCACACCCGTCACGACCACCCCTTGACTACGCTGGCTCCATGGTGGGAGAGGCGCAGGTCGTGCAGGTCGAGGGCCGACGGCTGCGGGTGACCAACCTCGACAAGGTCGTCTACCCGGAGACGGGCACGACCAAGGGCGAGGTCATCGCCTACTACACCACCATCGCCCCGCTCCTCCTCCCGCTCCTCGACGGCCGCCCGGTCACCCGCAAGCGCTGGGTCGAGGGGGTCGGCACCGCCGCCGCTCCCGAGGACTCCTTCTTCACGAAGCAGCTCGAGCCCGGCGCCCCGGACTGGATCCCCCGACAGGACATCCAGCACTCCGACGGCCCCAAGTCTTACCCGCTGGTGGAGGACGTGCCTACGCTCGTCTGGCTCGCGCAGGTCGCGGCGATCGAGTTGCACGTGCCGCAGTGGCGGTTCACCCCGGAGGGGCTTCCCGGCCGTCCCGACCGTCTCGTGCTCGATCTCGACCCCGGACCCGGCGCCGACCTCGCGCAGTGCGCCGAGGTCGCCCGGATCGCTCGGACGCTCCTCACCGGGATGGGGCTCGACCCTCTGCCCGTGACCAGCGGCAGCAAGGGCATCCACCTCTACGCGGCCCTGCCCGGCGAGCAGACCAGCGACGAGGTCTCCGCCGTGGTCAAAGAGCTGGCGCGCATCATCGAGAACGAGCACCCGGACCTCGCCACGAGCGTCATGTCCAAGGCCGTGCGTGGGGGCAAGGTGTTCCTCGACTGGAGCCAGAACAACGGCAAGAAGACGACGATCTCCCCGTACTCCCTGCGCGGGCGCGCCCGCCCCGGCGTCGCGGCGCCGCGCACCTGGGAGGAGCTCGACGACCCGGACCTCGCTCACCTCGAGCTGGACGAGGTGCTCGCGCGCGCAGACGCCGGATTCGATCCGCTCTCCTCCCTCCGCCCCGACACTCCTGCTCTGCCGGCGAACGCGCACGCCGCGACAGCGGCTCGAGCTCCCGCGATCCGGGCGGCGGCGCCCTCCCCCGCCCGTCGCGGCCGGCCGCTCGCCGAGCAGACGGCGTCCCCCACCGGGACCACTCTCCCGTCGCTCGCGCCGATGCTCGCCGAGAACGGCACCCCGGCGATCGCCCGCAGCCTCAGCTCGCCGTCATGGGTGGAGGTGAAGTGGGACGGCATCCGTGCGATCGGCACCTGGCGCGACGGGCACATGTCGCTGCACGCCCGACGCGGCACCGACATCACCGCGCGCTATCCCGAGCTGACGGCCGACGGTGCCCCGTTCCTCCCCGTCGACGAGGCGATCGTCGACGGGGAGATCGTCGCCTTCGACAGCGCCGCCCGGCCGAGCTTCTCCCTGCTGCAGAACCGCATGCACCTCACCCGGCCCCGGGAGATCGAGCGCGAGGTCGTGCGCACACCGATCGTGTACATGCTGTTCGATCTGCTCCGTCTCGACGGCCACGATCTCACCGGAATGCCGCTCCGCGAGCGCCGCACTCTGCTCCGCGACATCGTGGCGGGGGTCGACGCGCCCATCCAGGTCCCTCCCGTCTTCGACGACGTGGACGCAGCGCTCGCCGCCAGCGAGGAGTTCGGGCTGGAGGGCGTCGTCGTGAAGGATCCCGCCTCCCGGTACCGTGCCGGCCAGCGCTCACCCTCCTGGCTCAAGCTCAAGAACACCCGCATGCAGGAGGCGGTGATCGTCGGCATCCGCCCGGGGAAGGGCGAGCGCGAGGGCACTCTCGGCTCTCTCCTCCTCGCGATCCCGGAGGGTGGCGACCTCCGCTACATCGGCCGCGTGGGCACCGGCTTCACGGATCGCATCCTCCGCGACCTCCTGGCCCGCCTGGAGCCGCTGCGGGTGCCACGCGCACCGCTCGACGGCGTCCCCCGCCCGGACGCCTCGGACGCCCTGTGGGTGCGCCCCGAACTCGTGGGCGAGGTGGAGTTCGCGAACTGGACGCCGGACGGCATCCTCCGGCACGCCCGCTGGCGGGGTCTGCGCCCGGACAAGACCGTCGACGAGATCACCGTCGAGGCGTGAGCGGCTCCCGCCCTCAGGCGTGGTGCGGTTCGCAGTCGCTCTGCTCGGCGGGTTCGATCTGGAACGTGGAGTGCGCCACGTCGAAGTGATCCGCGAGGCACGCCTGCATCTCCGACAGCAACGCCGCCGAGCGGCCGTCCGCCAGCAGGTCCGGGCGCACGCTGACGTGCGCGGTGAAGACGGGGGCTCCGCGGGTGAGCTGCCACACGTGCACATCGTGGACTCCGACGACGCCGTCGTAGCCGAGCAGGTGAGTGCGGATCTCGCCGACGGCCATGCCCTTCGGCGCCGACTCGGCGAGGACGGAGAACACCTCCTTGAGTAGGACGAATGCCCGGGGGATGATCATCGCCGCGATGAACAGCGAGGCGAGGGCGTCGGCCGGCATCCAGCCCGTCACGAGGATCACACCGGCGGCGATGATGACCATCAGCGAGCCGAGCAGGTCGCCCATCACCTCGAGGTAGGCGCCGCGCACGTTGAGGTTCGTCCGCTGGGCCCGGCTGAGCAGCCACATCGACACCGCGTTCGCGACGAGGCCGACGACGGCGACGACGAGCATCAGCCCGCCCGCGACCTCGACCTCGGAGGGGTTCAGCAGCCGCTGCACGCCCTGCACGGCGACGACCGTGGCGAGGGCGATGAGGATGACCGCGTTGATGAGCGCGCCGAACACCTCAGCGCGCTGGTAGCCGAACGTCCGCCGGTCGTCCGCGGGCCGCGCCGCCACGGTCGCGGCGATCAGCGCGATCACGAGGGCCGAGGCGTCCGTGAACATGTGCGCGGCGTCCGCGAGCAGCGCCAGCGAGCCCGTGAGCAGAGCTCCGACGACCTGCACGATCATCACGGTGGCCGTGAGGGTCAGGGAGATCGCGAGCAGGCGGCGGCTGCTCGCCGAACGGAGACCGCCGGGCGCGGGCGCGTGATCGTGCATGCCCCCAGGCTAGCCCGGCGACGGGTGCAGGGAGGCCGTTCCTGGCTAGTCGGGAACAGTAACGATTCTCACCGTCAGCAGGGGTTCTTCTCTTCGACGATCAGAGCGCGGCGAGCAGCGGCACGAGCGCCGTGAAGGCACGGGCGCGATGCGACTGCGCCTGCTTCTCCTCCGCCGTGAACTCCCCGACCGTGCGCTGTGCGCCGTCCGGCTGACCGTCCGGGATGAAGATCGGGTCGTACCCGAAACCCCCGGCTCCCGACGCCTCGCGGGCGAGCCGTCCTGGCCAGATCCCCTCCACGACGTGCTCGCGACCGTCCGGGAGGACGAGGGCGATCGTCGAGGTGAAGTGCGCGGAGCGATGACGGTCGGCGATGTCGCGCAGCTGATCGAGCAGCAGCTCCAGGTTCGCCGCGGCGTCCTTCTTCTGACCGGCCCAGTACGCCGAGAACACTCCGGGCGACCCGCCGAGCACGTCCACGCAGATGCCGGAGTCGTCGGCGAGCGCCGCGAGGCCGGTGTGCGCGGCGGCCGCTCGCGCCTTGAGGAGCGCGTTCTCAGCGAACGTCACTCCGTCCTCGACCGGCTCGGGGCCGTCGTAGCCGACGACCTCCAGGTCGGGCCGTGTCTGCTGCACGATCTGCTGGAACTCCGCCACCTTATGCGGGTTATGGGTCGCCAGGACGACGCGCATGCTCAGGCTCCTGCCAGAGCGGCGAGCTGCCGGTCCTTCAGGTCCGCGCAGCCGGCGACGCCGAGGTCGAGGAGCGCGTCGAGCTCACGCTTGTCGAACGGCGCCCCTTCGGCCGTGCCCTGCACCTCGACGAAAAGGCCACGGCCGGTCACGACGACGTTCATGTCGGTCTCGGCGCGGACATCCTCGACGTAGGCGAGGTCGAGCATCGGCTCCCCGTCCACGATGCCGACGGACACCGCGGAGACGGAGTCGAGCAGCGGCGTCGAGTTCTTGCCGATGAACTTCTTCTCCCGGCCCCACTCGATCGCGTCGGCCAGGGCGACATAGGCGCCGGTGATCGCCGCGGTGCGGGTGCCACCGTCGGCCTGGAGCACGTCGCAGTCGATGACGATGGTGTTCTCGCCGAGCGCCTTGGTGTCGACGACGGCGCGCAGCGCGCGGCCGATGAGTCGGGAGATCTCGTGCGTCCGACCGCCGATGCGGCCCTTCACGCTCTCCCGGTCGTTGCGGCTGTTCGTCGCTCGCGGGAGCATCGCATACTCGGCCGTGACCCAGCCCTTGCCCTTGCCGGTGAGCCACCGGGGCACGCCGTTCGTGAACGAGGCGGTGCACAGCACCTTCGTGCCGCCGAAGCTGATGAGGGCCGACCCCTCGGCCTGCGCGCTCCAGCCGCGCTCGATGGTGATCTCGCGCAGCTGCGAGGTGGAACGGCCGTCGGCGCGGACGATGTCGGTCATGAGCTTCTCTCGGTCGGGGATGGAGCGACGGGCTCAGCGCGCGTCGAGGGCGGAATCGGGAAGCGTGATGACGCCGGTCTGGACGAGCTGCACGTCGCGCACCTCGCGACCCATGAGGCGGTTGGCGAGCGCCGTGAAGTCGTCGGCGGAGTCGCCCGTGGCCTCGTAGACGTAGGTGGCGGTGGCATCGGCCGGCGCCAGCAGATCGCCGCGGACGAGCTGGCGGTAGACGTCGCCCGCGGTCTCGTCGTCGCTGGAGACCAGCGTCACGCCCTCCCCCATGACGTAGCTGATGGCGCCGCGGAGGAACGGATAGTGCGTGCACCCGAGGACGAGCGTGTCCACGTCGGCCTCGCGCAGTGGCGCGAGGTACTCCTCGGCGACGGCCAGCACCTCGGGGGTGCCGGTGACGCCGGCCTCGACGAACTCGACGAACCGGGGGCACGCGGCGGTGAACACCTGCAGGCGCTCGTTCACCTCGAGCATGTCCTGGTAGGCCCGCGAACCGATCGTGCCGACCGTGCCGATCACACCGACACGGCCGTTCCTCGTGGTCGACACGGCGCGGCGCACGGCGGGGCCGATCACCTCGACCACCGGCACGTCGTAGCGCTCGCGTGCGTCGCGCAGCATCGCCGCCGACGCCGTGTTGCAGGCGATGACCAGCATCTTCACGCCCTGGTCGACCAGGGTGTCGAGCACCTCGAGCGCATAGCGCCGGACGTCGGCGATGGGCTTGGGGCCGTACGGCGAGTGGGCGGTGTCACCGATGTAGACGAACGATTCGCGGGGCAGCTGGGCGCGGATGGCCCTGGCCACCGTGAGCCCGCCGACACCGGAGTCGAAGATCCCGATGGGCGCGTCGTTCATGACTCCCCAGCCTACCCGCGTGCGCGCCGCCTCGTGCATCACGGCCTCACTAAGCTGAGCGCATGACCACGTCGACGGCGCTGCTCACCGACCGTTACGAGCTCACGATGCTCGCCGCCTCGCTCCGGGACGGCACCGCCTCCCGCCCGAGTGTCTTCGAGCTCTTCTCCCGACGCCTGTCCGGCGGACGCCGCTTCGGCGTCGTCGCCGGAACCGGACGACTGCTCGGCCTGCTGCGCGACTTCCGTTTCGGCGACGACGAGCTGCGCTTCCTCCGCGACGAGCGGGTCGTCGACGCCGAGACCCTCGCCTCCCTCGAGCGCTATCGGTTCACCGGCACGATCCGGGGCTACCGCGAGGGCGAGCTCTACTTCCCCGGGTCGCCCATCCTCACGGTCGAGGGATCGTTCGCGGACGCCGTCGTCCTGGAGACGCTCGCCCTGAGCGTCCTCAACCATGACTCCGCGGTCGCCACGGCCGCGGCCCGCATGAGCATCGCCGCCGGCGAGCGTCCTCTCGCCGAGATGGGCTCCCGGCGGGCAGCCGAGCGCTCCGCTGTCGCCGCAGCACGGGCGGCGTACATCGCCGGGTTCGGCGCCACGAGCAACCTCGAGGCCGGCCGCGCCTGGGGAATCCCGACCATGGGCACCGCTGCGCACTCGTGGACGCTGCTGCACGACAGCGAGGAGGACGCCTTCCGTGCTCAAGTCGAGAGCATGGGCGTGGACACGACGCTCCTCGTCGACACCTACGACATCCGCACGGGCGTCGAGACGGCGATCCGGGTGGCCGGGACCGGGCTCGGCGGCGTCCGCATCGACTCCGGGGACCTGCCGACCGTCGCCGTCGAGGTCCGAGCGCAACTGGACGAGCTCGGAGCCACCGAGACCCGCATCACGGTCACGAGCGACCTCGACGAGTACGCGATCGCCGCGCTGGCGGCCTCCCCCGTGGACGCGTACGGCGTCGGCACCTCCGTCGTGACCGGTTCCGGATACCCCACGGCGAGCATGGTCTACAAGCTCGTCGCCCGGCAGGACGCCGACGGCTCGTGGGTCGGGGTCGCCAAGGCGTCCGCGGACAAGGCGTCGTTCGGTGGCCGCAAGGCGGCGTTCCGTACGCTCAGCGACGGGGTCGCCGCGGCGGAGACGGTCGTCGTCTCGGACGGGTTCGAGGCGCTGGACACGCCTGCCGAGCACCCGGACGGCCGACCGCTCCAGGTCACCCTCGTCGAGGGCGGAGAGATCGAGACCGCCTTCGAGGGCGCCGCAGGGACGGCAGCCGCCCGCGCGCATCACCTGCGTGTCCGTGAAGAGCTGCCGGTGCGTGCGTTGGCCCTCAGCAAGTCCGACCCGGCGATCCCGACGGTCTACGTCGAGGCGGACTGAAGCGGGGCCGAGCGACGGCGGTCAGCCGACCATCGACTCGTAGATCTCCTTGCACGTCGGGCAGATCGGGAACTTCTCCGGATCACGGCCCGGCGTCCACTTCTTGCCGCAGAGCGCGCGGACGGGCTTGCCTGTGATCGCCGACTCGAGGATCTTGTCCTTCTTGACGTAGTGCGAGAAGCGCTCGTGGTCGCCCGGTTCGATGTTCTCCTCGCGGAGGAGCTCTTCCAGTTCGCGATCAAGCGTTGCCACGCCGCCCTGATCGGGGCTGTCCAGCGGAGTACTCATCCCGCGATTCTAGCCGCGTCTCCGCCTCGGCGGGGCGGTCTCACGCGGTCTCGACGAACTCCATCAGACGTTCGCCGCTGTGCTCGAAGATGCGTCCGCCGATCACGGCTCCTCCGATGAAGGCGACGATGCCGGTGGCGATGCCGACCCAGAAAGCCGCCGGCGCGAAGCCCGGATCGGCGACGATGCTCGCACCGAACAGCCAGATGGTGGGCACGCTCAGGACGATCGCACCGAGGAACGCCGCCGCCGGGCCGTAGATCCCTCGGGAGGTCGGGCGCTGCGGCTGCTGGAACGGGCTGTCCCCGGGACGGGAGACCGCGTACGGCGCCACCACCGACACCACGCTGGAGATGCCGAGGGCGGAGAACAGCAGGCTCGCACCGAGGCCGACGAGCGGGAGGAGAAGACTCCAGCGCCCGGCCAGCAGGAGCGAGAGCGGTACGGCGATCGCCAGCACCGGCACGGCGACCAGGAGCACCGGCACCAGGCGACCGAGGCGGTCCGGAATCCCGCGGACACCGCTCGCGACGTGCGTCCAGAGGGCCGTCGAGTCGTAGGCGACGTCGTTGTGGGGCAGCCATCCGAAGAAGAGGGCCATGACGGGCACGGGGACGAGGGCGGCGATCTCGACCGGCACGCCTGCGACGATCAGCGGGAACACCGTCAGTACACCCGCCACGGGCACGACGATGATGTTCATGATGTACCGGCGGTCGCGCAGCCAGTACACGAGGCTTCGCGACGCGATGGCGCCGAAGGCGTTGGAGGGCAGCAGGCCGAACCAGCCGAGTCCGCTGCGCTCGCGCGCCGCCACGGGACGCTCGGTCGTCGTCAGCAGGCGCCGTACGAACCAGGTCCAGGCGAACCACAGCAGCGCGAGGGTGACGGCAGCCACCAGTCCGCTTCCCCAGGCCGCGGCCGTCTCGCCTTCGGCCGCCGCGAACATCGCCGCCGGCGAGGCGGCGAGCGGGGTGAAGCCGATCACCGAGGTCAGGGTCGCCAGTGACGCCGGCACCTCACCGTCCCAGCGGAGCGAGCCGAGGAACACGGCGACCGGGAACGCGATGACGATCAGGGCCAGGGCGAACAGCGCGGTGAGCTCCCGGGAACGACGCTCCGGGAGCAGGAGCGCATTGAGCGCCATCCCGACCCGGGAGAGGAGGATGGTCGACAGCAGCCCGATCACCGCCAGGAGGACGGCCGGCACCCACGGCGCGCCGGCGCGGATCGCGACGACCGTCACGCTGATGTAGACCGCGAGGAGCGCGAGACTCGGCACGCTGACCAGCGACGCGAGCGCCAGCACCCCTGGCATCTTCCGCTCGTCGACGCCGAACACCGCGAAGCGCCGCGGGTCGAGCTGATCGACGGCTCCCACGAGCAGCGGCCCCACGAGGAAGCCGAGCAGAAGGGCAGCGCCACCGAGCACCGTCACGGCCTGGGAGACCGGCACCGGCGCGTCGCCGAGGCTGAAGACCGCCACGCAGACCACCACGGTGACCGCGACGACCGCGCCGAAGGAGAGCAGGGTGCGCGCCCGGTGTTCCCCGCGCAGGGCGCCCAGGAGAAGCGCGAACCTCAGTCGGAGAACGTGTGCAGCCACTCGAGCCCCTCCACCTCTCCGCTGGAACCTGCGAGCTCCACGAAGCGCGATTCGAGCGTCTGTCCCGCGCGCACCTCGTCGATCGTGCCCTCGGCCAGCACCTCACCGTTGACGATGATGGCCACCCGGGAGCACACGCGCTCGACGAGATCCATCCCATGGCTCGACAGGATCACCGTGCCGCCGTGCGAGACGTAGGCGCGGAGGATGTCGAGGATCACGGCGGAGGAGACCGGATCGACGGATTCGAACGGTTCGTCGAGAACGAGGACGCGCGGAGAGTGGATCATCGCGCCGGCGAGCATGATCTTCTTCGTCATGCCCGCGGAATAGTCCGACACGACCCGGTTCAGGGCGTCGCCGAGGTCGAAGGCCCTGGCGAGGTCGCCGGTGCGCTTCTCGATGACGTCGGCGGAGAGCCCACGCAGCAGCCCGTAGTAATACAGCAGCTGTCGGCCGGTGAGCCGGTCGAAGGTGCGCAGCCGGTCGGGCAGGACGCCCATGACGCGCTTCGCCGCCAGGGGCTCGGCCGCCTGGTCGATGCCGCAGATGAGGACGCTGCCCTCGTCCGCGCGCAGGAGACCCGCGACGATCGAGAGGGTCGTGGTCTTGCCGGCGCCGTTGGGGCCGACGATGCCGTAGAAGGAGGCCGCGGGCACGGTGAGGTCGATGCCGTCGACCGCGCGGTTCTCGCCGAACTGCTTCACGAGACCGCGGATGCGGATCGCCTCGGTGGCGGGCTCGGCTGCCGCCGAGTCATCGGCCTCGGTCGGGGGCTCCTCGGCGATCACCGCTTCGACGACCTCGACGGTCTCCGCCTCCGCGACGCGCCGGTCATCGGGCGCGGGCTCCTTGGTCACCGGCAGCGCGGTGTCCGAGATCTCCGCCTCGGACTCCGCCGCAGCAGGCTCCTCGACCGGCATCGCTTCCTCGGCGGTGTCTCGGGCCGGTGTCCCCGTCTCGACGGACGAGGTGCCGGCCTCGTCGGTCTCGACGGTCTCTGCCGCCACGGTCTGCGCCTGCACCGCGCCGGACTCCTCCGGCTGCGTCTCGGCCGCGCTCACCTCTGCGGCTGCGGACTCGACGGTCCCGACCTCAGCCGCCTGGGCCTCCGCGGCCTCGGCCTTCACGGCCTCGTCTTCGGCGGCCTTCGCTGCCTCGTCTTCGGCGGCCTTCGCCGCGGCCGCCTTCGCCGCGGCTGCCTTCGCCGCAGCGGTCTTGGCGGCGGTGGTCTTGGCCGTCGTCTTGGCCGCCGAGGCCTTCGCGGCAGCGGTCTTCGCCGCGGCGGCCTTGGCCGCAGCCGTCTTGGCCGCAGCCGTCTTCGCAGCCGATGTGCTCGCCGCCTTCGTCGACGTCGCGGCCGGACGCTTCGAGCCGGTCGAGCGTGCGGCGGTGTTCTTCGCGGCAGCCGCGCGGGCGGCGGACGCCGTGCGAGCGCCTGCTAGAGCGGTCGCGGGATCGACACTCGCCGCGGGGGTGGGCTCGACCACGACCTCAGCCGTGGGCGCGGCCTTCTCGGCTGCCGCCTTGGTCGGTGCGGGCCTCGCCGTCCGCGCGGCGGTCGGCTTCTTCGCCGCGGCAGTCCTCGTCGAAGTGGAGGACTTCGCCGCGGTGGACTTCGCGGCCGTGGTCTTCGCGGCGGAGGGTGTGGCGGCCGTCGTCTTCGCAGCTGCCGACGTCGGAGCCGCGGTCTTCGCGGCCGTGGTCTTCGCCGCAGCAGACTTCGCGGCGGGGGTCTTCGCAGCCGTGGTCTTCGCCGCAGCGGACTTCGCCGCGGTGCTCTTCGCGGCCGCGGGCTTCTTCGCAGCCGGCTTGTCCGCTGCGGCCGTCTGCGCCTTGGCCGAGGCCGAGGTCGACTTCTTCGCGGCGGTGGACGCGGCAGGTCTCTTGGCGGCCGGTTTCCGAGCGGGCGCGGAGGCCTCGGTCGGAGTCTCGGCTCCCTCTGCCTGGGGGGTGGGGTCATCAGGGGAGGAAGTCACCGTCCTACGGTATCAACGGGTGGCTGAGAGCCAAGGCCCCACGCGACATTCCGCAACCGGATCCCCTCCCCGGCGCTTTCCGCAAGGGGGTTGTCGTCCCTGTGCGTTGCGTGTGTACTCGATCACGAAATGGCAACGGGGCCCGCCTGGCCCCGGGGTTCTCAGGGGGAATCGCTAGCATGATTCCCGGCACGACGAAGTGTCTGGTCGGTGAACCGACCGTGAACACAACTTCCTTAGGAGTATTCGTGACTCTTCAGACCGTCATCCTCGCAGCCGGCATGGGCTCTCGCCTCGGCCGCGCGCTGCCCAAGCCGCTCACCGAGCTCAACGACGGCCGCACGATCATGGGCCAGCAGCACGACAACATCCGCGCCGCTTTCGGCTCCGACGCACGCATCACCACGGTGGTGGGCTACCGCGCCGAGACCATCATCGAGGCCTTCCCCTCCGTGAACTACGTCCACAACGACCGCTACGACGAGACGAACACGTCGAAGAGCCTGCTGCGCGCCCTGAGCGCCACCGGCAAGAGCGGCGTGCTGTGGATGAACGGCGATGTCGTCTTCGACCCGATGATCCTCGGCCGCGCCGCCGCATACATCGAGCGCGACCAGTCGTTCGTCACCGTCAACACCGCCAAGGTCAGCGATGAAGAGGTGAAGTACACCGTCACCGCGGAGGGCTTCATCAAGGAGTTGTCCAAGTCGGTCAAGGGCGGCCTGGGCGAGGCCGTCGGCATCAACTACATCTCGTCGGGCTTCAAGAAGGCGTTCATGCGCCAGCTGCAGCGCGTCGAGGACCAGGACTACTTCGAGCGCGGCCTCGAGCTGGCGATCGCCGAGGACGGCCTGCTGCTCGAGCCGATGGACGTCTCCGACCTGTACGCGGTCGAGGTCGACTTCGCAGAGGACCTGGAGCGCGCGAACCTCTTCGTGTGACGCTCCCCTCCGAGAGCCCCGTTCCGCCACGGACCGGGGCTCTCGGTGTTTTCGCGGACGGGCTCCATAGGATCGGCGCATGGCCCCCAAGGTGCACAAGATCCACTCCCTGCCGGACGACGCCCCGTGGGACAAGGGCGTACCCCCGGTCGGCTCCCCCGAGCACCCCATGATGGTGCGCGGGCTCGATCGGGTCCTGTCGATCCAGCGGCCGCTGGTGCTCGCCCACATCCGCAGCATCCGGCTCCGCAACCCCCACGCGACGCCCGACGAGATCATCCGGATCCTGGAGCGGCGCTACCTCGCGGCCGTCACGACGGGTGGGGCCGCGGTGGGGGCGACCGCCGTCGTGCCCGGCATCGGCACCGGGATCACGCTCGCGCTCTCCGGCGTCGAGACCGTGGGATTCGTGGAGTCCACGGCCCTCTTCGCGCAGTCGGTGGCCGAGGTGCACGGCATCGCGGTCGGCAACCCCGACCGCGCACGCGCTCTCGTCATGACGCTCATGCTCGGCAAGGAGGGCGTCGACCTCGTCGGCCAGCTCGCCCGGCAGGTCGCGGGGCGCGGGGGCAGCCGCTCGGCGTACTGGGGCGAGATGGTGACGAAGTCGCTGCCCCGCGCCGCGGTGGGACCCCTGGTGGACCAGCTCAAGGGGATGTTCGTGAAGCAGTTCGCGGCCAGGGGCGGCGCCTCGTTCATCGGCAAGGCGATGCCCTTCGGGATCGGCGCGGCCATCGGCGGGGCGGGCAACCACATCCTCGGCCGCCGGGTGCTCACCACGTCCCACCGCGCGTTCGGCTCCGCACCGCTCACCCTGCCCGCCGAGCTGGAGCCCGTGCCCGGCGCCGAGAAGGTGGAGCTGCGGATGCTCCGGGGGGCGCGCTACGCCGGCACCGCCGTCGCCGGAGCCGCCGGCACCGTGGCGCGCGGAGCGGGGTGGGTCGGTCATCGGGTGGGTGAGATCGCCGGACGCCGGCGTGAGCATGCGGCGGACGAGATCGAGGCGGGCGATAGCGACGGCGACCACGATCTGCCGCCGCGCCCGGGTTCCGACGCGACCGGGACGTGAGGGGTCGCGCACCTCGCCAAAGGATCCGTCGACCCGTTGTGCCGATCATCCAACGGACGGCGCGGACCCGACGCTAGGGTGGAATCCGTGACGGACAAGCCCGACCCCTTTACCACCGCCGGCAAGATCGCGGACCTGCGCGCTCGCTACACCGAGGCCGTCGTCGACGCCGAGGCGAAGGCGAAGGAGAAGCAGCACGCGAAGGGCAAGATGACCGCCCGCGAGCGCATCGAACTCCTCGTCGACCCAGGCAGCTTCGTCGAGTTCGACGAGTACGTGCGCCACCGCACCACCGCGTTCGGGATGGACCGCTCGCGCCCCTACGGCGACTCCGTCGTCACCGGCGTCGGCACCATCCACGGCCGCACCGTGGCGGTGTACTCGCAGGACTTCTCGACCTTCGGCGGGTCGCTCGGCGAGGTCGCCGGCGAGAAGATCGTCAAGGTCATGGAGTTCGCCCTGGCCGGCGGCATGCCCTGCATCGGCATCCTCGACTCCGGCGGCGCGCGCATCCAGGAGGGTGTGGTCGCGCTCGGCAAGTACGGCGAGATCTTCCGTCTGAACACCCGCGCCTCCGGCGTGATCCCGCAGATCTCGATCATCATGGGCCCGGCCGCCGGCGGCGCCGTCTACTCGCCCGCCCTCACCGACTTCGTCATCATGGTCGACAAGACCAGCCAGATGTTCGTCACCGGGCCCGACGTGATCAAGACGGTCACCGGCGAGGACGTCGGCATGGAGGAGCTCGGCGGCGCCTACACGCACAACACGCGCTCCGGTGTCGCCCACTACCTCGCGGAGGACGAGGACGACGCGATCGACTATGCCCGCACGCTCCTCGGATTCCTGCCGGACAACAACATGGCGGAGCTGCCGTCCTACGAGAGCGCGTTCGAGTTCGAGACGACCGACGCCGACCGCACGCTCAACACGCTCATCCCGGATTCCCCGAACCAGCCGTACGACATCCACACGGTGATCGAGCATGTCGTCGACGACGGCGACTTCCTCGAGGTGCAGCCGCTGTTCGCTCCCAACATCGTCATCGGCTTCGGCCGCATCGAGGGCCGCTCGGTCGGCATCATCGCCAACCAGCCGTCCCAGATGGCGGGCACGCTCAACATCGAGGCCGGCGAGAAGGCGAGCCGGTTCGTGCGGTTCTGCGACGCGTTCTCGCTGCCGATCGTGACCCTCGTCGACGTGCCGGGATACCTGCCAGGCACCGACCAGGAGTGGACAGGGGTCATCCGCCGCGGCGCCAAGCTCCTCTACGCGTACGCGGAGGCCACCGTGCCGCTCGTGACGGTGATCCTGCGCAAGGCGTACGGCGGCGCGTACATCGTCATGGGGTCGAAGCAGCTCGGCGCCGACGTGAACCTCGCCTGGCCCACCGCGGAGATCGCCGTGATGGGCGGCCAGGGCGCCGTCAACATCCTCTATCGCGGCGAGATCCGCAAGGCGGAGGAAGCCGGCGAGGACGTGGCGGCGGTCCGCACGCGTCTGGCCAACGAATACACCTACAACGTCGCCTCGCCATTCCTCGCGGCCGAGCGCGGCGAGCTCGACGGCATTATCGAACCGGCGAACACGCGCGTCGCGATCGCGAAGGCGCTGCGCGCGCTCCGCGGCAAGCGCGCAGAGCTGCCGCCGAAGAAGCACGGGAACATCCCGCTGTGAGCGCGCAGGAATCCGCCGTCGACGGGACGGCCCCCGCGCCGCTCCTTCTGGAGATCACGCGCGGCGCCGCCACGGAGGAGGAACTCGCGGCCCTCATCGCGGTGCTCGGCGACGCCTACGAGACCGAGCAGGCGGAGGCGACGGTCGAGGAGCCGCGGGTGTCGGCGTGGACGCGCACGCAGCGCCCGCTGCGCCGACCGCTGCGTCGCGACATCCCCTGGGGACGCTTCGCCGGCTGAATCGGGTCGTCGTGTTTTGTCCCCCAAAATACCTACAGACAACCATTGCACGACCCCGCAGACTGAAGGGGACGCTTCGCGTTCGGCTGGTCTCTCTGTCCCAGGGTAGACAGACGCTGATCGGCCACCAGCGGACGGTTTTCGGGTAACTGTCCGCACGGCGAGGGGCAGGCGGATTCGCCGCCCCTCGCCCACTCTCACTTCCGTGAGTCGGAGGCGGTCTCACGCCGCTGTCTGGCGATCTCGTGCCACAGGTCCACGGAGTCGTCGTCCGAGGCCCGCAGGCCCGCGCGGCCGACGACGGTCACCGCGACGAGCGGATCCCGTGCGGAGCGGATGATGATCCGGCCGGTACCCGCGCTGCGCAGGACCGCCGCGAGTTCGTCCCGGATCTCCATCCGCCGCCCCTCGTCCACGCCGTCGAGCCCACCCTCGTCGAACACGGTCACCGAGGCACCGTGGCGGCGCGCGGCGTCGATCGCATTGCGGACGTCGTCGTTCAACAGGTCCGCGCCGCGCAGCTCGTCACGCAGACGTCCCTCAGCAAGCCGAGCTTCCAGGCGCTCGTCGTCGTCGAGCAGCCCGCGTGAGGCCACCACCCTGCTGAGGATCGGGCCGGCGACCGCGAGGGCGAACTGCGTCCGCAGCCGACGCTCGCGCTGGCGGACGCGCTGCGTCGCATGCCAGGCCGACACGGCCTGCTGGATCTCGGACAGGCGCTCCGTGTCGCTGACGGCGCGATCCCAGAACATCACCAGCAGCTGGGCGACCGCCACCCACATGATCGAGCCCACCACGCCGAGGTTCATCGCCACGCCCATGCCCAGCGCGAGCGACGCGGAGACGACGAGCACGGCGAGCGTCGTCCAGCCCACCCAGGGCCGGCGCCGGACCACGCACACCACGCCGAGCAGCCCGAGAGCGCCGATGTACCAGGTGGCGAACGGCGCCGTGCGATCATCCGGTTCCAGCGAGAGGGTCACGAGCGCCGGGATCACCGCGCTCACGGCCAGCGCGAGGAGAGCCGACCACAGCGGCATCCGGACCGTGGCCGGGCTGCCGAGGATCGCGATGTTCACCACGACGAGGTACGCGGCGATCGCGAGGACCATGAGCAGCGGTGCCGTCGGCTGCTCGATCCACCAGATCCCGCGGGCGACGAAGTACAGCGCGAACCCGACGGCGAGCGAGGTCGCGACACTCCGCACGGTCCGGTTCATGAGCGCTCCCAGCCCAAGGTGACGACGGTGCCGCCCTCGTCGGAGGAGATCCGCGCGGTGCCGGCGACACCGGCCATACGGGCGAGGATGGAGGCGCGGATGCCGAGCCGATCCGGACCGATCGTGTCGACGTCGAACCCGTTCCCGGTGTCGGAGACCGTCACGGCGATGCCCTCGTCGCCGTGACCGACCACGAGGATGTGCAGGCCGCGACCGTGGGCGTGTGCGACCGCGTTGCCGATCGCCTGCCGCGCCGCGAGCACGAGAGCCCTCGCTGCGCGCCCCGGGATGAGGCCGCTCCCGCCACGCTCCTCCACGATCGCGTCCGCGCCGAGCTCGGAGAGGGCCCGTCGCAGCTCCACGACGATCTGCGCGGCGCCCACCGGCTCATCGCTACCCTCCTCCGCGACCGCCGCCTCCGTGTTCGCGAGCCGCGTGAGCGCCTCCCGCGCCATCGCCACGGCGAGCTCTCTCGCCCGCTCACCCTCCGCGCGTTCGGCGGCGATGAGTGCGGCCAGCACGCTGTCGTGCATGAGCGCCGACATCGCCACGCGCTCCTCCTCCGCCGCCGCGGCGGCCGCCGCCGTCGCATACGACGCCACCGCCGTGCCCCGCGCCTCGTCCACGCCCGCGGCGACCGAGCGGAACATCCAGCCGAGCGAGACGATCACGACGCCGAGGATGAGCGTGAAGGAGACGTCGAACGCGGTCGTCACCCAGAACTCGCGCGAGAAGTCGCCCTGCACCAGACGCACGTACCCGTAGACGAACGGCACCCCGACCGCCCACGCGAACTGCAGCCGCACGGGGAAGGCCAGCATCGCCGCCACGACTCCGACGTTCACGAGGAAGAAGATCCACGGCTGGTCCCCCGCCACCTTGTCGGTGGGATCGACGACGACCGGCCATGCCGCGAGCGCGAGGACGTACACGACGGCGAAGACCCCCGCGGCCAGGCGCACGCCGCGTCCGACCAGGCAGGCGACGAGCATCGCCGCCAACGGCACGAACACGGCGATGAGCATCGCGATGTGCGGCACGTCCGCGCGGGACATCGTGTGCACGGCCGCGATCAGCGCCTGCGCCCCGAGCACGGCGGAGCCCAGGGCGACGACGATCGCGAGGATGCGCTCCATCCGTTTCCCGGTGAACCGCTCGAAGCCGTTCTCCGCGCTGCCGGGAGACGGGATCTTGCTCCAGGCGTCGCGGACGCTCAGCGGCTCAGCGGGCACTCGGCGCCCCGTCGGCCGTCACGATGCCGTCCTCCATCGCGCGCCGCAGCAGATCGACCTTGGTGGGCGCCGGCCGACCGACCTCGACGTACTTCACCCGGATCCGGGTGATGTTCTCCTTCGCCGTGGAGTACGCGACGCCGAGGCGCTCGGCCACGGCCTTCAGGGGCAGGCCGGTCGCGTACAGGCGGAGCACCTCGCGCTCCCGGGTGGACAGCTGGGCGTCGGCGAACGCGCGGTCGCCGTCGACCGCGCTGGCCCATTCGACGTTGTTCAGCGCCTCACCCTGCGCCACGGTGCGGATCGCATCCAGCACGTCGTCGAGGGCGGAGGACTTGCTGACGACTCCGGCCGCGCCGGCCGCCAGCGCCTCGCGGACGGCTGCCGGACGGTCGGCGACGCTGTGGATCACCACGCTGGCGCCGTCGGCGACGAGGGACACGACGTTCTCCGTGACCGTCGTCCCGTCCCCCAGCGTGAGGTCGAGCACGACGACGTCTGCGGGCGGAGCGCCCGTGGACGAGCGCCAAACAAGGTAGGAGCCGACCGTGCTCCCGGTGAACACGACGGTCTGCCCGTCCCTGGCGCACGCGGCCTCAAGGCCGAGGCGGACGGACTCGTGGTCGTCGATGAGGGCGACGGTGCTCATGCCCACAGCCTAGTGAGTCGCGGACCCGGCGCCGGGAATGCGCTCACCGGGTGAGCAGGGCGACGACCTCGAAGTGATGCGAGTGCGGGAACAGATCGAAGCCGCGGAGGGCACCGACCTCCCACCCCAGGCCGCGGAAGGTGCCGAGGTCGCGGGCGAGGGCCACCGGGTCGCAGGCGACGTAGGCGATCGCGGACGGACTCAGCGCATGCACGCCCTCCACGACCGCCCGCCCGGCCCCCGACCGCGGCGGATCGAGCACGACGGCTCCCGTGACGCCTCCGCGTCGAGGCTGCTGCAGGAAGCGGTCGACGCGAGCCGTGACCGCCGTCACGTCGAGCGGGGCGAGGTTCGCGGCGGCGTGCTGCGTCGCTCGGCGGCTGGACTCCACCGTGACGACATCGGTGCCGCCGAGATCCGCGAGGGTCCGCGCGAAGAGGCCGACGCCGCCGTACAGGTCGTAGTGCGTCGCGTCCGGCTCCACATGCCCGTCGAGCAGCCCGTACACGGCACCGTCGAGGACGGAGGCGGCACGGGGGTGCACCTGCCAGAACCCTCCGGCGTCGACGTCGAACGTGCGGTCACCGACGCGTTCCTGCACGACCTCGGGTGTCGGCCGAGGACGACGATCCCGCGGTGAGCGCCGCTCGGCCTCGGGGTGGCGGAGGATGCGCACCCGGCCGTCCGCGGGCTCCACGAGCTCGATGCGTCCGGCCTTCTCGCCCTGCAGGGCCAGGGCGGCCTCGGCGATCGCGGGGCGGGCGAGCGGGTGCGTCGACACCGGGACGACGCGGTGGCTGCGGGCCGCGAAGGGGCCGATCCGTCCCTCGTCGTCCACGTGCAGGGTCACCCGTGTGCGCCACCCCGTCCCGTCCCCGGACTCCACGGCCTCGATCTCCGGGGCCTCGAGGCCGGGACCGGCGAAGCGGTCGAACGCCTCCGAGAGAACCTGTCGCTTGAGCACGCGCTGGTGCCCGAGGTCGATGTGCCCGAGGTCCGCGCCCCCGGGCCGCTGGGCGGGGTCGTGCGCGACGTCCGCCTCCGGCCAGATATGCGGCCGCCGATGCGGAGAGGCCTCGAGGACCTCGATCGTCTCGGCGCGCCAGAAGCTGCGGGTGTCGGGCTCCCCGGCGCCGGCGGACGGATCCAGCAGGCGGGCACGGACGCGCTCCCCCGGGATCGCATCGGAGACGAAGACCACGCGACCGTCGTGACGGGCGATGAAGGTGCCTCCGTGGGCGATGCCGGTGATGTCGAGATCGAGCACGTCGGCTGCGGAGGAAGTCATCCTTCGAGGATACGGTGGTCTCCATGCGCGTCTGCCTCGCCTCGACATCCCCCGCCCGGCTCATGCTGCTGCGTCAGGCCGGCATCGAACCCCTCACGCTGTCGCCGGAGGTGGACGAGGACGCCCTGGCCGCCGCCGCGGAGGAGCGCATGGGCCCCGTCGCACCCGCCGACCTCGTGCTGCTGCTCGCTCGCGCCAAGGCCGCCGCCGTCGCCGAGCGGCTGGCCGCCGAGGGCGTGTTCGACGGCATCGTGATCGGCGGGGACTCCATGTTCGCGCTCGGGGACCGGGTCTACGGCAAGCCCTACACGCCGGAGGAGGCCACGCGCCGGTGGCAGGAGATGCGCGGCGCCACCGGCGTGCTGCACTCCGGGCACTCCGTGTTCCGCGTCTCGCCCGGCGCCGAGCCCGTCGAGGCGACCGCTGTCGCGGAGGCCGCCGTGACGTTCGCCGAGGACATCAGCGATGAGGAGATCGCCGCGTACGTGGCATCGGGGGAACCGCTGCACGTCGCCGGAGCCTTCACCGTGGACAGCCTCGGCGGCGCCTTCATCACCCGGGTCGAGGGCGATCCCTCCACCGTCGTGGGGATGTCACTCTCCACCGTGCGCCGTCTCGCTGCCGATCTCGGAGTGCGGTGGACGGATCTGTGGTCGTAGACTCCCCTCCACGTTTTTCCCTCTTTCTTGTCGAGAGTCGTCAAAAGTATCGGGATGCTACTCGCTAGGCTGGCAACCATGCCTGAAATCGCGAAGGTGCTCGTCGCCAACCGCGGCGAGATCGCCGTCCGCATCGTCCGTGCCGCTCGTGACTCCGGGATCGCCTCGGTCGCCGTCTACGCCGACCAGGATCGGGACGCGCTGCACGTGCGCCTCGCTGACGAAGCGTATGCGCTCGGTGGCGCGACCAGCGCCGAGACCTACCTCCAGATCGAGAAGATCCTCTCCGTCGCCCGCCGCGCCGGCGCCGACGCCGTGCACCCGGGCTACGGGTTCCTCGCGGAGAACGCCGAGTTCGCGCGCGCCGTGATCGACGCCGGGATGATCTGGATCGGCCCCTCCCCGGAGGCCATCGAGGCGCTCGGCGACAAGGTCACCGCCCGCCACGTGGCCGAGAAGGTCGGCGCGCCCCTCGCGCCCGGCACCCCCGGCCCGGTCTCCGGTGCCGACGAGGTCGTCGCCTTCGCGCAGGAGTACGGTCTGCCGATCGCGATCAAGGCGGCCTACGGCGGCGGCGGTCGCGGCCTCAAAGTCGCCCGTGAGCTCGACGAGGTCGAGGAGCTGTTCGAGTCCGCCACGCGCGAGGCGGTCGCCGCGTTCGGCCGCGGCGAGTGCTTCGTGGAGAAGTACCTCGACAAGCCCCGGCACGTCGAGACCCAGTGCCTCGCCGATGCCGAGGGCAACGTCGTCATCATCTCGACCCGCGACTGCTCGCTGCAGCGTCGACACCAGAAGCTCGTCGAAGAGGCACCCGCCCCGTTCCTCACGCCCGAGCAGAACGAGAAGCTCTACTCGGCGTCCAAGGCCATCCTCAAGGAGGTCGGCTACGTCGGTGCGGGCACGTGCGAGTTCCTCATCGGCGCCGACGGCACGGTCTCCTTCCTCGAGGTGAACACCCGCCTCCAGGTCGAGCACCCCGTGTCCGAGGAGGTCACCGGCATCGACCTCGTCCGCGAGCAGTTCCGCATCGCCGCCGGCGGCACGATCGACTACGACGACCCCCAGCCGCAGGGCCACTCCATCGAGTTCCGCATCAACGGCGAGGACCCGGGTCGTGGATTCCTCCCCCAGCCCGGCCCCATCCACGTCTTCAAGACCTTCGGCGGCCCCGGCATCCGCCTCGACTCCGGTGTCACCGCCGGGGACGCCGTCTCCGGCGCGTTCGACTCGCTGCTCGCCAAGATCATCGTCACCGGCAAGGACCGCGCCGAGGCCCTGGAGCGCGCGCGTCGGGCCCTGGACGAGTTCGAGGTCGCAGGCCTTCCCACCGTCATCCCCTTCCACCGCAAGGTCGTCCGCGACCCTGCCTTCACGGCCGAGGACGGGACGTTCGGCGTCTATACGCGGTGGATCGAGACCGAGTTCGACAACGACATCCCCGCGTGGGACGGCGAGCTCGAGGCTCCGGCCCCCGCGAACGCCCGGCACACGGTGGTCGTCGAGGTCGGCGGCAAGCGGCTCGAGGTCAGCCTGCCCGATCGCGTCGCCGTCGCCCCCGGCACCACGGGACGCCCTGCGGCGGTGCCGCCGTCGCGTCGCAGCCACGCCACGGTCGCCAACGCCGGGGCCTCCGGCGACGCGGTGAAGTCGCCGATGCAGGCCACGGTCGTCAAGGTCGCCGTCGAGGAAGGGCAGCAGGTCGTCAAGGGCGACCTCGTCGTCGTCCTCGAGGCGATGAAGATGGAGCAGCCGCTGCAGGCGCACAAGGACGGCGTCGTCGGCAGCATCGACGCCGCCGCTGGCACCACGGTGTCCGCCGGCCACCAGCTCCTCACGATCTCCTGACCCGATCTCCTGACACGCGAGACCCCGCTTTCACGCCGAGACCCCGGGCTGCAGATGTCTGCAGCCCGGGGTCTCGGCGATTGCGCGGGGTCTCGGGTCAGGAGATGTTCACGAGGTGCATCGCGCGGCTCGCGTCGGTGATGCTGCTCGAGAGCGAGGGGTACGCGGCGAAGACCCGGGAGACCTGGTCGACGGTGAGGCGACGCTCGACCGCGATCGCGATGGGGTAGATGAGCTCGGAGGCCTTGGGGGCCACGATCACGCCGCCGATCACGGTGCCGGAGCCCTTGCGCGCGATGAGCTTGACGAAGCCGTCCTTGATGCCCATCATCTTCGCGCGCGGGTTGGCGGCGAGCGGGAGCTTGTAGACCATGCCGTCCGCGAGGCCGTCCTCCACGTCCTTGACGCCGTAGCCGACGGTCGCGATCTCCGGCGCGGTGAAGATGTTGGAGGTGATCTTGATGAGCTCGAGCGGGATGACGATGTCGCCCAGCGCGTGGAACACCGCCGTGCGACCCTGCATGGAGGCCACCGAGGCCAGGGGGAAGAAGTTCGTGCAGTCCCCGACCGCGTACACGTTCGGCACCGAGGTGCGCGCGACGCGGTTCACCCGGACGTGTCCGGAGTCGTCGAGCTCGACACCGGCCTCCTCCAGACCGATGCCGGCCGTGTTCGGGATCGAGCCGACCGCCATGAGGCAGTGGCTGCCCTCGACAGTGCGACCGTCGGACAGGGTCACCGTGACGCCGTCTCCGGTGACCTCGACCTTCTCGGCACGCGACTTGGACAGCACCTGCATGCCGCCGCGCTTGAACACCTTCTCCAGCACGCGCGCCGCATCCTGGTCCTCGCCGGGGAGGACCTGCTCGCGGCTGGAGACGAGCGTGACCTTCGCCCCGAGGTTCATGTAGGCGGAGGCGAACTCGGCACCGGTCACGCCGGAGCCGACGACGATGAGGTGCTCGGGCAGCGCCTTCATGTCGTAGAGCTGGGTCCACGTGAGGATGCGCTTGCCGTCGGGCTTGGCGGAGTCGAGTTCGCGGGGCGAGGCGCCGACCGCGACGACGATGGTGTCGGCCTCGACGCGGTCGAAGTCCGTGCCCCGCTCGCCCGTGGAGACGACGATGGCGTTCGGACCCTCCAGACGGCCGTGACCGGAGAGGATGCGCACGCCTGCGTCGAGGAGGGTGGTGCGCATGTCCTCGGACTGCTGACCGGCCAGCGCCACGAGGCGCTTGTTCACCGCCGCGAGGTTGATGGCGATCTCCGGCTTGAGGGGCTTGCCGTTCTCGCCCTTGGCGTAGAAGTTCACGCCCAGGTCGCTGGCCTCGGAGATGGCGACAGCGGCGTCCGCCGTGGCGATGAGGCTCTTCGAGGGCACCACGTCGGTGAGCACGGCGGATCCGCCGACGCCGACGCGCTCGACGAGGGTGACCTCCGCTCCGAGCTGGGCGGCCGCCAGGGCCGCCTCGTAACCGCCGGGTCCGCCGCCGAGGACGGCGACGCGCTGAGTGCGCTCGAAAGTGGTGGAAGACATGCTCTCCATTCTTCCGCAATCCTGGCACCGGAGCCTGCCACTTCCTAGAGTGGATCCATGCCTGAAACCCACAGCAACCCCCTCGACGACCCCGCTGCGAACCCGTTCGAGGTCGCAGCCGAAGCCGCCGCCGACATCGCGCGGCTGACCGGCGTCGAGAAGCACGACATCGCCCTCACGCTCGGCAGCGGCTGGGGCAAGGCCGCCGACCTCATCGGCGAGACCGTGGCGACGATCCCCGCCACCGAGGTCACCGGGTTCTCGAAGCCCGCTCTGGAGGGCCACGTCGGCACGCTGCGCAGCATCCGCACGCCCGGCGGGAAGAACGTCCTCGTCATCGGTGCCCGCACGCACTACTACGAGGACCACGGCGTCCGCCGGGTCGTGCACAGCGTCCGCACCGCCGCAGCCACCGGCGCGAAGATCATGGTGCTCACCAACGGCGCCGGCGGCATCAAGGAGACCTGGAAGCCCGGCCAGCCCGTGCTGATCAGCGACCACATCAACCTCACCGCCGACTCCCCGCTGGAGGGCGCGACGTTCATCG
Source organism: Microbacterium sp. NRRL B-14842 (assembly GCF_050470785.1). NCBI lineage: Bacteria > Bacillati > Actinomycetota > Actinomycetes > Micrococcales > Microbacteriaceae > Microbacterium > Microbacterium sp. NRRL B-14842. Next base: position 818,463 of record NZ_JBFLUM010000001.1, on the reverse strand, counting down.
ACCTCACCGACCTCTACGCGAAGCGCCTGCGCGACATCGCCCGTACGGTCGACCCCACCCTCGACGAGGGCGTCTACACGCAGTTCCGCGGCCCGCACTACGAGACCCCGGCCGAGGTGCAGATGGCCAAGCACATCGGCGGCCACATCGTCGGCATGTCGACCGCGCTCGAGGCGATCGCGGCGCGCGAGGCCGGCATGGAGATCCTCGGGTTCTCGCTCATCACGAACCTCGCGGCCGGGATCCAGCAGACCCCGCTCAGCCACGCCGAGGTCATCGAGGCCGGACGCGAGGCGGAGCCGGTGATCTCCGACCTGCTGGCCCGGGTGGTCGAGGCCCTGTGAGCGAGGAGCGGCTCGCCCAGGCCCGCGCCTGGCTGCGCCAGGACCCCGACCCGCAGACCCGCGACGAGCTGGCCGGCATCATCACCCGCGCCGCCTCCGGGGATGAGGCCGCCACGGCGGAGCTCGACGACCGCTTCGGCAGTCGTCTCGCGTTCGGCACGGCCGGGCTCCGCGGCGCGCTCGGGGCGGGGAGCAACCGGATGAACCGGGTGCTCGTCTCCCAGGCCGCGGCGGGCTTCGCGGCGTATCTGCGCGAGCGGGCCGCGGGCGCGACCCCGACCGTGGTGATCGGCTACGACGGCCGCCGCAACTCCCGGGTGTTCGCCCAGGACTCCGCGGAGCTGTTCGCCGGTGCCGGTCTGCGCGCGATCCTGCTCCCCCGCCTGCTCCCCACCCCCGTGCTGGCCTTCGCGGTGCGGCATCTCGGCGCCGACGCCGGCGTGATGGTGACCGCGAGCCACAACCCGCCGGACGACAACGGCTACAAGGTGTACCTCGGCGGCGCGGATCACGGCTCGCAGATCGTGGCTCCCGCCGATGCCGAGATCGCCGCCCACATCCAGCGCGTCGCGGACGGCGGAGACGTGCGGACCCTGCCGCGGTCCACCGCCTACGAGACCGCGGGCGAGGATCTCGTCCAGGCCTACGTCGCCGCCACCGCGGCCGTCGCCCCCGCACCCGCGGCAGGCCGCCGCCTGCGCTGGGTCTACACCGCGATGCACGGCGTCGGCTGGGAGACGTTCGCGCGCATCCTCGACGCTGCCGGCTACCCGCGGCCGATCGTGGTCGACGAGCAGCTCCACCCGGACGCGACGTTCCGCACGGTGTCCTTCCCCAACCCGGAGGAGCCGGGGGCCATGGACCTGGCGTTCGCCACGGCCCGGAGGGCGAAGGCGGACTTCATCCTCGCCAACGATCCGGACGCCGACCGGCTCGCCGTGGCCGTCCCCGACGACACCGCCGCGGACGGCTGGCGACGTCTGACCGGCAACGAGGTCGGACTGCTGCTCGGCGCCCGCGCCGCGCGTGCCGCGGCCGGAACTCCCGGGGCCTCGCTCGCGTGCTCGCTCGTCTCCTCCCCCGGGCTCGGCGCCATCGCCGCCCACCACGGGTTGGACTTCCACGAGACGCTCACCGGGTTCAAGTGGATCTCGCGGGCTCCCGGCATCGTCTTCGGCTTCGAGGAGGCCCTGGGCTACCTCGTCAACCCCGAGACCGTGCGCGACAAGGACGGCATCTCCGCCGCGGTCGCCGTGCTCGGGCTGGCCGCCGAGGCGCAGGAGCGCGGGCTGACCCTCGCCGACCTCGTCCGCGAGGTGGGCGACACGTACGGTCACTTCGCGAGCTCCCAGGTGTCGGTGCGGGTGGCTGACCTGTCGCTCATCGGCACGGTGATGCTGTCGCTGCGCTCGCTTCCGCCCACGCAGGTCGGCGGACGCTCGATCGCGTCGACCGAGGACCTGCTGCAGAGCGCACCGGGGCAGCCCTCCGGGGACGTGCTGCGGTACCGGCTCTCCGACGGATCCCGGGTCATCGTGCGCCCGAGCGGAACAGAGCCGAAGCTCAAGGTCTACATCGACGCCGCAGCCGACTCCGCGGAGGGTGCGGCGGCCGCCGTCGCCGAGCTGGAGGCCGGTGTCCGGGTCCTCCTGGACGAGCGCTCCTGACCATGCCCGTCCGCCACGTCGTCGTCAGCGCCCACAACGGGGTGCACGCACGACCGGTCGCGGAGCTCGTGCGCCTCGCGCAGGCGCACGAGCTCCCGGTCACGCTGCGCACCGCCGGCGGCACGGCCGTGGATCTGCGCAGCGTCCTCGCGGTGATGGACCTCGCCCTCGCCCCCGGGGACGCCGTGACCCTGGAGACGCCGCCGGGTCCGTCGTCCGAGCGCGTCCTCGCGCAGCTCGCCCTGGTGCTCGCCCCCGACGCCTGAGTCTCAGCCGTCGATCACGGCGACGAGCTCGTCGAGGAAGCCCTCGAAGGTCGCCCCGCGGCGGACGATCCGCTGCACGCTCTCCCGTTCGCTGAACACCTCGACGAGCTGCTCGAACACGGTCTGGAAGGCCGCTCTGTCGCTCTCGCTGAAGGCGGCGAGCGCGACGACCTGCACGCGTCCGTCCCCCCAGGCCGCCGACCCGTCCGCGACGCCGAGCGCGATCGCCGTCCGGGTCGCGGTCATCTGCAGCGCGTGCGGCACGGCGAGTGCGTCGGTGAAGGCTGTGGAGGACATGCGCTCGCGCACGATCGTGTTCTCCACGTAGTCGTCGCCGATCAGACCGGCCCGGATCAGCGGCGCGCCGAGCCGCCGGATGATGGCCTCCTCGCCCTCGTCAGGGAGCGGGTGGACGAAGGCATCGGGGTGGAAGTAGCGCGCGAGCTCCTCCCGGAGTCGGGCGAGCCGTCGACCGCGGCGCAGCCGCCCTGCGGCCTGCTGGATGCGGTCGACGTCGGCGTCCGTGAGGAACGGCTGGATGCGCACGAACCGGTCGCCGGAAGCCCCGGGTTCGATCGTGCTCAGCACGAGGTCGGTGTCGAACGACGCCCAGTCCGGGTCGACGTTGGTGACGACGCTGGTGACCTCGATCGCGGAACCCAGCGAGCGGTCCACGCTCGAACGCAGGAGTTCGTGGAGTTCGTAGTAGCCGGGGCAGACGATGGTCGCGGTGAGGATGGACTCCGCCTTGCGGCTCCGCTCCAGCCGTCCCCCGACGTGCATGGCGATGTAGGCGATCTCGTCGTCGTGGATGGGCGTGCCGAGCCGGTCGTGCAGACCGCTCGCGATCGACACCGCCACCTCGAAGATCATCGGATAGGTCGTCTTCAGCGAGCGGGTCAGCGGGTTCCGGGTGAGGGCGCTCTCCTCGGCGCGGCGCAGGAGGTTCTGCACGTGCAGTGCGAGGCGGAGCACGAACGTCTCGTCGACGAGGTCGACGCGGTAGTCCTCCGCCGCCCGCGCGATTTCCGCTCTGACCGCCGCATCCACGTCCGGGGCGACGCCGCTGCGGGCGAGCTCCTGCGCCGCCTCGCCACCAGGCGCGACGATCCGCGTCAGGACCAGGGAGGCGAGGTGACCGCTGTCGCCCTCGCCCAGGACCACGGCGAAGTGCTCGGCGGCGAGGCGGGCGATCACCGCTCCCACCCGCGGGATCTCCGGTCGAGCTCCCACGGGGGGTGCCTCGAGGGCACGGCCGGCGGCCACCCGCTCGGCGGCGATCGCGATGTGCAGGAGCACGTCGGCGATCGCGAGTTCGTTGACGTAGTAGCCGAGTTCGCCGAGCTCGCGCACGAGGGCCGACTTGAAGGGTCCGACCGCCTGCGCATCGACCGCGGTCCCGGAGAGGGCCCGCCGGAAGATCTCCGGGTGGAACGACGCGTCGTCCATCTCGTCGTGGGCGAGGCGGCTGAGCAGGCGGCGCTGGGCGGCCTCGTCTCCGTGGAGCCGCACCCGCTCACGGGCCCGGTCGAGCGTCAGGTCGGTCCCGTCGAGGAGACCGCGGACGCGGACCAGGTCCGCCTCCAGCGTCGCCTCGCTCACGTGCAGCGCATCCGCGGTGTCGAAGACGTCGATCCCCTCCGGCTCGTCCAGGAGCAGCCGGACGAGGGCGTGCAGCCGTTCGCGCGGGGCGGAGTCGCCGCCCTGCCGGACCCGCAGCGCGCCGCGGGCGCCGGGGCCCGCCCGATAGCCCGCGGGGCCGGACTCGACGACCGCGGCGCCCGGCGTGCGGGCGTTCAGTGCCGCGACGTAGGAGCGGATGCTCCGCGGGGTCACACCCAGGAGATCGGCCAGCGTGCCTGCGGTCGCCCAGCCCTCCTCGCGCAGCAGCGCGGCGAGGAGCTGGTCCTGACGCTGGCGCGACATGGTCCCTCCGAGTTCCCGTGCTGACGGCACTGTCCGACTGCTCTCCATGATGACAGCCTCCGGCGACACGGGCGCGGCGAGGAGCATTCCGCAGGGGCGGAAGAGAACGTGTTGGTGCCGCCGTGGTCACGTTTCCCAGACTGTTCTCAGGAAGGGTGACATCGATGAGGATTCTCGTGGTCTGCGGCGCCGGCGCGTCGAGCACGTTCGTCGCTCAGCGCCTGCGCACTGCCGCAGCGGCAGCAGGCCTGGACTGGGATGCGGATGCCGGCGTCGAGGGCACCGTCCCCCTCGGCGGACACGACCTCGTCCTCGTGGGCCCGCATCTGCGTGAGCGTCTCGACGCCATCCGCGACCTGACCCGCGCGCCCGTCGCCGTCCTGCCGGACGACGTGTTCGCGGACCGCGACGGCGTCCGCACCCTTCTTCTCGCCCAGTCGACCCTCGCCGCCGCCGGCGGGGCCCCGAAAGGAACACCATGACCGCCACCCGCACCGTCCGCATCGGCTCCTCGCACGGACTGCACGCCCGGCCCGCAAAGATCTTCGCGCAGGCCGCGAAGGACTCCGGGCTCGCGGTCACGATCGCCAAGGACTCCGGCACGCCGGTCAACGCCGCGAGCATCCTCGGGGTGATCGCGCTGGCCATCGAGCACGGCGACTACGTGACGCTCACGGCCGACGGCGACGGCGCCGAGGGCGTACTGGACACGCTCACCGAGCTGCTGACGACCGACCACGATCAGGACGCGGCCGGATGAGCGCGTTGCGAGGCGTGGGCATCGGTCTCGGCGTCGCGCAGGGGCCGGTCGTCCGCATGACCGAGGCGCTGCCCGCGCCCGAGAACGTCCCGAGCACCGCCGGGGCCGATGCCGAGCGCGCGCGGGTCCGCGAGGCCGTCGCCGTCGTCGCGCAGGAGCTGACGCAGCGTGGCGAGGCCGCCGGCGGCGCCGCGCAGGAGGTGCTGGAGGCGCAGGCGATGATCGCCAAGGACCCGACGCTGCAGGACGAGGTCGACGCGAGGATCGATGCCGGGGCCACCGCGGAATGGGCCGTTCACGACGCCTTCGCGGGCTTCCGGGCCACGCTCGAGGCCGTCGGCGGCTACCTCGGCGAGCGCGCCGCCGACCTCGACGACATCGCGCAGCGGGTGCTGGCCCGGCTGCGCGGGGTGGACGCCCCCGGCGTGCCCGATCCCGGGCACCCGTTCGTCCTCGTGGCACGCGACCTCGCGCCCGCCGACACGGCGCTGCTGAACCTTGACCAGGTGCTTGCCCTCGTCACCACCGACGGCGGCCCCACCTCCCACACGGCGATCCTCGCCAGGGAGAAGGGCATCGTGGCCGTGGTCGGCGTCGGCGACGGGCACGCGCTGACGACCGGGGAGACCGTGATCGTCGATGCCGCCGCAGGCGTCATCACCCGCGAACCGACCGCCGAGGAGCGCAGCCGCGCCGCCGAGCGCGCCGCGGCCAGACTGGTCGCGGACGACGCGCCGCTCACGCCCGGTGCGCTCGCCGACGGCACACCGGTCGCCCTCCTCGCGAACCTGGGGAAGCCCGCCGACGCCGCCGACGCGGTCGCACGCGGGGCCGAGGGCGTCGGGCTGTTCCGGACCGAGTTCCTGTTCCTCTCCGCGTCGCAGGCGCCGACCGTGGCCCAGCAGCGGGAGTCCTATCGCGAGCTCCTGGAGGCCTTCCCCGGCAAGAAGGTCGTCGTGCGGATGCTCGACGCAGGGGCCGACAAGCCCCTGGCCTTCCTCAACGACGCGCACGAGGAGAATCCGGCCCTGGGGTTGCGCGGTCTGCGGGCTCTCCGCGCGAGCGAGGACATCCTCCGCGAGCAGTTGACCGCGCTGGCCGAGGCCGACGCCGCGACCGACGCCGATCTGTGGGTCATGGCGCCCATGGTGGCCACCGTCGAGGAGACCGTGTATTTCACAGGCCTCGCCCGCGAGTACGGCCTGAAGACGGCCGGCGTCATGGTCGAGGTGCCGTCCAGCGCCCTGCTCGCCGACCGCGTCCTCGCCCACGCCGACTTCGCGTCCATCGGCACCAACGACCTCACGCAGTACACGATGGCCGCGGACCGGCTGCTCGGCTCGGTCGCCTCGTTCCAGGACCCCTGGCACCCCGCGGTGCTGCGGCTGGTGCGCGAGGTCGGCACGGCCGGTGCCCGCCTCGGCAAGCCGGTCGGCATCTGCGGCGAGGCCGCGGCCGACCCGCTGCTCGCGGTCGTCCTCGTGGGGCTCGGTGCGACGAGCCTCTCCATGGCGCCGTCCGCCCTCGCGGACGTCCGCCAGGCGCTCGCCGCCCGCACTCGCGACGACGCCCTCCGCCTCGCGGAAGCCGCGCTCGCCGCGGACGACGCCCCCTCCGCCCGCACCGCTGCGGCGACCCTCGCCGCGGCACTCCCCCCTCATCAGAAAGAGACCACATCATGACGACGACGTCACCCGCCGCCACCGCCCCCGGTGGCCTCCGCGTGGGCGTGCAGCGTTTCGGCACGTTCCTCTCCGGCATGATCATGCCGAACATCGCGGCCTTCATCGCCTGGGGCTTCATCACGATGCTCTTCATCCCGAAGGGCTTCTTCGGCGCCGAGAGCCCGTTCGGCTGGCACTGGGCCGGCATCGCCGAGATCATCGGCGGCGGCGGCGACTCCGCCGTCCTCGGCTGGCAAGGCGCGATGACCGCGGTCGCCGAAGGCGCAGACGGCAACATCCTGGCCTACGTGGGCCTGGTCGGCCCGATGGTCACCTACCTGCTGCCCCTCCTGATCGCGAACACGGCCGGCCGCATGGTCTACGGCGAGCGCGGCGGCGTGGTCGCCACGATCGCGACCGTCGGTGTGATCGTCGGCACGAACATCCCGATGTTCCTGGGCGCGATGATCATGGGCCCGATCGCCGCTTGGATCATGAAGCAGGTCGACAGGCTGTGGGACGGCAAGATCCGCCCTGGCTTCGAGATGCTCGTCAACAACTTCTCCGCCGGCATCCTGGGCATGCTCCTCGCCATCGTCGGGTTCTTCGCCTTCGGTCCGGTCATGCTGGGCATCAGCGCCGCGCTGGGCGCCGCCGTCGACTGGCTCGTGTCGCTCAACCTGCTGCCGCTCGTGTCGATCATCGTCGAGCCGGCCAAGGTGCTGTTCCTCAACAACGCCATCAACCACGGCGTGTTCACCCCGCTGGGGATCGAGCAGGCTGCGGAGACGGGCAAGTCGATCCTCTTCCTCATCGAGGCGAACCCCGGCCCCGGCCTCGGCCTGCTGCTCGCCTTCACCTTCTTCGGGGTCGGCGCCGCGAAGGCCTCGGCTCCCGGTGCCGCCATCATCCAGTTCTTCGGCGGCATCCACGAGATCTACTTCCCGTACGCTCTCAGCAAGCCGACCACGATCCTCGCGCTCATCGCGGGTGGAGCGGCCGGCGTCACCACGAACATGGTCCTCGGCGGCGGACTGGCCTTCCCGGCCGCCCCGGGCAGCATCATCGCCGTGACCGCCGCGGCCATCGGCCCCGGCGTCGCCAACCTCCTCGTGGTGTACCTGTCGGTCATCATCGCCGCGACGGTGACCTTCCTCATCACCGGCGTCATCCTGCGGGCCTCGCGCAAGCGCGACCTCGCCGCCGAGGGCGACACGTTCGGTGCGGCCATCGCGCAGACCGAGGCGAACAAGGGCAAGTCGTCCGCGGCGATGGACGCCCTGCGCACCTCGACCGCGACGGCGGCACCGGAGTCCACGCCCGCTCCCGCCACCACTGCGGTCGCGGCGGCCCCGATCGAGACCATCGTGTTCGCGTGCGACGCCGGTATGGGCTCGTCCGCCATGGGCGCCAGCGTGCTGCGGAACAAGCTGAAGAAGGCCGGCATCGAGGGCATCACCGTCACGAACGCCGCCATCGCCAACCTCGACGGCGCCGCCGACGTGGTCATCACGCAGCAGCAGCTCACCGACCGGGCCACGGCGAAGTCGCCGGACTCCCTGCACGTCTCGGTGGACAACTTCATGAACTCGCCGAAGTACGACGAGGTCGTCGAGATGGTCAAGGAACAGCGAAAGGACGAAGAATGAGCGTTCTCACAGCCGAGCAGGTCCGCATCCACCCGGGAGGCGCGTCGCGGGACGACGCGCTCCAGGAGGCGACGGACATCCTCGTCGCCGCCGGTGCGGTGACCCCGGCGTACGTCGATGCGATGCGTCAGCGCGAGGAGACCGTGTCGACGTACATGGGCAACGGCCTGGCCATCCCGCACGGCACGAACGAGGCGAAGGACACGATCCTGGCGTCCGCGCTCTCCGTCGTCCGCTACGACGGCGGCGTCGACTGGGACGGCGAGCAGGCGAGGTTCGTGATCGGCATCGCCGGCGTCGGCGATGAGCACCTGGACATCCTGTCCCGCATCGCGATCCTCTTCTCGGAGGAGGACGACGTCGCCCGGCTGGAAGCGGCGGCGACGCCGGACGAGCTGTTCGCTCTCCTCTCGGAGGTGAACGAGGGATGAAGGCGGTCCACTTCGGGGCGGGCAACATCGGGCGCGGTTTCGTCGGCCTGCTCCTGCACGAGGGCGGGTACGAGGTCGTGTTCAGCGACGTCGCCGACGCACTCGTGGAGGCGATCGACCGGGCGGACTCGTACACCGTGCACGAAGCCGGCCCCGGAGGGACCGACCACGTCGTCTCCGGGTTCCGTGCGGTGAACAGCCGCACGGACCCCGCCGTGGTCGCGGAGGAGGTGGCGACGGCCGACGTCGTCACGACCGCCGTCGGCCCCACCGTGCTGCGGTTCGTCGCCCCGTCGATCGTCGCCGGGCTCGCGCTGCGCTCCCCCGAGGCCGCGCCTCTGCAGGTGATGGCCTGCGAGAACGCCATCGGCGCCACCGATCAGCTGCGGCAGGAGATCGTCGCGGCGGCGGGGCCGGATGCCGACGTCCTCCTCGCGCGTGCGGTGTTCGCGAACACCGCCGTCGACCGCATCGTGCCGGCGCAGCCGGACGGTGGGGGCATCGACGTCACCGTCGAGCCGTACTTCGAGTGGGCGATCGAGGCCCGGCCGTTCGGCGACACCCCGCCGCGCATCCCCGGCGCCCATTTCGTCGACGACCTCGCGCCGTACATCGAGCGCAAGCTCTTCACGGTGAACACCGGTCATGCCGCCACCGCGTACTTCGGTGCACGGGCGGGCATCGAGCGGATCTCGGACGCCCTCGCGGACGACGCGATCGCCGCGCAGGTGTCGGCCGCCCTCGAGGAGACCTCGGCGGTGCTGGTCGTCGAGCACGGGCTCGACCCCGCAGACCTCGCGCAGTACCGTGCGACCATCCTGGAGCGGTTCCGGAACCCGGAGCTCGTGGACACCGTGCAGCGCGTCGGCCGTCAGCCCCTGCGGAAGATCTCCCGGCACGAGCGGTTCATCGGCCCCGCGGCGATGGCAGCCGAGCACGGACTGCCGACGGATGCCCTGGTGGCCGCCGTCGCCGCCGCGCTGGAGTTCGACGACGCCGCCGACGAGCAGTCGGTCGAACTGCAGACCCTTCTGCGCACGGAGAACGCGGCGGGCTTCACCGTCCGCACCACCGGCCTCGATCCGGAGCACCCGCTCTTCCCCGCCGTCCGCGACGCCGTGGCCCTCCGTCAAGCGGCGCTCGCCGGTTGAGGGACGCGGCGTCGGGGCCGGGGTAGCGTTGCTGCTGTGCAGAAGAAGCCCCGGCGCCGCGTCCTGAAGCGAGTCCTGTGGAGCGTGGCGATCGTCATCCTCCTCGCCATCGGCGGAGTCCTCGTCTGGAGCCAGGTCGGCGTCATGGCCGCGGAGCCCGCACCGCTGACCGCCGTCCGCGAGAACCCGGCGATCACGGTGACCGATGCCGATGAGGGGATCGTCCTGGAGCCCGCGGACGGCTCCTCCGACCGGGGACTCGTCTTCATCCCCGGCGCGAAGGTCGACCCCTGGGCCTACGCGTCGATCCTCCAGGGGCTCGCGGCGGAGGGCACCACGGTCGTAATCACGCGGCCCTGGCTCCATCTGGCGTTCTTCGATCCCCGCGGACTCGACTCGTTCACGAGCGCCGCGCCCGACGTGGACACCTGGGCCGTGGGCGGCCACTCCCTCGGCGGGGTACGCGCCTGTCAGCTCGCGACGGACGCCGATGCCCTCGTCCTCTTCGCCTCTTACTGCGCAACCGACCTCGCAGGCACCGACCTCCCGGTGCTGAGCGTCTCCGGCAGCGAGGATGGTCTCTCCACACCCGAGAAGATCACGGACGCCCGCTCCGAACTCCCCGCGGACGCCGAGTTCGTCGAGATCGACGGCGCCTCCCACGCCTCCTTCGGCGACTACGGACCCCAGTCCGGCGACGGCACCCCGACCATCGACGACGACGAGATGGATGCCGAGGTCACCGAGGTCGTCGGCGGGTTCCTGGAGCAGGTCGCGCCCTAGGCCGCCCGCGGATCCCCGAGGATCGGGTCGAGCAGCGGGTGCAGATGCCGGGTGGTCAGCACTCCGACGGCCGAGCGTGCGCCCGCCGAGAGCGCCGACGCCAGGTCCGCGCCTCCCAGCCGCGCGTCGAGGACGCCCGCGAAGAACGCGTCGCCGGCGCCGTTGGTGTCGACGACGGTGGTCGGCACGGCGGGCACCCGGAACTCGGCACCGTCCGCCCCCACCGCGACCGCTCCCTCGGCGCCGAGCGTGCACACCGCGAACGCCGCTCCCTCCGCGACGACGGCGCGGAGGAACTCCACCGGCGCGTCCAGCCGGTCCGCGTTGCAGAAGACCGCCGTGGCTGCCGCGAGGAACGGCCGGTGGTACTCCCCGACGCCGTCGTAGTCGTGCACGTCGACCCACAGCGGCGTGCCGCTGGCCACTGCGAGCGGGAGCAGCCGTCGCGGCTCGGCGGCCAGGTCGAGGACGACGGCGTCGGCTCCAGCCATCTCCGCCGCGTGCGCCGCGTCCGCCTCCCCCGTCGTCTCCGCCGGGGTCGAGAGGTACAGCGACACCCGCTCACCGCGCGGCGTCATCAGGTTGAGGTGCCGCTCGGTGATCCCGTCCGTCCAGTGCGCGACCACTCCGGCCGCCTGCAGCGCCTCGCGGACGCGCAGCCCGTCCTCGTCCTCTCCGGTGATGCCATGCAGCACGACCGGCCGCCCCAGCGTCGTCAGGCTCAGCGCCTTGCCGGCGCTCGTGCCGCCGACCGTCTCCCAGCTCGCCTGCGCGAACTGCATGTGGGGCACGGGCTCGGGGAGCCGGTCGAGCAGGACCATCCGGTTCCACGAGGCGGGACCGGCGAGGAAGACGGAGGCGGGCATGCCCCCATCCTCGCGTCCCGCCTCCCGTTCCGGCCGTGCCGACGGGTCGTGTCGGCCGCGACGGGTCGTGTCGGCCGCCGGGTCAGGCGCCGAAGCCCTCGGCGATCATCTCGACGAGCTCCTCGCGCTCCTCGACGGGGAGGAACGCCGCAGCGGCGGCGTTGAACTGGAAGGCCTCGAGGTCGTCGAGGTCGTACTCGAACGTCTGCACGAGCAGCGCCAGCTCCCGCGTGAGGGAGGTCGCGCTCATGGTGCGGTTGTCCACGTTCACCGTCACCGCGAACCCGAGCTGGTACAGCAGGTCGAACGGATGATCGGCGAGGGTCTGCCCCCACGCCGCGACGGCTCCGGTCTGCAGGTTCGACGACGGGGAGAGCTCCAGCGGGATCTCCCGATCGCGCACCCAGCGGGCGAGGTCACCGAAGCGCACCTGCACCTCGTCGCCCTCCTGCGTGACGACCTCGAGGTCCTCCGCGATGCGCACGCCGTGTCCGAGTCGGAGCGCACGCCCGTCCAGGAGGGCGGAGCGGATCGAGGCGAGCCCGGCCGCCTCCCCCGCATGCACGGTCACCGGGAAGAAGTTCTCGGCGAGGTAGTCGAAGGCCGCCCGGTGGTCCGACGGAGGGAAGCCGTCCTCGGGGCCGGCGATGTCGAAGCCCACGGCACCCCGTCCGCGGAAGTCCACCGCGAGCTCGGCGATCTCCCGTGCGCGGTCGGTGTGCCGCATCGCGGTGAGGAGCTGGCCGACGCGGATGCTGCGGCCGTCGCGGTCGACAGCGTCCTCACCCTCCTCGATGCCCTGCTGCACCGCCTCGACGGCGTCCTCCAGCGAGAGACCGCGCGCCTGGTGCTGCTCCGGCGCCCAGCGCATCTCACCGTAGATGACACCGTCCGCCGCGAGGTCCTGGACGAACTCTCGCGCGACGCGCGTCAGCCCCTCACGGGTCTGCATGACCGCGGTGGTGAGCTCGAACGTCTTCAGGTACTCCACCAGCGATCCCGCGTCGCTCTTCTTCGCGAACCACGAACCGAGCGCGGCAGGGTCGGATGCCGGGACCTCGAGACCGATCGCGTCGGCGAGCTCGATGATCGTGGCCGGGCGCACCGCGCCGTCCAGGTGGTCGTGCAGCGACACCTTCGGCAGACTCCGCAGGGAGACGCCCTGGATGGCGACGTCGCCGCTCGCATCGATAGACATGGGGATCCTCTCGGTCGCGGGGTGTTCGTCCAGGCTAGCGCCCGGGCCTCACGCCGTGATGCGCTCGCGGACGATCGGTCCCACGGTCGGAGCCTCGTCGCCGAGCTCCCAGGCGCCCTCGAGCGCCTCGATCGCCCGGGGGAAGCGCGCCTCGTCGGCTGCCGAGAGCGTGAACAGCGGCTGCCCCGCCGACACCCGGTCCCCCGGCTTCGCATGCAGATCGATCCCCGCCTCGAAGATCACCGGGTCCTCGGCCCGCGCGCGGCCGGCACCGAGACGCCAGGCGGCGATCCCGAAGGGAAGGGCGTCCATGCGGGTCACGATGCCGTCCGCGGGCGCCGTGACGACGTGCGTCTCCCGCGCGACCGGGAGGGCCGCGTCGGGGTCGCCGTCCTGCGCACGGATCATCGCCTTCCACGTGTCCATGGCGCGGCCGTCGTCGAGCGCTGCCTCCACGTCGGCGTCAGGCTGACCGGCGAGGGCGAGCATCTCCCTCGCGAGCGCGACGGTCAGCTCCCGGACGTCGGCGGGTCCCCCGCCGGCGAGGATCTCGACCGACTCGCGGACCTCGTTGGCGTTGCCGATCGCGCGGCCCAGGGGAACGTTCATATCGGTCAGAAGTGCCGTGGTCGCGACACCGGAGTCCGTGCCGAGCGCCACCATCGTGCGCGCGAGCTCCCGAGCCCTGTCGATGTCCTGCATGAAGGCGCCGGAACCGAACTTCACGTCCAGGACGAGAGCGTCGGTCCCCTCGGCGATCTTCTTCGACATGATGCTGGAGGCGATCAGCGGGATGGCCTCCACGGTGCCGGTGACGTCGCGGAGCGCGTAGAGCTTCTTGTCGGCGGGCGCGAGACCCGACCCCGCAGCGCAGATCACGGCCCCGACGTCGCCCTGCATCTGCGCGAACATCTCCTCGTTGCTGAGCGCAGCGCGCCAGCCGGGGATGGACTCCAGCTTGTCGAGCGTGCCGCCGGTGTGGCCGAGGCCGCGGCCGCTGAGCTGCGGCACCGCCACGCCGAACGAGGCGACGAGCGGCGCGAGCGGCAGGGTGATCTTGTCGCCCACGCCACCCGTGGAGTGCTTGTCCACGGTCTTCTTGCCGAGAGTCGCGAAGCTCATCCGCTCCCCCGAAGCGATCATCGCGTCGGTGAGCACGCGGATCTCGTCGCGCTCCATGCCGCGCTGGAAGATCGCCATCGCGAAGGAGGCCATCTGCGCGTCGGACACGTAGCCGCGCGTGTAGGCGTCCACCATCCAGCGCAGGGCCGGCTCCGGGACCACGCCTCCGTCGCGCTTGGCCCGGATCACGTCGATCGCGTCGAACTGCTCGATGGCTCCCTGAGCCTGTCCCGCGGTCATCGTGCGTCCTCCAGGTCGCGCGGCCCGAACGCGTCGGGCAGCACCTCGTCGATCGTACGGATGCCGGAGACGGTCTCCAGCAGCATGCCGGGTACGGCATGCTCGAACAGCAGCTGGCGGCACCGGCCGCACGGCATGATCGTCTCGCCGTCGTTGTTGACGCACACGAAGGCGACGAGCTGCCCGCCGCCGGACATGAACAGATCGCCCACGAGCGCGCACTCGGCGCACAGCGTGACGCCGTAGGAGGCGTTCTCGACGTTGCATCCGGCGACGATCCGCCCGTCGCTGACGAGAGCCGCCGCTCCCACGCGGTAGCGCGAGTACGGCGCGTACGCCTTGGTCATGGCATCCGCGGCGACCTGCCGCAGCTCATCCCAGTCGATGTCCGTCATGGTGGTGGTTCCTTCTTCCCTGCGGGTTCTACGACTTGATGTACGGCTTGCCGCTGGCGGCAGGGCCCCGGATCTGACCGGCGAATCCGGCGACCGCGAGCAGCGTGACGACGTACGGCAGCATGAGCATGAACTCGCCGGGGATCGGCGTCTTCAGGATCGAGAGCAGGTTCTGCAGGTTCGTCGCGAATCCGAAGAGCAGGGCGGCGAGCGTCGCGCGGATCGGGTCCCAGCGGCCGAAGATCACGGCGGCGAGAGCGATGAAGCCGAGACCTGCCGTCATCTCCTTGCCGAACTGCGGGACCGACACGAGCGTGAAGTACGCACCGCCGATGCCGGCGATCGCGCCCGCGAGCAGCACGTTCCAGAAGCGGGTCGGGTTGACCCGGATGCCGACCGTGTCGGCCGCCTGCGGGTGCTCGCCCACCGCGCGGAGGCGCAGGCCCCACTTGGTGCGGTACAGGCCCCACGCGACGACGGCCACGGTGATGAACATGAGGTACACGATGAAGGTCTGGTTGAACAGCACCGGACCGATGATCGGGATGTCGCTCAGCACCGGGATCTCGATGCGGGAGAAGCGGACCGGGGTGTTCAGCTCGGCCTCGTTCGGGGCGAGGAGCGCTCCGTAGAGGAATCCGGTGAGCCCGGTGACGAGGACGTTGAGCACGACACCGACGATGACCTGCTCGACGAGGTACTTGATGGCGAACGCCGCCAGCACGCTCGCGACGAGCACGCCGCCGATCATGGCGCCGATCAGGCCGACGAAAGCGTTGCCGGTGATGCTGGACAGCAGCGCCGCCGAGAAGGCGCCGAGGAGCAGCTGCCCCTCGATGGCCACGTTGACGACACCGGCCCGTTCGCCGATGACGCCGCCGAGCGCGCCGAACACGAGCGGCACCGACAGCGACACGGCACCGAACAGCAGGCTCGTGACGGGGACGAGGCCCCCGGCTGCGGCCCAGACCAGGAACGCGAAGACCGCGAGCACGCCGTAGGCGACGATGAGCCAGATCGACGGCGCACGGTACGTCCATGCCCGGAGGAAGGCCCCGACGGTGAGGACGACGAGCACGGCGAAGACGACCCAGAAGGTCGGCGCGGTGGGCAGCTCCACGTCGGGGAGCTCGAAGGCCGACGTGCGGTCGCCGAGGCGGAAGGTGCTGGTGCCGCTGCGCGGCACGGCGAGGAAGAGCACGGCCAGCAGCGCGGTGACGATCGCGAGGCTGATCGGTGCCTTGAGGTGACGCTCCCGGACGGTGGCGAGCTGCACCGTGCCGTCGGCGGCTTCGGTCTGCACGAGCGACATCATGCCGTCACCGCCTTCTTCGCGGCCTTGGCTCTCGCCTTGGCCGCCTTCTCTGCGTCGGACTTGGGGAGGAAGAACACCGTGCGCAGCAGCGGCGGCGCGGCGATGAACAGCACGACGAGCGACTGCACGACGAGCACGATGTCGACGGGGATGTCCTGCGCCTGCATGGAGAACGAGCCCGCCTTGAGGGCACCGAACAGGATCCCGGCCGCGAAGGTCCCCCACGCGCGGCTGCGTCCGAGGAGGGCGACCGTGATGGCGTCGAAGCCGATGCCGGCGTCGATGGTCTCGGTGACGCCGGTGGTGACGGCGCCCTGGAGCTGGTTCATGCCGGCGAGGCCGGCGAGGGCACCCGCGAAGAGCATCGCGTAGACGTAGACGCGCTTGACGCTGATGCCCGCGGCGCGAGCGGCGTGCGGGTTCTCCCCCACCGCGCGCATGCGCATGCCCAGCGAGGAGCGCTCGATGAGCCACCACACGAACACCGTCGCGATGACCACGATGACGAAGCCGAGGTCCAGAAGCGGGAACTGCGGGCCGAGCAGGGTCGGGAACTGCGCGCTCTCCGGCGTCGCCGAGCCGAGCGCCTGATTGGTCCCCGGCTTCTGCAGGAGCCCCGGCGTGCGGATCATCCACAGCAGCAGGTAGTACGCGATGTAGTTGAGCATGATCGTGAGGATCACCTCGTGCGCGCCCGTGCGTGCCTTGATGAGACCGGCGATGCCGCCCCAGAGCGCACCGCCGGCGATACCGGCCAGCAGGGTGACGGGCAGGTGGAACCAGATCGGCAGGTCGAGGTTGAACGTCAGCAGGGCCGCGACCGCGACGCCGACGAGCATCTGACCGCGGGCACCGATGTTGAACAGGCCGACGCGGAAGGCGAGCGCGACGCCCAGACCGGCGGCGATCAGCGGAGCCGCGAAGCCCAGCGTGTTCGTCAGCGGTCGGATCTGCGCGGCGAAGTCGGCGCCGCGGGCGTTGAAGATCGCTCCGCGGAACAGCGCCTCGTAGCCGTTGTAGACCGCGTTCCATGCCGCGACGAACGTGTCGCTCGGCTTGGCGAAGAAGTATCCGGAGGCCTTCTGCACGTCTTCGTTCGTGAAGGCGATGAGGATGCCGCCGACGATGAGCGCGAGGACGATCGCCAGGATCGTCGTGACCGCACTCCCGCGGAGGATCTCCTTGAGGACGGCGTTGCCGCGCGGGGGCGGGGGCACCTCGTCCGCCAGGCCCGTGCTGGGCGGGAGCTGCTCGGGGGGCAGCCCCTTCGTGACGTCTCCTGCACCGGGTGTCGCGCCGCTCACGCGGTCACCTCCGCATCGGCCGCTCCGGCCATCATGAGTCCGAGTGTCTCCCGGGGCGTGTCACCGGGGACGATGCCGACGATGGTGCCGCGGTACATGACCGCGATCCGGTCGGCGAGGGCGGCGACCTCGTCGAGCTCGGTCGAGACGACGATCACGGGGATGCCCGCGTCCCGCGTCTCGATGATGCGCTTGTGGATGAACTCGATCGAGCCCACGTCGACCCCGCGCGTCGGCTGGGCCGCGACGAAGAGCCGCAGTTCCCGGCTCATCTCGCGCGCGATCACGACCTTCTGCTGGTTGCCTCCGGAGAGGGTTCCCGCGGGGGTGTCCGGGCCCTGCGTGCGGATGTCGTATTCCGCGATGCGCTTCTTGGCGAAGTCCTCCAGGGCGCCGCGACGCAGCGTCCCGGCCCGGCTGAAGGCGGGATCGTCGGAGCGGTCGAGGATGAGGTTCTCGGCGACCGAGAATCCGGCGACGAGGCCGTCCTCGGTACGGTCCTCCGGCACGAACCCGACACCGGCGTCGAGGATGCCACGGACGCTCTTGCCCACGAGCTCGGTACCGTCGAGGATGATGTTCCCCTCGACGCGTGCGGCGAGGCCGACGATGGCCTCGACGAGCTCGGTCTGGCCGTTGCCCTGCACACCGGCGATGGCGAGGACCTCACCGGGGCGGACCGTGAAGTCGACGTCGTCCACGACGATGGCTCCGGTCGAGGTGAGCACCCGGAGGTTGCGGACCTCCAGGCCGCCTTCGCCGAGGCGGGGCGCCTCCTTCTGCACGGTCAGCTCGACCGCGCGGCCGACCATGAGCGAGGCCAGCTCGGCGTTGGTGGCGGTCGGCGAGGCCTCCCCCACCACTCGTCCGAGCCGGACGATCGTGATGCGGTCGGCGACCTCGCGCACCTCGCGCAGCTTGTGCGTGATGAACACGATCGCGGTGCCCTCGTCCCGGAGCTGGCGCATGATGGCCATGAGCTCGTCGGTCTCCTGCGGCGTCAGCACCGCGGTGGGCTCGTCGAAGACGAGGACCTTGGCGTCGCGGGACAGCGCCTTGATGATCTCGACGCGCTGCTGCACACCGACGGGCAGGTCGCCGACGACGGCGTCCGGATCGATGTCGAACCCGAACCGCGCCGCGACCGCGCGCACGTGCTCGCGCGCCTTCGCGATGTCGAGCGTGCCGAGGCCCTTGGTCTGCTCGTGACCGAGCATGACGTTCTCGGCCACCGTGAACACCGGCACGAGCATGAAGTGCTGGTGCACCATGCCGATGCCCGCGGCCATCGCGTCTCCGGGGCCGCGGAAGTGCTGCACGACGTCGTCGAGGAGGATCTCGCCCTCGTCGGCCTGATACAGGCCGTAGAGCACGTTCATCAGCGTCGACTTGCCTGCACCGTTCTCGCCGAGGAGAGCGTGGATCTGACCGGGTTCGACCACGAGATCGATGTGGTCGTTCGCCACGAGGCTGCCGAATCGCTTGGTGATGCCGCGAAGTTCGAGCTTCATATCTGCACCTTATCCAGAAGAGTCACCGAGGAGAATCGTCGCCGCCCACAGTGCGGGGCGAGTGGCAGCCTGCGCCACTCGCCCCGTGCTGGGTACGGCTCCGACTCAGCGGGTGGGAGAGTTCTCGGACTCCACCGTGATGTCGCCGGAGATGATCTGCTCCTGGAGAGCGGACAGCTCGTCCGTGAGGCCCTCGGGCAGGTCCGCCTCGAAGTCGCCGAAGCCGGAGAGCTTCACGCCCTCGTTCTCGAGCGTGCCGATGTAGGGCTCCGGATCGAACTCGCCGGCGGCGGCCGCGAGCGTCGCGTCGCGGACGGCCACGTCGATGGCCTTCATGATGGAGACGAGCGTGATGTCGGCGACGCTGGGGTCGGCGACGGCGAGGTCGCTGTCGACACCGAGCATCAGCGTGTCCTTGCCGCTGTCGTTGATCGCCGCTGCGGCGCTCTGGTAGACCGGGCCGCCGACGGGGAGGATGACGTCGACACCCTGGTCGAGCACGCCCTGGGCGGTCTGCTTGGCCGTGTCGTTGGCGTCGAAGCCGCCCGTGAAGGAGCCCTTCTGGGTGGCGGCGTCCCAACCGAAGACCTGGACGTCGGCCGACTTGTCCTCGTTGTACTTCTCGACACCGAGCTGGTAGCCGTCCATGAAGACGGCGACCGACGGGATCTGCATGCCGCCGAAGGTGCCGACCTTGTTCACGCCGGCCTCTGCGGACCAGGCGGCCGCGGCGTAGCCGCCGAGGTAGGCAGCCTGAGCGGTGTCGAAGACGAGGGGCTTGATGTTCGGCGCGTCGGTGGTGCCGTCGAAGTCGTTGTCAGCCCAGTCGTCGATGATCGCGTAGTCGATCTCGGGGTTCGCGAGCGCGGACTCGACCGTGGCTGCGGACAGCTTGAAGCCGACCGAGACGATGAGCGAGCAGCCTTCGGAGACGGCGGTCTCGAGGTTCGGCGCGTAGTCGTTGTCGTTGGCGGACTCGAACTCCAGCGGCTTGATGCCGAGCTCGTCGGCGGCGCTGTCCATGCCCTCCTTGGCCGACTGGTTGAACGACTTGTCGTTCCAGCCGCCGGCGTCGGAGATGAGGCACGGCTTGAAGTCGGAGTCGACGGGGGCGGATCCGCCCTCGGACTCGTCGGTCGGCGCCTGACCGCAGCCGGCAAGAGCGAAGACGACACCGGCGGCGACCGTCGCGCCGAGCAGCTTCTTGGTGGTGGAGATGGTCACGGATGCCTCCCTCAACGAACCCGCGGCCATCGCGGATCGATCAAAGTTACCTAGTGTTTCGACGTTCGTGCACGTCGGCCCCGGGCGGCCGGGCCAATGGTTACAAAGCTGAAATCAACCCTGCCGATGAGCATGGAGCGCTGCTCATCAGAGCACGTCGCCCTGGCCGTTGAGTTTGAGCGACTCCACCACGCCCTTCACCCGCTGCGCGTTCTCGACCGTTGTGACCAGGAGCGCGTCCGGGGTGTCGACCACGACGATGTCCTGCACCCCCACCAGGCTGATCACGCGGGTGGTCTGGCTGACGAGGATGCCGCTGGCCGCGTCGGTCAGCACCCGGGCGCGGGGCCCGAGGACGGCGAGGTCGTTCTTGCGGCCGTTCGTGATGAGCTTCGTCAGCGACGCGAAGTCCCCCACGTCGTCCCAGTCGAAGTGCCCGGGGACCACGGCGAGACGCCCGCGCCGCGCCGCCGGCTCCGCGACGGCGTAGTCGATCGCGATCTTCTTCAGCCGTGGCCAGATGCGGTCGACGGCGGGCCCGCGGAGCTCCCGGTCGTCCCAGGCCTCGGCGAGTTCGAGAAGACCGGCGTGCAGGGCGGGCTCGTTGGCCGCGAGCTCGTCCAGCAGGACGCTCGCCTTCGCGATGAACATGCCCGCGTTCCACAGGTAGGTGCGCTCGGCGAGGTAGGCCCTGGCCGTCTCCAGATCCGGCTTCTCGACGAAGCTCTCGACGAGGGCCGCCTCCCTGGCGCGCTCCACGACCAGCTCCGGCCCCTTCTTGATGTAGCCGAAGCCGACCGCCGGCTCGGTCGGCGCGATGCCGATCGTGCAGATGTAGCCCTCCCTGGCGACCTCGACGGCGTCGCGGACGGCGAACTCGAAGACCCGCGTGCCCCGGATGACGTGGTCCGCGCTGAACGAGCCGATGATCACGTCCGGGTTGCGCCGATGCAGCACGGCCGCGGCCAGCCCGATCGCCGCCGCGGACTCGCGGGGCTCGGATTCCAGGAAGACGTTGAGGTCGGCGATGCCGGGCAGCTCCGCCTCCACCGCAGCTCGGTGGGCGCGGCCGGTGACCACCGCGATCCGGTCCGGTCCGGCGAGCGGCTCCAGCCGGTCCCACGTATCGCGCAGCAGCGAATGGCCGGAGCCGGTGAGGTCGTGCAGGAACTTCGGGGCGTCCGCGCGGGACAGCGGCCACAGCCGACTGCCGATGCCACCGGCGGGGATGACCGCATAGAAGTCTTCGATCGGCTCGCTCATGCAGGCCAGCGTAGCGGCGGGTTCGACTTAGGCTCCCCTTCGTCGCCCGCGGCGTCCGCACGGGAATAGGATGGACTCCGATCGGGCGTGCCTGACCCTCCTCCAGGCCAGATGTGGACGAAGCAGCGCACGCGACCGAAACACATCGATCCAGGGAGGACGACCGTGTCCACAAGCGCTCGCTTGACACCGTCGATTTCGGAAACCACGTCCAAGACCCCCCGCGGCACCCTCTACCGGGGTCGCGAAGGCATGTGGTCGTGGGTGCTTCACCGCATCACCGGAGTCGCCATCTTCTTCTTCCTGTTGGTGCACGTGCTCGACACGGCGCTGATCAGGGTGTCGCCGGAGGCGTACGACGCGGTCATCGGCACGTACAAGAACCCGGTCATGGCGATCGGCGAGGTCGTGCTCGTGGCGGGCATCGTGTTCCACGCCATGAACGGCCTGCGCATCATCGCCGTCGACTTCTGGTCGAAGGGCGCCAAGTACCAGCGCCAGCTGTTCTGGGGCGTGCTGCTCGTGTGGGGCATCATCATGGCCGGCTTCGTGCCGCGTCACCTGATGCTCGCGTTCGCCGGCTTCGGAGGAGGACACTGATGAGCGCGCAGACCGTCGCCGCTCCCGCCCGCCGTCAGCGCGGCATCAACCTCGAGAAGTGGGGCTGGGTCTTCATGCGCGTCTCGGGCGTCGTGCTCGTCGTGCTGATCTTCGGCCACCTCTTCGTCAACCTCATGGTCGGCGAGGGCATCCACGCCCTCGACTTCGCCTTCATCGCCGGCAAGTTCGCCACGCCGTTCTGGCAGTGGTGGGACGTGCTGATGCTCTGGCTCGCCCTCATCCACGGCGCCAACGGCATGCGCACGATCGTGAACGACTACGTGACCAACCCCACCGCGCGCAAGGCGCTCGTCTGGGCCCTCGGCCTGGCCGCGGGCCTGCTCATCCTCCTCGGCACCCTGGTCGTCTTCACGTTCGACCCGTGCCTGGGTGTGACCGAGTCGAGCACGCTGTGGGAGACCTGCCAGGCGCAGGGCTAGAAGAAGAGGCAAACGAGAAGTGACTACCCAGACGCAGGATTCCGTCGTCCGTGACGGCGTGCACTACCACCAGTTCGACATCGTCATCGTGGGCGCCGGCGGCGCCGGCATGCGGGCGGCCATCGAGGCCGGCCCCGGCGCGAAGACGGCCGTGATCTCCAAGCTGTACCCGACGCGGTCGCACACCGGTGCCGCGCAGGGCGGCATGGCGGCGGCCCTCGCGAACGTCGAGGAGGACTCCTGGGAGTGGCACACCTTCGACACCGTCAAGGGCGGCGACTACCTCGTCGACCAGGACGCGGCGGAGATCCTCGCGAAGGAGGCCATCGACGCGGTCATCGACCTCGAGAACATGGGCCTCCCCTTCAACCGCACCCCTGAGGGCAAGATCGACCAGCGCCGCTTCGGCGGCCACACGGCCGAGCACGGCAAGACCCCGGTCCGCCGCGCGTGCTACGCCGCCGACCGCACCGGCCACATGATCCTGCAGACGCTGTTCCAGAACTGCGTCAAGCTCGGCATCAACTTCTTCAACGAGTTCTACGTGCTCGACCTCATCACCGTGAAGGACGCGGCGGGGGCGACGCAGGTCGCCGGCGTCGTCGCGTACGACCTCGCCACGGGCGAGCTGCACGTCTTCCAGTCCAAGGCCGTGATCTTCGCGACCGGCGGCTTCGGCAAGATCTTCAAGACGACCTCCAACGCGCACACGCTCACCGGCGACGGCGTGGGCATCGTCTGGCGCAAGGGCCTCCCCCTCGAGGACCTCGAGTTCTTCCAGTTCCACCCGACCGGTCTCGCCGGCCTCGGCATCCTCCTCACCGAGGGTGCGCGCGGTGAGGGCGCGATCCTCCGCAACGCCTCCGGTGAGCGGTTCATGGAGCGCTACGCCCCCACCATCAAGGACCTGGCGCCTCGTGACATCGTCGCGCGCTGCATGGTCCAGGAGGTCGCCGAGGGCCGCGGCGCCGGTCCCCACAAGGACTACGTGCTGCTGGACTGCACGCACCTGGGCGCCGAGGTGCTCGAGACCAAGCTCCCGGACATCACCGAGTTCGCCCGCACGTACCTGGGCGTCGATCCGGTCGTCGAGCCGGTGCCCGTCATGCCCACCGCGCACTACGCCATGGGTGGCATCCCCACGAACAACAACGGCGAGGTGCTCGCGGACAACGACACCGTCGTCCCCGGTCTCTACGCCGCCGGCGAGTGCGCCTGCGTCTCGGTGCACGGCGCCAACCGTCTCGGCACGAACTCGCTGCTCGACATCAACGTGTTCGGCAAGCGGTCGGGTCGCAACGCGGTGGAGTACGTCAAGACGGCGGACTTCGTCCCGCTTCCGGAGAACCCCGCGGCGTTCGTCTCCGACATGCTCGAGGGCCTGCGCAACAACCAGGGCACCGAGCGGATCGCCGTGCTGCGCAAGACGCTGCAGGACGAGATGGACAAGGGCGCGCAGGTGTTCCGCACGCACGAATCCCTCCAGCACGTCCTCGGCGTGATCGCCGAGCTCCGTGAGCGCTACAAGAACGTGCACGTCGACGACAAGGGCCACCGGTTCAACACCGACCTGCTCGAGGCGGTCGAGCTGGGCTTCCTGCTCGACATCGCCGAGGTCGTCGTCTACGCCGCACAGAACCGCGAGGAGAGCCGCGGCGGCCACATGCGCGACGACTTCCCGAAGCGCGACGACGAGAACTACATGAAGCACACCATGGCGTACCTCACGGGCGACCCGCACTCCTCCGACCCGAGCGACCACATCAAGCTCGACTGGAAGCCCGTCGTCTTCACCAAGAACGACAAGGGCGAGTTCAACTACCCGCCGATGGAGAGGAAGTACTGAGCATGTCCAACGCCCTCGCCGAGGCCCCGGCAGACACGACGGAAGAGACCGGGATCCAGTCCTTCATCGTCACCTTCAACATCCGTCGGTTCGACCCGGAGATCGACGCCGAGCCGCACTGGGTCGACTACGACGTGGAGCTCTACTCCACCGACCGCGTCCTCGACGCCCTGCACAAGATCAAGTGGGAGGTCGACGGCTCGCTCACCTTCCGGCGCTCCTGCGCCCACGGCATCTGCGGCTCCGACGCCATGCGCATCAACGGCCGCAACCGCCTGGCGTGCAAGACGCTGATCAAGGACCTCGACATCTCGAAGCCGATCTACGTCGAGGCCATCAAGGGCCTGCCGCTGGAGAAGGACCTCGTCGTCGACATGGAGCCGTTCTTCGCGTCGTACCGCGAGGTGCAGCCGTTCCTCGTCGCGAACTCCGTGCCGGAGAAGGGCAAGGAGCGCACGCAGTCCATCGCCGACCGCGAGATCTTCGACGACACCACCAAGTGCATCCTCTGCGCCGCGTGCACCTCGTCATGCCCGGTGTTCTGGACCGACGGACAGTACTTCGGCCCGGCGGCCATCGTCAACGCGCATCGCTTCATCTTCGACTCGCGTGACGACAACGCTGCGGTCCGCCTCGACATCCTCAACGACAAGGAAGGCGTCTGGCGCTGCCGCACGACCTTCAACTGCTCCGAGGCGTGCCCCCGCGGCATCGAGGTCACCAAGGCCATCGCCGAGGTCAAGCAGGCGGTCCTCCGCGGCCGTCCCTGACGCGCCGACACAGGCATTCACGCGAGAACAGGCGGTCCCGGACGGGGCCGCCTGTTCTCGCGTCTGTGCCTGTTCTCGCGGAAGGGCGTGATCGGTCTTGGGTAGGGTGGGGGCGTGTCCGAGCCCGGTTCGGCGACCGATGGTCGCCTCGATGCCGCGGTCGAGCGCGCGACCGCGCTGACGCGGCGGACCCTCGGTCTTTTCCCGGTGCGGGTGTGGCGTCACTTCCTGCAACACAACGGCTTCCTGCTCGCCGCCGGGGTGAGCTACCAGGCGCTGTTCGCCATCTTCGCCGCGGTCTACCTCGCGTTCGCCATCACAGGGCTCTGGCTCGGCGGCAGCGAGGAGGCCGTGAACGGGCTCATCGACATCATCAACAACTACATCCCGAACCTCATCCTCGACGAGGGCGGCGTCTTCACGCCCGCACAGGTGCAGGAGATCGCGTCGAACACCACCGGGTTCCTCGGAATCACCGGCCTCATCGCGCTCGGCACGGTCATCTGGACGGCGATCGGCTGGGTGACCTTCTCCCGGCGAGCCGTGCGGGACATCTTCGGCCTCGAGCCCGACCGCCGCAGCTACCTCCTCCTCAAAGCGCGCGACCTCCTCGCCGCCCTCATCTTCGGTGTCTCGCTGATCCTCGGCTCCGCCCTCAGCTCGGCCAGCGCCGCCGTGCTGAGCTGGGTGCTCTCGCTCCTCGGCTGGGACGCGGGATCGGACGGCCTCAACCTCGGCATCCGGATCGGCACGGTGCTCGTGTCGTTCGTCCTGCTGACGGGGGCGCTGGCGGCGATGGTGCGCTTCCTCACCGGCACCTCGCTGCACTGGAGCACCATCTGGCCGGGCGCCCTCCTCGGCGGCGCGGCCATGACGGTGCTGCAGTTCGGGGTCGGGTTCCTCCTGAGCTACACGCCGTCGAATCCCCTGCTGGCGACCTTCGCGATCTTCGTCGGGCTGCTGCTGTGGTTCCGGGTGAACGGGGTGGTCATGCTCGTCGCCGCCTCCTGGATCGCCGTCGCCGCCCAGGACCGCGACCTCCCGCTCCTGCTGCCGACGGAGGCCGAGCGGCGGGTGGCGGAGCACGCCACCCTGCTCGCGGCGGCGCGGATCCGATTGCGCGACGCCCGAGCCGCGCAAGACGAGGCCCCGTGGTATCGGAGCTGGGCGGCCGGGCACGCCGTCCGCGAGGCGGAGGACGAGGTCGCGCGACTGGAGACCTCTGCTCCCCCGCCCGCGCCCCCGACCTCCCCTCTCGCGCAGCGCCTGCTCTCCGAGCTCGATCACCGTCAGAACCGCGATGTCGGCGGTGCTCGTTAGGCTGGAGGAATGCCTCACCTGCGTATCGCCTCGGTCAATGTCAACGGGATCCGGGCGGCCGCCCGCAACGGGATGAGCACGTGGCTGGACGCCGCGGACATCGACATCCTCACCCTTCAGGAGGTGCGCGGGCAGGACGAGCACATCGAGGCCGCCCTCCCCGGCTGGACCTTCGTCCACGACGAGGCCACGGCCAAGGGGCGCGCAGGCGTCGCGATCGCCAGCCGCCTCCCCGCGCTCGCCTCCCGGGCGGACTTCGGCCCGGAGGACTTCGACTCCAAGGGGCGCTGGATCGAGGCCGACTTCCTGATCGGCGACCGTCCGCTCACCGTCGTCAGCGCCTACGTGCACTCCGGCGAGGCCGACACCCCGAAGCAGGACGAGAAGTGGAAGTTCCTCGACGCGTTCGAAGCGCGACTGGCGAGCCTGAACACCGACGGCGCCCTCGCCCTCGTCACCGGCGACCTCAACGTGGGGCACCGCGAGCTCGACATCAAGAACTGGCGCGGCAACCGCACCAAGGCCGGCTTCCTGCCGCGTGAGCGCGCCTACTTCGATCGCTTCCTCGGTGAGGCCGGGACCCCGGTCACCGGCGTCGACGGCTCGGTCGGCACCGGCCTGGGCTGGGTGGACGTCGGCCGCCGCTTCCACGGCGAGGTGGACGGGCCGTACACCTGGTGGTCCATGCGCGGGAAGGCCTTCGACAACGACTCGGGATGGCGCATCGACTACCACCTGGCCACGCCCGCTCTCGCCGAGCGCGTCCAGGCGTACCACGTGGCGCGTGCGGCCGCGTACGACCAGCGCTGGAGCGACCACGCGCCGGTCGTCGTCGACTACACCTACTGACCCGGGTCGGGCTGCTCCGAGGGCGACGGCTCCGACTCCCGATACCATCCGCGGTACTCCAAGACGGTGCCGAGCAGCGGGTTCACGGCACGCATATCGATCGTGCGCCGGCGGTGCTCCGCGTCCCAGCCGTCGATCAGGTCCACGCGCACGCCGAGCGGACCGGGCAGCGCGAACCGCCGACCGCACAGCCGCAGCGCGACTCGGACGGTGCGCATCCGCAGGAAGCCCTCCGCCGTCACGCTGCACTCCTCGATGAGCTCCACGCGGCCTCGGGCACCGAGGAGATTCCGGACCAGTCCCGGCCGCACGCTCACCGTGAGCCGGTCGACGATCCGCGCGGTCCGTCCGGGGAAACGGAACTCGCGGATGGAGTCGAGCGTCGCGCGGCCGGTCTCTGTGCGCCCCGAGGCCGTGCGGAGCACGAACGGGACATCTCGTCCCGATGTCGGCACCAGAAGACCCGGCCCGACGATCGGACGCGCGAGACCGGCTGCGCGACCGAAGCGGCTCCCCGCGACGGCGAACACCCCCTCCGCGTGCCCCGCCGCGACGGGAGCGCGATACTGCGCGAGGATCTCCGGGTGCAGACGCTCGGCGTCCGCGCCCAACGCGTCGAGGAACACCTGTCCTCGCGTCGGAGGCGCACCGCTCGTCATGACGTCAGCGTAAGGGATCGGCCGGCGCAGGGGTCCGCGGCGCGGACGCATAGGATTGACGGGTGAACAAGCCTCGTCTCTATTCCGGAATGCAGCCCTCCGCCGACTCCCTCCAGATCGGCAACTACATCGGCGCACTCCTGCAGTGGCGGGAGCTCCAGACCTCGTACGACGCGTTCTTCTCCGTCGTCGACCTGCACGCCCTCACCGTCGCCCAGAACCCGGCAGAGCTCCGCGAGAAGACCCGCCGTACCGCCGCGCAGTACATCGCGGCGGGCATCGAGCCCTCGCAGTCGACGCTGTACGTGCAGTCGCACGTGCGTGCGCACGCCGAGCTCGCCTGGATCCTCAGCACGATCACCGGCTTCGGCGAGGCCGGACGGATGACCCAGTTCAAGGACAAGTCGGCCCGCTACGGCGCCGATGCGACCAGCGTCGGCCTCTTCACCTACCCCGTGCTCATGGCCGCCGACATCCTGCTCTACCAGACGGACGTCGTGCCGGTCGGCGACGACCAGAAGCAGCACGTCGAGCTCACCCGCGACCTCGCGGAGCGCTTCAACTCGCGGTTCGGCGAGACCTTCACGGTGCCGGTCCCGGTCATCCAGAAGGAGACGGCGCGCATCTACGACCTGCAGAATCCGACGGCCAAGATGTCGAAGTCGGCCGAGAGCGATGCCGGCGTGCTGTGGATGCTGGACGACCCGGCGAAGTCGTCGAAGAAGATCATGCGCGCGGTGACCGACAACGAGGGCACCGTGCGGTTCGATCGCGAGGCCAAGCCGGGCGTCTCGAACCTCCTGACCATCTACGCCGCGCTGACCGGACGCCAGATCCCCGCGATCGAGGACGAGTACGCGGGTCGCGGATACGGCGACTTCAAGAAGGGCCTCGCCGAGGTCGTCGTGGAGGAGTTCGCTCCGGTGCGCGACCGTGCTCTCGAACTCCTCGACGACCCGGCCGAGCTCGACCGGATCCTCGCCGAGAACGCCGCCCGCGCCGATGCCGTCGCCGATCGGACGCTGTCCGACGTGTACGACCGCGTCGGACTGCTGCGCCGGGTCTGAGCCGCGCGCCACCCTAGGATGACATCGTGACCGATCCGCAGCTGCCCCCTCCGTCCGGCGCCGTTCCGCCCGCCCCTCCGGCGGCCTCGGTCCCGCAGGACTCGGTCTCCGGTGCGATCCCGCCGCCCGCGTACGCGTCCGTACCGCCGAGGGCTCCGGCACCGTACCCGCCCGCCGGCGGATACGGCCAGCCGGCACCCCCGGCTGCGCCTCCGGGGGCGTATCAGGTGCCCGTGGGCGGCTACGCAGCACCGTCCGGCACGTACACCGCGCCGGATGCCGCGCCGAAGCCCTCGGGGTTCCTCGGCCTGCTCGCCCTCGGCCTCTCGATCCTCGCGGCCGTCGTCATGCCGATCATCGGCGGCGTCAGCGCGTTCGAGGTGGGCCGCCGCATCCCGCAGGGCATCAGCGGCTCCTCGGGAGATCTCGGGTTCCTGTCCCCCGCGCGTGATCAGGTGCTGTGGACGGAGCTGTCGTTCTGGGCCGGCACGGTTCTCGGCATCGCCGCGATCGTGCTGGGCATCATCGCGATCCGCCGGAAGCAGGGACGTGGAGCGGGCATCGCCGCGCTGATCGTCGCCGTCCTCGGCGCAGTCATCTTCTTCGTCGCCGTGTTCACGGCCTTCGCCGTCGGCGGCGCCGCGAGATACGCCACCTTCACCACCTGACCCCGCGGGGCGCCGGTCAGCGCGGTGCGTGATGCTTCTGCTGCGCGGCGAGCAGGCCTTCCCCGACGAGGAGCTCGACGGCGTCCGCGGCGTCACCCACGAGCAGGGGAAGGTTCGCACGCTCGTCCTTGCCGAACGGGGAGAGCACCCAGTCGGCAGGATCCTGGCGCCCCGCCGGTCGGCCGATGCCGACCCGCACCCGCGGGAAGTCCGGGCTCGTGAGGGCCCGCGCGATGTCACGCACGCCGTTGTGCCCGCCGTGCCCTCCTCCGGTCTTGAGCTTGACCGTGTCGAACGGGATGTCGAGCTCGTCGTGCACGACGACCACGTGGTCGAGAGGGACGGAGTAGAACCGGGCGAGCGCTGCGACAGGGGTTCCCGAGACGTTCATGAACGTGTTCGGCTTGGCGAGCACGAGCTTGTCGGCACCGGGCCGGAGCCAGGTCTCGACGACGCGCGCGCCCCCCTTGTGCTCCCGGAAGCTCTCTCCGCGGCGTGCCGCGAGCTCATCGACGACCATCTGGCCGATGTTGTGGCGGGTCGCCTCATAGCGGGGTCCCGGATTGCCGAGACCGACCACGAGCCAGGTGGCTGCCATTCCTCGTCCTCTCTCGCCGGAGCCGTCACCCCGGTCAGGATACGACGGAGGGGACGCGATCCGATCGCGTCCCCTCCGTGATGAAGCAGGCGGAGATCACTCCGCGGCGGCCTCCTCGGACGCCTCGGCGGCACCCTCGGCGGACTCGCCCTCGGTCTCCTCGTCCTCGACCGGAGCGGCCGGGACGGAGATCGCGACCACGAGGACCTCGGCGTCGGTGAGGAGCGTCGAGCCCTTCGGGAGGGTGACGTCGGCGGCGGTGATGTGCGCGCCCTCCTCGAGACCCTCGACCGAGACCTCGATGTTCTCGGGGATGTGGGTGGCCTCCGCCTCGACCTGGATGGTCGTGGCATCGAGGTTGACGATGGTGCCGGGGGCCGACTCACCGGTGACGACGACGGGGACGTCGATGGCGACCTTCTCGCCCTTCTTCACGACCAGGAGGTCGATGTGCTCGATGATCTGGTGCACCGGGTCCTTCTGCACGTCCTTGACGAGCGCGAGCTGCGAGGTGCCCTCGATGTCGAGGTCGAGCAGCGCGTTGGCGCGACGGATGATCAGGGAGACCTGGTGGCCGGGCAGCGCGACGTGCACGGGCTCGGTGCCGTGGCCGTAGATGACCGCGGGGATCTTGCCGGCGGCGCGCAGACGACGGGCGAAGCCCTTGCCGAAGCTGCTGCGCAGCTCGGCGTGGACCGTGGTGTCTTCAGACATGAGGTTCTCCTTCGGGGCACGCAGCGAAGGCGCCGCGCGGTGGTCTTGGAATTGTGGACTCGAACGCGGACGCGTGAGGAAAGCCACCGGGCTTGCTTCGCCGCGTCGATCACGGACGCCCGCGCACGCGCAGAAGCGTCCCTCGCCGAGGTACGCCTCCATGGTACCGGATGACCCGATAGGCTGAGGACACCGGTCCCCACTGCAGAAATTCGGAGTACCCCCATGCTCGACGGCGCCTTCCTCTCCCACGTCCTCCTCTGGCTGATCGGCGCCATGTCGGTGTGCGCGGCCGTCGCCACGGGTGCGGCTCTCTTCTCGCTCGGCCGCTCGGGCTACCGCAAGGACTGAGGCTCCCCCGGCGTTCCCGTCTCCGCGGCGAGCGCCTTCCGGATCGCCGCCACCTCCTGCACCAGCGGGAGCGCGGCATCGACCCGGACGCCGGGCTCGTCACCCGTCAGCGGTTCCCACGCGTCGAGCTGGGAATCGAGCAGCGAGGCCGGCATGAAGTGGTCGGGCCGTCCACCCAGTCGCCGGGCGAGCGTCTCCCGTGCCACGCCGAGCTCGACGAAGAAGGCGTCCGGCGCCTCCGCCCTGATGGCATCCCGGTAGCGCCGCCGCAGCGCGGAACAGGCGACGACGATGTGCGTCTCGGCGGCGAGCGTCCGTCCGACCACCCGCAGCCAGGGCATCCGGTCCTCGTCATCGAGGGCGATCCCCGCTGCCATCTTCTCGACGTTGGTCAGCGGATGCAGATCGTCACCGTCCATGAAGCGCGCCTCGAGGCTCTCCGCCAGCGCCGCACCGACCGTCGATTTCCCGGATCCGCTCGGCCCCATCACGACGATGCGCACGCTCATGCCTGCTGCATCCCGATTCAGTAGAACTCGACCGTGTCGACCACTGCGCGCAGCTCCCGACCGTCGAGCAGGCGGGTGGCGTTCTCGGCGAACCGCCGCGCGATGCGCTCCTCCTCCTTCGAGCTGAGCGCCGCGGTGTGCGGGCTGACGAGCACGCGCGGGTGCGCCCACAGCGGGGACTCGGCGGGCAGCGGCTCCTGCTCGAAGACATCCAGCCCGGCGAAGCCGACGCGGCCGTCGTCGAGGGCGGAGAGCAGCGCCGTCTCATCGACCACGCTCCCGCGCCCGACGTTGGTGAGGATGACCCCGGGCTTCACTGCCCGCAGAACCTCCTCGCCGATGAGATGTCTGGTCTGCTCCGTGCCCGGAAGCGTGACGACGATCGCGTCGACCTCCCCCACCGCGTCCACGAGGTCGTCCAGCGCGATGAGGCGATCGACGCCCTCGACCGGACGACCGGAGCGAGTGGTCCCCCACACCCGAGCGCCGAGAGCGTGGAAACGGCGGGCGCACTCCGCGCCGATGCCGCCGAGTCCCACCACGAGCACGGTCATCTCGTCGACCTGGCGCATCTCCCACCGCTCGGGCCAGATGCGCTGATCCTGATCGATCCGCAGGCGCGGAAGGTCCTTCGCCCCGGCGAGCACCGCGAAGAGGGCGAACTCGGCGAGCGTGCCGCCGTGGACGCCGGCGCTGGTGGTGAAGACGATGCGGTCGAGGTCGGCGCGGTCGAGTTCCGCGGCCTTGACCGTGCTGCCGCCGCCCGCCGCCGTGGTCATGACCCACCGCAGCCGCGGGTTCGCAGAGACCGTCCGAGCAAGTGCGTCGGGGTCGACGTCGGGGATGCCGAAGAGCACGTCAGCGGAGTCGACGAGGGCCTCGAACGCGCGCTGCTGCTCCGGCGTGCGGGTGAAGTCGGGGTCGCCCGACCAGTCGGCCGGACCGCGCATGGGAGGCACGAGCGATGCATCCTGGATGACCTCGAGCCGCGGCTCGAGCTCCTCGATGAGCCCGCACAGCTCCTCCGTCAACGGCACCGCGACGACGGCGCGGACCTTCTTCTCGGACTCCGTCACGACCGACTCCCTCCAGCTCCTGTGCTCCCTTCAGCGTAGAGGTCCGGAGCCTCCGGACCGCCCGACGTCGCGGACGATGACGGTGATGCGTCATCGGGTGCGCCTCCATCCGGCGCACAGCGATACGCTGAAGACAACCCTTCTTCACGATCGAGGAGCCTTCCGTGCCCGAAGCATCAGCGAACATCGGAGTCGTCGGACTCGCCGTCATGGGGTCGAACCTCGCCCGCAACCTCGCGAGCCGCGAGGGCAACACCGTGGCGATCTTCAACCGCAGCTACGAGAAGACCCAGACCCTCCTCGACGAGCATCCCGAGGCGGGCTTCATCCCCGCGAAGACGTACCAGGAGTTCGCCGACTCGCTGCAGAAGCCGCGCACCGCGATCATCATGGTCAAGGCCGGAGCGCCGACCGACGCCGTGATCGACTCCCTCGTGGAGGTCTTCGAGCCGGGCGACATCATCGTCGACGGCGGCAACGCCTACTTCCCCGACACCATCCGCCGCGAGAAGGCGGTCCGCGAGACCGGCATCAACTTCGTCGGCGCGGGTATCTCCGGCGGCGAGGAGGGCGCCCTCACCGGCCCCTCGATCATGCCGGGCGGCTCGGACGAGTCCTGGATCACGCTCGGGCCGATCCTGAAGTCCATCGCCGCAGTCGCCGAGGGCGAGCCCTGCGTGACGCACGTCGGCCACGACGGCGCCGGCCACTTCGTCAAGATGGTGCACAACGGCATCGAGTACGCGGACATGCAGCTCATCGCCGAGGCCTACGACCTCATCCGTCGCGGCACCGGCAAGACCCCCGCAGAGATCGCCGAGATCTTCGCCGAGTGGAACCGCGGAGAGCTGGAGTCGTACCTCATCGAGATCACGGCCGAGGTGCTGCGCCAGGTCGACGCGGCGACCGGTAAGCCGCTGGTCGACGTCATCCTGGACCAGGCCGGCGCGAAGGGCACCGGCGCCTGGACGGTGCAGACCGCACTCTCGCTCGGCGTCCCGGTCTCGGGCATCGCCGAGGCGACGTTCGCCCGCTCGCTCTCCTCGCACCCCGAGCAGCGCGCGGTCGCCGCGGCGCTTCCCGGTCCGGACGAGGAGTTCACGGTCCCGGCCGATGAGGTCGACGCTTTCGTCGAGGACGTCCGCCTGGCGCTCTACGCCTCCAAGATCGTCGCGTACTCGCAGGGCTTCGACGAGATCCGTGCCGGCGCCGCCGAGTACGGCTGGAACATCGACCTCGGTGCGATCTCGAAGATCTGGCGCGGCGGCTGCATCATCCGTGCGCAGTTCCTGAACCGGATCGCCGACGCCTACGCGGAGACCCCCGACCTGCCCGTGCTGCTGACGGCTCCGTACTTCGCCGAGGCGCTCACCCGCGGCCAGGCGGCATGGCGTCGTGTGGTGGTCACGGCGGCGCAGTCCGGCATCCCGGCTCCGGCGTTCTCGTCGTCGCTGTCGTACTACGACGGCATCCGCGCCGACCGCCTCCCGGCTGCTCTCGTGCAGGGTCAGCGCGACTTCTTCGGCGCGCACACCTACAAGCGCATCGACAAGGAGGGCACCTTCCACACGCTGTGGTCGGGCGACCGCTCCGAGATCGAGGCCGAAGACACGCACTGACCTCGGGTCTGCGAAGGGCCGGGCACCGTACGGTGCTCGGCCCTTCGTGCGTCACACGAGGATGTTGTGGTTGCGGCGGAACAGGTTCTGCGGGTCCCACTGCGCCTTCACCGCCCGCAGACGCGCGTAGCCGTCGCCGTCGTACATCCCGGACACCGCGTCCGGTCGCTCCCGGTCGACGAAGTTGCTGTACTCGGCGAGGCGGCCCCCGACGATCCGCTGCGCGTCGGCGGCGGCCTTCGCCCGCCCCTCCTCGTCGAGCATCCCCGGGACATCGAAGGCGCCGGCCATGACGAACCAGGTCGCGGTGCGCGCCGGGAAGGCCGTCTCCTCCTGCGGAACGTCGCCGAACGCCCCGCCGAGGGACCGGAGGAAGACGACCGAGGCGGGGTACTCCCGCCGATAGGCCACCAGCCGATCGATCGTCTCGTCGTCGAGGTCGGCGACGAGACCGTTCCCGCCGAGGAACCCGGGAGGGGCGGGAGCCTCGCCGCCCTCGGGCTGCGGCATCTCCATCAGGATCTCCCGATAGGCGGGTTCGGTGATCTCCGTCGTGACACCGTCGAGGGCGGTGATCGGCGCGAGCTCCACGCGCAGCGCCTCCGGGTCGGGCCCGGCCCACACGGCGGTCAGCCGGGCACCGGCCGGAGCGCTCGGGTCCATGGGCGGCACGTCCATGTACGTGACGGTCAGCTCGCGCGGGGCGTCGCGGAGGAGTTCGCGCGCGGCCCGGAGCACGGCCGTCGCGTCGCCCTCGACGACGGACTCGGCCAGCGCGATCCCCGGCAGGCGATGCGCTTCGAAGTCGAAACGGGTGACGATGCCGAAGTTGCCGCCACCGCCGCGCAGCGCCCAGAACAGGTCGGGATGCTGCGTGGCCGAGACCTCCACCACGTCTCCGCTCGCGGTGACGACCTGGGCGCCGACGAGCTGATCGACGGCGAGACCCCAGGCGCGCACCATCCAGCCGATGCCGCCGCCGAGGGTGAGACCGCCGACGCCGACGCTGGCCGTGTCGCCGGAGCTCAGGGCGAGGCCGTGGCCGGCGAGAGTCTTCGCGACGTCGCCCCACACGGCACCGCCGCCGATGCGCACGGCGGTGCCGTCGACCTCGATCGAGGAGAGCGCCCCGAGTTCGAGGCGCAGACCGGGAGCGGGGGCGTGGGACCAGGGCCCGTGGCCGCCGGAGACGACGGTCAGGGGGACCGCCTCCTGCGCGGCGGCGCGGACGAGCGCGGCAACCTCGGAGACGGTGGAGGGACGGTGGACGGTGGGCTGTGCGGATTCGACGTGGTCGACCATGAGCACACGGTAGACCCGGGGTCGGACATCGCGGAAGAGGGGCGGCTCGCCGTCCGCCCCTCCCCCGCGCCGCCGACTACCGGGTGATGTCCCTCACCGTCCCCTGCGTCAGACGCAGCCGTTTCGTCGCCCGCCGCGCCACCGCGGAGTCGTGCGTGACCACGACCATGGTGATGCCCTCCGCGCACAGCCGTTCGAGGAGGTCGAGGATCTCGTCGCGCATGCTCTCGTCGAGGTTGCCCGTCGGCTCGTCCGCGAGCAGCACTCGGGGGCGTTTGACGATCGCCCGCGCGATCGCGACACGCTGCTGCTGCCCGCCGGACAACTCTGCGGGACGATGGTCTCCGCGGTCCGCCAGGCCGACGTGGGCGAGAGCGGCGGCGACCCGCGTGCGTCGTTCCGCCCGGTCGATGCCGAGCGGCTCCAGGGCCATGTCGACGTTCTCCACCGCCGTCAGCGTCGGGATCAGGTTGAACCCCTGGAAGACGAATCCGATCTCCTGCGCGCGGATCCGTCCCAGCTCCGACGGCGACGCCGACGACAGTTCACGGCCGTCCAGCTGCAACGTCCCAGCAGTCGGGGTGTCGAGCGCCCCCAGCAGCTGCAGCAGCGTCGACTTGCCTCCTCCGGTCGGCCCCTGGATCGTGACGAAGGCGCCGGGCATGATCTCCAGGTCGACGCCGGTGAGCGCGGTCACCGTCCGTCCCCGCCGCGTATAGGTGCGCGTGACACCCGTCGCCCGGTACAGCGGGGTCGCCGCCGACGGGGCAGGAACGCGGGCCTCGGAATCCGTCATCGTGGTCATCTCGGTCTCCTTCTCTCCTGTGTGGTTCGCGACGTCGCTCATGCGACGGACCGCAGGGCCTCTGCCGGGCTCAGCCGCGCGGCCCGCCAGCCTCCGAAGGCGCCGGCGACGAGCCCGCCCAGCACCGCGAGGCCCACGGCGGCGACGAGCACCCAGGGGGTCAGCGGTGCCTGCAGCACGATGTCGGCCGTCTCTGCGCCCGGAGCCATGCCGCCGAAGCCGCCTCCTCCCTCCGGGCCTCCCCCGACGGCCGCGGAGCCGGCGGCCACGGTCGGCTGCACGACGGTGATGATCAGGATCCCGGCGAGGCCGAGCACGAGACCTGCTGCTCCTCCGAGGAGGCCCTGCACCATCGACTCCCCGGCGACCTGGCGCACGACGCGGCCGTTCGACCACCCCATCGCCTTCAGGGTGCCGAACTCGCGGGTGCGACGGCCGACGCCGGAGAGGGTGAGGAGCACCGAGAGCAGCACGGCGACGGCGAGGACGATGATCGACAGCCAGGTGCCGAGGTTCGTGACGAGCGCCGTCGCGTTCGAGAGCGAGCCGGACACGGTCGCAGCGAGCTCGGACTGCGAGGAGACGGTGGCGTCGGGAAGCTCCTCCGCCAGGGCCGTCTGCACCTCGTCGAGGGACGCCGCCGAATCCGCCTGCACGTACACCGTGGAGATCACGTCCTCCACGCCGGCCAGCTCCTGCGCGGTGTCGAGCGGGAGGTAGACGTCCGCCGCGGTGTCTGCGGCATCCGACGCCGAGGTGAGGAGGCCGACGACCTCGACGTCGGAGCCCGCGACGTCCAGGGTGTCGCCGACGGCGATGTCTTCGCTCGCGGCGTACGTGCTGTCCACCAGCGCGACGAGGGCTCCGCTGTCGTCGGCGTCCAGCCCACGCCCCTCGCCGATCTCGGCGGAGGCCAGCGGGCCGACCTCCGTCGCGGACGGGTCGATGCCGAGGACGGTGAACGAGTCGATGCCGAACGCACCGCCACCGCCACCGCCACCGCCGCCCTGCGGAGGAGCCTGGCCCTCCGCAGGCGCCTCGCCGCCCTCAGCGCCGTCCTGCCCGCCGAAGCCGCCGCTCGGCAGCTCACCGGAGAAGGTCGAGTTCGTCAGGCTCAGCGCACCGGTCGCGGCGGCGACGCCGTCGGTACCGGCCACCGTGTCCAGCACCGCGGCATCGAGCGTCGTCCGGCCGAAGTCCGTGCGCAGGGTCGACTGCTCCAGGGTCGTGGTCTCGCCGTCGCTCTCCCCCGCGTCCTCGTCGAACTCGAACCGCGGTCCCGTCCCGTCGCCCGGTTCCGCGGCGGCGCCGGTGACGGTGAGATCCGTCCCCACTCCGTAGACCGCTGCCAGCGACTGGGTCTGGGCGTCGCGCACACCGGTCGTCAGGGCGTTCACCACGATCACCAGTCCGATCGCGATCGCGAGCCCGATGGCCACGATCGCCGTCTGCTTCTTGCGGCCCGCGAGTTCGCGCCGCAGATATCGTCCGTACATGTCTCTCCTCCCGCCGCGACGATCGCGGCGCGGAACCGACGCTAGGGACGACCGTTATGCGGATCCGAGGGACGGATGATGAGGGTTCTATGAGGCGGACATCTCCCAGAGAACCCATAGCCCGTTCCATAGAAATCACATAGGAAGTTCCGCAGAATAGAGGCATGACCAGCGACCTGCCCGAACTGCGCCGCCCCGACGGCTCCCCTCTGCGCATCCTCGCCGTGGACGACGAGCAGATGCTCACCGATCTGCTCGCCATGGCCCTGCGCATGGAGGGCTGGGAGGTGCGCACCGCGTCCTCCGGCCTCGAGGCGCTCCAGGTCGCGAAGGAGTTCGAGCCGGACGCCCTCGTGCTCGACATCATGATGCCCGACCTCGACGGGATGGCCGTGCTCAAGCGGCTCCGCGAAGCGGGCAACCTCGTCCCCGTCCTCTTCCTGACGGCGAAGGACGCCGTGGGCGACCGCGTCGCCGGGCTCACCGCCGGGGGCGACGACTATGTGACCAAGCCGTTCAGCCTGGAGGAGGTGATCGCCCGGCTCCGCGCGATCATCCGGCGCACCGGACACGCCAGCGCCGACGACGGGCAGTCGATCCTCCGGGTCGCCGATCTCACGCTCAACGAGGACAGCCACGAGGTCGTCCGGGACGGCGTGGAGATCGAGCTGACCGCGACCGAGTTCGAGCTGCTGCGGTACCTCATGCGCAACGAGCGCCGGGTGCTGTCCAAGGCGCAGATCCTGGACCGCGTCTGGAGCTACGACTTCGGTGGCAAGTCGTCGGTCGTGGAGCTCTACATCTCCTATCTCCGGAAGAAGATCGACGCCGGCCGCACGCCCCTCCTGCACACTGTGCGCGGCGTCGGCTACATGATCAAGGCCCCGCAGTGAGCGGAGCGACGGTGGCGCGACGGCCCATGAGCCTGCAGACGCGGCTGATGACCGCGGTGATCGGGTTCGTGTCGCTGATCCTCGTCATCGTCGCCGTCATCACCAGCGCCACCCTCGGCAGCACGCTGGAGGACCAGCTCGACAACAAGGTGAAGAGCTACGCCGCGACGATCAGGGATCGGATCGTGGAGGGGATCGCGCCGTCCGAGGCTACCGTCGACAACATCCTCCCTCTCCTCGGCTCCCGCGCCCCCGGGTTGCTGCTCTCGCTCGGGAGCCCCGTGGCCGGACCGAGCGGTGTCACGTTCCAGGAGACTCGTGGGGCGTTGAACAGCACGCCGCAGCCGCTCACTCCCGAGCAGTTGCAGAGGTTGTACGGCACGGTCGCGCTCGGCACCCCTGCCACAATCTCCTTCGACGGCCTCGGCTCGTATCGGGTCGTCGCGACCACCGCGAGCAACGGCGTCGTCGTCGTCACGGGCCTCCCCCGCGACGACGTCCAGAATCAGCTCACGCAGCTCCTCACCGTGATCCTGCTCGCCACGGCGGGCGGCCTGATCCTCCTCGCCCTCACCACGGCGGTCACGATCCGCGTGGGGCTGCGGCCGCTGCGCGCGGTCGCGGCGACCGCGACGAGGGTCGCCAATCAGCAGCTCGACCGTGGCGAGGTCAGCATCACCGAGCGCGTGCCGGCGAGCGAGGCCGATCCGCGGACGGAGACCGGGCTCGTCGGCGCCGCGCTCAACAAGCTGCTCGACCACGTGGACACGTCCCTCTCGGCGCGACAGAAGAACGAGGAGCAGATGCGCCGGTTCGTCGCCGACGCGAGCCATGAGCTGCGTACGCCTCTGGCCTCGATCCGCGGCTACTCGGAGCTCTCGCTGCGGGCACTGCGTCAGGCGCCGGAGGCGACGAAGGAAGACGCGGTCATCGAGGGCACGACCTCCTCCTTGGAGCGCATCCAGGCGCAGTCGCTGCGGATGACGCGACTCGTGGAGGACCTCCTGCTCCTCGCCCGCCTCGACGAGGGCCGTGAGCTCGTGTACGGCACGGTCGACCTCGCCCAGCTCGCCCTCGAGGGCCTCTCCGACGCGCGGCCGACCGCGGCCGACCATCACTGGAACATCGAGGTGCCGGATGAGCCTGTGACGGTCGTGGGCGACGCGGGACGGCTGCATCAGGTCGTCGCGAACCTGCTGGCCAATGCCAGGACGCACACGCCCGCGGGGACCACGGTGACGCTGAGCGTGGCCCGGGAGGGCGACGAGGCCGTGCTGCGCGTGCACGACGACGGCCCGGGGATCGATCCCGCCCTCCGCGACGAGCTCTTCGCCCGGTTCGCCCGCGGGGACAGCTCCCGCGCCCGGCAGACCGGCGGCACCGGACTCGGTCTCGCGATCGTCAAGGCCATCGTGGAGGGCCACCACGGCCGCATCTCGGTCGAGAGTGAACCCGGCGACACGACCTTCACCGTCCGGATCCCGCTGACTCCTCCCGGCGAGACCCCCGACGCCTGACCCGGGGGTTCCTTCTGCCCCGCTCATCTGCACGACCGGAACCCGCCCGCACGACTGATCCGTTCACACGGTCGTGAACCGGTCCCCCAGTCGTGCAGGTGTCCTGGCCGGTCTCCGAGGTCGAGATGAGCCCGTGCTCACCGGCACGACCCGAACCCGCCCACACGACCCATCCGTCCATCCCCACGTTCATCCGTCCCCCAGTCGTGCAGGTGTCCCCCGGCCGTGCACCCGTCCCCCGCTCATGCACCCGTGCCGTCTGCACGATCCGGGGACGGATGCACGACGAGACCGGGGATTCCGTCGTGCGGATGTCGCGGGGTCGTGCAGGCGTCGCACGCCCCGGATGAAGGGGATGGAAGACGATCCGGGTCAGTAGCCGGCGAAGGCGTCGGTGGTGAGGGAACGGGCCTTCTGCAGCGCGGGCGCGAGGTCGGCGATGAGCCGCGGCGGGCCGGAGACGAACGCGTGCCGCGCCGAGAGGTCGTCCACCGCGCTCTCCAGGGTCTCCGCGTCCAGGCGTGCCCCCTGCCCCCACGTCCAGTGCGGAGGAATGTCGGCCGGCTCGTCGCGGGTGAACACGAACGTGCGCACACCCGTCGCGGCCAGCTCGTCCCGGAAGGCGAGCTCCTCCGCCGAGGACGCCACATAGACGAGAACGATGTCACGCCGCTGCCCCGTCGCCTGGAGCTGCCGAAGCTGCGAGACGAACGGTGTCACACCGATGCCGGCCGCCACCATGAGTACCGGTTGCTCGCCACGCGGCAGGATGAAATCGCCCCAGGTGCCCGTCACCGCGAAGGTCGCGCCGGGCGCGGCCGCCGCGAGAGCGCGCTTGTAGCTCGACGGATGCTGCTGGTCGCCGTTCTTGTAGGCGATGCGGAGTGTCGGGAGGTCGGCGGGGGCGGACACGATGCTGAACTCGCGGCGCGTCCCCCGCGCGTCAGGGCGCCGATGCGGGACATCGAGCTCGAGGTACTGCCCGGGAAGGAACCGCACGCGGCCCTTCGCCCGGAACGTGAGCTCCTGGGCGGTGGGCGTCACGAGGGCGCGGCGCTCGAGGACGAGGCGCACGGACCCCCGGAGCGCGAACGCGAAGGCCACGAGGTTGCCGATGAGCAGGGCGCGCTCCTGCCCGAGCGTGAAGAGGCCCGCCACCGAGATCGGCCACCCCGCGAGGAGCCCGACCACGACGGCGACGACGAGCTGCTGACGACGCCGCGGTGGTAGCGTCAACGGCTCCGACAGCATGAACGCTCCGAGGAAGAGGAACGGCGACTGGAGCACCGCGAACGACAGTGCCGTCGTGAGATCGAAGGAGACGTCGAACTGCCCGGCCTGCACCGCCTGCCGCACGATCGAGGTGGCCACGGCGACGACGAGGAACAGGAGGACGACGCCGACCTTCTCCGTGCGCCACAGCACGGCCAGCCCGAGGAGGACGACAGGGATCACGAGACCCGGTGTGCCGACCCACCACGACGACGAGGTGCCGAGCCAGCTGAACGCGCCGAACGCTCCGAGGATCGACACCACCGCGGCGCCGAACGCTGCCGGATTGAAGATGTGCCGTCCCCGCCAGGCGATGAGGTACTTGGACGCGCTCGCCACCGCGCCGGCGATCGCGAGGCCGAGCAGGGCCGAGGGCTCGATGCCAGGACGCAGTACGAACAGGAGGATGAGGGCGGTGACGAGGGACGACTCGACGCGCCACGGAAGGCGAAGCAGGCGCTGGGCGACCGCGTCCACGGCGGCGATCGCCACCGCCAGCACCGCGAAGGAGGCCAGCAGCTCGACCGGGGTCGGGGAGACGATCACACCCAACAGGGAGAGCACCAGGGCGACGAGCGCGAGTGCCGTCAGCGCGAACAGCACGAGGCGGTACATCGACAGCGCGCCGAGGACGGCGAGGACGCGCTGGCGGGCGGCGGCGAAGGCAGTGGTCATGGTGTCGTGTCTCCCACGGTTCCGGCGGCTCGCCCAGGAGCTGCGGTGAAGAGCTCGGCCTGGCAGCCCGGCGAGCGCTGCACACGGCCGTCGGTGGTCATGCGCACCCATTCGACGCCCCAGCGGGTGGCCAGCTCCGGGCCGCCGTCGAAGAACAGCGCGGTGGCCACGGCATCTGCCCTCATCGCCTCCGGGGCCAGTGCCCACGTCGCCGCCCAGGTGCGGACGGGCTGTCCTGTCCGCGCATCGAGCACGTGGTGGAGGCCCTCGCCCCAGGCCCTTCGGTTGACGGCCGATGCGCACAACGCTCCGTCAGCGACCTCGACGACGCCGATCGCCTTCCGCGCATCGAACGGGTGCTCGAGCGCGATGCGCGCGCCGGCACCCCGCACGCGGATGTCCCCACCGGCATCCACGACAACATCACCGGGGATGTCGGCCAGCACCGCCATCACACGGTCGACGAGACGCCCCTTGCCGAGGGCGCCCACGTCGAGGAGGGCGGGCTCGTGCGCCTCGACTGTGTCCGCCGACCAGGTCAGCAGGGATGTCCAGGACGCGGGAGCGGGGCGGGGCTCCCCGGCCTGCAGCGAATACGCGGCGTCATAGCCCAGGGCCTCCAGGCTGTCGGCGACCAGAGGGTTCACGGCACCGGCCGTGGCGGCGTCGAGATCGCGATAGGCGTCGAGCATCGGCCCCGCGTCCGGCGAGGACAGCGAGCCGCCCGACCGTCCGAGCCGGGCCACATCGGAGTCGTCGCGGAACCGGGACCAGGCGCGATCGAACCGCTCGATCTCCACTGTCACGGCCGCGCGGACGTCATCCGTGAGCGGGGCGCCGGTCTCGATCTCCCACCCGGTGCCGATCGCCTCGAATCGCCACTCCCCCATGAGGACGCCTCGCGCCTAGGCGGCGGCCTGCTCCTTGATGGAGGCCACGGCGTCGTTGAAGCCGCCGCTCGTGAGCGACGACCCGGCGACGCGGCTGACGTTCAGCTCGTCGATCGGCTTCCCCACGACCTCATCGGCGATCCCGTCGATGAACTCGCCCTGGTACCGCTCGGTCTCCGGAGCCTTCGGGTCGCCCGTCACCTCGACCTCCGTCACGACGCCGTCGGCGAGCGTGAGCGTGACGGTGATCTCCTCCACCGTCTCCGGGGTCTGGTACGAGCCGTCGGCCGTGTAGGTGCCGTCGGTGTAGGTGCCGGAGGCGTCGCCGGACGACGAGGACGAGCTCGACCCCGCGGTCTCGTCAGTGGCGGTCGAGGTG
The DNA here is from genome assembly GCF_050470785.1 of Microbacterium sp. NRRL B-14842. NCBI lineage: Bacteria > Bacillati > Actinomycetota > Actinomycetes > Micrococcales > Microbacteriaceae > Microbacterium > Microbacterium sp. NRRL B-14842. The sequence goes on along the minus strand of NZ_JBFLUM010000001.1, from coordinate 775,069 downwards.
TCTGCGGCGTCGCCGGTCGACGAGCATCCGGCGAGGACGAACAGCCCTGCGACCCCGAGGAGGGCAGTGCCGGTGCGGACAGAGGTGGGAACGGTCGTGCGGATCATGGGGTCCTCCGTGGTCGGCGTCGGTCGACTCTTCCGTCGATGACTCGACCGTAAGCAGCCCGGCTATGCACGGGCTGTGCCGTCCCGATGCGTTACGCGTCCCCGCCGAACATGCTTGTGACGGAGCCGTCCTCGAAGACCTCGTGGATCGCGCGGGCCAGTAGCGGCGCGATCGGCAGCACGGTCAGCGTCTCCCAGCGGCGCGATTCCGAGAGCGGGATGGTGTCCGTGACGACGACCTCGTCGATGGCCGCGTCCTGCAGCCGCTCGGACGCCGGGTCGCTGAAGATCGCGTGGGTCGCGGCGACGATCACGCGGTGCGCGCCGTTCGCCTTGAGCGCCTGCGCCGCCTTGACGATCGTGCCGCCGGTGTCGATCATGTCGTCGACGAGGAGGCAGGTGCGCCCCTCGACGGTGCCGACGATCTCGTGCACCGAGACCTGGTTGGCGACCTTCGGGTCGCGGCGCTTGTGGATGATCGCGAGCGGCGCCCCGAGGCTGTCCGACCAGGTGTCGGCCACGCGGACGCGTCCCATGTCCGGGGACACCACCGTGAGGATCTCGCGGTCCTCCGGGGTGAGTGTGCGCTCGAAGTGGTCGAGGAGCACCGGCTTGGCGAAGAGGTGGTCGACGGGGCCGTCGAAGAAGCCCTGGATCTGGGCGGCGTGCAGGTCGACGCTCATGACGCGGTCGGCGCCGGCCGTCTTGAGCAGATCGGCGACGAGGCGGGCGCTGATGGGCTCGCGGCCGCGGCCCTTCTTGTCCTGACGCGAATACGGATAGTAGGGGGCGACGACGGTGATCCGCTTGGCCGAGGCGCGCTTGGCGGCGTCGATCATGATGAGCGTCTCCATGAGCCACTCGTTGACCGGCTCGCCGAACGTCTGCACGAGGAAGAGGTCGCAGCCGCGGATCGAGACCTCGAAGCGGGCGTAGATCTCGCCGGAGGCGAAGGTGCGGTGCTCGACCGGAGCGATCTCGGTGCCGAGCGAGGCGGCGACGGCCGCGGTCAGCTCGGGATGCGATCGACCACCCGCGATGACCAGACGCTTCTTCGTCTTGGCGACGAGGCCGGGGGCCACGCCGTTGTCGCGATCCAGGTCGACCGTCTTCTTCTTCCGGGCCATGCTCCGCCTATTCCGCCGAATTCTCCCGGGCCGCGGCATCCGCCGCGCCCGTCCCTGCTCTGTTCTTCTCGACCCACCCCTCGATGTTGCGCTGGGGGGCCACGCTCATGGCCAGAGCACCGGCCGGGACGTCCTTGCGGACGACGGCGCCGGCGCCGGTCTTCGCACCAGGACCAAGCCTAACGGGCGCGACCAGCACCGTGTGCGAGCCCGTGTGCACCTCGTCGCCGATCTCCGTGCGGTGCTTGTTGACGTCGTCGTAGTTGGCGGTGATGGTGCTCGCCCCGAGGTTCACCCCGCGGCCGATGGTCGCATCACCGACGTACGACAGGTGCGGGACCTTGCTGCCCTCGCCGATCTCGGCGTTCTTCGTCTCGACGTAGGCGCCGATCTTGCCCTTCGGGCCGAGCACGGTACCGGCGCGGAGGTACGAGAACGGGCCGACGGTCGCCTCGGCACCGATCACGGCCAGGGTCGCGTCGGTGCGGCGGACGACCGCGTCCTCCCCCACCTCGCAGTCGACGAGCGTGGTGTCCGGGCCGATCGTCGCTCCCGCGGCGATCGTCGTCGCGCGCAGGATCTGCGTGTTCGGGAGCACGGTGACGTCCGGGGCGAGCGTGGCGTCGTCGTCGATCCAGGTCGTGGCCGGGTCGACGATCGTGACGCCCTCGAGCTGCCAGCGGCGCACGATGCGGGCGTTCAGGCGCCGGCCGACCTCGGCGAGCTGGGCGCGGTCGTTGACCCCGAACGTGACCTCGACGTCCGAGACGATCGAGGCGGCGACCCGGTCGCCGTCCCGGCGCACGAGGCCGGGCACATCCGTGAGGTACATCTCGCCCTGCGCGTTGTCGACACCGAGGCGGGGCAGGTAGCTGCGCAGCGTGGCGGCACGGAAGACGTACATTCCTGCGTTGATCTCGCTGACGGCGGCCTCCTCCTCCGTCGCGTCCTTCTGCTCGACGATGCGGTCGACCGTGCCGTCGGCGTCGCGGATGACCCGCCCGTAGCCGGTGGGGTCATCGACGAGGGCGGTCATGAGGGTCGCCGGCGCTCCGGAGGCGCGGTGCTCGGCGAGGAACGTCGACAGCGTCTCGGCATCGGCCAGCGGGCAGTCGCCGGAGAGCACGAGCACGTCGCCGTCGAAGTCGGCGGGAAGGGCATCCACCGCCACCTGGACCGCGCGCCCCGTGCCGGGAACCTCGTCCTGATCGACGAAGACCGCATCCGGGTGGTCCTCATGCAGCGCGGACACGACCTGATCACGCTCGTGCCGCACGACCACCTCGATGTGCGCCGGGTGCAGGCGGGTCGCGGTCGTCAGCACGTGTCCGACGAGCGGACGCCCGCCGATCCGGTGCAGCACCTTCGGCAGGCGCGACTTCATGCGCGTGCCTTGGCCTGCGGCGAGGACGACGACGGCGAGGTTGTTCTCAGTCATGCTCCGCCGCCAGGACTCGAACCTAGACCTCACAGCTCCAAAGGCTGTCGTGCTGCCATTACACCACGGCGGACCGCGGCACCCCCGGGGCACCGCCCGATAAGTCTGCCACGTCCCGGTGTCCGTTCCTGTGTGTGCGACCCGCGTCGCACCGGCCCGTCATCCGCCCGAAACACCGCTCTGCGATGCTGGGGCGATGACCATCGTGATCGAGCGCGTCACCGTCGCCACCCCCGAGATCGCGGCCTTCATCGCCGCTCACCATGCGGAGATGGACGGCACCGCTCCGCCGGAGAGCCAGCATGCGCTCCCGCTCGACCGGCTCCTCACTCCTCGCGTCCGGTTTTTCACGGGGATCGTCGACGGACGGATCGCCGCGACCGGTGCGCTGGCCGTGGTGGCCGACGGACACGAGGAGCTGAAGTCGATGCGCACCGACCCGGCGTTCCGCGGGCGCGGGTTCGGGCGCACGATGCTCGGCCACCTCCTCGACGACGCGGCCGCGCGAGGCATCGGTCGCCTCTCGCTGGAGACCGGCAAGGACCCCTTCTTCGCTCCCGCCCTGGCCATGTACACCGCCGCCGGGTTTCGGGAGGGCGCGCCGTTCGGCTCGTACCTCCCCGACCCGCACAGCGCGTTCCTCACGATGCTGCTCCCCGCGTCATCCGCGGCCACGACTCCGCCGCACGCGATAATGAACGGATGAGCGAGGCGGATGAGGTCGATCGGATCGTCGGTGCGTGGAACACGCAGCGCCCCGACCTCGACTTCTCCCCGCTCGAGGTGCTGTCCCGCATGGATCGCCTCTCGCGGCACCTCGACCGTGCACGCCGCGAGGTGTTCCGTCGGAGCGACCTGGAGCCGTGGGAGTGGGACGTGCTGTCCGCGCTGCGCCGGGCGGGTTCCCCGTTCCAGCTCTCGCCCAAGCAGCTCCTGCAACAGACCCTCGTGTCGAGCGGAACCATGACCAACCGCATCGACCGCCTCGTCGGCCGCCGCTTCGTGCGCCGCGAGGCCGACCCGGCGGATGGCCGCAGCGTGCTCGTGACCCTGACTGACGACGGCCGGGTCCGCGTGGACGCCGCGATCACCCGGCTCGTGGACGCCGAGGCCGACCTGCTGCGCGCCCTCTCCCGCGCCGACCGTGACCGGCTGGCCGCCCTGCTGCGGAAACTGAGCCTCAGCTTCGACACCTGACCCGATCCTGGAGTGGTTCGGTTCGGCCTGTTCCGTCCGTTCCGTCCGGTCTGTTCCGCCTGCACGATCCGTGCACGGCTGCCCGGGAGAAGTGGTCACCTGGTCGTGCATCCGGACCCGGGTCGTGCAGGCGTCGCAGGACCGATCCGACACGGGTCGTGCATCCGGACCCGGATCGTGCAGACGTCGCAGGACACGACCCGGCACGGATCGTGCGACCGGGTAGGTCAGGGACCGAGGAGGAGGCGCCGGTTCTTGGCCGGGACGGTGTCCGGGAGCGTGGCGACGACCTCGGCGATCGACACTGCCTTCAGCGAAGCCCGCCAGGCGTCGTGGGCGCGGCGCATCACGACGGCGAGTCCGCACGGCGCGGTGCAGTCCTCCGGGCGGGCGGCGCCCCTCCCCTGCTGACGGAGTTCGCGGCAGATGTAGGGGTCGGCGGCGCCGTCCACCGCGGAGACGAGATCGAGGATGCTGATGCTCTCGGGCTCCCTGGCCAGACGGAAACCACCGCGGGGTCCCGTGCTGCCTGTGAGGATTCCGGCGCGGACGAGCTTGGCGAGCTGCTTCGACAGATACGGCCCCGGCACCCCGAAATGCTCGGCGAGCTGCGCTCCGGACACCGTCGACCCCGCGGGGAGCTGGGCGATCACCGCGACGGTGTGCAGCACCCATTCGGAGGTCTCGGGAAGTTTCACTTGCCCATCGTATCCAGGCCGCCCTATTGTGGACACACAATATCCATGATTGAAGGAGTGGGCATGCGCATCGCGGTCGCAGGGGGAACGGGGCGGATCGGGCGACTGGTCGTCGAAGAGGCTCGGCGTCGGGGGCACGATCCGCTGTCGCTCAGCCGCAGCGAGGGCGTCGATCTGACCACGGGCGAAGGCCTCCCCGCCCTGCTGCGCGGGGTGGATGCGGTCGTCGATGCGACGAATCCCCCGGTATCCGACGTCGCCGAGGCCGAGCGGGTGTTCACCACGCTCAGCCGCACGCTGCTCACCGCCGAGGGCGAGGCGGGGGTCGGCCACCACGTGGCCCTCTCGATCGCGGCGCTCGATCGGGTGCGCGGCAATCCGCATTACGCGGGTAAGCGCGCCCAGGAGCGTGAGGTCACGCGCGGCGCGGTGCCTTTCACCATCGTGCGGGCGACGCAGTTCCACGACTTCCCCGCGATGATCGCCGAGTGGAGCATCGAGGACGGTGAAGGCATCGTACCCCCTCTGCTGCTGCAGCCCATCGCGCCCGCAGACGTGGCCGTCGCGCTCGTGGATGCGGCGGAGTCGCCGGCCCTCGGCGGCTCGTTCGACATCGCCGGACCCCGCACGGAGGACGCCGTCGACATGGCGCGCCGCACCCTCGCCGCGTGGGGGCGTGAGCTTCCGCTGCGCGCCGCGTGGAAGGGTGCCGCGCTCGGCGTCGAGTTCGCGGGTGAGGTGCTGCTTCCCGGCGACGACGCGCGGACGGCGCCGACGACCTTCGACGACTGGCTGTCCACCGAAACCCGCTGACACCCCGACCGGTTCCGGGGCTCCGTCTCCGGTCCCCTCGCTCCGGATGCACGACCAGGGTCCGATCGTGGGACGAAAACCCCGGAACGGTCGTGCAGGCGCGACCGGATCGTGCGGCCGAGGCGGACAGCGACCCTGTCTCCGGTCGGGTCCCCACCACTCCGGATGCACGACCGAGGTCCGGACGTGGGACGAAAACCCCGGAACGGTCGTGCAGGCGCAACGGGATCGTGCAACCGAGGCGGGATGAGTGGCGGCCGCGGCCCACGGACTCTGCCCGGCCGGTCGCCTAGGCTGGGAGCACCCGGTCGCGGCCCCGCGACCCCTGCTCCGAAGGCCGAGACATGGGCATGCCCTCCCCGCTTCCCGTGCGCGACGGGGTCGGCGCGACCCGGCTGCACGTGCCGATGACGGGTGCATGGCCCACCGTCGCCGCCTACATGGTCGAGCGGTTCTTCCACCTGGATCCGGAGCGGCTGCTCGTGCGCTTCGACCGCGGGGAGATCGTCGCGCGCGACGGCCGGCCGCTCTCCCGGGACACGCCTCTCGGCGCCGAGGAGTTCGTCTGGTACTACCGGGAGCCTCCGACCGAGAAGGAGATCCCGTTCGCCGAGGAGATCCTGCACCAGGACGAGCACCTGGTGGTGGTGGACAAGCCGCACTTCCTCCCCACCACGCCGGGCGGCAAGTACCTGCAGAACTCCGCCCTCGTCCGGCTGCGCAACCGTCTCGGCAACCCGGATCTCACGCCCATCCACCGCCTCGACCGGGCCACGGCGGGGCTGCTGATGTTCTCCGCCCGCCCTGCAACCCGCGGCGCCTACCAACTGCTCTTCGAGGACCGCCGCGTGGAGAAGGTCTACGAGGCCGTCTCCGCGCGCCCGGCAGACTGGGATCCGTCGCGATTCCCGCTCGTCTACCGCAACCGCATCGAGAAGCTCCGCGGTCAGGTGTGCGTGCAGGTGGATGAGGACGGCGAGCCGAACTCCGAGACGCTCATCGAGGTCATCGCCGCCGACGACCGCGTCGTGCACACGCTTCTCCGTCCGCACAGCGGGAAGATGCACCAGCTCCGCGTACACCTCGCCGCGCTCGGCCTCGGCATCCTCCATGACGGCTTCTACCCCGTGCTGCAGCCGGAGCGTCCGGACGACTTCAGCCGCCCGCTCCAGCTCCTCGCACGCGAGCTCCGGTTCACCGATCCGCTGAGCGGGCAGGAGCGCACGTTCACCACGCGCCGGAGCCTGCAGGAGGCCCCGGCACGCTGATCGGCCTCAGCGGCGCATGACCTTCCGCGCGAGCCGGGTGCCGAGCGTCTGAGCCACGTGCACGAACACGACGATGAGGAGCACAGCCGCCCACATCACGACAGGCTCGAACTGGCGTCGGCCGTACGTCAACGCAAAGTTTCCCAGCCCGCCTGCGCCGATGTAACCCGCCATCGCCGTCATATCGATAAGCGCCACGATCACGAATGTGTATCCCAGGATTAGCGGCCCAAGCGCCTCGGGGATCACCACCGTGAGGAGGGTTCGCCACGGTCCGGCTCCCATCGCGCGCGCGGCTTCGATGACTCCCGGCGAGACACCGACCAGATGCTGCTCGACGATCCGGCCGATGGCGAACATCGACGCCACCACCAGGGCGACGATGGCAGCGTTCGTGCCGATGCCGCTGCCCACGATGAATCGGGAGAACGGGATCAGGACCGTGATGAGGATCACGAAGGGGATCGGGCGGAAGAAGTTGATGAAGAGGTTCAGCACGGCGGAGATCGCTCTGTTCTGCAGCATGCCGCCCGGCCGTGTCAGGTACAGCCCCACTCCGATCAGGCCTCCCAACAGACCGCCCAGCACCAGCGTCAGCGACACCATGTAAAGCGTCTCGACGGCAGCCGTCCAGAACTCAGGACCCAACTCGATCAGACGATCCATCAGCGCACCTCCTCGCGGTCGATGTCCGTCACTTCGATGCGCTCCGAGATCCGTGCAAGCGTCGCGTCGATGCGAGCGTCGTCCCCGCGGATCGCGAGAGTCAAGTGGCCGAAGGCCCTACCGCGGATGTCGTTGATACCTCCGAAGACGAGCTCGAACTCCAGCCCGGCCTCCGCCAGCTCAAGGAAAACCTGCGCCTGGGACGGACCACCGTCACGGAAGGAGAACGTTACGAGTCGTCCCTGGTGCCGTTCACGCAGGACGGCGCGTTCGGACGGGGAGGGAACGCCCTTGACGACCGTACCGACGAATCGCTGCGACGCGGCATGCTGCGGGTTGGAGAAGACCTCGAACACGTCTCCCTGCTCGATCACTCGCCCGCGGTCCATGACGGCGACCCTGGTCGCGAGCGTCTGGATGACGTCCATCTCGTGGGTGATGACGACGATCGTGACGCCCTGCTCCTCATTGACGCGCTTGAGCAGGGAGAGGACCTCATGTGTCGTCTCCGGGTCCAGCGCACTGGTCGCTTCGTCGGCGAGGAGGATCGCCGGCCTGGTCGCGAGCGCCCGCGCGATCCCGACGCGCTGCTTCTGCCCTCCCGACAGGTGCTCGGGGTACGAGCGTGCCTTGTCGCTCAGCCCCACGAAAGACAGCATCTCGGTCACGCGCGCGTCGATGTCGGCCTTCGACCATCCCGCGAGCTTCAGCGGATACGCGATGTTGGCCCGCACGCTCTTCGATGAGAAGAGGTTGAACTGCTGGAAGATCATCCCGATTCCGCTTCGCACGCGCCGGAGCTCACGTTCGCTGAGTGCGGTGATCTCGACCTCGTCGACGGTGATGCGGCCCGCGGAGGCCGGCTCCAACGCGTTGATGAGCCGCACCAGGGTGGACTTCCCCGCACCCGAATAGCCGATGATTCCGAAGACATCTCCCTGCTCGATCTGCAGAGACACATCGTCGACGGCGGTGATCTGCGTGCCGGATGCGGACGGCGAGGGGTAGCTCTTCGACACGTGCTCGAGGGAGACGATCGGCATAGGTTCTCCGGTCTTGAGGGAGGAAAGGGCGGGGTCGGCCTGAAGACGACGAATCGGGCGACGCGTCCGCGTCGCCCGATTCTCTCAGGTAAACCTGATCAACCGTTCGCAGCGACGTCCTTCTGGACGTCCTTCAGCAGCGAGGCCAGCTCATCTGCCGGCGTCTGCAGAGTGACACCGGTTCCTCCGGACGACTTCGCCAGCCCCTCCTGCACAGCTTCGTCGGTCTGGAAGATCTCGACGAGCTTGAGGTACGTCTCATTGTCGACGTCCTCGGCGCGAGACGCGAAGATGTTCACATACTGGAGCGCGCTGGGGTCCTCGGGGTCGTCGGTGAAGAGCGCATCGTCGAACGAGAGGCCCGCATCCTCGACGAAGTCGTTGTTGATGACGGCCGCAGCCACGTCGGGCAGAGCCTCCGGAGTAAGTGCGGCTTCCAGCGCGGTGACCTTGACCGTCGACTTGCTCTCGTCCACGTCTGCGAGATCGGAGAATGCCGTGCCGCCGTCCTTAAGCTCGACGAGGCCAGCGGCTTGAAGCACGAGAAGCGCGCGGGCCTGGTTGGAGGCGTCGTCGGGAACCGCGACGGTCTCGCCCTCAGGAATGTCCTCGACCGAGTCGTACTTCGTCGAGTAGAGACCCAGCGGGTAGATCTGCGTCGAACCGATCGCCGCGAGGTCATCCCCCGAGGCCTCGTTGTACTGCGCCAAGTACACGATGTGCTGGAACTGGTTGAGGTCGATCTCCCCCTCGCTCAGTGCCGGGTTGGGCAGCTCGTACGAGCCGAAGTCGACGAGTTCGACGGTGATGCCGGCGTCGGCCGCCGCGTCCACGAAAGCGGGCCACTGCGGGTCGCTCTCGCCGACGACACCGATCTTGACGGTCTTGTCCTCGGAGCCGCCGTCGCCGGAGCCCGCGTCGGACGAGGTGGCGCACCCGGCGAGGGCGACGAACAGCGGGACCACGGCGAGCGCGGCGAGGGCGGAGGTTGTGCGGCGGGACATGATGAGGGTTCCTTCCTGGCGGGACTCGACAACGTTAGGCAGGAGGGCGCGCTGTCGCGGAATCGGGATGTCACACGGCGTCACAGCCGTGCGGGATCGGGTCAGTCGAGCTCTTCGATGCCCTGCAGGCGCACCTGCTCCAGGTCGAGACGGGCGGAGATCCGGCGGACCACCATGTCGTCCACGGTGCCGGCGCCGCGGAGCCCGAGCAGGACCTCGCGCTTGCGGTCGAGCAGCGCGAGCTTGAGCCGGGTGTGCTCCTCGTGTCGCACGAGCGGTGACCGCTGGGCGAGGTCGACGTCGGCGGAGGTCGCGATCATCTGCAGCGTCGTGCCGTCGGTCGCCTCGGGGTCGGGGGCGGTCCCGGCCGACACCGCGACGTCACCCGCGTCCTCGTCCTCGCGGCTGCGCGCATCTCCCCCGGTGCCGTAGGGATCGGGCTCGCCGAGCATCTCGTCCAGCGCCTCGGCCTCGGCGTCGATGAGCGCCTGCTCCCGCGCGAGCGTCCGGGCGTTCGCGAACTCCAGCGCCTGGTACCCCTCGGCACGCACCCGATCGCGCACCTCCTGGCCGATGCCGTGCTCGGCGGCGAGGTCGTCGAGCGCGGCCAGGGCCGCTCCGGAGATCGCGCGCTCGGCGAGCTCGTACTCCTCGTCCTCGGCATGGTCGACCGGGAATCGCGCCCAGCGCACGAGCGCGGGGAGGAGAGGCGCCTGCACGAGGAGGCTGAGCAGGATCACGCCGGCGGTGACGAAGACGATCTCGTCACGGCCGCCCACGACGCTCCCCTCGGAGACGCCGGTCGGCACCGACAGTGCGATCGCCAGCGACACCGCTCCGCGCATGCCGGCGACCGTGGACACGAGTCGGGCGCGGGAGCGGGCGCCGCGCGGCGGGCGTTCGGCCGGGCGACGCTGGAACAGCACGTTGAGGAGCTGGAACACGTACCGGACGGCGAAGAGCGTCGCCCACACGGCGAGCGTCACGAGCACCAGGCGGCCGATGGCGGCGGCGGAGATCTCGTGCGCGACGAACTGCACCTCGAGGCCGATGAGCACGAACAGCGCCCCGTTCAGGAGGAAGACGCCGAACGGCCAGGCCGCGTCGGCCTGCCGTCGCGAGGCCGCCGTCGTCACGCGCGGCGACACCCAGGCGACGATCAGTCCGGCGACGACCACGGCGAGCACGCCCGACGCGTGGACGAGCTCGGCGATGAGGAACGCGGAGAACGGCACGAGCAGCAGCGTGACGTTGATGACGATGGTGGAGGAGATGCGGCGCAGCAGCAGCGTGGCCAGGGCCGCGACCACGATCCCCGCGGCGATCCCGCCCACGTACGACACCAGAACGTCCCAGGTGACCGAGAGCGGCGTGACCTGGCCGCCCAGCGCGAGGGACACGGCGATGGCGTAGAGCACGAGCGCGGTGCCGTCGTTGGTCAGGCTCTCGGCCTTGAGCTTCATGAACATCCGACGCGGCAGCAGCCGACCGAGGGCCGCGACGGCCGTGGCATCGGGCGGTGCGACCGCAGCACCCAGGATGAGCGCGATCTCCCAGGGCATGCCGAACAGCACGCCGATGCCGGCCACCGCGAACGCGGAGGCGACGACGAGAAGGGTGCTCATCGGCACGATGTAGCGGAAGTCGCGGCGGATCGACCGCAGCGACGTGGTCAGGCTCTCCCAGAACAGCATCACCGGCAGGAACAGCAGCAGCACGGTCTCCGGCGGAAGCTGCACCTCGCGCAGCGGCGGGATGAATCCCAGCGCCAGACCGAGGATGACGAGGACGAGGGGCAGCGCGAGACGCACGCGCGGGGCGATCAGGGTTCCGACGAGGATCGTGAGTCCGAGCAGGACGGTTACTTCGAGGCCTTCCATCGCTACTCCCAACAGTCGTGGGAGAAGGATATTCCTCCGTCAGCCGATCTGCTCCGTGAGTTCGAACCAGCGCAGCTCCAGCTCCTCGATCTCGGCCTCCTGCGCCGAGATCGCCTTCATCCGCTCGCCGAGGCCCTCGTAGTCGGACTGGTCGTGGTCGGCGAGGGCGTGCTTGGCCGTGTCGACCTGCTGCGTGAGCTTCTGGATGCGGCGCTCCAGGGCGGCGGCTTCCTTCTGCGCCGCCCGGAGAGCAGCGCCGTCGAGACCGCTCGTTGCGGGGGCCGCTGCCGCCGTCGAGGTCGCCGGGGCGCTCTCGACGCGCTGCCGCAGGCGCAGGTACTCGTCGACGCCGCCCGGGAGATGCCGCAGGCGCCCCGCGCCGTCCGGACCGGGAAGGATCGCGTACTGCTGATCCGTCACCCGCTCCAGGAAGTACCGGTCGTGGCTCACGACGAGGAGCGTGCCCGACCAGGAGTCGAGGAGGTCCTCGATCGCGGCGAGCATGTCGGTGTCCATGTCGTTCGTGGGCTCGTCGAGGATGAGCACGTTCGGCTGGTCGAGCAGCACCAGCAGCAGCTGCAACCGACGCTGCTGGCCACCGGAGAGATCCTTCACCGGCGTCGAGAGCTGGGCGGAGGAGAACCCGAGTCGCTCCAGGAGCTGTCCGGGCGTGAGGTCCTGCGCCTTCGACCCGGCGCCGAGCGTGTACGAGGTGCGCAGACCCGAGATGACCACGCGCACGGGGTCGTTCCAGTGCGGCAGGAGTTCGTCGAGGCGTTGCGTGAGCGTACGGACCTGCACGGTCTTCCCGCGCTTGATCCGCCCCTCGGTGGGCTCGACCGTGCCGGAGATGAGCCCGAGGAGGGTGGACTTCCCGGCGCCGTTCACCCCGAGGATGCCCGTGCGCTCGCCCGGAGCGATCCGCCACTCGACGTCCTTCAGTACGGTCTTCCCGCCCCCTGAGCCTCCCTGGGTCCCTGAGCCTCCCTGGGTCCCTGAGCCTCCCTGGGTCCCTGAGCTTGTCGAAGGGTACGTCACCCCCACATCGAGGAGGTCGACGACGTCCTTGCCCAGCCGCGAGACGGCGAGCGACTGCAGCGAGACCTTGTCGCGGATCTCGGGCACGTCGGCGATGAGCTCGTTGGCGGCGTCGATGCGGAACTTCGGCTTGCTGGTGCGGGCCGGGGCACCGCGGCGCAGCCAGGCGAGCTCCTTGCGGGCGAGGTTCTGCCGCTTCGCCTCTGTCGCCGCCGCCATGCGGTCGCGCTCGACCCGCTGCAGGATGTAGGCCGCGTAGCCGCCCTCGAAGGGCTCGACGATGCGGTCGTGCACCTCCCACGTCTCGGTGCAGATCTCGTCGAGGAACCACCGGTCGTGGGTCACGACGAGGAGGGCTCCGGCGTTCGCGGGCCAGCGCTTCTTGAGGTGCCCGGCGAGCCACGTGATCGCCTCGACGTCGAGGTGGTTCGTCGGCTCATCGAGCGCGATGACGTCCCAGTCGCCCGTGAGCAGTTTCGCGAGGGACACACGGCGGCGCTGCCCGCCGGAGAGGGAGCCGATCTGCGCGTCCCACGGCAGATCCGTCAGCAGCCCCTCGATCACGTCGCGGACGCGGGCGTCTCCGGCCCATTCGTGCTCGGCCATGTCGCCGACGACGGCGGCGCCGATCGTGATGTCGTCGGGGAGGGTGTCGGCCTGGTCCAGCACGCCGATGCGGGTGCCGCCCCGGACGGTCACCCGGCCGGAGTCCGGTTCCTTCCGGCCGGCGAGCATGGCCAGGAGACTCGACTTGCCGTCGCCGTTGCGGCCGACGATGCCGATGCGGTCGCCCTCCTCGATGCCGAGGGTCACGGCGTCGAAGACGACGCGGGTCGGGTATTCGAGGTGCAGGGCTTCGGCCCCGAGAAGATGTGCCATGTCCTCTCCAGGGTAGTCGCGCCGCGTCGGGCGGTCGCCCGATCAGACCAGTGACGGGGCGAAGAGCTCGGGCAGCGCGGCGGTGAAGACCTCGAAGTGGCTGTACCAGACGGTGTGGGCGGCCCCGGGGATGCTGCGCACGGTCACGCCGCCGTGCTCGAACCGGCGCGCGTCCTCGTCGGTGACCCAGGCACTGGGTTCTGCGCGGACGACGATGGAGCCGGGTGCGGCGGTCCAATGACCGTCCTCCCCGCAGGAGACGGAGGCCGCGGTCGGCGGATCGAAGCGCTCGGCCGCTCGCGCCTCGACCGCGGCGTCGTCGACGGAGTAGAAGGGCCGGAGCTTGCGGAGTTCGGCGGGCGACATGCGCGCGCGGCGGTCATGTTCGTACTGCGACACGAGGGCGGCGCGATCCTGGCCGCCCTGGAGGGCGAGCGGCGCGTCGACGTAGACGGCGAGGCCCGGGTCGAGGCGCGGCGCGGCGGCGGCGAGCACGGTGGCGCCGAAGGAGTGCCCCACGGCGACGGCGAGGGTGGAGGCGGCCCCGTCCCCCGCTGCGGAACCTGCCCCCGGAAGGAGCGCCGTCTGCGCGAGCGTGGCGACGACGGCGTCGGCGGCCGTCTCGATCGTGAGCTCCGGATCACGCGGCGAGAGGCCGTGGCCGGGCAGATCGAGCGCCAGCACGCGGAAGCCGCGTTCCACGAGCAGCGGGACCACGCGGTGCCAGCTCTCGGCGGACCCCATCATGCCGTGCAGCAGCACGGCGACGCGGTCGCCCTCCCCGGCTTCGATGACGTTCAGGAGCACGGAGCCAGTCAACCACGGTCGTTATCCTTTCGTGATACGACTTTCGGCCAGATTCCTTCGAACCTTCGTTCGAATGTCAGTGGTCGGTGATGGACTGACGTCATGCCCGCACTGCTCGACGCGACCGACTCCCAGATGGCGATGCTCGCCGATCTGGTGGAGGGGCTGGAAGCGGCCGAGAAGACGCTGAGCAGCATGCAGGCCGCGCGGGATGGTCTCCTGGCGATGGCGGGGCGGCTTGCGGTCGACATCGCTCGGCAGGCGCGTCATCCGGACGGCGGCGACATGGCGATCCGCACGGTCGCCGCGGAGATCGGGGCCGCACAGCGCGTCAGCGACCGCACGATCGAACGGCGGATGTCCGAGGCGTCCTGGCTGGTCGAGCGGTTCCCCACCGTCTGGGAGGCCCAGGGCGCCGGACGGATCAGCGCCGCGCACGCGCGGCTGATCGTGGAGGCGGGCGCTCATCTCGATGACCCGGACGACCGTTCGTGTTTCGCGACGGAGGCGATCGAGGTGGCCGCTGCGGAGTCTCCGAACCGGATACGCCGGCTCGTGCGCCGACTGGCCGACCGGCTCCAGGAGCGGACGCTCGTCGAGCGACACCGCGACGCCAGGGAGCTGCGCCGCGTCTGGGTGACCGACCTCGAGGATGGCATGGCCGAACTCGGTGCGCGCGGCCCTGCGGCCCTCGTGCACGGCATGTTCGACCGGCTCTCCCAGATGGCGCATGCCGTGCGGGAGGAGAACGCGCGAGCACACCGTCGGGAGGCGGAGGAGAGCATCCCCGACGACAGGACCGTGGATCAGCTGCGCGCGGACCTGCTCGCCGACCTCGTCCTGACGGGCGCTCCGGCGGGACATGACTCGGAAGAAGGACTGCTCTCGGAACTTCGAGCGCGCGTCGAGGTCACCGTGCCGGTGCTGACCCTGATGCACGGCGAGCAGGAAGGGACCACGGGCGGCACTCCGATCCTCGCCGCCGAGCTCGACGGGGTGATCCCGATCGATCCGGCCACGGCCCGCCGACTGGCCGGCGCGGCGAGCGGATGGGACCGGGTGCTCACTCACCCGATCAGCGGGGCGCTGCTGGCCGTCGACCGGTACCGGCCGAGCGAAGACCTCCGCCGGCACCTGCGGGCCCGCGATCAACGCTGCCGCTTCCCCGGCTGCGGCCTCGCGCCGCGGAAGTGCGACCTCGATCACAATCACGATGCGGCGCTCGGCGGCGAGACCGTGCACGACAACCTCGCGACCTTCTGTCGACGACATCACATGCTCAAACACCACTCTCCGTGGCACGTCGAGCAGGGGCCGGGCGGCGTTCTGGAGTGGACGAGCCCCACCGGCCGGAGCTACATCGACCGACCGCCGCCTCCGCACACCGTGACCTTCGCCGAGGATCCCCCGTGGTCTTCGCCCGTGATCGCGCCGGCTCACTGAGCAGCCCTAGGGTGGAGGGCATGTCGAGCCCCGAATCAGACAGGTCGGGGGCTGCCGGTCACACCGTCAGCCCCGTGAACCGCTGATCCCTTCGTCCGCCCTGTCGGCGGGCGCGCGCCGGTGACCCGGGCGCTGACCGTGGTGACGAGAAGCCCTCCTCTTCCCTCTCACCTCGGAGCACTCGATGCCTTTCCCCCTCTATGCCCTCGCCCTGGCGGTCTTCGTCATGGGCACCTCGGAGTTCATGCTCGCTGGACTCCTCCCCGCGATCGCGGACGACCTCCACGTCCCGGTCGGCACGGCCGGTCTCCTCACCTCGGCCTTCGCCGTCGGCATGGTCGTGGGCGCGCCCGCCATGGCCGCGTTCGCGCGTGAGTGGCCGCCGCGTCGCACGCTCATCGTCTGCCTGGCGCTCTTCGCCGCGTGCCATGTCGTCGGCGCGGTGACGTCTGCCTTCGAGCTCCTCCTCGTCATGCGCGTGCTCGGCGCCCTCGCGAACGCGGGGTTCCTCGCCGTCGCGCTGCGTACGGTGACTCTCCTCGTCCCCCGCGAACGCACGGGACGCGCCCTCGCGGTTGTGCTCTCGGGGACGACCATCGCCACCATCGTCGGCGTCCCTGCGGGGGCGGTGCTCGGCAGCGCATTGAGCTGGCGGGCCACCTTCGCCGCCGTCGCGCTGCTCTGTCTCCCCGCGCTCCTCGGGATCCTCCGTGGAGTGCCGACGACGATCCGGGGCGCGACGCATGGGCAGCCCCGGTCGACATCCGGAGCAGCCCCGGCCCCGGCGCCGCCCGCCAGGAAGGCACCGTCCCTGCGCGCCGAAATCGCCCTCCTGGTGACACCGCCGCTCGCCCTCGCGATGATCCTGGCGGCGCTGGTGAACGCGGGGACCTTCGCGGTCTTCACGTTCCTGGCGCCGATCGTCACCGAGATCGCCGGTCTGCCCGACGCTGTGGTCTCCGTCGCGCTCGTCTTGTTCGGTCTCGGCTCGTTCCTCGGCGTGACGATCGCCGGTCGATACGCTGATCGGCACTCGGGCGCGTTGCTCGCCGTCGGTGGACCGCTGCTCCTGGGCGGCTGGATCGTCCTGGCGACGGTCGCGGATCAGCCGGTCGCGCTGCTGGTTCTCGTCTTCGTGCAGGGCATGGCCTCGTTCGGCGTGGGAAGCACCTTGATCACCCGCGTCCTGTACGCCGCCTCCGCCGCCCCGACGATGGGAGGGTCCTACGCGACCGCCGCCCTGAACCTCGGTGCCGTGATCGGTCCGGCCTGGGGCGGCTGGACGCTCGCCAGCGGAGCCGGTCCGCTCTCCCCCGTCGCGGTCGCCGTGACCCTGTCGGCCTGTGCCCTCCTTCTTGCCCTGATCACGCGAAGAAGGCACTCCGGCAGCTGACGC
Source organism: Microbacterium sp. NRRL B-14842 (assembly GCF_050470785.1). Taxonomy (NCBI): domain Bacteria; kingdom Bacillati; phylum Actinomycetota; class Actinomycetes; order Micrococcales; family Microbacteriaceae; genus Microbacterium; species Microbacterium sp. NRRL B-14842. The sequence continues at coordinate 758,265 of NZ_JBFLUM010000001.1, read as the reverse complement.
CACGAGGCTGAGCCCTGACAACGGCGACGAGCCGCCCGGACCCGAAGGTCCGGACGGCTCGTCGTGCCCGACGTTCGCGGGGAACGAGGACGGTCTCGCTTCTGCTTACTCGTACGACTTCACGATCTCGAGGAGGCTCGGAACGTTGGCGTACGCCTCGGCCGCGTTCTCCTTGGTCACGATGACCGGCGGGAGCAGGTAGGCCGGGACGACCTTCTTGCCGTTGTCGTACTGGTCGGTGTCGTTGACGTCGACCTCGTCGCCCTTCTGGAGCTGACCGACCATCTTGATGGCCTGCTCCACGAGCAGCGTGGTGTCCTTGTTGATCGTGGAGTACTGCACGCCCTCCATGATCGACTTCACCGACTCGACCTCGGAGTCCTGACCGGTTACCACCGGGACGGGCTTGCCTGCCTGCTGCGCCGAGGTGATGATGGCGCGGGCGAGGGTGTCGTTCGGGGACAGGACGCCGTCGAGCGTCTCCGAGCCGTAGCTCGACGTGAGGATCGAGTCCATGCGACGCTGTGCGTTCTCCGGCTTCCAGCCCTCGGTCGCCGTCTGGGAGATCTCGGTCTGCCCGGAGACGACGTTCAGCGTGCCGTCGTCGATCTTCGGCTGCAGCACCTCCATCGCCCCGTTGAAGAACACCGCCGAGTTGGCGTCGTCCGGCGAGCCCGAGAACAGCTCGATGTTGTACGGCGCCTCGTGTCCCGCGCGCTCGGCGAGGCCGTCGAGCAGCGCCTGGCCCTGGAGCTTGCCGACCTCGAAGTTGTCGAAGGCGACGTAGTAGTCCACGGCGTCGGTGTTCTCGATGAGACGGTCGTAGGCGATGACCGCGACACCCGCGTCGCGGGCGGCCTCCACCTGCGTGGTGAGCTGCTTGCCGTCCTTGGCACCGATGATGATGACCTTGGCGCCACCGGTGACCATCGCCTGGATCTGGTTCTGCTGCTCGGCGACCGTGTTGCTGGCGGGCGCGTACTGCACGTCCGCCTTGAAACCGGCCTTCTCCAGGCCGTCGGTGAACAGCTGACCGGCCAGGACCCAGTTCTCCGAGGTCTTGTCGGGCAGAGCGACACCGATCGTGGAGCCGGCGTCGAAGCCCGAGGCGGTCTCCTCGCCCGACCCCGAACCCGAGTCCCCACCGCCGCGCTCCGAGGAGCAGCCGGTGAGGGCGAATGCGCCCGCGACGACAAGCGCTGTCGCCGACAGAAGGATCTTCTTCATGTGATCTCTTTCTCTGGTGTGTGCAGGTCCCGCCGCGCCTGCGTTGCGCGACGTGGCCCTTACTATCCGCGCGTCTCCTCGACGGCGGGGGCTTCGTACTTCTGACTGGTGGGGTAGTTGGTCTTCGTGGGATCGAACGTGTCGGTGGCCGGGTCCTGCTTGCGGCCGAGACGGCGCGTGAGGAAGCCGGTGATCGACGGACGACCCTGCTGCTTGTTCCACACGTCGACGCCGACGGCGAACAGCAGCACGAGGCCCTTGATCATCGAGACCACGTCAGCACCGGCGCCGAGCAGCGCGAGGCCGTTGTTCAGGAACGCCATCACCAGACCACCGATGATCGACCCGATCACCGTGCCGATGCCGCCGGAGACGGCCGCGCCGCCGATGAAGACGGAGGCGATCGCGTCGAGCTCCCAGCCGTTGCCGTCCTGCGGGCCCGAGGCGGTCGCCCTCGCGACGTAGATCATGCCGGCGAGCGAGGCCAGGACCGACATGTTCATCATCACGAAGAAGTCCACCCAACGGTCCTTCACGCCCGAGAGGCGCGCGGCCTGGCGGTTGCCGCCGACCGCGTAGATGTGGCGGCCGAAAACGGTGTTGTTCGTGATGAACGAGTAGAGGATGACGAGGGCGAGGAGGATGACGCCCGAGATCGGGAAGCTCGTGCCCTCGCGCCCCGTGGCGAACAGCCAGCCGGCGATGAGGATGACGGCCGAGATGAGGACGACCTTCGTCACGCTCACCCAGATGGGCGCCATGTCGGAGCCCATCTTGCGCTGGATGCGCCGGGTGCGGATCTCCCAGAACACGATCCATGCGACACCGGCGAGCGCCAGCAGCATGGTCGGGATGTTGAACGGCAGGGGCAGGGCGATCTCCGGCAGGTAGCCGGCACCGATGATCTTGAAGCCCTCTGGCACGGGCACGGACTGAGAGTCACCCACCGCCTGGTTCGCACCGCGGAAGAACAGCATGCCGGCCAGCGTCACGATGAACGCCGGCACCCCGACGTAGGCGACCCAGAACCCCTGCCAGGCACCGACGAGCACGCCGACACCGAGACCGAGGAGGATGCCCAGCGGCCAGGGGAGGTTCCAGTCCTGCATGGCCTTCGCCACGACGATGCCCGTGAACGCGGCGACCGATCCGACCGAGAGGTCGATGTGCCCCATGATGATGACCATCACCATGCCGATCGCCAGGATCAGGATGTACGAGTACTGGTTGACGACGTTGATGAGGTTCCCGGAGGACAGCGTCAGTCCGGTGCCCTTGAAGATCCACGTCAGCACCTGGAAGACGACGAGGATGACGACGAGGCTGCCGAGGATGCCGAACTGACGGAGGGTCGACTGCCCTCCCCCGAACATCTTCGTGATGTCCTTGAAGTGGAAGCCGCGCTTCGCGGTGGTCGAGTCGGTGGTCATGCGGTTGCTTTCTGGGTCGCGGAGGTCATGCTGCGCATGAGGTCTTCGGGGGTCGCCTGGTCGGCCGGGATGCAGTCGGTGACCCGGCCTTCGAACACGGTGTAGATGCGGTCGGAGATGCCGAGCAGCTCGGGCAGCTCGCTGGAGATGACGATCACGCCCTTGCCCTGCGCGGCGAGCTCGTTGATGATCGCGTAGATCTCGTACTTGGCGCCGACGTCGATACCGCGGGTGGGCTCGTCGAGGATCAGCAGGTCGGGGTCGGTGAACATCCACTTCGCCAGGACGACCTTCTGCTGGTTGCCGCCGGACAGCTTGCCGACGCCCTCCTCCACCGACGGGGTCTTGATGCGCAGCGCCTTGCGGTACCGCTCCGCCACCGAGAACTCCTCGCGGGAGTCGACGACGCCGTGGTGCGCGATCTTGGAGAGCTTCGCCGCGACGATGGACCGCTTGATGGTGTCGAGGAGGTTGAGGCCCAGCACCTTGCGGTCCTCGCTCACGTAGGCGAGCCCGTGCTTGATGGCGGCGGCGACGTCGGGGAGCTCGATCTCCTGTCCGTCCTTCACGATCGTGCCGGAGAGGAACGTGCCGTAGGAGCGGCCGAAGATGCTCATCGCCAGCTCGGTGCGGCCGGCCCCCATGAGCCCGGCGATGCCGACGACCTCGCCACGACGGACGTTGATGCTCGACCCCTTCACGACCATGCGCTCCGGCACGGTCGGATGCTGGACCCACCAGTCCTTGACCTCGAAGAACACCTCGCCGATCTCCGGCGTGCGGTCCGGGTAGCGACTCTCCAGCGACCGGCCGACCATGCCGCGGATGATGCGGTCCTCGTTGATCTCGCCGCGGGAGATGTCGAGCGTCTCGACCGTACGGCCGTCGCGGATGATCGTGATCTCGTCGGCGATCTGCTCGATCTCGTTGAGCTTGTGACTGATCATGATCGACGCGATGCCCTTGGCCTTGAGCCCGAGGATCAGGTCGAGGAGGTGCTGCGAGTCGTTCTCGTTGAGCGCCGCGGTCGGCTCGTCGAGGATGAGCAGCTTGACGTCCTTGTTGAGCGCCTTGGCGATCTCGATGAGCTGCTGCTTGCCGACGCCGAGCGTCTTGATCGGGACGTCAGGGTCCTCATCCAGCCCCACGCGGGCGAGGAGCTCGATCGTGCGCTCCTTCTGCGCCTGCCAGTCGATGCGCCCGAAGCGGCGGATCTCGTTGCCGAGGAAGATGTTCTCGGTGACCGAGAGCTCCGGGATGAGCGCGAGCTCCTGGTGGATGATGACGATGCCGGCCTGCTCGCTGGCAGCGATGTCCTTGAAGCGCTGCTCCTGGCCGTACAGGAGGATCTCGCCGTCGTAGGTCCCGTAGGGGTACACCCCCGAGAGGACCTTCATCAGCGTCGACTTCCCGGCGCCGTTCTCGCCGCAGATCGCATGGATCTCACCGGCGCGGACGGTGATCGAGACGTCGGCGAGCGCCTTGACTCCCGGGAACTCCTTGGTGATGCGGCGCATCTCCAGGATCGGGCCTGACACGGTCGGCAACGTTGCTGTGGTGCTCACGGATCTTCCTCGCGACGTGCGGTCACCTTCGATGTGACCGTTCACATCGGTATATCGTCGTCTTCCGCGGGAGCGGTGTCAAGTCCGCGGCGTGTTTTCGTGTCGCTACCGTGATGCAGCGGATTCGCGTGCCCGCAGAAGGGTCTGCAGAGGGCCGAACGCGGGGGGCTTCTCGCCGCGGATCTCGGCGAGGAGGATGCGCACGGCGCGTCGGCCGAGCTCGGGGAAGTCCTGATGCACCGTGCTGAGCGTCGGCGCCACGTGCGCCGCGACCGGGATGTCGTCGAAGCCGATCACGCTCACGTCGTGCGGCACGCGCAGCCCGGCATCGCGGAAGCCGTGGAGCAGCCCGATCGCCATGAGGTCGTTCGCCGCGAACACCGCCGTGAAGTCGCGCCGCAGCGAGAGCTCCTTGCCGGCGAAGTAGCCGAAGTCGGCCGTCCAGTCGCCGCGGATCGGTGGGAACGTGGAAAGGTCGGCGTCGCGGAGCGCATCGAGGTACCCGCGCATCCGGGACTCGGCCTCGATCCAGTCCTGCGGGCCGGCGAGATGGAGGATGTCGCTGTGGCCCAGAGCGATCAGGTGCTCCGTGGCCGCCTTCGCCCCCGCCACCTGGTCAGCCGAGAGGCTCACACCGTCCGATCCCGAGGCCGTCTGCAGGGTCACGAACGGCATCGTGACGTTCATGCCGCGCAGGACATGGAAGACGCGCACCTGCGGCGCGAGCACCACGATGCCGTCGACCTGCTCGCGCTCGAGCTGGCGCACGGCGTTGCCGATCGCCTCCGGCGTGGTCGCGGGGAGATTGAGCGTGGAGACGGAGTACCCCTCCTCCCGCGCCGCGTCCTCGATGCCGGCGATGGACGACGTCGGTCCGAACTCGCCGATCGTCGCGGAGAGGATGCCGAGCATGTTCGACTTGCTCGTCACGAGCGCGCGGGCGGCGAGGTTGGGGCGGTAGTCGAGGACGGCGATCGCGTCGAGGACCTTCGCCTTGGTCTCCGGGCGGATGCTGGGGTGGTCGTTGAGCACCCGGGACACCGTCTGGTGGGAGACGCCGGCGAGGCGGGCGACGTCGCGGATGCTGGGCATGCGGGCACGCTCGGAGGAGGTGGACATCCAGCCTCCTCGCGTGTGCACGGTCACATGACTACTTCATTATGTCTGCCATGATCCCTGGATGCACCTCGACCGCGCGCACACCCCTCGTGTCCCGGACACGGCGGATCGGGAAGGCTCAACCGAGGATGCGGGCTCCGGGGACGGCGCCGTGCACGTGCAGTGGATCGAGGCCGCCTTCGCGGAGAGCCGTCTGCACCGCCTGCGCGGACTCGGGATCCGCGCAGAGCAGCGCCACGGTCGGCCCCGATCCCGAGACGAGGCCGTGCAGCGCACCGGCCGCGACCCCGCGTTCGATGGTCTGCGCGAGATCCGGTCGCAGGTCGAGCGCGGCCGCCTGGAGATCGTTGTGGAGCGCGTCCGCGAGCTGCCAGGCATCTCCGGTCCGCAGCGCCTGCAGCACCGGGATCGGCACGTCGAGCGAGAGCGGCGGGTCGTCGGCGAGCGCGCCCTCCTCCTCGCGCAGCTCATCGAGCCGGGTGTACACGGCGGGGGTGGACAGTCCCTCGTCGCTGGTCACCAGCAGCCAATCGAAGCGGCCGCGGGCGAGGGCCGGATTCAGCTGATCGCCGCGGCCGGTGCCGACGGCGGTGCCGCCGTGCAGCGCGAACGGCACGTCGGCGCCGAGCCGCGCGGCCAGATCGTGCAGCCGTGCAGCCGAGAGTCCCGTGCCCCAGAGGGCATCGCACGCGACCAGCGCGGCTGCCGCGTCCGCGGAACCGCCGCCCATGCCGCCCGCGACGGGGACGCTCTTGCGGATCCGCAGCGCCACCCCGCCCGGATGATCGGTCGCCATGGCCAGCAGCTTGGCCGCGCGCATCGCGAGGTTCCGGTCGTCGAGCGGAACCGAGCCGTCGTCCTCCACGCCTGACACCGTGAGGGAGAAGTCGTCGGCCTCCCTGGCGATCACGTCCTCGTAGAGCGACACCGCCTGGAAGACCGTTGCGAGGGCGTGATAGCCGTCGTCATGGCGTCCGCCGACCCCGAGGTAGACGTTGATCTTCCCCGGCGCGCGCACGTGCACGGACCGGGAGGACGCGGCGAGGCTCATGAGCGGATCACAGGTCCGACGAGGTCGCCCACAGGTTGACGTCGATGGCGCCGGCGAGCTCGTCGATGCGGCGGAGTTCCTCGTCGGTGAAGGCGGGGCCGTCCAGGGCCGCGAGGTTCTCGTCGAGCTGCTCCGTGCGGGACGCTCCGATGAGAGCCGAGGCGACGACCGGGGTACGCAGCGTCCACTGCAGGGCGAGCTGTGCGAGCGACTGTCCCCGGCCCTGGGCGACCTCGTTCAGCGCGCGGAGCGTCTGGACGGCGTCATCGGTCAGTTTGCCCTTCGGCAGCGAACCGCGCTGCTGCGCGCGCTCGGCGGTGCCGTCACCGAGGTACTTGTCGGTGAGCAGCCCCTGGGCGAGCGGGGTGAAGGCGATGGCGCCGAGGCCCGACTCCTCGAGGGTCTGCGTGAGGCCGTCCTCGATCCAGCGGTTGAGGATCGAGTACGCGGGCTGGTGGATGACGAGCGGCGTCCCCAGCTCCTTCGCCACGGCGACGGCCTCGGCCGTGCGCTCGGCGCTGTAGGAGGAGATGCCGACATACAGCGCCTTGCCCTGGCGGACCAGGGTGTCGAGAGCACCGACCGTCTCGGCGATCGGGGTGACCGGGTCGACGCGGTGCGAGTAGAAGATGTCGACGTAGTCCAGCCCCATGCGCGTGAGGGACTGCTCCGCGCTCGCGAGGATGTACTTCCGGCTCGCGTAGTCGCCGTACGGGCCGGGCCACATGTCCCAGCCGGCCTTCGACGAGATGATCAGCTCGTCGCGGTACGGACGCAGGTCCTCCGCGAAGATGCGACCGAAGTTCTTCTCGGCGGAGCCGTACGGCGGGCCGTAGTTGTTCGCCAGGTCGAAGTGCGTGATCCCGTGATCGAACGCGTGGCGCAGGAGCGCCCGCTGGTTGTCGAGTGGGATGTTGTCGCCGAAGTTCCACCAGAGCCCGAGCGAGATCGGGGGGAGGTACAGGCCGGAGGAGCCGACCTGACGGTAGGCGAACCGTCCGTAGCGGCCCTCGTCGGCGGCGTACGGACGGTGCAGCTCGGGGACATCGGGGCGGAAGCGGGGGGAGTCGGTCACCGTGCCAGATTAGCCGCTGACGCCGGAACCCTCGATCGCCGTTGCGTGCTGGGCGATCCGCTGGTAGTCGTCGACCGTGAGGTCCTCCCCGCGGGCCGTCGGGGCGACGCCGGCGGCGGTCAGCACCTCGATCGCCGCGGCGGAGCTGCCGAAGATCCCGGAGAGGGCCTGCCGCAGCATCTTGCGGCGCTGGTTGAAGGCCGCATCGACGATCGCGAAGGTGCGTCGGCGCTCCTCCACCGGTCCGCGCTCCCCCTCGGAGCGGTCGAAGCCGACGAGGAGGCTGTCCACGTTCGGCACCGGCCAGAAGACCTGCCGGGAGACGTTCCCGGTGAGCTTCCACTCGCCGTACCAGGCGGCCTTGACGCTCGGCGAGCCGTAGATCTTCGATCCGGGCATCGCGGCCAGGCGCTCGGCCACCTCGGCCTGCACCATCACGACGCCCCGCTGCAGGTACGGGAAGGTCTCCAGGAAGTGCAGCAGGACCGGCACCGACACGTTGTACGGCAGGTTCGCGACGAGGACGGTGGGCTCGCCCGGCAGCTCCGTCACGCGGAGGGCGTCCGCGTCGACCACCGTCAGCATCCCCTCCGGCACGCCGTGCTCGGCCGCGGTCTGCGGCAGGCGGGCGGCCAGGCGGTGGTCGATCTCCACGGCGGTGACCGCGGCCCCCGCCTCGAGGATCGCCAGGGTCAGGGACCCGAGCCCCGGTCCGACCTCCACCACCCGCTCCCCCTGCTGCACGCGGGCGGCCTGGACGATCTTGCGGACGGTGTTCGCGTCGACGACGAAGTTCTGCCCGAGCTTCTTGGTGGGGGTGACATCGAGCTCGGCGGCCAGACGGCGGATCTCGGTGGCCCCGAGCAACGTGACGGTCATGGATCCATTCTCCCGGATGACGAGCCGTGCCCGGATCCTGGGTGGGTTCCTGGGTGAGTTCCTCGGCAGTGTCCGTGATCATCGCTATCCTTCGGGGGTGCCCTCCCTCGGTGAACTGATCGCTCCGCGGCGCCTGGGCAGGGACTTCCGCTGGCTGCTCGCGTCGTCGTGGACGAGCAACATCGGAGACGGCGTGGCGCTGGCCGCCGCTCCCCTGCTCATCGCTTCGATGACGTCGTCGCCGATCCTCGTGGCCTCCGGTGCCATCCTGCAGTTCCTGCCGTGGCTGCTCTTCGGCCTGCACGCCGGGGCGATCGCCGACCGCTTCGATCGGCGCCGCCTGGTGATGACCGCCAACGCCGTGCGCGCCGTCGTGCTCGCCGCCCTCTGCGTGTTCCTCATGACGGGAACGGCGAACATCGGGATCGTGTTGGCCGTCGCGTTCCTCTACGGCACCGCGGAGGTCTTCGTCGACACCGCGGGGAGCACGTTGCTGCCGATGCTCGTGAAGCCGGCTGACCTCGGCATCGGCAACGCACGGCTGCAGGCGGGATATCTCGTGGCGAACCAGTTCGCCGGACCGCCGCTGGGCGCCTTCCTCTTCGCCGCCGGGAGCGCGTGGCCGTTCCTCGTCGAAGTCCTGTGCGTGACGCTCGCGATCGTCCTGATCTCCCGGATGGCGCGCACCCCCGTCCCGCCACGGGAGACCGAGACCCACCCGCCGGTGCACACCGACATCGCGGAGGGGCTGCGCTGGCTGTGGCGCAACCCGCCGGTGCGGATGCTCGTGCTCATCATCCTCGTCTTCAACGTGACCTGGGCCGCACCGTGGGGCGTGCTCGTGCTCTACGCCACCGAGCACCTGCAGATGGGGCCCGTGGGCTACGGCGCCCTCACCACGGCGTCCGCGGCGGGCGGCATCGTCGCGACGCTGAGCTTCGGCTGGCTGGAGCGGCACGTGTCCTTCGCGACTCTGATGCGCATCGTGCTCTCGCTCGAAGTGCTCATGCACCTCGCCTTCGCGCTGACCACCACGGGCACGGTCGCCCTCGTCATCATGTTCTTCTTCGGCGCGTACGCCTTCGTGTGGGGCACGATCTCCACGACCGTCCGGCAGCGGCTCGTCCCCGCGTCCCTGCAGGGGCGCGTCGCCTCGGTCAACATGGTCGGCGTCTTCGGCGGCATGATCGTCGGCCAGGCCCTCGGCGGCGTCATCGCGCAGACCTGGGGCCTGACGGCACCGTGGTGGTTCGCGTTCGGCGGGGCGGCGATCACCCTGCTGCTGGTGTGGAAGCCCATCTCGCACATCGTCAGCGCGAAGCCGGTCGCTGAGACGGGGCCGGAGGACGTCGAGCCGGAGGGTCAGTCGGCGAACGAGCCGTAGACCCGGAGGGTGTTCTCGGCGAGCTGCGCGGAGAGATCGTCCACGTCCAGGCCGAGCTCCGCGGCCAGGAATCGCACCGTGAGCGGCACGAGGTACGGCGCGTTCGGGCGGCCCCGCAGCGGGACCGGCGTGAGGAACGGGGCGTCCGTCTCGACGAGGAGGCGGTCGAGCGGCGTGACCGTGAGGGCGTCCCGCAGGTTCTGCGCGTTCTTGAACGTCACGTTCCCGGCGAACGAGAGGTAGTACCCGGCATCGGCGCAGACCCGCGCCATCGCCTCGTCCCCCGAGAAGCAGTGGAACACGGTGCGCTCGGGAGCGCCGACCCGCGTCAGCGTCTCGAGCACGGCCTCGTGCGCATCCCGGTCGTGGATCTGCATCGCGATGCCGTGCTTCTTCGCGAGCGCGATGTGCGCCTCGAAGGAGGCGAACTGCGGAGCGCGGCGCTCCGGCTCGGTGCGGAAGAAGTCGAGCCCGGTCTCGCCGATCGCGCGCGTGCGCGGGTGCGCGGCGAGCTCGTCGATCACGGCGAGCGCCTCGTCGAGACGGCCCTCCTCCGCGTACGTCGGGGCGTCGTTCGGGTGGATGGCGACCGCGGCGAGGACGCGCGGATCGGAGTGGGCGGCCTCGACCGCCCAGCGGGACGACTCGATGTCTCCGGACGCCTGCACGACCCCGATGACGCCGACGGCCTCGGCCCGGTCGAGCTGGGCTTTGAGGGAAAGCCCCTGGGTCCCTGAGCCTGTCGAAGGGCCATCGGCGATCTCGAGGTGCGCGTGATTGTCGTAGACGGGCACGGCGAGGGGTTCCGGGGCCGCCGGGTAGGTCCGATCCTTGCGCCCGTCGCCCGAGCGCTCGCGCACGTAGGTCTCCGCCATGGTGTCCTGCCCGGATGTCAGGCCGTGGACTCCACGCGCGGGAACAGCGGCGCGAGGCCGTTGACGCTCGTGCCCGGCTTCAGCACGCCCCAGGCGCCGGCCTCGCGGATCGGCTGGTCCTGCAGGCGGCCGAGGGTCTCCGCGGCGCCGAGGGCGATCCACAGCTTCTCGGTGGACTGCGGCATCACCGGCGACAGCAGCACGGCGAGCGCGCGCAGCCCCTCGGCGCACGTGTAGAGCACGGTGCCCAGACGCTCGCGCTGGTCCTCGTCGCGGGCGAGCGCCCACGGCTCGTTCTCGGTGATGTACCCGTTGAGCGCGTCGACGATGGTCCAGATCGCGGAGATGGCCTCGTCGATGCGGAACTGGCCGATCGCGGCGTCCGCCTTCGTCGCGGCGTCCGCCACGATCTTCTGGATCGCGAGATCCGCCTCGGTGTACGCGGCCGCCGGCGGCACGATGCCCTCGAAGTACTTCTCGATCATCGCGGTCGTGCGCGAGGCGAGGTTGCCGAAGCCGTTCGCGAGCTCGGCCTGGTACCGGGCGGAGAGGTCCTCCCAGGAGAAGGAGCCGTCCTGACCGAACGCGATCGCGGACAGGAAGTAGAAGCGGTACGCGTCGGAGCCGAAGACGTCGGTGATCTCGGTCGGCGCGATACCCGTGAGCTTCGACTTCGACATCTTCTCGCCGCCCACGAGCAGCCAGCCGTGCGCGAACACGCCCTTCGGGACGTCGAGCCCCGCCGCCATCAGCAGCGCGGGCCAGATCACGGCGTGGAAGCGCAGGATGTCCTTGCCGACCACGTGGTAGGCGGGCCAGCGGCGCTCGAAGGTCTCCTCGTCGGAGCCGTAGCCGACGGCCGTGGCGTAGTTGAGCAGCGCGTCGACCCACACGTAGATGACGTGCGACTCGTCCCACGGCAGCGGGATGCCCCAGTCGAAGGTCGAGCGGGAGATCGAGAGGTCCTTGAGGCCCTGGCTCACGAACGAGACGACCTCGTTGCGCGCCGAGTCGGGCCGCACGAAGTCGGGCTCGGTCTTGTAGAGCTCGAGCAGGCGGTCCTGGAACTCGCTGAGCTTGAAGAAGTAGTTCTTCTCCTGCAGCAGCTCGAGCGGCTTCGAGTGGATCGCGCAGACCTTCAGCCCCTCGAACGGACCCGTGCCGTCGACGATCTCCGATTCCGGCTTGAACTCCTCGCAGCCCACACAGTAGAGCGCCTCGTACTCTCCCGCGTAGATGTACCCGCGGTCGTACAGGCGCTGGAAGAACGTCTGCACGTTCGCCTCATGCCGCTCCTGAGTGGTGCGGATGAAGTCGTCGTTCGCGACGTCGAGGGTCTTCAGCAGCGGGAACCAGCTCTCGCTGACGAGCTTGTCGACCCATTCCTGCGGGGTGACGCCGTTCGCCGCCGCGGCCCGCAGCATCTTCTGACCGTGCTCGTCCGTGCCCGTGAGCATCCATGTGTCGTCCCCCGCCTGACGGTGCCACCGCGCGAGGGTGTCGACGGCCACCGTCGTGTACCCGTGGCCGATGTGCGGCACATCGGAGGGGTAGTAGATGGGCGTGGTGATGTAGAAGGAGTCGCCAGCGGGCATGGGGACAATTCTAGGTGCCCCCATGCCCGTGGTTACGCCGTGCGGCTCGTCAGAGCCCATTGCGGCGGGCGACCTCGCCGAGCCAGGCCAGCGAGGGCTTCGGGAACCGCTCGAAGGTCTCGTGGTCGAAGCCGATGAGACCGAACGTCGGCCGGAATCCGCTCGCCCATTCGTAGTTGTCCAGCGCGCTCCAGTGCTGGTAGGCGCGGACCTCGATGCCGTCGCTGATGGCGCGGTGCAGCCCCTCCAGCGCCCCCTGCGTGTAGGCGATGCGCCGGGTGTCGTCGGCCGTGGCGATGCCGTTCTCCGTGACGAGCACGGGCACGCCGCCGCTGCGCTCCCACGCGCTGCGCACGCCCAGCTCGAGGGCCTCGGGGAAGAACTCCCAGCCCGTGAGTGTCGTCTCCACATCCGGCGACACCGGCAGCGGACCCTCCGGACCGATGAACGTGCGCGTGTAGGCCTGCACGCCCACGAAGTCGTCGCCGGCGGACTGCTCCAGGTACCAGTGGTCACGCGGGTCGCCGTACGTCGCGAGCATCTCGTCCGCGCCGGGCTCGCCTGTAGAGTGGAACGCCTGGGTGGCGATCGTCCACCCCGCCTGCACCCCGGGCACCGTGTGCAGGATCTCGGACGCGCGCCGGTGGGCCGTCAGCAGGGTGTCCGCGACGCCGAGGTCGGGGTTCGGGAGGCCGTAGGCGACGAGGTTCGCCGCGTCCTCTCCCCCGGCGAGCATCGCCGCGATGTTCGGTTCGTTGATCGTGCACACGTAGCGCACCCCGTCGAGGATCGGCAGCACCGTCTCGACGTAGCGGGAGAACAGGTCCACCGCGTCGTCCGCACGCCAGAAGCCGTCCTTCTGGAACCACTGCGGCACCGTGAAGTGCATGAGGGTGACCGTCGGGTCCAGACCGTTCTCCCGCGCGGTGTCGATCATGCGGCGGTAGTGGTCGAGCATCGCCCGGGAGACGAACCCGCGCTCCGGCTCGATCCGCGCCCACTCGACCGAGAAGCGATAGGAGTTCAGCCCCGCCTCGGCGAGCAGCCGCATGTCCTCCGGATACCGGTGGAAGTGGTCGGCGGCGTCACCGGAGGGCTCGACCATGGTCGAGTCCGGCGCGTGTTCCATCGCCCACCAGTTGCTCGTGGTGTTGTTGCCCTCCACCTGGTGGGCGGCCGTTGCGGCGCCCCAGAGGAAGCCGTCGGGGAATGCGAGCACGGATGCGCTCCTCTCTCTTTCTTGCAGTCGTTCGGCGCGCGTCAGCGGGCGCGGGCGGGGTTCGGCACGGCGTCGAGCAGTTCGACCGTGTACGGGTCCTCCGGATGCTGCAGCACCTGGGAGGTCTCGCCCCGCTCGACGACGCGGCCGCTGTTGAGCACGAGGATGTTCTCGGTGACCAGACGCGCGCTCAGCAGATCGTGCGTGATGTAGAGCATGCTGATGCCCCACCGTTCGCGGAGGTCCTCCAGCAGCGCGAGCACGCCGGCGCGGAGCGACACGTCGAGCATCGACACCGGCTCGTCCGCGATCAGCACCTGCGGGTCGCTCGCGAGCGCCCTGGCGATCACGACGCGCTGCCGCTGCCCGCCGGAGAGCTGGTGCGGCAGCTTGGCGGCGAACTGCTCGACGGGCGTCAGACCCACCGTCTCCAGCAGCTCGAGCACACGGGCCCTGGCCTCCGCCCCGCGCAGCCTCGTATAGTTCACGACCGGACGGGTCAGCGCGTACTCGACGGTGTGCAGCGGGTTCAGGGCCGCGTACGGATCCTGGAACACCATCTGCACGTCCTTGCGGAGGTCGCGGAGGCCTCGGCGCTTCAGTGACGCGACGTCGGTATCGCCGAAGCGGATGCTGCCGGAGGTCGGCTTCTCGACCCCGGTGAGCATCTTCGCGATCGTCGACTTGCCCGAACCCGACGCGCCCACGAGAGCGAGAGCCTCCCCCGGTTCCAGCCGGAACGACACGTCGTCGACCGCGACGACGGGATCCTGTCCGCGTCGCGGAGCCGGATAGCGCTTCGAGACGCCCTCCACCACGATCGCAGCGTCGGCGCGGCGGGCGGCGCGCGGCGACACCGTCGGCAGGGTCTCGGTGACGTCCGTACGGCTGCGCCCCTCCCGGCGACGGGTGCCGAGATCGACGAACCCGGGGATCTCGATCTTCTCGGCGCGCGGGTCGGCGTAGTGGCTCAGCAGCATCCGGGTGTACTCGTCCTGCGGACGGTGCAGGATGTCCTGGCTGGAGGCATCCTCCACGATGCGGCCCTCGTGCATGACCATCACCCGGTCGGTCGCCTCGAGGACGATGCCGAGGTCATGACTGATGAGGATCGCCGTGAACCGCTCGGACCGCTGCAGCTCCCGGATCGTGTCCATGACCGCGTGCTGGACGAGCACGTCGAGCGCGGTGGTGGGCTCGTCGAACACCATCAGCTGGGGTTCGAGCGAGAGGGCGAGGGCGATCGAGGCGCGCTGCCGCATCCCGCCGGAGAGCTCCCCCGGGTACCGGTCGAGCACCTCCGGCTTCAGCCCCACCTTGCCGACCAGCTCCCGCGCCCTGGCCTCGCGCTGCTCCGCGGGCACATGGCCGTGCGCGGCGAAGATGTCGCGGAAGTGGTTGCCCACGGTCCGCACGGGGTTCAACGCATTCATGCCGGACTGCAGCACCATCGCGAAGCCGCCCTGCCGCTGACGCCGCAGCTCCTCGGCGTCGAGCTCGCGGATGTCGCGGCCGTCGAAGAGGATGCGTCCGCCGCTGATGCGCGCCGGCGGCTTCTGCAGCCGCGTGAGCGCGAAGCCGAGCGTGGACTTGCCCGACCCGGACTCGCCGACGAGCCCGACGAACTCGCCGCGCCGGAGCGCGAACGACACGTCGTGCACGGCCGGCACCGGCACCTGCCCCGGGGAGGCGTACTCCACGGACAGCGACTGGACGTCGAGGAGGATGTCGTCGTGCTCCATGGCGCTCATCGGCCCTTCCCTTCGCGGAGGCGCGGATTGGAGATGCCGTCCACGCCGAAGTTGATGAGTGTGAGGCTGAGGGCGAGCAGCGCGATGCATAGACCGGGCGCGAACAGCAGCAGCCACTGGCCGGTGAGCAGGGAGTTCGAGTTCTGCGCCCAGTAGAGCATCGTGCCCCAGCTGACGATGCTGGAGTCGCCCAGCCCGAGGAACTCCAGCCCCGCCTCTGCGAGGATCGCCGCCGTCGCCGCCCCGAAGAGCGTCCCGGCGATGATCGAGGTCATGTTCGGCAGGATCTCCCGGAAGACGATGCGAGCCCTGCTGTCGCCGGAGAACTGCGCCGAGGTGACGAAGTCGTTGCCGCGGAGGGACTGGGTCTGGCTGCGCAGCACGCGCGCACCCCACGCCCATCCGGTCACGACGATCACGGCGATGATCATCAGGATGCCGCCGTTCTGCAGGTAGGCGGCGATCACGATCATCAGCGGAAGGCCGGGGATCACGAGGAAGAGGTTCACGATGAACCCGACGACCTCGCCCGCGAAGCCGCGCATGTAGCCCCAGCTCAGTCCGATGAGCACGGCCACGATCGTGGAGAGGAGCCCCGCCGCGAAGCCCACGAGGAGGCTGACCTGCGCTCCGTAGATGAGCTGGCTGAGCACGTCCTCCCCTGCGGCGGTCGTGCCGAGCCAGTGCTCCCACGAGGCGTCGGCGTTCCGCGGGAACCCGTTCTCCTTCGGCCCGTAAGGGGCCAGGAGCGGGGCGAACACGGCGACGAGCACGAAGAACGCGAGGAGGCAGAGGCCGATGCGGGCCTTGCCGTTGGACCACAGGGTGCCGACCATGCGGCCGAAGGCGCGCCAGGGGCTGGGCGCCGCGATGCGGTCGGTCGGGACCTTGACGGTCACGGTGCTGGGGGTGGGGTTCGGGGTCGTCATCGTCGAGTCCTCGGGTCGAGAACCCCGTAGAGGATGTCCACGAGGAAGTTGGCGATGAGCACGCTCACGGTGATCATCAGGAAGAGCGCCTGCATGAGCGGGTAGTCCTGCCCGATCACGGCGTTGAACAGCAGGTAGCCGATGCCCGGGTATCCGAACACCTGCTCGACGAGGATCGAGCCGCCCACCACGCCGCCGAGCGTGAGCCCGAAGCCGGTGAGGTTCGGCAGGATCGCGTTGCGGGCCGCGTAGCGGAGGGCGATCGTGCGGCCGCGGAGGCCGTTCGCCTCGCCGAAGGTGATGTAATCCTCGCCGAGCGTGTTGATCATCGCGTTGCGCATGCCGATGATCCAGCCGCCGAGGGAGGTGAGCAGGATCGTCAGCGCGGGCAGGAACGCGTGCCGGACGAGGTCGACGATGAAGTCCCAGGTGAACCCCGGGGTGGTCGTCGCCGAGTAGGCGCCGGTGGTCGGGAACCAATGCAGCACGTAGCCGAGGAAGAACAGCAGCAGCAGCGCCGTCCAGAAGTACGGGAACGTGCTGAGGAACGACCCGGTCAGCGTCGGCAGCGAGTCCAGCCACGTGCCGCGCCGCCAGGCGGCCATCACGCCGATCAGCGTGCCGATCACGAACGCGAGGATCGTGACGATGCCGACGAGGCCGAGCGTGTAGGGCAGCGCGGTGGAGACCATGCTCGACACGGTCTGCGGGTAGAACGTGTACGAGACGCCGAAGTCGAGCCGGACGACCTGGCCGAGGTAGGCCACGTACTGGTCCCACATCGAACCGGTCGGCACCCCGAGCTGGGCCTCGATCGCGGCGCGCGTGGCGTCGGAGACCGGACCGTTCTGGGAGAGCTTCGCGATCGCGGCGTCGGCGGGAGAGCCGGGCATCAGGCGGGGCAGGAAGAAGTTCAGGGTGATCGCGGCCCACAGGGTGAGCACGAACAGGCCGATCTTCTGGAGGACGTACTTCACTGGTCTCCCCCGTCTGTGCGCTTCAGGTGGGTGAAGATCCCCAGGGGCGCCGAGTCGTAGTTCTGCGGGATCATGTACGGGTCGTCCGCGGAGGGCCAGCCGGTGAACTTCGCGTCGTTGAACAGGCCCCAGATCCCGCCGTAGTACATGCCGATCACGGGGACCTCCTCGTACACGATGCTCTGCAGCTCGTGCACGATCTCGGTCTGGCGGTCGGGATCGATCGTCGCGCGGAACTCCTCCAGGAGGGCGTCGGCCTCCGGCGAGCGGTAGCGCTCGAAGTTGTTGGTGGTCACCTCGCCGGTCGGCACGTAGAAGTCGCTGGAGAGCAGGCTGTTGTAGGCCTGGTACACGTCGCCGTTACCCATGCCGCCGATCGCCATCTCGAAGTCGCCGGTGCCGATCGCGCTCTGGTAGCCCGAGGGCTGCGGGAGCTTGAGCGACACCTTGACGCCGATGTCTGCCAGCTGCCGCTGCACGGTCTGAGCGGCGCGCGTCCAGTCGGAGAAACCGTTGGCGGTGGTCAACGAGAACGCGAGCTGCTCGCCGTCCGGGCCGACGAGCTGGTCGCCCTGGAGGGTGTACCCGGACTCGGCGAACGCCGCGAGCGCGGCGTCGCGGTCCTGCGCGAGCATGCCTTGATCGGGGATCTCCGGGTCGAGGTACTGCTCCTGGTTGGGCAGGATGAGCCCGGTCTGCCCTGCGGGCTGCATGTACCCCTCGGAGGCGGTCTCCGCGATCTCCTCCCGGTCGAGCGCGAGCGCGATGCCGCGGCGGACGTTCACGTCGTCGAAGGGCGCGACCTCGAGATTCGGCACGAGCGAGATGACGCCGCCCGGCGGGAACCACCAGGTGTTGTCGGGACTCGCCGCTCCCCAGGTGCCCTCGACGTCGGAGATGAAGGAGTAGGCCCAGTCGTAGCCGCGGGTCACGGTGTCGAGCTGCGTGTTCGTGGCGGGCAGGATGATGTGCTCGATCTCGATCTTGTCCGCCTGCCAGTAGTCCGGGTTGCGGTCCATCGAGTACTGCTGGTCGTTGTAGTTGCCGAGCACGAACGGCCCGGTCCCGACCGGCTCCTCGTTGCGCCAGGTGGCCGGGTCCTTCACATCCGCCCACAGGTGCTCGGGGACGATCATGGTCTGCCCGAGGATCGACAGCGACGGCGCGTCGTCGCTCTGCAGGTGGAACACGATGTCGTCGCCGTCGATCTCGATGCGGTCGATGTGCTGCCACGCGCCCTTGATGTCGAGCGAGGGCTCGTCCTTGATAAGCTGGAACGTGAACGCCACGTCCTCCGGGGTGAGCGCCTCGCCGTCGCTCCACTCGACGCCGTCGCGGATCGTGATCACGATCGTGCGGGCGTCGGGCTGGGTCCACTCGGACGCGAGCCACGGGGTGAGCTCGCCGTCGAGCGGGTTCACCAGGATGAGCGGCTCGTAGATCCACCGCGAGGCGGTCCTGGTGTTGGTGAGGTAGGGGTTGAAGTTCTGCGTGAAGAACGGGTTTCCCTTGTCGGCGTTGATGAGCATCGTGTCGTCGCCGATCGACGGGTCGGGCTGCGAGCTGATCTGGATGCTGCAGCCGCTGAGCGCGACCGCTGCGGCCGCGAGCCCCACGACGGCGGCGCGGCGCCAGCGTCGGAAGGTGTGCGTCTCTGCCACTGGATGACCTCATGTCGTCTCTGTCATGAAGGGCGCCCCGGGGGGGGTGGGGAGTCCTGCCGGCCGAAGCCGTACACCAGATTGTAAGCGCATACATTTTGAATCGGCAACCCCATGATGAGCCAGGGGGTCCTCCGGGGCGGCGCGGTCGCGGCGACTCAGGCCGGGCGCGTGGAGCTCTCGCGGAGGAGGATCTGGAGGGGCAGACGCGTGGTGAGCGGCGGGGCGTCCGGCTGCTCCAGCCGTCGCGCGAGCACCTGCACGGCCGCGCGTCCGAGCTCGATCATCGGCTGCCGGATCGTGGTCAGCGGCGGCGACACCAGGGTCGCCGCCTCGATGCCGTCGAACCCCGTCACGAGCACGTCGTCCGGCACCTGCACGCCCGCAGCACGGAACACGTCCATCGCCCCGAGGGCCATCTGGTCGTTGGCGGCGATGAGCGCGGCGGGCACGCCGTCGCGCGTGAGCTCCTGCCCGGCCCGGCGCCCGGAGGCCCGTGTGAAGTCGCCCCGCAGCACGCGCACCGCTGCCGGATCACGCCCCGCTGCGGCGAGCGCGGTCGACACGCCCTCCCACCGTTGCTCCGCGTCCGGCGAGTCGGCCGGCCCGGCGAGGAACGCGATCTCCCCCTCCCCGACCTGCGACAGCACATGGCGGGTCAGCTCCCCCATCGCCTCGGCGTTGCTCACCGTGACATGGTCGTAGGCATCGCCCCGCGGCGGCCCGGACAGCACGACCACCGGGATACGCCGCCCCAGCCGCGCCAGCACCTCGTCCGGCACGCTGCGGGCGAGCACCATGAGTCCGTCCACCCGGCCGGCCATGTCGCGGACGGTCGAGCGGTCGGGGTCGTCACGTCCGACGCCCACCATGAGCACGAACCCCTGCTTCCACGCCTCCAGCTCGGCCCCCCGCAGGACTTCGTCGAGGAACAGCATCGAGGAGTGCGGCGGGTCCTGATCGTCCGACACGACCGTGAACGGCGGGCGAGCAGCGGCGGACAGCACGTCGAGCGGCGGGGCGTCCTCGGCGGCGTCGAACTGGGGGAAGTACAGCCCCAGCACCCCCGTCCGACGCTCGGCCAGACCCCGCGCACTGCCGCTGGGGACGTAGCCCAGCGCGGCGACCGCGTCGAGCACCCGCTCCCGGGTCACCGGACGGACGGCCTCCGGCGAGCGCAGCACACGCGAGACGGTCGCGATCGACACTCCGGCGCGCTCAGCGACGTCGTACACCGTCGCGGCCTTGCTCACGCGTGCTCCTCTCCCCGCGGTGGTGGTTCCGGTTCCGGTTCTGGTTCTGGTTCTGTCAGCGTAGGACAGTCTCCCCCGGTGCCCCCGTCCCCTCCCGCGCGCGGGCGCAGATTCGCGTCGGTGTCGCACGGATGGTGCCAGAACCTGCGACACGGTGCAGATCTGCGACGGGGTTCCTGGACGGTGCAGGATCACGCGCGGCGGGCGCGGAGGGCTCCGTGGGGGCGGGAGCTGATCTCGCCGGGCTCTCGCTCGCGGGCCTCGGACCACTGCAGCTCGAGGCCGGCCGCGGCGAGCAGCGGGGACAGGGCCTCGGCGGTCCAGAAGAACGCGGGTGCGACCGCATGAGCGAAGGCCGCCCGGGGTTCGCCGACGAAGTATCCGAGGAGCAGGCTCCCGCCGGGGGCGAGAACCCGAGCGAACTCGGCGAACACCTCCGTGAGCTCGGCCGGAGGCGTGTGGATCACCGAGTACCACGCGAGGATGCCGCCGACCGTGCCCGATGCCTGCGGCAGCGTCCGGAACGACCCGTGATGGAACGTGAGGTGCGGATACCGAACCCTCGCCCCGTGGATGAAGGCCGTGGAGAGGTCGATCCCCTCGACGTCGCGCCCGGTTTCGAACTCTGCGCCGTCATCCCCGTGGAGAAAGGCCGTCCAGTGACCGGGACCGCATCCCGCGTCGAGCAGCATCCCCGGAGTCTCATCGCGCCAGCGGCGGATGAGCTCGCGGTCGCGCGGATCCATCAGCCCCAGGTCCCCCGCGACCTCGAGGTACTCCGCGGCCCTCTCGTCGTAGGCTCGCGCGACCGACTCCTGTCCCGCGGGAGGTCGCAGATCCGGACCCGCGTCACACCCGCCCTCGGCATCCTTGCGATTCCGGCGCGAATTCGCGACGGAATCCTGACCTGCGGGAGGTCGCAGATCCGGGTCCGCGTCGCACGCCTCCCCGGAATCCCTGCGACCGGGGTGCGGATCTGCGACCGGAGTCACCGTGACCGCGCCGCGAGGGCGGCCTGATACAGGTCCCTGGAGGACAAACCCGTCAGGGCCGCGACCTCGGAGGCCGCGTCTTTCAACCGGGTCCCGTCCGCGACCAGGGCCTGCACCTGGGCGAGGGCGTCCTCCGGCGAGGCCTCCCGCCGCGGCGCACCCTCGACGACCACGACGATCTCGCCCTTCACGCCGTCGGCGGCCCAGGCGGCGAGCTCGGACGCGGTGCCGCGACGGACCTCCTCGTACAGCTTCGTCAGCTCCCGGCACACGGCGATCCGGCGGTCTGCACCGAAGGCGGCCCCCATGTCGGTCAGGGTCGTCGCGAGGCGCGAGGGCGACTCGAAGAACACCATCGTGCGGGGCTCGGCGGCGAGGGCGGAGAGGGTCGCCCGGCGCTCCCCCGGCTTCCGCGGCAGGAACCCCTCGAAGGTGAAGCGGTCCGTGGGAAGCCCCGAGATCGCCAGGGCCATGAGCACCGCGCTGGGTCCCGGGATGGCGGTCACCGTGACCCCCTGCGCCACGGCCTCGGCGACGAGACCGTATCCCGGATCGCTCACGGTCGGCATCCCCGCGTCGCTCAGCACCACGAGGTCGGTCTCCGCGGCGAGCGCGGCCAGCTCCGCGGCCTTCTGCTTCTCGTTGTGGTCGTGCAGCGCGATCAGCCGGGGCCGGTTGTCGATCTTCAGGGCCTGCAGGAGTCGCTGTGTCGTGCGGGTGTCCTCCGCGACGACGATCTCGGCGTTCTCCAGCACCTCCACGAGTCGCCGCGACGCATCGCCCAGGTTTCCGATCGGAGTCGCGGCGAGGATGATCACCCGCCCAGCTTAGGCGCGGGTCTGAGTCGGGGGCGTCGGAGCGGACCGGGGCCGGCATACCGGGAGCACAGGGCGGAGTGTGTCTAGGCTGGACCGGTGACCGCGCCCGAGCCCCTGCTGCCCGCCCCCGAGGAGCGGCTCACGCGCTACGAGCGGCTCCGCGACCGCGTGCTGCACGCCCCGGACTGGGGCCGGGCGATGGGCTGGCTGGCCCCGCTGCTGATCACCGCCCTCGCCGCGGTGCTTCGCCTGGCGAACGTCGGCCATCCCCATCAGCTCGCCTTCGACGAGACCTACTACGTCAAGGACGCCTGGTCCCTGTGGAGCCTCGGCTACGAGGGGGTGTGGGGAGAGAACGCGAACGACGCGTTCATCACCCTGCAGGAGCTCCCCCTGACGAACAAGGGTGCGTTCATCGTGCACCCGCCGCTCGGGAAGTGGCTCATCGCGCTCGGCATGGCCATCGGCGGCCCGGACAACAGCGCCGGCTGGCGTCTGGCGACCGCCCTGCTCGGTGCGGGATCGGTGCTGCTGGTCTACCTCATCGCCCGACGTCTGACCGGTTCGGTCGTGGCCGCGACCGTGGCCGGCACGCTCCTCGCGATCGACGGCCTCAGCATCGTGATGAGCCGGATCGCGCTGCTCGACGGCATCCTCACCTTCTTCGTGCTGCTGGGCGTGCTGTTCGTGCTCATCGACCGCCAGCACTCGATCCCGCTGCTCGAACGCCGGAATCCCGACGACGAGGATCCGCTGTGGGGACCGGTCCTGTGGCGCCGTCCCTGGCTCGTCGCCGCGGGTCTCGCGCTCGGCGCCGCCTCGGCGGTGAAGTGGTCGGGACTGTACGTGCTCGCGGGCTTCGGCCTCTACGTCGTGATCACCGACGCCCTCGCCCGCCGCCGCGGCGGGGTCGTCGTATGGCCGGCATCCGCGGTCTTCCGGCAGGGGCCGGTGTCGTTCGTGCTCCTCGTCGTCCCCGCGCTCGCGGTGTACCTCGCGAGCTGGACCGGATGGCTGGTGACGGCGAACGGCTACGACCGCGGCAGCGATCCGAACCCGCTCGTCGCGCTGTGGAACTACCACGAGGCGATGCTCGGCTTCCACGTGGGCCTCACCCGAGGACACCCGTACGCGAGCCCGGCGTGGGAGTGGCCCTTCCTGCTCCGCCCGACGGCGGTGTGGGTGGACAGCGACCCCACCGGCTGCGGCGTCGACCACTGCATCGGCGTGATCTCGGCGGTCCCCAACCCGCTCATCTGGTACGGCGGCGTCGCGGCCGGCGTGTACCTGCTCTACCGCCTCATCCGCGGCTGGATCACCCGACAGCCGGTCGGCCCGGCCCTGAGTCTTCCGCTCGTGGGGCTCGCCGTCACCTACCTCCCCTGGCTGATGTTCCCTGAGCGGACGATCTTCCAGTTCTACACGGTCGTGATGATGCCGTTCCTCGTGCTCGCGCTCACCGTCACGCTGCGGATCATCGCGGGGCGCCGCGAGGATCCGCTCGTGCGCCGCCAGTCCGGAGAGCGGACCGTCCTGATCTTCCTCGGCGTCGTCGTCCTCGTCTCGGCGTTCTTCCTGCCGCTGTGGACGGGGATGAGCGTGCCGTACGACTTCTGGCGCCTGCACAACTGGCTGCCCGGCTGGGTCTGACCCGCCGCGCCGTGACCCCCGGTCAGGGGATCTCGTCGGCCACGTGCTCCACGAGCGGGAGCACGCGACCGGAGAGGTGGGTGCGCATGGCGATCGAGGACGCCGTCCGCGCGACGCCCGGCACCAGGGCGACCCGGTCCAGCACCTCCTGGAGCCGGGTCGCGTCGCGCGCGACGAGCCGGAGCTGCATGTCGCTCGCGCCGGTCACGGTGTGCATGTCGACGATCTCCGGCACCGCGTCTGCGAGGGCCGTCGCCACATCGTCGTGCCCGACCTTCTGATCGATCTCGACGAGGCAGAACGCCACGACGCCGTAGCCGAAGCCGGCGGGGTCGATGCGCGGCACGATCGCCTCGATCACCCCGCCCTCGTGCAGCCGCGCGAGGCGGCTGGTGGCCGTCCCTCGCGCGATGCCCAGCCGGCGCGCGCACTCGAGGAGAGGCAGCTGCGGCGACTCCGTCAGCAGCCGGATCAGCGCGGCGTCGAGGCGATCGATCCGCACGTCACTCCCTGACGATGCCGGGGCGGGAGACACCCCGCGTCAGGCGGGCGACGACGAGCAGCACCGCGGTGAGCCCGAGCGTGAGCAGCAGCTGGATGCGCGCGGCCGGGTCGATCATCGCGAGCGCGATCACGGCGGCCAGCAGCACCAGGCACAGCCACGACACCCAGGGGAAGCCCCAGAGCCGCATGGGCATCGCCTCAGCGGCACGGTCGGCCCGCCGTCGCAGCACGATCTGCGAGATCGCCGTCGCCGTCCAGATCACCAGCAGGGTCGACCCCACGACGTTCAGCAGCGCCGGGAGCACGACGTCCGGGAACGCCCAGTTCAGTCCGACGGTGACGAACCCGAAGGCCACCGAGGCGAGCACCGCGACGAACGGGACACCCTTGAGGCTCGTCCGGGTGACGGACAGCGGCGCCAGTCCCCGCTCCCCCAGCGAGTACGCCATCCGGGAGGCGCCGTAGATGTTGGCGTTCATGGCCGAGAGCAGCGCGATCACCACGATGAGGTCCATCACGAGACCGACGCCCGGGGTGTTCAGCGTGTCCAGCACGGCCGAGAACGGACCGGCCTGCACGGCGGGGTCGTCCCACGGGAGCACCGCGACGATGACGAAGATCGAGCCGACGTAGAAGATGAGGATGCGCACGAGCACCTCGCGCACGATCCGGCGGATGTTCCGCGCGGGGTCGTCGGACTCGGCTGCGGCGATCGCCACGACCTCGGTGCCGCCGAACGCGAAGACGACGATGAGGAGCGCCGCCGCGATGCCGGTGATCCCGTGCGGGGCGAAGCCGCCCTCGTCCACGAGGTTCGAGATCCCCGTCGCCGGCACACCGGGGATGAGTCCGACGATCGCGCACACACCGACGATGAGGAAGGCGATGATCGCGGCGACCTTGATCGCCGCGAACCAGAACTCGAAACGGCCGTAGTTGCGCACACCGAAGAGGTTCACCGCGGTGAGTGCGACGACGAAGACCAGCACCCAGACCCACGCGGGGATCCCGGGCACCCAGTTCGCCACGATCCCGGCCGCGCCGGTCGCCTCGGCGGCGATCACGACGACCAGCTGGATCCAGTACAGCCAGCCCACCGCGCTTCCGGCGCTGCGCCCCATGGCCTTCTGGGCGTAGGAGCTGAAGGCGCCGGAGCTCGGGCGGGCCGCGACCATCTCGGCGAGCATCGCCATCACGAGCACGACGATGCCGCCCGCGACGAGGTAGGAGATCAGCACGGCGGGTCCGGCGATGCTGATCGCCTGCCCTGAGCCGACGAACAGCCCCGCGCCGATCGCGCCGCCGAGCCCCATCATCGAGATCTGGCGGCGGGTGAGGCCCGGGTGCAGGCCCTTCGTGGTCGTCGTGGTGACGGGGACCTCCGTGGTCATGCGCCCACCTCCATCAGGTCGGAATCGTGGTCGGAGGTCGCGGCGGCGAGGGCGGCTTCGACCCGGTCGATGTCGGCGGCGGAGCCGGATGAGATGCGGATGCCCTCGCCGGGGAAGGCCCGGGCGACGACACCCCCTGCGTGCAGGAGGGCGTCGAGGTCGGCGGTGCGCTCCCCCGCGGGAACCCAGACGAAGTTGGCCTGCGAGCGGACGGCGGGCCAGCCGGCCGCCGTGAGCACGGTGTGCAGCCGATCGCGCTGCGCCACGACCTCGTCGATGCGGGCGGCGAGCTCGTCCTCCGCAGCGAGGGAGGCGAGAGCCGCGGCCTGGGCGAGGTCGGTGACCCCGAACGGCACGGCCACCTTGCGCTGCGCCTCGGCGATCGCGGTGGGGGCGATCGCGTAGCCGATGCGGAGGCCGGCCAGGCCGTACGCCTTGGAGAACGTGTGCAGCACCGCGACGTGCGGGTGCCGACGGAACAGCTCGATCCCGGCACCGCGGCTGTCCGTGCGGTCGAAGTGCACATAGGCCTCGTCGATGACGACGAGGACGTCGTGCGGCACCGCGGCGACGAAGCGCTCCAGCGCCTCGGCGTCGACGACGGTGCCGGTCGGGTTGTTGGGGTTGCACACGAACACGAGACGCGTGCGCGGGGTGATCGCGGCGCGCATCGCGTCGAGGTCGTGTCCGTGGTCGGCGTCCAGCGGCACGGCGACGGGCGTGGCGCCCGCGATCCGGACGAGCGAGGGGTACGCCTCGAAGGACCGCCATGCGAAGACGACC
Organism: Microbacterium sp. NRRL B-14842; assembly: GCF_050470785.1. NCBI lineage: Bacteria > Bacillati > Actinomycetota > Actinomycetes > Micrococcales > Microbacteriaceae > Microbacterium > Microbacterium sp. NRRL B-14842. The sequence goes on along the minus strand of NZ_JBFLUM010000001.1, from coordinate 732,137 downwards.
TCGTCGCCCTCGCCGGCGACCGCGTGGATGAGCTGGGCGGCGATCTCCACCGACCCGGCGCCGACGGTCACCTGGGCCGGGTCCACGGCGTACCGGGCGGCGAGCGCCTCCCGGACCGCGGAGGCGCTCATGTCCGGGTAGCGGTGGATGCCGGCGACCCGGTCCTGCACGGCCTGCACGACGGAGGGCAGCGGCGGGTGCGGCGACTCGTTCGAGGAGAGTTTGGAGGCACCGGCCGGGGCGGAGCGCCCCTGTCGGTAGGCGGGCACGGCGTCGAGGCCGGCGCGGGCGGAGAGGGTCATCGTCAGAGCATCCTTGCTGTGATCCGAGAGGGGTCGCGTCACCCTAGAACGGATGGCAGGCGCTGGGCAAACCGTGCACTCGAAGCTGCGCATCGCGCGCAATCGAACGCCACCTGGGTGCCGCACGCTAGGCAGATTGCACACCCCTGCTCCGGGGAAGGGCGCTCACCGTGCGTGCGACACCGCGGCCGGATCGCTCACCGGCAGGCGGCACACGAAGGCGCGGCAGTCGTAGGCGCGCTCGGCTGTCGCCTCCTTGCCGTCGAACAGTTCGAAACCCTCGGCGGCGAACGCCGTGGCCTGCGCCGGGCTGACGACGACGATGACATCGGCATCGGCTCCGCGTGCCGCGGCGGCGAGCGCTCCCCCGGGGTCCTCCGTGACCACGACGAGCTGCCGCGGGGCTGCGACGAGTCCGGCGGCGACCCGGAGCAGGCTGCCGTGCGCGAAGGGCTGGGCGAGCGCCCGGGAGGCGAGCGCCTCCACCCGCTCGGCCGCCGCCGCGCGGTACCGGTCGCCCGCTCCGAGCCGCCAGGCGGTGAGCGCGGCCTGCGCGACCGCCGCCGTGTCCGAGGGGAGGTCTCCGTCGGTGTGATCGGGCGAGGCGGCGATGCCCTGCGCGCGGAGCAGCGGGTCGTCTCCCCCGGCTCCGTCCAGCACCTCGTCGAGGAGGTCCCGCCCCGTGACCGCGGGAGCGACGTCGCCGGTCGCCGCCGCCAGGGCGAACAGGCCGTCGGCGAGGAGGGCGAGGTCGGCCGCAGTGGCCACCGCGGCGGAGGCCCGGCCGTCCAAGGACGCCCGCACGAGAGCGCCGTCGGCACCGCGATTGGTGCGGAGCACGGCGTCGGCGGCGTCCGCGGCGGCGGCGACCCACGCGTCCTCGCCGAGCGTCGCACCCGCCCTGGCGAGTGCCGCGACCGCGAGGCCGTTCCATCCCGTGATGACCTTGTCGTCCACCGCCGGCGGCTCCAGCGTGGCGCGCTCCGGGACCGGGCGGAGGTAGTAGCCGCCCTCGCTGCGGGCCCCGTCGATCCACGACTCGGAGTCCTGAGCGGCGCCGAAACCGCCGCCCTCCCGCCGCAGCGTGCCGAGCAGGAAGCGGGCGATTCCGCGGGCGGTCTCCTCGTCGCCGGTGTCGAGCGCGACCTCGAGAAGCTGGGCGTTGTCGGTCAGCATGCGCTCGTAGTGCGGCACCGTCCAGTCGCGCCGGGTCGCATAGCGGAAGAACCCGCCGTCGGCATCCCGCAGAGCAGAGCCCGCCATCGCCGTGAGCGCGCGCTCGGCTGCTGCCGCGGCCTCCGGCGCGGCCTCGCGGACGAGGGGCTGCTGCAGGAACCGCAGGGTCGTGGCCACCGGGAACTTGGGAGCTCCGCCGAAGCCGCCGAACTCGCTGTCCTCCCTGGCGGCGAGACCGCGTGCGGCCTCGGCGAGCGCGGCGGTGTCCGGGAGGGTCGAGGGCGTGGCCTGCGCAGCCTCCGCGAGGGCTGCGTTCACCGCGTCCGCGGACTCCTCGGCCTGCGCGCGGCGCGTCGTCCAGGCCTCGCGGACGGCGGCCAGCACATCGCGGAACGCCGGCATCGGCGGTCGCGCCTCGGGCGGCCAGTACGTCCCCGCATAGAACGCGCGACCGGCGGGGGTGGTGAACACCGTGAGCGGCCAGCCGAGGTTCTGCGTGAACGCGGACGCGGCGGCCATGTAGGCCCCGTCGACGTGCGGATGCTCCTCGCGATCGACCTTCACCGCGACGAATCCCTCGTTGATGCGGGCGGCGGTCTCGGGGTCGGCGAACGACTCGCGTGCCATCACATGACACCAGTGACAGGTGGAGTAGCCGATCGAGATCAGCATCGGCACGTCTCGGCGGCGGGCCTCGGCGAACGCCTCTTCCCCCCACGGGTACCAGTCGACGGGGTTGTCGGCGTGCGCCCGAAGGTACGGGCTGAGGGTGTCGGCGAGACGGTTCGTCATGTCCCCACGCTACGCCGGGGAGACAGGCTGCGGGTCGGCCGTCGATCGGCTCGCGGGGACCGGCAGCTCCGGGTCAGCCGACGAGCAGCTCCGCGGGGCGGGTCGCGGTGTAGCCGACGAGCGGGAGGGCTCGCTCGGCGGCCAAGGCGATGCGCGCGCGCAGCACGTCGGTGGCCACCTCGTAGCCGTCGAAGTCCGTGGTGCTCGCGTAGACGCCGAGGGGCAGCGTGAGCGCCTGGAAGAAGGCGAAGAGCGGCCGGAGCTGGTGCTCGATCATGAGGGCGTGCCGCTCGCCGCCGCCGGTCGCGGCGAGGAGCACCGGCGTGCCGACGAGCGCGTACTGGTCCACGAAGTCGAACAGGTGCTTGAACAGCCCGGTGAACGACGCGCGGTACACCGGGCTCCCCACGATGAGGAGGTCGGCGGTCTCGATCGCCTGCAGGTGCACCTCCACCTCCGGCGGGAGCTGGTCACGGGTGAGAGCACCCGCGAGCGACGGCCCGATCTGCGTGAGCTCGATCAGCTGCGCCTCGACGGGGGCACGCTCGGCGACCGCGGCGGTGATCGCTCGGAGGAGGGCGGTGGTCTTGCTCGGCTCGTGCAGGGAGCCCGAGACGGCGACGACGCGGAGCGGAGCTGTCATGCGCTCGACGGTACCCACGCGGACGCCCCGTGTCGCGCGAAGCGACACGGGGCGTCATGTGGAACGGAGACGAGCCGCCGGCCGCGGGCTCGGGAGCAGGGCTCCGGTCAGTGCGGGCTCGGTGACGGCGTCAGTGCCGAGCCCGCGGCCGGCATGAGGGCGGGATCAGTTGACCTCGTCCGGGTGCGAGCCGACGCGGCCGGAGCCGTCGAGCGGGTCGAGGGCGTCGATCGCGGCGATCTCGGCGTCGGTCAGCTCGAAGCCGAACACGTCGAGGTTCTCCCGCAGGCGCTCCGGGCGCACCGACTTCGGGAACACGATGATGCCCTTCTGCAGGTGCCAGCGGAGGACGGCCTGCGCGGGCGTCACGCCGTGGGCGGCGGCCGCATCGGCGACCGCCGGAGTGCCGAAGAGGTCGTACTTGCCCTGGCCGAGCGGACCCCACGCCTCGATGCGCACGCCGTTGGCCTCGGCCCAGGCGACCTCCTCGCGGCGCTGATACGCCGGGTGCAGCTCGATCTGGTTCACGGCCGGGACGACGCCGGTCTCTTTCACCGTGCGCTCCAGGTGCGGGACGAGGAAGTTCGAGACGCCGATGCTACGGGTCAGGCCCGCGTCGCGCAGTTCGATGAGCTTCGCGAACGCGTGGACGTAGTCGTCCTTCGCCGGAGTGGGCCAGTGCACGAGGTACAGGTCGACCTGCTCCAGGCCGAGCTTCTCGAGGCTCTCGCCGATGGCGGCGCGGGGCTCGTCGTCGTGATGACGGTCGTTCCACAGCTTCGTGGTGACGAAGAGCTCCTCGCGCGGGATGCCGGAGGACGCGATGGCAGCGCCCACGCCCTCCTCGTTGCCGTAGATCGCGGCGGTGTCGATGTGGCGGTACCCGATCTCGAGGGCCTCGCTCACCGCCTTCTCGGTCTCTGCCGGCGGCACCTTGAAGACGCCGTAGCCCAGCTGGGGGATGGAGTTGCCGTCGTTCAGTTCGAGTGCAGGAATGGTCATCCCCCCAGCCTAGGACCTGTGATGACAGGCCTGCCCGTGCGGATGACGAAAAGCGTCAGCGCCGAGGGGCCGCGGCCATCGCGGCGGCCCCCTTACCGACGAGGCGCTCCAGGGGACCGCGTCCGACGAACATCGCCCACAGCGTCGTCACCACCAGGAGTGCGACGGCCGTGAGCCCCCAGAACGAGTTGTCCGCGATGAAGCCGCCAGGGCCCGCGACGAGAACGACGGAGACGACGTGCAGGCTGTATGCCGTGAGAGGCATGGAGCCCAGAGCGCCGAGCGGCAGCAGCAGCCAGCGCAGCGGGCGGCTCAGGAGCAGGCACAGCGCGATCACCGCCAGGGCGAACCCGCCGGAGCCCAGGATCTCGGCGGTGCCGCCGCTGTGCGGGTCGACGGCGAAGACCGCGCGGACCATCGAGCCGAGCGGATCGGTCGCGGCGAGAGCCTCGGGGTAGCTCTCCCAGCCGGACGGCGGCATCACGTCGTCCGGGATGAACGACGACAGACTCTCGGCGGGAAGGCTGTCCAAGCTCTCGCTGGGAAGGCTGTCCAGGCTCCCGCTGCCGGAGTCCTCGCTCGTCGAGGAGACGATCGATTCCGTCCCGCCCAGCCCCGCGCCCGCGCCGAGGGCGCCCAGGCCGTAGCCGATCGCGGCGAGGACCACCCCGACGACGAGGGCGACGACGGCCGTGCGCACCTCCTGCACGCGGAGCCGGCCCAGGGCCATACCGCCCAGCACGAGAGCCAGCCACACGGTGATCGGATAGGTGCCGTAGAGCACGAACCCGATGCCCGCGCCGAACGGCTGCAGCGCCACCGCGCTGATCAGGGCGAGCAGCGCCGGACCGGCGAGCGCGAGGACGGCGGCGCCGAGGAGCAGCTGCCGGGGCCGCCACCGCAGCACGGGGATGACCGCGACGTAGAGCAGCCCGTAGAGCGTCAGGATCACGGCGATCGGGGTGTTGAGGAGTTCCAGGGTCAGGCCGATCACGAAGATCACGGCGCCGCGGCCGACGAGATTCAGGCGGATGCCGGGGAGACGCTCCCGCTCCGGCAGCACGTCGCGCCCCGTCATGAGCGCGATGGAGACGCCGGCGAGCAGCGCGAAGAGGATCGAGGAACGACCGTGCACGAGGTCCGTCCACGTGGTGGGGTCGCCCCAGTCGAAAGCGTCGGTCGTGCCGACGTGGGCGCCGGCCATTCCCAGGATCGCCAGCCCCCGCGCGACGTCGAGGCCGAGGATGCGCGGCGGCCGACCGAACTCGCGGAACCAGCGCACGGGGCGCAGAGCAGTCATCACCCGATGATCGTATGCGGCGATCGCGGCGGCGCCGGTGTGCATCCCGGCATACGATGGAGGGCTATGTCCTCCCCTGTGATCTCCTATCCCCCGGAGCTGCCCGTCAGCGCCGCCAGGGACGAGATCGCCGATGCCATCCGGGACCACCAGGTCGTCATCGTCGCCGGCGCGACCGGATCGGGGAAGACCACGCAGCTGCCGAAGATCGCGCTGGAACTGGGCCGCGAGCGCATCGCCCACACCCAGCCCCGGCGGCTGGCCGCCCGCACGATCGCGGAGCGCGTGGCCGAGGAGCTGCGGGTCGAGCTCGGCACGCTCGTCGGCTACAAGGTGCGCTTCACCGACAAGGTCTCCGACGAGACGCGCATCGCCCTGATGACCGACGGGATCCTCCTCAACGAGATCCACCGAGACCGCCTGCTGACGCGCTACGACACGATCATCATCGACGAGGCGCACGAGCGGTCCCTCAACGTCGACTTCCTGCTCGGCTACCTCGCCCGCATCCTCCCGGAGCGCCCGGACCTGAAGGTGATCATCACCTCCGCCACGATCGACCCGGCGAGCTTCGCGCGGCACTTCGCCGCGGCCGACGGCACCCCCGCTCCGGTCATCGAGGTGTCGGGGCGCACCTATCCCGTCGAGATCCGCTATCGCCCGCTCGTCGACGAGGACGCGGAGCAGGACGCCGCCGGCGAGCCGGAGGACGAGGTGAGCGCGATCGTCACGGCGCTCCGCGAGCTCGACCGGGATGCCCCGGGCGACGTGCTCGTGTTCCTGCCGGGCGAAGCGGAGATCCGGGACGCGGCTGACGCGGTGCGCGCCGCCTACGCCAAGGACCGTTCTCCCACCGAGGTCCTCCCCCTGTTCGGCCGGCTCTCCGCCGCGGAGCAGCACCGGGTGTTCGAGCGCAGCACCGTGGCCGGCGTCCGTCGCCGCGTGGTGCTCGCGACGAACGTGGCCGAGACGAGCCTCACGGTGCCCGGCATCAAGTACGTCATCGACACCGGCACGGCCCGCATCTCCCGGTACAGCAACCGCTCGAAGGTGCAGCGGCTCCCCATCGAGGCCATCTCGCAGGCCTCGGCGAACCAGCGCTCCGGTCGCGCCGGCCGCACGAGCGACGGCATCGCCATCCGCCTGTACTCCGAGGAGGACTACGCGCGGCGTCCCGAATTCACCGAACCCGAGATCCTGCGCACCTCGCTCGCGTCCGTCATCCTGCAGATGCTCGCGCTCGGCTTCGGCGACATCACCGCGTTCCCCTTCCTCACCCCGCCCGACTCCCGGGGCGTGAAGGCGGCGTTCGACCTGCTCACCGAGCTCGGCGCCCTTCGACAGGCTCAGGGACCGGACGACGGTCCCCGGCTCACCCGCATCGGGCGGGACATCGCCCGGATGCCGATGGACCCCCGGTTCGCGCGGATGCTCATCGAGGCCGGCCCTTCGACGGGCTCAGGGACCCAGCGGGGGTCAGGCCCTTCGACAAGCTCAGGGACCCAGCGGGGGTCAGGCCCTTCGACAAGCTCAGGGACCCAGCGGGGGTCAGGCCCTTCGACAGGCTCAGGGACCCAGGGGGCGGTGCTGCGGGACGTGCTCGCGATCGTCGCGGGGCTGTCCATCCAGGACGTGCGGGAGCGACCGGAGGAGCGGCGCGAGGAGGCCGACCGGCTGCACGCGCGCTTCGTGGACCCGACGAGCGACTTCCTCACCCTCCTGAACCTCTGGAACCACCTGCGCGAACAGCAGCGGGAGCTCGGCTCCAGCGCGTTCCGGCGCCTGTGCCGCAGCGAGCACCTCAACTACGTGCGGGTCCGCGAGTGGTTCGACGTGCATCGGCAGCTCCGGACGCTCGTCAAGAGCCCCGATCGCGGGGCGGAGCCGAGTGGCGCGGCCGATCCGGATGCCATCCACCGCGCGCTGCTGTCCGGCCTGCTGTCGCAGATCGGCGTCCTCGACGAGCGCACCGCCCCCGCGGGGAAGGCCCACTCTCCCGCGAAGGACGCCCGCCGCCGGATCACGGAGTACCGAGGCGCGCGGGGTATCCGGTTCTCGATCTTCCCGGGCTCGGGGCTGCGCAAGAAGAGCCCCCGGGCGGTCATGGCGGCCGAGATCGTGGAGACCTCCCGCACCTTCGCCCGCACCGTCGCCGCCATCGACCCCGCCTGGGCCGAGCCCCTCGCCGGCGACCTCGCGAAGCGTCAGGTCACCGAGCCGCACTGGTCCAAGGACGCCGGAGCCGCGGTGGCGTTCGAGAAGGTCACGCTGTTCGGGGTCGAGATCATCCCGCGCCGGCGCGTGCAGTTCGCCCGCATCGACCGGGCCGCCTCGCGCGAGCTCTTCGTCCGTCATGCGCTCGTCGAGGGCGAGTGGGACCCGTCCCGGATCGACAAACGGGTCAGCGCGTTCTGGCGCAGCAACGCCGAGCTCCGCCGCCGCCTGGAGAAGCTCGAGGAGCGTGAGCGGCGCCGCGACATCCTGGCCGGCGACGAGGCCGTCTTCCGGTTCTACGACGAGCGCATCCCCGCCGAGGTGTTCGACGTGCGGTCGTTCGAGAGGTGGTGGCGCGAGGCGCTGACGACGACGCCGAAGCTGCTCGTGATGCGCGAGAGCGACCTCATCGACGACGAGGACCGCGCCGACCAGCGCGAGTTCCCGACCCGGTGGACGCAGGGCGACCAGGTGCTCGGCCTCGCGTACCGGTTCGAGCCGGGTGCCCCCGATGACGGCGTGAGCGTCGTGCTGCCGCTACCGCTGCTCGCCCAGATCGAGGATCGCGGCTTCGACTGGCAGGTGCCGGGGCTCCGCGCCGAGCTCGTCACCGGACTCCTGCGCGCGCTGCCCAAGGCCATCCGCCGCCACGTCGTCCCCGCCGCCGACTGGGCGGAGAAGTTCGGGGCGGCGCTGGCCGACGAGGGTCCGGAGGTGCACGGCGGCCTCCCCCCGCGCACCCTCAAGGAAGCGCTCGCGCGGCTCGTGCAGCCGCTCGCGAACCAGGTGGTGACGGCCGCGGACTTCGATGACGAGCGGGTGCCGGCGCACCTGCGCATGAACTTCCGCGCCGTGGACGAGCGGGGACGGGTGGTCGGGTCAGGGCGTGATCTCCGGGCGCTGCAGGCCGAGCTCTCCGACCGCGCGCGCAGCAGCGTCGCCCGCTCCATCGCCCGCCCCGGGCGTGCGGAGGCACCGGGGCCGCGCGGGGCGGAGCGCGTGGCCGCGGCTCCGGTCGAGCAGACCGGGCTGACGGCGTGGACGTTCGGCGACCTCCCGGCGGTCATCGACACCAAGGTCGCGGGCGGCGTCGTCCGCGGGTATCCGGCGATCGTCGATGCCGGCAAGAGCGTGTCGGTGCGGGTCGAGGCGACTCCGGACGCCGCGGCCGCCGCCACGCGCGACGGCGTGCTCCGTCTCGTCCTGCTCGCGGTGCCCTCGCCGTCCTCGTACGTGCAGCAGCACCTCACCAGCCAGGAGAAGCTCGCCCTCGCCGCCTCGCCCTATCCGTCGGCGGCCGCGCTCATCGAGGACTGCCGAGCCGCCGTCGCCCGTCGCGTGATCGACGCGTCGACCGGCGCCGACGGCCAGGACCGTGGCGTCGTGCGCACCGAGGCCGAGTTCGCCCGGGTCCGCGACGCCGTGTCCGCCGTGCTCGTCGACGAGCTCTTCGCCTGCGTCTCCCTCGTCGCCCGCATCCTCACGAAGGCGCGGGAGGTGGAGCGCGGCATCAAGTCCCAGAACTCGCTGGCGCTGCTCGGCCCGCTGAACGACATCCGCACCCAGCTCTCCGGACTGCTGCACCCCGGCTTCGTCGCGGCCGCGGGTGTCGACCGGCTCGCCCACTTCCCCCGGTACCTCGACGGCATGATCGACCGGTTGAAGACCTTGGCGAACGAGCCGGGCAAGGACCGCGCACGGATGACGGAGTTCGAGCGGATGGCGGTGCTGTTCGCGGACGCCGGCGGCACGATCCCCCTCGCGCCCGACGCTCCCCCCGCGATCGTCGAGGTGCGCTGGCTGCTGGAGGAGTACCGGGTCAGCGTCTTCGCTCAGCGTCTCGGCACCGCGCAGCCGGTGTCGCCGCAGCGGATCACCAAGGCGCTCGCGGGGAAGTGACCCCCGCCGGGTAGCCTGAGGGCATGGCCCGCGCGATCGTCTACACCGAGTTCGGATCCCCCGCTGTCCTCCACCTGATGGAGGTGCCTGACCCCGTGCCCGTCCGCGGCGAGGCGCTGGTGCGCATCGAGGCGGCCGGTGCCAACCCCATCGACGCGAAGCTCCGTGGCGGCAAGCGCCCGTCTGCGCCGATCACCGAACCGCGTCCGGTCGGATTCGACGGTGCCGGGGTGATCGAGGTGCTGGGCGAGGGCGTCGACGGGTTCGAGGTCGGCGACCGCGTCGCGATCCGCGACACGCTCGGGACCTACGCCTCCGCCATCGCGGTCGAGGTCGACAAGCTCGTGAAGCTCCCGGACGCCGTCACCGCGGCCGAGGGTGCGGCGATCGGCATCCCGGCCGGCACCGCCTACCAGTCCCTCCGCTCGCTCGCCGTGACGGCCGACGACGTGCTCCTCGTGCACGCAGGATCCGGCTCGGTCGGCCAGGCCGCCGTGCAGTTCGCGGTCGCCTGGGGCGCGACGGTGATCGCCACCGCGAGCCCCGCCCGGCACGACCAGCTCCGCGAGCTCGGCGCGATCCCCGTGGCCTACGGCGACGGCCTGCTCGACCGCGTCCGCGCGGCGGCCCCCTCCCCCTTGACCGTCGTCCTGGACTGTGCGGGCACCGACGAGGCCATCGAGACCTCCCTCGCCCTGGTCGCGGACCGCGACCGCATCGCGACCATCGTCCGCGGTCCCGACGCCGCCGACTTCGGCATCCGGGCGTTCTCCGGCGGGTCCCCCGAGCCGCTCACGCCGCAGGAGCTGGAGTGGCGCGCCGAGGCGCTGCAGAAGACCGTGGACCTCCTGGCCGCGGGCGACTTCACCATCGAGCTCGGCCCGGAGCTGCCCCTCGCCGAGGCGGCACGGGCCCATGAACTCATGGAGACCGGCGCCGCCTCGGGGAAGATCATCCTCGTCCCCTGACCCCAACCCTGACAGCGTCGGGCGTCACCCCGCACGCGGCGTTCGGCGGGTTCTGCCGCGGCCAGGAGACACTGATCGGTCAGGCGGCTTTCGGCTTCCGGCGCGGTGGGAGGCGAAGATGCATGGTCGCGAACGCCAGCACAGCAAGGGATGGCGCGAAGAGTCGCGCGTCCGGTGCATAGCCGTCACTCACAGGCCATCCACTCTGGGCATAGCGAACCGGTCCTGCATCGCCGACGACGTAGGACAGAAGCATGCCGCCCGCAGCGATTCCGAACAAGGCGAAGAACCACCCCGCGTATCGAACCCACCACCGACGTGCCCTCGGCACGATACGCAGAGGCAGCCCGATCAGGAACGCCAGGATCGTAAGCGGAGTGGAGAGGACCGCGAATCCGACGATCTGCAAGCCCTCTGTGTACCCGGCCGCGGTGGTCGACCAGATCGCTATCGCGACATACGTGGTCAAGCCGGTGAGGAAGACTTGCGCCGCCAACAGGAGCCAATGCCGTTCGGTCTCGGCCGCGGCCACCTGGCGTGGTGAACCAGGCACCCCGGCGTCGAGCTGGTTCTGAGACGTCACATTCGGATCGTAGTGCTTCTGCTCGGAGCACCGGAGCTGCCCCTCGCCGAGGCGGCGCGGGCCCATGAGCTCATGGAGACCGGCGCCGCCTCGGGGAAGATCATCCTCGTTCCCTGAGGGATCAGGGTGGCACCGGAGCGGGGTTGCGGCCACGACGGGCTCCGACCCGATCGCCTAGCCTCCGGGGCAGTCGCACTCACTGCCGCTGTAGCACTGGCACACCGAGTCAGGGTAGTCGGCCTTGGTGGCGGTGATTCTGACATCGAGTTCTTCGAGCGGGACGACGTCCTCGATGCCGTCCAGTTCCGGGATGTCCGGGCAGTCCGCGGGGCCTGTCTCCACGATCTCTTCGCCTCGCGGAAAGGTCAGGGTGAAGCACACCGCCCCCTGGCGCTGCTCGTACCACCAGCCACCGCCCGTTTGCGCGTCACCGAGTGCGAGGAGTGTCAGGGTGGTGCTGTCGTCCCTCTTGTCGAGGTCGAGGAGCTTGAGCGGGTTGCCGTCGAGCTCGTCGGTTCCGTCTCGGAGGTCGGAGGCGAGGGAGAGTTCGGCGATGGTCACTTCCGGGTCCGTGACGATCTTGCCGCGGTGCTCCCACATGCTGTCCTGCGCGTCTTCGATGGAATCCGCGAGGCTCACCCGCACGAGGTTCTCGATGCTCGGCGCGCACCCGACGAACATGGCGGCCGCAGCGACGAAGCCAACGACAGGGAGGCTTCGGCGCCGCAGACGGCTTGTCATGATGCGACGGTAGCGCATCCGGCGACGACCTCCCTGTCGGTCAGGCGGGCGCGACGGGGCGGCCGAGCGAGAGCATCAGCCGGTTCGCCCAATTGAAGAAGGCCGCGCCGTGCACGACGTCCGCGATCTCCAGGTCGTCCAGTCCGGCCGCACGGAGGCGCGCGATGTGCGCGGGACCGAACGCGCGAGGCGTGTCGGTCAGCGCGACCGCTGCCGCGACGATCGCGTTCCAGCGCTCCCCGAGATCCGCGTCCACGCCCTCGGCGAGCAGCGCGTCGACGTCCTCCGGCCGCTTGCTGTGGTGCGCCGCGAACCGGGAGTGCACGGAGGCGCAGAACACGCAGCCGTTGCGGCGCGAGGCGGCGGTGGCCGCCAGCTCCCGTTCCGCCCGTGGGAGGCCCTCCGCGGCGTTGTAGAAGATGTCCTTGTCGACGAGGGTGCGCGCGCGCAGCACCTCGGGGTCGCGGGCGAGCAGCCGGAAGTACTCGTTCTTCGCCCGGGCGGCGTCGACGAGGCCGTCGAGGTGCCGCGGGGTCAGATCCTCCTCCGCCAGGGGCGCGAGGTGGGGTGTCCAGCCGACCTCGGCGCGCGTGAAGGCGTGCGGATAGGGGGCGGCGTCGTGGCGGAGCACGGTGTCGGCGGCGGTCATGCGGCCTCCTCCTCGGTGTCGGTGTCGGTGGCGGTCGCGGTCGCTGTGTCGGCGGCGGTGAGTCCGGCCTCCTGAAGCACGCGGAGGCCGGTGACGACCCACTGCTGGAAGGCGAGGAAGGACACGAGCTGCGACAGCGTCACGATGCCGTCCGTCGACCAGCCGGCGTCGTGCAGGCGGCCGAGGTCGGCACCGGATGCCTCGCGGGGACGGAACACCAGCAGGTGCGTGTGCGCGAGAGCGGTCGCGAGACGCTCCCCCACGGCAGCCGATGCCGCTTCATCCGGGAGGTAGCGAGTGCCGTCGGTACTCTCGGCCTCCAGCCCGCGCTCGGTGTAGGCGCCGAATGGTCCCGTGGTCGCGGCGGCTCCGGCCTCCCGGGCGACGATCGCGGCGCGCTCCGGGTCGATCTCGCGGGCCCTCCGGGCGTAGAACGCCGCCGTGGGGTCGTCGGCACCGGCGAGCGCGGTCGCGAACGCCGCGATGAGCGCGCGCTCTGCGAGAGACACATGCTCCGCGGATACCGGGTGGAAGAGCGCGTCGAAGCTCGCCTGGAGCTGCTCCCTGGTCACGGGACGGCGACGACGCAGCGCATCCAGCTCCCGCGTCACCCCCGTCAGCTGGTCGACGATGTCGGCGGTCATGCGTTCTCCTTCACGGTGGGGGTGTTCTCGGGCGTGTGGGTGGTCTCGGGATCCGGCGGCGTGAGCGCGTAGCCGAGGGCCGGGGCGACCTCCGTCGCGAACAGCTCGATCGAGCGCAGAACGTGGGCGTGCGGCGCGTCGACCGAGTGCACCTGGAACGCCACCTCGGTCGCGCGGTGCAGCGTGGTGTCGGCGGCGAGCGAGGCGGCGACCTCCTCCGGGGTGCCGAGGTGCGTGTCGAGAGCGGCGATGAGGTCGTCGATGCCGTCGCCGGGGATCGTCTGGCCCTGCCGCCGGAAGCCCTCGGCCGCCCGCCGTAGACCGACCTCGGCGAACCGGAGCGCCTCGGCGCGGTCGTCCGCCACGAACACGGTGCGGGAGGCGGTGATCCGCGGCGTCGCGCCGGCGGGGAGCGCGTCGAGGTAGGCGTCGATGATCGGGTCCTGCAGGGCGGACAGCGGGGCGTGCAGACGTTCGCCGGGGCGGGGCTGCGTGCGGGACAGCAGCAGTCCATGACCGTGGACGCCTGCTCGATGACCGCCGGGTGCCGAGAACGTCGCCTGCCAGATCCGCGCGGCCAGCGACCCCGCGTCCGGATACAGCGTGTTCCCCGCACCGACGTCGCGGCCCTGGAGAGCGTCGAGCAGCACGCCCAGCTTGCGGTCGTAGGTGGGCCCCTTGTCGCGCACGTCCTCCCCGAAGGGCGTGAAGGACGACGGGGTGCCGCCGCTGCCGAGCCCGAGGTCGATCCGCCCGTCCGCGAGCAGGTCGGCCACCACGGCGTCCTCGGCCACCCGGACCGGGTCTTCGAGGGGAAGGGTGATGATCCCGGTGCCGAGCCGGATCCCCGAGGTGCGTGCCGCCGCGTGCGCGAGGAAGACGAGCGGCGAGGGCAGCCCGCCTTCCGCCGCCCGGAAATGATGCTGTGCCACCCAGGCCCTCCCCACGCCGTGCCGTTCGGCGTGCTGGATCTGCGCCAGGGCGAGGCGGTAGCGGTCGTTCGGAGACGCATCGTCCAGGAGCCGGGTGAAGAATGCGACGGTGGGGCGAGGGGTGGGGGCGCTCATGCGAGGATCTCCGTTCGGCCGGGGACCGCGGCCAGCAGCTCCCGGGTGTTCTCGTGCTGCGGGTCGTGGAACAGCTCCTCGGTCGGCCCCTCCTCCACGACGCGCCCGCGGTGCATCACGGAGACGGTGTGGCTGATGCGGCGCACCACCGCGAGGTCGTGCGAGATGAAGAGGTAGGTGAGTCCGAGCTCGGCCTGGAGCGCGGAGAGCAGTTCGAGGATGCGCGCCTGCACCGTCACGTCGAGCGCCGACACCGCCTCGTCGAGCACGAGGATCTCGGGGTCGACGGCGAGCGCCCGAGCGATCGCGACCCGCTGCCGCTGCCCGCCGGAGAGCTCGCTCGGCGTGCGACGGGCCGCATCCGCCGGCAGCGCCACGCGCTCGAGCAGGGCGACCGCACGATCCCGACGCTCCGACCGGCCGCCGATGCGGAAGTTGTGCAGCGGCTCGGCCACGATGTCGGCGATCTGCTGCCGTGGATCCAGGGAGGCGAAGGGGTTCTGGTACACGAGCTGGATCCGTCGGCGCAGCGCACGCAGTCGCGCCCCCTCGACGGCCGTCGCGTCCTCCCCCGCGAGCTCCACGGTCCCGGCGTCCGGACGGAGGAAGCGCGTGACCAGGCGCGCTGTCGTGGACTTGCCCGATCCGGACTCGCCGACCAGCGCATGGGTCGTCCCGCGCCGCACCCGGAAGGAGACGTCGTCGACCGCCCGGAAGCGCTCACGACCCGCGACCCGGAACTCCTTGACGAGGCCAGCAGCCACGATCTCGTAGGGCTTCTCGGCGGCCACTGCCGCGGCGTCCCGGAGGAACGGCGGCGCGTCCGGACGCCGGAAGCCGGTCGTGAAGGCGGGCGCGTCGGCGAGCAGCTGCCTCGTGTACGGGTCTTCCGGCTCCGCGAGCACCTGCGCACTCGGCCCCTGCTCCACGATCCGGCCGTCCTTCAGCACCGCGATCCGCGCCGCCCGGTCCGCGGCGACGCCGACGTCGTGCGTCACGAGGAGGATGCTCGTGCCGTCCTCGCGCTGCAGCTCGTCCAGCAGATCCAGCACCCGGCGCTGCACCGTGGCGTCGAGGGCGCTGGTGGGCTCGTCCGCGATGAGCAGCCGAGGGCGGAGGGCGATCGCGGCCGCGATGAGCACCCGCTGCCGCATCCCGCCGGAGAGCTCGTGCGGATACTGTCGCGCGCGCAGATCGGGGTCGTCCAGCCCGACGCGGTCGAGCAGCTCGAGCACGCGGGCGTTCCGGGAACGACGGTCGCGATGCCCGTGCAGACGCAGCACCTCGGCGACCTGCACGCCGACGGGGCGCACCGGGTCGAGCGAGGTCGTCGGATCCTGCGGGACCAGCCCGATCTCCGAGCCGCGGATGCCGCGGAACGCCCGATCCGACCATCCGGAGATGTCGAGGTCCCCGAGCCGGACGCGCCCGCCCTCGACCCGTCCGCCCTCCGGCAGCAGGCCGAGGAGGGCGTGCGCCGTGGTGGATTTGCCGGAGCCCGACTCGCCGACGAGGGCGAGGGTCTCCCCCTCCGCGATGGCGAAGGAGAGGCCGTGCACGACCTCGCGGGCGGCGTACGAGACCCGCAGGTCCGTCGCGGTGAGGACGGGGGTGGGCGCGGTCATCGGGCGCTCCTTCCGAGCCGGTGGCTGATGCGATTGGCGCTGAGCACGACGGCGACCACCACGAGGCCGGGGAGCGCCGTGAGCCACCAGGCGGTCGCGATGTAGTTGCGCCCCTCGGCGATCAGCAGGCCCCACTCGGGGGTGGGCGGCGGCGCGCCGTAGCCGAGGAAGCCGAGGGTGGAGATGGCGAGGATGGCCGTGCCGAACTGCAGCGCGGCGAGCGCGATGATCGGGGTGAGGGCGTTCGGGAGCACATGCCGGCGCAGCACGGCGACGAAGGTGCCGCCGCTGCCGTACGCCGCCTCGACGTACTCGGTGCGGCGCACCCGCGCCACCTCGGCGCGCATGAGCCGGGCGAAGGCGGCGACGCTGCCGAGTCCCACGGCGATCGCCGCGTTCACCGTTCCGAAGCCGAGCAGGATGATGACGGAGAGCGACAGCAGCAGCCCGGGGATGGCCAGGAGCACGTCGACGATCCGCATCAGCACGTCGTCCACGACACCGCCGGTCGCGCCGGCGACGGCTCCGAGGAGCGTGCCGAGCGCGAGGCCTACCGTCACGGCGATGAGCGCACCCGACAGGGAGTGCACCGCGCCATGCACGACCCGGCCGAAGAGGTCGCGGCCGAGGGCGTCGGTCCCGAACCAGTGCGCGGCGCTCGGCGGCAGGAGCTTGTCGGCGGGCACGCCGGTCAGCGGATCGCCCGGCGCGAAGACCCCCGGGATCACCGCCCACAGCACCGCCACGGCGACGACCGCGAACGCGAGGTACAGCCCCCAGGCGCGCGAACGCCGTCGCGGACGGGATGCGGAGACGGGCGCCGGGGCGGACGGCGCGGGCGGGGCACCCGACGTCTCGACCGACGTCTCCGCGATCATGGGAGCGGTCATACGGGCACCTTCTGGGCAGTGGGACGGACGGGGCGCGACCGGGCGGCGCGGGCCGCCCGCCGCTGCCGCGGGTCGATCAGGGGCGTGGCGAGGTCGACGGCGAAGCTGATCACCACGAACCCCAGGGCCGACAGGAGCACCACTCCCTGCAGCACCGGGATGTCCTGGTTCGCGACGGCCTGCTCCGTGAGGCGTCCGATGCCGGTGCGGCCGAAGACGGTCTCGGTGACCACCGCTCCTCCGACGAGCTCTCCGAACAGCACCCCCGCGATGGTGAGGGTCGGGACGGCGGCGTTGCGCGCGACCGACCGCGCGAGCACCCACGCCGGCGGCGCGCCCTTCGCCCGCACCACGGTCACGAACGGCTGCGCCTGCACGCGGTCGATGGATCGGACCAGGACCTGGGCGAGGGGCGCCGAGATCGGCACGGCGAGCGTGAGGACGGGGAGGATCAGGCCGCTGATCGGATCGGCCCCCACGATCGGCACCCATCCGAGCCCGAACGAGAACACCTGGATGAGCAGGATCCCGAGCCAGAACACAGGGACCGCCACGAACAGTCCCGGCACCTGCCGCAGACCGTCCCGCAGCCAGGCGAAGGGCGCGAGCGAGGAGAGCACCGCGATCAGCACCGCGAGCAGGACGGCGACCAGGAGCCCGAGCGCCGCGAGCAGCAGCGTGGCGGGCAGTGCTTCAGCGAGCATCGTCCGGACCGGGGTGCCGTACTGGGTCGAGTAGCCGAAGTCGCCGGCGAGGAAGCCGAGCCCCGCGTGCAGATACTGCTCCCCCCACGGCACGTCGGCGCCGTAGGTCGCGCGGATGTCGTCGAGCTGCTCCGGCGAGAGCCCCAGGCTCGGGTCGGAGAACTTGATGAGGATGGCGTCTCCCGGCAGCAGCTGCAGCAGGAAGAACGTGGCCGTGAAGGCCGCGATCAGCACGATCGCGGCCTGCCCGGCCCGTCGGAGGACGAAGGTCATGGGGTCACCGTGGTCCTCAGTGCTCCGCGAGCCACACGCCGGAGAACGTGGGGCGGCCAACCGACTCGAACGCGACGCCGTGCACGTACGTCGCCGCGCCGTAGACCTGCGGCTCCTCGAAGAGCGGGATCACGTACGCCTGCTCCGCGATGTAGTCCTGCACGGCCTGGGAGGCGGCCACCCGCTTCTCGGCATCCGGCTCGGAGGCGACGGCGAGGAGCAGCTCGTCGAGCGTCGCATCCTGCGAGATCAGCACGTCGCGGTTCTTCGTGAAGTACTGGCTCTTGATCACGTCGAGATCCGCACGGCCGACCATCGAGTGGTAGAACCCCGTCTTCAGGGGATCACGCGTGTCCTCCGCGTAGCTGCCCGCGTCGCCGGGCTTGACGGTGAGCTCGACGCCGACCGCCGCGAGTTGCTGCGCCACGAGCTCCAGGGTCTGCTTCGACAGCGGCTGCGGCTTGGCCTCGTAGACCGTGATGGACAACCGCTCGCCGTCCTTCTCGCGAATGCCGTCGGCGCCGGGCTTCCAGCCCGCCTCGTCGAGCAGCGCCTCCGCCTTCTCCGGGTCGTGGGCGTAGTGCGCGGACTCGTCCTTGTATCCCGCTGCCTGGGAGGACAGCACCGACGTGGCCACCGGGTAGTTCTCGGTGAACAGGGTGTCGACGACCTCCTGCGCGTCGACCGCGGCGATGATCGCCTGACGCACGCGGATGTCGGACAGCAGCGGGTTCTCCGGGCGGAGGGCGATCGAGTTGTTCACGCCGCGGGTCTGCGGCGCGTACAGCGTGAAGCCGGCCCCCTCCACGCGGTCCTCGTCGAACGCCTGGACGTAGCGGACGTAGTCGGCTTGGCCCGCGAGCAGCGACCCGATGCGGACGGAGTCCTCGGGGGTCACCAGCACGTGCACGGCGTCGAGGTAGGGACGACCGTCGTTCTCGGCGCTGCCCGGGCCCCAGGCGTAGTCGTCGCGGGCGGTGAGGGTGTACTCGGTGCCGAGCTTCTCGTCGGTGACGGTGAAGGGACCGGAGCCGATGATCTCCTCCGCGTTGCCGGCGCCGAAATCCTCGATCGTGCCGTCCAGCGTCTCCGGGGACAGCAGCCCCGAGTTGATGGTCGACGTCGCCTGCAGGAAGCCGGGCGACGGCGCGCTGAAGCGGAACGTCACGGTGTCCTCGTCCACCACCTCGCTGCCGGCGTAGTTGTTGATGGCCTCGGAGACGGTGAGCCCGCGTTCGGCGTCGCCCAGCCCGTAGGTGTCGAAGTTCTTCGCGACGGCGGCGGCGTCCACGGGCGTGCCGTCCGAGAACGTCACGTCCGGGTTGAGATCGAAGGTGTACTCCGTGGCGTCGTCGTTCACAGTCCACTCCGCGGCGATCCACGGCTCGATCTCGAGCGTCTCCGGATTCTGCCAGGTGAGCCGGGCGGCGATGTTGTTGACGATGCCGCCGTTCGGGTAGAAGCCGGCCTGCGGCGGGTACAGGTTCGTGTAGGCCTGGTGCTCGAGGTAGGTCAGGGTGCCGCCGGAGAGCGGGTCCCCCGCGTCGGCCGGAGTGTTCCCCGGGGCGGGCGAGGTGGCGCAGGCGGCGAGGCTGCCGGCCAGGACGAGCGGGACCGCGACGGCGGCGGTGCGGATGAGGCGGCGGTTCATGCGGGGGACTCCTCGGATTCGGAAGACGGGGTCTCGGGTGCGGAGGGGGTGCAGGTGGTGTTCACGGTAGGAAGCGGCAGGGCACGGGGGCGAGGCGGCGGACTCCGGGTGTCGCGAGACGACACCCGTGGTCACGCGCCGACACGCGACGTCACACGGAGGCGGTCGCGCAGCGTCTCACGCCGGTCGTCCTGGCCGGCCTCCTCCGCCGCGCGGAGCAGGCCACGGCGGCGGAGCTCGGGGGCCGCGAGGCGGGTGAAGGCCTCGAACTGCGCGGGTTGGAATGCCGAGAGGACGTTGAAGCCGTCGGCGGCGCCCACGTCGCGCCAGCTCTCGAAGTGGTCGGCGATCGTGCCGGCATCGCCGACCACGAAGGCCGCGGGGACGGCGTGCGCGGCGACGAGATGCCGCCAGGTCACTGCCGCCTCCGCCCCGACCGCGAGCCGGGCGATCCGCGCGAGTCGCTCGACGAGCGCGGCACCCCGCTCCCCCAGCCGGAGCGCCTCGGCGGCCGTCACCGGGGCGTCGAAGGCGGCGGCACGCAGCGGGTCGTCGGCGGCCACCTCCAGTGCGTCGGCGAGGGAATCCACCGTGCGGTTCGGCGGGAACGCGACGCGATCGGGCTGCACCCCCTCAGCGAGCGGCACGAGCTCCAGCAGCCGCCGGACGATCCGGTGCGCCCCGGCGTCCGAGTCCGCGACGACGGGCAGCACCGGGGCGATGACCTTCAGCTCCTCCGCCGGGCGCCCCGCGTCCGCGGCGATGTCCTTCAGCAGCCGCCGCGTGGTCACGGCATCGGCGAGTGTGGGCGCGGCGATGAGCGCGAGATCGGCGGCGGTCGCGGCGAGCGCCCGCGACCGCGGCAAGGTCCCCGCGTGCACGATCGGGATGCGCCCCTGCGGCGGACGCGCGACGTTGAGCGGACCGGCGACCCGCACATGTGCGCCCGTGACCTCGGCCGCGCGCAGCCCCTCGGGGTCGATGAGCACGCCGCGCTCGGCGTCCGCGATCCAGGCGTCCTCGTCCCACGAGTCCCAGAGCCGGCGCAGAGCGACGACGAACTCCTCGGCCCGGTCGTAGCGGGTCTCGGTGTCGGCGTGGGCGTCACGGCCGTGGTTGCCCGCGGCACGCGGCTCGGCGCCGGTGACGAGGTTGATCCCGGCCCGGCCGTGGGTGAGGACGTCGAGGGAGGCCAGCGCCCGCGCCGTGGCGTACGGATCGGCATAGGTGGTGTTGACCGTCGCGATGAGACCGATCCGCGAGGTCACCCCGGCGAGGAACAGCACCGCGCTCAGCGGGTCGATGCGGGCGAGCAGGTAGGGGTCGCGGAACTCCAGGTCGGGTCCGGTCGCCAGCCAGTCGCCGAAGAAGAGGTAGTCCAGACCTGCGTCCTCCCCCTCCCGCGCGATGCGGCGCAGGATGTCCGCGTCCTCCGCGGGGTCGCGGTGGGCTCCGGGATACCGCCAGCCGGAGGGGTAGGCGCCGAGGGTGCGCACCATGGCGCCGATCACGAGGGGTTCCGTCATGCCGACACGGTAGGACCGCCGCCTCCACCCCGGCCACCGGGAGGAAGCCGGAGGTCACCGGATGTCACAGACGGTCACACGCGCCACCCTCTACGCTGAGAGGATGACTGGACTTCGTTGGGGAATCCTCGCGACCGGCGGCATCGCCGGCGCCTTCGCATCCGATCTGCGCACGGCCGGCCTCGACCTCGTCGCCGTGGGCTCACGCTCGCAGGAGTCGGCCGATGCCTTCGCCGCGCGCTTCGACATCGCGCACGCGCATCCGTCATACGAGGCGCTGGTCTCCGATCCCGACGTCGACATCATCTACGTCTCCACCCCGCACCCGATGCACCACGAGAACGCCCGGCTCGCCCTGGAGCACGGGAAGCACGTCCTCGTCGAGAAGGCGTTCACGCTCGAGCACGCCCAGGCCGCGGACCTCCAGCGGCTCGCCGCCGAGCGCGGGCTGCTCGTCATGGAGGCGATGTGGACCCGGTACCTGCCGCACATGGTCCGCATCCGCGAGCTCCTCGCCGACGGCGCCCTGGGTGAGATCCGCACCGTGAGCGCCGACCACACGCAGCAGCTGCCCACCGACCCCGCCCACCGCCTCAACGCCCTCGAACTGGGCGGCGGGGCGCTGCTCGACCTGGGGATCTACCCGATCTCCTTCGTCTGGGATGTCCTCGGCGCACCGACCACCGTCCGCGCGGTGGGGCGTCTGGTCGAGACCGGAGCCGATTCCGAGGTCGCCACCGTCATGGTCCACGAGAGCGGGGCGATCTCCACGACGCTCTCCTCCTCGCGCGGCGCCGGCCCCAACGCCGCGAGCATCGTCGGCACCGAGGCCCGCATCGACATCGACCGGGTCTGGTACGCCCCCACCTCGTTCCGTCTCGTGCTGCCGGACGGGACGGTGCAGGAGGAGTACGTCTCGTCCGTCGAGGGTCGCGGCATGCAGTACCAGGCGTTCGCGGCCGAGCGCCTCGTCCGCGACGGTCTCCTCGAGGGCGACGTCCTCCCCATCGCGGAGAGCGTCGCCATCATGGGCGCCCTGGACGAGATCCGCGCGCAGATCGGCGTGCGCTACCCCGGCGAGGAGGACGACCGTGGCTGAGACGACCGACGCCCGCGTGGCGGTGTACCTGGACTTCGACAACATCGTCATCTCCTGGTACGACCGGGTCCACGGCCGGAACTCCTACGGCAAGGACCGCCAGCGCATCACGGAGCACCCGAACGACCCCGAGGTCGCCGAGCGGCTGAGCCGGGCGATGATCGAGGTCGGCGCCATCATCGACTACGCGGCGTCCTTCGGCACCCTCGTGCTGACCAGGGCGTACGCGGACTGGTCGTCGCCGGTCAACGCCGAGTACCGGTCGCAGCTCGTGGCCCGCGCGGTGGATCTCGTCCAGCTCTTCCCCGCCGCGGCGTACGCCAAGAACGGCGCGGACATCCGGTTGGCGGTCGATGCGGTCGAGGACATGTTCCGTCTTCCGGACCTGACCCATGTGGTCATCGTGGCCGGCGACAGCGACTACGTGCCGCTCGCCCAGCGCTGCAAGCGCCTCGGCCGGTACGTGATCGGGGTGGGCGTGGCCGGGTCGACGGCGAAGTCGCTCGCCGCGGCCTGCGACGAGTTCGAGTCGTACGACTCGCTTCCGGGCGTGGCGCGTCCGGCGAAGGCAGCACAGCCCGCGGTCGCTCCGGTGGTCGAGGCCCCGGCGGAGCCGTCCGCCCCGGCCGCCGCGGACGCGGGTACCCCGAAGCCCAAGACCGCGTCGAAGTCCCGCACGAAGGCCAAGGCCAAGGCCGCTGCCGAGGAGCCCAAGGTCGAGGAGAAGATCGACGACCAGGGCGAGGCCACGCGGCTCCTGGAGCGCGCCCTGCGCCTCGGCCACGACAAGGCGGATGCCGACGAGTGGTTGCACAGTTCCGCGGTCAAGACGCACATGCGCCGCATGGACCCGTCGTTCAGCGAGAAGGCCCTCGGCTACCGGTCCTTCTCCGACTTCCTCAAGTCGCGCGACGACATCGCCGAGCTCGAGGAGACCGGGCACGAGCGCCTGGTCCGCCTGCGGGAGCCCTGAGCACGGCCGGTCGCCTGCCGTCCCGTCACTGGTGGCGGAACGCGGCGTCGAAGGCGGCCGCGGGCTGCGGCCACAGCAGGGAGCGCACGAAACCGAGCGCCTCGGGGGCGCCGTGCAGGCGGTCCATGCCGGCGTCCTCCCACTCGATCGAGATCGGGCCGTCGTACCCGATCGCATCGAGCGCGCGGAACGCGTCCTCCCAGGGCACGTCGCCGTGGCCGGTGGAGACGAAGTCCCAGCCGCGCCGAGGGTCGCCCCACGGCAGATGCGAGCCGAGCACCCCGGCACGGCCGTTCCTCGGTCGCAGGCGGGTGTCCTTGCAGTCGACATGGTAGATCCGGTCGGCGAAGTCGACGATGAAGCCGACGGGATCGATGTTCTGCCACATCATGTGCGAGGGGTCCCAGTTGAAGCCGAACGCGTCGCGGTGGTCGATCGCGTCGAGGGCGCGGACGCTCGACCAGTAGTCGTACGCGATCTCCCCGGGATGCACCTCGTGGGCGAAGCGCACGCCCTCGCCGTCGAACACGTCGAGGATCGGATTCCATCGCTCGGCGAAGTCCTGGAACCCCTGGGCGATCACCGTCTCCGGCACCGGCGGGAACATCGCGACATAAGGCCAGATCGACGACCCGGTGAAGCCGACGACGGTGTCGACGCCGAGCTTCCTGGCCACCCTGGCCGCACGCGTCATGTCCTCCGCCGCCCGCTGCCGCACACCCTCGGCCGCGCCGTCGCCCCAGACGTACGGGCGCAGGATGCCCTGGTGCCGGAAGTCGATCGGGTCGTCGCACACCGCCTGCCCGGCGAGGTGGTTGGAGATCGCGAACACCCGCAGTCCGTGCCGGTCGAGGATCTCGCGGCGGGAGGCGACGTAGGCATCGTCCTCATCGGCCCGGCGGAGGTCGAGGTGGTCGCCGGACGCGGCGATCTCCAGCCCGTCGTAGCCCCACTGCGCGGCGAGGCGGGCCACCTCCTCGAACGGCAGGTCGGCCCACTGGCCGGTGAACAGGGTGACCGGGTGACTGCTCATGGATACTCCTTCGTATCGCGGGTGCTCGTATCGCGGGGGTTCAGGCGCCGAGGGCGCGCAGGTGGGCGATGCTGCGGGCGGCGAGATCGTCCTGGCTGGCCGCGAGCGGTCGCCACACCGAGGCCGCGACCGCGATCGTCGCGTTCTCGCCCGTGAAGCTCTCCAGCCCCAGCACGCCGCGGTAGCCGGCGTCGTCGAGCGCGCGGAGCATCTCCGGCCAGTCGGTGTGGTCGTCGCCCACGGCACCGCGGTCGCTGCCGCACACCTGCACGTGCGCGATGGCGGCGCCCGCCGCCCGGACCGCGTCGGCGGGACGCTTCTCCTCGATGTTGAGGTGGTAGGTGTCGAGGGCCAGCCCCACCCCGGCACCGAGCAGCGGCGCCAGCGCATCAAGGCTCTGCGCCACGGTGTTCAGCACGCTGGTCTCGTAGCGGTTGAGCGGCTCGACGGCCAGCGTCACGCCGATCGCGGCGGCCTCGCGAGCGAGGGGGGCGAGGTTGTCCCGGAGCTCGCCGACGACCTCCGCCCGCTCCGTCTCGTCCATGCGCCAGGTGACGCCGGTCGGGGCGTAGAACGGCCCGGCGACGACCGCGGCCCCGAGGACGGCCGCGGCGTCCAGGCAGGCGCGGAGGTAGTCCTGCGTGGCGGCGACGTCTCCGGCGCGCGCGAGCAGCGAGCGCCCGGGTCCCATCGCCCCGACCACGACCGCGCCCATGCCGAGGCCGTCCAGCACGGCCCGGGCCCGGAGCGGGTCCCAGTCACCGAAGCTCTCCAGCGGCAGCTCCAGGGCGTCGTAGCCCATCCGGGCGGCCGTGCGGGCGAGCGGCTCCAGGGTGTCGTCCGTCAGCGGAGACGTCCAGACCCAGGTGTTGACGGCGATCGTGCGGGGCATCGTTGTCCTTCTGATCGTGCGGGTGCTCCCACCCTCCCACTCGCCTCAGGCGGAGCGGAAGGGCGGGAGCACACGGGGTCACGGGATCTGGCGCTCCTGCCAGACCGTCGGGTAGCCGGGAAGGTCCTCTCCGCCGAACTTGGCGTAGTGGCCGTCGGGCATGCCGTCGTTCGCCGTGAGGTAGTCGTCCAGCTCGGCCTCGGTGATCGGCTTCTGCGGGAGCACCCACTCCTTCGGCACCTCTTCGCCCGCGAAGATCATCTGCGCCGCGAGCAGAGGGGTGCGCCACTGGAAGTTCGAGTACACCGGGGCGAGGCCGGTGAGGCCCGTGTCCTTCCACTTGCGCAGGAAGCTCATCTCGTCCTCGCCGGTCATCACCGGGTAGTCGGCCCCGGCATCCTCGAAGGCCTCGATGGCGGCGACGGCGCCGTCACCGGCGTCCATCCAGATGCCCTGCACGTCGCCCTTGGCGAGCTCGTCGCTGATGATGCTCTTGATCTCGGCGGGGTCCGCTCCGGTGAAGTGGTCCACGGCCTCGATCCCGGCCTCCTCGAACAGCTTCTCGGCTCCGGCCCAGCGGTGCTCCAGCACGTCGACACCGGGGAGGATCCGGAGAGCCACGACCTTGTCGCCCTCCTCGAGGTTGTCGATGAGGAACTCCGCGGTGTCGATGCCCCAGGCGAATCCGCCGATCGGGTGGATGAACGTGACAGGGCAGTCGGTGTTCACGCCGCGGTCGAACACGACCACCGGCTTGCCCGTCTCGCACGCCCGCTCGACCGCGGGGGTCATCGCCGCCGTGCTGTTCGGGGAGATGAGGAAGACGTCGCACTCGCCTTCGGAGATGAAGTAGTCGATGTCGGCGATCTGGGTGTCGTCGGAGTCCTGCGCGTCGCGGGTCTCCATCTCGCTGATCGCGCCCGACTCCTGCAGCACCTTTAGCTGCTCGTTCATCGTGATCCAGCCCGTCTGCCGCCACGGGTTCGAGATCGAGGCGTTCGCGAAGCAGGCCTTCTTGGCGCCGGTGCTGGCGAACTCCGACGTGTCGACCATCTCGGCGTTGATGTGCTGCAGGTAGGGCTGGTCGGCGGGGCCCTGGGGGTCGACGCCGCGCTCCTCGTCCTGCTTGTCGAAGAGCTCCTGGTCGAACCACTCGGTGGTCTCGGCCGACTCCTCGGGGTTCTCCGACTCCGCCGGCGCCACGGACGGGTCGGTCGTGCACCCGGCGAGCGCGATGAGGCCGAAGAGGGCCACCCCTGCGGTGGCGATCTTCATCGATCGTCGCATTGCTAATCTCCTCTGGTTGTAGGGCTTGATGCGGTGCTGCGGTTCTCGGCGTTCTCAGTCCCCGCGGTATGGACGTCCGTCGGCTGGGGACCGCGCCGGCGGCGGGCTCGGAAGGCGACACCCGCATAGGCGACGGCCGCGATGATGATGACGCCCTGCACGGCGTCACGGAGGGTGGAGGGGACGCCCGCGATGTTCAGGAGCAGGAACAGCGCCTCCAGCGCGAACGCTCCGGCCACGGCGCCGACGATCCAGCCTCGACCTCCGCCCAGCACGACCCCGCCGAGCACCACCGCAGTGATCGCGGTGAACTCGTAGCCCCGGCCGACGGACGGGTGCACCCCCGCGTACCCGACCAGCAGGACGGCGGAGAGGGTGGCCGAGAGGGAGGACAACACGAACGCGCGTGTCGTGACCCAGGCCCGGCGGGCACCGGCGTAGTCCACGGCGCGGGCGTTGTCGCCGATCGCGATGAGGGTCTTGCCCAGCGGGCGCTTGGTGATGACGATGCCGAGGGCGAGCCACGCGGCGAGCAGCAGCACGGCCCAGGGCAGGAACTCCAGCACGGGGAGGTCGCGGATCCCTCCGCGGCCGATCTCGCGGAAGCTGTCGGCCGGGTTGCCCGTGGCCGCGCCGCCCGTCCACCACATCACGCCGCCGAGCAGGGCGAGCATCATGCCCAGCGTCACGATGAACGACGGCACCTTGAGCAGCGTCGTGAGGACGCCGTTGACGAGCCCGACGACGATACCGAACACCACCATGAGCAGCAGCACCGGGAGGGTGCGCGCGTCGTCCTGGCCGACGAGGTTGCCGGCGATGATGACCTGCGCCGTGATGAGCGACCCCTGGGAGAGATCGAACTCCCCGGCGATGATCACGAAGTACTGCCCGATCGCGACGATCGCGATGGGCGCGACGCGCTGCAGGTATCGCATGAACTGGCCGGGCTCGGCGAAGCTCGGGTTGAGCACGGCGACCGCGACGAGCAGGATCACGAGCAGCAGGAAGACCGCCCCGCGGGGGCTGACGAGCGTGCGCAGCGCGTTCATGAGCGTCCTCCTTCCCGCACGGAGGCGGTATCCCCTGCGCTGTCGACGGCGGCGACCTCGATGGTCGGATCGGCGAGTTCGGCGGCCGCCACCGCCATGTCCCCTTCGGCCGCCTTCGCGGCGTCGTCTCCCCCGGTGCGCGTGCCGCCGGCCCCGAAGCGCGGCCGGCGGCGCACGACGGCCCGCCGACTGTAGACGGCGACGGCGGCGACGATGACGATGCCGCGCACCACATCCTTGAGGAAGGGGTTCACCTGCAGCACGCTCATCACGTTGTCGACGACGGCGAGGATGGCGACGCCGCCGATGGTGCCCCAGATCGAGCCGCGCCCGCCGAGGAGCAGCGTGCCGCCCAGCACGACCGCGGCGATGGAGAGCAGTGCGTAGCCGCCCTGCTGACCGACCGTCGGGCTGCCCACGCCGAGACGGCTGGCGAGCAGGAGTCCGGCGAGCCCCGCGAACACGGAGCACAGCACGTGCGCCCAGATCAGCGGCAGGCGGGTGCGCACGCCGCTGAGCCGCGCGGTCTCGGGGTCCCCGCCGACGGCGTAGAGATGGGCGCCGGTGCGGGTGCGGTTCAGCAGCACCCAGACCAGCACGGCGAGCGCGATCATGATGAGCGTGGACACCGGGATCGGTCCGACGCCGGTCGCGCCGATGAGCTGGAACGCCCACGGGACCTCGCCCGCCGAGCCTTCGAAGTTCGTGTTGAGGATGCCCTGGAGGATCAGCCCGACGCCGAGCGTCGCGATGAAGCCGTTGACCTTGAGCACCGTCACGATGAGCCCGTTCACGAGCCCGATCCCCGCGCACACGAGGAGCGTCACGATCACCGCGAGCGGGATGTTGCCGGCGTTCCCGGCCATCATCGTCGCCGCGAGCAGGCTCGACAGGCTGATGACGTAGGTGACCGACAGGTCGAGCGAGGCGCCGAGCACCACGAGCGTCTGCCCGATGGCCACGAGGCCGAGCACGCTCATCCCGGTCAGGATGTCGCGGATGTTCCCCGGGCTGAGGAAGTTGCGACCGACCGTGGCGACGAGGATCGCGCCGACGACGAGGGCCAGCAGCAGGATGCCCAGCACGATGACGGTCGAATCGATGCGGAGACGGGCTCCGGTGCGGCGGCTCATCGCGCGCCCCCGTTCGTCGAAGGACCGCGGTCGGCGCCGGTGGCCGCCGCGAGGATCTCGTGCTCGGCCGCACCGGCCGGCAGCTCGGCGACGAGCTCGCCGTCGTGCATGACGAGGATGCGGTCGCTCATGCCGATGACCTCCGGCAGCTCGCTCGAGACCATGAGCACGGCCTTCCCCTGCGCCGCCAGCTCGCGCATGAGCTGGTAGACGGCGTACTTGGCCCCCACGTCGATGCCCCGTGTCGGCTCGTCGAAGAGCACGATCTGCGGCTGGGTGAGCAGCCACTTGGCCAGCACCACCTTCTGCTGGTTGCCGCCGGACAGGAAGCGCACCTCCTGGTCGAGACCGCGCGAGGACACCTCCAGCGTGCGGAGCACTCCCGGCACCTCCCGGCGCGACGCCGCGGTGCGTCCGGCGAACACGTTCCGCACCACGAGCAGGGCGTTGTCGAGGATCGACTGCCCCAGCGCGAGCCCCTGGGCCTTGCGGTCCTCCGAGACCAGGGCGAGTCCGGCGCGCACGGCCGCACGCGGCCCGGTGATCCGCACCGGCTCGCCGTCGATCCGCACGGCGCCGCGGGTGAAGGCCTGGATGCCGAACACCCCCTCCACGAGCTCCGTGCGTCCGGAGCCCTGGAGCCCGGCCACCCCGACGATCTCCCCGGCACGGAGCGTCAGCGACACCGAGTCCACATAGGCGTTCCCGCAGCCGTCCAGTTCGAGCCGGGGCGCGCCGACCACGGTGCCGGCGACCGGGTCGGGGAAGTAGGACTGGATCGACCGGCCCACCATCCGGCGCACGAGCTCGTCGGTGGTCAGGGCCGCGGTCTCGTCCGTGGAGACGAGGGCGCCGTCCTTGAGGATCGTGATCCTGTCGCAGAGGTCGAAGATCTCCTTCAACCGGTGGGAGACGTAGATGACGGCGACACCACGGGAGGTGAGCCGGCGGATGATCGCGTACAGCAGCTCCACCTCGCGGTCGCTGAGCGCCGCGGTCGGTTCGTCCATCGAGATCACCTGCGCATCGAACGACAGCGCCTTCACGATCTCGACGATCTGCTGCTCGGCCACCGTCAGCGAGCCCACCCGGGCCTGCGGGTCGATGAAGGAGACTCCGAGGTCGCTGAGCAGCTCCGCGGTGCGCTCGTTCATCGCCCGCACGTCGATGAGTCCCGCGCGCCGTGGCTCCCGGCCGAGGTAGACGTTCTGCGCGACCGTGCGCTCCGGGAGCAGGGTGAACTCCTGGAACACCGTGACGATGCCGGCGTCCATCGCCTGCCGGGGGTGCGCGTGGCGCACCTCCGCGCCGCGGTAGGCGATCGTCCCCTCGTCGGCCGGCTGCACGCCGGCAATGATCTTCATGAGGGTGGACTTGCCTGCACCGTTCTCGCCGACGAGGCCGTGCACCTCCCCCGGTCGCACGTCGAAGTCGATGCCCTTCAGCACCTCCACGCCGAAGAACGCCTTGCGGATCCCGGCCACCTGCAGCACCGGCTGCGTCGTCGTCGCGGTCATGCCGGCACCTCCGTCCAGCGGCCCTCGTGGGCGGCGGAATCGAGCACGGCCTCGGTCAGCACCGCCGCACGGTGGCCGTCGGCGAACGTCGGCAGACCGTCGGGCACGTCGCCCGCGATCGCGGCATAGACGTCCGCGACGAAGCCGTTGAAGGCGTCCTGGTATCCCATGGCGTGCCCGGCGGGGACGCGCTGCAGCCGGGCGGACTCCGGGTCGGCCGTGGCGGGGTCGCGCAGCAGCAGCCGCGACTCCTCCCGCATGCCGACCCAGAGCTCCTCCGGCCGTTCCTGCTCGAACCGCAGACTCTGCCGCGTCCCGTGCAGCTCCAGGGTGAGGGCGTTCTTGCGGCCCGCCGCCATCTGCGAGATGAGCAGCGTGCCGAGTGCCCCCGCCGAGGTCTCGACGAGCACGGCGACGATGTCCTCCGTGTCGACGGCTTGCCCCGCCCGCTCGGCGAACACCCGGCGGGTGCGGGCGCTGAGGGTCCGGATCCGATCGCCCGTGACGAACTCGAGGAGGTCGCACAGATGCGAGCCGATGTCGGCGAAGGCGCGGGAGGCGCCGCCGGACGAGGAGCGCACCCGCCAGTCGTCGTCGGTGGGCCGCAGCATCCAGTCCTGCAGGTACGAGCAGTCCAGCGTGAGCAGCTCGCCGGCCTCCCCGCGGGCGATGCGCGCCCTGGCCTCGCGCACCATGGGGTGGTAGCGGTACACGAAGGGGACGGCGGCGACGAGTCCGGTCTCGGCGGCGACCTCGGCGAGGGTGGCGGCGTCGGCGGCGCTCGTGGCGAGCGGCTTCTCGCACACGACGTGCTTGCCCGCTCGCAGCGCGCGCAGGGCGAGGTCGGCGTGCGTGGCGTTGGGGGTGCAGATGTGGACGACGTCGATGTCGTCGGCGTCGAGCAGGGCCTCCGCGTCCTGCTCGGCGCGGGCGGCGCCGAGCAGGTGCGCGGCATCCCTGGCGCCTTGGGCGGACCGGGTGGCGACGGCGCGCAGTGCCCCGCCTGCGTCTCGGGCGGCCGTGCGGTGCACGCGGGCCATGAAGCCTCCGCCGAGGATCCCGGTCCGGATCGTCCCGAGACCGGTGTCAGTGACATCCGTTGTCATGCCGGTGAGTCTGACACAGCGATGAGGACTTTTGCTAGTCCTTCGTCAAAAGTTGTGTGTAACGAATTCGAAGTCGCACCACGGAGCGGAGGAAGTGCTGTGCTTTACTGACGCCATGGTTGACGTGCTGAGACCGCTTGCGACGCCCTCCCCCGGGACCGGCGAGATCTTCCAGATCCTCCGCGACGGGCACGCCCGCACCAAGGCGGAGCTCGCCGCCCTCACCGGACTGGCCCGCTCCACCGTCGCCTCCCGGGTCGATGCTCTGCTGGCCGCCGACCTCCTGCGCCCCGCCGGTGAAGCGGTGTCGACCGGAGGTCGTCCTCCCGCCCGCGTGGCGTTCAACCCGCGCGCCGGGCTCGTCCTGGCCGTCGACCTCGGAGCCACCCACGCGACCGTCGCCGTGGCCGACCTCGCCGGCGTGATCCTGGACGCACGCACGCGCGCGATCGACATCGGCGATGGGCCGGAGGCCCTGCTGGACGCGATCCTCGCGGAGGGCAGCGCCCTGCTCGAGGCGACCGCCGGCGGCCTCCCCCTCGTGGGCGTGGGCATCGGCGTCCCCGGCCCCGTCGAGCACTCCACGGGGCGTCCGACCAATCCGCCGATCATGCCGGGCTGGGACCGGTTCGACGTCCCGGGCTACGTGCAGCGCACGTTCGACGTGCCGGTCCTCGTCGACAACGACGTGAACATCCTCGCCCTCGGCGAGCAGGCCACGAGCTGGCCCCGGGTGGACGACCTCGTGTTCGTGAAGGTGTCGACGGGAATCGGCGCAGGGATCATCGCCGGCGGGCAGCTCCAGCGCGGTGCCCAGGGGTCGGCGGGCGACATGGGCCACGTCCAGGTGCCGATGAGCGCGGGCTCGGCGCGGCAGCCGGGCGATGAACGGGATCTCGAAGCCCTCGCGAGCGGGTCGGCCCTCGCCGTCGCGCTGCGCGCCGAGGGGCATGACGTGCACACTGCCTCCGACGTCGTCGGCCTCGTCCGCGCCGGCAATGCGGCAGCCATCGAGGCCACCCGTCAGGCCGGCCGCGACGTCGGCGAGGTGCTCGCGACGGTCGTGAACCTGCTGAACCCGTCGATCATCGTGCTCGGCGGCAGCATCGCCCGCGCCGGCGAGCATCTGCTCGCCGGGGTCCGCGAGGTCGTCTACCGCCGCTCGATCCCGCTCGCCACCCAGCACCTCGCGATCGTGCAGTCGCAGGCAGGTGACCGCGCGGCGGTGCTGGGGGCGGCGATCATGGTCGCCCGCGAGGTGCTCTCCCCCGCGAACGTCGACCGCTACGTCGCCGCGAAGGGATCGAAGTCGGCGGGCAGCGCGCCCACCTGATCCAGCGTGCTCGCGACCTCCACGAAGGTGCGCCGCGCCGCAGCCTCCTCGATCGAGAGCAGGGTGTCGAGCACGTGGTACCCGAACTCGCCGGTGGCGACGTGCGGTCGGCCCTCGGCGATCGCGCGCGCCATGTCGAGCAGCCCGAGCCCGCGCCCCGCGAGCACGCCTTCCGGCACGACGTCGATGACCTCCTGCACCACCGGCTCCGGCGGCACGAAGTGTCGGGACAGCGGCCGGGTGATCGTGATCGGCCCGCCGAACGTGTTCGGGTCGGGGATGACCAGGGTGCCCTCGGTCCCCGTGATCTCCACGATCCCCTGCCGCACCAGCGGCGAGTCCGTGCTGTAGAGGCTCTGCGCCTGTCCGCCACCCTCGAAGTCCATCAGGACGCTGAGCGTGGACGGGATCTCGACCGGGAACTCCTCCCCGGCGCGATCGCCGACCTGTACCCGGCGGGTCGGCGATCCCTGCAGCCCGAGGGCGGCGACCGCGGCGACCGGCCCGAAGACGTGCACGAGGGTCGAGACGTAGTACGGCCCCATGTCGAGGAGCGGCCCCGCCCCCTTCGCGTAGAGGAACGCGGGGTTCGGGTGGAAGATCTCCGGCCCCTGCCACTGGAAGGTCGTCTGGCCGAACAGCGGGCGGCCGATGTCGCCGCGGGCGATGGCACGCTTCGCGGTCTGCACGCCGGGACCGAGGACGGTGTCCGGCGCGACGCCGACGCGGAGTCCGGCCGCCGCGGCCGCCTCCAGCAGGCCTCGCGCCTCCTCGCGGTCCACGCCGAGCGGCTTCTCCGTCCACACGTGCTTCCCCGCGGCGACGATCGCCTCCGAGACGGCGACGTGCGCGGCGGGGATCGTGAGGTTCACGACGATGTCGATGTCGGGATCATCGAGCACCACCTCGACGCCCCCGGCTCGCGGCACCCCGTACGCCGCGGCCTGCGCGCGTGCACGCTCCTCGACGAGGTCGCCGATCGCCCGCACCTCCACGTCCGGGAAGCGCGTGAGGTTCTGCAGATACTGGTCGCTGATGTTGCCCGCGCCGATGAGGCCGACGCCGACGACGTCGCCGCCGCGCACCATCAGCGCGCCGCCTCGGCGTCGAGGAAGACCCGGCTGCGCTCGATGGCGTCGAACAGATCGCCGTCGTAGTGGTCGAACTCGACGATGGCGAGTTCGAGCGCCGGCGCGGCGGCGATGGCCTCCCGGAGCGGCACCGCCCCGGCGCCCGCGGGCACCTGATCCGCGGGCGGGTAGGCGTCCAGCAGCGCGGGGTCGAGGGTGCCGTCCTTCGCGTGCACGGCGATCACGCGCTCGCCGAGACGCTCCACGAGGGTCACCGGGTCGACACCGCCGCGGGCCACCCAGTACAGGTCGACCTCCAGCACGACGCGCTCATCGAGGTGCTCCGCGAGGACCTCCAGCCCGGTCACCCCGTCGAACTCCGCCTCCAGCTCATGCGCGTGGTTGTGGTAGCCGACCCGGACGCCGGCCTCGGCGCCGATCTCCGCCGCCTCGTTGAGCAGCCGGGCGGTCTCGACGATCTGATCGACCTGTTCCCAGCGCGCAGGTTCGGTGTACGGATCGATCACCGTGTCCATGCCGAGCGTCTTCGCGGCCGCGAAGACCTCCGCGGGTGAAGGCACGGGGGCCGTCGTGCCGGAACCGTCCGGGCGCACGAAGGTCGGCGTGGCGAGGAAGGCATGCCCGGAGGGGGCCGTCAGTCCAGCGGCCGACACCGCGGCCGCCATCGCCTCCGCCCGGCGGACGAAGTCGTAGGGCTCGACCGCGCTGAATCCGCGCGCCGCGACGGCGGCGAGCGTGCCCTCGAGGTCGGCCTCCAACTGCTCGCGGATCGTGAACAGCTGGAGAGAGGTCTGGATCGTCATCGGTCGTGCTCCTCGGTCGTCGGTGACAGGCGGGCATCGCGCCCCGGAGGCACGCTAGCACCGAATACCTCCACATGGAAGTTTTCTGTCGCTAGACTCGGGCCATGCCCCCCGCACCCTCCGAGGACTCCGAACGCCCGCGCCCGCGCGGCGCCTACGCCAAGGGCGTCGCGCGGCGCCAGGAGATCCTGGACCGCGCGATCGAGGTGTTCGCGGCCCGGGGCGCCGACCGCACGAGCCTGCGGGCGATCGCGAAGGCGGTGGGGGTGACGCATGCCGCCCTCACCCACTACTTCGGGTCGCTGGAGGAGCTGCTCGTCGCGGTCTACGTCGAGAGCAACGCGCCGGAACGGAAGACCGACCCGGAACCCACGAACCCCGTCGAGGGCATGATCCGGTCGGCCAGGGCCAACCGCGAGGTGCCCGGTCTGGTGCAGCTCTACTCCACGCTCGTCGCCAGCGCTCTCGAGGAGGGCCACCCCGCCGCCCGCAGGTTCGCGACCGAGCGCTTCGCCCGCCTGCGGGCCGACATCGCCGAGACGGTCCGGGAGCAGCAGAAGGACGGAAGCATCCGTACGGACGTCGATCCGCTCGCGGTCGCCGCCCTCGTCGTCGCCGCCTCGGACGGCCTGCAGACGCAGTGGCTCCTGGACGACACCGCTCCGCAGCATGAGGCCCTCGCCCTCCTCGACCGCTTGCTCCGCCCGACCGACGACGCGGGCCGCGAGGGGTCCTCCGCGGGCTAGGCTCGAAGCGTGACGCCCGTGCCGCAGTCCCCGTACGCGAGGGCTCTCGGCGCGCGTCTCACCGAGCTGCACCCCCGGCTGCGGGCCTACTTCCAGGCGGTCCCCGACGGGATGGTCGGCGTCGGCGAAGGGACGTTCCAGCGCGTCGGCACGCCCCGCCGGGCCCTCTGGCCCCTGCTCCGCCGCCTCGAACGGCGCGGGGTGATCGCCGCCCGGTGGGAGCGCGACGTGCCGTTCCGCATCGAGAACCGCACCATCGCCTCCCGGGCGATCGCCGAGCGCACCTTCCGATTCGCGGGCGGGCCGTGGGTGATGCGCGATGCCGTGGCCCCGACCAGGCACGGCCGCATCGTCGACGAGCTCGGCGAGCCCGGCCTGGTCGTGGCCTGCTTCGACGTGGAGCCCCGTGCCGGCGCCCTGCACCTGACGAGTCGCGCGGTGGGCATCCGCGTCGGGCGCTTCCGGCTCCGCATCCCGCGGGTCGTGGCCCCTGTCGTCCGGCTCGTCGAGCGCTGGGACGAGGAGGCCGAGCGGCAGCGCGTGCGGCTGACCGTGGATGCGCCGCTCCTCGGGCGCCTCTACGAATACCGCGGCGACTTCAGCTACATCCTGGAACCGGATCGGAAGGACGACGACGCATGAGCACGGACCGGGTGGTCATCGGCGGAGCGACGGGCTTCATGGGACGGTATCTCGCTGCACGCCTGCGGGATGCCGGGCGCGAGGTCGTCACGATCTCCCGCTCCGGCAGCGACCTGTCCTGGGGCGACCAGGACGGCATCGATGCCGCCGTCGATGGGTCGTCCCTCGTGATCGGCCTCGCGGGCAAGAGCGTGAACTGCCGGTACACGCCGCGCAACCGGGCCGAGATCTTCCGCTCCCGACTGGACACGACCGCAGCCCTGAGCCGCGCGATCTCCCGCGCCGCCACTCCGCCGCCGCTGTGGGTCAACTCCTCCACGGCCACCATCTACCGACATGCCGAGGACCGGCCGATGACGGAGTCATCCGGCGAGATCGGCACCGGCTTCTCGGTCGAGGTCGCCAAGGCGTGGGAGCGCGCGCTCTTCGCTGACGCGCTGCCCGGCACCCGTCGCGTGGCTCTCCGCAGCGCCATCGTCCTCGGCGACGGCGGCGTGCTGGAACCCCTCCGCACGCTCGCCCGACTGGGCCTCGGCGGCCCGCAGTACGACGGGTTCTGGCCGGTCGGCCCCGCACGCCGGGCCGCCGGGACCGCACACCTCCCCGGCGCCCGTCGCGGTCGGCAGCGCTTCAGCTGGATCCACATCGAGGATGTGGCGCGCATCATCGAGTTCCTCGAGGAGACCCCGGCGCTGGAGGGCCCGGTCAACGCCGCTTCGCCGCACCCCGTCGACAACGCCGCCTTCATGGCCACCGTGCGCCGGGTGCTGGGGGCGAAGGTCGGCCCGCCGATGCCGCGCTGGATGCTCGAGCTCGGCGCGATCGGCATCCGCACCGAGACCGAGCTCGTGTTGAAGAGCCGCTGGGTCCTGCCCGAGAAGCTCACCGCCGCCGGCTTCACCTTCCGCTACCCCGACCTGGAAGAGGCCGTCCGCGCCTCGTTCGCCGTCGCCGACCTGAGCGCCGGACCGCGCGCGGCCTGATCCCGACGGGCGGAGCGGGGTCACCGCCAGGTCGCGGACTCCGGGTCGACGCCGTGACGCCGGGCCTCGGCCTCGATGCTGCGCCGGAACCACTCCGCCAGCCCCGGGCGGATGCCGTCGTAGTGCGCCGCGTAGCCGGGGTCCGTGGTGAACAGCCGGCCGAGGATGACCTGCATCTCCCTGGTCAGCGGGAAGTAGGCCGAGAAGACCGCGCGGTGCCGCTCGACGAGCGCGTCGGCGTCCGCCGTCCCCGGAGCCGCACCGGCATCCATCGCCGTCGCGAGGGCCGACTCCACCTCCCGCATCGCGTCCGCGACGGCCTGCCATTCCCCCGCATCACGCGCGGCGGATCGCTCCGCGTACTGCTGCCACTGCACCGTGTCGCCCCAGCGACGGCGCGCATCGAGAGGCCAGGCCGGGTTCCAGTCCGGCCCGAAGACTGCGCGTTGTTCGCCCTCGCTCAGCATCAGACCGCGCTCGTGGGCGGACACCATCCGCTCCAGATCGGCCTGCAGAGCGGTCAGACGTGCGATCCGGGCCGCGAGTTCCCCCTGCTGCGTGCGCAGCGCGGTGAGGATGTCCGTGGCCGGATCGTCCAGCAGCCGACGGATCGCGTCGAGACCGAGACCGAGCTCTCGATAGACGACGATCCGCCGCAGGCGCTCCTGATCGACGTCCGTGTACACCCTGTATCCCGCCGACGAACGCGCGGACGGGCGAGCCAGGCCGATGTCGTCCCAGTGATGCAGCGTCCGCACCGTCACTCCGGCGAGCGCCGCGGCCCGACCGACGGTCAGGTCCGCGGTGCCGCTGTCATCCGGCATCCGCTCCTCCTCCGCTGTCCGCCGGGTCCGCGGGCGGACGGATACCCATCTGCGCGAGGGTGGCCGCCTCGACGCTCCCCGGCTCGTAGGGCTTCGCCGCCGTGAAGACGACACGCACCTTCTCAGGGGTCACGATCTCCACATCCCGCGTGTTCCAGGGCGTGTCGATCGGCTCCCCGACGGCGCCGGGATCCCACGCCCGGCAGGCCTCGACGAGCGGGTCGATCTGGCCGAGCACGCACGCGAAACTGACCCGCAAGTCCGGCACGGCCTCCTGTTCAGTCTCCGCCGGCACGAGCAGCACGTCCTGGAAGGCCCACCGCCGGAGGTGGACGATCCGCCCCGGCACCCCGAAGAGCTCGAAGAACCCCAGGCCCCGCGTCCAGAACTCGACCGAGGCGGCGAGATCCGTCGTGGGGACGGTGATGAAAGCGGGCATCCCGTAGATGCCCCGGAACAGCTCCGGTGCGACCGTGTCGGGCCCGGGCGTCGGCACCGGGCTCATCTCGAAGGCGTTGTAGTGATCAGTCATGACTCCACGGTCGCGCCTCACGCCGCGTCAGGGTCAAGCCGATTCCTGGAGCGTCGGGAACGTCCAGCTGCCGTCGAGCACCTCGGGACGGGGGCGATAGAGCCGGACCAGGTAGTTCCAGCCCTCCGTGATCGGCAGGACGTTCGGCAGGCCTTCCGGGTGGTCGCCGAAGCGGACGGTGAGCGTGCCGTCGTCGTTGCGGACGCCGGTGATGTCGTTGATCGTGTAGGCGTCGCGATCGTTCGGCTCGAAGAAGCCGTCCGCGTTGTACACCGAGATCGACCAGAAGCCGTCGACGGGGACCTCGCCGACCGTGAGCTCGTACCGCCCCACCGGCAGACGCGGGTCGACGCCGATGTAGCTCGCCTCGGACGAGGGAAGCCCTCCCCAGCCCGCCGCCGTGCCGATGAGGTGCCGCACCGGGTCGACCTCGTCCGCGCTGCCGAACATGCGGTCGAAGCCCCGGAGGTTCCGGGCCAACGCGAGCAGCGCCCGGCGGGTCTCGTCGAGGCTGACGGTGTCGTAGTCCGGCATGGCGAACGGCGTGGCCGCCCCGCTGCGCAGGGCGATGCGGTCCTGGAGGGCGGTCACCGCCGCCACATCGGTCGGGTCGGTGGGGTCGACAAGGATGCGCACCGCGAGCACGACGTACGGCGTCCCGAACTGCGCCGTCGTGAGGGTGTGCTCGCCCGCCTCGTGGAAGATCGCATCCACGTAGTGATGCTCGTTGACGACCATCGCCGAGAGGTAGCGGTCGCCGTGCTCCGGGATCGTGAAGGCGGCTCCCTCGCTGATGTCCAGGACGGCGAAGCTGTAGAGCGTGTCCCGGTTCAGCCGGATCACGGTCTGCCGGTCGATCGCGGCCGGAGCCCTGTTGTGCAGGAACCGATCCACACCCCCGGCCTCCTTCTGGAGGTCGCGCATCATGCGGTGTGTCTCGGCGAGGGCGAAGTTGTCGACGTTCACGAGGATGCTCATGACGGCATCCTGACAGCCCGGAGCGGTCGATCGCTAGGACTGCGGGAGGGCGTCGTCTCCGCGTTCGCGACGGCGCTTCTCGATCTCCTCGCGCAGCCGCCACTCCTCGATCTCGCGGTCGAGGTCCGCGATCTGCTGCTCGGTCGAACGGGTGTCCACCGACGGCGCTGGCCGTGCGACGGTGGCCGTCGGGGCGGACGGACGCTCGGCTCGCCGCATCCGCGGGAGGGGGACGCCGGCCTCCCCGTACTCCCGGCCGATCGCGAACCACAGCGCGCTGCCGATCAACGGCAGGAGGATCACGATGATGATCCAGACCATCTTCGGCAGGTACTTCACCTGCGAGTCGTCGCGCGTGATGATGTCGATCAGTGCACCGATCATCAGCGCGATGACCAGGAGCGAGAACAGGAACGGCATGGGATCAGGGTAGACGACGCGCGGGCCGGAGCGGAGGGATCACGGCAGCAGGTGCCCCGCGGCGCGGAAGAGCTCGTACCACTCGGCCCGGGTGAGCACGACATCCGCCCCGGCCGCGGCCTCCTGGACGCGGTGCGGTGTCGTCGTCCCGAGGACCACCTGCATCCCGGCGGGGTGACGAGTGATCCAAGCGGTGGCGATCGCCGTCGGCGTCACTCCGTGGACCCCCGCCAGGCGCTCGATCACGGCGTTGAGCTCGGGGTAGTCCGGGTGCCCGAGGAAGACCCCGCCACCGAAGCCGCTCTGGTACGGCGACCACGCCTGCACGGTGATGCCGTGGATCCGGCAGTAGTCGACGATGCCGCCGCCGTCCCGTCCGATGCTCTGGTCGTGGCCCGCCATGTTCGCGGCCACGGGCTGCGCGATGATCGGCGCGTGTGTGAGGGACAGCTGCAGTTGGTTCGCGACCAGGGGCTGCCCCACCGCGGTCTTCAGCAGCTCGATCTGCGAGGGCGTGTGGTTGGACACCCCGAACGCCCGCACCTTGCCCGAGGACTCGAGATGATCGAAGGCGCGCGCCACCTCGTCCGGCTCGACCAGGGCGTCCGGCCGGTGCAGCAGGAGCACGTCGATGCGGTCCGTGCGGAGGGCCGCGAGCGAGCCTTCGACCTGCGCGATGATGTGGTCGTAGGAGAAGTCGAACATGCCCTGCGCCGGCACGATGCCGCACTTGGTCTGCAGCACGACCTCGTCCCGCTCCGTGGCGCTGAGCTGGAGGGCATCGGCGAATCGCGCTTCGCAGCGGTGCATCTGCCCGCCGTAGATGTCCGCGTGGTCGAAGAAGTCGATGCCCGCGTCGCGGGCGGTCGCGTACAGGTCGCGGATCTGCTCGTCGTCGAGGCTGTCGATGCGCATCATCCCGGCGATCAGGGCCGGAGCGGTCGTCGATCCGAAGGAAACGGTCTTCATGCGCCCACGCTACTTCATCGCATCGCCCGGTCCGAGGCGCGAGCGGACATCGTCTACGGCGCGCAGGGAAGCAGCCGCGTGACGGGGACGCCGAGGACCGTCGCGATCCCCGCCAGATCCTCCATCGTGAAGTCCGCGCGCTCTTCGAGAAGGTCGGTCAGCGCGGCCGGCGCGATTCCGGCCCGCTCCGAGAGCTCGATGAACGACACTCCGGCGTGCAGGCGCGCAGCCTCCACCGCCGATGCCACCAGATGACGCAGTTCTGTCCCCATGCGCCTACGGTACCGCCACGCACGGACACTCGTCCGGTCACGAGAGACCAATATGACGGCATCCTGCTCTCGGCCCGCTGCTAAGGTGAGCCGGATGAAGACACCAGCCGAGGAGTTCAACGAGGCGGTCGGCCGTCAGATGCGGGCGGAGATCGCGGCGGCACGAAGCAGCATCGCCGCCATGGCACGCGACGTGGGCATCGCCCGGAGCGCGCTGGACAACTACGTGACCGGCAAGCGCGCGATCCCGGTGCCCGTCGTCTACGCGGTGTGCGCCACGCTGGGAGTCGAGCCGCACATCCTCGTCGCCCGGGCCGAGGAGCGTCTGGCCGCCGACGGCACGTCGGCGATCGTCACTCCCCTCCGGCGCCGCACCGATGTCGCCACCCCACGCGATAATGCCCGCGAGGTCGCCTTCGAATCCGGATCCACCGGCGAGACGGACACCGACGACCTCTACGAGTAGACGACACCGATCGGACGGAGGCCCATGCAGCAGCTCCTCCGTCTGGCCGACGACCTCGGGCTTCGCGTGGTCGAGCGCCCCGGGCCCACACCCGGCGGCTTCCAACCCGCCACCCGGACGATCCGGCTCGCTCCGGGGATGAGCAGGCGCACCGCCCGCAGCGTGCTCGCCCACGAACTCGGTCACGCCCACCTCGGCCACCTGCCCACACGGCACCCCGCCTTTCGCGCTCGGCAGGAGCGGCAGGCCGATGAGTGGGCCGCGCGACGGCTGATCACGCCGTCGGCCTACGCGGCGGCGGAGCAGCTGCGCGGCACACATCTGGCCAGCCTCGCCTTCGAGCTGGACGTGACGATCGAGATCGTCCTCGCGTTCCAGCGCGTGCTGAGCCGGGAGCACCTGGCCGTCCCCGCCTGAGGGCCGGGCGCAGCGCCCGACGCTGGTTGAATGACCTCAT
This sequence comes from Microbacterium sp. NRRL B-14842, assembly GCF_050470785.1. Classification (NCBI taxonomy): domain Bacteria; kingdom Bacillati; phylum Actinomycetota; class Actinomycetes; order Micrococcales; family Microbacteriaceae; genus Microbacterium; species Microbacterium sp. NRRL B-14842. Next base: position 690,880 of record NZ_JBFLUM010000001.1, on the reverse strand, counting down.
GGCCTTCCACGTCGCCCCCGCCCCCGTCACTCTCACCGGTGAGCTCGTCGAGCTCCGCCCTCTCGACCGGTCGCACGTCGACGGGCTCGTCGAAGCGGTCACCGAGGGCGACCTGTGGAAGACGGCCTGGTACACCTCTGTTCCGGCACCCGATGGAGTCGCCGCCGAGGTCGACCGGCGCCTGGGCCTCGTCGCCACCGGCGAGATGGTGCCGTTCACGGCCTTCGACGCCGCCGGTCGCGTGCTGGGGCTCACCTCGTACTACGACATCGTCGCCGACGTCCCCCGGCTGCACATCGGATACACCTGGAACCGCCCGTCCGCCCACGGCACGGGTACCAACGCGGAATCGAAGCTGCTGCTCCTCCGCCACGCCTTCGAGACGCTCGGGGTCTTCCGGGTCGGGCTGACGACCCAGTGGGTGAACTTCCAGTCGCGCGCCGCGATCGAGCGACTGGGCGCGAAGCAGGACGGCGTGATGCGGGCCATGAGCCGCTACCGCAACGGCGCGCTCCGGGACAGCGTGGAGTACTCCATCATCGAGCCGGAGTGGCCGGCGGTGCGGGCGAACCTCGAAGCGAGGCTCGCCCGGCGACGGTGAGCGCGGGGCGCAGCCCCGCGGCGATCACTCGGTCGGGCTGCCGGTCCAGTTCTTGGAGCGACGCGTGGCGGAACCGCGCTGACGCATCGCGAACCCGAGGGCCAGCGAGACGAGCAGGATGCCGCCGACGAAGGTGAGCGCGGCGAGCGTGTCCGGCATCTCGTGCGCGATCCCCAGCAGCCAGAAGCCTCCGAGGAACATGATCATGAAGAAGAGGAAGCTGAGGATCACGGGATCTCCTGTCGTCGGTGCTCTACCAGGATAGCCCGGACCCGGAAAGGCCCTGTGCCGCCGCCGGGATCTCTGGTGGGGTCGGAGCATGAACACTCCACTCACCGCCGTCGCGATCTCCTGCACGCTCAAGCCCTCCCCCGCGTCGTCGAGCTCGGATCTGCTCGCGCGTCAGCTCCTCGATGCCCTCGCCGAGCACGGCGTGACGGGCGACCTCGTCCGAGCGGTCGATGTCGACATCCGACCCGGCGTCGAGAAGGACATGGGTGACGGCGACCAGTGGCCGACCCTGCGACAGCGCGTCCTCGACGCCGACATCCTCGTGTTCGTCACGCCCACGTGGATGGGACAGCACTCGAGCGTCGCCCAGCGCGTGCTGGAGCGCCTCGACGCCGAGCTCAGCGAGACGGACGAGCAGGGCCGCCCGATCCTGTTCGACAAGGTCGCCATCGCCGGCGTGCTCGGGAACGAGGACGGCGCTCACCACATCTCCGCGATCCTCTTCCAGGCGCTGAACGACATCGGGTACACGATCCCCGCGCAGACCTCGGTCTACTGGAACGGCGAGGCCATGCAGACCGTGGACTACAAGGACCTCGACGAGACTCCGGAGGCCGTGAGCTCCGCGATCACGACGGCAGCCCGGAACGCGGCGCACCTCGCGCAGCAGCTCGCCACACAGGCGTACCCCGCCGAGTAGCGGAGGCGCTCAGTCGGCCGGGCCGTCGATGACCTCGTCCACGAGGCTGATGCCCCCCGACGAGCTCGCCTCGACCATGAGGGCCTGGACCCACTTCACGTTCAGCTCCGGCGTCTCCGGCTCGCCGAAGGTGAAGCGCAGCGGGATCGACGGATGCAGCCAGATCGTCGAGCGCCCCGGCACATCCCCGTCGGGGTGCTTCCAGGACAGCGTGAAGCTCTCGTTCCGACGGAGTTTGGTCGCGATCGCGACCTTCAGATGGGCCAGGGCGCGGTCCTCGATCTGGATCTCGCTGCCGGAGCCGTACTGCATGGTTCCCATCCCACGACTTTACGGCCCCGAGCGGCGCTGACGCGAGGAGCGACACTCTCCCGCATCCGGTATCAGCGGTGGAGACCCGCGCTCACCGCAGCCGTCAACCGGCGGCCCGGCGCTGCAGAAGCCGGCGCACGTGCTCCTCGATCTCGGCGTCGTCGACGAATCCCATACGTGCGTACGGCGATTCCGTCGATGCCGCCGGGAGGGTGACCGGCGCCGGCGGCGCCATCTCCTCGGCACGGGCACGGAGCGCGGCCACTCGGGCGGCCTTGCGGCGCTCCTCCTGCGCATCGATCTCGGCGCGAGCCGCCTGTGCGCGGGATCCTGTGACCGACACCATCGGCTCCGGAAGCGGACGCGGAGTCCAGGTGGCGGGGCCCTGGTCGTGCAGGACCGGGGCCTCTCTCCTCTCGACGGTCTCGACCGCCGCGGCCTGCGGACGACGGGCGGCGCGCACCGCGACCGACGCCATCCGCTGCAGGACCATGGTCGCCACGAGCGCCGTGGCTCCACCGCTCCAGAGGAGCACGGCGCCCCCGGTGGCGAGGAGCTGCCAGATGCCGAGACCGACGGCGACGAGTCCGAGCACGAGAGCGCCGGTCGCCGCCAGACGCACGCGGCGGCGGGCGCGGGCCTGACGGATCACGGGATCGGCGCGGGTCGCAGCGAGCTCCTGGCGGAGCGCTTCGAGCTCTGCGGCCTCCCGCTCGGCCTGCAACCGCTTCGCGAGCTTCTGCTGCGCGACGACGGTGCGGGCGTTGAGTTCCATGTGCACCACGCCGGGAGTCTCACTCGTCTCGGCGAGGATCCGCAGCGCCTGATTCAGCCGCACGGCGTTGCGCTCAGCGGCGTTGTACTGGAAGCGGCCACGCCAGGAGGGCAGGAGATACAGCATCCACAGGAGCACGGCGACGAGCACGATCACTCCCCCACTCAGCACCGGCCCGTCCATAGGTCAACGGTAACGGCGGCGGACCGGCCGCGCCGTGCAGTCGGGGCGCGTGTCGCGGCGAGTCCTCCCGCGACGGGGGCGTCAGAGGGTGAGACGGTCCGCCGGCGGGATCGTCGCCGCCTGCGGCGGCACCTGTCCGTGGATCCACCGGGCGAGGACACCCTGCGGAACCTCCTCCTGCGTGAGGGCGAAGGCGTAGTGATCACGCCAGTCCCCGTCGATGTGGATGTACCGGCGGCGCAGCCCCTCGTATCGGAAGCCGAGCTTCTGCACGACCCGCAGACTCGCGGCGTTCTCGGGGCGGATGCAGATCTCCATCCGATGCAGCCCGTACTCCGTGAAACAGGCGTCCGTGGCGAGCGCGACCGCGGTCGGGGTGATCCCCCGACCCGCGAACCGCTCACTCACCCAGTAGCCGATCGTCGCCGAGCACAGCGAGCCCCGGGCGACGCCCCAGACGTTCAGCTGTCCGGCGACCTCGCCGTCGTACTCCATCACGAACGGGTAGCCGCCGCCGTCCCGATACTGCTGGAGCAGGCGACGGATGCTGACCCGCATGTCGAAGGAGACCGCTCCGTGCGGGATGGTCGCCTCCCACGGCTGCAGCCACGCGCGATTGGCGAGCAGCTCCTGCTGCAGAGGCCGCGCGTCCTTCGTCCGGATGAGACGCAGCTCGACCGGTCCGTGCCGCATCCCCGTCGACAGCTCCACGCCGCACCTCCGACGACCGCGAGGCGCCTAGAGGCGCTCCGCGAAGTCCTTGAGCCAGGGGCGGAGCTCGGAGCCCAGGTCGTCACGGTCGGCCGCGAGCTGCACGATCGCCTTGATGTAGTCCACGCGGTCACCGGTGTCGTAGCGGCGGCCTCCGAAGACGACGCCGACCACGCCGGGTCCGCCGTCCGCCGTAGCCAGCTCCTGGAGCGCGTCGGTGAGCTGGATCTCGCCGCCCTTTCCGGGTTCGGTGCGCTCGAGGATCTCGAAGACCGACGCCGGGAGCACGTAGCGACCGATGATCGCGAGGTTGGAGGGGGCGTCCTCCTTGGCGGGCTTCTCGACGAGGCCCGTGACACGAACGGCGTCCGAGCCCTCGATCGCCTCGACGGCGGCCGCACCGTACATGTGGATGTTGTCCGGGTCGACCTCCATGAGGGCGATGACGGCGGCACCCGTGCGCTCGTGCTCCGCGATCATCTCCGTGAGCAGCGGGTCGCGCTCGTCGATGAGGTCGTCACCGAGCAGCACCGCGAACGAGCTGTCGCCGACGTGCGTCCGAGCGCGGAGCACGGCGTGGCCGAGACCCTTGGGCTCGCCCTGGCGGACGAAGTGGATGTCGGCGAGGTCGCTCGACTTCATCACGCGCTCCAGGCGACCGGTGTCGCCCTTCTCCATGAGCTTCACCTCGAGCTCCGGCACGGAGTCGAAGTGGTTGGAGATGGCGTTCTTGTTGCGCCCGATGATCACGAGGATGTCCTCGATCCCGGCGTTCGCCGCCTCCTCGACGACGTACTGGATCGCCGGCTTGTCGACGACGGGGAGCATCTCCTTCGGCATCGCCTTCGTCGCGGGCAGGAATCGTGTCCCCAGCCCGGCAGCGGGAATGACAGCCTTGATCTTCTCGTGAGCCATTCCCACAGCCTACCGGTGGGGGCCGCCCTAGACTCGGACCATGGCTAACGACGTCGAGCACGCCAAGCGAGCCCTCCGCGCGGAGCTGCGCGAGCGGCGTCAGCTGCTGTCCGATCCGCAGCGCGAGGCCGCCGCCGAGGCGATCGGCGAACGCCTCGACGCCCTCGTCGACGAGCTCGGGGCCCGCTCCGTCTCCTGCTTCCTCTCCACCACCACGGAGCCGGGCACCAGGGAGTTCGTGACTCGCGCGGTCCGCCGCGGGATCCGGGTCCTCCTCCCGGTCACCCGCTCCGACGGACTGTTGGACTGGGCCGTCGCCGACGACACCGAGGAGATCGCGGAGGGCCTGTACGGGCTGCCGGAGCCCACCGGCGAGGTGCTCGGTCCGATCGCGGTGAACGACGTCGACCTGATGATCGTCCCCGCCGCCGCCGTCGACCGCTCGGGGATGCGGATGGGCTGGGGCCGCGGCTACTTCGATAAAACCATCGGCTCCATGGAGAAATGCCCTCCGGTGTACGCGGTGATCTATGATTCCGAGGTACTCGACGAACTGCCGCGCGAGGTGCACGACCAGCCGGTCGACGGCATCGTGACCCCGTCGCAGACGCTGCATCTGTCGCCCCGGCGACGCTGACCCGCAAGGACCGCCATGCCCACCTACGCCTATGCCTGCACCGCGTGCGGGCACCAGTTCGACGCCGTCCAGAGCTTCTCCGACGACGCGCTCACGGTCTGCCCCGAATGCGGCGGCGCCCTGCGCAAGCAGTACGGCTCGATAGGCGTGACCTTCAACGGCTCCGGCTTCTATCGCACGGACTCGCGCGCCAAATCCGGGGGTTCGAAGGATGCTTCGGCATCATCGAAGTCGGATTCGACGACGAGCGCCAAACCGGCTGCTGCGTCGACTCCCGCCTCGAACTGAGGCCCAGTCGACTTGGGGGTTTCCATGCTCAAAGGATTCAAGGACTTCCTGCTCCGCGGGAACGTCATCGACCTGGCCGTCGCGGTCGTCATCGGCACCGCCTTCACGGCCGTCGTGACGGCCGTGGTGAACAGCGTCATCAACCCGCTCATCGCGCTCTTCCTCAAGGCCGATGCCGCCGGCAAGTTCGGCATCCCTGTCACCAACATCTACGGCGAAGAGGTCGTCTTCCCGATCGGCGACCTCATCTCGGCGCTCATCAGCTTCCTCGCCGTCGCCGCGGTGGTCTACTTCGTCTTCGTCCTGCCGATGAACACGTTCAAGGCCCACGTCGAGGCGCGCAAGGGCACGCCGGCCGAGGAGCCGGAGGAGGAGCCGGCCGCCGCGACCGAGGCGGAGCTGCTCGTCGAGATCCGCGATCTGCTCAAGACCCAGCAGGGCCCGCGCGGCGTCTGACCGCACCGCCCTCACGACCCACGGCTCTCCTCGGAGGGCCGTGGGTCTCTCTCATTCCGGCCCGGACGCGTCAGTAGTGCGGGGGCACGTCGCGGAGGAGCTGGTCGTCGTTGGGACCCTTCCGGTCGCCGGGCGCCGACCGCTGCGGCGCGCCGCCCTCCGGGACCTCCGGTGCCGGATCGCTGCCATCGACCGGCGTCAGCCGCGCCCGTCGGGAGCCCGGCACCCGGACGACCCGCTGCCGCGGCTCGTCCCGGCCCTCAGTCATTCCGGTGATCGCCGAGATCGAGAGGCTGCGTGTCGTTCTCCGCGCGCGGGGCCGTCTCGGAGATGCCGAGGACGGTCGCGATCCGGGACGCCACGGTGCGCGGGTCGCTGTAGAGGTCGAACGCGTGCACGCGGACATAGTGCCAGCCGAGGCGACGGAGCACATGAGGGCGCAGCCGCAGCGTCTCGCGCAGGGATTCTCCCCGGGACTCCGGATCGGACTCGATCACGACCGCCTTGCCGTTGTGCTGCGCCACGAGCGGCAGGAGTCCCCGATAGTCGACGTCGACGGAAGCCCCGAGACGCCGGAGCTCCCTGGCCAGTGCGAGGGTGAGCGGGTCGGCCAGGTCCTCCAGTCGCGCGTCGCGGGCACGGGCCGCGAGACCGCCGAGGATCGACATGAGCGTGGCCGCGCCGTGCTCGAGGCGCCCGTCGTCGAAGGCCGAGGGGCGGATGGACGAGACGATGACCATCGAGCGCCGTGCGCGGGTCATCCCGACGGTCAGCAGTCGCTCGCCGTCGGGCGTCGACAGGTCGCCGAAGTCGCTGAGGACACGGCCGTGCTTCGTGAGCCCGAAGCCGAGGGAGAAGATGACGCGGTCGCGGCTCTCCGCGACGGACTCCTCGAGCGTCAGCACCGCGAACGGCTCCGCGGTGTCGCGGGCGACGAAGTCGGCGACGTCGGAGCGTCCCGCGAAGGCGGCGGTCACGGCGGCGCGCACGCGCTCGGCATGGCGGGTGCTGGCGGTGACGACCATGAGCGATTCGGTCGGGCGATGCACCGCATGCTCGACGACGAGGGTGACGACGCGGGCGACCTCGGCGTCCGGGCTCTCGACGGCGCCCGAGACGGGGTCGGGCGCGCCGGTACCGCCTTCGACGTAGTCGACGGTGAGGCTGCCGCGCCCCAGGTACGAACCGGCCCACGGGAGGGAGACGATCTCGCCGCCGTAGAACGCGTCGTTGATGAGCTCCGCGAGATCCTCGCCGCCGGCCCGGTAGCTGCGGGTCAGGGTCATCACCGGGAACAGCTCGGACAGGCGCTCGAAGACCGAGACGTCATCGAACGGAACCTCCTCCTCCCACTCCTCGGCGGGGTCGACCGCGATGCGGAAGGGAGAGGGACGCTGCGTGACCGGATCGCCGAACGCCACGACCTGACGGGCGCGGCGGATGGCCGGCGCCGCCTCGGCGAGGTTGATGGCCGCGGCGTCGACGAGGAGCACGGTGTCGAACTCCACCGCATCCGGGATCTCCGGCACCAGGTAGGGCGACGAGATCCAGACCGGAGCCAGCACGTCGACGAGGGTCGGCGCGGCGCTGACGACCTCCGCGGCCGTCGTCGCGGACTGGGTCAGGGCGCGGCGGAGGTTCTGCGACTGCTCGGGCTCGTCGACGATGGCGATGCGCCACTGGTTCGCGAGCTGCCACGCGAGCAGCGGCCCGGCCATGGCCGCATGGGCCTCGTCCACCAGCCGGAAATCGCGCTCGAGGCGGTCGACCACGGCGGTGTTCGCGCCCAGCAGCGCCCGGTTGTCCTGCAGTGCGCGCTCCAGGAGGGACTGCCACCAGGCGTACTCGAGCTCCTCCCCCACCCGCGCCTCGGAGACGTGCCGCACCGAGAGCTCGGTCAGCAGCGGCTCCAGGCCGAGGAGGGCGAGCTCGTCGCGCAGCTGGGCCCGCTCGACGAGGTTCTCGAAGACGTCCGACTTCGCGGCGAGGCCGGCGAGCATGCGCACGAGCCGTGCGACCGGCAGGGACGAGAGGGGCTCGCGGCGGCCGAGGGCGGCATCGAGCTCCGCCAACTCCGCTTCGACCCGCTGCCATGCGGCGGACACATCGGCCAGACCGAGCGGGATCTCCGGAGCGACGCCCGCCTCCACGTACCGCTGCCACTGGGTGCGCTGGGTCTGGATGCGCAGCAGCGCCTCGTGCATCTCCGTCACGTGCACGCCCGGGCGGACGTATTCCTTGGCCAGGCGACGAAGCCGACGACGATTGGCCCCCGACATCCCTGGCGCGTCCCGTCGCGAACCGTGGGCCTGGATGAGCTCCCCGAGCGGCCGCTCGAACACGGTGGGACTGAAGCGGTCGAGCGTGTCGCGGATGCCCTCCAGCAGCCCGAGGTACTCGCCGAGTTCGTCGATCGTCGAGAAGGGCCGCATGTGCGTCTGCGCGATGAGCTCGTACCCGCGCTCGAGCAGGGCGGGCACGCTGTCGGCGTGCAGGCGTCCGGCGAGCTCGTGCGCGGCGCGGGCCGCCTCGGTGCTGCCGAAGGTGACGCCGTACCAGGGCGAGTCGTTCGGCCCGACGCGGAACTCTCCGAGGCGCGCGGCCTGCGCCAGCGCCGCGGCCGCGTCCGTGCGGTCCCTTGCCAGCCTGCGCAGCGCATCCACGCTCAACCGCGCTGTCGTCGACGGGGGGACGGGAAGCGAGGCGAGCCGGGTGAGGTGTCGGGTTGCATCCAGCACGGAGGCGTCGAGACCGGGGACGGGGACGGTCAGCGCGTCGCGGTAGTCGCGCAGCACCGTGCGCAGCCGCACCAGCGCGTCGTCGACCTCGCTGACCTTCGGAGCCGTCGCCTTCTCGTTGCGTCCGATCGCGCGGACGAGATCGCGGCGCAGGCTCCCCGGCGACACCGCGAGGCTGTCCAGCCCGATACCGGCGAGGCGATGACGAACACCGTCGAGCGTGGACCGCCGGGCCGAGACGACGAGGACCTTCTTCCCGGCGCGGACCAGCTCCCCGAGCGCGTTGATGACGGTCTGCGTCCCTCCGGTGCCCGGAAGGGTCGCCACGGTGAGGGAGTGCCCGGCGGCGATGCGGGCCAGCACGGCCTCCTGCTCCGCATCCGCATCGAGCAGCAGGTTGTCCGAGGCGGGCGCACGGTCGTCGGGCCCGACGTGGTGCGGGACGGCGCGGGGTGCCGTGACCTGCTCACGATCGCCGACGTGGCCGCCGAGCGCGTTGAGGACGGGATGATCGAGGCTGCCGCCGTCCTGGGCCATGGCGCCGGCGACGTCGGCGAAGGTGGAGACGACGAGTCGCGGTTCGACGGAGAACGTCTCGATGGATCGGGTCAGCGCGCGCAGGCTGTCGATCACGGGCTGGGGCTTGAAGATGCCGCCGTCGTACGCGAGTGCGGCGAGCGCTGACGCATCGAGGGTCAGCCCGAAGTGCTCGCGGGCGACCCGCACGAGCTCCGGGTTCACCTCGAACGCCCCCTGCAGCTTGAGCTCGAAATCGGTGTGATGGCGGCGGATCGCGAGCGGCCGCAGCAGGACGGGGGCGGCGAAGGTCGCCCCGCCGATGCGCCACCGTGCGACGCCGACGGCGAGGTGGACCGCTTCGATGCCGCGGACGGTGCGCAGCTCGGTGTTCTTGGCCGTGATGCGCTCGGCGGCGAGCCGCGCGGTGCGCAGACCCACCTCATCGCGGAAGAGGTTGGACAGGAGCGTCGACTTGCCGGTGATGAACTGCGGGAGGCTGCCGGGGTGCGCCTTGGAGATGTCGATGCCCGACTCCGGGCCGTCGCGGAAGCTGCTCAACGGCGAAGGTCCACCCAGATCAGCCGCCTCCGCCCGCAGCCGCGTGCGCTCCGCCTCCGCGGCGTGCGCGATGCCGACGCCGGTGGACGAGTCGCGCAGGTCGCCGAGGGACACAGCGTTGTCCACCGCCGTGTTGTTCGCAGACCTGCTTTCCCGTCGCCACACACTGACACCCTAGGCGCGACACCGCCGGAGATCGGTATCCCCGGCGGGTTTCCGGTGAAAAACCGCCGGTGCGGCACTCGCTCGGACTACTCCTGCCCGCATGGTCGTGCGCTCTCGTTGTCCACGGAACGCGCGACGGACCCGGCGACCGGTTCTCCGCTGTCGACCCGGACGGTCAGGATGGGGACATGACCTTCCGCTACGACTTCGCTCCGACGCCCTTCGGCGACGCCCTCGCGGTCTTCTCCGACGACGGCATCGTGCGCTTCGATCTGTCCGAGTCCGCGGATCCGCAGGTGCCCTGGCTGCTGGAGGGCGTGTCTCGGCAGCTCGGCGCCGTCCCGGAGCCCGTGCCCGGAGCTGCCGACGAGCTCGTCCCGCTCCTGGAGGCGTACTTCGACGGAGAGCCCGTGCGCTTCGACGAGCATGTCGCTCTCGACTGGCGCCTCGTGGACGGCTTCCACCGGGCGGCGCTGCGCACCGTCTGCGAGATCCCGTGGGGACAGACACTGAGCTACGGGGAGGTCGCGGTCCTCGCCGGCCACCCCGGAGCGGCCAGGGCCGTCGGCACCGCCTGTCGGCTCACACCGTTCTCCCTCATCGTGCCCGTGCACCGGGTGGTGCGGTCCGACGGCTCCGCAGGGCACTACGGCGGTCACCCGGAACGGAAGAGGTTCCTGCTGGACCTCGAGTCCCGGTGAGCCCCCCGCTCCTCGGGTGCGGGCCCGGCGAGTAGGCCGCCGGGCCCGCACCCGAGGGGGTGACGCGTCAGTGATCGACGGCCTTCTCCGCCCCGAAGCCGGTGAGAGAGCGCACCTCCATCTCGGCCGCCAGCTCGGGCGACTCCCGCCGGGTGCTGGTGATCGTCCCGAGCCAGCCGAGCGCGAACCCGAGCGGGATCGAGACGATGCCCGGGTTGTTCAGCGGCCAGATGGCGATGTCGATGCCGGGGATCATCGAGGTGGGCGTGCCGGAGAACACGGGCGACAGGATGATGAGGATGATCGCCGAGCCGAGCCCGCCGTACATGCTCCACACCGCACCGCGCGTCGTGAACCGGCGCCAGAACAGCGAGTAGAGGATCGTCGGCAGGTTGGCGGACGCCGCCACGGCGAACGCGAGGGCCACGAGGAAGGCGATGTTCTGCCCCTGCGCCCCGATGCCACCGACGATCGCGAGGATGCCGATGACGATCACCGTCCGACGGGCGACCCGCACCTCGCCGTTGGGATCGGGCTCGACGGGCTTCCCCTCCGCGTCCTTGCGTCCCTTCTGGATGACGTTCGCGTAGATGTCGTGGGCGAACGACGCCGCCGCGGTGATCGTGAGTCCCGCGACGACGGCGAGGATCGTGGCGAACGCCACCGCGGAGATGAACCCGAGGAGCACCGGACCGCCGAGCTTGAGCGCCAGCAGCGGAGCCGCGGAGTTCACGCCCCCGGGTGCCGCCGCGATCACGTCGGCGCCGACGAGCGCGCCGGCGCCGTAGCCGAGCACGAGCGTCAGCAGGTAGAAGCCGCCGATCAGCCAGATCGCCCACACCACCGAACGCCGCGCCTCCTTGGCCGTCGGCACGGTGTAGAAGCGCATCAGCACGTGCGGCAGGCCCGCGGTGCCGAGCACCAGGGCCATCCCCAGCGAGAGGAAGTCCCACGGGTTCGCGCCGTACTGCAGGCCGGGCGCCAGCACCGCCTCTCCCTTGTCGGAGTTCGCCACGGCGGCCTCCAGCAGGGTGTTCAGGCTGAAGCCGTTGATCGCGAGGACCCAGATGGTCATCGCGAGGGCGCCGCCGATCAGCAGCACCGCCTTGACGATCTGCACCCAGGTGGTGCCCTTCATACCGCCGATCAGCACGTAGACGATCATGAGGATGCCGACGACGGCGATGACGACCGACTGCCCGACCCTCCCGTCGATCCCCAGGAGCAGCGACACGAGACCGCCTGCCCCGGCCATCTGCGCGAGGAGGTAGAAGAAGCACACCGCGAGCGTGGTGATCGCCGCCGCCATCCGCACCGGCCGCTGCTGCAACCGGAACGAGAGCACATCCGCCATCGTGAACTTGCCCGTGTTGCGCATGAGTTCGGCCACCAGCAGCAGAGCGACCAGCCAGGCGACGAGGAAGCCGATGGAGTACAGGAATCCGTCGTAGCCGTTGATCGCGATGGCACCGCAGATGCCCAGGAAGGATGCGGCGGACAGATAGTCGCCCGCGATCGCGAATCCGTTCTGAGGTCCGGTGAAGGACCTCCCCGCCGCGTAATAATCGGCGGCGGTCTTGTTGTTCCTGCTGGCGCGGATGACGATGAACAATGTCACCGCGACGAAGGCCAGGAAGATCGAGATGTTGAACACCGGGTTGATGTCGAGCGCGACATCCTCGGTGGCCGTGCGGATGATGCTCATGCGTCGGCCTGCGCCTTCTCGAGTTCTTCACGGATCTCCGACGCCAACGGATCGAGCTTCCTGTTGGCGAACGCGACATATGCCATCGTGATGGCGAACGTCGTCACGAACTGCCCGAGCCCGAAAAGCAGCCCGACGGTGATATCCCCCCATACGCGCTGCGCCATGAAATCGCGGGCGAATGCGGCCAGCAGCACGTAGACGAAATACCACACCAGGAAGAACGCGGCGAGGGGGAAGATGAATGACCGCTGCGTCCGTTTCAACCGCAGGAATCGAGGGGATTGCTCGACGGCGACGTAATCGATCGCACCGTTCTGAGGGGTCGGAACCTGTTCGCTCATGGGGCCTCCTTGCCACATGTCCGCTGCACGCGCGGCCGTCGCCGCCCGAGTGGTAGGGTCGACGCTACGAAACGGGGAACACCGCCGTCACCCCCGAAAGTAGGTATTCGTGAGCTCTCCGATCACCGTCGAACCCGAGGCGGAGCTCGTCGCCAACGCGGTGCGCGAGCTGGCGCGGCGCACGCGCTTCCCGGTGGCGTTCGGTGGGCTGATCGAAGAGGGCGTCGTGAGCGTCACGAGCATCGTCGGAGCCCGCACACGCGCTCTCGACGGTCTCCGCGTACGCCCCGAGCGCGGTCTCGGCGGGCGGGCCATGATGGAGCTGCGTCCGCGGATGACGAGCGACTACGGCTCCTCCCGCCAGATCACCCACGACTACGACGTCTTCGTCCTCGGCGAAGGCCTGCGGACCCTGCTCGCCCTGCCGATCGTCGTCCAGGGCCGCCCTCGCGGCGTGCTCTATGCCGGCGCGTGGGCGGAGGAGAGGATCGGCGGCGTGACCACGGCCCCGGCCATGCAGGTCGCCCAGTCCGTCGCTGACGAGCTGCGCATCCGCGACGAGGTGCAGCGGCGCCTCCGCGCCGCATCGCCGACACCCGCAGCGGTCGCGCCGGCACAGCGCGAGGAGCTGCGGGAGAGCTTCGCCGAGCTCCGCAGCATCGCCGCGACCGTCGACGACGCCGGCATCCGCGCGCGGCTGGCGCAGGTCGAGCGCCGACTGCTGACCCTCGCCGGAGACGACCTGCCGACGACCACGACCGGCCCGCTCCCCGTCGTCCACCTCTCCCCGCGCGAGACGGATGTCCTGGCCTGCGCCGCCCTGGGATCGACGAATGCGGAGATCGCCGCGCACCTCGGTCTGCGGGAAGGGACGGTCAAGGCCTATCTCGGCACCGCGATGTCGAAATTGGATGCGTCGACGCGGCATGCCGCCGTGACCAAAGCGCGTCGCGCCGGCCTTCTCCCCTGAATCGACATTCTCGGCGGCTGCGTCATTGTTCGCCATGACGAAACGGCCTTTGTTGTGCGCATTCCCGCACCCGCGATAAAGTCGGCCCCATGGCGAGACGAATTGTGCACCAGCTGGTCGACGACATCGACGGCACCGTCCTGGAGGTCGGGGAAGGCGAGACCGTGCATTTCTCGCTGAACGGCACCTCCTACGAGATCGATCTGAATTCCGCGCACGCCGAGGAATTGCGACAGGCACTCGAGCCCTACATCACGGCCGGGCGTCGGGCCGGATCGGGAGCGGCGTCAAGCGGAGGACGGTCCTCGTCCTCGTCCTCGTCGCGGAAGCGGCCCTCACGCAACCCGGAGGTCGCCGCGATCCGCGCCTGGGCGAAGGAGAACGGCTACACGCTCTCGGAGCGGGGTCGCGTACCGGCTCCCATCCTCGAGGCCTACCGCGCCGCGCATTGACCCGGTCCCGCCCCACCTCACGGTCGGGCGGGATCTTCTTTCGCACCATCGAGCGCCCACGCCTCATCGCGGAGGGTGATCTCCTCCGTCATGTCCAGGAGGAAGCGGATCACGACCTCTCGCTCCGCAGCCGACAGACGCGCCGCCGCGTAGAAGCGCTTGGCCTGCTGCCGCCCGACCGTCTCCATCGCGGCGTGCCTGGTCTCGGGGGTGATGGTGATCGCGAGGGCTCGTCGGTCGGTGGGATGCGGCGAGCGCCGGATGTGCCCACCCTTCTCCAGCCGGTCGAGCAACTTCGTCGTCGCGGCGGTGGAGACCCCGAGATGGTGGGCGATGCCGCTGGGCGTCGCCACGACCGTTCGGTTGTCGCACACGATCAGGTAGTGCAGCGCGCGCATGTCGGTCTCGTTCAGCTGCATGTAGCGCCGGGACGCCTGCGAGAGACGCTGCTCGGCCTCGCGCAGCCCGCCGAGCGCCTCCATGAGGCGTCCGATCTGACGCAGATCCTCCGGGGCGACGCCCGAGCGATCGACGAGCGTACTGCGCGGGTCGCTGGCGTCGACGTCATAGATGGACCCCTGAGCGAGTTCGTCCCGCTCCGCCGCCGCCGTCGCGTGGGCGACCGGGGTGGTGCAGGGCTCGGAGGGCATGCGATCATGTTACACACGAACAGCTTCATGCTAAGTTGATATTTCGCCAGGTTAGCTAAACGACGAGAGGACGCCATGGACAACGTCACACTCCTCGCCGAAGACGGGACTGCCGTCGGCATCCTGCCCAAGAGCGAAGTCCACACGACCGACACTCCTCTCCACCTCGCCTTCTCCTGCTATGTGCAGGATCGAGAGGGACGCCTCCTCGTCACGCGTCGCGCGCTCGGCAAGCGCACGTGGCCCGGGGTCTGGACCAACAGCTTCTGCGGGCACCCGCAGCCCGGCGAGGACATGGCCGACGCGGTGCGACGGCGCGGCTCCGACGAACTGGGTATCCAGGTGACCGAGATCCGCCTCGCTCTCCCCGACTACCGTTACCGCGCCGTGGACGCGAGTGGCATCGTGGAGAACGAGATCTGTCCGGTGCACGTCGCGGTGGTCGACGAGCAGCCCTCGGCGAACCCGGACGAGGTGGCGGAGTGGGAGTGGGTCGATGTCGATGACCTGCTCGCCGCGGTCATCCGCACCCCGTTCGCCTTCAGCCCCTGGCTCGCCGAGCAGCTCCCTCTCCTCCGTCGACACGGGGAGGTCTGAGCCATGGCGGTCATGGTGACAGAAGAAGACCTCGGCACCAGGATCGAGGCGGTGCTGCGACGACGGTTCGCCGAGCGCACTGCCGCCGCCGAGCACTACGGGGCAGAGTTCGCCGCCCTGTGGCACACGGCCGCCGAGCACGCCCTCGGCGGGAAGCTCCTGCGCCCGCGCATGCTCATGGACCTGCTGTCCGCACTCGCCACGACCCCCCTCACGGAGAAGGACACGGCGCGGGCGATCGACGTGGCCGCTCATGTCGAGCTGCTGCATTTCGCGTTCCTCCTGCACGACGACGTCATCGACGGCGACCTCACCCGCCGCCGCCGTCCCAATCTCATCGGCTCCCTGGTCTCCCGTCGCCCCGACGAGGCCGGCGATACGGCGCTGCACTGGGGCCGCTCGAGCGCCATCCTCCTCGGAGACCTCCTGCTCTCCACCGCCGTGCTCGGCTTCGCCCGTGCCGACGTCCCCGCGCCGCGACGGGAGCGGCTCCTCGCTCTCCTCGAGACGACCGTGTTCGAGACCGTCGCCGGGGAGCACTCCGACGTCGCCCTCAGCGACGGCATCATCGCGGCCGACCTCCGCACCATCCTCGCCACCAGCGCGTCGAAGACCGCCGCCTACTCGTTCGTCCTCCCGTTCCGCGCGGCGGCTATCCTGTCCGGCGCTCCGACCGCCGCCGAGGAGCAGCTGACCGAGATCGGCGGCCACCTCGGTCTCGCCTACCAGCTGCAGGACGATCTGCTGTCGGTGTTCGGGGACCCGGACGCTCACGGCAAGGACCCGTATTCCGATCTCCGCGAGGGCAAGGAGACCGCGATCATCGCGTACGCCCGGATGACCAGCCACTGGCCCGGCATCGAATTGCGGTTCGGCGAGAACGACCTCAGCATCGACGACGCGGCGGAGATGCGCGACCGCCTCCGCGAGTGCGGCGCGGAGGGATTCGTCCGAGGACTCGTGGAGGAGCAGCTCGCGGCCGTGTCGACGGTCCTGGCGGAAGCCGAGGAGGCGGGCACGCTCTCGGCCGACGCCGGACGCATCATCCTCGCTCTGGCCGACCGGATCGAGGGCCGCAGCCGATGACCGCGACCCCTTCCGAGCCCCGCGACGACGCGGCGCTGCGACGCTTCAGCCGGACTGCCGAGATCGCGACATCCGACGTCATCCGCACCTACTCGACGTCGTTCGGACTGGCGACGCGTCTTCTCGGGCGACGCCATCGCCAGCACGTGCGCAACATCTACGCCATGGTGCGCATCGCGGACGAGATCGTCGACGGCGTCGCCGCCGAGGCCGGACTCGATGCGGGTGCACAGGCCGCGGCCCTGGACTCCTACATCACGGAGACCCATCGCTCCATGCGGACCGGCTACAGCAGCGATCTCATCCTGCATGCGTTCGCGCGAACGGCGCGCGAGTGTGGGATCGGCGAAGACCTCACCCAGCCGTTCTTCGACTCGATGAGGGCCGACATCGCCGGCCCGTCCGGCTTCACGGCCTATGACGCCGACGCACACGCCGCGTACGTCTACGGCTCGGCGGAGGTCGTCGGCCTGATGTGCCTGCGGGTCTTCCTGCGCGACGCCACGCGGACGCCGGCGGAGCTCGACATCCTCGACCGCGGAGCGCGTCGGCTGGGCGCCGCGTTCCAGAACGTGAACTTCCTCCGTGACCTCGCCGACGACACCGACCGCCTGCAGCGCGGCTACCTCGGCGGCACGGAACCTCTCGCCGACGCCGACCGCGACGCCTGGGTCGACACCGTCCACCGTCAGCTCGCCGACGCGAGAGCCGCGATCCCGCTGCTCCCGAAGGACGCCCGTGCCGCTGTCCGGAGCGCCCTCGCCCTCTTCGCCGCTCTGACGCACCGCGTCGCACGCACGCCGGCTGCGGAGCTGTACCGCCGCCGGGTGCGCGTGCCGGACCCGATCAAGGCGCTGCTCGCTGCGCGCGCCGTCCTCGTCACGGCCCTGGAGCGGGACCGATGAGCCGCGTCGTCGTCATCGGCGCGGGCGTGGCCGGTCTGGCCACGGCCGGGCTGCTCGCGCGCGACGGACATGACGTCGTGGTGCTGGAGAAGAACGACCGCGTCGGCGGACGGGCGGGCACCATCGAGCGCGATGGTTTCCGATTCGACTCCGGCCCGTCGTGGTACCTCATGCCCGAGGTCTTCGACCACTACTTCGCGATGATGGGGACCACCACCGAGGAGCAGCTCGACCTGACGCTGCTGGATCCGGGGTACCGCGTCTTCCGCTCGCCCGAGTCCGGCGACGACCCCGTGACGGTGCCCGCCGGGCGGGAAGCCGTGTCCGCGCTGTTCGAGTCGATGGAACCGGGCTCCGCCGCGGCACTCGAGACCTATCTCGCCTCCGCCCACGATGCCGGCTCCATGGCGAGGCGGTACTTCCTCTACAACCCGTTCACCCGCACCAGGACGCTCGCCGCTCCCGAGGTGGTGCGCGCGCTGCCGCGACTGTTCTCGCTGCTCGGCACCCGCCTCCAGGCTTTCGCCGCCCGGCGCTTCCGGCACCCGGTGCTGCGGCAGATCCTCGGCTACCCCGCCGTCTTCCTGGGCACCGACCCGCGGACGGCGCCGGCGATGTACCACCTGATGAGCGCGCTCGACCTCGACCAGGGCGTGCTGTATCCGCAGGGCGGCTTCTGGCGTGTCGTCGAGCGGTTGGCGACGCTGGCCCAGGATGCCGGCGCGCGGATCGTCACGGGTGCCGAGGTCACCGGGATCCGCACGCAGGACGCGGATAGTGCGACCCACGTGACCGGTGTCGGCTGGACGGATCGAGACGGCCATCAGCACGTCGAGGACGCGGACATCGTCGTCTCCGGCGCCGATCTGCACCACACCGAGACGGCGCTCCTGCCGCCCACCCTGCAGTCCTACCCCGAGTCTTGGTGGGCGCGGCGCACGAGCGGGCCCGGCGGCGTGCTCGTGATGCTCGGCGTCCGCGGGACCCTGCCCGAGCTCCCCCATCACTCGCTGTTCTTCACCGACGACTGGGATGCGAACTTCGACGCGATCTTCGGTCGCACCCCCGGCGTCCCCACGCCGGCGTCCACCTACGTCTGTCGGCCCAGCGCGACGGACGCGGGGGTCGCGCCGGACGGGCACGAGAACCTCTTCGTCCTGATCCCGGTCCCGGCCGACGTCGAGCTCGGCCACGGCGGGAGCGACGGCGCCGGATCGCCGAAGGTCGAGAAGGCCGCGGACGCCGCGATCGACATGATCGCAGCGTGGTCGGGGATCCCCGACCTGCGCGAGCGGATCGTGGTCAGGGAGACGGTGGGTCCGGCCGACTTCCGCGACGACTACCACTCGTGGCGGGGCGGGATGCTCGGCCCCGCGCACATCCTCTCGCAGAGCGCCATGTTCCGCGCGCAGAACGCCTCCCGGCGCGTGCGGGGGCTGTACTACGCCGGAGCGACCACCGCGCCCGGCGTCGGCGTGCCGATGTGCCTCATCAGCGCCGAGATCGTGCTCAAGCGCATCCGAGGCGACCACTCGCCCGGCCCGTTGCCGGAGCCGGCCACCCGAACCCCCACACCCGAGAAGGCATGATGGGCGCGATCTACCTGACCGCCCTGCTCGTCTCCCTCGGCTGCATGCTGCTGCTCGACTGGCGGTTCCGTCTCTTCTTCTGGCGGGATGCCGTGTCGGCGGCCATCGTCACGATCGTCGGACTCGCCTTCTTCCTCGTCTGGGACGTGGCCGGCATCGCGGCGGGGATCTTCTTCCGCGGCGAGGCGGCGATCGCCACGGGTATCGTCCTGGCTCCGGAGCTGCCCCTGGAGGAGCCGATCTTCCTGATCTTCCTCGTCGTCTGCACGATGGTGCTCTACGGCGGCGCCGTCCGGCTTCTGGATCGCCGTCGGGTCAGCGCCGGGGAGGGAGCGGCGCGATGACCTACCTGCAGCTGTCCGCCGTGTTCCTCGCCGTCGCCGCTCTGGCCGCGGTCGCCCTCTGCGTCGGAGCGCGGCGCACCCCGCACCTCGGCGCCCTCACGCTCACCGCGCTCGCTCTCCTCGTGCTGACCGCCGTGTTCGACACCGTCATGATCGCCACCGGGCTGTTCCACTACGCGCCGACGCAGCTCGCCGGCGTGCACATCGGTCTCGCGCCGCTCGAGGACTTCGCGTATCCGCTGGCCGGGGTGCTGCTGCTCCCCGCGCTGTGGACCGCCCTGCGCGCGCGCCGATCCCGGACGCGCACCGCCGCAGACCGGGAGGAGCACGCATGACGGAGAAGACCTCCCGCGGCGGCATCGGCCACGACATCGCCCAGATCCTCCTCTCGTCCCGGCCGATCAGCTGGATCAACACGGCCTTCCCCTTCGCCGCCGCCTACCTGCTGAGCACCAGGGAGATCGACGCGACGTTCGTGATCGGCACCCTGTACTTCCTGGTGCCGTACAACCTCGCGATGTACGGCATCAACGACGTCTTCGACTACGCCTCCGACCTGGCGAACCCCCGCAAGGGCGGGATCGAGGGCGCGCTGCTGTCCCCGCGCATCCACCGCGCGACGCTGTGGGCGGCGGCCGCCACGAACGTACCGTTCCTGGTCTACCTCTTCGCCGTCGGCACCCCGGCGTCGTGGCTGTGGCTCGCCGTGAGTGTCTTCGCCGTCCTCGCCTACTCGGCTCCGGTGCTGCGCTTCAAGGAGCGCCCGTTCCTGGACTCCGTGACCTCCAGCATGCACTTCGTCAGCCCCGCCCTCGTCGGCCTCTCCCTCGCCGGAGCGCCCGTCACCACGACCAGCGTCCTCGTGCTCGTCGCGTTCTTCCTCTGGGGCATGGCCGCTCACGCGTTCGGTGCCGTGCAGGACATCGGGCCCGATCGCGAGGGTGGCATCTCCTCCATCGCGACCGTGATCGGCGCGAGGGCGACCGTCCGGCTCTCCCTCGTGCTGTGGGCCGTCGCCGGCGGTGCGATGCTGCTGACCCCGTGGCCGGGACCGCTCGCCGCCGTGCTGGCGCTGCCCTACATCGTCAACGCCGCGCCGTGGTGGAACGTCACCGACGAGACGTCGGCCGGGACCAACCGCGCCTGGCGCCGGTTCATCGCACTCAACTACATCGCCGGCTTCCTCGCCACGATGATCCTCATCCTCGCCTGGGTCTCCTGACCCTTCGCGCCCCGCCCCCTCTCCCGAAAGGACCCCGATGTCCCGCCCCGCCCCCGCACCGACGCCGCCGACCCGCGAGCGCACCCGACGCCACTCCTGGCTGCGCGTGTTCCTCCCGGTCGCCCTCATCCTGGTGTGGCTGGCGGGTGCCTCCTTCGGCGGTCCGCTGTTCGGCAAGGTCGACGAGGTGTCGTCCAACGATCAGACGACGTACCTGCCGGAGTCCGCGGACGCCACGACGGTGCAGCAGCTCCTCGGTGAGTTCACCGACAGCGACGCGATCCCGGCGATCGCGGTCTTCACCTCCGAGGAGGAGCTGACGCCGTCCGAACTCGAGGCGATCTCCGCCGCCGTGGCGGACGCCCCGGACGTGGAGGGGGTCACTGACGACGTCTCCCCCGCGCTCCCCTCCGAGGACGGCCGGGCCGTGCAGGCCTTCATCCCGATCGACGGCGACGCCGAGCTCAGCGATGCCACCGCCGCTCTCGGCGACGAGCTGCGCGCGGCGGTACCGGACGACGTCACGGTCTACATCACGGGGCCGGCAGGCTTCACAGCCGACCTCGCCGCCGGGTTCGCCGGCATCGACGGACTCCTGCTCGGTGTCGCGCTGCTCGCCGTGCTCGTGATCCTCGTCCTCGTCTACCGTTCGTTCCTGCTGCCGCTCGTCGTGCTCTCCACGAGCCTGTTCGCGCTGTGCGTCGCGCTCCTCGTCGTGTGGTGGCTGGCGAAATGGGAGATCCTGCTGCTCAGCGGGCAGACCCAGGGGATCCTCTTCATCCTCGTGATCGGCGCCGCCACCGACTACGCGCTCCTGTTCGTCGCGCGGTTCCGGGAGGAGCTGCGGGTCGCGCAGGACAAGGGCGTCGCCCTCCTCGCCGCGTGGAAGGGATCGGTCGAACCGATCGTCGCCTCCGGGGGCACCGTGATCGCGGGACTCCTGTGCCTGCTGCTCAGCGACCTGAAGTCGAACAGCACGCTCGGCCCGGTCGCGGCGATCGGCATCGTGTTCGCGATGCTCTCGGCCCTCACGCTCCTGCCCGCGCTGCTGCTGTTGTTCGGACGCGCGGTCTTCTGGCCCCGGCGTCCCCGGTTCGAGCCCGAGGTCGTGGCCGAGGAGCACGGCATGCGCACCACCGGCCTCTGGGCGCGACTGTCGGGCCTCATCAAGAAGCGCCCCCGCGTCATCTGGATCGCGACCACCCTCGTCCTCCTCGCCGGCGCGGCCGGCGTCACACAGCTCGACGCACAGGGCGTCCCGCAGTCCGACCTCGTGCTCGGAGCGTCGGAGGCGCGCGACGGTCAGGTCGCACTCGGTGAGCATTTCCCCGGCGGCTCAGGGAGCCCCGTCTCCGTGATCGTGGACGAGGACCGCCTGCAGGATGCCGCCGACGTGCTCCTCGCGAACGACGGGATCGACGGGGTGACCGTCACCGCGGCCGATTCCCCGAGCGGGTCCGCCCCGGTGACGACGGACGGGATCACGGCCGTCGGCCCTCCCGGGACCCCCGCTCCGGAGCCCACGACGGTCGACGGCCAGGTGCTCCTGCAGGGGACGCTGACGGATGCGGCCGATTCCGCCGCGGCCGCCTCCACCGTGCGCGAGCTGCGCGGAGAGCTCGACGACATCGGAGCCGTGGTGGGCGGGGTGACGGCCACCTCGATCGACACGAACGACGCGTCCATCCACGACCGCAACCTCATCATCCCGGTGATCCTCGTCGTCATCATGATCATCCTGATGCTGCTCCTGCGCTCGATCCTGGCGCCGGTGCTGCTGATCCTCACGACGGTGCTGTCCTTCGGTACGGCGATGGGCGTCTCGGCGCTGGTGTTCAACGGCATCTTCGACTTCCCCGGTGCCGACCCCGCGGTCCCGCTCTACGGCTTCGTGTTCCTCGTCGCCCTGGGCATCGACTACAACATCTTCCTCATGACGAGGGTGCGGGAGGAATCGAAGCAGCACGGGACGAGGGAGGGCATCCTCCGCGGGCTCTCCATCACCGGCGGCGTCATCACCTCCGCCGGGCTGGTGCTGGCGGCGACGTTCGCGGCACTGTCGGTGATCCCGATCCTCTTCCTCGTGCAGCTCGCGTTCATCGTCGCGTTCGGCGTGCTGCTGGACACGTTCGTGGTGCGTTCGCTCCTCGTGCCGGCACTCGCCTACGACATCGGCAAGAGCATCTGGTGGCCGTCGAAGCTGTGGCGGCGCGGGCAGCCCTGACGCATGCGGAAGCGGGAGTGCCCTCGACAGGATTCGAACCTGCGACCTGCCCTTTAGGAGAGGGCTGCTCTATCCTGCTGAGCTACGAGGGCGCACAGCCAGTCTACGGGACCACGGTTGTGCGCCCTCGCGCTGGCTCTCACGCGGCGAGGGCGAGGTAGGGCTCCCAGCGGGGATCGCTGCGCTCCACCCCGCGCACCGTCCACGCCGTCCCGTGCGGCGGGCGCGGCGTGAACCGCAACTGCCACCGCATCTCCTGCGGCGTGCGGTTGCTCTTGAGGTTGTTGCAGCGCAGGCAGCAGGCGACGAGGTTCTCCCAGGAGTCCGCGCCGCCGCGCGAGCGGGGCAGGACGTGGTCGATCGTCGCCGCGGCCTTGCCGCAGTATCCGCAGCGATGCCCGTCGCGCCGCAACACGCCGCGACGGGTGACCGGCACGCGACGGCTGAGGGGGACGCGCACGTAGCGGGAGAGGATGATCACCGCCGGGCGATCGTAGACGCCGTGGGTTCCCCAGACGGGGTCGTCCTCGACTCTCTCGATGACCGTCGCCTTGTCGTTCATGACCAGGACGAGGGCTCTCTTGAAGGACACGATCGCCAAGGGCTCGTATCCGGCGTTCAGGACCAGTGTGCGCATTCGTCATCCTCTCGATCCGCCGGGACGGCTTCCCGGCACTCTCGACTCACACGACGTCGTGCAGGAGGAGGAGTGTTCGCAGGGACGAGAAAAGGCGCCGTCTACAGACGGCGCCTTTCGCGCGCGGCAGCACCGCGGCATCCCTGCGGGCAATGCCGAAGGACGTGACGACCGAGAGCGTCCATGGTTCGGATGCTCGGTGTTCGCTCCATCAGCCTCTCCCGCCTGTATGACGACGGGTTCAGGCTAACCCATCCCGCGAGGACCGGGGCGGAACGGGAGATGAATGCTCGAGAACGTGTCCCGGTCAGCCGGCGTTGACGGAAAGCCAGGACATCGGCTCGACGAGGCCGCCGTTGATCCAGACCTCGAAATGGAGGTGGTTCGCGGTCGACCGTCCCGTGCTGCCCACATAGCCGATCAGCTGTCCGGCGGCGACGGTCTGCCCGGCCTGCACCTGGCGCGACCCGTAGAGCATGTGTCCGTACGTGGTCTGGACCTGCTGACCGCCCACGACGCTGTCCAACATGACGGCGACGCCGTAGCCGCCGATGCTCTCGGCGGAGGCGCGCACGACGCCGGCCGCGGCGGCGTAGATCGGCGTGCCGGCGGGTGCGAGCATGTCGGCGCCGTTGTGGCCGCCGCCGACGGTGCGGCTGACGTTCCAGGAGCCGAGCGGCAGCGGGTAGCGGACCTGGCCGGAGCCGGGAGCGACGAGTGCGTAGCCGGCCGTGTTGAAGGTGCCGGACGAGGGTGCGGACGCGGACGCGGACGCGGAGGCAGCGGCAGCGGCGGCCCGCGCCGCGGCGGCGGCGGCCTCTTCGGCCTTCTTCTTCTCGATCTCCTCCGGCGTGGTCGCGCTGAAGGCACCGCGCACGAGCGGAGCGGCCGTGGCCTCCGACGCGACGACGAGCGACTGCGCGTCGACCGCGGCGAGCTGCTGCACGGTCTGCGCCGTGGCGTCCGTCGGCTTGGACGCCGCGTAGGCGGGCAGCGCGACAGCGGCGACGAGAGCGCCGACAGCACCGAAGATCGCCACCGACCGGAGAGGGGCTGCGATCTTCCGAGCACTGACCCGTGCACCGGTGCGCCGGGCGGGTACTCGATCTTCAGATGTCTTCGCGGTCGGTTCGATGTCTGCGGCCAAAACGTGGTCCTCCTGAGCCCTCGCACCTCGGGTGGTGCTGGCCCGTCGACGTTCTGCCCCAGGGCAGAGATGCACTACTCGGGTTCGAGTGCGTCCCTGTCGGGAAGACGACGAGCCGGAAGGCGGATCTTCGCGGTTCGCCCCCAGCGGGCTTCTTCGCTGAGGACCTGACCGAGGTTACCGGAAGATAACGATCATGTCACCCTGGGAAACTGACAATCCTCGGTGAGGCCTTCTCAGGCCGGTTCGCCGACGAGGAAGATGTGCGAGGCCAGCTCCACGGGGAGCTCGAGACCCTCCTCCTTGCCGTCCATCTGGATGAGCACATAGCCCTCGTTGAAGCGGAAGTCGCCGCGGGCCCCGGGCACGACGCCCGCGTCACGCAGCTGCTCCAGGAGCTCCGGGTCGACCTGGGCCGGCTCGGCGAGACGGCGGACCGTCCCCTCGACCGGCTCGCCTGCGGCGTTCAGCCGCTGCACGAGACCGATCACACCCTCGTCGAAGGTGCGGGCGGGAAGGTCGCCGAGCTGGTCGAGACCGGGGATCGGGTTGCCGTACGGCGACTCGGTGGGGTGCCCGAGCAGCTCGACGAGACGACGCTCCACCTGCTCGCTCATGACGTGCTCCCAGCGACAGGCCTCCTCGTGCACGAAGGCCCAGTCCAGCCCGATCACGTCGGACAGCAGGCGCTCGGCGAGGCGGTGCTTGCGCATCACGTCGACGGCCTTGCGACGGCCGGCGTCGGTGAGCTCGAGCGTGCGGTCCTCGGACACCACGACGAGGCCGTCGCGCTCCATGCGACCGACGGTCTGCGAGACCGTCGGTCCGGAGTGCCCGAGGCGCTCCGAGATGCGCGCCCGCAGCGGCACGATGTTCTCCTCCTCGAGTTCGAGGATGGTGCGGAGATACATCTCCGTGGTGTCGATCAGATCCGTCATGTGGGCCCTCCGGAAGTTCTTAGGCAAGCCTACATTCCTCCGGCGACATCGGACGGGGTCGCGGACGGGAGGAACGGCGGGATCCCCCTAGAATCTAGCCATGGCGATCGAGATTCCCCGTGACCTCCTGCCCACAGACGGCCGCTTCGGCTGCGGCCCCTCGAAGGTGCGCGGCGCGCAGCTCGAGGCGCTCGTCACGACGGGGGCCTCCGTCCTCGGGACCTCGCACCGCCAGGCACCGGTGAAGAACCTCGTCGGCAGCGTCCGCGAGCAGCTCGCCGCTCTCTTCCGTCTCCCCGAGGGATACGAGATCATCCTGGGCAACGGCGGCTCGACGGCGTTCTGGGACGCCGCGGCCTTCGGCCTGATCGAGCGACGCAGCCAGAACCTCGTGTTCGGCGAGTTCGGCGGCAAGTTCGCCAAGGCGGCAGGAGCCCCCTGGCTCGAGGCGCCGGATGTCCGCTCCGCCGAGCCCGGATCGCGGAGCGCGGCCGAACCGGTCGACGGCGTCGACGTCTACGCGTGGCCGCACAATGAGACCTCGACCGGCGTGGCCGCGCCGATCGAGCGCGTCCGCGCAGACGGTGCCCTGACGGTGATCGACGCGACGAGCGCCGCGGGGGGCATCGACGTCGACATGACGCAGGCCGACGTCTACTACTTCGCCCCGCAGAAGAACCTCGGCTCGGACGGCGGACTCTGGTTCGCCGCCGTGTCTCCGGCCGCGATCGACCGCATCGAGCGGATCGCCGCCTCGGGACGCTACATCCCGGAGTTCCTGAGCCTGAAGCACGCGGTGGACAACTCGCGGCTCAACCAGACGCTGAACACCCCTGCGCTCACGACGCTGCTCCTCCTGGACGACCAGCTGCGGTGGATCCTCGGCAACGGCGGTCTCGCCTGGGCCGCTGCTCGCACGGCGGAGTCGTCGTCGGCGCTCTACGACTGGGCGGAGGCGTCCGCCGTCGCGACCCCCTTCGTCACCGACCCGGCGCACCGCTCACCCGTGGTCGCGACGATCGACTTCGACGACAGCGTCGACGCCGCGGCGATCGCCAAGGCGCTCCGCGCCAACGGCATCGTCGACACCGAGCCGTACCGCAAGCTCGGCCGCAACCAGCTGCGGGTGGCGACGTTCGTCTCGATCGAGCCGGAGGACGTGCGTCAGCTCATCCGGGCCATCGACTTCGTGCAGGAGAACCTGGGCGGCTGAGCGTCCGCCTCACTCCTCTTCGTCGCCGGCGTCCGCATCGCGGGCGTCGGCGTCGTCGTCTTCGGAGTCCTCTGCTTCGTCGTCCTCGTCGTCCTCGTCGGACGCGTCGAGCTCGTCGTCCTGATCGGACGGGTCGAGCTCGTCGATGTCCACGCCGTCGAGGTCTCCGGCATGGAGGATGTCGGAGCCGTCCTCGTCGAGTTCGTCATCGTCGATGCCGTCGTCGTCGAGGTCGCCGTCGGCGTCCTCTTCTTCCCCGTCGGCGTGCTCACCACCGGCCGCGGCGGCCTCGGCCAGCTCCGCCTGGTGTGCGCGGTACTCGGCGAGGCGTTCCGCCCACGGCACCCACTCCGGGGCCAGCAGAGCACCGTCGCCGGGGAGCAGCTCGACCTCGAGGACGGTGGGCTCCTCGTCCTCGACACGGGCGACCGTCACCGTCCAGTACCAGCCGGGGTAGCCGGGGAGCCGGTTCTCGAATCGCAGGGAGACGGATCCGTCCTCCTCCGGCGTGAAGCCGGCAGCCGGTCCGACCGTGGCGGCAGGGGTGATCTCGTGCAAGGCGGCGAGCGCGAGGTCGTGCGCCTCGACGAGCCGCGCGTCGGCGTCAGGCTTCGAGGTCATCGGCGACCTTGCGCAGGACGGCCGCGATCTTGCGGCCGTGGCTCGAGGAGGGGTAGCGGCCGCGGCGCAGGTCGCCGCCGATGCCGTCGAGGAGCTTCACGAGATCCTCGATGATGATCGCCATGTCGTCGGCGGGCTTGCGCTTCGCCTTCGCGAGACTGGGCGGCGCTTCGAGCACCCGGACCGACAGCGCCTGGAGACCGCGCTTGCCGTCGGCCACGCCGAACTCCACGCGCGCACCCGCCTTCACCGCGGTGCCGGCCGGCATCGCGGAGGCGTGCAGGAAGACGTCCTGGCCGTCATCGCTGGCGATGAAGCCGAAACCCTTGTCTTCGTCGTAGAACCTGACCTTGCCGGTGGGCATGGGAGAACCTCGCTGGATCGAATGCGGACGGAGCGCGCTCGTGCGCGTGTCCCCCAGCCTACCGGTCACGGGCGGAACGGAACCGCTCCCGCGCGTGCGAGTAGGCTGGGGCGGATGAGTACGCAGAGTCCCGGACCGGAGGTCCCCATCCGTCGGATCGACCGCATCCTGGCGTTCACCGCGCTCGGTATCGCGGCCGCGTCGGTGATCTGCTTCTTCGTCATCATCATCGGCACCGCGCTCGGCATGGACAGGGCCGCGTTCGGTGAGGGCCTGTGGCCGGTGATCGCCGCGATCCCCTACTGGGGGCTGCCGCTCGCCTTCGTCATGATCATCGCGCTGCTGGTGATGAGCTTCGTGCGGAAGGGTCGCGCCGAGTCGCGTCGCTGAGGCCGCATCGATGAGCACGCACGCACGCCCGTTGGCCGACGACCTGGCCGCGGCGAGCGATGACGAGCTGACGGCGCTGCTGACCGCGCGCGGTGTGCGTCCCGATGTCGCCTGGCAGGATCTCTTCGACGCGGCCGAGGCCCTGCTGGACGCCGCGTCGATCGGCCGTGCGCTGCCCGCTCTGACCGCCGCGGAGGCCGCCGCGCTCGTCGACGCCGTGGCGGGAGACGGAGCCGGCGCCGGCCGCGAGCGTCTGACCGCGCTCGCCCTGCTCCGCGCCGACGGCACACCGCACCCGCCCGTCGCCGAGGCGGTGGCCGGGAGGTCTCGGCCTGCTCCCCTCGACGAGACCCCCGCACCGGCAGCGGAGGAGTCCGTCTCCGCGCACGCCGCGGAGCGCGCCTTCACCACCGTCGGCGTGCTCGCCGACATCCTGCTCCTCGCCAGGGAGCAGCCGTTCACCCTCCTCATGGGCGGTGCGGTGAGCGCGGGCCAGAAGCGTCAGCTCACCGAGACGGGCCTCGATGTCGAGAGCGTCGATCCGCTCGTGGCGCTCGCCGTGCGCGCCGGTCTCGCCGCTCCCGTCGAGCGCCTGCTGCGCACCACCCCGGCCGCTGAGGACTGGCTCCGTTCCCCCGCGCCCGCACGCTGGAACCTCCTGGCCACCGCCTTCCGTGACACGCTCCCCCGCGGGATCCGCACGGCGACGGGAGGGTGGCTGCCGCCGAGTCAATGGCCCCTCGCCCATCCCTGGGATCCGGCCTGGCCGGAGGAGGCGGCTCGGCAGTTCGAGGCCGCTCGTCTTCTCGGCCTCATCGCGGAGGACGGCTCCGAGCCCCCGTGGTCCGCGGCGCTGCGGCGCGGCGAGGCGGCCGATCCCTCCGCCCTTTCGGCGCTCCTACCCGCGGAGGTGGACCGGATCTTCCTCCAGAACGACCTCACCGCGATCGCGCCGGGCCCCCTGCAGCCTGCACTGGACGTGCGGCTGCGGACCATGGCCCGTCGGGAGTCCGCCTCCCAGGCCTCGTCGTACCGCTTCACCGCGGAGTCGGTCGCACATGCGTTCGCCGCAGGGGAGGACGAGGCCTCGATCCTGGGGTTCCTCGGCGAGATCTCACTCACGGGCATTCCGCAGCCCCTCGGCTACCTCGTCGCGCAGACCGGCCAGCGCCACGGACTCGTGCGGGTCTCCGTGGACGAGGAGACGGGGCGCACGCGGGTGGAGAGCACGGACGCGCACCTCCTCGAAGCCATGGCGGTCGACCAGTCGCTCCGGCCGCTCGGGCTCACCGCGCACGTCGGCTCGCTGACGACCAAGGTCGGGCAGGACACGGTCTACTGGGCGCTGACCGACGCCAGGTACCCCGCGACCCTCGTCGATCGCGACGGGACCGTCGCTGTACGCACGCGACACCCGGCTGCCGTACCCGACCCCGCCCCCGCCCCCGACTACGCACCGCTGATCGCGCGGCTGCGCGAACGCCAGGGACCCGACGCGGACGCCGCGTGGCTGGACAGGGAGCTGGAGGCGGCGGTGCGCGCGAAGGCCGTGCTGCGGGTGACGGTCGGCATGCCGGACGGATCCACCAGGGACCTTCTCCTCGAAGCCACCGGGATCGGCGGCGGACGGCTGCGGGGAAGGGACAGGGCGGCCGATGTCGAGCGCACCCTGC
This sequence comes from Microbacterium sp. NRRL B-14842, assembly GCF_050470785.1. Classification (NCBI taxonomy): domain Bacteria; kingdom Bacillati; phylum Actinomycetota; class Actinomycetes; order Micrococcales; family Microbacteriaceae; genus Microbacterium; species Microbacterium sp. NRRL B-14842. The sequence goes on along the minus strand of NZ_JBFLUM010000001.1, from coordinate 661,319 downwards.
CCGTGTCGAGCATACGCGCCGCGACCGTCGTCCCGACCTAGGCCCCGTGCAGCCACGGGCCGGTAGACTGGTCAGCTATGTCTGATGGCCCGCTGATCGTCCAGAGCGACCGCACCGTGCTCCTCGAGGTCGCCCACGCCGACGCCGAGAGCGCCCGCCACGAGCTCGCGATCTTCGCCGAGCTGGAGCGTGCGCCCGAGCACATCCACACGTACCGGATCACCCGGCTCGGGCTGTGGAACGCCCGCGCCGCCGGCCACACCGCCGAGGACATGCTGGAGACGCTCGACCGGTGGTCGCGCTTCCCCGTCCCGCCCTCCGTCGCCGTCGACCTGCGCGAGACGGTCAACCGGTACGGCCGCCTGGTCATCGAGCGCGACGACGAGGGCGTGCTCATCCTGCGCTCGACCGACCCCGCCGTGCTGGCCCAGGTCGCGAACAACAAGCGCATCCAGCCGCTGCTCATCGGGCACCCGACCCCGGAGACGTTCGTCGTGGACGCCTGGGCCCGCGGGCAGATCAAGCAGGAGCTGCTGAAGATCGGCTGGCCGGCGGAGGACCTTGCCGGCTACACGCCAGGAACCCCTCACGAGATCGAGCTCGCCGAGGACGGGTGGGCCATCCGTCCGTATCAGCAGGACGCCGTCGACGCCTTCTCGAAGGACGGCTCCGGCGTGGTCGTGCTCCCCTGCGGTGCGGGCAAGACGATCGTCGGCGCCGGGGCCATGGCGGCCACCAAGACGACGACCCTCATCCTCGTGACGAACACGGTGTCCGCGCGGCAGTGGCGGGACGAGCTGCTCAAGCGCACCAGCCTCACCCCCGAGGAGATCGGCGAGTACTCCGGGCAGGCCAAGGAGGTCAAACCCGTCACGATCGCGACGTACCAGATCCTCACCGCGAAGCGGAAGGGCGAGTACGCGCACCTCGCCCTCCTCGACGCGCTGGACTGGGGCCTCATCGTGTACGACGAGGTGCACCTGCTGCCGGCGCCCGTGTTCAAGCTCACCGCCGACCTCCAGGCCCGCCGCCGGATCGGCCTCACCGCGACCCTGGTCCGCGAGGACGGCCGCGAGGGCGACGTCTTCAGCCTGATCGGCCCGAAGCGCTTCGACGCCCCCTGGAAGCAGATCGAGGCGCAGGGCTTCATCTCCCCCGCCGCCTGCTTCGAGGTGCGAGTCGACCTTCCCCCGGCGGACCGCCTGGAGTACGCGGCGGCCACCGACGACGAGCGCTACCGGCTCGCGGCGTCCGCCCCGGCCAAGATCGACGCGGTGCGCGAGCTGATCGCGGCTCACCAGGGCGAGCAGATCCTCGTCATCGGCCAGTACCTCGACCAGCTCGACGCGCTCTCGCAGGCGCTCGATGCCCCGCAGATCACCGGGTCCACTCCGGTCGAGGAGCGGGAGGAGCTGTACCGGGCATTCCGGGAGGGCGACATCTCGCTGCTCGTGGTGTCCAAGGTCGCGAACTTCTCCATCGACCTCCCCGAGGCATCGGTCGCCATCCAGGTGTCCGGCTCGTTCGGCTCCCGGCAGGAGGAGGCCCAGCGTCTCGGGCGCCTTCTCCGTCCGAAGCAGTCCGGCCACACCGCGAGCTTCTACACGCTCGTTGCACGCGACACGATCGACCAGGACTACGCGCAGAACCGGCAGCGGTTCCTCGCGGAGCAGGGCTACAGCTACACGATCATGGACGCCGAGGCGATCGCCGCCTGACGGCGGTGACGGCGCTCAGCCGCGCAGCATCCGCGGGAGCTGATGCGTGCCCGCGGCGCCGTCGGTGATCGCTGCGGTCCGCTCGATGCCCCGGCGGCGGGCCCAGCGGTCGGCGACGGCGGCGAAGACGAGCATCGCCAGCGCGGAGCCGAGGAGATCGACGGGCGTGCCCGAGGTCGCGTTCGCATCGACCACGGCGACGGAGCCGAGCAGGAAGATCAGCAGATTGTTGACGATGTGGAGCGAGATCGCCGCCTCCAGACCGCCCGTGCGCCACGTCAGCCAGGCGGCGACGACGGCGAAGAGGCCGACGCTCGCCGCACCCCAGACGTCGTAGCCGTGCCCCAGCACGAACAGCGGCACCGGCAGCAGGATCGCGAAGGCGGGGTGCCTCAGGCAGCTCCCGACGAGTTGCATGAGGTACCCCCGGAAGACGTACTCCTCCGCTGCGGCCTGGAACGGGATCAGCACGAGCAGGAGCACCACCATGAGCAGCAGCCCCGGGTGGGAGAAGTCGGGCGTCACCGCGTCGCCGGCGGCGGCCGACCAGCCGAGCACCACGGCGAAGTAGACCAGGAACACGGCGAGCGCCAGCACGAGGGTCCGGCCGAGCCACCCCATCCGCAGCCGCCCGGTGACCGAGGAGAGCAGGCCGACGCCCCGCCCCTGCACCACCCGCGAGGCGAGCAGCAGCGCCGGGATCATGAGGATGAGCGGGAGCACGAGCGCCACGAGGAGCCACGGACGGTCGAGCTGGAAGTAGGCGGTGGTCCGGAACATCATCTGCAGTTCCGCCGCCCAGCCCGGGACGAGGGCGGACACGACGACCAGCGGAACGATCACGAGCACGAGGATCGCGAGGTAGAACGCGATGCCGAGGAGCCCGGTGAGCAGCGGCTTCCACCACCGGGGGCGCGGGCGGAGGAGCGCCAGACGGTGGTACTCGAGCCCTCCGTCGGACCCCTCAGGAGACGCGGCGGACGGGGTGACGGGGGCGGCGGTGGCGTCCTCGATCGAACTCATGCCTCGATCCTCCCCCGACCGCCTGTGCAGCACATCCACCTGCCGACGGATCGACCGCATCCACGCCGTTCCGCAGGATAATCAGCCCGCGCATGGCCGAAGTCACCATAATGGGGTCATGACTGCTGCGCGCATCCTGGTCGTCGACGACGAGCCCAACATCCGCGACCTGCTCTCCACGGGTCTCAGCTTCGCCGGGTTCCAGGTGAAGACGGTGGCCAACGGCGCCGCCACGATCTCCGCCGTCCTCGAAGAGGAGCCGGACCTCATCATCCTCGACGTCATGCTCCCCGACATGAACGGGTTCAGCGTGACCAAGCGCCTCCGCGGCGCCGGCTTCACCGCACCCATCCTCTTCCTCACGGCCAAGGACGGCACCGAGGACAAGATCGAGGGACTCAACGCCGGCGGCGACGACTACGTCACCAAGCCGTTCAGCCTGGACGAGATCGTCGCCAGGGCCCAGGCCATCCTCCGCCGCACGATGCAGGCCGACGAGGAGTCGATCATCCGCGCCGGCGAGCTGTCGATGGACCAGGACACGCACGACGTGCACGTCGGCAAGGAGCCGATCGACCTGAGCCCGACCGAGTTCAAGCTCCTGCGCTACCTCATGCTGAACCCGAACCGGGTGCTGTCGAAGGCGCAGATCCTCGACCATGTCTGGGAGTACGACTTCAACGGCGATGCCGGCATCGTGGAGAGCTACATCTCGTACCTCCGCCGCAAGATCGACCCGCACACCGAGGAGTCGCTGATCCAGACGAAGCGCGGCTTCGGGTACATGCTCAAGGTGGGCAAGACGGTCTGAGACCGTCAAGTCCGCACCCGCCGTCCCCGGACGGCACCGCCGTCGCAGCAGGGAGGACCGCATGGCGCACAAGCCGGATGCGGTCACCGCGTGGTGGCGGCGCATCAGCCTCCGCGCCAAGGTCACCGGCGTCACCGTGGCCGTCCTCGCGCTCGGCCTCCTCGTCGCGGGCATCGGGACCGTACCGCTACTGCGGAACGCCCTGGTGGAGAACATCAACGCGCAGCTCCCTGCGCTGGTGACCAGCGACCTCGTCAACCGGTACTTCGACACGACGACGATCGACGGCGTCACCACATACACGCCGAGAGACGAGAAGCCGCGTGACTTCTCGTTCGCGGTCTACGACGCGGAGGGCGCCCTCCGCGCGACCGCGCCGAGCGCGTCGGGCCGAGCTCCGGTCTTCCCCGCCGAGTACTCGCTCTCCGACGCCCAGGCGAATGAGGAGCAGGTCCTCGCGCTCGAGGACGCGGACGGCGGCGTCTACCACGCGGCTGCCGCGGTCGTGCAGCAGGAGGGCGACCCGCTCAGCATCCAGATGGTGGCGCTCCCCCTCGCCGAAGCCGACCGCATCATCAGTCAGTACTTCGGCATCTACATCACCATCGCCCTCATCACGATCTTCGTCGCAGCGCTGCTCACCCGCGGCCTCGTGACGCTGACCTTCCGACGGCTCGGGCAGGTGGAGCAGACCGCCATGTCGATCGCCGCCGGCGACTTCCGGCAGCGGCTCACCGACCTGGAGCCGACCACCGAGGTCGGCCGCCTCAATGCGGCCATCAACACGATGCTGGACCGCGTCGACCGGTCCCTCGCCCAACGCGACCGCACGGTGCAGCACATGCGCCGGTTCATCGGAGACGCCAGTCACGAGCTGCGGACCCCGCTCGTCAGCGTGCGCGGGTACGCCGAGCTGTACCGCATGGGCGCGATCAAGGGCGAGGAGGACACCGCTCGGGCGATGGAGCGCATCGAGAAGGAGGCGATCCGCATGGGCGTGCTCGTGGAGGATCTCCTCGCGCTCGCACGGCTGGACGAGGAGCGCGAGCCGGAGATCGTCCCTCTCGACCTCCGCCCCATCGCCCGCGACGCCGCCCTCGACGTGCGCGCCGCAGCGCCCGGACGCGTGATCTCCGTGATCGACCGGACGGTCGAGAACGTCCCGACCGCCCCCATCCGCACGCCCGTGGTGCCCATCGCCCAGGACCCCGCACCCAAGACCCGGCCCCGGGCCACCCTGTCGCGGCTGCGCCGCCGTCCGCGCACGGCGGAGCAGCCCCCCGCCATCGACTTCACCGAGGTCGCGGACATCCCGGTCCGGACGCCGCCGATCGTGCTCGGCGAGGAGAACAAGGTCCGCCAGGTGGTCACGAATCTCCTGGGGAACGCGCGCCGCTTCTCCCCGGAGGACAGTCCGATCGAGATCGTGGTGGACTCGGACCGCGTCGCCGGGACCGCGAGCATCTCGATCGTCGATCACGGCGAGGGTGTCCCCCCGCAGATCCGGGAGCAGATCTTCGAGCGGTTCTGGCGCGCCGACACGTCCCGGGCACGGGAGACCGGTGGATCCGGTCTCGGGCTCGCCATCGTCGCCTCCATCCTCAAGGCTCTGAACGGCGACATCGCGGTCTCCGAGAGCCCTGGAGGCGGAGCCACCTTCACCGTGACGCTGCCACTGGCGCCGGCGCGCTCGACCCCGGAGCATCTCCTCGAGGACACGCAGCCGCTCGACCGCCTCGACCTGCCGTAACCGCCTCTTCTGCACAGTCGGCTCGCACCACGGCGTTCTCCCGTCCGCGGTGCCGCGCTCCCTCTCCGGGCGCCCCGGGACTGCCGCCTGCGTATCGTCGGGGTTTCCTCGAAGGGAGTTCCCATGACCGTCTTCACCGTCGACACCGACGCCGTCCACGCGGCCGAAGCCGCGACGCGCGCCACCATCGAGCGTCTGCGCGCCGAATCCGCCACCCTCATGTCGCAGCTCAGGCACCTGCAGACCGCCTGGGTCGGCACCGCCGCCACGGCGTTCCAGGGGTGCGCGGAGGAGTGGCAGGGCGCCCAGCAGCACGTCGAGCTCGTCCTGGACGGTATCGGCACCTCGCTCGGCGCCGTGGCCACCCAGTACGCCGACGCAGATCAGTACTCGGCGAGCCTGTTCCGCTGAGGGACACGCAGAAAGCCCCCGGCCGGAGCCGGGGGCTTTCTGTCGGTGAGACCGGGGTCTCCGATCCTGTCAGAGGATCAGAAGTCCATGCCGCCCGTGGGGTCACCCGCGGGAGCAGCAGCCTTCTCCGGCTTGTCGGCGACGACGGCCTCCGTCGTCAGGAACAGACCGGCGATCGACGCGGCGTTCTGCAGCGCGGAACGCGTGACCTTCGCCGGGTCGATGATGCCCTGTGCGAACATGTCGCCGTACTCGCCGCTGGCAGCGTTCAGGCCCTGGCCCGCGGGGAGCTCGGACACCTTGTTGGCGACGACGCCCGGCTCGAGACCGGCGTTCAGCGCGATCTGCTTCAGCGGAGCCTCGATCGCGACGCGCACGATGTTCGCACCGGTCGCCTCGTCGCCCTCGAGCGAGAGAGCGTCGAGCGCCTTCGTGCCGGACTGGATGAGCGCGACGCCACCACCGGGGACGATGCCCTCCTCGACGGCCGCCTTCGCGTTGCGGACGGCGTCCTCGATGCGGTGCTTGCGCTCCTTGAGCTCGACCTCGGTCGCAGCGCCGGCCTTGATGACGGCCACACCACCGGCGAGCTTCGCCAGGCGCTCCTGCAGCTTCTCGCGGTCGTAGTCGCTGTCGGTGTTCTCGATCTCGCGACGGATCTGCGTGACGCGACCCTCGATCTGGTCGGCCTCGCCGGCACCCTCGACGATCGTGGTCTCGTCCTTGGTGACGATGACCTTGCGCGCACGGCCGAGCAGGTCGAGCGTGGCGTTCTCGAGCTTGAGGCCCACCTCTTCGGTGATGACCTGGCCGCCCGTGAGGATCGCGATGTCCTGCAGCTGCGCCTTACGGCGGTCGCCGAAGCCGGGGGCCTTGACGGCGACCGACTTGAAGATGCCCTTGAGCTTGTTCAGCACGAGGGTCGCGAGGGCCTCACCCTCGACGTCCTCGGCGATGATGACGAGCTCCTTGCCGTCCTGGATCACCTTGTCGACGATGGGCAGGAGGTCCTTGATGTTGGAGACCTTCTGGTTCGCGATGAGGATGTACGGGTCCTCGAAGACGGCTTCCTGGCGCTCCGGGTCCGTGACGAAGTACGGGTTCAGGTAGCCCTTGTCGAAGCGCATGCCCTCGGTGAGCTCGAGCTCGGTGCCGAAGGTCTGCGACTCCTCGACGGTGACCACACCCTCCTTGCCGACCTTGTCGATGGCCTCGGCGATGAGCTCGCCGATCGCCGGGTCGGCGGCCGAGATGGAGGCGGTCGCGGCGATCTGCTCCTTGGAGTCGATCTCCTTCGCCGTGCTCAGCAGCTCCTCGGTGATCGCGGCGACGGCCTTCTCGATGCCGCGCTTGAGCGAGATGGGGTCGGCGCCGGCCGCGACGTTGCGCAGCCCCTCGCGGACCAGGGCCTGGGCGAGCACCGTGGCGGTCGTCGTGCCGTCACCGGCGACGTCGTCGGTCTTCTTGGCGACCTCCTTGACGAGCTCCGCGCCGATCTTCTCGTACGGGTCGTCCAGCTCGATCTCCTTGGCGATGGAGACACCGTCGTTCGTGATCGTGGGGGCGCCCCACTTCTTCTCGAGCACGACGTTGCGACCACGCGGGCCGAGGGTCACCTTGACCGCGTCGGCGAGGATGTTGAGGCCACGCTCGAGGCCGCGGCGGGCCTCCTCATCGAAGGCGATGATCTTTGCCATGAGTTTTGTCGTCCCTCCTGGACGTAGACGGTGGGTTTAGCACTCAGAGTGAGAGAGTGCTAACGCCATTCTGGCACTCGACACCATCGAGTGCAAGCCGCACGATCCGGGAGGGAGACGGGCGTCAGGGGGCGGGAGTCTCCGGCACCGACGCGGCCCGGTCGACGCCGATCACGATGGTGAGCTGCTTCTGCCCGTCCTCCGTCTGGCCGGCGTAGTAGTCGCTCTGCTGCACCTCGGCACCGCCGATGACGCCGGCGAGGCCCTTCGCCGCCTCCTCGTCCTCGGCGCTGACGTAATAGACGGTCGTGGTCTCGAAGTCGTCGCTGGCGCTGTCGCTGGCGAGCACGGTCGCCGCCGCCCACCCGGCGTTGATGAGGGTGTCGCGCATCTGATCGTCCAGCCCGCTGTCCGGGGTCGCGTTGAGGATGAGCACCGAATAGCTCGGGTCGATCACCCCGGTCTGCTCAGGCGTGGGGGCCGCGGACGGCGCCGCCTCCGGGAAGAGGTCGATCCGTCCCATGACGGCCAGGGCGCCGAAGATGCCGGCGATGATGAGCACGAGAGCGGCGACGAAGGACCACAGCAGCACGACCCAGCCGTTCATGCCCGGGGCTTCCGCGCGGTGTGCTCCCACGCGTCCGGTGGAACGGGGGACCTCGTCGAAACGGTCACGGGGGGGCTTGGACACCCCTCGATGCTAGCGGCACGTCCCTGGCAAACCGTTCCGCGACGAGCCCGATCGCGTGCCGCGGGTCGGGTCAGCCCGTGAAGCCGGGGACCCGCGCCGACCGCCGGGCGCTCCTGGCATCCCGCAGCCGACGCAGGCGGCCGACGAGGATCGGATCGAAGGCGAGGGCCGCCTCCGAGTCGATGAGCCGACCGAGGAGCTGGTAGTAGCGCGCCGCGCTCATCCCCAGCCGCGTACGGATGACCTCCTCCTTCATGCCGCCGTGGCGCGGCCAGGAGGCCTCCAGGGCGAGGATCGCGCGATCGCGCTCCGTGAGGTGGTCTGCGGGCATGTCCTCAGGTTAGGTCGTGGTCGGCGTTTCGCCCGCGCGCCACTCCCACCGGGCGCCGAGCGGATCGGCTGCGGCGCGCACCCGACCGTCGAGCGCGACGACGAACCCGGGCCACGTCTCCGCGGCGACCGGCGGATCCCAGACGTCGAGCAGGGCGGGCGGGTCGATCGTGACCCAGCGCGCGGGGAGCGCCGCGATCCTCGCGACCAGCGCCTCCCGCTCCGCTCGCGGGATGTGCACGAGAACGCCCGGCGTCGTGATCACCAGCGTGGCGTCCGCCGGGGCGGCCCGCGCCAGGTCCTCCAGGTGGACAGCCGCGTCTCCGGCGATGAGAAGAGGCGGGTCGGCGGCCGCGATGTCGAGAGCGGCCGTGATGCGCTGCTCCCTCCCCTCCTCCCCCGGCCACACGAGAGCGCGCAGCCAGCGCCGATCCTCGTCGTCGGCGGCGTCGAGCGGAGCGAGGTCGATCCCCGCACGCCACACGACCTCGGGCATCCGCAGCGACGGGAGGTCGCCGGAGACGACGCTCTCCAGCACCACCGACGAGGGGCCGTCGAGGGGATCGAGCGCCTGACGGACGAGTCCGTCTCCGTCGATGACGCGATACGAATAGCGATCGGGGTACAGGCAGAGGCCGGCGGAGGCGCCGACCTCCAGCAGAGCGAGGGGTCCGTCGATCTCGGAGAGCACCGGGAGCAGCGCGGCGGTACGCAGCGGCTCGTTGGTCTGGAGCGCGCGCCGTGTGCATTCCTCGACGAGCCGGTCGGCGTGCGCAAGGACGAAGCGACGCCACTCCGAGTACGGCCCATGACCGGCACCGAGCAGGCGGGACACGGCGAAGACGAGGGGAGGCTGACGTCGGGTCGCAGGGATCCGCTGGAGGAGGTGCGTGATCTCCTGGTCTTCGGCGACCCCCGCCGCCCACTCCGCATACAGCGCGCTGCGCCCCGGCGCCTCCATCGCGGCGAATCGGGCATAGCGCTCGTGCACGGCGTGGGTCATTCGTCCATTCTGACGCGGAGCGCCACGAAGGCTCCGCACAAGGGAGAATGGAAGGGACTCAGGAGGACACGATGCCCTACAGCGTGAACAAGACCGAAGACGAGTGGCGCGAAGAGCTCGGCGAGGAGCAGTACGCCGTGCTGCGCCAGGCGGCGACCGAGCGCGCCTGGACCGGTGAGCTGCTCGACGAGGAGCGCGCCGGCCTCTACACCTGCGGCGCCTGCGGTGCGGAGCTCTTCAAGAGCGGCACCAAGTTCGACTCGGGCTGCGGCTGGCCGAGCTTCTACGAGTCGGTCCGCCCGGACGCGGTGGAGCTGCTCGAGGACGACAGCCTCGGCATGGTCCGTACCGAGGTCCGGTGCGCGTCGTGCGGCTCGCACCTCGGCCACGTCTTCCCGGACGGCTTCGGCACGCCCACCGGTGACCGCTACTGCATGAACTCGATCGCGCTGAACTTCACGCCCGACGAGTCGTGAGCGCCCTCGACGCCGTCCGCGCACGGCAGTCCTGGTCGAAGGTCGGCGACACCGCTCCCGGACGTGAGGAGCTGGTGACGCTCGTCGGCGCCGCCGGCCGCGTCGCCGACCACTCGTCGCTGCGCCCCTGGCGTCTGATCGAACTCCGCGGCGCGGACCGTGAGGCGCTCGGCGCCGCGATCGCCGAGGCGCAGGGGGACGCGGAGCCGTCCACGAAGCCGCTGCGTGCTCCGCTCCTCATCGCGGTGGTCGCGAGCTACCGCCCGAGCGAGAAGGTACCGCGCTGGGAGCAGGAGGCGGTGGCGTCCGGCGTCGCCCATGTGCTGAGCCTGCTGCTCGATGAGGCGGGGTGGGGCGTCATCTGGCGCACCGGGCACTACACGCGCTCGGAGCCGGTCGCGCGGATGCATGGACTGGGTCCGGACGAGGAACTCCTCGGGTGGCTCTACGTCGGCGCGAAGCCGGAGGGCAAGAGCCCGGGCCGACGCAAGACCGTCGACGCCCGCGCCCTCCTGACCCGCCCGCCGAAGCTCTCCGCCGAAGCCCGGGCGGCTGCGGAGGAAGCCGCCCGGGAGGCCGCGGACAAGAAGGCCGCCACGGCGGAGAAGAAGGCCCGCAAGAAGGCCCGCAAGAAGGCGAAGAAGAAGGCGAAGAAGGCCGCCAGGAAGAGCGGTTCCTAGAGCCGGCGGCGACGCCAGGGCACCGCGACGAGGACCGAGCCGACCGCAACGATCACCATCGCGATCACCTGCCACAGTGCCTGTCCCGCCTGCGCCGGCCAGAGCAGGTCGATCACGACGGACGTGACGAGCTGCCCGAGCACCGAGCCCAGGCCCATCAGCAGCACGCCCGTGTGCGCGACGATGAACGCGCCGAGCAGGATGTACCCCGCTCCCAGGAACCCGCCGAGGTAGAGCCAGGGCTCGGCCGGCAGCGCGGCCGGCCACCCCCGCACCGCGACGCTGGTGCCGGCGGCGACCGCCAGCACCAGGGTGCCAGCGATGAAGCTCATCAGGGTGGCGGCGATCGGCGACTGCACGCGCTGGGCCAGCCGCCCGTTGGTCGCCGCCTGCCAGGCGATGCCCACGCCGGCGGCGAACGGAAGCAGCAGCATCCACAGCGGGGCGGTCGCGAGCACATCGCCGGAGAGGGAGATGCCGACCGCGGCGAGGGCCAGCACGCCGCCCATCACGCGACCGGGGGTCACGGCCACGACGCCGGCCGGGCCGAAGCCGATGCGGTCGAGGACGAGGCCGTGCAGGGTCTGTCCCGCGACGACGCCGACGGTGAAGAGCGAGACGCCGAGGATCCCCGCCGTCAACCCCTGGGTGGACACGGTGAGCGCACCGCAGGCACCGCCGAGGAGCATCCAGAACGGGATACTGCACTCCCGGATCCCCCGTCCGAGGCGCATCGCGCCGCGCCGGGCGAAGGGCAGGAACGAGATGACCACGGCGAGCGCCACGAGCCCGACGGCGAAGGACAGGAAACCGGCGACGATGCCGTTGTCGACGCGCACGCCCAGCACGCCGTTGATGCGCGCCTGGACCGCGGTCATGACCCCGATCGCGACGGCTCCCCCGAGGGCCAGAGGAGCGGGGAGTCGGCGGGCGGGGGTCACCTGTCGACACTATCGGAGCGACGCAGCCCACCCGTCCTCCCCCACACGGTCCTCCCGGAGGACGATCCCACCGCTTCCGGGAATCGTCCTCCGGGAGGACGCGCCGCGACCCGCCGATCCGTAGCGTGGAACCCATGATCACCGCAGAAGGCCTCACCAAGAGATTCGGGGACAAGACCGCCGTGGACGGCGTGTCCTTCACCGTGCAGCCCGGCAGCGTCACCGGCTTCCTCGGACCGAACGGCGCAGGGAAGTCGACGACCATGCGCATGATCGTCGGGCTCGACCGTCCGACGGCCGGGACGGCGACCGTCGCCGGGCGGGAGTACCGCAAGCTCCGCGCACCGCTCACCGAGGTGGGCGTGCTGCTGGACGCGAAGGCGGTGCACACCGGACGGACGGCGCGCGACCACCTCCGCGCGATGGCCGCCACGCACGGCATCCCCACCTCCCGCGTCGACGAGGTGATCGAGCTCGCCGGCATCGGCTCGGTCGCCCGGAAGCGCGCCGGGAAGTTCTCCCTCGGCATGGGGCAGCGCCTGGGGATCGCCTCCGCACTGCTGGGCGATCCGCACACCCTCATCCTCGACGAGCCCGTCAACGGCCTCGACCCGGAGGGCGTCCGCTGGGTGCGGCAGTTCGTGCGACACGCCGCCTCCGAGGGCCGGACGGTGCTGCTGTCCAGTCACCTCATGAGCGAGATGGCGCAGACCGCCGACCATGTCATCGTGATGGGACGGGGCAAGGTCCTCGCCGATGCCCCGCTCGCCGAGCTGGTCCGTTCGTGGACGACCAACCGCGTGCGCGTGCGGACGCCGCGCCCGACCGACCTCGTGGCCGCCGTGGGCGGTCCCGACGTGGAGATCGTCAGCGCGGCTCCCGATCTGCTCGACATCGCGGGGCTCCCGGCGGCGCGCATCGGCGACCTCGCCGCGGAGCGGGGGATCCCGCTGCACGAACTCACCCCGACCACCGGATCCCTCGAAGAGGCCTACCTCGCCCTCACCGGCGACGCCGTCGAGTACCGCACGAAGGAGCTCTCATGACCGCCGCCCCCGCCGTGACGACCCCGGCCGTCGCACCCCACGCCGCCGACTCCGGCCGGCGCCTCACGTTCGCGCGCGCCGTGCGCGGCGAGGCCATCAAGCTCACCACCCTCCGGTCGACGTGGTGGTCCATCGCGATCGCCGCCGTGCTCACGATCGGCATCGCCGTCCTCATCGCCCAGGCGATCGACGCCCCCGGGTTCGACCCGATCCAGGCCGTCGTCATGCCTATCCAGTTCACGATGCTGCTCGCCGGCATCATCGGCGCGATCTCGGTGACCGGGGAGTACTCCACGGGCATGATCCGCTCGACGCTGACAGCCGACCCGATCCGCGGGTCCGTGCTGCTGGCGAAGTCGCTCGTGCTCGCGGGCTTCCTGTTCGTGTCGTCGCTGGTCATCTTCGGTGCCGCGGCGGCGGCCGTCTCCGCCGTGGTCGCGGAACGCGAGCGGGGCATCGACTGGTCGGACCCCTCGAGCTCCGTCCTGCCGATCGTGGTCGCCTCGCTCGCCATGGCCGTCTTCGCGCTGATCGGTGTGGCCTTCGGCTTCATCCTGCGCTCGGGCGCCGGGGCGATCGCGGCGACGGTCGGTCTGCTGTTCGTGCTCCCGATCGTCGCGAGCTTCTTCTCGATGGCCGGCGAGGCCTGGGCCTGGGTGATCGACGCCTCGGCCTACCTGCCGGTCGCCGCTGCGCAGAACGCGATCCTGCCCGGTGACACGGCGACGCTCGACGCTCCGGTCGCCTACCTCACGCTGGGCTGCTGGGTGGTCGGCGGCCTGCTGGCCGCCTGGGCCGTCCTCCGCACGCGCGACGCGTAGGAGACCGGGTGCCGGCGACGCGACGCGGAACGGACACCGTCCGGGAGGACGAGGGGCTGCGGCTCCCTCGTCCTCCCGGGGTGTTCCGTCGTTTCTGGGCGCGCCATCCCGTCCTCGCCGACGTCCTGCTCACCCTGCTCTGCATCATCCTCACGATCACCCCCGCCGCGCGCATCGATGACGCCGACCGCGGGCCCGTCGGGCTCGTGCTCGCCGCCCTGCTGCCGCTGTGCGTGATCGCGGCGTGCGCCACCCTGCTCTGGCGTCGACGGAAGCCCTGGCTTCCCGCGGTCGCGGCGATCCTGCTCGAAGCCTTCCTCCTGTTCACCGCCCTGCCCGGGAGCAGCCCGCTCCTGCTGATCGCCGGTTACTCCCTCGCCGTCTACCGCTCCGCCCGCGCGGCGTGGACGGCCTTCGGCATCGGGGTCGCAACGACCGCCTCCGGGGCCGGACTCCTCCTCTGGGCCGGCGTCTTCACCCTTCAAGAGGCGGTCAACGCGCTCCTCGGCACGGTCGTACTCGGGCTCATCGGCACCCTGATCGGCGCGAACGTGGGCAACCGCAAACGCTATCTGGACGCCGTCATCGATCGCTCGCGGCAGCTTCTCGTGGAGCGGGATCAGCAGGCGCAGCTCGCCGCAGCCGCCGAGCGCGCGCGGATCGCGCGGGAGATGCACGACATCGTGTCGCACTCCCTGACCGTGGTCGTGGCGCTGTCCGAGGGAGCGGCCGCCACCCCGGACCGAGAGCAGGCCCGCGCAGCCGCCACCTCCGCGGCGGACACCGCCCGCAGCGCGCTCACCCAGATGCGGGCGATGCTCGGCGTGCTGCGAGACGACGACGCGCCGCTGCTCCTCGCGCCGGTGTCTCCCGCGTCACCGCAGGAGACCGTCGCGGCGGCGCAGCGGACCGGGTATCCGGTCACCCTCGCCACAGCCGGTCAGGCGGAGGTGTCGTCCGACGTGGCCCATGCCCTCGGCCGGATCGTGCAGGAGGGGCTGACGAACGCGATGCGGCACGCGCCGACGGCGACCACGGCGTCCGTGCGCCTCGAGTACACGCCCGCTACCGTGAGGGTGGAGATCGTCAACGACGGCGTAGCCGGGGCTCCCACTGAGGGCGGCTTCGGACTACGAGGGCTCACGGAGCGCGCCGCGCACGTCCGCGGCGCCCTGGAGTCCCGGCCGGACGGAGAGGGGCGATGGACCCTGCGGGCTGTCCTGCCGACGTCGGCCGAGGCCCCGGCCGTGTCGCCGGGCGGAGAGGAGAACACATGACAGCGCCGATCCGCGTGCTCCTGGTCGACGACCAGGAGCTGATCCGTCTGGGTTTCCGCATGGTCCTGGAGGCGGAGCCCGACATCGTCGTCATCGGAGAAGCCGCCGACGGGAACGCCGCGATCGCCCAGAGCGCTGCCCTCGCCCCTGACCTCGTACTCATGGACATCCGCATGCCGGGGCTCGACGGGATCGCCGCGACGAGAGCCATCGTCGGCGCGCATCCCGAGACGAGGGTGCTCGTCCTCACGACGTTCGATCTCGATGAGTACGCCTTCGGTGCGATCCGCGCGGGCGCCAGCGGCTTCCTCCTGAAGGACGCCCAGCGCCACGAGATGCTCTCCGCGGTCCGTGCCGTGCACCGCGGCGACGCCGCCCTGGCGCCGCGGGTGACCCGCATGCTGTTGGAGCATGTCGGTCCGCAGCTGGGAAGCGCCGCGCCGGCGGCCGAGACGGTCGACGACGCCGGATACCGTTCCCTGACCGACCGCGAGCAGGAGGTCTTCCTCGCGATGGGAAGGGGTCTCTCCAACGCCGAGATCGCGGCGACCCTCTACGTCGGCGAGTCCACGGTCAAGACGCACGTCGGCCGCATCCTGGCCAAGCTCGGGGCACGGGACCGGATCCACGCCGTGATCCTCGCGCACCGGCTCGGGCTCGTCGGGCGGTGAGGCCGGGTCAGCTCTGAGGCGGCGTCCAGGCCGACACGCGGTTCAGGCGCTGGACCTCCGCGGACGACAGCTCCAGCCGCGCTCCGGCGAGCAGATCCGGAACCTGATCCACCGTCCGAGCGCTGGCGATGGGCGCCACCACGGTCGGTTGCGCCCGCAGCCAGGCCAGAGCCGTCGCGGCGACGGATGCGTCGTGCGCGGCGTCGATCTCATCCAGCGCGTCGATGATCCGCAGCCCAGCCGCGGTGGCGTACTTCGCGGCTCCGGCGGCGCGCGGCGATCCTTCTCCCCCGGCATCCGTCGAGCGGTACTTGCCGGTCAGGAAGCCGCTCGCCAGCGCGTAATACGGCACGAGGCCCAGCCCGAACTCCTCGGCGACGGGGATGATGGTGTCCTCGACGTCGTTGCGGTGCACGAGGTTGTAATGCGGCTGGATGGCGACGGGACGCGCGACGCCGAGCCGGTCGGCGATGTCGATCCACTGACGGATGCGGTCGGCCGTGTAGTTCGACACCGCCACGTGCCGCACGAGTCCGTCCGTGACGAGGGCGCCGAACGCCTCGACGGTCTCCTCCAGCGGCACCGACTCATCGTCGAAGTGCGCATAGTAGAGGTCGATCTCGTCCACGCCGAGGCGAGCGAGGGACGCCTCCGCCGCGCGGCGGACGTTCCCGGCCGAGAGGCCGCGGAAGTCGGGATGCTGGCTGACCTTGGTCGCGACGACGACGCCCTGGGGCCGCCGCGACGCGAGCCACGCCCCGATGATCGTCTCGCTCTCGCCGCCCTCGTTGCCCGGCACCCAGGCACTGTAGGAGTCCGCCGTGTCGATGAAGTCGCCGCCCCCGTCGAGGAAGGCGTCGAGGACGGCGAACGAAGCGTCACGGTCGGCGGTCCAGCCGAACACGTTGCCGCCGAGGGCGAGGGGGAAGACGTCGAGGTCACTGGAGCCGATACGGGTCATGTCCGAGACAACCGCAGCGAGCGGCACGAACATTCCCACCGGGGATCGGAAAAGGTGCGCAGGTGGCCGGGGCGGGGTGCCGACCACCTGCACCCCAGTAACATAACACCCTCCGACGTGCTACGCGATATGCGGGGGCGCCCCGACATCACGGCCACGCACAGATACACCAGATCGGGGAGCATCTCGTAACGCGGATGCCGTCGCACATGGACACATCGAGCCGAATGCGGGATCGCAGCCCGCGCTGCTGTCAAAACAGGAGTCGAAGATCGAGGTCACGAACGATCGCGACGAGCGCCTAATGACTTTCTGGCGAGCACGCCGAGACCGTCCCAAGGAGTTGCTCCACGTCGCCGAGTCCATGCCTCACTCCTGAGAAGTGCTCGAACAGTCGTCGGCGCTCGGCGCAGAAGAGGATTCTGAGCTCGCGCGTCAGGTGTGGGTGATGCTCACTCAAGGACGTCCGCGGATTGTGAAGCGTACGGATGGCGCTTATACACCGACCCGTGCAGAACAAAGGGGGGCTCAGCGACGCAAATGCGCGCGTACCAACGTCGGCTCCTCCCCGCCGCGGAGCGACTGCAGAACGTCCCATTTAGAGAGGCGAACCGCAGTTGCGGTGGTCTAGAAGTACGGAGCGCCCGCCGACGATCTGCTCTACATCGACCCGCCCTACGTGCATTCGACCCAGCGAGGCGCCCGATACACGCAGGAGATGGAGGAAGACGGCGGACAAAGTTGACCGACGCGACGCTTCTAGTGGCCGACGGGCCGCTGGCCGACGCCGCAAACGCTACGGCGCTCGAACTGCGGAACGCGGTGCTCTCACCAATCAAGGACAACCTCGGCAGCGCTTCGCCGAGTCCACATGTGCGCATGAATCAGGCAACCGCCCACGGCAAAGGCTGCCAAGCGCTGGTTCGCACTCCTACGGGAGCCGCCCGGATCGCGACCCCCGCATCGGCGATGTCGCCAGCAGCATGTGGCCAGCGGGCCCTAACTCGCGAAGCGCGCACGTATTTGGCGTAGATGGTGGACCAGTCCGCCCAGTCGAAGCACCGATCCCTCCGAGAGGGACCGGGGCTTCGACTCACCGCTTCTCGTCAGGAAGCACGCTGGATCGAGTAAACGTCCTTCTCTCGAAGAGTCAGCACGTCCTCGCCCTGAACGTTCCGGAACCAGAAGTACCCTCCGCCCTGCGAGTAGTCCTCGGCCTCCACCGACCGCTCATAGTCGGTGTCCTTATTGATAATGAATTTCGCCATTACAACCCTCCATCCTGTGGCGAACCCTGCGTCCCCACTGCCCCCATTCTCGTCGCTCTTACCGACATAACGGGGCACGGCAAGCGTTGAAGTTTCTGATGCACCCCGCATAGGGCAAGAGGCCCGAGTCGAATAAACAATCATGGCGGCGGCAAATCACTCGCCACTGAACGCGTCCGAGAGCTTTGCTCCGCTGGCCTGTCGTGCATCGCGATCGCCCGCGAGCTTGGCGGCGCGGCTCGGCTCCACGAAGACACCGATCGCGTACGTGACCCTCCCGCGTGGCGACGATGGCACCTACCGGAGGTGCTAGCCCATGGCGCCCACGAACCTGGCGAAGAGTGCCCACGCCTGGCGATCGCCGGGCGTGGTGCTCGGATCCGCCCGCACACCGAGGACCCGACACCATCACGCGAGCGATGCGACCGGCGGCTCGCCGGGAAACTCGAGATGCGGACGACCTGGAGCGATGGCACGTTGCATGGCGTCGGCACCGGGTCGGAGATCGCGCTCGACGTGCCTGCCAGGACGAACACGCACATCGGCGCGCGGTCATCGGCTGGCGTATTCGTCGGAGTTCGGCGCTATCGTCTTCTGTGGGCGCTGTGCCCGGTCAGACGACGGTGCGGGTGACGAGGACGATCACCGTCCCGTCGCGGCGAGAGGGCAGCCATAACCCCACCTGGCTCAAATGATCGAGTCGTCTACGGGGCACCGCTCAGGAAGCTCTGGACCTCGTCGGCGGTGATCATCCACGGCACCCCGAGGAGCGCCCTAGCGGGAAACACGGACCCATCCGGGAGCCTCAAGTCTTCGCGGAAACCGACCGCGGCCAACAGCGCAGGTAAACCGCCCGGCCCCGTCTCGAGTGTGAGGGTGACCGTGGCTAACCGCAGCGCATAAGTCGTTCCGTCTAGGACGTGCCCGATTAGCGTAGCCAGAACGTAGCGATTTCGAGGATCATCGAGCAGTTCCGTCTCAAGTTCCAGCCGAGTGAGTACCTCGTTGACCTCGCGAATCACCTCGGCGATCGGCGAGAGCACTCGGACGTGCAAGTTTCCGCCGTGGATCAGCACACGGCGCATGTTCAGCGTGTACTTCTCGAAGTACTTGAACGTCACCCCACGGTCGCGCCTCCCGTGGGCAACGCTGTGTCCGAAGTCCCTCAGTACCGAGTTGGGCGGCGCCTCGTCACGGAGAAGAATGAGCAGCGCGACTCCATCAGATCGCGAAAGAGTGTGGTTAGCATCACCGAGCCGACGAGTGATGTCCGCTAGGTGCGCCTCATCGTTGTCCCGCATGCGCAACAGCTTAGGTCTCTACCGGCAACGTGCGTCGCGGCGGCTCGGCCCGAAAATTATCCACTGGTCGCGTCTGGGGAACTCACGGCGTGCCGCGCAACGGACGCGCCTGTGCCTGTCATGGAGGTAGCCGCCCAGATTCCAACGGACCGTCAGCAACTGAGCATGATCCCTGACGCTCGGCCCCTCCGGGCAAGCCTGAACGCCGTCAAGCACGATCGGATTGCCCCCAATCCTCGATTGTCGTCGTAACCACAGGTCAGGCGGTGGCACAAACTCCTCGATGTCGTGGTGCCTAAGCTGGCACAGCCGGACTCTTGGAGGCGCTGAGGCCGCGAGCCCACATGATCCCATCGTCATTCGCCACGATGTCAACCGCCTCGCCTTCAACCCCGTCGACGTCGACGTCGACACCGTGGCGTGAGTCCCGAGGGCGATTCAATTGACGTCGCGCATTCCACGAGGAACGCGGCGAGATGATCATCGCGCTGAGGAGAGCACGGCGCGTCTTCACGATACCGAGCAGGCGGCGTGAGATCGCCACTCGTCTCCGCAGGATTGTGGAGGGTGATTCCGGCTGCTATCCGGCGTCGCTTACTCCCGAAAGGGATTTAAGAGCCGACTACGGGACTCGAACCCGTAACCCCCGTATTACAAGTACGGTGCGCTACCAATTGCGCCAAGTCGGCGGATGCCATCACAGCTTAGCGACGGCGGGGACGCGCGGCGGTCTACTCCGCCGGCGCCGAGGTAGCGGTCGGGGTCGGCGTCGGGGACGTCGACTCGTAGTACGCCTCGCTGGCGACGGACATGACGAACGTCGACAGCTCCTGCGGGTCGTCCAGCGCGCCGACATAGGCCTCGCCGTTGACGACGATCATCGGGGCGGCGGTGAGCACGAGGTCGTCGGAGCCGGGAAGCGGCCCCTTGAGCGCACGCGTCGTCGCCTCCTTCGCCCAGTTGACGTAGTCGCCGTCCTCGATGCACGAGCGCACGGTCCTCGCATCGTCCACGCCGACGGCGCCCGCGAGGTTGGCGAGCTCCTCGTCGGACATCCCGTCGCTGCCCACGTCGGGCTGGTCGTCGAGGAGGTCGTGGTTGAACGCGTAGAACTGGTCCGGCGAGTGCGTGGCGACGCAGGCGGCGGCAGCAGCGGAGCGCAGCGAGTACTTGGTGCCGTTGGAGCTGGCGGTCAGCAGGGCGACCGGGTGGTAGCTCACGGTCGCGGCGCCGTCCTCGATCCACTGCGCGAGCAGGCGGGCGTTGGCGCGCTCGAACTTGCCGGCGTCGGGTGAGAGGTAGTCGACGTACACGTGCACGTCCACCGCACCGGCCGCGGTGGGCTCCGGTGCCGGGGTCTCGGTCGCACCGGCCTCCGTGGGCTCGGGCTCCGGCGTGGCGGAGGCGGTGCCGGCGATGGCGGCGGAGGCGATGTCCGTCACCACGACGCCGTCGGCCTCCATGCCGCTCGGGCTGAGCTGCGGCTTGGACGTCTGCGAGGTCACGGCGAGCGTCACCGCGGTCCCGATCGCGCCGACCGCGATGATCGCGACCGCGCCGATGATGATCCGTCGCATCAGACGCGCCCGCGACTGCTGGGCGTGCACCTTCTGTGCCTTCTCCCGCACGGCCTCGCGCGAATTGCGAGGGGCGGGGACGTTCGGCGTTTCGTCGCTCGACATCGTTCCTCTTGAGTCTCAGGGGGTCCGGGTTGGCCCCGACCACCGTCGGGCGGTGATCGCCGCTGCGCACGGCCGGGTTCGATGCTAACCAGTGAGGCTGAGAAATACCCAGGTGCGGCCGTTCGTGCCATACTGATCCCGACCCGATGGAGGGTCACGGCGGGTCGCTCCGCCGCTTCATTCACTACGGATCGTCCGGCACGTACCTGCCGGTGAAGGAGAAACACGATGGCATCTGTGACTTTCGACGAGGCCACCCGCCTGTACCCCGGCGGCACCCGTCCGGCTGTCGACAAGCTCAACCTCGAGGTGGGAGACGGCGAGTTCCTCGTCCTGGTCGGTCCCTCCGGTTGCGGTAAGTCCACCTCCCTCCGCATGCTCGCCGGCCTCGAAGAGGTCAACTCCGGCCGCATCCTCATCGGCGACCGCGACGTCACCGATGTGCCGCCGAAGGACCGCGACATCGCGATGGTGTTCCAGAACTACGCGCTGTACCCGCACATGACCGTCGCCGAGAACATGGGCTTCGCGCTCAAGATCGCCGGCGTCGGCAAGGAGGAGCGTGCCGCACGCGTCCTCGAGGCCGCGAAGCTCCTCGACCTGGAGCAGTACCTCACCCGCAAGCCGAAGGCTCTCTCCGGTGGTCAGCGTCAGCGTGTCGCCATGGGTCGCGCGATCGTCCGTCAGCCCCAGGTCTTCCTCATGGACGAGCCGCTGTCGAACCTCGACGCCAAGCTCCGCGTCCAGACCCGTACGCAGATCGCGTCGCTGCAGCGCCGCCTCGGCGTCACCACGGTCTACGTCACGCACGACCAGACCGAGGCGCTCACCATGGGTGACCGCATCGCCGTGCTGAAGGACGGTCTGCTCCAGCAGGTCGGTTCGCCGCGCGACCTGTATGAGAAGCCGGAGAACGTCTTCGTCGCCGGCTTCATCGGCTCGCCGGCGATGAACCTGTTCTCGGCCGACCTGGCCGACGGCGGCGTGCGCTTCGGTACCGAGGTCGTCCCGCTCGACCGCGACACCGTCGGCCGTGCCAACGGCTCCCAGGTCACCGTGGGCGTCCGCCCCGAGGACATCACCGTCGGGCCGGCCGACGGTCAGGGCCTCTCGGTCGTCGTCGATCTCGTCGAGGAGCTCGGCGCCGACGGCTACCTCTACGGCCACACCGAGATCAACGGCAAGCGCACCGACCTCGTCGCCCGCGTCGACGGCCGCAACCACCCGAACGCCGGGGAGACCGTCACCCTCGCCGCGAACCCGGGTCACGTGCACGCGTTCGACCTCGAGTCCGGCGACCGCCTGAACGACAAGCCGGTCGTCTCGGCCTGATCGGACATCTCCACCGCGGCGCGGGCTGACTTCGGTCGCCCGCGCCGCGTCTTTTCCCCGGCACCCCTCAGGAGTCCCCATGCAGGAATCCCTCCGGATCACCGCCAAGACGGTCGACCCCGGGCTGCTCGCCCTGCCGTGGTCGACGCCCCTGGAGAAGTGGCCGTCCGAGCACATCGTCTCCCTCCCCAAGGGCCTCTCGCGCCACCTCGTCCGCTTCGCGGATCTCTCGGGTCGCGTGGTGGCCGTCAAGGAGACGACGACCGAGATGGCGCGGCGGGAGTACGAGATGCTCGGCAACCTCGCGCGCCTCGACGTGCCGTGCGTGGAGCGGGTCGCGGTGATCGCCGGCCGCACGGACTCGTCGGGTGATCCGTTGCCCGCGGCGCTGGTCACCTCGCACCTGCGCTTCTCGATGCCGTACCGGGCGCTCTTCACCCGGGTGCTCCGCCCGGACACGGCCACCCGTCTCGTCGACGCGCTGGCCCTGCTGCTCGTGCGTCTGCACAACGTCGGCTTCTACTGGGGCGACGTCTCGCTCTCCAACACCCTGTTCCGCCGGGACGCCGGAGCGTTCGCGGCGTACCTCGTGGACGCGGAGACCGGGGAGCTGCACGAGGAGGGCCTGACGGACGGACAGCGCGCCTACGATCTGGATCTCGCCCGCACGAACATCGCCGGTGAGATCATGGACCTCGCCGCGGGCGGTCGCCTGGAGCACGGCGTCGACGCGGTCGCCATCGCGGACGGCATCGTGTCCTCCTACCGCTCGCTGTGGGCCGAGCTCACCGCGCAGGAGTCCTTCTCCGCCGCCGAGACCTGGCGCATCACCGAGCGGGTCGAGCGGCTCAACGCCCTCGGCTTCGACATCGACGAGATGTCGATGTCGACGACCGCGGACGGCACCGTGGTGGAGATCCAGCCCAAGGTCGTCGACGCGGGACACCACCAGCGCCGACTCATCCGCCTCACCGGTCTCGACGTCGAGGAGAACCAGGCGCGTCGGCTCCTCAACGACCTCGACGAGTTCCGTGCCCGCTCCACCAAGCAGTGGGCGGACGAGGAGATGTACGCGCACGAGTGGCTCACGCGCGTCTTCGAGCCCGTCGTGCGCGCCATCCCGTACGACCTGCGCGCCAAGCTGGAGCCGGCCGAGGTGTTCCACCAGGTGCTGGAGCACCGCTGGTATCTGTCGCAGGCGCAGGGACGCTCGGTGTCCCTCGCGGAGGTGCTGACGAGCTACATCAACGACGTGCTCCGCCATCGCCGCGACGAGGCCACCATCATGGGACCCCCGACGGAGACGATGGGCCTGCCCGTCGTCACCGGCACGCTGGCGCTCGGCGACGATGACGAGGTGGACTGGCGCGACCTCGTCTGAGGCCGCCCCTCCGGTTCCGGACGGCGTCAGTAGCCGACGGTGAACCGCTCGCGGTGGTGGTTGCCCTGCTCGATCTCGTCGACGATCGCGACGGCGAAGTCCGCCCCGGAGATGTAGGACTTGCCGTCCTCATCGCGGACGAGCACGTCACCGCCGTCCCGATAGCGACCGGTGCGCTCCCCCTCGGCCCACGGTCCGAAGACCTCGGCCGGGTGCACGAAGAACCAGTCCAGGCTCTCGGCCGTGCGCTCCAGGAGCGCCAGCGAGTCGATGCCGACCTGCGCCTCGTGCTTGTACTCCTCCGGGAAGCCCTGATCGAACAGACGGGGACCGCCCGGCGCGACGAGGCTGCCGCCCGCGCCGCCCACGACGCCGAGCCGCGTCTCGGTGCCGTCGAGCAGCGCGACCACGTTCGTCAGCGCCTCGAGGACGCGGTCCTCCATGTCACCGCGCGGCGAGAGCGCGGAGACCACGGCGTCCGCTCCCGCGAATGCCTCGGTCAGCGTCGCGGGGTCGAGTGCGGACCCCTGCACGTAGGCCGCACCCGCGACCGGATCCGCGGGTGTCGAGCGCGAGATGGCGACGACCGCGTGGTCACGGCTCACCGCCTCCGCGACGATGTGGCGTCCGGCGTAGCCGGTTCCTCCCAGGACGATGATGCGGGCCATGCGTGTTCCTCTCGGTCAGTCCGCGGCGCGGACGGTCGCGACCTGGTACAGCGCGACCGAGGCCGCGATGCCCGCGTTCAGCGACTCGGTCGCCGCGGAGATGGGGATGGAGACGATCTGGTCGCAGGTCTCGGTCACGAGGCGGGACAGGCCCTTGCCCTCCGAGCCCACGACGATGACGACGGGACGGTCCGCCAGCTCCAGCGCCGGCAGCGACACGTCGCCGTCGCCGTCGAGCCCGAGCACGAAGACGCCCTGCTTCTTGAACTCCTTGAGCTGCGTCGTGAGGTTCGATGCCAGGGCGACCGGGATGCGTGCCGCCGCGCCCGCACTCGTCTTCCACGCCGCGGAGTTCACACCGGCGGAACGACGCTGCGGCAGGATGATGCCGTGGCCGCCGAACGCCGCCGTCGAGCGGATGATCGCGCCGAGGTTGCGGGGGTCCGTGATGCCGTCGAGGGCGACGAACAGCGGCGTCTCGCCGCGGTCGATGACCTCCTCCAGCAGGTCCTGCGGGTGGGCGTACTCGTACGGCGGCACCTTGAGCGCCACGCCCTGGTGCACGCCGTCGAAGCCGGCCATGCGGTCGAGCTCCTGGCGGGTGACCTCGAGCACCGGGATGTCGCGGTGGGTCGCGATCGACAGCATCTCCTTGACCCGGTCGTCCATCTCGACACGCTGCGCGATGTACATCGCGGTCGCCGGGATCTTCGCCCGCAGCGCCTCGAGCACCGAGTTGCGGCCGGTGACCGTCTCGGTGTCGGTGGTGTTGTCCTTCGACCTGGCGGTGCGGTTCGGGTTGCCCCCGGAGGCCGGACGCCCGCCGGGCTTGCCCTTGCCCCCGGCCGCGGCGAAGCGCTCGGCCGCGGCCTTGCGCTTACCGGCGGGGTGCCACGCGCGGTCCTCCGCCTTCGGCGTCGGGCCACGCCCCTCGAGCGCCTTGCGCCCGAGACCTCCCGTGCCCTTGGTGGGGCCCTTCTTGTTTCCCTTGCTCGCGCCGGGGCGCCCTGGCTTAGCCATCGATACTCCAATGAGTTCCGGCCGGAGTGTCCTCCAGCGTGATTCCTGCGGCGGCGATCGCGTCTCGGATGCGATCCGCCGCCGCCCAGTCCTTCTCCGCGCGCGCGGTGGCGCGCTGCGCGATCATCTCCTGCACCAGCGCGTCGAGCGCCGCTGCCTGCGCATCCCCGGCCTTACGGGAGCCCGCGTCCTCGACGAGGCCGAGCACACCGGTCATGCCGAGCACCGCCCGCGCCGCGTCCAGGGCCGCTGCGGTGTCGCCCGCGTCCAGAGCCGAGTTCCCGGCCCGCACGCTCTCGTGCACGACGGCCAGCGCCTGCGGCACACCCAGGTCGTCGTCCATCGCATCGATGAACGCCGAGGGCAGGCTCTGCGCGTCATCGGCGCCGATCCCGTCGCCGGCCGCGCGGAGCGCCCGCTCCAGGAAGGAGCGGATGCGGCCGAGCGCCGCCTCCGCTTCCGCCCAGGAGGATTCCGAGAGGTCGAGGCTCGATCGGTAGTGCGCCGCCGCGAGGGCGTAGCGCACGACGAGCGGGTCCCGCTCAGCGAGCACGTCCCGCGCGAGCGTGAAGTTGCCGAGCGACTTCGACATCTTCTGTCCGTCGACGGTCACGAGGCCGTTGTGCACCCAGTACCGGGCGAAGCCGTCGCCCGCTGCACTCGACTGCGCGAGCTCGTTCTCGTGATGCGGGAACCGCAGGTCCAGTCCCCCGCCGTGGATGTCGAACTCCGCACCGAGGTACCGCTTCGCCATGGCCGAGCACTCGATGTGCCAGCCGGGGCGCCCGGCACCCCATGGCGACGCCCACGTCGCGTCGGCGGGCTCGTCGGCCTTGGCGCCCTTCCAGAGGGCGAAGTCCTGCGGGTTGCGCTTGCCGCGCGGGTCGGCGTCCTGCGCGGCTTCCATCGCGTCCACGGACTGGTGGGTGAGGTCGCCGTAGGACGGCCAGGAGCGCACGTCGAAGTACACGTCTCCCGAGCCATCGGGAGCGGGGTACGCGTGGCCTCGGTCGATGAGCAGCGCGATGAGCTCCTGCATCTGCGGCACGGAGGCCGTCGCACGCGGTTCGTAAGTGGGCGGGAGGATGCCGATGCCGGCGTAGGCGGCGGCGAACTCCTGCTCCATCCGGTAGGCGAGCGCCCACCACGGCTCGGACTCCGAGGCGTTCGCGAGGACCTTGTCGTCGATGTCCGTGACGTTGCGCACGAAGGTCACGCGCCCGTGGCGGTATGTCAGCCAGCGGCGAAGGAGATCGAAGCTCAGAGCAGCTCTGACGTGACCGATGTGCGGTCCGGACTGCACCGTGGGTCCGCAGACGTACATCGTGATGTTCTCGGGATCGAGAGGCACGAAGTCGCGCAGCAGCTGTGCGCGGGTGTCGTAGAGGCGGAGAGTCACCGCTCAAGCCTACTCGGCGGGCGCTGGGAGACCCCGCTCCGGTCGGGGGATGACGACGGCGACGGCCGTGACCGCGATCCCCTCGCCCCGCCCGGGGAACCCGAGACCGTCCGTCGTCGTGGCCGTGACCGTCACCGGGGCGCCCCCGAGCGCCGCCGACAGCGCCGCCTCGGCCTCCCCGCGGCGTCCGCTGAATCGCGGACGGTTGCCCTGGAACTGGACGGACACGTTGCCGATCGCGAACCCCGCCTCCGCCAGGAGCTCCCCGGTGCGGGAGAGGAAGACGTCCGCGTGAGCCCCCGCGTACTCCGGATGGGCCGTGCCGAAGTGCTGCCCGATGTCGCCGAGCCCTGCAGCCCCGAGCAGCGCGTCGACGATGGCGTGGGCGACGGCGTCGCCGTCGGAGTGCCCGGAGAGCGCGGGCTCCCCCGGCCATTCCAGCCCCGCCAGCCACAGCGCCCCGTCGCCGCCGAAGGCATGCACGTCCGTGCCGATCCCCACGCGGGGAGCGTCGACCACGACCGCCGACGGCCGCGCCGCCGCGGAGGGCGCCCCCGGAGTCGTCGCCACGAGGAGGCGCGCGCGCTCGAGGTCGGCGGGGGTGGTGATCTTGAACGAACGCTCCGAGCCGGGCACCAGCCGCACCGCATTCCCGGCTGCGGCGAAGAGCGCGGCGTCATCCGTGTACTCGGCGCCCTGGGCTGTCGCCTCCGCGTACGCCGCTTCCAGCAATCGGCGCGGGAATCCCTGCGGCGTCTGCGCGGCCGCGAGCTCCGCGCGATCCACGGCGCCGACGACGAGGCCGTCGGCCACCCGCTTGAGCGTGTCGACCACGGGCAGACTCGGCACCGCTCCGGCGTCGCCGACCACGGCCGCCGCCACGGCATCGATGACGGTAGGCGGCGTGAGGGCGCGGGCGGCATCGTGCACGAGCACCGTCGTGATGTCTCCCCACAGGGCCGCGAGTCCGGCGGCGACGGACTCCTGCCGCGTCGCTCCTCCCGTGACCACGCGGCCCAGGTCGGCGCGATCGCCGGCAGCCGCCAGCAGCTCCGTCTGCGCGTCACCTTCGTAGCCCGACGGGGCGACCACCACGACCTGCATCGGGGCCGCCGCGAAGACACCGTCGAGGGCATGCCGCAGGATCGTGCGCCCGTCGATGCCGACGAAGGCCTTGGGTGCCCCCGCCTCGAGACGGGTGCCGGAGCCGGCGGCGACGACGATGATCGCGGTGTGCGGGACGGGGAGGATGCTCACAGCTTCACGTTACCCGCGGGAACGACGAAAGGCGGGTGCCGCAGCACCCGCCTTTCGTGGAGGACGTCTCAGGACGCGAGGACCTCGTCGAGCAGTGCGCCCGCCTTGTCCTCATCGATCTTCTCGGCCAGCGCCAGCTCGGAGATGAGGATCTGCCGGGCCTTGGCCAGCATCCGCTTCTCACCCGCGGACAGGCCGCGGTCCTGGTCACGGCGCCAGAGGTCGCGCACGACCTCGCTCACCTTGATGACATCGCCGGACGCGAGCTTCTCCAGGTTCGCCTTGTATCGGCGCGACCAGTTGGTGGGCTCCTCCGTGAACGGCGCGCGCAGCACCTCGAACACGTGGTCGAGGCCCTCCTTGCCGATCACGTCGCGAACGCCGACGAGGTCGACGTTCTCAGCCGGGACCTCGATGATGAGATCACCCTGCGTGACGTTGAGCTTCAGGTACTTCTTCGCCTCGCCCTTGATGATGCGCTCCTTGACCTCGATGATGGTCGCAGCGCCATGGTGCGGATAGACGACGGTCTCGCCAACCTCAAAAAGCATAAAAACATGTCCTTTCGGCAACCTCAAGGATACCACAGGGGATATGCGCTAAGGTTCGCGCTCCCTGTTCCCTGCGCGCTCCGGACTTACCCATAGAATGGGGAGGGATATCCCGTCGGACCTCAGGAGGACCCGTGAAATCGCGCCTTGTCGCGTCTGCCGCCATCAGCGCCCTCGTTCTGCTCGGCGCGACCGGGTGCACGTTCATCACCCCTCAGGCGACGAAGACCGAATACGCCGCCTCCGACGGCGTGAACGTCTCCGATCAGGACGGCCCCATCGCCGTGCGCAACGCCCTGATCATCGCGAACGAGGACGGCTCGGTCGGCAACTTCGTCGGCGCCGTGGTCAACCCGTCGCAGGACCGCGCCACCCTCACGGTCTCGCTGGAGGGCGGCGACCCCTTCCAGATCACCGTCCCTGCCGGCGGAAGGATCAGCTTCGGCGCCGACGAGGAGCCCGTGGAGATCACCGGCCTCGACACGATGCCCGGCGCGACCGTCGCGATGCACTTCCAGTCCGGCGACTCCGCCGGTGTGACGACCGAGATCCCGGTCCTCGACGGCACGCTGCCGTACTACTCGGACCTCGCTCCGCAGGACTGAGTCCGCAGACAGATAGAAGAGGCCGGCACCCGCGGGTGCCGGCCTCTTCTATCTGTCGTCAGCCCTCGAAGCGATATCCCAGGCCGCGGACGGTCACGAGCATCACCGGCTCGCTGGGGTTCTCCTCGATCCGCGAGCGGATGCGCTTGATGTGGACGTCGAGCGTCTTGGTGTCGCCGAAGTAGTCGCTCCCCCAGACGCGGTCGATGAGCTGGCCGCGCGTGAGCACCCGACCGGAGTTGCGCATCAGCACCTCCAGAAGCTCGAACTCCTTCAGCGGCATGTTGATCTGCTCGCCGGCGACCGACACCGTGTGCCGATCGATGTCGAGCGAGACGCGCCCGCCCTCCAGCACCCGTTCGTCCAACTCTCCCTCGGCCTGCACGACGCGTCGCAGCACCGCCCGCATCCGGGCGAGGAGCTCCCGCGACGAGTAGGGCTTGGTGATGTAGTCGTCGGCGCCGAGCTCGAGCCCGACCACGATGTCGACCTCGGAGTCCTTGGCGGTCAGCATGATGATCGGCACGGCGGACGTCGAACGGATCTGACGGCACACCTCGGTCCCCGGCATCCCCGGCAGCATGAGATCGAGCAGCACGATGTCGGCGCCGCGCTCCCGGAACGCCGTCAGCGCACCGGGACCGTCCTCGGCGATCTCGACCTCGTAGCCCTCCCGGCGCAGCAGGTAGGCGAGGGGGTCGGCGAGGTCGGGCTCGTCTTCGACGAGAAGGATGCGGGTCATGCGGTCTCTCCGTTTCGGACGCGCGTCGCCCCGGTCGCGGGGGCGCCCTTGCGTGCGCGCTTCTTCTTGCTCTTCTTGCCCTGCCCGCTGTTCGCGGGGGCGTCGATGCGAGGCAGGCGGATGGTGAACGTCGATCCTCGGCCGGGGCGCGACCACAGCCGCACCTCTCCCCCGTGCCGCTGAGTGGCGTGCTTGACGATGGACAGCCCGAGGCCGGTGCCGCCGGTGCGCCGCGAGCGGGCTTCGTCGGCACGGTAGAACCGCTCGAAGATGCGCTCGCGATCGGCCTCGACGATCCCGATGCCCTGGTCGGACACGGCGATCTCCACGACGTCGTCGTCCGCCTTCACCCCGACGCCCACCCGGGAGCCGCGGGGCGAGTAGACGATCGCGTTGGCGATGAGGTTGCCGACGGCCTCGATGAGGATCTGCGCGTCGCCGCGGACCCACACGCCGCGGTCGCCGCCGCGGGCGAGTTCGACGCCGGCCGAGTCCGCCTGCACGACATGGGCCTCGATCGAGGAGGCGATGACCTCGTCGATCGAGACGGGCGCGACCTCGGTCAGCCCGTCCTCCGCCTGCAGCCGCGACAGGCTCATGATGCGCCCGGTGAGCTGGCCGAGCCGGCCGGCCTCCGCCGAGATCCGGGAGGCGAACGCGCGGACCTGAGCGGGATCGTCGGCGGCGGACTCGATGGCCTCGGCGAGCAGGCTCACCGCGCCGACGGGCGTCTTCAGCTCGTGGCTCGTGTTGGCCACGAAGTCGCGGCGCATCTGATCGAGGCGCTCCTGCTCAGTCACGTCCCGGATGATGAGGAGCACGAGGCGCGTGCCGATCGCGCTCGCCCTGGCCGACACGAGTCGGGGGTCGAGACTCAGACCGCCGCGGGTGATCCGCATCGAGGCGGTCGCCGTCTCCCCCGTCGAGCGCACACCGCGCACGAGCTGCCGGAGCTCCGGATTGTCGAGCGTCGACCCGACCTCGATCCCGAAACGCGCCGCGGCCTTGGAGGTGGCCAGCACGAGCCCCGAGACGTCCACGACGCACGCGGCATCGTCCATGCTGCGCAGCACGTCGGTGATCCCGGTCGGGATGACCATCGAGGTCTCCTCCTCCGCCCGCGCTCGGGCGCGGTACGCCCAGACCACGAGGAGCGAGAGGCCCACGCCGATCGCCAACCCGATGGCGAGGGAGGACAGCGCGAGCTGCGGCAGGGTCATGACTCCAGCGTAGAGCGCGTTCACCGTCGATCCGGCGGGTTTCCGCGCCATCACGGGGAGCGGAGACGTACTATTCACTCGCTGGGCACCGTTCGTTAACCTTCGGAGCAGACAATCGCTTCAGGCCTGCGCGCGCGCAGTCCTCCCCCATGCGGACGCCCCGCCGCCCCGCGCTGGACCGTCAGCCGGGATCCGAACGAAAGGTTGCGCCCACCATGCGCGAAGTCTTCCACCAGTCCCTCGAGGACCTGCAGTCCCGCCTCGTCGAGATCGCCGAGCTCGTGACGGTCTCCATCGACAAGGCCACCCGCGCCTTCGCCACGAGCGACGTCGCGCTGGCCGAGGAGGTCATCGCCGACGACGCCAAGATCGACGAGCTCGCGGTCGCGCTGGACGAGCAGGCCATCGAGATCCTCGCCCGGCAGCAGCCGGTTGCGCGCGACCTCCGCATCGTCGTCACGGCGCTCCGCGTCAGCGCGTCCCTGGAGCGGATGGGCGACATGTCCGAGCACATCGCCCAGCTCGCGCGGCTGCGGTTCCCGGAGCGCGCGATCCCGAAGGGCCTCAAGGGCACCTTCGTGAAGATGGGCGAGCTGGACGTGGAGATCTCCCGCACGCTCGCCGAGCTCCTGCGCACGCAGGACCTCAAGTTCGCGGACGCCATCCGCAACGCCGATGACGACGTCGACGAGCTGCACGCCAGCGTCTTCGAGAAGGTGCTCAGCGACAACTGGAAGGGCGAGGCCGTCGCCACGGTCGACGCGACGCTCGCCAGCCGGTACCACGAGCGGTTCGCGGACCACGCGGTCGCCGTCGCCAAGAAGGTCGTCTACCTCGCGACGGGTGACTGGCACGTCGAGGAGGAGGACATCGCCCTCGCGGTGGAGCAGCAGGAGCAGCTCGGTCACGCCTGACCCGAAACCCCGCCTTACCGCCGAGACCCCCTGCTGCAGGCGACTGCAGCAGGGGGTCTCGACGTGAAACCGGGGTCTCGGTTACTTCTTGCCCTGGGCGGCCACGGCCGCGGCACCGGCGGCGGCGGCCTCCGGGTCGAGGTAGCGGCCGGGACCGGTCGGCGCGTTGTTCTCGTCGAGCTCGTACACGAGCGGGATGCCGGTCGGAATGTTCAGGCCGGCGATGTCGTCGTCGCTGATCCCCTCGAGGTGCTTGACGAGGCCGCGCAGCGAGTTGCCGTGTGCCGTCACGAGCACGGTCTTGCCGGCTTCGAGGTCGGGGACGATCTCCGCGTCCCAGTACGGCAGGAGGCGGTCGATGACGAGCTTGAGCGATTCCGTGCGCGGCACCTCGCCGTCGATGCCCTCGTAGCGGGCGTCGCCCACCTGGCTGAACTCGCTCGCGTCGTCCAGCGGGGGCGGCGGGACGTCGAACGAGCGGCGCCACAGCTGGAACTGCTCCGGGCCGAACTCCTCGAGGGTCTGTGCCTTGTCCTTGCCCTGCAGAGCGCCGTAGTGACGCTCGTTGAGGCGCCACGACCGCTTCACCGGGATCCACAGCCGGTCGGCCGCATCCAGCGCGATGTCGGCGGTCTGGATGGCCCGGCTCAGCAGCGACGTGTGCAGCACGTCGGGCAGGATGCCTGACTCGGCGAGCAGCTCACCGCCGCGACGGGCCTCGCCCTTGCCCTGCTCGGTCAGGCGGACGTCCACCCAGCCGGTGAAGAGGTTCAGTTCGTTCCACTCGCTCTGGCCGTGGCGGAGCAGGATCAGGGTGCGCTTCGCAGTCATGTCGCCAGTTTATCCGGGGGCGCGGAGCGGGCGCAGCGGCGGAGGAGGGAGGATGGACGCATGGCGTCATCTCCCCTCGGTCGGCCGACCCGCGGCACGACCGGGACGAACCGGCTGCGTCGGAACGACCGGTGGATCGCCGCCTCCCCCGCCTTCCGTCGCGCCGCGGACCCGCTCGTCGTCGACCTCGGGTTCGGGGCGAGCGGGGTGACCGCGTTCGAGCTGGCCGCACGACTGCGACGAGTGCGGCCGGACGCGGAGGTGCGCGGTCTGGAACTCGATCCGGAGCGGGTGTCCACCGCAGAGCAGCAGCTCGGCGAGGTCCGAGCCGGCCGGACTCCATTCCCCGCCGACCTCCGCGTCTCCTTCGCCCGCGGCGGATTCGAGGTGCCGCTCCCTGACGGCCGGCGCCCCGCCGTCATCCGGGCGATGAACGTCCTGCGGCAGTACGACGAAGCCGAGGTCGCGGGCGCCTGGCGGACGATGGCGCACCGCCTCTCGCCGGAAGGACTGCTGGTGGAGGGGACCTGCGACGAGATCGGGCGCGTCGCGAGCTGGGTGGATGTCGATCCCGTCGGCGCTCCCCTCCGTTTCTCCATCTCCCTTCGCCTCCGCGGACTCGAGGTCCCGAGCATCGTCGCGGAGCGGCTGCCCAAGGCCCTCATCCATCGCAACGTCCCCGGCGAGCGCATCCACGCACTGCTCGTCGACCTGGACCGGGAGTGGGAGCGCGCCGCTCCCCTGTCGACCTTCGGAGCCACGCAGCGCTTCCTCGCCGCGGTGGCCGCACTGCGCGCGCAGGGCTGGCCCGTGCAGGGCGGACGGAGCCGCTGGCGACTGGGAGAGCTCACCCTGCCGTGGGAGGCGGTGGCACCGGCCTGACCGGCGCCCGTCAGCTCAGACTCCGGCGTCGCGGGGATCCGGCGCTGTGGGACGGCGGGACAGCCGCGTCAGTCGCGGCACATCCGCGGTGGCGCCCGCGTCCGCTGGCACGATGATCTGCTGGGACGCGGCGATGTCGATCCCTTCGGCGCGGACGACGAGGTCGCCGACGGGGGCGCGGCGGGACAGGAGAGCGAGGGCGATCGGCCCGTCCTCGTGATGCCGCGCGGAGGAGGTGATGTGCCCGACCTCGTCATCACCCGCGAACACCGGAGCACCGGGTTCCGGAAGCACGGCGTCGCTGCCGTCGAGCTGGAGCAGTGCGAGACGCCGCGGCGGATGCCCGAGGTTGTGCACCTTCGCGACCGTCTCCTGGCCGCGGTAGCAGCCCTTGTTCAAGTGCACGGCACTGCGGAGCCAGTCCGACTCGTGCGGTAACGACCGCTCGTCGACCTCGGCTGCCCAGCGCGGACGCCAGGCGGCGATCCGCAGGGCCTCGGCGGCGAGCAGCCCGGCGACGTCCTCGCGGTCGAGGTCCGCGGCGAGTGCGCGCGCCGCCGTCTCGGGCACGATGCCGATCCGCCAGGCGAGGTCCGCCCCGGGGTGGGAGGGCACCGCGGCGTACTGGTGGCCGCCCACGCTGATGCGCTGCCAGGGGTCGACCCACACCCGCACACCGTCGAGGCCGCGCACGCGGTCGGCAGCGGAGCCGCCGTCGACGAATCCGAGCAGCGCGAGGTCGGGGCGCAGCTCGACGGTGGCC
This sequence comes from Microbacterium sp. NRRL B-14842, assembly GCF_050470785.1. Taxonomy (NCBI): domain Bacteria; kingdom Bacillati; phylum Actinomycetota; class Actinomycetes; order Micrococcales; family Microbacteriaceae; genus Microbacterium; species Microbacterium sp. NRRL B-14842. Next base: position 627,196 of record NZ_JBFLUM010000001.1, on the reverse strand, counting down.
TGGGTGCGGAACTTCATCCGTGTCAGCCACCTCGCGAGTCCCTCGGCGTCGCCGGCGTCCGCGAGGAGCCAGGTCGAGATGCCGTCGTCGAGGACGCCGGCCGCGTGCTCCACCCGCCCCTGCGGGTCGAGCACGAGGAGCTCGGTGCTCTCCCCTGCGCGCAAGCCGCTCACCGCCTGGGACGTGATGGAGTCGAGCCACGGGAGGCGTTCGGGGCCGGACACCTCGATGACCGTCCGGTCGTCGAGGGGCGCGATGGCCGTTCCGGTTGCGAGACGCCGCTGCTCGCGGAAGGGGTCGCCGAAGTGGGCGATCCCGCGCTCACCCGTGATCGCTCCGGGGACGCCGTCGAAGACGCTGCTGCTCACGGTGTGCTCCGTTCAGACGCGGGCGAGACGCGCCGAGGCGTGCGCCCGCAGAGGTGTGCCGAGGGCCGCGATGTCCCACGCCCACAGCAGGTGCCCGTCGACGAGCCCGTACATCCGCGAGGCGGAGGCGTAGTCCTTGGCACCGGCGCCGCGCACGATGGCGTCGGACGAGAGGTCGACACGAGGACCGTTGATCTCACCGACGTAGTACTCGAGCATGCCGTCCGAGCGGGCCAGCGACACCTCGAGCGGGAAGGCGCCGTTGGGCGATCGCAGCGTCTCGACGTCGTCGACGGTGCGGGTCACGGGCGTCGCCGTCGGCGGGAGCAGGGCGGGACCTGCATCGGTCGCCGCAGCCGGTCGCGCCAGTCGCCAGAATCCGGACTCGGCGGTCAGCGGGACGGCGGGTGCGGCTTCATCGCCGACGAACGTGGCGGTCGCCGCGTAGTTGAGGAACGGTCCGCCGTCATGGCTGAAGCTCACGCGATGGGTGAACTCCCCCTGCAGCCGCTCCTCCCCGACGGGGTAGTCGATCACCCCGGAGCCCTCCCACACGCCGATCAACCACGCCAGCGGGGCGAGGTCGGCGGGGAGGTCTGTGGGGAGCTCGATCACGATGTCGTCAGCGCTGGCCGCGGAAGAGGTTGCGCAGCACCACGGCCGAGACGAACACGATCGCGAGGCTCGCCAGGCCCAGCAGGCCGATGAAGAAGATTTCGAGCGCCATGATGTCCATGACCTCCACCTTACCCCCGGCGATCCGGCTCAGGCAGGGATGAGGGCGGCCAGGCCGAAGCCGACGGAGATGATCCCCATCAGCAGCAGGGAGCCCGTCACGCTGCTCGCGACGCGGAAGATGAAGCCCTGCGTGCGGCCGTACCAGAGCTGCACCGCGAAGGAGAGGAGCACGACCGCACCGAAGCCCACGAGCATCCAGGGGATCCGCCACTCCTCCGGAGCGAAGATCCCGATGACGATGCTGCCGACGAACGCGGTCGCCCAGACCGCGATCACGCCGGTGAAGGCGTTGCGGGGCGCGAGAGCCGGTTCTGACATGTCACCATTCTTGCGCATCGGCGGCCGCTATCATGGCGGCACGGCGTCGATCCCCCCGCCGGTGAGGAGTGCGCGTGGCCCTGGTGCTGGTTCTGACCAATGCTCCGCTCTCGGAGCAGGTGCTGCCCGCCCTCGAGCTGCTGAGTCATCGCACGCGGCAGATCCCCGCCGAGCCGGCCCAGCTCATCAACGCCCCGGAGTACGACATCGTGATCGTCGACGGCCGTCACGACCTCGTCGGGGCGAAGTCGCTGTGCCGTCTGCTGCGGGCGACCGGGCAGGATGCGCCGCTCCTGCTCGTCGTGACCGAGGGCGGCATGAGCGCACTGTCGGGCGAATGGGGCATCGACGATGTGCTGCTGTCCACCGCCGGCCCCGCCGAGATCGACGCCCGCGTGCGCCTCGCGCTCGCCCGACGGGACGAGGTCGCGGAGCCGGCGCGCGTGCAGGCCTCCGGGGTCACGATCGACGAGCAGTCGTACTCGGCGAAGCTGCACGGGCGACCGCTCGACCTCACCTACAAGGAGTTCCAGCTCCTGCACTTCCTCGCGACCCATCCCTCGCGGGTGTTCACCCGTGAGCAGCTGCTGAGCGAGGTGTGGGGGTATGACTACTTCGGCGGTACCAGGACCGTCGACGTGCACGTGCGGCGGCTGCGCGCCAAGCTCGGCGATCAGGAGCAGATCATCGGCACGGTGCGCAACGTCGGTTACCGCTTCAACGTCTACGAGGACGACAGCCTGGTCGGCTCGCGCTGACCGCTGTTCACACGTCCGACACCTGCCGGTGCTTAGATGTACCCCATGATCGATCCCGCACTCGCCGACGCCGGCCTCGGTGACGCCGAAGACGACGACTTCGACGACGCCGTCGAGGCGCCGGACTCGCAGCTCCCCGACCACCGCTATCTGGACCGCGAGCTGAGCTGGCTCGCGTTCAACCAGCGCGTGCTGGAGCTCGCGGAGGATCCGTCGCTGCCGGAGCTGGAGCGGGCGAACTTCCTGGCGATCTTCGCCAGCAACCTCGACGAGTTCTTCATGGTGCGTGTCGCCGGACTCAAGCGGCGCATCATGACCGGTCTCGCCGTGCCGACCAACATCGGGCGCTCCCCCGTCGACGCCCTCGCCGACATCTCGCGGGAGGCCCACGCGCTCCAGCTCCGCCACGCGGACGCGTGGACGACGCTCGTCCGTCCCGCTCTCGCCGACTCCGGCATCGAGATCACCGAGTGGTCCGATCTCACCGACGACGAGCGCCGGGCGCTGTCGGACTACTTCGGGGCGCAGGTCTTCCCGGTGCTGATGCCGCTCGCGGTCGACCCGGCGCACCCGTTCCCGTACATCTCCGGCCTCTCCCTGAACCTCGCCATCCGCATCCGCAACGCGCGGACCGGCCGGCAGGAGTTCGCGCGACTCAAGGTGCCGCCCATGCTGCCGCGCTTCGTCGAGGTGCCGGGCGGCGGCGAGATCAAGCGCTTCCTGCGGCTGGAGGAACTCATCGCCAACCACCTCGGCGACCTCTTCCCCGGCATGGAGGTGCTCGACCACCACGCGTTCCGCCTCACCCGCAACGAGGACGTGGAGATCGAGGAGGACGAGAGCGAGAACCTCATCCAGGCACTCGAAGCCGAGCTGCTGCGTCGTCGGTTCGGCCCTCCGATCCGGCTCGAGATCACCGATGACATGGACGATGTCACCATGGACCTGCTGGTCCGGGAACTCGACATCACGGACCTGGAGGTCTATCGCCTCCCTGGTCCCCTCGACCTGCGCGGCCTGTTCGACCTGTCGCGGATCGACCGTCCGGACCTGCGGTACCCGCCGCACCTGCCCACCACCGCCGTCGCCTTCCAGCCCGCGGGGTCGAGCAACCGAGCCGACATCTTCAAGGCGATCCGCAAGTCCGACGTCCTCGTGCACCACCCGTACGAGTCCTTCACCACGAGCGTGCAGGCGTTCCTCGAGCAGGCCGCCCGCGACCCGCACGTGCTCGCCATCAAGCAGACGCTGTACCGGACCTCCGGAGACAGCCCCGTCGTGCAGGCCCTCATCGACGCGGCCGAGGCAGGCAAGCAGGTGCTCGCGCTCGTCGAGGTGAAGGCGCGATTCGACGAGGCGAACAACATCGTGTGGGCGCGCAAGCTGGAGAAGGCCGGCGTGCACGTGGTGTACGGCCTGGTCGGCCTCAAGACGCACTGCAAGCTCGCCCTCGTGATCCGCGAGGAGGACGGCAAGCTCCAGCACTACTCGCACGTCGGCACCGGCAACTACAACCCGAAGACCAGCCGCATCTACGAGGACTTCGGGCTGTTCACCGCCGACGCCCAGGTCGGCAAGGATCTCACGCGGCTGTTCAACGAGCTCAGCGGCTACGCGATCGAGAAGAAGTTCAAGCGTCTGCTCGTCGCCCCGCTCCACCTCCGCAAGGGCCTCGTCCGGCTGATCGACGCGGAACGCCGGATCGCCGAGTCGGGAAAGCCCGCGCACATCCGCATCAAGGTCAACTCGATGGTCGACGAGGAGATCATCGACGCGCTGTACCGCGCCAGTGCCGCCGGGGTGAAGGTCGACGTGTGGGTGCGCGGCATCTGCAGCCTGCGGACCGATCTCGACGGGATCAGCGACAACATCACGGTCCGCAGCATCCTCGGCCGCTACCTCGAGCACTCCCGCATCTTCACGTTCGAGAACGACGGCGACCCGCAGGTGTACATCGGCAGTGCCGACATGATGCACCGCAACCTCGACCGTCGCGTCGAGGCCCTGGTGCGGGTCACCGACCCCGCGCACCTCAAGGAGCTGACCGCCTTCTTCGACCTGGCGATGGACGACCAGACCTCGTCGTGGCATCTCGGCCGCGACGGAGTGTGGGAGCGCCACGCCGTGGATGCCGATGGCAAGCCGCTCGTCGACCTGCAGGATAAGACCATGGGGATGATCCAGCGACGTCGTCGGGCGCGGGCGGTTCGATGACGGCGCGGCAGGTCCAGCTCCCGGCGTCCGCGGCGGACACGAAGTGGGCGGACAAGGCCGTGTACGCGGCCGGGGCCGTCGTGTGGCGTCTGGTCGACGGCAAGCTGCGCATCCTGCTCATCCACCGCACCAAGTACCGCGACGTCACCCTCCCGAAGGGCAAGGTCGACCCGGGCGAGATGCTCGCGGAGACCGCCGTGCGCGAGGTGCACGAGGAGACCGGCATCCGGGTGGCACTCGGCGTCCCCGTCGGGATCAGCCGCTATCACCTCGCGTCCCGCAAGCAGAAGGTCGTCCACTACTGGGCGGCCGAGGCCACGGATGCCGCGATCCGCGCCTCGACGTTCGTGCCGAACCGCGAGATCGCCGCCCTCGAGTGGGTCAGCGTGAAGAAGGCGCGTGCCGCGCTGAGCTACCCGGTGGACCTCGAGATCCTCGATGCGTTCGCGGCGCTGGTGGACGACGGCGTGCTGCGGACCTTCCCGGTGATCGCCCTCCGGCACGCGAAGGCCCTGCCCCGGTCGGAGTGGGACAAGGCGGACGCGGCCCGGCCGCTCACCGACCGCGGGAAGCGGCAGGCCAAGGCCATCGTCGGACCGCTCCGCGCTTTCGGCGTGCGCAAGATCGTCACCAGCGACGCGGTGCGCTGCGTGCAGACCGTCACCCCGCTCGCCAAGGCCCTGGACCGCAAGCCGGTCCTCACCGAGAAGATCAGCCAGGACGCATGGGAGGACGGCGTCGCCGACCTCCGTTCCGTCGTCGGTCGCCGCATCCGTGCCGGCAAGCCCGCGGTGCTCTGCAGTCACGGCCCCGTGCTCCCCGCGCTCCTCTCGGAGATCGCCCTCGCGACCGGCACCGTGCACGGCTCCTACGTCAGCAGCGCCGCCGATCTGGAGACCGGCGCGTTCTCCGTGGTGCATGTCTCGGCGACGAACCCCGGCTCCGGCATCATCTCGATCGAGACCCACGCGCCGAAGGTCTGACCCCTCCCTCGTTCGAGTCGCTCACGTGGCTGCATCCGGGCCGGGGATGGCGCACAGTGGGCGATTCGAACGGAGGAGGCGCCCCTGGGACCCGCACAACGACGGGGATCGGCCCCAGAGAGTCGCTGGCCGTTCACCTGCCGTTCACCTGCGCGGGAGAGTCTCGTTAACCGTCGCCCCTAGCGTCACTGTGTGCCCTGCACCGGGCCCCACCCCTCCAAGATCGAAGGATCCACAGTGAAGATCTCCCGAATCGCACGAATCGGCGCCATCGGCGCCGTCGCCGCTCTCGCCCTCGCCGGCTGTGCCGCGAACGAAGGCGGAACCGGCGGCTCCAGCGAAGAGCCCTCGGAGTCCACGCTCTCCGGCACGATCGACGCGACCGGCGCGTCCTCGCAGACCGCAGCCCAGGAGGCCTGGGTCGCCGCATTCCAGACGGCCAACCCCGACGTGACGGTCAACTACGAGCCCACCGGCTCCGGCACCGGCCGCGAGAACTTCCTCGAGGGCGGCAGCAACTTCATCGGCTCCGACCGCGCGTTCAACGACGAGGAGATCGCCGCCGGCGGCTTCGGCGCCTGCACCACCGACGACATCGTCGAGGTCCCCCTCTACATCTCCCCCGTCGCGGTCGCCTTCAACCTCGAGGGCATCGACACGCTGAACCTCGACGCCGCCACGATCGCGGGCATCTTCGCCGGCACGATCACCAACTGGAACGACGAGGCCATCGCGGCCCTCAACGACGGCGTCGAGCTGCCCGACCTGGCCATCTCGCCGGTGCACCGCTCCGACCCTTCCGGCACGCAGGAGACCTTCGCCAAGTACCTCAGCGCGACGGCCCCCGACGTCTGGACCTACGAGGTCTCGGACGAGTGGCCGATCCAGGGCGGCGAGGCTGCTCAGGGCACCTCGGGTGTCAAGCAGGCTCTCACCGCCGGCAACGGCGCCATCGGCTTCCTCGACGCCTCGCAGGCGGACGGCCTCGGCCAGGTCGCCGTGGGCGTCGGCGAGGACTTCGTCGCCTACTCGGCCGAGGCCGCCGCGAAGCTCGTCGAGGGCTCGCCGCTCGCCGAGGGCCGTGGCGAGGGTGACCTCGTCTTCGACGTCGACCCGGCCGCTGCCGCGGACGGCGCCTACCCGATCGCCCTGGTCAGCTACCTCATCGGCTGCGAGCAGTACGAGGACAGCAACGTCGCGGAGCTCGTGAAGGAGTACTTCACGTACGTCGCGAGCGCCGAGGGCCAGGATGCCGCCGCGGAGAACGCCGGCAGCGCCCCGATCTCGGACGGCCTGCGCGAGCAGGTCCAGGCCGCGATCGACCTGATCCAGGTCGGCTGATCCTGCCGATCCACTGACGACGGTGCCCCCGCGTCCCCGAGCGGGCGCGGGGGCTCCGCCAGGTCAGCACCCGATCCATCTCCACCCGGCCCGAGACAGGGAGATCATGAGCACGACCGCGCAGGAGCCGACAACGGCACCGGCACCGACCCCGGCGCCGCCCACACCGATCAAGGCCAAGCAGCGCCTCGGCGACCGGGTCTTCTCCGGCACCGCGCTGGCGGCCGGCATCATCATCCTGGTCGTGCTGGCGCTCGTCGCCGCCTTCCTCGTCATCCAGAGCCTGCCGGCCTTCCAGCTCGACACCACCGACAACCACATCCTCCGGGGCGAGTCGTTCTGGGTGTACGTGTGGCCCCTCGTCTTCGGCACGCTCTGGGCGTCGTTCATCGCCCTCCTGATCGCCGCGCCCATCGCGATCGGCATCGCCCTCTTCATCTCGCACTACGCGCACCGCCGACTCGCCGCCTTCCTCGGCTACATCATCGACCTGCTCGCCGCGGTGCCCTCCGTGGTCTTCGGCCTCTGGGGCGGCCTCGTGCTCGCGCCCATGCTGCAGCCGATCTACGTCTGGCTCAACGAGAACGCGTCGTGGGTGCCGTTCTTCGGTGGTCAGGTCTCCGCGACCGGGAAGACCATCCTCACCGCCGCCCTCGTGCTCGCCGTGATGTGCATCCCGATCATGACCGCCATCTGCCGCGAGGTCTTCCTGCAGACCCCGAAGCTCCATGAGGAGGCGGCCCTCGCCCTCGGCTCCACCCGCTGGGAGATGGTCCGCATGGCCGTCCTCCCCTTCGCCCGCGGCGGCATGGTGTCGGCCGCGATGCTGGCCCTCGGCCGCGCACTCGGCGAGACCATGGCCGTGACGATGGTGCTCTCCCCCTCCGCGGTGGTCAGCTTCCTCGTGCTCACCGCCACCAACCCCACGCCGATCCCCGCCAACATCGCGCTCGCCTTCCCGGAGGCGCACGGCACCGGCGTGAACACGCTGATCGCGACCGGCCTCATCCTCTTCGTCGTGACCTTCGCGGTCAATGCGGTGGCGCGCTGGATCGTCGCCCGCCGCGCCGAGTTCTCGGGAGCGAACTGACATGACCGCCCTCACCAGCGCTCCGCCCTCCGCGAGCACCACCGCCCTCACCTCCGGCCGTCTTCCGAAGTGGGCGCCGTGGGCCCTTCTCGGCGTCTCCTTCGTCGTGTCCGCCGCGGTCTTCGGCGTCGCCGCCGCCGGGTCCGACACCCCGCTCGCCGACTTCAACGTCGCGGGCACCGTCATCGTCGGCATCCTGCTCTACATGGTGATCATCACCGTGATCTCCTCCATCGCGGAGAGCCGCCGGAAGGCCGTGGACCGCCTGATGACGGCCCTCGTCGCCACCGCCTTCCTCATCGCCCTGCTGCCGCTGATCTCGCTGCTGTGGACCGTGGTGGCGAACGGCATCGAGCGCTTCGACGCCGAGTTCTTCTCCTACTCGATGCGCAACGTCGTCGGCGACGGCGGCGGCATCGTGCACGCGATCTGGGGCACCGTCCTCATCACGCTCACGGCCACGATCATCTCGGTGCCGGTCGGCCTGATGACCTCGATCTACCTCGTCGAGTACGGCCGCGGCAAGATCGCCAAGGCCATCACGTTCTTCGTCGACGTGATGACCGGCATCCCCTCGATCGTCGCCGGTCTGTTCATCTACGCGGTGTTCGCGCTCCTGATCCGCCCTGGCATCTCGATGGGCTTCATGGGCGCGCTCGCGCTCGCGGTGCTGATGACCCCGGTGGTGGTGCGAGGCAGCGAGGAGCTGCTGCGGATCGTTCCGAACGAGCTGCGCGAGGCCTCCTACGCCCTGGGCGTGCCGAAGTGGCTCACGATCCTCAAGGTCGTGCTGCCCACCTCGATCGCCGGCATCATGACCTCGGTGATGCTCGCCATCTCCCGCGTGATCGGCGAGACCGCCCCGCTGCTGCTCACCGCCGGCTTCACGCAGAGCCTGAACACGAACATCTTCGACGGCCAGATGATGACCCTCCCGGTGTTCGCCTACAACCAGTACATGAACCAGGGCACGAGCCCGGACGCCGCCGTCGCGCGCGCCTGGGCCGCCGCCCTCACCCTCATCCTCATCGTCATGGTGCTGAACCTGCTCGCGCGCCTGATCGCGAAGCTGTTCGCCCCGAAGGTCAACGGCCGCTGAGCGCCCGACCACTCAGAATAGGAATCCACGTGTCCAAGAGCATCGAAGTCAACGACCTCAACGTCTACTACGGCAACTTCCTCGCGGTCGAAGGCGTCTCCCTCGACATCCAGCCGCGCAGCGTCACGGCCTTCATCGGCCCGTCCGGCTGCGGCAAGTCCACCTTCCTCCGCACCCTCAACCGCATGCACGAGGTCATCCCCGGCGCCCGTGTGGAGGGCGAAGTGCTCCTGGACGGCAAGGACCTCTACGGTGCCGGTGTCGACCCCGTGCTCGTGCGTCGCCAGGTCGGCATGGTTTTCCAGCGCCCGAACCCGTTCCCGACGATGTCGATCAAGGAGAACGTGCTCGCGGGTGTGAAGCTCAACAACAAGCGCATGTCGAAGAGCGAGCAGGACGACCTCGTCGAGAAGTCCCTCACCGGCGCGAACCTGTGGAACGAGGTCAAGGACCGCCTCGACCGTCCCGGCTCCGGACTCTCGGGCGGCCAGCAGCAGCGCCTGTGCATCGCCCGCGCGATCGCCGTCTCCCCCGAGGTGCTGCTGATGGATGAGCCGTGCTCGGCGCTCGACCCCATCTCGACCTACGCGATCGAGGAGCTGATCGGCGAGCTGAAGAACGAGTTCACGATCGTGATCGTCACGCACAACATGCAGCAGGCGTCCCGAGTCTCCGACAAGACGGCGTTCTTCAACATCGCCGGCACCGGGAAGCCCGGCAAGCTCATCGAGTACGACGACACCACGAGCATCTTCACCACCCCGTCCGTCCAGGCCACCGAGGACTACGTCTCCGGCCGCTTCGGCTGACCCGCACTCTTTCGACCTTCGGGCCCGGACGCCTCGCGTCCGGGCCCGAACCTGCCCCCCGCCCGACCCCGGGCCTGTCCCCGGCCCCGTCCCCGGGCCCCTCCCCAGGCACAACTTCGGAGATGCCGCGCGACACGCCGTCGCCCGGGCTCCGGCCACGGCGTGTCTCCTTCGATCTCCGAAGCTGTGCACGGGTCGTGACTCCTGCACAGATCGCGAGTCGGGAGGATCGTCCACAGACGGTGGGCTACGAGTCGAGTCGCGGCCGGGGAGGCCGAGACGGCGCGAATGATGGCGGGATGTGCACGGGGCGAGGGACGCAGGTCTGGACGTATGCCGTGCTCCGCGCCCGGCACGGACGACGGCAGATCGAGCGTCAGGTGCGCGGCGGCACCCTCCTCCGGGTGCGGCGCGGGGTCTACGCAACGGACCGCGCCTGCGTGGAGGTCGTGACCGCCGCCGCCCACGGCGGGGTCCTCGGCTGCGAGTCCGCAGCGCGGCATCTCGGGCTCTGGGTGCTCGACGAGCCGGCCCTGCACGTCTGGATGCACCACGACCGCCACCAGTATCCGCACGAGGACTGCCGGTGCGTGACGCACTGGGATGCTGCGACGTCGAGCAGTGCCTTCGAGCAGCCGGGGGTGCCCCTCGTGCTCCGGCAGATCTACGGCTGCCGAGGGCCGGAGGCGTTCTTCGTCGCTGTGGAGTCCGCCCGCCGGCTCGGACTCATCGACGAGGTCGGGCTGCGCCGGCTCGGCGACCGGCTCGGAGCCGAGGGACGCGACCTCATCGCGTTCTCGCGTGCCGACGCCGACAGCGGGCTGGAGTCTCTGGTGCGGCTGCGGATCCGGCGGTATGGGTGGCGCGTGCGGACGCAGGTCGGCGTGATGGGAACGGGCCGGGTGGACCTCCTCATCGACGGCTGGCTCATCATCGAGACCGACGGACGCGCCAACCACGAGGAGAGCTCGCTCCGGCACCGCGATCTGGTCCGCGATGCGACCGCTGCAGGCTGGGGTCACCCCACGCTCCGCTTCGACTACGCGATGGTCCTCCATGACTGGGCCCTCGTCGAGCGCGCCATCGTCGAGACCATGCGTCGCCGCCCCTGACCTCGGCCCAGCATCTTGCCGCCCTGTGCCGTGCACAGCTTCGGAGATCATCGAGGACACGCCGGTCTCGGGCGGTGAGTGTCGGGGTGTCGTCCGGCATCTCCGAAGTTGTGTCCGGGGAGCGGGAGGACCTCAGTCGCGCGGGGAGAGGAGGTAGGTGTTGAGGTCGTCGGTGAGGGCGGTGTCCACGGGAACCGGCGCGCCGTCGATCGCGGTGATGGCGGTGGCGAGACGCACACTCGACACGAGCCACGCGGCATCGGCCTGCGTCAGATCGGCGGCGGGGATGCGGTCGTACCCGACTTCGAAGCCCCGCGCGAGGAGGTGGTCGTAGACGCTGAGCTGCGTGGTCCCGTGCAGGATGCCGCCGTTCGGGGCCGGGGTCGTGAACCGGTCGCCGAAGCGCAGGATGAGGGAGGCCGTCGGAGCCTCCAGCACGAAGCCGTCGCTCGACAGGAAGATCGCGTCGTCGGCTCCGCGGCGCTTGGCCTCGCGCAGGGCCGCCATGTTCACGGCGTAGGACAGCGTCTTGGCCCCGAGCAGCAGCCAGGGGGCGCGTTCCGCGGCGCCGAGGTCGTATCCGCGGTCCAGGGTGACGACCTTGACGCCGTTCCGCCGCACCGCCGCGAAGTCCGCCGCCGGAGCCGCCGTGACCCACGCGGTCGGCGTCGGCCCGTGCTCGACGCCGCGGCTGAGGATCAGCTTGATGACCGACTCCCCCGCCCCGAGCTGTGCTGCGGCCTGCTGGATCGCCTGACGCCACTGCTCCTGGTTCGGCACCGGGAGGTCGCAGAGTCGCGCCGAGTGCGCAAGGCGTTCCAGATGCGGGACGACCTCCTGCGCATGTCCGTCGATCACGCCGATGGACTCGAACACGCCATCGCCCCGTTGCGTGCTCAGCTCGCCGACGCTGAGGGCGGGGGCCGCGGCGTCCACCTGCGTGAACGTGTCGGCGTAGTCGTCACGCTGCTCGTCGGCGGCGACGGGATCGATCATGAGGGCGAAGCGACGGGTCATGTGACGAGCCTAGGCCGCCGGGAATACCCACCGCGTCCTCGCGTTACACTGGAGTGGCCGGGCCGCATAACCCCGGGCTCCAATTTTCGCCGCTGCGAGCGGCCTTCCGCCGAGAGGCGTTCTTGCGGCCCGGTCTTTCTCTGTCCGGATGCCGTCCCGACAGAGCCGAAGTCAGGCCAGCGCTCCGGTGCGCCACAGAGCCGCCGACGCCGCGAGGTCCTGGGCATAGCTGCTCAGCCGCAGCGCCCGCGTGGTGAGCTCGCTGGCACGGGCGGGCTCCGTCGGCTCGTAGTCGTCGGCGGTGTGCGTCGCGCCGGAGGCCTGGACGCGGCAGAACGCCGCCGCGCGCTCCAGCGCCACGGCGAAGTCGCCGCGGAAGGCGCCGCGCAGGATCGTGTCGATGAGCGCCACGAGCTCGTCCGGGCTCGCCGGCACCGGTGCACCGGCGACCACGGCATCGGCCGACGGCAGTTCGACCCGCCCGCGGTCGTAGAGGAGGGCCGCCGTGCGCGGATCGCCGTGGATGGCGAGCTGGAGGACGTACAGCCGCCACAGCGACCCCGGGAGGGTGCGCGACGGCGCCTTCGACCACAGTTCCGCGATCTCGTCGATGCCGTGCTCGCTCGTGAAGGCGATCAGCCGTTCGACGCTCGCCCCGCTCTCGTCCTCGCGGACGCGGGTCAGCAGCGCGGAGGCGGTGGCGTGCGCGACGCGCGTCTCCTCGGCGGGGTCATGGGCGCCGACGATGTTGTCGAAGGCGCTCGTCGGTCGACGCACGGGACGGTGGTGCTGCTCGGGCATCCCTCCAGGGTACGCCGGACCGGGGCCTCTCAGGCCGTCGGGATGACGATCACCGGGTCGGTCGTGGGCAGTCCGGACGGCGATCCGCCCTCCTGCTCGACCGTCACCGCGATGGCATCGCCGGCCTGCATCTCGCCCTCGAGGAGCGCGGTGGCCTCCCCACCGTCGACATCGAACACGCCGGCGGCGATCGGGTCCTCTCCGCGCACGAACCACAGCTCGTACGTCTTCCCGTCCGCGACCTCGGGCAGCCCATCCGTGACCAGCACGGCCTTGCCGACCGAGCCCGACCAGTGCGCGGTGGCCGTCGCACCGTCGTCGAGCTCCACCGTGGCCTTCTGCGCATCGCCCGCGGATTCGATCTCCTGCAGCGCGACGACGCTCTCCGGCCGGTTCAGCTGATCGTTGAGGGCGACGGCACCGATACCGACACCCACCAGGAGCGCGAGACATGCGGCGAGCGCGAACGCGAGCCGGGTCCAGCGTCGGGGCGTGCGGGGCGCCGTCTCATCGGCGGGAATCGAACTCGCCGCCGCCGGGACCTCCGGGTCGGCCTCGGGGTCCGTGGCATCATCCTGCGGAGTCTGGGCGATCTGGGCGAGCAGGGCCGCGCGGATGCCGGCGGGCGGAGCGACCGGAGCCATGCCGTCAGCGAGGAGAGCAGCAGCCTCGGCGTCGGCGTCGTGCTGCGCCGCCCACTCCGGATGCTCGGCGAGGGCGCGTCGGTACCGACGCTCGTCGTCCGCCGACAGCGCGTGGAGCGCGGCACCTGCCGCGAGTTCTGCGAAGTCCTTCTCGTTCATGCCGTCACCCCCATCGCCGTGCGGAGCCGGGTCAGCCCGTCTCTCATCCGTGTCTTGATCGTGCCGAGCGGTGCTCCCACGAGCGCCGCGATCTCGTTCTGACTGTAACCGCCGTAGTAGGCGAGGACGAGCGCCTCCCGCTGCGCCTCGGGAAGCCCCGTCAGCGCTGCGACGACCCGCTCTCCCTCGATCCCCAGTTCGACCCGTTCCGCCACGCTGTCGTGCGCGACGCCGAGGTCTCGATAGCCCGCACGCACGTCCCGGTCCGCACTCGACTGCGAAGCCCGCACCCGATCCACGGCCCGGCGATGCGCGATCGTCATCACCCAGGTTCGTCCCTGTCCCTTGTTCGGAGCGAACCGGGAAGCGGATTGCCAGATCTCGAGGAACACCTCCTGCAGCACCTCCTCGCTCTGCGCGCGGTTCACGAGCACGCGGAGGATGAGGCCGAACACACGGGAGGAGAGGGAGTCGTACAGCGCGGCGAAGGCAGCCTGATCACCGGAGGCGACGCGGACGAGGAGGTCGGCGACAGCATCCTGCGGCGCCGCCCCGTCCTCGGGGACGTCCATCCCATCGATGACCATCTCCATAAGCATGCCGTATCTCCTCCCTCTTCCCGTGCAGACGTCACCCGAATGTGAACGAATACACCTCGACGCCGGTGGGGACCTCGAGCGTGAACGTGCCCTTCTCGATGTCGCCCTCCTCGAGCAGGCCGTACGAACGCGGCGTTCCGTCGATCCGGATCGCCTGCTCGTTCCCGTCGGAGTCCGTGACCACGACCTCACCCGACCCCGCGACGACCATGCGCACCTCGGCCGCGCGGTACTGCAGCCGGATCCGGCCGTCGTCTCCGGTCGGCGTCACGTACTGGGTGTCCACGGTCCAGTCCCCGTCCAGCGCGAAGCTGTCGTCGGGCTGGTCATCGGGGAAGGTGAAGCTGCCGTCGCCGCGGCGGTACTCGTCGCCACCGCCGTAGTTGACGTCCTTCGAGGAGCCGAGGAAGGTCTCCCGGGTCGTGGCCCCCACCTCGGGGGTCTCGTCCTTCACGTCCGTGGCGGCGGGAAGCTCGACGTCGGGGTCGGCGTCCTGCAGCAGCTCCCTGATCATCTTCTCGGTCGCGGCGTAGTTGCCCTCACCGAAGGAGATGTGGCGCACGGTGCCCTCCGCGTCGATGAGGTAGTGCGCGGGCCAGTACCGATTGCGGTAGTTGGTCCAGGTGGAGAGCGTGTTGTCGAGCGCGACGGGGTACTCGATGCCGAAGTCGCGTGCGCCGGCGGCGACGTTCCCCGGATCCTTCTCGAACGCGTACTCGGGCGAGTGGACGCCGATCACCTGCAGCCCGGCGTCCCGGTAGGTCTCATCCCAGGCCACGACGTGCGGGATGGAGCGCTGGCAGTTGATGCAGGAGTACGCCCAGAAGTCGATGAGGACGACCTGCCCGCGCAGATCCTTCAGATCGATGGCCTCTCCGTCCGGGGTGTTGAGCCACTGCTGGATCCCCTTGATGGACGGCGCCGTGCCGCAGGACTCCAGCTCCGTCGCGCCGTTCGTGCACTCGTCGAGGTCCTTGTTCTCCTCGTTGACGAGGCCGCCGAGGTCGAGGGCGTCCTGCACCTGCTCGGAGTCGGCGATCTGCTCCTGCAGCGGTGCGGTGTAGTCCGGGAGCAGCCGCTGCAGCGCCTGCGGCACGTTGAAGACGAGACCCACGGCGAGGGCGATCATCGCCACCCCGGCGGCGATCCGGAGCACCCGTTCCTTCGTGCGGAAGGCCCGGATGCGCTCGATGACGCTGCGACCGGCGAGCGCGAAGACCAACAGGGGCACGGCGACGCCGATCGCGAAGGAGACGGTGAGCAGCACGGTGCCGACGCCGATCTGCCCGGTGGAGCCCGCGACGATGATGGCCGCGAGGACAGGGCCCGCGCACGGGACGAAGACCGCCCCGAGGGCGAGACCGACGCCGAACCCGTTACCGCGGTTCTTCACCTCTCGCTGCCCGAAGCGCTGGAACGGCCGCTCGAGGATGTGCTGGAACCGCGGCACGATGAGTCCCACCCCGATGATGACCAGCACCGCGATGCCGACCCAGCGGATGATGTCCTGCGGCAGGTTCAGCAGGCCGAGGAGAAGCGATCCGGCGAGCGTCACGAGCGTGAAGCTGAGCACGAGCCCCGCGATGACCAAGTAGGGGCGGCTGCGTTTCGCCGGCACCGCCTCCCCCTCGTACGACGCCGACTGGGCGCCGCCGGTGAGGAAGATCACCGGGAGCACGGGCAGGATGCACGGCGAGATGCCGGTGATGAGCCCGCCGAGCAGGCCGATGATGATCAGGTCCATGAGGTCCTCGTCTCTGTCGGGTGCTGTTCGCGCCGACCCCCCGCAACGGATTGGATCGGATCCGATTTCGGAGAATCTCGAAATTCCTCCCATCCGATCCGCGGAGGCTTCCGAACAGCCCTCGACGCCACGGAGAGGCCGTGGCCGGAGTTTCGAAGGAGCTCGACATGTTCAGCACCAAGAAGAAGGTCACCGCAGCAGTCACCCTGGGTCTGGCGAGCGCATTCCTGCTCTCGGCATGTTCCATGGGCAGCGGGACGAGCACGGAGGAGTCGTCGGAGCCGACGACGCCGGAGTCGTCGGAGTCGACGCCGATGGAGATGGACCCCGCCGCGAACCTCGTCGGTCCCGGCTGCGCGGCGTACGCCGAAGAGGTCCCGGACGGCGCCGGTTCGATCCAGGGCATGTCCCAGGACCCGGTGGCGGTCGCCGCCTCGAACAACCCGATGCTGACGACGCTCGTCTCGGCCGTCAGCGGTGAGCTGAACCCCGACGTGAACCTCGTCGACACGCTCAACGGCGACGAGTTCACCGTGTTCGCACCGGTCGACGACGCCTTCGCGAAGATCGACGCCGCGACGATCGAGACCCTGAAGACCGACAGCGACCTGCTGACCTCGATCCTCACGTACCACGTGGTCCCCGGCCAGATCGAGCCGTCCGACATCGAGGGCATGCACACCACCGTCCAGGGCGCCGACCTCGAGGTGACCGGCAGCGGTGACGAGTGGATGGTCAACGACGCCAACGTCATCTGCGGCGGCGTGCAGACCGCGAACGCGACCGTGTACCTCATCGACTCGGTCCTGATGCCCCCGGCTGAGTAAGCCAGGGACGGTGCCGGTGACCCGACCGGCACACGGCCTCCCCGGTTGTCAGGAGGGACACGGGGCAGGTGAAGGGGCCGTCGGCGGCTGTGGCGCCGACGGCCCCTCGTCGTGCGCCCCCTAGACTGGGAACACGGGCCTCTAGCTCAGTTGGCAGAGCATCGGACTTTTAATCCGCGGGTCGTGGGTTCGAGCCCCACGGGGCCCACCGCATCCTCAGTCGTCGCCGCCGGCGTTCCCGGCGAGCAGGTCGTCGCGGATCCCGGCGACGCCGTCCGGCAGCGTCTCGCCGTGCATCACGAAGTCGGGAGCGTCGGGGCTCCCCCCGATGCCGCAGACGGCGACGTTGTCCTGACCGCCGATCGTCTCCGGGACGGCCACGAACCACACCGCCGACTGTTCCAGCCACTCGGTGGTCGCCATGTCGGCGAAGAACGTGGCGTTCGGCGAGATCGTGCGGATCTTGTCGGTGCAGAGGGAGACGAGCTGCACCTTCGTGAAGGCACCGGCGGCCGGCGGCGACGACGTCTCCGCGGGCGTCGGGGTCGGCGTGGGGGCGGGCGAGGACGACGGCGTCGCCGTGTCGCTGGAGGTCGCGGTCGGCGTCGGTTCCGGGGCCGGCGTGCAGCCGGCGAGGACGACCAGCACCGGCAGGAGGAGGAGAGCGGGACGGAGGCGCATGTCTGGATCGTATCGAGTCGCCGATGCCCTTCCCTCCAGCGCGGCCGCTCTGTATCACCGTCGTCTCCGGCTGGCCACCCCCTGGCGACGCCCGGAGCCCTGCGAGAGGGTCGAGGAGTCCCCGGAACAGGGCGACTTCCCACCGAAAGGACGGACCATGACTCTCACCGGAAACCGCGTGGCATTCCTGGCGACGGACGGCTTCGAGGACAGCGAGCTCACGAGCCCCTGGGAGGCGGTGACGACGGAGGGCGCGAGCGCCACTCTCATCGCGCCGGACGGTGCCGCGATCACCGGCAAGAACGGACACGAACAGGCTGTCGACCTGAAGGCCGCCGACGCCTCCGCCGACCAGTTCGACGCGCTCGTGCTGCCGGGCGGCGTGGTGAACGCCGACCACCTCCGCATGGATCAGGCCTCCATCGACCTGGCCCGTGCGTTCTTTGAGCAGCACAAGCCCGTCGGCGTGATCTGCCACGGCGCCTGGATCCTCATCGAGGCCGGTGTCGTCGACGGTCGGACGATCACGAGCTACCCCAGCCTGAAGACCGACCTCCGCAACGCCGGCGCGAGCTGGGTGGACGAGGAGGTCGTGGTCGACGAGGGTCTCGTGTCGAGTCGCACGCCCGATGACCTCCCGGCGTTCAACGCCAAGCTCGTCGAGGAGATCGGCGAGGGCAAGCACGCGGGGCAGACCGCCTGACGCTCAGCTGACGCGCGCCCGATGGCGCCGCACGGCCGCCCGGTTCGCGCACCTCACGGAGCAGAACCGCTGGCGGCCGTTGCGCGTCACATCCGCGACGACGTTCGTGCACGGCGGAGCATCGCAGCGTCCGAGACGGTTCATCCCTCTCGTCACGAGGTGCAGCGCGGTGCCGAGGTTGATGATCGCGCGCAGCACGAAGGGCAGCGAGCGCACGTCGTCGCGATAGTGCAGATGCCACCCCTCGTCATCGTGGTTGGTGAGCCGCGGATAGGCCCCAGCGGAGGCGAGCTGATCGTTGAGCAGAGCGGCCCGCGCATCGGCGTCCGGTTCGTCGACGATGGCCAGCCAGTCGTCGATCACGGCGCGCACCTCAGCGTGGTCGTCCGAGGCCGGCGGAAACGTCTGCGTCATCCCCAACGCGAGCGTGCGCTCCTCGATCCCCGCGCGGTCCTCCGGCCAGTCGTTCGCGAGGGAGGCGGCGAGGAGCACTGCATACTCGCCGTAAGGGTTGAGATGCATAAGACCATTACATCACGCTGGTCCCATGACCTCCTCCGACACCCTCCCGATCCCCCGGCTCGCCTCCCCCGCCGACGCCCACGAGCACGCCTGGCTCGTGGAGTCGCGCCATCCCACGAGCGAGGGCGTCGTGATGTACGTCCGTTGCGTCGGCTGCGATTCCCGCCGGGTCGACCTGGCCGCGCACGCTCAGGTGCCACCGGCCGCGCTGAGCCGCGCGGTGGTCATGCCGTCAGGGCGATGAGCTTCCGCACGGTGCGCAGGTTACGGGCCGTCCCGGCAGTCCCGAGCGCACGGTCGAGCACCGCCTTCGTGAGTCTGGTCGTGTGCACTCCCCCGGCGGCGTAGTCGATCCACAGATCGTGCCCGACTAGGGCGAGACGCTCTCCCGGCACGAGACGTCCCTGCAGGGCGTCGAGGGCGCCGGCCGCCGGAGCACCCTCGAGGAACATCGCGTGCACCAGCTTCAGATCCCCCTCCGGGAAGGGTTGGGCCGCCTCGGAGTCGGCGAGCTCGGCGTGCGTGCGGTGGATGACCGGGGTGTCGACACCGAACTCGGCTGCGATCAGCGCGCGCACCGTCGCGCAGGACGCCGCCGGGTCTCGCGGGGTCGCGCAGACGATGTTGCCGCTGGCGATGTAGGTGGAGACGTCCTGCAGGTCGGTCTCGGCGTCGAGGACTTCCCGCAGCCGGGCCATGGGTACGCTGCTGCGTCCGCTGACGTTGACCGCGCGGAGGAGGAGGACGCTGCGACTCACGCCTCCGCGCTCTCGAGGAGTTCGGCACCGGCATGCGCGAGTTCGGCGAGGGCCGCGGCGCTCGATTCGGGGGCGACTCCGGCGATCAGGTCCGTGAGGATGCGGACGTGGACGCCGTGGGCGATCGCGTCGAGTCCCGAGGCGCGGACACAGTGGTCTGTGGCGATGCCGACGACGTCCGCCGTGACGACCCCCGCGGCGCTGAGGACCGCGGCGACCGTCGCGCCGTCGTCGGACACGCCCTCGAACATCGAGTACGCCGGGCGCCCCTGACCCTTGCGCACGTGGTGGGTGACGCCGTCCGTCACCAGCAGCGGATCGTAGTCCGCCCCCGCGGTGCCGGCGACGCAGTGCACGGGCCAGGAGTCGGTGTAGTCGGGGGTGGAGGAGAAGTGCCCGCCGTTGTCGCCGTCCGCGTCGTGCCAGTCCCGGGAGGCCACGATGACCTCATAGTCGGCGGCGTGCGACGCGAGGTGGGCGGATATCGCGGCGGCCACCGCGTCACCACCCTGGACGGCCAGGGCGCCGCCCTCGGTGAAGTCGTTCTGCACGTCGACGATGAGAAGCGCTCTGCTCATGCTCCGAGCGTACGCCCCACGGCCGGGCCCGGAGACGAGGAAACCCCCGGGACCACGAGGGTTCCGGGGGTTTTCCTGAGCCGCTTGTCAGAATCGAACTGACGACCTTTTCATTACGAGTGAAATGCTCTGCCGACTGAGCTAAAGCGGCGTGCGACGCGTGAGCGGCGCGATCACCGATATTACCCTGTCTCGCGCTCGCTCGCGAATCGAGGCGCGCTCACTCGCAGCGCAGGCCGTCCTCCGGCACCACGTCTTCGAGCAGGAAGGCCTCCACCGCGTCATCCACGCAGACGTTGCCCTTGTTGTAGCCGGTGTGCCCCTCGCCCACACGGGTGATGAGGACGCCCTCGGAGAGCTGGTCGGCGAGCGACTCCGACCACTCGTACGGGGTCGCGGGATCGTTGGTGGTGCCGACGACGACGATGGGACCCGCGCCTTCCGCGGTGATCTTCTCGCGGGTGCCGGTGGGCGGATACGGCCACACCTCGCACGGGTCGGGTCCCGACCAGTACGGAGCGATGGTCGGCGCCCCCTCCGCGATCTTCTTCTCGGTGGCCGCCTCGGCCGCAGGGTCGTCCTCGACCGGGTAGTCCATGCAGTTGTACGCACGGAAGGCCTCGGTCGAGTTGTCGATGTAGGTGCCGTTCTCCCGACCGTTGTAGAAGTCGGCGAGGCGGAAGGCCGTCGACGGGTCGCCCTGCAGCGCCTCGTCCAGGGCCTGGGTCAGGATCTCCCAGCTGTCCTCCGAGTACAGCGCCGCGATGATCGCCGTCATCAGGGCGTCGGCGCCCATGAGCCGGCCGTCGCCGTTCTTCAACGGCGTGCGGTCCGCGCTCGCGAGCAGGGCGCCGAGATCGGCCATCGCCTCGTCGACCGTCCCGCTGAAGGGGCACGAGCCGGAGTCGAGGCAGTTCTGCATGTAGGCCCGCAGTGCCGACTCGAAGCCGAGTGCCTGCGTGGCGCCGACCTCGAGACCGGGCACGGAGGGGTCGATCGCCCCGTCGAGCACGAGCCGTCCGGCCTTCTCCGGGTAGAGCTTGGCGTAGGTCGCGCCGAGGAACGTGCCGTACGAGTACCCGAGGTAGTTGAGCTCCTTGTCGCCGAGGACGGCGCGGAGGAGGTCCATGTCGCGGGCGGCGTTGACCGTGGTGATGTACGGCAGGATCCCCTGGCTGTTCGCGTCGCACGCCTCTCCGAAGGCGCGGGCGGAGTCGAGCAGCTCGGACTCCCACTCCGGGGTGCCCCGCGGCGCGGCGGGGATGCCGTAGAGGTAGTCGTCCATCTCCTTCGCGTCGTAGCAGGTGACGGCGGTGGAGGCCCCGACACCGCGGGGGTCGAAGCCGATCACGTCGTAGTTCTCGATGAGCGCCGGGCCGACCGCGTAGTCCAAGCTGCCCTGGATGAGGTCGACGCCGCTGGAACCGGGTCCTCCGGGGTTCGTGAGCAGCGAGCCGATCGCCTCGCCCTCGGCGCGATGCCGCACGACGGCGAGCTCGATCTCTCCCGCTCCGGGGTCTTCCCAGTCGAGCGGCGCGGTGACGGTGGTGCAATCGAAGCCCTGACCGCACTCGGTCCAGTCCAGCCCCTGGGAGTAGAAGGGAAGCAGATCCTCCGCGACGCCCTCGGTGTCCGGGGTCTTCTCCACGGCCGGCTTCGAGGACTGCTCCGGGATCATGGCGTAGAGGCACCCGGAGAGCGCGACCGAGGCGGCGGCAAGACCGGCGATGAGCGCCGCGGAGCGACGGAGGCGGGGCAGGGATCGAGTCTTCACGGTTTCCTCCCGCTCGTGACGGTCACGAGCAAACTCTCGAGCGCGAGCAGCGGGGCGACGTTGCGCTCCAGCGCCTCACGGGTCTCGGCCAGGTGGTCGAGCACGACGAGCGTGCGCTCCACGCTCCATGCGGACGCGAGCCCGGCAAGTTCGGCATGCAGCTCGCGGTTGATGAGGTCGTCTCCGCGACCGTACTGCAGCATCACGACGTCGCGGAAGAGTGACTGCAGGTCGGTGAGGACGCGATCGATGCCGTCCCGCAGACTCCGCGTGGCCCGCTTCTTCTGATCGTCCTCCAGCGCCGACACCTGGGCGCGCAACGCCGGAGGCACCGCCTGCCCCTCGGCGACCCCCACGGTGCGCAGCAGGGCGGCGCGTTCCGCCGCGTCCCGCTCGGCGGTGAGGGCCTTGGCGTCTTCCGTCGCCGCTTGGATGATGCGTCCGGCGACCTCGACGGCGTCGTTGACCCCGCGCACCCCCATCACGGCACGGAGCGTCTCGTCGCGGCGCCGCCGCGCGGCATCGTCGGTGGCCAGACGCTGAGCCATGCCGATGTGCCGCTGCGCGTGTCGGGCGGCCTGCTCGGCGACCGCCTCGTCCACACCCGTGCGGAGGCTGATGAGGCGGGACACGTCCGCCACGTCTGGTTCGCGGAGACGGAGCGACCGCACGCGCGACCGGATCGTGGGGAGGAGATCGGCCTCACTCGGCGCGCACAGGATCCAGACGGTCTGCTCCGGCGGCTCCTCCAGCGCCTTGAGCAGCACGTTGGAGGTGCGCTCCACCATCCGATCGGCGTCTTCCACCACGATGACCCGGTAGCGACCGGCGGACGGGGCGAAGTAGGAGCGTTCGACGAGGGCGCGCGCCTCGGCGATGGTGATGATCACCTTGTCGGTGCGCAATGCGGTCACATCGGGGTGCGTCCCGGCGAGGACCTGCCGCATCGTGGCCTCGTCGTCGGGCCCCTCGGCGATGAGCGCGGCCGCGAAGGCATAGGCGAGGGTCGACCGTCCGGACCCCGGAGGGCCGGTGATCAGCCAGGCGTGCGAGAGTGCGGCCGGATCGGATGAGGCGGAGCGCAGCGTCTCGACGGCGGCTTCCTGCCCCCAGACGTCTGCCCATGGAAAAGGCGGGGCGAGGGTCGAGGGCATGCACTCAGCCTAATCGGCACCGCCGACGCTCCCACCACCCGGCGGCGACTCTGCGTGCGTCCGGATGAGGATGTCTCCGGGGAGGATCAGTCGAAGAGTGCGGAGACCCGGGCGCGGATGCGGTCGGCGATGCGCTCGGGTGCGTCCGCGGCATCGATCACGAGGAACCGCCCAGGCTCCGCGCGGGCCAGGTCGAGATAGGCCTCGCGCACGCGGGAGTGGAAGGCCTCCTTCTCGGCCTCCAGCCGGTCGAACGGCTTGTCGGCCGAATCGAGGCGCATGCGCGCGGTGGCCGGATCGAGGTCCAGCAGGACGGTGAGATCCGGAAGAGCCCCTTCGGCGGCCCAGAGCGACAGGTCGCGGATCTCCGTGGCGTTCAGAACACGTCCGGCGCCCTGGTAGGCCACCGAGGAGTCGAGGTAGCGGTCCTGCAGCACGATCTCACCGCGAGCGAGCGCGGGTCGGACGACCGTGGCGACGTGGTGTGCGCGGTCGGCGGCGTAGAGCAGCGCCTCCGCACGCGGGGCGATGTCGCCGCGGTGGTGGAGCACGATGTCGCGGATGAGCTGCCCGACCTCGGAACCTCCCGGCTCCCGGGTGCGCACGACCGTCTGACCGCTCTGCTCCAGCCAGGTGGCCAGGAGGTTCGACTGGGTCGTCTTCCCGGAGCCGTCCCCGCCCTCCAGCGTGATCCAGAGGCCGGAGCCTGCGGTCACGAGTCCGCCTTCTCTGCCGCCTTCGCCGCCGCGTTCGCCGCCCGGGTCGCCGCCGCCTTCTTCGCCGCCGCCGAGCGGGCCGCGGAGGTGGTCGACGTCTTCGCCGTGGACTTCTTCGCGGTGGAGGCGGCCGTCTTCGCCGGAGCCTTCTTGGCTGGAGCCTTCTTCGCGGGGGCCTTCTTGGCCGGTGCCTTCTTGGCCGCTCCACGCTTGGGCGCCGGACCCTTGGCGCGCTTGTCCGCGAGCATCTGCACGGCGATCTCGAACGTGATGTCGTCCGGGGTCTGTCCGCGCGGGATCGTGACGTTCGTCTCACCATCGGTGACGTACGGCCCGAACCGGCCGTCGCGCACGCGGATGGGCTTGCCGCTCACCGGGTCGGCGTCGAACTCGGCCAGCGCGCTCGACGCCCGGCGGGCGCCGTACTTGGGCTGCTGGTAGATCTCCAGTGCCTGCTCCAGAGTCACGTCGAAGATCTGCGACTCGCTCTCCAGTGACCGGGAATCGGTGCCCTTCTTCAGATACGGACCGAAGCGCCCGTTCTGCGCGGTGATCTCGTCACCCGTCTCCGGGTCGACGCCGACGACGCGGGGCAGGCTCAGCAACTGCAGTGCGGTGTCGAGGTCGATCGTGTCCACCGACATCGAGCGGAACAGCGAGGCGGTGCGGGGCTTGGGCGCTGCTTCCTTCTTCGCGCCGCGCTTCCCCTTCGCGCTGGGTGCCTGAGCCTGTCGAAGGTCGACGACCTCACCGGTGGCCTCGTCGACGGCGGCATCGTCGGAGACCGGATCGTTCTCCTGCACGTAGGGACCGAAGCGGCCGTCCTTGACGACGACGACCTTGCCGTTCTCCGGGTTCACGCCGAGGACGCGGTCACCGGCGACCGGCGCATCGATGAGCTCCTGGGCCTTCTCCGGCGTGAGCTCGTCGGGCGCGAGGTCTTCGGGGACGTTGACGATCCGCGGCTTGGCCTCCGGATCCTTCGGGTCCGCCACCTCGAGATAGGGACCGTACTTGCCGAAGCGGAGAGTCGCGGTGTCGGTGATCCGCGTCGAGTTCAGCGCCCGGGCGTCGATCTCCCCGAGGTTGTCGACGACCTGTCGGAGCCCCACGTGCGAGTCGGAGCCGAAGTAGAACGACTTGAGCCACTCCACGCGGTTCTGCTCGCCGCGTGCGATGGTGTCGAGATCGTCCTCCAGCGCGGCGGTGAAGTCGTAGTCGACGAGCTCGGCGAAGTGCTCCTCGAGCAGACGCACCACGCTGAACGCGAGCCATGTCGGCACGAGGGCCTGACCGCGCTTGACCGCATACCCGCGATCGAGGATGGTCTCCGGGATCGTGGCGAAGGTCGACGGACGGCCGATGCCCTTCTCCTCGAGCACCTTCACCAGCGAGGCCTCGGTGTAGCGCGGCTTCGGCGTGGTGCGGTGCCCCTTCGCCTCCGCGGCGGACACGGCCAGCTCATCCCCGACGGAGACCGCGGGCAGGGACTGGTTCTCGGCGGCGTCCGCGTCGCTGCGCTTCTCGTCACGCCCCTCTTCGTACGCCTCCAGGAAGCCCTTGAAGGTGTAGACGGTGCCCGAGGCAGTGAACTCGGCGGTCTGGCCGTCCGCCTCGACCGCGATGGTGACGGTCGTCGTCTCGTACTTCGCGTCCGACATCTGGCTGGCGACGGTGCGCTTCCAGATGAGGTCGTAGAGCCGCTGCTCCTCGCGGTCGAGCTCGCCCGACAGCGAGGACGGCGTGCGGAAGTTCTCCCCCGAGGGACGGATCGCCTCGTGCGCCTCCTGGGCGTTCTTGCTCTTCGACTTGTACACGCGCGGCTTCAGGGGCACCGCGCTGTCGCCGTAGAGAGCCACGGCCTGGCTCCGCGCCGCCTGCACCGCCTGGGTGCTCAGCGCCGTGGAGTCGGTACGCATATAGGTGATGTACCCCTTCTCGTAGAGGCGCTGGGCGACGCTCATCGCCTGCTTCGCACTCATCGAGAGCTTGCGGCCCGCCTCCTGCTGCATGGTGGAGGTCGTGAACGGTGCATACGGGCTGCGGGTGCCGGGCTTGGCCTCGACCTTGGTGACGGTTCCCGCCCCCGCGGCGTCGACGGCTCGCGCCAGGGCAGCCGCCTTGGCCTCGTCGAGGACGACGACCGCCTTCTTGAGCTTCCCGGTGTCGTCGAAGTCGGACCCCCGGGCGAGCTGTCCGCCGTCCACGCGCACGAGGCGGATGCGGAAGGAGGTGCCGGTCGCCGCGGCGTCGGCATCCACGTCCCAGTACTCCGCGGACACGAAGGCCATGCGCTCGCGCTCACGGTCGACGATGAGGCGCGTCGCGGCGGACTGCACCCGGCCGGCGGAGATCCCCGTCTTGACCTTGTACCAGAGCACGGGCGAGACGTCCCACCCGTAGAGGCGGTCGAGGATGCGCCGGGTCTCCTGCGCGTCGACGAGGGCATGGTCGAGCTCGCGGGTGTTGCCGACCGCGGCCTGGATCGCGTCCTTGGTGATCTCGTGGAACACCATGCGCTTGACCGGCACCTTCGGCTTCAGCGTCTCCAGCAGGTGCCAGGCGATCGCCTCGCCCTCGCGATCCTCATCAGTCGCGAGCAGGACCTCGTCGGCGTGCTTGAGCGCGCGCTTGAGTTCGGCGACCGTCTTGGTCTTGCGGTCCGACACCACGTAGTAGGGGTCGAAGCCGTTGTCGATGTCGATGGAGTACTTGCCGTACGCCTTCTTGTCCTCGGCCGGGATGTCCTTCTTGTCGGCGAGATCGCGGATGTGGCCGACGGAGCTGAGCACCTCGTAACCGTCGCCGAGGTATCCCTGAATAGACCGCATCTTCGTCGGGGACTCGACGATGACGAGCTTCTTGCCTTCAGCCAAGGGGCGTCCTTTCTTCGAAGCACACCATACACACCGCTATTCGGGGTCGTTCACAGCGGGCGAGGGGTAAGGCCGCCGTCATGATTCCTCGGGTGGCCCGGCGCGGGCTCGGGAGACGGCGGCGAGTCCAGCGTACGCCGCCTCCACAGACACGGTCGCCACATACCCTTCCAGCGAACAGCTCGTCAACGCCGCCCCGCCTGCCGCGGCGACCCTCGCCGCGAGCGCGCACGGCTCATCCACCGTCGCCACGGCACCGCTGGCGGCATCGGCCGCGGCGAGTGCCGCGGCGTCGGCAGCACCCGCCGCGCGCTGTGCCGTGACCGCCGCACCGCCCACCGCCGCGAGCCCGACGGACAAGGTCGCGCTCACGACGAGGAGGGCGGCCGCGAGCGCCGAGCCCGCCATCACCGGCCCCCATCGAGAGCGCAGCTCGAGGCGCGCAAGGGGAAGCTGATGACGGCGCCGACCGAGACCCGGAGCGTCGCCGTGGCGCACACCAGGTCCCCGGTGGAGGCGAACGAGGCCCCGGCGCCGGGGACCGCCGCATGCACGATGCGCGCAGCCGTCGCCGTGTCCTCGCCCCGTCCGAGCAGGCGGGCTGCGTCCGCTGCCGCATCCTGGAGCGCCACCTGCCGGGACGCGGCCGCGAGAGCCCCGGCCCCGAGCAGCAGCACCAGCACGACGGCGGGCAGCGCCATGGCGAGCTCCGCCGCGACGGCGCCTCGTTCGCTCCCGCCCCGCGGTCGCTCGCGAGGGGCCGTCACGACACGGTCAGGGCGCGGCGGACAAGCCCCGTGAGGATGCCCCGCACCTCATCCGAGCGCATGATGGCCACCAGCAGTCCCGCGAACGCGACAGCGGCCATCGTGGTGATGGCGTACTCGGCGGTCGCCGCGCCGGTGTCGTCCCCGAAGAGAGCGAGGGCGCGGCGTCGGTTCAGGGTGGGAAGGGTGTCATTCATCTTCGGTACCTCTTTCTTCATCGGTGTGGAGGGGGTCGTCAGGTCGGCAGCGGCGTGGCGGCGAACACGCTGAGCAGCAGCGGTGCCACGCCGAGCAGGAGGAATGCCGGCAGTGTGCAGACGCCGAGCGGAAGCAGCAGGCGCGTGGAGAGCCGAGCAGCGCGAAGACGACCGTGGACCCGTGCCCGGTGCCGGTCCTGCGCCGCGGTCGCGCGGAGGAGCTCGACGGCGGGGACGCCGGCCGCGCGGGAGAGATCGAGCACCTCTTGCACACGGTCGCGTCCGGCCGCATCGACCACCCTCGTCTCTGCCACCAGTTCGACAGCGCGGTCGATCGGTGCGCCTCCCGCCAACGCCACCCCCACGAGCTCCGCAGCCATCCCCGGGGTCCCCGGCTGCGGCCACGCGCGGCGCAGCAGAGCCTGCGTCCAGAGCCGGGCGAGGACGACGAACAGCAGACCGGTGACGACGCAGGCGGCCCCCAGAGGGTTCCCGACGATGACGCCCCAGGCGTCGAATCCCAGCGCGACGCCGAGCAGCAGACCGGCCAACGGCATCCAGAGCAGCAGGCGCGCCGTGCCCGCAGGCTCGGCGAGCGCGACCCGCACGTCGTCAGCCGCGGATGCGGCGTCGCGCAGAGCCTCGGCGATCGAGCGCAGCACATCGGCCAGTGGGGCCCCGACGGTGGTGGCGATCTCCCACGCCGCCGCCAACTCCGTCCACATCCCGCCCTGCTCCTCGATCGCGGAGACCAACGGCACACCCTTTTCCGTTCGTGCCAGCACCGCCACGGCCACCGGGTCTCCGGTGCTCGCCAGGTGACGCCAGGCGACGAGCGGGACCGCGCCGGCCTGGAGCAGCACCGCGAGCGTCTGCACGGAATCGGCGACGTCGGATCCCTGCTCCGCCGACGGTGCGTGCGCGACGAGCCTCACCACGGCTGCACCTCCTCGATCGCGAGACGATCCGCCGCCATCACGAGCCGGCCGGCCTTCGCGAGTCGCCGCGTCCCGCCCGGCGCCCGCTCGAGATGGAGCACCATGGTGAACGCGCTCACCGCCTGACGCCCGAGGGCCACCGCGTCCATACCGGCGAGCGCTCCCAGCGCCTCCAGCCGCGCCGGCACGTCGGCCAGGCCGCTCGCGTGCAGTGTGCCGGCCCCGCCGTCGTGTCCGGTGTTGAGAGCAGTGAGGAGTTCTCGTACCTCCTCGCCCCGGCACTCCCCCACCACGAGCCGATCCGGTCGCATCCGCAGGGACTCCCGCACCAGCCGCGCGAGATCGATCCCACCCGCTCCTTCCAGGTTGGCCTGACGCGCCTCCAGCGCCACGTGGTGCGGATGCCGGGGTCTGAGCTCCGCCACGTCTTCGATGGTGACGATCCGCTCACCGGGTGGGGCGGCGGAAAGGAGCGCCGACAGCAGCGTCGTCTTTCCGGTTCCGGTCCCCCCGGTGAGGAGGAGGTTCGCCCGGTCGCGCACGAGTCCGCCGAGCCATCGCTGCTGCCGGGCGTCGAAGGCACCGCGTTCCGCCAGGGCGTCGAGGTCAGCCACGTGTACGCGAGGAACCCGGATAGAGATGGCGGTGCCCTGCGCCGCGATAGGGGCCAATGCGGTATGCACGCGCACCCCGGAACCGAGCCGCACATCGACGCACGGCGTCTGGTCATCGAGATGGCGGCCGCCGAGGGCCACGAGGGCGACGGCGAGGTCACGGACTTCGCGCTCAGTGGCGCGCCAGGACGGCACGCGCTCCGCGCCGCTTCCCCGGTCCACGAACAGCGTGTCCGCGCCGTTCACGAACAGGTCCGTGACGTCCTCGTCGAGGAAGGCGGCGAGCGGAGCGAACGCCGGCTCGTTCCGGAGCGCCTCCTGCGGGGCGCGCACCGGATCCGTGGGCCCTGAGGGCCGCGGGTGGATGACGAATCGATCGGGCATACGGCGACGCTAGGCGGCCTGCGGACCTCAGCCAGCGGACGTGCGTGGGCGCTCACAGAGGATGTGCACAACCCCACGGACCGATCCGCAGTGGAGGAGCGGGCGGAGGGCATCGAACCGGAGAGAGCGCTCCCATGAGAAAGGGCGGCACCTCACGGGGGGAATGAGATGCCGCCCACGGCGGCTCTCGATCGGGGGAATCGGGCGCGCCAGGGCCGGAATGAGATTTCGGCTGTCGTCGAGTGTACGCAAGGCGACCGTCCTGACAAAACCCATCCGAGTACCGACTTTCGGCAGTATTCGGCGGTCAGGGGCGGGGATAGATTCGCCCTGACCTGGTCGCACTCCCCCTGCGGCCATGCCTGCATGACCCGAACGCCGCAAAGGAGCGCCTGCCGATGAGCAGTCAGATCGATCACCTTCTCGACGAGACCCGGCGCTTCGCGCCGTCGGAGGAGTTCGCCGCCCAATCCGTCGCCTCGCAGGAGCTCTACGAGCGCGCAGCCGCGGACCGCGAGGGCTTCTGGGCCGACCAGTCACGCGAGCTCGTGCACTGGCACAAGCCCTTCACGCAGGTCCTCGACTGGAGCAACCCGCCCTTCGCCAAGTGGTTCGACGACGGCGAGCTCAACGTCGCGTACAACTGCCTCGACCGTCACGTCGAGGCCGGCAACGGCGACCGCGTCGCGCTGTACTGGGAGGGCGAGCCCGGGGACAGCCGTCGCATCACCTACGCCGAGCTGACCGATGAGGTCAAGCGCGTCGCGAACGTGCTCGAGGGGCTCGGCATCGGTCAGGGCGACCGGGTCGCGATCTACCTGCCGATGATCCCGGAGGCGATCGCCGCGATGCTCGCCGTGGCCCGCGTCGGCGCGATCCACTCGGTCGTCTTCGGCGGCTTCAGCGCGGACAGCCTGCGCTCCCGGATCGACGACGCCGGCGCCAAGCTCGTCATCACCGCGGACGGCGGCTACCGCAAGGGCCGCGTCTCGGCGCTGAAGCCTGCGGTCGACCAGGCCCTGGCCGACCGCGGCGAGGGCGAGCAGCAGACCGTCGAGCACGTGCTCGTGGTCAAGCGCGGCGAGAACGACGTGGAGTGGACGGACGGTCGCGACCTGTGGTGGCACGACGTCGTTCCCGCGGCCTCGGCCGACCACACCGCCCAGGCCTTCCCGTCCGAGAACCCGCTCTTCATCCTCTACACCTCGGGCACGACGGGGAAGCCGAAGGGCATTCTGCACACCTCCGGCGGCTACCTCACCCAGGCGGCGTACTCGCACAAGAACGTCTTCGACCTGAAGCCGGAGACCGACGTCTACTGGTGCACCGCCGACATCGGCTGGATCACCGGACACAGCTACGTCACCTACGGACCCCTCGCCAACGGCGCGACCCAGGTGCTGTACGAAGGCACCCCGGACACCCCGCACCCGGGCCGCTGGTGGGAGCTCATCGAGAAGTACAAGGTCTCGATCTTCTACACGGCCCCGACCGCGATCCGCTCCTTCATGAAGATCGGCCGGAGCGTCCCGCAGAAGTTCGACCTGTCGTCGCTGCGTCTGCTCGGCTCGGTCGGAGAGCCCATCAACCCCGAGGCGTGGATGTGGTACCGCGAGGTCATCGGCGCCGGCACTGCCCCCATCGTCGACACCTGGTGGCAGACCGAGACCGGCGCGATCATGGTGTCCGCCCTCCCCGGCGTGACCGCCACGAAGCCGGGCTCCGCGCAGGTGCCGCTGCCGGGCATCTCGATCGACGTGGTGGACGAGCAGGGCGTCGAGGTCGGTAACGGCAACGGCGGTCTCCTCGTGGTCACGGAGCCCTGGCCGAGCATGCTGCGCGGCATCTGGGGCGACCCCGAGCGCTTCCGCGAGACGTACTGGGAGAAGTTCGAGGACAAGGGCTACTACTTCGCCGGCGACGGCGCCCGCCTCGACGAGGACGGCGACCTCTGGCTGCTCGGCCGGGTCGACGACGTGATGAACGTCTCCGGCCACCGGTTGTCGACCGCGGAGATCGAGTCCTCCCTCGTGGCACACGAGGCCACCGCCGAGGCGGCCGTCGTCGGCGCATCGGACGAGACCACCGGTCAGGCGGTCGTGGCGTTCGTCATCATCAAGGAGAGCTACCTCTCCGCCCACGACCCGGCCGGACTCGCGCAGCAGCTGCGGCTCTGGGTGGGCGAGCAGATCGGCGCGATCGCGCGTCCCCGCGACGTGTACATCGTGGGCGAGCTGCCGAAGACCCGCTCCGGGAAGATCATGCGACGCCTGCTGCGCGACGTCGCCGAGGGCCGCGAGGTCGGTGACACCACGACGCTCGCCGACACCGCCGTGATGAGCATCATCTCCGCCCAGGTCAAGTAACGCGAGACCCCGGGTTCACGTCGAGACCCCCTGCTGCAGATGTCTGCAGCAGGGGGTCTCGACGTTTGCGCGGGGTCTCGGCGGGCCGGGCGCGGGGACTACGCGAGGCGGAACGTGACCTCGACCTCGACGGGGCTGCCGAGCGGAAGCTCCGCGACACCGACAGCAGCGCGAGCGTGCCGTCCCTCCTCGCCGAAGATCTCGCCGAGCACCTCGCTCGCGCCGTTGATGACGGCGGGCTGTCCGGTGAAGCCCTCCGCAGAGCCGACGAAGCCGCCGACGCGGACCACACCGGCGATCCGATCCACACCGCCCGCGACATCGGCGGCCGCGGCGAGCGCGTTCAGGGCGCACGTCCTGGCGTACGCCTTCGCGTCCTCTGCGGAGACCTCCGCGCCGACCTTGCCGGTCGCGGGGAGGGCGCCGTCGACGAACGGGAGCTGGCCCGACGTGTAGACGAGTCCGCCGTGCACGACCGCCGGCACGTAGGCGGCGACCGGAGCGGCGACGGCGGGCAGCTCGATGCCGAGCTCGGAGAGACGGGCGGCGACGCTCATGCCTGGCCTCCCTCGAACTGGCGCGAGGCCTCGGCGGCAGCGGCGAGACCGGCGTTGGCCGAGCCGTCCGTCGTCACGGGGCGCTTGAAGTAGGCGACCAGACCGCCTTCGGGGCCCTGCACCACCTGGACGAGCTCCCAGCCCTGCTTGCCCCAGTTGTTGAGGATGGCCGCGGTGTTGTGGATCAGCAGCGGCGTGGTGAGGTACTCCCAGGTGGTCATGGCACTCCTGTCGATCAGGGCGCGTCCAGGGCAGACCGGGCCGCGCTCATCAAAGCCGGTATTCAGGGAACTCCCCTACGATCAAGCGTATGCCCCAAAAGAACCGCACGGTGAAGGGCGTGCTCGGCGGTCTCGTCGGGCTCGTCGGACTGAGCGCCATCGCCGGTCTGCTGGTCACCGCCAGCGTCACCCCCGTCCTCGCGATGACCGGCGTCGCCGGCTCCACGGCACTGACGATCTTCGATGAGCTGCCCGAGGTGCTCAAGGTCGACACCCCGATGGAGCAGTCGACGATCTACGCGACCAACCCCGAGGGCAAGCCGGTCGTGCTGGCGTCGTTCTACGAGCAGAACCGCGTGCCGGTCACCCACGAGCAGGTCGCACCGGTCCTCTACGACGCGATCCTCTCCAGTGAGGACAAGAACTTCTACACCCACGGCGGCGTCAACCTCGGCGCGACCGTGAAGGCCCTCGTCGACAACGTGCGGGGCACCTCCAGCCGCGGCGCCTCGACGATCAGCCAGCAGTTCGTGAAGAACGTCCGCATCCAGCAGTGCGAGCAGAACGTCAACACGGCTTCCGAGACGTATGCGGACGAGCTGCAGCAGTGCTGGCAGGACGCCACCAACGCCTCCGGTGTGGACGGCATCGAGCGCAAGCTCCAGGAGATGCGCTACGCCATCCAGATCGAGAAGGACTACTCGAAGAACGACATCCTCCTCGGGTACCTCAACATCGCGAACTTCGGCGGCACGGTCTACGGGATCGAGGCCGCCGCGCGCTACTACTTCTCGACGTCGGCGGCGAAGCTCACCGTCGGCCAGGCGGCGACGCTCGCCGGCATCGTGCAGAACCCGAACACGTACCGCATCGACAAGCCCGGCGGAACGTACACGACCGACGACGGCGTCGCGCACAACTCCGCTGAGGACGGCTATAAGGACGCCAAGGATCGCCGCGACTACGTGCTCGGCCGCATGCTCACCGACGGCAAGATCACCCAGGCCCAGCATGACGAGGCGAAGGCCGCGGCGATCGAGCCCGCCATCAAGGTCCCCACCCAGGGGTGCGCGGCCGCCGGCCGCAACGCGTACTTCTGCCAGTACGTGAAGTCGATCGTCGAGAACGACGAGGCGTTCGGTGCGGACATCCAGGAGCGCCGTGACCTCCTGCGCCGCGGTGGCCTGAAGATCTACACCACGCTGGACTTCCGCGTGCAGGACCCGGCGGCCGAGGAGATGGCCAACGTCGTCCCCGCGAACTTCGACAACAAGTACTTCGGCGCTGCCGGCGTCTCGATCGAGGTCGGCACGGGCCGCATCCTCTCCATCACGCAGAACACGAAGTTCTCGGAGACCCCGACCACCGACCAGCAGTACTCGTCGCTCGTCTTCGCCGGTGACCAGAAGTACGGCAAATCCGGCGGCTTCCAGGTCGGGTCGACCTACAAGCTCTTCACGCTCATCGACTGGCTCGAGAAGGGCCACTCCGTGCGGGAGAACCTGAACGGAACCGTGCAGACCAATCTGCAGATCCCGGTCTGCGGCAGCCCGCAGTCGACGGACACCGCGAAGATCGGCAACTTCGGCCGCAGCCGCGGCTATCCGGGGACGCCGATGACGTTCACCGCGCAGTCGCTCAACAGCGGGTACTTCGCGATGGCCTCCAAGCTCGACGTCTGCGACATCAACAAGGTCGCCGACAAGATGGGCGTCACCCTGGCCAGCGGCGAGAAGGTCACGGAGGAGAACGTCCCCTACGACGTCCTCGGCCCGAAGAACATCTCCCCCATCGCGATGGCCAACGCCTACGCGACGGTCGCCAGCGGCGGCACGTACTGCACGCCCCGCGCCATCGACAAGGTGATCGACGCCGAGGGCAAGGAGCGTCCGCTTCCCAAGGCGTCCTGCACCGAGGGCGTGCTCTCGAAGGAGGTCGCGGCGACCGCGGCCTATGCACTGCAGGGCGTCATGGCCGGCGGCGGCACCGGCGCGCGAGCCAACCCGTTCGACGGCACCCCGCTGATCGGCAAGACCGGGACACACGACCTGTGGTCGACCATGATGATCGAGTCCAGCACCAAGGTCGCGACCGCGGTCTGGGCCGGCCGCTCGAACGGCAACCACGACAACGTGTTCAACGTCTGGACCGGCAGTCACCTGCTCAACGAGGTGCGGTACCCCCTCGCGAGGGCCGCGCAGCATGCCGCGAACCAGGCGTACGGCGGCGACCGGTTCCCGGAGCCGGACGGCAACCTCATCCGACAGATCCGGGTCGACGTGCCGGATGTCGTCGGGCAGACCGTGGAGGAGGCGACCGCGACCCTCGAACGTGCCGGTTTCGATGTCTCCGTGGGCGCCCCCGTGGACAGCGACAAGGCGACGAACATCGTCGTCGAGCAGAACCCGTCCGGTCAGGCGGCTGCCGGAGCCACGATCACGATCTCGCCCAGCAACGGCAAGGGCGCGACCGTCCCCGACGTGACGGGGCAGAGTCCGACCGAGGCGAACGCCGCCCTCGTCGCCGCCGGCTTCACGACGGTCGAGCGAGAAGGATCCTGCAACGCGGAAGGGGCGACCGTGACGGCGACGACCCCCGCTGCGAACTCCGCGGCCACGAAGGCCACGCCGATCCGAGTGTCGTGCAAGTAGGCGCGTCCCGCGCGGCGCACCCGGCCCTCATCGCGCTCGGCGCGGTGGGGGCCGTCGGTGCGGCCGCGGCGATCTGGGGTATCGGCATCGAGCGGTATCTGTTCACGGTGCGGGAGGTCTCGGCAGAGGCGCTTCCGACGGGCGCGGCGCCGCTGCGCATCCTGCATCTCTCCGATGCGCACATGGCGCCCTGGCAGCACCGGAAGCAGGACTGGCTCGCGTCCCTGGCCGACCTGAAGCCCGACCTCATCGTCAACACGGGCGACAACCTCGGGCACGAAGAGGGCTTGCAGGGCATCCGCCGGGCGTTCGCTCCCTTCGCCGGTATTCCCGGGGTGTTCGTGCACGGCTCCAACGACGTCAACGGCCCCTCCCCCCGGAATCCGCTGCGGTACTTCGCCGGGCCGTCGCAGAAGCACCGCGAGCCGACGCTGCTCGACACGGCAGCGATGGACCACTACTTCACGGACGAGCTCGGCTGGGCCGACCTGAACAACACGGCGACGCGCCTCACGGTGCGGGGCGCCGCCGTCGACCTGTTCGGCGTCGACGACGCCCACCGCGACTGGGAGCGGCTGGACGTGCTGCCTGCGGCCCTCGAGGCGCTGGGCCCCCGAACGGATGCGACGCCGGTGCTCGGAGTCACGCACGCGCCGTATCAGCGCGTGCTCAACGGTTTCGTCGACCTCGGCGCGGACGCCATCCTCGGCGGGCACACGCACGGCGGGCAGGTCTGCCTCCCCGGCTTCGGGGCCATCGTGGCCAACTGCGACGTCCCACTGAAGCAGGCCAAGGGGCTCAGCACCTGGACGCACGGCGACCGTTCCGTACCCCTGAACGTCAGCGCCGGCTGCGGACACTCGATCTACGCTCCGGTCCGCTTCGCGTGCCGTCCCGAGGCGACACTGCTCACCCTGACCCCGCGCGCCTGACCCGCGAGACGGATCCGCCACGCGGGTGGGAGCGCTCGATTCGGTGCTGGAGGCATTTCACTGTAGACTCGGAGGGTTGCAAAACGGGGTGTGGCGCAGCTTGGTAGCGCGCTTCGTTCGGGACGAAGAGGTCGCAGGTTCAAATCCTGTCACCCCGACCAGTGACACGAGAAGGCCGCCCGCAGGGGCGGCCTTCTCTGTATCGGGATGTCGTGCGAGAGGGGAACGCATGGGGAGGCTCCTGCCACCGCCGCGACGTTCGACGCGCCTGTGGGCCGTCGCCCTCGGACTCCCCTTCCTCGTCGGGGTGGCCCTCCTCACCCTCACGCCTGCCCGCGTGGAGCAGACGATGCCCAATCTGCTCGATCTCCTCCTTCGCGCTGTCCAGCGGCTCGGCTGGACGAGCCTGGACTTCACGCGCCTCGAGGTGCTGGCGAACATCGGCGTCTTCATCCCCGTCGGCGTCCTCGCCTTCCTGCTCGTCCCCCGTCGTGCGTGGCCGCTGACGCTGCTCGTCGGCCCCGCGCTCTCCCTCGCCATCGAGACCGCGCAGTATGTCGCCCTCCCCCATCGCGCCGCGACCGTGAGCGACGTCGTGGCCAACTCCACCGGCGCGACCATCGGCGTCGTCCTCGCGATATTCTGCACGCTGCTCGCCGCCACACCGTCCTCCCGGCCGCGAACACCTACAGTGGAGGCATCATGACATCGCCCTCTCTCGTCGCCTTCGACCTCGATGACACGCTCGCGCCGTCCAAGGGCACGATCGACCCGCAGATCGCCGCGCTTCTGGGTGAGCTGCTGCGGTCGGTGGAGGTCGCGATCATCTCCGGCGGCAACGAGGCGCAGTTCCGCTCGCAGGTCGTCGCTCAGCTCGCGGATGCCGATCCGGAGGCGCTCGCCCGCCTGCACCTGCTGCCGACCTGCGGCACGCGCTACCTGCGGCATGACGGCACCGACTTCGTCGCGGTGTACGCGCATGACCTGAGCGACGACGAGAAGACCGCCGCCCTCACCGCCCTGCGCGAGGAGGCGGAGCGCCTCGGACTGTGGGAGGCGGAGCCCTGGGGGGAGATCCTGGAAGACCGCGGCTCGCAGATCACGTTCTCCGCGCTCGGTCAGCAGGCGCCGCGCGACGCGAAGCACGAGTGGGATCCGACGGGCTCGAAGCGCGGAGCCCTCCGCGATGCCGTGGCCGCACGGCTCCCGAGCCTCGAGGTGCGTTCGGGCGGCTCGACCTCGATCGACATCACCCGCGCCGGGATCGACAAGGCGTTCGGCATGCGGCAGCTCGCCACCCACACCGGCATCGATCTGACCGCGATGCTCTTCTACGGCGACCGCCTCGACGAGGGTGGCAACGACTACCCCGTCCTCGCGCTCGGAGTGCCGTCGGTGGCCGTCGAGGGCTGGGAGGACACGGCCGCCCGTCTGCAGGAGCTGCTGCCGACCCTCTCCACCCGGGTCTGACACGCTCGCCCGCACGACTTCGGCACGCCTGCACGACGGGAGGGCGGAGTCCGTCGTGCAGGCGTGACCTGGCCGTGCAGGTGGGTCAGTGCACCTCGACGCCGGCGGCGCGGGAGACGGGCACCAGGCGCGTGAGCTGGGTCACGTGGGCCGGCTCGAGCTCCGCGAGCGACGCGACGCCGAGCAGCCGCATCGTGCGCTCGATCTCGCTGCGCAGGATGGCGATCGTGCGGTCGACGCCCTGGCGTCCGCCCGCCATCAGGCCGTAGAGGTACGCGCGGCCGATCAGCGTGAAGTCGGCGCCCAGCGCGACGGACGCCACGATGTCGGCGCCGTTCATGATCCCGGTGTCGATCATGACCGTGAAGTCGTCGCCGACCGCACGACGGACCTCGGGCAGGAGGTGGAACGGGATGGGCGCGCGGTCGAGCTGACGGCCGCCGTGGTTCGACAGGACGATGCCGTCCACGCCCGCATCCCGCAGGCGCACGGAGTCCTCGACGTTCTGCACGCCCTTGATGACGATCTTGCCGGGCCAGATGTCGCGGATGACGGCGAGGTCGTCGTAGCTGATGGTCGGATCCATCGCCGCGTCGAGGAGCTCGCCCACGGTGCCGCCGGTCGTGCTCAGCGACGCGAACTCCAGCTTCGGGGTGGTCAGGAAGTCGAACCACCACCACGGCCGCGGGATCGCGTTGATGATCGTGCCGAGCGTGAGCTGCGGCGGGATGCTGAAGCCGTTGCGCTTGTCACGGAGACGGGCACCGGCGACCGGGGTGTCGACGGTGAACTGCAGGGTGTCGAAGCCGGCGGCCGCGGCACGACGGGCGAGCTCGTAGGAGATCTCGCGGTCACGCATCACGTAGAGCTGGAACCAGTTCCGACCGGGCACGGGCCCCTGCGGCTCCCGGATCGTCGCTGCCTTGACGTCCTCGATCGACGTCGTCCCGAGGGTGGACAGTGTGAACGGGATGCCCGCGGCGGCCGCGGCTCCGGCGCCCGCGACCTCGCCCTCCGTCTGCATGAGACGGGTGAAGCCGGTCGGCGCGATGCCGAACGGGAGCGCGGAGGGACCGCCGAGGATGTCGACGGCCGTGTCGACGTCCGGGGCCGGCTTGAGGATCCCGGGGTGGAACTCGACGTCCTGGAACGCCTGGCGGGCCCTGCTCAGCGACAGCTCGCCCTCGGCGGCACCGTCGGTGTAGTCGAAGGCGGCCTTCGGCGTGCGGCGCTTGGCGATCTTCCGCAGGTCGTCGATGGTGAGCGCGGCGTCGAGGCGCCGCTTGCGCCCGTCGAGCTCCGGCTTCTTGAACTTCATGAGCTCCAACAGCTCGGCGGGGTTGGGGAGCTGGCGCTGGACCATGTTCTGCCTCTCAGTTCTGCGGTGTGATGGCACGGGTGAGACCCGCGGCGGTGTAGTAGCCGGTGATATGGGTGCGGACGAGACGGCGGGCGGTGTCGGCGTCGCCGTCGTCGATCGCCGCGACCAGAGCGCGGTGCTCGGAGCGCAGGCGGGCGGCCATCCGATCCCAGTCGTCGACGGTCGCGGCCCCGGCGAGCACGTAGGACTCGATGGAGGAACGGAGCCCCGCCATCATCGCCGCGATGACCGTGTTGCCGCTGCCCTCGGCGAGGGAGAGATGCAGCTGCGCATCGAGGGCCAGGAACTCGGCCGGCGTGAGGGCACCGTCATCCATCGCGGTGAGCAGGTCGTGCGCCCGGGAGGTGTCGCGGTTTGAGGCGGCGGCCATGGCCTCGACGACCGCGTCCTCCAGCACGAGACGCGTGCGGACCACGTCGTCGAGCGGGAAGCCCTGCGCGGCCACCTGGAGGCGCAGGAGCGCGGACATGCCGCCGGTGGGGGTGGCGATGACGATGGCGCCCGACTGGGGGCCGGAGCCGGTCGCGGTGCGGATGAGCCCGAGCACCTCGAGCACCCGGAAGGCCTCCCGCACGCTCGATCGCCCGACGCCGAGGTCGCTGGCGAGGTCGCGCTCGGACGGCAGCCGGTCGCCCGGGCCGAGGCGACCGTCGAGCAGATCACGCTCGATGTGCTCGAGCACGAGTCGCCATGCACGCGCCGGCTGCTCGGTCATCCCGCCTCCTGTGGTCAGACCACAGGTTAGCGCGTGTGGTCAGACCACGCAATGCGGGACCGCTGCACCGCCGACCCACCCCTTTTCGTGCGTCCCGGCCGCTTGCGTACGCGCGCAGAGGGGTGGGTCGACCGGAAGGGGGTGGGTCGGAGGTGGGATCAGCCGAGACGGCCGCCGGACTCCTCCAGGTAGCAGGTGCCGCACAGCGACTCGTAGGTCGTGAGTTCGGGCGAGGAAGAGCCGTCGGCGCCCTCGTCGATCGCGACCTGGTCGCCGTCGAACACGAACCGGCCGCCGACCACCCGCCCGTTGAACACCGCCTTGCGCCCGCAGCGACAGATCGTCTTCAGTTCCTCGAGCGAGTGCGCGATGGCGAGGAGCCGGGCCGATCCGGGGAAGGCGTGCGTGCGGAAGTCGTTGCGGATCCCGTAGGCCATCACCGGGATGCCGTCCTCCACCGCGATCCGGAAGAGGTCGTCGACCTGGGGCGGCGTCAGGAACTGCGCCTCGTCGACGAGCAGGCAGGCCACGTCGACGGGCCCCGTCGGGATGAGCTCCTCCTCCGTCGACCGACGCATGCGCTCCCGATGGATCGCGAAGAGCGCGCGGGCGTCGTCTTCCGGTCCGATGAGGACGTCGACCGGACGCGTGACCCCGAGGCGGCTCTCGATCTCCCCCGCACCCTTGGTGTCGATCGCGGGCTTGGCGAGCAGCACGTGCTGGCCGCGCTCCTCATAGTTGTAGGCAGCCTGCAGGAGGGCGGTCGACTTGCCCGAGTTCATCGCGCCGTAGCGGAAGTAGAGCTTCGCCACGGTCCCGGGTCAGGCGTTGATGCCGAGGACGGCGGCAGTGGCGGTGGTGGACTCCTCCGCGAGCTCCGCGTCACCGTTGAGCTTCCGGCCGAAGGTGGGGATGAGTTCGCGCAGCTGCGACTCCCAGCCCGGGTACTCGCCGGGGAAGCACTTCTTCAGCAGGTCGAGCATGATCGGCACGGCCGTGGAGGCGCCGGGCGACGCACCGAGGAGGCCCGCGATCGACCCGTCACCGGCGGCGACGACCTCGGTTCCGAACTGGAGCACGCCGCCCTTCTTCGGGTCCTTCTTCATGACCTGGGCGCGCTGACCGGCGTCGATGAGCGTCCAGTCCTCGTCCTTCGCGGTGGGCATGAAGGTGCGGAGGCTGTCGACCTTCTTGCGGTGATTCTTCATCAGCTCGCTGATGAGGTACGTGATGAGGTCGGGGTTCGCGAAAGCCACCCGCAGCATCGGCCAGAGGTTGTGCGGACGGACCTGCGTGACGATGTCGAGCATCGACCCGTTCTTGAGGAACTTGGGGCTGAACGTCGCGAACGGGCCGAACATGAGCGAGGCCTCGCCGTCGACGACACGCGTGTCGAGGTGCGGGACCGACATCGGCGGGGCGCCGACCGAGGCCTGCGAGTAGACCTTGGCCTTGTGCTGCGCGACGATCTTCGGGTTGGTCGTCTTGAGGAACTGTCCACCGATCGGGAAGACGCCGTAGCCCTTGATCTCGGGGATGCCGGAATTTTGCAGGAGCTTGAGCGCCCACCCGCCCGCGCCGACGAACACGAACTTCGCCTTGATCTCGTTCGGAGTGCGGCCGATCGTCGTGCGGTACTTGATGAGCCAGGTGCCGTCCTTCTGACGCGTGAGGGACTTGACCTCGTGGTTCGTGCGGACCGAGACGCCCGAGTCGCGGAGGTGGCCGAAGAGCTGGTGCGTGAGCGCACCGAAGTCGACGTCCGTGCCGGCGGGCACCCGGGTGGCCGCGAACGGCTCACCCTTGCGGCGCTTCTGCATGAGCAGCGGCGCCCACTGGTTGATGACGCGGGAGTCCTCGCTGTACTCGATACCCGCGAACAGCGGCTGCTCCTTGAGCACCTCGTAACGCTTCTTGAGGTACGCCACGTCCTTCTCGCCGCGCACGAACGTCATGTGCGGTGTCGCGTTGATGAAGGTCGACGGCTCGTCCAGCACACCCTTCTCGACGAGGGAGGACCAGAACTGGCGGCTCTGCTGGAACTGCTCGTTGATCGAGATCGCCTTGGCGGGGTCGAGCGGAGCATCGCCCTGCTGCGGCATGTAGTTCAGCTCGCACAGCGCGGCGTGCCCGGTCCCGGCGTTGTTCCAGGGATTCGAGCTCTCCTGCGCCACGTCCGACAGCCGCTCGAAGGCGACGATCTTCCAGTCCGGCTGCAGCTCGTGCAGCAGGGTACCCAGGGTGGCGCTCATGATGCCACCGCCGATCAGGACGACATCGACGTTTTCAGTCACTCGAACAGTCTAGTTCGCGGGCAGGACACCGCAGACCATGCGGCCGTCAGGAGACCGGGGCGAGACGCTCCGCGAGCACCTCGGCGATCTGCACCGCGTTCAGCGCCGCCCCCTTGCGGAGGTTGTCGTTGCTGATGAAGAGCACGAGGCCCTTGCCCTCCGGAGCCGACTGGTCGGCGCGGATGCGGCCCACGAAGCTCGGGTCCTTGCCCGCGGCCTGCAGCGGGGTCGGCACCTCGTCGAGCACGACACCGGGCGCCGCGCTCAGCACTTCCCTGGCGCGGTCGGGCGTCAGATCGCGGGAGAACTCGGCATGGATCGAGAGCGAGTGGCCCGTGAACACCGGCACCCGGACGCACGTGCCGGCGACGCGGAGGTCGGGCAGCTCGAGGATCTTCCGGCTCTCGTTGCGGAGCTTCTTCTCCTCGTCGGTCTCGTTGTCCCCGTCGTCCACGAGGTTGCCGGCGAGCGGGATCACGTCGAAGGCGATCGGGGCGACGTACTTCTCGGGCTCGGGGAAGTCGACTGCGGAGCCGTCGTGGACCAGGCGGAGGGTGTCACCCTGCGCGAGCACGCCCTCGACCTGACCGAGCAGCTCCTGCGCGCCGGCGAGTCCGGAGCCGGACACCGCCTGGTAGGTCGACACGATCAGGCGCTCGAGGCCGGCCTCGGCGTCGAGGACCTTCAGCACCGGCATCGCGGCCATCGTGGTGCAGTTCGGGTTGGCGATGATGCCCTTGGGGCGGTCGTCGATCGCGTGCGGGTTGACCTCGCTGACGACGAGCGGGACCTCGGGGTCCATGCGCCAGGCGCTGGAGTTGTCGACGACCACGGCGCCGGCCTCGGCGAAGCGCGGCGCGTATGCCCGGCTGGCGGTGGCACCGGCGGAGAACAGGGCGATGTCGATGCCCGACGGGTCGGCCGCCTCGACGTCTTCCACGAGCACCGTCTGCCCGCCGAACTCGATCGCCGTGCCGGCGGAACGCGCCGACGAGAACAGCCGCAGCTCGCGGATCGGGAACGAACGCTCCGCGAGAATCTCGCGCATCACGGTGCCCACCTGGCCGGTGGCGCCGACGATGGCGACGGAGAGTCCTGATTCGGAGATGCGGGTCATGATGTTCCTTGGCTTCGTGCGGTACGGCGTACGAGGCTTCGGGCGCGGCGTCGGGATGCTGAGGCTGCGCCTGGCGCCGGTGTCAGGGTTTCCGCGAGTCTATCGCGCCACGCTCCCCTCGGCTCTCCTCCGTACGCCGCTCGCGAGAGCACGCTGACACGCGGGCGCAGGCGAGCGTGGGCGACAGAGCCTGCGTCGGCGCGAAAGCCTGCGGTGGCGCGAGCGCGCGAGAACAGGCAGA
This sequence comes from Microbacterium sp. NRRL B-14842, assembly GCF_050470785.1. Classification (NCBI taxonomy): domain Bacteria; kingdom Bacillati; phylum Actinomycetota; class Actinomycetes; order Micrococcales; family Microbacteriaceae; genus Microbacterium; species Microbacterium sp. NRRL B-14842. Next base: position 583,968 of record NZ_JBFLUM010000001.1, on the reverse strand, counting down.
CCCGCGGAAACAGGAGAGCCCGCGGGCGCAGGCGAGCGTGGGCAGCACGGCCTGAACAGGCGCGGAAGCCTGCGGTGGCGGGAGAAGAGGGAGCTCGTGAGGGGGTCAGCGACCGGTGCCGGCGTGGACCGTGGCCTCCGCGTCGCCGTCGAGGCCGTAGGCGGTGTGCACCGTGCGGGCGGCCTCGGTGAGGTCGGTGTCGCGGAGCACGACCGAGATGCGGATCTCCGAGGTGGAGATCATCTCGATGTTGATGCCGCCGGCGGACAGGGCCTCGAACAGGGTCGCCGAGACGCCGGAGTGCGTGCGCATCCCCGCGCCGACCACGGACAGCTTGCCGATCTGGTCGTCGTGGATGAGGTTCTGGAAGCCGACCTCGGTCTGCTCGCCGGCGAGGGCCTTGAGCGCCGCAGCGGCGTCGGCCTTGGGAACCGTGAAGGAGATGTCGGTGCGTCCCGTCGCCGACACGTTCTGGACGATCATGTCGACGTTGGCGCCGGACTTCGCGACGATCTTGAAGATCTCGGCGGCCTTGCCCGGGACGTCCGGCACCCCGGCGACGGTGATCTTGGCCTGGCTGAAGTCGGTGGCGACGCCGGCGACGATCGGTTCTTCCATGACTGCTCCCTCGGCTTCGCGAGGGTTCTTCATGCCCTCGCCCAGAACGTATGTGCCCTCGGCCGACGAGAACGTCGACCGGGCGTGGATGAGGACGCCGTGCCGGCGGGCGTACTCCACGGCACGGATGTAGAGGACCTTGGCACCGTTGGCGGCGAGCTCCAGCATCTCCTCGCTGGAGACGTGGTCGAGCTTCTGCGCCTTCGGGATCACGCGCGGGTCGGCCGTGAAGATGCCGTCGACGTCGCTGTAGATCTCGCAGACATCGGCGGACAGCGCGGCCGCCAGCGCGACGGCCGTCGTGTCGGAGCCACCGCGGCCGAGCGTGGTGATGTCGCGGGTATCGCGGTTGAAGCCCTGGAAGCCCGCGACGATGACGATCGCGCCCTCGTCGAGCGCCTCGCGGAGCCGGACGGGCGTGACGTCGACGATGCGCGCCGCGCCGTGCTGCGAGTCGGTGATCATGCCGGCCTGGCTGCCGGTGAACGACCGCGCCTCGAAGCCCATGGAGTGGATCGCCATCGCCAGCAGCGCCATCGAGATCCGCTCGCCGCTGGACAGGAGCATGTCGAGCTCGCGCGGAGCCGGGATCGGCGCGACCTCGTTCGCGAGGTCCAGCAGCTCATCGGTCGTGTCGCCCATCGCGCTCACGGCGACGACGACGTCGTGACCGGCGCGACGGGTGTCGACGATGCGCTTGGCGACGCGCTTGATGCTCTCTGCGTCGGCGACGGACGAGCCGCCGTACTTCTGCACGATGAGGGCCACGTTCACTCCCTGGGATGTCGGGCGGATCCGCCCACGGTCATTCTACGATCGGCGCGCATGCCGCCCCGCGCATGTGACGGCTCAGGCCGGCGCGGGCGGAACGGGCGTCACCGGACGCAGGCGTCCTCCGGTGGCGGCGAACCAGCACCCGATGATGATCAGCGGGAATCCCAGGAGGAGTCCAGGAGTGAGGGGTTCGGCGAGCACGATCGCGCCGAGCACGATCGCCACGACGGGGTTCACGTAGGTGAACAGCGGCGCCCTGACCGGCCCGACCTCGCGGATCAGCGCGAAGAAGGCCAGGAAGGCCAGCGCCGTGCAGATCACGGCGAGGGCGAGCAGGGCACCGATCGACGGGAGCGTCGGCACCTCATGCTGCGTGAGCAGACCGATCGGGAGGTAGAAGAGGCCGATCATGAGCAGCGACAGCGTGATCGTGCCGAGTGAGGGGACGTCGTTCAGCTTGCGCGCCACGATGAACGGCGCGATCGCGTAGAGCACCGCGACGAGCAGCACCTCCCCGGCCGCGAGCAGGCTCACCTCTCCCCCGAAGAGCCCGGGACCCGCCACGACGATGGCGACCCCGATGAAGCCGACCAGAAGACCGATGCCACGGGCGGGACGCAGCACGCCGCGGTCGCCGCCGCCCAGCGCGATGAGGGCGGCGAACAGCGGCACCGTGGCCACGAGGAGTCCGGTCATGCCGGAGGGCAGTGTCATCTCGGCGTGTCCGAGGAGGAGGAACGGTCCGGCCATCTCCACGGCCCCGAACGCCAGCACCCACGGCCAGTGCCGGAGCGCCGCACGGAGGGCGCCGCTGCGCAGGGCGAACGGCAGCAGGAGGAGCGCGGCGATCAGCGTCCGTCCGGCGACGATCGCCGGCGGGGAGATCGAGTCCACCGCCACGCTGATGAAGAGGTAGGGCACGCCCCACAGCAGGGCCATGGCCCCGAAGAGCAGCCAGCCCCGGCGGGAGAAGCCGGACTGCGGGGTCACAGCACGCGCCGGCCCTCGAAGGCCCGGCCCAGCGTCACCTCGTCCGCGTACTCGAGGTCGCCGCCGACCGGGAGGCCCGAGGCGAGCCGTGAGACCGTGATCTGCATCGTCGTGAGGAGCCGGCTCAGATAGCTCGCCGTCGCCTCCCCCTCCAGGTTGGGGTTCGTGGCGATGATGACCTCCTGCACGGTGCCGTCGGCGAGTCGCGTCATGAGCTGGGCGATCCGGAGGTCGTCCGGCCCGATGCCCGCGATGGGGCTGATCGCGCCGCCGAGCACGTGGTACAGGCCGCGGAACTCCCGCGTGCGCTCGATCGCCGCGACGTCCTTCGCGTCCTCGACCACGCAGATCAGCGCCTGGTTGCGGCGGGGGTCGCGGCAGATCGCGCACCGCTCCTGCTCCGCGACGTTGCCGCAGATCTCGCAGAACCGGACGCGGATGCGGATCTCGGTCAGCAGCTCCGCGAGACGGGCGACGTCGAACGTCGGCGTCTGCAGGATATGGAACGCGATGCGCTGCGCCGACTTCGGGCCGATACCGGGAAGGCGGCCGAACTCGTCGATCAGCTCTTGGACGATGCCGTCGTACATCAGGAGAACCTCGTGGGGGGCTCGTAGGGCTCTTCGCGAAGGAACGTCGCGCCGAGCACCTGGCGGATCACGGCCTCACCGTAGCGCTGCACGCCGCCCGCGGCGGGGGTGCGCTCGATGACGACCGGCGGAGCAGCCGCGGGGGCCGTGCGCGCGGCAGCCTGCGGGGCCGCCGTCGGTGTCGTCCGCGGGGAGGGAGGGCGGTCGTACGGAGCCGGGGGCTCGTAGGCCGGATCGTACGGCGGCTCCTCGTCGAACGCGGGAGCGTCGTCATCGCCCGGCAGCGGCGGCTCGTCGCGGTCGACCCTGCCGTCGGCCGGCGGGGTCGGGGCGGCGGAGGCGGCCTCGACCTCCTCCGGCTCGTCGTCGACGGCGAGGGGCGCCGCGGGGGCGGCGGCCGGTGTCGCGGCGTCAGCGGTCGGGATGGAGGCGACCGCCCACTCCGTCACGGGAGCGGTGGCGGCGCGCGTCTGCGGGCGGGAGGGCCGTGCTGACGCAGGCTCCGATGCGGGAGCGGCGTCGGCCGGCGCGGTGGATCCGGACGAGGCCGGCTGCCGCGGCGCACCGCCGGGTGGCATCGGTGCCGGGAGGTACTTGACACGTACCCCGACCTCCTGCTCGATGGCTGTGCGGAGGTGGTCGGAGGGGCCGGATCCCGGCGTGGTCCCCTTGAACTTCGCGACGTCGTGCTGGCTCGTGAACCCGAGGGTCAGCACCTCGGAATCGCCGTCGTAGGCGAGGGGCTGCACGGCGGTCGCGAGCAGCCAGGACGTGCGGCTGATGCCTTCCAGACGCTTCAGCACGGCCGGCCAGGCGTCGCGGACGCGCTCGAACGTGACGGGAGCGGACGGCGCGGAGGACGACTGCGGGGTCGGAGCGGGCTGGGGCTCCGGAGCGTGGCTGGGCTCGGGAGTACTCTCGGGCTCCGGGGTGCGCTCGGGCTCCGGAGCGGGCGCAGGCTCGGGCGCGTCTGCAGGGGCGGTCGGAGCAGATGGAGCCGACGCCGCGGGCGTCGAGGGCGCCGCCGGAGCGGGCGTCCTCCCCGTGTCGGATGCGACGGTCGGAGACGGCGTCGCGGTCGCCGGCGGGACCACCGGCGGGTGCGTGGTGGCCGGCGGGTGCAGCGCGCCCGACGCGGCGGTGCCGGACGCCGCCGAGCCTCCGGGTGCGGCGGCGAGGACACGAGCGACCATGAGCTCGAGGTGGAGCCGCGGCGATGTGGCTCCGGACATGTCGTCCAGTGCCGCGCTGACCACGTCGGCGGTACGCGAGAGGCGCGCGGCGCCGAACGACTCGGCCTGCCGGCGCATCCGGTCGAGCTCGTCCTCCGCGATGCCGCGGAGGACGGCGGAGGCACCGGAGCCGACGGCGGCGATCACGATGAGATCGCGCAGGCGCTCCAGCAGGTCGTCGACGAAGCGCCGCGGGTCCTGGCCGGTCTGCACGACGCGGTCGATGGCGGGGAAGGCGGTCGCGGCGTCGCCCGCCGCCAGCGCATCGACGATCTCGTCGAGGAGGGCCCCGTGGGTGTACCCGAGCAGCGCCACCGCGCGCGCGTAGCCGACGGTGACGGTCTCCGAGCCGGCCGGGGCGTCCGAGCCCGCGATGAGCTGGTCCAGCAGCGACAGCGTGTCGCGGGGCGAGCCTCCTCCGGCGCGGACGACGAGCGGCAGCACACCCTGCTCGACGATCACGCCCTCTTCCGCACACAGCTTCTCGACGTACTCGAGCATCGCAGCGGGCGGGACCAGTCGGAACGGATAGTGGTGGGTGCGCGAGCGGATCGTGCCCAGCACCTTCTCGGGCTCCGTCGTGGCGAAGATGAACTTGACGTGCGGCGGGGGCTCCTCCACCAGCTTCAGCAGCGCGTTGAAGCCCTGCGGGGTGACCATGTGCGCCTCGTCGAGGATGAAGATCTTGAAGCGGTCGCGGCTCGGAGCGAAGGTGGCCCGTTCCCGCAGGTCGCGGGCGTCATCGACGCCGTTGTGGCTCGCCGCGTCGATCTCGACGACGTCGAGCGATCCCCCGCCCGCCCTGGACAGCTCGACGCAGCTCGGGCACGTCCCGCAGGGGGTGTCGGTCGGCCCTTCCGCGCAGTTCAGGCAACGGGCGAGGATGCGCGCCGAGGTGGTCTTGCCGCAGCCACGCGGACCGGAGAACAGATAGGCGTGACCCACACGGTCGCCGCGCAGCGCGGTCATGAGCGGATCGGTCACCTGCGACTGCCCGATCATCTCGCCGAACGTCTCGGGTCGGTAGCGGCGGTAGAGGGCTGTGGTCACCCCTCCAGCCTACGGCGTGCCACCGACGTTGCTCCCCTCTCGCTCGACCCGGCCTCTTTAACGCGAACCACCCCGTTGCGGACGTCCGCAACGGGGTGGGACGCACGCAACGGGGTGGGTCGGCGGTCAGTCGATCGGCTCGATGACGGGGATGGCGCTCGTGATCACCGGGACCGAGGCGGAGAGCCGGGTGCCGTCGTCGCGGCGGGCGTCGGCGAACTCCTGCAGCGTCGGGCGACCGGGGATCACGGGCCCCTGGTTCGCGAGGGGGACGATGACGTCGTCCTCCAGGGTCGCGATGTAGGCGTTGTCGCGCACGCTGAACGGCACCGGAGGACCGCTGCGCACCTGCACCCGCAGCTCGTGCCGCGTGACGGTCACCTGCATCGCCGTGCCCTGCCACTGCAGCGGGAACGACAGCGAGGGCCAGGACTCCGGGAGCCGCGGGTCGAAGCTGAGGTCGCCGCCGTAGTCGCGCATGCCGCCGAAGCCGCACACGAGCGCCGTCCAGACCCCACCCGCCGAGGCGACGTGCACGCCGTCGGCCGCGTTGTGGTGCAGGTCGTGCAGATCGACGAACAGCGACTGCTCGAAGTACTTCTGCGCGAGGTCCTGGTAGCCCACCTCCGCCGCGAGGATCGACTGCACGACCGCCGACAGGGTCGAATCGCCCGTCGTCAGCGGGTCGTAGTAGTCGAAGTCGGCCTTCTTCTCCTCGGGCGAGAAGTGGTTGCCCTGCAGGAACAGCGCCAACACCACGTCGGCCTGCTTGAGCACCTGGAAGCGGTAGATCACGAGCGGGTGGAAGTGCAGCAGCAGCGGACGCTGGTCAGCAGGGGTGTTCGCGAGGTCCCAGACCTCCCGCTCCAGGAACAGCGAGTCCTGCGGGTGGATGCCGAGGCTCTCGCTGTACGGGATGTACATCGCCTCCGCCGCCCGCTCCCAGGACTCCGCCTCACCGGATCCGAGACCCGTCCGCTCGACGAGGGCCGCGTAGTCCTCCGGGTAGCTGTCGCGGATCTCCCGCACGACCTTGGCCGCGTAACGGAGGTTGTACCGCGCCATGACGTTCGTGTACAGGTTGTCGTTCACGACGGTCGTGTACTCGTCCGGGCCCGTGACGCCGTGGATGTGGAACGTCTGGAGGCCATCGCCGGCACCGGACTGCTCCACGAGCCGCGACCCCCGCCAGAAGCCGAGGGTGGCCCAGAGCCGCGCGGTCTCGATCGCGACGTCGGCACCCTCGCGACGCAAGAACGCCTCGTCCCCGGTCGCCCGCACGTACTTGCCCAGCGCGAAGCTGATGTCGGCGTTGATGTGGTACTGCGCCGTGCCGGCGGCGTAGTACGCCGAGGCCTCCTCGCCGTTGATCGTGCGCCACGGGAACAGTGCGCCGGCCTCGTTGAGCTGGGCGGCCCGGCGACGCGCGGCGGGGAGCATCTTCACCCGGGCCCGCAGCGCGTTGTAGGCCCACCGCGGCGTCGTGTAGGTGAGGAAGGGGAGCACGTAGATCTCGGTGTCCCAGAAGTAGTGGCCGCTGTAGCCGGAGCCGGTCAGCCCCTTGGCGGGGACGCCGGCGCCGTCGGCCCTGGCCGATGCCTGCGCGAGCTGGAACAGGCACCAGCGGGTGGCCTGCTGCAGGTCGTCGCGCCCGCCGATCTGCACGTCGCTGCGCTCCCAGAACGCGTCGAGCCACTCGCGCTGACGCCGGAACACCGTCTCCACGCCCTCGTCCGCGGCCCGGTCGAGGGACCGACGGCAGCGGTCGACGAGCTCCCGCGGGGGCACGCCGCGGGAGGAGTGATAGCTGACGAGCTTGGTGATCGTGATGGGCACGCCGGCCTTCGCCTGCACACGGAAGACGTTCTTGGCGATGTCCGGCTCGATGAGCGTCCGGACGTTGTAGTCGTTCTCCGTCTCGATGATGTGATCGGCGACGACGGCGACGGTCATCCCGGACGCGGCGACCCGATACGACAGGGCGGAGCGCAGGCCGTCCTGCCAGTGCTCGGCCGGCTGCAGCACACGGTCCGCGATGCGCTCGGCCTTGCGCGGGTCGAAGGCGGCGCCCTTGGTCGTCATCGGAGAGCCGGCATACACGCCCGCCCCGTCCTGACGGTTGAGGAGCTGGCAGCTGATCGTGACCGGGGCGTTGGCGTTCTCGACGACGACCTCGAGCCGCAGCACCGCGAGGTGGCGCTCCTCGAAGCTCACGAGACGCTGATCCCGCATGCGCACCCGCTTGCCGGAGGGCGTCTCCCAGACCACGCGCCGTTCGAGCACCCCCGTGCGCATGTCGAGCGTGCGGGCGTACTCGCGCACGTCCGCGTCGTCGAGGGAGATCGGCTCGTCGTCGACGTAGAGCCGCATCACCTTGGCGTCGGGGGCGTTGACGATGGTCTGGCCGACCTCGGCGAAGCCGTAGGCCTGCTCGGCGTGCCGGATGGGCCAGGTCTCGTGCAGACCGTTGATGAAGGTGCCGTGCTCCTGCGCGCCACGCCCCTCGATGTGGTTGCCCCGGAGCCCGAGGTAGCCGTTGCCGACCGAGAACAGCGTCTCGCCGACGCCCTCCTCCGAGTAGCGCGTCTCGATGAGACGCCACGGGTCGACGGGGAAGCGGTCGCGGTCGATCATGCGGTCTCCGGGGTGTCGGTACGGGTGGCGGGAAGCAGGACGCCGAGGTCGTCGACGACGTGGGTGGCCCCGGCGGCCCGGAGCGCGTCGGCGCCCGCTCCGCGGTCGACGCCGATGACCACGGCATACCCCGCCGCGGCGGCGGAGGCGGCACCGGAGGTGGCGTCCTCGACGGCGATGCTGCGGGCCGGGTCGACGCCGAGGGCCGTGGCGCCGGCGGCGAACATGTCGGCAGCGGGCTTGGAGGCGAGGTGCTCGCGCTCGGCGACGACGCCGTCGATCACGACGCGGAAGAAGGAGCGGATGCCGGCGGCCGCCAGCACCTCCTCGGCGTTCTTCGAGCTGGAGACGACGCCGAGCGGGATCCCGGCGGCGTGCAGCGCCTCGACCACGGCGAGGGAGCCGGGGAACGGAGCGATGCCCTGGCTGCGGAGGGAGGTCGCGAACGCGGCGTTCTTGCGGTTGCCGATCCCGCAGATGGTCTCGGCCGACGGGTCGTCGTCCACCGAGCCCCACGGCACCTCGACGTTGCGGCTGCGCAGCAGACTCGCGACGCCGTCGTAGCGCTTCTTGCCGTCGACGTAGGCGAAGTAGTCCTCGTCGGTGTACGGCGGAGTGATGTCCCAGCGGGCGAAGACGTCGTCGAAGACCGCCTTCCAGGCGCGCATGTGCACCTCGGCGGTCGGCGTGAGGACGCCGTCGAGGTCGAACAGCACACCGTCGGCGTGGAACAGGTCGGGCAGCGCGTGTGGCACAGAGCCTCCAGGAGAAGGACGAGGGTCGGGTCGGCACCTCTCCGTGCCACTGTGCAAGCGTAATGGCGGTGACGCGCGCGGGGTAACCCCGGACCGGGATCAGAGCATCTCGGCGGTCTGCCTGGCGATCTGCAGCTCCTCGTCGGTGGGGACGACGAGGACCGTCACGGCGGACGCATCCGTGGAGATGACACGGATGCCGCGCTCCTTCGCCTCGTTGCGGGCGGGATCGATCTCGATCCCCGCGAAGCCGAGCGTCGCCATCGCCGCTGCCCGCACAGGGGCCGCGTTCTCGCCCACGCCGGCGGTGAAGGACACGACGTCGACCCCGCCCAGCTGGGCGATGTAGGCGCCGGCGTAGGCCCGGAGACGGTGGACGTACACGTCGAAAGCGAGTGTCGCGGCCTCTTCGCCCGCAGCGACCCCGGCGAGGATGTCGCGCATGTCGCTGCGACCGGCGAGGCCGGCCAGCCCGCTGCGGGTGTTCAGGAGCGCGTCGAGGTCGTCGATCGTGTAGCCGGCACGGCGCGACAGGTGCACGAGGGCGGCCGGATCGAGGTCGCCCGAGCGCGTCCCCATGACGAGCCCCTCGAGCGGGGTGAGTCCCATCGACGTCTCCACCGAGCGGCCGCCCTCGATCGCGGTGACCGAGGCGCCGTTGCCGAGGTGGAACACGAGCTGCCGCAGGGAGCTGAGATCGCGCCCGAGGAAACGCGCGGCGGCCGCGCTGACGTACTGGTGGCTCGTGCCGTGGAAGCCGTATCGACGGACCCGGTGCGCGGCGGCGAGCTGCGCGTCGATCGCGTAGGTGTAGGCCGCCGGCGGGAGCGTCTGATGGAACGCCGTGTCGAACACCGCGACGTGCGGGACGTCGGCGAATACGGCGCGGGCCGCCCGGATGCCGGCGAGGTTCGCGGGGTTGTGCAGCGGTGCCAGCACGGCGAGCTCGTCGATCTGCCGCTCGACGTCGGCGTCGATCAGGGTCGGCGCGTAGAAGCGCGCCCCACCGTGCACGACCCGATGCCCCACCGCGACCGGCGGATGGGCATCGAGCGAAGGACCGTGCGCGGCGAACTGCGCGCGCATGACCTCGAAGGCCGCAGCGTGGTCGGGGATGGGCTGCTCGTCGCGGTAGGTGGCGTCGAGCATCGTGGCCGACGGTCCGTCACCCGGCTCCGGGCGCACGGTGTGGGCGACAGGGCTGGACTCCTGTCCGATGCGCTCGATGAGCCCGCTGGCGAGTTCGTCCTCGTGCGCGGTGTCGATGAGGCTGTACTTCAGCGAGGACGACCCGCTGTTGATGACGAGGATCGCGCTCACGCCCCCTCCCCCGATCGCTCGTCGCCCTGGGCCTGGATCGCCGTGATGGCCACCGTGTTCACGATGTCGTCGACGAGCGCACCGCGGGACAGGTCGTTGATGGGCTTGTTGAGCCCCTGGAGCACTGGACCGATGGCCACGGCGCCGGCGGAGCGCTGCACCGCCTTGTAGGTGTTGTTGCCGGTGTTGAGGTCGGGGAAGACGAACACGGTCGCCCGCCCCGCCACCGCCGAGTCCGGCAGCTTGGCCTTGGCGACCGCCGCGTCGGCGGCGGCGTCGTACTGGATGGGGCCCTCCACCAGGAGTTCGGGAGCGCGCTCGCGCACGAGTGCCGTCGCCGCCCTGACCTTGTCGACGTCGGCTCCCGACCCGGACTCACCAGTGGAGTACGACAGCATCGCCACGCGGGGGTCGATGCCGAACTGCCGGGCGGTGGTGGCGGACGAGATCGCGATGTCGGCGAGCTGTTCGGCCGTGGGATCGGGGATGACCGCGCAGTCGCCGTACACGAGCACGCGGTCGGCGAGGGCCATGAGGAACACGCTGGAGACGACGTTCACACCCGGCTTCGTCTTGATGATCTCGAAGGACGGACGGATCGTGTGCGCCGTGGTGTGCGCGGCACCGGAGACCATGCCGTCGGCGAGTCCGAGGTGCACCATCATCGTCCCGAAGTAGGAGACGTCCGTGACGGTGTCGGCGGCCTGCGCGAGCGTGATCCCCTTGTGGGCGCGCAACCGAGCGTACTCGGCGGCGAAGCGCTCCACGAGAGCCGGGTCGGTGGGGCTCACCACGTGCGCACCGGCGATGTCGAGGCCGAGCTCCGCCGCCCGCGCACGGATCGCGCCGTCGTCGCCGAGGATGGTCAGCTCCGCCACCTCACGGGACAGCAGCGCCGCCGCCGCGCGGAGGATGCGGTCGTCGTCGCCCTCGGGGAGGACGATATGGCGACGGTCGGACCGCGCGCGCTCCATCAGTCCGTACTGGAACATGAGCGGTGTGACGACGTGCGACTCGGCGAGCCCGAGCTGCTCGGTGAGCTCGGCCACGTCGACATGCGCCTGGAAGAGTCCGAGTGCCCGGTCGTAGCGACCGCGCGAGTCGGCGGAGATGCGACCGCGGGCGCCCATCACCCGTACCGCCGTGTCGTAGGTGCCGAGGTCGGTCGTGATGATCGGCACCGAGGAGGCGAAGCCGTCGAGCAGCTGGAGGATCGGTTCGGGCAGGGGGAAGGGACCGTTGAGGATGATCCCGGCGATCCGCGGGAACGTGCCGGAGGAGTCGGCGAGGAGGGCGGCGAGCAGCACCTCGGTGCGGTCGGCGGGGATCACGACGACGGCCTCGTCGGTGAGACGCGGCAGGACGTTCACCATCGACATCCCGGCCACGACGATGGACAGCGCGACCGCGGTCAGGCGATCCTCGTCGCCCTTGAGCAGCGTCCCGTCGACGGCGGAGACGATGCCGCGGATGGACGGTGCGACGAGCGCGCGGTCCTCGGGCAGCGCCCAGACCGGGGTGCCGGCGGGGAGGACGGCGCGCACCGCGTCGACGATGGCATCGAGCCCGTCCGGGTCGGCCCTGTTCACGGCCACCGCGAACAGCTCCGCGCGCTCCTCGGCGAGTTCCGGCAGCGCGAGGGCGGCGATCTGGCCGACGGCGGCGGGCACCCGCGCGGTCGTGGTGCCGAGCTGCTCGGCCTGCCGCTGCTGGTCGCGCCCGCTCAGCACGAGCAGGACGGGGGCGCCGAGGTTCGCCGCGATCCGGGCGTTGAAGCCGAGCTCCGCGGGGCTCGCGACGTCGGTGTAGTCGCTGCCGACGATCACCACCGCGTCGCACTGCGCCTCGACGGCCTTGAAGCGGGCGACGATGGTCGACAGCGCGCCCTCCGGATCGGCGCGCACATCGTCGTAGGTGACGCCGATGCAGTCCTCGTAGTCGAGCTGGACGCCGTCATGGGCGAGCAGCAGCTCGAGGATCTCGTCGCGCTCCGCGACCGCCCGGGCGATCGGGCGGAAGACCCCGACGCGCGGTGACACGCGCATCAGCGCGTCGAGCGCCCCCAGGGCGATCGTCGACTTCCCGGTGTGGCCTTCGGCCGAGGTGATGTAGATGCTCCGCGACACGGCTCCAGCTTAGGCGGGCGCCCCGACACCGCACCCCACAGCTGCCGTGACAATCGCGGCGGTCACTCGCACGGGCCGGAGAGCACGTCGACGACCGCCGTCGCGTCCTCCTGATACCGCGTGTAGTAGTCCCGATCGGTGTTCACCTGCACCCGGTGGATGGCATGCGAGGGCGCCATCGACGGCCAGTCGGGCACGCGTCCGAGGCGCTCGAAGAACAACCGGGCGGCGGTGGCCGGATCCATCCGCTGCTCCACGCTCCCCCACCAGTCCTGCTGCTGGAAGAGGCCGATGCTCGTCGTGCGCGATCCATCCGGATTGGTCCAGCCGCGCGTCTCCCAGTCCCCGTAGTCGATGTTGCGCAGACTGCTCTCGCCCATCGCGGTCATGACGCCGAGGATCTGGCCGTCCCGCGCGAACCCGAGCTCGTCGGCGGTGCGGATGATGGTCGCAGCGTTCTCGAGCTGTTCACCGCTCCATCCGGCCACCCCTGCCTGGGGGAAGGTCGACGGACGGTCGAGGCAGACCGGCGCCGGATCCCTCGCCAGCCCCAGCGGGATGAGCACGAGCAGCGCCGCCCCCGCGGCCACCACGGCGGCGGACACGGCGACGCGCCGCAGGGTCCGCTTCCGCTGTGCGCGCCGGGCGGCTCGACGGCGGGCCTCGCGGCGTCGGCGGTTGGCGGCCTCGCGCGACGCGGCGGGCCGCCGGGTCGACGTGGTCCGCGTCCCCGTCGTCCTCCTCGTGCGCGGAGCCGTCATCGTCCGATGGCGCGGCGCTGGTCGGGACGCCGTCCGGCGAGCGCGGCCGCACCGCCTCCGATGGCGCCGAAGAGGTGCCCCTGCCAGGACACGCCGTCCGCCACTCCGAACACCCCGGCCAGCATGGTGCCGCCGTAGAGGCCGATCACGACGACGGCGATCACCGCGTAGAGGATGCGATGCGCCACCCGGCCGGGGGCGAACACCCGCATCACCACGTAGCCGAAGTAGCCGAACACGAGTCCGGAGGCGCCGACCGTCAGCGTGCCGGGCGCGTTCACGAGCCAGGTCCCGAGCCCGCCGACGACCGCGACGATCACGGTGACCGCCCAGAATCGGCGCGTGCCCTCGACGGCCACCAGGCAGCCCAGCACGAGGAACGGGACGGAGTTCGCGATCAGATGCGCCCAGCTCGCGTGCAGCAGCGGCGCGAACACGATCCCGAGCAGCCCGGCGGGATCCCACGAGCGGATGCCGAGGCCGCTGAACGAGCCCGGCAGCACGGCGTCCGCGAACTGCACCGCCCACATCGCCGCGAGCAGCAGCACGGGCGACGCGAATCGCCGCAGCGGATGCTCGGGTCTGGCCGGCGGAGGAACGGTCACCGCTCGATTGTCGCAGGAGCACCCTGGGGCCGGCTGGACGCGGGCAAAAGAAAAGACCCTCCGCGCACCCAGCAGAGCCCGGTTACCCTTGCTGCGTTTCCGCCCTGGGGGAATTGGCCTGGATGCCGCCACGCGGAGAGCCGTCGTCCACTCTACCCGACGCCGACCGGCGCGATGACACACCGCACTCTTTGAGAGACTGTGCAGGTCATGGATCCGCTCGCCCACCCGCTCTCGTCGTGGCGGTTCCGCGGACCGCTGCGCACGTACCAGGCCGAGGTGCTGGAGCGCATCGAGGTCGGCTCCGACGAGAAGATGCACGTCGTCGCACCGCCGGGTTCCGGCAAGACCCTGCTCGGACTGCTGCTCGCCGCGCGGGAGGGACACCGCACGCTCGTCCTGACTCCGACGCTCACCATCCGCCAGCAATGGCTCCGGGAGGCGCGGAAGCTCGCCCCCGAGGACGACGCTGTCTCGGACGATCCGCGGCGGCTCGGAGACCTCACCGTGCTGACCTACCAACTCCTCAGCGTCACCGGCGACGGTTCGCCGTTCGAGGAGCTGGCGCGTCATCGGTGGATCGCCGAGCTCGCCGAGACCGATCGGTCCGAGGCCGATGCGGCGACCTGGCTCGCCACACTCGAGGTCGACAATCCCGATCGCTACCGCTCAGGACTGCGGCGGCGGGTACGCCGGGTGCGCCGCTCGTTCTCGCAGCAGCGCCCGGAGGAGCTGGCCCGGGTGCTGCACCCCAACGCCGTGGAGGTCATCGACGCGATCGTCGGCTCCGGAGTGCGCACGATCGTCCTGGACGAGTGCCATCACCTGCTCGACCACTGGGCGCTGGTCGTCGCCTACCTGGCGGCGCGCATCCGGGCCGCGGGATCGCCCCCGGTCCTGATCGGCCTGACGGCGACGCTCCCCTCCCCCGACGACGGTGTCGAGTACGAGAACTACACGCGCCTGCTCGGAGACGTGGACTACGAGGTGCCCGCCCCCGCGGTGGTGAAGGAGGGCCACCTCGCGCCCTATCGGGACTCGATCTGGTTCACCCAGCCGGACCCGACCGAGGCCGCCTTCATCCGCCGGCACGAAGCCCTGCTCGCGGATCTCGTCGGGCAGGTGCTGTCCTCGCCGGATGGCGTGGCGTATCTGGAGGCGACGTTGCAGCCGGAGCCGGCGGCGGGCTCCGTGCCACCGACGGGGACGGATGACCCCGACATCGCGCGGCGGGCACGGCTGGAGCACGCGCTCTCCACGGACTTCACGCTCACCCGGGCCGCCGGCGTCGTCCTCCGAGCCGCGGCGCCGGGGCATCCGCTCGGCGCGCTCCTGCCGCCGGTGCTGTTCGGCCGCTGCACGACCGACGACCTCCTCACCGTCCTCACCCGTTTCGCGCAGACGCGCCTACTCACCGACCCCACCGCCCTGCGCCAATGGGAGCACGTGCGCGGAGCTCTCGCGGATTTCGGCCTGCACCTCACCGATCGGGGGCTGCGACGCGGCCGGGACCCGGTGGAGACCACACTGACGTCTTCGGTGGCGAAGGACCGCGCGGCCGTGGACATCCTGCGCCGCGAGCTGAGCGGAGACGCCGGCGCCCAGATGCGGGCGGTGATCGTGACCGACTTCGTCGAGCACGGGAGCCGCCGCGGGCTCACCGGGCAGCCCGCCGGCGCGCTCCGCGTCTTCGACCTCCTGGCCGCCGACGAGGTGACAGGGACGCTGCGTCCGGTGCTGCTGACCGCCCATCATCTGCGGGTGCGGGCCGTCGATGCCGCCGACCTCGCGGAGCAGCTGTCCGCGGTGCTCGGGGACGAGGTGACGGTCGTCGACGGAGCAGGAGGCACGCGGGATCTCCGCGTCGCCGAGGCCGGACGGGGCCAGGTCGTCGCGGCCGTCTCGGAGCTGATCCGACGCGGCACCGTGCGGGTGCTCGTCGGCACCCGAGGACTCCTCGGCGAGGGGTGGGACTGCCCGTCGGTGAACACGCTGATCGATCTGACCGCGGTGGCGACGAGCACCGGCACCCAGCAGCTCCGGGGGCGCACCCTGCGTCTCGACCCCGCATGGCCGGAGAAGGTGGCGCACAACTGGTCGGTGGCGTGCGTCATCCCCGCGTCCGTCGACCTGGACAGCCCCGCCGAGACGCAGCGCCTGCGACGACGACACGGACACCTCTGGGGGCTCAGCGCCGACGACGGCACCCGGATCGTCTCGGGACTGGACCACGCGCTCCCCTCCGCCGCGATCGCCGCACTCGACGACGTCCTCGAGAAGGTCCCCGGCGCCACGATCGAGAGGATCAACGAGGAGACGCTCTCGCGGCTCCCCACCCGCGCCCAGACCAGAGCGGACTGGCGGATCGGCGAGCCTCACGACTCCCGGGAGCGCGACGTGGTCTCCGTCCGCACGACGCCGGAGGCCCGCCTGCTGCGGACGGGACCGACCCTCGCCGCTGCCGTGCCCCTGACATTCGGATTCAGCGCGACCGGCATCGCCCTCGGAACGGCGGCGTTGGGGGCGATCGGCGCAGTCTCCCTCCCGCTGGAGGCGGGCGTCACCGTCGCGGCGCTCGGCGGCGTGCTGGCGACCGCTGTGGTGTGCGGGTCCAGCGTGCTGCGCGCGTTGCACCGCCTCCGTGACCCCGCTGCTCTGTACGGCGGCGCCGCGCTGGCCATCGCCCGGTCCCTCCACGACGCCGGACGGGTGGGGCCCTTCGATGCCTCGACCGTCCGGGTGCGCAACCGCTCCGCCGCCGACTTCTGGATCGAGATCGCCGGACCGCGGAGCGACCGCGCACTGATCGCCGACGCCCTGCAGGAGCTGTTCGCCGTGGCCGAGAGCCCGCGCTTCCTCCTGCGGGTCGACCAGGGGATCTTCGGCCGGCCCGGTCCCGTGCTCGACCGCATCCGCTCGATCGTCGACCGCGCCGTCCCCGGTCGTCGTCTGCTGCCGGTTCCCGCAGCGCTCTCCCGCCGCCGAGCCGACGCCGAGGCTTTCGCCGCGCGGTGGCGGGAGACGGTCGGGCAGTGCGAGCTCCACGAACTCCGGGGGACGACGGGTCTCGCGCTGCTCCAGGTCGCCCGCCTCACCCCTGCGCTGCTCGACCCCGCGGAGCCGCGGTACCGGATCTGGGGCTGACGGCCGACCCTGCCGTCCCCGCAGACCGGCCAGCCCGACGTGGTCCCGCAGGCCGTGCGGAGCGTACGATCGATGCACGCGCATCGTTGCGCCGGACGAGAGGGAACGCATGCCAGAGAACGCCCCCCTGAGCCCGGTCGCGATCGACGCCGACGGATTCGCCGCACAGACGGCGGCCATCCTCGGCTCGATCAGCCAGGTGATCGACGGGAAGCCCGAGGCCGTGCGCAGCGCCCTCGTCTGCCTGCTCGCCGAAGGCCATCTGCTCATCGAGGACGTGCCCGGGGTCGGGAAGACCATGCTGGCGCGCGCCCTCGCCGCCACCGTCGATGCCACCGTCCGGCGCATCCAGTTCACCCCGGATCTCCTTCCCGGCGACGTGACGGGCGTGTCCGTCTACAACCCCGTCGACCGCGAGTTCGAGTTCAAACGCGGCGCCATCTTCGCGCACATCGTCATCGCCGACGAGATCAACCGCTCCTCCCCCAAGACCCAGTCGGCGCTGCTGGAGGCCATGGAGGAGGGGCAGGTCACGGTCGACGGCTCCACCCACCGGCTGCCCGATCCGTTCCTCGTGGTCGCCACGCAGAACCCGCTGGAGATGGAGGGCACGTACGCGCTCCCCGAGGCGCAGCGCGACCGCTTCATGATGCGCATCTCGATGGGCTACCCCGACCCCGCGGCCGAGGCCCTCATGCTCCGGCAGCGCGACGTCGTGAATCCGCTGGCGACCGTCACCCCCGTCGCGGACGCCGCCGCGATCTCCCAGCTCATCGCGTGGGCGCGCGCCGTGCACGTGGCGCCCGCCCTCGAGGAGTACGCCGTCTCCCTCGCCCAGGCGACGCGGAACGACCCCAGCCTGCACCTCGGCGCCAGCCCGCGGGCCACGCTGCAGCTCGTCCGCGCCGCGAAGGTCTGGGCCGCGCTGGACGGCCGCGACTACGTCATCCCGGACGACATCACCGACCTGCTGATCCCCGTGTTCGCGCACCGGCTGCTCCCCGCCCGCGGGGCCCACCGTGCCGGCGCGCAGCCGGTCGAGGCCGCACTCACCCAGATCGCCGAGCGCGTCCGCGTCCCCGTCGCGACCCGCTCCTGAGGACGCGATCATGCGCCGACGTCGACTGCTCACAGCCGCGCGGCACCGGTGCGCTCGTCGCCGCGCTCGCGTGCGTGATCGCGGCCAACGTCCTCGGCGCCAGGATCCTCCTGTACCTCGGGATCCTGCTGGCTGCGCTCACGCTGTTCGCCGCCCTCGCCGTGCGTCTCCCGCGACGCTCCGGAACGGTCAGCCGACAGATCTCGACCGACCTGCTCACGGTCTCGGAGACCTCGCGGGTGACGGTCCGCTTCACGCTGCGCGCCCTCCGGGTCCCGCACGGGCTCTGGCACGACGTCCTCCCCACCGCGGTCGCCGGCGACTCGGGGGGCGAGTATCCCGGGGACACACCCCAGCTGAACTACCTCATCACCGGCGTCCGCCGGGGTGTCTGGCCGCTGGGCCCCCTCCTGCTGCGCACCGTCGACCCGTTCGGTCTCGCCCAGCGCGAGCAGGCCTTCGGCGACACGCGCACCATCACGGTCGTGCCGGAGGTCTTCGCGCTCACCCCGCTCGCCGTGCGGATCGGCGCCGCGGGCGGGACCGCGCACACCTCCTCCACCCGCCTGGGCCAGGGCAGCGACAACCTCTCCCCCGCGGCTACGCACCGGGTGACTCGATGCGACGCATCCACTGGAGGGCAACGGCGCACCGCGGCGAACTCATGGTCCGGCAGGAGGAGGAGGAGTCGAGCCCCGACGCGGTCGTCGTGCTCGACCGCGCCGCCGGCGGCTGGGCCACGGGGACCGATACGGTCGATCCGGCGTTCGAAGCCGCCGTCTCCCTGTGCGCGTCCGCCGCCGTGCACCTCGCTGCGGAGGGGTACAGCGTCGACGTGCTGGACAGCGCCGGCACGCTCCTCGGCGTGCTCCGCGGACACGAGGACGACAGGGACGGCCTGCTGGTCGCCCTGGCGATGGTGACGCCGCGCGGCGAGAGGCGCGACCTCGCCGCGCTCCTGGGCGGGACACCGCCGGGGCCGCTCGTC
The DNA here is from genome assembly GCF_050470785.1 of Microbacterium sp. NRRL B-14842. Classification (NCBI taxonomy): domain Bacteria; kingdom Bacillati; phylum Actinomycetota; class Actinomycetes; order Micrococcales; family Microbacteriaceae; genus Microbacterium; species Microbacterium sp. NRRL B-14842. The sequence goes on along the minus strand of NZ_JBFLUM010000001.1, from coordinate 565,282 downwards.
TACGTGACCGGTCGGCTGGACGAGGAGGACGCCGCGCTCCTGCGTCCGGCGGGGGCCGCAGCGCCGCTGCTGTTCAGTACCGATCCGCTCCCGGGAACGGAGGACGCCGCCCGCCAGCACGGCTGGACCGTGACCCGGCTCGGCGTCGACGTCGCGGATGCCTGGGACGACGCGCTGTCGGCGCGGACGGGAGCCGCCGATGTTCCGCGCTGAGCGCACGCGACCCGCCCCCGTGCCCGCCGACACCCGCGCACGCTGGCACCGTGACCGGGAGGAGCCGCCGTCCGGTGTCCTCGCTCCGGCGGCCCTCGCCGGCCTCGCGGCCCTCACGGCGCTGTGGCCGTTCACCGCCGTCATCGCTCCGGGGACCTGGTCGTTCGTCGCGACCGTCGTCATCATCGCGGTCGTGGGGGTCGGCGCGCTCGTGCGTCATCTCCTACGCGGGCGTTCGGAGGGTATCGCCGGGCTGCTCGCCCTTGTGGCGCAGGTCATCGTGGCGGTCGGCGTCCTCACGCTGCTCCTCGCCGGAGACACCGCGATCGCGGGGGTCGTGCCGACGCCCCGCACCTTCGGCCTGTTCCAGGCCCTCGCCTCCGCCGCGGCGGAGGAGATCGTCTTCGGTTCGGCCCCGCTGGAGGCCTCCCCGGGGCTTGCGGCCGCCCTCGGAGCAGGCTTCGCGGTCGTCGCGATCCTGCTCGATCTCCTGATCGCGAGTCGCTCCGCCGTGCTCACGACCGTTCTGCTGGGCGTCACCGGTGCGGTGCCCATGATCATCACCCTGGGTGCCCCGAATGTGGCCTGGTTCGCCCTCGCGGCGGTCGTGGCGCTCCTCGTGTTCCGCTTCACTGCACGTCGGCATCCGGAGTCACCGCGCCGCGCGTCGGCCGGCGTCGCGGTCGCCGTCGGTGCCGCCGCCGTCGCGACCACCCTCGTCGTGACGCCGCTGCTCCCGGTCGGCTCGACCATCACCGGCACCGGGGTCGGCGTGACCGTCGATGCCTCGCTACGGCTGGGCGACGATCTGCGGCAGCCGAGTCCGGTCGAGGTGCTGACGGTGGCCGCGAAGACCGACACCGCCCCGTATCTCCGCCTCACGACGCTCTCCCGGTTCGACGGCCGCGTCTGGCAGCCGGATCGCGGGGACCTGCAGTCTCAGGTCGACGGCTTCGGGGATCCGGAGTGGGGGGACGACATCACCACCGCGGAGCAGACGACCTCGATCCGGGTGCTGCGCATGTCGAGCTCCTGGCTCCCGCTGCCGTATCCGGCCACGGAAGTGCAGGGTCTGAGCGCCGCGTGGCGCGTGTCGCCCGAGAACCGCACCCTCTTCTCCCGCCGCGCCGATGCGGTCGGCAACGACTACACGGTCACCTCGCTCCGCGTGACGCCGACCCTGGAGCAGATCCGCGCCGCGGAGGCCGCTCCGCCCCTCGCGGACGCGGAGGACGAGGACGTCGAGCTTCCGGACATCATCTCCCGGCTGGCGACGGAGGTCACCGCGGACGAGGAGACCGACTACGACCGCCTCGTCGCCCTGCAGAACTGGTTCCGGTCGCAGTTCGAGTACTCGCTGGAGACGCCGGTCGACGAGGGGTTCGACGGGACCGGCGCGGACGCGGTGGCACGATTCCTCGAAGAGCGGTCCGGATACTGCGTGCACTTCGCCGGCGCCTTCGCCCTCATGGCCGAGAGCCTCGGCATGCAGGTGCGCATCGTAGTGGGCTACCTCCCCGGGTCCCTCACGGACGAGAAGCGCGGAGACGAGTCGATCTTCTCGGTGTCGAGCGATCAGCTGCATTCCTGGCCCGAGGTGCTGTTCCCCGGGATCGGCTGGGTGCCGTTCGAGCCGACCGCCTCGCTCGGCGTCCCCACGGCCTTCCGTGCGGGCACGACCGCAGGCGGGACCGGCGGAGGCCCCGCCACTCCTGCGCCGACGACCGCACCCCAGACGGAGGAGACCTCCGGCCCCGAGGTCGATCGGCGGGATGCCGATGCCGGCTCGACGGACTCCGGAGAGCTGCGCCGGCTGGACCCGACGCCGGTGGTCCTCACCGTGCTCGGCATCGTGGCGCTCCTCCTCCTTCCCGCGCTCGTCCGGCTCGTCGAGCGGCGCCTCCGGATGCGCCGTGCCGCTCGCGGAGACGCCGCCGCGGCCTGGGCGGAACTGCGCGACACCCTGATCGATCTCCGGATCGCGGTCTCGGATGCGGACAGTCCGCGGATGCGGGCCGCCGGGCTCGTCAGGGATGCGGGAGCCGACGAGGCTGCGCTGGGGCGGCTCATCGCGGCGGTGGAGCGCGCCAACTACGCCCGCGCGTCCGCGGCGGAGGACGACCTCGGCGCGCCCTTGCAGTCCGTGCTCGCCAGTCTCCGCGCGCATGTCGACGGGTCGACGCGGGCACGCGCACTGCTGCTGCCGCGGTCGCTCTACGCTTCGCGCGGATCAGACGCCCGGCTCCTGGTGTGACCGTCGTCGCGCCGCTCAGGCCCGCGTCGGCACGGTGGCCGCATGCGCGGGGCACGCGACGGCCTCGCAGTCCGCGCAGACGACGGACTGCACGCGGCACGACGGGTCAGGGCAGTTGGCGGTGCGCTTGGTCGCCGCGCCGCATCCCACGCACATACCGATGACTCGCGCGTGGTCCGAGAAGTCGACGGATCCACGCCCGTCGAAGACGTAGAGCGATCCGTCCCAGAGGCCGTCGTCGCCGAAGGTCTCCCCGTAGCGGACGATGCCGCCCTCCAGCTGATACACCTCGCCGAAGCCGCGGGCGACCATGAGACTCGACAGCACCTCGCAGCGGATGCCGCCGGTGCAGTACGTGACGACGGGCTTGCCCTTCAGGTCGTCGTAGGTGCCGGAGTCGAGCAGGCGCACGAAGTCCCTGGTGGTCTCCGTATCCGGCACGACGGCGCCACGGAAGCGTCCGATCTCGGCCTCCAGCGCGTTCCGTCCGTCGAAGAACACGACCTCGTCCCCGCGCTCGGCGACCAGGGCGTGCAGCTGTTCGGGGGTGAGCCGCGCGCCCCCGCCGACGACGCCGTCCGCGTCGACCCGCAGCTCATCCGGGGCGCCGAACGACACGATCTCGTCGCGCACCTTCACACTCAACTTCGGGAAGTCGAGGCTGCGACCCGACGCGTCGAGCCCGGTGCCCTCGCTCCACTTGATGTCGGCGTCGCGGAAGGGCGCATAGGAGCGGAATGACCGCACCCATTTCTTCAGCACCGGGAGGTCGCCGCCGAGAGTGCCGTTGATGCCCTGCGACGAGATCAGCAGCCGACCGCGCAGCCCCAGCGCCTCGCCGAGATCGCGCTGCCAGACGCGGATGGCCTCCGGGTCGGCGAGCGGGGTGAACGCGTAGAAGAGGAGGATCTTGGGGGTGGCCACCCAGGAATCCTACGTCGCCTCCCGCGGGCCTAGGTCACGTCCCGCCGCAGGAACACGGCCGATCCCGCCCCCACCGCGAGGAGGATCCAGCCCGCCGCGATCGGCGCCGCCAACAGCCCGAGTCCTCCGCCCGCCGGGATCCCGATGGCGGACCCGTCGAACCGGAAGGCGTCGAGCAGGGCAGGAAGAGGCAGGTAGACGGCGCCGGCGCTCCAGAACATCGCCACGAGCAGCCCGACCCCCATCGAGAACGCGGTGACGAACAGCGCCGCGAGATGCGCCTGCACGACGATGCCGACCCCCAGGCCCCAGAGGGCGGCGGCCGCGCCGAGGGCGAGGGCGGCCATGACGGCGGACGGATGCACGGGGATCCCGCCCATCGTGACGAACAGCGCCGCGCGGCCGCCGAGGACGGCCGCGACCGCGACGACCGCGCCGCCCAGCGCCGAGGCAGGCATACGGACGACGAGCATCGCCCACCGGGACTCCAGCATCAGTCGCTGCGCGACGACACCGTCCCGCCGGTCGATCGTGTAGCGGAAGGAGCCGTAGACGGCGGCGAGGATGCCGGCGTAGGTCGCGAGCACGGCGTCGAACGGGGCCACCAGTCCTTCCCGCGCCTCCCGTGGCGCATCGCCGAGCTCCGCCGGGATGCTGGTCGCCAGGGACAGGGACAGCACGAAGGCCGCCAGTGCCATCCCGAGGAGGACGACATCCCCGGCCGCGCCGCGCGCCTGCGCCCGCAGCGCCCGACCGATCACGCGACGCTCCGGCGTCCTCGGACGGCGGCGAGCGCGACGAGACCGATCGCCCACGCCACCCCGATGCCGAGGGCAGGCACGAAGGCGAGCAGTCGTCCCTGGTACTCCGGCACGCTCAGCGCGGCGATGGCCATCCCGGGTGAGAACCGCGCGATCTCCGGTGCCGTCCGCAGCAGCGCGAACTCCAGCGCCATCGGGAAGACGAGGACGATGATCGCCGTCGCGTAGTAGTTCCGGGTGATCCAGCCGATCGCCCCGCCGATGAGAGCACCGAGGACGACCCCGGCCACGGCCCCGGCGATGATCCGCCATGCCTCGGCGGTGAAGACGAGCGCGAGCCCGTGGCGAGCGAGCAGGAGGGAGATCGCGAGCGTCCACAGCAGGAAGACGACGCCGGCCAGCGCCAGGGCGATGAGGACGCCGGCGACCAGTTTCCCTCGGAAGGCGCGACGGAACCCGACCGCCGTGAGCGTGCGGTCCATGGAGCCGTAGTAGTACTCCCGCGTCACCGGGTAGGCACCGACGAACGCCGCCGAGATGACCGACCACGCGAGCGGCTCCAGCAGTCGAGCCGTCGCCGCGCCGGGGTCGAGGCCGTCCAGAGCGAAGCGCGAGCCGTCGGAGAAGAGCACGAACGTCGGCATGAGGACGGCGACGAGGTACACGGCGAGGATCGACAGCCCGCTCACCGCGCGCAGCAGCTCGCTGCGGATCACGCCGCTCACGCCGGGGCTCCCTCGACGAGGTCGAAGTACCGACTCTCGAGCGAGTCGGCCCCGCCGGTGACCAGATCGTCCAGCCGTCCGGCGAAGAGCGCCCGACGCTTGATCACGACGACCTCGTCCACGACCTGCTCGAGTTCGGGGAGCTGATGACTGGAGACGAGGACCGTGCCGCCGCGTTCGGCGAAACCGCGGAGGAACCGGCGCAGCCAGCGGATGCCGTCGGGATCCAGCCCGTTGGCCGGTTCGTCGAGGATGAGCGTCCGCGGCGCGCCGATCAATGCGGCGGCCAGCCCGAGCCGCTGGGCCATGCCCGTCGAGTACGTCTTCACGCGCCGACGCGCATCGGCGGCCAGGCCGACCTCGGTGAGGACCTCGTCGACGCGGTCGCGGGGCGCCCCGGCGGCGAGTCGGCAGATCTCCAGATGCCGTCGCCCCGAGATGCCCGGCTCGAAGCCGAACCCGTCCATGTGGACGCCGACGTGCGTAGCGGGGTTGTCGAGCGCACCGAACGGCGCCCCGTCGATGAGGGTCTCTCCGCCGGTCGGGCGCACGAGGCCGACGATCGCGCGCAGCGTCGTCGACTTCCCCGCGCCGTTCGGTCCGAGGAGCCCGACGATCGCTCCGCGGGGCACGGCGAACGACAGGTCCTCGACGGCGGTGCGGTGTCCGAACCTCTTGGTCAGGCCGCGCACCTCGATGGCGTGCTGATTCATGCTCATCCTCTCTCCTCCTCGCTCGTGGGGGTCGCCAGCGGCGACACGGCCGCCGCCCAGAGCGCATGCCACAGCGGGGTCGTGCCCAGCTCGACCCGCGCCTGTCCGGCTGCCGGCAGGGCGCTCCTCTCCCCGGTCACCTCGACCTCCGCAACGGCCGTCGCCGCGACAGTCACCCCGGGCACCCTGACCGGGTACAGCGCCTCGATCGGAACCTCGGCCTCCGCCGCAGGGCGGACCGCGGTCCTCCCCTCGCCCCGGTACTCGTTCGCGAGGATCCCCCGCGTCGACAGGATGACGCGTGCACCGTCCGGGATGTCTGCACCGGCGTCCGCTCCTCCGCGGACCAGGACCACGCGGTCGTCGTCCACCCAGAACCCGAGTGTCGCGGCCGTCGGGACCGGGATGAGGATGCCGGCGGCCACCGTGCCGACGGCGAGCGCGGCGGTCACCGCGACGAGACGAGTCCGGGAGACACCGGATCGCCGCACACGGATCAGCGCGCGCACCAGGAGGGCGAGACCCACCACGACCACGACGCTCTCCAGGGCGAGCACGACGAGGCTCGCCCCCGCCCCGCCTCCGACGAGCAGCTGTGCGGTCCGCACGACCGCGAACAGCACCATCACGACCGGCGCCATCAGACAGCACAGGCCGAACGGCACGCTCCACCACCGCTCCAGCGCCCGAGGCTGCCGCGGGCCGCCGAACAGGACGCGGGCGAGGAAGCCCGCGCCGTCGCGGACCGTCCTCCCCCGGAGATTCGGTTCGTCCAGCGCACTCATCAACGCGATGTACCCGTCGAACCGCACGAACGGGATCAGGTTCACGAGGACGACGACAGTGCAGGAGATCGCGAGGAGCAGCAGCGTCTCGCGGGCCGTCGACGCCGGCAGGCCGAGAGCCGCGAGCATCGCCACCGCCGCCGCGGTGGCGTGGACGGCCGGACCGGCGAGCGCGATCGCCACACGATGCCGACGGTCGGCGAGCCGCCATCCGTCCGTCACATCGACGAAGAACGCGGGCGTGAGGTAGAAGAGCATGAATCCGGCGCGTCGGGGCCGGCCGCCCAGCCGGGTGAGGGTGAGCCCGTGCGCGGCCTCGTGGAACAGCGTCGCGAGTCCCAGCGCCACGACGACGACGATGAAGCCGGTGAGCGGTAGGGGGCGCGTGAGCACGTTCCTGAGATCGCCGGTCTGCAGGATCGCGGCGACGGCCCCGGCGACGAGCACCGCGGCGACGGCCGCGAGGGCTGCTCGGCGCGGGACGGGGACGACCAGCCGGTCCAGGCGCGCGAAGAGGGCCGGCGCACGGAGCGTCGCGAACTGCAGGGTGAACGGCGGTCGGTAGGCGACGCGGCCGGGTGGGCGGGACGCGCCCCCGTCCAGGAGACCGTTGTCGCGGAAGCGCTCCACCAGTCGCAGCACGCTCTCGTCGGTCGCCTCCGGCGCGAAGCGTACCCGCAGCGCGGAGACCGGGGTCCGGCCGTCCATCGCCGTCAGCAGGTCGACCACCGCCCGAGACAGCCGCGCGGACGGGACACCCTGCACCGTGGCGAGCCACACGGAGCCCTCGCCGGTGGGCTCAAAATCCACGCCGGTCGCCAGAGCGGGACACGTCTCCGCGGTGAGGGGGTCCCGCCCTCGTCCGCGCTGTCGCCACAGGGACCGGGAATCCGCGGCGGTCATCGCGCACCCCCTCGATCCCCGGAGAGAGACGTCGTGAGGAGCAGGATCTCCCCGGGGACCGGAGTCCGCACCGGAGAGATCCGGGGCGCCGTGAAGCCGGCCGCGACGAGTTCGTCGGCCAGGATCTCGGGGCTCAGCACGTGCAGCCGGCTCGTGAGCACCGGCACCTCCGCGCCCGGGGCGATATCGGCGAGACGGACCCAGTTGACCACCCGTACGGCGCCGTCGTCCTCGATCTGCTGCGCGAACAGGTAGGGCTCGTCTCCGGCGCTTCCGGGAACCACGATCTCGCGGTCGGCCGTCACCGCGAGGCGGTCCGCCGACGCTCTGCCCGCGACGGTGAGGGCGAAGACACCGGTGGAGTCGAGATGACGTCGGACACCCGCGTAGAGACGCGCCCGGCCCTCCCGGTCGAGCACCGTGATGGAGGTCGCCCCGAGGATGACCAGACCGTACCGCCCGTCGAGCGCGAGGTCGCGCATGTCCGCGACAACGCACTCGACCGTCGCGCCGTGCGGAACGGCTCCGCGGAGGCGCGCGAGCATGTCCGCCGAGAGATCGACCGCCGTGACGTGGTGCCCGGAGCGCACGAGCGGCACCGTCAGCCGTCCGCTCCCGGCCGCGAGGTCGAGGACGGGACCGGGGACCGCGCGCGCGAGCGCCAGGACCTCCCGGACCTCCGCCCGGTCCGGGCCGACGAGCCGGTCGTAGAAGTCTGTGCCGGCCCCGGCGTACAGATCCTGCCCGCGGGCGGTCGCGCCGACCAGGTCGAGCCGTGCCGCCACGGTCTCGGTGATCAGGGATGTCATCCGTGCATCGCCTCTCCTCGCAGGGATGGTCGGGGGGTGCGGGCGGACGATCCCGCCCGCACCCTCTGTCAGGTCGCGATGGCGGCGGCTCCGCCGATGATCGCGATGATGTAGCTCGCGTGCTCCCACCACTCGAGCGGGGTGTCGATCTGTTCGAGTTCCAGGAACTCCAGCGACGTGGTCTGCAACGTGCACCTCCTAGGTCAGAGCGAGAATTCCGATGATCACGCCCACGGCGAAGCCGCGGATGTAGTCGTCGGCATCGCCCGGCGCATCCATGGCCTCGAGTTCGGTGAACTCGAGCGCCGGCAGTGCTGCGGTCATGCGTCCCTCCTTCCTCTGTCTGATCCGGATGCGGCCAGGCGGCATCAGGTGGCGGCTGCCGCGCCGATCCCGATGAGGACCAGCGCGCCGATCACGCCCTGGTAGAAGCTGTCCCAGCTGGGCGCCTCCATCGGGTCGAGCTCCTGGAACCGGATGCTCATCTCCGTGCTGTCGTTCATTCACATCACCTCCTCTCAGCGGTTCGGGGCCGGCGATCGCCGACCGGGGGCGTGCTCCACCGGGAGTCGTGGAGCACGGCGCGGATGTCCGTGGCACGGATTCCGCGCAGCATGGGTCGGTGGTCTCCCCAGGCGGTCTCGACCGCAGCGGCGACCCGATCGATCTCCCGTGCGCTCGGGCGCGGCGGTGACGGGAGGTCTGCCTGATCGACGAGCGCGGCGATGCCGGCGGCCGGCTCGCGGGGTAGCCCGGTCGCGCCCACGACGCCCGTCCAGAACGCGTCGAGGCTGACGCGATCACCCCAGCGGAGATCGCCCGCGCCGATCCGACGCCAGACCGCGGCGATGACCGCCACGGTGGCCGTCATCTTGCGGACGCCGAGATGGAAGGCGACCTCGTTCGCGAGGTACCAGTGTCGGGCGCTGTACGGATCGGGTCCGCGGAGCGCTGCCGTGCGCTGGGTGGCGGCGCTCAGGCGCGCGAGACGCAGGCGCCCCGCCGCCGATATCGCTTCGCCGGCTGCGACCTCGAGGAGAGCGCGGCCGAGCAGCCTCGCGTCGCGCTCCGCTCGCTCCGTCCGCGGGCTCGTCGACGCTCCGGCCACCCGGAGGAAGGCCTCCAGCGCCCCTTCCCGCACGGCAGCGGGGCTGAGCGTGGCGAGCCGTTCGGGATCGAGGACGGCGTGACGCGGGCGCAGCGGTCGACCGATGAGGAGCCGGGACCCGTACCTGTTCCGGAGGATGGCGACGCTGTTCGTCTCCGAGGACGTGCCGAGTGTCGACGGCATCGCGATGATGTCGACGGGCGGAGGCGCGTCGGGCAGGACCGTGAGCGCTGCCGTCGCCGCGTGCCGGAGGGCGAAGTCGAAGAGGCGTCCGGGGCTGAGCGCCAGGGCCGCGATCTTGCTCGCATCGAGGACGCTTCCGCCTCCGACGGCCACGATGACCTCGGGCGGGCGCCGGATGATCTCGTCGGCGATCAGGAGGACCCCGACCTCGTCCACCGCGGAGGCGTCCACCGTCATCCTCCGCACCTGCTGTGCGGTCGGAAAGGTGTGCGCGACGGCCGCGTCGGCGATCACGAGCGTGTCCCGCCCCGCCGTCAGACGCCCCGTCGTCTCTCGGGCGCGGGGTCCGTGCCACAGCGTGGGGACGCGGCCGGCGAAGGGCACGCTCATGCCGCCGCCTCCCGCACGCGCGCCAGACCGGCCCGCACGGCACGATCGGTCTCGGCCAGTTCCGCCAACGAGAAGCCGTAGGCGGGGATGAGCTGGAAGGAGCTCGGACCGGGGTGGACCACGACGCCGCTGTCGGAGATGGCGGACACCACCTCCAGGACCTCGGTGCCGGAGAGCGGGGAGTCGTCGGGCCGACGGAGCCCCAGGCCGACGAAGCAGCCGGAGCCGGTGACATCGGTGACGATCCCCTCGTCCTGCCAGCTCCGGGCGAGGCGGTGCAGCGCGGTCGCCAGTGCCTGGGCGGTCGCCTCGACGTCGATACGGCGGAGCTCGTCGATCACGGCGAGGATCGCCGCGGCGCAGGCCGGCGTGCCCGCCTGCGTCTCCCCGTGGACGAAGGTCCACCCGCCGCGCGCGTAGGCCATCGCGATGCGGTGTCCGACGAGGAGCACGGCGGCCCCCATCGCGCCGTTCGTCAGCGCCTTCGACAGGATGAGGACGTCCGGAGCGGACGCCCAGCGGTCGGTGGCGAACAGCGAGCCGGTGCGGCCGAAGCCGGTCGCGACCTCGTCCGCGACCAGCAGGAACCCGTGCCGCTCGCGCAGCTCCAGGAGACGGTGGACGAAGGCGTCGGACAGGGCGTGGGCGCCGCTGCCCAGGACCGGCTCCACCACGACCGAGGCGACGCGGGACCCCTCGCGCTCCAGCAGCGCCGCGAGTTCCTCCCCGTCGTCGGAGTGCGACACGTGCCGCACCGTCCGCCGGTCGACGCCGTAGACGGACTGCAGCAGGTCGTCGCCGCTCAGCACGTGACTGCCGTACATCGTGCCGTGATAGCTGCCGCGGAGACCGACGACGAGGGATCGAGAGCCCGCGCCCTGCTGCGCCCAGTACTGCCGCGCGAGCTTCATCGCGGCATCGTTGGCCGCCCCGCCCGATGTGGAGAAGATCACGCGGCGGTAGCGCTCGGAACCCGCGAGGGCGATGAGGGCGTCGGCGGCATCCTCGGCGTACCGGTGCGGTGCGCGGAACAGCGACAGATACGAGGCGTCGCGCGCGGCCCTGTTCACCGCTTCGGCGACCCGGGGGTTGCCGAAGCCGAGGGGGACGTTCCACAGCCCGCTCGTCGCGCACAGACGGTGGGAGCCGTCGGCGTAGAAGATCCGATGCCCGGAGGCGCCCACCGCCACGCGATCCGGAGGGAAGGCGGTGTCGGCGGGGAGCATGGATGTCCACAGCGCGTGCGGCACGCTCATCGGGTGCCGCCGCTCTGGCCGCTCTCGACCGGACGGCCGAGACGGAGGCCGAGCACCTCCAGCGCCTCGAGGGAGAGTCGCCGCGCATGCGCGTCGGGCACTCCGCACGCCCGTGCGACGCGAGCCGCCGCCAGCCCGCGCGTCCGCGAGGTCTGGATCGCGTCGACCACGGTGGCGGTCAGCGGGGACAGCAGGTGCCGGCGCCGCGTCCCGACATCGGCGAGCAGGAGCCCCTCGGCGGTGTCGAGCAGGAACGGATCGGTGGCCTCGGGCTCCGCATCCGCCAGGCCGTCGTCGAGGAGCGTCCACCCGAAGCCCGCGATCCGGCCGGTGCCGTTCGGCAGGCGGAGCATCTTCCGGAGATCGGCCGCATCGAGGTACCGGCCGATCCACAGCCGGGCGTCGAGTTCGGTGATGAGGTCGGCCGAGCCGGGCACGCCGCCCAGCGCCGATGCCTCGGGCAGGGCCTGCCCGAGGACGGCGGGGAGGTCGCGCACGTGACCGATCTCCTGCCCTTGCAGCCCGAGGTGCACGCCACCGTCCGCGTCGATGCGCAGGGCGCTCGGAGTCTCCACCTCGTGTGGCCGCGCGAGAACGTGGCGACCCGCGAGCAACACCCGGGGGTCGAGCATCGCGGCGGCGAAGACCCCGGTGCTGCGGGCGAGATCGGCGTCGCCGAGGAAGGCGCGCCAGCTCGCCTCGTCGAAGAAGCGCACGGCCGTCGGTCCGATGATCTGGACGAACGAGGCCGCGATGTAGTCCTGGAGCTCGACGCCGCGCTCCCCCAGGAAGAGCTCGTCGCCGAGGTCGGCGAGCGTTCCGCTGTAACCGACGATCCTCGCCGTCCCCGGCCGCGACGTCGATTCGAGGGGCTGGAAGATCACATCCTCTGGCCCTGCCGCCGCAGCGACAGCCTCCGCCCCCGCCTCGGTCTCCAGCAGGAACACGCGGGTGCGGGCCTCCCGCGCTCCCGTGACCCACGCCCGCAGGGCGTGCGGGCCGAGGAGCGGGTCTTCGCCCGTCGGTCCCTCGTCGCGTCGTGCCGTCGTCGCACTCGTCCCCATGATCCCCCCAGAGAACCGGATCCGCCTGACGCCTTTGCGTCTTCATATGAAGATATCCAGACCTCTGATGACGTGCAATATAACAGCTTTCACCGCCGCGCCCGGTGATCGCCGGCATGTCACGAGGTCGGCGGGACATCGGATAGGATGGACAGGTTGTTCCCTGGTGACGTGTCCGAGCGGCCGAAGGAGCACGCTTGGAAAGCGTGTGTTGTGCAAGCAACCGCGGGTTCGAATCCCGCCGTCACCGCCACAGACGAAGAAGACCTCCGCATCGCGGAGGTCTTCTCTCGTTTCGGGTGCCGTCAGCCGTCGAAGCGCACCCCGTACGTCAGACCACCCGGTCCGGACGGCAGCCGGGTCATGCCGAGCCGCTCGTAGAAGGCGGCCGCGCCGCTGTTCGCGGGGTCCATCCCCAGATGCAGGGCCGGGACACCGCGTCGGCGCAACTCGGCGAAGAGCGTCTCGATGAGACCGCGCCCCAGCCCCTGCCCCTGGGTCTCCGGCAGCAGGTCGATGTGCAGATGCGCCGGATACTCCGCCGCGTTCGGCTCGACGCCCGGCTCCCTCGTGTACCCGTACTCGATCAGCTTCTGCTCGCGTGTCTGCGGGTCGGCCGACCGCGGATAGCGCGCGTGAAGGGTGGGCCACCACTCATCACGGAACCAGGCGTAGAACGCGTAGGTGTCGTCGGTGGCGACGATGTAGCCGATGGTGCGCCCGTCCTCCGCCTCCACGACCCAGGCGAGGTCCGGGTGCCGCTCGACGTACGGCACCGCGAAGAGGTTCCCCCAGAGCTCGTGATCGGACAGCACCCCGGTGGCGTCTCCCCCGGCGTCGGCCGTCCGCAGGCAGATCTCGAACATCGCCGCGCGATCGGTCGGACGGTAGGGACGGATACGCGACACGGAGGCTCCTCGGGCAGGTCAGGTTCCGCTCAGCCTATCGGCGCGTGCGGTCGCCTCGACGTCGCGTCGCGCCCACGGCACCAGCCAGGCCGCCAGCACGAGGACGACCCCGGCCCCGACGAACGCACCCCCGAGCGTGTCCGTCGCCCAGTGCACCGACAGGAAGGTGCGCGACAGAGCCATGAGCACGATCCATGCGGCCCCCACGATCGCCACCCACACCCGCGGGAAGAGCACCCACAGCACGAGGGCGATGGTCGCCGCGTTCGCGGTGTGGCCGGACGGGAACGAGCCGTAATCGCTCACGACGAGCATGTCATGCGGTCGGGCACGGCCGAAGATGTTCTTCAGGAGCTGCACGGCGCCCGCGCTGACGAGGAAGCAGAGCGCGGCGAACAGCGCACCCCGCCATCGCCGCAGGAGCAGCAGGACGAGGATCGTCCCCAGCGGCACGGCGAGGATGGCGACCCAGCCGCCGCCGATCCAGTTCAGCGCGAGGGCGAAGCTCAGCATCCAGTCCGCGCGGACCGCGGCGATCGTGTCGTTCCACCACTGGTCGAGGCCCGGCGTCTGCGGATACACGAAGACGACGAGAGCGCCGAGGGCAGTGGCCAGGAGGAGGCAGGCGACGCCCCACCACAGCAGCATCCGTCGATTCATCGTCCCATTGTGACGGACGCCCCCGCGATCGCGGGTCGGCGTGCCGGTCAGCGGGCGATGCGGGCGAGCCCCTCCTCGAGATCCGCGATGAGGTCGGCCACGTCCTCGATGCCGACGGAGAGACGCACGACGTTCTCCGGGACGGCGAGCTCGGTTCCGCGGACCGACGCGTGCGTCATCTCCGGCGGGTAGCCGATGAGCGACTCCACGCCGCCGAGGGACTCGGCGAGCTGGAACACGGTCGTGCTCTCGGCGAAGGCCCGGGCAGCGTCCGCACCCGCGGCGAGGCCCAGCGACAGCATTCCGCCGAAGCCGCTCATCTGCCGCGCGGCGATCTCGTGACCGGGGTGCGAGGCGAGGCCCGGGTAGAAGATCTGCGCGAACTCCGGCCGCGCCTGCGCCCACTCGGCGATCGCCTGGGCGTTCTCGGAGTGCTGCCGCATCCGCACGGCGAGGGTCTTGATGCCCCGGGTCGTCAGCCAGGCGTCCAGCGGCGCCGAGACCGCGCCCACCGCGAACTGCTGGAACTTCACGGCCTCGACGAAGCGGTCGTCGCCGAAGACGACGGCGCCGCCGAGCACGTCGGAGTGCCCGCCGAGGTACTTCGTCGTCGAGTGCACGACGAGGTCGGCGCCGAGCGCGAGCGGCTGCTGCAGAGCCGGCGAGGCGAACGTGTTGTCGACCACGACGAGCACCCCGGCCGCGTGCGCCACCTCGGCGATGAGTGCGATGTCGATGACCTTCAGCAGCGGGTTGCTCGGCGTCTCCAGCCACACGATGCGGGTCTCGGGACGGATGGCCGCCCGGATCACGTCGACGTCGGAGAGCTCGACCGTGGTCGTGTCGATCCCCCACGGCGCGAGCACCTTCGTGAGCAGGCGGTAGGTGCCGCCGTACACGTCGTTGCCGAGGAGCACGTGGTCGCCGGGCTTGAGGATGCCGCGGAGCAGACCGTCCTCCGCCGCGAGACCCGAGGCGAACGACAGGGCCCCGACCCCGCCCTCGAGAGCGGCGAGCTGCGTTTCCAAGGAGGAGCGCGTCGGGTTGCCCGCGCGGTTGTACTCGTAGCCCTCGCGGAACCCTCCGATGCCGTCCTGCACGTGCGTCGACGCCTGATAGATCGGCGGGATGATCGCCCCGGTGATCGGGTCGGGCGCCTGTCCGGCGTGGATGGCTCGTGTGGCGAAGGCGTGGGCGTGGTCGGACATGCTCTCAGCCTACGTCCGGGTCCTCCGACGGGTCCCGGCCTGTTACGTCCCGCGTCACCGCGAGAGGTAGCCGAGCAGATCCTGCCGGGTCAGCACCGTGTGCGGCTTGCCGTCCTCGGTGACGAGGAGGGCGTCGGCGTCGGCGAGCGCGGCCCGTGCCTGCGCGACCGGCGCATGGATGCCGATCAGCGGCAGCCGCTCCCCCACGTGCGCGCCGACGGCGTCGCTCGGCTCGGCGTCGCCACGGAAGAGCAGGTCGAGCAGGCCCTTCTCGTCGACGGTGCCGACGACCTCGCCCATCATCACCGGCGGCTCGGCGCTGAGGACGACGAGCTGCGACACCTCGTACTCCGTCATCATGCCGATCGCCTCGAGCACCGTGTCGGTGGGGTGTGCGTGCACGAGGTCGGGAAGGCCGTGGCGGGAGGACCGGGCCGCGAGCACGTCGGCGACCGTCTCCCCCTCCTCCACCTCGCTGAAACCGTAGGAACGCATCCACCCGTCGTTGAAGATCTTGCCCAGGTAGCCGCGCCCGCCGTCCGGGAGGAGCACGACCATGACCGCGTCCGCCGGGAGGTCCTTCGCCACCCGCAGCGCGCCGACCACGGCCATGCCGCTGGAGCCGCCGACGAGGATGCCCTCCTCGCGGGCGAGGCGCCGCGTCATCGCGAAGGACTCCGCGTCGCCGACCGCGACGATCTCGTGCGGGACCGCGGGGTCGTACGCCCCCGGCCAGATGTCCTCGCCCACGCCCTCGACGAGGTAGGGCCGGCCGGTGCCGCCGCTGTACACGCTGCCTTCGGGGTCGACACCGACGATCCGCACGGCATCGTCTGACACCTCGCGCAGATAGCGGCCGGTGCCGGTGATCGTGCCGCCCGTCCCCACGCCGGCGACGAAATGGGTGACCCGGCCGTCGGTGTCCCGCCAGATCTCCGGTCCCGTCGTCTCGTAGTGGCTGCGCGGCCCGTTCGGGTTCTCGTACTGGTTCGGCTTGAACGCCCCGGGGATCTCCCGTGCCAGCCGGTCACTCACGCTGTAGTACGACTCCGGGCTGTCAGCCGGGACCGAGGTCGGGGTCACGACGACCTCCGCGCCGTACGCGCGGAGCACGTCGATCTTGTCCTCGCCCACCTTGTCCGGGAGCACGAAGACGCAGCGGTAGCCGCGCTGCTGGGCGACGAGGGCGAGCCCGACGCCGGTGTTGCCGCTCGTGGGCTCGACGATCGTCCCGCCGGGCTGCAGGTCCCCCGCGGCCTCGGCGGCGTCGATGATCCGGGCCGCGATCCGATCCTTCGCCGACCCGCCCGGGTTCAGGTACTCGAGCTTCACGAGCACCGTGCACGCGATGCCCTCGGTGACGTGCTGGAGCTTCACCAGGGGCGTGTCGCCGACGAGGTCGACGATCGAGTCTGCGTACTTCATCTGTTCAGGGTACGGCGCGGGCTCCCGCCGCCGGGGCTGTGTTTCACCGCCGCTTCGACAGGCTCAGCGACCCAGAACCTGGGTCCCTGAGCCCGTCGAAGGGCCTGGGCCCGTCGAAGGGCCTGGGCCCCTGAGCCTGTCGAAGGGCCTGGGCCCCTGAGCCTGTCGAAGGGCATGAGCCCGTCGAAGGGTCAGCCCTTCGTCGCGCCGGCCAGCAGGCCGCGGACGAAGAAGCGCTGCAGGGCGAAGAACACGATCAGCGGGACGATGATCGAGATGAACGTTCCCGCGGACTGCAGGAACCACTTGTTGCCCCAGGTCCCGGAGAGCGAGTTCAGCGCCTGGGTGATCGGCAGGGCGCCGGGCGAGGCGAAGATCGTCGCGACCAGCAGGTCGTTCCACACCCAGAGGAACTGGAAGATCGCGAAGGACGCGATCGCCGGAGCCGCCAGCGGCAGGATGATCCGGAAGAACACCTGTCCGTGTCCGGCACCGTCGACGCGGGCCGCCTCGATGATCTCGCCCGGGATCTCGGAGATGAAGTTGTGGAGCATGAACGTCGCCAGCGGCAGCGCGAAGATCGCGTGCGCGATCCAGACGCGGGCGAAGCTGTACTGCACCTCGTTCAGCCCGAACCCGGGGAAGATCGGCACGTCGTTGATCGTCAGCCCGTCCGAGAACAGGCTCAGCAGCGGTACGAGGGCCATCTGCAGCGGCACGATCTGCAGCGCGAACACGAAGATGAAGAGCATGTTCCGACCCTTGAAGTCGATCCATGCGAACGCGTACGCGGCCAGCGCCGCCATCACGATCGGGAACACGGTGGCCGGGATCGTGATGGCCAGCGAGTTGATGAACGCGGTCGCGAGGGTCGTCGAGGTCCCGCCCGAGTTCCACGCCTGCACGTAGTTGTCGAACGTGAACTCCGGGTTGGAGAAGACCGTCCACCAGCCGCTGTTCTGCGTGTCGGCGCCCGGGCGGAACGATGTCACGAAGAGGCCGAAGGTCGGGATCGTCCAGAAGAGCGCGATGACCGCGGCCGCGATCGTCGCCCCCTTCGAGGTTAGCTTCTTGTGGGCGGTCGCCTCGTTACGACGCGTGTCGCGCGCCACCTGGCGCTTGGTGCGGTTGTCCACGACGGTGGCCTGGGTTGCACTCATCAGCGGATCTCCCTCTGCTTGGCCATCGATCGGGCGTTGTAGACGATCAGCGGCAACACGAACAGGAACAGCACGACGGCGAGCGCCGACGAGTGCCCGTAGCTCTGGAACCGCTGCTGCTGGTTGACCATCTCGAAACCGAGGACGCTGGTCTCGTCACGACCGCCGGTCATCACGGCGACGATGTCGTACACCTTCAGCGAGGCGATCGTGATGGTCGTGAGGACGACGATCAGCGACGACCGGATGCCGGGCACCGTCACGTTGCGGAAGCGCTGCCAGGCGTTCGTGCCGTCGAGCTCGGCCGCCTCCATCTGCTCGATCGGCACGGCCTTGATCGCGGCGGAGAGGATGACCATCGCGAAGCCGGTCTGGGTCCAGATGAACACGATGAGCAGCATGAGCGTGTTGAGGATGGGCTTGATGGCCAGCCACTGCACCGGGTCGCCGCCGAAAGCGGTGACGATGGCGTTGAGGAGACCGATCTGGTCGCCCTGGCGGGCGTCGTACATGAACTTCCAGATGATGCCCGCGCCGACGAAGGAGATCGCCACCGGCATGAACACGAGCACCTTCAGGAACTTCTCACCGCGCGCACGGTCGATGAAGACGGCGTACGCGAGACCGATGACCACCGAGATCACCGGAGCGAGCAGCGCCCAGATGATGGTGTTGATCACCGACGACGTGCCGACCGGGTTGGTGAAGACCCAGATGTAGTTCTCGAGTCCGACGAACTGGTTGCCCGACTTGTCGAAGAAGGACTTGAAGATCGTCGAGATCGCCGGGTAGATGAGGCCCAGCAGCAGCATGATCGCCGCGGGAGCCATGAACAGCACGAGCTGGAACAGGTAACCGGCTCCCTGTCGGGCGCGGAAGTCGGCGAAGAAGAGGAGCGCACCGACGAGCAGTGCGATCGCGACGACGTACACCACGGCGTTCGCGTAGGGACGAAGCAGCAGCAGGGCGAGCACCGGGATGACGAGGCAGGCGACCAGCCGCATGATGGAGTAGCCGCGACCGGGGCGGGGCGCGAACTCGATCAGCACGAGGATGATCGCCACGACCACGCCGAACACGAGCAGCACGGCGGGGATCTGCACCAACGGATTCAGACCGCCCAGCCA
Source organism: Microbacterium sp. NRRL B-14842 (assembly GCF_050470785.1). NCBI lineage: Bacteria > Bacillati > Actinomycetota > Actinomycetes > Micrococcales > Microbacteriaceae > Microbacterium > Microbacterium sp. NRRL B-14842. The sequence continues at coordinate 546,706 of NZ_JBFLUM010000001.1, read as the reverse complement.
CAGGAAGAAGCTGTTGAGCGAGAACCCGATCGTGATCCGCGAGGACTCCTCGGTCGGGGCGGTGAAGACGAGGAGGAGAGCGAGGGCGGCGACGACGACGAAGCCGATCGCGAGGACCGTCCGCGTGGCCTTCCTCCCCTTCTCGTCGGTGCCATGCGTCGTCGGCGGCGCGTCAGCCTCGACGGGTTTCTCGATGGTCGCGTGCGACATGAACGTCCCCTTCTGGATCGTGCTGGGTTCCCGCGCAGTACGGATCGGTGGAGCGGGGCCGGGCTGTGCAGCCCGGCCCCGCTCTGCCTACGAAGATCGCGTCGAGGCGATCAGTTCTCGTAGCCGGCCTGGATGTCGGAGAGCACCGTCTCGGTGTCCTTGCCGTCGATCCAGTCGACCATCCCCTTCCAGAACGAGCCCGAGCCGACGGTCGACGGCATCAGGTCGGAAGCGTCGAACCGGAAGGTCGTCGCGTCGTCCTGCATGATGGTCATCGCCTCCTGGAGGAACTCGCTCGAAGCGAGGCTCGGGTCGGCGTTCTTGTTGGCGGAGATGACGCCGCCGAGCTCGACACGCGCGTCGGCGAACTCGGGCGATGCCATGAACTCGAGCACCTTCTGGGTGGCCTCGTCGTCCGAGAACGCCGCGACGAACTCGCCGCCGCCCTCGACCTGGAGCTCGCCCGCGGTCTCGCCCGGCATGATGAACGCGTAGACGTCGCCGTCCGGCGCGACCTCGGGGACGTTGCCGTCCGCGGTCTCCGTGTCGAGGAAGTTCGCCGACAGGAACGAGGCCTGGTGGGTCAGTGCGCAGTCGCCCTTGGCCACCGCGTTGGCGACGTCACCGAAGGCGGTCGAGTTGATGCTCTTGACGTCGCCGTAGCCGGCGTTGACGTACTCCGGGTTGAGCAGGATCTCACCGACGGCGTCGAAGGCCTGCTTGATCTCGGGGTCGGTGAACTTCACGTCGCCGGCCACCCAGTCGTCATAGACCTCGGGGCCCGACTGGCGCAGGACGAGGTCCTCGATCCAGTCCGTTCCCGGCCAGCCGGATGCCGCCTCGGAGGAGAAGCCCGCGCACCAGGCCGGACCGCCGGTCTTCTCGACGATCGTGTCGGTGAGGGCGATCATGTCGTCCCAGGTCTCCGGGACCTCGACGCCCCACTCGGCGAACTGCTTCGGCGAGTACCAGACGTAGCCCTTGAGGTTCGCCAGCATCGGCGCCGCGTAGAAGGTGTCGTCGAACGTGCCGTACTTCTTCCAGTCCTCGGACCAGTTCTCGTCGACGGCGGACTCGACGGCCTCGGGGGCCGGCATGACCTTGCCCGTGTCGACGAGGGTCTTGAGCAGACCGGGCTGCGGGACGATCGCGATGTCCGGGGCGTCTCCACCCGTCACCTTGGTGACGATGTTGCCCTCGAAGCCCTTGTCGCCGGTGTACTCGACCTTGATACCGGTGTCCTTCGTGAACTGCTCGAAGGACGCGTTCAGGTCGTCGGCCTCGACGCCCGTGATGCCGCCGGAGATCCGGACGGTGTCCTTGGTCTCTCCGCCCTCGTCGCCCCCGCCCTCGGCGCAGCCGGCGAGCGCGAGAGACGCGACGCCGACGAGTGCGATGGGGGCGAGCAGGCGGTATCGCTGTGACAAAGCCATGTACTTCTCCTCTTCAGGTGGATCTTCAGTCCGCCCAAGGAGAGCAATCGCCGCAACCATTGGGGAACCGATTCCAGGCCAACCTACTCGGGTTCCTTCGCGCCGTACAACTGGGGAAGGTTACAAGATCACAACCCTTTGACATCCGAGCGGACGACAAGGTGGGAGCGCTCCCAGTCCGGCGCGCCTGGAACCGGTTCCTCCCCCGGTGCGGAACGGCTACGATGGCTCCCGGCGAGTGCCCGATCGCTCGCCGTCGTGGAACCGGGTCGAGGAGGACACGATGAGCACGATCGCCGACGTCGCGATGCGCGCCGGTGTCTCCAAAGCGACCGCGAGCCGTGCGCTCAGCGGCCGCGGCTATGTCTCGGAGGAGACCAGGCAGCGGGTGGAGGAGGCGGCGCAGGACCTCGCGTACGTCGCGCACTCCTCCGCCACGAGCCTGGCCACGGGGCGTACCGGCACCATCGGCCTGGTGATGCCGCCGGTCGATCGGTGGTTCTTCGCCGAGCTGCTGGCGGGCGTGCAGGAATCGCTGCTCGCGCTCGACTACGACCTCTCGCTCTACGGCGTCCCCGAGCGCTCGGAGACCAGGGAGCGGCTGTTCGAGAGCGTGCTGCCCGGCCGGAGGTTCGACGGCATCATCGCCGTCGGCATCCAGCCCAGCGCCCGCGAGCTGGAACGGCTGCACCATACGGGGCGACCGCTCGTGAGCGTGGGCCCCTACAGCGCGGGAGCGAGCGCCGTGTCGATCGACGACGCGGCCGCCGCCCGGATCGCCACCGAACACCTCATCGACCTCGGGCACACCGACATCGCGTTCGTGGGCGGTGCCACGGATGACACCGACCTCAGCTACGGTGACGCCCGCCGCCTGGCCGGCTACCGGGAGGCGCTGCACGCGGCGGGACTCACGCCGCGGGCGCGGGTCGCCGGTTCGGCTCCCACGATGCCGGGCGGCTACGCGGCGGCGGCGGGACTCCTCGGCGACCGGCGGCACCGTCCGACGGCCATCGTCGGCGTGTGCGACGAAGCGGCCATCGGCGCCGTCATCGCGGCTCGCCGCCTGGGCATCGCGGTGCCGACCGAACTCAGCGTCGTGGGGATCGACGACCACGAGCATGCGGAGATGTTCGCCCTCACCACGATCGGACAGTCGCCGCGGGATCAGGGACGGGAAGCCGTGCGCCTGCTGATGCGGCGGATGAGCGAGCCGGATGCTCCGGTCGAGCGCGTCGAAGCCGCCTCGGCGCTCGTCGTCCGCAGCTCGACCGCGGCGCCGCGCTGACCCCCGCGGACGCACGAAGGCCCCGGGCGGAACCCGGGGCCTTCGCAGAAGCGCTGGTGCGCTGGAATTACTTGAGGGTGACGGTCGCGCCAGCCTCTTCCAGAGCAGCCTTGGCCTTCTCGGCCGTCTCCTTGTTGGCGCCCTCGAGGACGGCCTTCGGAGCACCGTCGACGACGGCCTTGGCCTCGCCGAGGCCGAGCGAGGTGAGCTCGCGGACAGCCTTGATGACCTGGATCTTCTTGTCGCCAGCAGCCTCGAGGATGACGTCGAAGGAGTCCTTCTCCTCCTCGGCCGCGGCCTCGCCTGCGCCGCCAGCGGCACCGGCGACGGCGACGGGGGCAGCAGCGGTGACCTCGAACTTCTCCTCGAACGCCTTCACGAACTCGTTGAGCTCGATGAGGGTCAGGCCGGCGAACTGCTCGAGCAGCTCCTCGGTGGAAAGCTTCGCCATGATGTATCTCCTAGATAGATGGGGTTTGTAGACGAGATCGCCGGTCGCTTACGCGGCCTCGGCGGTCTCCAGCTTTTCGCGAAGCGCGTCGATGGTGGCCGCAGCCTTGCCCATCGTCGCCTTCATCATGCCCGCGGCCTTCGCCAGCAGAACCTCGCGGCTCTCGAGCGAGGCGTACGTGTTGACCTCGTCGGCGGTGAGGGCCTTGCCCTCGAAGATGCCCGACTTGATCACGAGAAGCGGGTTGGCCTTGGCGAAGTCACGCAGAGCCTTGGCGGTGGCGACGAAGTCACCGTGCACGAACGCGACAGCCGACGGCCCCTTGAGGTCGTCGTCCAGCGCGGAGATGCCGGCCTTGTTGGCGGCGATCTTGGTCAGCGTGTTCTTCACCACGGCGTACTCAGCGTCCTGACGGATGCTGTTGCGCAGCTGCTTGAGCTGGGCAACCGTCAGACCGCGGTACTCGGTCAGCAGGACGGCGTTCGAGTTCTCGAATGACTTCGTGAGCTCGTTGACCGATGCATCCTTCTGCGCCATGGTCACTCCTTGGTGTGTACGAGGCGCCGCACGGTGGTGGGGCGCCGGCCTCCGACCCCCTGCAAAAGAGAAGAGCTCCGGCGCAAGCGCACGGAGCTCGGAAGTTCGTGACACCTGCGCGGGCCCCTGCGATGCAGAGCTTCGATCCTGTGCACTCACGCGCACACGATGACCAGCGGTCTTCGGTTATGACCACTGTACCCCACGCTCCCTCTCCCCCCAAATCCCCCTCCTCCTCCGTCGACCCACCCCTTTCGGTGCACCCCGGCCCCTTACGCCTGCACGCAACGGGCCGGAGCGCACGGAAGGGGGTGGGTCAGCGACTCAGCGGGCGAAGAGGCCGAGGGCACGGAAGTGCGCGTCGGCCGCGGCGAGCGAGGCGACGTCCGCGCTCGTCACCCGGACCACCCGCCAGCCGGTGGTCCCGCGCACCCAGTCCTCGCGGATCTTCTCGTCGAGCACGACCTGTGACACGGGCCGGCCGCCGCGGAGGCCCTCGTCCAGGTACTTGTCCCGGCCGTCGCACTCCACGAAGGTGCGGGACTGGTCGACGGCGATGTCCATCCAGAACCGACCGCCGCGCGGTCCGTCCACCGGCACCTGCAGACGCGGCCTGCCGAAGCCGAGCTGATGGAGCCGGTACCGCGTCACGCTCTCCAGCGGAAGCTGCGCGCGCCCGTCGGCCAGGACCACGATCCGACGGGCCTGCACGATGCCGCGGAGCCGGGGACGACGCACTCGATCCGCGAGGTCCGTCAGGAGAGCCTGCGCCGCGGTGTCGTCGAACTCCCACGGGTCGCCGCCGACCAGAGCGAGGGCGGCATCCGCGACGGCGAGAGCCGCCTCCGGAGCGGCCGTGCGGGCGAGGTCGACGACCGTCCGGGCGAGGGAGGTGCAGCGGATGCCGTCGCGCTCCACGATGTCGCCGGCGGCAACCGCGCCCTCGTGCCGCAGGATCCCCGAGGTGCTGTGGCGACGGTCGGGGGGCGCCGTCACATGGACCCTCGTCGGCCGCACCCGGTACAGCGGCAGACCCCACAGCACCGCAGCCGAGGCGTGCGAGAACACGGGCCGCGTCCCCGAGGCCGCGAGGTCGGCGGCCACCACCTCCGCACGGTGCCGGGACTCCGGGGCGAGATCGCTCCAGTCCCGTTGCGCGAGGTACCACCCGCGACGCACATGATGCAGCTGCCGCCCTTCCACCGCGGCGTGGAGCGTCCGAGACCCCCACCCCTCCTCCTCCAGCCGCCGACGACCGAGGAGCATCGCCCGGATCTCGTCCACACTCACCTGTCTCATCCCCCCGACTCTCCCCTCTCCTCTCGCCGATCCCCCGCCTTCCCGCAGTTCCCCACACCCTTTCTCTCCCTCCCGCGCCCTGTGCAGGAAGACACCCCTCGTCCTCGACCCACCCCTTTGCGTTCGAGCCACCCCCTTACGCCTGCACGCAGGGGGCCGGGACGCACGCAAGGGGGTGGCTCGGCGGGAGGGCGGGAGGGGCGGCGTGTACGGCGGGAACGGGGGTGGGGGAGAGTTAGAGTCTTCTGGTGACCCCGGAACTCCAAGCTCGCATCGTCGCGGACTCGCGCGACCGCGTGGCGTGGATGAGGGCACGGTCCCGGGGCATCACGGCCACCGACGTCGCCGGACTCACCAGCGAACGCTCGATCGCCCGTGCCGCCGACGCCAAGCTCGGCGGGGGGCCGCGGTTCGGCGGCAACGCCTACACGGACCACGGTCGACGCCGCGAGCCCGAGATCGCCGCCTGGGTCGCCGCGACGCACGGCATCTTCCCCTCCTCCGCGTTGTTCCGCGCCGAGGTCGAGCACCGCCACCTGGCCACCCCCGATGGCATCTCGGTGGACGCGGACGGTCGCGTCAGCCTCGCGGAGATCAAGACCACCAACAAGGCCTTCCGCGGCATCCCGCGCACGTACCTGCGCCAGGTCTGGTGGCAGCAGCACGTGCTGGGCGCCGAGCGCACCCTGTTCGTCTGGGAGGAGCACGTCGACTTCTCCCCCATCCACGACGAGCCCCGCTGCGTGTGGATCGACCGGGACGACCGCGAGATCGCCAAACTCGTCGGTCTCGCGACCGACCTCATCGACGAGCTGTACCGTCGCACAACGGGACGCGCGGTGCCGACGCGCTCCGTCGCCCCGGTCGACAGTCGCCGCGAGCAGCTCCGCGAGCGCGACGCCTTCCGCGCCCTCGCCCTCGCCGACTGAGCGAACGCCGAGGGCCTCGGGACGACCCGCCCCGTCAGGGGTCGCGAGCGAGTACGCGACGTGCTTCTCCCGCGACCTCGGCCGCGATCGTGTCCAGCAGCGCGGAGCGCAGGTTCCACTGCTGCCAGTACAGGGCAACGCGCAGGGTCGGACCGCCGAGCGCGACGAGCCCGGGGACCTCCTGCAGTCGCGGCACCATCCCCCAGCCCAGGCCGAGGCCGACCGCGAGCGCGTAGTCGTGCGACGCCGGGACGTAGTGTCGCGGAACGCCCGCCGCCGGCACTCCCCGCGCCGCCAGCCACTCATGCTGCAGGGTGTCCCGGCGGTCGAAGTCGACGAACGGCGCGTGCGCCAGCGCGGCGGGCGTCACGCCGTCAGGGAACCATCGACGGGCATAGGCAGGCTCGGCCATGGCGCGGTACTCGAGCACGCCGAGGGGCGTGACCGTGCACCCCGCGACCGCCGTGGCCTCGCTCGTCACCGCGGCCATGACCGTTCCCGATTCGAGCAGTCGGGCGGTGAAGTTCTGATCGTCGCGGTGCAGGTCCAGGTCGATGTCGTGCGCGGCCGAGAGGCGCGCCATCGGCGGGAGGAACCAGGTCGCCAGGGAATCCGCGTTGACGGCGAGAGGCACCGTGATGCGGTGTCCCCCACCGCCCTCCTCGATGCCGACCCCGGCGAGCGCATCCTGCTCCAGGAGCGCGATCTGCCGCGCGAGGCGCACGACGGACTCCCCGGCCTCGGTGAGGCGGACCGGCTTGCTGCGCACGAGGAGGATCCGCCCGAGCTGCTCCTCGAGCGCCTTGAGCCGCTGACTGACCGCGGACGGGGTGACGCGCAGGCGGCGGGAGGCGGCGTCGAGGGTCCCCTCGTCCGCGACGGCGGCGAGCGTGGCGGCGAGCTCCGGGTCGATCCTCACATCAGCCATGCTAATGGTGAGAAAGGAATCTTCGCTGCACCTCATGGCCAGCATCCCTAGGCTCGATGCATGCTCACCGTTCTCGCCGGCCTCGGCCTCGGCCTGTCGCTCATCGTCGCGATCGGCGCGCAGAACGTGTTCGTGCTGCGACAGGGCATCCGGCGCGAGCACGTCCTCGCCGTCGTGATCGTCTGCGCCCTCTCCGACGCCGTGCTGATCATCGCCGGCGTCGCCGGGCTCGGCTTCGTGCTGTCCGCCGCTCCCTGGCTCGTCGTCGTTGCCCGCTGGGCAGGGGCGCTGTTCCTCCTCGGCTACGGGCTGCTCGCGGCGCGACGGGCCTGGCGTGGCGGCGAGGAGCTGGTGGTCGACGGGGGCGACGCTCCGGTCCTCGAGGCGTCCGGTGGCACCGGGACCCTCACCCGCACCCGCCTCGCCCCGGTGATCCTCACGACACTGGCGTTGACCTGGCTGAACCCGCACGTGTACCTCGACACGGTGCTGATGCTCGGCTCGATCGCCGCGACGCACGGCGACGAGCGATGGCTGTTCGCGGCAGGGGCGGTCATCGCGAGCCTCCTCTGGTTCACCGCCCTCGGCTTCGGTGCCCGCTACCTCGGACGGTGGCTGCGCACCCCGCGCTCCTGGCGTTTCCTCGACGCGGTGATCGCGGTCGTGATGATCACGTTGGCGGTGAGCCTGGTGCTCCCGGTGCTGGACGCCTAGCCACTCACGCCGCGTCGATCTGCGCCACCCGCGCCCGGACGAGGGCCCGGACAGCATCCTCCGGCAGCGGGTGCTCCGGCTGGAACCGGATCGTCCCCTTGTCGACGCTGATATCGGGATGACCGTCGAGGAGGCCCGCCACGGCAGCGACCGCCTCGGGGCTGAACGGGTAGACGCCGATGTGCTTCTTCGCACGCATCACCGAGAGCAGAGGCTTTCCGGCGAGCACGAGCGCCGGCATCCCATACCCCTTGCCCTGCTCCGCATCCGGCACCTCCTCCGTGGCGATCGCGTACACGCGATCGATCACTGCGCGGTCCGCCGCGTCGAGGTCGGTCAGGTAGTCGTCGATGGTGCCCACGCACCGCATCCTGCCACCGATCGCCCTCGGGGTCGAGGGCTCAGGCGCCGTCGAGCGGACGGAGGATGCGCGTGAGGAACCGTTGCGTGCGCTCATGCTGCGGGGCGCTGAACAGCTGAGCAGGCGGCCCCTGCTCCACGACGACGCCGCCGTCCAGGAAGAGCACGTGATCTGCGGCTTCGCGGGCGAAGCTCAGCTCGTGGGTGACGACGGCCATCGTCCATCCCTCATCGGCGAGCTCCTTGATGACGAGCAGCACCTCGCCGACCAGCTCCGGATCGAGGGCGCTCGTCGGCTCGTCGAACAGCAGCAGGTCCGGTTGCAGGGCCAGCGCCCGCACGATGCCGACCCGCTGCTGCTGCCCTCCGGAGAGCTGATGCGGCCGCGCGTCCGCCTTGTCGGCGAGGCCGATCCGGGCGAGCAGCGCCTGGGCCTCGGCGACGACCTCGGTCTTCGGACGGCCCTGCACCCGCCACGGCCCTTCGATGACGTTCTCCAGCACGGTCAGGTGCGGGAACAGGTTGTGGTGCTGGAACACCATCGCCGACCGGTCACGCAGCGCCAGCCGCTGCTGCTTCTCCACGCGCGGTTTCGGGCGCACCTCCGGTGCGAAGTCGATCTCCGGCCCCCCGGCCATCACGATGGTCCCCGCGTCCGGCGTCTCCAACCCGTTCAGGGCGCGCAGGACGGTCGACTTGCCCGAGCCGCTGGGCCCGATGAGCACCACGACCTCGCCCCGATGCAATGTGAGGTCGAAGCCGCGGAGCACCTCGGTGGTGCCGAAACTCTTGTGCAGCCCGCGTGCGGTGAGCAGCGGTTCGGCCGTGGGGTCAGTGCGCGACACGACTGTCGAGCCTCCTCTCCAGGGCGCTCTGCCCGAAGGAGAGCACCAGGCAGATCACCCAGTAGACCAGCGCTGCGGCCAGGTACAGCACCATGAACTCGAGCGTGGTGGAGGCGATCTGCTGCGCCACCTTGAACAGCTCCGTCACGAGGATCAGCGAGGTGAGGGAGGTGTCCTTCACGAGCGAGATGAACGTGTTGGACAACGGCGGCACCGAGACCCGGGCGGCCTGCGGCAGGATGATGCGGGTCAGCGTGCGGGTGCGGTTCATGCCGACCGTGTACGCGGCCTCCCACTGCCCCTTCGGCACCGAGAGGATCGCCGCCCGCACGACCTCGGCGCCGTAGCCGCCGACGTTGAGCGAGAGCGCGATGATGGCGCTCGGCCACGGATCGAGGGTCACCCCGACGGACGGCAGGCCGTAGAAGATCACGAAGAGCTGCACGAGCATCGGCGTGCCGCGGATCACCGAGATGTAGAACCGCGCGATGCCGGACACCACCGGGTGCACCGAGATCCGCATCAGCGCCATGCCGATCGCGATCACGAGCCCCAGGACGAACGACACCAGGGCGAGCGGGATCGTCGCCGTCAGCCCCGCCCAGGCGATCGGCCCGAGCGAGGAAAAGAAGAGCTCCCAGGGATTCTGCATCGCCTACTGCGAGACGTCCTCGCCGAAGTACTTCTCGCTGATCTCGGCCAGTGTGCCGTCGGCACGGAGCGTGTCGAGCGCCTCGTCGACCGCATCGACGAGCGCCTCCTTGTCCTTCGTGAACACGAAGGCCTGCTCGCCGGCGTCGTCGGTCTCCGCGGCGATCTTCAGGCCGGTCGGGCTGTTGGTCGTCTCGTAGTCGAGGAAGGTCAGCTTGTCGTTGACGGTGGCGTCCACCCGGCCCTGGCGGAGGAGCTCCACGGCCTGCGCCCAGCCCTCGACGCCCTCGACCTTGGCGCCGGACTCGGTGGCCAGCTCGTACCAGTTGCTCGTGAGGGACTGCGCCGTGGTCTTGCCCTCGAGGTCGTCGAACGACGAGATGGAATCGTCGTCCTCCTTGACCACGATCACGCCGGGCGACACCGTGTACGGGGTGCTGAAGAGGTACTTGGCCTCGCGTTCGTCGTTGATCGACACCTGGTTCGCGATCACGTCGAAGCGGCCCGCGTCGAGCCCCGCGAAGATCGCGTCCCACTGGGTCTCCTGGAACTCGACCTTCAGACCGAGCTCGTCGGCGACGGCCTGGATGATCTCGACGTCGTAGCCGGTGAGGTCGCCGGAGCCGCCGTCGCCGTGGAAGCTGAACGGACGGTAGGTGCCCTCGGTCGCGACCGTCAGCGTGCCGTCCTTCACCAGGCCGAAGTCGGAGCCCGCGGCGCTCTCGCCGTCCGTGCTCGCGGGCGTGCTCGAACCGCTGCACGCGGTCAGGGCGGCGGCGGCGACGACGAGTGCGGTGACGGCGATGAGACGACGGGACATGGACCCTCCTGGGGTGAGAAGCGCGGGTGCGAGTTTACGCGACGACCGCGGGAACTCCCCCACAGTACGCGTCGCTCCGGGCGTTCCCCGCATCGGATGACGCCGGATGTCGCGGGCGGCCCAGGAACGCGGAACGCCCCCGGGCGGACCCGGGGGCGTTCGGTGCGACAGGTGCGAACCCGTCGACGCGTCAGATGGCGTTGACGTCCAGCGGGATGCCGGGGCCGAACGTGGTCGACACCGCACCCTTCTGGATGTAACGGCCCTTGGCGCTGGACGGCTTGAGGCGGACGATCTCCTCGAGAGCGGCGTCGATGTTCTCGTTCAGCTGCTCGGCCGAGAACGAGGCCTTGCCGATGACGAAGTGCACGTTGGCGTGCTTGTCGACGCGGAACTCGATCTTTCCGCCCTTGATCTCCTCGACGGCCTTGGCCGGGTTCGGGGTCACGGTGCCGGTCTTCGGGTTCGGCATCAGACCACGGGGACCGAGCACCTTGCCGAGACGGCCGACCTGGCCCATGAGCTCCGGGGTCGAGACCGCGGAGTCGAAGTTGGTCCAGCCGTCGGCGACCTTCTGGATGAGCTCGGCGCCGCCGACCTCATCGGCGCCGGCAGCGATCGCCGCCTCGGCCGCGGGGCCGGTGGCGAACACGATGACGCGGGCGGTCTTACCGGTGCCGTGGGGCAGGATGACGGTGCCGCGCACCATCTGGTCCGCCTTGCGCGGGTCGACGGCGAGCTTCAGCGCGACCTCGACGGTCGAGTCGAACTTCGCCGAACCGGTCTCCTTCGCGAGCGCGACGGCCTCGGACGGCGTGTAGAAACGGTCTGCCTCGATCTTCTCGGCGGCAGCCTTGTAAGCCTTGGACTTGGTAGCCATGATTATTCTCCTCAGCCCTCGACCGTGATGCCCATGGAACGGGCGGTGCCGGCGATGATCTTCGAGGCGGCCTCGATGTCGTTCGCGTTCAGGTCGGCCTGCTTCTGCTCGGCGATCTGACGGACCTGATCCTTGGTGATCTTGCCGACCTTGACGGTGTGCGGGGTGGCCGAAGCCTTCTGCACGCCGGCGGCCTTCTTGATGAGCTCCGCCGCGGGCGGGGTCTTCAGGACGAAGGTGAAGCTGCGGTCCTCGTAGACGGTGATCTCGACGGGGATGACGTTGCCACGCTGCGACTCGGTCGCGGCGTTGTACGCCTTGCAGAACTCCATGATGTTGACGCCATGCTGACCGAGCGCGGGGCCGATCGGCGGCGCCGGGTTGGCGGCACCGGCGTTGATCTGAAGCTTGATCAGGCCGGTCACCTTCTTCTTCGGTGCCATTCTCTTTCCTTTCCTCGAGGCGGATGCGAGCATCCGCTTCTCCCACGGCTCCGGCCTTTCCGGCCCGTGGTCGTCTGCGCGCCCTTCGACAAGCTCAGGGACCCCAGCGGGCTTTCGCACAAACCACGTAAGTCTACCTGATCACTCCCCTACTCGCGAGCCGGCCCCTTGCGTGCGAGCCGGCCCCGTGCGTGCGTCCGCAAAGGGGCGGGAGACACGGAACGGGGTGGGTCGGGGAAGAGAAGACGGCCGCCCCGGAAGGGACGGCCGTTCTCGTGCACTTCGGCGGGCTCAGTGACCCGCGGTCAGATCATCTTGGTGACCTGGTCGAACGACAGCTCGACCGGGGTCTCGCGCTCGAAGAGGGAGACGAGGACCGTGAGCTTGCCGCTCTCCGGCTTGATCTCGCTGATCGAACCGGGAAGACCCGCGAACGAGCCCTCCTTGATCGTGATGGTCTCGCCGACCTCGAAGTCGACCTCGGCGGGAAGCGGACGGGCGACGGCGACGCCGCCCTTGGCCGCGATGTTCTTGGCGGTCGGGACGTCCTTGACCTCGACGAGGGACTTCAGCATGTTGAAGGCCTCTTCGAAGCGCAGCGGCGTCGGGTTGTGGGCGTTGCCCACGAAGCCGGTGACGCCGGGGGTGTGCCGCACGACCGACCAGGTGTCCTCCGTGAGCTCCATGCGCACCAGCACGTAGCCGGGGATGCGCACGCGGGTGACCATCTTGCGCTGGCCGTTCTTGATCTCGACGACGTCCTCCATCGGGACCTCGACCTGGTAGATCTCGTCCTCGACCTCGAGCGTCGACTTGCGCTGCTCGATGTTCGCCTTGACCTTGCGCTCGAAGCCGGCGTACGAGTGGATGACGTACCACTTGCCGGGGAGCATGCGCAGGTCCATGCGGAAGGCCTCGTACGGGTCTTCCTCGGAAGCCGACTCGTCCTCGTCGGACTCGGCGGCCGGACGGTCGTCCTCGCCGTTGACGTCGGGCCCCTCGTAGGGGGTGACCTCGTCGGCGGCCTCGGCCTCCTGCTCCGCGACCTCTTCGGCCACGGAATCGTTGAGGACCTCGGCGGCGGCTTCGGACTCCGCGGCTTCGTCCAGGTTCAGAGCGTCGTTCACGATGGCGTCCGCCTCCGGGTCGTCGATGTCGATGTCGATGTCTTCCGTCTCCTGCTCGCCGTCCTCGTCCTCGACGTGGACCGCGACGTGCTCGGCAGAGGTGACCGAGAGCTCCTCGGCGGCGAGCACGTTGCCCTCCTGGGCCTCGTCCTCCTCGCTGGACTGCTCTGCGGCGGTCGCCCAGTCGGCGTCGTCGGAATATCGTTCAGACACGTTGCTTCTTCTCCATAGCTGCGGCCGATGCCGCGGGGGTCATCAGCCAGGGATTCCGAACACGTAGTGCGTCAGGAGCCCGAAGACGTAGTCGAGACCGTAGACGATGCCCATGACGATCAGGACGAAGACGAGCACCACACCCGTGAACTTGAAAAGCTCCTTGCGGGTCGGGGTGACGACCTTGCGCAGTTCGGCGATGACCTGGCGGATGAACAGGGCGATGCCCCCGAAGAACCGGGAGAAGGGGTTGCCCTTCTTCTGGCGCGTGGCGCCGGCCGCGACGACGTCGCCGCGCGGTTCGTCCTGATCCATCCTGAATGTACCTTTCGTGTGTCAGCGTGCGCTGACGCGCAGGGCGGACAGGAATCGAACCTGCAACCTGCGGTTTTGGAGACCGCTGCTCTGCCAATTGAGCTACCGCCCTAGAGACCCGGAGGTCTCGGGGATGCCCTCCCCACCCTGCCACCGGCCGATGTCGAAGACGCCAGGCACGGCGAAAGAATGCAGAGAACAACTGCTCACCAAGCATACGGCATCGATCCCGTGGTGCCGAACAGGAAGCGGAACCCGCGTTGTTGCTAGGCTCGGCGGGCGGACGAAGCAGGAAGGGACGCATGTGAGTGGGGATGTGCAGCAGTTCCAGGTGGATCTGCGCGGAGTCGTCGACCTGCTCAGCAGGCACATCTACTCCAGTCCCCGGGTCTATCTGCGGGAACTGCTCCAGAACGCGCGGGACGCGATCGCGGCGCGCCGCGAGGTCGACGGGGGCGGAGGCCGCATCCGCATCACGCCGCTCACCGCACAGACGGGCGAGTTCGTACTCCGCGATGACGGGGTGGGGCTGACCGCGGCCGAGGTCGCCGATCTCCTCGCGACCGTCGGGCGCAGCTCCAAGCGGGACATCTTCGACCTCCCCCGGAGCGACTTCCTCGGCCAGTTCGGCATCGGGCTGCTGAGCTGCTTCATGGTCGCCGACACCATCGTCATCCGCTCCCGCAGCGCCAGAGGCGGCTCCGCGGTGGAGTGGACGGGCAGCGCCGACGGCACCTTCCGGGTCGCGGAGATCGATGACGACCTGCCGATCGGCACCAGCGTGCACCTCGTGCCGCGCTTCGACGCCGACGAGCTGCTGCGACCGGCCGCCGTGCACGAGCTCGCGACCACGTTCGGCGAGTTCCTGCCCGTGCGGGTGACCATCGATGCGACCGGCGGGGACATCGACGTGACCCGCGAGGCGCCCTTCCTCGACCCCGCCGCCGACGTCGAAGCGGCCGTGCAGTACGGCCGCGACCTGCTCGGTGCGGCGCCGCTGGACGTGATCCCGCTGACCGAGCCGGCGACCGGGACGCAGGGCCTGGCATACGTCCTGCCCTTCGCTCCTCCGCCCGGCGCCCGGCAGGCGACCCGCATGTATCTGGGCCGCATGCTGCTGTCGGAACGCGTCGACGACGTGCTGCCCGACTGGGCGTTCTTCGTGCGCGCCGTCATCGACTCCACCGGCCTCGCACCGACCGCGAGCCGCGAATCCCTCGTCGAGGACACGGCGCTGGAGCACGTCCGCGAACAGCTCGGCGCCGGGATCCGCCGCTGGGTGCTCGAACTCGGACTGCGTGAACCGCATCGCCTCGCCCAGTTCGTCGCCGTGCACGAGGTCGGCCTCAAGTCCCTGGTGCGACACGACGAGGAGCTCGCGCGCTTCATCACCCGCTGGCTCACGGTGGAGACCACGCACGGCACGCTGCGGATCGGCGAGCTCGTGGAGCGGTACCCGCACGTGCGCTACGCCCAGACGGTCGACGAGTTCCGCCAGGTGGCCGGGATCTCGCCGTCCGACGAGGTCCTCGTCAACGGCGGCTACCTCTACGACGCCGACCTGATCCGGCTGCTCCCCGACCTCTACCCGCAGGTCACGGTCGAGAAGGTCGACGTGACCGGGGAGCTCGATCGCCTCGACCCGCCGCCGCTGGACGACCGGGACATCGCGATGGCGCTGGAGTCCCGCGCCGGCGCCGTCCTGCAGTCCTCGGACTGCGCCGTGGTCGTCCGGGCGATCGACCGCCCGGAGCTGACCGGACTGTACGTGGCGGACCCCGAGGTGCTGCGGACGATCGACCGCGGGCGCACCAAGGGCATCGCGAGCACGCTCTGGGGCGGGGTGCTCGACCGCATCGACCAGACGCTCTCCTCGTCGCGGGACGACGACCTCACGGCGCGACTGTGCCTGAACTGGTCGAACCGCGTCGTCCGAGCCCTCGTCCGCGTCGAGGACGACGCCGTCTTCGCACGCACCGTCCAGCTGCTCTACATCCAGGCGCTTCTCGCGGGGCACCACCCCCTCTCGGACGCCGATCGGGCGCTCATGACCAGCGCCCTCTCCGACCTCGTCTCACTCTCCGCCGGTATCGAGGGGGACACTCTCCCCTTCGACGCGCGCTGACACCCCCGACTACCCGAAGGGCCCTCCATGGCACGTCCGAAGAAGCGCTTCCAGCAGCTCATCGAGGAGATCGATCGCACCCCGTGGGGCCCGGCGGAGCAGGCCCTCGTGGCGGAGGCGGTCGCGCTGGCCATCGAGATCGGCGACGAACGGCTGGAATACGAAGCCCGGATGCGGCAGACCGCGTCGGCGAACATGGTCGGCGCCACCGACGTCATGCTGAACTCCTTCGCCTGGTGCCTCGCGCATCACGACGCCGACCCGCAGCGGTTCCCCGCCGACCTCGACAACGGCGGCGCCGACCTGATGTGGCAGTTCAAGTGGATGGCGTCCTCGCTGCGCTCCTCCCCCGCCTTCTCGCAGGAGCAGATCGCCGCGGTGCTCGACGACATGGAGTCGCACTACCGTGCCGCAGGACTCGGCCTCAGCGGCGTGCTGACCGCCCGCTTCGAGGACGCCTGGGACGCCGGCCGGTTCGACGCCGCCGAAGCCCTCCGCGTGCAGCTCGAGGCCACGCCGCGCGACGAGCACAGCCACTGCGACGCGTGCAGCCGCAGCCAGTTCGCGGGATTCTTCGCGGAGACCGATCGCGACGCCGACGCCATCCGGCTCGTCGAGGAGATGATCGAGGGCGGTTTCTCCTGCGGCGAGGAGCCGGAGCACGCGCTCTCCCGCGTCCTCCTCCCGTACCTCCGCGCCGGACGCACGGAAGATGCGAAGACCGCGCACCTGCGCAGCTACCGACTGGCCAAGGACAACCCCGACAACCTGCGCATCGTGGCGAACAACATCGTGTTCGCCGCGATCACCGGCAACGAGGCGCGGGCGCTGGCCCTGATCGAGAAGCACGTCGCGTGGCTCGCCCACGACGGCCTCAACGTCGACGCGCACTTCGCCGCCCTCACGGCGTTCGCGGTCGCTCTCGACCGCGTCACCGCCGCCGGCCACGGCGACACCCCGGTCCGGGGTGCCGACGCCCCTGCACTCGTGCCGCTGCTCGGGGCCCACGACGGCCCGTGGAGCGCCGCCGACCTCGCCGCGGCCGCCTGGTCGACGGCCGAGCGCATCGGGGCGCAGTTCGACGAGCGGGACGGCACCGACGGCCACGCCCGCAGCCTCGCCCGGATGCGCGCTCTCGCCGACGAGCGCTACGACCTCCCGATCCGCTCCGATGCGTTCGTCGCCCCGACCCCGGCCACCACTCCGGCGGATCCGGAGGCCTGGTACGAGCGGGCGATGCAGCTCGCGCAGTTCGGCGCCGAGCAGGAGACCCTCGCCGCGCTCCCGCACGCCCTGGAGGTCGACGACCCCGCCCAGCGCGCGCAGCTCCTGTCGATGCACCTCGGCATCCTCGTCGCGCTCGATCGCGTGGACGAGGCCGAGCGCCTCCTCCCCGAGCGGATCGCCGGCCTGCGGGCCGCAGGGAACGACGCGCAGGCCGACCTCGAGGAGCGTCTGAAGCTCGCGACCTTCGGGCTGCACACCGACGAGACCATGGCGGCGCTCGAAGAGGAGTTGGCCGCGGCCGACCGTCTGCCGGCCTGGTCGCGCGGCGACCTGGCCATCAGCCGCGCGTCGCTGCACCTCAGGGCCGAGGAGCCGGACGCGGCCCTCGACCTCGCCGAGCTCGCGGCCCGCTCGTTCGCGGAGGCGGAGGACACCCGGCTGTCCAACACGACCACCCTCGTGGCGATCGGCGCCGTGCTGAGCAAGGGCGACCTCGACGCCGGCCGCACGCTCCTCGACCGCTTCCTCGCCCAGGACGACCTGTCCGCCGGTCATCGGGCCCACGCGCTGCAGACTCGGGCCCGCGTGCGGGGTGGCACGGGCGCGTACCAGGATGGGGCGACGGACGCCGACGAGGTGTGCCGGCTGCTCGCCGAGCTCGGCGCCACGCGGGCTCTCGCCGACGCCCATGTGCTCGCGGGCGCGCTCTGGGAGGACGCAGAGGAGCCCGAGAAGGCCGTCGCCCGCTACCGTCTGGCTGCTCGGCTGCAGGATGACGGCGATCGCACCGGCGTGGACTTCCGGTTGGCCAGGGCGATGCTCCGCGCGGGAGACGCCGAGGAGGCCGCGGAGCTCTTCGGCGACGTGCTCCAGCGTGAGGAGGACGCCGAGACGCCCGCCGGCTCCCGTGCCATGACCGCCTCTCTCCTCGCCCGGTCTCTCGCCGAGTCCGGAGAGTTCGGCCAGGCGGTCGGCGCACACGGCTACGCCGCCGAGTTGTTCGGACAGGCGGAGGCGCACGCGGACCAGGCCATGGCCATGACGGAGCAGGCGAAGATCCTCGCCCGCTTCGAGGAGCACGACGACGCCGTGCGGCTGCTGGAGGGCGCAGCGGAGATCGCTCGTCGCGCCCCCGAGGCCGTCGGCGCGCTGTCCGAGGTGCTGCACAGCCTCGGCCAGGCCTACGGCGGTCGCGGCGACGAGCGCGCCTTCCCGCTCTTCGACGAGGTCGCCGCGCTCGCCCAGGAGCATGAAGCCGGCTGGCTGCTCGCCGACGTGACCGACTCCCGCGGCCGCGCCCTGGCCCAGCTCGGCCGGATCGACGAGTCCGTCGCCGCCGCCCTCACTGCCGCCGATGGTTTCGCCGCGCTCGGGGATCAGGGCGCCGCCGGGAGCTCGGAACTGTTCGCGGGGCGCGTCCTCGCGGGGAACGACCGTCCGGCCGACGCCGTACCCGTCTACCGGAGCGCCCTGGACCATGCCGAGAGCTTCCCGCCGCTGCGTCAGGTCGCGGCACTGGAGCTCGGCGATGTGCTGGAGGCACTGGGACGGCACGCCGAGGCCGCAGAGGTCAGGGCCCTCGTCGAGAGCTGACACGCCGCCGGCTCGGGATCCACAGGGGTCCCGAGCAGGCGTCGTCGCGGTGGTGAGCGCGTCAGAACAGCTGACGCCAGTTCGCCCGTGCGAGGTCGAGCAGCTCGTCCCCGCGGCCCGACATGACCGTGCGGATCGCGTAGAGCGCGAAGCCCTTGACCTGCGCGGCCTCGATCGCCGGCGGCATGGACAGCTCCTGGCGCTCGGTCACGACGTCGAGCAGCGCGGGACCGTCGTGCGCGAGGACCTCACGGACCGCCTCCGGCAGATCCTCGCTGCGCTCCACCCGACGGGCGAAGATGCCCATGGCCTCGGCGATCGCCGCGAAGCTCGGGTTGTCGAGCCCCGTGCCGTAGGTGACGAAGCCGGCGGCCTTCATCTCCAGCTCCACGAAGTTCAGCGATGAATTGTTCACCACGATCGTCTTGACCGGGAGACCGTTCTGGGTGAGCGTGAGCAGCTCGCCGAGCATCATCGCGAGGCCGCCGTCGCCGGCGAGCGCCACGACCTGACGATCCGGATGGGCGACCTGCGCGCCGATGCCGTGCATCAGGGCGTTCGCCATCGAGCCGTGCGTGAACGACCCGATCAGCCGGCGCCCCTCGGTCATGGACAGGTAGCGCGCGGCCCAGACGGTCGGCGAGCCCACGTCGGCGGTGAAGATCGCGTCGTCGGCGGCATACTCGTCCAGGAGGCGTGCCAGGTACTGCGGGTGGATGGGGCGTGCGCCCTTCGCCGGCACCGCGAGCTCGTCGAGCTTCTTCCGCGTCTTCAGGTAGTGGGCCACGGCGTCGTCGAGGTGGCCGCGGTCGTCCTTCCGGGCGAGTCGGGGCAGCAGGGCCTCGGCGGTCGCCTTCACGTCGCCGACGAGCCCGAGGTCGAGCGGGTGCCGCTTGCCGAGCTGCGAGCCGCGGATGTCGACCTGGATGGTGGTCGCGTGCTCCGGGTAGAACTGCTCGTACGGGAAGTCGCTGCCGAGGACGAGGAGCGTGTCCGCCGCCTCCATCGCCCGATAGCCCGACGCGAATCCGAGCAGCCCCGTCATGCCGACGTCGAACGGGTTGTCGTACTCGATGAACTCCTTGCCGCGCAGCGCGTGGACGATGGGGGCACCGAGTGCGTCGGCGAGCGCGATCACCTCGTCGTGCGCGCCCTCCACGCCGGCCCCGGCGAGGATGGTGACCTTCTTGGCCGCGTTCAGCATGGTCGCGGCCTTCTCCAGCTCCGGACCGCTGGGCTGGATCAGCGGGCGGGTGCGCTCGATCACCACGGCGCGGTCATCCGCGATCTCGGACAGCGCCACATCACCGGGGATCACGAGGACCGCGACGCCGCGCTGCTCGATGGCCGCGCGCATGGCGATCTCCATCAGCCGCGGCATCTGCGACGGGTCCGCGACGTATTCGACGTACACGCTGCACTCGCGGAACAGCTCCTGCGGATGCGTCTCCTGGAAATATCCGGTGCCGATCTCGACGGTCGGGATGTGGGCGGCGATGGCCAGCACCGGTACCCGGGAGCGCTGCGCGTCGTACAGGCCGTTGATGAGGTGCAGGTTGCCGGGGCCGCATGAGCCCGCCACGACGGCGAGGTCCCCGGTGGTGCCGGCGTCGGCGGCGGCGGCGAAGGCGGCGGACTCCTCGTGGCGCACGTGCACCCAGCGGATCCGGCCGTCCTTGCGGAGGGCGTCCGTGAGTCCGTTCAGGGAGTCGCCCGGGATGCCGTAGACCCGGTCGACTCCGTTGGCGTTCAGAGTCTTGACGATGTTCTCAGCGACGTTGGCCATACCCCGACCCTACGCCCGCCGAGGCCTCCCCGGGCCGGGCTCAGTACTCCTGCGGCCCATCCCGGTCGGGCTCCGGATCGCGCCGGAACGCACGGCCGGACACCGATGCCGGAGCGATGCGCACGTACACGCGCTTGTCGGTCGGGATCCACGGGCGCAGACCCGCCGCCTCCGCCCGCTCGATGTCGGCGTCGGTCTCCAGAGCCTCCGCACGTCCGCGCACGATGACACTCCAGGCCGCGGTGTCCGTGTGGTCGTCGACTTCGAAGAGCACGTCGGCGGTGACCGTCAGCTCGAACAGCTTGCTCCCGGGGGCGGTGCGGAACAGCAGGCCTTCGCCGTCCACCGCATAGTTCACGGGGAAGATGTCGATGGTCTCGCCGACCCGGGTCACGAGCCGCCCGAGCTCCTGGCTGCGCAGGTGCTCCCAGCTCTGCTCCGCGGTGAGGGTCTGGACCGGATCCGTGTGCGCGCTCATGCCGCCATTGTGCCTCGTCCGTCCTCGACGCGCACCCCCGTCGACCCGGCCCCTCTCGTGCGAGCGGCCCCCTTGCGTGGGTACGCAAGGGGGCCGCTCGGCCGCAAGGGGGTGGGTCGACGATCAGCCGATGCGGATCAGCTTCTTGTTGACGAACTCGTCGGCGGCGAGGTGGCCCAGCTCGCGTGCCGTGCCGCTGCGCTTGATGCCGCCGAACGGGAGCTCCGGGCTGTCGGCGAGCACGAGGTTCACGTAGACCATGCCCGCCTCGATCCTGTCGGCCACCCGCTCCGCCTGCGCCTCGTCCGTCGTGAAGACGTAGGAGCCGAGGCCGAACGTGGTGTCGTTGGCCAGAGCGACCGCCGCGTCCTCGTCCGCGACGCGGTACACGACCGCCGCGGGACCGAACAGCTCCTCGCGGTAGACGTCCATCTCCGGGGTCACGTCGGCGAGCACCGTCGGTGCGAAGAACGCCCCGTCGCGCGTACCGCCCGTGAGCAGCGTCGCACCCTGGGCGACCGCCGTGTCGATCTGCTTCTGCAGGTTCTCCGCGGCCGCCTCCGACGAGACCGGGCCGAGGACCGTGTCGTCGAGCGTGGGGTCGGTCGCCTCGACGGCCGCCATCGCCGCCGTGAACTTCTCCACGAACGCGTCGTAGAGGTCGTCGACGATGATGAAGCGCTTGGCGCCGTTGCAGGCCTGACCGTTGTTGTCGAGCCGCGCGTCGACACCCGCCTGCACGGTGGCGTCGAGGTCGTCGGTGGAGAGCACGATGAACGGGTCGGACCCGCCCAGCTCCAGCGCGACCTTCTTGAGGTTGCGCCCCGCGACCTCGGCGACCGCGGCGCCGGCGCGCTCGGAGCCGGTCAGCGACACCCCCTGCACCCGCCGGTCCGCGATCATGGCCGCGATCTGGTCGTTCGTCGCGAGCACGTTCTGGTACGCGCCCTTCGGGAAGCCGGCGTCGTGGTAGATCGCCTCGATCGCGCTCGACGACTCCGGGCACTGCGGCGCGGGCTTCAGCAGGATCGTGTTGCCGACGATCAGGTTCGGCGCCGCGAAGCGCACGATCTGGTAGGCCGGGAAGTTCCACGGCATGATGCCCACGAGCGGTCCCAGCGAGGAGCGGCGGATGATCGCCGACCCCTCCCCGAGGATCTTGATGGGCTGGTCGGCCATGATGTCCTCGGCCTGGTCCGCGTAGTACTCGGCGATGTCGGCGGCGAAGTCGACCTCGCCGAGTGCGGCCTCCCGGGGCTTGCCCATCTCGCGCACGAAGATGTCGGCCAGCTCCTCGCGGCGTTCGCGGTGCAGCTCGGCCGCACGGCGCAGAAGCGCTGCACGGTCGGCGACCGTGGTGGAGCGCGACCACTCGCGGTGGGCCTCGTCCGCGGCGGCGACGGCCTCCTCGATCTGCGCGTCGGTGAACGTGTCGTACGACGCCAGGGTCTCGCCGGTGGCGGGGTTGACGACGGCGTAGTCGGTCATGTCTCTCCTCCTTTTGCCGTGCCGGTCAGGAGACCGGGATCAGCGTGTACTTGGTGGACAGGTATTCGTGGATGCCCTCGAAGCCGCCCTCGCGGCCGACGCCGGACTGCTTGACGCCGCCGAAGGGAGCCGCCGCATTCGAGACGACACCCACGTTGAGACCCATCATGCCCGTCTCCAGCGCGTCGATCATCCGCTGACCGCGCTGCAGGTTCTCGGTGAACACGTAGGAGACCAGGCCGTACTCGGTGTCGTTGGCGAGACGCACGGCCTCGTCCTCCGTCTCGAAGGTCGCGATCGCGAGCACCGGGCCGAAGATCTCCTCGCGGAGGATCGCGGAACCGGGGACGACGTCGGTGAGGACCGTGGGCTCGTAGAACGTGCCGGTGCCCTCGAGCGCCTTGCCGCCCGCGAGCAGGGTCGCGCCGCGCTCGACGGCGTCGTCGACGAGCTCGCCGGCCTTGGCCACGGCGTCCTCGTCGATGAGCGGGCCGATCGCCACGCCGTCCTCCGTGCCACGACCGATCTTCATGCCGTTGACGCGCTCGGTGACGCGCTTGGCGAACTCGCCCGCGACGTCCTTGTGCACGATGAAGCGGTTCGCCGCCGTGCAGGCCTGACCGATGTTGCGGAACTTCGCGGCCAGCGCGCCCTCCACGGCCTTGTCCAGGTCCGCGTCGTCGAACACGACGAACGGGGCGTTGCCGCCGAGCTCCATCGACACCCGGAGCACGCCCTCGGCGGCCTGCGCGATGAGCTTGCGGCCGACCTCGGTCGATCCGGTGAAGGAGAGCTTGCGCAGACGCGGGTCGGCGATGATCGGCGCCGACAGGGCGCTCGACTTCGAGGTCTGCACGACGTTGACGACACCCTTGGGCAGACCGGCCTCTTCGAGCAGCGTCGTGAAGAAGATGGTCGTGAGCGGCGTGAGTGCCGGGGGCTTGATCACCACGGTGCAGCCGGCGGCGAGGGCCGGGGCGATCTTGCGCGTGGCCATCGCGAACGGGAAGTTCCACGGCGTGACGAAGAACGACGGACCGACGGGGCGCTGCGACACGATCATGTGACCGGTGCCCTCGGGGTTCAGGCCGTAGCGGCCGCTGATGCGCACGGCCTCCTCGCTGAACCAGCGGAGGAACTCGCCGCCGTAGGCGACCTCGCCGCGGGCCTCGGCCAGGGGTTTGCCCATCTCGAGCGTCATCAGCAGCGCGAGGTCCTCCTTGCGCTCCTGCACGAGGTCGAACGCCCGGCGGAGGATCTCCCCGCGCACGCGCGGCGCGGTCGCGGCCCACTCGTCCTGTGCGGCGACGGCGGCGTCGAGCGCCCGGATGCCGTCCGCGGGGGTGGCGTCGGCGATCGTGCGGATCACCTGGTTGGTCGAGGGGTCCTTGACGTCGAAGGTCGCGCCGGTCTCCCCCTCGATCCACTCCCCGCCGATGAAGAGGCCGGTGGGGATGCTGTCGAGCAGCGCCTGCTCGTTCTGAGTGCTCATGGATTCTCTCTCTTTCAGACGGACGTGGGACGACGACGGCGGCTGGGCGGAGCGTCCATACCCAGCGTCTCACCGCGGAAGAAGGCGGGGCGGCGGATGGCGTTCCAGATCATCACGGCGATCCCGACGACGATGATGAGGATGCCGAGGATGAAGACGATCCCGATGCCGCCGATCTCCGACCCGGAGCCGTAGGCCGGGTCCATGGAGTCGATCAGCGTCGTGAAGAACAGGACCGCCAGGATGATGCCGCCCACCAGCGGGAACAGGAAGGTGAAGAAGACGTTCCGCGCCGAGTCGAACCACTGCTTGCGGAAATACCAGACGCAGGCGAACGCCGTGATCCCGTAGTAGAAGCAGATCATCATGCCGAGCGTGAGGATCGTGTCCCACAGCGTGTCCTCGCTGACCACGCGCATCACGGCGTAGAACGCGGAGGCCACGATGGCCGACACGATGGTGGCGTAGCCCGGGGTGAAGAACCGGGGGCTCACCTTCGCGAACGACTTCGGCAGCGCGCCGTAGTGACCCATCGCGAGCAGGGTGCGTGCCGGGCCGACGAACGTCGACTGCAGCGACGACGCCGAGCTCGTGAGCACCGCGAGCGACACGAGGAACGCGAGCGGCCCGAGGATCGGCCCGGAGAGGTGGAAGAACACGTTCTCCTGGATGTCGCCGTTGCCGAGGCCGAGCTCCCCCGTACCGACGCCCGCGAACATGATCATCGCGACGGCGAGGAGCAGGTAGAGCGAGACGATCGTGAGCACCGTGACGGTGGCCGCGCGACCCGGGGTCTTCTCCGGGTCCTTCGTCTCCTCGTTCATGGTGAGGGTGACGTCCCAGCCCCAGAAGATGAAGATCGACAGCGACAGACCGGCGGCGACCGCGCTGAACGACGAGATCGCGAACGGGTTGAACCAGTTGAGGTCGAACGGCTGGTAGTCGAAGCCGTTGCCGCCCACGGCCTGCACGATCGCGGCGACCGCGAAGAACACGAGCACGAGGATCTGGAATCCGACTAGCCAGTACTGCAGCTTCTGCGTGGTCTGCATGTCCCGGTACGACACCCACGTCGCGCCCAGCATGAAGAGCAGGCACACGCCGATGTTGATCCAGGTGACGCCGGCGAGATCGGCGATCTCGGCGTTGCCCGTGATCTGCGACAGCAGCAGGAACAGGAAGTCGACCGCGACCCCGGCGAGGTTGGACAGCACGAGGATCGTGGCGACCACGAGGCCCCAGCCGGCCATCCAGCCCACCCACGGCCCGAACGCCCTGGCGGCCCAGGTGAAGGAGGTGCCGGAGTCGGGCATGCGGTTGTTGAGCTCGCGATAGCCGAAGGCCACGAGGAGCATCGGGATGAAGCCGACGAGGATGATCGCCGGGATCTGCGCGCCCACCTCGGACGCGGTGGGGCCGACGGCGGCCGTGAACGTGTAGGCGGGGGCGATGCACGAGATGCCGATCACGACGGCGCCGATCAGGCCGACGGTGCCGGCGCTCAGGCCCTTCGTCGAGATTCCGGTCGTGACGCCGGATGCGGGCTCCGTCGCCCGGTTGGTGCTGCTCATCAGCGGTCTCCTGCTTCGATGCGGGTGCGCGGGACGACGATCATGGGGACGGGCAGCTCGTGCAGCATCTTCGCCGCCGTGGAGCCCAGGAAGAGACGGCGTGGCTGCGCCAGACGGCTGGAGCCGACGAGCACGACCTCCCCGGGAAGCCAGGAGAGCCCGGCCACGGCGTCCTCCACCGTCTCACCGGGCGCCTCCTCGACGACGGCGCCGAGGCCGTCCGGCAGGCGCTCGGCCGCCACGGCCAGCACCTGGTGCGCGTGCTCGCTGCCGGCGAGGCGGATCGCCCCGGTGTCGAGTCCCGGCGGCACGTCGAACGGCACGAGCGACACCAGCCGGAGGCTCACCTCGGCGGCGCCGGCGAGGGCGACGGCCTGGTCGAGCACGCCCTCCGCACCGGGACGCGTGCCCACGGCGACCGTGACGCGCGGAAGCACGTGGTCGTCCTGCTGCGCGAGCCCGGAGGGCGCGAGGGCCACCGGGATCGGTGAGGAGTGCAGCAGCTCCGACGCGACACTGCCCAGGCGATGTCGGCCGAAGAGGCCGCCGCCGGCCGTGCCGATCACGATGACGCTGGCGTCGAACTCCTCACCGGCGGCGATGAGCCCCTCGGCGAACGACTCGGAGAAGCGCACATGGCCGCTGCGCACCAGCTCCTGCGGGAGACGCACGACCGCGTCCTGCAGCCAGCTCCGCGCCTGCTTCCGGATGACGTCCTCGTAGGCGCGCTCCGGTGGCACGGCGGCGCTCCGGGTGCCCTCGGTCGGCAGTACGATCACGAGGTGGAGGGTCGCACCGATGCTGCGCGCCAGACGTGCGCCCAGCGCCGCCGCGTCCGCCCCCGCATCCGTCGCCGTGTAGCCGACGACGACCGAGCCGGTCATCAGCCGATGCTCTCGGGAGCGCCGGCCTCGCGGCGGGCGTCGACGATGTTCGCCGCGACGAAGTGGCCCATGCGGATCGCCCCGTCGACGTGCTGGTAACCCGCTCCTGCCATGTCGCTGCAGGCGAAGTGGATCGGTCCGACGGGCGTGCGCAGGTCGGCGCCGTAGCGGTGCAGGCCGCCCAGGTCGAAGCTCGCGGCGTACGCGCCACGCGTCCACTCCTCGCTGCCCCAGTCGCTCTCGTAGTACACGACCGGGTTCTTCGCCTCGGGACCGTAGTAGTGCGACAGCGACTCGAGGATGCGCTCCTTGCGCTCCTCGGCGGACAGCTCGAACACGCCGTCGGCGTTCGCATCGGACACGAAGCCGACCAGAGTGCCGCGCTCGTCGCCGTGGTTGCTGTTGTCGTAGGCCTCGTGCGAGAGCTCGTACGGGCTGAACGCCGTGCCGCTCAGGCCCTGCTCGCGCCAGAACGGGCGGTCGTAGACGGCGTGCACCTTGATGACGAAGCCCATCGAGAGGTGCTGGTGCAGCTGGTGCTGGCGACGCGGCAGCGGCGGGACGAAGGAGATGCGGTTGTAGAGGATGGGGGCGTGCGCGAGGATCGCGTACCGCGCCCGCACCGTGAGGTCGTCGGTGGTCGCCACGACCCCGTCATCCGACCACTCCAGGCTGCGGACGGGCTGGTTCAGCAGCACGTCCTCGCCCAGGCGCTCGGCGAGGCGCAGCGGCACCTGCTGGAGCCCTCCCACGACGCGCTTGTCGAGGATGAAGTCGGCGTCGACGAGGTTCGAGTACGAGCCGGCCGAGGCAGCCATGAGCAGCGACTGCAGCAGCGAGAAGGCGTGGGTCGGCTTGGTCAGCATCGCCGAGCCGGTGGCGAAAGCGAGGTTGCGCACGGCTTCGTCGTCGTCGGTCTGCGAGCGCAGCCAGGCGTCCCAGGAGATCGAGTCCCACTCGGCCGCGTTCGGGTGCTCCCACGGCTTGTCCGGGTCGATCTCGGCGACGAGGGCGTCGAGGATGCCGGTGATGCGCGCGATCACGGCCTCGGTCTCCGCCGACACCGGGAACATCTCGCCCGTGAAGCGGTGGGCCTGCCCGTCGGGGCCGACGTAGACGCTGTCGCCCTCGCGGTACCGGCTGTAGGTCTCGAGGCCCAGCTCCTCGATCGTGTCCTTGAGCGCGTCCTGGTCGGGCGAGACCCACTGGCCGCCGATCTCCAGCATGGCGCCGTCGATCACGTCGGTCCACAGGCGGCCACCCACGCGGTCGCGGGCCTCCAGCACGGCGACCGACAGCCCGGCCTTCCGCAGGTCGTTGGCCGCCGTGAGCCCTGCGGCTCCGGCGCCCACGATCAGCACGTCGCGGGTGATCTCAGCCATCTGCAACTCCTTCGTCGTCGGGGGATGCGGGGGATGAAGTACCGGTCGCGTCCCGAAATCCCCCGATCCGGGGACGCGACCGGACAGGGTGTCAGGCGCCGGCGAGCGCCTCGGCCACGACGTCGAGGCCCTCGTTCAGCAGCTCGTCGCCGATGGACAGCGGCGGGAGGAAGCGGATGACGTTGCCGTACGTGCCGCAGGTGAGGACGATGACGCCCTGGGCGATGCACGCCTTGGCCACAGCAGCCGTGAGCGCGGCGTCCGGAGCGTTGGTCTCCGGGTCGACGAACTCGGCGGCGACCATCGCGCCGTGACCGCGGACGTCGCCGATGCGGGCGTCCTCGGCCTGGAGGGCGGTGAGGCGGCCGAGGAGGATCTCGCCGATCTCGCGGGCACGCTCGATGACGCCGTCGTTCTCGAACACGTCGATGGCCGCGAGCGCCGCGGCGCACGCGATAGGGTTGCCGCCGTAGGTGCCGCCGAGGCCACCGGAGTGCGACGCGTCCATGATCTCGGCGCGGCCGGTCACGGCGGCGAGCGGCAGCCCGCCCGCGATGCCCTTGGCGGTGGTGATGAGGTCGGGCTCGATGCCGAAGATCTCGCTGGCGAACATGTGTCCGGTGCGGGCGAACCCGGTCTGCACCTCGTCGGCGATGAAGACGACGCCGTTCGCGCGGCACCAGTCGACGATCGCGGGGAGGAAGCCATCGGCGGGGACGATGAAGCCCCCCTCGCCCTGGATCGGCTCGATGATGACGGCGGCGAGGTTGTCGGCGCCGATCTGCTTCTCGAGCTGGAGGATCACGCGGGCCGCGGCCTCGCCGCCCTCGAGCCCGTCGCGGAACGGGTACGACATCGGCGCGCGGTACACCTCGGGGGCGAACGGACCGAAGCCGCTCTTGTACGGCATCGACTTCGCGGTCAGCGCCATGGTGAGGTTCGTGCGGCCGTGGTAGCCGTGGTCGAACGCGACGACGGCCTGACGACCGGTGTGCTTGCGGGCGATCTTGATCGCGTTCTCGACAGCCTCGGCGCCGGAGTTGAACAGGGCGCTCTTCTTGGCGAAGTCGCCGGGGGTGACGCGGTTGAGCGCCTCGGCGACGCCGACGTACGACTCGTACGGCGAGATCATGAAGCAGGTGTGCGTGAACTGCGCCGCCTGCGCGGCCACGGCGGCGGCCACCTTCGGGTGCGCGTTGCCGACCGTGGTCACGGCGATGCCGGAGCCGAGGTCGATGAGCGAGTTGCCGTCGGCGTCGACGACCACTCCTCCCCCGGCTGCGACGGCGGCGACCGGCACCGTGTGACCGACACCGGCGGCGACCGCGTCCGCCTTGCGGGCGAGGACCTCGGCCGACCGCGGGCCGGGGAGTTCCGTGACGAGGCGACGCTCCTGCGGGAGGTCGGGGCCGCCGAGGGGGACTGCGGGTGCTGCGGTGTCGAGGAGAGCCATGTCGCGAGCGTACGGCGGCAGCGGAGACGCCCGCATTCGCCGGGTCGTACAATCGGAGAATTGATTTCGCCGTCTCGTACAACCGGAGATCGTATGGCCCCCGCCGATCCCTCCACGCTGTCCGCCCTGCTGCGCCGCCGGGATCTCGACCTGCGCCTCGTCTCCACCGCAGCGGATCTGCCGGACGGCGCGCTCGACCGGCCGCTGCGCTGGGTCCACAGCTCCGACCTCGCGGACCCGACGCCCTTCCTCGCGGAAGACCTCGTCCTCCTCACCACCGGCACGCAGTTCGACGACGCGGAGGCCATCGCCCCCTACGTCGTCCGGCTCGCCGAGCGCGGCGTGCTGGGGCTCGGATTCGGGACCGACGTGCATCGCTCGGGAACACCGGAAGAGTTGATCGCGGCGTGCGCCGACCAGGGCATCCCCCTGTTCGAGGTGCCGTACCGCACGCCGTTCATCGCCGTGGCCCGCGCGCACTCCGAGGCGATCGCGGCGCAGGCCTACGCCCGGCGCACCTGGGCGCTGGACACCCAGCGCGCCCTCGCCCTCGCCGCCCTCCGGCCGCGCGGGCTCGAGGCGATCATCACCGAACTCGGCCGTCGACTCCGCGCCTGGGCGGGCATGTTCGACGCGGCGGGCGACCTGATCGTCGCCCACCCCCGCGACGCCCTCTCGGCGACTGTCCGGGAAGGGCTCGGGACCCGGGTCCAGGAGATCCTCGACCGCGGACTCGAGGCGGGTCAGTCCCTCACCCTCGATGCGCACACCTTCATGCTCTTCACGGTGGGGCGGGGCGGGCACCTGCGCGGCGTCCTCGCCGTGGCGGCCGACGCCCTCGACCAGGAGGCCAGGGCCGTCGTCACCTCGGTCATCGCGATGGCGGGACTGGCGCGGGAGCAGAGCGAGCAGCTCGCCCGCGGCCGACGTCGGCTGCACACGCAGCTGCTGCGCTCGCTCCTGAGCGACGACCCCGGCCTCGCGCGCCGTGTCCTCGGCAGCCTTCCGCCCGCCCCCGTGGTGGTGGCGGTGACCGGGGATGCCCCGGCCGAGCCTCTCCTCGACTGGTGGGAGCGCCGACGGGTCGAGCACGGGACGCCCGCCTTCCTCGCGGACTCCGAGGACGGCGTGGTCATCTGCGTGTCCGCGGCCGACGAGGCTCTTCTCGACGACGCGGCCTCGCGCTTCAGCGCCCGCGTCGGCGTCTCGGCCCCGGAGGGGTACGACGCCTTCTCCCGCGCGCACGCCCAGGCGCTCATCGCTCTCCGACAGCCGGGCACGAGCGGCGCCGTCCGGTACGCCGACACGGTCGGATCCAGCCTGCTCACGGCGCTGGCGACGGATGAGGCCCGGCTCGTCGCGGAGTCGCGGCTCGCTCCGCTCCGGGAACACGACGCCGCCCACGGCACCGCGCTCGAACACGCGCTGCGGACCTGGCTCGACCACGACACGCGGGCCGAGCAGGCCGCGGCCGCCCTCGGCATCCACCGGCACACCCTCCGCTCCCGGGTCTCCCATGCCGGCGCCCTCCTCGGGGCCGACCTCACGACCTTCCCCGCCCGGGCCGAGGTGTGGGCGCTGCTGCAGACCGCCCGCGACTGACCCGGCCCCTTCCGTCCCCGCCTCCCCCCGCGTCACCTGCACGACCGCGCGACACCTGCACGACGGATCGGCCCGCCAGGTCGTGCCCGCGGACCGAGGTCGTGCAGCCGGAACCGCGGTCCCTCAGCCGTCGAGGTTGTCGGAGACCACTTCGAGAGCGTGTGCCCGAGCCTGGACGGCGGCGTCGCCGCGCGCGGAGGTGACCGCGGCCGCGAAGACCTCGGCGAACACGAGGAAGGCGACGCGGGAGGCGTGCTGCAGCTCTTCGCGGAAGCTCACCCCGGCCGGGGTGATGACGAGCGACAGGGAGGCCGCGTCGGTCAGCGCGGAGGACGCGAACGAGGTGAGTGCGATCACCGTCGCACCGCCGCGGGCGGCGGCGGTCGCGACACGCAGGCTCGCCTCATTGGCTCCGGACCCGCTGACGATGACGCACACGTCCTGCTCCGTGAGATGCCGGGCCGCGATCTGCTGGGCGATGGCGTCGGCGATGAACTCCGCCGGTCGCCCTGCCGCCGTGAGCCGCATCGCCAGATCGCTCGCGATCGGCGACGAGAGACCGTTCGCCAGGACCAGCACACGTCGCGCGGAAGCGGTCGCGGCGACTGCCGCGTCGACGGTCGCCGGGTCCAGGAGACTCGCCAGCACGGGGAGGGACGCCGCGACACGGTCGATCTCACCGCGCATCCGCCCCAGCACACCCGGCCCGTGATCGACCGCAGCGTCACCGCTCCCCCCGCCGAGCTCGGCGGCCAGCGCGACCCGGAGCTGCGGATAGCCGCGGTAGCCGAAGCCCTGGCACGCACGGACGACGGTGGCGCGGCCGACACCCGCCCGGTCGGCGAGCTCCTGCGCTGTCCACTCCACGACGGCGTCGGCGGAGTCCAGGATGAGCTCGGCCACCCGCCGCTCCGCGGGCTGCAAGGTGTTGCGGACCGCGGCGATGCGCACGGTCGGCGGAGCACTAGGGGCGAACACGGGCTCGGGCTCCCTCCATGATCCGGCGGCGGATCGCGCCGGATACCGCGTCGATCAGCATCGTCACCGCGACAACCACGATGAGCAGGACACCCACCGTCGACCACTCACGGTACTGGGTGTAGGAGGTGAGCATGTCACCGATGCCGCCGACGCCGATGAGGCCGAGGACGGCCGACGAGCGCACGTTGATCTCGAAGCGGTAGAGCCAGAACGACCAGAACGCCGGTTCCGCCTGTGGCCACACTCCCCATCGCAGCACCTGGAGAGTGCTGCCGCCGGCCGCGTGTGCCGCCTCGATCGGGCCACGGGGCACGGCTTCGACGGCCTCATAGCCCCATTTGCCGAGGGTGCCGATGCCGTTGAGTGCGAGCGCCAGGGCTCCCGTGAAGGGCGTGAGCCCTGTCACCGAGAGGATCACGATCGCGATGATGATCTCCGGGACCGCGCGGATGAGCGAGAACAGCCCGCGAAGCAGATTGCGCAGCCAGACCGGTCCGAAGCCGCGAGCGGCCAGCAGGCTCAGGGGTGTCGCGAGGAGGATGCCGAGCACCGTGCCGACCCAGGCCATCTCGATGCTCCGCCAGGTCTGCCACAGGGCCTCGGGGAGCTTCTCCCAGTTCGGGTCGCCGAACATGAGCACGGTGTAGCGGACGATCTCCGCCGGGAGATCGGCGAGGCGCGCCCAGGAGATGTCGATCGACCAGAAGGCCAGCACGATCACGGCGGTCACGAGGCCCCATCCGACGAGGAGCCAGGGGCG
Source organism: Microbacterium sp. NRRL B-14842 (assembly GCF_050470785.1). Lineage (NCBI taxonomy): Bacteria > Bacillati > Actinomycetota > Actinomycetes > Micrococcales > Microbacteriaceae > Microbacterium > Microbacterium sp. NRRL B-14842. Next base: position 514,441 of record NZ_JBFLUM010000001.1, on the reverse strand, counting down.
CCGAGGCCGGGCGGGGACGGCGGTGAGGGGCGCGGTCATACGAGCCTCCGCCGGACGGCGTCGGAGACCACGTCGATCACGATCACCACGATGAGGATCTCGAGGATGATGAGCGAGAGCTGGTCGTAGCGGTAGAACGTGCGGACGGCGTCGATGAGCAGCCCCATCCCGCCCGCGCCGACGAGTCCGAGCACGGTCGATGCGCGCACGTTGAGCTCGAAGACGTAGAGGGTCTGGTTCGCGAAGGCGGGCCAGGCGTCCGGAAGGGCGAGCGTCCGGTTGATCTGCATCTGCGTCGCGCCCACGGCCCGGCCGGCCTCGAGGGGCCCGCGGTCGTTCGTGTCGATGGCCTCGGAGACGAGCTTGACGATGATGCCGATGTTGAACAGGACCAGCGCCAGGATCCCGGGAAGGGCGCCGACGCCCACCATCGCCACGAGGATGGCGGCGTACAGCAGGTCGGGAACACTGCGCACGACGTTGAGGACCCCGCGCACGACCAGTCTCGCGCCCGTGTTCGGGTTCGTCGCCCGCGCCGCCCAGAAGCTCAGGGGCAAGGACACGGCGGCGCCCAGGGCGGTGGCGATGACCGCCATCTGCAAGGTCTCGATCAGCGGCGGGACCGTGCGCGGGAAGAACGACCAGTCGGGCACCAGCAGCTTCAGCACCTTGTCGGCGCCGTTCTGCCAGTTGCGCGCGATCGCGTCGAGGTCGACTCCGATGCCGACACCGGGCAGACACATCACGACCGTCACGGCGACCACACCCGCCAGGACAGCGGCTCCCTTCCAGGCACCGGGTGGGCGCGCGGGCACGTCGAGCGGTGCCACCGCGGTGTCCTGGTCGACGACGGGGGTCACGCGTCCAGCCGATCGTCCGAGGTGAGCGACCGGCCGTAGATGCCCTCGAAGTCCGCGTCCGAGGCACCGGCGGCGGGGCCGTCGTAGACGATCTCGCCCGCGCGCATGCCGATCATCCGGGCGCCGTATTCACGGGCGAGGTCGAGCAGGTGGAGGTTGACGAGCACCGTGATGCCGAGATCGCGGTTGATGCGCCGCAGGTCGTTCATCACGCCGTGCGCCGTGGGCGGGTCGAGGCTCGCCACCGGCTCGTCCGCCAGGACGACGCGAGGCTCCTGCGCCAGAGCGCGGGCGATCGCGACGCGCTGCTGCTGGCCGCCGGAGAGATCGGAGGCCCGCGCGTGCAGCTTGGGCAGGATCCCGACCCGGTCGAGCGCGTGGTACGCGCGCTGCCGGTCAACGTCAGGATAGGCACCGAGGAGTGTGCGCCACAGCGGCGTGTGGGCGAGACGCCCGACGAGCACGTTGTGCAGCACGCTGGCGCGACCGGCGAGGTTGAAGCCCTGGAAGACCATGCCGATGTCCCCCCGGAGCCGGCGCAGCGTGCGCGGGGAGGCGCCGCTGACGCGATGCCCGCCGACGTCGAGGGTGCCGGACGTGACCGGCACCAGGCCGTTGATCGTGCGGATGAGAGTCGACTTCCCCGAGCCGGAGAGCCCGACGACGGCGACCATCTCGCCCGCGGCGATCTCCAGTGAGACGCGGTTCAACCCGATCGTGCCGTTCGGATAGCGCACCGTCACATCGTCGAGACGGATGTTCCACGGCGTGGACGCCGCGGCCGGAGCCGCGGCGTCCACCGGGTGATGCGGAGCGGACAATTTACTGCAGCCCCAGGGCCTCGGCGGCCCGGGCGACGACGTCGAGCGACGCGGGGTCGGCCGGTGCGAGCTTGGTGATCGAGTAGATGCTCTCCAGGATCGTCGAGCCCTCCTCCGTGTTCGAGAACTCCTCGAGCGCGGTCGTGATGCGCTCCTGCAGCTCCGGGGACAGGTCGGCAGACAGAGCGACGCCGTCGTTCGGGATCTCCTCGGTCATGGCGAAGACGACGACCTTCTCCCCCACGTCCGGGGTGTCCTTCTGCACGATCGTGCGGGCGTCCCAGAAGCTGAAGCCCACCTCCGCGTCGCCGTTGTAGACGGCCAGCACGGACGCGTCGTTCGCAGTCACCGGGATCTGCTCGATGTCCGCGTCCGTGTCCAGGCCCGCCTCCTGGAGCGCGAGGATCGGGTAGATGTAACCGGCGGGGGACCCCGGGCCGAGGACGGCGACCTTCGCGCCCTCCACCTTGTCGATGCTGTCGAGACCGGCGGGTCCGGTCATGGCGTCGGCGCCGTTGCAGAAGAGCATCCCGTCACGCGCGACCGGCTCGTCCTCGCAGTACTTGTCGGGGTTGTTCGTCATGAACTGCGCCGGGTAGGTGATGTTGCCGTTGCGCTCGGTCTGCAACACGACGGACGCGTCGTACATGTCGTTCGCCTGCCAGAGCTGCAGCGACGGCAGGAAGCCGATCTGCGCCTGCCCCGCGCCCATCGCCTCGACCGCGGCCTGGTAGTCCTTCGAGACGACACCGGTCACCTCGATCCCGAGCTCTTCCGTGAGGTAGTCGGTCAGCGGGGCGGCTGTCTCCACGAGGCCGTCCTGGTCCTGCGACGGGACGAGGGCGAGGACGAGGGAGTCCGGATCCTCGGCGGGGGCGGCGGACGGGTCGGACCCGGCAGTGGTGCCGGAGCACCCGGCGAGCGCGACGGTCAGCAGGGCACCGGCGGCGGCGAGACCGAGAACCGGGCGGCGGAAGGGGGAGGTACGCATGATCATCCTTCGGTGGTGAGGGTGTGTGAAGTGGACGGAACGGAGGAGTCGGTGGCCCGCAGCCAAGCCTCGAGCTGCGGTGCGAGAGTGGCGAAGTCGGCCGCGCGGAAGGTCGGGGTCGCTGCCGGGTCGGCGAAGCCCCCGATCAGCGCGGTGGCGTGGCCGCGGGCGTGTGCGGGAGCGAGATCGTTTCGCCACATGTCGCCGATGCTCAGGATGCGGGCATCGGGCGGCAGCGCATCGAGGACCTTCTCCATCCCGGCGGGCTTGCGGGCATCGGTCACGATGCGGTCGAACAGTCCCGCGAGCCCGAGGTGCTCCAGAGCCTCCGGAAGACGCAGGGCGGGGGCGTTGGTCACCAGCACGCGCTCCGCTACGGGGCCGGCGGTCCGAAGGAACTCGACCAGGCCGCTCGGGACCGTGACCGGAGCCGCAGCCGTGGCGAGCTGGGCGCGGCTCGCCAGGTAGGCCGCGCTGAGCACGGCACCGTCGGCGCCGAAGCTGTCCGCCGCGCGGCGGACGACGTCGTACCCGTCGACGGCGTCGGGGCCCGCGACGGCGAGCGCGACGCGGACGTCGTCGACGAACCGCTCCGACGCGCCCAGCGCGGTGGCCACATGTCGGGCGTAGGCGAGGACAGGGCCGTCGCCGAGCGCGATCGTGCCGTCGAAGTCGAAGAGGAGGATGGTGGTCACGGGGTTCCTTCCGTGCGGACGCTCCGTCCAGCATGGGCAAACGACATGGACGGAACGCCCACAGCGCATGAACGCCGCGTGAACACTCCGTCCACGTCGTTCCCGTATGGTGAACGCCGTGTCCGAACTCGCTGCCCTCATGCACGCCGCCGACCGCGCCGCGACCAGCACCCCGGTCGCCGCGCAGAGCGCGATCGACGCGTTGCCCTGGCTCGATGCCTCACTCCGGGCTGATCGCGATGCGAGGCGCTTCGCCGCGTGGGGCCGGTCGACCGCCGTCGACGAGAACACCGGCACGGGCGTCATCGCGCCCGCCCTGTTCGACGAACTCCACCGGCGCGCGGGCCTGCCGGCGACCTGGCCGGTCGGTAACGCCGGGCTCCTGCACTGCTACGGCTACCTGCTCTCGCGGGAGCCCACCCCCTACGGCCTCAAGAGCGACCGCTGGCTGACCCCGGCGCTGGCTGTCGCCTGCGGACTCCCCGAGGACGCCTTCCTCCCCTGGCTCCCCGGTCCGACACTCCTGGCCCGAGCGACCGCCGCGGCCGCCGCCCTGTCCGCAGGCCTGCACGGATCCACGGTCGCCGTCGCCGGCCGCGAGAGTCGGGTCTTTCTGAGCGCGTCGGAGGGGCCGGCGGCCCTGGCCTACGCGGTCGCACCATCGCCGGGGCTCCCCCCGCTCCCGGTCACGCTCTTCCCCGTGACCGACGCGGCGGCGATCCTCACCGAGTTCCCCACGCTGCCGCGACTCCGCTGGAACGCGGCGTAGTCAGCGCCTCGCGAACGTGCGCCGCTCCGCGGCGAGAAGCCGCCGCGAGGCCGCGACATCCGCGGCGGTCCGGGCGACGAGCTCCTCGACCCCATCGAAACGGAGCGTCGGCCGGAGCAGCGCGACGAGCTCGACCGACAGCAGCTGCCCGTAGAGGTCGCGGTCGATGTCGTGGAGGTGCACCTCGAGACGCCGCGCCCGGTCGCCGCAGAACGTCGGATTGACGCCGACGCTCGCCGTCGCCTCCCACCGCCGGTCGTCGCCGGGCAACAGCGCCCACGCCGCGTAGATCCCATCGTCGGGCAGCAACCGCTCGGACAGGGCGAGATTCGCGGTCGGGAAGCCGAGCAGCCGACCGCGACCGTCGCCGGGGACGACCAGGCCGGAGAGCACCCGGGGCGCCGGTCCGCTCACACGTCTCCGGCGGGCGAGATGGCACGGTAACGGCTCTGGTGGAACACGAGCGGCTCGACGCCGTCGAAGAGCGTCACATCCTGGATCTCGTAGAGCGCGATCTCGTGGTCACCACCGTCGAACGTGCTGTGCAGCCGGCACGTGAGCCAGAGCGCGGCGTCGTCGATCAGCACGGCCCCACCCTCCGAGCGATGCCACGCATGGCCGCCGAACCGGTCGCCTTCGCGCGCGGACAGCGAGCGGCTGAGCGGCTCATGGTGCGCCGCGAGGACACTCATCCCCAGTTCGGGGACGGCGCGCAGCACGGGCCACGTCTTCGAGGTGCGCGCGGCGCTGACGGCGACGAGGGCGGGCTCCAGCGAGATCGAGGTGAAGGAGTTGACCGCCATACCGACGGCGCGGTCCTCGACGTGCGCGGCCAGCGCGACCACACCGGTCGGGTAGACGGAGAAGGCGCGACGGAGAGCGCGGTCCCGCGGCAGGGCGTCGGTCACGGCAGTGGTCATCACGAAGTCCTTTCGATAGTCAACTTTGACTAGTCTGAATTATATGCATTTTTGACCATGCAAACAACAGGTTCCACCGCACCGAACCGTTAGCATGAAGCGCATGTCGACCACCCGCCTCGTCGTCCTCGGTGCCGTCAAGCAGTTCCAACCGGTGCACGGCTACTTCCTGCGCCGCGAGCTCATGACCTGGCACGTCGACGAGTGGGCGCACATCCAGCCCGGTTCGATCTACAACGCCCTCCGCGCGCTCGAAGTCGACGGCTACGTGGCGGAGAGCGGCACCGAGACGGAGGGCAAGCGCCCCGCGCGCACCACCTACCGCATCACCCCGGCCGGCGAGGTGGAGCTGCAGCGCATGCTGCGCGAGAACCTCTGGAACGTCGCGGCCTTCGACACCCAGGCGATCATGACCGTGGCCTCGTTCATGTTCGTCCTCAGCCGGCAGGAGGTCATCGCCGGCCTCGAGCACCGGCTCATCAAGAGCGACGCGATCATCACGCAGAACGGCTTCGACGTGCAGGACACCCTGCGCTCGGAGACGACCCCGGAGTACGTGCGCGAGATCTTCGACCTCTCCACCGCCCGACTCACCGCCGAGAAGGAGTGGCTCCTGACGCTGCTGGAGCGGCTGCGTGCCGGAGCGTACACATTCGCCGGCGAGACGGCGGAGACCACCCCTACGCGCTGATACCGCCGCGCCCAGCGCGGACTCAGCGCCGCGCTACCAGAGCCTCCAGAGCGGTGACGGACAGCGCCGGAGTGGTCGCCCCACGGTGACGGGCGACGATCGCCCCCGCGGCACAGGCGCGGACGAGAGCGTGCTCGATGTCGTGACCCTGAGCGAGCCCCGCAGCGAGGGCGCCGCAGAAGGCATCCCCGGCTCCCGTCGTGTCGACGGCGTCGATGCGGAAGGCCGGCACGTGCACGCCGGGGCGCCCTGGCCGATGCAGCGTCACACCGGCGGCCCCCTCCGTGAGCACGACCGCCCCGGCGCCGGCGCCGAGGAGCCGCTCGACGCCGCCGAGTTCCGCGCACTCCGTCTCGTTCACGACCAGCACGTCCACCTCCGGCAGCAGGTCGACGGCGGCGGGGTGCGCGGGGGCGGCGTTGAGGATCGTGAGGGTCCCGGAGGCATGTGCGGCGGCCAGGGCGGCGGCGACCGCGGCGAAGGGCACCTCGAGCTGAGTGAGCATCACGGCCGCCCCGACGGTCCCGGCCACGGCGTCTTCCGGAGTGAGCTCGCCGTTCGCCCCCGCCGCCACGAGGATGCTGTTGTCGCCGTCGTCGAAGGCCAGCACGTGCGCGACCCCGGTCGGCGCGGACGCGGAGCGGCGGAGCGCGGCGTCCACTCCCGCCTCCGTCAGCGCCGCCTCCAGAACGGCGCCGGCCTCGTCCGCTCCGACGACGCCGCAGAACGTGGTCACGGCTCCCGCGCGGGCCGCGGCGACAGCCTGGTTCAGACCCTTGCCACCGGGGAAGCGGCCTCCGGCCCGGCCGAGCAGCGTCTCACCGACGCGGGGAGGACGCGACACCTCGACCACGAGGTCGAGGTTCGCGCTCCCCACGACGGCGACGCCGGCGAGGCTGTCAGACACGGGCCATCGTCCGCCGGAACGACGACCCGATGTGGGAGTCGGCGAGCGCGGGCGTCGGGGTGCCCATCAGCCGTTCCCGCAGCGACTCCGGCTCGGCTGCGGGGTCGGCGATCGCCCCGCGCTCCTTGAGGATCGGCAAGACGTGCTCGATGAAGTCGGCGGTCGAGGCCGGCGGGATCACCGGAGCGAAGAGGAAGCCGTCGAGGTCGGCGCCGTCGGCGAGCTCCATCATCCGGTCCGCCACCTGCTCCGGCGTGCCCACGATCGGGCGGGCGCCCACGCCGTGCGCGTGCCAGTCGGCCAGGACATCGCCCACCGTCTTGTCGGCGAAGCGCGCGACCTGCGTCTGCGAGAGTTCGGTGCGGAGCTCGGACATCGGCGTGCGCGGGTCGTACGACGACAGGTCGAGACCGGTGAACCAGGCGTAGGAGGCGACGGTGACCTCGGGATTCTGCGCATCGGCGACCTCCGCGTAGGTGCGGCGGGCCTCCTCCTCGGTGCTGCCGACGACCGCGGCGAACGCCGACATGATCTTCACCTCGTGCGCCGCACGGCCGTTCTTCACCGCCTCCTCGCGGATCGCCGAGGAATGCGTGCGGAGCTGCTCGACCGAGCCGCTCCCGACGAAGATCGCCTCGCCGTGCTTGCCGCCGAACTCGCGACCGGCGGGCGACGCCCCGGCCTGGAACAGCACCGGCGTGCCCTGCGGCGAGCGCTGCGTGTTGCCGTAGCCGTGCGAGCGGAAGTAGGGCCCGTCGTGCGCGATGCGGTGGACCTTGGCCGGGTCGGCGAAGCGACCGGACTTGTCGCGCTCCAGCGCCCCTTCCTCCCAGGCCCCCTCCCACAGCTTGTAGACGACCTGCATGAAGTCGTCCGCCATCAGATAGCGCTCGTCGTGTCCCACCATCGGCACGCCGAAGCCCTGCACCGCGGTGTCGGCGGTGCCGGTGGTGACGACGTTCCAGCCGATCCGGCCCCCGGACAGGATGTCGAGAGTGGCCAGGCGTCGGGCGAAGGAGTACGGCGGCTCGAGCAGGGTCGACCCGGTGGCGACCAGGCCCAGGCGGGTGGTCTCCGGGATGAGGGCGGCGAGGATGATCGCCGGGTCGAGCCGCGGCAGATCCAGGCCCTCGACGGAGCAGATCTCCGGCCGCTCACCGGCGACGTCGGCCCAGCCCCACGCGTCGGCGAGGAAGAGGAAGTCGAAGCCCGCGTTCTCGACCAGGCGCGCGGTGTCGCGCCAGTAGTCGAGCTTGTCGAAGAGGTAGCGCCGATTGTCGGGGTGGCGCCAGGTCGCGGTGCCGGAGTCGTTCGCCTGGGCGTTCTCGAAGAGTCCGAGCCGCAGGGTCTTCACGGGGTGCTGAGCGGTCATGGCGGATGCCTTCCTGGGAGTGGGGGATGGAGTCGTTCGGAGTTTCCGGGCACGCCGGGGGAACCCGGGGGCGCGGGGTCGCGCCCCCGGGACCGGGGGTCGTGCGGTCAGCCCTTCGCGGTGACCTCGCCGTCGCTCCACCACAGGACGCGCCGGCGCACGACCGCGAGGAGCACGATGAGGAGCACCCCGAGCAGGCAGAGCAGAGCGATGCTCGCCCAGGTCACGGGCAGGTTCGCCTGTGCCGCCGAGGTGGTGACGAGGGAGCCGAGACCGGCCTGCTGACCGGCCGCGACGAACTCGGCCACGGCGGCGCCGACGACGGCGAGGGGCAGTGCGATCCGCAGACCGGCGAACACGTACGGCATGCTGCCGGGGAACCGCAGCTCGCGGAAGATCTCCCACCGCGAGGCGTGCAGCGTCGTGAACACGTCGAGCGCCTTCTGGTCCACGTCGCGGAGGCCGGCGAGCGAGTTCACGAGCATGGGGAAGAAGACCACGAGTCCTGTGACGATGAACTTCGGCACCATGCCGAACCCGAAGGCGACGACCAGCGCCGGGGCGATCGCGACGATCGGCGTCACCATCACGATGATGACCAGCGGCATGACGGCCCGCTCGATGATCTGGAACTCGGCCATCACGACGGCCAGCAGGAAGCCCGCCAGTATGCCGGCGGAGGCCCCGACGACGACCTCCAGCAGCGTCACGAGGAAGTTCGACCAGTACATGCCCGCGTCCTCGACGAGGCTGGCGCCGATGGCCTCCAGCGTCGGCAGGACGTACGGGTTGGTCCACGCCACGATCTGCCAGAGCAGAGCCGCGATCACGAACGTGATCAGGGTCGGTCCCCACGAGCCCCAGCGGAGCCAGCCGGGGATGCCGCGGCGGGGCTGCGCCTTCAGCCGCGCCGTGGCGAGGGTGGCGGTGGTGTCTCTCATCGTCAGCTCAGACATGGGCCTTCTCCGTCTGCGCGCGCAGCGCACCGCGCACGACTGCCTCCAGGTCGCGGAACTCGTCCGTCGCGTACGCCTCCTCGGTGCGCGGTCGCGGGAGGTTCACATCGATCACCTCGGCGATGCGGCCAGGGTGGGCCGCCATCACCACGATCCGGTCGGAGAGCATGATCGCCTCCGGCACCGAGTGCGTCACGAACATCACGGCCTTGCGGTTCGACTGCCAGAAGTCCAGCAGGGCGATGCGCTGCAGGTCGCGGTTCATCTCGTCGAGGGCCGAGAACGGCTCGTCCATCAGCATGATCGCCGGGTCGAACACGAAGGCCCTGGCGATGGCGGCGCGCTGCTGCATACCGCCGGAGAGCTGCCCCGGGTACTTCTTCAGCGCATGGCCGAGCCCGAAGGTCGACAGCAGCTCGGCGGGGTCGCGGAGGGCGCGGTCGCCGTTGGCCCCGCGGTTGATCCGCACGGGGAGCTCGACGTTCTCGCGCACCGTCTTCCACGGCAGGAGCGCCGGGGACTGCGGGACGAGACCGATCTTCTTGTCGCGGGAGGCCGCCGTGACGCTCTCGCCGTCGATCGTGACGGTGCCGGAGTCGGCGTCGAGGAGTCCGGCGACCACCTTGAGCAGCGTGGACTTGCCGCACCCGCTGGGCCCGATCACCGACACGAATTCGCCCATGCCGATCGTGAGGCTCACATCGTCGAGCACCGTCACCTGGGCTCCGTCGACGCCGAAGGACTTCGAGACGTTCCTGACCTCGACGCCCGCGCCGTGTGCCGCGGTCATCACTTCTCCGCCCAGACGAGGGTGTCGCCGTCGTACAGGTCCGCCACGAGATCCGGGTCCATCATGTCGGCGATGGCGGGGAGGTCCTTGACGTCGCCGTACTCCTGCACGATCTCGTACTCGGGCTGCCACATGTCCTCGGTCTGCACGCCGGGGTTGCCGCCCGCGCTCTCGCGCACCCAGGCCGACTCGACCTCCCACGTACGGGCGAGCTGATCGCGCGGGAACGCCGCACCCTGGCCGTTCTCCTCCGCGAGGGCCGCCAGCATGTCGATGCATTCGTCCGCCTCGTCGAGGCAGAACTGCAGGGCCTTGAGGCTCGCGCGCATGAAGTCGGCGGCGACCTCACGGTGCTCGTCGAGGAAGCGCGAGTTCACCTCCATGACGTTGTACGTGCCCTCGACGCCCAGGTCGGAGGGCAGGAACTCGCTGAACGGGAGGTCCTGTGCCGTGAGGGTCTGCGGCTGGTTGGAGGCGTAGCCGACGATCGCGTCGACCTGCTCGCGCACGACGACGGTCGGGTCGTAGTTGGTCATCTTCACCATCTCGACCTTCGAGACGTCCACCCCGGCCTCATCGAGCATGGCCGAGGCGATGGGCGTGAGGTTGATGAAGTACCCCAGCGAGCCGCCTTCGAGGTCGGTGAGGTCGGCGAGCTTCTCGTTGCCGAAGATCGAGAACGGCGGGGTCGTGCCGTAGGTCGCTACCGCGGTGAGGTTCTTGCTGTTCGCCGCGGCGAGCATCACATCGGAGGCGGAGCCGAGAGCGGTGAACTGCGCCTGCCCGGAGGCGACGAGCTGCTGCCCGTTCGCACCGGACGCGTTGATCTCCACGTCGAGGCAGAGGTCGTCGAAGTAGCCCAGCTCCTTCGCCAGGAACACGTCGAGCTGCCCGGCGCTGGCGGAGTAGCCGTAGCCGGAGATGTAGGTGATGGTGCCGGCATCCTGGTTGCGCTGGCAGGCGTCGCTGCCGCCCGCGCTCGTGGGGGCGGTATCGCCGCCGGGCGCCGGCGAGGAGCATGCTCCGAGCGTCAGCGTGGCGGCGAGAACGCACGTCAGGGTGGCAGTGGTGCGGAATCGGGTTTCCGCAGAGGAAGTAGCCATGAGGGTCCCTTCTCGGCCGTTCGTCATTGATGGCTCGATGAAACTAACATAGTCAATCTTGACTAAGCAAGATCAAACTAACTCCATCCGCACGATCCGGTGACGGATGCACGACTCCCCCGGGCCTCGGCTCGTGCGCGCGCAACACGGTCGTGCATCCGTGGCCCGGGGAGAGAACGAGAAGGAACAGTGTCCAGGACGGGACGGGACGGGCGGATTCAGACCGGGGTCGAGCGGAGCGGCCAGGCGGGCCACCAGCCGTCGTCGAGCCCGCGCAGCAGGGCGGCCGTGCGCTCTCGCGCCTCCGCGGGCATCTCCGGAGCGGGGCCTGAGCTGCTCTCCCGCCGCTCGCCGTCCGGCGACCGGATCTCGGTGTACAGCCACGCGCGGCGGCCGACGGGATACTTCTCCCGGAAGCCACCGGCGGCGACCGACAGCAGGATCCGCTCCAGCTCGTCCGCCGCCGTCTCGGCGGTCTCGTCGCAGGCATCGCAGATGCACGACGGCACGATCGCGTGGAAGTGGGCGCCCGCCTCGACGCTGACGGAGGGAACGGTCGGCGTGATGACGACTCGCGCACCGCGCGCCGGTTCGAGCACGACGCGCTCCGTCCCGTCCTCCCCCGACTCTCGCCGCGCCTCGACCTCGTACTCGCGGGAGAGGTGCTCGACGAGCGCGTCGACCACGAGAAGCAGCGGTGCGAAGCGCTCCGGGTGGCTCTCCCGAGAGTACGACTCCTCCGGCGCGATGCCATCGGGCCAGCGGCGTCCGTAACGGATGACCTCGCCGCGGTCGTCGTGGAAGGTCAGGGGCGGGAGAGCGGGCCGGACATACGCGCGCGCCGGGACGACGACGACCGCGGGAGCGGAATCCTCCGCGGACAGCGCTCTCATCTCCTCGTCATCGATGTCGTCCTGCTCCCACGACGCGAGCATCTGCAGGAACGCATCCCGCTGGTCGGGCTGCTGCACCATCCCCTGCACGAGACCCGCGACCGGGATGGAGAGGGTGTTCGTCCCGATCTCCGGCTCGCTCGTCATCCGCCAGGTCGCGGCCGGGTGCACGACCGCGATGACGTTGCCGACGAAGCGCGCGGCGGCCGCCGCGAGGTCCGGGCGGTCGAGGATCTCCGGACGCGCTGCCACCACATCCCACGTCGCCGCGAGGTCGTCGGCCAGCAGCGCGGGGTCGATCCCGAGGCCCCGCAGGAAGTCTGCGAACGGCTCGAAACCGTCGACGAAGCGGACCGGCCGCGGGGCCTCCGCCGGCGGGGGCATCCACAGGATCGCGGCGGCACCCGCCTCGGGCATCGGGCCGAAGGGGCCGGGGAAGACGGCACTGCTCATCGACCGAGCGTACCGAGCGGGATCACCGGGGCGCGTGGGACTCCAGGAACTCGTACACATCGGTCGTGTCCACGCCGGGGAAGGCACCGGTGGGCAGCGTCGCCAGCAGCGTGCGCGGGGTCTTCACGTTGGGCCAGGAGTTCTCGCGCCACCGCTCCTCCAGCTCGGCGGGAGCCCGACGGCAGCACACCTCGACCGAGTGCTTCGACACACCGCGGTGCGGGGTGTCCCTGCCGACGAACCACTTCGTGTCATCGAACCGCACCCCGACGCTCACCGAGTGCAGACCCTCGCTCGATGCCTCCACACGGGCGGTGCACCAGTAGGTGCCGTTCCCGGTGTCGGTGTACTGGTAGTAGGGGTTGAAGCGGTCGTCCTCGTCGAACACCACCCGGGAGGTCCACCGGCGGCAGCACATCTGCCCCTCGATGGCGCCGAGCCGGTCGGTCGGGAAGTTCACGTCGTCATTTTCATACGCCTTGGTGATGGTGCCCGACTCATGCACCTTGAGGAAGTGCACGGGGATGTCGAGGTGCCGCGTCGCGAGGTTCGTGAACCGGTGCGCCGCCGTCTCATACGACACCGAGTACGCGTCACGGAGGTCTTCGATGGAGATCGCCCTCCGCTGCTTGGCATCCTGCAACGCGGGGACGACGTGCGCCTCCGGGATGAGCAGGGCACCGGTGAGGTAGTTCGTCTCCACCCGCTGCCGGAGGAACTCGGCGTAGCTGCGCGGCTCGGAGTGCCCCAGGATGCGGCTCGACAGCGCCTGCAGCACCGCGGTGCGTGCGTCTCCCTTCGCCGGGACGCTGCTCGACAGGTACAGCCGGCCGTTGGCGAGGTCGGCGACGCTGCGGGTCGTCTGCGGCAGGTCGGGGGCGTAGTGGAGGGTGAAGCCGAGATGGGCCGCGATCTCCGAGGCGGTGCGCTGGGTCAGCGGTCCCCCGGGATGGCCGACGGCCGCGAGGATCTCGGCCGCCTTCGCCTCCAGCTCGGCGAAGTGGTTGTCCTGCCGGCGCATCAGATGCCGCAGTTCGACGTTGGCGCGCCGGGCCTCCTCCGGGGTCGCGGCGCGCTCGTCCTTGAGTCGGTCGATCTCCCCCTGCAGCGCCAGCAGGGCCTTCAGCGCCTCCGTCGGCACACTCTTGGCGATGCGGAACGGCGCAATGCCCAGCGCCTGGAACGTCTGCCCCTTCATCGCGCGCTCCAGGGCGATCTCGATCGCGCTGCGCTCGTCGAGCGGCTCCCCCGTGAGCAGCGCGTCGATGGTCACCCCGAGCGCGCGGGCGATCGCCTGGAGCTGCGTGAGCTTGGGCTCGCGCTTGCCCGTCTCGATCATCGACATCTGGCTCGGCGCCCGCTCGACCGCGGCCGCGAGCTCTTCAAGCGTCAGGCCCCGCGCGGTGCGCAGCTGGCGGATGCGCCGCCCGACAGTGAGGGCGTCGGTCTCTTCCGTGGTGTCGTCCATGTCGGCTCCTCTCAGCCCACCGCCGTCCGCGTCGGTGCGGGATCGGGAACGCTCCTCGCGAGGCCGGGCCGGGGTCTTTCCTGATCCCGCGAGGCCGCGTGAGCGGTGCGTGCGGGCCGAGTCTGTCACGAAAACAGAAATTCAGGCAAACTTCTCCTCGATTCGGCACCGGACAGGCGCAGAACTTCACACAGAGTGGAGGCACGCCATCGGCACCGACGCCGATTCCCATCCGAGGAGACACCATGACGAACACCGCAGCGACCCCCACCCCGCGCCCCGCCGGCCTGCGCGCCGGCGATCAGGTCCAGACGGCGGCGGAGCTCCAGGAGATCTGGGACACCGACCCGCGCTGGGACGGTGTCGAGCGCACGTACTCCGCCGAAGACGTCGTCCGCATCCGCGGCTCGGTCCGCGAGGACGCTACCCTCGCCCACCGCGGTGCGGAGAACCTCTGGAACCTCCTGCACACGGAGGACTACATCCGGGCGCTCGGCGCCTACACCGGCGGCCAGGCCGTGCAGCAGGTGCGCGCCGGCCTGAAGGCCATCTACCTCTCCGGATGGCAGGTCGCCGCCGACGGCAACCTCGCCGGACAGACCTACCCCGACCAGTCGCTCTACCCGGCGAACTCGGTCCCGGCGGTCGTGCGTCGCATCAACAACGCCCTGCTCCGGCAGGACCAGCTCGAGCACGCCGAGGGCGAGATCACGCAGGACTGGCTCGCGCCGATCGTCGCCGACGCCGAGGCCGGCTTCGGCGGACCGCTGAACGCCTACGAACTCGCGCAGTCGCTCATCCAGTCCGGTGCCGCCGGCATCCACTGGGAGGACCAGCTCGCGAGCGAGAAGAAGTGCGGCCACCTCGGCGGCAAGGTGCTCGTGCCCACGCAGCAGCACATCCGCACGCTCAACGCGGCCCGTCTCGCGGCGGACGTCGCCGGCGTTCCGACCGTCATCATCGCCCGCACCGACGCCCTCGCCGCCGATCTGCTCACGAGCGACGTCGACGAGCGCGACCGGGAGTTCACCACCGGCGAGCGCACGTCCGAGGGCTTCTACCGGGTCCGCCCCGGCATCGAGTCGGTCATCAGCCGCGGCCTCGCCTTCGCCCCGTACGCCGACCTGCTCTGGGTCGAGACCGGAGAGCCGGACATCGAGCTGGCCCGGGAGTTCGCCACAGCAATCCACGCGCAGTTCCCCGGTAAGCTCCTGGCCTACAACTGCTCCCCGAGCTTCAACTGGAAGCGCCACCTGTCGGACGCCGAGATCGCGACGTTCCAGCAGGAGCTGGCAGACCTGGGCTACAAGTTCCAGTTCATCACCCTGGCCGGGTTCCACGCCCTGAACCACTCCATGTTCGACCTCGCCCGCGGTTACGCCGAGCGCGCCATGAGCGCCTACGTCGAGCTGCAGGAGGCGGAGTTCGCCGCCGAAGCCGACGGGTACACCGCCACCAAGCACCAGCGCGAGGCGGGCACCGGCTACTTCGACGTCATCTCCACCGCGCTCAACCCCGACAGCGCCACCCTCGCCCTCGCCGGCTCCACCGAGACCGCCCAGTTCCACTGATCCCCGTTTTCTCCCCCCACTTCCCCCGAGACCCCAGGTTCTCGTCGAGACCCCGCCCCGCACACGCCGGGAGCCCGGGGTCTCGACGACAACCCGGGGGCTCGGCATAAGGCAAAGGACACCATCATGACCACCGCACCGATGCAGACGACCCGACAGGGCCCCGCGATCGAGATCGCCGGGCCCATGCGCGACCGCTACGACGAGATCCTGACCCCGGAGGCGATCGCCTTCCTCACCGAACTCCACCACCGGTTCGCCTCCCGCCGCCACGACCGGCTGGCCGACCGGATGCGTCGCCGCTTCGAGATCGGCAACGGACACGACCCGCAGTTCCGAGAGGACACCGCGCACATCCGCCAGGACACCACCTGGCGGGTCGCCGGCGCCGGACCGGGGCTCGAGGACCGCCGCGTCGAGATCACCGGGCCCACCGATCCGAAGATGACCGTCAACGCCCTGAACTCCGGGGCGCGGGTGTGGCTCGCCGATCAGGAGGACGCCACGAGCCCCACCTGGAAGAACGTCATCGAGGGGCAGCTGTCCCTCCGCGACGCGATCCGCGACGAGCTCTCCTTCACCTCCCCCGAGGGCAAGGAGTACCGGGTCACCGCCGAGCGCACCCCCACGATCGTGATGCGCCCCCGTGGCTGGCATCTGCCGGAGAAACACCTCACCTTCATCGACCGCGCCGGCCGGCCCACGTCGGCATCCGGCTCCCTGGTCGACTTCGGTCTCTACTTCCTGCACAACGCGCAGGCGCTGATCGAGGCCGGCCGCGGACCGTACTTCTACATCGCCAAGCTCGAGTCCAGCGAAGAGGCGAAGCTGTGGGACGACGTCTTCTCCTTCAGCGAGGAGTACATCGGCATCCCGCACGGCACCATCCGCGCGACCGTGCTGATCGAGACCCTGCCGGCCGCGTTCGAGATGGATGAGATCCTGTACGAGCTGCGCGACCACTGCGCGGGCCTCAACGCCGGACGCTGGGACTACATCTTCTCCATCATCAAGAACTACCGCGGCCGCGGCGCCCGCTTCGTGCTCCCCGACCGCAGCGAGGTCACGATGACGGTGCCCTTCATGCGGGCGTACACCGAGCTCCTCGTGCAGACCTGCCACAAGCGCGGAGCCTTCGCGATCGGCGGCATGAGCGCGTTCATCCCGAACCGCCGCGACCCCGAGGTGACGGCGCGCGCGGTCGAGAAGGTGTCGGCTGACAAGAAGCGCGAGGCCGGCGACGGCTTCGACGGCACCTGGGTCGCCCACCCCGACCTGATCCCGACGGCGCAGGCCGAGTTCGACGCCGTGCTCGGCGACCGCCCGAACCAGGTCGACCGTCAGCGCGACGACGTGCACGTGGAGGCGCGCGACCTGCTCGACCTGCACATCGGTCGTCCGATCACCGCGCAGGGCGTGCGGGACAACGTGTCCGTCGCCATCCGCTACCTGGAGGCGTGGCTGCGCGGACTCGGCGCCGTGGCCATCGACAACCTCATGGAGGACGCCGCGACCGCGGAGATCAGCCGCTCGCAGGTGTGGCAGTGGATCCATCAGGACCGCACCACGCAGGACGGCACGGCCATCACGGTCGAGTACGTCGAGGGGCTGATCGCGGACGTGCTCAGCGAGGTCGACAGGCGCGAGGGCGACCGCTTCGACGACGCCGCCGAGATCTTCCGCGAGGTCGCGCTCCGCGAGGAGTTCCCCACCTTCCTCACCCTGGGCGCCTACAGCCGGTTCCTGGTCGACGAGGACTGACGACGCGAGGATGCCGCAGGCCGTGGGGTCTGCGGCATCCCCGCGTCGTGCCCGGCCCGCTCCCTCCCTGCCGGGCGTAGCCTGGAGCCATGAGCGACGTATGGAGCAGCATCGCCGAGGAGTTCCTGCACCTCTATCCGCGCGGACGACGACTGCTCGCGGTCGCTGGCGCGGATGCCGAGCGCTCCCGCGCAGCCGCGGACGACCTCGCGACAGCCTTGACCACGGCGGGCCAGACCGTCGAGCGTGCGCACACCGTTGACGGGGACGAAGCCGCCCTCCGCGCCGACGTGGTGGGCCCCTTCCGGGCCACGGACAGCGGAGCTGTGCTCCTCGTGTCCGGCCCGGGCCCGATCGTGGCTCCGAGTACGCGCGGGATGTGGAACTACGTCCTCTGGCAGCTCGCGGGAGACGAGCCCCCGCACACCGCGGCGAACGCCCTGGTCGACGTGACCGATCCGGCCCATCCCACCCGGCGTTTCGCCGACTACTGCGCAGTCCCCTCCTCGTTCGAGACCTGAGTCGCCGCCCGCCGACTCAGTGGAACGACGCGGCGACCGAGTTGCGGTGGTAATCGAACACGATGCTCGTGCGGGTCGACGCCACGCTGCTCTGCGCGGACAGGTGCTCGAGCACGAACTCGCGCATCTCCGAGGAGTCGGCGACGGCGATGTGCAGGAGGAAGTCGTCGTCACCGCCGAGGAAGAACACCTGGATCACCTGCGGCAGCGCGCGCACCCGATCGGCGAACTCGACGATGCTCTCCCGTCGGGCGGCCGGACGCAGGCTGACGCCGATGATCGCCTGGAGTCCGGCGCCGAGCTCGCGTTCGTCGACGCTCGCATGGAAGCCGGTGATGACCCCGCGCTCGATCAGCCCGCGCAGCCGCGCGTGCGCGGTCGACGGCGCGACTCCCAGTCGCCCGGCGAGCTCCGCGTTCGTCATCCTCCCGTCGGCGGTGAGGAGCTGCACGATCCGCGCGTCGATGGGGTCGAGGGCGGGCGCCCGAACGCTGTTCGGCTCGGACGACGCGGAGGCGGTGGTCATACGAAGCATTATTCAGGATTCGACCCGTCGCCGAAGACTCTTCACTGATTCTGTCCATCTCGCGACGTTTCTGCGATCCTTGTCTGCACCCTGCGCCCCGACACCTGGAGGATCGATGAAGATCGGCGTCCCGACCGAAGTCAAGAACAACGAGAACCGCGTCGCCCTCACCCCGGCCGGCGCCGATCGGCTCGTGCGGGAGGGACACCGCGTGCTCGTGCAGTCGGGTGCCGGCATCGGATCGAGCATCGACGACGACGCGTACCGCGCGGCTGGTGCGGAGATCGTGGACACCGCCGCCGACGCCTGGGGAGAGGCCGACCTGCTCATCAAGGTCAAGGAACCCGTCGCCGAGGAATACGGCTTCCTCCGACCCGACCTCACGCTCTTCACCTACCTCCACCTCGCGGCGGACCGTCCGCTGACCGAGGCCCTCGTCGCAGCCGGCACGACCGCCGTCGCCTACGAGACCGTGCAGCTGCCCGACCGCACGCTGCCCCTGCTCGTGCCGATGAGCGAGATCGCCGGTCGCCTGTCCGTCATCATGGGCTCCCACTCGCTGCTGCGCTCGCAGGGCGGCCGCGGCATGCTGCTGGGCGGCATCGCCGGCACTCCCCGGGCCAAGACCGTGGTCATCGGCGGTGGCGTCGCCGGAGAGCACGCGGCCGCGAACGCGCTCGGACTCGGATCGAAGGTCACCGTCGTCGACGTGGCGCTCCCCCGGCTGCGCGAGCTCGAGCACCGCTACGGCGGCGCTCTGGAGACCCGGGCATCGAGCCGCTACGACATCGCCGAGGAGCTGACGTCGGCGGATCTCGTCATCGGCTCGGTCCTCATCCCCGGTGCCGCGGCCCCCAAGCTGGTGACCGACGACATGGTCGCCGCCATGAAGCCGGGGTCCGTGCTCGTCGACATCGCGATCGACCAGGGCGGCTGCTTCGAGGGCTCCCGTCCGACCACGCACGACGACCCGACCTTCGCGGTGCACGACTCGATCTACTACTGCGTCGCGAACATGCCGGGAGCCGTTCCGACGACCGCGACCCGGGCGCTGACGAACGCCACTCTCCCCTACGTCTCGGCCATCGCCGCCAAGGGCTGGGAGCGGGCGGCCTCCGACGACGCTGCCCTCGCGAAGGGGCTCAACGTGCAGGGCGGGCGCATCACGCTGGACGCCGTCGCGCAGGCCCACGGCCTCTCCACCGACTGACCTGTCGAACCCGAAAGAACCTCGGATCTTGGCGGCATCCCACACCTCACGCGCCGCATCGACCCGAGTACGCTCGTAACCGTGACCGAACGCGCTCCTCTCTCCCGCAAGCTGTCCGCCATCGCCGAGTCCGCGACCCTCAAGGTCGACGCCAAGGCCAAGGCCCTCAAGGCCGAGGGCAAGCCCGTCATCTCGTATGCCGCGGGCGAGCCCGACTTCGCCACCCCCCAGTTCATCGTGGACGCGGCGGCTGAGGCACTGGCCGACCCGGCGAGCTATCGCTACACCCCTGCTCCCGGCCTCCCGGCGCTGCGCGAGGCGATCGCCGCAAAGACGCTCCGCGACTCCGGACTCGAGGTCTCCCCCGCACAGGTCATCGTGACCAACGGCGGCAAGCAGTCGGTCTACCAGGCCTTCCAAGCCGTGGTGAACCCGGGCGACGAGGTGCTGCTGCCCGCGCCGTACTGGACCACGTACCCCGAGGCCATCCGTCTCGCCGACGGCACCCCGGTCGAGGTCTTCGCGGGCGCCGATCAGGAGTACAAGGTCACCGTCGAGCAGCTCGAGGCCGCCCGGACCGACCGCACGACCGTTCTCGTCTTCGTGTCGCCGTCGAACCCCACCGGCTCCGTGTACACGGCCGAGGAGACGAAGGCCATCGGCGAGTGGGCCGTGGAGCACGGCATCTGGATCATCAGCGACGAGATCTACCAGAACCTCACCTACCCTTCGACGGGCTCAGGGACCGCGGTGACGGCGACCTCGATCGTGGATGCCGTGCCGGAGGCCGCGAACCAGACGATCCTCGTCAACGGCGTCGCCAAGACCTACGCCATGACGGGCTGGCGCGTGGGCTGGATGGTGGGTCCCGTCGACGCGATCAAGATCGCCGGCAACCTGCAGTCTCACCTCACGAGCAACGTGAACAACGTCGCACAGAAGGCCGCGATCGCGGCGCTCAACGGTCCGCAGGACGAGGCCGAGAAGATGCGCGAGGCCTTCGACCGCCGTCGCCAGCTCATCGTGTCGGAGCTGTCGAAGATCGACGGGCTCGTGGTGCCGAACCCGCTCGGCGCGTTCTACGTCTACCCCGATGTGCAGGGCCTGCTCGGCCGCACCTGGGGCGGCGTGACCCCGACGACGTCGCTGGAGCTCGCCGACCTCATCCTCGACCAGGCCGAGGTCGCGGTCGTCCCCGGAGAGGCGTTCGGTCCGTCCGGCTACATCCGCATGTCGTACGCGCTCGGCGACGACCAGCTCCTCGAGGGCGTGCAGCGCCTCCAGCGCCTGTTCTCCTCCTCTTCCTCCTGACCCCGAGACCCCGCTTTACCGCCGAGACCCCCTCGTACCTGCGCAGGTAGGAGGGGGTCTCGGCGGTAACCCGGGGTCTCGGGTCAGTGTTCGGGGTGGAAGCCGATCAGCCAGCGGATGCCGTAGCGGTCGACGAGCGTACCGTCGACATCTCCCCACGGGCGCTGCTGCAGCGGATCGATGACGCGGCCGCCGCCGGAAAGCTCGTCGTACCAGCGGGTCAGCGTTCCGGGATCGGCTGTGCCGAGGAGCGAGAGGAACATCCCGCTCATCTGGACGGCGTCGTCATCGGCTCCCGCGTCCGCTCCGGCGAGCTCGACCGGGCCGCCGAGCTGCCCGTGCGCGACCGCGTCGCCCGGGCCGTCGTGGCGGCCGGCGCTCGCGTAGTCCATCAACTGGAGCTCACCGCCGAACACATCGCGGTAATGGCCGAGGGCTTCGGCCGCGTTGCCGGGGAACAGCAGGTACGGGATCAGTCCGCTCATCCCGCGAGCGTAGTCCGCGGCGGCTCCGGTCACCACCTGCCGAGAACGACGGACGGCCGCCACCCGGAGGTGACGGCCGTCCGTGCGAGCGCGGTCAGGAGACCGGGATCACCGCGTACAGCACCCAGGTCAGCACGAATCCGGAGACCCCGAGCACCGTCGTCAGAGGCGTCCACGTGCGCAGGCCGTCCTTGACCGAGAGACCCAGGTACCGCGTGACCACCCAGAAGCCGGAGTCGTTCACGTGGCTGAGGCCGAGGCCGCCGTACCCGATGGCGACCGCGAGCAGCGCGGTGTGCACGGTGTCGAGTCCCATCGCGGAGACCGAGGGCAGGAGGAGGCCCGCGGTCGTCGCGATCGCGACGGTGGCCGACCCCTGAGCCGCACGCATGATGAGCGAGATGAGGAAGGCCGCGAGCAGCAGGGGCATCCCGCTGGAGGCGAGCACCTCGGCGACCGCGCTGCCGATCCCGGTCTCGGTGAGGACGCGGCCGAAGGCGCCACCGGCACCGGTGACGAGGATGATGACCGCAGCGGCCGGCAGCGCCGACTCCATGACCTCGCCGAGGTGCGCAGCCGACCAGCCGCGGCGCACGCCGAGCAGGTACATCGCGGCGGCGATCGCGACCATGAGCGCGAAGATCGGCTGGCCGACCATGCTGAGGAATCCGTTCCAGAACGTGCCCGCCTCGAACAGCGGCGCCACGGCGGTGCCGAGCATGATGAGCACGAGCGGCAGGAGGATGAGGCCGAGGACCGTGCCGGCGCCCGGCGCCTTCTCGCCCTCGCCGAGTCCGCCGGTGAGCGTCGACTTCTCCGTGCCGAAGTTGTCGTACATCTCCTTGGTGGCGGCGAGCATCGCGAACTCACGGGTGTTGATCCACTTCGCCACGAGGTAGGACAGGACCGCGAGCGGCACGGAGATCGCGAGCGCGAAGATCGTCACCCAGCCGATGTCGGCGCCGAGGATCGCGGACCCGCCGACGATGCCCGGGTGCGGGGGCACCGCGACGTGCACGGCGAGCATGATGCCGGCGACCGGGAGACCGAACTTGATCGGGTTGAGACCGGCCACCTTCGAGAAGGCGAACACGATGGGGATGAGGATGATGAAGCCGGCGTCGAAGAACACCGGGATCGCCAGGATGCCGGCGGCGATGACGAGCGCGATGCCGACGCGCTTCGGGCCCAGCCAGCCGGTGAAGCGCCCCGCGAGCGACTCGGCACCGCCGGACAGCTCGATGATCTTGCCGAGCATCGACCCGAGGGCGACGAGTACCGCGACCGAACCGAGGGTGCCGCCGACACCGGCGATGATCGCCTGGATGACGCCGAGCTGCTCGGGGGTGTCGCCGTCGGCGGGGATCGTGGTCAGCGGCAGGCCTGCCGCGATGCCGACGATGATCGATACGAGGATGAGGGCGTAGAACGCCTGCATCTTGAACCGGATGATGAGCAGGAGCAGCAGGCCGAGGCCCGCCAGGCCGATCAGGATGAGGATCGGAAGAGGAAGCATCTCTGGATCTCTTCTTTCAGTGAGGGCGCGACGTCGCGCTCAGGACAGTCGTTCGGGTGCGACGACGCGGATGACGGCGGAGTCGTCCAGGGCGCCGAGGCCCTGCGCTTCGCCGAGGAGGAACAGCTGCTCGGCCGCGGCGGCGACCGGCGTGGACAGGTGCGCACGGCGCGCGGCGTCGCCGACGATGCCGAGGTCCTTGACGAAGATGTCGAGGCGGCTGAGCACCTCCGCGCCGTCCTCGTCGTACGCCTGCAGGGCGCGCGGGCCGCGGTTGCCGAGCATGAAGGAGTTGGCGGCACCGGCGGTCAGCGCGTCGAGTGTGCGGGCGCGGTCCAGGCCGAGGGCGTCCGCGAGGGCGAGCGCCTCCGCGGCCGCGGCGATGTGCACGCCGCAGAGGAGCTGGTTGACGGTCTTCAGCGCCTGGCCGTCGCCGGGCTTGTCGCCGACGATGGACAGCGTGGAGGCGAGCTGGTCGAGCACCGGGCGCGCCGTCTCCAGAGCGCTCGGGGTGGCGCCGACGACGATGAGGAGGTCGCCCTCCCCCGCCCGGACCGGACCGCCGGAGAGCGGGGCGTCCACGAGCTGCGCACCGTGCGCGGCGAGCTGGGTGGCGATCGCGTCGATGCCGTCCGTCCCCACCGTGCTGGTGAGGATCACGACCGCACCCTCGGCGAGGTGCGGGGCGAGCCCGTCCTCACCGAAGAGCAGCGCCTCGAGCTGCGCACCGGTCCGGACGGCGACGAGCACCGCGTCCGCACCGTCCACGGCGTCGGCTGCGGACGATGCCGGCGTCACGCCCGCCTCCGCCGCGAGAGCGATGCGTTCGGCGGCGATGTCGAAGCCGCGCACGGCGAAGCGCTCGGCGAGGCGGGTGGCCATCGGCAGCCCCATGGCGCCGAGTCCGATGACAGCGACGGTGGATGTCATGAGTGTCCTTCCGGGTTGTGTCCATCGTCGCCTGCGAGAGTGGCGACGACGGTGACGAGGGAGTCCGCGTCGCCGACGTTGCCGGCGAACACGACGTACGGGATGCCGACCGCGGGGCCGGTCTCCGGCTGCCACAGCGACACGAGGCCGGGCAGCATGGGGCCGAGCACGGTGGCCCGGCGGATCTCGAGCGCTTCACTGGCGACGTCGCTCGACGTGATGCCGCCCTTCGCGATGACGAAGCGGGGCGGCGCGATGGCGAGCACTCGACGCACGAGGTCGACCACTCCGCTGGAGATGCGGCGGGCGATCGCGAGGCTCTCGTCGCCGTCGGCGCCGGTGACGAGTTCGCGGGTGGTGTGCACGATCACGGTACCCGTGGCGAGGGCGTCGGCGACCGCGTGCGCCTGCGTCTCGAGGTGGGTCTCGCGCTCGGGGCCGATGAGGGCGCGCACGTCGAGCTCGATCGTGCGGGTGTTCGGTCGAGCTGCCGTGAGGGCCTCGAGCTGGGCGGTGGTGAGCGGCACGTGGCTGCCGACGACCACGAGGCCGCCGCGGTCGTGCGCGAAGGGGATGTCCTCCGCGCGTACCGGATCGGCGATCTCCTGCCCGATGTGCGCACGCACGTAGGGCGGGCCGACCCGGAGGAGCACGTCGCGGTCCCGCAGGCGGTGCAGCGCCAGAGCGACGACGCGCATATCGGATTCCTCGACCACGTCGACCGCGACGACCGTGCCGTCGGTCAGGGTTGCGAGGAAGCCGGCCACGGCGTCCACGCCCGCGCGGATGGTGCGGATGTCGAGGCCCGCGACCGCGGACGCCGGGATGCGGCCACCCGTCTTCTCGGCGACCCATTCGCGCAGGTCTGAGGACGCGTAGCCGAAGGTCGCGTCGGCCGCGAAGGGGGTCTCGCCCACCGGGGTCGCCTCGCCGTCGGTCACCCAGTAGTGCACGGAGTCGACCGTGATCCGGCCGGCGTCGGGGAAGGCGGGGACGAGCAGGGTCAGCGCGGGGGCGCGACCGGAGCGGGAGCCGATCTCCGCGGAGAGGACGTCGGTCTCGAGCGGGAAGTGCCCGCGCAGCGTCGAGTCGCCGCGCGAGACGAACGTGACGCGCCGCCCCTGGGCCTCGGCGGCGGCGAGAGCCACGTCGACGATCTCGCGGTTGCGGATGGCCGCGGCGTCTTCGTCGAGCGACCGGGTGTTCGTGAGCACGTATACCGCGGCGGCGCCGGTGGCGAGCGCCTCGTCCAGGTCGGCACGCTCCCACCGGGTGAGGACGGGGAGGTTCGCGACCGACTGCGTGCCGGTGGGGTCGTCGTCCAGGACGACCAGCACATCCGTGGGATCGACCTCTGCACGGACGTCGGCGGCGGTGACGGCGACAGGTGCAGGCAGGGGGGCCAGCAGGGCGTCGATGTGCACACGAACTCCTTCGTTCCGGGAGATGGTCCGTGGTGGGGGCCACAGACCAGGGGAATCTGCATCGTTATCCGATATCAGATAACGACGAGCGTACCTCACGATCATCGCGGCTCCAAACCGACGGGGAGCGCGCGGATCAGCGACCGTGGACGAAGTGCAGCAGGTCGTCGCGGGTCTGGCGCATGTGACTGCGCATGGCCTGACGAGCGGCCGCGCCGGAGCCGGTTCGCATCGCCTCCAGCACCGCCGCATGCTCGGCCAGCGCGTGCTCGCGGATCTCCGGGATGGCGCTCGTCTCACTGCGGGTCGCCTGGAGCATCGTCGTGAGGGGACGCATCGAGGCGACGAGGATGCGGTTCTCCGCCGCGCGGATGATCACGTCGTGGAAGGCGAGGTCCGCCGCGACGAACGCATCCACGTCGGCCCGCTCGTGGGCCGCCTGCATCTCCTCGAGGAGTGCGGCCATCTCGGCGAGGTGCTCCTCGGTGCGCCGACCCGCCGCGAACTCCGCTGCTCCGGTCTCGAACATCATGCGCATCTCGAGCATCTCCAGCGACGAGCGCTCACGAGCGCCCGCGCTCTGGGCGTGCCGGACGACCGCGTCGAGGCCCGTCCACTCGTCGGTCGGCGCGATGCGGTGCCGGGTGCCCGGAACGGCGACGATCACGCCCTGCGCCTGCAGGAGACGGACACCCTCGCGCATCGTGAGACGGGAGACCCCGAACTGCTCCGCCAGCTCCCCCTCGGGAGGCAGCGGCTGCCCGGCCTCGAGCCGGCCCGCGATGATGGCGTCGAGCAGTCCGTCCACGACCGCCTGCGTCCGCGACACCCGCTCGACCTTCGTCACAGGTCGACGCCCACCAGCACGGGCTCCGGCTGCAGCACGAGGCCGAACTCGGCGTGCACGCGGTTCTGGATGAAACGGGCGAGCTCGGCGACCTCGGCCGCCGTGGCACCACCCCGGTTGGTGAGCGCCAGGGCGTGCTTGGTCGAGACGGACGCCCGCGAGCGGGGCAGCTTGAACCCCTTGCGGATGCCCGCCTGCTCGATGAGCCAGGCGGCGCTCACCTTCACGTCGGGGGCCTCGGTCTTCGTCGGCGGCACGTGCCCGTCGTACGAGGCGAGGGGGATGACGGTGACCGCGTCGAGGTCGGGGGCCACCGGCCACCGCGGGCACTCCGGCGGGAGGGACCGGGCCTGAGCGGCCGTGACGATCGCGTTCTGGAAGAAGGAGCCGACGCCATGCGTGTCCGGGTCGTCCGCATCGAGCAGCATGCCCTTCGATGCGCGGGTGGCGAGGATGCGCTCGCGCACCCAGGTCAGCGGCACCGGGGTGTCGTCGGTCAGGCCGAGGGCGCGACGCAGCTGCTCCCCGCGCACCACGCGCTCGCGGGCGACCAGCAGATCGACCGTGACGGACAGGATCACGGCACGACGCTGCGGCTCGCTGCCGTGGTGATGCTTGAGCACCGAGGTGCGGAATCCGAGCCCGAGCTCCGTCGCCGGCACGGTGGAGATCTCGTCGGAGCCCTCATCGATCAGCTCGACCTCGACGAGGGTCTCCTGGATCTCCTGGCCGTAGGCGCCGATGTTCTGCACGGGTGACGCGCCGACCGTGCCGGGGATGCCGCTCATCGCCTCCAGCCCGGCGTACCCGCGCTCGACCGCGTACGACACCAGGTCGTCCCAGCTGTGTCCGGCCTGCACACGCAGACGGACGCGACCGGGATGCGGCGACGGGAGCTCCTCGACGCCCCGGGTCCGGATGCGGATGACGGTGCCCTCGAACGGCTCGTCGCCGACGAAGAGGTTCGAGCCCCCTCCGAGCACCAGCCAGGGGTCGCCCTCCGCCCAGGTCTCGCGGAGGACCGAGACGAGCTCCGCCGTCGTCGTCGCCTCGCGCATGTGCGCAGGCGCAGCGCCGGTGCGGAGCGTGGTGAGCTCGGCCAGGCGGATCGGCTCGACCTCGCTCATCGGACGGCGACGCGCAGCTGCGCCTTGACGAGCACGGTGGTGTCGCCGGTCGTGACCTTGAGGTCGATGCGCGCGGACTCCTCGTCCACGGCGCCGACCGTCGCGACGACGTGCACATCGGCGCCGGTCTCGGGGTCGACCACCACCGGCTTCGTGAAGCGCACGCCGTAATCGAGGATCCGGGTCTGCGGGTCGAGCGCGGCCACGACCACCGACGAGGCGATGCCCATGGTCAGCATGCCGTGCGCGAGCACGCCGGGAAGGCCCACCGCGGCGGCGACGTCGTCGCGGTAGTGGATCGGGTTGAAGTCGCCGGAGGCTCCGGCGTAGCGGACGAGCGACTCCCTCGTCAGGTGCACGGTGCGCTCGGCGAGCACGTCTCCCACGGTGAACGCGCTCAT
This sequence comes from Microbacterium sp. NRRL B-14842, assembly GCF_050470785.1. Lineage (NCBI taxonomy): Bacteria > Bacillati > Actinomycetota > Actinomycetes > Micrococcales > Microbacteriaceae > Microbacterium > Microbacterium sp. NRRL B-14842. The sequence goes on along the minus strand of NZ_JBFLUM010000001.1, from coordinate 487,122 downwards.
GCGGTCTCCTCCTCGGCGCCGACGAGCAGGACGCTGGTGGCGGTCACCACGTGCGCGCCCGCTTCGTCGGTGATCTCGGCCTCGCTCGTGATCATGGCGTTCCCGCCCATCATGCGGATGCCGGTGACGCGCAGCTGCGCCGTCAGCTCGTCTCCCGCGACGATCGGCCTGGTGTAGCGGAATCGCTGCTCCGCGTGGATCGTGCGCGCCAGCACGATGCCGGAGTCCGGCTCGGCCAGCAGCTGCTGGAGCGTGAGGTCCTGCAGGACCATCGCGAAGGTCGGCGGCGCGACGACGTCGGCGAAGCCGGCTGTACGGGCGGCCTCGACGTCGGTGTGCTGGGGGGCGTCGGCGAAGACGGCGCGCGCGAACTCGCGCACCTTCTCCCGCCCGACGAGGTAGGGGGCGGTCGGCGGGAACTCCCGGCCGACGAGTTCTTGGTTCACTGCCACCCGTCGATCCTACCGAGGCCCGCCGACGGCCCGCCGTGCGCGGGCCGTCCGAAACCCGGATGATATGCCACATCGCGGGGACCGGCGGGCCTCACCCCTGGGAGCGGACCACCATGTTCAACGTCATCCGACTCGGAACGACCTTCACCCGTGAGGTGTGAACGACCTCGCCGGCCCGGTCCAGCGCGCGCTTGCGGACGACGATGAGCGGATCGTGCTCCGGGCGGGCCAGCCACTCCGCGGTCTGGGCGGTGGTGAAGCCGACGTCGATCTCCCGGTACATCTCCGAGAACTCCACGCCGTACACGTCGCGAAGCACCTGATATGTGGAGGTGTCGTGGTCGATGTGCCGGTCGAAATCAGGGAAGCGCGTCAGTGAATACCGGCTGTCGTCGATGGAGAGGGGGATGCCGTCGAGAGCGAAGACGCGTACCAACCGGAAGACCGGGTCGCCGACCGGGACGCCGAGGCGCCGGGCGCGCTTCTCGTCGGCGGGGGTCGTCTCGGCGCGCATGATCCGTCGGGATTTGACCCCGTCCGCCACCACGGTGTCTGCGAAGCCACCCAGGGTCATGGCACCGATCACCTCGCGTCGCGGAGCGACGAAGGTCCCGCGGCCCTGCTGTCGGCGCACGATGCCGAGTCCTTCCAGATCGGCCACCGCCCGCCGCACGGTGATGCGGCTGACGCCGAAGCGCTCACACAACTCGGGTTCGGACGGAAGCCGTTCGCCTTCGGCATAGGTCCCGGCGTCGATCTCCCGCATCAGCAGGCTTCGCACCTGCTCGTGCAGCGGGGTCGAGCCGACGGCGGACGACAGCTGAGTCACGTCGGAGCCCTCCTCTACGTCGCCGGGTATCGCCGCAGCATCTGCGCGCGTGCGTCGTCCCCCGCATGCACAGGGTATCCGAACGCCCCGCGCAACGTGCAGGCGAGCGCTCCGCTGACGGCGGCCACATCGAGGCATCCGGCGAGATCGGCCCCACCCGCCCGTGCCGCGAGGAACCCGGTGAGGAAGGCGTCCCCGGCCCCGAGCGCATCGACGGCGTCGACCTCCCGGATACCGGTGCGCCGCACGGAAGTGGCGTCGAAGCCCACGGAGCCGCGGGCACCCCGCGTCACCACGGCCGATCCCATGCCGCAGGCCACGGCGAAGCGGCCGAGGTCGTCGATCTCGGAATCGCTGCGGTCCCCTCCCGAGAAGAACCCCACGTCGACGTGCGGAGCGGTCGCCCGGATCACGTCCGGCGACGCGTCGTCGGAATAGTCGTACGACACGCGGCTCCCCCGTTCCGCGATGGCCGGGAGCTCCGGCTCCAACGACGAATAGACCGAGGTGTGCACCCGGTCGAAGCCGGAGAGGTATTCATGATCGGCCTCGCTCAGCCGCAGCCTCAGCTCGGCCTGGACTCCCCCGCGATTCGAGGCGACGAAGCGCCGGTCGCCGTCCTCGTCCAGCGCGACGAAAGCCATGCCGTTCGCGCCGCGCACGCGTCTGACGCGGGCGCCGTCCACTCCGATCTCGTCGAGGACGCCCCGCACGTGTTCTGCGAAGCGGTCGTCCCCCATGATCCCGACGAATCCGGCGGTGCCGCCGAAGAAGAGCCTGCTGTACGCGGCGACGTTCAGTGCGTTACCCCCGGGATAGGCCAGGTCCTCATGCAGATAGCAGTCGAGCACGTTGTCCCCGACGCCGACGAGCGAGGGGGGCGGCACCGCGGCGAGTGCGTCCCTGAGCTGACCCGTATCCATCGTCATCCCTTCACACTCCCCGCCGCGACTCCGGCGACGAAGTACCGCTGCAGCGCGAGGAACACGACCACGATGGGCAGGGCCGCGATGGTCAATCCTGCCAGGAGCACACCCCACTCGGTGGAGAGCGAGTCGCGGAACGACATCAGTCCCGCGGGGATGGTGCGCAGCGCATCGGCGTCGATGTAGACGATCGCGAACAGGAACTCGTTCCAGGCGAAGTAACCGGTGAGGACGGCAGCGGTCGTCAGCACGGACGCGCTCAACGGCAGGTAGACGTGCCGGAAGACTCCGAACGAGCGGCAGCCGTCGATGGTCGCCGCGTCCTCGAGCTCACGGGGGATGCCGAGGAACACCGAACGGATCAGCAGGATCGCCATGGGCAGACGGAAGGCCACGTAAGGGAGGATCATCGCCCAGTACGTGTTCAGCAGCCCCATCGTGTCGAGAAGCCGGTAGAGCGGGATGAGGCTCACCTGGGGCGCCACCACCAGCCCGCCCATCGCCACGATCAGCACGATGTTCGCGACCCGGCTCGACAGCCTCACCATGCCGTAGGCGCACAGGGCCGCGATCGCGACGGTCGCGACGGTGGAGATGATCGTGACGATGACGGAGTTGACGAAGTAGTCGGAGATCCCGCGGTCCCAGGCGGCGGCGTAGTTCTGGACGAGCCAGACCGACGGCAGGCCCCACGGATCGGCGAAGATCTCGGACGAGGATTTGAAAGAGGAGATCACCATCCAGAGCAGGGGGTAGGCGATCACGACGGCGTAGACGGCCAGGATCACCTGGACCGGGGCACGGCGGACACGTTCCGCTGGACGAAGCCGGGTACTGCTCATGTCATTGCCTCCCGCTTCGGAACGAGACCATCTGCACGACGGACAGCACGAGGGTGATCACGAAGATCAGGCTCGCGATGGCTGAGGCGTAGCCCATCTCGTTCTGGAAGAAACCCTGGTTGTACATATAGGTCGCGAGGACCTGGGTGGTGTTTCCCGGACCGCCCTTGGTCAGGATGTAAGGCTCGTTGAACACCGTGAAAGCGCCGGAGACGGTGAGGATCATCGCGACGAAGATCATCTCCTTGGCCTGCGGGACGGTGATGCTGAAGAACTGGCGAACCCGTCCGGCGCCGTCCAGCGACGCGGCTTCGTAGTATTCCTCCGGGATCTGCTGCAGTGCGACGACGTAGAGCATGCAGACGTAGCCGATGCTCTGCCACTGGGAGACGCCGATGACCGCTCCCATCGCCGTGTCGACATCAGCCAGCCACGCCGTCTGCAGGCTGCCGAGTCCGATCGCCTCCAGCAGAGCGTTGAGGAGTCCGCCGCGGGCGTTGTACACGAACGTGAACAGCAGCGCGATCACGGTCATCGAGATCACGGCGGGAAGGAAGTACACGCTGCGCAGGAACGCGCCCATGCGCGGTCCGAGCAGCCGGGTCAGCCAGGCGGCGATCACGAGGGAGCCACCCACCTGGCAGACGATCGAGACGACCGCGTACAGGATGTTGTTGCCCAGGGCCGTCGCGATGATCGGATCGCCGAAGAGCCGCGCGAAGTTGTCGAGGCCGACGAAGCGCATCTCCCCGCTGCCGGCGCTGAAGGAGAAGAAGCCGAAGGCCGCATTGGCGACCAGCGGGTAGTACACGAACACCCCGATCAGGATGATCGCGGGAAGCACGTAGAGCAGGTTCGACCAGGCTCGGGAGCGTGTTCTCATCACGGTGTCTCTTCCGAAGGTGGGAGGGGCTGCCGGCCACGGGTGCCGGCAGCCCCGGTGCGGATCAGGAGGCGTCGCGCACGCGCTTCGCCGCTTCCTGCACGGCGGCCATGACCCCCTCGGGGGTCTGCTGGCCGCTGAGCATCAGCTGGGTCTCGGACAGATACGCCTGCACGATCTGCGGATCGTAGGCGTTGTCGAGCCAGGTCGTCATCGCCGAGGCGCCGACGATCCCCTGGGCGAGCTCCCGTGAGATCTCGGGCACATCCGCCTCTTCCACGGCCCCCTTGACCGGGCTCAGCTCGCCCGCTCGTTCCGCGTAGGCGATACCGCTCTGCTTGCTGAGCAGGAACTCGAGGAACCGCTGGGCCTCCTCGGGATGCTCCGTGGTCTTCGAGATCGCGAAGCCCTCCGGCGCTCCGGTCAGTTCCGCCGGATCACCCTTGCCACCCGTGACGGCGGGGAAGTTGAACGTGCCGTACTCGAACTGCGCGTCGCCGAAGTACCCCACCTCGGCGCTCTGCATGTACATGATCGGCGCCTCCCCCGCGATCCAGGCGTTGCGCGCGATCTCATGCCCGACGGCCGTGAGGTCGTCGTTCATGTACTCGGCGAGTTCCTGGAAGCGCTCCAGTGCCCGGACATATCCCTCGTCCGTGAACTCGCCGGTCGCCGGATCCTGATCCGCTGCGAACACCTCCGGATCGACGACACGCTGATTCAGCGTGCCGACGTAGTGCGCGATCGTCCACTGCTCCTGCGCACCGTACTCGATCGGGGTCATACCGGCGTCCTGGATCGTCTCCAGGACGTCGATAAACTCGTCCCACGTCGCCGGCGCCTCGAGTCCCAGCTCCTCGAAGACGTCCCTGTTGTAGAAGAACAGCTTCGACTGCATCCCCACCGGCAGGCCGTAGGAGGTGCCGTCGACCTCGAAGGCCTCCAGCTGACTCGGGTAGAAGCTGTCCCGGAAGTCCGCGTCCTCCTCGAGCCACGGCCCGAGGTCGAGCAGAGCGTCATTGGAGACGAGCTCGTCCACGAACGAACCGCTCCAGGTGAACAGGACGTCAGGAGCATTGGCGGAGCCCGCGACGACCTTCACCTTGTCCTTGTAGGCGTCGTTGAGCACGCTCTCGACGGAGACCTTGATGTCGGGGTTCTCCTTCTCGAACTCCGCCACCATGTCGTTGTAGTACGAGTTCTTCGGCTCGTTGGGCCAGCGGTGGAAGAAGCTGATCTCCACCTGGCCGTCCGACGCCTCGCTCTCGCCTCCGGCGCACGAGGCCAGGGGTAGGACGAGGGCTGCGGCGGCCGCAGCCGCCAGGCCGATCCGGGCTGATGTTCGCATCGTTGCGATCCTTTCGTTCCTAGTACTCCATGCGCCACATGTAGCGGCGCACGCTGAGGGGGTGTCCTCGGTGGTCGGCGAGTGCATCCGCGTACGCGCGGAGCACGACGTTGAAGAGGAGGTGGGCGAAGACGCCGCGCACCTCCGGAGCGACGACGTCCAGGCCGAACTCCTGGGCGTCGAGGACGAGCACCCGATCCGAGTGCTTCGTGACGAAGTCCACCGCTCGCTGCTCGACGGCCCGCGTCTCGTCGAGTCCGAGGAGGGCGATGAACGGCACGTCCTCCTCGGTGATCTCGAAGGGGCCGTGGAAGTACTCGCCGGCATGGATGGCGGCGGAGTGCACCCACTGCATCTCCTGCAGCAGGCAGATGGCGAACGAGTAGGCGGAGCCGTAGTTGGAGCCTGCCGCCATCGTGTAGATCAGGGGCGCGCGACGGTGGCGGTACCCCCAGGCATCGGCGGCAGCGGAGTGCGCTTCGCGCGCTGCCGGCACGAGGGCCGGCAGCTGGGCGACGGCCTCGTCGACTGCGCCGGCGATGCCGGCCTGTTCGCGGTCGTCCAGAATGCCGGCCGCCAGGCGCAGCAGCAGCGCGGGACCGACGTGGGCCTCGCTCTTCCCCTCGCCGTGCTGATACGCCACCACGTGCTCCGATGCCTCGGCGAGCGGCGACGTCGGGTCGAACGTGAAGGCGACCGTGAGCGCACCGCGCTCGCGTGCGTGCTTCGCCGCGGCCACCGTCTCCGGCGTGGTTCCGGAGTGCGAGCAGAGCAGGACGAGGGTGTCGGCGTCGACGCGCGACGAGGCGCGGCTGGTGAACTCGGCCGCATTGAGCGCGGTCGCCTCGAGCGACACCGCCTTGGTGCCGAACAGGTACTCGATGGGCTGCATGACGGCAAAGGAGCCGCCGCAGGCGGTGAGCACGACGCGCGAGATGGTGTCCCGGGTCGCGATCGCCTGGCGGGCCGCAGCGAGCTGGTTCTCGATAGCGGCGGAGTCGACGAACAGAGCGGTGGCAGACAAGATGGTCCCTTCTGATGACCTTCGATCAAACATCATGACTCGTTATATAACGTCATGTGATGACTGACGATAGCGAGCACGAAGACGCCTGTAAAGAGGTACGGCGAAAATCGTTCGCCGGAGTCACCGAAAGAGCGGGCCTCGCGCGCTTCTTCCGGCGGCGCACACCGGGTGTCCGGCGCCGCGGGATCAGCCGCGCCGGCGGCCGCGGATGGCCTTGAGGGCCATCTGCACGGCGATCACCATGAGATACGCGGCGAAGAGGAGGTTCCCGACGGTCGGGTCGACGATGGTCGCCAGCCACGCGCCGAGGGCCGTGGTGGTGCACGCCGAGACGCCGATGAGAAGTGCGGCCAGGAGGTCGACGTTGCGGTTGCGGAGGTTGCCGACTGTGCCGGAGAGAGCCGTCGGGATCATCATGAGCAGCGAGGTGCCCTTCGCGACGAGGTCGCTCGTCCCGAACGCGAGCATGAGCACCGGGACGACGATGACGCCGCCGCCGACGCCGATGAGGCCGGCCAGGACGCCGGTGCCGATTCCGACGACCACCAGGGCGATCCCGGTCAGCCAGGTGAGCTCGAAGACGGCGTCGCGCGACGGGATCACGAGGAAGAGGCTCACGATCACGACGACGAGGAAGCCGACGAAGCCCCAGCGGAGGGCGGTCTGCGAGATCCGCGGGAGCAGGCGGGTGCCGATCTGCGCGCCGACCACGGCCCCGGCGGCGAGGATCAGCGCCGGGATCCAGGCGACGGAGCCCGATGCGGCGTAGGAGATGACGCCGACGGTCGCCGTCGGGACGATCGCCGCCAGCGAGGTTCCGGCTGCCAGCCGCTGGTCGAACGCGAGCAGGAGCACCAGCAGCGGGACGATGACCGTGCCGCCGCCGACGCCGAAGAGACCGGAGAGGAGGCCGGCGAGGAGGCCGATGCCGATGAATGCCGCGTAGGCGCGAGGCCCGCGTTCCAGGACCGTCGCATCGTTCACCGGATCAGCCTACTCCCGGCCTCTCCCCCGCTCGAATCGTGCCGGGTCAGACCTCCGAGTCCGCTGTGACGGGCACCGCGATGGACTCCGTGAGCGCCTGCTCGTAGCGTCGCTGCCGGCGCCGCAGCCACAGCCCGCCGGCGATGAGCAGCGCGAGGATGACGTAGGCGACCGCGGAGAACGGCTGCGCGATGAGCGTCGTCAGGTCGCCCTGGCTGAGCTGCAGCGCACGACGGAGCTGCTCCTCCCCCATCGGCCCCAGGATCATGCCCACCACCAGCGGCGCCACCGGGAATCCGTACCGCCGCAGGAAGTAGCCCAGGACGCCGATGATGAGCAGGATGAGGATGTCGACGACCGCGAAGTTCAGCGCGTACGCCCCGAAGGCGGCGAACAGGAGGATGCCGGCGTACAGGTACGGCCGCGGGATCTGCAGGAGCTTCACCCACATGCCCACCAGGGGCAGATTCAGCACGAGCAGGATCACGTTGCCGATGTAGAGGCTCGCCACCAGCGCCCAGACGAGGTCCGCCTGTCCGGTGAACAGCTGCGGCCCGGGCTGCAGGCCGTAGGTCTGGAACGCGGTGAGGATGATCGCCGCCGTCGCCGTCGTCGGCAGGCCCAGCGTCAGCAGCGGCACGAGCACGCCCGCGGCGGCCGCGTTGTTCGCCGACTCCGGGCCCGCGACACCCTCGATGGCCCCGCGGCCGAACTCGTCCTTACGGCGCGAGAGCTTGCGCTCGGCGGCGTAGGACAGGAAGGTCGCCACGTCGGCCCCGCCGGCCGGGATCGTGCCGATCGGGAAGCCGATGGCGGTGCCGCGGAGCCAGGGCTTCCACGACCGACGCCAGTCGTCCTTCGTCATCCAGCTGCGCCACCCACGGGAGACGGGGATCACGTCGATCGTGCCGTGACGCAGCCGGGCCGCGACGTAGAGCGTCTCGCCGACGGCGAAGAGCCCGACCGCCACGAGCACCACGTCGATGCCGTCGGCCAGCGAAAGCAGGCCGAGGGTGTACCGCTGCTGCCCCGAGAGCCAGTCGGTGCCGACGAGGCCGAGGAACAGGCCGACGCCGAGAGACAGCAGGCCCCGCGAGACGGAGGAGCCCATGAGCGCGCCGACCGTCACGAAGGCCACGACGATGAGAGCCACGTAGTCGGCCGGCCCGAGGTTCACGGCGAACTGCGCGAGTACCGGGGCGAGCAGCGTCAGGCCGACGGTCGCCAGGGTGCCCGCGACGAACGACCCGAGCGCGGCGGTGGCGAGGGCTGCCGCACCGCGACCGAGCTTGGCCATCTTGTTGCCCTCGATCGCCGTCACGATCGACGACGACTCCCCCGGCGTGTTCAGGAGGATGCTCGTGGTCGACCCGCCGTACATTCCGCCGTAGTAGATCCCGGCGAAGGTGATCAGGGCGGCGGCCGGTTCCAGCGTGTAGGTGAGCGGCAGGAGCAGGGCGACGGTCATCGCCGGCCCGATGCCCGGGAGGACGCCCACGGCGGTGCCGATCAGCACGCCGAAGAAGGCGAAGACGAGGTATTGGGGCTGCAGCGCGGTCGCGAACCCCTCGAGGAGCAGACTCCAGCTGTCCATCAGAACATCCTTCCCAGCCAGCCGAGCGCCGGTCCCCACGGGAGCGACAGCCCGAGCAGACCGCCGAACACGACCTGCACGACCAGCGCGATGATCGCGCCGATGAGGAGCGCCATCCACCAGCGCCGCGCGCCGAGCGCCCAGGCGACGCCGCCGAACAGCAGGGCCGCGGCGGGTGCCCAGCCGAGCGGTTCGATGAGGAGCAGGTGCGCGACCACCAGCGCCACGATCTTCACGAGCGTCAGCCAGTCGGTCGGGAGGCTCTGATCGACGTCCTCTCCGTCCTCCGGCACACCGCGGTGTCCGCGGAAGATGCTCACGACGACGGCGAGCGACGAACCGAGCAGCAGCACGGAGACGAACAGCGGGAAGACCGTGGGCCCCACCTGGCCGCCTGCGGGCACATGGATGGTGAAGACCCCGGCGAACGCGAACACGCCGAGGGCCACCATGAGCAGGGCGAAGACGAGCTCCCCCCGCGGGAGGGACGCGACGAGGCGTGCGGACCGACGGGCGTCGGTCCGCACCTCCTCGCCGGGTCCGGAAGACCCGGTCGTCATCTCAGCCGACCAGCCCGATGTTCTGCAGCGTCGTGGTGACCTCGGCGATGTTGCCGTCCAGGAACTCGTCGAACTCCGCGCCCGTGAGGAACGCGTCCGCCCACCCCCGCGTCTCCAGCTCGTCCTTCCACGCGTCGGACGCCTCCAGCTCGGTGACGAGGCGCTCGAGCTCCGCGCGCTCGGCGTCGCTGATCCCGCCCGGGGCGATCACACCGCGCCAGTTGGTGAGCACGACGTCGTATCCGGAGTCGGTGATCGTGTCGACGTCCGGCAGCTGTGTGACCGGCTCCTCCGACGAGACGGCGAGGGCCTTCATGGTCCCGGCCTCGATGTGCTGCAGGAACTCGCCGACACCGGAGATGCCCGCCGAGACCTTGCCGCCGAGGATCAGCGACGTCGCCTCGCCGCCGCCCGAGTTGGGCGTGTAGTTCAGCTTCTCGGCGATCTCCGCGCCGTCGAGCCCTGCCTCCTCGAGCAGCAGCCCGGCGAGGATGTGATCGGCTCCTCCCGCGGAACCGCCGGTGATCGTGACCTCCTGGCCCTTGTCCACGACATCCTCGACGAGGTCTTCCAGAGTGTCGTACTCCGAGTCGGCGGGCACGACCACGACGAGCGGTTCATCCGTGAGCCGGGCGATCGGTGTCATGTCCTCGATGCGCACGGCGGAGGCGTTGGTCTCCACCGCTCCCACCATCACGAGGCCCATGACCATGAGCGTGGCCGGGTCCTTCTCGTTGGCGAGCTGTGCGAGGCCGACCGTGCCGCCCGCGCCGCCGACGTTGGTGACGGGCGCCGAGCCGACGATGTCCTCCTGCGTGAGCAGCTGCGACAGGGCCCGGCCCGTCTGGTCCCACCCTCCGCCCGGGTCGGCGGGGACGACGATGTTCACGTCGGTGATGGCGACCGCCTCATCGCCGCCGTCCGAGCCGGCGGCTCCGCCGTCGGTCGTCGAGCACGAGGTGAGGACGAGGGCGGTCGCGGCGACGGCCGCGGCGAGAGTCCCGGTGCGGGCATGATTCATGGCGCTCCTCCTTGAGCGTTCGGATGCAATCCGTCCACTGTCGAGGCGCAGATGCGCACGCTCAACCTTCGGAAACCATTGGTCGCGTTCCGTAACTATTGGTCGCGAACACCTCTGCCGGCGGCTCGCGGCCCGGGAACCCAGCCGGGAGAATGGACCCGTGGCCTCGAAGATGACGCTCCGCGTGCAGCTGCTCGCGCTGCAGGCGCTGATCGTGTTCCTGGTGACCCTCGGCACCGGCATCGCCGCCGGAGCGTTCCAGGAGAACGCGCTCCGCGAGGCCTACAAGGACCGCATGCAGGCGGTCGCCCAGTCCGTCGCCGCACTCCCCGTCGTCCTCGATGCGTTCGACGACGAGGATCCGGCCGCCGCCATCCAGCCGGTCGCCGAGGTCATCCGCGAGGCCTCCGACCTCGCCTACGTGGTGGTCGCCAACGACGAGGGCATCCGATACTCGCATCCGAACACCGACCGCATCGGGGAGCGGGTGTCCACCGACCCGTCGATCCCGCTGGGCGGGGAGATCTTCGTGGGCACGCAGACCGGCACGCTCGGGACGTCGTGGCGGGTGAAGGTGCCCATCCGCGACGAGGACGGCGCGGTGATCGGCACAGCCTCGGTCGGCATCCTGGAGTCGGAGCTGAACGAGGAGTTCACCAGCAACCTCGTGGGACTCATCTCCGCCATGCTCGCTGCGGCGGTGCTCGGGGTCTTCGGCGCCGCGTGGGTGACGTCGTTCATCCGTCGCCGCATCTACCGTCTCGAGCCGCACCAGATCGCGGCGCTCGTCAAGAACCAGGAGACGACCCTGCACGGGCTGAGCGAAGGCGTCGTGACGGTGGACGGGGCCGGGCGGATCACCCTGGTCAACGACGCGGCCGCACGATTCCTCGGTCGCGATGCCGCCGACCTCGACGGCGCTGCCGCGGACGAGGTCCTCGGCACCGAGCTCGCCACGGTGCTCCGCGAGGGCGAGGCCGCGGGACGCCCCGTGATCGTCGGCTCGCATGTGCTCGTCGCCCGGAGCACGGCGTCCGGGAACGGCTCCGCCGATGTGGGGGCGACGCTCCTGCTCCGCGACCACACCGAGCTGCACGACGTCGTTCGCCGGGTCGAGGCGGCCGACGCCATCATCGCCTTCCGGGAGCGCTACGGCCTCCCGAAGGGTCTGAGCGCGGAGACGCTGGAGCGGGTCTCTGCGGCCCTCGCGGCCCGGCCCGACGCCTCGGCGACCGAGATCGGCGACGACCTGGCCATCTCCCGCGTCAGTGCCCGCCGCTACCTGGAGCACCTCGCGGCGACCGGACAGGCGGTGCGCTCGCTGGACTACTCCACGAAGGGACGGCCGGGGGCACGCTACCGGATCACCGCCCCTCGATGAACGACGAAGCCCGCCACCCCGGAAGGGGCGGCGGGCTTCGTGGGGAGAGAGGTCCTTACTCGGACTTCTTCTCGACAGCGTCCTCGGCGGCGGCCTCAGCGGCCTCGCCCTCGGCCTGCGACTCGGCGCCGGCCTCGGCAGCCGTGTCGTCGGCAGGGGTCTCGTCCGCGGGAGCCTCGACGGTCTCCTCGGCGGGAGCCTCCTCGGCGGCGGGCTTCTCGTCCTTCGGAGCCGCGGCGGCCTTCTTGGTCGACTTCGCCTTCGGGGTGACGGGCTCGAGGACGAGCTCGATCACGGCCATGGGAGCGTTGTCGCCCTTGCGGTTGCCGACCTTGGTGATGCGCGTGTAGCCACCCTCGCGGTCCGCGACGAGCGGAGCGATCTCGTTGAACAGGACGTGCACGACTTCCTTGTCACCGATGACCGACAGCACGCGACGGCGGGCGTGCAGGTCGCCGCGCTTGGCGAAGGTGATGAGGCGCTCGGCGAGCGGACGCAGGCGCTTGGCCTTCGTCTCGGTCGTCTTGATCGACTTGTGGGTGTACAGCGCAGCGGCGAGGTTGGCAAGCAGCAGGCGCTCGTGGGCGGGGCCGCCTCCGAGGCGGGGACCCTTGGTGGGCTTGGGCATAATCGTCTAACTCCTGGTCAGAAAGGGTCGGGTATCAGAAGGACTCGTCTTCGCTGCCGCCGTAGAAGTGGGCGCCGTCGAAACCGGGCACCGAATCCTTGAGCGACAGACCGAGCGAGATGAGCTTGTCGCGCACCTCGTCGACCGACTTCTGGCCGAAATTGCGGATGTTCATGAGCTGCGTCTCCGACAGGGCGACGAGCTCAGAAACGGTGTTGATGCCCTCACGCTTCAGGCAGTTGTACGAGCGGACCGACAGGTCGAGGTCCTCGATCGGCATCGACAGCTCGCTGGAGTTCACAGCCTCCACCGGCGCCGGGCCGATCTCGATGCCCTCGGCCTCGACGTTCAGCTCGCGGGCGAGACCGAACAGCTCGGTGAGCGTCTTGGCAGCCGAGGCGACGGCGTCGCGCGGGCTGATCGCCGACTTGGTCTCGACGTCGAGGATGAGCTTGTCGAAGTCGGTGCGCTCACCGGCACGGGTGGCGTCGACGCGGTAGCTGACCTTGAGCACGGGCGAGTAGATCGAGTCGATCGGGATCTGACCGGCCTCGGCGTACTCGTTGCGGTTCTGCGTTGCGGAGACGTAGCCACGGCCGCGCTCGATGGTGAGCTCGAGCTCGAACTTGGCGGTGTCGTTCAGCGTCGCGATGACGAGCTCGGGGTTGTGCACCTCGACACCGGCCGGAGCCGAGATGTCGGCGGCGGTCACTTCACCGGCACCGGTCTTGCGGAGGTACGCGGTGATGGGCTCGTCGCGCTCGCTGGAGACGACCAGCTGCTTGATGTTGAGGATGATCTCGGTGACATCCTCCTTCACGCCGGGGATCGTGCTGAACTCGTGCAGCACACCGTCGATGCGGACGCTGGTGACAGCGGCACCGGGGATCGACGACAGCAGGCTGCGGCGCAGCGCGTTGCCGATCGTGTAGCCGAAGCCGGGCTCCAGAGGCTCGATGATGAACCGGCTCCGGTTCTCGACGATCTTTTCCTCGGTCAGTGTGGGACGCTGTGCAATAAGCACTCTGTGTTCCTTTCGATCACATGCCCGCTATATGACATGTGGTGGGGTGAGGTCTTGAGTTGTGGAAGTCGATGCCCCACGCGGGGCGCCGAGCCGCTCGACCCGAAGGACGAGCGGCTCGGCACACGCATCAGACGCGGCGGCGCTTCGGCGGGCGGCAGCCGTTGTGCGCCTGCGGGGTGACGTCCTGGATCGAACCCACCTCGAGGCCGGCGGCCTGCAGCGAGCGGATCGCGGTCTCGCGGCCGGAGCCCGGACCCTTCACGAGGACGTCGACCTTCTTCACGCCGTGCTCCGCAGCCTGGCGGGCAGCGGACTCCGCTGCCATGCCGGCGGCGTACGGGGTCGACTTGCGGGAGCCCTTGAAGCCCACGCCACCCGACGAGGCCCAGGCGATGACGGCGCCGGACGGGTCGGTGATCGAAACGATGGTGTTGTTGAACGTCGACTTGATGTGGGCCTGGCCCAGCGCGATGTTCTTCTTTTCCTTGCGGCGCGGCTTGCGCGCGGCGGCCTTGGGTGCAGCCATGAAAGTGTTCTCCTAGTCCCTGGCCGCTGCTTAGCGGGCCTTCTTCTTGCCGGCGACGGTGCGCTTCGGGCCCTTGCGGGTACGGGCGTTGGTCTTGGTGCGCTGACCGCGGACCGGGAGACCACGACGGTGGCGGATGCCCTCGTAGGAGCCGATCTCGACCTTGCGGCGGATGTCTGCGGCGACCTCGCGGCGCAGGTCACCCTCCACCTTGTAGTTGCCTTCGATGTAGTCGCGGAGGGCGACGAGCTGGTCGTCGCTGAGGTCCTTCACGCGGATGCTCTCGTCGATGTCGGTCGCCTTGAGGATCTCAACCGAGCGGGTACGGCCGACGCCGTAGATGTAGGTAAGGGCGATCACCACGCGCTTGTCGCGCGGGATGTCAACGCCGGCAAGACGTGCCATGCGGTTCTCCTGGGTGTTGTGGAGGTGTGGAGCAGGATCGGTGCCCGGGCCTCCGCCCCGAGGTGTCAGCTCCGCGTCGTCCGACAGGCGGGAACCTGGGTTCCTGAGCCTGTCGAAGGATCGAAGCGTCTGATCCTGCCGTTTCGTATTGAGTTATGAGATTGCGAGAGCGGCGCTCACGCAGCGGGGGCGCTCAGCCCTGGCGCTGCTTGTGACGCGGGTTGCTCTTGCAGATCACCATGACGCGGCCGTGGCGGCGGATCACCTTGCAGTGGTCGCAGATCGGCTTGACGCTGGGGTTGACCTTCATGATGTTTCCTGTTCGCTGTCTTCACCGGGCAGGCGCGAAGCCTGGGGTGTTACTTCTCGACCGATCAGCGGTAGCGGTAGACGATGCGGCCGCGTGTCAGGTCGTAGGGGCTGAGCTCCACGACCACACGGTCCTCGGGGATGATGCGGATGTAGTTCTGCCGCATCTTTCCGGAGATCGTTGCCAGGACCTTGTGTCCGTTGCTGAGCTCAACGCGGAACATCGCGTTGGGGAGAGCCTCGGAGATCACTCCCTCGATCTCGATGACACCGTCTTTCTTAGCCATAGCCTCGCTGACGCTTCTGCAGATCGGTCGATCTGCGGTGGGTGGGTGGTGTGCGGTACCGGGCCGGATCGGACACGCCGAACGCATGGCACAAGGCACCAAAGATCTATGTTATCCGACGACGCCCCATCCGGCAACTTGGCCGGACGGGGCGTCGAGCGGATGGGCGGGTGTCAGCCGAGCAGGTCGGTGAACCGCTTCATGTCTTCCTGGTTCTGCAGGTCGAGGCGCTCTCCGTCGATCTCGACGGTCGGCGTGCCCTGGATGTCGTTGCTCTTCGCCTGTGCGGCGCCGAACTTGCGGTACGTCTCGTCCGTGATGCAGGACACGACGTCGTCGCCCGCGCCGACCTGCGTGGCGAACTCGGCGAGCTGTTCGTTCGTCAGGCCGGGGGTGTTCTCCGCCGGCTGGTTCTCGAACAGGACCTTGGCGTAGTCGAAGTACAGGTCGGAGTCCGACTCGGCGACGCAGAACGCCGCGCCGGCCGAACGGGAGGAGAACTCGGTGCCCTGCGAGAAGCGGTCGAGGATCGCGATGGGGTGCTGCTCGAGCGTGATCTCCCCGCTCTGGGCCTTCGCCTCGAGCGCCGCACCGAACTGGTCCTCGAAGGACTTGCAGACCGGGCACTGGAAGTCGAGGAAGACCGACACGGTCGTGTCTCCGTCGCCCATGGAGACGGAGCCGGCCTCGGCGTCGAAGTTGTCGCTGGCGGACGGGGTGGCGCCGGGAGACGTCGCCTGGTTGTTGAGGAACACCACGAGTCCGCCGAGGGCCACCAGGACCACGACGACGGCGATGGAGACGCCGATCGCGAACCAGTTGGTGTTGCTCTTCGCCGCTGCCATTACTTTCCGATCTCTCGAGGCTCGATCCCGAACGGGGCGAGTCCGGCTCTTCCACCATCGGGCGCGGTGAGCACCCAGATGCCCCCATCATGCAGGGCGACGCTATGTTCCCAATGTGAGCCGTCGGTGCCGTCGACCGTGGTGACCGTCCAGTCGTCGTCCTCCACGAACGTCGCCTCACCCCCGGCGGTGACCATCGGCTCGATGGCGAGCACGAGACCGGGCTTCACGTCCGCGCCGCGGTCCGGCGTCCGGTAGTTGAAGACGCTGGGCGCCTCGTGCATCTTCCGACCGATGCCGTGACCGACGTACTCGCGGAGGATGCCGTAGGGCTCGCCGCTCACGGCGGACGGCCCCTGCGCCTCGATGTAGTCCTGGATCGCGGCGCCGATCTCGTCGATCGAGGACGCCGAGGCCATCGCGGCGATCCCCGCCCACATCGACCCCTCCGTCACACGCGAGAGCTCCTCACGGCGGGCCACGAGCTCAGGGTGTTCGGGGTCCGGGACGACGACGGTGATCGCGCTGTCACCGTTCCAGCCCTCGAACTGGGCTCCGCAGTCGACCGAGACGATGTCGCCGGGCTGGAGGACCCGCTCCCCCGGGATGCCGTGCACGACCTGCTCGTTGACCGAGACGCAGATCGTGTGGTGATAGCCCTTGACGAGCTGGAAGTTCGACTCCGCACCCCGCTGCAGGATGGCGCGGTTCGCGGCGGCGTCGAGCTCGATCGTCTTCACCCCCGGCTTGATGAGGGCGCGGACGGCGTCCAGGGCCTCGGCGGTGATGAGGCCGGGTTCGACCATGGCTCGTAGCTGAGCCGGGGTCTTGTAGATCGAGCGGCGGAACATCTCAGGCGGCGGAGGCGGGGGAACGCAGCCCGCGAGCGGCCAGAGCGGCGGCGATGCGCTCCGTGATCTCCTCGAGCGAGCCCACACCGTCGATGCGGTCGACGATGCCCCGGCTGCTGTAGACCTCGATGATCGGCGCCGTCTCCTTCTCGTAGATGTCGAGTCGGTGCGCGATGGCCTCGTCGGTGTCGTCGGAACGCCCCTGCTCCGCGGCGCGAAGGGCGAGGCGGGCGATGCTCTCCTCCCGCGGGACGTCGAGGAGGATCACCGCGTCCAGCGCCTCGCCGCGTCCTTCGAGGAACGCATCGAGGTGCGCCACCTGCGCGGTGTTGCGGGGGTAGCCGTCGAGGAGGAAGCCGTTCTCCGCGTCCTCCTGGCTCAGCCGGTCGCGCACGATCTCGCTGGTCAGCTCGTCCGGCACCAGGTCGCCCTTGTCGAGGATCGCGGTGACCTGCTGGCCGAGCGGCGTCCCCTCCTTGATGTTCGCGCGGAAGATGTCGCCGGTCGAGACGACGGGGATGCCGTAGGACTCGGCGATGCGCACACCCTGGGTGCCCTTGCCGGAACCCTGGGGGCCGACGATGAGCAAACGGGCAGTGGGTCGGTGCCCTTCGACGGGCTCAGGGACCAGGTGGGGCACTGTCATCGGAGAAGTCCTTCGTAGTGTCGCTGCTGCAGCTGGGCGTCGATCTGCTTGACCGTCTCGAGACCCACGCCGACGATGATGAGGATCGACGCGCCACCGAACGGGAAGTTCTGGTTGGCACCGACCGTCGCGAGCGCGATGAGCGGGATCAGGGCGATCAGGCCCAGGTAGAGGGAACCGGGGAGCGTGATGCGGGTGAGCACGTAATCCAGGTACTCCGCGGTCGGACGGCCGGCCCGGATCCCGGGGATGAAGCCGCCGTACTTCTTCATGTTGTCGGCGACCTCGACCGGGTTGAACGTGATCGCGACGTAGAAGTAGGTGAACCCGATGATCAGCAGGAAGTATGCCGCCATGTAGATCGGGCTGTTGCCGGTGGTGAAGTTCGCGCTGACCCAGCTGACCCACGCGGGCGGGGTGGAGCCGTCCTGCGGGGTGTTGAACTGGGCGATGAGCGCGGGGATGTACAGCAGCGACGAGGCGAAGATGACGGGGATCACACCGGCCATGTTCACCTTGATCGGGATGTACGTGTTCGTGCCGCCGTAGGTGCGACGGCCCACCATGCGCTTCGCGTACTGCACGGGGATGCGCCGCTGCGACTGCTCGACGAACACCACGAGTCCCATCACGATGATGCCGACGAGCAGCACGAGGAGGAAGACCTCGAAGCCCCGGGTCTGCCAGATGATCGACATCGCGCCGGGGAACGTCGCGGCGATCGAGGTGAAGATCAGCAGCGACATGCCGTTGCCGATGCCGCGCTCGGTGACGAGTTCGGCGAACCACATGATCAGACCGGTACCGGCCGTCATCGCCATGATGATGAGCACCTGCGCCCACCAGACGTCGTTCGTGAGGAGCTGGGTGCACGCGCCGATGTCGGTCGTACCGAAGAGCTGGCCGGTGCGGGCCACGGTGACGAGCGTCGTGGACTGCAGGAGCGCGAGGGCAATCGTGAGGTACCGCGTGTACTGGGTCAGCTTGGCCTGCCCGGCCTGGCCTTCCTTGTGCAGCGCCTCGAAGTGCGGGATGACGACGCGCAGGAGCTGGGTGATGATCGTCGCGGTGATGTACGGCATGACGCCGAGCGCGAAGATCGACAGCTGCAGCAGCGCGCCTCCGGAGAAGAGGTTGACGAGTCCGAGCAGACCCTCGGTGCCGGCGTTGGCCGCGAGACACTGCTCGACGTTCGGGAAGTTGACGAACGGCGCGGGGACGTTCGAGCCGAGGCGGTAGATCGCGATGATCGCGAGAGTGAAACCGATCTTCCGACGCAGGTCGGGCGTGCGGAAGATCCGCGCGATGGCGCTAAACAAGAACGTTCCTCCTGAAAAGGTGGCCGAACCCCCGAGGGGCGGCTGAAACACCAGGGTAACCCACTCCGAGGCCGGGGGAATGCGTGCGGTCGGCTTCTCCCCCGCCGAACCAGAAGAGGGGCCGGAGAATCTCCGACCCCTCTTCCGCAGTGGTTACTTGACGGATCCGCCTGCAGCCACGATCTTCTGCTCGGCAGAACCCGAGACCTTGTCGACCGCGACGGTGAGCTTCACGGCGATGTCGCCGTTGCCGAGAACCTTGACCTTCTCGTTCTTGCGAACCGCACCCTTGGCGACCAGGTCGCTGACGGTGACGTCGCCACCCTGGGGGTAGAGCTCCGCGAGCTTCTCCAGGTTCACGACCTGGTACTCGACGCGGAACGGGTTCTTGAAGCCACGCAGCTTCGGCGTGCGCATGTGCAGCGGCATCTGGCCACCCTCGAAGCCGACGCGCACGGTGTTGCGGGCCTTGGTGCCCTTCGTGCCGCGACCGGCCGTCTTGCCCTTCGAGCCCTCACCGCGACCGACACGGGTCTTCGCGGTGTTGGACCCGGGGACGGGACGCAGGTGGTGGACCTTCAGCACACCGGGGCGGGACGCCGGGGCGTCCTTCTTCGGCGCAGCCTTCGCGGAGCCGTCAGCCTTGGCGTCGGCGGCACTGGTCTTGGCCGGTGCCTTCTTCGCGGCGGGCTTCTTGGCAGCGTCGGCCTTGGGAGCCGCCGCCTTCTTGGTGGCCTTCTCGGCCTCGACGGCCTCGTTCTTCTCAGCCATTAGTCGATCTCCTCAACCTTGACGAGGTGGGCGACGGTCTTGACGTAGCCGCGCGTCTGCGCGTCGTCGGGGCGGACGGTGGTGTCACCGATCCGCTTGAGACCGAGGCTGCGCAGCGTGTCGCGCTGGTTCTGCTTCTCGCTCACCTTGGACTTGATCTGCGTGACCTTGAGTCGCGCGGCCATCAGGCACCTACCTTCTGTGCGGCGATGGCCTCGGCCTCGGCGCGGACGAGCCGGGCCGGGGCGACCTGGTCGAACTCGAGACCACGGCGTGCGGCGACGGCGCGGGGCTCCTCGAGCTCCTTCAGGGCGGTGACCGTCGCGTGCACGATGTTGATCGTGTTCGACGAGCCGAGCGACTTGGACAGCACGTCGTGGATGCCGGCGCACTCGAGCACGGCGCGGACCGGACCACCGGCGATGACACCGGTACCGGCAGCGGCGGGGCGCAGGAGCACCACACCGGCGGCCGACTCACCCTGCACGGGGTGCGGGATGGTGCTGCCTACGCGCGGGACGCGGAAGAAGTTGCGCTTGGCCTCTTCGACACCCTTCGAGATCGCCAGGGGGACCTCACGGGCCTTGCCGTAGCCGACGCCCACCAGACCGTTGCCGTCACCGACGACCACGAGAGCGGTGAAGCTGAAGCGACGACCACCCTTCACGACCTTCGAGACGCGGTTGATGGTGACGACGCGCTCCAGGAACTGGTTGTCGCCGCGGTCGCGCGAGTTGCGGTCGCGGCCGCCCTGGTTGCGGTCACGTCCGCCGCGGCGGCCGTCCCGCTGGTCGCGAGAGGGCTCAGCCTGCGTGGTGCCGGCGGCCGTCTCGGAAGTGGCAGCAGCCGCTTCGGTCACTTCGTTCTCCTTGTTGTCACTCACAGTGCCAGACCCCCTTCACGGGCGCCGTCGGCGATGGCGGCGACACGACCCGCGTAGCGGTTGCCGCCACGGTCGAACACTGCCTCGGAAACGCCTGCGGCCTTCGCGCGCTCGGCGAGGAGCTCGCCGACCTTGCGAGCCTTGGCGGTCTTGTCGCCATCCAGCGAACGCAGGTCGGTCTCGAGCGTCGAGGCCGAGGCGACCGTGTGGCCCTTGCTGTCGTCGACGAGCTGCACGAAGACGTGACGCGCCGAACGGTTGACGACGAGGCGCGGACGCACCTCGGTGCCCACGATCTTCTTGCGAAGACGGGCGTGACGACGCGCGCGGGCGTCAGACTTTGACTTGAGAGCCATGGTTACTTACCACTCTTTCCGGCCTTGCGACGCACGTTCTCGCCGGCGTAGCGCACACCCTTGCCCTTGTACGGTTCGGGCTTGCGGATCTTGCGGATGTTCGCAGCCGCCTCACCGACGGCCTGCTTGTCGATCCCGCTGACGGTGAGCTTGTTCGTGCCCTCGACCGTGAGCGTGATGCCGGCGGGCGGGTCGATCAGGACCGGGTGCGAGAAGCCGAGGGCGAACTCGACCGAGTTCCCCTTCTGCTGCACGCGGTAACCGGTGCCGACGACCTCGAGACCCTTGGTGTAGCCCTGGGTCACGCCGATGATGTTGTTGTTGATGAGCGTGCGGGTCAGGCCGTGGAGAGACCGGGACTCGCGCTCGTCGTCGGGGCGGGTGACGAGAACCTGGTTCTCCTCGACCGACACCTCGATGGGGCTGGCCACCGTGAGGGTGAGCTCACCCTTGGGGCCCTTCACCGCGACCTCACGGCCGTCGACCGAAACGGTCACGCCCGCGGGAACGTCGATGGGAAGTCGTCCAATACGCGACATTTCGGATTACCACACGTAGGCGAGAACTTCTCCGCCCACGCCCTTCTGCTCAGCCTGGCGGTCCGTGAGGAGACCGGAGGAGGTGGACAGGATGGCCACGCCGAGGCCGCCGAGGACCGTGGGGATCTCGGTCGACTTCGCGTACACGCGCAGGCCGGGCTTCGACACGCGCTTGATGCCCGCGATCGAGCGCTCGCGGTTCGGACCGTACTTCAGCGTCAGCGTGAGGTTCTTGCCCACGCGAGCGTCGGAGGTCTCCCAACCGGCGATGTAGCCCTCCTGCTGGAGGATCTCTGCGATGTGCGTCTTGAGCTTGCTCGACGGCAGCGTCACGGTGTCGTGGTGCGCCGAGTTCGCGTTGCGCAGACGGGTCAGCATGTCTGCGACCGGGTCTGTCATTGTCATTGTTGTCTACTTTCGATCATGAGGTTCCGGCTGCCGTTACACGACAGACGGCCTGCGATGAGCACGCAATCTTCAATTGTACGTGCACATCGACGGGCTCAGTGACACGGAGACCACTGAGCCCGTCGAAGGGTCACGCCTGGGCGTCGTCCGCGCGGAACGGGAAGCCGAGGTGACGCAGCAGCGCGCGTCCCTCGTCGTCCGTCTTCGCCGAGGTCACGACGGTGATGTCGAAACCACGGACGCGGTCGATCTTGTCCTGATCGATCTCGTGGAACACGCTCTGCTCCTGGAGACCGAAGGTGTAGTTGCCGTTGCCGTCGAACTGCTTGCCCGACAGACCGCGGAAGTCGCGGATGCGGGGCAGCGCGAGCGACACCAGGCGGTCCACGAACTCCCACGCACGGTCGCCACGGAGGGTGACGTGCGCGCCGATGGCCTGGCCCTCACGCAGCTTGAACTGCGCGATGGACTTGCGGGCCTTGGTGACGATCGGCTTCTGGCCGGTGATCTTGGTGAGGTCGTCGACCGCCCCATCGATCACCTTGCTGTCGCGAGCAGCCTCGCCGACACCGGTGTTCACGACGACCTTGACCAGGCCGGGGATCTGCATGACGTTCTCGTAGCCGAACTCGTCCTGCAGAGCCTTCTTGATCTCGGCGTTGTACTTCGCCTTCAGGCGGGGCTGGATCTTGCCAGCCACCGCAGCGTCGGTCGTTGCCATCAGAGGTCCTTACCGCTCTTCTTCGCGAAGCGCACGCGGACGGTGCGCTTCACGCCGTCCTTGGTCTGCTCCTCGACCCGGTGGCCGACCTTGGTCGGCTTCTTGGTCGAGGGGTCGACGAGTGCGACGTTCGAGATGTGGATGGGCGCCTCGACGGTCTCGAGGCCACCCGTCTTGGTGCCACGCTGCGTCTGACCGACGCGCGTGTGCTTGGTGACGTAGTTGACGCCTTCGACGACGACACGGTTCTGCCCGACGAGGACGTCGAGGACCTTGCCCTGCTTGCCGCGGTCGCCACCACGCTCGGGCTTGGCGCCCGAGATGACCTGAACCAGGTCGCCCTTCTTGATCTTCGCCATGATCAGATGACCTCCGGTGCCAGCGAGACGATCTTCATGAACTTCTTGTCGCGAAGCTCACGGCCGACCGGCCCGAAGATACGGGTGCCGCGGGGCTCCCCGTCGTTCTTCAGGATGACGGCGGCGTTCTCGTCGAACTTGATGTAGGAGCCGTCGGGACGACGGGTCTCCTTCTTGGTGCGGACGATGACCGCCTTGACGACGTCGCCCTTCTTGACGTTGCCACCGGGGATCGCGTCCTTGACGGTCGCGACGATGGTGTCGCCCAGACCGGCGTAGCGGCGGCGCGAGCCACCGAGGACGCGGATCGTGAGCAGCTCCTTGGCGCCGGTGTTGTCGGCGACCTTGAGGCGGGACTCCTGCTGAATCACTTGGCCTTCTCCAGAATCTCCACCAGACGCCAGCGCTTGGTGGCGCTCAGCGGGCGGGTCTCGTTGATCAGGACCAGGTCGCCGATGCCGGCGGAGTTCGCCTCATCGTGCGCCTTGACCTTCGACGTCCGGCGGATGACCTTGCCGTAAAGCGGGTGCTTCACGCGGTCCTCGACCTCGACGACGATCGTCTTGTCCATCTTGTCGCTGACGACATAGCCACGGCGGGCCTTGCGGTAGCCGCGGGCAGCGGAGTCGCGGACGTCGTGCTCGGACGACTCGTGTCCTGCGGCCTGCGTCTCCACAGTCGCTTCCTTCTTGGTGGCCATCACTCAGCCTCTTCCTTCGGGGCGTCCTCGGCGGCGTCCGCCTTCTTCGCCTTCGACTTGGTCGCCTTCTTCGCGGGAGCCTCGACCGGAGCGGGCGTCGCACGGATGCCCAGCTCGCGCTCGCGGATCACCGTGTAGAGGCGCGCGATGTCGCGCTTGACGGCGCGGATGCGGCCGTGGCTCTCCAGCTGGCCGGTGGCCGACTGGAAACGGAGGTTGAACAGCTCCTCCTTGGCCTTGCGCAGCTCCTCAACGAGGCGCTGGTCTTCGAACGTGTCGAGCTCTGCCGGAGCGAGCTCCTTGGTGCCGATCGCCATTACGCGTCGCCCTCCTCGCGCTTGATGATGCGTGCCTTGAGCGGCAGCTTGTGGATTGCACGGGTCAGTGCCTCGCGAGCGAGCTGCTCGTCGACACCCGCGACCTCGAAGAGGACGCGGCCCGGCTTGACGTTGGCGACCCACCACTCGGGGGAACCCTTACCGGAACCCATGCGGGTCTCGGCCGGCTTCTTCGTGAGCGGACGGTCCGGGTAGATGTTGATCCACACCTTGCCGCCACGCTTGATGTGACGGGTCATCGCGATACGAGCGGACTCGATCTGACGGTTCGTCACGTACGCGGGGGTGAGGGCCTGGATACCGTACTCGCCGAAGGAGACCTTCGTGCCGCCGGTGGCCTGACCCGAGCGCCCCGGGTGGTGCTGCTTGCGGTACTTGACCTTACGGGGGATGAGCATTATGCCGACGCTCCTTCTGCAACAGGTGCCTCGTTGCGCGGGGCACGGCGGCGGTCACCACGGTCGTCACGGCGCGACTTCGGCGCGTTGGCCTGCTCGCGCGCGAGCTCCTTGGCGGTGAGGTCGCCCTTGTAGATCCACACCTTCACGCCGATGCGGCCGAAGGTGGTCTTGGCCTCGTAGAAGCCGTAGTCGATGTTCGCGCGCAGCGTGTGCAGCGGCACACGACCCTCGCGGTAGAACTCCGACCGGCTCATCTCCGCGCCGCCGAGACGGCCCGAGACCTGGATGCGGATGCCCTTGGCGCCGGCGCGCTGCGCGCCCTGCAGACCCTTGCGCATCGCGCGGCGGAACGCCACACGAGCCGAGAGCTGCTCGGCGATGCCCTGGGCGACCAGCTGAGCGTCGGCCTCGGGGTTCTTGACCTCGAGGATGTTCAGCTGGATCTGCTTGCCCGTGAGCTTCTCGAGGTCGCCGCGGATGCGCTCGGCCTCTGCACCACGACGACCGATCACGATGCCCGGACGGGCGGTGTGGATGTCGACGCGGACGCGGTCACGGGTGCGCTCGATCTCGATGTTCGAGACGCCGGCACGGTCGAGCTGCGTCTGCAGCAGGCGACGGATCTTGATGTCCTCGGCCACGTAGTCGGCGTAACGCTGACCCGGCTTCGTCGAGTCGGAGAACCAGCGCGACACGTGGTCCGTGGTGATGCCGAGGCGGAAGCCGTACGGGTTGACCTTCTGTCCCATTACTTGCTCGCCTTCTTGTTGCTGTCGCCGGCCGCGGCAGGAGCCGCCTCCGGCGTCGAGAGCACGACCGTGATGTGGCTCGTGCGCTTCTTGATCTGGAAAGCGCGACCCTGTGCACGGGGCTGGAAACGCTTGAGCGTCGTGCCCTCGTCGACGTAGGCGTTAGCCACGTACAGGTCCTGCTCGTCGAGGTACTCGCCGTCACGATCCGCCTTGACCTGCGCGTTGGCCATGGCCGACGCGACAAGCTTGTAGATCGGCTCACTGGCGGACTGCTGAGCGAACTTCAGGATCGCCAGAGCCTCCTGGGCCTGCTTGCCCTTGATGAGCGCGACGACACGACGAGCCTTCTGAGGGGTCACGCGGATGTGTCGCACGCGTGCGATGGACTCCACCATTTCTCTCTCCTCTATCGCCACCGCGTCAGCGGCGGCGGCCCTTCTTGTCGTCCTTCTCGTGGCCGCGGAAGGTGCGGGTGGGCGCGAACTCGCCCAGCTTGTGACCGACCATGGTCTCGGAGACAAACACGGGGATGTGCTTGCGACCGTCGTGGACCGCGATCGTGTGACCCAGCATGGCCGGGATGATCATGGACCGGCGGGACCAGGTCTTGATGACGTTCTTCGTGCCGGCTTCGTTCTGCACGACCACCTTGCGAAGCAGGTGCTCGTCGACGAAGGGGCCCTTCTTGAGACTGCGAGGCATCTTCTCTTACTCCTACTTGCGCTTCTTGCCGGCGTTGCGACGACGCACGATGTACTTGTCGCTTTCCTTGTTGGCGTGGCGGGTGCGGCCCTCGGCCTGACCCCACGGGGAGACGGGGTGACGTCCACCGGACGTCTTGCCCTCACCACCACCGTGCGGGTGGTCGACCGGGTTCATCGCGACACCGCGGACGGTCGGGCGGACGCCCTTCCAGCGCATGCGGCCGGCCTTGCCCCAGTTGATGTTCGACTGCTCGGCGTTGCCGACCTCGCCGATGGTCGCGCGGCAGCGCGCATCGACGTTGCGGATCTCACCGGAGGGCAGACGCAGCTGGGCGTAGGGGCCGTCCTTGGCGACGAGGCGGACCGATGCACCCGCCGAGCGCGCCATCTTCGCGCCGCCGCCGGGGCGGAGCTCGATGGCGTGGATGACGGTACCCGTGGGGATGTTCTTCAGCGGGAGGTTGTTTCCCGGCTTGATGTCCGCCGCGGGGCCCGACTCGACGATGTCGCCCTGCTTCAGCTTCGCCGGCGCGAGGATGTAGCGCTTCTCGCCGTCGAAGTAGTGCAGCAGCGCGATGCGCGCGGTGCGGTTGGGGTCGTACTCGATGTGAGCGACCTTGGCGTTCACGCCGTCCTTGTCATTGCGACGGAAGTCGATGACGCGGTACTGGCGCTTGTGGCCACCACCGATGTGACGGGTCGTGATGCGGCCCTGGTTGTTGCGACCACCGGTCTTCGAGATCGGGCGCAGCAGCGACTTCTCCGGCGTCGATCGGGTGATCTCGGCGAAGTCAGCCACCGACGAGCCGCGACGGCCCGGGGTCGTGGGCTTGTACTTGCGAATAGCCATGATTGTCCTTTATCCCCCGGATCAGCCGATTGCCGTGAAGATGTCGATGGTGCCCGACTTCAGGCTCACGATGGCGCGCTTGGTGTCCTTGCGCTTACCGGTGCCGAAGCGGGTGCGACGGGCCTTGCCGACGCGGTTGATCGTGTTGACGGACGCGACCTTGACGCCGAAGATCTTCTCGATGGCGAGCTTGATCTCGGTCTTCGAAGCGCGCGGGTCGACGAGGAAGGTGTACTTGCCCTCGTCGATCAGGCCGTAGCTCTTCTCGGACACGACCGGCTTCAGGATGATGTCGCGCGGGTCCTTGTTCAGGGCCGTCTGGAGAACAGATGCCTGCTCGCTCATGCGGAGACCTCCTGGTTGGCGCCGGACTTGGAGGCGATGAAGCCCTCGAGCGCGGCCTGGGTGAAGACGATGTCGTCGGAGACGAGCACGTCGTAGGCGTTGAGCTGGTCGTACGACAGCAGGTGCACGTTGCCGAGGTTGCGCAGGCTCTTGAGCGCGAGCTCGTCGCCGCGCTCGATGACCACGAGGACGTTCTTCGACGTGGCGACCTGGGCGAGGAAGCCCGCAGCAGCCTTGGTCGACGGCGCGCCGTCGGTGCCGAACGTGTCGATCGCGTGCAGGCGGTCGCCGCGGAAGCGGTCGCTGAGCGCGCCCAGCAGGGCGGCCGCGATCATCTTCTTGGGGGTGCGCTGCGAGTAGTCGCGCGGCTTCGGGCCGTGCACGATGCCACCGCCGGTCATGTGCGGCGCGCGGATCGAGCCCTGACGGGCGTTACCCGTGCCCTTCTGCTTGAAGGGCTTGCGGCCGGCACCGGAGACCTCACCACGACGCTTGGTCGAGTGCGTGCCCTGGCGAGCCGCCGCGAGCTGCGCGACGACGACCTGGTGGATGAGCGGGATGTTCGTCTTGACGTCGAACAGAGCGGCGGGAAGCTCGACGGAGCCTGCCTTCTTGCCGTCTGCCTTGAGGACGTCGAGCGCGAGAGTGGAGTCAGCCATGATCAGGCACCCTTCACTGCGTTGCGGACGTAGACGATGCGGCCGCGAGCACCGGGGACGGCGCCCTTGACGAGCATGAGTCCCTTCTCGATGTCGATGGCGTGCACCGTGAGGTTGAGGACGGTCACGCGCTCGCCACCCATACGGCCGGCCATGCGCATGCCCTTGAAGACGCGGCTCGGGGTCGACGATGCGCCGATGGAGCCGGGCTTGCGGTGGTTGCGGTGTGCACCGTGCGATGCCGAGACGCCCTTGAAGTTGTGGCGCTTCATGACACCGGCGGTGCCCTTGCCCTTGCTCGTGCCGACGACGTCGACGAGCTGGCCGGCCTCGAACGTGCCGTCCACCGTGAGCTCCTGGCCCAGGGTGTAGTCGGCGGCGTCGGCCGTGCGGACCTCGGTCACGTGGCGACGCGGCGTGACGCCGGCAGCCTCGAAGTGAGCCGAGAGGGGCTTGTTCACCTTGCGGGGGTCGATCTGGCCGTACGCGATCTGCACGGCGTTGTAGCCGTCCTTCTCGGGGGTACGGATCTGGGTGACCACGTTCGGGGCGAGCTCGATGACGGTGACGGGAACGAGCTTGCCGTTCTCGTTCCAGACCTGGGTCATGCCGAGCTTGGTGCCGAGCATGCCCTTGGAAACCTTGGAGTTGATGTCAACCATGGCGGACCTCAGAGCTTGATCTCGATGTTGACGTCAGCCGGCAGGTCGAGACGCATCAGCGAGTCGACGGCCTTGGGCGTCGGGTCGACGATGTCGATCAGACGCTTGTGGGTGCGCATCTCGAAGTGCTCGCGGCTGTCCTTGTACTTGTGGGGCGACCGGATGACGCACACGACGTTCTTCTCGGTCGGAAGGGGCACGGGGCCGACGACGGTCGCGCCCGCACGGGTCACGGTGTCGACGATCTTGCGTGCGGACGTGTCGATGACCTCGTGGTCATACGACTTCAGGCGAATGCGGATCTTCTGTCCCGCCATTGTCTGCTCTCTCTCTTTCAGCGTCTTACCGTCCTGGACCGGGTGGCCCTGGGGCATTGGACGCACGTCGGCGCTGTTCGCGCCTCGGCACTCGTCTTCTCGGACTCCTCGACCTCGCGGCCCGGGAGCCTGTCGAAGAGGCTGCACCACTGTTCTGCTGTCAGCCGCCCACCCGAAGGTGAACGGATGTCCGACCCCCGCCGCGCACGGCAGTGCCCTCGATGATGAAGGTGTCGGGATTGTGTTCTGCTACCCGCGGCCTAGAACCCTGCAGCCTCCCGGAGGAGGCGCCGTCTATGCACTGCCCTGGCAGTGATCCGGCGCACGCACAGCGGCGACGGAATATCGAACCTGTCTATTCTGCCACGGCGGATTTCACTTCTGCAAACCCGGGCGTGTCGCGCTCACCGGACTCCCAGCGAACCTCGTCGCCGCGGGAGCTCAGCGCGCAGAGGAGCGCGGGGCGAGGCATCCCCATGCCTCGCCCCGCTTGGGGAGGGCGTCCGGTGCGAGGGGGCACACCGAACGCGAGGAATCCGGCGTGAAGGGACGCCGGACGCCTCGACCGAGGGCACGGCGGAAGACCCGCCGCGCAGGCGGGGAGACGCTCAGGCGCACGGAGTGCGCGCGTCGCACGATGATCCCCAAGATCGCTTTCCCCAGTGTGAACGCGGATGACCCGCGTGATTCGGGAGCCGAACCCCTTCGGCGCCCCGACCGCAAGATCCCCAGGCGGTCGAGACGATCCTACTCGATCCCTCGGAGAATCCGCCACGTCCGAGGGCGCCGCGCTTATCCCCGACGCGGAAGAGCGGCGGTCCCGGGTGCGGGGACCGCCGCTCTTCGCGGAGACGTCCGGCTCTACTCGTTGCCGATGCTCTTGTCAGCGCTCTCGCGGATCTCGTCGATCTTGTCGGCGGCGCCGGGTGCGATCTTCTTCGCGAAGTCGGCGACGCCGTCGAGGACCTTGTCGCTGATGTCCTCGGCCTGCTCGCTCTTGACCGCTTCGGCGAGCTTGTCCTTGTTCTGCTCGTACAGGTCCTTGCCCTTGTTGACGGCGTCCTCGATACCCATGTGAATCCCCTTCGAAGGTGTGTGCGTCCGGCGATCCCGCCGGACCACCTCATTGTGCAGGGCAGAGCCGAGCGACGGAACCCTCGATGCGGAAAACGACAGAGGGGCCGAGCCCGAAGGCTCGACCCCTCTGCGAGGAAGCGGATGCTTACTTGATGATCTTCGTCACCGTACCGGCGCCGACCGTACGACCACCCTCACGGATGGCGAAGCCGAGGCCCTCCTCCATGGCGATCGGCTGGATCAGCTCGACCGTCATGTCGGTGGTGTCGCCGGGCATGACCATCTCGGTGCCCTCGGGCAGCGAGATGACGCCGGTGACGTCCGTGGTGCGGAAGTAGAACTGCGGACGGTAGTTCGTGTAGAAGGGGTTGTGGCGGCCACCCTCGTCCTTGGACAGGATGTAGGCCGTGCCCTCGAAGTTGGTGTGCGGCGTGACCGAACCCGGCTTCACGATGACCTGACCGCGCTCCACGTCCTCGCGCTTGGTGCCGCGGAGGAGCAGACCACAGTTCTCGCCGGCCCATGCCTCGTCGAGCTGCTTGTGGAACATCTCGATACCGGTGACGGTCGTCTTCTGCGTCGGGCGCAGACCCACGATCTCGACCTCGGAGTTGATGGCCAGGGTGCCACGCTCGGCGCGACCCGTGACGACGGTGCCACGACCGGTGATCGTGAAGACGTCCTCGACGGGCATGAGGAACGGCTTGTCGCGGTCACGCTCCGGGTCCGGAACGCTGTCGTCGACAGCCTGCATGAGCTCGAGGATCGCGTCGACCCACTTCTCGTCGCCCTCGAGGGCCTTGAGAGCGGAGACACGGACGACGGGAGCGTTGTCGCCGTCGAAGCCCTGGCTCGAGAGCAGCTCGCGGACCTCGAGCTCGACGAGCTCCAGGATCTCCTCGTCGTCGACCGCGTCGGACTTGTTCAGCGCGACGAGCAGGTAGGGGACGCCGACCTGCTTGGCGAGCAGAACGTGCTCGCGCGTCTGCGCCATCGGGCCGTCGGTGGCCGCGACGACGAGGATCGCGCCGTCCATCTGCGCCGCACCCGTGATCATGTTCTTGACGTAGTCGGCGTGGCCGGGGGCGTCAACGTGTGCGTAGTGGCGCTTCGGGGTCTCGTACTCGATGTGCGAGATGTTGATCGTGATACCGCGCTGGCGCTCTTCCGGCGCCGAGTCGATGGAAGCGAAGTCGCGCTGCACGTTCGTGTCGGACGGGTACTTGTCGGCAAGCACCTTCGAGATCGCTGCGGAGAGCGTGGTCTTGCCGTGGTCGACGTGACCGATCGTTCCGATGTTGACGTGCGGCTTGGTCCGCTCGAACTTGGCCTTAGCCACTGGGTCCTCCTCAGGACGTCGTTGTAGAGGTGCCGGGCACTGGTTTGCGACCGGTTCTCTACGGGTTAGGTTCTCAGTTTAGTAGAGAGGGAATGTGAAGTTGTAGGTGACCTGGGAACCCCGGGTGCGTCGACAGGCTCAGCGACCCAGGGCTCCCAGAAGAATTACTCGCCCTTGGCCTTCTGGACGATCTCGTCGGCCACCGCGCGCGGGACCTCGGCGTAGCTGTCGAACTCCATGGAGTAGACGGCACGGCCCGAGGTCTTCGAGCGCAGGTCGCCGATGTAGCCGAACATCTCGGACAGCGGCACCGCGGCGCGCACGACCTTGACGCCGGCGGCGTCCTCCATCGACTGGATCTGGCCACGACGCGAGTTCAGGTCGCCGATGACGTCGCCCATGTACTCCTCCGGAGTACGGACCTCGACGGCCATCAGCGGCTCGAGCAGCACGGGGTTGGCACGGCGAGCGGCCTCCTTGAAGCCCATGGAGCCCGCGATCTTGAACGCCATCTCCGAGGAGTCGACGTCGTGCGCCGCACCGTCGACGATGGTCGCCTTGACGCCCACCATCGGGTAGCCCGCGAGGACACCGACGTTCATGGCGTCCTGGAAACCGGCGTCGATCGAGCCGATGTACTCGCGCGGGATACGGCCACCGGTGACCGCGTTCACGAACTCGTACGTCTTCTCGCCGTCGAGCTCGAGCGGCTCGATGTTGAACTGGATCTTGGCGAACTGGCCCGATCCACCGGTCTGCTTCTTGTGCGTGTAGTCGTGCTTCTCGACGGCCTTGCGGATCGTCTCGCGGTACGCGACCTGCGGCTTGCCGACGTTCGCCTCGACGCGGAACTCGCGCTTCATGCGGTCCACGAGGATGTCGAGGTGCAGCTCGCCCATGCCCTTGATGGTCGTCTGACCGGTCTCGGGGTTGAGCTCCGTGCGGAAGGTCGGGTCCTCCTCAGCGAGCTTCTGGATCGCGAGACCCAGCTTCTCCTGGTCGGCCTTGGTCTTCGGCTCGATGGCGACCTCGATCACCGGCTCCGGGAACGTCATCGACTCGAGGACGACCGGCTGCGCGATGTCGGCGAGGGTGTCACCGGTGGTGGTGTCCTTCAGGCCGATGACGGCGTAGATGTTGCCGGCGGTCAGCTTGTCGACCGGGTTCTCCTTGTTGGCGTGCATCTGGAAGATCTTCCCGATGCGCTCCTTCTTGCCCTTGGTCGAGTTGATGACCTGGGCACCCGACTCGAGCTCGCCCGAGTAGACGCGCACGTACGTCAGACGACCGAAGAACGGGTGCACGGCGACCTTGAAGGCCAGGGCCGCGAACGGGTCCTTCGCGTCGGGGTGACGCTCGATGATCTTCTCCTCGTCCTTCGGGTCGTGCGCCTCGATGGCGGGCACGTCCAGCGGGGACGGGAGGTAGTCGACGACGGCGTCCAGCATCGGCTGCACACCGCGGTTCTTGAAGGCGGAGCCGCAGAGGACCGGGTAGATCTCGCTGGCGACGACCATCTTGCGGATGGCGCCCTTGATCTCCGCGACGGTGAGCTCCTCGCCGCCGAAGAACTTCTCGAGAAGCTCCTCGTCGGTCTCGGCGACCGTCTCCAGCAGCTGCTGGCGGTAGTCCTCGGCCTTGTCCTTGAGGTCGGCCGGGATCTCCTGCACCTCGTAGGAGGCGCCCATGGTCACGTCACCCTTGGCGTCGCCGGGCCAGACCAGAGCACGCATCTCGACGAGGTCGATGACGCCGACGAAGTCGTTCTCGGCACCGATCGGGAGCTGCAGCACCAGCGGCTTCGCGCCGAGGCGGTTGATGATCGTGTCGACCGTGAAGTAGAAGTCCGCGCCGAGCTTGTCCATCTTGTTGACGAAGCAGATGCGGGGGACGTTGTACTTGTCGGCCTGACGCCACACGGTCTCGGACTGGGGCTCGACGCCCTCCTTGCCGTCGAACACGGCGACCGCGCCGTCGAGGACGCGGAGCGAGCGCTCCACCTCGACCGTGAAGTCCACGTGACCGGGGGTGTCGATGATGTTGATCTGGTTCTTGTTCCAGAAGCAGGTCACGGCGGCAGACGTGATCGTGATGCCGCGCTCCTTCTCCTGCTCCATCCAGTCGGTGGTCGACGCGCCGTCGTGCGTCTCGCCGAGCTTGTGGTTGACGCCCGTGTAGAACAGGATGCGCTCGGTCGTCGTGGTCTTGCCGGCATCGATGTGCGCCATGATGCCGATGTTGCGGACCTTGCTCAGGTCCGTGAGCACGTCTTGTGCCACAGGAGTGTCCTTATCTATTGGAGCAGCAGGTGTACTGCGAAGAGGGGGTGCGACGGGCCCAGGAACGCGGAAGGGTCCCTGAGCCCGTCGAAGGGGTTACCAGCGGTAGTGAGCGAACGCGCGGTTCGACTCGGCCATCTTGTGGGTGTCCTCACGGCGCTTGACCGCGGCACCCAGGCCGTTCGACGCGTCCAGGATCTCGTTCTGGAGACGCTCGGTCATCGTCTTCTCACGACGACCCTTGGCGTAGCTCACGAGCCAGCGCAGCGCGAGGGTGTTCGCACGGTGCGGCTTGACCTCGACCGGAACCTGGTAGGTCGAGCCACCGACACGGCGGCTGCGGACCTCGAGCGTGGGGCGCACGTTGTCGAGCGCCTTCTTCAGGGTGGCGACGGCGTCCTGGCCGTTCTTCGCCTCGACGCCGCGGAGGGCGCCGTAGACGATCGACTCGGCCAGCGACTTCTTGCCGTCGACGAGGATCTTGTTCACCAGCGAGGTGACGATCGGTGCGCCGTAGACCGGGTCGTTGACGACGGGGCGCTTGGGGGCGGGACCCTTACGAGGCATCTAACTCAACCCTTCTTCGCGCCGTAGCGGGAACGAGCCTGCTTACGGTTCTTGACGGCCTGGGTGTCCAGGGCACCACGGACGATCTTGTAACGCACACCGGGGAGGTCCTTCACACGACCGCCGCGGACGAGCACCAGGGAGTGCTCCTGCAGGTTGTGGCCCTCACCGGGGATGTACGCGGTGACCTCGGTCCCGTTGCGGAGCTTCACACGAGCGACCTTGCGCATCGCCGAGTTCGGCTTCTTCGGGGTGGTGGTGTAGACGCGGGTGCAGACCCCGGCCTGCTGCGGGTTCGCCTTGAGCGCGGGTGCCTTGGTCTTCGTGACCTTGGGCGAGCGACCCTTGCGAACCAACTGCTGAATGGTTGGCACGTTCTCTCCTCATAGTGCTGCACGGTGACAGCGTGATGGGTTTCACATCATGACCCACCGGCACGCCGGAACCGACGAGCTTTTGGTGTGGTGGGTATGCCGTGGGGGCGGACCGGCGAGGTGCCGACGCCCAGCGCGCACGTCAGGACGTGCACACACCTGATCAAGTGTAATGCCGCGTAACCTGACGGTCAAATGACGGTCGCGCTCCGCGGCGCCGCCTGAAGTCAGGGGATGTCGGGGTCGAACGGCGAGTCCAGCGACTCCGTGAGCTCGGCCAGGAGCGCTTCGATCTGCGGCTCGACGTGCCGCGACACCGCCGCCTGGATCGTGATCCGGTGTCGGAGCAGGATCCCGCAGATCTCGCGCCCGACGAGGTTCGCGTATTCGTCCGCCAAGGCGACTTCCTGTCGCAGAGCGGTCTTCGCCTCGTCCGACAGCGGGGGCAGGGGCGGCAACTCGGCGGCCGAATCGTCGGCGAGACCGGCGATCGTGAAGAGGAAGGGGGCGCCCGGCACCGGCTCCGGATCCAGCGGCATGCCCTCGAATTCGGGATCGAGGTCCTCCGTCGGCCGGTAGCTGCGAGCCCGGTTGCGCGCGGCCTGCTGATCGAGTTCGCGCTGCAGGGTCGGCAGGTTGCGCGCGGTGTACTCCGCGACCGCGTGGTCGACGATCGTCTTGATGCGCGTCGACAGGCCGTGCTGGACGCCATGCGGCGTGGTGCCCGCGATGCCTGCGGCGGCGAGGATGGGCGAGCCGAGGCAGCGCCGGCACGGCGCGGTGCGGCCGCGGTGCGTCGCCGGCTCCCAGCGCGGCACCCAGCGCAACCAGGCCTCGACGGTCTGGTCGACCTGCGTCTCCAATGAGCGCTCCACCCCACCAGCGTACGGCGCGTCGCCGCTCACCGTGCGGATTTGCGGGGTGTCACCCCTCCTCGTCGCGCTCCCACGGCCATCGCGGCTGCGCCGACCTCGTCCGGCGGAGGGCGATGCCGCCCCACGCCGCCACCGCCGCCGCGGCGAGGAGCACGATGCTCGCGCCACCGCGGACGAGGTCGCCGGCGACGGCCGTGGCCACGACCACATCGCTCGTCGCGACGAGCACGGCGATCCAGACGGTGATCAGGTGCACCAGCGCCGTGAGCAGGGCGATCACCGGAGCAGAGCCGAAGGAGGCATGCCCTCGTCGCACCGTCGCCCAGAGGACGAGCGCGAAGACCACCACGGCCGCGACCATGCCCGACACTCCGGGCACCTGGCCAAGACCCGGAACGCCGATGATGTCCCGGTCGGTGGCGACGCTCAGCGCACCGAGACCGAAGACGGCGAGGGCGAAGAAGGCGATGGTGGCCATCACCGCCGCGAGGACAGCCGAAACCCCCGCGGACTCGGGCCCGCGGGGGTTCGGTGTGGTGGTGTTCGTGATTACCTCGACAGGGTGGGACCGGCCTCGAGGGTGCGCTCGTACTCCCGCTGCGCCTCCTCGTTCAGCTCGGTCTTGCGGGCACCGCTGCGGGCTACCCAGGCGCCGAACCAGATGGTGAGCTCGCGGGCGAAGACGAAGGCCGCGATGGCGAGCGGGGCCAACAGCTGCTCCCCCGCGACTTCGAGACCCTGCGATGCGGTGAGCTTCCAGAAGGGCGCCTCGAAGAGCTGACCCAGGATGTGCCCGGCGTAGGCGATGAGCCCGACAACGATGCCGAACACCACCCACAGGCCCCAGCGGCCGCGGTTGATGATGGCTCCGAGGAGCCAGAAGCCGAGGAAGAACACGACCACCGGGGTCCAGAACCCCCAGGTGAGCAGCGGGGCGACGAGCGCCTCGCCGATGTTCTCCCCGTTCACGTCGCCGGCGAGGGCGCCGAGGCCGAGCGTGGTGGCGAGGTAGAGCAGCGCGAAGGCGACGGTGGCGAGCAGGCCGATCGCGCCGGCGGTGCCCCGGTTGCCGCGCTCGCGCGGCGGCTCCGGTGCCTGCACGAAGATCGGCTGCGGCTGCTGCGGTGCGGCGGCCGCGCCGTTCGTGAGCGGCTCGGACGGCACGATCCTGGTGTCGGTGTCGTCGGCGTGCGACGCGTAGGCTGCGCCGGCCATGGCCGACTCCTCGTGCGCGGGAGTGCTCGGCGTGGAGTACAGCGAGGTCTCCGGCGTCGCGTACAGCGAGGTCTCCGGGGTCGCATCGCGGCGGTCGGCGTCGCGGAGGCCCGCCTCACGGCCATCGGCGTCGAAGCGGTCGCCGTCGGTGCGCGAGGGCGCCGGGGCAGCGGAGCTGAAAGTACCGGGGTGGTCCCGCTCGGCGGCCTCGAACGCGGCGAGATCGGGGTCGACGGCGGGCTCCTGACGCGTCGCGTCCTGGTCGGCCGCAGGCTCGGAGGAGGCCGCGGTGGTGTCTGCGGCGCGGGAGTCATCCGCACGTGCGTCGTCGGCGTGGCCGGGGACATCTCCGCGGGCCGCCGCCGCGGCGTCGAGACCGGCGTTCGCGCTGCCGACGACGTCGTCGACGTCGTTCGACTTCTCGGGCTGACGAGCCTCGGGATCACTCATGGGGTGCGCCTCTCATCGGGGATGTGCAGTGCGAGATTACCGCCGCGGCTCCCGACGCTTCCTTAGGCGTGCCGACGTGTCGCCATACGCGTGCTTCCGCGGGTCTGCGCGATTCACGGGAAGGTGTTGCGGAGGGCGTCTCCGGCGAACTGCGCGAGGATCGGCACCATCGGCAGTGAGAGCCAGACGAGTCCGGCGACGATCCCTGCGCACACGATGCCGGCGAACCAGCTCATCCCGAGGTTTCGTCCCCCCACTCGCGCCATGGTCCCACCGTAGGCCCCAGCTCCCGCGCGGGTGCGGAGCAACGCCGCGTCGAGGTGGTGTCGCTCAGCGGGTGCCGCGGCCGCGCATCCGCCACAGCAGCCAGAGTCCCGAGATCGGTACCAACAGTCCGCCCAGCAGGAGGAGGAGGTGCCATTCGCCGAAAGCGGGGACGAGCGGGTTCACCACCTCCGACATCACGTCGCCGTCGCTCGAGCTGCCGGACGCCGATCCGGTGGAGAATCCGGTCATCGTCGAGGCGATCACGAAGGACAGCCCGGTGGCGACGAAGGGCACCAGGATCGCGACGGCCTTCTCCCACGTGCGCCACAGCGGACTGAGGCTCACGAGCACCGCGCCCACGAACCAGCCGATGACCGGCACCACGATTCCGCCGAAGCTCAGGGTGAGCGCGGCCGCGATCGCGAAACCCCGCGTCGCGGTCGTCGGCGTGCGCGGAGCCGAGGGCGCGGGGGCGGGCGCGGGGAGCACGGGGGGCGGCGCCGTCGGCACCTCGTCCTCCGCCTCGCGGGCGATCCCCCTCGGATCTCCCAGGCGGTCGATCCGCTCCGCGGTCGCTGCCGCGTCGAGCCCGTCGAGCTCCTCCGCGATCCCGCCACGGATGTCGGAGGCGACACCGTGCGGAAGTCCGCGCATCGCCTCGTCGAGCCGGGCCAGGTAGTCGTCACGCAGCTCGGCTGCGGTCTTCTCGGTCATGGTCATCCTTCCCCCACCATGCCCGTGACGGCACGGGCGAACGGCGCCCACTGCGCCCGGAAGCGCGCGAGCTGATCGATACCGGCATCCGTGAGCCGGTAGTACTTGCGCGCCGGACCGCTCTCGGACGGCCGGTCGAACGTCGTCACCCAGCCGTTGTCCCGCAAGCGCCCGAGCAGCGGGTAGAGCGTGCCGATGCTGGCGATCAGCCCGGCTCCGGTGAGTGCCTCCGACAGCTGCCAGCCGTACATGGGCTCACGCGAGAGCAAGCCGAGCACGCAGTACTCTACCACTCCTTTGCGCATCTGCGCCCCGACGTCAGCTGTCATGCCTCACAAGGTAGCATGTGACGCACGCTAGCATCGAACGGTGCGAGATCAGCCCTTGGTCGCCCCCGCGGTCAGACCGCCCACGATGTACTTCTGCAGGAAGAGGAACAGCACCATCACCGGTATCGCCGCCATGACCGCACCGGCGGAGAAGGCCGACCAGTCGGCGTAGCGGGGGTTGGCCACCAGCTTGGTCAGACCGACGACGAGGGTCTGCTGATCCACGTCGACCAGCATGACGCTGGCGATCACGTACTCGTTCACCGTGCCGATGAAGGAGAGCAGACCGACGACCGCGAGGATCGGGGCGACCAGGCGCAGGATGATCGTGAAGAAGATCCGCGCGTGCCCCGCGCCGTCGATGCGGGCGGCCTCGTCGATCTCCTTCGGGATCGTGTTGAAGAACCCGTACATGAGGTACGTGTTCACGCCCAGCGCGCCGCCGAGGTACACCAGGATCAGCCCCGTATGCGTGTTCAGGCCGATCGCCGGGAACCAGTCCCCCAGCGTCGACATCAGCAGGAAGATCGCGACGACCGCGAGCAGCTGCGGGAACATCTGCACCACGACGATGGTGACCAGTCCCACGCGGCGCCCGGCGAAGCGCATGCGGGAGAACGCATATGCCGCACAGGCTCCGATGAAGACCGTCACCGCTCCGGTCACGACCGCGATGAGCAGGGTGTTCAGGAACCACGTTCCATACGGGTTCTGCGGGTCGCTGAGGATGCGCACGTAGCTGTCGATCCCGATGGCCGAGAAGAGCTGGTTCGACCCCGTGAGCGTGCCCTGCGGGTTGAGCGACGCCGACACGACGTACAGGAGCGGGAAGAGGGCGAAGGCGCTCACCACGATGGCGACGAGGTGGCGCCATCCGGTGTCGGCGAACCAGGCGCCGAACGAGCGACGCGGCGGGGCGGTGCGGCGGGCTGTGGCGGTGCTGCGGACGGTGCTCATGTCAGTTCAGCTCCTCGAGGGCCTTGGTCTTGCGGAAGCTGATGATCGAGATCGTCGCGACCACGACGAAGATCAGGATCGTGAAGGCGGAGGCAAGCCCGTAATCGCGGGTCTGTCCGGTGAAGGCCACCTTGTAGACCATCGAGATCAGGATGTCGGTGTGGCCCACGGGGATCGACACATCGCTGAAGCGCGGGCCTCCCTTGGTGAGCATGTAGATCAGGTTGAAATTGTTGAAGTTGAACGCGAACGACGAGATCAGCAGCGGCGCGACGGTCACCAGCAGCAGCGGCAGCTTGATCCGGCGGAAGACCTGCCACGGGTTCGCGCCGTCCATCACGGCGGCCTCGTTGACGTCCTCCGGGATGCCCTGCAGCGCCCCCATGCAGACGAGGAACATGTAGGGGAAGCCGAGCCAGAGGTTCACCAGCAGCACGGACACCTTCGCCAGCACCGGGTCGGTGAGCCACGGGATGGCCGCGCCGCCGAACAGCACCTGGTTGATGAACCCGAAGCTCTCGTTCATCATCCCGGCCCAGACGAGCGCGGAGAGGAACGCGGGGAAGGCGTACGGGAGGATGAGGATGATGCGGTAGCCGTTGCGGAAGCGCATCCGGGTGTTGTTGAAGACCAGCGCGAGCAGCAGGCCGAGGAAGAAGGTCGTCGCGACGGACACCAGCGCGAAGACGAAGGTCCAGACGGTGACGGAGATGAGCGGGCCGCGGATGGACTCGTCGGTCACCGCGCGGACGAAGTTGTCGACGCCGACCGTCGTCTGCCAGCCGGGCAGCAGCTGCTCGCCGTCCTCGGCGGTGAACGCGCCGTCGCCGGTGTCGCTGTAGACGGTGCCGGTCGCGGTGTCCGTGATCGTGTCGGCATCGGCGTCGTACGCCAGCGTCGAGACGTAGAGGTAGCCGTTCTGCCCGTCAGGGGCGCGGAGGCTGCCCTCATTGGGATCGTCGCTGAACGGGACGGAGAGCTGCTCCAGCTCCTCCGACAGCGTGAAGACGGTGGCGAGCGGAAGCGTGGTCCACCCGTCGACGGCGACGGCCTTGCCACCTTCGAACTGCGCGTCGACCTCGGCGAGGGGCTGCTCCGCGGTGCCGAGGAGGGCGTCGCCGTCCTCGGGATCCGTGACGAGG
Organism: Microbacterium sp. NRRL B-14842; assembly: GCF_050470785.1. Classification (NCBI taxonomy): domain Bacteria; kingdom Bacillati; phylum Actinomycetota; class Actinomycetes; order Micrococcales; family Microbacteriaceae; genus Microbacterium; species Microbacterium sp. NRRL B-14842. The sequence continues at coordinate 447,082 of NZ_JBFLUM010000001.1, read as the reverse complement.
AGGCCGTAGGTTCCGAACTGCTCCACCACGGTGACGGGATACGTCGGAGAGTCCTCGACGCGCTCCTGCGCGGAGGCGAGCAGCGACGAGATCGCCTGCTCCTTGCTCCCGTTGTGGCCGGTGCCGTAGTTCGTGAAGCCGATGTAGCCCGTGTAGAGGAGCGTGAAGACCTGGAACAGGACCAGGAAGATGATGCCGGGGGTGAGGTACTTCGCCGCGATGCGCTTGCGGGAGAAGTAGATGTAGTTGACGACGACCGTCACCGCGACGACGAGGCCGAGCACGAGCCACTCCCGCTGCACGAGCAGCACGAACACGGCGTAGACGGCGATCGCGTCCACGATGGCCAGCAACAGGATCTTGAGCAGCATCCACCCGATCGGTCGGGAGGCCGCCTCGGCGATCTTCGCCGCCTGGCGCTGCCGAGGCGTGGGGGGCGCGGTGCGCTCTTCGGTGTCTGTCATGTCGTCCTCGTCATGGTCCTGCCGGGGCGGGCTGGGCGGCCCGCCCCGGCAGGGTCGTCATCTGGTCGGCCGTTACTCGATCGCGGCGGTCACGTCGTCGACGAGCTTCTGCCACGTCGCCTGCGGGTCCTCGCCGTTGATGATGGCGGCCTCGGCCACACCCCAGAACTGCCAGACCGCACCCATGGCGGGGATCGCCGGCATGGGGACCGCGTCGGCACCGACGGCCTGGAAGCCGGCGATGATCGGGTCGGACGCCGCGGTGTCCGCGGCCGCTGTCAGGGCCGGGAGGACGTTGCCGGCCGTGAACAGCTCCAGCTGCACGTCCTCCGTGCCGAGGTAGTTGACGAGGAAGTCGTTCGCGGCGACCTTGTTCTTCGACTCGGCGCTCACGAAGAAGCCCTTGACGCCGGCGAACGGCGAGGCCGTCTCGCCCGTCGGGCTCGGGATCGGGTCGATCTCGACGTTGATGCCCGCATCGGTGGCCGCGCCCACGTTCCACGGACCGGTCAGCCAGAAGGCGGCGGTGCCGTCGAGGAACTGCTGCTTGGCGATCTCGCCGTCGATGTCGGTGTTCAGCGTGCCTGCGGCGCCCTGCGCACCCAGCCAGTCGGCGAAGGCGAAGCCGCCCTCGCTGCCGAGCTGCAGGTCGGTGGGGTCGTAGCTGCCGCTGTCGTCGGTGCCGAAGACCGGTGCATCGAAGGCGGTCTGGAACGGGTACAGGTGGTACGGGTTGCCCTCGGCGCCCTGCTCCACGACGAACGTGCCCTTCGAGACCATGTCGTCGAAGCTCGTCGCGGGCTCGGGGACGAGGTCGGCGTTGCGCAGCACGGCGATGTTCTCGACGGCGTACGGAAGCATGTAGACGGTGCCCTCGTAGGTCGCCGCCTGGAGGGCGACGGGGAGGTAGTCCTCCGAGCTGTCGCCGAGCTCGATCGGCGCGACGACACCGTTGGTCGAGAGCTCGCCGAGCCAGTCGTGAGCGCCCATGACCACGTCGGGGCCCTTGCCGGTCGGGACCTGCTGGATGAAGTCGTCCTTCATGTCGTCGACGGACTTCCCCACCAGCTTGACCGTGACACCGGTCTTCTCCTGGTACGCGTCCGCCGCGCCCTGCAGCGCGTCGACCCGCTCGGCGTCGACCCAGACGGTCAGCGTGCCGCCGCTGTCTCCACCGGAGGAAGAGTCGTCGCCGCCGGAGCCGGTCGAGCAGCCGGCGAGCGTCAGAGCCGAAACGATGGCGATGGCGCCCGCGGCGACCATGCCCCTCTTGTTCACCTTCATTGGTGTGTGCCTCTCTCAGTGCTGAGCGCCTGCAAGACTGCAAGCGCTTACAGTATGTATCGTTTCGAGAGGCGATCACAATCCGCGAACGCGCTGATATCAACCTGTGATCGGCCCGACGCGAGGCACGCGTTATGAAAACGCTTCCATATCGGCCGGAGGTCAGACCTCTCGAGGCTCCGCGGCAGAGTCTGCAGGGTTCCGCATGGGGCTCATCTGCGAGAGCATCGCCGGATGGGATTCCACGTTCGACCGTCTGCCGCCGCCCTCGCCGTCATCCTGTCCACGGTCGCACTCAGCGGGTGCACGGCTGCGGGAGGCGCATACTCCGTGCTCGATCGCGAAGCCGAGGCACGGGACGAGGTTCCTGCCGATCTGCCCGGCTACGCGTGGGACGACGTGGACCAGGCGACAGCCCGGTTCGTCGGAGAAGGCGACGGGACGTCCCTGTGGCTCGCTCGCGCTCGTGACGATGCCGCAGCGTGTCTCCTCGCCTACGTCGACGCTGACACGTGGGTGATCGGGTGCGGTGGGAACGGGGCCCCTTTCTCGATCGGAGGCGTCACGGGCACGTTCACCGTGGTCCCCGACGACGCGCCTGCTCCAGACGGGATGACTCGGGTGTCCGACAACGTCTACACGACGACCGGAAGCTAGCGGGCCCCGGCCCGGGCGGGAGCCAGAGGGCCAGCGCGCGCCGGCCCCGAACAGACTCCACGCGCCGGAGTGCGCGTGCCAGGCCAGCAGGAACTGCTCGCCGTCGCGGATGACGGCGGTAACGCCGGGCAGAAGGAGGAAGTCGTGCCTCGCCCACGGGACTTTCCGCACACCCGCGGATACGGTCTACGTTCGGGGCATGGGTTACGAACTCCCTTTCGCCGCCTTGCCCGCCTCCCAGACCGATGTGACCTACGAGTACGGGCCGGACTCCGAGCTGCGCGCCGGCGTGGCCGCTGGCCGTGTCGAAGAGATCACCCATGAAAGCGTCGTCTTCCCGGGGACCACCCGGAAGATCTGGATCCACCGCGCAGCCGGCCATGACCCATCGCGTGCGAGCGCCGTCATGTTCTTCAACGACGGCTGGTGGTATCTCGACCCGGAGCTGAGCGTTCGCGCCGCGATCGTCTTGGACAATCTCGCAGCGGCCAAAGCGATACCCCAACTGATCGGAGTGTTCGTAGACCCAGGTGTCGTCGCCTCCGAAGGAGGGCCGATCAAGAACCGCAACGTCGAGTACGACGCGTTCGACGATCGCTACGCGACGATGCTGATCGACGAGATACTCCCACTCGTAGCGACACGCGCAGTGATCTCGACTGACCCCATGGCACGCGGAATATGCGGCGGAAGCAGCGGAGGCAATGCCGCGATGACCGCGGCGTGGACTCGGTCGGACGCCATCGGCCGGGTGATCGCGTTCAACCCGAGCTTCGCACAGATGCCGGGCGGGAACCCGTACCCGCACTTGCTCACCCAATTCGAGGCTCGCGCGACACGAGTCTTTCTCCACGCTGCTCATCGCGACCTCAACTGGAACTCGACGACAGACAACTGGTTCGCGGAGGGCCTTGAGACCGGCGCGGCGTTGGCCCGCGCGGGGTACGACTTCCGCCTGGTCGTCGGCGATGGCGGCCACAGCCCAAATCATGGCGGCGTTCTGCTCCCCGATGCCTTGCGATGGCTATGGGCCTGACCAGCGGGCCGACCCGTCATAGACTGGCCCAATGGCTGACAGTTCCTTTGACATCGTCTCGAAAGTGGATCGCCAGGAGGCCGAGAACGCCCTGAACCAGGCGCGCAAAGAGGTGGAGCAGCGCTACGACTTCAAGGGGACCGGCGCTTCGATCGCCTGGAGCGGCGAGCAGATCCTCATCACCGCGAACACGGAGGAGCGCGCGAACGCCGTCCTCGACGTTTTCCAGTCCAAGCTCATCAAGCGCGGCATCTCGCTGAAGAGCCTCGACTCGGGCGAGCCCTTCGCCAGCGGCAAGGAGTTCCGCATCCTGTCGAGCCTGAAGGACGGCATCTCGTCCGAGAACGCGAAGAAGATCGGCAAGATCATCCGCGATGAGGGCCCCAAGGGCGTGAAGAGCCAGATCCAGGGCGACGAGCTGCGCGTGCAGTCCAAGAGCCGCGACGACCTTCAGTCCGTGATCGCGCTCCTCAAGGGCAGCGACCTCGACATCGATCTGCAGTTCATCAACTACCGGTAGGGGTTGGCTCTGACCTGGGGTTCTTAGTCGCGAGTCCGCAGGGAGTCCGCAATCCCCAGCACTTCACCCATGAATGTGGCCGTCGCGGAACGCGTCTTGTCTTCCGCCGACGGCCACAGGTGGCTGTAGACATCGAGCGTGATCGACGGCTGAGAGTGCCCTAGCGCGCGTTGCACAGTCACCACGTCACAGCCTGACGCGATCAGGTTCGACGCGAAGGTGTGACGGAGTGCGTGCAGCGTGATCCCTTCGTCGAGGCCAAGAGCTTCACGGACCTTGCGCCACTCATGTCCAGCGTTGTTCCGGTTGTACAGGTGCCCGCGCGGGGTTCGGAACAGGAAGGCATCAGATGAGACGCGTGCTTCACGTGCCAGCATCTCGACGAGCTCCCGCGGCACGAACACTTCGCGCTCCGAACCCGCCTTCGGCGGTGCCACCTTGGTGGATGGAACAGATGTGCCCTGCACCTGCCGACGAACCGCGATCGTTCCCCGGTCGACGTCGATATCGCCCGCCTGTAGCCCCGCGGCCTCGCCCAACCGCAAGCCCGCGAAAGCGCACACTGCAACGAACAGGCGGAACTCCCCCGCCGCCTCGAGTGCTGCCGCCACCTGATCTGAAGTCAGGATCTTGATAGCCGTCTCGGCCTTTTGTTTCCGTGGCGTTTTAACTCGCAATGCAGGGTTGCGGGCGATCACCTGATTGTCGACCGCTGCCCGGAACGCCATCTGCACGTAGTTCAGTCGGGTGCGGATCGTCGAAGCGGCCAACCCCCGATCCCGCTCGACAGCCACCCAGCCCTGCACATCGGCCTGCTTGATATCGCGGATCGAGCGGCGACGCCACGGTACTGACTCCACCGCCGTCAGCGCCGCGCTATGGGTTCCCGGCGCCCACACCTGCATCGCCATCCACGACGACACCCATTCATCCCAGGAGACGCGACCGGCAGCCGGATCCGCCCACTGCCCCGTCACCACCGCGGCCGTCTGCTCGTCTAGCCACCTCTGAGCCTCGCGCTTCGTCTTCCGATGCGCTGAGTGCTCCCTGCCATTCTGATCGCGGTAGCGCGCGCGCCAGACCCCGTTAGGCCTCTGCTTAATGCTCGACACGCCTAGTCCCATCTCCACCGTCTAGAAGGTCGTAGATATCGCCCTCCAACTCCGCGATCCACTCCGCATATGGGGAGTCCGGCGGAATTCGGCCGTCTTCCCGCATTCGGCGAACACTGCTGAGAACCTCGTCCGCCGACTCGGCGCCAATCTTGAAACTCCTGTTGGCGGCAAGCAGTTGACCTCTCACATCTCGGAGCGCAGCGAGGGCTTCGGGCCCGCCATCGCCACCGCTGATCATCAGAGGCAAGGTCACATTGAAGACCCGGGCGAGAGCGAGGGCTTCGTTCAGACGGATCGGACGTTCAAGCTTCTCGGTTCGGCTCACGGTCATCTGTGAGTAGCTGGGCCACCCGGCGGCGACCATTCGGCGCGCCAGCTCGCCCTGACTCCACCCGCGGTCTTCCCGCAGTCTCTGGACGGCTTGGGCGAAAGCGGCTTCTTCAGTGTGTTCCACATATCGAGTCTCCCACACAAGTGTGGGGGTGTTGCAGAATCGTTGGGGGCTATGCAATACTGTTTGCACGCCACAATTTTGATGGAAGGAGAACGCATGACCCTCACCGCACTGCCGGAGCCTGAACTGCTCACGGTCGAGGAGGTCGCCGAACTGACCCGACGCACGCCCGCGTCGGTTCGATGGCTCATCCACACGAACCAGATCAAGTCCGGCAAGATCGCCGGTCGTCGACTTGTCCGCCGCTCGGGCCTCAACGAGTTCATCGAAGCGGGGTTCACGGACGCAGGATGACCCAGACCGCCAAGCGGGCGAAGTTGGACCCGCGCGACGTTGACAGGCTCATCGTCTACGCGATGAACGAACTAGAACGTCACGGAATGTCATTCGTCAATGACAGCGGCTTGTTGGTGTGCATCGGCACCTCAACCGGCCAAATGGCTCGGCTCGCCCGAGACGCCTTGCGGATCTTCGGTCCCGAGAAGGCCCGCCAAACCATCGACGAACACATAGCCAATCTGATCGAGGTAGAACGCGAGTCCTACCGATCCGGCACTAGCCGACCCAAAAAGAAAACCGCCGTCCTGCTGCAACAGGGCGACGGTCGAAGTCACATCGAAGGGAACCGAAAATGACTGGTAACACCAGTATCGCAGATGCGCGCGCCAACCGCACCTTGTTGGCAGCGGGGGCGGAGAGCACAGCGGCAACTCCGCCCCCAACCCGCCGCGATCCCGGCTGGGACGAGTACTCGGCAACCTACCTGCGGGCTCACCCCGAGGTGTCAGCAGCGGCGCCCTCGTGGACCGAGGAGCTCGAGTTCCTGGACATCGAAGACGAGGTGGAGGGGACTGTCTTCTCCTTCTCTCGGACCATCCGGGATGTCGAGCTCTACGGCGGGGGACGCCTCCACCCGGACGGCCGCGTCGAGCTCTGCGACAACGGCATGCCGAACCTCTATATCCGTGCGGAGCTTCGCGCCGACCAAGACCCGGACGTCGCACGTTGGGCGATGGACGTGGCAGAAGACCTCGTGGCCGCTGCGTTGTTGTTGCGAGCAGAGCCGAAGTTGTTGCGGCGGCCCGCTCAGGTCGACGCCGAGTTGCAGAGGCTGGACATCTGATGGCCTGCCGGTTCGGCTGGTGCGATACGCCCGCCAAGATCCACGCCGACGACATCAGCTATCACACGCGGGAGTTGGGGCACGGGATGCTGTTGGCCGTCCAGACCGACGGAACACCGATCAGCAACTGGATGCCCGACTGGGACGAGTGGTGGATCGATGAGCCCGGGGAGATCGACACCGAATACGAGAGCGTCGTCGAGACCCTACGCGCCCTCCCCGACAACTACCGGCGCTTCCGCGCCGAGCTCTTGAACGACCCGCTCTTCGCTGACGAGGTCGCCACGATGCAGGCCAGGGATAAGGAGTTGAGGAACCGTGGTCGAAACCAAGCCTGACCGTGGAGTTGTGCGGGCCTGGGCTCGCACGAACGGTATCCCCGTCTCGAAAACCGGCAACATCGCACGTCATGTTCGAGAGAGCTTTCTGGAAGCCCACCCGGAGATGGGCACCGAGCTGCAAGCGCGCAACTCCCGTCCGGATCTGTTCGCCCTCGCTGACGACATGGTCGAAGCAGAGATGGTGGGCACCGGCCGTTTGAGCTTCGAGCCACCAGCGGACGAACAGCGGCGCGAAGAGCCACGGTCTCTGGCTGCGTGGCTCAGGCTACGCGACGAGCTCGCGGACGCGATCGCACAGCATGTCGGCGGTTCTCCTTCCGTCCGAGAGGCAGCCGAAGCACTCCTTGTGCAGGGCTGGATGCGGAACGTTGCTGCCTGACGGACCGCCTCGTGCCCTAATCCGGTGCCCCTTGTCCCCAGCGATGAGGGGCACCGTCCGTTTCAACTGAACACAGACCCTGGGGAAGGGGACCACATGACCACTCAGAAGAAGGAGAGCGCGTTCGAGAGACGCATGAAGGAGTTTCACGAAGCACGCGAACGGAACGCAGCCAGCCGGCAGCGGTCAAAGGGAGGTGACGATGACCGATCTGTTCACGAAGCTCCCGCACTGGCTGATCAGGGAGAGTGAATACCTCGACGGCAACGAATTGCTGCTGTACATCGCGATGCTGAGCCGCGCGAACTCGAAGGGGATCTGCTTCCCGAGCGTCAGCCTGCTGGCCAAGGAAGCGCGGATGTCGGAGAGCACGGTCCGCCGTACCCGCAAGCGCTTGGTCGATAAAGGTCTCGTGACGGTGACGCGGCGGATGATCGGCGATTCACGGAACGACTCGAACCTCTATCAGGTCGCGTTGCCGAAGCGCCCACCGGTCAAGTTCATCGAGGACGACCCTGTGGATAACTTGCCGCCCGAACCGCATGATGACGTTTCGAATGGCAGTCACAGTGACTGGGGTGGTTCCACGGTGACAGTACCCCCCTTTCAGGGTGACTGGTGGGGTGGTGTCACGGTGACTGGGGAAGAAGAACCATTACAAGAAGATCCATTGAAGAAGACTCTTAGCGTCGAAAACGACGCATTCGAGTTCAGCGACCTGGGGATAACAGAAGCGCAATGGTGGCTTCTGTCCGACCTCTACATTCACCTCACAGGCAAAACGCCTAGTGACCGCACTCAAGCCGAATGGCGCGTACTGAGCTCAGACGACGCACGCGAGCTCATCGGCCGCTTCTACTCAAACGTTGGCAGGAACGACGACTACACCGGACCGGAGTACGGGACGCCCGCCTACGCGGAACTAACCGAGCGCGGCAAAAAGTGGGCCGACGGCGGGATGATCCCCGACAACGTCCTGACCGGAGAAGCCGCATGAACCGACCCGAGGCGTCCGGACCGCAACTCAAAGAAGGGAGAACCCGATGGGCGCAGCAGCCCCGAAGCCACTCAACTTCCGAGCACTAAGCAGCGCATGGGACGACCCACTCGCATTCGCCCGCGAACTGAGCCGCTACTACTCACAACTCGAAGCCTCGGGACACAGGCATCCCACGCGCGACTGGACGGCCGCACTTCGAAAGGAGCAACCAATGAACACCAACGAGGACGACCCCGCAACCGGGCTCAGAGACCCTGCCGGCCTCAACAAGACCGAACCGGGACTGTACGCGCCCGAGGACATGGAGAAGGTCGCACCAGGCCTCTACGCCCCAAAGGAGACCCAGTGACCATCCGGGCCGCAGTCCTCTGCGACGAAGCCGGGTGCGACGCCGTATTCGCAACCACCGAACGGCTCGCACACCACGAACTCATCCGAGAAGCACATGCCGATGGATGGGTATCCACGAACAAGTCGGGGCACTGGACGAACGAGTGCCCGGACCACAACGAATGAACAGGACACACAAGATGACGAAGATTCAGAAGCACACCATCGACCTGCGATCCCCTCGGACAGAAGCACTCGAAGCCGCCGAAGCCGAACTCGAGAACCTCACCGCGCAGACCGACACGCTCAAGGCCTCCGCCCTCGCCGGCAACCTCGGCGCCGAAACACTCGCAGCACACACGGACCGCCTCAACCTCGCCACCATGCGAGTAGACGCAGCCCGTCACGCCGCCGAAGCCGAACTCAACAACCTCGCCGACCGGAACACCATCGCCGACGCGGTCGCTGAACTCCTCGACGACCCGGCTCTCACGACCACTCCCATCGAAGACGCCATCACCCGGCTCCGACAGGCACTCGCCGACATCACCACCGCCAACGAGACCCGCAACAGCGCGATCGCTGCCTGGGTTTCTCGACTTCGGGAACTCGGCATCCCGGATACGGGGCTCACCGTCAACGGCGACGAGGTTCACATCCAGTCGGCAGGCCCGACCGGAACAACCATCACGATCGGCGGTGGCCGCGTCTCCACGATCGGATCCGTTGCTGGCCACATCCGGCACACAACGCAGAAGCACAGCGACAGCGCTCACATGGCCATCGACCCAGCCAACCTGCCAAGCTTCGACACCCGAGGTCGTGCAATCGGAAGCATCACAGCGGTCCGCCTGCTGAGGGACCTCGGCGGACACAAGGCAGGGACTGTGCTCACTACCCGCACACACGTACTCGGTGTCCTCGCGCAGATGGTGCACAACGACAACGCGGAACTCATCGAAGGTGACATCCCCGCGCCGTCCCCGCACGTACTGAAGCGGTTCGGGGTGGACTCCCGCGCACAAGAAGCACCAGAGCACATCACCCCGAGGAACGCCAACGACGCCGCTCTCGTCGAGGCGGCAGTGGCACGCGCGTTCCAGAACTGACCTTGAGCCGGCAAAGAGGGGGTGGGGGTGACTCCTGCCCCCTCTATGCAGGTCGCCGGGGATAGCCGTCCACGTTATACGTGCGCAGCTATCCCGTTTTTTTACCTTCGAGCCGCGGAACTACGCGCTTTTTAGGACTGAAAGGACTTCCGATGACGGATTTGAAGACGCTGATTGAGAAGCAGAAGCGTATGGCTGAGGAGCTGGTGGCTGAGGCTGAGGCGTATTACGAGAAGGTTGGGCCGGTTGAGGTGGAGACCGTGTTCGGTGACAGGCCGGCGTCGTTCCGGGTGCCGTTCATGCATCCGAGCGAGTTCAGTGAGCTCGCTGACCGGTTTGCGCCTCGCCCGGGTGTGGCAGTGGATATGCCGTTGTGGTTCAACTTGGACCTCGTTGCCAAGAACTACCCGGGGGTGACGCTCGTCGTTGATGGCGAGGTGGACGACTTGTTCCGGGTGCGGGAGAAGCAGGCGGTGTATGTGTGGCCGGAGCTGTACCCGCAGATGCCGCCTGAGGATCAGAAGGAGTTCCGGATGGCGGTGTGGGGCCTGAATGTGTGGGAGCCGCAGCAGCGGCGCGAGGCGCTGTTGGCCCGCAAGAAGGAGGAGGCTGCTGATGCCTGAGCGGGTGGTTAAGGTCCGTCTTTCTGCGGTGGTTTCGGACTTTGAGAAGTCGATGCGTGACGCGGCGAATGCGACCGCGACGGTGGGCACGGAGGCGGAGAAGCTGGCGCAGAAGAAGCAGGCTTTCAATCAGCTTGGGGCCGCTGGGGTGGCGATGGGGGCGGTGTTGTCTGCTGGCCTGGCGGTTGCGGTGAAGGCGTCGATGGATTTCGATGCGCAGATGTCGAACGTGCAAGCGGCGACGCATGAGACCGCAGCGAACATGGATCTGCTGCGCCAGGCGGCTTTGGATGCCGGCGAGTCCACGGTGTTCTCGGCCACGGAGTCTGCTCAGGCGATCGAGGAGCTTGCGAAGGCGGGTGTGTCGACGAAGGACATCCTCGGCGGTGGCCTGGCGGGTGCTCTGGATCTGGCGGCTGCTGGCGGTTTGGACGTTGCGACGGCGGCGGGGATAGCGGCTACTTCGTTGCAGCAGTTCAACCTTGAGGGCTCGGACATGTCGCATGTTGCGGACCTGTTGGCCGCTGGTGCCGGCAAGGCGATGGGTGACGTCACCGACTTGTCGCAGGCGTTAAATCAGTCGGCGCTTGTCGCGAAGCAGACGGGTCTCTCGATTGAAGAGACGACGGCGGGTCTGGCGGCGTTCGCGTCGGCCGGTCTTCTCGGGTCGGATGCCGGTACGTCGTTCAAAACCATGCTGCAGGCGTTGAATCCGACGTCCGCTCAGGCGGCGGCGCTGATGGAGAAGTACAACTTGCAGGCGTACGACGCCCAGGGGAACTTCCTCGGGCTGTCGGAGTACGCGGGGCGGCTCAAGGAGGGCCTGTCGGGGTTGTCGACGGAGCAGCAAAACGCAACTCTCAAGACGATCTTCGGTGCTGATGCTGTGCGTGCCGCGACGGTCCTGTACCAGCAGGGGGCGGAGGGGATCGAGAAGTGGACTGATGAGGTCAATGACCAGGGCTACGCGGCCTCCACGGCGGCTATGCGGCTCGATAACCTCAAGGGCGATGTCGAAGCACTCGGTGGTGCTTTTGAGACCGCTCTGATCGATACAGGCTCGACCGCCAATGACACACTCCGGACAATGGTGCAGGCGCTCACAGGCCTGATCGGCATGTACAACGACCTGCCGGAACCGGTTCAAGCGTCGGTCATGGCTCTGGGTGGGGCTGCGGCTGCGGTGGCCCTTACTGGTGGCGCGGCTTTCCTCGCCGTTCCGAAGTGGCTCGAATTCAAGGCGACGGTGGAGGCGTCCACCTGGACGATGAAGGGCATCGGTCTGACAGCCGGCGCCGCGGGTCTCGCTCTCGGTGGGTTGTTCCTCATCGTGGGTGAGCTCGCCTCCCAGCATCAGAAGGCGCAGGCGCGAGCTCAGGCGTACGCGGACTCGATCGAGGACGGCACGAACAAGCTGTCCGACGCTGCACGGTCCACGGCCATTGACGAGTTGCAGAAGGGCGGCGAGCTGCTGACGTTCAACTGGCAGTCGGCGTTCGACGCGGCGGAGAAGCTGGGTGTCGGGGCTGATGTGGTCACGGATGCGGCGTTGAAAAACGCGGATGCGATCGACGAGCTCAGTACCTATTACGACGCTCTGAACGGCGACCAGGAGGCGTTCAACCGTATCCAGGAGGAGACCGGGATGAACGCGTACGAGGCCCGTGCGGCGCTCGAGGCGATGATCGGCGGGATTCAGAAGCAGAACGGCGCAATCGATGAAGCCATCCGGTTGAAGGGGCAGGAGGCGGAGGCAACTTCGACGTCACAGGCGCAGTCTGAGACCGCCGCAGATACGTACCTTGCGCAGGTCGACGCGGTGGAGGCGCTCGAGAGCCAGTTGACTCAGTTGATCGACACGATCAACGCCGCGAATGGTGTCGGGCAGGACTCCATCACGTCGAATATCCGGTACCAGGAGACGTTGGCGGCGGTGAACGATGCCATCGCGAACGGTGCGGCTGGTCTGGATATCTCGACTGAGGCCGGCCGGGCGAACATGGACATGCTTGTTGGGCTTGCGTCTGATTCGCAGGCTGCGGCTGCTGCACAGTTCGAGCTTGATGGTTCGACCCAGGCGTATACGGCGCGGATGCGTGAGGGCCGTGAGGCTTTGATCAACTCTGCGGTGCAGATGGGTGCGACTCGTGCGCAGGCTGTCGCGTTGGCGGACAAGGTGTATGCGATTCCGACTGAGCGGCAGATCAAGGTTCTGGCGGACACGTCTCAGGCGCACGCGAACTTGAACGGGATTCTTAGTCGGTTGAATGAGGCGGTTCGTACGCACTTCAACATCCCGGTGTCGACGGTTGGTGTGGGCACGGTGTTGAAGGCACCTGGGATGTCGGCGGGTGGTCCGGTTCGTGGTCGTGGGCCGAAGGGCAAGGACTCCGAGCTCCGCCTGCTGGCTCCTGGCGAGCACGTCATCCCTGCGGATGAAGTCGACGCGGCAGGCGGACACTCGGCAATCGAGAAGTGGCGAGGGGAACTTGCTGCTGCGGGGCACAGTCTGTCCCAGCAGCAGACCACCTGGGTTCCCTCGCAAACGCCCTTCGTTGTCCAAGCAGCGGCACCTCAGTCGTTGTCGCTTGAGGGCATGTCGATCTCGGGGACGTTGGAGATCGGCGGGGATGGTCTCGCGCGGATCATCGACGGCCGTATCGGTTCCTACGATGCCGCGTCGAAGGCGTGGTCGCGTGGTGGTGTTCGGTTCTAGCCCCTCCGTCTTTCAGGGCCCGTGTCAGTTGTCGGTGACACGGGCCCTTCTCATTTCTTCCGACAGACTCATGATTGGAGTACCTACTTATGGTCAATCGACTTGTAGCAGTAGATGACTCGGACTACCGCCTCCCCGAGCCCGTGCGTCAGGGGATCGCAGCGGACGTTGACGATGTCTCGAGCGAGCTTGGCTCAAGAGTAGAAGCGCGCACCTTCGTCGTGGACACGAACTATGCGTCGCTCGAAGACGCGTTGGCGGCGACACCATCCGGCGGAGTGCTTGAAGTGCGCGGCACCCACGAGCGAGGCACAACGTTCACCGTGGACAAAGCGTGCACGATCCGTTTCACACAGGGCGCCCAGATCACCACCAGCGTCTCAAGCGTCGCTGCGGTCACCGTAACCGCTTCGGGCGTCACCCTTGACGGTCCGGTGCTTGTCGGTACGGGAGGGAACACGGCGGGTACTGGTCGAGGGATATCGGCGGTGGGCACCTTGGGTTCGGCCATCCGTGACCTTCGGGTTTTGAAGCCGCAGATCACACAGTTCAGCGAGTACGGGGTCTACCTCGAGTTTTGCGACGGTTTCCAGGTCGAGGATGTGAGCATCGCAGGCATCGCGTATGCAGGCATCTCGCTCGCATCGTGTGCGAACGGAGTCATCCGCGGCGGGACCATCGCGAACGTCGTGCAGCCGGCCGGGTTCCTGAACTCCTACGGCATCACCGCATCCCGTCGCACGAACTCACCAAGTGAACTGTCAGCGTTCCCTCGTTCCCGCAATATCGTGGTGAACGGTATGACGATCGACGGGGTTCCGCTCTGGGAGGGGCTGGATACCCACGGTGGGGAGAACATTGAGTTCTCCGGGAACACGGTCCGGAACTGCCTCGTCGGTATCGCTGTCGTCGCTTCTAGCAACAACAGCGGCGTATCCACATACGCACCCCTGGGCGTGAAGGTGACCGGCAACACTGTCGTCGGCGCCGGGGACGGGTCGAACTCGGCAGGCATCTGGTTCATCGGAACCGCCACCGAGTACGCGACCGGTTCCATCGTCGACAACCGCGTCATTGACACAGGGGGCGACACTGCAAGCGCGGGCAACAACTGGGGCGGAATCGCAATCGACCGCACCAGCAGCTTGAAGATCGCAGTGAACACACTTGTTCGGTGCGCGGTCGCAGGCATCCATGTGATCGCCGGGAACGTGGGCACCCAGATCGCGAGCAACGTTGTGGAGGACGTCTACTCGAACGTGTCCGGTATCTGCGCGGCTGTCTACGTTCGTTCGTCCCCGAACTCAATCCTTGTGACGGGCACCGAACTCGTCCGCGGGACAAAGACGGCGACACGAGTCAACAACGAGGGCATCCGCTGTAACGCCTCATCGACTCAGCACGATGGCGGCGGCAACCAGTGGTCTCTCGCGGCGACTCCGGTCGTGAACAGTGCCGCGCTCCGGTCGTCGGCGTATGGTGCGGTTCCGGTGGCTCGGGCGGCGGCGATCACCGCACCGCCTGCACCAGGAGCGACATACGACCAGACGCAGATGACCGCGCTGAAGACCGCGCTAGACGCGGCTATCGCGGCGTTGAGGAACTACGGCATCACCCTCTAGGTATAGGCCGCTCGGACCCCCGTCTGAAATCTGCGACCAGAGGGCGGCCCGCATTCGAGCCGGCGCCGACCTAACGGCGCCGGGTCGGTAAATCACGAGGCGCGCCAGAGTCTTCAGCGGACCGCGGTAGGAACTTGGAGTCCCACTAGGGTTGCGCACATGGACGTCAGCTTCTTCATGACCTATATGGGCGCCCTCGCTTCATTCCTTGCGATCGGTGCGATGGTGACCCACCTCCTCCTCAGCAAGGAGATCCTGCCCGCAGGGTCAATGCTCGAAGCTGCGCAATGGACCCTAGCGGTCCTCTCGCTCGGCGCCGCGATCGTATCGATCATCGACACCATGGTTGATGCGGTCGGTCCAGCCGGAGACGCGGTCGGTCCGTCCATCAGCGGGATCGTTCTGTGCGTCGTGCTGACGGTGATAGGCATGGCCGCGTTCGTCGTGGGAGCAGTTGCGCTCGATTCGCGTAAGGAGCGCAAGGCTCAAAACCGTGTCGCATCCTCGGTGGCGATGTAGAGCGACAGCACCCCTGCCCGACGCAAGTCAGACAGGGGTGTTGTCCTCAACCATCACTTGGTTAGCAGGGCTCGTCGGCGAGCTGCTCGTGCTCCTCGTATCCGAGCTCTTCGTCCTGCGCGTGCTCAGCCTCGAGCGCGAGTTCCGACTGTCGACTCATGACTTCCCCGATTCTTCAGTTATGCCCGACCCCAGTGACCGAGAGTCGAAGTCTAGGGCCTCACAGGCATCCCACGGTGATCGGAAGGCCAATATGCTCGCGCCATGGCCGAGGTCTCACTTCGCTCTTGCAGCGACACTTGGATCGTAGAGGATCCCACATGACGCTCATCACCGCGGTGCTGACGGATGAGTACGTAGTCATGGCATCTGATCGACGCGTCACCTGGCGCCATGGCACGAGAACAGAGCGATTCGAAGACTCCGCGATGAAGTGCTTTGTGCTGGGTGGGCACCTGCTGATGGGCTTCACCGGGGTGGCTGTCATCGAAGGCAAGAGCATGGAGCTATGGCTGGGCGAGACTATCAGCCGAGTCGACACGGCCGACATGATCGGAGAACTCCAGAAGCGGATTCAAGAGGTATTCGACCGCACGCCGTCACTGAGCGGCCAGCCACATTCGTTCTTTGCCGCGGGTTTTTTGCGGCGTCGCCCGGATGGCAAGTTCATTCCGGTCGGCATCCTGCTCTCGAACTGCATGAACCGGGCGGGGGTGCCTGATCCGCGACGAGTGAACGGGACGTTCCTGGGTCGCAAGATGCGGCTAGGCAATCAACGTCACCACGTTCTCACGATCGGATGGGATGTACCCGAAGTGGAGCGTCAGAGCCTGGACCGACAAGTCCGGATCGCCCTGAAGGCCAACTCCCGTGATCCTTTGCTCATCGCTGGACCGGTGATCGAGATGATGCGCCGCGTCGCCGGGAAGAGCCGCGGTGGAGTCGGAGAATCCATCCTCTTCTCCAGCATGCCGCGCGTCAGCGTTCCGATAGACGGATGGGCGCTTCCGATCGCCGGCATGAAGCCAGACTCAGCGAACACCCCAATGGCGCTCTACTTCGAGAAGAACACACTCGATCCCGACAGCGCACTCATCTACCTGCCGGCGATGTATTGGAAGGGCTCGGCGGCGGCTGGAATCGAGATCCGGCAGCTTGAACCTTCGACGGACGACGAACGCGGGGTCCCCTGGAGTCGGGACCGGTAACCGAGGACTCCGACGACGGAAGACCTCTCTAGTTCGTGGTGATGTACAGGGGCAGAGCAGCGGCCTGACCGTGCCCAAGAACCGCCGGTGTACTGGGGTCTGGGAGTGACCGGCGATGCTGACCCACGGCTATCCAAGGCTCAAGGCCGGGGAGGGTTCTCAGGGCCGCACACAACGTCGCCGTGTATTCACCCTCGAAGTAGCCAACCCATGTGCCTACCGCCTCAGCGAGCACGTCTACGCGTTCGCCGGCCGCTGCCCTGAGCTCGTCCAGCACGAGCGCCGGGTCAGTCGTGTACCTGTTGCGCGAACAGATCGCATCCAACGCGATACTCAGCTTTACGCTCGCAGAGAGCCCTCGAGAAACCACGGCCAGATGTCCTTTCTCCGGCCGAGGGAACCCGCTCCATACTCAAGAAAATGCGCACAATATCACATTTTCCCCATGAGGTACAATAGAAGACGGCCCCCCGTGTAGGAACGTGGGGCCGTCCAGGCTTGCTCCCGAAGGAACAAGTGAATCAAACTCTCAACCTTGATTCTACTCGTCCTCTCTCGGATCGGCAAGCGCCGCATCTAGTAGAGAGGACGGGACCGTGGAAGCTGTATATCTGCTAATCGTAGTGCTGCTCATCATCGTCGCAGCCAAGAGCTGACCGCTGGAACATGACCTGGGCATGGTCTAGCCCAGCCCAGGTCGTTCCTTTCACCCGCCAAAAGAAGGATCCAACCGTGGCGAGGGGCCGCCCACTCTGGGAACTGGAGATGGGCTGCTCCTCGCTCCTGTGCCGAGCACGTTGTCCGCCTCCGCCGAAGTGTCAGTATTAGCCCGCAACGATTCATTGCCTCGAGGGCAGTCAGACCGGCATACTGGCTCGGTCCCCTCTCTGCCTCCCCGCAGAGGGGGGGGCAGCTTTCAAGACGCCTTTGGTCGTGCTGTTCGAAGCCAGCTAACGCCACCACCTCGGCGGGATGCCCAGCGCCGAAAACGCCCGTGATGCGAGCTAAGACGATGATCGGACGCTCGGAACTACTCGTTCCTCCGTGCCGACCAGCTCGTAGATCAATCTTCCGTCTTGCGTTCGCCCTTTGAAGTGATAGACCTCTACTCGAGTACCGTCGACCTTCCGGTACTGCGGCTCGTCCGGGTCGAAACGGTCAACCTTGCGCTCGTGTACCTCTTCGGGACCGACGAGATGTAGCACCGTCTTGGGGGTCATACAGGCAGAGTAGTAGCGACCCTGTTCCGGGTGCTACCAGTCGCGGCAGTGAACGTGCCTTAGTCCCGCGGGTTCGGCTGAAAGCCGATCCGAGTCGCGGCCGTTTTAAGGTGCCCCCAGGGGTTCTCATGAACACGACGAGCCTCGTCGTCACGGATGATTCGGAACTCTCGCTCAAGCTCGTCGAAGCGATCGCGATCATGCTTGGTGTAGTTACCTGCACTCATCGTCATTCCTCCTCCTACCATCATGCCGCACAGTACCGACATCGACCTACATTTCAAGTTGCTCGCGCGGCTTCAAGCGCCGCGACCAGCACAGCGATACTGGTGAGATACCGGACGTGCAGCTCGCCCAGTCCTCTCTTACGACTGCTGTTGAGCGAGATCATCCCTAGCGGTGATCCATCCTCGCGAAGGATTGGAAGCGAGATGAATGAGCGGTAGCTTCGTTCGACGTCCGCAAGTCGAAGCTCGCGACGGTGCTTCTTCGACCGCACGTCAGTACAGATCGCTGCCACTCCGCCCTTCACGCGCTCGATAACCTGCCGTTCCTCGGCGACGACGTCTGCCGGCCGCCCCCGGGCGATCGTCTCGAATACCGCCCTGGCATTGCCGGCTGAGCGGTTGACTCGGACCAGCCGCCCTCTCTCCAGGAGGTAGACATTCGCATCCGGACTATCGTTGTCCTTCTTGGCAAACAATTGACAACGCGCCGTGAGTTCAGTTATTGCGTCCTCGAACATCGCGTCAGTCACCGGGCGCGGGAGGCGAATGAAGTGGTTAGCGGCCGGCACCAAGGACGACCGGACGGCTACCATGAGCTCCGCTTGACCCTGCACCGTGGCACGCTCGTAGCGCCACGCGCCGAAGATCACGCCGCCGCCCGCGGCGACAGACGCAAGCACAAGTACTGCGGCGGCGATCCAGTCGTCAGCGCCGATGTGGGCGCCCCAGGTCCTGAGGTGATCAAGAAACAAGGGGCTGAGCGCTAAGACTAGGGCCCCCACGATTGCTACCGCATGGGGCCACACGCGATCCAATACTGCACCGATGGCCCTGAGCATCCGCCCAGCATATTGCAGGCCCTCGTCGCGATGGCGGCCTCTGCCGCTTAAGCGTTCGGTGCTCGTCTGTGAGCGCGCGTGTGTAATAGCCCATCAAGGCAACGGCTGAGCGATGATCGATCGAATCTCAGAGGCGATGAGGTCAGATTTTCGAGAGCGAATTCGGGAAAGTTGGTCGAGGGCAGGGAGAATGGCCAGCGTGAGTTCGATGTGGCGGTCACGCAGTTCCGCGTAGCGGCTCGCGATGCCCGGCATGTCGACGTCCGCCCACTGCATCAGAATCCGCCGCATGGCTTGATCTTCCCTCGCCCACCGTTTGACCCTCTTGGCAAACCGATCATCTGCGAAGGTCTCGTCGTCGTACCAAGCTCCGCCCTCTGCCTGACGACGAATACTGAGCTCGTGCTCCTCCCGCTCGCGCTGCGAGACGTAGCTCGTGATTGCGTCCGGGTAACGCCGGCAAAGCTCCTGTACAACACGAGCGACGGTGGGCCAGGGCACGTAGGTGACACCGCCCTCGACGATGGTGTCGGGGTGGCCGGAAAGCTCGCGCGTGGCGATACCTGTCGCTGCGCTGAGTCCGTCGAGGTTGGAGATTTCGAGGGCGGCCGAGCGGAGAGCAGGAGTCGCGATCGACTCCTCAAGGAGCTCAAGGGTGACAAACTCCGCAGCGCGGCGATATGAGGCTTCGGGATCATGTGAGGCCAACCGGGTCCACGCGGCCTTCGTCGCATCAAACGCATCACGCAGACTCCATGGCACCTTGCATCGTCTGGCCGGCACCCACTCTGCTTTCCCACGCATGTCGGCGTCGAGATGTTGGATGCGCACTCGCGTAGGCGACTCGGGGACCGTGAGAAGGATGACCCGATGCCAGCGCTTCCGAGGCGGGTCCCAGTACAACCATTCAGATTCCTCGTCCGCTGGCGCTGGCAGCCGCTCGTAGACAAGCTCCATGGGACACAGATCCTATCTCTGGTCGCTCTCCACACTGTTTGTTGGCCGTCCCGCTACTCTCGACCAGATGGGCGACCAGACCTTCCAATCCGCGGTGGCAGGAGCCGTCAGGGCCGAGCTAGCTCGGGCGAACAAGAAGCCCAGCGAACTCGTAGACGTCCTAGGCCTGACCAGACCAACGATCTACGGCCGTATGTCCGGCGCATACCCCTTCACGACAGCAGAGCTAGAGAAGGTCGCAGCGTTCATTGGCATCACGGCGCAGGACATCATGCTTTCAGCCGCGCTCGCAGAGCGCTTCGGGACGGACCGTCCCTTGGGGGTCGCGCCGCTGTCTGCGCCGAGCCGCGATGCATGGAGCCAGCCACGAGGTTCGTTCAGGCGTCGACGGCTTTCATGAATAATGCGATTCAGTCCGCACGGAGTCCGCAAAACATGCCGATCTGACCATCATCGGCCAGCCACTGCCAACGCCCAATCCCGCGGAATCCCAGCGGACACGTTAGCCAGCAACGATCACCAACCAATCGGGCACTGTTCATCAACTACCGCTGACAACACTCGCGTCGGCGGTCGGGGCTCGGGAGTCATCCCGAGCCCCTTCTTTTCTCCGGTTAACGCATATCGAGATATCGGTGTTCTTCGTCGAGACTGGAAGCGGTCGTGACTCGTCACGACTCCGACGCCATCCCCGTCCGACACCCGATCGCCGCGGTGGATGCGCTTCGAGGATGCCACGCCGACTCAGGGGAGGGAGCGGCGCGGGCCCCCGAAGCTCGCGTCGGCTTGGGGTCTGCCGGCGTCGCACGTCGACCGGTCCCGGGTTCATGACAAGCCTCCCCGCCCGCTGCGCGCCCCCACGCGGATCGGCCCCCCGTGGAGGCATGACGGCAATCCTGCGACCGTCGCTCCCCTCACCGCCCGGGAGTGGACGCCGGTGGCAGACCAAGAACGACCGGGGGCTGGGCCATGGGGCAGATCGAGTCGAGAAGCATCGGAGAGAACAAGCAGCTGCTGGCGGATGAGGTGTTCCACCACATCGGGCGGCTGATCACGGAGGGAGAGTTCGCCGAGGGTGACCGGATCCGGGACGTCGACGTGGCGGACGAACTCCACGTCTCGCGGACGCCCGTGCGCGAAGCACTCCAGCGCCTGGAGCGCCTGGGACTGGTGACGATGTACCCGAGCCGGTACACGGAGGTGACGATGGTCACGCCGCAGGTCGTGGCCGAATCGCTGGAGTTCGCCGGCTATCAGGGCGGGATCACCGCCCGGATGGCGGTGCCGCGACTCAGCGCCGTCCACCGCGAGCGGGTCCTGGAGCTCATCGCGCGGATGCAGGACTCGCTCGCCGACGGCGCATCGACGGCACGGGCGCGATGGGCGGTCTTCGCCTACCTCGCCGACCACAGCGGCAACCGCCAGCACCGGATGCTCATCGGCGATGTCGCCGTGGCCGTGACCCGGAACCTGCGCGGATGGGTCGTGCGTCCCGGCGATCGCGAACGCATGCGCGAGGTGTATGCCGACTTCGCCGAGGCGGTGCGCAGCGGCGACGGCGACGAGGCGGAGCGTCTCGCCCGCGCGATGTACTACGTGTGAGCGGCGCGCCAGCCGACGACCCAGCGGTGCAGGCGACGGTAGGCGTCCTCCCGGGCGTCGTGCCGGGACAGGAAGACGTCGTGCAGGGCGCCGTCGATCCGTTCGACCGTCACCGTGGAGCCCAGCCGCAGGGCTGCGCGGGCGATGTCGTCGACGACGAGAACGGAGTCGGCCGAGGTGAGCTCCTCCGACCAGCGGGTCGGCGGAACGAACCGCGCCGACAGCAGCACGCAGACCGGTGCCGCGATGTTCAGACCTGCCGCGACGGTCTTGTGCCCGGAGAGGATCGCGTTGAGCCACCCGGCGTAGACGGCCATCGTCTGCACCGGGCGCCACGCGGTGTTGACCTCCATCGGGTCGTCCGGGTCGGCCACCTCCTGCTGCGCCCGCGTGTAGTAGCCGAGGTCGATCTGCGGCGCGACGTCGAGCGGCCGGATCCGCGCCTGGAACTCCACCATCGGAGCGATGGCGGCCCGCACGGGGGCGAACTGGAACTCGAGCCAGGGACTGTTGAGGACGAGGGCATCGGCCGCACCGGGATGCCGCGACGCCCATAGGCTCAGTGTCAGGCCCCCGGTCGAGTGTCCGAACAGGATCAGACGACGACCGCTCTCCTCGCCGCCGTCGCCGCGTCCCATGACGTCCAGGGCCGCGGCGATGTCCTCATCATAGGTGGACAGATCGGTGATGTAGCCCGGGGTCTGTCCTTCCCGAAGACTGCGCCCGTACTTGCGCAGATCGAGGGCGAAGAAGCGGGCGCCGCGAGCCGTCCAGAACCGCGCCAACCGCTTCTGGAAGAAGTAGTCCGACCATCCGTGGACGTACAGCACGTCCACGCCCTCCAGCAGCGGGCGACGGCGCCGGGCACGCTCCCACCACGGGACGGGAGTCGGCAGAGCCCGCACGAGAGTGGCGACCACAGGACCCTGCTCGTCGCTGCCGAGGTCGAGGGTGAGCTGGGCGAACTCATCGCCGAGAACATCCGGAACCCACTCGGCCATGCGTCCTCCCCCTCGCGCCCAGGCTAGCCCACGGCGGTCATTGTCCGCCGGGACGGGCCACGGCGAAGTCGTCCGCGATGGTGGCCGCGATCGGCGCGAGGTCGTCGATTCCGGACCCGTCGAACGTCGTGAGACGCAGCCAGTCCGCGCCCACGCGGAGATCCAGCACCGGACGGCGGAGTTCGTCGACGCCGGTGCGGGCGGCATCCGCTCCCTCGACCTCGATCTCCTCCTCGCCCTCGAGCTCGTCGAACGCCCACGCGCCACCGGGCAGCGTGGTGAGCATGATGTACCCCTGCGCGGCGTATTCGTCGTCCCCGGAGGCGTAGTAACAGATCCGCGCACCGTTGCGCTCCTGGTAGACCTCGGCCGGAATGGACCACCCGCCGAACGCGTCGACGACGTACACCTCGGCGTCGACCTGCTCCGCGAGCTCCGTCGCGGTGAGGAACCGCGTGCAGTCCACACCCTCCACCGGGCTCTCCGGCACATCCACCTCCCGCAGCGACGCCACGGCTGCGGTGCCGAGTCCGCGCAGAGCCTCCTCGAACGCCGCGGTGTCGTCCGGCCCCTTCTCCGGGTCCACGACGGTCGCCGACACGAGCACCTCGCCGTCGAGGAGCTGGAAGAAGCAGTACCCGCCGCTCTCGCAGCGGGATTCCTCACCGTAGTAGCCGCCGCGCGACTCCGCGCCCGCGACCGTTTCATCGGCCCCGGGGAGGATCGTGACCTCCCAGTTGTGCTCCGCCGTTCCCGCCGAGCAGGCGATCCCGCCCGCCCGCTGGAACATGTGCTGCGCCGGACCGGGGTACCAGCTCGGCGACGACCACACGCCGAGCACCTCGGCCACCTCACCGCCGACATCGCCGCCGGCGGTCGACATCGCCGCCTCGACATCGGCGCAGTCCACGTCGAAAGCCGGGGTGGGCGCCTGCGCCGCCGCGTCCGTCGGGGCGGGCGTGATCGCGGCCGACGGCGTCCCGGTCGGCTTCACCTCGGGTTCGGGCGCACAGCCGGACAGCAGGAGCACGGCCACGGCGCCGAGGGCCAGGAGTGCACGAGGTCGCATGGCCTCAGCCTAGGGCTGCGGGGACCCGGCGCCGGGAGCACGCCCCGGCGCCGAGACGACTCACTCGCCGCGGGAGACGCGCACCATCTCGTCGCGCGGGACGACCTTCACACGCGCCCGCTCCTGGGGCGCGCCGAGGCCGATCTCGTGCTCGTCGAGGCGGTGCCAGCCGTCCAGATCGGTCCAGGCGACGCCGCGCTCGGCGAGCAGTGCCGGGATGGCCTCCTCGGACGGGTCCTCCGGGTGCCACCACGAGCCCTGGTCGTTGATGAGGTGACGGACGGTCTCCATGGCGTCGGACTTCGTGTGGCCGATGAGGCCGACGGGGCCGCGCTTGATCCAGCCGGTCGCGTACACGCCGGGCACGCGATCGTTGGAGTCCTTCGCGAGCACCTGGCCCTCGTGGTTCGGGATGACGCCGTGCTTCTTGTCGAAGGGGACACCGGGCAGCGGCGAGCCGAAGTAGCCGATCGCGCGGTACAGCGCCTGCACGGGCACCTCGCGCAGCTCCCCGGTGCCGACCGCACCACCCTGGCCGTCCGGCTGGGTGCGCTCGTACACGAGGGCCGCGACACGGCCGTTCTCGTCGGTGCGGACCTCGACCGGGCGGGCCCAGAAATGCAGGTGCAGGCGGCGCGATGCCGTGCCGCCGGAATTGTTGACGGAGTCGCGCGTGCGCCACGACTGCAGGATGCGGTCGATGACCATGACCTGCTTGTTGCTCGCGACCGCGTCCTTCGAGGCCTCGTCGTAGTCGAAGTCCTCGTCGTAGACGACCATGTCGACGTCGCGCAGCTCCCCCAGTTCGCGGAGCTCCAGCGGCGTGAACTTCACCTGAGCCGGGCCTCGGCGGCCGAACACGTGCACGTCCGTGACGGCGCTCGCCTTGAGGCCCTCGTACACGTTCTCGGGGACCTCGGTGACGAGGAGGTCTTCGGCGTGCTTCGCGAGCATGCGGGAGACGTCGAGGGCGACGTTGCCGTTGCCGAGGACCGCCACCGACGCGGCGTCCAGCGGCCACTCGCGCGGCACGTCGGGGTGCCCGTCGAACCAGCTCACGTAGTCGGCGGCGCCGTAGGAGCCCACCGCGTCGATGCCGGGGATGTCCAGCGACGTGTCGCGGATCGCTCCGGTAGCGAAGATGACCGCGTTGTAGTGCTTCTTGAGGTCGTCGAGCGTGATGTCCTCACCGAAGCGGACGTTGCCGAAGAGGCGGATGTCGCCGCGGTCGAGCACGTCGCGCAGGGCGGTGATGATGCCCTTGATGCGGGGATGGTCGGGGGCGACGCCGTACCGGACGAGTCCGTACGGGGCGGGGAGCTGCTCGAACAGGTCGATGGACACGTCGAACTTGCGCTCGGCTTTCAGCAGGATGTCCGCGGCGTAGATGCCCGCGGGGCCTGCACCCACGATGGCCAGTCTCAGCTTGGTCATGGAGGTCCTTTCGTGTGCCGTCGCGGCAGACACCCGGGCCTTCGGCCCGCGCGATGTCAGCTGGAGCGCTCGGCGAGGGTCTCGGCGAATCGGGTGAGCGCTTCGCGCACGGTGCCGCGCGGAAGGGCGGTGAGGGCGTCGATCGCCTCCTGCGTCCAGGCGTGGGCGAGCTCGAGTGTCTTCTGGGTGACGGCGTGGTCGCGGAGCTCGTCCAGCGGTCCGTCGAGGATGGCGGGGTCGGCGCCGTCGGCGATGAGGGCCACGCCGTCGTCGATGCGGGCGGCGAGATCGGCCGCGGCGTCGTCGTCCTCCGCCTTGAGCAGGAGGTACGGCATGGTCGGGACGCCGGCGCGGAGGTCGGTCCCCGGGACCTTGCCGGTCTCCTCGGGCTTGGCCGACAGGTCGATCACGTCGTCGAGCAGCTGGAAGGCGACACCGATCTTCTCGCCGTAGGCGCGCAGCGGCTCCTCGTACTCCGCGGGGGCGTTCGAGAAGATCACGCCGCCCTGGGTGGCCGCCGCGATCAGCGAACCGGTCTTGTCGGCGAGGACCTGGATGTAGAACGCGATCGGGTCGTCGTCCGGCTGCGGGCCGAGGGTCTCGTGCATCTGCCCGAGGACCAGGCGCTCGAACGTATCGGCCTGGAGTCGGATGGCCCGCTCACCCAGGCGGGACATGAGCTGGCTGGCCCGCGAGAAGAGGATGTCGCCGGTGAGGATGGCGATGTTGTTGCCCCACACCGTCTGCGCGGCGGGAACCCCCCGTCGGCGGTCGGCGCCGTCCATGACGTCATCGTGGTAGAGCGACCCGAGGTGCGTGATCTCCAGCGCCTTCGCGACGTCGATCACCTCTCGGGTGTTCCCGTCGCCGAGTTGGGCCGCGAGCAGCGTGAGCACGGGACGGATGCGCTTGCCACCGGCCTCGTAGAGGTAGCGGCTGGCGGCGTCGGCGAGCGGGTCGGCGACGCGGACGTCGTCCGCGAGCCCGGTCTCCACCAGCTCCAGTCCGTCCTCGATGGTGCGGGCGATGCGACGCGCGGCGGGACCGACGAAGACGCGATCGCTGAAGCCGAGACGGCTCGCGAGTCGCGAACCCGGGGCGCTGGGGCTCGAAGTCACGGTCCCAGCCTACCTGCGTCGGGTGCCGCCGTTCGCGCCGTGGTCACGCGGGCTTGCGAGCCCGGTGCAGGGCCACGATGCCGAAGGTGAGGTTGCGGTACGCGACGTCGCGCCAGCCCGCCTCCCTGATCCATTCGGACAGCCGCTTCTGGTCGGGCCAGTCGCGGATCGACTCGTTCAGATAGTCGTAGGCGTCGCCGTTCGTGCCGGCGACGCGGGCCACGCGCGGGAGCACCTGCGCGTTGTAGAACCGGTAGGCCCCGCGGAAGAGCTTCCCGGGCGGCGTGGAGAACTCGTTGATGACGAGGCGGCCGCCCGGCTTGGTCACCCGGTAGAGCTCGCGCAGTGCCTTCTTCGGGTCGTTGACGTTCCGCAGCGCGTAGGACATCGTCACCGCGTCGAACTCTTCGTCCGCGAACGGCAGGGCCGTGGCGTCCGCCTGCACGAAGGAGAGGTTCCGCATCGCTCCGTGGCGGCGCTGACCCTCGGCGAGCATGCCGGGCGAGAAGTCCGCCGCGACGACCTGCGCGCCGCTGCGGGCGAGGGAGGCGGAGGAAGACGCGGTCCCCGCGCCGAGGTCGAGGATGCGCTCCCCCGGCTTCGGGGCGACGGCGCGGGTGGTCGCGGCCCGCCACAGCGCGTCGTTGCCGAACGTCATCGCCGTGTTCGTGCGGTCGTACCCGGCGGCGACCTGGTCGAACATGCCGCTGACGCGGGCGGGGTCCTTGCCGAGATCGGCGCGGTTCTTGTCGTTCGCGGTCACGCGTCCAGTCTAGGCGCGAGCTCCAGCGCTTCCAGCCGGTCCAGCCACGGATCGGCCGTGGCGTCGTCGAACGGCGCCGTGCGCTCCCTGACCCGCGTCTCGAGGTCGAGCGCCAGCTCCTCCAGATGCCGCATGACGGTGGCCGGGTACCCGTAGCGGGCGCTGTGCTCCGCCCATTCGTCCCGGTCATCGACCCAGGTGCCGCGCTCGCCCTCCACGCGGACGACGTCGAGATCCATGTCGATGCCGATCGCGAGCAGGGGATCGTCCGACCACCGGACGTCCCACCCGAGATCGATGTAGACGCGCATGCCCCGGGGGTGGCGGCGATTGACGGTGAGCGCGAAGTCGGCGCT
Source organism: Microbacterium sp. NRRL B-14842 (assembly GCF_050470785.1). NCBI lineage: Bacteria > Bacillati > Actinomycetota > Actinomycetes > Micrococcales > Microbacteriaceae > Microbacterium > Microbacterium sp. NRRL B-14842. Next base: position 419,996 of record NZ_JBFLUM010000001.1, on the reverse strand, counting down.
CGGCGGGACGAGGGTGACGTTGGGCGTGGCCGCATGGAACTCCGCCCCCGGACGGGCGCTGTGCCAGCCGGCGGGCTGCCCCACCCAGTCGCCCCACCGGTCGGCGCCGAGGTACACGCACTCGTGACGCCAGTGCGGCGACCCGTCCCACTTGCGCCACTGGAAGATCATCTCGGCACCGGCTGCGGGACGCGCATCGCTCATCCGCCCACCCTACGTCCGCGGGCTCCGCCGACGCCCCGCGGAATAGGCTGGAGTCGTGCAGCACACCCCCCTGGTCGTGGAGACCCGAGAGATCGACCCGGTCGAAGACCTCCTCTCCTTCGCGGACCCCGCCCGCCCGCTCGCCTGGTTCCGCCGCGGCGACGGGATCGTGGCGGTGGGCGAGCCGCTCGCCGAGCTCCGCCCGCCGGCCGAGGAGGGACGCACCCGCGCCGAATCCCTCGCGGCGCTCTGGCAGGGGCTCTCGGCGGAGGCCGCGGTCTCCGATCCGCTGCGACTCCCCGGGACCGGGCTCGTCGCGTTCGGGGCCTTCACCTTCGACGAGGACTCGCACGCCGACAGCGTGCTCGTGATCCCGTCGCGGATCCTCGGCCGCCACGGGGACCGCTTCTGGGAGACCCGCATCCGTCGCAGCGACGACCGTGCGCCGGGCGCCGTCGAGCCCGCGGAGTACGGACCGCACTGGGCCGGCACCGTGGGCCCGGGAGCGCAGAGCCCCCAGGGCTACCAGGACGCCGTGCGGGGAGCGCTCGCCCGCATCGCGGACGGCGAGCTCAGCAAGGTGGTCCTCGCCCGCGACCTCCAGGGCACCATCCCCGCGGGCTCCGACCTGCGGCGACTCGTCCGGGCACTGGCCACCGGGTACCCGGACACCTGGGTCTTCGCGGTCGACGGGCTCATCGGCGCGAGCCCGGAGACCCTCGTCACCGTGCAGGACCGGACGGTGACCGCCCGCGTGCTCGCCGGCACGATCGGACGCGGAGCGGATGCCGACGCGGACACCGCCGCGTCCGCGCACCTCGCCTCCAGCACCAAGGACCTCGACGAGCACCAGTACGCCGTGCAGAGCGTGCTCGCGTCGCTCCGCCCGTACACGAGGGCGCTGGCGGCGAGCGAGCAGCCCTTCCTCCTCAAGCTGCCCAACCTCTTCCATCTCGCGACCGACGTGGAAGGCGAGCTGGAGAACGGCCGCTCGGCCCTCGACCTCGTGCGCGCCCTGCACCCGACCGCGGCCGTCGCGGGCACTCCGACACCGACGGCCATCGCCGCCATCCGGGAGCTCGAGCCGTTCGACCGCGGCCGCTACGCCGGGCCGGTCGGCTGGGTCGACGCGGACGGCAACGGCGAGTGGGCCATCGCCCTGCGGTGCGCACAGTTCACGACGGCCGAGGACGCGATCACGGTCACCGCCTACGCCGGGGCCGGGATCGTCGCCGGATCGGATCCGGAGAGCGAACTCCTCGAGACGCGGGTGAAGTTCCGTCCCCTCGTCGACGCGCTGGCCTGACGTCCGCCGCGGTCAGCTCGCGGCGAGGCGCTTCTTCTCGGCCTCGACATCGAAGTCGGCGACCGGCCACTGGGGATCGATGTCCTCGAGGGCGGCGAGCAGCAGCTCCTGCACGGCCAGCCGCGCGTACCACTTCGCATTCGCCGGCACGACGTACCAGGGAGCGGACTCGGTCGACGTGCGGTCGAAGACGGTCTGGTACGCCTCCATGTACTGCGGCCAGAGCATCCGCTCGTCGACATCGCCGGGGTTGTACTTCCAGTGCTTGTCCGGCCGTTCCAGACGCTCCATGAGCCGCGCCTTCTGCTCCTCCGGCGAGATGTGCAGCATGACCTTGACGATGCGGACGCCGGAGGCCGCGACGCGCTCCTCGAACGCGTTGATCGCATCGTAGCGGCGTTCGATCTCCGCGGGATCGGCCAGCTGCCGCACCCGTCCGATGAGCACGTCCTCGTAGTGCGAGCGGTCGAACACCCCGATGAACCCGGGCTCGGGGAGCCGCTTCTCGACGCGCCACAGGAAGTCGTGCCGGCGCTCCTCCTCCGTCGGCGCCTTGAACGCCGCCAGCGCCACGCCCTGCGGATCGACAGCGCCGACCACGTGCCGCACGATGCCGCCCTTGCCCGCGGAGTCCATCGCCTGCAGCACGAGCAGCACCGCATCCTGCGCCGTGCCCACCCGGCTCTCGGCGAACAGCCGCTCCTGCAGGTCGTTCAGCTGCTCGAGACCCGCTTCGAGGTCGGCCGTGCCGCGGGACTTGCCGTGGTCGTAGCCGGGCTTGCTCTCGGGGTCGACGTCGGCGAGGCGGAAGCCGGGCCGCACCCGCAGGTTCTGCGTCCAGGTGTGCGCGTTCATACGCACATGATGCCAGTCACCGCGGCAGCGGCACCTCGATGATCTGGCGACCGCCGCGCGGCGTCGTCAGCGCCTGGTCGAGAGCGGTGCGCGTGGTGACCCGCTGATACTCCCAGCCGTAGGCGAGCGCGAGGTGCTCCAGGCGGACACCGTGCGGGGTGTAGAACACACGATCCAGGTGCGCGGAGGGGGCGGTGCCCGCCACCTCCAGGCCGTCGAAGATCGTGCCGCCTCCGTCGTTGCCGACGATGACCTGGAGGCGCGGCTCCGTCTCGTCACTCGGGAACAGCAGCGCACCGACGTCGTGGAGGAACGCGAGGTCGCCGAGCAGCACCCGGGTCACACCCGGCGCCCCGGCGGCCTGGCTCGCGACCGCGACGCCCGTGGCGGTGGCGATCGTGCCGTCGATCCCGGCGAGTCCGCGGTTGGCGTGAACGGGGACCTTCTTGCCGCCGAGCACCTCGTCGGCGACGCGGACCAGGCGCGACGATCCGAACACGAGGCGGTCGTGCGGCCAGGTGGCCCGCCACACCGCATCCACGAGGCGCTCGCGGTCGAGCGGGCGGCGCACGGCGTCGAGTTCCGCGCGCACGGCGACGCGGCGGGCGGCGACGTCGGTGGAGGAGAGCCCTTCGGTGTCGGGCGCGTTCTCACTGAGATCCACGGCCTCGGCGGCGGCGGCCCGCATCCACGCTCCGAGCCACTCCCTGTCGGTCTCCCCCGGGGCGACCGCGACGGCCGCGACGGCGCGCGTGCGGTGGTTGAGGTTCAGCTCCTCGCCGCCCTTGCGGACCGCGACCACCTCCACGTCCGCGCGGGAGAGCAGGCGCGCGGCCTCGCGGCTGAGCGTCGGGTGGCCCAGCACGACCACCCGCTCGATGCGCCCGCCGAGGTCGTCGCGGGACAGCAGCCGCCGGTACCCGTGGACCACCTGGCGCCCGAATCGCGCGCCGCTGACGATCTCCGCGATGAGCGGCCAGCCGCCGACGTGGGCGACCTCCTCCGCCTCAGCGCCCGCATCGGCGCCCGCCAGGACGACCGTCCGGGGACCGCGCTCCAGCGGGAACGCCTCCGGCTCCGGAAGCCGCGGCGGCTCCCCCGGTGTCAGCGTGCGTGAGGGCATCGCGCCCGACAGCGGCTCGCGGGAGGGCAGGTTCAGGTGCACGGGGCCGGCCACGCCGGGAAGCCCGGACTCGGCATCCGCCGCTCCGAGCGCGAGGGCGACCACTCGCGCGGCGAGGCCGTCCCAGTCGCCGTCCCCGGGGACGGCGGCGTCGATCTGCGCCCGCACCCAGGGGTGGAAGAGCCCCTCCTGGACGGTGGCCTGATTCGCACCGACCCCCCGCAGCTCGGGAGGCCGATCCGCGGTGAGCAGCAGCAGCGGCACTCCGGAGTGGAAGGCCTCCATCGTGGCCGGGAGGAGGTTCGCGACGGCCGTGCCGCTGGTGCACACGACCGCGACGGGGACGCGGGTCTCCCTGGCGATGCCCAGGGCGGTGAATCCGGCGACCCGCTCGTCGATCCGCACGTGCACGCGGAGCGGGCCCTCGTCGGCGAAGGCCGCCGCGGCGAGCGCAAGAGCCTGCGAACGCGACCCCGGCGAGAGGACGACGTCACGCACGCCGTGGGACACGAGGTCGGCGAACAGGGAGGCCGCGGCCTCCATCGCCGGCGACGAGGTCACGGGCGCGGATCCGCGGCGGGCGGCTCGTCGGTCTCCTCGTCGAGCCGCGCGAGCTCCTCCTCGAGGCGACGGATCCGGGCGTCCTGCTCCGCTTTGCTGATGCTGCGGAGGAACGCGGGGTCGTCGTCCGGGGCGACGGTGCGCGGCACACCCTGGTCGTTCGCCCGGCGACGGCCGATGACGAACCAGAGGATCCCGCCGATGACGGGGATGAGGACGACGATGGCGACCCAGGCGGCCTTGGGCACGCCGCGGTGCCGCGTCGCCGGCTGCACGGCGCAGTCGACGATGCTGTACACCCAGAACACGGCGGCGAGGAAGCCGCCGATGATCAGTAGTCTCGCCACCCCTCCAGTCTAGGCACGTCGGGGCCGGTCGGGCCCGGAGACGGCAAAGGCCTCGTTGCTAGACTGCGCGGGACATGCCGCCCCTCGCCCCCGTCCCGACGCCGCGAGCGCGCGCCGAGCGGATCCTGCCGAGCCGGATCATGATCGCCGTCGGCCTCGCGCTCCTCCTCGTCGTCGGTGCCTGGTCGGCCTCCCACGGGTCGGTGGATCCGCATGCGACCCTGTGCCTCGCCCCCGGCGTCTCGCAGCCCGCCGACGCCACGGCAGCCGGAGTCCCGCTCGTCGATGGCCCCTCGGCCGATCTGGCTTCCGATGCGGCGGCGTGCGCAATGGCGGCCCTCTGCTGCGTCGCCCTCGTCCTGCTCCTCCGGCACCTGCGCACCCGCGGCGGCGTCCGTCTCCGCGGTCTCCTGCCCCGGGCGACCGCACGCCTCCGCGCCGGCCCTCGCCCGCTCCTCCCCGCGGTCTCGCTCGTCCAGCTCTCCATCTCCCGCACCTGATCCGACGCCGGCCCCGGCCGCGTCTGCGGCACCCCTCGTCGTATCCCCCGTGTTTGGAGACCCCATGAAGACCCCCGTCAAGGCGACCCTGATCGCCGTCGCCGTCGCCGTCGTGCTGCTCGTCGCCGGCATCGTCTACGCCCTCAGCCAGCAGCCCGCGAAGCCCGATCCCGAGGCCGGCGAGAAGCTGCCCACCGTCCGCACCGACTCCCACGTCCTCGATGAGGGCGGCCCCGACGCCGTCACGGTCGTCGAGTTCCTCGACTTCGAGTGCGAGGCCTGCGGCGCGTTCTACCCGATCGTGGAGGAGCTGCGCGAGACCCACGACGGCGACATCCGGTACGTCACCCGGTACTTCCCGCTGCCAGGGCACGTGAACTCGACGCAGGCCGCGCTGGCCGCCGAGGCCGCTGCACAGCAGGACCGCTACGAAGAGATGTTCCACCGTCTGTTCGAGACGCAGGCCCAGTGGGGCAAGCAGTCGACGGAGACGCCCGAGGTGTTCCGCGCGTTCGCCGAGGAGCTCGGGCTCGACATGGCCGCGTACGATGCCGCGGTCGCCGATCCGGCGACCCTCGCCCGCGTGCAGCAGGACAAGCGCGACGGTGAGCGGCTGGGGGTGAGCAGCACCCCGACTTTCTTCGTCGACGGCGAGAAGGTCGAACTCGTCGAGTGGAACGACCTGGAGGAGGCGATCGCGGCGGCCGTCGCCGAGTGACCCCGCCGGTGGGGTCGCCGTGCGGCGGCCCCACCTCTACGCTGAGCGCATGACCTCGGAGCGCCCCTCGTCGGCCCGTCTCCTGTTCGGGGCCCTGCGGACCACGCCGGCGACGCTGACGATGATCGGCCTGGTCCTGCTCACGGGCGTGATCTGGCAGGGGCTGTGGCGGCCGTTCGAGGACTCGGCGCTCTTCCCCGCCGTCGCCTACGGGCTGCCGAGCCTGGCCGAGGGCAAGTGGTGGACGCCGGTCACGGGGACGTTCTTCGTCAACGAACCCTGGGTGTACCTCTTCACCATCGCCGGGTTCTGGGGCATGGGCTACCTGGAGCACCGCCGCGGCACCCGGGTCGCCCTCGCCTACTTCACGGTCGGGCAGCTCTTCGCGATCTTCGCGACGGCTCTGTTCCTCCTCCTCGTATCGCAGCTTCCGTGGGCGTGGGCGCAGACTCAGGCGCAGGCCCTCGACGTCGGCGCATCCGGCGGGACCATGGCCTGCATCGCCGCCGCCGTCGGCCTGTTCCGTCCGCCCTGGCGGGTGCGCGCGTGGCTGGTGCTCCTCGGATTCGTGTTCGTCGCGATGATGTTCTGGGGAGAGCTGGCCGACCTCGAGCACCTGTTCGCGGTCCTGCTGATCCTCTTCGTGGACCGGAGTCTCCGCGTGCGGCGCACCACGGTCCGGGAGCAGCGACTGATCGCCGTGATGGCGGTGCTCACGCTCGTGGCCATCGAGATCATCACGGTCCTCGTGCCGACCGACGGCCCGTTCGGTCCCACCGATCCCGCTTCGGGCGGTTTCATCGACACGGCGATCGACGTCGCGGTGATCCTCTTCATCGCGAACGGCCTGCGGCGCGGTCGCCGCTGGGCGTGGGTCGTCGCCGTCATCCTCGGCCCGCTCAACGTGCTCGCCGCCACGCTCGTGCTGGTCCTCATCATCCTCACGAGCGAGGCACAGCTCGAGACGGTGATCGATGCGGAGACCGAACTCACGCTCGCCACCGGGATCCTCTGGGCGCTGGTGCTCACCTATCTGATCGCGGTACGCCGGGCTTTCCGTGCGCGCCGCTCGACGGCGCTCGGCCGGCAGCCTGTCCCGACGGGAGACGAACTCCGGCGCGAACTGCGGGCACATGGCGGGGGCACGCTCTCCTGGATGACGACATGGGAAGGCAACGGCTATGCCCGCGTGGACGGCGGGATCGTCGCGTACCAGCGCCGCAACGGCGTCGCCCTGGCCCTCGCCGATCCGATCGGCCCGGCGGAGTCCCGTGTGACGGCGGTGCGCGACTTCATCCGCACGGCCGAGGACGCCGGACTCGTGCCGTGCTTCTTCAGCGCGGACGAGGCGACGAGGGCGGCAGTCCCGGAGACGTGGCGCAGCCTCGTGGTGGCGGACGACACGATCGTCGACCTTCCCGGCCTCACCTTCACCGGCAAACGCTGGCAGCCGGTGCGCACATCGCTCAACCGGGCCGGGCGGGAGCAGATGACCTTCCGGCTCACCCACCTGGCGGCGGAGACCTGGGGCCTCCGTCAGCAGCTCCGTGGGATCTCCGAGGCGTGGGTCGGCGACAAGGACCTTCCGGAGATGCGGTTCACCCTGGGAACCCTGGAGGAGGCGGAGGACCCCGAGGTGCGGCTCGCCCTCGCGATCGCTCCGAACGGCGACGTCGACGGCTTCCTCTCGTGGTTGCCCGTGTACGGGGAGGGCGGGGTGGTCCGCGGCTGGACCCTCGACCTCATGCGGCGTCGCGAGGGCGGTTTCGGACCGGTGATGGAGTATCTGATCGGCGCCTCCGCGCAGCAGTTCTCGGAGGAGGGAGCCGAGTTCATGTCACTCTCCGGCGCTCCCCTCGCGCACGACTACCCGCCGGACGCCGGTGTGATCGCCGCGTTGAGCGACCGGCTCGCCGATGCGCTCGAGCCCGTGTACGGCTTCCGCTCGCTGCACCGCTTCAAGGAGAAGTTCCACCCCCGCTACGAGACCATGTACCTCCTCTTCCGCGACGAGAGCGACCTCACCCGCATCGGCGGAGCGCTCACCCGGGCCTTCCTCCCCGACGCCACGCTGCGGCAGTTCGCCGGGGCCGGGCTGGAGCTCGTCCGCGGCGAGCACTGATCCTCGCGCCCGGGCCCTATCGAAAAACCGCCGATGGGAGTACATTCCAGGCAGGACATCTGGTCATGCTGTCGCGAACGCGAGTGGAGTGGTGATGGACCCTCAGAACGTGTTGCCCTTCCCCCCGACCCCCTCGGCGAGCACCGCGGGCCCGACCATCGCAGAATCCACCTACACGCCACGCGTGAAACCCGATCGACTGCCCCCGGATGCCCCGAATGTGCTGATCATCCTGATCGACGATGCCGGTCCCGGCCTCCCTGACACGTATGGCGGCGAGGTGCGGACCGACACCCTCTCCCGGGTCCAGGGCGAGGGGGTAGGTTTCAACCGATTCCACACCACCGCGATGTGCTCGCCGACACGCGCATCGCTGCTCTCCGGCCGCAATCACCATCGGATCGGCAACGGACAGATCGCGGAGCTCGCCAACGACTGGGACGGGTACGCGGGCGAGATCCCGAAGAGCAGTGCACTGGGTGCAGAGGTGTTGAAGGACTACGGGTACGCCACCGCGGCGTTCGGCAAGTGGCACAACACACCGGCGGTCGAGACCGGCGCCTCAGGGCCGTTCCACAACTGGCCGACCAGCATCGGCTTCGAGTACTTCTACGGCTTCCTCGCGGGCGAGGCTTCCCAGTACGAGCCGAATCTCGTCCGCAACACGACGAGCGTCCGCCCGGGGAAGACCCCCGAGGACGGGTACCACCTCAGTGAGGACCTCGCGGACGACGCGATCCATTGGCTGCGCACGCACAAGGCTCTGCAGCCGGACAAGCCGTTCTTCCTGTACTGGGCGACCGGATGCCTGCATGGTCCGCACCACATCATGACGGAGTGGGCGGACAAGTACGCCGGCGCGTTCGATGACGGCTGGGACGCCTACCGCGAGCGCGTGTACGCCCGCGCCAAGGAGAAGGGTTGGATCCCGCAGGACGCCGAGCTGACCCCTCGTGACCCGCGTCTGCCCGCATGGGACGACATTCCCGAGGACGAGAAGCCCTTCCAGCGGCGGCTGATGGAGGTCGCGGCGGGATTCGCCGAGCACGCCGATGTGCAGGCGGGCCGCCTCGTCGATGAGCTGGAGCGGTTGGGGTACGACGAGAACACGCTCATCCTCTACATCTGGGGCGACAACGGCTCCTCCGGAGAGGGACAGAACGGCACGATCAGCGAACTGCTCGCGCAGAACGGCATCCCGTCCACCATCCCGCAGCACATCCAGGCGATGGAGGAGATGGGCGGACTCGATGTCCTGGGCACGGCGAAGGTCGACAACATGTACCACGCGGGCTGGGCATGGGCAGGCAGCACGCCTTACAAGGGGATGAAGCTGCTCGCGTCGCATCTCGGCGGCACCCGCAACCCGATGGCCGTGCGCTGGCCGGCGCGCATCACCGCCGACCCGACGCCTCGGACGCAGTTCGTGCACTGCACTGACGTCGTGCCGACCCTCTACGACCTGATCGGCATCGCACCGCCGGACGTGGTGAACGGCATCCCGCAGGATCCGATCGACGGCTCGAGCTTCGCCGCGGCCCTCACCGACCCCGCGGCACCGGAAACCCATCGCACGCAATACTTCGAGATCATGGGAAGCCGCGCGATCTACCACGACGGCTGGATGGCGTCCGCCTTCGGGCCGCGGGCCCCTTGGATCCCCGGTCTGCCGGAGGGCATCTTCGAGTGGTCCCCCGACCACGACACCTGGGAGCTGTACGACCTGGAGCACGACTGGTCGCAGGCGAGAGACCTCGCCGAGGAGAGGCCGGACAAGCTCGACGAGATGAAACGGCTCTTCGCTTCCGAGGCCGCGCGGAACAGCGTGTATCCGGTCGGCGGTGGGCTCTGGGTGCCGGTGTTCCATCCAGAACTGCGGATCTCCACGCCGTACCGCGAGTGGAACTTCGCGGGCGACATCACCCGCGTACCCGAGTTCATCGCTCCCGCACTGGGCACCCGCGCCAACCGCGTGACGATCACCACGACTCCCGGCGCCGCTCCCACAGGGGTCCTCTACAAGCTGGGCGGTGCGGGCGGAGGGCTGACGCTCTACGTCGACGACGGGCATCTCTGCTACGAGTACAACCTGTTCCTCATCCAGCGCACGAAGATGCGCTCGGAAAGGACTCTGCCCGCCCACGGGGTCACGATCTCCGTGGTCACGAGCTACATCGACCCCCGACCGGGTGGTCCTCTGTCCGTCACGATCGAGGTCGACGGCGAGGAGTGGGCCACAGGCACCGTACCCGTCAGCGTCCCGGTCCTGTTCACCGCGAACGACTGCCTCGATATCGGCGTCTCGCTCGGGGGCTGCGTCTCGTCGGACTACCTGGATCGGGCCCCATTCCCGTACTCGGGCACCATCGACGACGTTCACGTCGTCTACGGATCGTGAGCGATCCGGCGCCCGCGCGGGGACCGGCCGCCGCGGCCTGGAACGAGGCGAGGGTCCGCCGCCGGTTCGTCAGCCCTGAACTGGTCTCCGGCATCGTCCTGGTCAGCGTCGTCATCGCCATCGCGGACGAGGCCGGCGGCATCCTCGACGTGTTCGCGGTGACCGTCCTCAGCGTCCTGGTGTTCTGGGTCAGCGACGTCTTCGCGCACACGGTCGCCGCGCAGCGACGGCGGGCGGATGACGAGCCGGTCGACCTGCGGACCTCCCTGGCGACGGCGCTTCGGGAGTCACACGGCTATCTCCTCGCGGCCGTCGTCCCGGTGGCGTTCCTGCTGGTCGGCCTCCTCGGTCCCTACGACGGGAGAGGGGCGTACTGGATCGCACTCTGGGTGCAGGTCGCCGTCCTCGCCGTCGTGGGCTGGATCGCCTTCGGGGGACGCGGGATGCCCTGGCCGCAGCGCGTCGTGGGAAGCCTGGCCACCGCTGCTCTCGGGGTGCTCGCGGTCCTGCTGAAGATCCTCGTGCACTGACGGTCGCCCGCGGACGTCAGCAGTCGAACGGCTCGCGCCGGGCCTGCGCGTCGCCGGACTCAGGCCCGCGCCTCGGCCACCTGCCCGGCGACCTCCCCGGCGACGCCATCCCGAGTCTCCGCGGCCGGACGCTTCGCCGTGTTCGCGATGTGCGCCCGCGCGACGACGAGCGCGGCGACGACCATGATCCCGACGCCGAGCCCGTACGGCGCGGCATGGCTGACGGCGGTGTAGAGGGCGGCCGCGATCAACGGGGCGACGGTGCTCATCGCGGCGTTGAGGGACTGGGTGGCACCTCCGAGCCAGCCCTGTTCGTCGTCGCCCACGGCGTTGGACATCGCGCCGTCCATCGCGGCCTGGGCAGCGCCCTGACCGGCGGCGAGCATCAGCGCGCCGACGATGAAGAGCCACGGCTGGGCGAGCAGCGAGGCCACGATCGCGAGACCGGCGAGACCGATCGCCTGCGCGACGATGGCGCTGACGATCACGCCGCGCTCCCCCATCCGTGGCAGCAGGATGCCGAGCAGCACCCCCTGGATGAGGATGTCGATGATGCCGACCCCCGCCGTGAGCAGGCCGATCTGCGTCGGCCCCCACTGGATGGCGTCGAGGGCGAGGACGCTGAAGTTGTTCACGAAGAACCCGAACGGTAGGGCGAGCAGCGCGAACGCGATCATCAGCCCGCGGAGCTCGGGGCGGCCGAAGGCTGTGCGGAACACCCCGAACGGCTGGACGTCGCGGAGGGCGATCCTGGCGATCCGGTTCTCCGGTCGCAGGCTCTCCGGCAGCAGGAAGATGCTGAGGATCGCTATCGTGAGGCCGACCGCCGCAGTGAGGAAGACAGGCAGACGGAGATCGATCGCGGCGAGCAGACCGCCGATGGCGGGACCGATCATGGTGCCGATGCCGGTCAGTGCGCCGAGGAGGCCGAAGCGCTGCGCGCGCTTCTCGGGCGGCGTGATGTCGGCCAGGTAGGCGAACAGGGCAGGGAGGTCTCCGGCCGTCAGCCCCTGGATGACACGGGCGAGCACGAGCACCCAGATCGCCCCGCCCACGCCGAACAGCGCCATGGAGAAGGCCGCGCCGAACGCCGCGACGATGATGACGGGTCGTCGTCCGAACCTGTCGGAGAGCCGCCCGAGGAGCGGGGCGGCGAGGAAGGCGCACAGCCCGTTGACCGCTTCCAGCACCCCGACCCAGAGGGCGAGGTCGTGTTCGTGCGCGACGTACTGCAGCACGACGAACGGCAGCACGGGCAGGACGACGGTCATGCCGATGACCGTGAGCATCGTCAGGACGACGAGCATGACCCACGCGCGGCCGGCGCCGCGAACGGGAGAAGGAGGTGAAGTCATACCGAAAGTGTAGTGATACCGGTTTTGGTGTCAATACACTTTCTGGTCGAGTGCACGATAGGGTGGCCGCATGACGACGCCCCCGCCCCTGGGTCGCCGCGAGCGCAAGAAGGCCGCGACCCGCAAGAACATCTCCGACGTGGCCACCCGGATGTTCCTGGAGCGCGGGTTCGACAACGTCAGCATCCGCGAGGTCGCGGACGCCGCCGATGTCTCCCCCACCACCGTGTTCGCCCACTTCCCGCAGAAGGAGGCGCTCGTCTTCGACGAGGACGACGAGCAGCGCGACCGCCTCGTCTCGGCCGTGCGCGGCCGGTCGACCGATGTGACGATCAACAAGGCCATCCACGACTTCTATGCGGCCGAGATCGCCGCCAACCTCGATGAGCACGGCGACGACGTGGCCCGCATCTTCCTGCGCTTCCTCAACGAGACACCGGCGCTCCGGGACTACGCGTCGAAGATGTGGCTGCGCCACGAGGACGCGCTCGCCGAGGCCATCGCCGACGAACTCGACATCCCGGCCCCCACCCCCGAGGTCCGCGTGTACGCGCGGTTCGTCCTGCAGATGCAGATCCTCGTCACCGAGAGCGACGACCAGCAGAGCGTGCTCGACGCCGGCTCGGCCCTTCTCGAACACGGCTGGGCCCCGATCGAGGAGCAGCTCGTCGGCTCGCGGAGCGAAGAGAGATCCGCGGACCTCAGTCCTCGCGGGGGCGCCGCCGCAGGCTCTTGACGTCGGTGCGGCGATGCTTCGCCGTCAGCCGACGCTCCTTCGACCCTCGACTCGGCTTCGTCGCCCGCCGCGTCGGCGCCGGCGGACGCACGGCCTCCGCGACGAGCGCAGCGAGCCGTTCTCTGGCCGCTTCCCGATTGCGCAGCTGCGCGCGGTGCTCGGACGCGGCGATCGTCAGCACACCGTCGACCAGGCGCCCGCGGAGCCGCTCCCGGAGCCGGTCGCGCTGCGTCGGCGACAGGGCCGCGGAGTTCGCCGCATCCCAGACCAGCTCCACCCGGGAGTCCGTGGTGTTCACGCCCTGACCGCCCGGCCCCGACGATCGCGAAAAACGCCACGACAGTTCGGCCTCCGGGATCGTCAGACCCGCGGAGACGCGGAGTCCGGGGCGAGGGGCGGAAGGCATGCCTCCATCATCGAGGATGAACGGCCGCGAGCGCCGAGTGGACGCGACGGCGGGAGTCGAACCCGCAACGCCTCCGGATATGAGCCGGGGCCCGGGACCGCCCGGATCGCCGCGATGGGGATGACGTTACCCGGCCGTGATCCTTCCCACCAGGACCGTTCCCTGGGATAACGCCATGAGTCGCCGGATGACGCGGACGGCTAGCGTCGCCGCCGCTCGTCGTCAACCGGTTCGACCACTCCCGACCCTCCCCGTACCGTCGCTCGCACCGATGACGTCCGAGCAGGAGGCCGACATGTCCGAATCTCAGCACAACGACAAGACCCCGACGCCGATGGCGGAGGCCGGGGATCCGCAGGCGCGGCTGGAGGCCGAGGCCCGCCGCGCGATCGTGACCGGGGCCGACTCCGGCATCGGCCGCGCGACCGCCGTGGCCCTCGCCGCGGCGGGCATCGACGTCGGCATCACGTGGCACAGCGACGAGGCCGGGGCCCAGGAGACCGCGGACGAGGTGCGCAGCCACGGCGCCCGGGCGGTGGTGACCCAGCTCGACGTCTCCGACATCCCCGCCTGCGGCGACGTGATCGACGGGCTGATCGCGGAGCTCGGCGGCGTCGACGTGTTCGTCAACAACGCCGGCGCCGGGCTCCAGACCCCGTTCCTCGACGTGACGCTCGACGAGTGGAACCGGGTGCTCGACACCGACCTCACCGGAGCCTTCGTCTGCCTGCAGCGGGCGGCCCGGTCGATGGTCGCCGCAGGTCGGGGCGGACGACTCATCTCCGTCACCAGCGTGCACGAGCACCAGCCGATGGTGGGGGCGAGCGCGTATGACACGGCCAAGCACGGCCTCGGCGGGCTCATGAAGAACCTCGCGCTCGAGCTCGGCCGGTACGGGATCAGCGCCGTCAGCGTCGCCCCGGGTGAGATCGCGACCCCGATGACCGGGCAGACGGACACCGACCCGCACGCCGAGGATCGCCCCGGTATCCCGCTCGGACGCCCTGGCGACGCCCGCGAGGTCGCTGCGCTGATCGCCTTCCTCGCCTCGCCGGAGGCCGCCTACATCTCGGGGGCCTCGGTCGTGATCGACGGCGGCATGCTGCAGATGGGACCGCAGGCGGGCGCGGCGATCGAGAGCCACGACTGGCGCACGGTCTGAGCGCAGGTCAGCGGCGGATCGAGTCCCGGAACGGGTTCGGTTCGAGCGTGTAGTCCGTGGTCGGGTCCGCCCAGGTGTCCTGGGCGGACCGGTGGCGGCCCGAACGCAGGGCGGAGAGCGCATGCGTCGCAGGCACGCCTGCGGCGAGCGCGAGGCGGCCGGTGAGGGAGCGGTCCGCGCGGCCGAGCACGCTCGCGCGATGCCAGGCCTCGTGCAGCGCCCCGCCCCGGGCCGCGGGCACCCGTCGATGCGGCAGAGCGCCGGCCCGACGCAGCGCCACGAACTCCTGCACCCGATCCCACCAGTCCGCCTCCGACTCCGGGTGGAAGTAGTTGTCGCGGAGCCAGGACGGGTGCGGGTGGCGGAACCGGCCGGCGACGACCTCGCCCGCGCCGCCCAGCAGACCGCTGCCGATGAAGACCGTGTTGAGGAGACTCTTGTGCACCCCGAAGCGGTCGAGCGCGATCACGGGGACCCCGTGGGCCAGCGCCTCGACCGCCGCCGTCGAGCTCACCGTGACCAGACCGGCGGCGGACTCGAGCGCGGTCGCCATCGGCGCGTGCGAGAACACGAGGTTCGCCGGGCGGCCCGCCGTGAAGAGACGGGTGTACGGATCACGGTCGAGGTGGGTCTCGGCCTCCCCCGGCCGGGACCGCACCTTGACGACCACCCGGCGCGACGGATCGGCCTCCGCGGCGCGCACGAGGATGGCCGCGATCGCTGCGCGCTCCTCCGGCCGTCGGGGCACGAGGGCCTGCGCGGCGAAGACGACGTCCGTCGCCCCGGGCCGACGGACCGCCGCGGGTGCTCCGTCGACAGGACGTTCCGCCAGAGCGATGCCGCCCGCACCCCCGGAGAGCACTCCGGCCGCCGCGGACTCCCGGAGACGGCTGCCACTCCACCGCTCGCGACCCCGCGCGAAGGGCAGGGTCGCCAGAGCGAGCGGCGTCCGCACCCCGATGCGCTCGCCGAGCTCGGCGAAGGCACGGCGCTCGCGGTGCGAGTGCACGATCAGCAGGTCGGTGTGTCGCCGGTAGTCGAGCGCCCCGCGCTGGGCGGGGATCGCCATGCCGGGGAGCCCCGAGACGGTCACCGGACGATGCCCCAATGCATCGACGACTCGGCCCAGGAGGCGGACGAACGGTCCCCGCCCGGCGAGCAGCACCACGTCCGGGCGCTGGACTTCGAGCCATCCGGCCACGCGCTCGAAGTCGAGCCGGGTGACGTCGGCGGCGCCCAAGCCGGTGCCCGCCAGCGCCGCATCCTGCTGCGCGACGCTCACCGTCAGCGGCGTGCGCACCAGCAGGAGCTGCGACCGCAGGTCGGGCACGGCCCCCAGCAGCGATGCGGCCCACTTCACGAACGAGTCGGCGTCCGCGATGGCGACGACGCGCATCCCGGCGCCGGCGGTCATGCGGGCACGCGGCGGAGCTTCGCCATCGGCGCCCGCTCGCTGTCGAAGACGCGCTTGACGCCGTCGCCCACCGCGCTCTCGATGACGCGGATGTCGCGGACCAGGTGTTCCAGGCCCCCGGGCTCCAGGGATGCGGCGTGATCAGAACCCCACATCGTCCGATCCAGGGTGATGTGGCGCTCCACGGCGACGGCTCCCATCGCGACCGCGGCGAGGGAGATCTGCAGGCCGCGCTCGTGTCCCGAATAGCCGACCGGGATCCCCGGATAGCGGTCCCGCAGGGTCGCGATCACCCGAAGGTTCGCCTCCTCGGGCTCGAGCGGATAGGTCGAGGTCGCGTGCATGAGGACGACGCGGTCGGTGCCGAGCGTGTCCAGCGCGCGGTCGATCTGCTCCATGGTGGACATGCCCGTCGAGAGGATGACCGGCTTCCCGGTCTCGCGCAGCGCGACGAGCAGCTCGGTGTCGGTCAGACTCGCCGACGCGACCTTGTGCGCCACGACGTTGAGGTCTTCGAGGAAGGCGACGCTCGGCACGTCCCACGGCGAGGCGAACCAGTCCAGGCCCTGCATCGTCGCGTGGTCGCCGATCTCGACGTACTCGTCGCGGCCGAACTCCACTCGGCGCCGGTAGTCGAGGTAGCTCATGGTGCCCCACGGCGTCTCCCGCGGCACGTCGCGCATGTGCTCCGGGGTGGAGATCTCGGGCGTGCGCTTCTGGAACTTCACCGCGTCCGCGCCGGCTCGGGCCGCGACGTCGATGAGGCGCTTGGCGATGTCGACGTCGCCGTTGTGGTTGAGGCCGATCTCCGCGATGACGTAGGCGGGACGGCCGCCGCCGATCACGTGTGATCCGATGCTGACAGTCATGATTCCTCCGGTCGTCGAACGGTCAACCACCCCGTCCTTCCTGAGTACGGGCCGCGGGTGAACACCGATCGACCGGACGGTTACCGGGGGCGGTCAGCTCGACAACACCCGTTCGACGAGCTCCCGCACGGCCCCGTCCCCGCCTCGCCTCCCCAGCACGACGCGCGCCTCCGCACGGACGAGCGGGTGGGCGTTCGCGACGGCGACCGGCCAGCCCACGACCCGCATGGCGGGAAGGTCGTTGACGTCGTTGCCGAGGTAGGCGATGTCGGCGAGCGCCACATCCTGCGCCTGCGCCCACTGCCGCAGCGCGGCCTCCTTGTCGGCGATCCCGTGCAGGACGGGGACGCGGAGCTTGTCGGCTCGGGCTCGCACCACGGAGTTCACCTCGGTAGAGAGGATCAGCATCGGCACCCCCGCCCGCCGCAGGAGCGAGACGCCCATCCCGTCCTCCCGGCTGACCCGCACCCGCTCTCCGCCATCCGCGTCGATGATCGCCGTGTCGTCGGTATGCACGCCGTCGAAGTCGGTGACCACGGCGCGGACGGGGATCCGCACCGGGCTCTCATGCAGAACGGCAAGGGCCCGTGCGGCCTGAAGCTGCGCGGCATCGTCGATCTCGATCGCGGTCTCCTCGGACACGGGGGCGATCCCGATCCGCCCGAAGAAGCGGTGGCGGTGGGTGCGGAATCCGTCGACCCGGAACACGTAGAAGGCTCCGGTCTCCAGATAGTGCGGCTCTCGGTCCTGGCGGCGAGGGCGGTGGCCGGCCTCGTGGTTGATCGCCTCGGCCGTGCCGTCGGCTCCCCGGCGCCAGAGGAAACCGTAGGTCTCGACGGCGGAGAAGACGCTGTCGGACTCTCCCTGCTGCACCTCGGCGACGGCATCGGCCAGCGCGGCGCTCGGGAGGAAGGGCGACGTGGCCTGCAGGAACGCGACGACCTCGAACCGCTCACCCTCGCGCTCCAGCTCATCGAGCGCATGGAGGATCGCCGCCTCCGAGGTCGCGGTGTCTCCGGAGAGCTCGGCCGGTCGCCGGATCACCCGCGCGCCCGCCTCCTCGGCCGCCACGGCGATCTCGTCGTCGTCGGTCGAGACGATCACGAGGTCGAAGCACGCCGCCGCCCGCGCAGCGTGCACGGCTCTGGCGACGAGGGGGACACCTCCCACACGCTCGAGGTTCTTCCGCGGGATCTGCTTCGATCCGCCCCGCGCGGGGATGATCGCCACCGCCGTCTGCAGGCGCTCGTCCATGTCGTGTCTCCTCATCGTCCGCGGATCTCCCGCCAGGCACGGCCCACGCGGCGTCGGGCGCCGACAGCGGTCAGCCGCCATTCCTCTATCCGTCCCACCCCGCCGCGCGGAGCCAGCAGGCGGCGCACGCCCCGCGGCGCCGACCCCCCGGGGAGGGCGAGCGCGGTCAGCCGGTCCGGTGCGAAGTACCGCCGACGCTCCTCGCGGTCGAGGCCGTCGAGCAGCTCCTCCGCCCTGGCTCGAAGGTGCCCCGCGATCTCCGGTTGCATCGTGTAGCCCACCGCGTCCACGAGGAGCTGCAACCGATCCGGATCGGCGTAGGGGGAGAGCGTCCGTGTGAGCGCATCGACGATCGTCAGGGGGATGCGGTTGCTGTTCTCCACCGGGGTCAGGGTGCGGAGCAGCTCCGTCGCGCCCGCGGCGCCGATCCTCCGCCCGAATAGGGTGCGGACCGTGGGCAGAGCCGTCGAGAAGGTCGCCACGACGGCGCGCGCGTCGAGGCGCTCCGCCAGGAGTTCGGCAGCCAGACGACCGCGGTCCTCCACGAACGCCAGACCGCGACTCTCCGCGTGCGCGCGCACGGCGCGGGCGAGCTGCGGCGGTGCTGCGGGATGGGGCTTGAAGACGATGCGCCCCGGGTGCTCTTCCGCCGCCCGGTCGACCAGGCGCTGCTGGAGCGCGACCTCCTCCGTCGCGGTCATCAGACCGAGGGCCGCGAGGTACTGTCCCAGCACGAGCACGGTCGCCGGTCCTGCGGCGGTCGACCCTCGCGACGACTCTCCCGTCTCCTGCAGCGCTGCCGCGAAGGGCTCCGGAGGCACCGGGACCGCCACCGCGTGCGGAGAGGCCACCAGCGGACGGACGCCGGGCACCACGTCGGCGTACACGACCCGTTCGATCCGCGCCGTGACCGCGTGCGGCAGCCGTACCCGCATCGGCGCGTAGGTCATGAGGCCGTCGCCGACGATGGTCACCCGCGCCTCGGGGAACACGGAGAGGAGAGTACGGGCCGGTGCGACCTGGGGGCTCTGCACGAACAGCTCGATCTCCCGCGGGTCGAGCCGCCACGCTCGCGCGAGGAGTCGCCCCAGCACGGGGAGGTCGGCGTCCGCGGGTTCCCAGGCGCTCGGATGCAGGGGTCCCAGCACGTCGGCCAACGGCTCGACACGATGGAACCGGCCGCGGAGGGAGTGCAGCGCGGGATCCGTGTCGATGCCGACGACCGTCTCCGGGACCCGCGACGAGGTGAACGGCACGAGCACCCGCTCCGGGGCGCGAGCGCCCGCGCCGGAGCCCGCGTCGAGCAGGCCCGCATCGATCGCGGCGGCCGCGGTCGCGAGTCCGTAAGCGCTGTGCAGGGCGAAGAGGCGGGTCATGTCGCGTGGCCTCCGCCGCGCAGGCTGCGCGCGAGCACCCGACGTCGCGGACCATCGAGCCGGGCGAGCACCGTGGCGACCTCCGCCGCCGGGAGGTCGTGCAGCAGCGCGCGGATCCGCCTCCGCATCTCGCGACGCACGGGTGGCGCCATGCGCCGCGAGCGCACCAGGTGATGCGCGCTGAGGGCGAGCGCGGTCCAGACGGCCTTCGGGAGGAAGCGGTCGGCATCGCGGTCTTTCCGGACGAGCTCGATCACCTCCGCCAGCGCGGGGGCGAAGTCGAGCTGGCGGCGGTCGTGCACCTGCGTGAGCGACGTCTCGACGCCTCGGCGGTAGAGCAGCGCCGGGGCGTCCACCACGGCGAACGAGGCCGCGTCCAGATGCAGGCGCCAGATCCACGGGCGGTCCTCGGCCGTGAAGAGGCCGGAGGGGAACGCGGCGAGCCCCCGGTCGAGCAGACGGCGGTGCAGGAGTCCCGCCCAGGCGAAGGGGTAGTCCACCATGCTCGGCTCATCGACCGGAAGGATCGCCTCCCGGGGTGGCACGACCCGCTCCCTCCACGGATACGGAGCACGGACGAGCGCACGCCGCGTCCCGGTGACGGTGACATGATCCGTCCGGAGGAAGTCGCACCGGAGCTCTCGCAGGCGCGCGGCGAGGACCGCGAGGCGCTGCGGCTGCATCCAGTCGTCCCCGTCGACGAAGCAGAACGCCTCGCCCTCGACGTGGGCGAGCCCCTGGTTGCGTGCCGACGCCAGCCCGCGCGGCTCGGCGTTCCGCAGCACCTGGGCGTGCGGGAACCGCTCCGCATAGTGCGCCATGAGCGCGCCGGTGTCGTCGCGGGAGCCGTCGTCGATGGCCACGAGCTTCAGAGCGGCGGGATCGTCGAACTGCCGGGTGAGCGTCTCGAGGGTGGTGCCGATGTACGGGCCGGCGTCCTTCGCAGGCAGGATGACGGTGACGAGGGGCGTGCGCACGGAGCTCCCGGAGTGGGCGATGGGCTCGTCATCGTGGCAGGCGACGGTGGCCGGAGAGCGACCGTGCGGTGAACGTCCGGTGACGCGCGAGGTGAACGCTGAGGTGTGGCCCGCACCCGAACGAGCCACACCCCCAGTGCGTTGCACTGCCGGATGCGAACACCCGGTGAACCGTCACCGTGAGGCGACGGCCACCTCGCGGCGGTACTGGCCCCCACCAGCGAACCGCGAGGCGTCGTCGAGAGCGACTCCATGAAGATCAGCACTCAACACGTAACACGATACAACCGTCTGTTCGATCGCGCGAATCGACCTAGGTCAATCCGTGAAAATTCGCGCCGAGCCTCCGGATCGGCGACGATGGACGGATGCGGTGGCCCTGGAGCACGATGTGGCGCCCGATGTGGCGGCGCCAGCGCGTCGGAGGCATCGAGCTGCGCTGGCTCACGGCACGGTCGTGGACCCAGCGCTGGTACCCCCAGGGCATCGACGTCGGCGAGCGCCGCGGACGACGCGCTCTCGCGGTGAGCTGGTTCCGACAGGACCCGTCGGGGCGCCACCTCGCCTCGCGCGTGACCCTCGTGGATCGCGAACGCGCCCGCCGCCTCGACATCGTGCTGGCCGTCGCCGACGACGACGGCGTCCTGCAGCCCGCACCGATCCATGCGGGAGGACTCGCCTGGTTCGGCGACCGCCTGTTCGCGGCGGCCACCGGGCAGGGCATCTGGGAGTTCGACCTCGGTGCACTCCGGCGGGTGCACGGCACCGAGGCACAGCGGATCCGAGGAGGCACGAGCCGCCGCGATCGGCGTACGACGGTGGCGGCCGTGCGGACCCGTCGCCACCCGGTGACGCTGCGGTGTTCCTTTCTCGGTCGCGTGTTCGACGAGGACGGGACGCCGCTCCCCCGCGTGCTCATCGGCGAATACCGCGGCCAGGAGACGGGAGCGGTCGGCGAGTTCACCATCCCCCTCGCACCCGACGACGGCTTCGTCGAACTCGAGCGCTTCACTCCGGGCATCCGGCACATGCAGGGAGCCGTGCGGTGGGGTGACCGCTACCTCGTCTCGCAGTCCGATCACCTCCGGCCCGGGGTGCTGTGGTCCGGCGGCCACGATGCACTCACCCGGCACCCGATGGCTCTGCCCGTCGGCTGCGAGGATCTGGCCCTCGACCCCGACGACGAGCTGCTGTGGACGCTGGGTGAGCATCCGTGGCGGCGCGTGGTGAGGGGCATCCCCTTCGTCAGCCTCGGGCTCCGGGTTCCCGGCGGGGCCACGGGACCGCGAACGTAGACTGAGGGGGTGAAGAAGCCCGCCCCCCTCCTCGTCTACACCGTGCTGCGCCTGCTGGCGTTCCTCGTCCCGCTGGCCATCCTGTGGTTCTTCTTCCCGATCTTCCGCGAGTTCTGGTGGCTCGCCGCGATCTTCGCCGCCCTCATCGGCGCGAGCATCTCGATGCTCTTCCTGCGCACCCCGCTCTCGGACGCCTCCGCCCGCCTGCACGAGCGCCGGCAGGGCAAGGTCTCCGGACAGCAGGCCGACGCCGACGCCGAAGACGAACTCGTCGACCGCTCCCCCGACGAGCGCCCCTGACGCCCTCTTCCGTCGCGCACCCGCGCACAACTTCGGAGATCCGCCGCGGCACGCCGCCCGCGCGGTCATCAACGCGGCGTGTCGTCCACCGTCTCCGAAGTCGTGACCGGCCCTGTCCGCGTCTCCATTGTTGGACTCGGTCTCAAAACTCTCGGCTAAGCCATAGGTTCGACCGACATCTCGGCCCCCTGTGCAGGGGTCACCGGGAACGGGAGACGGGGAGCGGAGTCAGCCGGCGAAGGCCCAGAACAGGGCGCCGGCGTAGAGCAGCGAGGTGAGCGACGTCAGCGCGAGGGCGATGACCAGTTCCCGCGGTTGACGGTAGGTCCAGACGATCACGATCGCGGGAAGCCCGGCCAGCAGCGCGAGCAGGGAGATCCAGGCGATCGGGAATAGCAGCGCGAGGAACACGGCGATGCCGAACGGCACGAGCACGAAGAGCGTGAAGAGGACCTGCGTGGCGCGGCGGCCGATGAGGACCGTCAGGGTGCGCTTGCCGACCTCGCGGTCCTGATCGATGTCGCGGAGGTTGTTGGCCAGCAGCACCGCGCAGGCGAACAGTCCGGCGGCGATCGCTCCCAGCCAGGCCTGCTGCGGGAGCATGAAGACCTGCACCCACGTGGTACCGAGGGTGGCCACGAGCCCGAAGAACACGAAGACGAAGACCTCGCCGAGGCCGTAGTACCCGTAGGGCCGCTTCCCGCCGGTGTAGAACCAGGCGGCGACGATGCAGGCCGCGCCGACCGCGAGCATCCACCACTGCCCGGTGCGGACGACGATCGCCACACCGACCACGGCGGCGAGCGCGAAGAAGACGAGGCCGATGACGAGCACCGTGCGCGGCTTCACGCGGCCGGAGGCCGTGAGCCGCGCCGGGCCGACCCGATGGGCGTCGGTGCCGCGGATGCCGTCGCTGTAGTCATTGGTGAAGTTCACGCCGATCTGCAGCAGGACCGCCACAGCGAGGCACGCGAGCGCAATCACCCAGTGGAACTCCGGACCCGTACTACGTGCGGCCCCCGTGCCGATGACGACGGGGGCGATCGCGAGGGGCAGCGTGCGCAGACGCGCCGCACCGATCCAGTCGCCGATCGTCACGGGACCCGCTTCGACGACCGGCCGTTTGGCCGGGTTTCCGCTGGTGCGCGGCGGGGTGCGCCGACCGGACTTCTTCTTGCGCTGGGAGGATGCTGCCACCCACGGAATCCTAGTCGTCGCGGCGAGGCGGCGAGCTCAGCGGTGCGGGTTGCTGTCCTTGCCGTCGAGCCAGAGCTCGTCGGTCTTGTCGGCGTGCGCCCCGGTCGTGCCGACGTGTTTGTCGCTGATCTTCGGCCCCTTGAGGATGACGTGGACCATGGCCTGCGCGTGGCCGTGACCGAGGCCGTACTCCTGCTTGAGCCAGTTGAGGACGACGGTGGATTTCGTGCTCTCGTCGAACCCCTGCTCGTGGGCGAGGGCGATGAACTGCCGCGGCGTGAGGCCGGTCTGGGTCTCGACCTTGTCGAGGTATGCCTGGAAGGACATGGTTCTCTCCACTCTCCGTCCCCGTCGAGGAACGTCTGGATGATGATCCCACGTCGCCCGGTCTACTCGGCGGACGCGACCGGGATGATGGGCCGGTGCTCGTAGTAGGTCTGCAGGACCACGGTCGTGCGGGTGCTCACGTTCGCCGCGAGCCGGACATCGCGGACGAGCTGTTCCAGGTCGCGCGGCGTCGGTACGCGGACGAACAGCATGTAGCTCGCGTCCCCGGCGATGGAGTGACACGCCTCGATCGCGTCGAGGTGCTCCAGGAGCTCGGGGGCGTTGTCGGGCTGGGCCGGATCGAGCGGCGTGATCTCGATGAAGGCGGACAGCGGAGTCCCCGCCTGCTCCGGGTCCAGGATCGCCCGGTAGCCGGTGATGACGCCGCGGGTCTCGAGTCGCCGCAACCGGGACTGCACCGCCGACACGGACAGCCCGACGGCCTCGGAGAGCTGGGACAGCGTCGCCCTCCCGTCACGGGAGATGGTCGCCAGGATCGCACGGTCGACAGAATCATCCATAGCTGTAAGATTATCGTCAGGATTCCGTTATCACCGGAATCTTTCCGTTTTTCACTGCGATCGGAGGTTCCGATGTCCCTCGTTTCCGCCAACAGTTCCGCTGTTCAGGCCATCGTCGGCGAACCCGAGGTCGTCGAAGATGCGTCGATCGTCGAAAACTCCGCCGCCTGGGCGCAGCTCAAGCAGGCGACGATCGCCATCCGCGAGCTGCAGATCAAGGACGGCTCGATCCCTGGCGCTTCGACAAGCTCGGCGACCCTGGACCAGGCGACCGCGCTGGTCGGGGAGATCACCGCCGCGATCCGGGCCCTCGCCCCCGCCTTCCCCCACGACGCGGAGTACCTCTCCGCCTCCATCGCCGACTTCGAGCGCTGGGCGGCCGAGGGCTTCGGCGTGCCGGACTTCCTCGACTCGCTCGTGGCCTTCCAGCCGCAGCAGCATCGCGTCGACGGCATCCGCCACCTCGTGGTCTTCCCGATGTACACCCAGAACGGCTCGAGCGACCGCCTGGTCGAGGCGCTCATCGTCGAGACCATCTGGCCGGAGTTCATCGCCGCGCTCGAGGCCGGCGATTACGGCAACAAGCTCTTCGTCTCGCTTCGGCTCGTGGACTTCACGCCCGGCTACGACACGAACTCCGCCGTGCTCTTCCCGGAGACCGTCGCCATGCGCGAGATCCCGACGTTCACCTGGGGCGCGATCTTCCAGGACCGCGAGGCCGCCCGCTACCGCCGCGTGGTCCGTGCGGCCTCGGAGATCACCAACCTCGACCTCCCCGAGCGCGCGGCGGCGATGCTGGAAGACCAGGAGGTCGCCGAGAAGACCTTCGTGATGTGGGACATCATCCACGACCGCACCCACATGCGCGGAGACCTGCCCTTCGACCCGTTCATGATCAAGCAGCGGATGCCGTTCTTCCTCTACTCGCTGGAAGAGATGCGCTGCGACATGACGGCGTTCCGTGAGTCGGTGAAGATCGAGCGGGCGCTGGATGCCCGGGTCGCCGCGGGCGAAGAGCTCACGGAGACCGAGCGGGAGATGCACGAGTACGCGCACCTCGTGCAGTACGCCGTGATCTTCGACCGCATCTTCCGCTTCGCCATCACCGGCACGCGCGTGCGCAACTACGACGCGGTGGGCGGCCAGCTCCTGTTCGCGTGGCTGCACCAGCGCGGCGTGCTGCACTGGACCGACACGGCGCTCGCCTTCGACTGGGAGAACGTGCCGGACGCCGTCGTGGCGCTCGGTGACGCGATCGACGACCTGTACTGGCACTCGATCGACCGCCCCAAGGTCGCGCACTGGCTCGCCGCCTACGAGCTGGTCCGCAGCACGCTGACGCCGCACCCCGCGTCGCAGTGGGCCCGCGGACTGTCGGACGAGATCCTCGCCGGGGCACCGAAGGGCTACACGGACGCGGTCCTGGACGACGAGTTCCCGCTGTCGATGTTCTTCGAGACGCTCGACAAGAAGATGAAGCCGGTCATCGAGTCGACGGTCGGCATCCGCGGCACGGACGACTGATCCGCACCGCTCCGTTGTGACGCTGGGGCGCACCACCTCTGCGGCCGGAGACCCGGATCCCGGGTCCGGCCGCAGAGGCATCTCCGACCGAGAGGACACCGCATGACGACGCCGACGAGCCGGGAAGCGCAGGGCCGCGTGGTCGTGCTGGCGGGGGCCACGAGCGCAGCGGGACTGGCGGCGACGAGGGCCTTGCGCGATGCCGGCGCCCGGGTGGTCGCCACCGGCCGTACGTCCGAGCGACTACGCGCCCTGGCCGAGGCGGGCGCCGAGACGGCGGTCGCCGACGCGACCTCCCTCGCCGACATGACGGCGCTCGCCGGGCGGCTCGAGACGGTCGATGCGGTCGTGCCCCTCGTGGGCGGGTGGCGAGGTGGAGGCGGACTCGCCGGGCAGACCGACGAGGACTTCGCGGCGCTGCTCCCGGCGCTGGAAGCGGTGCGGGCGACGAGCCGGGCCTTCGACGGCCGTCTCCGCGCCTCGGCCGCCGGACGGTTCGCGATCGTGTCGTCCACCGCCGTCGCACGGCCCCTCGCCGGCGGAGCGAACTACGCGGCGGTCAAGGCGGCGAGCGAAGCCTGGACCCGTGCCGTCGCCCAGGGGTACGCCAAGACGGCCCGCGAGGCCGACGAACCGCTGCGCGCCGCTGCCGTCGTGTTCCGCGCCAAGGCGCTCGATCCCGATGCCCTCGCCGCGCGTCTCGTCGGACTCTGGGACACCGGCGCCGCCGACCTCAACGACCGCGTGCTCGACCTGGGCTGAGTCCCGGTCCGCGCCGTCATTCGCCGTCACCGGGACTCGGGCGGTATCCCGGGGACGATCGGCGGGGCGTCGCGATGCGTGTCCGGCCTGTCGTTCACCCCTTCCGCGTCGTCGACGGCGGGATCCTGAGCCTGCGCCTCCTCCGGTGCCGGATCCGGGGCGGTGGCGTACAGCTCGGTGAGGGTGCGGTACGACCGGGTGAAGAAGGCCAGGCTCGCGGCGACCACCATGATCAGCCCCGCGAAGAGGCAGATCAGTGCGATGCCCCGCGCCTCGCCTTCGCCGAGGAGCCACCCCCACTGCCGCTGCCCCTGCGCGCTGTCCATGTACGGGATCACGAGGAACTCGGCGATCGGGGCGATGAGGAAGGCGGTGATCGGAGCCGCCGCCGCTTCCATCGCGGCCGCAGTACCGAACACCCGTCCCTGGCGCGCGAACGGCACGACCTTCTGGATGACGGTCTGCTCCGCGGCCTCGACGGGCGGCACGAGCGCCATGTACACCCACATGCCGAGGACGTACAGGGGCCACCACTCGCGCAGCATGAAGATCGCGCCGAGGAGCCCCATCGCGATCACGACGAGGAGCATCGTGCGGACGGGCTTCCTGCCGAGGCCGAACTTGGCCACCAGTCCCCCACCGATGAGGAAACCTGTCGAGGCGAAGGCCAGGGCGAACCCCCACATCTGCGCGTCGAACAGCGTGAGTCCGTACGGATCCATGAGCGCCATGTAGACGCCGCCGATGAGGTTGTTGAAGGTCGAGAAGACGATGAGCGCGAACAGTCCGGGCGCCTGGCGGATCGCCTGGACGCTGCCGCGGAAGTCGACGGCGCTCTTCGCCTCCGGATCGACCTCGGGCTCCGCCTCCGGTATCCGGATGAACAGCAGGTGCGCGAACGTGAGGGCCATCGCCGCGATCGCGATTCCCAGCGTCCACCCCATGCCGAGGAAGCCGATCGACAGGCCGGAGAAGACGCTCGTGACGAGGAACGCGATCCCCTGAACGGTGCCGACGAGACCGTTGGCGTTGGCCCGTTTCTCCTCCGGCACCAGCAACGTCACCGTCGTGGACAGCGCGATGTTGCGGAGCTGCTCGATCACCCCGCCGAACAGGATGACGCCGGAGAAGAGCCAGAACCACGGTCCGCCGAGGTCGAGCAGGGAGGCCTCGGGCTGCCAGAGGTAGAGCACGCCTGCGACGAGGAACGCCGCCGCGGAGATGACGCTCGACAGCAGCATGACGCGGTGCTTGCGGTGCCGGTCGACGATGGTGCCGAACATCATCGCGAAGAACGCGACGAACAGCATGTACGCACCACCGATGATGCCCGTGGCCAGCACGGACCGGGTCTCGATGTAGACCCAGAACGTGAGGGCGAACCACAGGAAGCTCGTCGTGACGTTGGCGATCAACGTGTTGACGAGGACGTTCGCGAAAGCGGTCTTCGCCGCGCTGCGCTCCATGGGTTCGAGGGTAGAGCGGGCTTCCGACATCCGGTAGGGGAAGGCGATTAGGCTTGTCCGGTGAGCATCCCGCACGACCCCGCCATCCGGGGCTTCGCCAGTGACAACTACTCCGGCATCCACCCCGAGGTCCTGGCGGCCCTCGCGGCCGCGAACGGGGGCCACCAGGTGGCCTACGGCGAGGACGCCTACACCGCCCGCCTACAGGAGGTGTTCCAGGCGCACTTCGGCGACACCGCCGCGGCGTACCCCGTGTTCAACGGCACCGGGGCGAACGTCACCGGCCTGCAGTCGATGCTGCCGCGCTGGGGTGCCGTGATCGCGGCCTCGACCGCCCACATCAACGTCGACGAAGGCGGAGCGCCCGAGAAGATCGGCGGCTTCAAGCTCCTCACCGTCCCCACCGACGACGGCAAGCTCACCCCCGACCTCATCGACCGCGAGGCCTGGGGCTGGGGCGACGAGCACCGCGCGCAGCCGCTGGTGGTCTCGATCACGCAGTCCACCGAGCTCGGCACGCTGTACACGGCGGAGGAGATCCGCACGATCGCCGGTCACGTCCACGCGCGCGGCATGAAGCTCCACGTCGACGGCGCGCGCCTGTCGAACGCGGCCGCCGCCCTCGACCTCCCGCTGCGGGCGTTCACGACCGACGTCGGGGTGGACGTGCTGACCTTCGGCGGCACGAAGAACGGCGCGATGCTCGGCGAGGCCATCGTCGTGCTGAACCCGGAGGCCGCCGTCGGCCTCAACTACGCGCGCAAGTTCAACATGCAGCTCTCGTCGAAGATGCGGTTCGTCTCGGCGCAGCTCATCGCCCTGCTCGACGGCGACCTGTGGCTGCGCAACGCCCGGCACGCCAACGCCATGGCGGCCCGGCTCCGCGGGCGGATCGAGGACGGTCTCGCCGACGGGTCGATCGTCGGAGTGGAGTTCACGCAGCCGACGCAGGCGAACGGCGTGTTCGCGACTCTGCCGGAGGGCGTCGCCGATCAGCTCCGCGACGTGTTCCGCTTCTACGACTGGGACGCCGCGCGCCGCGAGGTGCGCTGGATGTGCGGCTTCGACACCGAGGAGTCCGACGTGGACGCCTTCGTCGACGCCCTCGCCCGCCTCACGCGCCCCTGACACCCCGGGTTCGCGTCGAGACCCCGGGGCGCTCGCACGTCTACGCCGGGGTGTGGGCGCGAAACCGGGGTCTCGGCGGGAGAAGGTCGCCTAGCGCTTCGACTTGCGGTAGCCGGCCTTGACGGCGGCGCTCTCCGTGGAGAAGCACGCCTCCGGCTTCGTCTTCGCGTAGTACGCCCCGCTCCGCACGTGATAGATCATCGACTGCGCGTTGCCCTTGATGGGAGCCCACGCGGGGCAGTTCCAGGTCGAGATCGGCGTGGTGCGCCCCGGATAGACGACGGCGGCCGTACGAGCCGATGTGCGCGCGGCGGAGATGTAGCCGCTCTTCGTGCCGGTGACCCGGACCGTGATCCTCGCCTTCACCATCGCCGGGGTGACGACGAGCGTCGAGCCGGTCGCACGGGAGATCGCCCGCCCGTTCATGTACCACTGGTAGCTCAGCCGGGTGCCGCTCGTCCAGGTGTACGGGACGGCCGTGAGGCGGGAGCCCACGATCGCGGATCCGGTGATCCGAGGCGTCGGTGCGGACAGGATCCCCTTCACCGCGGCCGTCGGCTTCGAGCGCCGTGATGCGGCGGCGTACCCGGCTTTGGTCCCGGAGACGACGACGGTCACCGTCTTCACGGCCGCCGACGACGGAAGCGTGAACGAGGCCGCGGTGGCTCGTGCGACAGCGGCACCGTTGATGTACCACTGATACGTCAGCCGTGTCCCCGCCGTCCAGGTTCCGGTCCTGACCTTGAGGGTCTGCCCGACGGTGGGCGTGCCCGTGATCGACGGTGTCGGGGAGACGAGCGGGCGGAGCACCGCGGCCGTCGCAGCCGAGCCGACCGTCGCCGACGCGAAGGCGGCCTTCTTCCCGGTCACCCTGACGGTGATGCGCGTCCCCGCGTGCGCCGTCGTCAGCGCGAGGGAGGAGGCCGTCGCCTTGGCGATCGCCTTTCCGTTCGCGTACCACTGGTAGCTGAGCGCGGCACCCGCGGTCCAGGCCCCCGGAAGCGCTCGAAGGGTCTGTCCGACGACGGGCGTACCGCTGATCGTGGGTACCGAGGTCTCCATGCGGTGCAGCGCCTCGAGTGCGGCATCGATCCCCGGCCGCGCCTCCCCTGCAGCCAGCACGAGCGGCCGCGCCTTCTCGAATCGAGATGCGTCCTGCCACCACTCCGAGACCGCGCCCGCGACCGACGATACGAAGGCGACGCGATACTCGCCCGCCGGCAGCCCTCCGACCGCGAACGTACCGGCGTCCGTCACGACGTTGGCGGCGGTGACCGCGGCCCCGGCTCCGGCCACCGGGTAGACGGCGACGACGACCCGCTGCCCGGTGATGTCCACGCCGGTCGGCGCGGTGAGGCGCCCGGAGACGAGGGCGGAGCGCTCGAGCACCACGTCGCGCACGAGCCCGTCGGGCCCCACGGACACGACCTCGCCGGCCTGCGGGCCACCCTGATCGAAGACGGCGCGTCCCTCCGACACCACACCGAGGACGACGTCGCCCTGCGGGACGCGCAGGGAGTACGACCCGTCTGTCACGCCGACGGCCGCGAGCGGGGAACCGGCATCCGCCCCGGGTGCATAGGCCGCGACGAAGGTCCGTCCCGTGCTCAGATCGATGCCGTCCGGGAACGTGACCTGTCCGGAGACGACGGCGGAGCCATCCGGATCCGTCTCACCGGGAGCGGCGGCGATCTCCGCGGCCGCTTCCACTGCCGTGGGAAGCGCTTCGGCGACCCCGGGGAAGGCCGGGTCGGGCGCAACCGCCGCGCCGGCGGGGGCCGCGACGAAGACGAGCCCGGAGGCGAGGAGCGCGGCGGCGACCGTGACGGCCAGCGCGCGGAGGGTGCGGAGAGGAGCGGCGAACGCCATGAGCATCCTTCGGGACGGACGCGGTCGACGACCGCGCGGATCAGGGCGTTCTGAACAGATCACCTTCGTCATGAATACCGCTCCCGCGCTCCGAGGACAAGCTCGGATTCCGGCCCCTTTCGCCGAGACCCCGCGCCGCCGTCGAAACCCCGCGTTCCGCGCGGGTCGAGCCCGGGGTCTCGACGCGAAGCCGGGGTCTCGGCGGGGAGGGCGCGAAGAGGGTCAGCGGAGGAGGCCGAGGCTGGCGAGCGCGTGCCGGATGAGGGTGCCGCGGCCGCCCTCCATCTCGGCGGCGACGGCATCGGAGGCCGCGGCCTCCGGGGAGAACCACGTCACCTCCAGCGCGTCCTGACGCGGCTCGCACGTGCCGGTCACAGGCACCACGAAGGCGAGGGAGACGGCGTGCTGACGGTCGTCGTGGTACGCGCTCACCCCCGGGATCGGGAAGTACTCGGCCACCGTGAACGGCAGGGGCTGCGGCGGCAGCAGCGGAAACGCCATGGGTCCGAGGTCGTTCTCGACATGACGGAACAGCGCGTCGCGGATCGTCTCTCCGAAGCGCACGCGGCCCGACACGATCGTGCGCGTGATCTCGCCGAGCGGGGTGGAGCGCAGCAGCACGCCGATCTCGGTGACCTGACCGGAGCCGTCCGTGCGCACGGGGATCGCCTCGACGTAGAGCATCGGCAGGTGGCGCCGCGCCTCCTCCAGCTCGACGTCGCTCAGCCAGCCGGGGTTCGCGTCCGGGCTCGGCGGGTTCGCGTCGCGGAACGAACCGAGGCCCTCGTCGTCGGGCTCCGGCTCCGGATCGGGTGTGCGCACCGCCATGCCTCCTTTCTACCAGCCGTCCTCGTCGATGGGGAGCACCGGCGCGAGCCCTGGCAGGATGACGGTGTGACCGAGAACCTGACGATCGACGCTGCCGCGACGCGCTGGTCGCCCCCTGACCCCGCCGGGCTCCCGCTGCTCGTCCTGCTGCACGGGTACGGCGCCGACGAGCACGACCTCTTCGGCCTCGTCCCGTATCTGCCCTCCGGCATCGCCGTGGCCTCAGTCGCTGCTCCGCTCGCCCCGCCGTGGCCGACCCCCGGTCGCTCCTGGTACCCGATCGAGGGGCTCGACGGACGCAGCTCCGCCGCCGTCACCCTCGCGGCCGAGGCGTTCCTGCGCTGGCTCGACGAGGCCGCGGCGGACGCGCCGTCGGTGGCGCTGCTCGGGTTCTCCCAGGGTGCCGCGGTATCCCTCCAAGCCCTGCGGCTCGCGCCCGAGCGGTTCGGTGCGGTCGTCGCACTGAGCGGGTACGCCGCCCCGGACGCCCTTCCCCAGGACGAGCATCTGGCGGAGGTCAGCCCTCCGGTGTTCTGGGGCCGCGGCACGCACGACGACGTCATCCCCGCACCGCTGATCGCCCACACGGCGCAATGGCTCCCCGCGCACACGACCCTCTCCGGTCGCGTCTACAGCGGTCTCACCCACAGCATCTCCGAGGAGGAGCTCGGCGACGTGCACCGCTTCCTCACGACCTGGGTCGCGGGGATCGACGCGGATCAGGCGGAGGGGCCTCGGCCGTCCTGAGTGTCGTCGCCGGAGTCCGGGTCGTCGACGGCGTCGGCGCCGTCCGACCCTTTCTCAGTGCTGCCTCCCGATCCGCGGAAGGCCACGGACAGCGCGATGCCGATGGCGACGCCGAAGACGAGGCCGAGGGCCCAGTTCTGCAACGCGACGCCCATGGAGACACCGATGGCCGTGCCGACCGCGAGACCGATGCCGAGGCCGGTCCTGGCGCGCATCTCCTCCGGGCTGGGGTTCCGATCGTCTGCCATGCCTCCACGGTAGAAGCCCGCGAGCGCCCCCGCATCCCCCGCGCGACGGACCCGCGACACGCCCGGGAGTTGCACGACGCGACACGCCCGGGTATCGTCGTGGCGTCCTGTCCGCCGTGTCTGGAAGTCCTTTGATCTGAATCGTCGCCTCCGCGCCCCTCTTCTCGCGCGCTGACCCGACGATCGCCGACTCCCCGGCAGACGCCCTCCTCCGCTTCCGTGACTCCACGGCCCGGCAGGGGCTCGGTGTCAGTGCACCCTCGCACTCGACAGGAGACACCCCATGTCACACCCCTCTTCCTCGCACGCCTCGGTCGTCCTCGACCGGCTCTCCTTCACCTGGCCGGACGGCACGGTCGCGCTCGACGGCGTCTCCGGAGCCTTCGGTGCCGGGCGCACGGGCCTCGTCGGCCGCAACGGCGCCGGCAAGTCCACCCTGCTCCGACTGATCGCCGGGGAACTCGAGCCCACTTCCGGATCCCTCAACACCTCGGGCGAGGTCGCCTTCCTCCCCCAGCAGCTCACGCTCGACGTGGACCGCCGGGTGTCCGACCTCCTCGGAGTGACGGCGGCCCTCGACGCCGTGCGCGCCATCACGGCGGGCGACGTCGACCCGGCGCACTTCGACGCGGTCGGCGACGACTGGGACATCGAGGCACGGGCGGAGGCTTCCCTCGCGGAGGCCGGGCTCGTCCCCGCGTTCCTCGACCGCACGGTCGGCGAATTGTCCGGCGGGGAGGCCGTGCTCGTCGCGATCGCCGGGATCCGGCTGCGGCGGGCACCCATCACGCTCCTCGACGAACCGACGAACAACCTCGATCGCGACGCCAGGGCCACCCTCGCCGCGATGGTGCAGTCGTGGAAGGGCACGCTCATCGTCGTGAGCCACGACCTCGCACTGCTCGAGCTCATGGACGACACCGCCGAGCTCTACGGACGGAACCTCTCGGTGTTCGGCGGGCCGTACTCCGAATGGCGCGCGTGGCTGGATGCGGAACAGGACGCGGCGAAGCAGGCCGAGGTCGCCGCCGCCCAGGTGCTCCGCAAGGAGAAGCGGCAGCGGATCGAGGCCGAGGTCAAGCTCGCTCACCGGGCCCGCACCGCCAAGAAGGCCGAGGTCGAGAAGCGCGTTCCGAAGATCATCGCGCACGGTCGGAAGATGGCCGCCGAGGTGTCCGCAGGGAAGCTGCGCACCGAGGTCGGCGCGAAGGAGGACGCGGCACGTGCGGCACACGATGCGGCGGGACGGCGGGTGCGGTCCGACGCATCGATGAAGATCGAGCTTCCGGATCCCGACGTGTCGCGGAGCCGGCGGATCGCCGAGCTGAGCGGGCCCGAGCGGTCGTGGGTGATCCAGGGGCCGGAGCGCGTGGCCCTCGTCGGACGCAACGGCGCCGGCAAGACGACCCTGCTGGAGCGGCTGGTCGACGGGGCCGTGCACAACTCAGGAGAAGAGGCGCCGGAACGTCCGAATCCGACGCCGGAGGCGGAGATCGGGCGCGATCTCCTGAGTTGTGAACGGCCGGAGCTCCGGGCGGAGGCGCTCACTGACCGGATCGGCTACCTCCCGCAGCGCGTCGACGGTCTCGACGAGAGCCTCTCCGTCTTCGCGAACGTCGCCGCCGCGGCACCGCAGGTCCCGGAGAAGGAGCTCCGCAACCGGCTCGCGCGGTTCCTCATCCGGGGCGGGACGGCCGACCGCCCGGTGTCCGCGCTGTCCGGCGGGGAGAGGTTCCGGGTCGCTCTGGCCCGGCTGCTCCTCACGGATCCGGCTCCGCACCTCGTCGTCCTCGACGAGCCGACGAACAACCTCGACCTCGACACGGTCGACCAGCTCGTCGAGGCGCTGCGGGCCTACCGCGGCGCGGTGCTCGTGGTGAGTCACGACGACGCCTTCCTCGACCGGCTCGACCTCGACCTCACGCTCGAGATCGACGCGGACGGCGTGCTGCAGGAGGTCGTGTGACCTCGTCATCCATTCCGTCTGCACGACCCTTGTCCGCCTGCACGACCGGAACCACGGTTCGGTCGTGCGGGCGGGACCGGGTCGTGCGGGCGGGAGAGGGGGCTGTCAAGGTCCGAGCCGGATGTCGGTGGGGTCGGGAATGATGGAGGCATGAGCGACGTGCTCGACCGCTTCACCCCGGCCACACAGGACTGGTTCCGGGGTGCCTTCACCGCACCCACACCGGCCCAGGCGGGCGCGTGGGAGGCGGTCTCCGCCGGCAAGCATGCCCTCGTCGTGGCGCCGACAGGATCCGGCAAGACGCTGTCGGCGTTCCTCTGGGCCATCGACAGCGTGTTCCGCGAGCGCGCCGACGCGCCGGAGGAGCCGAAGAAGGACGGGTCCCGGACGCGGATCCTCTACATCTCCCCGCTCAAGGCCCTCGGCGTGGACGTGGAGCGCAACCTGCGTTCGCCGCTCATCGGCATCGGGCAGTCCGCCCGGCGGCTCGGCCTCACCGCCCCCGGCATCACGGTGGGCGTCCGCTCGGGCGACACGACATCGAGCGATCGGCGCAAGCTCGTGTCCGATCCGCCCGACATCCTCATCACCACGCCCGAGTCGCTGTACCTGATGCTCACGAGCAGGGCGGGCGAGACGCTGCGCGACGTGCACACCGTCATCATCGACGAGGTGCACGCCGTCGCCGCCACCAAGCGCGGCGCGCACCTCGCGGTGAGCCTGGAGCGCCTCGACGCCCTCCGTCGCTCCCACGGTGCGGAGACCGCAGCGCAGCGGATCGGCCTGTCCGCCACCGTGCGCCCCATCGACGAGGTGGCGCGCTTCCTCGGCGGCGGTGATCCGGTCGAGATCGTCGCCCCGCCGGCATCGAAGACCTTCGAACTCGGCGTCGTCGTGCCGATGGACGACATGACCAACCCGCCGCCGCCACCCGGGGCCCCGCCGGAGGCGCCGGGCATCGACGCGGAGTACACCGAGGTCACCGGGTCGGTGTGGCCGCACGTCGAGGAGGCGATCGTCGACCGCATCCTCCAGAACAACTCGACCATCGTCTTCGCGAACTCCCGCCGCCTCGCCGAACGGCTGACCGGACGGTTGAACGAGATCTACGCGGAACGGATCGGCGTCGCGCTTCCGGAGCCGACCGTGCCCGCCGCGATGATGGCGCAGGCCGGGTCCACCGCGGGCGCCGATCCCGTGCTCGCCAAGGCCCACCACGGCTCGGTGTCGAAAGAGCAGCGTGCGCAGGTCGAGGAGGAGCTGAAGTCGGGCGTGCTCCGGTGCGTCGTCGCCACGAGCAGCTTGGAGCTCGGCATCGACATGGGTGCCGTCGACCTCGTGATCCAGGTGGAGGCGCCGCCGTCCGCGGCCTCCGGACTCCAGCGCGTGGGTCGCGCCGGGCATCAGGTCGGCGAGATCAGCCGCGCGGCCCTGTTCCCCAAGCACCGCGGCGACGTGCTGCACACCGCGATCGTGACGGAGCGGATGCTGGCGGGGAAGATCGAGGCGATCCAGGTGCCGCGGAATCCGCTCGACATCCTCGCCCAGCAGACCGTCGCGGCCAGCGCCCTCGGCGCCATCAGCGTCGAGGAGTGGTTCGAGACCGTCCGCCGTTCCGCCCCCTTCCAGTCACTCCCCCGTTCCGCCTACGAGGCCACGCTCGACCTGCTGGCCGGCCGTTTCCCCTCCGACGAGTTCGCCGAGCTGCGGCCGCGACTCGTCTGGGATCGCGATGCCGGCACGCTCACCGGCCGCCCGGGCGCACAGCGGATCGCGGTCACCAGCGGCGGCACCATCCCCGACCGCGGGCTCTTCGGCGTCTTCGTGGCGGGCGAGTCCACGGGCGCCCGAGTGGGCGAGCTCGACGAGGAGATGGTCTACGAGTCCCGCGTCGGCGACGTGTTCACCCTGGGGACCACGAGCTGGCGCATCGCCGAGATCACCCATGACCGGGTCAACGTCATCCCCGCCTACGGCCAGCCGGGAAAGGTCCCGTTCTGGCACGGCGACGGCATCGGGCGTCCGTTCGAGCTGGGCGAGGCACTGGGGGCGTTCTCCCGCGAGGTGTCCGCGGCGAAGCCGGAGAAGGCGGAGCAGCGCCTCATCGCCGCCGGACTCGACGAACAGGCGCGCGCGAACCTCCTCGCCCACCTCTCCGAGCAGCGGGAGGCCACGGGCACCCTGCCGACGGACCGCACGCTGACCGTCGAGCGCGGACACGACGAGGTCGGCGACTGGCGCGTCATCCTCCATTCCCCGTACGGCATGAAGGTGCATGCGCCGTGGGCGCTGGCGATCAACGCACGGGTGCGAGAGCGCCTCGGCGTCGAGGGCTCCGCGGTGGCGAGCGACGACGGCATCATCGTCCGCATCCCCGACGCCGAGTCGGAACCGCCCGGCGCGGAGCTGTTCGTCTTCGATCCGGATGAGCTCGAACAGCTCGTCACGCAGGAGGTCGGCGGCTCGGCGCTCTTCGCCTCCCGGTTCCGCGAGTGCGCCGCGCGGGCCCTGCTCATGCCGCGCACGAACCCCAACCGCCGGACGCCGCTGTGGCAGCAGCGCCAGCGCTCGGCGCAACTCCTCGAGGTCGCACGCCGGCATCCCACCTTCCCCGTCATCCTGGAGACCCTGCGCGAGGTGCTGCAGGACGTCTACGATCTGCCGTCGCTGCGCAAGCTCGCGACGAGCATCGCCGACCGCCGCATCCGCCTCGTCGAGACGCAGCCGGGGCAGCCGTCGCCCTTCGCGCGCGACCTCCTCTTCGGCTACGTCGGGGCGTTCATGTACGAGGGCGACTCACCGCTCGCGGAACGCCGCGCCGCCGCTCTCTCCGTCGACCCGGCGCTGCTGGGCGAGCTGCTGGGCACGGTCGAGCTGCGCGAGCTCCTCGACCCCGACGTCATCGCCCAGTTCGAGCGCGAGGCCCAGCGGCTCGATCCGGAACGCCGGGCGCGCGGCCTGGAGGGCGTCGCCGACCTGCTCCGACTGCTCGGCCCGCTCGATGCCGACGAGGTCGCCGCGCGCCTCGATCCCGACTCCACCGCCGGGGCGACCGCGGCGGCACTGCTCGACGACCTCGTGACCGCGCGGCGGGCCATCCCGGTCACGATCGCCGGGGTGTCCAGGGTCGCCGCGATCGAAGACGCAGGGCGCCTGCGAGATGCGCTCGGGGCCGCCCTGCCGACCGGCATCCCCGTCGCGTTCCTCGAGCCCCTGGCGGATCCTCTCGGCGACCTCGTGGCCCGTCACGCCCGCACCCACGGCCCCTTCACGACCACGGCCGTCGCCGAGCGGTTCGGCCTCGGCGCCGCCGTCGCGCGGCACACCCTGCAGCGCCTGGAGACGAACGGCCGCCTCACGAGCGGGTACTTCCTCCCCACCGCGGCCGGCAGCGGCGACGACATCGAGTGGTGCGACACCGAGGTCCTGCGGCGCCTGCGCATGCGGTCGCTCGCGGCGATCCGCGGATCCGTCGAACCCGTCTCGCCCGAGGCGTACGCGCGGTTCCTTCCGGACTGGCAGCATCTCGGTCGGCCCCTGGAGGGCATCGACGGCGTGCTCACGGTGATCGAGCAGTTCGCCGGCGTCCCGGTCCCGGCCAGCGCCTGGGAGTCGCTCGTCCTGCCATCGCGGGTGCGCGACTACTCCCCGGCGATGCTCGACGAGCTCACGGCCGCGGGCGAGGTGATCTGGTCCGGACACGGCACGCTCCCCGGGCGCGACGGGTGGGTCTCGCTGCATCCCGCCGATCTCGCCCCGTTCACGCTGCCCGATCCGGACGCGGAGATCGCCGCGGAGTCGCTCGAAGCGCGCCTCCTCGCAGCCCTCGCGGCGGGCGGCGCCTACTTCGCGGCGCAGCTCAAGGAGATGACCGGCGCCGAGAACGAGCAGTCCGTGCTGGAGGCGCTGTGGTCTCTGACCTGGTCGGGGCATGTGACGAACGACACGTTCGCGCCGATCCGCTCGCTGCTGACCGGCGGCTCCCAGGCCCATAAGGTCAAGCGCCGTGCTCCGCGTGCGCGCACCTATCGCGGCATGTCCCTCACGCGCACGGCTCCTCGACCGACCTCGATCGGCGGACGCTGGTCGTTGCTCCCCGAGGTCGAGACCGACCCGGCGCGCCGCGCGACCGTCACCGCCGGCCTGCTCCTCGACCGGTATGGCGTCGTCACCCGCGGCGCCGTGCAGTCGGAGGGCGTGCCAGGCGGGTTCGCGCAGGCGTACCGTGTGCTGGCCGGATTCGAGGAGGCGGGGCACTGCCGCCGCGGCTACGTGATCGAGAAGCTCGGCGCCGCACAGTTCGCGGCATCGGCCACGGTCGACCGTCTGCGGACCTACGCCGGTCTCGCCGATCCGCCGCCGCGGAAGGCCGTCACCCTGGCGGCCACCGACCCCGCGAACCCCTACGGCGCGGCGCTCGGGTGGCCGAAGCTCGAGGGCGTCTCGCATCGCCCGGGGCGCAAGGCCGGCGGGCTCGTGGTGCTCGTCGACGGCGCGCTCGTTCTGTCGCTCGAGCGCGGCGGACGGACCGTGCTGTGCTTCACGGACGACGAGGAAGTGCTGCAGGCCGCCGCCGCCGACCTCGCGACGACAGCCAGGGACCGCCGCCTCGACACCCTGACCGTCGAGAAGGTGAACGGCGAGGGGGTGTACGGCACGATCCTCGGGCGGGCTCTGCAGGAGGCGGGCTTCGTGCAGACGCCGCGCGGCTTCACCCTCCGCAAGGCCGTCTGACCCGGCCTCACCACGACCACCACCGATCCACCCCTACCCTGGAGCCATGATCCGAGAGTTCGCCGCCGGCGTCCGCACCCTGTTCCGCGGGTTCGGCGTGTGGCGCACCCGTCCGGGGCTGATGGCGCTCGGGCTCGTCCCCGCGATCATCGCGCTCGTCCTCCTCGCCGCCGTCCTCGTGCCGCTGATCCTGTCGATGCCCTCGCTGGCAGCCTGGCTCACCCCGTTCGCCGACGGCTGGGTGGAGCCCTGGCGTGGCGTCCTGCGGACCGCGGTCGGCCTCGTCGTGGTCGCCGCCGCACTCGCTCTGGCCAGCTCCGTGTTCAGCGCTCTCACCCTCACGATCGGCGACCCGTTCTACCAGCGCATCTGGCACGCCGTCGAGAAGGACCTCGGCGACCCGCCTCCTGCGGATGGCGGCAGCTTCTGGACGACCGTCGGCGAGGGCCTCCGGCTCGTCGTGCTCGGCATCCTGATCGCGCTCCTCGTGCTCCTCATCGGCCTGGTGCCCGGCGTCGGCGGTGTCCTCGGAGCGGTCTCCGGTGTCGTCCTCACGGGCCGCCTGCTGGCGCGGGAGCTGACCGGTCGCGCCTTCGACGCCCGTGACCTCAGCCCCGCCGCCCGCGCCGCGCTGTTCTCCGGCAGTCGCGCCCGCGTGCTCGGCTTCGGCGTCGCGACCCAGCTGTGCTTCCTGATCCCCGGGGGTGCC
Source organism: Microbacterium sp. NRRL B-14842 (assembly GCF_050470785.1). Lineage (NCBI taxonomy): Bacteria > Bacillati > Actinomycetota > Actinomycetes > Micrococcales > Microbacteriaceae > Microbacterium > Microbacterium sp. NRRL B-14842. The sequence continues at coordinate 380,162 of NZ_JBFLUM010000001.1, read as the reverse complement.
GTCGCCGTGATGCCGGCCGCGGTCGCGGGGAGCACGATGCTGGCGCGAGACATGCAGGCCCGCACTCCACTCGCCGCCGCCCAGTCGACGGCGAGGGCGGCCGTGCCGCACGACCGCACACCCGGGATCGCCTGATGCCCGAGGGCGATACCGTCTTCCGTACCGCACGCCGCCTGGACGAGGCCCTCGCGGGCGGGGAGGTCACGCGCTTCGACCTCCGCGTTCCGCGCTTCGCGACCCTCGATCTGACCGGCCAGCGGGTGCAGGGCGCCGTCCCCCGCGGGAAGCACCTGCTGCTGCGGATCGGCGAGAGCACGCTGCATTCGCATCTGCGCATGGACGGTGCGTGGTTCGTGTACCGGCCCGGTGAGAAGTGGCGGCATCCCGCGTTCAAGGTGCGGGCGATCGTCGGCACGGCCGAACGCGAGGCCGTGGGCGTGGACATCGCCGAAGTCGAGGTCGTCCCCACCCGCGACGAGGACGACCTCGTCGGCTACCTCGGCCCCGACCCTCTCGCGGCCGACTGGGATCCGATCGAGGCCGCACGGCGGCTCGGCGCCGACACCCGGGCCATCCACGTCGCGCTGCTCGATCAGCGCAACGTCGCGGGTTTCGGCAACGAGTACGCGGCAGAACTCCTGTTCCTCCGCGGAATCCTGCCGCCCACGCCGAGTCCCGAGGTCGACGTGGCCGCCCTTCTCGACCTGGGCGTGCGGACCATCCGCGCGAACCGCGACCGCCGCAACCGCACCTTCACCGGCATCGACCGCCCGGGGCAGTCCACATGGGTGTACGGACGCGCCGGACGCCCCTGCCGACGCTGCGGAACGCTCATCCGTCGCGGCGAGCTGGGGGCGGATCCCACCCGAGAGCGGATCACGTTCTGGTGCCCCCGGTGCCAGCGCTGAGCGGTATCCATCCGCGGGAATGAATCTCCCCCTCCCGTGGTTGTTGATATATCCGGAGAACTCCGGAGCACGGGAGGAATCGTGGGCAAGAACTACGTCGACATCGAGAACGACCACGGAGCGACGCTGCGGTACCGCAAGCACGCCAACGGTCGCGGTCTCGTCGCGCATGGCGCCAAGGTGCATCCGAAGGCGCACATCGAGGCGGGAGCCTACATCGAACCGGGAGCACGCGTCGGGGCGGGGGCCATCATCGCCCGCGGTGCGTGGGTGGACGAGGATGCTGTGATCGGCGAAGGCGCGTACATCGACGCCCACGCGCACGTCGGCCAGGGCGCGGCGGTCGGCGACCACGCGCACGTCGGGGTCCGCACCGACATCGGGGCCGGGGCCCGCATTGTGCGGGGCGCCCGCATCGGCGACGACGAGACCGTCGCAGCGGGGCTCACCGTCGCCACCGATCAGAAGGGTCTCTGGCTGGCCGCCTGATCGCTCTCAGAGCAGGCGCCGCTCCGACGCCCACGCGGTGAGCTCGTGGCGGGAGGAGAGCTGCAGCTTGCGCAGCACCGACGACACGTGCGTCTCGACGGTCTTGATCGAGATGAAGAGGGCCGCGGCGACCTCCTTGTACGCGTAGCCGCGGGCGATCAACCGCATCACCTCCTGCTCGCGCGAGGAGAGGCGGTCGAGTTCGTCCGTCGCGGTGGCGGTCTCGCCGGCGACGGCGCCGAACGCGTCGAGCACGAAACCGGCGAGCCGCGGCGAGAACACCGCGTCCCCCTCGGCGACGGCGTGCACGGCGGCGCTCACCTCGCCGCCTGACGAGCCCTTCGTGATGTAGCCACGCGCCCCGGCCCGGATGACCCGCACGACATCGGCCGCGGCATCGGAGACGCTGAGGGCCAGGAAGCGCGTGGTCGTCGGTCCCGTCCCTCGGATCACGGCTTCCCCGCCGGTCGCGTCGTCGCCCTCCCCGCCCGGAAGGTGCACATCGAGGAGCACCACGTCGGGCGCCGTCTCCGCGATCACGGCGATCGCCGTGGGCACGTCTGCGGCCTCCCCCACGACCTCCACGCTCGCATCGAGGTCGGCCCGCAGGCCTGAGCGGAAGATGGAGTGGTCGTCGACGATCACGACGCGGAGACGGTCAGCCACGGGGCTCCTGTCGGCCGGCGCCCCGCTCCGGGGACGAGACGGTGGGCAGGCGCAGATGCACCTCGGTACCGGCGTCGTCGCTGCGCACCGAACCCGTGCCACCCGCGCGACGCAGGCGCCCGATGATCGACTCCCGCACACCGAGGCGATCGCCGGGCACGTCGGCGAGCCGGAACCCGGGACCCCGATCCCGGATGAACACGTCGACCCCGTCGATGCGCCCCTCGATGTACACCGAGATCTCGCCGCCGGCGTGCCGCGCGGCGTTCAGCATCGCCTCGCGCGCCGCGGCGGCCAGCTCGCCGCTCGCCCGCTCCGCCGACAGCCCGGCCGAGACCACATCGATCCGGACCGGGTGGTCGATCTCCAGCGCCGCTGCGTAGTCGCGCAGGTCGGTCGGCAGGTCGCTGTCCGCCGGGGCGTCCCCGTCGTAGAGCCACGCGCGCAGCTCCCGCTCCTGCGCCCGGGCCAGCCGTGCCGCCTCGCTCGATGCCCCGGCCCGGTTCTGGATGAGGGCGAGCGTCTGCAGCACCGAGTCGTGCAGGTGGGCGGCCATCACGCTGCGCTGCTCCTCCCGGATGCGGCGCACGCGCTCTCCGGCCAGCTCCCGCCAGCGCGGAATGAGGGCCGAAGCCACCACCGCGACCAGCCCGGTCAGCGGGAGCAGCACGAGCACGACGCCCGAGCGGGCGATCGGCCACGAGAGGAGCAGGAGGACCACGAGGCCGAGGATGAGCACCGCGAGGATGCGGACGGTGGTGGTGTGCCGGGGGCCGCGCGCCGTGTCTGTGCGATCGATGAGCGTCGCCCACAGCCCGGAGGCGGTCGCGCACAGCGTGGTCCCGCCGACCACCACGGCCGCCGTCCCCGGAGGGATCGAGCCGTTCAGCCAGTCGCTGCCCCCGCGCCACACCACGATGACGAGGGCGCCGACGGCCGCGGGGACCAGCAGGAGCCAGGCGACCGGGAGGCGACGCGTCGGCGCCGTCGTCCCCTCCGTCCACGGCATGAAGGTCCAGCACCAGGCGTACAGGAGCACGCCCGCACCCCCGCAGAGCGTCAGGGCGACGAACAGCGCCCGCACCAGGCCCACGTGCACTCCGAGGTGCCGCGCGAGCCCGGCGCTCACTCCGGTCACGAGAGCGTCGCGGTCGCGGGTCAGCGCCGGACGCACGGTCGCCAGCGCGGGGCCGGGGAGTGTGGAGACGGCGGAGGGCATACCGTCATCCAATCATCCTGTCCCCCGCTCGGGGTCCTCCCCGGCGCGGAATCAGGGTGCGCTCAGGGGATCCCCCCATGGCCTCACGGCGCCGGCGACCGCGAGGATCGACTCATGACGATTCCGACCGCTCCGCCGCCGCCCGCCGAGCCCGCCCCGTCGACGCCGGACACCCCTCGCGCACCGCGCGGCGCCGACCGCTTCCTGCTGTGGGTCGCCGGCCTCGGCGTCGTCCGCACCGACGGGTGGCTCGGCGGCGTGGCCGCGGGCATCGCGATCCGGCTGCGCATCGATCCGCTGATCGTGCGCGGAATCCTCGTCGTCGCCGCCCTCTTCGGTCTTCCGGCCCTGTTCCTGTACGCCCTCGCCTGGGCCGTGCTGCCCGACGTCGACGGCCGCGTGCATCTGCGTGATCTGCTGCAGCGCCGGTACGACCCCGTGCAGCTCGGCATCCTCGCCCTCGCCGTGATCGGCCTCTTCCCGACGGCCCCGCTCACCGGGCGCCTGTTCGGACTCGGCTACGACGGCTGGTCGGCACTGTCGACCTTCACCTGGGTGGTCGGGCTCGTGCTCGCCGCCGCCTTGCTCTTCCTCATCGTGCGTGCCGCGCGCCGCACCCCGGGCGCTTCCGCGCCGGATCTGCCGGGGGCTTCCGCAGATCCGGCGGCCCCGGCCGCGTCCGCCCCCCTCGCGGGTTCGGGTCCCGCCACGGGGGCGGACGCCACTCCTCCCGCGGCGACGGATGCGCCTCCCCCGCTTCCGCTCGCCGACGCCGTCGGGCACGACGTCCTCGCCATCCCCGCGCCTCCGGCCCCCCTGCCACCCGGCACGCAGGACCCCGCCGCGCTGGAAGCCTGGCGCGCCCAGCACGCCGCCTGGAAGGAGCAGGATCAGGCGTGGCGCCGTCAGCAGCAGGATTTGGAGCGCGCCGCACGCGACCAGCTCCGCCGGGAGCGTCAGGCCGAAGCCGCCGTGTTCGCCGCCGAGGCCGCGGAGCGCCGACGCCTCCGCCGCGCATCGAACCCGCGCGCCGGCTTCCCGTTCGTCATGACCGCCCTCGGCCTCGCCATCGTCGTCGGCGCCGGGGTGGGACTCGCCGTCGGAGAACCCGTCGGTGGGGCGCTGGGGCTGTTGTCCGGCGCTCTCGTCCTGGCCCTGGCGATGATCACGGCGGGAGCCCTCCGTCGCCGCAGCGGCGCGCTGGCCTTCCTCACGGTGCTGACGCTGGCCGCGGGTCTCCTCACGGGCTTCCTGTCCACGATGCCCGGTCTCACCCTCGGGTACGCCTCGCTCACGAACAACCAGGAGGCGCACGTTCGACAGCCGTTCGGTGATCTGTACCTGCAGCTCCACCCGCACGACGGCGGCCCCCGCCCCATCGAGATCGAGAAGGGATCGGGGCGGACCGAGATCTTCGTCGACGCCGGCGTGCAGCTGCAGCTCCGCGGCACTGTCGGCGACGCCGTGGAGGTGAGCTGGCTCCGCGTCGATCCGGACGATCCGATGGTCATGGACACCGGCGTCATCTCGACCCGGCCACGGGGCGAGGAGAACGTCCTCACCGCGAACATCTCCGCCGAGGAGGGCAGCCCCTCCACGATCCAGCCCGTGACCATCGACCAGTCGAGCGGCGTCATCGTCGTGACCCTGCAGGAGCCCGAGGAGGGCCAGGAATGAGCACCGAGACAATCACAGCACCACGGGTGCGCTGGGCATCCATCATCTGGGGCACGACCTTCGCCGCGATCGCCGCAGGGGCGCTGTGGTTCCTCGCCGACGCGGATCGCCGCGCCGCGCTGGCCGACGGCGTGGGGACGATGACTCCCGCCACCCTGCTCACGATCGTGCTCCTCACCGCGGGGGCCCTGTTCCTCGTGGGCGGTGTCGCCGGACTGGTCCGCCGGACTCAGCGGAACTCCCCCGCCGAGGACTCGGAGGACCCCGAGTAGCCTGGATCCCATGGCGCACCAGGGACGACGACCCGCGAAAGGCTCCGGCAAGGGCTCACCCGCCCACCGGGGCCGTGCCGCGGGCGGCGGCTCACGCCAGGGGAAGCCGGCTCCGCGCCGCTCACCCCGCGCCGAGAAGGTCGTGTTCGACGCTCCGACCGCCACACCCGAGGAGCCGCGGACGTTCCGCCTCGGCGCCGTGCCCGGAGCGACGCCGGGCAAGTGGATCGACACGTGGAAGCGGCGCCTGCCCCACGTGGCCCTCGAGCTCGTCGCGATCGAGGTCGCCGGGCAGCGAGAGGCGCTCGATGATCTCGACGCCGCCCTCGTGCGCCTCCCGCTGGACGACGACGCCCTGCACGTCATCCCGCTGTACGACGAGGTCCCCGTCGTCGTGGCCTCGACCGATTCGCACCTGCTCGCGGCGGACGAGCTGACGACCGCCGACCTCGACGGCGAGGTGCTGTTCTCCCTGTCCGACGACGTGCTCGGGCCGGTGGGGGTGCCGGGCACCATCCCTGCACGCGTCGGACCCCTGTCGACCGCCGACGCGATCGCCACGGCGGCGACGGGTGTGGGCGTCGTCGTCGTCCCGATGTCACTGGCCCGACTGCACCACCGGAAGGACGCCGACTATCGGGTCCTCGCCGACGGCCCGGTCTCGACCGTGGCCCTCGCCTGGCCGCGCGACCGAACCACGCCTGACGTCGAGACCTTCGTCGGGATCGTCCGAGGACGCACCGCGAACTCGTCCCGCTGAGCCGTCGGGCCGGGACGCTCCCCCTCGTTAGAATCGCCTGATGGCCTCGCTTCTCTACGTCTGCGTGCGACCCGAGACCGGGGCGGCGGATGCCGAGCACGCTTCGTTCCGGCGGGCCCTCGGGGTCGACGTGGTCGATCGTCTCGACCTGCTCCACGAGCCGCTGACCGCGGCCCACCTGGATCGCTACCGCGGCGTCGTCATCGGCGGTTCGCCGTTCAACGTCACGGACGTCGAGAAGACCCCGGTGCAGCGCCGCGTGGAGGCCGATCTGGAGACGCTCGCCCGCGCCGCACGGGAACAGCGGATCGCCGCCTTCTTCACGTGCTTCAGCATCGGGGTGCTCACCCGCCTCCTCGGCGGCGAGGTCGTGACGACCATGCCGGAGGCGGCGAGCGCGACCGTCATCGACACGACGCCGGAGGGCGCCGTCGATCCTGTGTTCGGCCCGTCCGGCCCCGCGCTCACCGTCTTCACCGCGCACAAGGAGAGCGCCGCCACGACTCCGCCGGGAGCCGTGCTGCTCGCCACCAACGCGGCCTGCCCCGTGCAGGCCTACCGGGTGGGCACCCACCTGTACGCCGCGCAGTTCCATCCCGAGCCGACGCCGCGCGACTTCGCCGACCGCATGACGTTCTACCGCACGACGGGGTACTTCGATCCGGCGCAATTCGACGCGGTGCAGCAGGAGGTCCTCGCGGCCTCGGTCACCGAGGGTGCCGCCCTGCTCCGCCGCTTCGCCGAGCTGTTCGGCTGAGCGATACCCGGCGCGTAGAGGTGGCGTCGACGGCAGAATGCAGGGATGAAGTCTGTATGGATCGTGTTCGACGACGAGGATGACGCTGGCATCTACGGCGTCTTCGACAACCGCGAAGACGCGGATGCCTATGCCGATGAGGTCAGTCACATGTCCTCGAATGGTATGAAGATTGCGGATTTTCCGGTGCCATGGCGCCTGACGGACAGGGCCACTCGCATAGAGATCTAACACCGCGCGATGGGTCGGAGCGCATGCGCTAACTCCGACCCGTAGGCAGAATGGCGGACGGACATGAGCTCAGACTGCTGCAACTCGAGTGTGGCGAGGCGGTAGAGGCGGGTGCAGTTTCGGTGACGAGCAGCAGGTGTCCGCGCGACCTCCTTTCGGGGAACCCATCACCGGCGCCAGGCAATGAACCGTGCTGAGATTGATCAGGCGACGGTCGACGCCGAGATGTTCGGCTGAGATCAGGTCGGCGCGTCGCCGCGGAGCAGCGGGATGCGCTCGCGCAGGTAGGCCTCCAGCGGCATGAACCCGCCCGCCTGGCTCCAGCGCACCGACGGCACGCCGTCGATGAGCGCGAGCGGACCGGAGGAGCCTCCGGCATCCACCGCGTCGACGTCGATCACGCTCCAGCCGACGTGCACGACATCCCCCTCATGGAAGCCGCCCCGGAGCGCGAGGGCCCGGCGCTCGGCCCGTGCCCGCGCCGACTCGGCGGTGTATCCCCGACGCCCCGGGTCCGCCGCGCGGAGCACCTCCGCCGTCGCCAGGGCATGCGTGTCGGTGAGCAGGATGACGCCGAGGTGCCAGGCCTCGCCGACACGGACGATCCGCCGCCCGCGCCAGCGCGAGTCCTTCTCCTCGCCGAGGCCCTCGCGGGGTGCGCCGGCGAGCTCCTGCACGGCCTGGGTCAGCAGGGCGGAGGCGGTGGTCACAGCTCCCCCAGCGTGGTCTGGTCGGCGAGGCGCGGGCCCGCGACCTGCGCACGATCGCCCCGCAGCGTCATCCCGATCAGCGGGTACAGGAGCACCGACAGCATGCCCGCCCCGACGAGCGCGGCCGCGGTCCCCGAGTCGAGCATGTCCTGGTCCACGCCGATCGCGGTGACCGCGACGATGATCGGCAGTCCGGTGGCCGCGAGCAGGCCGAGGGCGGCGCGGTCACGCCCGCTGGCGCCCGCCGGGGCGGACAGCTGGGCGGCCGATCCGCGGATCACCAGGAGGGCCAACAGGAACACCGGCACGAGCGACATCGCCGTGGGAGACGTCAGCAGCGCCTGCAGGTCGAAGGTCACGCCCGTGTAGAGGAAGAACACCGGCACGAGGAAGCCGAACGCGAGCCCCTCGATCTTGCTCTCGACCTCGGCCGCGTCCTTCTCGGGTGCCCGCGCCATGATGATGCGCCAGATGGCCCCCGCGACGAAGGCGCCGAGGAGCATGTCCAGGTCGAGCATGACGCTGAGGCCGACGAGGGCCGCGATGAGGAGGATCACGAAGCGCACCCCGAACTGGTCGGAGGTGTGGAGGGTCGCGCGCACGATGCCGTGCAGGCGCCCGTGCGGCACCCGGTGCGCGACGAGGACGGCGAGGCCCGCCAGCACGACGAAGGTCAGCAGCACCGCGGTGGCCAGGGGCGTCGTCCGGGTGCTGAGGAAGATCGAGATCGCGATCAGCGGCAGGAACTCCCCCACGGCGCCGATGGTGCTGATGGCACGGCCGAACGGGGTGTCCAGCTCCTTCGCATCACGCAGGATCGGCATCAGCGTGCCGAGGGCGGTCGAGCTCAACGCGATCCCGATGACGACCATGCCCTCGCCCGGGGCGAAGAAGAATCCGAGCCCGATGCCCAGCAGCACGCTGAGCAGCCAGCCCAGCGACGCCCGGGCCAGGGGCTTCCCGGCCACTTGGCGGAAGTCGATCTCGGAGCCGGCGACGAAGAACAGCACGGCCAGGCCGAAGTCGCTGAGCTTCTCCAGGAGGGGCCCTGGCTCCACCCAGCCGAGCACCGCAGGACCGACGAGGATCCCGAGGACGAGCTCGAACACGACGATCGGCACCCGGACGAGCGGACGGACGCCGCGTGCGAGAAGCGGTGCGGCCACCGCCAGCAGCGGGATCAGCACCAGTCCGACGTCGCTCGCATCCACGGTCTCAGGGTAGCGACGCCGCGGGCGATTCGCTCCCCGCCCGCGCGACACGGCAGAATCGATGCACACCCCGAGGAGCAGCCATGACCCAGCCCGATACCGCCCGACTGCTGATCGCCTGCGACGACCAGCCCGGCATCGTCGCCGCGGTCGCCGGCGTGCTCGCCCGGCACGGGGCGAACATCATCTCGCTCGACCAGCACTCGACCGACTCCGAGGGTGGCCGATTCTTCCAGCGGACGGTCATCCACCTCGACGGCCTGTCCGCCGCGCGCCCCGCCCTGGAGGCCGACATCGCGGCGGTCGCGGAGCGCTTCGGCATGGAGTGGTCGCTGCACGACGTCGCCCGGCGCAAGCGCGTGGCGATCTTCGTCTCGAAGTACGACCACTGCCTCATGGAGCTGCTCTGGCGCACGCAGCGGGGGCAGCTCGACATCGACATCACCATGGTCGTCTCGAACCACCCCGACCTCGCCGAGGCGGTCCGCTCCTTCGGAGTGCCGTTCGTGCACATCCCCTCGACGGACAAGCAGGCGATGGAGGAGCGTCAGCTCGACCTCCTCCGCGGCAACGTCGATCTCGTCGTGCTCGCCCGGTACATGCAGATCCTCAGCGACGACTTCATCACGCGCCTCGAGGCCCCGGTCATCAACATCCATCACTCGTTCCTGCCCGCCTTCATCGGCGCGAACCCCTACGCCAGGGCGAAGGAGCGCGGCGTGAAGCTGATCGGTGCCACGGCGCACTACGCCACAGCCGACCTCGACGAGGGGCCGATCATCGAGCAGGACGTCACGCGGGTCACGCACTCCGAGTCCGCGGCCGAGCTGCAGAGCCGGGGCGCCGACGTCGAGCGTCTGGTGCTCGCCCGTGCCGTGCAGTGGCATGCCGAGGACCGCGTGATCGTGCACGGCCGCTCGACCGTCATCCTGTAGCGCTCCGCCGCTCAGCGGTCGGCGTTCTCAACGGCCGGGGACTCCGGCGGCGAGCTCTGCGAAGACCTCGGCGGCGGTCGTCCCGCGCGCGAGCGGGGCGGCCTGCCCCATCCACAGCGACTGCAGCTCGCCGAGATTCTGCTCTCCTGCCGCCGCGCGGAAGCGTCCGGTGAGCCAGTTCTGCATCGGGAACGGAGCGATCGTGCCGCTGGCCTCGATCGCGCGGACTGCGCGGTTGCGGGCTCCGCGGGCGAGGCGTCCGCTCATCGCCTTCGTCAGCACGGTCTCGTCGGCGGCAGTGGTCCGGATGGCGTCGCGGTGCGCTGCGGTCGCGGCGGACTCGGCGGTCGCGAGGAACGCCGTCCCCACCTGCACGCCGGAGGCACCGAGGGCGAAGGCCGCCGCGACCCCACGGCGGTCGGCGATCCCGCCGGCGGCGATGACCGGCACGTCGACGGCGTCCACGACCTGGGGCACGAGCGCGATGGTGCCGACGAGCGACTCGGTCGCGGGGCGCAAGAACGACACGCGGTGCCCGGCCGCCTCGGCTCCGGACGCGACGACGGCATCGACACCGGCTTCGGCGAGCGCGACCGCTTCGGCGACCGTGGTGGCGGTGCCGACGACCCGGATGCCGCGGTCGCGGGCCTCGGCGACGACGGCGGGCGACGGCACCCCGAACACCACGCTCAGCACGGCGGGGGCGACCTCCCAGACCGCGTCGAGCTGCTCGTCGAGGTCGGGCATGTAGCGCTCGGGGCGTGCCGGCACCGGAACCCCGACGGCCTCGTAGAACGGCTCCAGCGCCTGCGCGAAGACCGTGTGCTGCGGGTTCGGCACGGCCTCGTCACCCAGGGGCAGCCAGATGTTCAGCGCGAAGGGGCGGTCGGTGGCGCGGTGCAGCTCGGCCCCGACCTCCCGGATCCGGTCCCCGTCGTAGCCGTAGAGACCGTAGGATCCGAGCCCGCCGGCCGCGCTCACCGCCGCCGTCAGCTCCACCGACGAGGTCCCCCCGAACGCCCCCAGCACGATCGGATTCTCCACTCCCAGAAGTTCTTCTGTCGCCATACCCCGACGGTACGCCTTCGAATCGCCTGAATGGCTCCATCGGCGGCCCGGATACAGCGATTCAGGCGATTCGAACGGGGTAAGCTCGCGGCATGAGCGAGTGGTTCGGGCAGATGCTCGGCTTCGTCGCGGCCGCGATCGGCCTTGTGACGATGCCGGATGCCGCCGCGCTCGGCCTCGCGATCGCGCTGCTCGCCGTCACCGTCCTCACGCTCGCACTCGCACTGAGCGTGCGCCACCAGACCTCCGCCGATGCCCCGCACCCGCTGCGGGCGATCGATGTCGGAACGCTCCTCCCGCAGAGCGATCCGGATGCCGCCGGGCACCCTCGTCCGCGAGCGCCGGGAGTCGCGACCGCCGCGTAGTCCGTCCGACCGGGACCGCGCGGCCTTCGCCGACCCTTCCCGACCTCATCGAACGGACCTTCCCGTGGACATCTTCGCCTTCCCTCCCCTCGCCGCGCTCCTGGACGCCGCCTACGGTGCCTTGAACGGCCCCTCCACCCTTCTCGAACCCCTCGCCGGCCCCTCCGCCGCCGCCCTCGCCGTGGTCCTGGTGACCCTCCTCGTGCGCGCCCTCCTCATCCCTGTCGGCATCTCCCAGGCCCGAGCCGAGCAGACCAGAGCCCGCCTCGCCCCGAAGCTGCGCGCGCTGCAGCAGCGCCACCGGAAGAACCCGGAGCGCCTGCAGCAGGAGATGATGGCGCTTTACCGGGCCGAGAACACCTCGCCCTTCGCAGGGATGCTGCCCGTGCTGGCGCAGGCACCCGTCGTCGGGCTGTTGTACACCCTGTTCCTGCGACCGGAGATCGCCGGACACCCGAACGAGTTGCTCACCCACGACCTCTTCGGTGCCCCGCTCGGCACGAGCCTGGTGTCGGCCCTCTTCGGCGGCACCGCGACCCCGGCGACGTTCGCGGTCTTCGGCGTGCTGCTGGCCGTGATGATCGCCGTCGCCGAGGTCACCCGGCGGGTGTTCCGGCCGGTCCCCGTCGAAGGCGACGACTCCCCGCTCAGCTCCCCCGGCATGCTGCGGATGATGTCGGCGCTGCACTACCTCACCGCGGTGTTCGCGGCCTTCGTCCCCCTGGCCGCCGCGCTCTATCTCACGGTCACGGTGGTGTGGACCCTCGTGCAGCGGGTGATCCTGCGCCGCCGCTACCCGCTGCCGCAGCCTGCCGTCGTCCGGGCGTGAGAGCCGCTCGGCCGGAGGGGTCAGTCCGGAAGCGGGATCGGAGCGGTGAACGGTCCCGCGGCACCGTCGCCCCTCCGGTCGCGGCGCACGCCGAGAGTGGTCCCGACGCTCGCCGCGATCACGAGCGCCACCGCGAGCAGCCGCAGCGGCGTGGCGTCCTGTCCGAGGATGAGCCACCCGGCGAGGGTCGCGAACGACGGCTCGAGGCTCAGCAGCACCCCGAACACCCGCTGCGGGAGCCGACGGAGCGCCGCGAGCTCGAAGCTGTACGGGATGACGGACGAGAGCACCGCGGTGACCGCCGCGAGCAGGAGGAGCTGCGGGTCCAGCGCCACGGTCGCCGCCGCGGGCACACCCACGGGGATGAGGAGCACGGCCGCGACGACGAGCCCCATCGCGAGCCCGCTGCTGCCGGGGATGAGGGCGCCGACGCGCGCGCTCATCCGGATGTACATGACCCAGAATCCGGCCGCGATGAGGATGAAGACCACGCCGAGCGGGTCGAGGGGCTCGGCTCCGACGAGGCCGTCCACGCCGAGCAGCGCCATGCCGAGCAGGGCCACACCCACCCACACCGCATCCCGGAGACGACGGGTCAGCACAGCGGCGAGCACGAGCGGCCCGAGGAACTCGATCGCCACGGCCGGCCCCAGGGGGATGCGGTCGATGGCCGCGTAGAAGAAGCCGTTCATCGCCGCGAGCGACACCCCGAACAGCACCGCGGCGAGCCACTGCGACCGGGTCCAGGCGCGGGGCCGCGGTCGCACGATGACGACCAGCAGCAGCGCGGCGATCGCGACGCGGAGCGATGTCACGCCCCACGGCCCGAGGACGGGGAAGAGCTGCGCGGCGACGGCGGCGCCGAACGGCAGGGAGAGGCAGGATCCGATGACGAGGGCGACGCCCACGAGGGGTCCGGATGTCGCGGGTCTCTGCACCAGACAAGCTTAGGCGGCGGGGTCCTGCCTCCCCGCCGCCTGCGCCCTCCTCACGCGGATCAGAGCGGCTTGCCGCCCGTCACCGCGAGGACTGCTCCGGACACGTACGACGACTCCGCCGAGGCGAGGTACACGTAGGCTCCGGCGAGTTCCGCGGGCTGGCCGGCGCGCCCCAGCGGCGTGTCCTGCCCGAACGTCTCCAGGCGCTCCGGCCCCCATCCGGTCGCGGGGATCAGCGGCGTCCAGATCGGACCGGGCGCGACGGCGTTGACGCGCACGCCGCGCGGCCCTGCCTCCTCTGCGAGCGCCTTGACGAACGCGACCTGTGCTGCCTTCGTCATGGCGTAGTCGATGAGACCCGGTGACGGCTGCGCCGACTGCACCGACGAGGTCACGATGATGCTGGATCCGGGCTCGAGGTCAGGGAAGGCGGCACGTGCCGAGAAGACGAGACCGGCGAGGTTCGTGTCGAACACTCGACGCATCTTCTCGGTGTCGAGGTTCTCGAAGCCGTCGATGTCGTGCTGGTAGGCCGCGTTGAGGACGAGCACATCGAGTCCGCCGAGTTCGCGGCGCGCGCGGTGCACGGCGTCGGTCGCGAAGGCCTCCTCGCGGACGTCGCCGGGGATGCTGACGCCGGTGCGACCGGCCTCGCGGACGAGCGCGAGCGTCTCCTCCGCATCCTCCTGCTCCTCGGGCATGTGCACGATGGCCACGTCTGCGCCCTCGCGGGCGAAGGCGATCGCGACGGCACGCCCGATCCCCGAGTCGCCGCCGGTGATGAGGGCACGCCGCCCCTCGAGCCGCCCGTGGCCGACGTAGGACTGCTCGCCGTGGTCGGGCTCCGGGGTGGTCTTCTCGGTGAGGCCCGGCTGGTCCTGGCTCTGCGCCGGGAACCCGTCCTCGTGGTGCGCGTGTCGGGGGTCGGTGAGGCCGCCGTCGCGGGTGGTGTCGGTCATTTCCGCTCCTCCTGTCATGGGGCTGACGATCAGGTCGTGATCGAGCCTCGCGGCTTCGGAGGGCGGACGGCAGGGGGTTGACAGCCCCGGGCGCTCTCCGGGAAACCGGCCTCAGCCGGCGGAGGGGGCGTCGCCGTGCGGGGGCTCGGCGTTCTCGGCGGGCTCGGGAACGAGGTAAAGCCCGGTGGGAGCGTTGGCGGTGAAGGCGAGCGCCTCGATCCAGGCTCGGTTGACGGCGGGCTGCCGGCTGCCGAAGTACTTGAAGACGAGCGAGCTGCCCGGCTGGATCCAGACGGTGGTCCGGCCGCCGCCCACGCTGGCGTCCTCACGCCAGCTGAACGGGAACGGCTCGCCGCGGCGCAGCTTGGCCGTGATCACGAGCTGCAGGTGCGTGAGCGCCCGATCCTCGATCTCGGTCTTCACGCTGCCTTCGTAGATGAACTTGCCCATCGGGTGATGCTCCTCGGTCGGGTGGTCCTCAGCCCGGCGGACACTGCCGGGATCGGCCTATGGGTAGAGGGTAAGCCCTCGGACGGGGCGCGCGGCAAATCGGCCTCGGAGGGCGACGCAGGCGTCGAAGTCAAGGCCCTGCGCACGATCCATGCGGGGGTTAGCCTCGAATCATCGACACCCGAGGAGGGCACCGCCATGACTGACCGCCACATCGACGACCGTCCCGAGGAGGGCTACACGCCCGGCACCACCCACGCCGAGCGCGGCGCGGGCAACCCGCGACTGCGCGTGCGGCGCGACGACGAGCGCACGGAGTTCGCGCTCGACATGGAGGAGGTGCGCATCGGTTCCGCCGCAGGGAACGAGCTGCGCCTCGCCGACACCGAGCCCGTGCACGCGACGGTCGTGCACGACGACCGCGACGAGTACGTGGTGACCCTGCACGCCGACGGCGAGATGAACTCCAACCCCGACGCGGACGCCACCCACCCCGGCGAGCGCACCGAGACGCTGCGCACCGGATCCCGCTTCACGGTGGGCCCGTGGGAGCTGGTCTTCGCCCGCGAGGAGTTCGCCGACCACGGCCGGCCCTTCGGCGGACGCCTCGGTGGTGAGTTCTCCGACCAGCCGCTGCAGGAGGCGCGTCCGGGCTACGACGCCGACGACGAGCGGCTCTCGCAGGCCGACGTCAACGACGAGCTCTCTCAATCGGACTCCAAGGCCGACTGATGGTGCGGGGTGCCGACGGGCTTGGACTCCGCTGACCCCCGCTGCCGGAGGTAGATCGCGAACGCGACCATCGTCCCGACCGCGAGGAACTCGGACTGCCAGTTCTGCAGCGTGCGGTCCCAGAAGTCCGAGCTGGTCACGTAGTCGGCCCAGGTGATCGCGGCGACGCCGTGCATCGCGTTCTCCTCGTTCATGACGACCGTGCCGGCGAGCGACTGCGCGAACCAGGACAGCACGAACACCGCCCCCATCACGATCAGCAGCGAGTTGCCGAACACGGCGGCTCGCCATCCGCCCGCCCGGGCCCACCGCGGCGAATCCGGGCGGGCGTGCGGGCCGACGAGCTGATCCGCATCGCTGCCCGGCCCCTCATCGCCGGGCTTCTTCGACTCCGGCGATCCCTTCTGCACGAACCAGATCGTCGCAGCGATGAAGAGGAAGAACTGCAGGAACTCCGACTGCCAGTTCTCGGCGACGTCGACGGCGAAGTCGGACGACCAGAGGAAGTCCCCGAAGCCGATCGCCCGCTGCCCGTGGTCGAGGAGCTCCTCGTTGTTGCGGAGGTAGCCCGCGAGCGCCTGGCCCGCGAGCGCGAGCGCGAACAGCGCGAGGAAGAAGAGGCTGAGGGCGTGGTCCTTGATCCGCGAGCGCATCGTCATCGCCCTCCCAGCGGCAGGCCGATCATCACGGCGAGCCCGACGCCGATGATCCCCGCCCAGATCCAGAAGACCGCCCGCATTCCCGCGGTGTCGCGCGCATCCTCCGCCATGTCCGCCTCCTTCGTCGGTGTGACCACGGTCCGACGATGGCGCGCAGGATGAGTGCCCTCCAGGGGCTTGACGCGGCCACGGTTGTCAATCCCCTCCATCAGGGCTCCGCGGCACCCGTAGCCTGGCGGAACCGATGAGAGGAGCGCCCGATGACCGCACCGAACGAGACCCCCGACCTCGAACGCCTCGGCGAGCTCGCCCGCAGCCGAGGCCTGCGCGTGAGCGTGGCCGAGTCGCTCACGTCCGGACGCCTCGCGAACACGATCGGCGCCGGCGAGGGGGCCTCCGGCTGGTTCGCCGGCGGCATCGTCGCGTACTTCACGGAGGTGAAGGAGCGGGTGCTGGGGTTGACCCCGGGGACCGACCCGACCTCCGCGGCCTGCGCCGAGCAGCTCGCCACGGGAGCGCGGGAGCTCTTCGACGCCGACATCTGCGTCTCGACCACCGGCGTGGGCGGGCCGGGTCCGGAGGGCGGTCACCCCGCGGGCACGGTCTACCTGGGCTGGGCGACCGCCGACGATGCGGGGCACCGGAGACTGGCCCTGACCGGCGATCCGGACGAGATCCTGTCGGCGAGCGTCGACGCCGCGGTGCGACTGCTCGCCTTCCACGCCGAGGGGCTGCACCCTGCGGGGCCCCGGCGCACCGGGTCCGACTGAGGTCTCAGCGCCCCGGCACGAGACCGACCCGCAGCGGGGCTCCCGGCGCTGTGGCTTCCGTGAGGGCGGCGTCGATGTCGAGGAGCGATCGCACCGCACCCACGGCCTCGCTGAACGGATACGCGCGCCCGCGCCCCGCGAGGAACGACGCCGCTGCAGCGAGGTCGTCGGCACCGTAGTTGTGTACCCCCGCGACCGTGATGAGTCGGCGGACGAGATCCTCCGCGTCCAGCGGGACCGGGGCTGCGGGGAACACGCTGCCGACGAGGACCGCCGTCCCGCCGACGGCGACGCCCGCGAGGGCCTTCCCGACGGCATGCCCTGAGGCCTCGATGACGACGTCGGGGTCGCGGTCGAGCGCGGTGGCCCCGAACCGGGAGGCGAAGGCGCGCCGGTCGTCGTCCGGATCGCGCACCTCGACGACGGCACCGTGCTCGGCGGCGATCGCGGCGGCACTGATCCCCACGAGACCCGCGCCGTGGATGCGCACCGCGGCGCCGTCGAGGTCGATGTCACGGGCGGCACGCGCCACCGCGGCCCACGCGGTCGCTGTCGCGCAGGCGGCCGGCGCCAGCACCGCAGCGGGCAGCGCCTCCGGCACGCGCACGATCGCGGTGCCCGCCCGCAGCTGCACGTGGCTGGCGAACGCCCCTGTCAGGTCGCCGTGGGCGCCGACACGGTCGTGGCCGTACTTGCCGAGAACACGGCACTTCTGCGTGAGGCCGCGCCGACAGCGGTCGCAGGTGCCGCACGACACCGTCACCGACCACACCACACGGTCGCCGATCCGCAGCGGCGTGCCGTCCACCGCGTCCGCACCGTCATCGCCCATCGCGATGACGCGACCGACGCTCTCGTGCCCGAGGACGAGCGGCGCCGGCGCGGACCGGCGCCCCTGCACGGTGTGCACGTCCGACCCGCAGATCGTGGACATCTCCACGGCGACGAGCACGTCCTGATCGCCGAGCGCGACCCCCGGGACCGCGATCGTCTCGTGCGGATGCCCTTCGCCGACCCAGACCATCGCGGTGGCCGCGGGGCGCAGCGCGACGTCCCTCCGGTGTCCGGGCGGGCGGATCAGCAGCGTTCCCATGACTCGACTCTCAGACGGAGGCGACGGCAGCGGGAAGGAGCTCTCGCTGGGCCAGAGCCCCCCGCAGCGCCGTGACGTCGGGGAGCACGGCGTGGGCGCCCGCTCCGCTCAGAGCCGCGCGATCGTGGGCGCCGGTGAGCACTCCTGCGACGAAACCGGCACCCGCGCGGCGGCCCGACTCGACGTCGCTCACGGTGTCGCCGGCGACGGCCACAGCCTGCACCGCGGACGCTCCCGTGCGCAGAAGGGCGGTGAGGACGAGGTCGGGCGCGGGGCGTCCGCGGCCGGCGTCGACCGGGGAGAGCGCGAGGTCGATGAGCCCTCCCCACCCGAGGCCGTCGAGGATCGCCTGTCGGGTGACCGGCGCGAACCCGGTGGTCAGTGCGACGGTGAGCCCGGCGTCCTTCAAGCCCTGGATCGCGTCCGCCGCCCCGGGGATCTCCGCGACGCCGTCTTCGGCGACGATCTCGGCGTACGCGGCCTCGAACGCCGCCGTGGCCTGCCGTGCCGCGACCGCATCGCCGTCGGCCAGGTGCAGGAAGACATCGAGCTTGGACTGTCCCATGGTCTTCCTGACATAGCCGAGGGCATCGTCCCAGGGCAGCCGTGCGGCGACGCCGGTGCGTTCGGCGGCGCGCTGGAACGCCTGCTCCACCACGCCGTCGTCCACGACGGTGGTGCCGGCCATGTCGAGGACGACGAGTTCGATGGGAGTGGTCATGGGGTTCCTTCCAGAGCAGGGGTGCCGCCGAGGGCGGCGGTGAGGTGCAGGTCGGCGAGCCCGAGGCCGCAGGTCATGCCGATGCCGGTGGTGGCGGCGAGCACGAGCGCACCGTCGTCTCCGCGGTCGACGAGGAACTCGCCGGGGGCTTTCGCGTACACGCCCTGCCACCGCTCGATGATCCGTGGTGCACCCCACTCGAACAGGGCCTCGGCCTCGCTGAGGAACGCGGTGAACGCGGCCTCGGGCTGGAACGGCGAGGGGGCGGCGCCGGTGGCATGCGAGTCACCCAGGATGAGCGTGCCGTCGGGAAGCTGCGTGTACATCTGGTTGAGGTCGAGGGCCGCGAGGTCGGGGCGCTCGGCGTGCAGACGCTCGCGCAGGACTCGGGCCTCCGGTCCATCGGCGAACCGCCCGTACCGGATGAGCGACCAGCCGGTCAGCAGGGGCGCGGTCAGCGGTCGCGGGAACGAGACCGCCGCCCGCATCATGTCGAGCGCACAACGCATCACGCCGTGGCGCTCGGCGACCTCGGGCAGGAGCTGATCGATGTCGTGGTTGACCGCCACCACGACGGCCCCGGCGTCGATCGCACCGCGCGTGGTCTCCACCCGCCCTGCGCCGAGCGCCGTCACCGCGGTGCGGAAGCGGAACTCGACGCCCCGGGCCGTCAGGTGCCGCACGATGGCCGTCGCCGCGGTCCGCGGGTCCGTCTGCAGGTCGGCCTCGATGAGGGCGCCGCCGACGAGGCCGTCCCGACGCAGCGGGGCGCGGCGGAGGAGCTCATCGGCCTCCAGCATCCGGATGCCGCCGTCCTGCGCCGCCGCGGTCATCACGGCGAGCTCGTCCTCATGCCGGGCCGCGACGAGCGTGCCCGACTCGCGGATCCAGAAGCCCGCGTCCCTGGCGAGCTGCAGCCAGAGATCGCGCGAGGCATCCGCGTATCGCCGTGCCTCCCCGCCCTGCGCGCCGATGCAGAGGTGGCCGAAGTTCCGGATCGTGGCGCCGGTCGGGGTCGCGCTGCGGTCGACCACAACGACGCGGAGCCCCCGGCGCACGGCCGCGTACGCGGCCCCGAGGCCGACGATGCCTGCACCGACGACGACGACGTCGGGGTTCTGCTTCGCCCCGTTCATCGGAACACCTTCCTCATCCACATCGCGAGCCCCTCGACGGCGAGCACGGTCACGAGGATCATCAGCACGATCGCGGTCACCGTCTCGTAGCGCGAGCCCTGGCTGGCGTTCAGCAGGTAGTAGCCGACCCCGCCGCCGCCGACGATGCCGAGGATCGTGGCTGCGCGGATGTTGGTGTCGAGCATGTAGAAGCTGTGCCCGATGAGCGCGCGGGTGCCCTGCGTCAGCGTGGCCGACGTGTACGTCTGCATCCGGGTGGCGCCCACCGCCCGCAGAGCGCGCTCGGGCCCGCGGTCGACCTCCTCGAAGGAGTCGGCGATGAGCTTGCCGAGCAGTCCGACCCCGCCGATCGCGAGAGCGATGACGCCGGCCTGCGCGCCGAGACCCGTGATGACGACGAGGACGATGGCGAGGATCAGCTCCGGGATGCCGCGGATGCCCACGAGGAGCAGACGGGCGGTGCCGCGCCCTGCGGCATGCGGGGCCACGTTGCGCGCGGCGAACGAGCCGAGCAGCAGCGACGGCAGGAGGGTGAGGACGGTGGCCGCGAGCGCGATCGCGACGGTCTCCCGCATGGCCTCCAGCATCGCGACCGTGTCGTAGCTGCCGAACGACGGCGGCCAGAACCGGGCGGCGACGTCGGGCAGCTTCGCCCAGAAGGTGAAGAGATCCGACCAGGTGATCTGGCTCACGACGACGCTGCCGACCACGACGAGGACCGCGACGATCCCGGCGGCCGTGTGACGCACCCGCTGGGCGGTCCACGGACGGCGCACCGCGGTCTGCGGGCTCTCCGCCCACGCGGGGCGATCGGCGGCGGAGGCGGACGGCCGCCGGCGCATGCGCGGATGCACGATCCGGTCCATCCAGGACCGCGTCTGCTTCTGCTCGCCGAGCATCGCGCCGCGCACCGTGCTCGAGACGATCTCCATCACGATGCAGAGCACGAAGATCACGAGCGCGATCCCGAGGCCCTTGCCGTAGTTCAGCGACTTGAAGGCGTAGGACATCTCGAGCCCGAGGCCGGCGACGCCCACGTAGCCGAGCACGACGCTCCCGCGCAGATTGATGTCGTTGCGGTGCAGCACTGTGGCCACCCAGCTCGGCAGCACCTGCGGCAGGATGCCCGCCGTGAACTCCTGCAGCTTCGAGCCCCCGGCGGCGCGGATCGCGAGACGTGGCCCTTCGTCGATCTGCTCGATGGCGTCCGCGAACATCTTGGAGATCATGCCGATCGAGTGGATGCCGATGGCGAGGATGCCGGGCAGCGTGCCGAGCGAGAACATGAGCACGAACGCCATGGCCAGCACCACGTCCGGCAGCGCGCGGGTGAGGACGCCGATGAATCGGGCGGCCGCGCGCCAGCCCGCGCCCGGGGTGGTGTTGGCGGCGGCGAGGTAGGCGATGGGCACGGAGAGCACGGCCGCGAGCAGCGTGCCGACGAGCACAAGGCCGACGGTCAGCGCGATGAGCCAGGCGAGGTCGGCCGGCGCGGGGAAGGAGAGCCCGCCGACGCGGCCGAGGAAGTTCTCGGCGTTGCCCCAGCTCTGGACCATCGCCGGGATCGAGATCCCCACGTCGCGCACCGCGAGGATGCCGAGCACGACGAGGACGAGGAGAGTGAGTCCCGCTGCGATGCGCTCCGCGGACAGCGGCCGCTTCGGCGCCCGCTCCGCGACGCTCCCGCCACCCCGGGCCACTGAGCCGCCACCCCGGGTCGCTGAGCCGCCACCCTGGGTCGCTGAGCCGCCACCCTGGGTCGCTGAGCCTGTCGAAGCGCCCCGTGTCGACGCCCCCACCGCCGTCATGACGCCCCCACCGCGGTCACGGCGTCGACGAGCTCCACCTGCACGGCACGGATCTCCGCCGTCGTCGTCGCGACGCGGCCGTAGATCTCCATCACCTCGGCTTTGGAGAGTCCGTCCGTCGGGGTGTCCAGGACGACCTCGCCGTGTCGGAGACCCACGATCCGGTCGGCCCAGCTGATCGCGAGGTCGACCTGGTGGAGGCTGCACACGACAGTGAGTCCTTCGTCGGCGGCGATCTCGCGGATGAGGGCCATCACCTGCTCGCTCGACTCCGGATCGAGCGAGGCGACGGGCTCGTCGGCGAGGAGGATCGCCGGCTTCTGCATGAGCGCCCGGGCGATCGCCACCCGCTGCTGCTGACCCCCGGACAGGGTGTCGCTGCGCTGATAGGCACGGTCGAGGAGGCCGACGCGGTCGAGATGCTCCAGCGCGGTCAGCTTCGCGGCGCGGGGGTAGCTCCACAGCCCGAGCCGCGGGCCGCGCATCCGCGACAGCGATCCGGTCAGCACGTTCTCCAGAACGGTCAGGGAGGGCACGAGCTCGAACTGCTGGAAGATGAAGCCCACGCTGCTGCGGAGTTCCCGCAGCGCCCGACCTTTCGTCGAGGGAACGGATGCGCCGAGCACCTCGACCGACCCGGAGCTGGGGAGCTCCAGGCCGTCGAGATGGCGCAGCAGCGTGGACTTGCCGGAACCGGAGAGCCCGAGCAGCACGACGATCTCTCCCCGCGCCACCTCGAGCGTGACGTCCTTCAGGGCGGTGGTGCTGCCGAAGGTCTTGGTGACGCCGGCGAGGCGGATGAGGGTGTCGGATGCCGCGGTCATGGCTTCTCCTGTCGTCAGGCGCGGGGCGTCAGCCCTGGCACTGCTCGGCTTCGGTCTCGGCGCAGATGTCGCGGATGAGGTCGTAGTAGGCGTCGTCCACCGGCTTGGTGGCGAAGAACACGCTGCGGAACGCGTCGGAGTCCGCGCTGTCGATGCCCGCCGCGATGATGTCGTCGATCGTGACCTCGCCGAGGGCGTCGACGAGCTGCTTCGCCACGTCATCCGGCAGGGACGAGGAGTAGACGAGCGGAGCACCCGGGACCATGGTCTCGGCGATGACCTTCACCTTGTCGGACTTCTCGACCTCGGAGTCCTCGGCGAAACCGGCCTCGCACTCGACGCCCTCGCCGACCTTCTGCACGCTCACATCGTGCTTGCCCGCGAACACGGGCGTGATGTCGGACTTCGGGTCCACGCCCGCCTCGATGAGGTTGTACGACGGGAAGAGGTAGCCGGAGGTGGACGAGGGGTCCACGAAGCACACCTTCTTGCCCGCGAAGTCCTCGAGGCTGGAGATGTCGCTGTCCGCCGGGACGATCGCCTGCGAGTAGTAGCCGGGCTCCTGGCCCTCCTCGGTGACGATGGACGAGATCGGGGTGAGCTTCGCGCCGTTGTTGGTCGCGGTGACGTAGGTGAATCCGGAGAACGAGGCGACGTCGACCTTCCCGGCGACGGCGGCCTCGATGAGCGCGGCGTAGTCGGTGGACTCGTGGTACTCGACGGTCTTGCCGGTGACCTCGGCGATGTAGTCCATGAGCGGCTGGTAGTTCGTCTCGGTGTCCACCGAGTCGGGGACGACGCCGAAGACGAGGGTGTTCTCGTCGACGGCGAATCCACCGGCCGACTGTGCGTCGCCGGGGGCGTCGGTGGCATCGGCCGATCCGGAGCAGGCGGCGAGGCCGAACGCGAGGATCGCAGCGCCGGCGAGGGCGGGGAGAGCGCGGAGCTTCATGAGGACCTTTCAGGGTGGGAGGAGTGATCCACGGACGACTCTCCCAGCAGCCTCGCTGAGATGTATACCTATCTCAGAAGAGTTCAGTCGGCGTTCACCCGCCATTCGCCTGGATGAACAGCGCCACAACACCCTCGCGACCCTGTGACCGGACGAAGTAATGTACCTATGTGGCCGAAGCTGTGTACACCCAGATCGCCGACGACCTCCGTTCGCGGATCGCGGACGGCACGCTCCGCCCCGGCGATGACGTGCCCACGGAAGCCGAGCTCGCGGAGCACTGGCGCACGTCGCGCGGTCCGATCCGCAACGCGCTGGCGGCCCTTCGCGCGGAAGGCCTCATCGAGACGACCCGCGGCCGGCCGGCGCGCGTGGTGGCGCGCAAAGCGAATCAGGCCGTGGACGTCTCCGTCCCGTTCACCCGATGGGCGCGCGACCTCGGCGTCACCCCTGGCGCGCAGACACAGGAGCTGAGTCTGCGGCGCGCGGGCGATCTCGGCCCGGCGCTGGGTGTCGGACGCGACGACACCATCGTGAGCGTGGTGCGCCTGCGGCTCCTCGACGGCCGTCCCACGATGCTGGAGCGCCTCGCGTACACCGAGGACGTCGGCCGTCGGCTGTTCGAAATCGACCTCGACGCGGTGTCGATCACGGAGTACCTCGCGTCGGTCGGGCATCCGATCGTCGCGCTGCAGCACGTCATCGACGCGGTCGCCGCCGACGATCAGGACGCCGCGCTTCTCCGCGTGCCGCGAGGAACGCCCATCCTGCGGCTCACGCGCACGTCGCGGGACGCCGAGGGGCGCATCTTCGAGGCATCGGAGGACCGCTACCTCAGCGAGGTGGTGCGCTTCACCGTGGCGGCGTCCGGGATATCCACGGACGGACACTACATGAGAGCAGTGGGCGGCTGAGGCCGGAGACAGATTCGCGACCGCGGGCGCGGGAGTGTAAGAAGCCAGAAAGATCGCGCCCGCGATCGCAGCGCTGGGGACGCTTTATCTGGGGAGCCTTCAGGATATGTCGGCGCCGCGAAGCCTCTGAAGTGCCGAATGTCGAGACACTCGTAGACTTTCGTCTACGGCCTCGGGGGCGGAATCACGGGCGTCGTCTCAGGATACGCGGGGCTCAGACCACCGGCAACACGGCGGACACGAGCCAGTGTCCGTCCACCTCCCCGGCGCTGAACTCGCCGCTGGCGCCCATCACGCGTTCGGCCATCCGCCCCAGGCCGGTCCGACTGGAGGAGAGCTCCCGACGCGGCGTCGTGGGGAGCGGACTGCGCAGTGAGAGGTGCGCCTTGTCGTCGTCCACCGCGAGACGGATCTCGACGGTTCCGGGGCCGGCATACTTCAGGACGTTCGTGGCCGACTCGCGCACGATGCGCGCGAGCACGATCTCGACCGCGCGGGGAATGCGCTCGTCGCCGGGGTCGCCGTCGAGGATGACGTCGTGCCCGGCCGCTTCGAATTCGGTCCGCGCTTCCTCGACCGCGGCGACGAGGTCACCGGTCGGCATGCCCGCAGCGCGCGGGCCGTCGTCGGCGAGGTCGATCACGAAACGGAGGTCTGTCATGGCCTTGCGGGCGGCGACGCGGATCGCCTCCCGGGAGCCATCGCTGGCGTCGGGGTCTTCGAGCATCTGTACGTGCAGCGACACCACGGTGAGGTGGTGCGCGATGCTGTCGTGCAGCTCGCCGGCGATCCATCGTCGCTCGGCGAGGACGGCTTCCCGTTCCTGCTCAGCCGCTGCCTCCAGCTCGTGCTCGAGGCGACGTCCGCGGTCGAAGGCCAGCCGGAGTCCGAGGCCGATGGCCCCGGCGACGGTGGCCGCGATCAGGTAGATGCCGACGTTGACCGGGACGTCCGAGTCGCCGTACGCCATGACGGACGCAGCGACGAGAAAGACTCCCGTGTAGGAGAGGACAAGAGGGGTCCACCCCAGGCGCATGACCAGCGCAGACGCCAGGGCGGCGGTGATGAGGACCTGCGATTCGGTCCCCGTGAAGAACGAGGCCACCAGAACGATGCCGATCGCACAGGTGGCGATCAGAGGCGACCAGAGGAACAGAGCGGTAGCGAGAGTCGAGGCGATGCTCACCGCGGAGGCGAGGGGATTCACGGTGGGGTCCGTGAAAAGAGTGAAGACGTCGATCGCAACCATCACGCTGATGATCGCGAGGATGACGATGCTCTCTACGCGTGTGAGGCGTTCGCCGCGTGCGAGTCGGAAAATATCAGGCACCGCCCGTTTTGACTGGTCTAAGGCCATGGTGCACTGTCTCCTATTCGCCAGCTATCCTAGCGAGTGAAACCGAAAAGCTTGCCAACCTGCTGCCAGAAAGTCATTACATTCACCTCCGTTCTAGTGCCGTTTGTCGATGTCTGTATTCATCTTCTCGGCGGCGCGCGGAGCGCACATCTGGCCTTCGTCCAGACCTCGATAGCCAAAGGTCTACATCCTCAGAGCGCCCGCTTCACGCCGTTAGGCTTCCTCCATGCAGGAAATCCGCGTCGTGATCGTCGATGACGATCCTCTGGTCCGCTCCGCGCTGTCGCACTTCGTGTCGCGCGCGCCCGAGATCACGGTCGTGGCGCAGGCGGAGGACGGCCTGGAGGCCCTCACGACGGTCGAGCGCGAGAAGCCGGACGTCGTGATGATGGACGTCCAGATGCCGGAGATGAACGGCATCGAAGCGACCGCGGCGATCGCCGAACGATGGCCGGACGTCCGCATCCTCGCCGTCACCACGCTCGACGGCAGCGACACCGTGCTGCCCATGCTGAGCGCCGGCGCCTCCGGCTACCTGCTGAAGGATTCCAGCGCGGAGGAGATCGTCACGGGTGTTCGCGAGGTGTTCGCCGGAGCGAGCTCGCTGTCGCCCCGCATCGCGTCGATGTTGATCCGCCACGTGCGCGACTCCACTCCCACCGCAGCCGCGGAGACCCTCGAACCGCTCACCGAGCGCGAGGAGGAGGTGCTCCAGTGCCTCGCGAAGGGCATGTCCAATGCCGAGATCGCGAAGGCGCTCATCGTCTCCGAGGGGACGGTGAAGGCCCACCTCGGCCGCATGATGTCGAAGTGGCACCTGCGCGACCGCGTGCAGATCCTCGTCACGGCCGCCCACGCCGGACTCGTCACCTTCCGCTGAGCCGCGGCCTCAGAGCGCGAGCAGCACGATCCCGACGAGGACGATCAGCGAGGCGCCGATCCGCCATCCCGGCCGGGACTCGCGCAGGACGAAGGCGCCGAACAGGCTCACGAGCACGACGCTGACCTCCCGCAGCGGTGCGACGAGGGCCACGGGAGCGATCTGGATGGCGGTCAGCACGAGGATGTAGGACAGCGGCGACAGGATGCCGAAGGCCAGGATGCGGCGCCACTGCGTGCGCCCCAGCGCCACGACCGCACCCCATCGTCCGCGCACCGCCACGGAGTAGAACGGCACCTGCAGCAGCGTGGTGCCGACCATGAACGCCACGGGTGACAGCTCCCACTCGCGCACGGCGTGGGCGTCCCAGATCGTGTAGACCGCGATCGCCACGCCGGTGAGGGCGCCGAACAGCAGACCGGGGTCGATGCGGCGCCCGCTCCCTGTCGGCCGGCGGTCGACGAACCCGATCGCGACGACCCCGACGATCACCGCGGCGACGCCGACGAGCGCCAGGGCCGAGGGGCGTTCCCCCAGCAGGAGCACGGCGACGATGACCGAGAGGAAAGGCCCGGTGCCCCGCGCCGTCGCGTAGACCGTCGACAGACTGCCCTCCCGGTAGCCGCGCTGCAGCACGGCCATGTAGGCGACGTGCAGGACCGCGGAGACGGAGACTCCGAGCGCGAACGAGCCGAGGTCGGCCGCACCGAGTCCGCCCGTGAACGGTACGGCCCCGATCCAGACGACCGTGCTGGCGACGGCACCCCACCACAGGAACGGCGAGCCGGCGCGGCTGATGCCGTGCGCGATGACGTTCCAGGACGCGTGGGCGATCGCGGCGGCGAGGACGAGGACGAGAGCGACGGCGGACACGGCAGACCCTTCCCTCCGCCGCGGGCGCGACGAATCGGGTCCTCCGGGCTTTTGTCCTGTCAGATGACGACCCTCCTGCGGAGGAGGACCGTGGCGCCGCTCGGACCAGACGGGTGCAGACCCCGGAACCCTAGGCGCTATCGCCACCACCCTATCCCCGACCGGGAAGGCCGCGAGACGGGGTTCGTGACGGGGCGCGACTACGCTCGAAGGACACCCCGCGCAGGAAGGTCACGCCATGCCCGTCACCCCGGACGCCCTCGCCCACGCCGAGGACCTCGCCGACTTCGTCGCCGCCTCCCCGTCGAGCTATCACGCAGCCGCCGAGACGGCCCGCCGTCTGGAGGAGGCCGGATTCACACGGTTGCAGGAGGAGGACGCCTGGCCCGCGCAGCCCGGAGGCCGGTACCTCGTGGTCCGCGACGGCGCGACGATCGCGTGGGTGGTGCCGGAGGGGGCGACCGCCACGACGCCCGTGCAGGTGTTCGGGGCGCACACCGACTCCCCCGGCTTCAAGCTCAAGCCACAGCCGACCACCGGAGCCCGCGGCTGGCTGCAGGCCGCCGTCGAGGTGTACGGCGGTCCGCTGCTGAACTCCTGGCTCGACCGGGAGCTGCGCCTCGCCGGCCGGCTCGCCCTCGCCGACGGTCGGGTCGTCCTCGCCGACACCGGAGCCCTGCTGCGCCTCCCCCAGCTCGCCATCCACCTCGATCGGGGGGTCAACAACGGCCTCGCGCTCGACAAGCAGACCGAGACGCAGCCGGTGTGGGGTCTCGGCGACCCGACCGAGGCCGACGTGCTGGCCGAGCTCGCGGCATCCGCCGCCGTGGACCCCGCAGAGATCCGCGGCTACGACGTCGTCGTCGCCGATGCCGCGCGGGGCGCGGTGTTCGGCAAGGACGACGCGTTCTTCGCCTCCGGCCGGCTCGACGACCTCGCCTCCGTGCACGCGGGCGTGGTGGCCCTCGCGGCCCATGAACCCGAGGCGGGAGCCCCCGTCGCGATCCTCGCCGCGTTCGACCACGAAGAGCTCGGCTCCGAGTCGCGCTCCGGCGCCGCGGGCCCCTTCCTCGAGGATGTGCTGGAGCGGCTCTACGCAGGGCTCGGGGCCGACGGCTCCGCCCGCCGCCAGGCGTACGCGTCGTCGTGGTGCCTGTCCAGCGACGTCGGGCACTCCGTGCACCCGAACTACGTCGGCCGACACGACCCCGTCGTTCAGCCCGTGCTCGGCTCCGGGCCCATCCTCAAGCTCAACGCCAACCAGCGCTACGCGACCGATGCGGTCGGCGCCGCGTCCTGGCGGAACTGGTGCGATCGGGCCGGGGTGGTGACGCAGGAGTTCGTCTCGAACAACAGCGTGCCGTGCGGCTCGACCATCGGACCGATCACCGCGACACGGCTCGGCATCCGCACGGTCGACGTGGGGATCCCCATCCTCTCGATGCACTCCGCGCGCGAGCTCGCCGGGGTCTCGGACCTGCACGACCTGACGCGCGTGGCCGGGGCTTTCTTCGCCGGCTGAGCCGCGCGCCCGGCGCGGTGCCCTGATCCACGTCACGAGTGCGCTCGCGGAGTGCCAGGATGTGAGGATGACCGACATCAGGCCGGCTCTCATCGAGCGCGCAGGCATCGAGATCATCCCCGAGTCCGAGCGGACCGCCACGCCCCGCGACCTGTTCTGGCCGTGGTTCGCGGCGAACGTCTCGGTGTTCGGGATGTCCTACGGCTCGTTCGTGCTCGACTTCGGCATCTCCTTCTGGCAGGCGACTTTGGTCTCAGTCGTCGGCATCGTCGTGTCATTCCTGCTGTGCGGACTCATCGCGATCGCGGGCAAGCGGGGGTCGGCGCCGACGATGGTGCTCTCCCGGGCCGCGTTCGGCGTCCAGGGGCAGAAGGTCCCCGGGATCGTGTCCTGGCTCACGTCGATCGGCTGGGAGACCTTCCTCGCGATCATGGCGGTACTGGCGACGGCGACGGTCATCACGCAGCTCGGCGGCGACGGGGACAGCCTCTGGCTGAAGATCCTCGCGACCGTGATCGTCGCGGCACTCATCGTCGCCGCCTCGGTGCTCGGCTACCACACGATCATGCGGCTCCAGTCGGTGCTGACCTGGATCACGGGCGTCGTGACGGTGGTGTACATCATCCTCGCGGCGCCGAGTATCGACCTCGCTGCGGTGATGGCCCGTCCCGACGGCGGCATCGGCCAGGTCGTCGGCGCGCTCGTGATGGTGATGACCGGGTTCGGACTGGGGTGGATCAACATCGCCGCGGACTGGTCGCGCTACCAGAAGCGCACCGCGTCCGACGGGGCGATCGTCGCCTGGAACACGATCGGCGGCTCGGTGGCACCGGTCATCCTCGTCGTCTTCGGTCTGCTCCTCGCGGGATCGGACGCCGAGCTCATGGACGCGATCGCCGCGGACCCGATCGGCGCGCTGGCGAGCATCCTGCCGGTGTGGGTCCTCGTGCCGTTCCTGTTCACGGCCGTGCTCGCGCTCGTCTCCGGCGCGGTGCTCGGCATCTACTCCTCCGGCCTGACCCTGCTCAGCCTCGGCATCCGCATCCCGCGGCCGTCGGCGGCGGCGATCGACGGCGCGATCCTCACGGCGGGCACCATCTTCGTGGTGTTCTTCGCGACCGACTTCCTCGGCCCGTTCCAGAGCTTCCTCATCACCCTCGGCGTGCCGCTGGCCTCCTGGGCCGGCATCCTCATCGCCGACATCCTGCGCCGTCGCAAGGACTATGACGACGAGGCCCTCTTCGACAGCCGCGGACGCTACGGCGCCTGGGACTGGACGTCCATCGGCACCATGGTCGTCGCGAGCGTGATCGGCTGGGGTCTCGTCCTCAACGGCTTCGCGGACGCCGCGCCGTGGAACAACTGGCAGGGGTACCTCCTGTTCCTCGTCGGCGGGACGGACGGGGACTGGGCGTACGCGAACCTCGGGGTGTTCGTGGCGCTGGTGCTGTCGTTCCTCGTGACCTGGTTCGCCCGGGCGGGGAAGATCCGGCGGCAGGAGTCGTGAGCCCTTCGGCAGACTCAGGGACCCAGGAGGCGGCAGGCTCAGGGGCCCCGGAGGCGGCAGGCCCAGGGAGCGAGAGCTGGCTCGTGGTGGTCGATCCGCAGGTGATCTTCGCGTCGCCCGACTCCGCCTGGGGCTCGCCGTTCTTCGCTGAGGCGATGGCGAACATCCGTCGGCTCGCGGAGGCCTTCGGCGAGCGCGTGCTCGTGACCCGGTGGCTTCCGACGGCCGACCGCTCCACCTCCTGGGGCGAGTACTTCGCGGCGTGGCCGTTCGCCGACCGGTCCGCCGACGACGCGCTCTATGCACTGGTCCCCGAGGCGGAAGGCCTGTCTCCTCATCCGACCGTCGACCTGCCCACGTTCGGCAAGTGGGGCCCGGAGCTCGAGGCGATCGTCGGGCACGGTGGCCGTATCGTGCTGGCGGGGGTGTCGACGGACTGCTGCGTCGTGTCCACCGCTCTCGCCGCCGCCGATGCCGGAGCACGGGTGACGCTCGCCGCCGACGCCTGCGCCGGCTCCACGGCCGAGAACCACGCCGCCGCCGTGCAGGTCATGAGGCTGTATCCCCCGCAGATCACCGTGACCGACACCGCCACCCTCCTCTCCCGCTGACCCTCTCCCCCTCCCCGCCCGTGCGGGACGGAAATCGCACCTCCGCGCGCCCCATCCGGCCCGTTTTCGATCCCGGCACGAGGTGCAGTCCGGCCGCGGGACGGATTCCACTCCTTGAGAGGGTCCATCGGGAACGGTTTCGATCCCGCGCGGAGTGTCCGTCGCGGGACGCGAAACGCACCTCCGCCGCGCGACTGCGGTGCGGTATCGATCCGGCACTGGGGTGTGGCGTTCGGGCGGGACGCGAAGCGCGCCTCGGCAGCCACGGGGAGGAGCGTTCTTGAGCTCGGCAGGGGCGGCGGGTCAGGCGTGGGCGCGGACCGCGGCGGCGATGTCGGCGGGAGTTCCGCGCCAGGGAGCACCATGACCGGGAAGGACCCACGCGGCGTCAAGTGCCGCGAGGCGGTCGAGCGAGGCCAGGGCTTCCGTGGGCTCGTCGGTGAACGGGGCGGGTTGCGCGCCCTCCTCCCCCGTGAGCACATGCCGCGTGGTCAGGGCATCGCCGACGAATACCGCGCCGACCGCCGGGACATGCACCGCGATGCTCCCCGGCGAGTGCCCCGGAAGCCCCACGACGACCGGAGCCCCGGGGAGGTCGAGCACATCACCGTCCGCGACCTCGGAGACCTCGGTGACGTGGCGCGTGCGGAGGGCGCTCTTGCGGAGACCGTAGGCGAGGAAGCCGAGCATCGGACCGGGCCGTGCAGGGCCCATCGGAGTCTTCGGCTTCTCCCCTGTACGCACGCGGTGAGCATCGGCGCCGTGGATGTAGACCGGAACGCCGGCCTCGCGGCGCAGCCGTTCCGCGAAACCGATGTGGTCGCTGTCGCCGTGGGTCAGCACGAGTCCGCGGATGTCGGACAGCGGTCGGCCGATCACGGCGAGCTCTCGCTGAAGGTCGTTCCAGTGCCCGGGCAACCCGGCGTCGACGAGGGTGATGCCCTCGGGCAGGTCGATGAGATACGAGGCGACGATGTCGTTGCCGAGGCGGTGGAGGTGGGGAGCGAGCTTCATGATGATCCTCTCGGGCGGTTGCGCTGGCTACGTTACGTAGCTATCATGGCTACTGTCAATAGCCATCGAGGAGGATCCATGCCCACCCCCGAACGCACATCGATCGATGCCATCGTCGCGGCCGGCCAGGAGATCCTCGAGGCCGACGGCCCTGCGGGACTCACGATGCAGGCGGTCGCGGAGCGCGTGGGCGTGCGTGCCCCCTCCCTCTACAAGCGCGTGCGGGATCGTGAGGCCTTGCGTGTCGCGGTCGCCACGGCCTCCGTCGATGCCCTCGCAACCCAGCTCGAGGCGGCGGGCGACGACCTCTCCGCCCTCGCCCGGACCTATCGCACCTTCGCCCACGCGCACCCGGAGGGCTTCCGCCTCATGTTCAACGCCGCGGTCTCCCACGAGACCCTGGAACGCTCCGCCGCCCCCGTCATCCGCGCCTGCACCACCGCGGTCGGCGAGGCGGACGCCCTCGACGCCGCACGCCTCTTCACCGCCTGGGCCACAGGATTCCTGCAGATGGAGCTGTCCGGGGCGTTCCGACTCGGCGGCGACGTCGACCGCGCATTCGACTACGGCCTCCGGCGCCTCATCGCGAGCCTCGCCGATTGACGACGCTGGTCATTCCCTGTCCACGACGGCGGATACTGGCACACTGAGGCCGTGGAAGACTCCCGCAGCACCGCCGGTACCGTGGCCGCGAAGACCGGCCGGTCGCCCTGGCGTCGCACGAAGATCGCCGTGGGCGTCCTCGCCGCGGTCGCCGTCGTCGCGATCATCGGGGCGCTCACGCCGTGGCCATCCGCGATGATCATCCGCTCGGTGTTCACGAAGGGCGGCGACGAGACCGCGGCGGAGATGACGAAGCACGTCCCGGACACGCCTCTCGACGAACGGAAGGACATCGCCTACGGGGATGCCGGCGCGGACACGACGATGGACGTCTTCCGCCCCGCCTCCGCCGACAGCGCGCTGCCGACTGTCGTGTGGATCCACGGAGGTGCCTGGATCTCGGGCTCGAAGGAGGACGTCGATCCCTACCTCCGCATCCTCGCCGCGGAGGGCTACACGACCATCGGCGTGAACTACACCCGCGGACCCGAGGGCGTGTACCCGCTCGCCGTCCACCAGCTCGACGAGGCCCTCGCCTACATCGACGCGCACGCGGCGGAACTCGGCGTCGACCCGCGTCGCATCGTGCTGGCGGGGGACTCCGCGGGCGCTCAGCTCGCCAGCCAGATGGCCACGCTCATCACGAATCCGGACTACGCCGAGATCCTCGGCATCCGCCCGTCGATCCGCGCCGACCAGCTCGTCGCGACCGTGCTGAACTGCGGCGTCTACGACCTCGCCGCACTGGCCGAGCTCGACGGAGTCCCGGGGTGGGGCTTCAAGTCGGCGATGTGGGCGTACTCCGGGACGAAGACCTGGGCGGAGGACTCGACCGGCGCCACGATGTCGACCGTGGACTGGGTCACCTCCGACTTCCCCGCGACGTACATCTCGGGCGGCAATGGCGACGGGCTCACCTGGCTCCAGTCGATCCCGATGGCGAAGCGGCTGCAGGAGCTCGGCGTCGATGTGACGCCGGTGTTCTGGCCCGCGCCGCACGAGCCCGCCCTCCCGCACGAGTACCAGTTCCACCTCGATCTGCCCGAGGCTCGGAAGGCCCTGGCGGACACCATCGCCTTCCTCGACGCGCACACCCGCTGACCCGGCCCCTTTCGTCCGGCGGGGCTGCCACGGTCGCACGATCCCGACACGACGGCACGACTCGTTCGGCCGGACGTCTGTTCATCCGTTCCCCGGTCGTGCAGGCGGACCTCGGCACGGGTGGAAACGGACCCGGGCACAGGTGCACGACCCGGGGACGGGTGCACGACCCGGGCACGGGTGCACGACCGAATCCGGGAGAAACCCGTGCCACTGGCGCCGGGTCGTGCAAGCGGGGCGGGATCTGGACATAACATGTCTGTGACGATCGGCACGGAAGTGATATGTTCGCGGGATGCACACGGAGAACGAACGCGCACTCGAGTCGGGGATCGTCACGGATCTCTCCGGGCGTATGACCTACGGCTCGTACCTCGCGCTCGACCAGCTCCTCACGGCACAGCATCCGGTGAGCGACCCGCAGCACCACGACGAGATGCTGTTCATCATCCAGCATCAGACGACGGAACTCTGGCTGAAGCAGCTGCTGCATGAGCTCAGCTCGGCGCGGGAGCTGCTCGCGGCGGACGACCTGCGCGAAGCCCTCAAGCGCATCGCCAGGGTCAAGCGGATCCAGGACGTGATGACGCAGCAGTGGTCGGTGCTCGCGACGCTGACCCCGACGGAGTACGCCCAGTTCCGCGGCGCCCTCGGCAACTCGTCCGGCTTCCAGTCGGTGCAGTACCGGGCCGTCGAGTTCGCGCTGGGCAACAAGAACGAGAAGATGCTGAGCGTCTTCCGCGACCACCCGGCGAATCTCGCGCTCCTCACGGCCGAGTGGGAGAAGCCCACGCTGTACGACGAGTTCCTCCGCTACGCCTCTCGCCGCGGCCTCCCGATCCCCCGCGAGATCCTGGACCGCGACGTGCGGGAGCCCTACCGCGAGACCCCGGACCTCGTACCTGCCATCCGTGCGATCTACCAGGACCCGCGCACCCACTGGGACCTCTACGAGGCCTGCGAGGACCTCGTCGATCTCGAGGACAACTTCCAGTTCTGGCGCTTCCGTCACCTCAAGACCGTGTCCCGCACCATCGGGATGAAGGTCGGCACCGGCGGGTCGAGCGGCGTCGGCTTCCTGCAGCGCGCCCTCGACCTGACCTTCTTCCCCGAGCTCTACACCGTCCGCACCGAGATCGGTTCCTGATGCTCACGGCGACGTTCTTCGACGGCGAGCGCTGGCGGGACGGCGTCGTCGGACTCGGCGAGGACGGGCGCCCCCGGCTCGGTGAGGAGACACCCGCGCCGGGGGGCCCGGTCCTCTCCGGCCGCATCGTCGGGGGCTTCACGGACCACCACGTGCACCTGCAGCTCGTCGACCACGCCCTCCTGGCCTCGTCCCGCCTCGGACGAGTGGTCGACCTCGGCGGCGATCCGTCCACGGTGGCGCGGATCGCCGTTCACAACTCAGGAGTTTCGACCGGCGGAGGCGCTTCCGAGGCGGTTCCGGGTGCTCCTGGGCCGGATTCTCCTGAGTTGCGAACCGTCGACTTCGCCGGCGCGTTCCTCACGCCTCCCGGTGGATACCCCTCGGACCGCGCCTGGGCGCCGGCGGGTTCGGTGCGGGAGATCGCCGACCCCGCGGCAGCGGCGACCGCGGTCGAGGAGATGGCAGCGGCCGGTGTCTCCTGCGTCAAGGTCGCGAGCAACAGCACCGCCGGCCCGGTCTTCTCCGACGCCCTCTTCCGCGCGATCGCCGACCTCGCCGCAGCCCGAGGCCTCCCGGTGATCGCCCATGCGGAGGGCTCCGGCGAAGCGCAGCGCGTCGTCCGCCTCGGAGCGACGCAGCTGGCCCACGCCCCGTTCTCCGAGCGCCTGGACGACGAGGAGATCGCGGAGCAGGCCGCCCGCATTTCCTGGATCAGCACCCTCGCCATCCACGACTCCCACGCGCGGGCCATCGCGATCGACAACGTCGCCCGCTTCCACGCCGCCGGCGGCATCGTCCGCTACGGCACCGACATGGGCAACGGCCCGACCCCCGTCGACCTGAACCCGGCTGAGGTCGCCGCCCTCCGCACCGCCGGCCTCGACGACGACGCCCTCCTCCGCGCCCTCGCGCCCGTCGACCCGCTCGATCCCCGCTCTCTCCTCCTCCTGCTGCCACCCGGATCCGCCGATCCTCTGGCCGCCCGCCCCCTCACCCCCGCCGACCTGAAGGTGTGACATGACCGACCGCTCCGCCGACACCGCCCTCCTCGATGCCGCCCGCGCCCTGGACGCGTCCGACCCCCTCGCGGCCCACCTCGACGCCTTCGTCGAGGCCCCGGGCGTCACGGCCTATCTCGACGGCAACTCGCTCGGCCGCCCGCTGCGCGACGTGCCGGAGAAGCTCGCCGCGTTCGTGCGCGAGGACTGGGGCACCCGCCTCATCCGCTCCTGGGACGAGCAGTGGATGGCGCTGCCGATGGAGCTCGGCGACCGCATCGGCGCCGTCGCCCTCGGGGCGGGTCCGGGACAGACGGTCGTCTCCGACTCCACGAGCGTCCTCATCTACAAGCTCATGCGGGGCGCCCTTCGACAGGCTCAGGGACCCACGGGCGCGGCTCAGGGACCCACGGGCGCGGCTCAGGGACCCACGGGCGCGGCTCAGGGACCGACGGGCGAGGCTCAGGGACCCACGGGCGCGGCTCAGGGACCCACGGGCGCGGCTCAGGGACCCACGGGGCGGACGGAGCTCGTGATCGAGGAGGGGAACTTCCCCACCGACCGGTTCCTCGCCGAAGGCGTCGCAGCGGAGATGGGGGCCACGCTGCGCTGGATCACGCCCGATCCGGTGCACGGCGTCACGATCGACGACGTCGCGGCCGTGGTCTCGGAGCGGACGGCGCTCGTCTCGCTCAGCCACGTCGACTACCGCTCTGGCGCCCTCGCCGACATGCCGGGCATCACCGCCGTCGTCCACGAGGCCGGGGCACTGATGATGTGGGACCTCTGCCACTCGGCGGGTGTCGTGCCGATGCAGCTCGACGACTGGGGCGTCGACATGGCGGTCGGCTGCACGTACAAGTACCTCAACGGCGGCCCGGGGTCGCCCGCGTTCGCCTACCTCCGCCACGACCTGCAGGGCGTGCTGCGGCAGCCGATCCAGGGCTGGTGGAGCGCCGCCGACATCTTCGCCATGGGCCCCGAGTACGTCCCGGCGGACGGCATCCGTCAGCTCCTCAGCGGCACGCCGCCGGTGACCTCGATGCTCGCGATGAAGGGCATGATCGACCTCATCGAACAGTCGGGGATCGACGGCGTGCGCGCGAAGTCGGAGTCGCTCACCGCGCTCGCGGTCCGGGCGTACGACGAGCTGCTCGCGCCCCTGGACGTCCGCCTGCTCAGCCCTCGCGACCCCGCGCTGCGCGGTGGACACATCACGATCGGCCACCCGGACTTCCGGGAGGTCACCCGGAGGCTCTGGGCCGACGGCGTCATCCCCGACTTCCGCTTCCCGGACGGGATCCGGCTCGGGCTGTCGCCGCTGAGCACGTCGCACGCCGAGACCGTCGCCGGGGTGCTCGCGGTGAGGGACGCACTGGAGTCCGGTGTCTCCTGACCCCGCGGCACCGGTGGTGCTCGATGACATCGACGCCCGCCCCGGCAGCACCGCCTCGCTCCTGCGCACCCTGATCGGCCTGTATCTGCGCCCGCTCGGCGGCTGGATCTCCGCTGCCGATCTCGTGGCGCTGGCCGGCGACCTCGGAATCCCGGCGGCTCCCGCCCGGACGGGCATCGCCCGTCTCAAGCAGAAGGGTCTGCTCATCCCCGAGCGCCGCGACGCGATCGGCTACCGCCTCAGCCCTGCGGCGGTGCCGATGCTGGAGCGGGGCGACCGCCGGATCTTCCGGATGCGGGAGATGACCGACGACGATCCGTGGTGTCTCGTGTCGTTCTCGATCCCGGAGAGCGCACGCAGCGTGCGCCATCAGCTGCGGCGCCGACTGCACTGGATCGGCGCCGGCGTCGTCTCCCCCGCCCTGTGGATCTGCCCCGGACATCTCCGGGAGGAAGCGGAGCAGATCCTCGACGAGCTGGATGCCCGCCGCTGGGCGACCCTGTTCGACGCGTCGGCCCCGGCCCCGGCGGGGACCCTGGCCGAGGCCGCCGCGGCGTGGTGGGACCTGGACGGGCTGCGCGCCGAGCACGAGTCCTTCCAGACATCGCTCGCGGCCCTGCCCGACGCGCCGTTCCCGGCCTACGTGCACCTCATCGACCGGTGGCGGGTGCTGCCCTACACGGATCCCGGGCTGCCCCCGGCGATGCTGCCGGCCGACTGGCCGGGCGGACGCAGCTTCGAGACGTTCGCCCGGCTGTCGGCGGCGTGGGAGGCACCCGCCCTCGCCCACGTGCGCGCCGTGACGGCCTAGAGGGTCAGACCGGCGACCTCGCGGACGAACCCGGTCACGTGCTCCTGCAGCCGCAGGATCCGCATCTCGCGCGCGAGCTCGCGGTCGTACCCCGGATAGGCCAGCGGCGGGAGCCTGCGCACCGCGACATTGCACCCGAACTCCGCACACGCCAGCACGCCGACGGTGTCGCCCTTGCGACCGGCGGCCCCGGCGCGGCGGGCGACGTACAGCTGCACGTCGTTGCGGAGCGTCACGTCCTCGCACCAGGAGCACTGCGCGCGGGCGAGCACGCGCTGCTCGGCGCGCTGCAGCACGACGCCGACCGGCTCGTCGTCGATCCACGTGACGACGTAGGAGCGACGAGGCAGCTTCGGGTCGACCCAGCCGAGGTAGTCGAGCCGGTCGAAGTCCGTCTCGGCGAAGCCGGGCGGCAGGGTGATGTCGGAGATCTCCTTGCGAGAGGCGTTGCGGAAGGAGGCGCGCAGAGCGCGCTCGTCGATGGGACGCATGGGGGAAGAGCTTTCGGTGTGATCGCCGGAACGGCGAGACGGATCGGAGGATCACCCGGACGGTACCGGGGTACGACGCAGCACCGGGGACGGGGTTCCGCCTCCGGCCGGTCCTCAGCCTCTGCCTGCGGCGCTGAACGCGCCTGCAGCTCCGCTCCGCGCCCCGAGGGCGCTCATCGACGACAGCACCCGGCGAGCCTACACCCGTTTGTTTCGTCGCGTGTCGGGGGCGCTGCGGGATCCCGACCCGGTCGACGTACTCTGGCGGGACGCCGATCCGAAGGAGTCCCCGTGTCCACGCCGCTGCACCGCCGTCCGCCCCTCGAGGTGCGTGAGCGTGCGACGTGCATGTGCGGGAACGGCGGCCGCTGCTCGTCGTCGGCACCCGGCCACGCCCTGCACCTGATCCAGGAGCGCCTCGCGGCGGCGACTCCGGCAGGGTGGGCGGACGCGTTCGTGATCGCGGCGGATCCGGTCGCCGGAGACCTCGTCGTCCGCACGCTCGACGGCACCACGCACACGCTGTGGAACGGCTCCGGCGCCGCGCTGGAGGCCGCGATCGGCAGCCCGGTCGCCCTCCACCTCGACTACGCCGTCCTCGCCGTCGGGCGCACCCGCTTCAACGTCGCCGTCGTGTGACGATGCCCTGATCCCCTCGGGTCAGGCGCTCGCCATCATCATGTCGCGGACCGCCATGCAGGCGTTCATGCAGGCCTGACACGCCTGAGCGCAGAGCCGGCAGACGTCGCTGTGATCGGCGTGCTGCATGCACTCGTCCATGCACATCTGGCACATCGCGATGCAGGCGTCCAGCATCGCCATCATCGTGGCCGGCGTCATCCCCTGCATGCGGAGCATCGACCGCATCATCGTGTGACACATGTCCGCGCAGTTCATGCAGGCCGGAGCGCAGTCCATCTCCTGGGTCGCGCACACGGTGCAGGCCTGCTCGCAGGCGGCGCAGGCATCCATGCAGGCCTGCAGCACCGACATGTCCATCATCGCCATGTCCGGCATCGACTCCATGTTCTTGGACATGGCACCCATCATCATCGCGTCCATCGCACACCGCTCCCTTCGTCGAGGACGACGGGCAGGACACCCGCCTGGCGCCAGGCTAACCCCTGCGGACGGGAGTCGATGGTCGCGGGACGCTGACACGCCGCTGCGCGAATGTCAATCCCGTGGACGGTGCGGAGGGCCGGTGGGAGGCTCGAAGAGCAATCGATCCGTCAAGGAGAGGAGCCTCTTATGAGTGGCGCAGATGACATGAAGAACTCCGCCGAGAAGCTGGGTGGCAAGGCCAAGGAAGGCTTCGGCAAGCTGACCGACAACGAGAAGCTCGAGGCCGAAGGCCAGGCGGATCAGGTGAAGGCCGACGCGAAGCAGGCCGGCGAGAACGTCAAGGACGCCGCGGGCAAGGCCGGCGACAGCGTCAAGGACGCGTTCAACCGCTGATCCCCCACCCGCTGAACCCATGAAGAGGGGGAGGCTCGCCGATGGCGAGCCTCCCCCTCCGCACTCGGGTCAGACCTTGCGGCTGCCGGTGATCGCTCGGATCAGCCAGGCGATCACGGCGATGGCCAGGAGCACCAGACCGACCCACAGCAGGAACTGGAGCGACTGCACCAGTCCTCCGGTGATCGCGAGGATCACGGCGATGACGATGACGATGATCAGGAGGATGTTCATCGGTCTTTCCCTTCTCTGGGGGCGCGGGCGCCCGACTGCGGTGACACCACGCTAGACCCGAACCACACCCTCCCTGGAGGGGGTTGACTTCGACCCTCTCGATGCGCGAAGGAGCAGAGCAATGCCAGGACGACGCAACAATTCCCTGAAGGATCCGGAACTGTACGAGGAACTCCGCGACGACGGCGCTTCGAAGGAGAAGGCCGCCCGTATCTCGAACGCCGCCGCACGCGACGGCCGCAGCTCGGTCGGTCGGCGCGGCGGGGAGCACGGGGACTACGAGGACTGGACCGTCCCCGAGCTGCGGAAGCGCGCGAAGGAACTGGGCCTCACGGGCTACAGCGGCAAGCGCAAGGCCGAGCTCATCTCCGAACTGCGAAACCACTGACCCGGATGACGCGCTTCGGGATCGAGGAGGAGTTCCTCCTGCTCGATGAGGATTCGCTCGTCCCCGTCGCCCTCAGCGGTGACATCCTGGAGCGCATCGGCGGCGAGGTCGCCGCCGGACGCGTGACCACCGAGTACCTGGCCTCACAGCTCGAGGCCCTCACCGATCCGGTGCGGACCGGAGCCGAGGCCCTGCAGCAACTGACGACACTGCGGGCTGCCATCGGCGCGGAGGCCCGCGCGCGGCGCGCGATCGCGGCGCCGACCGGCTCGCCGTTCACCACTCTCCGCTCTCCCCGGCTCTCGCCGTCGGCGCACTACGACGACGTCGCCCGGCGCCTGGCGCACCTCACCCGCGAACACGAGGTGAACGGGCTGCACGTGCACGTCGAGGTCCCGGACGAGGAGGAGCGGGTCCGTGCGCTGAATCGACTCCGCGCGTGGCTGCCCCTGCTGCTCGCCCTCAGTACGAACAGTCCGTTCGGCAACGGCATCGACACCGGCTTCGCGAGCTGGCGGAGCATGCTCATCCGCCGGCTCCCCTCGTCGTGGTGCCCGCCCCGGTTCGCCGATGTCGACGCCTACCGCACGCGCGTGGACCAGCTCCTCGATCTCGGGACCATCGGGGAGGCGACCTCCCTCTCCTGGGCGGTGCGCCTGTCCGAGCGCTACCCGACGGTCGAGGCGCGCGTCGCGGACACGCAGCTCACCGCGGAGGACGCCGTTCTCTCCGCGCTGCTGACCCGCGGCATCGCCCTGTCGTCCGCGCAGCGGATCGTCGCCGACGAGACGGAGACGATCGACGCGTCGATCTGGATGGCGTCGAGAGCGGGGATGACGGCCCGCATCCTGGATCCGCTCACGGGCGAGGTCGCCCCGGCCTGGACCGTGGCCGAGCACCTGCTCGACGACATCGGCCCGGTGCTGGACGAGCAGGGCGATGCGGACACCGTGCGAGCGGGACTCGCCCGGATGCGGGCGGACGGCACCGGCGCGGCGCGGCAGCGCGCGGCGCACGGACGGGACGGCCTCCCCGCACTCCGACGGCTGCTGGCGGAAGGTACCGGGACATCGGCTGACTGACCGGCCCCTCGCGTCCGACCCCGGGAGTAGGGTCGGCCTGTGTCATCCTTCGCCCCGCTCCAGCGGCTCGTCATCGCGATCGCCGTGCTGGCCTCGTTCGTCACGTTCCTCGACGGAACGGTGGTGAACGTCGCGCTTCCCGCCATCAGTGAAGAGCTGGGCGGCGGGATCACCACGCAGCAGTGGGTGGTCGACGCGTACCTCATCACCCTCAGCGCGCTGATCCTGCTCGCCGGGTCCCTGTCCGACGCCTACGGCCGGGTCCTGGTGATGCGGATCGGGCTCATCGCCTTCGGCATCGCGTCGGTCGCGGTCGCCGCAGCGATCGATCCGCTCATGCTCATCGTGGCCCGCGGAGCGCAGGGAGCGGCCGGCGCCCTCCTCGTCCCGAGCTCCCTCGCCCTCATCACCGCGACCATGCGCGGCGACCTGCAGGCGAGGGCCATCGGCGTCTGGACCGCCTTCACCACGGCGGCCCAACTGGTCGGCCCCCTCCTCGGCGGGCTCTTCGTCGACTTCCTCTCCTGGCGCTTCGTGTTCCTCATCAACGTCCTCCCCATCGGAGTGACGCTGCTGCTGCTCGCCCGCCTGCACCTGCCGGAGCACCCTCGGGGCGTCCGGGTGGACTGGTGGAGCGGAGCACTGTGCGCGCTGGGCCTGGGCGCCATCGTCTTCGCCCTCATCGAGCAGCCGAACCTCGGGTGGGCCTCCCCCGCGATCTGGATCCCCGCCGTGGTCGGGGCCGCGCTCTTCGCCGTCTTCCTGTGGCGGCAGAGCCGCTCGGCCACGCCGCTCATGCCGCTCTGGCTGTTCCGGGTGCGCGACTTCGGGTGGGGCAACCTCGCCACGCTCTTCGTCTACGCCGCGCTCTCGCTCAACGGCTTCGTCGTCGGCGTCTACCTCCAGCAGGGGGCGGGACTCAGCGCGACGGCGGCGGGACTCGCGAGCCTGCCGATGACGATCCTGATGATCCTGCTGAGCTCCCGCGCCGGCGGGTGGGCGGGGCGCTGGGGCCCGCGCATCTTCATGACCGTCGGGCCGCTGATCATGGCCGTCGGAGCGCTGATGCTGCTGACCGTGAACACCGCCTTCGACTACTGGGCGCAGGTGCTCCCGGCCATGATCGTGATGGGGCTGGGCCTGTCGCTCACCGTCGCCCCACTGACGGCCGCGATCCTCGGGGCCATCGACGAGAACCACTCCGGCATCGCCTCCGCCGTGAACAACGCCGTCTCCCGCGTCGCGGGGCTGCTGGTCGTCGCGATGCTGTCGACCATCGTCGGCGGCTCCCTCGACCTCGACGGGTTCCACAACGCCGCCTGGGTCACCGCGGCGCTCCTCGTGCTCGGCGGCGTCGTGTCGTGGATCGGGATCCGCCGGAACCCCTCGGAGGCGGCGGCGCCGCCGGTCGACGCCCCCGCGCAGCCGACGCCTCAGCCGCGATGACCGCGCCGCGCTCTCGACGCGGTCGAAGAACGGCACGCGTGTCCCTGGCGCCGGCGGCGTGCGTCGCGATGGGAATCCTCGCTCTCGCCGGCTGCGCCGCCCCGACCGCCCTCCCTGCGGAGGGAACGGGGTCATCGGCCGGCGTCGTGCTTCCTCCGGCCGGAGCCCTTCCGGACTACCAGCTCGGCGGCGCGTACGATCCGGCCGAGGGCGTGGGCATCGTCGGGCGAGACCGCAGCGCGGAGCCGGTCGCGGGACTCTACTCCGTCTGCTACGTCAACGGATTCCAGACCCAGCCGGGCGAGCTCGCCGA
The DNA here is from genome assembly GCF_050470785.1 of Microbacterium sp. NRRL B-14842. NCBI lineage: Bacteria > Bacillati > Actinomycetota > Actinomycetes > Micrococcales > Microbacteriaceae > Microbacterium > Microbacterium sp. NRRL B-14842. Next base: position 336,874 of record NZ_JBFLUM010000001.1, on the reverse strand, counting down.
GTGGCCCGACGACCTTCTCCTGCATGACGGTGACGATGTGGTCTTCGACCCGGAGTGGCCCGACGAGGCCCTTCTGGATACCGGCAGCGCAGCGCAGCGGTCCCGCATCGCGGAGATCGTGATCCCCTGGATCGAGGGCTGCGCGGACTCCGGCTTCCAGGCGGTCGAGTTCGACAACCTCGACTCCTTCTCACGCTCGCTCGGCCTCCTGACTCTGGACCACAACCTCGCGCTCGCAGAGCTCCTCGTCGACGCGGCGCACGGCGTCGGGCTCGCCGCCGGACAGAAGAACGCGGCCGAGCATGCGGAGGCCCTGAAGGAGCGCGCGGGCTTCGACTTCGCCGTGACGGAGGACTGCGCCGCGTACGCCGAGTGCGGCGCATACACCGCGGTCTACGGGCCGCACGTGATCGACATCGAGTACACCGACCAGCTCCCGCGGTCGTTCGCGGAGCTGTGCGCCGACCCGGACGCCCCGGCATCCCTGGTGCTCCGCGATCGCGACCTCGTCACGCCGGACGACGAGGAGTACGTCTTCGCCGGGTGCCCCTGACGATCGACGGAGGCGCTTGCCTGCCGAGCGCCTCGGCGTCAAGTCCCTGGTGGCCCCCGTTCGCGCGGACGAGGATATCGGTGATCGACTCGATGGGAGCCCCTCCTCATGACCGTTTCCACCCTCGACCCCGATACCGCCGTCGCCTTCTCGCCGCGCGGTCCTCTGTCGGGCGCCGTCCTCGACGTCCTCACCGGTCGCGGCGAGGACGCCGCCGCCCTGCCCGACCTCGCCACCACAGCCGTCGCTGAGAGCAGCGATGTGGTCCGGGACGACGACATCCAGCTCGCCCTCTTCGTCCTCTATGCGTCCTCGTACGGCTCGCTGCCGCAGCTCGATGCGGCGCTGGAGTGGGAGGCCGGGGTGGTCACCGCGCGCCGGATCCTCGAGGACGCCTTCGAGGCCGCACTGCGCGAGACCGTGCCCGTGCCCGAGCTTCCGGAGCCGACAGTCGACGCCGTGGGGCGCGCCCTGTTCGCCCTCGCCGCTGCGGACACGGGCCCCAGCCTGTCGCGGCACATCGCCAGGAAGGCCACCCGCGAGCAGGCCGAGGAGTCGCTGATCCTCCGTTCCGTGTACACGCTGCGGGAGGCCGATCCGCACTCCTGGGCGATCCCACGGCTGACCGGCCGCCCCAAGGCGGCGCTGGTGGAGATCCAGTCGGACGAGTACGGCGGCGGCCGACCGCAGCGGGTGCACGCGGAGCTCTACGCCCGCGCCCTTCGCGCCGCCGGACTCGACGACACATACGGCGCCTACGTCGACGACGCCCCCGCGATCACGCTCGCCTCGCACAACATGATGAGCCTGTTCGGCCTCAACCGCCGCCTCGTGGGCGCAATCGTGGGTCACCTCGCCGCCTACGAGATGACCTCGTCGATCCCGTGCCGCTTCTACGCCGACGGCCTGCACCGGCTGGGGTTCGCCGACGATGTCGCCGCATACTTCGAGGAGCACGTGGAGGCCGACGCGGTGCACGAGCAGATCGCGGCCCGCGACCTCGCGGGCAGCCTCGCCGAGGACCGTCCGGAGCTGCTCGCAGACATCCTGTTCGGCGCGGCCGCGTGCCTCACGGTCGACGGCTGGGCTGGTGCGCACACCCTCGACGCGTGGACCGAGGGCCGCTCGGCGCTGCGGGAGAGGACGACGGCATGACCGCCCGGGACGAGCCGGTCACCGTCACGGCGTACCCGGACGGCCCCCTCCTGGTGCGCGGAGAGATCGAGTTGCACGCGAGCGACGGCACGGTGATCGACCCGCGTCGACGCACGGTGGCCCTGTGCCGCTGCGGGCTCTCCGCGCTGAAGCCGTTCTGCGACGGCACACACAAGGCGGCCGGTTTCCGCACCGAGGACTGAGCGGGCGTCAGCCCTCCGGCCAGTAGTGACTGTCCGGGACGGCGCGCGCACCGAAGATCGCCTGCCCGACCCGCACGCACGTCGCGCCCTCCTCGACGGCGATCTCGTAATCCCCGGACATACCCATCGACAGGGCGCCGTCGCCGATGAGTTCGGGGTTCTCCTCACGTGCTCTGTCACGGAGGGTCCGCAGCATCGCGAAGCATTCCCGCACCCGGGCATCGTCCGGTGTGAGCAGCGCCAGCGTCATCAGGCCGCGCACACGGAGAGCACAGTACGAGGGCAACGCCTTCAGGAAGTCGAGAAGCTCCTCCGGCGGCATCCCGAACTTCGAATCCTCGGCCGAGGTGTTCACCTGCACGTACACGTCGAGGCTGCGCCCCGCGGCCTGCAGGCGCCGGTCGAGAGCCTCGGCGACCCGCAGCCGGTCGAGCGCCTGGAACTCGGCGGCGAAGGAGGCGACATCCCTGGCCTTGTTCGTCTGCAGGTGGCCGATGACCACCCAGTCCACATCGAGGTCGGCAGTCTCCCGGTGCTTGCGCACGGCTTCCTGCACCTTGTTCTCGCCGAGTCGGCACAGCCCGGCGTCGATGGCCACCCGCACCCGATCGGTCGGCACCGTCTTGCTCACCGGGAGCAGGTGCACCTCACCGGGGTCGCGTCCTGCGCGCTCCGCGGCGGCGTCGATGCGGGCGCGGACGTCGGCGACGTTGGCGCGGAAGTCCGCGGCGGTGAAGGCCGTCGGGTAGCGCTCGGCGCTCTCCCCCACACGCTCGATCTTTGACATAGGTCAAAATCTAACATAGCTTCGACACCACGTCGCGTACCCGCCGACACCCCCTTCACGAAGGAGCCCGCCCATGTCCGCACCCGGCCTGTTCTCGGACACCGCCCTGTCGACCCCGCGCCTGCGCACCGAGGTGCCAGGGCCGCAGAGCCGGGCGCTGCACGAGCGCCGGCAACGGGTCGTCCCGCGCGGCGTCGGCAGCGTGCTCCCCGTCTACATCGAGCACGCCGACGGCCCCTGGGTCACCGACGTCGACGGCAACCGCTTCCTCGACCTCGGCAGCGGGATCGGCGTGACGACCATCGGCCACACCAACCTCGCAGCCGTCACCGCCGCGGCGGAGCAGCTCGACCGGGTCACGCACACGCTCTTCACCGTCACCCCCTACGAGGGCTACGTGCGCCTCGCCGAACTGCTCGCGGAAAAGGTCCCCGGCACCCACGAGACCCGCACGGCCTTCGCGAACTCCGGCGCCGAAGCCGTCGAGAACGCGGTCAAGATCGCCCGGAGGCACACGGGACGGCGCGCCGTCGCCGCCCTGGACCACGCCTTCCACGGGCGCACCAACCTCGCACTCGCGATGAACCACAAGGCGGCGCCGTACGGCACCGGGTTCGGTCCGTTCGCGCCCGATGTCCACCGCGTCCCCAACTCGTACCCCTACCGCGACGGCCTCGACGGCGAGGAAGCCGCCGCGCGCACGATCGCCCATCTCGAACAGCGGATCGGCGTCCACGACCTCGCGGCCGTCATCGCCGAGCCCATCCAGGGCGAGGGCGGCTTCGTCGTCCCGGCCGAGGGCTACCTCCCCGCCCTGCAGGAGTGGTGCACGGAGAACGGCGTGGTGTTCATCGCCGATGAGATCCAGACGGGCCTCGGGCGCACCGGGACGTGGTTCGCGAGCACGCACTTCGACCTCGTGCCGGACCTCGTGCTCACGGCGAAGGGCATCGCCGGCGGGCTGCCCCTGGCCGGGGTGACCGGCCGCGCCGAGATCATGGACGCGCCCGACCCTGGCGGCCTCGGCGGCACATTCGGCGGCAACCCGGTCTCGATCGCCGCCGCCCTCGCAGTGTTCGACGAGCTCGAGCACGGGACCTTCTTCGCCGACGCCCGTCGGATCGGCGCCCACCTGTCCGCCCGACTCGAGGGTCTGCGCACTCGCCATGCGGTCATCGGCGACGTCCGCGGGATCGGCGCCATGCAGGCCTTCGAGCTGAGCACCCCCGGGACGACGCGACCGCTGGCCGGGGCCGCCTCCATGATCGCGGAGTTCGCCGCCCAGCGCGGCATCCTGCTGCTCACCGCCGGCAGCGACGGCAACGTGATCCGCTTCCTCCCCACTCTGACCACGACCGACGAGCAGCTCGACGTCGCCGTGGACGTGATCGACGAGGCCCTCAGCGCGCTCCGCTGAGCACGCGGAGGCACAGCGCCTCCCCGCTCCACCGCACGTGGGCGAGGTCGTGCACGACCAGGTCGGGGTCAGCCGCCCCGGAGCCTGTGCCCACCCCGACCACGAGGCCGGCACCGGCCGCTCGCGCCGCGCTGATCCCCGGCGCCGAGTCCTCGAAGACGACGCAGGCCCCCGGGTCCCGCCCGAGGAGCCGTGCGGCACGGACGTACGGGTCGGGCGCGGGCTTGCCTCTGTTCACGTCTTCGGCGGCGACCAGCACCGCCGGCGCCGGGATACCCGCTCCGCCCATCCGTGCGGTCGCGACAGCTCGGTTGCTGCTCGTCGCGACCGCCCACAGCTTCGGGGGCAGCGCAGCGAGCAGCGCAGCGGCCCCGGGGATCCCGGTCGTCGCCGGGGCGACGGCGAGCTCCCGGGCGAGGAGGTCGGCCGCCGCCTCGGCCGCCCGTTCCGGCCCCACGATCGCCGCGACCACCTCACTCGGCCGCATGCCATGAGGCGCGTCCCTCAGGAAGTCGAATCCCGGGGCGTGCCGGAGCGCCCAGGCGTCCCACGCGATCGCCGCCGAGGGGACGGAGTCCACCAGCACGCCGTCGCAGTCGAACAGGACCCCCGTGGCGCGCACGATCACCTCGGCACCGCGAACCTCGTGTGCTATTTTTGGCATAGGTCAAATCTATCCGAGGAGAGTGCATGTCCGCGTCCCGCACGCCTCGGACGGCGATCGCCGTCCGCCACGTCCCCTTCGAAGACCTCGGGATCCTCGCCCCGCTGCTGGCGGCGCGCGGCTACGAGACCACCCTGCTCGACGCCGGCATCGACGCGATCGCCCCGGACGCCGTCGCCTGCACGGACCTGCTCCTCGTCCTCGGCGGACCGATCGGCGTGTACGACGAGGATCGGTACCCCTTCCTGCACTCCTCGAAGGCGGCTCTCGCGACCCGGCTCGCCACGGGCGGCGCCACGCTCGGCGTCTGTCTCGGCGCCCAGCTCCTGGCCGAGGCTCTGGGCGCAGAGGTACGCCCGACCGGGGCCGTCGAGATCGGCTACGGCCCGCTCGCACTCACCCCCGAGGGCCGGGAGTCCGTCCTCGCCCCTCTCGACGGCGAGCCCGTGCTGCACTGGCACGGCGACGAGTTCGCGATCCCCGCCGGGGCGCACTCCCTGGCGCACACGCCCGGCTTCCCCCATCAGGCCTTCGCCGTCGCGCGCACGCTCGGACTCCAGTTCCACCTGGAAGCCGACCACCGCGTCATCGAGCGCTGGCTCATCGGTCACGCGCACGAGCTACATCACCACGGCATCGACCCGCGGACGATCCGGGAGCAGGCGCAGCGGCACGGCCCGCGGCTCGAGGCCCTCGCCATCCGTGTGCTGAGCGACTGGCTCGACGAGGTCGAGGCGTAGCAGGCGGGCAGGGGAAGAGGCCGGACCCCCAGCGAATCCGGCCTCTGCTCCCCTCGACCTCAGGCGGCGCGACGCAGCGGCACCGTCGGGAAGTCGATCGGCACGTCGAGCGCGATGTTCACGTAGTTCGTGAAGAGGTTCAGCGCGACCTGGCCGATGGTCTCGACGATCTGCTCGTCGCTCCAGCCGTGCGCGCGGAGAGCGTCGACGTCGGCCGAGGTCACCTGACCCCGCTCCTCGACGAGCTTGAGCGCGAAGGCCAGCAGAGCGGCCGTACGAGGGTCGTCGGAGTTGCCGGCCTGGGCCTCGGCGAGCGCTTCGGTCGTGAGGCCCGCCTTCTTGCCGAGCGCGGTGTGCGCCGCGAGGCAGTAGCCGCAGGAGTTGCGGTTCGCGACCGCGACCGCGATCTGCTCACCGAGGGCCGCGCCGAGCGTGCCCCCACCGTAGGCGCCGAAAGCGCTCCACATGCTGGTGAGCGCGGCGGGCGAGTTCGCGACCGCGCGGAACATGGCGGGGACGGCGCCGAAGGCGGAGCCGATCTGCTCCAGCTGCTCCTTGACGGGGCCGGTGGCGGTCTCACGGTCGACGAGAGGGACGTTGGGCATGGGTTGCTCCTTTGTGTTTCGGGACGGGCCGGATTCGGCTTCCCCTTCAGTCTTGCTCGCCGCGCAGTACGATACGCATCATTTGGTCTTGCGTTCGTGACATATCGTCCAGAAGAATGGAAGCATGCCACCGCTGGATCGCCTCACCCCGCTGCTCGACCGCTTCCGGGTGCGCAGCCGCCTGTTCCACACCGGACCCCTGTGCGGGACCACGGTCTTCGCCGCGAGTGCGGGCCACGGCTTCCTCCACGTGCTGCGTCGCGGCGAGATGGAGGTGACGCACCAGCGCCCGGACGGCGGCATCGAGCGCGAGACGATCACCCGCCCGAGCCTGCTGTTCTTCCCGCGCCCGGTCGACCACACCTTCCTCAACGCCCCGACCGATGAATCCGACTTCGCCTGCGCGACGATCGACTTCGACGGCGGAGCCACGCACCCGCTCGTCCGCACCCTCCCCTCGGTGATCGTCCTGCCGCTCGACGAGGTGTCCACCCTCGCCCCCGCGCTGGACCTCCTGTTCGCCGAGGTCGACAACGTGCGCTGCGGTCGTCCGCTGCTGGCGGACCGGATGTTCGAGGTCGTGCTCATCCAGCTCCTGCGCTGGATGCTCGACCACTCCGGCGATCTCACCCTCCCGCCGGGGCTGCTGCCCGGCCTTGCGGACGAACGCCTCGCACCCGCCCTCGTGGCGATGCATGAGGCCCCCGGCGAGCCGTGGACGCTCGACACTCTCGCGCGGACCGCCGCGATGTCGCGCAGTGCCTTCGCGGCGCGCTTCAAGGAGGTCGTGGGTCGAGCGCCGGGCGACTACCTCACCGAGTGGCGTCTCACGATCGCCCAGGAACAGCTCCGTGCGGGGATGTCCGTGAGCGCTGTGGCCGCCGACCTCGGCTATGCGAGCGCCTCCGCCTTCTCCCGCGCGTTCGCCCAGCGGCTCGGTCGCTCTCCGCGGGCCTGGCTCGGCCTCGCCGCCTGAGCTCAGCCGCCGGCTGACATCACGGCAGCGACCCCGGTCACGATCCGGTCGAGGTCGCCGGCCGTGAGCGAAGGGTGCACGGGGAGGGAGAGCACCTCCTGCGCCGCCCGTTCGGTCTCCGGAAGCTCGTCGGCCGGCGCGAAGCGCGCCAGCGAGGGCAGCCGGTGGTTCGGGATCGGGTAGTAGACGCCGGAGCCCACCCCGTGTTCGTCGCGGAGTGCGTCGCGCACCCGGTCGCGCTCCCCCGCGGCGACCCGCACCGTGTACTGGTGGTAGACGTGCTCGGCGCCCTCCGCGACCGCAGGCACGGTGAGCCCGTCGATGCCGGCGAGCGCGGCGTCGAGGAATGCGGCGTTCTCCTGGCGCTGGCGGGTCCAGGCGGCGACCCGCCCGAGCTGCACCCGACCGACCGCGGCGTGCACCTCGCTCATCCGGTTGTTGTAGCCGACGAGCTCGTTCGCGTACTGGGTCTCCATACCCTGGTTGCGCAGCAGTCGGACCCGGCGCGCGACCTGCTCATCGACGCACGAGACCATGCCGCCCTCGATCGCCGTCATGTTCTTCGTCGGGTAGAGGCTGAACATGCCGAACCTGCCGATGGTCCCGGCCGGCCGCCCTCGCCAGGCGGCGCCGTGGGCCTGCGCGGCGTCCTCGTAGATGTCCAGGCCATGGTCCCTGGCGACCTCCTCGATGTCGTCCACGAGGAACGGATGCCCGTACAGGTGCACCGGCATGATGCCTTTCGTGCGGGCGGTGACGGCGGCACGGACCCGCGCCGGATCCAGCGTGAAGTGCCTCGGCTCGATGTCGACGAACACCGGCGTCGCGCCGGCCAGGACCACGGAGTTCGCGACCGCCGCGAAGGTGAAGGACGGCACGATCACCTCGTCGCCCGGGCCGACACCGGAGGCGAGCAGGCCCAGGAGCTGGCCGCTCGTCCCCGAGTTCACCGCGACGGTGGTGCGGCCCTCCACGAACTGCGTCGCGAACTCGCGCTCGAACGCCGCCACCTCGGGGCCCTGGGCGAGCATGCCGCTGCGAAGCACGCGTTCGACGGCTGCCACCTCGTCGTCGCCGATGAGCGGCGCGGCGGCCGGGATGAAGTCCTTCTGCATGGGTATGTCCTTCGTCGGGAACGGCTCGGCGCGAGCCGGATCGGAGGTGGAGGCAGGAATCGAACCTACGTGCACGGTCTTGCGGACCGCGACCTGGCCACTCGGTCACTCCACCGGGTCAGATGTCCTCACGCGCCCGGCGGCGAGTACCCCTGCAGGAAGCGGCCGAAGCGCTGCACCGCATCGATCAGCGTGTCGGTCCCGGGCAGGAAGGCGAGGCGCACGTGATCGGTGTCGGCGCCGTTGAAGGCGCGGCCGTGCACCAGCAGGATGTGCTCCGCGTCGAGGAAGTCGAGCACCAGACGCTCGTCGTCACGGATGCCGAACACCTCAGGGTCGAGGCGCGGGAAGAGGTAGAGCCCTCCACCCGCCTCCTGCACGTCGACGCCGGGGATGGCTCGGAGCGCAGCCGTGGCGGCATCGCGCTGCACCGTCAGCCGCCCGTCCGCCGCGACGAGCGCGTCGAGCGATGTGTCATGTTCCAGGGCCGCCGTGATCGCGTGCTGTGCCGGCACGGACGCGCACATCCGCATCGAGGCGAGCAGCCGCAGACCGGAGAGGAAGGGGTCATCGGCAGCGAACCCGGTCGTCAACGCCCAGGCCGCCCGATACCCGGCGACGCGGTGCGTCTTCGACAGGCCGGCGAAGGTGACACAGGGCACGTCGGGGGCGACCTGCGCCGTGGAGACATGCGTGAATCCGGGGTACACGACACGGTCGTAGATCTCGTCCGACAGCAGCAGCAGACCATGGCGACGGGCGAGCTCCGCCACGCCCTCCAGGGTCTCCCGCGGGTAGACCGCGCCGGTGGGGTTGTTCGGGTTGATGATGACGATGGCCACGGTCCGTGGGCCGATCGCCGCCGCCATGGCCTCGAGATCCGGGAGCCACCCGGCCTCCTCCGCGCAGCGGTAGTGCACGGGCTCACCCCCGGCGAGGACCGTCGATGCGGTCCACAGCGGATAGTCGGGACTCGGGATGAGGACCTCGTCGCCCGGCTCCAGCAGCGCCTGCAACGTGAGACCCACCAGCTCGGACACGCCGTTGCCGACGGTCACCGCCTCGATCCCGAGGGACGGGAACCCGGCCCGGCGCGAGTAGTGCACGCGGATCGCCTCCCTCGTCTCCGGAAGGCCCGGTGATTCCGAGTACCCATGGGCGTGCGGAAGAGCCTCGCGCAGGGCCTCCACGATGACCGGCGGCGCCTCGAAACCGAACGGGGCCGGGTTGCCGATGTTCAGGCGGAGGATCTGCTCGCCGCGGGCCTCCAACTCGGCCGCACGCTCGGCCACCGGACCCCGCAGGTCGTAGAGCACGCCGTCCAGGCGCGATGATCGGCCGATCCGGAACGGGGCCCTGGCCGTCATTCGTCCCCCTCGGCCTCGGCCGGACCGGAAGCGGCGGCGATGTCGTCGGCCAGTCGTCGCAGGTCGGCGTCGTCGAGGTCGTGCACCGTCAGACGCAGATGGTGGCCGCCGGTCGAGCCGTCCTCCAGCGCGAACTCGGACCCCGGTCGAACGAGCCATCCGCGGTGCGCGAGCCGCTCGGCGACGACCGCGGCCTCCTCGCGGACATCGACCCACGCATTCAGACCGCTCTCCGCGGTGACGGCCGATCCACGGGCGGAGACGAGCGCGGCGAAGGACCTGTTGCGCGCGCCGTATCGGGCCCCCGCCTCCGCGATGAGCCGGTGCACGTCTTCGTCACGGAGCATGGTCGCGGCGAGCTGCTGCATGACGTGGCTCACCCACATCGTGCCGGGGCTGAGCCGGAGGGCGAGGCGCTCGGCGGTGACGGGGTCGGACGCGGTGAGGGCCAGCCGCATGTCGGGTCCGAGGAACTTGGACACCGACCGCACGAGAGCCCACCGTTCGTGGCCCGGTCCGATGACGGTGGCGTACGGAGTCGGGGCGAGCAGCGAGAAGTGGTCGTCCTCGATCACCAGGACGTGGGGGTGCGGAGCGAGCACCTCGCGCAGCGCCGCGGCACGCGCGGGACTGATGCTGACCCCGGTGGGGTTGTGCGCGCGGGGCGTGCAGACGATCGCGCGCACACCGCTCTCCAGAGCGTCACGCACGCCCTCCACGGTCATGCCCTCGTCGTCGACGGGTATCGCGACGGGCGTGTACCCCGCCAGACGCGCGGTCTGGATGCTCGAGAGGAAGCACGGATCCTCGAGACCCACCCGGTCGCCGTGCACGAGCGTCTGAGCGAGCAGGCGCTCCACCGCGTCGACCGCCCCGGCGGTGACCGAAAGGCGGAAGGGGCGAGGCTGGTCCTCCGCGATCCATCGGGTCGCCCACTCGGCGAGACCGGCATCGATCACCGACTCGCCGTAGAGGACGGGGCTCGGGTGCACGGCTGCGAGAGCGGCGGCGAGGTCGGGAAGGAGGGCCGCCTGAGGGTTGCCGTTGGCGATGTCGCGGAGCGCAGTTCCGGGCGTGAAGCCCTCATCCGGCGTGGCGGCGGGTCCGAGCACGGTCGTCCCTGTGCGCCCGCCGGTGGTCGCGATACGGGCGGTGACGAGTGCGCGGTAGGCGGCGAGCACAGTGTTGCGATTGACGCCGAGCCGCTCGGCCAGCGTGCGGACCGGCGGCAAGCGGTCCCCGGCGACGAGCGTCCCCCGTTCGACGAGGTCGCGCACGCTCTCCGAGATCTCCGCGGCGGTGACGCCGCTGATCCCGTCGGTCTCGTCGTCTCTGCTCTCCGCCGCTGCCATGACTCGACGGTAGGGGAGATTTTGACCTATGTCAAAATCTCCCCGGGGATCAGGGGCGGTCGTCGACCTCCACGCCGTCCTCGATCTCCTCAGGCTCCAGGTCGGTCACGTCGACCTCGGGCGCGTCGCCCTCCCCGTTGTTCGCGGTCGGGGGCTCGCCGTGGAATCCGGTCGTCTCGTCCTGTCGCGGATCGGTCATGATGCCTCCTCGGTTGATGGGACTCCATGATCGGCCCGCCGCGCTGCCGGAGCGAGCACCTTGACAACGCCGCCTCCGGTGGCCCGGCTCCCGATGCACGCAGGCGGAGCCCAGGTACACCGGTTACCGTTCAGGAGCGGTCGGTCCCCACGGATCTCCTCCCGCATCCCGCACGATCACCGCGATCCCCCGACAGAGGACACGATGACCCCCGGCACTCTCCCCCTCGCCGCTTCCGCCCCCGGCTACGACGGATTCATCGGCTGGGTGCTCAGCCTGATCGAGACCCTGGGCGAGGTCGGCGTCGGCCTCGCCGTGCTCATCGAGACGTTCGTCCCGCCGATCCCCTCGGAGGCGATCCTCCCGGCGGCGGGATTCCTTGCCTACGACGGGCGGATGAACGCCTGGGGCGCCTGGGCCGCGGCCACCATCGGCGGACTCGTCGGTGCATGGATCTGGTATGCACTCGGCGCGGCGGTGGGCCGGGACCGCACACGGCGCATCGTCGGACGCATCCCCCTTCTCGACCACGACGACTTCGACAAGGCCGAGGCGTTCTTCGCGCGCTGGGGCGGCGGTGCCGTGCTGTTCGGTCGCTGCGTGCCCCTCGTGCGCTCGTTCATCTCGATCCCGGCCGGCATCGAGCGCATGGCGCTGTGGAAGTTCACGCTGTACACGCTGGTCGGCTCGGCGGTCTGGAACGGCATCTGGATCGGCCTGGGCTTCGCCTTCGGCCCCGCCATCCGGCCGATCCTCGAGCAGTGGAGCGGCGTGATCTCCGATGTGGTCGTCGGCGTGCTCATCCTGCTGCTTCTGGTGTTCATCGCGCTGCGCATCCGCCGCCGCATGCGCGAGGCCGCGGCACGGCGGGCAGAGGACAACGGGCAGGCCTGAGGCCCCTCCCCCGCGCGGCTTCGTGTCACGAGGTGTCAGCCGGCGGCGTCGGCCGCGACGATGTCGCCGAGCTTCCAGGACCGATCGAAGTACGGCTGCAGCGGCCCGTAGAAACGGAAGTAGCTGAACCAGTGCCGCCCCGGAATCGTCTGCACCCAGTTCGAGCGCCCCTCCGTCGGCGGTTCCGGGCCGAACCACAGATCGACGGAGCCGTCCTCGTTGTATCGGAGGTCCTCATCGCGCGACCCGCGGTCGCCGCGCTGCTGCTCGTTGTCGATGAGGCAGCGGGTGTCGGCGTCGTACACCGTCGCAGACCAGAACAGCTTCGCCGGCACGTCCGCCGGCACGTGCAGGCGATAGGTGCGGGCACCGTCGAGCCACTCTCCGTCGGCATCGGTGTAGGCACCGAGGTAGGCCTGCCCGACACCGGGAGTGGTGCTCTTCATCGCCTCCGAGAAGCTGACAGCCTCGTAGAACCATGAGGCCCTCTCGAGGAGCTCGTCATAGCCGTCGCCCCGCTGCGCGGAGTTGTCCAGGACGATCGCCTGCTCCCACACACGGTCGGGCCAGTAGCTCCCCTGCGCGAAGCGCTTCGCGAACGTGTTCGCCTGCGCCATCAGCTCACCCGCTTCGGCGCCGCGCTCCAGGATGCGGGTGAGACGGTCGTCCGGCGCGAAGGGCTCCCCGACGCGGATGCCGAGCTGCCGCAGCATCGCGAGATAGAAGCGATCGCGTTCGTCGACGACCTCCGACTGGTAGATGCGGTGCAGAAGACGCCAGTAGTCCATGCCGCGCGGCTGATCGCCGCTCCACGGCCGACCGTCCGGAGAGATGATGCGCGTCGGTGCGGGGTCCTCCCGATCGCGGTACGGGTAGATCCGTACGGCGCGCACGAGGGCATCGGCGCGCTCCGGATCAGGGTCGAGCGTGCGGAAGCCGAACATGATGTTGACCCCGGAGGACTGCAGGATCCGGAACTCGGCCGTGATGTCTGCGGGGACGGTCGCCCCGGGCGCGACGATCACGTACTTGCCGCCGCGCCCCTGGTCCGGCCCCATCTCCCCCATCGCCCCGACCTCCCGCTGCCAGAAGTCGGAGACGCCGCCGGCCGTGTGCCCCGGGGGCAGGTCGATGACCAGCGGTCCGGTCTCGGCGAGGTCGAAGAAGTTCAGGATGTACGGCGTCGTGGCATTCGCCGTGATGAGGCCGAGGCGGTCGCGATACGTCAGGTATCGGACGAGATCACTGCTCGTCGCACCGAAGACCTCCTCGTGCTGCGACTTCCACTGCGCGTAGGAGACGAGCGGAAGAGCCCAGAGGTAGGCCTGGCACGCGAACTGGAAGTCCAGCTCGTCGAAGATCGCGGGGATCGACTCCCGCGCCGGCAGCTCGCCGTCCTTCCGTACCCCGTCGATTCCGCTCGCTCCGGTCATATCCGTCCCCCTCTGTCAGCGCGCTCCCGCACCGCGCGAATCGGCTCCGCCTGAACCCCGACAGTAGTGGGGCGGACGAGCACGCGGAAGAGGTGCGATGTCGGCGGGGCGGGGCACGATGGTGGCATGACGGACGGCTACGACCCCGCGTTCCTCGGCATCCCGCTGCCGCTGCCCGTGCCCCCGATGCCGGTGCGCGCGCTCCCTGCGCCCCGGTTCACGGTGCTGCTCGATCCGGAACGGCGCCTCGCCGCGGTGACGGCCGTGACCATCGACGGCGCCCGCCTGCGGGATCTCCCGCGCACGGGTGAGTGGCGCCTCGACCCCCGGGTGCCCGCGGAGGAACAGGCGGGGCCCGCCGTCTACGCCCGGAACGACCTCGACCGCGGACACCTCGTCCGTCGCCGCGACCCGGGCTGGGGGGAGCTCGACGAGGCCCGCGCCGCCGCGGAAGCCACCTTCACCTACCCCAACGCGGCCCCGCAGGCGGCCGCCTTCAACCAGTCGAAGGACCTCTGGCTCGGGCTGGAGGACCACGTGCTGGCGTATGCGGAGGCGACGGCGCAGCGCCTATCGGCGTTCACGGCCCCGGTGCTCGCGGACGCCGACCCGCCGTACCGCGGCATCCGCGTGCCCCTGCGGTACTGGAAGATCGTGGCGTGGCGCTCCGAGGACCGACTCGCGGCCGCCGCATTCATCCTCGACCAGACCGAGCTCGTGGACACGCGGGAGGGTGCCTTCGCCGTCGCGAGCCTCGGCGCCTTCCGCACGTTCCAGGTACCGGTCACCGAGGTGACAGCCCTCACCGGGGTCGACCTCGGCCCCCTTCCCGACGCCGATGTGCTCCCCCGGCGCGGACTCCGCGAGACGGCATGGCGCCCGCTGCACACCGCCGACGACATCGTCCTGTGACAGCGGGCACCCCGCATCACTCGCCGGCGCGCACGCCCTCGAGCGACGGGTAGTCGATGTACCCCTCGGCAGTCGAGCCGTAGAACAGCTCGGGGCGGGGCTCGTTCAGCTCGGCCCCGGTCCGCCACCGCTCCACGAGGTCGGGGTTGGCGATGACGGGACGCCCGGCCGCGACCGCGTCGGCCCAGTCCTCCGCGACCAGTTCCTCGGCCGCGGCTCGGGTGGTCTCGACGCCGAAGCCGGTGTTGACGATGAACGGAGCGCCCGCCGCTCGGCGGATGGCCTGCACGAGTTCTCCGGCCGGCTCGGGGTGCAGCACATCGACGAAGGCCAGCCCCAGAGGTGCGAGTCCTTCGGCCAGCGCGGTGTAGGTCGCGAGCACGTCGGCGGGGTCGTCCTCGATGACGCCCTGGATGCCGTGGGCCGGTGAGAGGCGGATTCCGGTGCGGTCGGCACCCACGGCTGCTGCGACCGCCGAGGTCACCTCGACCGCGAAGCGCGCACGGTTCTCCGGCGAGCCGCCGTACCGGTCGTCGCGGACGTTGGACACCGGGGACAGGAACTCGTGGACGAGGTAGCCGTTGGCACCGTGCACCTCGACGCCGTCGAAGCCGGCCGCGATCGCTTTACGCGCGGCCTGGACGAACTGCTCGACGACCACGGGGATCTCGTCCAGGGTGAGGGCATGCGCGACGGGCAGATCGGCCTTGCCCTTGAGGGTCCGCGTCTGCCCGGGGGCCGCCAGAGCACTCGGCGCGACGACGCGGGGCTCGCCGGAGATGTCCGGGTGGCCTACACGGCCGCCGTGCATGAGCTGCATGACGATGGTGCCGCCCTCGGCGTGCACGGCGTCGGCCACGCGGCGCCATCCCTCGATCTGCGCGGGGGTCACGATGCCCGGCTGCCCGGGATACGACTTGCCTTCGAGGACCGGCCAGACCCCCTCCGAGATGATGAGTCCCTGCCCGGCCCGCTGGCGGTAGTACTCCTCGATGATCGCGGTCGGCACGCCCTCCGCGTCCGCACGGGTGCGGGTGAGCGGCGCCATGACGACGCGGTTGGACAGGTGCAGCGAGCCGAAGTCGGCGGAGTCGTAGAGAGTCACAGTGGGGCCAAGGCGTCCGACCGCCACTGTATTCCCGTGAATCGATGACGTATTCCGGTGTATCAACCGCCCAGATCGGCGACGAGGTTCGCGAAGTGGTCGAGGTCGGCGGCCGTCCAGCCGCGCAGGCGCTCGCCGATGCGCCCCTCATACCGGGAGCGGGCGAGAGCCACGCGCTCCTCGGCCAGCGGGGTCGCCACCAGCACCCGGGCGCGACCGTCCTCGGGATCGGGGATGCTCTCGACGAGCCCGAGCTGCTCGAGCTGACGCACCTGCCGGCTCACCGCGGACTTGTCCGTCTGCAGGCGCTCGATGAGTGCTCCCGCCGAGGTCGCCCGTCCGGCGAGGATCGAGGTCAGCACCTGGTAGCCCAGCGGCTGGAGATCCGGATGCACGGTGACCGCGGCCTCGCGCCACCCGACGCGGATGCGGGCGAACAGCCGGCCGAGCTCGTGCTCGACGCGGGCGACCGCCTGGTCGAGGTCGTCGATCGGAGCGCCGTCGGCGGGTTCGTCGGACGGGGCGCTCATATCGCCAGTGTACGGCGAAGCCCCGCGACCGGATGCGGTCGCGGGGCTGTGCTCAGACCTCGGCGAGGAGCCGGAACACCTTGGATGCGGCGTCGATCTCCGCGGGCGTGAGCTCATCGATGACAGCGCGGAGTCGGCTGCCGTACTCCCGGCGGACATCGGTGAGCGCGGTGCACGCGGCCGGTGTCGCGGTGAGCACCCGGAGCCGGCCGTCGCGCTCATCCGGCACCGAGGCGATCAGCCCGAGCTCCTCCAGCATCCGCACCTGGCGGCTGACGACGGACTTGTCCATCTCGAAGCGCTCGGCGAGCTCGTGCGCGCTGGCCGAGCCCGCCCGGTCGATGAAGGTGAGCAGCTTGTACCCCGCCACCTGCAGCTCCGGGTGGACCCGGGACGCCGATTCCTTCCACAGCGACCGGGTCCGCGCGAAGATGAGGTTGAGATGCGCCTGGAGGTCGCTGAGGGCGGTATCGACGTCGGGGGTGCCGACCGCCTCGGACGCGCTCATGTCAGCGCTCCTGCTTCCGATCGTCGCGCTCGAGCACGCTCACGGACCCCGTGGTGGTCGCCGGTTCGGCCTGCCCGGTGCGAATGGTCCCGGTCGAGAGGTTCGCGCCGACCTCGGCCTCGGAGACCTCGATGACGGACTCCTCGGCCTGCTCGCGCAGCTGCTCCGCGGCGTTCTTGGTGGACAGCGGCTTGTTCTTGATGAACGCGATCGCGATGATCGCGATGACCGCCAGCGGGATGGCGAGGATGAACGCGTCCGCGATGCCGTGCCCGTAGGCGCTCTCGACGATCGTGCGGATCGTGTCGGGCAGCTCGCCCACCTTCGGCACGTCGCCGGAACCCAGGCGCTCCAGGGCGCTGATCTCGTCGGGCGTGGTCGGGACGAAGCCCTTCAGACCGTCCTTCATGAAGTCGGCGACGCTCGTGGAGAGCAGCGACCCCATGACGGTCACACCGATGGTGCCGGCGATCGTACGGAAGAAGTTGACGTTCGACGAGGCCGCGCCCAGCTGCTGCGGAGCCGTGTCGTTCTGCACGATCAGGGTCAGGTTCTGCATGACCATGCCGAGCCCGGCACCGAGGACGAACATGTAGACAGCGACCAGCGGGAACGGGGTGTCGTAGCGCAGCGTCGCCATCAGGCTCACGCCGATCGTGGCGAGGATCGAGCCGGTGACCATCCAGCTCTTCCACTTGCCGAAGCGGCTGACGAGCTGGCCGATGATGATCGACGCGCCCATCTGACCGATGATCATCGGGATGGTCATCAGGCCCGACTCGGTGGGCGTCGCGCCCCGGGCCAGCTGGAAGTACTGCGCGAGGAAGACCGAGGTCGCGAACATCGAGACGCCGATCGCGATCGAGGCGATGACCGACAGCGTGAAGGTGCGGTTGCGGAACAGCGTCATCGGGACGATCGGCTCCTTGACGAAGAACTCGACCACGATGAAGGCGGCGATCGCGACGACCGCGGTCACGATGAGCGCGATGCTCGTCCCGGAGTCCCAGTCGAACTGGTTGCCACCCATGGACACCCAGATGAGGAGCGTCGAGACGCCGACGGCGAGCAGGACGATGCCGAAGTAGTCGATCGAGACCTTCGTGCCGCGCTGCGGCTTGGGCAGGTGCAGCGTGAACTGCAGCAGCACGAGGGCGAGGATCGCGAACGGGACGCCGACGAAGAAGTTGGAGCGCCAGCCCCACACGTCGGTGAGGAGTCCGCCCAGCAGCGGTCCGCCGATCGTGCCGAGGGCCATGATGCCGCCGACGACGCCCATGTACTTGCCGCGCTCACGCGGCGAGATGATGAGGGCCACCGCGATCATGACGAGCGACATGAGACCGCCGACGCCGATGCCCTGCACGACGCGGACAGCGATGAGCATGTTCGTATCGGTCGAGAATCCGGCGATCACGGTGCCGACCGTGAAGAGGATGAGCGAGATCTGGACCAGCACCTTGCGGTCGACCAGGTCGGCGAGCTTGCCCCAAATCGGGGTGGAGACGGCGGTGGCGAGAAGGCTCGCGGTGATGACCCAGGTGTACTGCGACTGCGTGCCACCGAGGTCGGCGATGATGACCGGCATCGAAGTCGAGACGACCGTGCCGGAGAGCACGGCGACGAACATGCCGACGATGAGGCCGGAGATCGCGGTGAAGACCTCGCGGGCCGAGCGCGTGGTCTCGGAAGAGGATGAGGTGTGTGTCACGGGGGAATGCTCCTGCATAGAAAGTTGATCGAGATCAACCATACGCCGATAGTTGCGGTTTCGCAACTATCGGCGGCTACCGCACTCGAAGGCCGGGGTCAAGGACGTCGCCGGGGTGGGCGGGACGGGCGACCCTGACCGCATGACCTCCGGAGCCATGCCCCGCCCCGACCGGCGCCTGCTGCTGTCGGGCTTCCTGTTCGGCTGCGGGATCGCCGCCTCGATGATCGACCTCTTCGTCTTCCACCTGGTGCTGCACTGGCACCACTTCTACGATCTGTCGACCTCTGACGTGGCCCTCGTCTCGGACGGGTTCTTCCATGCGTTCGGCTGGTTCATCACGATCCTCGGCGCCTTCCTCCTCGCCGACGTCCGCCGTCGTGGCCCCGTGCGATGGACGCGCTGGACGGGCGCGGTGATCACTGGGGTCGGGTTCTTCCAGCTCTTCGACGGCGTGGTCGATCACAAGCTCCTCGGGATCCACCAGATCCGCTACGGCGTCGACCTCGTGCTCTACGACACCGTCTGGATCGTGTCGGCCGTCCTGTTGCTCGCTGCAGGGATCCTCGTGGTGTGGCGGACCCGCCCGGACCCGGCGCGGTGACGGCCATGCGCGAGGGTCACGACGGACACCACGGACCGCCCGAGACGCCGGGCATCGACACCGACGCCGTCGGAGGCGGGATCGATCTGCTCGCGCCGGTCGCGCTCGTCGCCCTCGTCGCCGCGGCCGTTCTGTATCTCGTCGGGTTGCGGCGGACCCGGAACCGCAGCCCCTGGCCCCGGCCGCGGACGGCCGCCTGGATGACGGGCCTGCTCTGCGCCGGAGTCGGCATGGTCGGACCGTTCGCCGCCCTGGCCCACAGCAGCTTCCCGGTGCACATGGCCGGACACATGCTCGTGGGGATGCTGGCGCCACTCCTCCTCGTGCTCGGGCGGCCGGTCACGCTGGCCCTGCGCGCCCTCCCCGTCCCGCGGGCGCGCACTCTGTCCCGAGTGCTGCGCAGCGGCCCGATCCGGGTGCTCACGCATCCGGTGGTCGCCGGCGCCCTCAATGTCGGCGGCCTCTGGCTCCTCTACGCCACACCGCTGTTCCCCCTGATGCACGCCTCACCATGGCTGCATGCCGCCGTGCATCTTCACGTGCTGCTGACCGGATACCTGTTCACGGCGAGCATCGTGGGGCTCGATCCGGATCCGCACCGCGCGTCGGTCACCGTGCGGGCCGGGGTCCTCATCGTCTTCGTCGCCGCGCACTCGATCCTCGCCAAGTGGCTGTGGACCCACCCGCCCGCCGGCGTCGACGTCGGGGACGCCCGGATCGGCGCGGAGCTGATGTTCTACGCCGGTGACGCGGTGGACGTGCTGCTCATCGTGCTGCTGCTCCGACAGTGGTTCGTGGCGACCCGACCGCGGGATTCGGCTCAGCCGCAGAACGAGGAGAGCCCGTCGTGGAGGCGTTCGATCGCCTCGACGGTCTCCGGAGCCTGAAGGTCGGTCATGCCGCCGAGCTGATCGGCGCCGGAGCGGATGAGGTCGCCGAGCTGTCCGTCCATGCCGTCGGCGACGCGGTCGAGCGTGGCGACGAGGTCGTCGCGGGCGGCGTCGAGCTGCTCCGCGGACACGTCGCCCTGCGCGAGCAGCGCCTGGTACTGGGCGTATGCGTCATCGATCGTCGCGCAAGTCTCCGCGACCGGGACTCCGAACGCGTCTCCGGCAGCCTGAGTGACCTGGGCGCACCCGGCCAGAAGACCGGCGGCGAGCAGCAGGGGGACGATGGCGATTCGGCGCATGACCCGAGGGTAGCCGCGCCGCCTGGGGCGCGGCTGACCCTCGGGCGGTGCGGCGGTCAGCCGCCGGACGGGTTCTCGAGGGGCTTGCCCTCGTCGTCCGTCGTCTCGCGCTCGAGCACGTCGTCGGTGCTCTCGCCGCTGTCGTCGGGAGCGCCGCCGGAGGCCGTGTCGGCTTCCTCGTCGGCGCCGGGAGTGCCCTGCGTGTTCTGGGGGTCGCTCATGCTCTCCTCCTCTGTTCGTTCCGACGACCGTATGCGCGCCGGCCCCGGTGACGCAGGGGGTTGACCGGGGACACGGCGACGGCCACACTGCCGATGCGCCGGGGCGTCATCCCTGCGTCCAGAGCCGTTCGATCGGTACCGTCCGTCCGAGAATGCGCTCGGCCGCGCGATGCCCGGAGAACACGGCCGCCGGCACGGTCGCCGGGTCGTCGGTCCAGGTGGCTTCGCCCGCCAGGTGCAGCACGCCGCCGACCGGGGTGGCGAGGTCGTCGTGATCCGCGGTGGTCGACCCGACCGTCATGTACGCGTACGACCCGTGCGCGAACGGATCGTCCTGCCAGGCCGTACGATGCAGGCCGATCGGATCCGGGATCCCGTCCCCGTACAGCCGGCGGAGCTGGACCATGATCGAGGCCTGCACCTGGTCGTCGCTCCAGTCCCTCGTCGCCACGGCCGCGGGCCCTGCGGCGAAGGTGAGCAGGAGCGGCTCGTCGTGCAGCGCCGTGAGGTCGTACCAGGAGTGCCACCACCGTGCCTCGGGCCCCTGCTGCCGGAACGCGTAGACCCCGTCTTGCCAGAACCGGGTGGGGAACCGCAGGAAGACCTTCTCGAAGGCGTTCATGCGCAGCCGTCCCAATGCCTCGGCGTTGATGGGCGGCAGCGGAGGGACGATCTCCATGGTCCCGGACTGCAGCACGCCGACCGGGACCGTGACGACCGTCGTGTCGCCGGAGAAGTCCCCGCGCGAGGTCCGCGCCCAGACGCCGTCCTCGCTCCAGTCGACGCGGGTGACGATGTGCTCCAGCCGGACGTCCAGCCCTTCGGCGAGGCGCTCCGGGAGCACCCCGTACCCGTCCGGGAACACGACCTCGTCGCCCTCGATCGCGTCGTCGTCGAGGCCATGCGCGGCGAGGTCCTCGATCCACGCCCCGTACTGCTCCTCGGCGCGATGCTCCAGGTATTCACGCACTCGCTGTGCGCGGTCCGCGCTCCACTGCCGGCGTGAGAGCACCTGGTCCGTGACGTCGCGGTAGGAGGCCTCGGGGCCGGAGGCGGCGATGACAGCCGGCAGCGCCTCGTCCACCGCGTGGACATCCGCGGCGAAGGCGCGCGCCTCCTCCGCCGAGAGCGGGCGACCGTCGGGACCGTGATACGCGATCGGCCGGCTGTCCACCTGGAACCCGCCGACGGTGAACTCCACGGTCCGCATGCCGAAGGCCTCGGCGGCGGCAGCCACCGGACTGCCGTCGACACCGTGGATCCACGAGGCGCCGAGATCGACGATGCCGTCGGTCCGGTCCGTATGCACCCGGCCGCCGACCCGGTCGCGCGCTTCGAGCACCACGACCGTCCGCCCCTCGCCCTGCAGCAGCCGCGCAGCGGTCAAGCCCGCCATGCCCGCGCCCACGATCACCGTGTCGACCTGCTCCATGCGCCCCTCCTCGCAGCCCCGCCGCACGGAGCCGTGCCCCGACGATAGCCCAGGCGGGCGGGCATCGACAGGGTGGCGGGGCCTCTGCGTCAGGCGGCGTGCTGGATGACCCCGAGCAGGGTCCCGTCAGGGTCGAAGAACTTCAGGAAGAGAGCGAAGCCGCCGTCGTCGAAGCTCACGACATCGACGCCCTCTGCCGCGAACCGCTCCGCGAGGGAGTGGATCTCGGTCGTGCGCAGGAAGAAGATCGGCCGCTCCTCCCCCGCCACCGTCAGCTTCATCGGCGCGTGCCCCGGCGCTTCCCAGAGCATGAGGTCCGGGCCACCCTCGGCCCGGAGCATGGCGCTCGTGCCGTAGTCGGTGAGGACGCGGAAGCCGAGCAGGCGCTGGTACCACGCGATGGACGCGGCCAGATCGGCGACGGGCAGCTGGATGTGGTCGAGTCCGGTGAGGACGGATGCCATGTGGGAAACCCTCCGTGGTCGTGTCCGTTCACCGTAGCGCCACCCACCGACCACACCGCCGACCGGATGACAACCCCCTGGGCGCTGCAGGCGGAACAGCGCACCCTGGGTCCATGAGCCACCACCCCGATGACATCAAGCAGCCCCTGGACCACCTCCCCCCGGCGGATGAGCGGGACAAGGCCGTCGAGATCGACGAGCCGCACTATCCGACGTCCGGCGCACCCGCCGACAGCCCGGACGTGACGCCGGAGACGGCGGCAGAGCCGGACAAGCCGAACCGCCACGGCGTGGACAAGCTTCCGCCCACGTCGCGCTGACCCGTTCCGCCCGTTCCTCAACTATTGTTGAGGTCTACGGAAGGGCGGCGGATGGAACCCGACGATCTCCTCCCGATCGGAGAGGTCACCCGACGCACGGGCGTCGCCCCCTCCGCGCTGCACTTCTACGAGCAGCTCGGTCTCATCGCCTCGACGCGCACGCCCGGCAACCAGCGGCGATATCGCCGACACATGCTGCGCCGGATCTCCATCATCGTCGTGGCCAAGCGCATCGGCATCCCGCTCAGCGAGGTGCAGGAGCTCTTCCAGACCCTGCCCGTGGACGCGCCGCCCTCGCACGGCGACTGGCGCCGCGTGGCCAAACGCTGGCGCGCCGAGCTCGAGGAGCGGCGGACGCAGCTCGAGCATCTGCAGCGCGAGCTCGCGGGCTGCATCGGTTGCGGCTGCCTGTCCCTCAAGGCCTGCCGCCTGCTGAACCCCGAGGACGCCTTGGGCGAGAACGGTCCCGGCCCTCGCCGCATCTGAGACCGGGGACCTCCGCCGCGACCGCTGGACGAAGGTGGGGTGTTGCGAATCCGGGATAGGTGAGACCGTAGAGATATCCCCACCAGCGATCAGCGTGGTTGCGCCTCTTGGCAACGGGTTCCTGTGGTGATGGAACGAAGGATCCATCCAATGGGCAAGTTCATCTACGAGGGCGGTCCGAAGGTCGAGATCGAGGACCGCGCTCTCACACATATCCAGCTCGTCATGATGACGAAGCTCCGGCGCGGAGAGCCGATGCCGTTCTCGTGGAAGGAAGACGCCTCCGTCGGCGGCGGCCGGACGACAGTCTGGGTGCACGCGAACGCGAACATCGTGTTCAAGTTCTTCGGCAGCAGGCCCCCGGCCATCAACCGGCGGTGGGTGGACGCTCTGGCGTACACCGCGAACACGACGAACGGCCTGTACCTGGTGCCGGAGCCGATCGAGACGAGCAGTGCCTCCCGGCAGCTCGCGGACCTCACCGTCTGACACCGGCTCCGCCGACGCGGAGGTCGCAGGCCCGAGGACTCAGTCCTCGAGGTCGGCGTCCTCCGCTTCCGCTTTCTCCGCCTCCTCCTGGGCCTTCTCCGCCTCCTTCTCTGCGCGCTCCTGAGCCTTCTCGGCCTTCTTCTGCGCGTCCTCCTCGGCCTTCCGCTGCTCCTCGGCGGCCTTCTGCGTGGCCTTCTCCGCGGCCTCCTGAGCCTTCTCCGCCTTCTTGTCGGCCGGCACGCCGGGCGCGGGTTCCGGTGCCGCGGGCGGAGCCTCGGCCGGTGTCGACGGCTCTTCCCCGTCTTCCGGGACGGTCACGGGCACCACGACTGCCGGCGTGGGCGATGAACGAGGGCTCGGCTCGGTGTCGACAGGCGTCACCGCGGGATTCGGGTTGAGTGCCCCCGCCGCCCAGAGCGTTCCGGCGACGGTGAGCGCCACCGCGACCGCGACCGCGCCGGTCAGGAGCCCGCGGCGCCGCCGGACGCGCTGCGTGCGAGGGGCCCGGGCGCGGAGCATCGCCCCCTCGGCAGACGGACGAACGGGAAGCACGCGGGTCTGCGTCGGGGGCGCGGAGGGGCCGGTCGGTGTCCGATCCGCGAATGCTGCGGCGGCGATGGGGGCCGGCACCGGCGGGCGGGGCGGCAGCGAAGGATCCTGTGCGAGCGCGGACACCGCCGCGAAGACGCCGGCGGCGCTCGGCCGGTCCTCGGGATCCGTGGCGGTCATCCGCTGGAGCAGCGCGGACCACGCCGGACCCACGGATTCCGGGATCGTGGGCGGCTCGATCAGGCGGGCCAGGGTGGCCCCGATCCCCTCCGCCTCGGCGAACGCGCGCTCTCCGGTGAGCGCTTCGCGCAGGACCAGCCCCAGTGCGTAGATGTCGGCGGCGGGCGCCGGCGCCGCGCCGTTCAACTGCTCCGGCGCCAGGTACGCCGCGGTCCCGATCACCGTCCCCGGAGACGTCAGCCGCGCCGCGTCCACGAGCACCGAGATCCCGAAGTCGGCGAGCTTCGCGCCCGATCGGCTCCCGGCGAGAGAGCGACCCGTGAGCAGGACGTTGGAGGGCTTGATGTCGCGGTGCACGATGCCCGCGCCGTGCACGACGTGCAGAGCCTCCGCCAGGTCGGCAGCCAGCGCCGCCACCTCGTCCGAAGGAAGCGGCCCCTGGGCGATCCGCGCCGCGAGGGTCGGCCCGTCGATGAACTCCATGACCAGGTACTCGGCCCGCCCGGGATGCAGCTGCGCGTCGTACAGCGTGACCAGCGCGGGATGGTTGAGTGAGGCGAGGACGGTCATCTCGCCACGAGCGCGCTCGGACGCGGCCCCCTCCTCCGTCTCCGCACGCAGCATCTTGATGGCCACTGTGCGCCCGAGCAGCGAGTCCTCGGCGCGGTACACCCGCGCCATCCCGCCCTGCCCGACGCACTCCCGGAGGTGGTAGCGACCATCGAGCAGCGCCTCCGTGGGAAGCGAGTCATCCGTCATCGTCGAGTCCTCCTGCCACGGCGTCGGGAGCGCCACGGCGAGGCCACTCTAAGAGCGTGGCCGGAGGTCGTCTCGGGCCTTGACAGCGGGGCGGTCGATCGGGAGGTCCTCGCCCGCGGGAGAATGGGACATATGCCCGCGCGTTCCCCTCAGCGACTGCTCCACTCCGTCCGCCGGCTGCTGCACACCGATCCGTCCACCGTCGCCCACACCGAGGCGATGCCCGTGATCGACGAGCACACCGTCCCGCGGGTCCTCGATCTCGCGACGCGCATCGGGGAGTCGATGTTCGCGGTCGGCGCCTCCGCCCACGAGGTCACGCTCGCGATCACCCGCGTGTGCGAGGCCTATGGACTCAAGGGCGTGCAGGTCGACGTGACCTACAACTCGATCACGGTCTCCTTCCACCTCAGCGGGGAGGTGTGGCCGGAGACCCTCGTCCGCGTGGTCCGCGTCGCCGCCCCGGACCACGCCAAGCTGCAGCGCGTGCAGGCGCTCGTGGCCGACATCGACGGCGGCCTGGACCTGGAATCCGCGCGCACCGCCTTCCGCGTCATCCGCCGCGTGCCCTTCCGCTATCAGCAGCCCGTGGTGATCGTCGCACGGACGCTCCTCGCGGTCGGGGTGAGCATCATGCTCGGGGCCTCTCCGCTCATCGTGGGTCTCACGTTCGTCGCGGCCCTGGGGGCGGCGCTCACCCAGGCGGGCCTCGCCCGACTGCGGGTGCCGCTGTTCTTCAGCCAGATCGCCGGGGGCCTCGTCACCACGGTCGTCGCGGTGGCGGTCTCGGCGCTCGGCAGCGCGGGGATCGAACCGTTCGTCGGCATCCGTCCGTCGATCATCGTCGCCTCGGGCATCGTGCTCATGCTCGCCGGGCTCACCGTGGTGGGCGCGGCGCAGGACGCCATCGACGGCTTCGCACTCACCGCCGGCGGGCGCATCCTCGACCTGACGATGCAGACGCTCGGCGTGGTGATCGGCATCCTCGTCGGGCTGGAGCTCGGTGGCGTGCTGGGCTTCACGATGGAGCTCCCGGACGACCCGGCGCCGTTCGGACCCCTGCTCAACCAGTTCGCGGGGGCCATCATCATCGCGGTCGCGGTGGCCGTGTTCAACGGCGCCGGGATCCGCATCATCCTCGTCAGCGCCCTGCTCAGCGCCGTCACCCTCGCCGGGTACGCGGGCACCGTCGCGCTCCAGCTGCACCCGGCCGCGGCGAGCGCGGTCGGAGCATTGCTGGCGAGCTTCATCGGCATGCTCATCGCACACAACCTGCACGTGCCCTCGGTCGCGGTGACGACGGCGGCGATCGTCCCGCTCGTCCCCGGCGTCGCGGTCTTCCAGGGCCTGCTCGAGGTCGTGCACGCGGCGGGCACCTCCACCGGGATGCTGACCGTGGGCGGATCGCTCATCGACGCCGCCGTGATCGGCATCGCCCTCGCCTCCGGCGCCTCCCTCGGGCTCTACCTCGGAACGCCGGTGCGGGCGACTCTCGCCGGGGTGGCGAAGACCAGGGCGCGCGTGCGCCGCTGACCCGACGGCGTCATCCCGTCGAGGAGTCGGCGGCGAGGTCGAGCACCCACTCGTTGACCGTGAGCTCGGCCCCGCGGAAGTCCTCCGTGATCGTTCCCCGGCGAGTGAACCCGCCGCGACGACACACGGCGTTCGACGCGGGGTTGTCGACCGCGGGGAACGCGAGCAGGAGCCGCCCGTCCCCCACTCGACCACGGAGCACGTCGACGAGCAGAGCGAGAGCGCGGGCGGCCACCCGCCGGCCCTGCGCGGCAGGCAGCACGAACCAGCCGGTCTCCCACGCGGGCTCGTCCTGCCATGTGATCCGCCACGCGCCGATCGAGCCGAGAGGCTGCCCCTCGTCGTCGATGATCGCGAACATCAGGGCCTCGCCGTCTGCGACGAGACGCAGGTACCTCTCGTGACGCGCCTGCACCTCCGCCGCGCTCTCCGGCCCGTTGAGGTGCACCGTCATCTCCGGGGTGTTCGCCGCCCGCAGGAGAGGGAGATCGTCGGCCGACCAGGGCCGGAGGCTCAGTGTGTCCACGCGCGCAGCCTTGCACGCCCCACCGACACCGGAGACGACGATGCGCCCGCCGCGGGCGGATCCACGGCGGGCGCATCAGTGGGCGGTCAGTGGCCGCCGAGGTCCCTGACCAGCTCGGCCTCGTCCTCCTTGGACAGCGAGGTCTGCACGACGGTGCCGTTGTACGGGGCGAGCGCCTCGGCGAACTTGTCCTCCGTGAGCTTGAGGGCGTAGATGACGACGGCCGACTTGCCGGCCGTCACGGTGGCCTTGACCCGGTCGCGGAACTCGGCGTCGATGCCGGTCTTGTCGAGACCGGAGAACAGGGCCCCGAGCAGGCCGCCGAACACCAGGCCGGCGACCGGGATGAAGAACAGGATGCCGATCAGCGCGCCGAACAGGGCACCAGACGCGACGCCCAGGCCGATCCTGCTCCCGGCGCCCGGGTACTCCACCTTCGTCTTGCCTTCCCCGTCGACCTTCACGAGCGCGAGGCCCGCGAGCTCGACGACGAGGTCGTCCTGCAGGGCCTGGACGCGGTTGTAGGCGCCCTCCGCGTCGCTCTCGGTGTCATAGGAGATGACGATCAGTTCAGCCATGGTTTCCTGCTTTCGGTTGCGGTCGGAGATGCTCTCCACGCGCGCAGAGGCACCGGTCTTCGCCACCGACCCTAGGCGCGCCCCTGGGGACACGACAGAGCGGCGAGCGATGTTCACCCTGGTGACTCCGCGCGGCGATGTCCGTGGCCTGGCCTACGGTCGCTGTCGTGCCCGAGTCCGTGCAGCAGTGGTGGGCGAGACGGCAGTTCTCGCGCGGACTCGACGTGCCTTACGCGGTCGGGACGTACCGGGCGGCGTGGGCGGCTTACCCCGAGCTCATCCGGCAGTACCACCCGGAGCTCAACCACGGCATCGTGCTCTCGCAGATCCCGCTGGCCGCCGATGTCCTGCTCTGCTGGGAGTGCGCCGTCGGGCACCTGTTCGCGGCGACGCCGACCGAGCAGCGCGAGCGTCCGGGGCGGGTCCGACGGCGCTCGTCCTGGTGTCCGGAGTGCGCGGCGCTGGCGCGGCCGCAGCCGGTGATCCTCGGAGAGGCGCGTGCGCTCCCCGCCCGTCCGAAGAAGCCGGCACCGGCGCTCTGCACCAAGACTCCTGCGCTGCCGACGGGAACCGCGTTCCTGAGCGCATGCGCTCCGAAGCCGGCCTCGGCGGCGGAGGGGAAGCTCCGGCAGGCACTGGCCGAACGGCTGGTGTTCCCCGACGAGCTCAACGCGATCAAGGTCGGGCGGCCCTTCTTCCGGCATACGGAGGTGTGGCCCGACATCCTGCTCCCCGAGCTGCGCATCGCGGTCGAGTACGACACGGTCGGCCGGCACGGGCTGGAGCACGTCGGCAAGCGGGAGGAGACGGACCGCCGGAAGGACCGCGCGGTCCGCGGCGCCGGATGGGAGGTCGTCCGGCTGCGCATGGGGAAGCTGGAGCCCCTGGGCCCGTTCGACCTTCCTCTCGCCTCCGTGGGCACCGCCGGGATCACCCGGCTCATCGACCGGCTCCGCGACATCCGCGGCGCCCTGATGGTCGACGCCTATCTGCGCTGAACCGCTTATCCCCTGCTCGAGGATCGACGCAACCCCCGTGCCGGAGGGTGCCGACGACGACAAGATGTCCTCATGAAACTCGTCTCCTACGCCGGCCAGCAGCTCCTCACCTCTGACGACGTCGCCGAGACGCTCCTCACCCTCGCGGCCGCGATCGCCAGCGAGGGCGAGTCCGAAGCGGTGGAGATCCCGATCCTCCTGGACGGGGAGAAGGACTGGGCCGATCTGCTCGTGGGTGTCGGCAACGATGTGCTCGTGAGCCCCCACCACACCGCGGACCCCGAACCCGACTTCGCGACGGAGGTCGACGAGCTGCGCGCGCATCGCCACTTCCCGAAGACCACGGGCGATTCGTCATCGCGCGGAGACATCGACATCCCCGCACTCTCCGACTTCGACATGGGGCACGGTCTCTGACCGCACCGCCGTGCGCGCGTCCCGGCGACGCGGATCTGCCTGCCGCACCCCGTCGAGGAGGGCGATCCCGTGGTCGGCCGCCGCGATCAGCCCGGCGTCGTGCGTGACGCAGATCACGGTCGTTCCGCACTCGGCCTCCTCGCGCAGCACGGCCCGGATCCGCTGGACCGATTCCGCATCCAGAGCGGTCGTCGGCTCGTCCAGCAGGAGGACCGCCCCGCCTGCCGCCAGCCCCTGAGCCAGCAGCACCCGCTGCTGCTGGCCACCGGAGAGCTCCGCGAACGGACGACGCCTGAGAGCCTGCACGGCCGTGCGTTCCATCGCCGCCTCGACCGCGTGGCGCGCACGCTGATCCCGCCGCCGGAAGGCGCCGAGGCGCCCCCACGTACCCACCTCCACGACATCTCGCGCCGTGAGCGGCAGGCCGGGAGGCACCACGGCGCGCTGCGGCACGAAGGCGATCCGGCCCGTCACGCTCCGCTGCCCTCGCGTCGGTGAACGCACGCCGGCGACGACCTCGAGAAGGGTCGACTTCCCGGCGCCGTTCGGGCCGGAGACGGCGACGACCTCTCCGACTCCGATCGACAGGGTGAGGTCGCGCAGCGCATCGCGCTCCCCGAACCGCACGGAGACACCGTCCAGGCACACGGAGGGGTCGGTGGTCGATGAGAGCGTCGTCATATCTCCAGTTTATGAATTTGATAATCATTCTCAACTACGCATAGGCTCGCGTTCCGTGACCTCCTCGTTCTCCGCCCTCCTCACCCCGTTCACGCTCGAGTTCTTCCAGCGCGGGCTCCTCGGCGGCGCGCTCGTCGCGGTCCTCTGCGGGGTCGTCGGCACCTGGGTCGTCGTCCGAGGGATGGCGTTCCTCGGTGAGGCACTGGCCCACGGGATGCTGCCCGGTGTCGCGCTGGCGACAGTGCTCGGGGCTCCCGTCCTCGTGGGCGGAGCGCTCAGCGCCGTCGCGATGAGCATCGGCATCGGCGCCCTGCAACGACGCGCCCGGCTCTCCTACGACACGAGCATCGGTCTGCTGTTCGTCGCGATGCTGGCTCTGGGCGTCATCATCATCTCCCACTCGGGGAGCTTCGCCACGGACGCGACGGCCATCCTGTTCGGCGACATCCTCGCCATCACCCGCGCCGATCTCCTCCTGCTCGCCGCAGCCGCGGCACTGGGAGTGATCGCCGCCACCCTCTGCCACCGACCGTTCGTCGCGCTGGCCCTCGACACCCGGATCGCGACGGTGCTCGGGCTCCGTCCGCGGTGGGCCCAGGCGGCCCTGGTCGGGCTGGTGACCCTCGCGGTCGTGGCGTCGTACCAGGCGGTCGGCTCGCTGCTCGTCGTCGGTCTGCTCCTCGCTCCGGCGGTCGCCGCCGCACAGTGGACGTCGCGGCTGCCCACGCGCATGGTCCTGGCCTCCGCGTTCGGGGTCGCCGCCGTCCTCGTCGGGCTCCTCGCGTCCTGGTACGCGGCCACCGCGGCCGGAGCGTCCGTCGCCGCCGCCGCGATCGCGCTCGCCGGCCTCTCCTGGGCGGTGCGGGCCGCCGTGCGCACACGGCATCCGTTCGCCGACCGGGCCGCCCATCCCGACCCTGCTCCCGCCTCCTGACCCGTCTCCGAAAGGTTCTCGTGCGCTCCCGCCTCCTGCCCCTCATCACTCTCGCCGCCCTCTCCCTCGCCCTCACCTCCTGCGCCGGTCCCGCGGCGCAGAGCCCGGCCGCGCCCTCGACTCCCGCGGACGGGCACGGCGCGATCGCCGGAGCGGAAGAGGTCGCCGAACCGCAGCTCGGCCTCACGACCGTCGACGACGCGGGTCGGGTGACCCACCTCGACCTCCTGGATGAGAGCGTCACCGACATCGGTGCGGTCGCCGCCCCCGAGGGCATGGCCACCGACGGCCGGTACCTCTTCGCGGACACCGGCGACGGCGTCGAGGTCGTCGACAGCGGCGTCTGGACGTGGGACCACGTCGACCATTTCCACTACTACCGGGCGGAGCCCGCGCTGCTCGGCACGGTCGAGGGCGACGGCACGGCAACGGTCGCGACGACGAACAGCTCGACCACCGGCGGCACGGGGATCTCCTTCTCCGGATCCGGTGACGCGGTCCTCCTCGACACGGAGGCCCTGTCGAAGGGGGAGATCCGTGAGCTGTTCCGCATCGAGCGCACTCCCCACGAGGGTCTGGTGGTACCGGTCGGGTCGTTCGCCCTCGTGACCGAGGACGATGGTGAGGCGGGCGGATCCGTCGTCGGCCACACGGCACACGGCGAGCGCACCGGGCTCCGGGAGAGCTGCGTCGCGCCGAGCGGCACGATCACGACCAGGGTCGGAGCGGTGATCGGCTGCGCCGACGGCGCCCTGCTGGCTCAGGTCGAGGACGGCGCCGTCGTCGTCGACCGCATCCCGTACCCGGAGGACGCGCCGGCCGGAGCCGTGACGTCCTTCCACAACCGTGAGGGGCGCCCCACGGTCGCCGGCCTCGCCGGGCCCACCGACATCCGCATCCTCGACACCCGGGCCCGGGCCTGGACCCTCCTCACCGCTCCGGCCCCACTCGTGCAGGTGACAGCCGTCGGCGATGAGGACGACACCCTGCTCGCCCTCGCGGAGGACGGCCGTGTGCTCGTGCTCAGCGCGCTCGACGGGGCGGTGCGAGCGGAGACGGCGCCGCTGGTGGCGGAGTCGGCGGCGGGGGGAGCCACCCCGGTCCTCATCGCCGACCAGCACCGTGCCTACCTCAGCGGCCCGGCGGAGCACCGGCTGTTCGAGATCGACTACGCCGACGGCGCCCGCGTCGCGAGGACCTTCGACACGACCGACGCCCCGGCCTTCGTCGCCGAGACGGGGCGCTGACATGCGCCTCCTCCGCGTTCTCACCGCCACGGCGCTCGCCGCGTGCGCCGCTGCCACCCTGACCTCCTGCGCCACCCCTGTGGACACGCGACCGGTGGTCGTCGTCTCGACGAACATCCTGGGCGACGTGGTCGGCGAGATCGTCGGCGGTCAGGCTCGCATCGTCACCCTCATGAAGCCGAACGCGGACCCGCACTCGTTCGAGATCTCGGCGCATGAGGCCGCCACGCTCCGGGACGCCGACCTCCTCGTCTCCAACGGGCTCGGGCTCGAGGAGGGCCTGCAGCAGCATCTCGACGCGGCCGTCGCCGCGGAGGTGCCGTCCTTCGTCGCCGGCGACGCGATCGAGGTGCTGGACTACCGCGACGGCGACGCCGCGGGAATGCCCGATGCGCACTTCTGGACCGACCCCGCGCGCATGATCGACGTCGTCGATGCCCTGGAGCCCGCCCTGGCCGCGCTCGACGGGATCGACGCCGACACCCTCGCCGCGGACGTCACCGACTACCGCGAGGAGCTCACGACGCTCGACGCCGAGATGACCGCCGCATTCGCCCGGATCCCGGACGAACGCCGCGCGCTCGTGACCAACCATCACGTCTTCGGCTACCTCGCCGACCGCTTCGATTTCGAGGTCGTCGGCGCCGTGATCCCGGGCGGAACCACGCTCGCTGCCCCCTCGGCCTCCGACCTCGCCGACCTCGTGGGCGCCGTGGAGGACACGGGCGTGCCCGCCGTCTTCGCGGAGTCCTCCTCCCCCGACCGCCTCGTCCAGGCGCTCGCCGAGGAGGCCGACGTCCACGTCGAGGTGATCGAGCTGTTCACCGAGTCGCTCACCGCGGAAGACGGCGGCGCCCCGGGCTACCTGACCATGATGCGCGTCAACACCGAGCGCATCGCCTCCGGTCTCACCCGTTGAGACCACCCTCACAAGAAAGAAGCACCGCATGAAGACACTCCCCCTGCGCCGGGCGCTGGCCGGGGCCGTCGCCCTCGGCGCCGCCGTGACGCTCGCCGCCTGCTCGACCAGCCCCGGGTCCGGCTCCGCCGGAAGCGATGCCCCGGAGTCGGACCCCGGCCCCCGGGTGGCCATCTCGTACGAGGGCGGCATCCTCGTCCTCGACGGGGAGACCCTCGACACCGTCGCCGACTTCGATTCGGAGCCGTTCACCCGCCTGAACCCGGCGGGCGACGGTCGCCACGTCATGGTGACGATGAGCGAGGGCTTCCAGGTACTCGACACCGGAGCCGGGTCGACCGATGACGCGGCGCTGACCGACACGGTGTTCGCGGCCGACACCCCCGGCCACGTGGTCCGTCACGGTGGCAAGACCATCCTCTACGCCGACGGCACGAGCGACACCACGATCTTCGACACCGCCGCCCTCGGCGACGACGGCCTCCCGGAAGTGGAGACCATCGACGGCGTCGAGGCGCACCACGGCGTCTCGGTGCTGCTGGAGGACGGCACGTTCCTCACCACGGTGGGCGATGCGGACGGTCGCAGCGGCATCGTGGTGCGCGATGCGGAGGGCACGGAGATCGCGGCGTCCGATCAGTGCCCCGGCGTCCACGGCGAAGGCACGGCGTCCGACGAGGTCGTCGTCTTCGGCTGCGAGGACGGCGCGCTCGTCTACAAGGACGGCGAGATCACCAAGCTCGCCGCCCCGGACCAGCCGTACGGCCGCATGGGCAACGCCTACGTGAGCGAGACGAGCCCGATCGTAGTGGGCGACTACAAGAACGATCCCGACGCCGAGGGGTACCTGCTCGACGCCGTCACGCTCATCGACACGGCGGCGATGACGTCCGAGGTCGTGTCCCTGCCGGAGGGAGCGGAGTACACCTTCCGCGACGTCGTGCGGGGGCCGGACGACCTGGCCTACATCCTCGGCGCCGACGGTGCCATCCATGTGCTCGACCCCGTGACCGGGGAGATCACCGACTCCTACCCCGTCATCGAGGCGTGGGAAGGGCCGGCCGAGTGGCAGGACCCGCACCCCGCCATCGTCGTCGCCGGTGACATCGCCTACGTGACCGAGCCCGCCGCGGACAGCGTGCACGCGGTGAACCTCACCACGGGCGAGGTGCTCGCGAGCACCGAGCTGGAGGTCACCCCGAACGAGATCGCGCCGGCGGCCGGCTGAGCCTCGGCGCTGCGGGTCCGTCCCGTTCCGGGGCGGACCCGCAGCATCGTGTCCCGTGCACGTTCCCGGCACGACCAGACGCGGAACCCTCAGGGCAGCAGGGTGAATCCCGACTCGTAGCTCGTGGCGCCGAGCGCGGCGAGGACGATCTGGAGGAACCCCATCGCCTCGAGCTCCCGAGCACGGGACAACGGACCGACGTCGACGGCGCGGAGCCCCGCATCCTCGATCAGCGACGCGACGGCGATCTTCGCCTCCGCGTAGTCACCGGCGAAGAGGACCGTCGTCCGCGTGGTGCCGTTGGTGCCGGTGACCAGGGTGTCGCCGAGGTTGACGTTGAACGCCTTGACGACCGCTGCCCCCTCGGGGAGCATCCGCGCGAGTTCCGCGGCACTCGACGAATCGGACGGGACGGTCAGTTCGTCGTAGGTCGTGAAGTCGATGGGGTTGCTGATATCGATCACGACCTTGTCGCGCAGGCGCTCGCGATAGTGGTCGAGGATGCTCGGGTACGCCGCAGAGGGGACTGCGAGCACCACCAGGTCACCCGTGAGGTCGTCGCCGAGCGCGGCATACGTGACGTCGGGGCGGTCGCCGGAGGAACTGGCGGTGCTCCGACGGACGATCTGGATACCCGCGCCGGCGCGCGCGGCGACGTCCGCGATCGCCGCGCTCATCCTCCCGCTGCCGATGATGCTGATCGAGGTCATGCGTACTGCTCCTTCCGGAAGCGGGCCAGCGCCCTCTCGGCGACCTTCCTCGCGTCGTAGTCGAAGACCGCGCTCCGGCGGAAGTCGCGCCCGACGCGCAGGTCGGTGTCGCGCTTCCGCCGGTCCGCGAACTCGTGCTGCGCGTCGAACATCCACCCCGCCCGCCGTGAGCCGTGCTGCAGGATCGCGGTCCGCTGCATGCGGACCGAGGTGTAGCGCCGGAACGCCTCCGGGATGTCGGCGACCGTGTCGGCGGCCTTCAGGAACACGGCGAGCGCCATGCTGTCCTCGATCGCCTGGTTCACGCCCTGGCCCTGGTGCGGCAGCATCGTGTGTGCGGCGTCGCCGAGCAGGGTCACCGCTCCGTGGGACCAGTTGCGGAGCGGCTCGTGGTCGAAGAGCCCCCACCAGAACGTCTTCTCGATCGCTCCCAGGAAGCGCTGGAGCCGGGTGTCCCACATCTCGCCGGCGAACTCGGCACGGAGCTCGCTCACGTCGGCGGGGCCCGACCAGGGGCCGTGGAGCGGGCGGTCGCTGGGCACCCCGGCGACGAAGTTGAACAGGGTGCGCTGTTGCAGCGGGTAGCACATGAAGTGCCGCTGATCCCCCATCCACACCTGGCTGATCCGCGGCCAGTCCGCGGGCAGGTGGGAGGCGTCGACGACGCCCCGGTAGACGATGTAGCCGGAGTACACGGGCTCCGGATCGGGCACGATGCTGCGGCGCACCACGGAGTGGATGCCGTCCGCCCCGATGACCGCGTCGAAGAGGTCGGTCACCCCGTTCTCGAAGGTGACGCGGACGCCGGACTCCTCCGTGCGCAGGGAGGCCAGGCGGTGCCCGAGGCGGATGCTCTCCCCGTCGACCTCGCGCGCCAGGACCTCGATGAGATCCGGGCGGTACATCCCGATGTTCCGGTACTGCTTCGCGGAGTCCTCCCACGCCGCGTCGGTGACGAGCGCCCCACTCGCATCCAGGTAGACGCCGTGCCCGTCGGGGGTCGCCCCGGCCCGTCGCACCTGGTCGAGCACACCGAGGGCGTCCAGCACGCGCTGCGCGTTCGGGGCGACGGTCACGCCTGCTCCCACCTCGCCGAGCGCCGTCGCCTGCTCGAACACGGTGACCTGGACACCGGCGATCCGGGTGAGGGCGATCGCGGCCGTGAGCCCGCCCATCCCCCCGCCGATCACGGCGATCCTCGTCCTGCTGTCTACCATTGCCTCTCCTTCATCGAATGACGCACGAACAGGCGTCCTCTCACTTCGCGGCCAGCGCGGGCGCAGCCGGGCGCGACCGGAACATCGTGGCTCCCGTGGCCTGCTCGGCCTCGTGGTCCGGTCCCAGCGGAATCCCCGATCGATCCCGCAGACACAGCGTCGCGATGCCGCCGAGGAGCGAGGCCACCAGGAGGTAGGCCGACACGGCCACGGTCGTACCGGTCCTGTCGAGCAGCAACTGGGCGATCATCGGTGCGAACGCACCACCCAGCACCGCGCCGATCGCGTAGGTGATCGAGACGCCCGAGAAGCGGATCGAGGCGGGGAAGATCTCCGAGTACCAGGCGGCCAGCGGTCCGTAGGTGAGGCCCAGTCCGGTCGAGATGAGGACGAGCGCGGTGTACAGCCCCGGCAGACCTCCGTGGTCGACGAGCCAGAACACGGGGAAGACGACGAGAGCCTGCAGGGCGAAACCGATCAGGAAGGTGCTCCGCCGCCCGATCACGTCGGAGAGGTACCCGGCGAGGAGCGTCGAGAAGAACCAGACGACGGCGGCCACCGACGCGGCGACGAGCACCGCCGTGGTGTCGAGGCTCTGCACGTTGATCGCATAGCTGTTGAGGAAGCCACCCGTCGTCATGTACCCGAGCGTGCCGTTGCCCGCGAACACGAGGGCGGCCAGGAGCACCAGATACCAGTGGCGCCGGAACAGGGTCACGATCGGCGCCTGGGACTGCCGTCCGCGGCGTGCGATCTCCGCGAAGACGGGGCTCTCCGACACGGAGCGCCGGATGACGAACCCGACGGCGATGAGCACGACGCTCACCAGGAACGGCACGCGCCAGCCCCACTCCAGGTACGCGGCACCCGGGGTGATGACGCCGGTCATGAGGGCCGTCACTCCGGAGGCGAGGAGGAAGCCGAGGGGCACCCCGAGCTGGGGCCACGACCCCGCGCGCCCTCGACGGTCGGCCGGGGCATGCTCGACGGCCATCAGCACCGCGCCTCCCCACTCACCGCCGGCCGAGAGACCCTGGAGGATCCGGAGCAGCAGGAGGAGGATCGGCGCGGCGATCCCGATCTGGGCGTACGTCGGCAACAGACCGATGAGGGTGGTGGCCGCTCCCATCAGCACGAGGGTGAGGACGAGCATCGTGCGCCGCCCCAGGACGTCGCCGAAGTGCCCGGCCAGGAAGGCGCCGAGCGGACGGAAGAGGAAGGAGATGCCGACCGTGGCGAAGGAGAGCAGCAGGCCGATCTCCTTGCCGGCGGGTTGGAAGAAGAGCTGTGCGAAGACGAGCCCGGCGCTCGTCGCGTAGATGAAGAAGTCGTACCACTCGATGGTCGTGCCGATGATCGTCGCGAAGGCGATGCGGCGCTGCGAGCTGGCGTTGCCTGATGCGGAAGAGGAGGTCATGGTCGTCCCTAACGTCGTTGTCCCCCTCGCGAGCGAGGGGATCGGGATGTGTCCCTCTCATCGTGAGGGCGGGGGACTCTGTACGTAAATCGCACTTCTTCGTGGTTATAGTTCAGGTGAGCGGAAGAAGAATCGAGGGGGGCCGTCATGTCCGACGTGAGCATGAGGCAGCTCGAGCTGTTCGCCGCCCTGCCCAACTTCCCGACCCTCAGCGCCGCGGCAGCTCATCTGCACATCTCGGAATCGGCGCTGTCCCAGGCGGTGACGAGCCTGGAGCGGGCGGTCGGCGCCCAGCTCTGCGTGCGACGGAAGGCACGCGGCCTCACTCTGACGCCGACCGGTCAGCAGTTCGCCAAGCAGGCCCGTCGGATCGTCGCGGATGCTCAGGAGCTCGTCCTCGACGCGCGCCGCGGCACCGAGCTGCGCGGCCCGGTCACGCTCGGGTGCTACGCCAGCTTCGCGACCAGCGTGGTTCCGGAGCTGCTCGAAGGCTTCCCGAAGCGCCATCCGGGCGTGCAGCTCGAGATCATGATCGGCACGAACGAGGAACTCCTCGCGGCACTCGACGCGGGAGACCTCGATGTGGCGCTCGTGTACAACGTGTCCCTGCCCGCCGGATACCGTCGTCGGCGGATCTATGCCACCGAGCTCGAGGTCCACCTGCCGCCCGCGCACCCGCTGGCCGATGCGGCGACCCTGGACCTGCCGGACCTCGCCGACGAGCCCTACATCCAGTACGACGCCAGCCCGGGGACGCGCAACGTCATCGATGCCTTCACCGCGCGCGGACTCGAGCCCCGGATCGAGGCCCGCGTCAGCCAGCTCGCCCTCGTCGAAGCCCTCGTGGGCCGAGGCCTGGGCTACGGCCTCCTCATGTCCCGCCCCAACACCCTACCCGTGAGCAGCGAGGGACGCCCGGTCGTGATCCGCCCCCTGGACCCCCCGGTGACGGTCTCCCACGTCGTGGGGATCTGGCCGGCGGACATGACCCTGACGTCGCGTGCCGATGCCCTCCTCGACTTCGCGGTGGAGAAGCTCGGCGACTACGGACGCGCGGACGTGCGGACACCTGTTCCCTGATCCGTTCCTCGCCGTCGGCGACGGCGGGTCGCGATCAGCACGGCCCCGAGGAGCACGAGCAGACCACCGGCGCCTGCCATCACGACCGTCGCCGGCGCGAGCCCTGTCGTGGCCAGGTCGGAGGCCGCCCCGCCTTCCGACCCGGTCGCCGGGCCGGGGCCTCCGTCCGTTCCGGGATCCGGGTTCTCCGGTTCCGGTTCGGGTTCGGGCTCGGGCCCCGGGTCGTAGACGTTCGTGACCGTGCACACGGTGTCCATCCCGGCCGTGACCTCGACGACGTCGCCCTCCAGCGCTCCCCCGGTGCACGCCCAGCCGTCGCTGCGGTAGTCCGCTGTGGGCGCCCCCGCGACCGCCCGCTCCGAGAGCCGGAACGCACCGGCGCCGAGCGGAGCGAGGGTCACTGCGGTCTCTCCGGACGCCCCCTCGATGCGCGGACGCGGGAACTGCCCGCCGCCGATGGCGCGCAGGGTCCAGTCCGTGGCGTCGGCGGGCCCGGTCGGCGCCCCGGGGCCGACCCCGACGATGGCCTTCCGAAGCGTCAGGGTTCCGCCGACGAACGTGTTGGTCGCGGTGCAGATCGCGTCCTCCCCGAACCCCAGCGTCGCCGTGGTCCCGTCCCAGGCGGTGCCCGTGCAGGACCACTCGCCCTCGTAGCCGCTCGGGCCGTCCTCGGAGAAGATGTAGTCGCCCGGCGGAAGCTGCATGTCGGTGACGAACTCCGAGCCGCTGGGACCGGAGAGAGCCGCATTGCCCGGACCGCGGGCCTTCAGCTCGAAGTCCGCAGGCACGGCTCGGCCGCGCTCGCCGTTCACCACCTGCTTGACCAGCGTGAGGCTGGGCGTGATCGATGCGTTGGTGAGGATGCACACCACGTCCTTGGACGGAGGAACCTGGACGACATCCCCGGACACGGACCCGCCCGAGCAGTTCCACCCGAGAGGGTCGTAGCCGGAAGGGCCTCCCGTCTCGCCGAGGGTCCACGCGCCGGGGGCGACCGCCGCCTGCGTGACAGCCGGGGAGTTGGCGGGCCCCGACACCGTGGCGGCGCCGTCGGTCGCGGTCAGCGTCCAGGCCGAGGGCAGGGCCGGCGTGCCGAAGGCGGAGGCGACCTGCTTGCGCAGCGTCAGGGTCGACTCGGTCCATCGATTCGTGACGGTGCAGATCACACTCTCCAACGGCACGACCTCCACGGTGTCGCCCGTGCCGACCGGAGTGCCCTCGTCATCGACGCACGACCAGCCCTCGCTCGTATAGGAGCCCGCCTCCGGAGCGGTACTGGCCTCCGACAGGGTGAAGGTCCCCGGTGCCACCGCCGCGAAGCTGACCTTGCCCGAGCCGGAGGCGCCGCTGATGACGGTGTCGGCCGATCTCGCGGTGAGCTCCCAGTCCTGCGCGGTGAGCGGGCCGCCGCCCGCGTTCACGACGTTCTTCACCAGGGTGAGCTGGCCGACCTCGAGGGTGTTCGTGACCGTGCATGTCACGTCCGCTCCGGCGCCGACCGTCACGGTGTCGGTCGCCAGGGCGCCGCCCGTGCACGACCACGGGCCGGCCGCATACCCGGCGGGGCCATCCGCCTCGGCGAGCGCGTAGTCGCCGACCGGCACCGGGACGCGGGAGACGGCAGCGGATCCGGAGGCACCGGTGACCGTTTCCGGTCCTGCAGCCGTCAGGGTCCAGTCGGACGGCGGTTGGTCGCTGCCCACCACGTTCTTGACGAGGGTGAGCCAGCCGCCCGCGAAGGTGTTGGTGATGCGGCAGGTGATGTCGGAGCTTTCGCGCACGAAGAGGAGGCCGCCGTCGATGCCGCCGTCGCTCGTGGCGTCGACGCAGGTCCACGCGCCTCCGCTGTATCCGGCAGGGCCGCTCTCGGCGAGCGTGTAGGCGCCGGGGTCGATGGAGGCGTGGTCGACGGCGTCCGAGCCGGAGGGACCGGAGATCCGCTCGGGTCCGCTCGCGCTCAGCACGAAGTCCGACGGGGCGGCCAACGGGTATCCGGTGGCCGCCGGGTCGACGACCTCCTTGACGAGCGTCAGGTGGGGCAGATCCCCGGTGTTCGTGATCTGACAGGTCACCGCACCGCCGAGCGTCATCTCGAACTGGTCTCCGGTCACGGGGACCTCGGTGACCTCTCCGGTCGTCAGATCCCGCCGCTCGCACGTCCATGGCCCCGGCACGTAGCTCCCCGGTCCGCCGAACTCGCTCAACGTGTAGACGCCGATCCGGGCGGGCTGGTTCTGCACTTCGGCCGAGCCTCCACACCCCCTCGATGGTCGACGGTCCCTGGGCCCGCAGCGTCCACTCCGACGGGGCCGCGCCGCCGCCCTGCACGTTCTTGACGAGCGTGAGTCTGCCCTGGATGGCGTTGTTCTGCACCGTGCACGTCATCGACTGGTTCGC
Source organism: Microbacterium sp. NRRL B-14842 (assembly GCF_050470785.1). Taxonomy (NCBI): domain Bacteria; kingdom Bacillati; phylum Actinomycetota; class Actinomycetes; order Micrococcales; family Microbacteriaceae; genus Microbacterium; species Microbacterium sp. NRRL B-14842. The sequence continues at coordinate 296,073 of NZ_JBFLUM010000001.1, read as the reverse complement.
GGTGATCGTGATCGTGCGTTCCGGCTCCGTCGTCATGTCGCCGTCGCAGTTCCAGGCGAAGAAGGCGTAACCGGCCACGCCGCCGGTCTCGAAGATGCGGTAGGTGCCCGGCGGGACGAGGCGCGACTGCATGCCGTTGAGGCCGTCGCCGGTGAAGGTCTCCCCCGTGGCCACGTTGACGGCGTGCATCGTCCACAGGGTCCGATCCCCCAGACTGGCCCCCGTGTCGAGGTTCTCGATCGCCTTGAAGAGCGAGAGCCGGGCAGTGGGCTCGGCCGCGACGGCGGGGAGTGCGCCGCCGAAACCGACCACGGCGGCCAGCAGCACGCCCAGAACGCCGAATCGGACTCTTCTCATGATCGAACGGCCCCGCCTCGGGTGCGGATCCCACCCGTCACCTCACCGTAGGGGCGAGGACCTCGTCAGGGCAAGGGTTGCCGACGGATGGGGAGGGGTGGGCTACGGTCGCCTCATGGCCGAGCCGTTCTTCACCATCGGGCACTCCACCCGCACGATCGATGAGTTCCTCGCGTTGGTGCAGGAGAGCCGTGTGGAGAGCGTCGTGGACGTGCGCCGCCTCCCCGGTTCGAAGCGGCATCCGCAGTTCGACCAGGACGCACTCGCGTCCTCCCTCCGCACCGCCGGGATCGCCTACCACCGTGCAGAGGGGCTGACGGGTCGCCGCCCCGTGAGCAGGGACGTTCCCTTCGAGACCAACGCGTGGTGGCAGAACCGCAGCTTCCACAACTACGCCGATCACGCCCTCTCCGCGGATTTCGGGCAGGCCCTGGACGAGCTCCGCGCCGAGGGCCACGAGCGGCGCGTCACGGTGATGTGCTCGGAGAGCGTGTGGTGGCGGTGCCATCGACGGATCATCGCCGACCACCTCCTCGCGCGGGACGAAGTCGTCCGCCACATCCTCGGTCCCGGGCACGTCGATCCGGCCGAGCTCAGCGCCGGCGCGGTCGTCCGCGCGGACGGGACGGTCACCTACCCGGCCGCATGACCGCACGCCGGCACAGCATCCCCCTCGTCTCGTCTTCGCGCAACCCCGTGCCGGAACACCTCTTCTCCTCATAGGACTGGATCGCGGGAGCAGTGCTCGCGCCGACGCCGAGGAGGAGCCATGTCGAAGGCAGCCACAGGACGAAGCGGATCCGCGTCCGCTCCATCGCCAGAGCACGACGAGAAGCCGGACAGCCCGACCGATCTGCAGAAGCGGTCGTGGAAGTACGTCCTGGTCAAGAGCGTCCGGGAGTTCTCCGCCGATCAGTGCATGGACGGCGCCGCGGCCCTCACGTACTACGCGGTGCTCTCGATCTTCCCCGCCATGATCGCCGTCTTCTCGCTGCTCGGCGTGTTCGGCCAGGGCGGGGCCGCCGCCGACGCCGTGCTCGGCATCATCGGCGACGTGGCACCGCCGGAGACCGCGGAAGCTCTCCGCGGTCCCATCGAGCAGATCTCCCAGGCTCCCGGCGCCGGCATCGCGCTCGTGACCGGGATCCTCCTCGCGCTGTGGTCGGCCTCGGGCTATGTCGGGGCGTTCAGCCGGGTGATGAACCGCATCTACGAGATCGAGGAGGGGCGGCCGTTCTGGAAGCTGCGCCCCATGCAGCTGCTCGTCACGCTCATCACCGTCGTCTCGCTGACCATCGTCGCCATCGTGCTCGTGCTCTCCGGAGATGTGGTGTCGGCGCTGGGCGACGCGATCGGCGCCGGCGAGGGCGTGCAGCTCGCGTGGAGCATCGCCAAGTGGCCGCTGCTGCTGTTCGTCGTCGTCTTCCTCGTCGCGATGCTCTACTACGCGACCCCGAACGCCAAGCAGCCCAAGTTCCGGTGGATCAGCATGGGTGCCCTCGTGGCGATCGTCGTGCTGGCCGTCGCCACCCTCGGCTTCGTGCTCTACGTCACCACCTTCTCCAACTACGAGCGCACCTACGGATCGATGGCGGGCGTCATCGTGTTCCTGCTGTGGCTGTGGATCGCGAACCTCGCCCTGCTGTTCGGCGCGGAGTTCGACGCGGAGCTGGAACGCGGCCGCCAGCTTCAGGCCGGGATCGCCGCCGAGCGCGACATCCAGCTCCCCGCACGCGACACCCGTCAGAGCGACAAGCGGGCGGAGAAGGAGCGGAAGGACATCGAGGAGGGACGGCGCATCCGCGTCGAGAACGACGACGACGGGTCGGAGCCGGAAGGCCGGACGACCAGAGGACGATGACCCGGTCGGGCTATGGTGAGAGCCATGCCCTTCGCGTCGCCTGTGCGGCGCGTTTTTCCTACCCCAGAGGAGCGAACGAAGCGATGTGCAGGCCTGGTCGTCGCGCGCCGATGCGCAGGATGAGCACCGGAAGACCACTTCTCCGCGAGATCGGGATCATCGGAGGGTGGCTCGCGATCGCGGCAGCGCTCGCCGGCTGCACGGCAATCCCCGCCGACGTCGACGGCACCCTCGACAAGGCCCGCGACGGCCAGATCCGGGTCGGGATCACGCACAACCCGCCGTGGACGGACACGACCGATCCGTCGGACCCGGCCGGGGTTGAAGTGCGCCTCGTGGAGGAGTTCGCCGAGACGCTGGACGCGACCGTCGTCTGGACCGTCGACAGCGAGGCGAACCTGGCCGAGCGGTTGCACGACCATGCCCTCGACCTGGCCGTCGGTGGGTTCACCGACGACACCCCCTGGGTCGAGAAGGCGGCGATGACCGTCCCATTCGACGACGCGACGACCGCGGGCGAGACGAAGAAGCACGTGATGCTCACCGTTCTGGGGGAGAACCGGTTCCTCACCACCCTGGAGACCTTCCTGCTCGAACGAGGAGACGCGCGATGAGGGCTCATCCCGACCTTCCGCCCGCGCAGCAGGACACCCTGCGTCGAGCGATCCGCTACGAGTGGTTCACGCTCGCGTTCCTCGCGGTGGCGATCACCGGCGTCTACCTCGTCATGGGCAGCTCGCAGGCGATGAAGGCCGCGTGGATCGAGGACCTGCTCTCCCTCGCCCCGCCGATCGCCTTCCTCGTCGCCGTCCGCATCATCGCGAAGCCGCCGACCGTCAAATACCCGTACGGGTTCTTCCGCTCCGTCGGTGTGGCCCACCTCGTCGCCGGCGTCGCCCTGTTCGCGATGGGCGCGTTCCTCCTGGTCGATTCCGTCATCGGGCTGGTGAGCGGCGACCGGCCTCCGATCGGGTCGGTCCAGGTGTTCGGACACGTGATCTGGTCGGGCTGGCTGATGATGGGCATGATGGCGCTGACCATTCCGCTGCCGATCTACTTCGGGCGTGTGAAGATGCGCCTGGCCAAGGATCTGCACAACAAGGTCCTCTATGCCGATGCGGACATGAACAAGGCCGACTGGATGACCGCGGCCGGCTCGATCGTCGGGGTCGGCGGGATCGGGCTCGGGCTGTGGTGGGCGGACGCCGCCGCCGCGACCTTCATCGCGGGGAGCATCCTCTGGGACGGGTGGCGCAACACCCGCGCGGCGATCACCGACCTCATGGACACCAGGGCGACGACCTTCGACGACGAGAAGCCGCACCCCGACTCCCACGCCGTGCTGGACCACCTCCGCGCCCTGCCCTGGGTCCGCGACGTCGCGGTGCGGACGAGGGATCAAGGCCAGTTCTTCCACGTCGAAGCGTTCATCGTGCCCGTCGACGATGCCCTGCCCTCCCTGGCCGACCTCGACCGCGCGCGCCAGGAGTGCCACGAGCTGGACTGGAAGCTCGTCGACGTCGTCCTCGTGCTCGTGCCCGAACTCGCCGACCATCTGACGCGGCGGGAGGACGAGGACGAGGCATCGTCAGCGCAGGTTCGCCCGTCGCCGCACCCGTAGCAGGGCACCCGCGAGCAGGAGACCGAGCCCGGCCACCGTCAGCGCGCCCGTCATCGGCGTCGGCCCGGAGGCGGCGAGCCCTTCGCCCTCACCGCCGCCTCCGCCGCCTTCCTCGCCGCCGCCGTTGCTCGGCGACTCGACGGGGTCGTAGGTGTTCGTCACGGTCACCGCCACCGGGGTGGTCGCAGCGGCGTCCACCGTCACGGTCGCCGGTTCGATGGTCTGCGCGGCGAGCGTGACCGCGTCGTTGGCGCCGTCCGCGGACTCGCTGACCGTGCAGGTCGCGCCATCCGGCAGCCCGGAGAAGACGACGGGGTCGGCGGCCGTCGCTCCGGCGGGGATCGTGGCGGAGACGACGACGCCGGGTGCCGGGGCGGGCGTGCAGGCCAGGTCGATCGTGATGGCGCCCTGAAGTCCCGCGCCGTCACCTGTGATGATCTTCTGCACGGTGATCTCGCCGGAGGCGTAGGGCGTCGCCCGGACCCCGGCGCGGACCGGGAGCGTCGTCGTCTGCGCGAGGACCAGCTTCTGCGCTGCGGGTCTGTCCGAGGACTCCGGGTCGTAGAGATAGACCGTGCCCTGCGTCAGGGGCACCTGCGCCGTGATCCGGAAGCCGTTCACGGGTGCCGCGGGTCCGGTCCAGCGCGCCCAGAGCTGCGCACCGGACGCGACGGCGGTGCCGACGGGAACGGGCTGGGTTCCGGCCTGATCGAGGAAGACCTCGACGCCCGCGGCGGCGTCGAGCGTGCCGCTGGCGGTGCCCGAGACGGTGAACGGTCCCACGATCGAGCCGTCTTCCGGGATCGTCGTCGTGCCGGGCTCGATGCCGAGCGTCGGCACCGACGGCTCCGGGAGACCTCCGCTGTCCAGCGCATCCTGGACGACAGCGGCCGTGGCGTTCCGGATGGTCGCGGTGGTGCCGGTGGCCAGGACGAATCCGTCACTGAAGTACCAGATCGCGCTCTGCACGGCCGCCACCTGCTGGGCGAGGGTGAGCCCGGAGATCGGGTTGCTCGTGTCGAACGGGAAGTAGTTGGTGAGGATGTAGTTGATGTAGTCGAGGTTGGGCACATTGGACTCGTCCCACTCGCCGATGTTGTAGCCCGCCCCGACGCCGGTCTCGGTACTGAAATCGATGCAGTACGCCGAAGCCGTCGCCCCCGAGACGGGATCGGCGATGGTGATCAGCTGGGGGCTCACGGCCTCCACCGAGGCCCCGGTCGCCGGATAGGGGCCGGGCGTGGGCCCCAGCGTCGTCAGCTCGCCGGTCACGTTCGTCGGGTACTGCGAGCCGGTGATGGTGACCTGCGTGAAGAAGCCGGCCCGCGGAAGCACCGGATCGGGATCCCACAGAGCCGATGCCGACGTGGCTCCGAAGAGCACCATCGCCGCGGCGATGGCCGTCGCCAGAAGAGCCCCTGCCGTGCGCGTACGCGATCGCGTCGTCTCGGTGTGCATGGTGTCCCTCGATCTCGCCGATGATCCGAGTGACGGGTTCCCCGACCTGCGACAGCCCGCCGTTGGTCACCGACGATAGGCACAAGCTCCTCCGGCGAAAAGGGGGTGAGCGATGTTCACCCGGGTGAGTCCGGGTGACCTGTCGCGCAAGCGAGCGCCTCCTCGCGCAGCGGAGCGCCCGCCGGGGGAGGGAGTTGGGTGGCAGGCGCTCCGTCGGCCGCAGCGCGACCGGCAAGGCCCCCCGAGTCGATCGGTGCAGCACGTTCAGGATGAACCATGCGTACGGCCCGCGCAACGGGTGTGTCCGTCAGTGTCCGTGCGCGAGCTGCTGGACGAGCACGACGATGCCGCCGAGCCCGACGAGGATCCCCAGGGCGATGAGCTGCTGCCATCCGCTCACTCCCGTCCGGCGGACGGCGACGTATCCGATGAGTCCGAGGATCGCGACGTAGACGATCGACGCGATGGTCAGCGCCGTCCGCAGCTCGATCCATCCGAGCACGGCGACGAGGAGGACGAGCAGTGGCATCGCCGCCGATCCCAGCGCTGTACCGGTGAGCCGCAGCACATCCCGCAGCTCGGACCCTCGGGGGAAGCTGCCGTGCGCCGCAAGATGGGCGACCAGATCGGCGGCGAAGCCCGCGAGGGCGATGGCGACGATGCCGACGAGCAGAGTCACCGTGGCCTGCAGGGCGCTGGTGTGCTCCACGTTGGAGTTCTGCACGAGCACGATGGCGAGGCCCGTGAAGGTGGCGTACACCCGCTCCTTAATTGCGGCGCGGTCGTGCTCGGGCCGAGCGGCATCGGAGTCCGGCGTGCTCATGGGCGGGATGCTATCAAGACAGCCCTGCAGACCGAAGCGCATCGTCGAGCACCTTCGCGGCGGTCGGGATCGTGGGCCGGCCGTCCTCGATCTCCCAGAGCGTGTTCTGGAGGAGCCGCGCGCTCGTCCAGCGGGCCGCGCATGCGCGGTCGAGGTGGAGCATGTCGGAGAGGATGTCGAACCGACGACGCACGATGCGTGCCGCATCGGCGGTACGCGGGTCCCGGCTCCATCCACTGTCCAGAGCCGGCCACAGATCGAAGCCCGCGTCGCCGATGAGCGGCTCGGGGTCGATCGCCAGCCACGGCTCGCGCTCCGCGCCGAGGACATTGCCGAAGTGCAGGTCCCAGTGCAGAAACCGGCTGCCGGGCATCGCAGCGACGTCCGCGACGAGGTGCAGCCACCGGTCGAATCGTCGTCGGTCCTCGCCCGACAGCAGCACCGCCGCTCCCGTCGCATCGTTCAGCATCTGCGACACCACCGCCTCCAGGCGCGGAAGACCTGGCGGCGGGTCGACGCGGTGCAGGCGTTCGAGAAGGGAACCGACGACGCGCGTGGCATCGTCGTCCTCCATCGCCTCGAGGCTGCGCTCGGCATCGAGACGTTCGAGGAGCATCGCGCCTTGATCGGGGGCACTCGCGAGGAGCCGGACGATGGCTCGCCCGTCCCACCGCCCCAGCCCGACGACCGCCGCGTCGAACTCCGGCCCCGGCTGCTGCACCTTCACCACGGCGATGAGACCGTCCGGCCGCCGGACCGGGACGACGATCCCCGCTTCTCCGGACCGGAGGGGCCCGTCCGGAGAGAGACTCCACCTGTCCAGGACCTCCGCGGCGCGCGCATGCAGCGCTTCCTCGTGCGCCACGTCAGTTCAGGCGCGCGGACAGCTCCGCCGTGATCCGCGAGACCTGGGTCCGCGCCTCCGCCAATCGCCCGACCTCCTCGTCGAGCCCGGACCGCATGGACGGCGAGGCGCCGTGTGCGCGAGCGAGCTGCAGGTTAGCGCGGAGGTTCAGGGAGGCACCCGAGAGGCCGGCCTCCAGGGCCTCCGTCGCGACGGCGAGGTCCACGGCGAGGTGCGGGTTGCCGTGCGACGCGAGGGTGCGCGCCTCCGCGACCAGGGTGATGCCGATGCGGCCGAGGCGCGCGACGGACGCAGCGGCGTCGAGGGCGGCGTTCCGCACCCTCTCCTCCCGTGCCGGGGCCTCCGGTGCCAGTGCGAGCGCGGCACCGAAGCCCGCCGACACCACGCCGTCCGCCTCGACGGCCTGCAGGAGCTCCGCGCGCACGGGGTCGAGGCGGCCGGTGCTCTCGGCGACGGCAGGATCCTCGCGGGTGTATCCGGCGACCATGCCCATCAGTGCCGCGGCCAGGCCGAGCATGACCCCCGACGCCGCACCTCCGCCAGGCGAACCGGTGGGCTGACTGAGCGCGTCGAGCCAGGCGTCCATCGGACGGGACGTCGGGATGTCTGCAGAATCCGTCATGCCGGTCAGACTATCCGTGGGAAGGATGCAGTATGACGGCGGATCAGCGAGCGGTCCTCCGTGATCGGGTGCCGCGTCTCCCACGACTCCGGATGCAAGCGTCTCTACGATGGACTCGTGCAGCTCGTCGACGCCCTCTCCGTCGTCGGCGAGGTGCTGTCCTGGATCGGCCTCGGCATCGGCGTGCCGCTCCTCATCGTGGCGATGCTGATCCACCTCGTCGAGGGGCAGTGGGTTCCGGTCGAGATCGCCGTGATCGATCGGGACGGCCGCCGCACCGCTCGCTGGTTCGCGGGCGGCGACTTCCACGAGAGACCGCTGCGCCGCAGCGAGCCCACGGCCACCACCGATGGATGGCTCGACGGGTTCCACAGCTCGAACGACCCGGCCCGCATCCGGATCGGTGAGCCGCCGCATCTGCGCCGGGTCCTGCGGACTGTCGGGGTCGTCTTCGCCGCGGTCGGTGCCGTCGGCCTGATGGTGTCGTTCCTCCCGCTGGTCCTCTGACGTCGCGCGCGGAAGCCTCACGCCGTCGACGGTCGCTGCGAGGATGACCGGCGGAACGATTCCAGCGCCGTGCGATACGTGGCGGCGTCGTTCCGTACCGCATCGGTGACCAGGAGGGCGCGAGGTCCGATCTGCCGGACGTACACCCCGCGGCACGGCAGCGTCACCACCTTCCCGAGGCCCCGACGCCAGGCGTCGGCGAGCGTTGCCACGTCCCCGTGTTCAGGGCTGTCCGCGAGTGTCGTGCGGTTCGTCGCGAGGTGCGCGTCGGAGCCACGCCGCTCCCATTCGCGGTACGCCGCGTCGTCGAAGACATCGTCTCCGAACTCATCCCGCGCCGTGGGGCCGACGAGCTGGCCGAGCAGCGTCTCCCGCTCATCCGGACCCATCGTCGGATCGAGGGCGCGGTCGAACAACGTCCGATCCGGCTCCGTCGCGGCGTGCGCGACAGCCTTGTCCCAGATCCGGGGCCAGACCTCCGCCCAGTGATCACGGGTCTGCGCTCCCACGGGCCGCTCCGCCTCCGCTGGCCGGTCGACCAGGAGCGGCGGGAGCGCGTCGTCGACGGGGACCAGCCCGTGCGCCTCCCGGACCCAGAGCAGTTCGAGCAGGGCGTGAGGGCGATCGTCGACGGTGATGATCATGTCGTGCGGCCACGGGTCCCCCGGTATCGGGGTCATCGATCGCATGCGCCCTCCGCTCCCCTCGTCGACTGACCGCCGCCGCGGAGCACCGGGCCGACGACCCCTCGCAACGCGCTGACGTCCTCGTCATGTTCGGTGTTCATCGGCCCCCCTCCCCCGGCTCGCCCCTCATCTTCGCATCCTCCGATCGCGAGGAGCCGTGGTCACCGAGAACGACGCTTTCGTCGCGCGATCAGGCTGTGGCTAGGATCGCCCCGTGAGCCAGATCATCCCGTCACCTCGTCGCCGAGCCTTCGGATGTGGGGTCGCGGCCACCGTCGTGGCGCTCGTCGGGATCCTGCCGACCGCGATCGTCTTCGTCCTGGCGGGGACGGCGGACCCGAACTACGGATGGCTGTTGTTCCTCACGCTGCCGCTCGCGGTCCTCTTCGGTGGCACCGCCCTCATCCTCGGCGTCATCGGGCTCGTCTTCGCCCGTGCCGACCGCGTCGGCTACGCGTGGCCGGTCGCGGGAACCGTGCTGGGGGCCGTGTCGGTCCTTCCCGCCGCCGCGTTCCTCATGGGTGGCTGAGCCGCCGCGAGCCGGGTGTCAACCAGCCCCAACAACCCTCGCCCTCACTGCTTCCTGAAAGAGAGCCCTCGTGCGCCGGAACCCGCCCGCCAACAGACTGATGCTCGCGATGGCTGTGGCCCTGGCGGCGTTCTTCGTCTGGGGGACACTCGTGCGTCCCCTGGTCGAGGGCGAGCCGCCTGTGGCGACATCGCTGGTATTCGCGACGGGGGTACTGCTCGCGGGTCTGATCATCTGGATCGTGCTCGGACGCATCCAACGACTGCAGCGCACCCAGCGGCGAGCACTGCGGGAGCGCGAGCCGCAGGCGCGAGCCTTCGGCTCCTACGCGCTCAACGGTGTTGCAGCCTACCTGTCACGTGCGATCCCCCTCCTCGCACTCGGCCCCGCCCCCCGCGGCCTGTTGACGGCGAGCCCCACGGGCGTCATCGACCCTTCGGGGTTCCGGGTGGTCCGCGGCGGGGACCGTCTCCTCACCGCATACAGCGTGCCGCGGGATCGGATCCAGGGCGTGACGAGAGGTGCCATCCAGGAGGGCGCCTTCCTCTACCCGACCCTCGAGATCGTGGTCTCGCAGGGAGCGGGACAGGCCACGATCCCGGTCCCGGTGACCAGGGACGACGCGCCGCTTCGCCGGGAGTCACCGGACGGCATGGACCGTTTGATCTCTGACGCGGCACGCATCTGGGGCGTTCCGGTGCTCGGCGACGGCGCCTGACGCGAGCGACTCCGCGACCGGAATCGACGCGCGAGCGCGGGCCGGTAGAGTACGGGAAACAGGGGGGAACATTTTGTCTGACGAGTCCATGGCGCAACGGCGCGACTACAACCCCGGACCGCGAGTGGGGATCACCTTCTCCACCTTCGACTTGCTGCACGCAGGGCACATCATGATGCTCGCCGAGGCGAAGCGGCAGTGCGACTACCTCATCGTCGGCCTGCAGATGGATCCGACCCTGGACCGCCCGGAGAAGAACGCGCCGACGCAGACGGTCGTGGAGCGCTACATCCAGCTTCGCGGCTGTCAGCACGTGGATGAGATCGTGCCGTACTCGACGGAGCAGGACCTCGAGGACATCCTTCGGTCCTTCAAGCTCGATGTGCGCATCGTCGGGGATGAGTACCGCGATCGGGACTTCACCGGCCGCGCGTACTGCGAGGAGAGTGGCATCGAGCTCTACTTCAACAGCCGAGACCATCGGTTCTCCAGCTCGGGCCTCCGGAGGATCGTCGCGGAGAAGGAAGCGGAGCGCGCCGCGGGTCACTGACCCGCGTTCTGCCTGTGGCGACCTCCGGTCATCGAACTCCGCGAAGAACAGGTGACGGATGCGCACATCGACAGCGTGGGGGTTGATCGCAGCGATGACCGCGGTCTCGCTCGTCGCCCTCGGCGTCGTCATGACCTACCGCTTCGCGACTCCGCTCGTCGATCCTGCCCCGCCGACGCCGGACTACGGGGTCCAAGCGCTCGTCGCCGGCGTGACGATGGCGGCAGTGGTGGTGGGTGGCCTCGGCGCGGGCGTGTACGCGACGAAACGCCAGGTCGCCCGAGGTCGCGTCGTCGGTTGGACGGCCGCCGCGATGCTCGCGGGCACCGTCCTGGGAGCGGTTCTGGCCTTCGTCCTGAGCGCACGCTGAGGTTCGGGCTCCCGCGATCTCTGCCGGAACACGAAGGATGCCCCTGCGTCTTATCTCACGCCCGCCTCACGAGATCACGGTGCCTGAACCCGCACGTCGCGAGCGACCCCATCAAGCTGCGCCGCCGCGTCGAGGAACCGCCGAACAGTGCGTCGCCCCGAACCTGGTGCGGCGCCACACGGCGTGGCGCCGCACCACGGACTCAGAAGTCCCAGTCGTCGTCTTCCGTGGCCTCGGCCTTGCCGATGCCGTAGCCCAGGTTCATCCAAGGTGAGCGAAGAGGACATCGACCTCGTGAAGATCCTCGCGGTCGCTGTTCGACCACTCACGACGGTCGAAGTCGTCGTCCGGGTCGGGCTCCCATACTTCATTCAACCGCTCCCGGACTCTCTCTTGCACGTCCACAAATTCGACCGGGAAAGACTCGAGTACGCTCTGCAAAGCGTGGAGCAATTCAAAATCCGAATCGTACCCGTCCCTGTCGGGATCATCGAGGGCCCATTCGATGCTCTCGACAAGCATGGCTTCGAGATGTGACTCCACCCCAGACTCGCATTCGCGCTCAAACTCGTGAGCCGCTGAGATGTCGTGCATCCCAATCTCATCATCGACCCATACTCGGCGAACTTCCGTGGCGAGAATCTCCGCCTCACTCGCAGTCAGCAACGGCTCAAGCGCCCAGTACGCCCGAATACGCGCGTCAACATCTGACTCCTCACGCATGAAATCATGCGTGAGCTTCAGTATGTCGGTTGTCGCGCTAACCCGACCCCTGTGAGCATGATCATCCAGAACGCCCATGCCCATGGCAACGAGCCGTAGACCGTCTAGTCCTCGAGACCGCCTCAGAATCGGCACGAAGAACTCATCGACTGCTCCCAAAAGAGCCACCCGGCTTGGAACCTCAAGATCCTGCCACGGCCTGGAGGCGCGGATTCCCTTGCCACTCAGCATTGCGAAGAGGACTGCGATCGATGAAGGTTCTGCTGATTGCAGGTGCGCCCTGAAAGCTCGAAGATCTGAAAAGAGTCGCGATAGTAGAAAGTCTCTGATGCTTGGGTTTTTTGCCGAGAACTCATATTCTCCGAACGCGTCTCGGTCAACATCAATAAAAATACCCTCGAGGACGTCTACGTCAGAGTCAGTTACCACCGTAGATTCACCCCACGCCGATAAAACCGATTGCGCAGTCGCACTTGCACTTGCCTTGGAAGTATCCGTCAACCCGACACAGATCGCTAACGCCAGCGCTCTCTGGGCACTGGAGAGCTCCACCTCGTACACACTGTTCCACAAGGCAGAGGGCGAGTTCAGCGAACTCAACATGAACTCCGCAAACCCTGCGCCCTTCGACCCACCCCCAAGTGCTTGAGCAGCGGACACAATCGACTCGATCAGACGAGGATTGTAGTTGGGGTGCCTAATCACTCGGAGATAGGCGCGATTGCGGATAATACTTCGCCTAGCGGCCTGCCCTAGCCCGGAGTAGTAAATATGATTGAACAGGATATGTCCGCGTTGAAACGCGTTGTACGTACTGACATCTACAACAACGTTTGAATCGAGAACGCGGGCAGTTCGCAACTTACTATAGGTGCTTTGAGCTGCAGTCAGGATGTACTGACGCGTGGTCAGAATCATCTTGTGTGATTTCGAATCGCGTAGTCGCTGCGCTAGTAAGTCGAGGAAGTGATCCTCACCCTTCGACAGCTTCTCCATAAGGCTTGTTTGACCGAGAAAGTCGTCGTACAGAAACAGCTGCTTCGCACCGGGCTGCCACACGTTCTCTATCTCCGAGGCATTCCGAACGTCGAAGACCTCGTAGCCGTCCGCAGCATATGTCAGAGCTACCGATTCTGCGAGTGTAGTCTTCCCCACCCCGGGAGGACCGGTGATGATCGACATCCCGTACTTCCCTAGCGATTCGTGCACGAACTGAGTCGCGTCACTCGTAACGAATAGTCTCGCCCGCCTTGCGGCGCGCTCGAGAAAATATCGTTGCCGCTCGTATACTGCATGATGCAAAACAGTCTTTAGCACCGCCAGGCTCGAAACGTATAGCTTCACGTGCAGGCGCTCAACCTCACCGTGACGATCGAGAAGGTTCTCGAGATCCTCACATGCAAGAATGTGCTCTTGCCGCAGCTTCTGTTTCCCAAATATTGCGGCGATTGTAGCTTTCGCTCCCGGGCTCGCGCGCGCTGTTGTCGCTAGCCAGTACTCGCCAAGGTCGCTTGAAGCCACCTTTCTAGCTTCACGCTCCAGCTTCGACTTAAGCTGAAGGAGCGTTCGTCCCGGCGAGTGCTTACACTGGACGGTACGCAGTGCGCCAGCGCGCAGAAGCCGGACGTCGACCCCACCATCCGGCCCAGGAGAGAACGACTCGAGCCTCTCCTTCCATTCGGCTTGAAGAAGGTCCCTAACTAGACGCTCAAAGTCGTATGAAGAGAGCGATTCATATGCGCGCAATTCCGCACCCGCGGTTCCTCAGAAGTCCCAGTCGTCGTCTTCCGTGGCCTCGGCCTTGCCGATGACGTAGGACGAGCCCGACCCACTGAAGAAGTCGTGGTTCTCGTCCGCGTTCGGGGAGAGCGCCGACAGGATCGCCGGGTTCACGTTGGTGACGCTGGAGGGGAACATCGCCTCGTAGCCCAGGTTCATGAGGGCCTTGTTGGCGTTGTAGTGCAGGAACTTCTTGACGTCCTCGGTCAGGCCGACGCCGTCGTAGAGGTCCTGCGTGTACTGCACCTCGTTGTCGTAGAGCTCGTAGAGCAGGGAGAACGTGTAGTCCTTGAGCTCGTCCTTGCGCGCCTGGTCGGCCGTCTCGAGTCCGCGCTGGAACTTGTAGCCGATGTAGTACCCGTGCACGGCCTCGTCGCGGATGATGAGGCGGATGAGGTCGGCCGTGTTCGTCAGCTTCGCCTTCGAGGACCAGTAGATCGGCAGGTAGAAGCCCGAGTAGAACAGGAACGACTCCAGCAGCGTGGAGGCGACCTTGCGCTTGAGGGGGTCGTCTCCCTGGTAGTAGTCCATGATGATCTGCGCCTTCTTCTGAAGGTTCGCATTCTCCGTGGACCAGCGGAACGCCTCGTCGATCTCCTTCGTCGACGCGAGCGTCGAGAAGATCGAGGAGTAGCTCTTCGCGTGCACCGACTCCATGAACGCGATGTTCGTGTAGACGGCCTCCTCGTGAGGCGTGATCGCGTCGGGGATCAGCGACACCGCGCCGACGGTGCCCTGGATCGTGTCGAGGAGCGTGAGCCCGGTGAACACCCGCATGGTGAGCAGCTGCTCGTCGGGGGTGAGCGTGTTCCACGACTGCACGTCGTTCGACAGCGGCACCTTCTCCGGCAGCCAGAAATTGTTCACCAGACGGTTCCAGACCTCGAGGTCCTTGTCGTCCTGGATGCGGTTCCAGTTGATCGCCTGCACGCTGGAGACCAGCTTGAGCGGGGAGTGAGGAGTCATTCTTGTCCTAGTTCCTGGGTCACTGAGCCTGTCGAAGTGTCAGAGCATGCACGAGACGCACTCGGTCATGTCGGTGCCCTCGAGCGCCAGCTGACGCAGACGGATGTAGTAGATCGTCTTGATGCCCTTGCGCCATGCGTAGATCTGGGCCTTGTTGATGTCGCGCGTGGTGGCGGTGTCCTTGAAGAACAGCGTCAGCGACAGACCCTGGTCGACGTGCTGCGTGGCCGCGGCGTACGTGTCGATGACCTTCTCGTAGCCGATCTCGTACGCGTCCTGGTAGTACTCCAGGTTGTCGTTCGTCATGAACGCCGCCGGGTAGTAGACGCGACCGAGCTTGCCTTCCTTGCGGATCTCGATCTTCGAGGCGATCGGGTGGATCGAGGAGGTCGAGTTGTTGATGTAGGAGATCGAGCCCGTCGGTGGCACGGCCTGCAGGTTCTGGTTGTAGATGCCGTGCTCCTGGATCGACGCCTTGAGCTGGACCCAGTCCTCCTGCGTCGGGATGTGCTTGCCCGCGAAGAGCTCCTTGACCTTCTCGGTCTCCGGCACCCACGCCCGGTCGATGTACTTGTCGAAGAACTCGCCGGACGCGTAGGTGGAGTCGGCGAACCCGTCGAACGTCGTGCCGCGCTCGATCGCGAGCTGGTTCGAGGCGCGCAGCGCGTGGAACAGCACGGTGTAGAAGTAGATGTTCGTGAAGTCGACACCCTCCTCCGAGCCGTAGAACACGTGCTCGCGGGCGAGGTAGCCGTGCAGGTTCATCTGGCCGAGGCCGATCGCGTGCGACCGGTCGTTGCCGTCCTCGATCGAACGGACCGAGCCGATGTGGCTCTGGTCGCTGACCGCGGTGAGCGCGCGGATCGCGGTCTCGACCGTCTGGCCGAGGTCGTCGGCGTCCATCGACAGCGCGATGTTCATCGAGCCGAGGTTGCAGGAGATGTCCTTGCCGATCTCCTTGTACGACAGGTCGTCGTTGTAGGTGGTCGGCGTGTTCACCTGCAGGATCTCGCTGCAGAGGTTGGACATGTTGATGCGCCCCTTGATGGGGTTGGCCTTGTTGACCGTGTCCTCGAACATGACGTACGGGTAGCCGGACTCGAACTGGATCTCGGCGACGGTCTGGAAGAACTCGCGCGCGTTGATCTTGGTCTTCTTGATGCGCGGGTCGTCGACCATCTCGCGGTACTTCTCGGTGACCGAGATGTCGCCGAACGGAACGCCGTAGACCTTCTCCACGTCGTACGGCGAGAACAGGTACATGTCCTCGTCGTTCTTGGCGAGCTCGAACGTGATGTCCGGCACCACGACGCCGAGCGACAGCGTCTTGATGCGGATCTTCTCGTCGGCGTTCTCGCGCTTGGTGTCGAGGAAGCGCATGATGTCGGGGTGGTGGGCGTTGAGGTACACCGCACCCGCACCCTGACGCGCGCCGAGCTGGTTGGCGTAGCTGAAGCTGTCTTCGAGGAGCTTCATGACGGGGATGATGCCCGAGGACTGGTTCTCGATCTGCTTGATCGGGGCACCCGACTCGCGGATGTTCGACAGCAGCAGGGCCACGCCGCCGCCGCGCTTGGAGAGCTGCAGCGCGGAGTTGATGCCGCGGGCGATCGACTCCATGTTGTCCTCGATGCGCAGCAGGAAGCAGCTGACGAGCTCGCCGCGCTGCGCCTTGCCCGCGTTGAGGAAGGTCGGGGTGGCCGGCTGGAAGCGACCGGAGATGATCTCTTCGACGAGGTTCACGGCGAGCTTCTCGTCGCCGTCCGCGAGGGCGAGCGCGGTCATCACGACGCGGTCCTCGAAGCGCTCGAGGTAGCGCTTGCCGTCGAACGTCTTCAGCGTGTAGCTCGTGTAGTACTTGAACGCGCCGAGGAACGTCTCGAAGCGGAACTTCTTCGAGTAGGCGAGGTCGTTGAGCTTCTGCACGAAGTCGAACGAGTACTTCTCGATGACGGCGCCCTCGTAGTACTCCTTCTCCACGAGGTAGTCCAGGCGCTCCTTGAGCGAGTGGAAGAACACCGTGTTCTGGTTCACGTGCTGCAGGAAGTACTCCCGCGCGGCGCGCTTGTCGGCGTCGAACTGGATCTTCCCGTTCGCGTCGTACAGGTTCAGCATCGCGTTGAGGGCGTGGTAGTCCAGACCCTCGTATGCGGGGTTCACCTTGAATGCCACTGTCTCGGTCACTGAAGATTCCACCGTCGTTCCAATCCGTCGCTCACGCGATCCACGTCGTCCTGTGTGCCGAAGATCTCGAGCCGATACAAGTGAGGCACGTGGCACTTGCGGCTGATGATGTCGCCGGCGAGGCAGAACGCGTCGCCGAAGTTGGTGTTGCCCGCGGAGATGACCCCGCGGATGTGACGCCGGTTGCGCTCGTCGTTGAGGAACCGGATCACCTGCTTGGGCACGGCCCCCTTCTCGACCCCGCGCCCGGCACCTCCGCCGTAGGTGGGGGTGACCAGGACGAAGGGCTCGTCGACGACGAGGTCCTCTTCGTTCCGGTGGAGGGGGATGCGTCGGGCGGGAAGCCCGAGCTTCTCGATGAAGCGCGCGGTGTTACCCGACACGCTCGAGAAGTAGACCAGGAGCGGCGCAGCGGTCGCGACGGCGCTCATAGCTCTCTCCTTGGGTTCCTGAGCCTGTCGAAGGGCCGGGTCGGTGAGCCTGTCGGACTACGCCAGGCGGGACGCGAGCTCGTCGATCTTGTCGGGACGGAAGCCCGACCAGTGGTCCTCGTCGGTGACGACGACGGGAGCCTGCATGTAGCCGAGCGCCTTGACCTGCTCCAGCGCCGTCGGGTCCTCCGACAGGTCGTGGATCTCGTACTCGATGCCCTTGGCATCCAGGGCACGGTAGGTCGCGTTGCACTGGACGCAGGAAGGCTTGGTGTACACCGTGATCGACATCTGAACCCCTCAAATCTCTGGTTTCTCCGGCAGACCTCCGCCGGGATCTCAATACTACATATAGGGACGGACATTCGGTGCGACCACAAGGGGTAGTAGTTACATCCGTGTAGTTTTTCCACCGCTCTCTACAGATACAACACAGGTTGTCCACCGTTTCTTCCACAGGCGGACCCCCTCTCCCGGGGTCGGCGACCCGCGGGAAATCGCGGCTGGGAGGAGCCTGGGAGAGATCCATCCACAGGAGGCACCCTACGAGGGGCATCCGACATCCCCAGGCCTGTGGAATTCGTCGTTCGGCGTGTCCACGGCGTGTCGCGGCGTGTCCATCGCCGGCCCATCGCACCGACGTCCCCGCCGCCCGGTACCGTTGTCGGGTGGCGGGCTATCGGGATCTTCTTCGCACGCCGGGAGTGGGCCGCATGATCGCCGCCCAGCTCACCGCGCGCTTCCCCAACGGGATGATGTCCTTGGCGATCCTGCTGCACGTCGAGCAGCAGACCGGATCGTACGGATCGGCGGGCCTCGTGCTCGCCGCGACCAGTGTCGGCCAAGCGGTCGCCGGCCCCATCACCAGCCGGTGGATGGGAGCCTGGGGCATGCGGCGGGTGCTGACCCTCACCCTGTCCGTCTGCGTCATCGCGGTACTCGGCCTGGGACTGCTGCCCCTCTCGGTCCCGGGATACATGGCCCTGGGCATGATCGCCGGCCTCTCGACGCCGCCGGTGCAGGCGGCCGTCCGCACCATCTACCCCAAGCTCGTGAACGCCGGTCAGCTCACCCCGCTGTTCTCCCTCGACGCGTCCCTGCAGGAGATCATCTGGGTGCTGGCGCCGGTCGTCATCACCCTCGTCTCCACCCAGGTCGGCACCATGGAGGGCCTGCTCCTGGTGGCGATCGTCCTCGTCGCCGGCGGTGCGTGGTTCATCCTCTCCCCCGAGGTCGGCCGCGTGCGCATCCCGCGCAGCCGCAACGCGCTGGGCACGGTCGTGCTCAAGCCGCCCGTGCTCCTCGCGACCGTCATCGGATTCCTGCTCATCGGCGCCTGCTCGGCGGTCGAGGTCGGCGTGGTCGCGACGTTCGAGCACGGCAGCCTCGCGGCGGGTCTCGTCCTCGCGGTCTTCTCCGCCGGCAGCCTGGCCGGCGGCCTCGCCTTCGGCCACATCCCGATCGGCCCCTGGGCGATGGCGCGCCGCCTGCTCATCGTCACGGTGGGCCTCGCCCTCACGATGGTCATGCTCAACGTCTACTGGCTGGGCGGCACGCTCATCCTCGCCGGCATCGGCATCGCCCCCGCCCTCGCGGTGCTGTTCGCCATCACCACGGCCAGCGTGAAGTTCAGCGAGACCGCCGAGGCCTTCGGCTGGGCGGGCACCGGGCAGCTCATCGGCGCCGCGGCCGGATCGGCGGTCGCCGGCTTCCTCGTCGACGTCGGCGACTGGCGCGGTGCGTACCTGGCCGCCACCATCTTCGCGGCGGTCGGACTGCTCGTCTCCATCGTGTTCGTGCGGTCCTTCCCCGATCTGCGTCACCGCGACGCCAGCCCCCATCCCGACACCGAGCCCCTGGCGGTCACCCCCTCATGAGCCCCTCCGTCCCGTCCTCCTCCCCCGCGATCGTGTGCGTCGGCGAGTCGATGGCCCTGATCACGCCGACCGGCGCCGACCTCACGACCGCCGACACCGCGTCGATCACCCACGCGGGTGCGGAGGCGAACGTCGCCGTCGGCGTCGCGGCCGCCGGCCACCGGGCCGTCTGGGCCTCCCGTTTCGGCGACGATCCTCTCGGCCGCCGCCTCTCCACGGAGCTGGAGCAGCGTCGCGTCGAGCTGTGGACCGAGCTCGACGCGGAGGCGCCGACCGGAGTGATGTTCAAGGATCCCGGTGTGGAGTCCTCGGCGGTCTACTACTACCGTCGCGGCTCCGCGGCCTCGCGCATGGCACCCGGGTTCCTGTCCCCCGCGCAGCTCGCCGGCGTCCGTATCGTGCACACCACGGGCATCACCCCGGCGCTGTCTGCGACCTGCCTGGCGATGGTCGACCAGCTCTTCGCGGACGCGCGCACCGCCGGAGCCGTCGTCTCCTTCGATGTGAACGACCGCCGGGCGCTGTGGAGCCCCGAGGAGGCGGCCGCGACCCTCACGCGCCTGGCCGACGCCGCCGACATCGCCTTCGTCGGCCGCGACGAGGCCGAGCGCATCTGGGGCACCGCGACGGCCGCGGAGATCCGCGCGCACCTTCCGCACTGCGGTCTGCTCGTCGTCAAGGACGGCGACGTCGGCGCCACGGCCTTCGCCGGTGACGCGGACCCGGTCTTCGTGCCCGCTCCGACCGTGGACGTGGTGGAGCCCGTCGGTGCGGGGGACGCCTTCGCCTCCGGGTTCCTGGCCGCGACGCTCGACGGCGCCGACCTCGAGACCCGCCTGGCCGCAGGACACGAGGCCGCAGCGCGAGTGCTCCGCATCGCGGCCGACCTGCCGCCGCTGGAGCCGGCGCGCTGACTCCGCCCGCCGCGTCCTGGCGCGGTCGTAGGCTGGTGCCATGCCCGCTCCCGTCACCCTTCCCCGCCTGAGCTGGGGCGATCCCGCGGCGGGGCGACGCGCCCTTCTCGTGCACGGTCTCGGCTCGTCCGGCGCACTCATGTGGCGGCTCGGCGATGCTCTCGCGGCGGCCGGTTGGCACGCGACGGCGGTGGACCTGCGCGGCCACGGTGACGCCCCGCGGGCCCTCGACTACTCCGTCGCGGCGTATGCCGCGGATCTCGTCGCGACGCGGCCTGCCGGGTCGAGCGCCTGGGACGCCGTCGTCGGGCACTCGCTCGGCGGGGCGGCCGGTACGGTGGCCGCCGCCGACGACACGGGCTGGACGCACCGCCTGGTCCTCATCGACCCCGCGATCCACATCGTCCAGCGGGATGCGGCCATCGTCCGCCACAGCCAGGAACGCGCCTTCGCCGACAACCGCCTCGACGCCGTGCGGCAGGAGCATCCGCACTGGCACCCGCAGGACCAGGAGCTCAAGGTCGACGCCGTCCGGCGGGCGAGTGCGTGGGCGGTCGAGCAGACCAGCGCCCAGAATCAGCCGTGGGACGTCCGCGGACATGCGGCCCGCCTGACCGTGCCCACGCACGTGATCGGCGGCGACCCCGCCGTCTACAGCATCTTCGCCGGAGCTCTCGCTGACGAGGTGCTCGCGAGCAACCCCCGCATCTCCCTGTCGGTCGTGGCCGGCGCCGGCCACTCGGTGCATCGCGACCGCCCGGAGGAATCGATCCGACAGCTCCTGGAGGCTCTGGCATGAACGACTTCGACCCGTCGGCGTATCTCCCCGACGACCTGCTCGACCGCATCCGCGAACGCGCGCCGATCCACGACCGGGAGAACACCTTCCCCCAGGCCGACCTCGACGAGCTCCGCGCAGCCGGCTACCTGTCCATCCTCGTGCCCCGGGAGCGCGGCGGCGCGGGACTCGGCCTGGAGCAGGCGGCCGTCCTCCAGCAGCGGCTCGCCGGCGCCGCGCCCGCAACGGCCCTGGCGATCAACATGCACCTGGTCTGGACCGGCGTGGCCAAGGTCTTCTCGGATCGCGGGGTCCCCGGTCTCGAGTTCGTGCAGGACGGCGCCGTGGCCGGAGAGGTCTTCGCGTTCGGCATCAGCGAGGGCGGCAACGACCTCGTGCTGTTCGGGAGCGACACGGCGGCGGCCCCGGACGGCGACGGCGGTTACGCCTTCACCGGCACCAAGATCTTCACCTCGCTCGCCCCCGTGTGGACGAAGCTCGGGCTGCACGGCCTCGACACCACGAGCCCGGACGCGCCGAAGCTCGTGTTCGCCTTCGTCGACCGCACGTCCGCGGTCACCACTGCGGATGACTGGGACACCCTCGGCATGCGCGGCACACAGAGCCGGACCACGCGGCTCGACGGCGCCGTCGCGGATGCGGCGCACGTGGTGCGGCGCATCGACCCGGGACCCAGCCCGGACCCGATCGTCTTCGGCATCTTCTCCGTCTTCGAGATCCTCCTCGCCTCCGTCTACACCGGCATCGCGCGCCGGGCCCTCGAGCTGGCCGTGGCGGCGGCGCACCGACGTCGCTCGAAGAAGAGCGGCACCGCGTACAGCCAGGATCCGGACATCCGCTGGCGTATCGCCGACATGGCCCTCGCCTACGACGCGCTCCCGCCGCAGATCGCCGCCCTCGCCCGCGACGTGGATGAGCGCGCGGACCGCGGCGCCGGCTGGTTCCCCGCGCTCTCGGGAGTCAAGCACCGGGCGGTGACGATGGCCAAGCAGGTGGTCGACGAGGCGATGCTGGTGGCCGGTGGCGGCTCGTACTTCTCCGGCAACGAGCTCTCCCGGCTGTACCGCGACGTCCTCGCCGGGGCGTTCCACCCCTCCGACCCCGAGTCGGCGCACGCCACAGCGGCGAGCGCCTGGCTCGGCCCGATCGAGGCCTGATCGGCGCACGCGGACCCCGTTGTCCGCGATCGTCCGCAGTGCCAGGATCGCACCATGGCACCGTCGAAGAAGGACCACACCCTCGACGCGATCTCCAAGACCATCGTCGAGATGCTGCAGGAGGACGGCCGCCGCTCGTACTCCGAGATCGGCCGCATCGTGGGGCTGAGCGAGGCCGCCGTCCGCCAGCGGGTGCAGCGCCTCACCGAGTCGGGCATCATGCAGATCGTCGCGGTGACGGATCCGATGCAGCTCGGCTTCCACCGGCAGGCGATGGTGGGCGTCAAGGTCGCCGGCGACGCGCGGGGCGTGGCCGAGGCGATCGCCGACATCGACGAGGTCGACTACGTCGTGATCACGGTCGGATCGTTCGATGTGCTCGTCGAGGCGGTGTGCGAGGACGACGACCATCTGCTGGCGCTCGTCAACGACCGCATCCGTCCGATCCAGGGCGTGGTGTCGACGGAGACCTTCATCTACGCGAAGCTCCAGAAGCAGCAGTTCGCCTGGGGCACACGCTGACCGTCCCGCTCAGAGCGGCGGCGCCGTATCACGACGGCGGGCGAGCAGGGCGAGGTGCAGGGCGGCGAGGGTCTCCCCGTCGTCCAGATCCGCGCCCAGCAGGTCGCCGATGAGCGCGAGGCGCTGATAGAACACCGAGCGGGAGAGGTGGCTCGCGGCCGCCGCGGCGGAGCGGTTGCCCGGGTGCGCCACGAGAGCGGCGAGCACGGCGAGCAGATCGCCTCGGCGATCCCTGTCGTGACGCACGAGCGGATCCAGCATCTGCTCGCTGTGCGCCTGGAGTCGCCGATCGTCGCGCAGGGCGGACACGAGGCGCTCGAGCGGCCGGTCGGCGACGCGGCGGACCGGCGGCACGTCACCCCCGGACGGCCGCGCGGCGAGGTCGAGCGCGGCACGGGTCGAGGCCAGGAGTCCGAGCACGCCTTCGGCGCTCGGACCGAGGATCGCGGGCGCACCGCCGGAGAGGTGGCGGACGGCCGCATCGGACAGGGCGCCGACGCCGGTCGCGACGAGCAGCACCACGTCGGCGCCGCGCCGCGAGCCCACCGCAGCCAGACCGGCCGCACGCGCACGGGCGATCAGCCGGTCCGATGCCTCGTCGGTGCGGAACACGAGCCCGGTGCCGGTGGTGCCCGCGAGATCCAGCCCGAGCCGCCGGAGCCGGACCTCGACATCCTCCTCACGGGCGAAGCGCGCGCCGAGGAGATCCTCGATGAGGCTGCGGTGCGCGAGCACGGTCCACGCGCCTTCCCCGTCGGCGAGGCAACCGAAGGCGAGGGCGGTCGCCCCCAGCTCCAAGACGGTGGCGCGACCGGCGGGATGCGGTGGACCGTCCGCCGCGATGAGCCAGCCCCAGCGCACACCGCGCGCCTGCACCGGCACACGGTCACCGCCATCCGGGCCGGGCGGACGGAGAGCCTGGCCGACCGGAACGCGGAGAGCTTCGACGGCGACGACCTCTCCTGCCAGGTTCTCGAGGTGGACGGGGACGTCGAGCGCACGGGCGACCTCCGACACGATGAGGTCGGCCGGTGCGCCACGGAGGCTGAGGGCGGTGAAGAGATCATGCAGACGCTGCCGTTCGCGGAGCGCCGCGGTCTGCGCTTCGATCAGCGCCCGGTGCACGGCCTCGGTCACCGCGACGAACTTCACCTCCACCGCGAGCGCGACGAGGGCGAGACCGGCGGCGGCGCAGGCCTCGATGACCGCGTCCGGGACGCGGGACATCCGCGGGCCGAGTTCGATCACGATGCCCGAGACCCCGATCGCCGCCAGCTCCGCCACGAGCACGCGCAGTGCTGCGGTGCCGGTCGGCCAGGCGGCGCCGGTCGTGAGCAGCAGCTCGCCGCCGTCGAGCAGGCGGGCGACGTCGGCGCTGTCCGAGACGTGGACCCACCGCACCCCGGCCTCGAGTGCCGGGCCGCCGACAAGGACGGTCGGCGCTCCCTCCTGGACCGCGGGAAGAGCGAGGACGTCCCCGACGAGCAGCGCCGACGAGCGCCGATCCGGACGGTCTGTCCGACCGAAGAAGAACTCCTGACGCTCTGCCACTCTGCACGGGCTCCGTTCTCTGTGAGCATGGGCCGAGCCCCAGCGTAGCGACCCTCGGTCAGAGTGTGCGATACGCGACCCACTGCGAAGGAGCACCTGTGGACACCGTCCGTCATCTCATCAACGGCACCGAGACGGCCGCTGCGGCGCGCCGCGGCCCCGTCTTCGACCCGGCCACAGGAGCCGTCACGAAGGAGGTCGCCTTCGCCTCGGCCGCCGAGGTCGACGCCGCCGTCGCCGCCGCGGCTGCGGCACTCCCGGCGTGGCGGGAGACGAGCCTCATCAAACGCGCCGACGTGTTCTTCCGGCTCCGCCAGCTCCTCACGGAGCGCACGGACGAGCTGGCGGCGATCGTCACGTCCGAGCACGGCAAGGTCCTGTCCGACGCGGCCGGCGAGGTGTCCCGGGGCATCGAGAACGTCGAGTTCGCGGCCGGCCTCGTACATCTGCTCAAGGGCGAGCGCAGCGAGCAGGTCGCCCGCGGGGTCGACGTGCACTCCGTCAAGCAGCCGGTCGGGGTGGTCGCCGCCATCACCCCGTTCAACTTCCCGGTCATGGTGCCGCTGTGGATGGTCGCCTCGGCCATCGCCTGCGGCAACACCGTCGTCCTCAAGCCCAGTGAGAAGGATCCGTCCGCCGCGGTGTGGCTCGCACGGCTGTTCCACGAGGCGGGCCTGCCGGACGGCGTCCTCAACGTCGTGCACGGCGACCGGGAGGCCGTCGACGCGCTTCTCGAGTCCCCGCGGGTGCAGGCGGTGAGCTTCGTCGGATCGACGCCCATCGCCCGGGCGATCTACCAGCGGGCGTCTGCCGCCGGGAAGCGCGTCCAAGCGCTCGGTGGCGCGAAGAACCACATGGTCGTGATGCCCGACGCCGACATCGACGCGGCCGCCGACGCCGCCGTCTCCGCGGCCTACGGCTCCGCGGGCGAACGCTGCATGGCGGCGTCCGTGCTCGTGGCGGTGGGCGACATCGCCGACGACCTCGTCGCCGCGATCGCCCGCCGCATCGACGGCCTCTCGATCGGCCCCGGCACGGACCCGGCGAGCGCGATGGGCCCGCTCATCACCGCGGAGCACCGTGATCGCGTCGCCTCGTATGTCGCGGGAGCCCCCGGAGAGGGCGCCAGGGTCGTCGTCGACGGCACGAGCGCGGAGTTCGACGGCGACGGCTTCTTCCTCGGCGTGAGCCTGATCGACGAGGTCACCCCTGGCATGCGCGTCTATGACGACGAGATCTTCGGCCCGGTCCTGTCCGTGGTGCGCGTGGGCTCCTACGCGGAGGCCGTCGCGCTGGTCAACGCGAACGCCTACGGCAACGGGACCGCGATCTTCACGCGCGACGGCGGGACGGCACGGCAGTACGAGTTCGACATCGAGGTCGGCATGGTCGGCGTCAACGTCCCGATCCCGGTGCCCATCGGCGCCTACTCGTTCGGCGGGTGGAAGGACTCGCTCTTCGGCGACGCGCACATCTACGGCCCGGAGTCCGTGCACTTCTACACGCGGTCGAAGGTCGTGACGACGCGGTGGCCCGACCACACCCCGTCGCAGATCGACCTCGGCTTCCCGAGCAACCACTGACGAGGAGCGATCACGATGACGACCTTCACCGACCGCCACGGACTCTCCTCCCCCCTCCCCGCCCCCGACGCCGAGGCGCAGGTGCGCGCCGACGACCGCGCCCACGTCTTCCACTCCTGGAGCGCGCAGGCGCTGATCGACCCGCTGCCGGTCGCCACCGGTCGGGGCTCGACGTTCTGGGACTACGAGGGCACCGCCTACCTCGACTTCTCCAGCCAACTCGTGAACCTCAACCTCGGCCATCAGCACCCGGACCTCGTCGCCGCGATCCAGCGGCAGGCCGGGCGGCTCGCGACCATCCAGCCGTCGATGGCCAATGATGTGCGGGGTGAGCTCGCGCGCCTCATCGCCGAGGTCACCCCGGACGGCTTCGAGAAGGTGTTCTTCACGAACGGCGGCGCGGAGGCGAACGAGTACGCGGTGCGCATGGCCCGGCAGGCCACCGGCCGCCGGAAGGTGCTGTCGATGTACCGCAGCTACCACGGCTCCACCGCCACCGCGATCTCCCTCACCGGCGACCCCCGTCGCTGGGCGAACGACGTCACGGACACCGGCGCCGTGCGGTTCTTCGGCCCGTACCTGTACCGCTCCCCGTTCCACAGCGAGACGCCGGAGCAGGAGACGGAGCGCGCCCTCGCGCATCTGGAGCAGACCATCCAGCTCGAGGGCCCGCAGACGATCGCCGCGATCATCGTCGAGACGGTGGTCGGCACCAACGGCGTGCTGCTCCCGCCGCCCGGCTATCTGCCCGGGGTGCGCGCGCTGTGCGACCGCTACGGGATCGTCTTCATCGCCGACGAGGTGATGGTGGGGTTCGGCCGGCTCGGCGAATGGTTCGGCATCGACGCCTTCGAGGGGCGCCCCGACCTGATCACCTTCGCGAAGGGCGTGAACTCGGGCTACGTCCCGCTCGGCGGCGTCGTGATCTCGGACCGCATCGCCGCCGCCTTCGACACCGTTCCGTTCGCGGGCGGACTCACGTATTCCGGGCACCCTCTCGCCTGCGCGGCCGGCGTCGCCACGTTCGAGGTGTTCCGCCGCGACGGCATCCTGGAACGGGTACGCGACCTCGGCGAGCGGATCGTCGGCCCGACGCTGCGCGCGTGGGCATCGTCGCATCCGAGCGTGGGCGAGGTGCGCGGCCGCGGCCTGTTCTGGGCGGTGGAGCTCGTGCGGGACCAGCAGACCAGGGAGCCGCTGGTGCCGTTCAACGCGACCGGTACCGATGCCGCGCCGATGACCGCGTTCGCAGCCGCCGCGAAGCGGGCAGGAATCTGGCCCTTCACGCACTTCCACCGCGTGCACATCGCCCCGCCGCTGGTGATCGAGGAGGCGGAGCTGGTGCGGGGACTGGCCGGGATCGAGGAGGCGCTGACGGTCGCCGACGGGTACGCGGTCGGCTGAGAGGCGCCCCCCGCCGGACGCTACTTGCGGTCGAAGTCGAACGCCTTGAGGAGCTCGCCGACGGCCTTGTCGCGCTCCTCGCCGCCGTCCTCGAACATGTGGGTGACGTGCGTGCGCAGGTGATTCTCCAACAGCAGACGGTTGAGCGACTCGAGGGAGCGCTGGATCGCGCGGGACTGCGTGATGATGTCCATGCAGTACTCCTCGTTCTCGATCATCCGCGCGACACCGCGCATCTGACCCTCGAGGATGCTGGTGCGGTGCAGAGCGCGCTTCTTGATGTCTTCGATCACGTATCGAGGCTACTCGCCCCGTGAAAGGATGACGTCATGCCGCGAACACCCACGACGCTGCTCTCCGTCGCCGACCAGGAGCGTCGGCGCGCGCTGCGGCGGATGAAGGCCGTCGCGCTCGGCGCCCTCATCTTCATGGCCCTCGCCTTCATCGTCGCGTTCGCGTTCCAGGAGCGGGTCGGTGGGCTCGCCTACGTGCGAGCCGCGGCGGAGGGCGGGATGGTCGGCGCGCTGGCGGACTGGTTCGCGGTCACGGCGCTGTTCCGCCGTCCGCTCGGCCTGCCCATCCCGCACACCGCGATC
The DNA here is from genome assembly GCF_050470785.1 of Microbacterium sp. NRRL B-14842. Taxonomy (NCBI): domain Bacteria; kingdom Bacillati; phylum Actinomycetota; class Actinomycetes; order Micrococcales; family Microbacteriaceae; genus Microbacterium; species Microbacterium sp. NRRL B-14842. The sequence continues at coordinate 268,620 of NZ_JBFLUM010000001.1, read as the reverse complement.
ATCCCGAACCGCAAGGACGAGATCGGCCGCACGCTGGGCGAGTTCGTGGAGACGAACTTCCTCGCTGCCGACGTCGTGCGCACCAAGCTGACCAGCACCGCGATCGCCCTCCGCGCCGGCGAGTGGCTCCGCGAGACCCCGCATGCCGAGCGGGTCGCTGCCGAGGGCGCGACGGTCGCGACGGCGGTGCTGAACGCGCTGAGCGACGACGACGTGCGCGACCTCCTCGCCGACCTCGCCCGCGAGCACCTCGTCGCGCCGGAGTGGGGGCCGCCCGCCGGAGCGTGGCTGGAGAAGATCGTCGACGCGGAAGCGCACCACGGCGCCGTCGACCTCGCGGTGGACAGCATCGGGCGGTGGCTCGACGCGAACGCCGCGTCCTTCGCCGGACTCGTCTCCCGACGACTCCCCGGGTGGATGCCGAAGATCGCGCACCGCCTGATCGACGACACGGTGTACAACGAGGCGGTCAAGTTCGTCCGCGCCGTGCAGGCCGATCCGCGGCATCCGGCCCGCCTCGCGATCGACGGGTACCTGTCCCGCCTCGCTGACGCTCTGCAGAACGACCCCGCGACGCGCGAGAAGCTGGAGAACGCCAAGGCCGCGCTCTTCGACAGCCCGCGCGTCGGCGCCCTGGCGGCGGAGGCCTGGAACACCGCCAAGAACGGACTCCTCACCTCCCTCGCCGACCCGGAGAGCGGGCTGCGGCGTCGCGCCGTGCAGGCCCTGCAGGAGATCGGCGAGCGGCTCACGACCGACACGGCCCTGCAGCGCCGGGTGGACACGTGGGTCTCGGACGCGGCCGTCTTCCTCGTCGACCGGTACCGGCACGACATCGCCTCGATCATCACCGACACCGTGGAGCGCTGGGATCCCGCCGAGACCACCGAGAAGATCGAGCTCATGGTCGGCCGCGACCTGCAGTACATCCGTCTGAACGGCACCGTCGTCGGCGCCCTCGCCGGCCTTGCGATCTTCACCGTCGCCCACGCCCTGATCCCGGGAGTCTGACATGGCGCTGTCCCACGATCCGTCCTGGCCGCGCGCCGGGGCCTGGCCCGCGTTCGAGGACACGGCCGATTCGGTGCTCCTCGGCGTCCCGACCTGGCGCACCTCGCTGTCCCCGACCGGAGCCCACGCGACGCCGGCCGCGATCCGCGAGGCGCTCCCCCGCTACGGCACGGCGGTCCTCGGCCCGCCGACGATCGACCTGGACGAGGTGCTCCGCATCGCGGATGCCGGGGACGTGCCGGAGCCGGACGGCGACACCGGAGAGGCACGGACGATCGAGCGGGTCCGGGAGCTGGCGCGAGCGTCCGACCTCGTCATCGCTCTCGGCGGCGACAACTCCCTCACCTACCCTGTCGCCCTCGGTGCGGAGGCCACGGGCCTGATCACGTTCGACGCCCACTTCGACCTGCGCGACGGCGTCTCCAACGGCACGCCGGTGCGACGACTCGTCGAAGACGCCCCGGCGGCGTCCGGCCTCCCCACCGCCCGCATCGACCCCACCCGGATCGTGCAGATCGGCCTCGCCGATTTCGCGAACTCCGCCGCCTACGCGCGCCGGGCGGCGGACTGGGGCATCCGGGTCGTCACGCTCGACGACGTGCGCCGTCGGGGGATCGCCGACGTCGTGGCCGAGGCGGTCGAGATCGCGGGGGCGGGCGACCGGCCCCGCGTGCACCTCGACATCGACGTGGACGTGTGCGACCGCGCGGTCGCCCCGGGGTGCCCGGCCAGCGTCCCCGGAGGCCTGGCGGCGTGGGAGCTGCGCGCCCTCACGCGCGGTGTCGCCGCCGACCCGCGGGTCCGGAGCGCCGACATCGCCGAGGTCGATGCGACAGCGGATGCCGAGGACGGTCGCACCGTGCGACTCGCGGCCCTCTGCGTGCTCGAGCTGCTCGCCGGCCTCGCCGCGCGCTGAGCAGAGGAGCGGCCCGGGCGACGCGCCGGATCAGCGCACGACGAGCTCGGGCGTGATGAGCGCGTGCGCCGAGCCGGACTCGACTCGACGCGGCGCGACGACGTCCCCCGTCGGCCCCATCAATAGATGGAGGATCGCCTCCGCCACATCCTCCGGTCGCTGCTCGACGCTGGAGAATCCCAAGGCTTCGGCGGTGGGCGTGTTGTCGAACCCGATGACCGGGACGGTCTTCCCGGCGTCGGCGAGGCCGAGCAGGGCCCCCACGGCGAGAGAGTCGCTGGCGCAGACGATGGCGTCCGCCCGGATGCCGTCTTCCAGCGCCCGGGTGATCGCCCGACGCGCCTCGGGAACCGAGTCCTCGGCGACGACCCTGGCGCCGTGCGCACCCGCCTCCGCGACGGCCTCGCGCCACCCGCGTTCTCGATCGTCCCCCGTGCCTGACCCCGACGGCCAGCCCAGGAAGGTCACCGCGCTCCCGTGCTCGAGCGCATACGTCGTCGCCGCCCTGGTGCCCGCCGCGCCGTCCACGTCGACCCAGAGATGCATCGGATCGGAGATGTCGTCATCCCCCCACGGCCGTCCGAAGGAGATGAACGGCAGACCGAGCGCGTCCAGCCGCGTGACGCGGGGATCGTCGCGCACGGTGCCGGTGAGGATCGCCGCATCGATCTCGGATCCGTCCCACAGTTCGGCGAGCCGGCCGAGTTCCTCCTCCGGGGTCCGTGCCGCGTACACGAGCATGCGCATGCCGCGATCACTCGACCGCTCCGTGATGGCGTGCACGAACCGATCCAGCACCACCCCCGAGATCCCGCCCAGGTACGGGTCGAGCCGGATGCCGATCGTCGAGCTCCGACGCAGGCGCAGCCGGCGGGCCGCCGCGTGCCGACGGTAGCCGAGCTCGTCGATGGAGGCGAGCACGCGCTCCCGGGTGGCCGGCCGGACGATGTCCGGGGTGTTCAGGACGTTCGACACCGTTTGGCGGGAGACGCCGGCGTGTGCCGCCACATCCTCCACCGTGGGGGCCTTGGCCATCGCACTCCTCGATCCCGGCGGCTTGACACGTCCGCACTGCCGCACCTAGCGTATTCCATGCAGAGTTTGATCGTTCAAATTCCTGCCCGCCGGCCCTCATCAAAGGAGAGAGAGACATGACACGGCAGACCACACGCGCCTGGCTCGGCGCCGGAGCGGTCCTGATCACCACCACCCTCGTGCTCACCGGGTGCGGCTCCGGGTTCTCGGGCGAGGAGCAGAGCGAGGGCGACACGGACCTCACCTCCTCCGACGACGGCCTCACGATCCTCATCGGCTCGTCGGGCGACGCCGAGACCGCCGCAGTGCAGTCGGCGCTCGACGCCTGGTCCGAGGAGTCCGGCACCGAGGTCGACCTCCAGGTGGCGAGCGACCTGGCGCAGGAGCTCTCCCAGGGCTTCGCCGCCGGGAACCCCGCCGACCTCTTCTACCTCGCACCGGAGCAGATGGCCGGGTACGCCTCGAACGGCTCCCTCCAGGCGTACGGCGACGAGCTCTCGAACAAGGACGACTTCTACCCCTCCCTCGTCGAGAACTTCACCCTCGACGGCACGTTCTACTGCGCGCCGAAGGACTTCTCCACGCTCGCGCTCGTGATCAACACACGCATGTGGGCGGAGGCCGGACTCACCGATGCCGACCTCCCGAAGAGCTGGGACGACCTCGCGGCCGTCGCGCAGAAGCTCACCACCGCCGACCACGTGGGTCTGGCCTTCGGCGCCGAGTACCAGCGCGTCGGCACGTTCATGGCGCAGGCCGGCGGCGGGCTCGTGAAGGACGGCACGGCGATCGCGGACGACCCCGCGAACGTCGAGGCGCTGGAGTACGTGCAGACCCACCTCGTCGACGGCACCTTCGCCTACGCGAAGGACGTCGGGGCCGGCTGGGGCGGCGAGGCACTCGGGAAGGAGCTCGCCGCGATGGTGATCGAAGGCAACTGGATCACCGGTGCGATGGCGAACGACTTCGGCTCCGTGGACTACACCGTCGCCGAGCTTCCCGAAGGACCCGGCGGCCAGGGCACCCTGCAGTTCACGAACTGCTGGGGCATGGCCGCCGACAGCCCCAACCAGCAGGCGGCCCTCGACCTCGTCGAGTACCTCACCAGTGCCGACAGCCAGCTCGCCTTCTCGAAGGCGTTCGGCCCGATGCCGTCGATCACCTCCGCCGCCGACCAGTGGACCGCGGACAACCCGGACCTCGCGCCCTTCCTCGCGGGAGCGGACTACGCGCAGTTCCCGCCCAACCAGGACGGCGCTGCGGACGTGATCGCCGACTTCAACGCGCAGCTCGAGTCGCTGAAGACGGGAGATCCCGCACAGATCCTCGGCACCGTGCAGTCGAACCTCGAAGCGATCGTCGAGTAGCGATGGCGGGACACGCCCTGTCTCGCCGCGGGGGAGCCTCCGGACTCCGCCGCGGCGAGGCCGCAGCCGGGTGGCTCTTCACGGCGCCGGTCATCCTCATCCTCGGGGTCTTCTTGCTGGTCCCCGTGCTCATGGCCCTCTGGGTCAGCATGTCGGACTGGGCGGGGCGCGGCAGCCCCCTCTCGCCGTCGGTTTCGTTCGTGGGCACCGAGAACTACTCGGCCGTGCTGGCCGACGGCGGCCTCGCGACCAAGGACTTCGGGACCGCGCTGCGCAACAACTCCTGGTACGTGCTGCTCGTCGTGCCCCTGCAGACGGCCATCGCCCTGTTCCTCGCCGTCCTGGTGAACAGAGCGGTGCTGCGCGGCCGCGGGTTCTTCCGGACCGCGTACTACTTCCCCTCCGTCACGAGCTCGGTGGCGATCACGGTGCTCTGGCTCTTCCTGTTCTCCGCGAGCGGGGCGGTCAACAGCGTGCTCGCCTGGTTCGGCCTGAACGGTCCGAACTGGTTCAACGACCCCCGCGGCATCCTGCATCTCGCGCTCAGCGGCATCGGCATCGACACCGGACCCGCCGCGCTCACCGGCGGCGGGATGCTGGGCATCTCCTGGTGGGAGTGGCTCGCCGGTCCGTCGATCGCCATGAGCGCCTACATCCTGATGGCCATCTTCACGACCTCCGGCACCTTCATGCTGCTCTTCCTCGCCGGTCTGCAGAATCTCGGCGCGGACGTCGACGAGGCGGCCATGATGGACGGGGCGAACGGGTGGCAGCGGTTCTGGCGGGTGACCCTGCCGCAGCTGCGGCCGACGCTGTTCACGGTGCTCACCCTCGGGCTCATCGGCTGCTGGCAGGTGTTCGATCAGATCTATACCGGCACCCGTGGCGCCCCCAGCAAGACGACCCTCACCCCGGCGTACCTGTCGTACAAGACGGCGTTCACGGACCAGGAGTGGGGTCAGGGCGCGGCGATCGCCTTCATCCTCTTCGTCATCATCGTGATCTTCACGCTGCTGCAGCGCTGGGTGCTGCGCGACCGGCCGGTATCGCGGCGCCGCATCCGCGCGTACGAGGTCGCGCGCGAGGGAGGGACGTCATGAGGCTCTCGCGCACGCAGCTGACCTGGCAGATCGTGCTGTACACCGTGCTGATCGTGCTCGCCGTCATCTACATCTACCCGTTCCTGATCCAGGTGTTCACGAGTTTCAAGACGGACGAGGACGCCGCGAGCTCCGGCGTGAACCTGCTCCCGGAGTCGTGGACGTTCGCCGCCTATGAACGGCTCTTCGCCAACTCCGACTTCCCCTCGTGGTTCGTCAACAGCGCCATCGTGACGATCTTCGTCACCGCGGGGCGGGTGTTCTTCAACTCCCTCGCCGGATACGCGCTCGCGCGTCTGCGCTTCCGCGGTCGAGGAGTCGTGTTCGCGGCCCTCGTCGCCGTGATGTCGGTGCCGACCGTCGTCCTGCTCATCCCGAAGTTCCTCGTCATCAACCAGCTCGGCATCTTCAACTCCTACGCCGGCATGATCCTGCCGCTGCTGGTCGACGCCGCCGGCGTCTTCATCATGAAGAACTTCTTCGAGTCGATCCCCGTCTCGGTCGAGGAGCAGGCGCGGATCGACGGAGCCGGTGCGTTCCGGACCTTCTGGTCGGTCGTGCTCCCGATGGCGACGCCCGCCCTCATCACGATCGTCATCCTGTCGTTCCAGGGGTCGTGGAACGAGCTCAGCCACTTCATCGTGTCCACGAACGACCCCGCGCTGACGACCCTCACGAAGGGTGTCGCCTCGCTCGCCAGCGGGCAGCTCAGCCAGGGCACCCAGTACCCGCTCAAGCTCGCGGCGGCGCTCATCATGACGATCCCCGTCGCCGTGATGTTCTTCATCTTCCAGCGCCGCATCATGAATTCCACCGAAGGAGCCGTCAAGGAATGACCGACCGCCCCCACCTCCAGCCGCTGCTCGACGACGCCGTGGTCGTGCTCGATGCCCCCACCCAGGTCTGGTCCGACCGCGACGGCGACGTAGGCGGCGCCCCGATCCACGGGGTCTACCATGGCGACGTCCGTCACATCGCCGCGATCGGACTCGAGGTGCGGGGCACCGCCCTGGAAGCCATCGCCTGCTCGGCGCCGGTCCCGCAGCGTGCGCTGTTCACCGGCCTGCTGCGCGGACTCGACGATGCCGCCGCCGATCCGAAGGTGCGCCTCGACCGGGATCGCACCGTCGAGGCGGGAAGACTGACCGAGACCCTGCGGGTGTCCTCGCACCTCATGCACGAGGTGACGGCCGAGCTCACGGTGCGCATCCGCCCGGACTTCACCCCCATGCAGCTCGTCAAGGCGGGGGTGGCCGGGGGCGAGGAGTGGTCGTGGGACGGCGAGCGCTGCCGCGCAGGGCAGGCGTCGTTCACGCTGCACGCTGTGGACGCCGCCGTGTCGATCGACGGTCGGGAGATGCTGCTCGCCTGGCGGGTGACCGTCCCTCCGCGCGGCGAGGTCGAGGTGACGTGGTCGGTCGACCTCGACGATCCGACCCTGGTCGTGACGTCGTCGCCACGGACAGCCGGCGTCCGGCCCGTCCCCACCGGAGCGGACCCTCGCGCCGCGCGCTGGCTGGAGCGCGCCTGCGCCGACCTCGATGCCCTGCGACTGGCCCTGCCGGATCAGCCGGACGAGGCGTTCTACGCCGCGGGCGCCCCCTGGTTCTTCACCCTGTTCGGACGGGACTCGATCTGGGCGGCCCGTCTCGCCCTCGCCGCCGACCGCGACATCGCCGCCTCCACCCTGCGGGTGCTCGCGCGTCTCCAGGGCACGGTGCACGACCCCGGCACCGCGGAGGCCCCGGGCAAGATCGCGCACGAGCTCCGCAGCGCGGAGCTCTCCCTCCCCGGCGAGGGCGTGCTGCTGCCTCCGCTCTACTACGGCACGGTCGACGCGACACCGCTGTGGATCTGCCTCCTCGCCGACGCGCGCGCGGCCGGCCTGACGATCACGGAGCTGAAGGACCTGGAGCCCGCGTTGCGCGCCGCAGTGACGTGGATGATCGAGCACGGCGACGCCTCCGGCAGCGGCTTCATCGACTATGCGGATGAGTCGGGCCACGGCTTGGCGAATCAGGGCTGGAAGGACTCCGGCGACTCGATCCAGTGGCGCGACGGCCGTCTCGCGGAAGGTCCGATCGCGCTCAGCGAGGTGCAGGGATACGCCTACGAGGCCGCAGTGCGCGGAGCAGCGCTCCTCGACGAGCTGGGCGCAGCCGGCGGTGACGACCTGCGTTCGTGGGCGGCGGACCTGCGGCGACGCTTCCGGGAGGCCTACTGGGTCACCACGCCGGAGGGGCGGTACCCCGCCATCGCCCTCGACGCCCACGGCGCCGCGGTCGACACGCTCACCAGCAACATCGGCCATCTCATCGGCACCGGGCTGCTCGATCCGGACGAGGAGAGCGCCTGCGCGGAACTGCTCGTCGGCGAGACGATGTCGAGCGGGTACGGCGTCCGCACGATGTCCACGGAGGCCTCGGGATACTGGCCGCTGAGCTACCACGGCGGCAGCGTGTGGACCCACGACACCGCGATCGCCGTGCACGGGATGCTCCGCGCCGGCCTCACCGATCATGCCGGACGCATCGCCGCCCAGCTGCTCGATCTCGCCGAGGGCTTCGACTACCGCGTGCCGGAGCTGCACTCGGGCGAGCCTCGCGTCGACGGCGGCCGACCGGTCCCCTACCCGGCCGCCTGCCGTCCGCAGGCATGGTCCGCCGCTGCCGCCATGGTCTGCGCCGAAGCCCTGCGATGAGGGGCGGGACGGTCAGACGACGGCCGTCCCGCCCTTCCAGACGCGCTGCACCAGCGGCACCCCCGGCCGGTACGCGAGGTGCACGCGAGAGGGGGCGTCGAGCAGCACGAGGTCGGCGCGCGCACCGGGGGCGATCCGGCCGATGTCGTCGCGCCGGAGCGCGCGCGCCCCGCCGGCCGTGGCGGCCCAGACCGCCTCCGCCGTGGTCATACCCATGTCGCGCACGGCGATGGCGATGCAGAAGGCCATCGACGACGTGAAGCTCGACCCCGGGTTCGTGTCGCACGCGAGCGCCACGGTCACCCCCGCGTCCAGCAGCCCGCGGGCGTCCGGATAGGGCTGACGCGTGGAGAACTCCACACCGGGGAGCAGCGTGAGCACCGTGTCCGACGCGGCGAGCGCGGCGACGTCCGCGTCGGTGAGGTAGGTACCGTGATCCACGGAGGCGGCCCCGAGCTCGACCGCCATCCGCACGCCATCGCCCGGGCCGAGCTGGCTCGCATGCACGCGAGGAGCGAGACCCCGGGCGATGCCCGCCTCCAGGATCCGCCGCGACTGCGCCACCGTGAAGGCGCCGGTCTCGCAGAACACGTCGATCCACCGGGAGTGCGGGGCGCAGGCGTCGAGCATCGGCCCGACGACGAGGTCGACGTAGGCATCGGGATCGTCAGCGTACTCGACCGGCACCACGTGCGCCCCGAGGAAGGTGACCTCCGACGTCACCTCGGCGGCGAGGCGCACGAGGCGCTCCTCCTCCGCGACGGCGAGACCGTAGCCGCTCTTGATCTCGACCGTGGTGGTGCCCTGCGTCCGCAGCTCCTCGATGAAGCCACGCAGCCGGCTCCGCAGCTCGTCGTCGCTCGCCGCCCGGGTCGCCTGCACCGTCGAGCGGATGCCGCCCGCCGCGTACCGCTGCCCCGCCATGCGCGCCTCGAACTCCGCCGCGCGATCGCCTCCGAAGACGAGGTGACTGTGGCTGTCGACGAATCCGGGGATCACGGCCCTCCCCCGGGCGTCCACGACCTCGTCGGCGGCGGGGGCTCCCGCGGACGGACCGACCCACACGATCCGCTCGCCGTCGATCAGCACGGCGGCGTCTCTGAGCGTGCCGCTCGGATCGCCCTCGGCGGCGACATTGGTCGTCAGCTCCCCGATCCCGGTGATGAGGGTGGTCGTCACAGCATCGGCACCTTCAGTCCGCGGTCGCGCGCGACCTCCCTGGCGTGTTCGTAACCGGCGTCCGCATGCCGCATGACGCCGGTTCCCGGGTCGTTGGTCAGCACGCGCGCGAGTTTCTCCGCGGCGAGTGCCGAACCGTCCGCCACCGTCACCTGCCCGGCATGGATCGAGCGGCCGATCCCCACCCCGCCGCCGTGGTGCAGCGACACCCATGAGGCCCCGGAGGCGGTGTTGAGGAGGGCGTTGAGCAGCGGCCAGTCGGCGATCGCGTCGGAGCCGTCCTTCATGGCCTCGGTCTCCCGGTACGGGGACGCGACGGACCCGGAGTCCAGATGATCGCGGCCGATGACGATCGGTGCGGAGAGCTCTCCCGACGCGACCATCTCGTTGAACTTCAGCCCGGCGAGGTGCCGCTCCTGGTAGCCGAGCCAGCAGATGCGCGCCGGCAGCCCCTCGAAGTGGACGGCCGACCCCGCCTTGTCGAGCCAGCGGTGCAGCGCGGCGTCCTCGGGGAAGAGCTCGGCGATCGCACGGTCCGTCTTGAAGATGTCCTCCGGGTCTCCGGAGAGCGCCACCCAGCGGAACGGTCCTCGCCCTTCCTCGAACTGCGGGCGGATGTAGGCGGGGACGAAGCCCGGGAACGCGAACGCCCGGTCGAAGCCCCCGAGCTGCGCCTCCGCGCGGATCGAGTTGCCGTAGTCGAAGACCGCCGCCCCCGCGTCCTGGAAGCCGACCATCGCGGCGACGTGGGCGGCCATGGACTCCCTCGACCGCCGGGTGAACTCCTCCGGATCGCGCGCGGCCTCCGCCTTCCAGCGGGACACGTCGATGCCGATCGGCAGGTAGGCGAGCGGGTCATGGGCGCTGGTCTGGTCGGTCACGACGTCGATCGGCACGCCCCGGCGCAGGAGCTCGGGGAAGATCTCCGCGGCATTGCCCACGACGCCGACCGAGAGGGCGTGACCGGCGTCCTTCGCCGCCACGACCCGCGCCACCGCCGCGTCGAGGTCGGTGGTGTACTCGTCGAGGTACCGGTGCTCGACGCGGCGGGCCAGCCGCGTCTCGTCGACGTCCACGATCAGGACCGCGCCCTCGTTGAGGGTCACCGCGAGAGGCTGCGCGCCGCCCATCCCGCCCGCACCGGCGGTCAGCGTCAGCGTCCCCCGCAGGGAATCCCGCCCGAGCGAGCGAGCGACCGCGGCGAACGTCTCGTACGTCCCCTGCAGGATGCCCTGCGTGCCGATGTAGATCCAGGAGCCGGCGGTCATCTGGCCGTACATCGTCAGCCCGAGCTCCTCCAGGCGGCGGAACTCCGGCCAAGTCGCCCAGTCACCGACGAGGTTCGAGTTGGCGATGAGCACGCGCGGTGCCCACTCATGGGTGCGGAACACCCCTACCGGCTTCCCGGACTGGACCAGGAGCGTCTCATCCGGCTCCAACTCGTCGAGCGTGCGGACGATCGCCTCGTACGCCGCCCAGTTGCGCGCCGCCTTGCCCGTCCCGCCGTAGACGACGAGATCCTCCGGGTGCTCGGCGACCTCGGGATCGAGGTTGTTCATGAGCATGCGCTTGGCCGCTTCCGCGCCCCAGCTCTTCGCGGTGCGCTCGGCACCTCGGGCTGCGCGTACCGTACGCGCTGCGGTGTCCTCAGTCATGCATGTGCTCCTTTGCGACACGGGCGACGGCGCCCGACTGGACGAGGGCGGTCACAGCCTCCATCTCGGGCGAGAGGTGGCGGTCAGGTCCGGGGCCTGCGGCGACGGTGCGCACGAGGTCGCGCACGGCTCCCGTCGCCGGGCCCGCCTGCAGCGGCGCGCGCAGGTCGAGCGCACGGGCCGCGGTGAGGATCTCGATCGCGAGGACCCGCGAGAGGCCGTCGACCGCGCGCCGCAGCTTCCGCGCCGCGGCCCAGCCCATCGAGACGTGGTCCTCCTGCATCGCCGAGGACGGGATGGAGTCCACCGAGGCCGGAACCGCGAGGCGCTTGAGCTCCGAGACGATGCCGGCCGCCGCATACTGCGCGATCATCAGACCGGAGTCGACGCCGACCTCCGCCGCCAGGAACGGCGGGAGCCCGTGGCTGCGGGCCGGGTCCAGCGCCCGGTCGGTGCGGCGCTCGGACACGGAGGCGACGTCGGCGATGGAGATCGCCAGGAAGTCGAGGACGGCGGCGACCGGCGCCCCGTGGAAGTTGCCGTTGGACTCGATGCGCCCATCGAAGGTGATGATGGGGTTGTCGATCACGCTGGAGAGCTCGCGTTCCGCGATCATCGCGGCGTGCCCGAGCGTGTCACGTGCGGCGCCGTGCACCTGCGGCGAGCAGCGCAGCGAGTACGCGTCCTGGACACGGCCGTCTTCCGGGCCCTTGTGGCTCGCGACCATCGGCGAGCCGGCGAGCAGCGCCCGGAGGTGGCCGGCGGAGACCGCCTGGCCCGCCTGCGGACGCAGCGCCATGAGGTCGGCGGCGAACACGGCGTCGGTGCCGAGCTGCGACTCGACCGACATCGCCGCCGCCACGTCCGCCGTGAGCAGCAGCGTCTCGAGGTCGTGGAGCGCGAGCACCAGGGTACCGAGCATGCCGTCCGTGCCGTTGATGAGGGCCAGCCCCTCCTTCTCGACGAGGGTAAGCGGAGCGAGGCCGGCCGCGGCGAGGGCGTCGGCCGCGTCGACGAGACGCCCGGCGGCGTCGCGCACTTCGCCCTCCCCCATCGCCGCGAGGGCGATGTGGGCGAGCGGGGCGAGATCTCCGGAGCACCCCAGTGACCCGTACTCGCGGACCACGGGGACGATGCCCGCGTTGAGCAGCGCGGCGTAGGTCTCGACCACGACAGGACGCACGCCCGTGCGCCCCGAGGCGAGCGTCTGGAGGCGCAGCAGCTGGAGCCCGCGGACCACCTCCCGCTCGACCTCGGCGCCGGTCCCCGCGGCATGGGAGCGGATGAGGCTCGCCTGCAACTGCAGTCGCCGCTCAGGAGCGATGAAAGTCGTCGCCAGCGCGCCGAAGCCGGTGGACACCCCGTAGTGCGGGTGCGGGTCCGCGGCGAGGCCGTCGATCACACGGCGGCTCTCGGCGACCCTCGCCAGCGCGGCGGGATCCACCCGGACGGGCACGTCATGCCGGACCACGCGGACGACCTCCGCCGGGGAGAGAGGGGCGGCGCCGACGATGACAGGGGCAGGATCGCTCATGTCTCGATTCCACACCCGCCGGGTCGACGCGCACGCGGCTTCGTGGCAACCTGTGTCTGTGATCCCAGACATCCCCGAGACCGATGAAGCCCAGGTGCCTGCCGCGGCGCAGACCCTGCGCATCCTCAGCTACCTGGCGGGTCGGCCGGCACCGGTCGCGGCGTCCGCGATCGCCCGCGAGCTGATGCTTCCGCGATCGACGGTCTATCACCTGCTGCGCACGCTCGCCGCCCATGGCTTCGTCCTGCACCTCCGTGAGGAGCGTCGATGGGGACTCGGCACGTCGGCCTTCGAGCTGGCAGGGGGCTATGCGCGGCAGCAACCGTTGGCACGGCTCGGCCGTCCGCTCATCGCCGCACTCTCCGACCATCTCGGGGAAAGCGCACACCTCGCGGTGATGAGCGGCGGCGATGTGCTCTACATCGTCGAGGAACGGGCGCCGCGACGCCCGGCACTGGTGACCGACGTGGGCGTGCGCCTCCCGGCGCATCTGACCGCAACGGGACGCGCGATGCTCGCCGCGCTCCCCCGCGAACAGGTGCGGGCGCTGTATCCGGATGCTTCCGCATTCTCCGACCGCACAGGGCGCGGTCCTCGCAGGCCCGGCGAACTGCGCGAACTCCTCCGCGAAGTCCGCGTCCGCGAGTATGCGACCGAGGACGGTGAGGTCGCGGACGGACTGCGCTCCGTGGGCGCAGTGGTGCGGGACGCTGCGGGATGGCCGGTCGCCGCCGTGGCGGTCACCTGGGCCGACGACGACGGCAGGGAATCTGCGCTGGCGAAAGCGGTACGCGAGACCGCGGCGACGCTCGAGGCACGCCTGGCGCGCTGAGTCCGTCCTGCGGGCCGCGGAGCGATCGTGTTAACGCAAGAAGGCCACCCAGCATTGGGTGGCCTTCTTGTCTAAAAGGAGTCCGGCGGTGTCCTACTCTCCCACAGGGTCCCCCCTGCAGTACCATCGGCGCTGTGAGGCTTAGCTTCCGGGTTCGGAATGTGACCGGGCGTTTCCCTCACGCTATGGCCGCCGAAACACTATTGATGTTTCAATCAAACCTAAAGCAATGATGAATCATTGTTGAAGGTAGTTCTCGACCGTACATCGAGAACCACTCAGTGGACGCAAGCACCAACAAACGGTGTGTTATCAAGTCATCGGCTTATTAGTACCAGTCAGCTGCACACGTTACCGTGCTTCCACATCTGGCCTATCAACCCAGTAGTCTGGCTGGGAGCCTCTCACCCGAAGGTATGGAAGTCTCATCTTGAGGCCGGCTTCCCGCTTAGATGCTTTCAGCGGTTATCCATCCCGAACGTAGCTAATCAGCGGTGCTCCTGGCGGAACAACTGACACACCAGAGGTTCGTCCAACCCGGTCCTCTCGTACTAGGGTCAGATCCTCTCAAACTTCCTACGCGCGCAGCGGATAGGGACCGAACTGTCTCACGACGTTCTAAACCCAGCTCGCGTACCGCTTTAATGGGCGAACAGCCCAACCCTTGGGACCTACTCCAGCCCCAGGATGCGACGAGCCGACATCGAGGTGCCAAACCATGCCGTCGATATGGACTCTTGGGCAAGATCAGCCTGTTATCCCCGAGGTACCTTTTATCCGTTGAGCGACAGCGCTTCCACAAGCCACTGCCGGATCACTAGTCCCGACTTTCGTCCCTGCTCGACCTGTCAGTCTCACAGTCAAGCTCCCTTGTGCACTTACACTCGCCACCTGATTGCCAACCAGGTTGAGGGAACCTTTGGGCGCCTCCGTTACTTTTTGGGAGGCAACCGCCCCAGTTAAACTACCCACCAGGCACTGTCCCTGAACCGGATTACGGTTCGAAGTTAGATATCCAGAGTGACCAGAGTGGTATTTCAACAATGACTCCACGGTAACTGGCGTCACCGCTTCAAAGTCTCCCACCTATCCTACACAAGCCACACCGAACACCAATACCAAGCTGTAGTAAAGGTCACGGGGTCTTTCCGTCCTGCTGCGCGTAACGAGCATCTTTACTCGTAATGCAATTTCGCCGAGTTCGCGGTTGAGACAGTTGGGAAGTCGTTACGCCATTCGTGCAGGTCGGAACTTACCCGACAAGGAATTTCGCTACCTTAGGATGGTTATAGTTACCACCGCCGTTTACTGGGGCTTAAATTCTCAGCTTCGCCTTGCGGCTAACCGGTCCTCTTAACCTTCCAGCACCGGGCAGGCGTCAGTCCGTATACATCGTCTTGCGACTTGGCACGGACCTGTGTTTTTAGTAAACAGTCGCTACCCACTAGTCTCTGCGGCCTCCAAACGCTTTCGGAGCACGTCCTAATACGTCGAAGGCCCCCCTTCTCCCGAAGTTACGGGGGCATTTTGCCGAGTTCCTTAACCACGATTCTCTCGATCTCCTTGGTATTCTCTACCTGACCACCTGAGTCGGTTTGGGGTACGGGCGGCTAGAACCTCGCGTCGATGCTTTTCTCGGCAGCATAGGATCATCCACTTTTTATCCGCATCGTGTCTCAGCCTGTATGAGTCGCGGATTTGCCTACGACTCGGCCTACGCACTTGCACCAGGACAACCATCGCCTGGCTTGGACTACCTTCCTGCGTCACACCTGTTAATACGCTAACCGCACCAGCATGGGGTCACGTGCTCCCCTCCACGGTGTCACCCGAAGGTGACGATGTGAAGGCTCGGACGTTTAGCACCACTGGATTAGCTTGGGCGGTTCTTCGCCGGTACGGGAATATCAACCCGTTGTCCATCGACTACGCCTGTCGGCCTCGCCTTAGGTCCCGACTTACCCAGGGAAGATTAGCTTGACCCTGGAACCCTTGGTCTTTCGGAGGACGTGTTTCTCACACGTCATTCGCTACTCATGCCTGCATTCTCACTCGTGTAGCCTCCACGGCTGGTTTCCACCGCCGCTTCGCTGGCCACACGACGCTCTCCTACCCATCAACACGGCTGGACCACGAAGGCCTACCAATAATGTCAATGCCACAACTTCGGTGGCGTGCTTGAGCCCCGTTACATTGTCGGCGCGGAATCACTTGACCAGTGAGCTATTACGCACTCTTTCAAGGGTGGCTGCTTCTAAGCCAACCTCCTGGTTGTCAGAGCAACTCCACATCCTTTCCCACTTAGCACGCGCTTTGGGACCTTAGTTGGTGGTCTGGGTTGTTTCCCTCTCGACTATGAAGCTTATCCCCCACAGTCTCACTGCTGCGCTCTCACTTACCGGCATTCGGAGTTTGGCTGACGTCAGTAACCTTGTAGGGCCCATCGGCCATCCAGTAGCTCTACCTCCGGCAAGAAACACGCAACGCTGCACCTAAATGCATTTCGGAGAGAACCAGCTATCACGAAGTTTGATTGGCCTTTCACCCCTATCCACAGCTCATCCCCTCAGTTTTCAACCTAAGTGGGTTCGGTCCTCCACGACGTCTTACCGTCGCTTCAACCTGGCCATGGATAGATCACTTCGCTTCGGGTCTAGGACATGCGACTGAATCGCCCTATTCAGACTCGCTTTCGCTACGGCTACCCCACACGGGTTAACCTCGCCACATATCGCTAACTCGCAGGCTCATTCTTCAAAAGGCACGCTGTCACACCTACCAGGGGTGCTCCAACGGTTTGTAAGCAAACGGTTTCAGGTACTATTTCACTCCCCTCCCGGGGTACTTTTCACCTTTCCCTCACGGTACTTGTCCGCTATCGGTCATCTGGGAGTATTTAGGCTTATCAGGTGGTCCTGACAGATTCACACGGGATTTCACGGGCCCCGTGCTACTTGGGATACTCTCCACGCCAGAACACGCATTTCGACTACGGGGTTGGCACCCTCTATGACCGGCCTTTCAAGACCGTTCGTCTATACGCTTCTGTAACGTCGCCAGCTCGGCAGAACTGACTGGTGAGTCCCACAACCCCGAATATGCAACTCCTGCCGGATATCACACACACTCGGTTTAGCCTGATCCGGTTTCGCTCGCCACTACTAACGGAATCGCGGTTGCTTTCTCTTCCTGTGGGTACTGAGATGTTTCACTTCCCCACGTTCCCTCTACCCGCCCTATATATTCAGGCGGGAGTCACTAGGTCGGCACGCCGCCCAGCGGGGTTTCCCCATTCGGACACCCTCGGATCAAAACTTGCTTATCAGTTCCCCGAGGCTTATCGCAGATTGCTACGTCCTTCTTCGGCTCCAGATGCCAAGGCATCCACCGTTTGCTCTTAAAGACTTGAAATCACATGAGTTTGAATCAAAAACTCGACCCCATCCGAAGATGGAATCAGAAATTGACTAATGATCTTTAAGATCATCTTGTGCAACCAGCTCGAAAGCCGGCTGCAAGATGCTCGCGTCCACTGTGTAGTTCTCAAAGTACGGGCGGAACCCCCATCCACCTGCCCCCACAGGGACAAACAGAAAGAGGTCCAGAGGTTCAGACCAGACCCCGAAGGATCCGCATCCGGTCCCTCAGGACCCAACAGCGTGCAGGCACCGGTCCCCTCACCCAGAACCTTCCAACCACCGAAGCGGCGTACTAGTCCCGAGATCAGATCTCGATGCCATGTCAAATGTTCCACCCATGAGCTCCCAGCGAAGAACGTATGCCTTCGATCTGGGTTCTGGACGCCGAAGCGTCAGATGCTCCTTAGAAAGGAGGTGATCCAGCCGCACCTTCCGGTACGGCTACCTTGTTACGACTTAGTCCTAATTACCGATCCCACCTTCGACGGCTCCCTCCACAAGGGTTAGGCCACCGGCTTCAGGTGTTACCGACTTTCATGACTTGACGGGCGGTGTGTACAAGACCCGGGAACGTATTCACCGCAGCGTTGCTGATCTGCGATTACTAGCGACTCCGACTTCATGAGGTCGAGTTGCAGACCTCAATCCGAACTGGGACCGGCTTTTTGGGATTCGCTCCACCTCACGGTATTGCAGCCCTTTGTACCGGCCATTGTAGCATGCGTGAAGCCCAAGACATAAGGGGCATGATGATTTGACGTCATCCCCACCTTCCTCCGAGTTGACCCCGGCAGTATCCCATGAGTTCCCACCATTACGTGCTGGCAACATAGAACGAGGGTTGCGCTCGTTGCGGGACTTAACCCAACATCTCACGACACGAGCTGACGACAACCATGCACCACCTGTTTACGAGTGTCCAAAGAGTTGACCATTTCTGGCCCGTTCTCGTATATGTCAAGCCTTGGTAAGGTTCTTCGCGTTGCATCGAATTAATCCGCATGCTCCGCCGCTTGTGCGGGTCCCCGTCAATTCCTTTGAGTTTTAGCCTTGCGGCCGTACTCCCCAGGCGGGGAACTTAATGCGTTAGCTGCGTCACGGAATCCGTGGAATGGACCCCACAACTAGTTCCCAACGTTTACGGGGTGGACTACCAGGGTATCTAAGCCTGTTTGCTCCCCACCCTTTCGCTCCTCAGCGTCAGTTACGGCCCAGAGATCTGCCTTCGCCATCGGTGTTCCTCCTGATATCTGCGCATTCCACCGCTACACCAGGAATTCCAATCTCCCCTACCGCACTCTAGTCTGCCCGTACCCACTGCAGGCCCGAGGTTGAGCCTCGGGATTTCACAGCAGACGCGACAAACCGCCTACGAGCTCTTTACGCCCAATAATTCCGGATAACGCTTGCGCCCTACGTATTACCGCGGCTGCTGGCACGTAGTTAGCCGGCGCTTTTTCTGCAGGTACCGTCACTTTCGCTTCTTCCCTGCTAAAAGAGGTTTACAACCCGAAGGCCGTCATCCCTCACGCGGCGTTGCTGCATCAGGCTTTCGCCCATTGTGCAATATTCCCCACTGCTGCCTCCCGTAGGAGTCTGGGCCGTGTCTCAGTCCCAGTGTGGCCGGTCACCCTCTCAGGCCGGCTACCCGTCGACGCCTTGGTGAGCCATTACCTCACCAACAAGCTGATAGGCCGCGAGCCCATCCCCAACCGAAAAATCTTTCCAAACGCAGACCATGCGGTCACGTCACATATCCAGTATTAGACGCCGTTTCCAGCGCTTATCCCAGAGTCAGGGGCAGGTTGCTCACGTGTTACTCACCCGTTCGCCACTGATCCCACAGAGCAAGCTCCGTGTTCACCGTTCGACTTGCATGTGTTAAGCACGCCGCCAGCGTTCATCCTGAGCCAGGATCAAACTCTCCGTAAAAAGAAATTGCATACGAACCGGGGAAAAACCGGAACGCAGCGAGTTTGATGCTGACCAAAGAGATAAATCATTGCTGACTATCCATTGCCAACCCCACAAGGAGGTTGGTCTTTGATCCAAAGGAATTCTCACCCAGCCAAAGCTAGACGAGGATAATTTGGCATTTGACAAGTGCACGCTGTTGAGTTCTCAAGGATCGGATGCTCCCACGACCCAGCCATCACGACCAGGCCCGCAGGGCAACTTCTCTATCTTACCGATCTCGTTTCCGTTGTCAAGTCCGAGTTTCTTCGGCCAGACCGTGGGAACGGATCAGCATCCTTCATCCTGTTCACTCAGTGAGTGTGTGGGATTCGGGAGGTGTTAGCTGCTTGACGGGAGCCGGTCCGAGGACCTCCGCTCAACCGTTTGGGGCGAACAGGTAATAACTTACGTGGGTTCCAGGCATCGGGCAAATCACCGCCGATTCCCGGGCGTGTCGCCTCCTCCCGCTCCGTCCGACACCCTCTCGGCCGATGCGATCACCGACGGACCGGACGCCTCCTCGGGCTGCAGGTCGCCGATGCGCTTCGGCGTCGCGACGACGGCCAGGAGCGACACGAGGCAGGCGGCGATGACGAACAGCACCACGAGCCAGAGCCCTCCCCCGGCGGCCACGACGAGCGCGGTGGCGATGAGCGGAGTCGGGCCGGCGACCAGCGCGCCATTGAGCTCCCGGGCCGTCGCGACGCCGGTGAAGCGGTACCGGGTCGGGAAGAGGTTCGTGAGGAAGGTCCCGGTGGACGCCGCGGTCGCACCCACGGCGATGACGCCGAGCGCCGTCATCCCGAGAGCAGCCAGCACCGGGTCGCCGGACTGCAGGGAGAGGAAGACCGGGTATGTGAGGACGATCCCGGCGACCGAGCCGAACATCACCACGCGCTTGGCCCCGAAGCGATCGACCGCGACGCCGCCGAGGACCGGAGCGAAGGCGGTGAGCAGTGAGGACACCAGGACCGCGATCAGCGCCTCGACCCGGGGCATCCCGACCGTCAGCGTGAGGTAGCTCAGCGCGAAGGCGCTCAGCACGTAGTTGGTCACGTTGTGCCCGCAGACGCTGAAGAAGCCGATGACGAGCTCGCGGGGGCTGCGGCGGAACAGCTCCGCCAAGGGCACCTTCGTCGCGGACTGCTCCGCGTTCGTCACCGCGTCCCGGTACTCGGGCGTCTCCTCGAGGCGACGACGGATCCAGAGCGCCAGGACGAACAGGACGGCGGAGATCAGGAACGGAATGCGCCAGGCCCCGCCGAGGAGCACGTCGCCGGGCAGCATCGAGGCGAAGGTGAAGGCCAGAGTCGCGAGGAACGCTCCACCAGGGGCGCCTGAGGTGACCAGTCCGATGACCCGCCCTCGGCGGCGCTCTGGCGCGTACTCGGCGACGAGCGTGAGCGCACCGGCGAGTTCCGCACCGGCGCCGAAGCCCTGGATGAAGCGGAACAGGATCAGCAGGATCGGCGCCGCCACCCCGATCGCCTCGGCAGTCGGGAGGAGCCCGATGCCCACGGTCGCGATCCCCATGAGCACGATGGTCAGGATCATCGCGGGCTTCCGGCCGACCCGGTCGCCGAGGTGGGAGATGATGAGGCCGCCGAGCGGCCGCACCACGAACCCGACGGCGAAGGTCGCGAAGGCGAGCATCGAGGCGGAGGCGGGGATGACGTCCGGGAAGAAGAGCGGGCCGATCACGAGGCCGGCGGCGGCGCCGTAGAGCGCGTAGTCGTACCACTCGATGAGCGTGCCGAAATAGGCTGCGGCGATCGCCCGCCTCGCCTGCGGGGTCATGGTGCGCTGCTGTTCGTTGGCCATGGGGTGTCCTTTCGTCATTGAAAAGTGCTGGCGTGGTCGTGGTTATCCGGTCGGTGCGAGGACCGTGGTCCCCCGGCCGCGTAGTTCAGCGGTCGTGCGCACGCCGAGAAGCTGCATCGTCGACAGGGTCTCGTTCGCCACGAGGTCGAGTGCTCGCTCCACCCCGATCCGTCCGCCTGCCATGAGGCCGTACATGTACCCCCGGCCGAGGAAGACGAAGTCGGCTCCGCACGCGATCGCGGCCACGACGTCGAGGCCGCTGCGGATGCCGGAGTCGAGGAGGATCGGGATGTCGTCGCCGACGGCGGCGCGCACCGCACCGACGACCTCGATGGGCGCGATCGCACGGTCGAGTTGGCGACCGCCGTGGTTGGAGACCCAGATGGCGTCCGCTCCGGCGTCGATGAAGCGCTCGGCGTCGATGGCGGAGAGCACGCCCTTCACGACGATCGGCCCGTCCCAGTTCCCCCGCAGCCAGCGCACGTCGTCCAAGGACAGCGCGGGATCGAACATGCTGCTGACCACGTCGGTGACGCTTCCGGATCGGGGCCCGAAGTTCGCCATGGCCGGTGCATCGTGTGCCAGCAGATCGAGCGACCACGCGGGATGCAGCGCCGACTGCACGGCGGTGCGCAGCGTCAGACGCGGCGGCATCGAGAGTCGGTTGCGGTCGTCGCGGTAGCGCTGCCCGGGCACCCGGGTGTCGACGGTCAGCACGAGGGTGTCGAAACCCGCCGCAGCAGCCCGCTCGATGAGGGCGAGCGACGCGGCACGATCCCGCCGCAGGTAGAGCTGGAACCATCGGCGCGCAGCGGGCGCCGCGTCGGCGACGTCCTCGATGCTCCGCGTGCCCATAGTGGAGAGCACGAACGGCACATCGCGGTTCGCAGCCGCGCGGACCCCGTCGGTCTCGCCGGCCGCGCGCATGAGGGCGGTGAGGCCGATGGGGGCGATGCCGATGGGCATCGCATGCTCGCGTCCCAGCAGGCGGGTGGTGAGCGACGCTCCGGCTGCGCTCTCCGTGACGGAGGGCACGAACCTCCGGCGGGCGAAGGCCGACTCGTTGTCTCGGGCGGCTTGCTCGGTCACCGCGGCACCCTCGACGTAGTCGAAGACGAATCCGGGCACGCGACGCTTCGCGAGCCGGCGGAGGTCGCCGAGGCTACGTGCCTCCGCCACGCGCGTCGCCTCGGTGGGAAGCGCCGGCGGAGCGAAGCTCAGCAGCTCGGTGAAGGTGCGGATGCGGCGTCGCAAAAGTCCTGGTTCCTCTCGGCAGCCCCGGGGCGGCCGGAGAGCCGACCGCGGTGTCGGCACCACCATAGCCACCAAATATCTCGGGCACAATAGCGATATGCCTCAGATATATCTGAGACGACCAGAGGGTCGCTCCTTCGCGACGAGCGCGGGTCAGGCTTCGAGGAATGCCTGGAGGACGAACTCCCGCAGCTCCACGAGGTGGCCGCGCATGGCCTCCTCGGCAGCCTGCGGATCGCCGGTGCGGATCGCCTCCAGCACCTGCTGGTGTCCGTTGTTCTCGACGTCCGAGTGGATTCGCGCATCGATCGCCGGGATCAGGTGATGACTCCGTGTCGTCTCGTCGAACAGGCCGCTCATGAGCGTCTTGGCCCGAGCGTTGCGCGCCGCGCCGAGGATGCACTCGTGGAAAGCGCGCGCCGCATCGGTCAGCTCCGCCGTGCCGGAGCCGCTGCGCTGCGCGTCCAGGATCGAGCTGAGCTCCTCGATGAAAGCCTCGTTGCCGTAGCGCGTCGCACCCGCCGCCATCGGCGGTTCGATGATCAGGCGCAGATCGAGCACCTCGCGCACCTCGTTGATGCCCAGCGGGCGGACGACGTATCCGCGCCGGGGAAGGGCGACGACGAGCCCCTCGACGACGAGGATCTGCAGGGCCTCGCGCACGGGCGTCTTCGACACCCCGAAGCGCGCGGCCAGCTCCGGTTCGATGACGACCTCGCCCGGGGCGAGCCGGGTGCGGACGATGTCGTCCCTGAGCGCCACATACACCTTCTGCGTGCGCGACAGCACGCGATCCCCCTCGCCGAGGGCCGCGGCACGGCGCCGGCTGTCGACGGCATGCGTGTGCAGGGTCGAGCCGGATTCGCTGGGCGTCGCGTCCATGTCCTCAGCCTAGGGGCACGGAATCGAACCCCCGCCGCTGCCGAGCGGTCTCGTCGCAGCGGTCGGTCCGGCCCAGCGCTTCAACGAAAGAACCTCGCCCTGCGAGATGCGGGGCGAGGCTCTTGCGTTCTGTTCCTGTGGACCTAAGGGGATTCGAACCCCTGACCTCCTCGATGCGAACGAGGCGCGCTACCAACTGCGCCATAGGCCCGTGAACGACATCTACGTTATCACGCTCGGGATAGCCGACAGGACGAAGGCCCCGCATCCCCGTCGTGTGAACGGGATTCGGGGCCTTCGTGGTGGCGGTGACGGTGGGATTTGAACCCACGGTAGGGGGTTACCCTACACAACTTTTCGAGAGTTGCACCTTCGGCCGCTCGGACACGTCACCGCGGATCAGTTTACGACACCGGGGCCGAGCGCGCGAATCGGCGGGTCACCAGGCGGTGGCGACCTCGGCGTGGGTGCGGAGGATGCCCTCCGTGGAGCCGGCGGGGGCGCGGCCGATGCCGCACTCCGTGGCGACGCCGAACTCCGGGGCGAACGAGACGGCGGCGGCGATCCGGCGACGCGCACCCTCCGCGCCGTCCTCCCGGTGCACGAGTCCGAGGTAGAGCTCCTCGACCGGGGTGAGCTCGGCGAGCGGAGCGAAGTAGGCCTCGTCGTCGTGACCGATCGGCACGGGAAGGTGCAGCCAGGTGAGCGGACGGTGGGCCGCGGCGATGACGGCGTTGGCGTAGCGGACGAGCGCGCCGGCGTCGGTCGGCTCGAAGAAGTGCTTCTCCCCCGCGTCGCCGTAACAGAGGTGCACGCCCACCTCGACGTCGTCCGGGACGGCGTCGACGAGGGCGGCCAGACGCGAGACGAGTCCGTCGAACGGGTCACCGGGCCACCACGCCTCCATGACGGCGCCGTAGCCGGAGGCCCCCTCGATGATGCCCATCTCGCTCGCGACGTCCCACTGCACGGCGAGGTCCCCGTGCGGGATCGCGGCGAGGGTCTCGTCGAGCTCGCGGAGTATCGCGGCGGTGTACACGGGCTCGATCGCGGCCCGGTCGTCGCCGTGGAAGAAGGAGGAGATGACGGCGAGCGGGGTGGGCAGCGACACCTGGAACCGGGTGCCCGCCGCGACTGCTCCCTCCTCACGCAGCCGGGCGAAGAGCCCGTACGACTCGATCGCCGCGGAGGCGTACCCGAGCGGAGGCAGTGCGATCGTCGCCGGGTCCACGCCCTCGGCGATGCGGAGGCCGCGGGCGTCGATGCCCGCGGGGAACGGGATGGGCTCTTCGCCGATCCGCTCGATGCCGTCCGCCTGGCCGATGACGTCGGGCTGGAATATGATCCAGTGGAACCGCTTGCCGACCTCGCCGTCCGGGATGCGGCGCAGGCGGTCGCCGAGCAGCTCCGCAGCGGTACGCATTGTGGTCTCGGCGTCGTCGAAGTTCACACTGCCCACGAGAAGGGCACCCTGGGGCTGCGTCATGCCCTCAGAATATCGCTCGCCGACCCACCCCCTTCCGGCCGGGCCACCCCTCTGCGTGCGGCCGGAAGGGGGTGGGACACACGCAAGGGGGCGGGTCGGCGAGGGGAGGTCGGGATTAGGATTGCCTAAGAACCCGCCGCCTCCGGGGGCAGAACGACGGGAAGGATGCAAGCAGCATGGGATTCATCACGTCTGCGGCGCTCGCCGAGACCGGATACGTGGTCCTCGATGACGAGACCACCCCGGTGGACCCGTCCGAGTGGCGTGACCTCGAGTACGTCGGCTGGCGCTCCTCCGGCATCACCCGCTTCGCACCCCTGACGAGCTACGCCGGCGACATCGACTGCAACGGCTTCTGGAACCACACACCCCCGCGCACCGACAAGGACGGCGTCTGGATCCCGGCGCAGGTCGCGATCGCCCCGACCCTGCAGCGCCGCGCCCTGGCCCCGGGCGCCGGCGTCGGCCGCTGCCGGGTCATCGAGCTCCAGCCCAACGACTACGCCGACGCGATCTACAACCTGCACCAGGACGACAACAACCGCCTCAACGAGCCGGGCACGGGCTGGGTGGTCCGCGGGTACTACAACCTCACCGATGACACCGACTCGATGCTCATCCTCCGCTCCGACCGGTTCGACCCGGCCACGGAGGTGCGGCTGCCGCTGCGCGCCGGCTCCCGGATCATCGTCGACACGCAGCGCTTCTGGCATGCCGTGTGGCATCGCGGGACAGGTCCCCGGTACGCGCTCATCACCTCCTGGACTAGCGGTCCCGAGCTCGACGCGTACATCGCCGCGCACCACGGCGACCCGCATCCGCCGACCGTCGACCTCGACCCGCGTCTGGTGGACGAGGCGCAGGTCGAGATGCACCGCCGGATCGAGGAGCGCCGTCGCGCGTTCGAGGCGCAGGGCATCGTGATGGAGCCGCCCGCCGACATGAACCTCGTCGGCTGAGGCTCAGACCGTCCGGCCGCCCTCGATCCGCACGACCCGGTCGACCGTCCCCGCGGGCGGTGCCACGTGCGAGATGAGCAGCACGGACTGCTCCCCCGTCGCCTGCAGCAGGTCGCGCAGCAGAGCGTCCGAGGCCTCGGGGTCGACGCCCGCCGTCGGCTCGTCCAGCACGAGCACCGGGAAGCCGCGGAGCAGCGCGCGAGCCAGGGCGATCCGCTGCGCCTGACCGCCGGACACCAGCGCACCGCGGTCACCCACCCGGGCGTCGAGACCCCCGCGCTCGCGGACCCACGCCGCGAGGCCCACACGGTCGAGCACGGCGAGGAGCTCGTCATCGGTGGCGGTATCCCTCGCGAAGAGCAGGTTCTGCCGCACGTCCTCGTCGAACAGCTGCGGCTGCTGCTCGCACAGACCGACGATGCGCCGCAGTGCCGGTCCGGACAGGGCCGCCGCGTCGAGGTCGCCGATCCGGTACTCGCCGTCCACGCGGAGGAAACCGACCAGTGCGGCCGCCAGCGAGCTCTTGCCCGCCCCGCTCGCTCCGGAGACGAGCACCCGCTCCCCGGGTGCGAGGTCGAGGTCCACGCCGGTCAACGCCGCCGCGCCTCCGGGCCAGTGCGCCGTGGCACCGCGCAGGACGAGGGCGGGCACACCCGCGACCTCGGCATCCTGCCCCGCGTCGGGCCGCAGCTCCGGCGGCATCCGTTCGGGCAGCACGTCCACGATGCGCTCCGCACTCGCGCGCACGCTCCGCCACGAGGCCGCGGCGATCGGCACGGCGCCGAACACCTCGAACACGACCATCGGCACGAGCACCGCGACCGCGAGCCACGGCGCATCGATCGCCCCCGTGTCGAGGCCCGGAGCCGCCACGGCGAGCGCCCACACGGATGCGGCCCCGGCCATCAGCGACACCACTCCGGCCGCGACGGCCTGCGCGAGCGACGCCCGACTGACCACGCGACGCAGCGCGGCGTCCGCGACGCGGATCCGCTCCCGCGCCTGCGCCTCCGCACCGAACGCGAGGAGCACGTCGAGACTGCCGAAGTAGTCGACGAGGGCCGCGGACACCTCGGCCCGACGCGCCGACACCGCGGCCTCCGCGCGGGAGCCGAAGATCCAGCCGAGCCCGACCGCCGCGAACGCGGCGACGAGGAGGCAGACCGCGAGGGTCAGCGCGGCGGGTGGCGAGACGAAGGCGAGGAAGCCCACCGCTCCGAGGGCGACGACGCCCGAGACCGCGAGCGGCTGCACGACCCGGAGCGGGAGGTTCTGCAGGTTCTCCACGTCGTCGACGAGCGCCGCGAGCACCTGCCCGCGGTCGGTCGCGCCGAGCCCCGCCGGCGAGAGCGGGATGAGGCGGCGCACCATGTCGGAGCGGGTCGTGGCGAGCTGCCGGAGCGCGGCGTCGTGACCGCTCAGCCGCTCCAGGTACCGCGTGACAGCCCGGGTCACGGCGAAGAACCGCACCCCGACGACCGCGATGGACAGCGGCACGAGGGAGTCGACGATCGACGCGCTCACGATCAGCCAGCCGCTCACCGCGAGAAGGCTCACTGCGGCGGCCGCCGACAGCACCCCCCAGATCAGCCCGGGGAGGAAGCGGCGGAGCGGCGGCTGCGCGAGCCGGAGCATGTCCCGGACCCGCTCGCTGCGCGTCGTCTCGGTCATGCGCTCACCCCGAGCGCCACGATCCGGTCGGCGATGTCCCTGGCCGAGCGGCGGTGCGAGACGAGGAGGATGGTCGCGCCGGCATCCGCCCGCGCGCGCAGCGACCGCCACAGCCGCTCCTCGGTGTCGGCGTCGAGGGCGCTGGAGGGCTCATCGAGCGCGAGCATCCGCTCCGGGGCACCGTCGTGGCGATACAGCGCCCTGGCCACCGCGACGCGCTGCGCCTGCCCTCCCGACAGCCCTGCGCCCTGCACGCCCAGCACGCGGTCGGCCTCGATCCCCTCCGCGCACGCGGCGTCGAGGGCCCGGCGCACGCGGGCGAGGTCGGGAGCCGCGTCGCCCAGAGCCACGTTCTCCGCGACCGTGCCGCGCATCAGCCCCGGCGTCTGGCCGGCCCAGGCGAGCCATTCCGACGGCGCGAGCTCGACGACGTCCCGTCCGTCCCAGGTCGCGGTCCCCGTGTAGTCCACCGCTCCGCGGAGGGCGGCGAGCAGACTCGACTTCCCGGAGCCGCTCGGTCCCTCGATCAGGGTCACCGTCCCCGGCTCCGCGACGAACGACACCGGCGGCAGGTCCCTCACCCGGAGCCCCTCAACCACGAGTCCGTGTGCCACCTGCACGACTCCGGCACGGCTGCCGGACGAGTCCACGGGGTTCGGTCGTGCATCCGTGTCCGGATCGTGCCGGCGCACCCCGCCGCGGTCCCGGTCGCGCGCCGCATCCAGCACATCGAACACGTCTTCCGTGGCCGCGACGCCCTCGGCCGCGGCGTGGAACTGCACGCCGACCTGACGGATGGGGAGGAAGGCCTCCGGGGCGAGCAGCAGCACGAAGAGCCCGACCTCCAGGCTCAGGTCTCCTGACAGCAGCCGGAAGCCGACCGCGACCGCGATGAGCGCGACCGCGAGCGACGACAGCAGCTCCATCGCGAACCCCGAGAGGAACGAGAACCGGAGCACCTTCATGGTCTCGCGGCGGTACTCGTCGGCGGTCACCTCGATGCGGTCGGCCGCCCGACGGTCCCGGCCGAACAGCCGCAGCGTCGACAGCCCCTGCACCGTGTCGGCGAAGCGGGCGGCGAGGTGCTGCAGCGTCTGCCACTGCTTCTTCTGCACCGTGCGGGTCGCGATGCCGATGAGGATGAGGAACAGCGGGATGAGCGGCAGGGTGATGACGGCGGTGAGCCCGCTCGGCCAGTCCTGCCACCACATGACCGCGACGAGCACGGGCGTCGCGATGACGGTGAGGACGAGCTGCGGGATGTACCGCGCGAAGTACGCGTCCAGGGCTTCCAGGCCGTGACCGGCGGTGACGGCGATCTGCGTCTGGTTCCGCTGAGCGAGCCAGCCCGGCCCGAGTCGCCCGACCGCTGCGACGAGCGCCGCGCGCAGCTGCATCCCGGTGCGGGCCGCGGCCTGCGTGCCCGCCGCATCGGACGCGGCGATGAGCAGGCCCCGCAGCAGCGCCGTCGCCAGCAGCCAGAGCAGGGTCGCGGTGACGTCGCGACCCGCGATGGCGCCGACCACCGCCTCGGTGAGCAGCCACGCGAAGGCGATCGTCACCGCGGTCTGGAAGACGCCGATCGCGGCCGACGCCAGGAGGAACCCCCGGGCGGCGGCCGCGTATCGGAGCAGCCTCGGATCGACGGGTTTCACGCGTGCGCCGGAGCCCCCTCGATCGACCGGCGGGTGACGCGCTTGCGGAACACCCAGTAGGTCCAGGTCTGGTACGCGATGACCAGCGGGAGGGCGATCAGCGCGGTCCAGCTCATGATCTGCAGCGTATACGGAGTGCTGGACGCGTTGGCGATCGTGAGGCTGAACGCCGGGTCGATCGTCGAGGGCATCACGAACGGGAAGAGGGCGGAGAACAGCATGACGACGGCGAACATGACCGTGAGCATGCCGGCGAAGAACGCCCACCCGTCGCGGCGGACGAGCGAGAAGCCGACCGCCGCGATCAGGCTGACCGCCGCGAGCGCGCCGGCTCCGATGACCAGCCAGAGCAGCGGCGCCTCACGGCCCATCGCGATCGCGACCGTCCAGACCACCGTCGCGGCTGCGACGAGGATCGTCGGGATGGCGGCCTTCTTCGCGAGCTTCCGGGCATCCTCGTGCACCTGGCCGTCCGTCTTCAGCGCGACGAACAGCACGCCGTGCAGGAAGAAGAGCAGCAGGGTCGTGACGCCGACCAGCAGCGCATACGGGTTCAGCAGCGAGAAGAAGCCGCCGACGTAGATGTGGTTCTCGTCGATCGCCACGCCCTGCACGATGTTGCCGAAAGCGACGCCCCAGAGCAGTGCCGGGACGACCGAGCCGATGACGATCATCCGGTCGAAGCCCTGCTTCCACTTCCGGCTCTCCCGCTGGTGGCGGTACTCGAACGAGACGCCGCGGAGGATGAGTGCCAGCAGGATGAGCAGCAGCGGCAGGTAGAACCCGCTGAACAGGGTGGCGTACCACTCGGGGAACGAGGCGAAGAGCGAGGCCCCGGCCACGATGACCCACGTCTCGTTGAGGTCCCACACGGGACCGATCGTGTTGATGACCTGCCGGCGGGAGACGTCGTCCTTGCCGAGGAACGGCAGCGACATGCCCACACCGAAGTCGAACCCGTCGAGGACGAAGTAGCCGACGAACAGGAAGGCGACCACCCAGAACCAGATCGTTGCGAGATCCATGATGCTCGTTCCTCTCAGTACACGACCGACGGCAGCTGAGCCGTCTCCTCATGGGGCTGTTCGTCGGTGTCCGGCCCCTTCTGGGCGGCCTTGACGATCAGCCGGACCTCGACGACGGCCAGCGCGGCGTAGATCGCGGTGAAGGCGATCAGCGAGATCAGGACCTCGAGTCCGCTCACCCCCGGCGAGACGCCGTCGCGGGTGGACATCAGACCGAACACGATCCACGGCTGTCGGCCCATCTCGGTGAACACCCAGCCCATGATGTTGGCGGCGAGCGCGAGCGGGAACGACCAGATCGCGACCTTCCACATCCACGGTGCGACCGGCTTCGTGGCCTTCTTGCGCGTGACCCAGAGGCCGGCGACGGCGACGAGGGCGGCGGCCATGCCGAGGCCGATCATCCAGCGGAACGACCAGTACGTGATCCACAGGACGGGGGCGAAGTCGGTGAGGCCGGTGCTCGCGTAGGTCTGGGCGTACTCGGCGTTCAGGTCGTTGATGCCGTGCACGCAAGCGTCGAGCGTGTGGGTCGACAGCAGCGACAGCAGGTACGGCACCCGGATCGAGAACAGCTCGGAGCTGCCGTCCGGCGTGCCCAGCGTGAAGATGCTGAAGGAGGCGTCGGCGCCGCAGACCGTGTTGAACGTCGCCTCGGCTGCGGCCATCTTCATCGGCTGCGCGGCGTACATCGCCAGGCCCAGCTGGTCACCGGTGAGCACGACGCCCGCCGTGGAGAAGATCATCGCCCAGAGGCCGAACTTCAGCGAGACGCGCATGGTGTCGAAGTGCTGCCCGCGGGCCAGGTGCCAGGCGGACACCGAGATGACGACACCGGCGGCGAACATGAGCGCGCCGAAGATGGTGTGCGGGAACGCGGCGAGGGCGACGGGGTTGGTCAGCAGCGCCCAGAAGTCGGTGAGCTCGGCGCGGTTGGTCACCTCGTTGTACGTGTAGCCGACCGGGTTCTGCATGAACGCGTTGGCGGCGATGATGAAGTACGCCGACAGGATGCTGCCGATCGAGACGCACCAGATGGTGGCGAGGTGGATCTTCTGCGGGAGCTTGTCCCAGCCGAAGATCCAGAGGCCGATGAAGGTCGCCTCGAAGAAGAACGCCAGCAGGCCCTCGAAGGCGAGCGGGGCGCCGAAGACGTCACCGACGAAGCGGGAGTAGTCCGACCAGTTCATCCCGAACTGGAACTCCTGCACGATGCCGGTGACGACCCCCATCGCGAAGTTGATGAGGAAGATCTTGCCGAAGAAGCGGGTGAGGTGCAGGTACTGGACCTTGGCCGTGCGCACCCACGCCGTCTGGAAGATGGCTGCGACGAGCGCCATGCCGATCGTCAGCGGGACGAAGAGGTAGTGGTAGACGGTCGTCAGCCCGAACTGCCATCGGGCCAGGGCGAGCGGATCAAGCCATTCCATGAGCGACTCCCGTTCTGTTCGACGCCTGCGCGGCGGTGTCGCGCAGCTGCACGGTGCATTCGGAGGGCAGCGCGGCCTCGCGCACGCACTCGGCTTCGAGCGGACCCCCCGCTTCTGCCAGGATGCCCTGCATCAGGCCGAGATGCACCTGGCACAGCATCGGGCGGTCCTCCGGCCGGCCGGCCGCGTGCGGGCACGGGCTCAGGTCGACGGTCAGCCCGCGGTCATCCACGACCGGCTCGAAACCGCTCTCCTCCAGGTGCTCGACGAGGGCGTCGAGCTGGTAGGTGGCGTCCCTCCCGAGGGCGCTTCCGGTGCCGGGAAGGACGCTGCGGAGGAGGTCGCCGCGACGGGCGGCGGCCTTGGCCTTGTTCCGCGCGACCGGGCTGGAGGCGTCGGGGGCGCCGGTGGCGGCACGGTACAGCGTTCGAGGACGGCCCCGGGTGGTGCGGTGCTCCACGGTCGGGATCACGTAGCCGCCCTCGATGAGCCGCTGGAGGTGCTCGCGCACCGTGTTCGGGTGGAGGCCGGTGGCCTCGCACAGGTCGCCGATCGCGAGTTCTCCGGAGGCACCGGAGTGCCCGGCCTCGAAGAGGAGGTGCAGGATGCGCACCCGGGAGTAGCTGGAGATCGGCCCGCAGACGGACCCGCCGTTGGACATGTCTCAATTATCGGCCGGGACCGGTGGCCGTCGGGGGAACCGGGCCGTGAATAATCGCCTGGTCGATAGGGATGTCTGATCCCGCCGATAGCCTGGGGGCATGGCCACCCGGAAACCCGCTCCCCCCGCGTACGTCTGCACCGAGTGCGGGTGGACGACGGCCAAGTGGGTCGGCCGCTGCGGGGAGTGCCAGCAGTGGGGCACGGTCCAGGAGCAGGCCGCGCAGACCGGGATCCTCCGTCGCGTGAACGCGCTCGCCCCGACCGCCGATCGCGCCGCACGACCGATCACGCAGATCACGACCCAGGACGCCCCGCGGCGCACGAGCGGCGTCGGCGAGTTCGACCGTGTGCTCGGCGGCGGCATCGTGCCGGGAGCCGCGATCCTCCTCAGCGGCGAGCCCGGCGTGGGCAAGTCGACCCTGCTGCTCGAGGTCGCCGCGCAAGCGGCGCGGAGCGGGCGACGGGTGCTGTACGCGAGCGCGGAGGAGTCGCCGGCCCAGGTGCGGCTGCGGGCGGAGCGGACGGGCGCGCTGCACGACGAGCTCTACCTCGCGAGCGAGACCGAC
Source organism: Microbacterium sp. NRRL B-14842 (assembly GCF_050470785.1). Taxonomy (NCBI): domain Bacteria; kingdom Bacillati; phylum Actinomycetota; class Actinomycetes; order Micrococcales; family Microbacteriaceae; genus Microbacterium; species Microbacterium sp. NRRL B-14842. Next base: position 236,503 of record NZ_JBFLUM010000001.1, on the reverse strand, counting down.
CTCGCCACCATCCTCGGACACATCGACGAGGTGCAGCCGCAGCTCGTCATCGTCGACTCCGTGCAGACCGTGTCGTCGTCCCTCACCGACGGCGCGGCCGGTCAGCCCAGCCAGGTGCGGGAGGTCGCCGCGACCCTGATCCGGGTGGCGAAGGAGCGCGACCTGCCGATCATCATCGTCGGGCACGTGACCAAGGACGGCCAGGTCGCGGGGCCCCGGGTGCTGGAGCACCTCGTCGACGTCGTGTGCCACTTCGAGGGCGACCGGCAGACCTCGCTGCGCTTCATCCGGGCGCTGAAGAACCGCTTCGGCCCCACCGACGAGGTCGGCTGCTTCGAGATGACCGGAGACGGCATCGCCGAGGTCCCCGACCCGTCCGGTCTGTTCCTGTCGCAGGGCGCCTCCGAACCCGGGACCTGTGTGGCCATCTCCCTCGAGGGCCGTCGCGCTCTCCCGGTCGAGGTGCAGGCGCTCACCGTGCCGAGCAACGCCCCGAACCCCCGCCGCATCGTGCACGGCCTCGACTCCTCGCGGGTGGCCATGGTGCTGGCCATCCTCGAGCGCCGGGCGGGCGTGCCCACCGGCAGCCTCGACGTGTACGTGTCCACGGTCGGCGGCGTGCGGTTCACGGAGCCCGCGGCCGACCTCGCCATCGCGATCGCCGTCGCCGGATCCATCCAGATGATCTCGGTCCCGCGTACGGTCGCCGCCGTCGGCGAGCTCAGTCTCGCGGGTGAGGTGCGGCCGGTGACGCAGGCGGCGCAGCGGCGGTCCGAAGCCGCGCGACTCGGCTACGAGCAGGTCGTGGACGACCGTTCGAAGACGCTGCGTGCCGCGCTGGGAGACGTCAGGGCACGGAACAGCACCCGTCGGCCCGACCGGGACATCCCGCCGTTCTGAGCCGGAGCGCGGCTGAGGTCAGGCGTCGAGGGCCTTGAGCAGTTCCACCGGGTCGGCCTGCATCGGGTGCGGTCCTGCGATGTCGAGGAACACGGTCGTGATCGGGTGCGCGGAGAGGAACGCCCGCAGCCAGGTCGCGTCGTAGATGCCCACGCCGGGCGGCAGGTTCGCCGGCTTGTTCTTCGCGTCGCTGAACAGCAGGAGGGCGAGGTCACCCGAGTTCGGGTCGCGGTAGGTCCAGACCTCGCCGCTGTCGAGCGGGTTGTCGCGGGCGCCCGGCTTGATGAGCGGGACGACGGTGGTGCCGTGCCGCAGGGCGAGCGCGACTGCGGCGACGTCCTGCTTCTCGAGCGCGAGCGCGAGCGCTTCGGACCGGAAGTCCTCGGGGGCGGGCTTCTTCTTCGCGCTCTTCCCGGACTTCGCCTTCTTCGCTGCCATGCATCCAGCTTAGGCATCGGGGCGACGCGGCGGCGCCGGGGAAAGATTGGGGCCCTCTCGAGTCCTCCATTGGGGACTGGGGTACTCGAGAGGGCCCTCGGACTCTCGAGCGGCGGTGTCGAAGCGCTGGGGACGCTGTGATTCGACGCCACTGGGGATGGCATGTTGCCGCATATCGGGAGAGTCACCTCTATGGTATCCCAAAGAGTGAGCCCTGTCAGCACAAGTGCCGGTCACGCCCTCAGAACAAGAGGATCTGGGTGGTCGTGGCGCTGGGGAAACCGCCGATCGAGACGCCCACGTGATACGAGGCCCCACCGCCGGGAGCCCGTTGCCGGTTCTCCTGCGCGCAGGTCTCGACGCTGGAGCGCGTGCGATCCCAGACGACCGGCTCCTTGCTCACCACGGTGGATCCCGCGGTGAGTGTGGCGATCATGCTGCTGGGGTTCTCCTGGCAGTCGGTCGACCGCCACCACACGTCCGAGCCGCTGGAGACCGTGAAGACCTGGGTCGTGGAGCCGACGTCGATCGTGCAGTCCCTGGTGCCCTTGTTGGTCAGCGAGATGGAGAGCTTCGGCGAAGCACCGTCGGCGTATGACTCGGCATCCGTCACGGCCTTCACCTCGACGTCCTTCGCCTCGCACGCGACGACGGCCGGAGTGGCGTCCGCAGAGGGCGAGGGTGAGGGCGACGGCGAGGCTGACCCGGACGGCGTCGGACCGGCGGTGGCGGAGGAGGTCGGCGCGGGTGCGGTCCCCTGCCCGTCGGCGGCCGCCCACGGTCGTGCGACGAGGAGCCAGACGGAGGCTCCGACGAGCGCGAGGACGAGGAGCAGTCCCAACAGCACCGCCAACCGCCGACGACGATAGACGGCGGCGGAGTGACGGGGCATGCCTCCAGGTTAAGCGATCCCCCTCCACGAGCCTGGGAGGCGCGAGCGGTCGTCCGGGGCTCAGAGCACCTTGAGCATCCGGGTGTTGCCGAGCGTGTTCGGCTTCACGTGCGCGAGATCGAGGAACTCCTCGACGCCGGCGTCGCCGCTGCGCAGGAGCTGCGAGTACACGTCCGGATCGACGACCTGCTCCCCGATGGGGGTGAAGCCGCGACGGCCGAAGAAATCGACCTCGAACGTGAGGCAGAACAGGCGCGTGAGCCCGAGCGCCCGCGCGTTCTCCTCGAGCTGCTCGACGATCGCCCGACCGACGCCGTGATGGAGCCAGTCGTCGCGGACGAGCAGGGTGCGCACCTCGCCGAGGTCCTCCCAGATCACGTGCAGCGCGCCGCAGCCGATCAGCTCGCCGTCGGCCTCGGCGACGACGAACTCCTGCACGGCGCCGTAGAGCACGGCGAGGTCCTTGCCGAGCAGGATGCGCTGCTCCACCATCGGCTGGAGCAGGTTCCGGATGCTGACGATGTCGGCGCTGCGGGCCGGCCGGACGATGTACGCGCTCACCCGACCAGCCTAGGACCCGCTCCTCCCGTCGGCTCTCAGACGGGGCACAGCTTCGGAGATCCCGACCGACACCCCGCCGCCCAGAGGCTGCGCCCCCGCGTGTCGTCTGCCATCTCCGAAGTTGTGGCCAGGAGGGCGGCGGAGCGGGGACGACGAAGGGGCGGATGCTGTCGCATCCGCCCCTTCGGGTGACCGGGTCGAGGATCAGTCGTTGCCGGTGATCGCCAGGTCGGGCGTGCCGGAGATCGCGCCGCCGCCGGTGTTGACACCGACCGCGACCTTCTCGCCGCGCGGGCCGTGCTCGAACAGGAACTCCCCGTCCTTCGCGTCGACCTTCACGTGGTCGCCCGAGTCGAGCTCGCCGTGCAGGATCTTCTCCGACAGACGGTCCTCGATCTCGTGCTGCATCGCGCGACGCAGCGGACGAGCACCCAGAGCCGGGTCGAAGCCGATCTCGATCAGGCGCTCCTTGGCCGACTGCGACAGCTCGATCGTCATGTCGCGGTCGAGCAGACGCTCGCCGAGGCGCTTCGTGAACAGGTCCACGATCTGCACCAGCTCGCTCTTGCTCAGCTGCGGGAAGACGATGATGTCGTCGACGCGGTTGAGGAACTCGGGCTTGAAGTGCCGCTTGAGCTCCTCGTTGACCTTGCCCTTCATCCGCTCGTAGCTCGTGGCGTTGTTGCCCTCGATCTGGAAGCCCACGGGGCCTCCGGCGATGTCACGCGCACCGAGGTTGGTGGTCATGATGATGACCGTGTTCTTGAAGTCCACGATCCGACCCTGGCCGTCGGTGAGGCGACCCTCTTCCAGGATCTGCAGCAGCGAGTTGAAGATGTCCGGGTGGGCCTTCTCGATCTCATCGAAGAGGACCACGCTGAACGGCTTGCGCCGCACCTTCTCCGTGAGCTGACCGCCCTCTTCGAAGCCGACGAACCCGGGAGGGGCACCGAACAGCCGCGAGACGGTGTGCTTCTCGCCGAACTCGCTCATGTCGAGCGAGATGAGCGCGGCCTCGTCGTCGAAGAGGAACTCCGCGAGCGCCTTGGCCAGCTCGGTCTTTCCGACGCCCGTGGGGCCGGCGAAGATGAACGAGCCGGAGGGACGCTTCGGGTCCTTGAGGCCGGCACGCTGACGACGGATGGTCTTGGAGAGGGCCGCGATGGCCTCCTCCTGACCGATGACGCGCTGGTGCAGCGCCTTCTCCATGAAGACGAGTCGGCTGGACTCCTCCTCCGTCAGCTTGAACACGGGGATGCCGGTCGCCTGGGCGAGCACCTCGGCGATCAGGCCCTCGTCGACGACCGCCTGGGTCGCGACGTCGCCCGCACGCCACTGCTTCTCGAGACGCAGACGCTCGGCGAGGAGGCTCTTCTCCTCATCGCGCAGGGAGGCGGCCTTCTCGAAGTCCTGCTCCTCGGAGGCGATCTCCTTCTGCTCGCGCACGGCGGCGATCTTCTCGTCGAACTCACGCAGCTCGGGCGGGCTCGACAGGATCGACAGACGCAGACGTGCGCCGGCCTCGTCGATCAGGTCGATGGCCTTGTCCGGAAGGAAGCGGTCGGAGACGTAGCGGTCGGCGAGGTTCGCCGCAGCCACGATCGCGCCGTCGGTGATCTGCACCTTGTGGTGCGCCTCGTACCGGTCGCGCAGCCCCTTGAGGATGTTGATCGCGTGCGGCAGCGTCGGCTCGTTCACCTGCACCGGCTGGAAGCGGCGCTCGAGCGCGGCGTCCTTCTCGAAGTGCTTGCGGTACTCGTCGAGCGTGGTGGCGCCGATGGTCTGGAGCTCACCGCGCGCGAGCAGCGGCTTGAGGATGCTGGCCGCGTCGATCGCGCCCTCGGCGGCGCCCGCACCCACGAGGGTGTGGATCTCGTCGATGAAGACGATGATGTCGCCGCGCGTGCGGATCTCCTTGGTGACCTTCTTCAGCCGCTCCTCGAAGTCACCGCGGTAGCGGGACCCGGCGATGAGCGAGCCGAGGTCGAGCGAGTAGAGCTGCTTGTCCTTCAGCGTCTCGGGCACATCGCCCTTGACGATCGCCTGGGCGAGGCCCTCGACGACGGCGGTCTTGCCGACGCCGGGCTCGCCGATCAGGACGGGGTTGTTCTTGGAGCGGCGGGAGAGGATCTGCATGACCCGCTCCGCCTCCTTCTCGCGCCCGATGACCGGGTCGAGCTTGTTGTCGCGCGCGGCCTGCGTGAGGTTGCGACCGAACTGGTCGAGCACCTGCGAGCCGCCCTGCGCACCCGACGGGGTGTCGTTGGACTGCGCGCCGACGGACGCGGGCTCGCGGCCCGGAGCGCCGGAGAGCAGCTGGATCACCTGCTGCCGCACCTTGTTGAGGTCGGCGCCCAGCTTGACGAGCACCTGAGCGGCCACGCCCTCACCCTCGCGGATGAGGCCGAGGAGGATGTGCTCGGTGCCGATGTAGTTGTGACCGAGCTGCAGGGCCTCGCGGAGGCTCAGCTCGAGCACCTTCTTGGCGCGCGGCGTGAACGGGATGTGGCCGGTCGGCTGCTGCTGACCCTGGCCGATGATGTCCTGAACCTGCTCGCGCACGGCGTCGAGGGAGATGCCGAGCGACTCCAGCGCCTTGGCTGCGACGCCCTCGCCCTCGTGGATGAGGCCGAGCAGGATGTGCTCGGTGCCGATGTAGTTGTGGTTGAGCATCTTCGCCTCTTCTTGGGCGAGGACGACCACTCGACGGGCTCGGTCCGTGAATCTCTCGAACATGTTGACTCCTTATTCGCACGGGGCGAAGACGCATGAAGCGCTTGTACATCGAGAGTAACGACCAGAAATGGCGGGTATGCCCGTGTTCGCCGTGGGCATAGCGAGGCCTTGACGGGTTTATCGACAGTCGTTATGTTAACGAAAGTCGATAAACACCGACCCACAGGAGGAGCACATGCTCGCCACGGAAAGACACCCTTCGCTCGCCGACGGCATCGCGCTCGGGCTCATCGCCACCGGTGCCGTCAGCGTCGGGATCGGCGCCATCGTCGCGGTCGCCCAGGCCGCCGACGCCCTGTTCTCCCCGTCGCCCACGGTCGTGATGCCGGTGCACGACGTCGACCTCTCCACCCTCGACGGGGTGGCCGGGATCGAGGGCGCCGCCGTCGACTCCGCCCTCGTCACCCTCACCGCGCCACCCACGGGCGCCCGCTGGCTGCTGCTGCTGGAGACGGCGCTGCCCGCGCTCGCCACCGTGGCCCTGTGCGCGGTGGTGTGGTGGCTGGGCGTCTCCCTCATCCGCTCCCGCCCGTTCCGCGCCTCCCTCGGGTGGATGTTCGCCGTCGCCGCCTGTCTGCTGATGGCGGGCACGCTGTTCGGCCAGCTCGCCGGCGGCATCGGCCGGGCCGAGATCGTGAAGGACCTCGCCGCGACCGACCCCGCGGTCGAGGACGTCCTGTGGACGCTGCTCATGGAGTTCGATCTCGCACCCGTCGGGTGGGCGTTCGCGCTGGCTCTCGTGGCCGGCGTCTTCACCATCGGCCGCCGCCTGCAGCGCGACACGGAGGGACTGGTCTGATGGCAGCCACCACCACCCGCTCCGAGCGGGCCGATGCGATCACCGTCATCCTCTATGCGGCGGCGGCCCTCGTGACCGTCGGCATCGCGACGGTGCTCCGCGTGGGCAGCACCTTCCGCGACGACGGGATCGCGTGGACGCTCCCCATCGACGAGCAGCCGATCTCGGCGACCACCGATTCCGGGCAGATCTCGATCGAGGGCATCGCGCAGGAGGCGATGGTCTTCGCGACGGGGGTGAACAGCGTGTCCCTCGCCGCCATCGTCGCCGCCATCGCGCTGTGGGCCCTGGCCGCCGTCGCCGTGATCGGCGCGGTCACGCTCGTCGCCTGGAACTTCCTCCGCGGACGGTTCTTCGTGCCGGGCAATGCGCGCGCCTTCGACGTGATCGGCTGGACACTGGTGCTCGCACCGATGGCGATCGTGATGCTCGAGACGATGGGACGCAACGGCGTGACCGCGGCCCTCGGCCTCGGCGATGGGGAACCCGTGCACCCCATCGAGTTCTGGAGCATCGCGCCGATCTTCGCCACCGGGGTCACCGTCGGCCTCATCGCCGTCGCGTTCCGTCGCGGCATCCGGCTGCAACAGGAGAAGGTCGTGCTGGAGAAGGAGACGGAGGGACTGGTCTGATGATCTCGTTCGGTTCGGAGGCCGTCTGGCCGTCTCTGCTCAACATCGGGATCGCGCTCGCGGTCTGCGCGGCCGTCGTCGCCCTCGTGGTCTGGAACAGTCGTCGCCGTGGCAGTCGCACGGTCGCCCTCGACGCGGCGCTCACGCTGTCCGGGTGGTGGATCACGCTGTCCGTCCTCGGGGCGGTGTCGTTCATCATCAAGGCGTTCGCGGTGGACTGGGCGGAGCTGCACGGTGCGACGACGGTCTTCCTCGACTGGCCCTCGAGCCTCCCGTGCTCGGAGTACGGCGACAGCACGACGACCATGCTCACCTGCGGCGGCACGGAGCTGTCGGACTTCACGGTGGGCAACGCCTCGCTCGGGCTGCGCCTCCTCGCTGCGGCCGCACAGCTCAGCACCCTCGCCCTGACCACGATCCCCGCCGTGGTCCTCGCGCTCATCTGCTTCCACACCCTCCGCGGCCGCGCGTTCTCCCGCACCGTGACCCGCGCCCTCGTCGGGGGTGCGATCGCGTTCGGGGTGCTGGGCGTTCTCTCGGACCTCCTCAACGGCATCGCCGCCACCACCGGACTGCGGGAGGCCCTGCCGGCGGACAGCACCTGGTATCCGCAGACCTACTGGCTCACCGTGACACCGCTGCCGTTCGCCGCGGCACTCGGCCTCCTCGCGCTCGCCGCGGTGTTCCGTCAGGGCATGCGCGTGGAGCAGGAGCGGGCCGCCCTGGAGCGCGAGACGGAGGGGCTGGTGTGAGCCCGGCGGAGAGCGACGACGAGTTCACGGGCATCCACTGCCGTCTGGATGAGCTGCTGGTCGCCCGCGGGATGACGCTGACGGAACTGAGCGCCGCCGTGGGCGTCAGCATCGTGAACCTGTCCGTGCTGAAGAACGACCGCGCCCGCGCGATCCGCTACTCCACGTTGCGGGCCATCTGCGAGGCGCTCGACTGCGAGGTCGGCGACCTCCTCGTCCTCGCCGATCGCTGACTCCCGTCGACCCGCCCCCTTGAGCGCGCCCCGGCCTCTTGCGGACGCACGCAGGGGGCCGAGACGCACGAAGAGGGGTGGGTCGACGGAAGGGCGAGCACGGTCATACAGTGGATTGCAAGCCCCTTCTATGAGTCGGCTGTGAGTGGATACGGTCGTCCCATGATCAGCACCCGCACCCCCTCGCGTCGCGGCCTCCGCCTCCTGGCGATCCTCCCGGCCGCTGCCCTCGCCTTCTCCCTCGCCGCCTGCGCCGGAGAGAGCCGCCCCTCGGTCGACGATGTCGCCGACGGCATCCAGAAGGTCTTCGAGGGCACCCCGCAGGAAGAGGCCATGACCGACGATGCCGCCACCTGCCTGGCCGAGGCCCTGGTCGACTCCGACCTCAGTGATGAGACGCTCGGCTACATCGCCGACGGGGAGGACAAGCAGCGGGACGAGGCAGACAAGGCCCTGACGACCCAGATCATCCAGGACAACCTCCAAGACTGCGTCACGCCCTGAGGGCGGGATCGCAGCGAGGGATGACGGCCTCGGGAGGGCGGCCGTCATCCTTCGTCATATCCGCCCAGGGAATTCTCAGGCTCTCCTAGCGTTGAGCCTCATGGCGTGCACCCGGCGCGCCGCGATTCTGGAGTCCCCACCTCAATGAGCACCACCGCACGCGCCCAGAAGGCGCCAGACACCCGCGGGCCGGTCCGGAAGCTGCTGACCTCGTTCGGCTTCCAGATCATCGCCGCCCTCGTCCTCGGCATCGCCGCCGGTCTGATCGGCCGCCAGCTCGGCGCCACGGCCGAGAACCCGACCGCCCTGTCGGGCACCCTCGACACGATCGGCAGCTCCTATGTGACGCTGCTCCGCGCGGCCGTCGTCCCGCTGATCTTCACCGCGATCGTCGCCAGCATCTCGAACCTCCGTCGCGTGCAGAACGCCGCCCGCCTCGCCGGCCAGACGATCCTGTGGTTCGCGATCACCGCTTTCATCGCGGTCATCATCGGCATCGTCCTCGGCCTCGTGATCCAGCCGGGCAGCCACGCCGGCGACGGCCTGGAGCCCGGCGAGCCGTACACGGTCGGCACCTGGTGGAACTTCCTGCTCGGTCTCATCCCGCAGAACTTCCTCGGCCTGACCGTCAGCACCTCCCCCGGCGCCACCGAGGGTGCGTTCACCTCGAGCGTCGGCTTCAACATCCTCCAGGTGATCGTGGTCGCGGCCGTCGTCGGCATCGCGGCGCTCAAGGCCGGCAAGAAGGCCGAGCCGTTCCTCGTCTTCACCGAGTCGCTGCTCAAGGTCATCCAGCGCGTGCTGTGGTGGATCATCCGCATCGCGCCCCTCGGCACGTTCGGCCTCATCGGCTCCGCCGTCATCAAGTACGGCTGGGAGAAGCTCGCGTCGCTCGGCTGGTTCGCGGGCGCGGTCTACATCGGCCTCGCGCTCGTGCTGTTCGTCGTGTACCCGATCCTGGTGCGCACGCACGGCCTGTCCATCAAGCAGTACTTCTCGGGTGTGTGGCCCGCAGTGCAGCTCGCTTTCGTGAGCCGCTCCTCGATCGGCACGCTCCCCCTCACGGAGCGCGTGACCGAGCGCAACCTCGGCGTCCCCCGCTCCTACGCCTCGTTCGCGGTGCCGCTGGGCGCGACGACGAAGATGGACGGCTGCGCCGCGATCTACCCGGCCATCGCCGCGATCTTCGTGGCGCAGTTCTTCGGCATCGAGCTGAACTTCGTGCAGTACCTGCTGATCGTGATCGTCTCGGTCGTCGGTTCCGCCGCCACCGCCGGCACCACGGGCGCGGTCGTCATGCTCACGCTGACGCTGTCCACCCTGGGACTGCCGCTCGAGGGCGTCGGTCTGCTGCTCGCGATCGACCCGATCCTCGACATGGGCCGTACGGCCGTGAATGTCGCGGGTCAGGCACTCGTCCCCGCGATCGTCGCGAAGCGCGAGGGCATCCTCGACGAGGAGCTCTACAACGCACCGCGCGAGGGCCTGCCCTTCGCCGACGACTCCGGCGACGACGCCCCCGAGGCCGACGCCGCTTCCACCCCGGAGCCCGCCGGCGCGCGCTGACCCGGTCTCCTCACGAGCGCCCCACTTCCTTCCGGAGGTGGGGCGCTCTTGTCTCCCTTCACCCCCGTCGACCCACCCCTTTGCGTGCGTCCCGGCCCGTTGCGGGCGGTCGCAGAGGGGTGGGTCGACCGGAAGGGGGTGGGTCGAGGGGAAGGAGGGGTCAGCTGCGGCTCAGGGGGCGGGTCGCGCCGCGGGTGTCGAGCGCGAGCTCCTCGGCGTCCATCGCGGCCAGCAGCTCCCGCATGACCTCCTCGTCGAGCTCCCCGGCATCGCGCTCCGCGACGAGGATCTCCCGTCGCACCTGCAGCCATCCCTTGGTCAGCGCGACGAGGTCGTCGTAGGACGGGCGGGCCACGGTGTCCTCGACCTGCTGCGCGTCGTCGGTGTCCTTCTCCACCCGGGTCATGCGCTTCGTGAACGCGTCGAACATGCCGAGGTCGACCTCGCCGTGCTTCTGCTCCCACTCCCGACGCTTCTCGGCGAGATAGGCCTTGCCCGCCTCGCGGCTCTTGGCCTTGACCGTCTCCAGCGCCGCGACGTCCTCCTCGTGCTCCTCATCCCCGGCGATCTCCAAGCGCCGGATGAGCAGCGGCAGCGTGAGCCCCTGCAGCAGGAGCGTGCCGACGGTGACGATGAAGGCGACCACGACGATGGCGTGCGCGGCCTCGGTGTCGAGGCCGGCCAGGTCGGCGGCGGCCACCGCGATCGCCAGGGTCACCACGCCGCGCATGCCCGCCCAGGAGATGACCGCGTTGTCCTTCCACGTGAGCCGCAGACCCGCCATGCGCTCCCGCACGATCTGCGTCCGCAGCTCGTCCGTGCTCTGGTCGCGCCACCGCCGGGACCGCCGACGACGCTCGTCGAACTCCCCGGACGCGATGCCACGGTCCATGCGTGCGAGCCGGCGGCGGTCCTGGAAGTTCGACCACGCGCTGATCGGGTAGATGTAGAGCGGCCGGACGACGAGCACCACGAGCAGCACGGCGCCGGAGAGCAGGAGGATGTGCCCCACCGACTCGCTGCCGAGGTCGTTGAGCACCCGCGGGAACTGGAGGCCGATGTAGGCGAACACGAAGCTCTCCAGCAGCAGGTCGGCCGACAGCCACAGCGGCGCCTCCTGCTGCCGGGTCGTGTAGTCGGTGCGCGGGGCGTTGAAGCCGACGAAGAGGCCCATGGCCACGACCGCGAGCACGCCGGAGCCGAGCAGATGCTCCGCGATGTTGTACGCGCCGAACGGGGCCAGAAGACCGAAGGTGCCGATCACGACCGGGTCGCCGATGCGCATCCGGAGCTGATGCAGCACGATCCCGAAGACGAGCCCGATCCCCACCCCTACGCCGACCGCGAGGAGGAACTGCCCGACGCCGCTCCCGATCGACACGGTCGCCCCGGCGAGGATCGCGGCGAACACCCGGTAGAGCGTGAGCGAGGTCGCGTCGTTGATGAGGCTCTCCCCCGACAGCACCGTCATGATGCGGCGGGGCAGACCGAGACGACGACCGATCGCCGCCGCCGACACCGCGTCCGGCGGAGCGACGATGGCCCCGAGCAGCAGCGCGCCCGGCAGCGTGAGCGACGGCAGGATCCACCAGGCCACGAGTCCGACGGCGAACGCGGTGAGCAGCACCAGCCAGATCCCGAGACGGCGGATCTGCGGGAGGCTGCGCTTGAACCCGACAAACGACACGTCGAGGGCGGCGGAGTACAGCAACGGCGGCAGCACGAGGCCGAGCAGCAGGTGCCCGTCGATCTCCAGCTCCGGCACGAACGGCAGGAACGAGGCGGCCAGCGCGACGACGGTCACGAGCAGCGGTGCGGGCCACCCGCGCCACCGCGCGACGGCGGCCACGGCGACGGCTCCGACGAGGACGTAGAAGATCCCGGCTTCCATGCGGAAAGCGTAGCGGCGTCGTCCGCGCTCCCCGGTCCGCGGAGCATGGGCGGGGTGTCAGTCGCGGACGGGGCGCTCCCGTCCCGGCCCGTCCGCATCGAGGGCTTCGCGGAGGCCCGCGTTCTCGTCCTGCAGGTCGAGGACCCGCGCGATCCCGGCGATGTTGATGCCGTCCCCGCGGAGTTCGGCCGCGCGACGCAGGCGGGTGATGTCGTCGTCGCTGTACCGACGCGTGCCGCCGTCACTGCGAGCGGGCGCGAGAAGCCCCTTGCTCTCGAAGAGTCGGATCGTCGCCTCCGGCAGGTCGACGAGCTGGGCGGCGACGGCGATGCCGTAGAGCGGGGTGCGCGAGTCGCGTGCGGTCATCCGGGTGTCCTCAGGTCGGGGTTGCGAAGAATCCTGCAAGTGTTCTATAACAAATCTATACCTGACGTGCAGATAATCTGCACACCACCTCAGCCCTTGCAGGGCCGCACGAAAGGAGAAACCTCATGGCACTGACCTTCGATCCCTTCAGCCAGCTCGACCGCTTCGCCGCGAGCGTCTTGGACTCCGTGCGCGCGCCCCGGTCGATGCCGGTGGACCTGTACCGCGACGGGGACCGCTACATCCTGCACGCCGACCTCCCCGGCGCCGACCCGGGCTCCATCGACGTCGACCTCGACGGCGGTCAGCTCACGATCCGCGCCCAGCGCACGGCCGACACCCGTGAGGGCGTGCGCTGGCTCGCCCGCGAGCGCGGGGCCGGGTCGTTCCTGCGCCAGTTCTCGCTCGGCGACGGTGTGGACCTCGACAACATCAGCGCCTCGTATGAGAGCGGTGTCCTGTCGGTCGTCATCCCCGTCAGCGAGCGGGCGAAGCCGCGCAAGATCGTCGTCGAGTCCGGCGAACAGCGCCAGGCGATCGACGCCTGATCATCCTGGGGGCGGTGCACTCGCACCGCCCCCGCTCTTCTCCTCTTCTCACGGAAAGGACGAATCATGGCACTCTCCCCGACCCTCGACCGTTTCCTCGCCGACATGGAGTACCCGGCGACCCGCGACGATCTCCTGCGCGAAGCGGCGCGGGACGGACTGCCGGCGGAAGATCGCGCGGTGCTGCGCGACCTGCCCGAACAGAGCTACAGCGCCGCCTGGCTCATCCGCTACCGCCTCGCCCGCACCGCTCTCGCCGACGCGCTCACCCCCGCCTCGCGACTCGCCGCCTAGGGAATGCCGGAGCGGCCGCCGAGGTTGCATCCGGAGATGAACGACGTCGCCCTCTCCGTCCTCGACCTCGTGCCGGTCCGCTCCGGCCAGACCAGCGCCGAGGCCATCTCCGCCTCCCTCTCCCTCGCCGCGACCGCCGATCGGCTCGGCTACCGCCGGTACTGGTTCGCCGAGCACCACAACATGCCCGCGGTCGCCTCGACCACGCCGCCGGTCCTCATCGCGGCCGCCGCCACGCGCACCTCCCGCATCCGACTCGGCTCCGGCGGCGTCATGCTCCCGAACCACGCGCCCCTGATCGTGGCCGAGCAGTTCGCCGCCCTGGAGGCCATCGCGCCCGGACGTATCGACCTGGGCCTCGGCCGCGCGCCCGGCAGCGACCCCGTGATCACCCAGCTCCTCCGGGGATCCGGGACCACCGGCGACGTGGAGCAGTTCCCCCGGCACGTGCAGGACATCGCGGCGCTCTTCACCGCCGACGGCGCCACCGTGCGCTTCACCTCCGGCGGCGAGTACACCGTGCGGGCGACCCCCGCCGCGACAGGAGTGCCCGAGGTGTGGCTGCTGGGGTCGAGCGACTACTCCGCACAGCTCGCCGCCTCCCTCGGCCTGCCGTACGTGTTCGCGAACCACTTCTCCGGACAGGGCCTGGAACGCGCCCTCGACCTCTACCGCACGAACTACCGTCCGAGCGAGGAGCATCCGGAGCCGCGGACCTTCCTCACCGTGAACGCCGTCGCGGCACCGACCGCGGAGGAGGCGGAGGCCCGCGCGCTCCCGCAGTTGCGGATGATGGCGCGACTCCGGCTCAACCAGCCGCTCGTCGCGCTGGAGACCGTCGAACAGGCCCTCTCCGCAGAGCATGACGCCGCGACGGACCAGGTGGTCGAGGCCGCGCGGTCACGGTGGTTCGTCGGCACCGGGGAGTCCGTCGCCGCGGAGGTCCGCTCCTTCGCGACGACCTACGGGGTGGACGAGGTCATGCTCTCCCCCGTCGCCGGAGCCTACGACGCGGAGCCGAAGGACTCGGCTGCGGGGCGCGCCCAGACGCTGGAGCTCGTCGCGGGGGCGTGAGTCGCGTCTCGCGTCGCGGGCGCGTGAGTCGCGTCGCGGGCGCGTGAGTCGCGTCGCGGGATCGTGAGTCGCGTCGCGGGCGCGTGAGTCGCGTCGCGGGATCGATAACGGTCCCCGGCGCGGTCCGGCCGGCACTCTTTTGATCCCGGGTCCGGCCCCTTCCGAGGTGCGGGATCGATAACGGTCCCCCGCCTGCCCTGCGCGGCGCCTTTCTGATCCCGCACCCTTGACACCCGCCGCCCCCTCGCTCACGCCATGTGCGCCGCGCGCCTCAGCACGCGGGACCAGAAACGTGCCTCGGACCGCCATCGGAGGGGCATCTCTGATCCCGCTCGACGGGGACGTCTCCGCCACAGGTCCGTGTAGGTTCGGGTTTTCCACAGGAGCCGGACGGAGCGAGAGGAGACCGTCGGAGGGCGGGCACCCCACGGACAGCATGGACGCATGCGACACCGGATCCCTCTTCCACCTGACCTCGGCCCTCACTTCGCCGTGCGCGACGCCGCCGCCATCGGGGTCGGTCGGAAGAGGTACTCCAGCAGAGACCTCTCGCGGCCGTTCGCCGGCGTGCGGTCGACGGTGGAGCCCGCCACCTTCGACGATCGAGTCGCCTCCTACCTGCCGCGCCTCCGCCAGGGACAGGCCTTCGCCGGCCGTACGGCCCTGCGGCTGTGGGGCCTTCCCACACCCGTCCGCTGGTCACCCGGCGAGCCCCTCGATGTCGCTGTGCCCACCGGGACATCACCGCCCCGGACGGCCGGTGTCCGGGGGCGTCGTATCGCGCCCGGACGGGCAGATGCGTGGCACATCAACGGAGTGCCGACGGTCGACCCGGTCAGCACACTGTTCCTGTGTGCACGGGAGTTCGCGTCGACGCCGATGGTCGTCGCGCTCGATGCCCTGCTAACGGCGTCCGATGTCTATCCGGGCCTGAGGACGGGCCGGCCTGTGGCAACCGCGGACAGCATCGAACGGCACTTGGTGCGATGGGGACGTTTCCCCGGGTGCGGCCGCATCCGAGAGGCGCTGCCGCTCGCGCGCCCGGGTGTCGAGTCCCCGAAGGAGACGGAGACCCGCCTGCTGCTCGTGAGCCTCGGACTGCCGGAGCCCGCCGTCCAGCACGTCGTCTCCCCGGGCGGACGCTTCCTCGCCAGGGTCGACCTCGCTTATCCGGAATACCGCATCGCCATCGAATACGAAGGCGACGGCCACCGGACGGACCGCGATCAGTGGCGGGCCGATATCCGGCGCCAACGCGACCTCGAAGACCACGGGTGGCTCGTGATCCGGATGACCGAGCTCGATCTTCGCGATGGCGGAACGGTTCTCGCCGCGCGCGTCCGTCGTGCGCTCGACGTTCGACGCCACCTCTGGGGTTGAGGTCCGTGTCACGGGCCGAACGGGAAGGCTTCTCCCCGGGAAGGGGCTGGCCCCGGGCCGCACTGAGGCGTAGCCTCGGCCGCAGAGAGAGGGGTTCGACGATGAGCACCAAGACACTCGCACTGTGGGTCGCCTACGGGACGAACGGTGTGGTGGGGAGCATCCGCCACGATGAGGACGGCTATGTGGTGACCATGGCGGGAGCGGACGCGGCGGCCGGAACCTATCCCAGCCTCGCCTCTGCGAAGGGCGCGCTGCATTCCCGCATGCTGCCCGGCAGCGCCTGGCCGCGGTTCCAGGAGCACTGAGCACCCCACTCCACGCGTGCGGGATCGAAAAGGCGCCTCCTGCGACGGGGACAGGCGCGAATCTGACCCCGCAGTGATCGCTACCGCGGGAGCGAGGCGGTATCTCGGCGTGGGTGTGTCCGGACGCTGCCCCGCATGGCCACGAGTACGGGGATCAGACGCGCTCGTCCCGCACAGCCTCAGGTGCCGGGATCAAAAGGGTTCCTCGCCGCGCCCGGAGACGCGCATTCTCGAACCCACGTGGATGATGCGGCGCGATGCGGGATGGAGAACGTGCGCGAGTCGGGTCGGGGACGTGCGTTTTCGATCCCGCACCCGGCATCCCTGCGGGACTCCAGGACTCCGGGACCCCAGGACTGCAGGACTGCGGGACGGAATCCGCGCGTTGACCGCGTCGGGGAGGCGCGAGATGGATCCCGCATGCGCACGGCACACGGGGGCGCGCGACGCACGGGCCGCGGCGAGACTCAGGCCTCGGGTTCGCCGGAGAGGATGCCGCGAAGCCAGTCGCGGGCCTCGATGAAGACCTCGTCCGAGTAGCGGTCGGGGTACTGCACGATCTGCCGATCGGCGCGGGGATAGGACCCGAGGAACACCACGCGGGGGCTGAAGCGGCGGATCCCGAGCAGGGCGTCTGCCATCCGCTCGTGCTCGATGTGACCGTCCGCGTCGATCACGAACCGGTACCGGCCGAGCTCGTCGCCGATCGGCCGGGACTCGATGAGCGAGAGGTTGATGCCGCGCGTCGAGAACTGCTCCAGCATCTCGAGGAGCGAACCAGGGTGGTCGTGCGGGAGCTCCACGATCAACGAAGTCTTGTCGGCACCGGTCGGCGCGGGCGAACGCGTGGTCCGCGTGACGAGGACGAACCGGGTCACGGCCGCCGCGTTGTCGCCGATGCCCTCGGCGAGGACGTCCACGTCATAGTGCTGCACGATGCCCGGGGCGGCGATCGCGGCCTGCGCGGGCGAGCTGCCGTCGAGGACGCCGATGGCCGAGGCGACGTTGCTCGCCGCCGGCACGTGCGAGTGGGTCGGGAGGTGTTCGCCGAGCCAGCCGTGGCACTGCGCGTAGGCGACAGGGTGCGCGGCGATGACCTCGACCTGGTCGAGAGTGGTGCCGCGCGGTGCGACGAGGACGAAGTTCACCCGCACGAGGTACTCGCCGATGATCCGGAGTCCCGGCAGAGTCGCCAGCGCATCCTGCGTGGTGGACACACCGCCCTCGATGGAGTTCTCGATCGCGATCATGGCCGCGTCGCTGCGTCCTTCGAGCACATCCGCGAGCGCCTCACCCACGTTGTGCACCGGCCGCCAGTCCTGCCCCCTGGCCTCGGCCACCTGGTCGAGCGCCGCCTCCGTGAAGGTTCCGGCTGGTCCGAGATAGCTGTAGGTGCGGCGTGCAGTCACGGCGTTCAGCCTATCCCTCGGTGACTCATCGCGATCCCGCATGTCAAGCCGGATGCGAGCATCCGCCGCACGGGGCAGACTGAGTGCATGAGCAGCCGTGCCGGCCTCCCCGCGGAGGAAAGTGACCTGATCGACGTCGACGAGCTGATCGCCGCCTACTACGACCGCGTGCCGAACCCGGACGTCCCGAGCGAACGGGTCGTGTTCGGCACCAGCGGCCACCGCGGCTCGTCGCTCACCAAGAGCTTCAACGAGAACCACATCCTCGCCACGACCCAGGCGATCGTCGACTACCGTGCGGCGCAGGGCATCACCGGCCCCCTCTTCCTGGGGCGCGACACCCACGCCCTCTCCCTCCCCGCAGAGCGGAGCGCCATCGAGGTCCTGCTCGCGAATGGAGTGGACGTGCGCGTCGACGCCCGGGACTCCTGGGTGCCGACCCCGGCGCTGAGTCATGCGATCCTCACGTACAACCGCGACCGCGCCGCGGACGACCCGGGGCGTGCGGACGGTATCGTCGTGACCCCCTCGCACAACCCGCCCCGCGACGGCGGCTTCAAGTACAACCCGCCCCACGGCGGTCCCGCCGACACGGATGCGACCGGCTGGATCGCCGACCGCGCCAACCAGCTCATCGCGGGCGGCCTGGCCGAGGTGCGCCGCGAGCGCTTCGCCGACGTGGACTGGGACGCCATCACCGGATACGACTTCCGCGACGCCTACGTGCGCGACCTCCCGTCGATCATCGACATCGAGGCTATCCGCCGCGCCGGCGTGCGTATCGGCGCGGACCCGCTGGGCGGCGCCTCGGTGGAGTACTGGTCGCTGATCGCCGAGATGCACGACATCGACCTCACGGTCGTCAATCCCGAGGTCGACCCCACGTGGCGCTTCATGACCCTCGACTGGGACGAGAAGATCCGGATGGACCCGTCGTCTCCGTCGGCCATGGCGTCGCTCGTGGCGAAGAAGGGCGACTACGACATCCTCACCGGGAACGACGCGGACGCGGACCGGCACGGCATCGTTACCCCCGACGCCGGGCTCATGAACCCGAACCACTTCCTCGCCGTCGCCATCGACTACCTCTTCTCGCACCGGGAGCACTGGCCGCGCGAGGCAGCGGTCGGCAAGACGCTCGTGTCGTCGATGATCATCGACCGCGTGGCCGAGTCGCTCGGGCGGCGTCTGCTGGAGGTCCCGGTCGGCTTCAAGTGGTTCGTGCCCGGGCTGCTCGACGGTTCCGTGGCGTTCGGCGGCGAGGAGTCGGCGGGGGCCTCGTTCCTGCGGCACGACGGCTCCGTGTGGTCGACCGACAAGGACGGTATCCTCCTCTGCCTGCTCGCGGCGGAGATCCTCGCGGTGACCGGCAAGACCCCGTCGCAGCGCTACGCGGAACTCGAGGACGCCTTCGGTTCGTCCGCCTATCAGCGCGTCGACGCCCCGGCCACCCCTGAGCAGAAGGCGACGCTGGGCAAGCTGACTCCGGAATCGGTGACGGCGACCACCCTCGCCGGCGAGGACATCGTCGCGAAGCTCTCGCACGCTCCCGGCAACGGTGCGGCGATCGGCGGCCTGAAGGTGCAGACCCCGCACGCGTGGTTCGCCGCGCGGCCGTCCGGCACCGAGGACGTCTACAAGCTCTACGCCGAGAGCCTGCGCGGCCCGGAGCACCTCGCCGAGGTGCAGGCCGAAGCCCGCGCCGTGGTGTCCGCCGCCCTCGGCGACTGACTCCGCCCCCGCGGGATCCGCGGGTGCCGCGGGTGCCGCGGGATCGAAACCGCTCCCCTCGGCCACCGCCGAGGGGAGTTTTCGATCCCGCACCCCGGTGGACACCTCGTGCGGGATCGAGAGTGCGCCTGGCACGCGCCGGAGAGGGACGTAATCGATCCCGCGACCCGGGTCGAGCGAATCCACCGAGTGCGCGCGTACGTCCCAAGGCCGTGGCGATGAGTCCTTCCGTTGTCGCAGGTCGGCCGCCCGTCTCCCGCCCACCGCTCCCGGTCGCGGGATCCAAAACGTCCCTCCGGGAGACCGCGGAGGAGCGGTTTCGATCCCGGCCCGCCGGCCACCCCTGTCGCGGGATCGAAAACGTCCCCGCGAGAGACCGCGGAGGAGCGGTTTCGATCCCGTCCCGCCGGCCATCCCTGTCGCGGGATCGAAAACGTCCCTGGGGGCCTTCGCGGAGGGGCGGTTTCGATCCCGGGCGGGGCGGGACGGGGTGGGGTGGGGCCGGACGGGGCGGGACGGGACGGGGTCAGTCGGCGTCGGTGGAGGAGCCGAGGAGTTCGCGGACGCGGCTGGACACGCGGTGGAACTCCTCCGTCTCCAGCACGTCGGCGTAGCCGCGGCGGGCCGGGAGGTCGACGCGGTGCTCCTCCAGGATCCGTCCGGGGCGCGGACCCATCACGATGACGCGGCTGGCGAGGTAGACGGCCTCCGCGACCGAGTGGGTCACGAGCAGCACGGTCGTGCCGGTGGCGCTCCAGATCCGGTTGAGCTCGACGTTCATGCGCTCGCGCGTGAGGGCGTCGAGGGCACCGAACGGCTCGTCCATGAGCAGCACCCGCGGCTCGTGCAGCAGCGCCCGACACAGCGACACCCGCTGCTGCATGCCGCCGGAGAGCTCGTGCGGCAGCGACTTCTCGAAGCCGGTGAGGCCGGTCATCTCGATGAGCTCGTCGGCACGGGCCTGGGCCTTGCGCATGTCCATCCCGCGCATCTCGGCCTGCAGGAGGATGTTGCCGCGGACGCTGCGCCATTCCAGGAGCGCCGCCCGCTGGAACACGTAGCCGATGTCCTGCCGCGGACCCCGGACCTCGTCGCCGCGCAGGCGGATGCTGCCCCGGCTCGGCGCGGTGAGTCCGGCGACGGCCTTCAGGAGGGTCGACTTGCCGCAGCCCGAGGGCCCGGCGATGGAGAGGAACTCCCCCTCCTCGACGCGCAGGTCGACGCCCTCGAGGGCCGTGACCTGGCGCCGCTTGGAGGCGAAGGTGATCGCGAGATCCGAGACCTCGAGCGCCGGAGCTGTGCTCGTGGCCGCGGGTCCGCGTTCCTGCTGAACGTGAGTGTCCATGACGATCGGTCTCACTTCCCGGGGGTGAAGGCGTCGTCGAAGTAGGTCTCCACATCGCCGTCGCCCGAGATGAGCCCGGCCTCGGACAGCACCTCCAACGTGGACTCCCAGTCCTCGGTGGAGTTCGCGCCGGGAGCCTGACCCTCGGTGGCGTCGGTGTGGAGCAGCTCGATGGTCTCCTCCCACTGGTGCAGCAGGACCTCCTGCGACGGCATCTGCGGGTCCTTGCCCTCCATCGCGGCCACCGCGGCCTCGGGGTCCTCCTGCGCGGCCTCGAAAGCCTCCGAGGTCGCGGCGACGAGGGCCTCGACGAGCTCCGGGTCGTTCTCGATGGTGTCGGTCGGCGCGATGAGGCCGTTGCTGAAGAAGTTCAGGCCGGCGTCGGAGTAGCGCAGGTACTCGACGTCCTTGCCGCTCTTGTCGGCGATGGTCGGACCCTGGTCGTGTGCGAAGCCGATGAGACCGTCGACCTTCCCGGACAGCATGGCGGCGATCTTCCCCGCGGCGTCGAGGTTCTGCTGCGTCACATCGCCCTCCTCCAGGCCCACGGCCTCGAGGTACATCGGGAAGGTCGTGGTCGGGGCGTCGCCCGCAGAGACCGCGATGGTCTTGCCCTTGAGGTCTTCGGGGCTGGAGATGCCGGAGTCGGCGAAGACCTGCACGGCCGACGGCGTGGTCTGCAGGAAGACGCCGACGCTCTTGATGCCGACGCCCTTGTCGATGTTCGCGAGGACGGCGGGGGTGTCCGCCCAGCCGAAGTCGACCTGCCCCTGCCCGACGGCCTGCGCGGTCTTCGTCGAGCCCTGGCCGGCCTTGATCGTGAGGTCGATGCCGTGCTCCTCGAAGATGCCCTGGTCGACGCCGTAGTAGAACGCCGCGTGCTCGCCGTACGGGTACCAGTTGAGCATGAGGGTGACGGGCGTGAGCTCCCCGCCGTCACCGTCGCCGGAGCTCGCCGGGGTCGTCGATCCTCCGCAGCCGGAGAGGGCGAGCACCGCGGCGGACGCGAGGGCGATCGAGCTGAGGATGGTGCCTGACTTCTTCATCAGTGCCTTCTTTCGTGGGGGCGAGGGGGGTCAGAGTCGGACGGTGGCCGCGGCGACGTCGCGCTTGGAGGCGTGCCACGGGATGAGGAAGCGTTCGGCGATCTGGATGATGCCGAAGAGGATGACGCCGAGCAGCGACATGATGATGAGCGCGGCGAAGAGCATGGCGGTGTCGAGGTTGCCGTTGGCCTGCAGGATCACGTAGCCGAGGCCCTCGTTCGCGCCGACGAACTCGCCGACGACGGCACCGGTGACCGCGAGCGTCGCGGCGACCTTGAGACCGGAGAGGAGCTCGGGCAGCGCCGCGGGCAGCCGCACCTTGAGGAAGGTCTTGAAGCGGCTCGCTCCCATGGTCGACGCGAGCTGGAGGATCTCCGGGTCGACGGTGCGCAGGCCCGCGAGGCCCGAGATGACGACCGGGAAGAACGCCATGAGCACGGCCACGAGGATCTTCGGCTCCGCGCCGAACCCGAGCCAGACCACGAACAGCGGAGCGATCGCGATCTTCGGGATGACCTGGGCGAAGAGGATGACCGGGTAGAGCGTCTGCTCCAGACCCCGCGAGTACACCATGAGCACGGCGACGAGGACGCCGACGACGACCGCGATGACGAACCCGATCACGGTCTCGTAGGTGGTGACCCAGGTGTTCTGCGCGAGGTAGGCGGCGTTGTCGGTGAAGGCCGCCCAGGTGTCGGCGGGCGACGGGATGATGAACGCGGGCACCCACCCGAGGCTCGTGGAGACCCACCAGAGGGCGAGCACCGCGAGCACGAAGACGAGCGGGTGCCAGTGACGGCTCCACCAGCGGACGATGCCCGGAGGCTCGGGGCGGTCGGCGGCGATCGCCAGGGTCATGGTCGCGGAGGGGGCAGACGACATGGGGTCCTCGACATCTTCGTGAAGGATTCGGGAAAGCGCATTCCCGTTCGGTGTTGCGAGTCTATGCCGACCGTTCTGCCGTGTCAACGCACCGTGTCGCGCCCGCGCGGATCTCGCGCGTCGGCGCGGCCTCCGGGTCGGTCACCGCGACCGGGCCAGCTCCGCGCCCGCGACGCGAAGCCAGCGCGCGGGGTCGGCCACGGCGGCGGCGGACGACCCCGCCAACGCGGTCAGCGACACGGCCCGCGTGAACAGACCGGCGTCGGCATCGTCCGCGATCCGACCCGCGGCGAGCAGAGGACGCGCCCCCGCCTCGACGGCGAGCGCGGCGAGGAAGGACGGCACCTTCCCGTCACCCGACTGTCCGTCGTACGACCCCTCGCCGGTGATCACGGCCTCGGCGCCACGGACGGCCCCGGCCAGATCGACGAGCGCGGCCACCTCGGCCGCCCCCGGGGCGAGCATCCCGCCCCAGCGCACGAGCGCCGCCCCCGTACCGCCGGCGGCACCCGTGCCGGGGAGCTGCGGGTCGACGGGAAGGAGGGCGGCGAGACGGGCGAGCGCGTCGTCGACCCGGGCGATGTCGCCGGGCTCCGTGAGCCCCTTCTGCGGACCGAACACCGCCGCCGCGCCGCGAGACCCGGTGAGCGGATTGGTGACATCGGTCAGCACGCGGACATCCGGCGCGGTGCGCAGCGCGCCGAGATCCGCCGTGGCGATGTCCGCCAGACCCCGGGCTCCCCTCGCGACCGGCCGGCCGTCCCCGTCGAGGAAGCGCGCGCCGAGGGCGGTGAGCATGCCGGTGCCGCCGTCGGTCGAGGCGCTGGAGCCGATGCCGAGGATCAGTCGCGAGACGCCGTGATCGAGGGCGGCGGCGATCGCCTGCCCGAAGCCGGTCGTATCGGCATCCCAGGGCCGCAGACCGTCGAGGAGCTCGATGCCCGAGGTCGAGGCGATGTCGACGACGCCCGTGCCGCCGGGAGCATCGGTCGTGCTCGGCAGGAGCAGCCAGGACGTCTCGACGGGAGCGCCCGCCGGGCCGTCGACGGTGACCGGCATGCGCTGTGCATCCGGTACGGTCGTCGCGAACGCCGCGACGGTCCCCTCCCCGCCGTCGGCCATCGGGCGGAGGACGATGTCCGCCGCCGGCTCGACCTCCCGCCAGCCGTCGGCGAGCGCTGTCGCGGCCTCCGCCGCCGTGATCGTGCCCTTGAAACTGTCCGGAGCGATGACGACGCGGGTCATGCCCGGAGCCCCGGGGTGCTCGCGCGCACGACCACCTCGAGCGGGAGCGTCGGCTGCTGCCAGTCCTCGTCGACGATCGCCCGGAAGGCCTGATACCCGGCATCGCTCAGCGGCACGCAGACCGTGGTGAGCGCCGGGGTCACATCGCGGCTCGAGGGCACGTCGTCGAAACCGCAGACGGCGATGTCCGCGCCGACCTCCCGGCCCGCCGCGCGGATGGCCGCCATCGCCCCGATGGCCACCACGTCGCTGATGCCGAACACGACGGTACCCTCGGGGACTCCGGCTGCCAGGGCCTCGGCCATCGCCGTCGCCCCCGACTCGCGGCGGAAGTCTCCGCGGACGGTCTGCGCGACCTCGCCGCCGCCCTCCGCGAATCCGGCGCGGAAGCCCGCCAGCCGGTCGTCCGAGGTGCGCACGCCCTCCGCCGCCCCGACGAGCACTGCCGAGCGATACCCGAGTTCCGCCATCCGACGGCCGAGCGCGGCGGCCCCGGCCCGGTTGTCGATCTCCACCCGGCGGTCGCCGTCGCCGTCCGCGCCGAAGGCGACGACACGGCCCCCGAGGCGGGTGAACTCGGCGAGCTCGCGGGCGGTCTCCGCCTGCCCCTCCTCCTGCGTGCGCGAGGCGGCGAGGATGAGCCCCTGCGGTCGTTGTCCGCGCAGCGCACGGACGATCCGCGCCTCCCGCGCCGGGTCGCGCTCGGTGATGGCCACGGTCACGACGAGACCCTGCTCGTCGGCACCCCGCGCGACGCCCGATGCGATGAGTCCGAAGTAGGGGTCGGCGATGTCCGCGACGAGGAGCGCGATCACCGGCGAGCGTCCGCGGGCGGTCGCCTGCGCGGAGACGTTGGCGGTGTAGCCGAGGGCCTCGGCGGCGGCCTCCACGCGTTCCCGGAAGGGCGCCGCGACCTTGCGCTCGGAACCGTTCAGCACGCGAGAGGCGGTCGCCAGCGAGACCCCGGCCTCGAGCGCGACGTCATGCAGCGTGGGCGCCGGTCCCCGGGCGTGACGGGGGCGACGCGCGGCCGGCGGCTCTGCCGGTGTGGCGGACGGGGTCATGCTCCGAGCCTACCGACGAGGACGGATCCGCTTCGAGGGACGCTCACGGCCGCCGTCCGAGGAAACCGAGCAGGGCGGCGGCCTCACCGGCGAGGAGCTCGGGGGCGTCGTCGGGCACGAACTCCAACAGGGCGTCACGCGGCGGGTGCGGGGTGGCGGCCGCTTCCGCGAAGAACCGTGTCCAGAGCGCGGACCTCGAGCGCAGCGGGTGCCGTTCGGTGCGCGGCCACCAGGAGAAGACATGAGCGGCGGAGACATGGGGGCTGAGCCGACGGAACTCCTCGAGCACCGCGGGGACGGCGGCGCCGACCGTGGGCTGCCAGTACGTCGACAGCATCGGGTGGTCGACCTCGTGCAGGAGCGCGAGGGTGGCCGGGGCGGTGTCGGCGAGCGTGCCGCCGTGGAACTCCAGGGCGAGCCCGATGCCGCGGGCAGCCGCCTCGACCGCCGCCGCGCGGAGCCGCGTCACGACGCGGGCACGCTCCTGCGCGGACACCTCCGCGGAGCCGTGACTCCCTGCCCACACCCGCACGCGGTCGGCTCCGAGGGCCGCGGCGCTGTCGAGGACCGCGGTCAGCGACTCCTCCGATCCGGCTCGGAAGTACGACCCGTAGGACGCGACGGCGAGCCCGGCATCCGTGGTCATCCGCGCGACCTCCGCCGCGCGGCCGACCTCCCCCGGTGGCACATGCACGTCCCCGCCCCACTCGATCACCTCGAGACCTGCGGCGGCCGCGAGCGCGACGATCCTCTCCGGCGGCAGGGCACGGAACGTCACCGAGCACAGCCCTGCACGGATCCCCGTCATCCCGTCATCCTCTCAGTCCTCCCGATCTCCCCGACACCGGCCGGCCCGTCCATTCCCCGGGCTCCTCGGTCGGACGTCCCGGCCCCTTCCGTTCCCCGTCCTCGAGTCCCACCTGCACGACCCCGTCCCGCCTGCACGACCGAAACCTAGGTCTGATCGTGCCCACGGACCCGGGTCGTGCAGGTGTCCCTCGTCGACCGACACACGACGACCGACACACGACGACGGGACTGGGACGATGGGACTGGGTCGGATACACGACCCGGGCACGTCGGGACGACCGACACCCGGGGACGGGCCGTGCATCCGGGAACGGCCCGTGCATCCGGGAACGGGTCGTGCATCCGGGACCACGCCGGGACCAAGGAGGGGCCGGAGACGAGGGACCGGGACCAAGGAGGGACCGGGGATGGGCGTCACCGGGGCTCACAGGTGGGGGGCGACCGCCGTCGCGAAGGCCTCGGCCGTGCGCCGGACCACACGGGCCGGGTCGTCGGCCCAGACGTCGGCATGGAAGATCTCCACCTCGATGTCGCGGTCGTAGCCGGTGTCCTGCACCGCCCGCGTGAGGGTGCCGAAGTCGATCACTCCGTCCCCCGGATAGTGCCGGGAGAGCAGGGGGTCTGCGGCGAGGGGGGTCTTCCAGTCGCACACCTGGTACGTGGCGATGCGCCCCTCCCGTCCGGCCCTGGCGATCTGGTCGAGCACCTGCGGATCCCACCAGATGTGGAACGTGTCGACCGCGGCACCGACCACGGAAGGGTCGAAGTCCGCGGCGATGTCGAGCGCCTGACCGAGGGTGGAGACCACGGCACGGTCGGAGGCGTACATCGGATGCAGCGGCTCGATCGCAAGGGTGACCCCGGCGGCGCGAGCGTCGTCCGCGAGGGCGCCGATGGCGTCGCGGACACGCTCACGCGCCCCGACGAGGTCACGCGACCCCTCGGGCAGACCGCCGGCGACGAGGACGAGCACCGCGGTCGAGCCCTCCGCACCGGCCGCCGCGAGGGTGGCCGCCTCCTCGATCGCCCGGCGGTTGTCGTCGAGCGCGGCGTCACGCTCCGGACCGGGCGGAAGCGTGAAGAAGCCCCCGCGGCAGTGCGTCGTGAAGCGCAGGCCGGAGTCGGTCAGCATGCGGGCGGCGACATCGAGTCCCACCGCCTGCACGGGCTCCCGCCACAGGCCGATGGCCTCGACCCCCGCCGCCGCCGTGACGCGCAGGGCCGTGGCGAGGTCCGCGTGCTTCACGGTGGCCTGGTTGATCGAGAGCCGCGGATGCGGCACGGTCCCGACGCCGGGTGTCCGGGACTCGCGCTCCGCCGCCAGGCTCCGGGGGGCGGTCATGCGTCCACCCCGTTCAGCCGGAGCAGGCCGTGCCATCGCTCCCGGGCGAGCTCCGGCCGCTCCAGGGCGAGCGCCCCGTTCGCCAGCTCGACGATGCGGCTGAGGTGCGGCAGGCTCCGTGCGGAATGCAGCCCCCCGACCATCTGGAACGCGGGCTGATGGCCGTTGAGCCAGGACAGGAAGGCGACCCCGGTCTTGTAGTAGTAAGTCGGTGCCGCGAACACCTGCCGACTCAGCTCCTCCGTCGGGCCGAGGAGGTCGAGGTACCGCTCCGGGTCGTTCGCGTCGAGGGCCTGGATCGCGGCGGAGGCCACCGGGGCGAGCGCGGCGAACGCGCCGAGCAGCGCATCCGAGTGACCGCGCGACGCGGACCCCTCGGGCGCGGCAGCCCCGGTCAGGCTGTCCCCGCCGATGAGGCCGACGTAGTGGAAGTCGTCGCCGGTGAACATGCGCACGCCCTCCGGCAGCCGCTCGCGTACCCACACCTCGGAGTCCGCGTCGAGCAGGCTCATCTTCACCCCGGCGACAGCGGCGCGGTTCTCGCCGATGATGTCGAGCAGCACCCCGGCGGCCTCCTGCCACGCGGGACCACCGCTCCCGGCGGGCGACGAGGGCGCGAAGTAGCCCGCGAGCTCCGGGTCGAACGCGGTGCCGAGCCAGTGCAGCACGACGGGGACCGACGCGCGAGAGAGCACCTCGCGGTAGACGCGGCGATAGTCGTCGGCGGTCTCCGCGACCCGAGCCAGGTGCCGCGAGGCCATGACCACCGGCCCCGCCCCCTGCTCCTCGGCGAAGTGCAGCTGCTCGAGATAGGCGGCGATCACCTGATCGAGCGAGATGCGCTCCTCGTCGACATGATCGGTGTTGACCCCGACCACGACCGTGCCGCCCTCCTCGCGGGCGACCTCGGCGCTGCGGGCGATGAGCTCGCGCACCGCCGCCGCATCCAGCCCCATGTTGCGCTGCGCGGTGTCCATCGCGTCGGCGACGCCGAGACCCCACGAGTACACGTTGCGGCGGAAGGCGAGGGTCGCGTCCCAGTCGATGTCGGCCGGCTGTCCCGGGGTGTTGTCCGCGTGGACCTTCGGGACGACGTGCGCGGCGGCGTAGGCCACCCGGCTGCGGAGCGGGCCCTCCGGCCGCGTGACACCGGCGACCTCGCGGAGCTCCGTGTCGGCGGTGCGGCCGTCGGCGGCGAGCAGGCGGAGGGTGGTCATGCCTCGTCCAGGGTCAGGGGCTCGAGCACGATCTTGCGTCCCTCGGCGCTGGACGCGAGTCCGGCCTCGGCGAACTGGACCCCGCGCGCGCCGGCCAGCAGGTCGAACGGGTAGTCCGTCCCGAGGGCGAACGAGGTGAGGTACTCCTCCCACTGCTGCCGGAAGCCGTTCCGGAACACGTCGTTCGTCGGCACCTGCTGCCAGTCGGCGTCGTAGTCGTGGCTGTCCTCCAGGTCGGGGTTCCACACGGGCTTGGGCGTGGCGTTGCGGGGCTGGATCTTCGCACCGAACAGTCCGACGACCGCGGAGCCGTGCGTGCCGTCGACCTGGAACTCCACGAGCTCGTCGCGGTTCACCCGCACGGTCCACGAGGAGTTGATCTCGGCGATCGCCCCGCCGTCGAGCTCGAAGATGCCGTACGCGGCGTCCTCGGCCGTGGCCGTGTAGTGCTCGCCCTTCTCGTCCCAGCGGTCGGCGATGTGCACCGCGGCCTGCGCGTAGACGCTCTTGACCTCGCCGAACAGGTTCTCCAGCACGTAGTTCCAGTGCGGGAACATGTCGGTGATGATGCCGCCGCCGTCCTCGGTGCGGTAGTTCCAGCTCGGACGCTGCGCGGGCTGCCAGTCGCCCTCGAACACCCAGTAGCCGAACTCGCCCCGGACGGAGAGGATGCGGCCGAAGAAGCCCGAGTCGATGAGACGCTTGAGCTTCTGCAGCCCCGGGAGGTAGAGCTTGTCGTGGACGACGCCGGTCTTCACACCGGCGTCGCGGGCGAGGCGGGCGAGCTCCAGAGCCTCGTCGAGCGACTCGGCCGTGGGCTTCTCGGTGTAGATCGCCTTGCCGGCGGCGATGGCCTTCCGGATCGCGGATGCCCGGGCCTTCGTGACGAGGAAGTCGGCGTAGATCTCCCACTGCGGGTCGGCGAGGGCCGCGTCCAGATCGGTCGTCCAGTCCTCGATGCCGTGCTTCGCCGCCAGTTCGGCCAGCTTGGCCTCGCTGCGTCCGACGAGGATCGGCCGCACGGTCACGCGGCTGCCGTCGGGGAGCTCGATCCCGCCGTCGTCACGGATCGCGAGGATCGACCGCACCAGGTGCTGCCGGTATCCCATGCGCCCGGAGACGCCGTTCATGATGATCCCGATCTCGCGGGTGGGGGCCTGTGCCATCTCGGTCCGTTCCTCTCGGTGGAAGCTGTCGGCGCTGACAGGAGAATGTTGGTAAGCGCTTTCCGAGATCATGGCATGAGACGCTCGACCTCGCAACCGCGCCTAACGCGGAGGGGCCGTGCTCGCCCGCACGTGCAGCGCCGGGGCGACCTCCACGCGCTCGGCGGGCCGGGTGGTCCCCTCGCGCAGCCGATCCCGGAGAAGCTCCACCGCGCGGCGTCCGACGTGCTGCTTGGGCGGCCGCAGCGCGGTGAGCGGAGGGGAGCCGTGCTCCGCGACCTCGTCGTCGTAGGCGATCAGGGAGAGGTCGTCGGGCAGCCGCCAGCCCGCATCCTGCAGATGTTGCTGGAGCAGGAGCGCCTGCGGGTCCGAGTGCACGAGCAGCGCGGTCGTGCCCGTGTCACGGATCTCGGCGAGCACCGAGGACACGACGTCCGCCTGCGCGGGCCCCTCCATCCGGTCCAGCGCCGCATCGCGATCCACGCCCACCGCGAGACCGAGCTCAGCGACCGCCCGCGACCAGCCCTGCCGGAGCCCGGCGGAGGTCGGCGACTGCGGCGACGTGAGCACCCCCACCCGCCGGTGCCCGAGTGCGGCGAGGTGCCCGGCGGCGAGCGCACCCCCGAACGCGTGGTCCGTCGCCACGGTCTGCATCCGGGTGAGGGCGAGCGCGGGCGGGGTCCGGCGCTCGACCAGCACGACGGGAACCGGGAGCGTGTCCAGCCACGAGAGCAGCGCGTGTCCGTCGGCCCCTTGCGTCTCGGGGGCCACGATGAGGCCGTGCACGGTTCCGGATTCCAGGAGCGCCGCGATCTGGCGACGCTGGTCCTGCGCGGCGTAACTGGCCCCGCGGAGCACGAGCTGCACCCCGGTCTCCACCCCGGCGCTCCGGGCGCCGACGACGACCTGCGGCCAGTAGTAGCTCAGCGACGGCACCACCATGCCGATGCGGAACTGCGGCCCGGGAAGGGCAGCGCGGGCGACGGTCGTGTCCAGCGCGCTCCGCAGCACTGCTCCCCCGTGCACCCTGGTCAGCAGTCCGCGGTCCGCCAGCGCGGTGACGTCGCGACGGATGGTGAGCTCGGCCACCCCGAAGTCACGGGCGAGCTCGGCGACGCGCACGGCGCCGGTACGGCGCAGCTCGTCCAGGATGCGCTCGCGGCGGGAGAGGCCGAAACGCGGGGTGGGACGCTCTTCGGTCACACGATCCTCCCGACGTGCCGCACATCTTCGAGGGTGATGCGGGGGATCAGCATCCGGCTGCCTTCCGTGTACGAGTGTGTTCGATCTGGATGGTTCCTGTTCGATCACGTTGCCTGGGCTCGAACGCACAGTCTTCACTGGAACGGCACGCTTCGGCAAGCGCATACCCGAGACCCGCGGAGACTCATGGCCCACCGACCGTTCACCATCGCCGCCCTCTCCACGGAGGCGTGGGACCTCGTGTTCGACGACGCTCGGCGCGCCCGTCTGCGGACGCTCGTGGCCCCCGGCGCCCCGCTGCACACGCCCGCGCTCGACGCGGCCGCCGCGGCCGACCGCGTGTCAGGGATCGAGGTGCTGGTGACGGGCTGGGGCGCCCCCCTCCTGGACGCGGCCCTGCTCGACCGGCTCCCCCGACTCCGCGCGGTGTTCCATGCGGCGGGGAGCGTGCGCGGCGTCGTGTCCGACGCCTTCTGGGAGCGCGACATCCTGCTCACGTCCGCCGCCGAGGCCAACGCGGCCCCCGTCGCCGAGTACACACTCGCGATGATCCTGCTCTCCGGCAAACGCGCCCTCCTCCCGCTCCGCGGGGACGACGCACAGCGCGACCTGCGCATCGGGCCCCGCGTCACCGGCCGCATCGGCAACCTCGACCGCACGGTGGGCATCGTCGGGTTCTCCCGCATCGGGCGCCGCGTCGTCGACCTGCTGCGGCCCTTCCCCGGACTGCAGGTGCTCGTCGCCGACCCGTACGCGGACGCCGAAGAGGTGGCCGCGGCGGGCGCCCGGCTCGTCCCACTCCACGCCCTGCTCCCCGCCGTCGACCTGCTCTCCCTGCACGCACCGGCGCTGCCCGCGACGCGGGGGATGATCGGCCGCGCGCAGCTCGCGGCCCTGCGCGACGGCGCCACCGTGCTCAACACCGCGCGCGGTGCCCTCCTCGATCACGACGCGCTGCTCGCGGAGTGCGCCTCCGATCGCCTCGACGCGATCCTCGACGTCACCGATCCGGAGCCGCTTCCGCCCGACCACCCGCTGCTGCACCTGCCGAACGTCGCGGTCACCCCGCACCTCGCCGGCTCGCTCGGCACCGAGGCGCACCGGCTGGCCGACGCCGCCCTCGACGAGCTCGAGGCGTGGGTGGTCGGCCGTCCGCCTCGACACCCCGTGCACCGCGCCGACCTCGCGCACAGCGCATGACGATCCTCGCGCTGCCTCCGGAAGACCGGGCGCTCTCCCCGCACACGGGATGGACGCGCGCGCACCTGATGACGGTGGCCGATGCCATCCTCGACGGGGCCGCCCGTCATGCGAGCCCGGCGGGCGCGGGCATCCGGTACCCCGGCGCCCCTGGCGGCTTCGGCGCCGCGGTCGACGCGCTCGAGGGCTTCAGCCGCACGTTCCTGCTGGCCGCGTTCCGCATCGCCGGCGACCCACGCGGCACAGAGTCGCTGGCCGAGCGGTATGCCAGAGGGCTGGCGGCAGGTGTCGATCCGGCCGGTGCCGAACGGTGGCCGCGCCCCGACGAGGTCGACCAGGCGAAAGTCGAGGCCGCGGCGCTCGCCCTGGGTCTGCACCTCACCCGCGACACGGTGTGGGCGCGCCTGGACGACAGCGCCCGGACCCGCACCGTGGACTACCTGGCGGCCGTCGTCGGTGGGAGCCATCCGCCGAACAACTGGGCCTGGTTCCGGGTGCTCGTCGAGCAGTTCCTGGAGAGCGTCGGCGGGCCGTCCTCCGACGCGGACCGCGCAGCCGACTTCGCGCTGCTCGACGGCTTCGAGCGGGACGGCGGATGGAGCGCGGACGGCGCCGCCCGATCGTTCGACCACTACGCCGGCTGGGCGCTGTCGTTCTACCCGCTGCTCTGGGCGGACATGGTCGGCGACGAGCCGCGCCACGCGGATCGCATCGCCCGGTATCGCCGGCGGCTGGACGCGTTCCTCGACGACGCGCTGCACCTCGTCGGCGCCGACGGAGGACCACTCATCCAGGGCCGCAGCCTCACCTACCGTTTCGCGACGGCCGCCGCGGCCGGGGTCGCGGCGTTCTCCGGCACCTCGCGGCACGACCCCGGCCTCCTGCGCCGGGCGGTGAGCGGTCAGGTCCGGCACTTCACCGACCGCGGTGCGCCGGATGCGACCGGAGTGCTGCCACTCGGCTGGCACGGCGCCTGGCGTCCGCTCGCCCAGGACTACTCCGGCCCCGGCTCTCCGTACTGGGCGGCGAAGGGTCTCCTGCCGCTCGCCCTGCCCGCGGCGCATCCGTTCTGGACGGCCGTCGAACAGCCCCTGCCGATCGATCGGGGTCCGTTCACCCGCGTCCTCATCGCCCCGGGGTGGCTCGCGACGGGTACCGCGGACGGCATCGTGCGTGTGGTCAACCACGGCACCGACCACCGGATGCCGGGTGCCCACCAGCCGGATGCGCCGTTGTACGCGAAGCTCGGGTACTCGACCGCGACAGCGCCCGTGCTCGCCGGCCCCGGAGTCCGTGATCCGCTCGACGGCACGGTCGCCGTGGTGCGTGGCGGCCGAGCGAGCCATCGCTCCGGCTTCGCGACCGGAGCGCTGCGGAAGGTCGACGACGCCGTGCTCGGCGGCTCCTCCGGCCTCGTGCACTGGCACGACGGCTTCCGCGCGGAGTTCGATGTCGGCGGAGGCGGCGCGGCCGCCGAGACCACGGTCGGCCCCATGGTCGACGTGGTGTCGGCGCTCCGCGGACCGTGGGAGGTGCGGCTCGTGCGGGTCCGGGCGGGCGCGGGGACGGACGGGGTGATCCGCGACGGCGACGTCCTCCGCATCGGCGGCTGGGCGCTGTCCTCCCCGACGGTCGTCGAGACCGGCCCCGCGGTCGTCACCGCCGCCCTCGCCCTCGGCGGCGAGACGCAGAGCCGGGTCATCGGACTCCTCGGAGTCGACGGTGCGACCGCGGGGGTCCGACGGGAACGGGACGCGACCCCGCTCGGCCCGGAGACCGCCACCCCGTGGCTCTCGGCGGCGGTGCGGCCGGACGTCTGGATGGCCGTCGGCGTGCTTCTCGGGAGTTCCCCCGGCGTGCCGCAGCTCGACCTGCAGGCAGGCGACGCGGCGGTGTCCTGGCCGGACGGTGCCACGACACGCTTCCGCCCCGAGGAGTTCCTTCCGCGGGGGTGAGCGTCAGGGGCGTGCCGTACTCGCGCGCTCGACGAGCCGAGTCGGCACCACCACGGGCGCGGCGGGATCGGTCGCCGCCGCGTCGCCCTCCACGGCGGCGATGAGCGCTGTGACCGCCCGCTGCGCGAGCGCCGGGAAGTCCTGGCGGATCGTCGTGAGCGGCGGGAGGAAGTTCGCCGCTTCCGGGATGTCGTCGAAGCCGACCACGCTGACATCGCCGGGGACCGTGCGTCCGGATTCCGCCACCGCGCGCAGCAGCCCGAGCGCCATCTGGTCGTTGGCGCAGAACACCGCCCTCGCCTGGGCCAGGGCCGCCCCCGCGGCGAAGCCGGACTCCGCGCTCCAGTCCCCGCGCACGACCGCCGGAGGCGTGAGACCGGCAGCCGTCAGAGCCTCGCGCCACCCGCGCTCGCGCTCGGCTGCGGCGAACGAGTCCGCCGGTCCCGCGAGGTGGTGGACGGTCTCGTGCCCCGCGGCGAGCAGGTGGCGCGTGGCAGCCTCTGCTCCCGCGGCGTGATCGCTGTGCACCACGATCGCTCCGGCTCCTGCGGGAGCGTCCACGACGACAAGACGCAGCTCCGGCGGCAGAGTGGCGGCAGGGACCAGCGCCGAAGCCTCGTTCAGCACGAGGGCACCGTCGACACCCTGGTCGGCGAGCCGGGCGAACGCCGGGTCCACGCCGTCCGCAGCCGTGACGACCGTGAGCGCATAGCCGCGTTCCGCCGCCGCCTCGGCCGCGGCCTGCAGCATCCGGGAGTTGCCGACCGTGGCCAGGGTGGTCACGACGAGACCGAGGGTGTGGCTGCGACCGGTGCGCAGCGCCCGCGCGGCCCGATGCGGCCGGTACCCCAGTTCGGTCATCGCGGCCTCGACCCGCGCCCGCGTCTGCGGGTCCACGCGCGGACTGCCGTTGACGACGCGGGAGACGGTCTGTCCGGAGACACCGGCTCGCGCCGCCACAGTCGCCATGGACACGCGGGCGGACACCGACGCCGACAGCTTCCGGGCCACGGGATCCTCCGTTCACAACTCCGTCATGTTGACGTTAGCACGCAGCGGCACCTACCATGTTGACGTGAACACGCCCGAATCTCCTGAGTTGCGCACGGAGCGTCTCGGCGCCGGGGTCGTCAAGCGCCCGACCACCCTCGCCGACGGCCGTGAGCTCATCTACTACGACGACCCGGAGACGACCCTCGGCGCGGAACGGTCGGTCGACGCCCGCACCCTCGCCCCTCGACCCGACACCGCGACCATGCGGCTCGACGTTCTCACGGGCGACTGGATCACCGTCGCCGCCAACCGCCAGAACCGCGTGATGATGCCGGGAGCCGACGCCGACCCGCTCGCGCCGCAGACGCCGGCGAATCCGTCCGAGGTGCCGTCCCGGTACGACGTGGCCGTGTTCGAGAACCGCTCCCCCGCATTCGGCCCCGCTCTCGCCGAGCCCGTCGGCACCGCCCCCGGGGCGACGAACCCCCCGCGCGGCCTCGACGACCTCACCGCCCTGGGACTCGGGCGCACCCGCACCGCCGTCGGCCGCTGCGAGGTCGTGTGCTTCAGCCCCGAGCACTCCGGCTCCTTCGGCACCCAGACCGCGACCCGCGCCCGCACCGTGATCGAGGCCTGGGCCGACCGCACCGCCGCTCTGTCCTCCCTGCCCGGGATCCAGCAGGTCTTCCCGTTCGAGAACCGCGGCGAGGCGATCGGCGTGACCCTCCCCCACCCGCACGGGCAGATCTACGCGTACCCCTACGTGACCCCGCGCACCGCCCGGGTGCTGGAATCCGTCGACCGCACCGCACCCGACCTCTTCGCCCGCATCCTCGCCGAGGAGCAGGCGTCCGAGCGGGTGGTGTTCCGCGGCGAGCACTGGACCGCGTTCGTGCCCTTCGCGGCGCGGTGGCCGCTCGAGGTGCACCTCATGCCGCATCGGCACGTGCCCGACCTCGCCGAGACCACGGCGGAGGAGCGCGACGAGCTCGCCCCGCTCTACCTCCGTCTCCTCCGCGGCGTCGACGCGCTCTACGACAGCCCCACCCCGTACATCGCCGCGTGGCACCAGGCTCCGGTCCACGTCGGCCGCGAGAGCGTGCGCCTGCACCTGCAGCTCACGAGCCCCCGCCGCGCCGCCGACAAGCTCAAGTTCCTCGCGGGCTCCGAGGCCGCGATGTGGGCCTGGGCCGCCGAGGTCGCCCCCGAGCAGGGGGCCGCCCGACTCCGCGAGGCCCTCGCTCGCGCCGACCAGGAAGCCTCCGCATGACCTCCGCACACGACGCCGCCGTCGACCTCTTCGCCGCCCTCGCCGGGCGCACGCCGGACGGCGTCTGGTCCGCCCCGGGGCGCGTGAACCTCATCGGCGAGCACACCGACTACAACGACGGCTTCGTGCTGCCGTTCGCGATCCCGCAGCGCACGGTCGCCGCCGTCCGCCACCGTGCCGACCGACGGCTCCGCGTCGCCTCGACCTTCGCGGACGAGCCGGTCGAGATCGCTCTCGACGACCTCGACCGCCTCTTCCCCACCCCGCCCGGCACGGCGCCCGCGGTGCCGGAGTGGGCGGCGTACCCGCTCGGCGTCGCCTGGGCCCTCCGTGCGGCCGCCCCCGCGACCGCGGCCTCCGGCCTGGACATCGCGATCGCCTCCGACGTCCCGGTCGGGGCCGGGCTCTCGTCGTCCGCCGCGATCGAGGGCGCGACGGCCACGGCACTGAACGAGCTCTGGGACGCCGGCCTCGACGCGGTCGCCCTCGCCCGGATCGGACGCACGGCGGAGAACGAGGCCGTCGGCGCGCCCACCGGCATCATGGACCAGATGGCCTCGATGCTCGGGGAGCCCGACGCCGCGATCTTCCTCGACTGCCGCTCTCTCGCCGCCGACGTCGTGCCGCTGGGCATGGCCGACGCCGGCCTCGCGGTGCTCGTGATGGACACCCGCGTCACGCACGCGCACTCCACCGGCGGCTACCGGGAACGCCGCGCCGCATGCGAACGCGGAGCCGCGATCCTCGGAGTGCCCGCGCTGCGCGACGTCGCCGTGGCCGACCTCGCCCGCGCCGAGAGCCTGATGGACGACATGACCTTCCGCCGCGTGCGCCACATCGTCACGGAGAACCAGCGCGTGCAGGACACGGTGGCGACGCTGCGCACCGCGGGCGCACGCGGCATCGGCGACCTCCTCGTCGCGTCCCACGCGTCGATGCGCGACGACTTCGAGATCTCGACGCCGGAGCTCGACGCCGCGGTGGAGACCGCCCTCACCTCGGGGGCGGTGGGTGCGCGCATGACCGGCGGCGGCTTCGGCGGCGCCGCGATCGCCCTCGTCGACCGCGGTGCCGTGCCTCACCTCGCCGACGCGGTGCGGGGGCGGTTCGCCGCCGAGGGCTTCGTCGCCCCGCACCTGTTCGAGGTCAGCCCGTCCGCAGGTCCGCGCCGCGACGCCTGACACAATGAAGGGTCGAGCCGCCACCGCCGCGGCAGGAGAGGAACGCATGTCCTGGATCGTCACCGGCGGCGCCGGCTACATCGGTGCCCACGTCGTCCGCGCTCTCGCAGAGGCCGGTCTCTCCCCCGTCGTCCTGGACGACCTCTCCAGCGGCGTCGCCTCCTTCGTGCCGGAGGGCGTGCCCTTCGTGCAGGGCAGCATCCTCGACCGCGCCCTCGTCGAGGAGACCCTGCGCACGCACGAGGCGGAGGGCGTGATCCACGTCGCGGGCTACAAGTACGCCGGCGTCTCGGTCCAGCGCCCGCTGCACACCTACGCCCAGAACGTCGAGGGGACGCGGATCATCCTCGAGGCGATGGCGGCGGCGGGCGTCGCGAACATCGTCTTCTCCTCTTCGGCGGCCGTGTTCGGCACCCCGGACGTCTCCCTCGTCGTCGAGGACACCGCCAAGAGGCCCGCGAGCCCCTACGGCGAGTCGAAGCTCATCGGCGAATGGCTGCTCCGCGACCAGGCGATCGCCACCGCCGACTCCGACCGCCCGCTGCGTCACACCTCGCTGCGGTACTTCAACGTCGTCGGCTCGGCCGACCCGACGGTCTACGACGTCAGCCCGCACAACCTCTTCCCCATCGTCTTCGAGGCGCTGATCGAGGGCCGCACCCCGAAGATCTTCGGCGACGACTACGACACCCCTGACGGCACGAACGTGCGCGATTACGTGCACGTCGGCGACATCGCCGCCGCCCACGTCGCCGCAGCGCAGCGCCTGGCCTCCGGCGCACCGATCGAGCCCGCGTACAACCTCGGCTCCGGCGACGGCCTCAGCGTGAAGCAGATCATGGATGCGGTCGCCCGCGTCACCGGCATCGACTTCACCCCCGAGGTCGGCCCTCGCCGCCCCGGCGACCCGGATCGGATCGTGGCGACCGGCGAACTCGCGGCGCGCGACCTCGACTGGACCATGCGCTACACCGTCGACGAGATGGTGCGCACGGGCTGGGAGGCCCGCCGCGCCGCCGGCTGACCTCAGAGGTCGCGCGTGCGGATGGGGTAGAGCCAGAAGCACAGCCATCCGACCGCGGTGAAGCCCAGGGGGATGACCGCCAGCATCAGCCGGATGCCGCCGTCGACGGCCTCCAGCTGCGCGTCGCCGAGCCCGGCGTCGAAGCCCGTCGCGGTCAGCACAGCCGCGGCGACGATCGCCTGGAGGACCACGGAGCCGCGCACGACGAACCCGTTCACGCCGAAGTACGCACCCTCGCGACGGTGGCCCGTGCGATGCGCGTCGTCGTCGATGATCTGGGCGAGCACGACCTCGAGGAGCTGCAGCAGCCCGCCGACGCCGACGCCGACCGCCACCCCGACGAGAGCCGCCGCCCCCACCGACGTCGGGACCAGGTAGCCGAGCACCGCGACCCCGAACACCGCGACGCTCCACAGCAGCGCCGTGCGCGGGGAGGTGCGCCGGACCACCGCGCTCCACAGCACGATCGACGGGATGGCCGTGAGGAAGATGGCGCCGAGCAGGAGGCTGCCCTCGCCCTCGGCCGCCCCCAGCGAGTAGCGGACGTAGAACGGGACGGCGGCGAGGATCACGGCGATCGAGGTCTGCACGCAGAGCGAGCCCAGCACGTACGGCACGAAGGCGCGGTTGCGGAACGTGTAGACGAGCTGGTCCCGCCAGCGCATGGCCTCGGAGGCGGCCTCGGGCACCCGGCGCTCGATCATCCCGCCGAGGAACGACCACACGAGCAGCACGAGACAGACGCCGGACAGCACGAGGGCCATCCCGGGCCAGCCGATCGCGTCGTAGAGCGCGGGGGCTCCTGCCGTGCCGAGCACCATGCCGAGGATCGCGAAGATCTGCCGCGGCACGTTCCCGCGGGCGCGCTCCTCCGTGGTGCGGAAGATCTCCGGGAACAGCGCCGAGATGTTCAGCACCACCACGACGAAGGCGATGTCGTAGACCGCGACGACCACGAGGAACCACACGATGAGCCCGGCCGCCGGGAGCGCGGGCGGCATCCAGACGAGGGCGAACGCGACGACGAGCGGCACGATGCCGAGCCCGATCCACGGGATGCGGCGGCCCCACGGCGTGCGGATCCGGTCGGAGAGCGCCCCGACGACAGGGTTGAGCGCCGCGTTGAGGATGCCGTGGGCGATCATCGCCGCCGCCACCCACCCCGCGGGGACGGCGAGGTGCGAGACGTAGAAGTACACGACGAACGCCGAGAACGTCTGCGTCATCAGCTGCGTCGGGAACCCGGAGGCTCCGAAGGCGATGGTCTGGGAGCGGGTGGGAGCGGCGTCGAGACGGCGGTCGCGCAGCCGTTCGCCGAGCGCCGTCACCGGGCGTCTCCCCGCTGCAGCTCCCGCAGCGCGCGCCAGCCGACGCGGACCAGACCCTCCTCGACGATCGTCTGCTGCACGAGCGGGTCGTCGAGCAGCCGCAGCTCGTAGCCGCGTTTGGCCGCCGCGAAGTCCACCGCGGCGCGCAGCTCCTCGCCGTCGGCCATCGGATGCAGGTAGATCTCGGTGACACCGGGCGGGACGGCGCGCAGCACCGCGAGGAACCCGTCTCGGACCTGCTCGTACGACTCCTCATCGGCGGTGCCCTCGCCGCGCAGCTCGAACGGGTGCGTCCAGAGCCGATCGACGATCTCCACGCCGAAGGCATCCGCCACCGCCGCCGCCTCGGTGAGCTTCGCCTGCAGCATCGGATCGGCGTCCGCTCCCTCCATCTCGCGGGGCAGGCGGAAGGGGAGGCCGTGCCGGGCGGCGAGGTCGAAGACGGCGCGCAGGAAGTCCCGGCCGGTCAGCAGCCCGTAGACGGAGCCCATGTGGTTGTCGAGGTGGGTCACGTCGACGCCGGCATCGAGCGCCGCCTGCAACTGCGCGGCTATCTCGGCGGCGACATCCTCCTCCGACGCGTGCTGCTCCACGGTCGCGACGTCGGCGGGGAAGAAGCCGTCGGCGTCGACGAGGGTCGACGAGCCCGCGGTGAGCGGACGCCACCGGTATCGGCGCCACTCGCTCGTGAGGACGAGGTGCACGCCCACGTCGAGGTCCGGGTGCGCGGCGGCGAAGGCGAGTGCTTCCGGGGACCAGGCGCAGGGCACCATCACCGTCGCCGAGTCGATCCGCTCGCGGAGGAGGAGTCCGGAGATCGCCGCGTTCGCGGCATGGCACATCCCGAAGTCGTCGGCGTTGAGGATGACCGCCCTGGCACCGGACGGCAGCCCGAGTCGGTCGGCGAGAGCGGAGGAGGCGGTCATGGCGTGTCCTGTCGGGCGGTCAGCGGCCGGTGGCGGGTGCGCGGGAGGGTGTGAGGATCCGGGTGAAGACGTCGGCGCGGAGCGCGGAGGCCGCCTCACCCACAGCTCCGACGAGCGGCGCCTCCGGACCGAACGCCGAGGCGAGGAAACGGAGCGGCAGCTGCGCGGCGAACTCGTCCGCGACCCGCTCGATCGCATCCAGGAGCGCCGGGTGCACCGCCTCCCCGCCGAGGATGAAGGCCTCGGGATCGAGCACGAGGGCGACGCTGCCCGCCGCGAGGAAGAGCCGTCGTCCGATCTCCGCGACGAGGGCCTGCGCCGCCTCGTCTCCGCGTTGCGCCGCCTCCAGGTGGGCGAGGAAAGGCGCGTCGACATCCAGTCCGAGCCCGAGGGCGAGGTCGCGCACCACCGCGGCGCCCGCGACCGGGGCGCCGATGGGCACCGGCGTCTGCGGGAGGTACATCACCTCGCCCGCCACTCCCGAGAACCCGCGATGCAGCGCCCCGTCGATCACGATGCCGGCGCCGAGGTCGTCGTCGAGCAGCAGCAGCGCGAAACTCGCGAGGTCGATGCCGACGCCGGTGGTCGACTCGGCGAGCGCGGCGAGGTTGACGTCGTTCTCGACGCGGACCGGGCAGTCGAGGGCTGCCGCGAGAGCCGAGCGGAAGGCGCCGCCGTCCGGTCCCTGGTCGTCGCGGATCGCACCGTCCGACGCGACGATGCCGGGCACTCCGACGACGGCGAGGTGGAGCGCGCCCTTCACGGATCGGCGGCAGGCCGCGACGAGGGCGGCGATGTGCGCGACCCGGTCCTCGCCCGCGGGGAAGGCGCCGTGCCGTTCGGCTCTGATGGTGCCGGTCGCGTCGACGAGGACGACGTGGGCGGCGTGATGGTCCACGTGCACGGCCGCCGCGACCCCGAGGGCGGGGTGCAGAGCGACCCGGCCCGCCGCCGGTCCGCGGGTGTCGCGGTCGACCCCGGCCGCAGTGACGGCTCCCGCGGCGTCGAGCATCCGCAGTACCTGGGTCACGGCCGTGCGGGAGAGGCCGGTCGCCGCCATGAGCTCGGCCCTGGTCTGCGGTCCGCTCCGGGCGAGGCGCTCGAGGATCGCGCGGCCGTTGAGCGTGCGGAGCAGGGTCTGCGGTCCTGCGAGGGGTCGTGACATGCGGCGGAACCTCTGGGGGGTCGATTCTCGTGCGGAGTCGGTGCCCGCCAGCCTGCCACATCGCGTCGCACCCGTCGACCCGTCCTTCCCGGCTGCGTCGCCTGCACGACCCGGGCACGGCCGCACGACAGAACCCGGGATTCCTCCCCACAGACGCACCCGTGTCGTGCAGGTGTGACCGGGGAACCCGGAAGGACGTCGGCGGGCCCGCATAGGGTGGAGGGATGACGCCCCTGGTGATCCGAGACGCCGTCGCCGACGATGCCGAGGCCGTGGCCGGAGTGCACGTGCGGTCGTGGCAGGCGGCCTACGAGGGCCTCATCGACCAGGAGGTGCTGGACGGGCTGTCCGTCTCGGAACGGGCCGACGGGTGGCGCCGCATCTTCGCCGATCCGTTGCCCACGAGCCTCGGAACCCTGGTCGCGGAGCGCGACGGCACCGTCGTCGGCTGGGCGTCGTTCGGCTCTGGTCGCGACCCCGACGGCTTGGACGATGCCGAGCTGTACGGCATCTACGCCGACCCGACCGCGTGGTCGACGGGGGCGGGGCATGCCCTCCTCGACGCCGCCGAGCAGCGCATGATCGATGCCGGCCACACCCGCGCCTACCTCTGGGTCCTCGACGGCAACGACCGCGCCGACGGCTTCTACGCCCGGCACGGGTGGGAGCTCGACGGGGCCACGAAGATCGATCAGCGCCCGCAGTTCACGCTCCGGGAGCACCGCCGCGTCAAGCTCCTCGCCCTGCGCTGAACGACCGCCGCGTCAGTCGAGCGCGCTCATCACGTGCTTGATCCGGGTGTAGTCGTCGAAGCCGTACTGCGACAGGTCCTTCCCGTATCCGGAGTGCTTGAACCCGCCGTGCGGCATGTCCGACACGAACGGGATGTGGGTGTTGATCCAGACGCAGCCGAAGTCCAAGTCGCGGGAGAAGCGCATGGCCCTGGTGTGCTCCCGCGTCCACACCGAGGCGGCGAGCGCGTACGGCACGTCGTTCGCCATCGTGAGCGCCTCCTCCTCGGTATCGAAGGGCTGCACGGTGAGCACGGGTCCGAAGATCTCGCCCTGCACGACCTCGTCGTCCTGCTGCACGCCGGTCACGATGGTCGCCTCCCAGAAGTAACCGCGGTCGCCCTGCCGCCTCCCACCGGTGGCGATGGTCGCGTGCGCCGCAAGCCGGTCGATGAAGCCCTGCACCTGAGCGAGTTGGGCCGCGCTGCTCAGCGGTCCGTACAGCACGCCCTCTTCGTCCGGCACCCCGGTCCGCGCGTGCGTGCGGGTCCGCTCCACCAGTGCGGCGACGAGCTCGTCGTGCATCGACGCGTGCACGAGCACCCGGGTCGCCGCGGTGCAGTCCTGACCCGCGTTGAAGAAGGCCCCGGTGACGATGCCCTCGACCGCCTTCTCGATCGACGCGTCCGGGAAGACGATCGCGGGCGCCTTGCCGCCGAGCTCCAGGTGCACGCGCTTGACGTCGTCGGCCGCGGAGCGGGCCACGGCCATCCCCGCCCGCACCGAGCCGGTGATCGCCACCATCTGCGGTGTCGGATGCTCGACGAGGGCCGCTCCGGTCTCGCGGTCGCCGAGCACGACGTTGAGGGTGCCCGCGGGGGTGTGCGCGGCGACGATCTCCGCGAGCAGCAGCGTGGTGAGCGGCGTGGACTCGGCCGGCTTCAGCACGACGGTGTTGCCGGCGGCGAGCGCGGGAGCGATCTTCCACACCGCCATGTTCAGGGGGTAGTTCCACGGCGTCACCTGCCCGATCACGCCGATCGGCTCCCGGCGCACGAAGGAGGTGTGCCCGGGGAGGTACTCCGCGGCGGCTCGACCCTCGAGGCTCCGCGCGGCCCCGGCGAAGAACCGCAGCTGGTCCACCGACTGCAGGATCTCGTCGGCGACGAGCGTCGCCCGCGGCTTGCCGGTGTCCTTCGACTCGAGGTCGGCGAACTCCTCGGCCCGCGCGGCCATGTCCTCGGCGATGCGGAACAGGGCGAGTTGGCGCGCAGACGGCGGGGTGTCCCGCCAGGTCGGGAACGCCGCCGCGGCCGCGGCATACGCGGCATCCACGTCGGTGCGGTCGGAGATCGGGATCTCGCCGTAGGCTTCCTCCGTCACCGGATCGATGAGCGGCAGGCGCCCGCTCCCCGATGCGGTGACGGCGCGACCGCCGATGAAGTTCTGCAGGGGCACGGTCATCGTCGACGGTGAGGACATAGCGCCATGGTAGCCATCCGAGCGCGGAATCTGTAGCTTTTCGTCCACAGATCGACGGAATCAGTTGCGCAGGGCGGGTCAGAATGTCACGATCGGTACATGAGTCCGAAGACGCCTCCCCCCGCCCTCGACGACATCTCGAAGCGCATCGTCGAGTTGCTGCAGGAGGACGGGCGGCGTCCCTATGCGGAGATCGCCCGCGAAGTAGGGCTCAGCGAGGCCGCGGCCCGCCAGCGCGTGCAGCGCCTGACCGAATCGGGTCTGATCCAGATCGTCGCCGTGACCGACCCGCTGCAGCTCGGCTTCCACCGCATGTCGATGATCGGGATCCGGGTGTCCGGCGACCCCCGCGCGATCGCGGAGGAGCTCACGGCGATCCCCGAGCTGGCGTACGTCGTCGTCACCCTCGGGACGTTCGACATCCTCGTCGAGGCGGTGTGCGAGGACGACGACCATCTGCTCGACCTCATCGCCACCCGCATCCGCACCATCCCCGGCATCATCCAGACGGAGAGCCTGCTCTACGCCGGCCTCTACAAAGACCTCTACAACTGGGGAACGCGCTGACGCGCTCCCCTCGCATCGGAGTGAACATGGGCACCACGGTCTTCGAACGCCGTCGTCCTTCGCAGTCCGTCGTCGACGACGCCCTGCGCGACACGGCCCTGTCGGTCTTCTGGCTCGACGACGTCGAGCGGCCCGCGCATCCGCCGCTGCGCGGCACCGTGCACACGGACCTCGTGGTCGTCGGCGGCGGCTACACCGGGCTCTGGACGGCCGTGCGCGCGAAGGAGCGGGATCCGGAGCGGAAGGTGGTCCTCCTGGAGGCATCCCGCGTGGCCTGGGCGGCATCCGGGCGCAACGGCGGCTTCTGCGAGTCCAGCCTCACGCACGGCCACGAGAACGGCGTGAACCGCTGGCCCGAGGAGATCGACCGCCTCGAGGAGCTGGGCCACGAGAACCTCGACGGCATCGCCGAGACCGTGCGGCGGTACGACATGGATGCCGAGTTCGAGCGGACGGGCCAGCTCGCGGTC
Source organism: Microbacterium sp. NRRL B-14842 (assembly GCF_050470785.1). Lineage (NCBI taxonomy): Bacteria > Bacillati > Actinomycetota > Actinomycetes > Micrococcales > Microbacteriaceae > Microbacterium > Microbacterium sp. NRRL B-14842. The sequence continues at coordinate 191,877 of NZ_JBFLUM010000001.1, read as the reverse complement.
GCCGTGGAGCCGCATCAGGTCGAGTGGCTGCGCGAGGAGGAGGGCTTCCTCGACCGCGAGGCGGTGCAGGCGGAAGTGCATTCCCCCACGTTCCTCGCCGGCGCCTGGGATCGGGAGGGCAGCGCTCTCGTGCACCCGGCGAAGCTGGGCCTGGAGCTCGCACGGGTGGCCGTCGAGCTCGGCGTGGAGATCCACGAGCACAGCCTCGTCCGGCGGATCGAGGGCGCGGACTCCGGTCCGGTGACCCTCGTCACGGAGCACGGCCGGGTGACCGCCGACGCGGTGGCGCTCGCGACGAACGTGTTCCCCTCGCTCCTGAAGCGCAACCGCCTCATGACGGTCCCGGTGTACGACTACGTGCTGATGACGGAGCCGCTCTCGGCCGAGCAGCTCGCGTCCATCGGCTGGCGGAACCGTCAGGGGCTCGCCGACAGCGCCAACCAGTTCCACTACTACCGGCTCACCGCCGACGACCGGATCCTGTTCGGCGGCTACGACGCGGTGTACCACTTCGGCGGCAAGGTGCGCCCCGCGTACGAGGACCGGATGGAGAGCCACCGGCGCCTGGCCTCGCACTTCTTCACCACCTTCCCGCAGCTCGCCGGCCTCCGCTTCACGCACCGCTGGGCCGGAGCCATCGACTCCTCCAGCCGATTCTGCGCATTCTTCGGCACCGCCCGCGGCGGTCGGGTCGCCTACGCCACGGGGTTCACCGGACTCGGGGTCGGGGCCGCCCGGTTCGCGGCCGATGTCATGCTCGACAAGCTCGACGGCGAGGAGACCGAACGCACGCAGCTGCGGATGGTGCGCGAGAAGCCGATCCCGTTCCCGCCGGAGCCCGCCGCGTCCGTCGGCATCAACCTCGTCCGCGCCGCGATGGACAGGGCCGACCACAACGAGGGGCGCCGCAACCTGTTCCTGAAGACGCTCGACGCCCTCGGCATGGGCTTCGACTCGTGACCACGCTCACCCCAGGAGCCGTCGTCGACGCGGGGAACCTCGCGCTGACGCACGCCCCGCTGCCCGACGAGGACGTCCGCGACGGCGCACCGACCACGGCCTACACGGTGCTCGACGATGCCGGCGGGATCGAGATCGGCGTCTGGGAGATGACGCCGGGCACGGCGGTGGACGTCGAGGAGGACGAGGTGTTCGTCGTGCTCTCCGGTCGCGCGACCGTGGCGTTCACCGCACCCGCGCTCCCGCCCGTGGGACTCGGCCCAGGGTCAGTGATGCGGCTCACGGCCGGCATGCGGACGGTCTGGACCGTGAACGCGACCCTGCGGAAGGTCTCGATCGGGATCTGACGGCTCGTGCCGAGCGCGTCCCACTCAGGCCCGGCGGACCTCCGCGTGCGGGATGCGTGCGGCCATGACCCGCACCGCTTCCGGGTTGTCGTCCACGAGCACCGCCTCCCGACCGAGTGCGGAGGCCACCGCTCCGGTCGTGCCGCTGCCGGCGAAGAGGTCGAGCACCCGATCGCCCGGTCGGCTGGACGCGGTCACGATGCGCCGGAGGATGCCCTCGGGCTTCTGCGTCGGATAGCCCGTCTTCTCCCGTCCGGTCGTCGGGACGATCGTGTGCCACCAGACGTCGGTCGGGAGCTTGCCTCGTGCCGCCTTCTCCGCGGTCACCAGCCCCGGAGCCATGTACGGCTCCCGGTCGACGTCGTCGGAGTTGAACACGTACGTCCGCGGGTTCTTCACGTACACCAGGATCGTGTCGTGCTTGGTGGGCCACCGCCGCCGGGATTTCGCGCCGTAGTCGTACGCCCAGATGAGCTCGTTGAGGAAGCAGTCCCGGCCGAACACCGCGTCGAGCATGACCTTCGCGTAGTGCGCCTCGCGGTAGTCGAGGTGCAGGTAGAGGGTGCCGTCGTCGGCGAGCAGCCGCCAGGCCTCCTCCAGCCGCGGCATGAGGAAGGCGCCGTAGTCGTCGAAGCTGTCGTCGTACGCGCGCAGCATGCCGCGCACCCGCTCGTACCGGTGTCCGTGGAAGCCGTGCCGCACCTCCGGCCCGCCGACTGCGTGTTCAGAACTCAGGAGATCCGACGCGGTTTCGGCCGGTTGGGGGCTGCCCCCGTCCGGATCCGCCGATTCTTCCGGAGTTGTGAACGTGCGGCGGGCGGTGACCACCTGCCGCTCCCGCACTCTTCCGGTGTTGAACGGCGGGTCGAGGTAGACGAGCGTGAAGGACCCGGACGGCAGGGTCGCCGCGACGGCGAGGTTGTCCCCCTCGATCACCGACACCCGCCCCGGGACCTGGACCCCTGAGCCTGCACCCTGGGTCCCTGAGCCTGTCGAAGGGCCTGAGCCTGTCGAAGGGCTCACGGAACCCGATGCAGCCACGCGTCGGTCGAGAACTTCGACTCCACCAGAGCCTGCGCATCGGCGTACTCGTCCGGCGTGATGCCGCCCTCCTCGGCGGAGGTGAGCGAGCGGAACGTGTCCTTGAAGCGCTCGATGATCTCGGCGCGTTCCAGTCCGGTCTGGCTGCGCAGCGGGTCGACGCGCTTGGCGGCCGAGGTCGTGCCCTTGTCGCTGAGCTTCTCGCGGCCGATCCGCAGCACCTCGGTCATCATCTGGCCGTCGATGTCGTAGGAGAGGGTGGCGTGGTGCAGCACACCTCCGTTCGCGAGGCGCTTCTGCGCGGCGCCGCCGATCTTGCCGGTCGGGCTCGCGATGTCGTTGAGCGGCTGGTAGACGGCGTCGATGCCGAGCGAACGGAGCGCCTGCAGCACCCAGTCGTCGAGGAACGCGTAGGAGTCGGCGAAGGTCATGCCCGCGACGAGCGAGGCCGGCACGTAGAGCGAGTAGGTGATGATCTGCCCCGCGGCCATGAGCATCGCTCCGCCTCCGGAGATCCGGCGGACGACGTCGAAGCCGTGCTTCGCAGCGCCCTCGGGGTCGACCTCATTGCGATACGACTGGAACGACCCGATGACGACGGCCGACTCGTCCCACTCCCAGATGCGCAGCGTCGGACGCCGACGCCCCTCGCCGACGCGGGAGGTGAGCACCTCGTCCAGGGCGAGGTTCATGCGCGGCGAGACCGCCTTCTCGTGGACGATCTCCCAGTCGAAGTCGCCCCAGCCGGGCGCCGTGACGAGCGCGCGGCGGACGGCGGTGCCGACCGCCTCGGGGGTGAAGCCGAGCAGCTGGGCCCCCTCGGGGAGGGCGCCGCGGACGGCCGCGGCGATGGCCGTGGCGTCGGACTCGACGGGGAGACCCTCGACAGCGGCGTTGATGTCGTCGAGCGCGGAGTCCGGTTCGAGGAAGAAGTCCCCGGCGAGCCGGAACCGCGCGATCCGGTCGTTCTCGACCTCGAGGTCGACGACGACGAGCTTGCCCCCAGGAACCTTGTATTCACCGTGCACGGATCCAGCTTAAGGCGCGCACTGCCCCCGTGGTCAGCCGCCGAGCACGACCACGCGCTCCCCTGCCCTGATCGGCGTGGAGTAGCGGTTGCCGGGCGTCGGCAGGGGGCAGACGAACTGGTCGGAGAACGCACAGGGCGGCAGGTAGGCGCGGTTGAAGTCGAGCACGGCGGAGCCGTCGGCGGCGGGTTCGTCGACGGGGAGGAACCGGAACCGGTACGTCTCCAGCCCGTTCGTCCCGTCGGCGAAGACCGCGCTCAGCGCTCCGCTCCCACTGCGGGTGACGGTGAGCTCGTGCGGGGTGCCGGCGAGTTCGAACCGCAGGCGTCCGGCGATCGCGGTCTCGCGCTCCTCACCGTCGACCGAGGTGACGACGATCCGCTCGTCTGGCGCGGGTTCGAACGTCGCGGGGAGCCGCCAGCGCTCGTCCGGGGCGTAGGCGTCGATCGCCGTGAACCACTCCCGCTGCGGACGGGCCGGATTCCAGACGCGGAGGGCCAGCAGCCCGTTGCGATCGAATACCCGCAACTCCCGCCGCCCGAGGCGCAGGGTCTGGGCGCCGCGGAGGGTGACGACCGACCCCGACGGTCCGAGTTCGCTGCCGCGGATGCCGCCGTCGCCGGTGAGGGCCCAGAGTCCGGGGACGCCGTCGACCGCTGCGGGTTCGGTGATGAGCCAGTTCGTCGACTCCAGCGCGGACGGCCCGTACTCCGACCCCGCATAGCGTTCACGCGCCGCATGCCACTCATGCCAGTCCGTCAGGAAGCTCATCGCCGCGGGCCCTCCCCTCGCTCGTGCGGATGTGCCCCGAATCTAGGGCTGCCCCCACCTCCCGTGGCCTCCCTCCGTCACACGCCTTCACCGCGCGTCATCCCGCGTCACACTCCCCCGCGGTCCCCGCGCACCTCCCGCGGGATCAAACCCGTCCCTCGTCGCACCTTTCCCCGCCCGTTCCTGATCCCGCCACCCGTGCGCAGCCGCCGCGCACATCCCGCGGGATCAAAACCGTCCCCCAGCGCACCCTCCCCCGCCCGCTACTGATCCCGCCACCCGTGCGCAGCCCCCGCGCACATCCCGCGGGATCGAAATCGTCCCCCAGCGTGCCCTCCCCCGCCCGTTCCTGATCCCGCCACCCGTGCGCAGCCCCCGCGCACATCCCGCGGGATCGAAATCGTCCCCCATCGCACCCTCCCCCGCCCGTTTCTGATCCCGCCACCCGGGGTCGTCCGCGGCGCGACGGAAGCCGAAGATCCTCCGCGCCTCCGCGCCCCCTATTCGCGGGGCGCGGGTGATTCCCCACTGCCACCGGCGCGCGAATCACCGTGCGTGTTCGAAAAGGCTCCCCCGAGGTCCGTCCCGGGCACGAAAGTGATCCCGCGGCAGTGGCGGGAGGCACAACATTGATCCCGCGGGATGTCCGGAGGCTCGAAGGTGATCTCGCGGGCGGTGACGGGAGGCGCGGCGTTGATCCCGACAGGTCATCGTGGACGCGGACTCACCGGCGCACCCACGCACAGTGCGTGTTCGAAAACGTTCCGCTGGGGCCTGTGCCACGCGCGAAAATGATCCCGCGGGGCCGGGGGAAGGGGCGAAAGTGATCCCGGACCGTAAAGGGACCGGGACGGACCGGGACGGAACGGGACTGAACAGGCCGGGGAAGGGCCGGACTGGGATCGGACCCGAACCCGGGACGGGAGTCAGCGGGCGGGGATGTGGGCGTCGAGCCAGGCGAGGACGTCGGCGCGCACCTCGTCCTGCTGCAGCTCCTGGAAGATCTCGTGCCGGGCGTCGGGGTAGACGAGGGTCGTGACGTCGGTGAGTCCGGAGCGGCGCCGGTACTGGTCGGCGAGCTTGTGGACGCTGCGGGGACCGCCGACCGGATCGTCACGGCCGACGAGGAGGAGCATCGGGAGGTCGCGCGCGAGGTGCGTCGCCGGACGCCCGTACAGTCGCGCCGCGTCGAGCAGACCGAAGAGCTTGAGCAGAGGCACCCCCGTCGTGAGCGGGTCCTCCTCGAAGGCCTTCCACACCGCGGGGTCGCGGCTCAGCCACTCGTATCCGGTCGCGTCGTCCGCGGCCCACGCGGCGTTCAGCGGCGCCGGGTTCAGGGAGCGGGGCGTGCGCAGCGCCGAACCCGACAAGATCACCGCATCGAAGGCCTCGGCGTGCTCGTTCACCAGCATCTGCGCGAGGAACGACCCCCACGAGTGCCCGAGGAGCACGAGCGGAAGGTCCGGGTTCTCGTCGCGGATGATGCCGGTCAGCTGCCAGATCGCATCCTTGGCCGCCCGGAGACCTCCGGGCCCGAGCCGTCCGAGCCGGGCCGGATCGCCGTGCTGGCGCATGCCGGTGCGCCCGTGCCCACGGTGGTCGTCCGCGTAGACGGTGAACCCGGCTCCGGTGAGCGCGGCGATCAGCGCCGGATACCGTCCTGCGTGCTCGCCCACCCCGTGCAGGAGCTGGACGACGCCGCGGGGCGTGCCCTCCGCGGGGTGGACGTCGTAGACGATGGCGATGCCGTGGCTGTCGGTGTACTCGCGGGTCTCGGTCATGGGTCGGCCCTACCGGTCGGTTCCCTCGACGGCGTCGCGGATCGCGTCCCGGATCGCGAAGGCGATGTCGCGGTCCGTCACCTCGTAGCCGCCGACCCCGTCGGAGGCGGAGCCCATGCGCACGCCGCCGTCCTCGGTCACCGCCCGCTTCGCGGAGAAGTGGAGGGCGTCGACGCCGGCCGCGGCGAGCACCGGAGCGCTCGCGACGTCGACGCCGCTGCCGGCCATGACCTCGATCTGCCCCTCGGCCGCGGCGACGAGCGCGCGCAGCGTGTCGATGCCATCGATCGCGGCCGAGGCTCCTCCGGACGTGAGCACGCGCCGGAGCCCGAGCTCGCGCGCGGAGCGCAGGGTCGCCACCGGGTCGGCGGTCACGTCGATAGCCCGGTGCAGCGTCGCCGGAGCTCCCCCGGCCGCATTCCGCAGCCGCGCCATGGCATCGTGGTCGAGCCGCCCCTGGGCGTCGAGCGCGCCGATCACGACGCCGGCCGCGCCTGCGGCGACCGCGTGCCGCACGTCGCGTTCGGCGACGGCCAGCTCGTCGGCGCTGTAGTGGAAGCCGCCGGCGCGCGGACGGATGAGGACGTGCACCTCGGGGCCGTTCGCCCCCGCGGCTTCGAGCGCGAGCTCCAGGGTGGCCGGCGACGGGGTGAGCCCACCCAGGGCGAGGGCCGTGGCGAGCTCGACGCGGGCGGCGCCGACCTCGGCGGCGATGCGCACTCCGGCGGGGTCCTGGACGGCGATTTCGAGAGCGATCGTTCGGGTCACCCCTCCATTGTGCCCGCTGGCCTCGGCTCCTCCCGCCCCCGCGACGGAAATATTAGATAGACTAACTAAGTATGTCTGCGTCCGATGATTCCCTGCACCTCACCGCCACAGACCTGCGCATGGCCACGTTCCGGCTCGCCCGCCGACTGCGCTGCGCCCGCGCCGCCGACATGATGAGCGACACGCAGCTCGCCGTTCTCGCCGAGCTGCGCATGAACGGCCGGCGCACGATCTCCACCCTCGCCGAGCGCGAGCGCGTGACCGCCCCCTCGATGACGAGCATCGTGAACGGCCTGGAGGAGCAGGGCTTCGTCGCCCGCACCCCGGACGAGGACGACCGCCGCCGCGTGCAGGTGGACATCACCGCCGCCGGCGTCGAGGTCGTCGTCGAGACCATCCGCCGCCGTGACGTGCTGCTGGCCGACATGCTCCGCGAGGTCGACTACACCGAGGAGGAACTGACGACGCTGCGAGAAGCGAGCGCCCTGATGCGGAGGGTGGTGGAGCGATGAGCGCCATGTTCCGTTCCTTCGCGAACATCAACTACCGGATCTGGTTCGCCGGCGCCCTCGTGTCGAACGTCGGCGGATGGATGCAGGCCACAGCCCAGGACTGGGTCGTGCTGACCGAGCTCACCGACAACGACGCGACCGCGATGGGCGTCACCATGGCACTGCAGTTCGGCCCACCGCTGGTGCTGGTGAGCCTGACCGGCTGGGTCGCTGATCGCTTCGATCGGCGGAAGATCCTGCTGACCACGCAGACCGCGCTGCTCGGCCTCGCGATCGCGGTCGGATCCCTGCTGCTGGCCGGCGTCATGACCCTGCCGATGATGCTCGCGTTCGCCCTCGGTTTCGGCATCGTCAACGCGTTCGACGCACCCGCCCGGCAGGCCTTCGTGTCGGACATGGTGTCCGCCACGGAGACCTCCAACGCCGTGGCCCTCAACTCCGCCTCCTTCAACCTCGCCCGTATGATCGGCCCCGCGGTCGGCGGTCTGCTCATCGTCGCGATCGGCTCCGGTTGGGTGTTCATCGTCAACGCCGCGACCTTCCTCGCCATGATCGTCGCGCTGATGCTCATGCGCACGCACCTGCTGGCACCACGGCCGAAGAACCGCAGCCGCGGCGGCCTCGCGGAGGGCTTCCGGTACGTCTGGGCGCGCAGCGACCTCAAGGTCGTGTTCGTGACGGTGTTCCTCATCGGCGCGTTCGGCATGAACTTCCCGATCTTCGCCTCGACCATGGCGCTGGAGTTCGGAGCCGGCGCCGACGGGTACGGGGTGCTGAGCTCGGTGCTCGCTATCGGCTCCCTGATCGGCGCCCTCCTCGCCGCACGGCGGGACCGTGCGAGGGTGCGCGTGGTGATCCTCGCGGCGGGCGGCTTCGGGATCGCGGCCTTCGTCTCGGCCGCGATGCCCACCTACCTCTCCTACGCGGTCACGCTCACGTTCACCGGCTTCATGATCGTGACGCTGCTGACCACGGCCAACGGCTACGTGCAGATCACGACGGATCCGGCGCTCCGCGGCCGCGTCCTCGCCCTCTACATGGCCGTGATCATGGGGTCGACCCCGGTCGGCGCACCGATCGCGGGCTGGGTGGCGGACACGTTCGGTCCCCGCGCCGCCATCATGCTCGGCGGGACGGCCGGCTTCATCGCGTGCGCGATCGGGGTGACGTGGGTGCTGATGTCGGGGAGGCTGCGCCGCGAGGAGAGCAGCCGCTTCCGCTTGACCCTCGACGAGACGCGCCCGCTGCGCGTCGTGCAGCCGGTCGAGCCGGTGGACTACACGGAGAAGGCCGCGGCGACGACGCCCATCCGGCTTCCTCGACGCGACGACGAGTGAGCTGCGGGCGCGTTTGTCAACGCCTTCCTCATCACGGCCCGGCGGTCGTAGCGTCGTGTCATGGACGAGAACATGAGCACCCCGCACCCGCAGGATCCGGCCGAAGGCGCTCCCGGCGTCGACGTCCCTGACGAGAACTCCGGCCAGGGCGACGGCACCGGCGGCGCGATCCAGGGCGACAGCTCCCGCGGCGAGTCGACCGGCGGCGCCATCCAGGGCAGTTCCGGCCCCGGCCACGACGCGCCGCTGGGCGGCGACGAGAACACCGAGGACGAGCTCGCGGCCGACAACGCCGCCGAGGAGGACACCCTCCGCACGCTCGACCCCGACTCCCCGCCGGCCTGAGCCGTCGACCCACCCCTTTCGAGACGAGCCACCCCCTTGCGAACGTTCGCAAGGGGGTGGGTCGTGCAGAAGGGGGTGGGTCGGCCGCGGTCAGGCGTCGAGCACCACCTTGAGCTGCTCGACGGCCCAGTCGAGCTCGGTCGCCCGGATGACGAGCGGGGGCGCGATGCGGATGGTCTGCCCGTGCGTGTCCTTCACGAGCACACCCCGGTCGAGCAGCTTCTCCGCGATCTCTCGGCCCGAACCGATCGCGGGGTCGATGTCGACGCCCGCCCACAGCCCGGCGATGCGCACGCCCGTGACACCGTGGCCGATCAGCGGCTGCAGCGCCTGCTCCAGGTGTGCGCCGAGTGCCCGCGCACGCTCCTGGAACTCGCCCGTCTGCAGCATCTCCACCACGCGCAGGCCGACGGCCGCCGCGAGCGGGTTGCCGCCGAACGTGGAGCCGTGCTCACCGGGACGGATCACGCCCAGCACATCGGTGTTCCCCACCACGGCCGAGACCGGGAGGATGCCACCGCCGAGCGCCTTGCCCAGCAGGTACAGGTCCGGAACGACACCCTCGCGGTCGCACGCGAACGTCTCGCCGACACGTCCGAGCCCGGCCTGGATCTCGTCGGCGATGAACAGCACGTTCTTCTCGTCGCAGATCTCACGGATGCGGCGGAGGTACCCCTCCGGCGGGATCACCACACCGGCCTCGCCCTGGATCGGCTCCACGAGCACGCCCGCCGTGTCCTCGGTGATCGCCGCGGCGATCGCCTCCGCGTCGCCGAACGGCACGCGGTCGAAGCCGGGCGTGTAGGGACCGAAGTCGTCGTGCGCGGTCTCGTCGTCGCTGAAGCTCACGATCGTCGTCGTACGGCCGTGGAAGTTGCCCTTCGCCACGACGATCCGCGCCTTCCCCTCGGGGATGCCCTTCACGCGGTAGCCCCACGCCCTGGCGACCTTGATGCCGGTCTCCACCGCCTCGGCGCCCGTGTTCATCGGCAGGACGAGCTCCTTGCCGCAGAGCTCGGCGAGCGCGGCCGCGAAGGGCTCCAGCATGTCGCTCTGGAACGCCCGGCTGACGAGCGTGACCCGACCGAGCTGCTCGGTCAGGGCCGCGACGAGCGCGGGGTGACGGTGCCCGAAGTTGACCGCGGAATAGGCCGCGAGCAGGTCGAGGTAGCGCTTGCCCTCGACATCGGTCACCCACGCTCCCTCGCCGCGCGCGATCATCACCGGCAGCGGGTGGTAGTTGTGCGCGACGTGCGGCTCCGCGACCGCGGTGGGTCCCTGAGCCTGTCGAAGGGTCGCTGAGCTCGTCGAAGCGCCCTGAGCCTGTCGAAGGGTCGAACCGCCCGCCGTCTGCTCGATCGTCACTTCGCACCCCGCAGCTCGAGCGTGCAGCACTTGATCCCGCCGCCACCGAGGAGGAGCTCGGACAGGTCGACGGTGATCGGGTTGTAGCCGCGCTCCCGGAGCTGCTGCTCGAAGCCCTTCGCCCGCGGCGAGATGATGACGTTGTAGCCGTCGCTCGAGGAGTTCAGGCCGAACACCGCGCCGTCCTCGTCCGACACGAGGATCGCGTCGGGGAAGCGCTTCTCCAGCTCGGCACGGCTGGCGTCGTCGAAGGCCCCGGGGAGGTAGGCGATGTTCGCCCGCTCCGGACCGCCGTTCTCCACGCCCTGCACGGGGTCGAGCACCGCGATCGCGGTGTCCAGGTGGTAGAAGCGGGGGTCGGTGAGGTTGAGCGACACGACCTCGCGGCCGAAGACCTCGCCGACCTCGCGGTGGCTGTCGCCGGTGGAGCGGAACCCGGTGCCGGCGAGGATCACGTCGCCGACGAGCAGGAAGTCGCCCTCGCCCTCGTTGACCTCCTCCGGCATGACGGTGTCGTAGCCGGCGGCGCGGAACCAGTCGGCGAAGGCCGGAGCCTCCCCCTGCCGCTCCACGAACCGGAACTCCGGCACGTAGGCGCGCCCGTCGATGAGGAAGCCGCCGTTGGCCGTGTAGACCATGTCCGGGTAGCCGGGGAGCGGATCGATGAGCTCGACCTCGTGGCCGAGCTCGACGTACAGGTCGTAGAGCTTCTGCCACTGGGCGACGGCGTTGGCGGTGTCGGTCGGCCGCGACGGCTCCATCCACGGATTGATGGAGTAGTTCACCGTGAAGTGCTCGGGACGGCACATCAGGTAGTGGCGGCGGTGCGCGGTGCGCGTGGGGGCGGTGGTGACGGCGGTCTCCGGCGTCGACATGGATGCTCCTCGTGTGAACGGGCGCGGCGGACGCTGTCCAGGGGCCCGGCGGTCCTTCGACCCCCTGCTCGGAAGAGGCGGAGGGGAAGATGCGACTCGGGCACGCCGGTGACCATTGTGCCACCGGACCCTGGGCGCCACCAGCATCCGTCCCGTGTCGTCGTCAGCCCTCGCGCTGCGTCACCACGACCTTGCCGACCGTGTGCCCGGCCTCGACGTGCGCGAGCGCCGACACGGCCTCGGCGAACGGGTAGGTGCGCTCGATCACGGGGACCAGGTGCCCTTCCTCCACGAGCTCGAGCAGCTTCGCGAGGATCTCCGGGTGCGAGGTCGCCGCGAGGGACACCACCCGGGGTCCGCGGACCGAGAGCACGGCGGCGCGGATCATCCGCGGCACAGGACCGAGTACGCGTCCGCCGTCGCCCGTCACCAGCACCACGCGACCACCCGTGCGGACGAGACGCTGCAGCTCGCGGATCGGCACACCTCCCGCGAGGTCGATGACGGCGTCGAACCGGGCGGAGGGCAGGTGCGTGAGCGGAGACGTGCGGTGGTCGAGCGTGCGCACGGCTCCGAGGCGCTCCAGCAGCAGGGCGTTCCGGGGACGGCACGTCGCCCAGACCTCCGCCCCGCGGAGCGCCGCGAGCTGCACGGCGAAGGTCCCCACGCCGCCGGACGCCCCGATCACGAGGACCCGCTGCGCACGGTGGCGCAGCCCCACCCCGGCGGCATCGAGCGCCTGCCACGCGGTGCCTCCGGCGATCGGCAGGCAGGCCGCCGCCTCGGGCGTCACATCCGGGGGCACGGGCACGACGCGGTCGGCCGCGATGCGGGCGTGGGAGGCGAGGCCGCCGCCGCCCTGCAGCTCTCCCACCACGAGTTCGCCGAGTTCGGCGTTCACGACGTCGGCGCCGACCGCCACGACGGTGCCCGCGACGTCGAGCCCCCGGACCGGGTGCTTCGGGCGCGTGAGGCCGAAGAAAGGCCGGACCAGCAGCGGATCGCCGAGGAGCAGCCGCACGTCGCCGGCGTTGAGGGCGGTGGCCTGCACGCGCAGCACGACCTCTCCCCGGTGGGGCTGCGGCACGGGCAGGCGGGTCAGCGAAGTCCCGGCGGCCGGGCCGTACGTCTCGCGGGTCCAGGCGGGCATCGTCTCGGTCATGCGGCACCTCCGGGGTCGGTGGGATACGCGAACAGGTCGTCGATCCCGACGCCGAAGGCCCGGGCGATCTGGAACGCGAGCTCGAGCGTCGGCGAGTACTTCTGCTGTTCGATCGCGATGAGCGTCTGCCTCGTGACCCCGATCGTGCGGGCGAGCTCGGCCTGCGTGAGTCCGGCACGCTCGCGGTGGGCGCGGATGCTGTTGGAGACGAGGGTGGGCTTGACCATCAGAGCAGCCCCCGACGGTACGCGATCGCCCGAGCGACGCCACCGACGACGGCCGCCACGAGGAACCCGGCGAACATGGTGTTCGCGATCCAGAACGCGTCAGCACCGAGACCGCACAGGACGATGACCCCGAGGCCGGCGATGGCGACGAAGGCCTGCTCCACGCGCGCCCCCATCCGGCCGATGTCCCGGTCGCGGATGTCGGAGCGGCCGACTCCGTCCGGATCGGACATCCCGGCGATGATGCCCCAGAGGATGCTGAGCACGATCGTCCCGACGATGCCCCCGCCGATCGTCCACAGCATCAGCGGGAACCAGTCCGTCGCGGTGAGCGGTCCGCCACCGGCCTGCTGCATGAGCAGCAGCACGTAGACGACCGCGACGATCGGACTGACGATGAGCCCGGCCCAGACGTTGCGCTCCTCGTAGACCATGCGCTTCTCCTCGTGTCAAAGATTCTTGACACGAGATTACGTCCGCATCGCACCTGTGTCAAGAATCTTTTACACCCGCATTCCGTCCCGCGCAGTCTCTTCCGGGATCACAATCGCACCCCCGAGCCGCCTCTCCCGCCCGTTTCCGATCCCGCATGTCCTGCGCAGCCCGAAGCGGGATCGAAAACGCACCTGCCGGGGGCCGGGAAGGCACCTTTTCGAGCCCGCACCGCACTGGCACCGGCGCCCGCACCCGCACCGGAACGGGCGGGGGTCAGATGACGGAGGCGCTCCAGGGGTCGGGGTTTCCGTAGCGGTGGGCGGTGATCGAGACGGACTGCTCGTGCACGAACGGGAGGAGCTCGATGCGGGCCGCCGCCGTCACCTCCGCGTCGTACACCGCGAGGTCCGGATCACCGCCGGTGGCCACCGCCAGCGCGGAGCGCAGCGCCGCCACCGACTCCCGTCCACCCACGAGCCGCACACGCCCATGCCGCGGAAGCACCGGAACACCCGCATCTCCCGCGGCCCCCGACTCCTCGGCCACCTGCATCCGCTGGAGCCACTCGTCCTCCGTCTCCAGGAACACCACGGCGTCGAGGTCACCCAGAGCATGCCGCACGCCCGCCGGAAGCCCGACCGGAGTGGACACCACGAAACCCGCCCCCGCGCGCACTCCCGCGATCACGACCCGCAGCAGGTCGTGCAGGGCGGCGTCCTCGGTGGCGCGGATCTCCACGGGTACGGGCCGATACCGGAAGAGGTTGCGCTCGATCTCCAGCCGCGAGACGTCCCGCACCCGGCCGAACTCCCGGTCCCAGGCCAACGCGTCCGACAGAGCGGATCGCCGAAGCCACTCGAACGACTCGAACGGGAGGGAGGGCTGCGCCGCCTCGATGAGCCCCGTGATCCGGGAGTCGAGCCCCCGCAGATGGAGGGTGCTCGACGCCGGGGCCCCGTGCTGGGCGCGCCACGACCCGAGTCCGATGAGGTGGTTCGGCCCGCCGGGCTTGGCGCCGGCGCCGACGGAGGAGCGCTTCCACCCGCCGAACGGCTGCCGCTGTACGATCGCTCCGGTCGTGCCGCGATTGACGTAGAGGTTCCCGGCCTGCACGCGGTCGAGCCAGAAGGCCAGGTCGTCGGGATCCTGGGTGTGGAGCCCCGCCGTGAGACCGTAAGCGACCGCGTTCTGCAGGTCGACGGCCTTCGCGAGGGTCGGGGCGTGCATGATCCCGAGGACCGGTCCGAAGAACTCCTCGGTGTGGAAGCGAGAGCCGGACTGCACGCCGACCCGCACGCCGGGGCGCCAGAGCCGTCCGCTGCCGTCGTCGGCGGGGTCGAGGGCGGGTTCGATGAGCCACCGCTCGTCGCCCTCCAGCTCGGAGAGGGCCCAGGCGAGCTTGCCCTCGGGCTTCTCGATGACGGGGCCCACCTCGGCGAGCGGATCCGAGGGCCAGCCGACCCGCAGCGAGCGGACCGCGTCGGCGAGCTGACGCGCGAAGCGCTGCGAGCGCCCCACCGGCCCGACGAGGATCCCGAGCGACGCCGCGGAGCATTTCTGCCCCGCGTGCCCGAACGCGCTCTTCACGAGGTCGGCCACGGCGAGGTCGAGGTCGGCCGAGGGCGTGATGATCATCGCGTTCTTGCCGCTGGTCTCCGCGAGCAGAGGCAGGTCGGGGCGCCAGGAGCGGAACAGCGCCGCGGTCTCCCACGAGCCGGTGAGGATCACCCGGTCCACGGCCTCGTCCGTGATGAGGGCACGGCCGAGGTCGCCTTCCTCGATGTCGACGAGAGCGAGGGCTTCGCGGGGCACGCCGCCCTCCCACAGCGCCGCCACGAGCACCGCCGCGCACCTGCGTGCCTGCGGGGCGGGCTTGAGGACGACGCCGGACCCCGCGGCGAGCGCCGCCAGAACGCCACCGGCAGGGATCGCGAGGGGGAAGTTCCACGGCGGAGCGACGACGGTCACCCGGGCGGGGACGAACACGGCGCCGGAGATCGCATCGAGCTCGCGGCACGTCGCGGCGTAGTACCGGGCGAAGTCGACGGCCTCGCTCACCTCGACGTCAGCCTCGGCGAAGACCTTGCCGGTCTCCGCGGCCGCGACCTCGATCAGCTCCCCGCGGCGGGACTCGAGAGCGGCCGCCGCGCGCAGCAGCACCTCCGCCCGCTCGGCCGCGGGACGTGATCCCCACGCTGCCGCCGCGCCCTGCACGCCGCGCACGATGCGGCCGAGGTCATCGGCGTCATCGACGCGCGCCGCGTCCAGGACATCCCTCCCGACCGTCGAGTCCGCGAGCCTCGCACGGATCCCCGCCGCCCACTCACGATTGGCGGGGAGGGCGAGGTCGGTATCGGCCGTGTTCACGAAGCCCGGGGCGCCCCCGGTGTCCTCCCCGCGCTCGCGCGCGGCGTACACGGCGGTCTCGAGGTAGGCGCCGGTGTCGGTGTCGTCGGAGCCGCGCACGATGCCGAGCACCGCCTTCGTGAGGTCGGCCTCCGCCGCCGGACCGACCGGGGCGGGTCGCACGGACTCGTGCACGGGCGCGAGGCGGTCCTGGGTGCGCCGCGGGCCGAGGCCGAGGGCCGGGTCCCCCGCCCGGTCCAGGGCGTCGAGGAAGCGCTCGGCCTCCCGCGCGAAGAGGGACTCGTCGTCGTGCAGGTGGAACGCCGCGGAGAGGAAGTTCTCGGACGACGCGTTCTCCTCCAGCCGCCGCACGAGGTAGCTGATGGCCACATCGAACTCGGCGGGCGCGACGACCGGCACGTACAGCAGCACCGGACCCACTTCGCGGGACACCGCCTGCACCTGCCCCTGAGCCATGCCGAGCAGCATCTCGAACTCGACCGCGTCGCGGACCCCGCGCTCCCCGGCGAGCAGCCACGCATGGGCGATGCCGAAGAGGTTGTGGCCGGCCACCCCGATCCGCACCGAGGTCGTGTGCTCGGGCTGCAGCGCCCAGTCCAGGCAGCGCAGGTAGTTGGCGTCGGTGTCGAGCTTCGTGTCGTAGGGCGCGGGCGTCCATCCGTGCAGGGTCGCCTCGACGTGCTCCATCGCGAGGTTCGCGCCCTTCACGAGGCGCACCTTGATGCGGGCCCCGCCGTGGATCACGCGATCCTGTGCCCAGGCGGTGAGCTCCTGCAACGCCGGCAGCGCGTCGGGCAGGTAGGCCTGCAGCACGATCCCGGCCTCGAGTCCGGTGAGCCGAGGGTCCTCCAGGATCCGCGTGAAGACGGCGATCGTGAGGTCGAGGTCGCGATACTCCTCCATGTCGAGGTTGATGAAGGTGCCGTCTTCCGCAGCCGTCACGTAGAGAGGGAGCAGCCGGTCGATGACCCGCTCGACGACCTCGTCGAAGCCCCACATCGAGATGCGGCTGACGATGGCGGAGACCTTGACCGACACGTAGTCGACATCCGGACGCCGGATGAGCTCGTGGATGCCGTCGAGCCGCCGCTGCGCCTCTGCCTCCCCGAGCACCGCCTCCCCGAGGAGGTTGAGGTTCAGTCGCGACCCCGACTCCCGCAGCTTCTCGATCGCGGGTCCGAGCTTCGCGGGCCGGGCGTCCACCACCAGGTGCCCCACCATCTCGCGTAGCGCCCGCCGCGCGATCGGCACGACCGGCGTCGGCAGCACCGGGGCGACCCCGCCGCCGAGCCGCACGGCGGAGCGCAGGTACCACGGCAGGAACTCCGGCACGATGGGCGCGATGCGGCGCAGCTGGGCGGCCGCAGCGGTCAGGCTCTCCGGCCGCATCACGCCGTCGACGAAACCGAGGGTGAACGGCAGGCCGTTGGCGTCGCGGAGGACGCCCGCGAGACGCTCGGCGGCGGGGTCGACGTCGGCCGCAGCCGCCTCGATCACCCAACGGCGCGCGAGTTCGACGGCCTGATCGGCGAGGGATGCGGATGCCCCCGCCTCCGCGGAGGATGACGACGACTCTGCCATGTGACCACCCTAGGTCTCCGGTCGCGGAATCCCGGGGTGCCCGACCGGGCGGGCCGCAGCCGGGTCAGTTCCAGATGCTGGGGGCGGGCGTGCGCACGGGAGGCAGGGCGGACGCGGCGGCCCAGTCATGCACCCACGCGTCGATCTCCGGCACCCCGTCGGGCTTGCCCACCGCGGCGAACAGCTCCTCGTTGCTGACCGTGCCGCCGGACCGGCGCAGCACGCGGGCCCGCACGATGGCCCTGGCGTAGACCTCGCCGGCGACCACGGCCCGGTGCTCCAGGAACAGCGCCTTCTCGTCGTGCCCGATGAAGCGCGACTGCACCTCGAACCGCTGCCAGAGCTGGAGCGACTTGCGGAAGGTGATGGTCTCGCTGGAGACCACCGCGTACCAGCCCTGCTCCTTCATCACGTCGAACAGCCCCGTGCGGATGAGGTGGTCCCAGCGGCCGAGGTCGAACAGCGACAGGTACCGGCCGTTGTTCATGTGGCGGAGGATGTCGAGGTCCGTGGGCAGGGTGGTGACGGTGACGGTGCCGACGGCGGTCGGGTCGAGGGTCTTCCCCTGCCGTACGCGACGACGCGCACCGAGGATCACGAGGAGGGTCCGCCAGATCACATTCACGAGCACTGATCGTAGCCATCCGCGCACGACGGTCGAACTTCGTTGTCCGATTCCTCCATGCGGTCGAAGGGCCTCCCACGGGCCGTCATCCCGATTTCCGATTTCCACGGACCCGCCGTAGAGTCACCGCATGAGCGCCGAAGCCCAGCCCGAAGTCATCGTCCGTCCGGTCCGTGATGTGGATGCGGAAGCCCTCGGTCGCGTGCATGCGCAGTGCTGGCACGAGACCTACGATCACCTCATCAGCAAGGCGGCGCTGGAGAAGGTCTCGCCCCGCCGTATGGCCGAACTGTGGACGCACTGGGCCTCGCAGGGTCCCGACTTCAAGATGAACGCGGCGCTCGTCGACGGCGAGATCGTCGGCTTCGTCGGCTCGGGTCCGGCCCGCGACAAGGACGCCCCGGCGTTCCGCGAGCTGTACTTCATCTACCTGCTCGACGCGTACCACTCGACCGGCATCGGGCAGAAGCTGTTCGATGCGGCCGTCGAGAAGGACGAGCCG
Organism: Microbacterium sp. NRRL B-14842; assembly: GCF_050470785.1. Taxonomy (NCBI): domain Bacteria; kingdom Bacillati; phylum Actinomycetota; class Actinomycetes; order Micrococcales; family Microbacteriaceae; genus Microbacterium; species Microbacterium sp. NRRL B-14842. The sequence continues at coordinate 173,848 of NZ_JBFLUM010000001.1, read as the reverse complement.
CTCTACCTCTGGGTCGCCGAGGACAACCCTCGCGCGCACCGCTTCTACACGCGCAACGGGTTCCACCTCGACGGCGCCGCGCACACCGAGCCGTTCCTGGGCGAGACGCTCACCGAGGTCCGCTTCGTGCGCCCCTGACCCTCGTCCTCACCGAAAGGGCCGCCCCGCGGGGCGGCCCTTTCGTCTGCGCTCAGAGGCGTTCGATGATCGTGACGTTCGCGACGCCGCCGCCCTCGCACATCGTCTGCAGGCCGTACCGTCCGCCGGTGCGCTCGAGCTCGTTCAGCAGGGTCGCGAGGATGCGGGTGCCCGTCGCGCCGATCGGATGCCCCAGTGCGATGCCGCCGCCGTTGACGTTGACCTTCTCGTGCGGCGCACCGGTCTCGCGCATCCAGGCGAGCACGACCGAGGCGAACGCCTCGTTGACCTCGAACAGGTCGATGTCCTCGATCCGGAGTCCCGTACGCTCCAACGCGTGCCGGGTCGCCGGGATCGGTGCCGTGAGCATGAGCACGGGGTCGTCGCCGCGGACGGAGACGTGGTGGATGCGGGCCCGCGGCGTGAGGCCGTGCTCCTGCACCGCCCGCGCGCTGGCGATGAGCACGGCACTCGACGCATCGCTGATCTGCGACGCGACGGCGGCGGTGATCCGCCCGTCGGGCGCGAGCGGCGGCAGGCCGGCCATGCGTTCGAGGGTGGTGTCCCGGCGCACGCCCTCGTCGTGGTCGAGCCCGGCGAGCGGCGCGATCTCCGCCGCGAACCGCCCGTCGTCCTGGGCCTGGGCCGCCCGGCGGTGGCTCTCCAGCGCGTACCGCTCCATCTCCTCCCGTGAGATGTCCCACCGCTCGGCGATGAGCTCCGCTCCGCGGAACTGCGAGATCTCCTGGTCGCCGTAGCGCTCCTGCCATCCGGGCGACTCGGCGTACGGCGTCGTGAAACCGTACTCCCGGCCGACGGTCGCGGCGGCGGTGAGCGGGATCCGCGACATGTTCTGCAGCCCGCCGGCGATCACGAGGTCGCTGGTGCCACTGAGCACCGCCTGCGCGGCGAAGTGCACGGCCTGCTGACTCGATCCGCATTGCCGATCGATCGTGACGCCCGGCACGTGTTCCGGGAAGCCGGCGACGAGCGACGCGGTGCGCGCGACGTTCCCGGCCTGCCCGCCGATCGCATCGATGGCTCCGAGGATCACGTCGTCCACGGCGCCGGGGTCGATGCCGGTCCGGTCGACGAGGGCCCGCAGACTGTGCGCGCCGAGGTCGGCGGGGTGGATCTCCGCGAGAGCGCCGCCACGGCGTCCGACCGGCGAACGGACCGCGTCGACGATGTAGGCCTCTGCCATGAGTGCTCCCTCCTCAGCGCCGGGACCCCGACGTCACACCTTCCAGAGTGCCTCATCGCACGCTCGGGGAACACCAGCGACCCCTCCCGTGTGCAACAATCTGCGTATGCATGCAGATAAGCAATGTTCCCTCACGCCGGACAGCAGCTACGTCGAACTCGCCGTCGAGGTGTTCGCGATGCTCGCCGACGCGACGCGCATCCGCATCATCTTGGCCCTGCGCGATCAGGAGCTCTCGGTCAACCACCTCGCCGACATCGTCGACAAGCCGGCACCCGCCGTGTCGCAGCACCTCGCCAAGCTTCGGCTCGCTCGGATCGTCGTGGCGAGGCAGGAGGGCACCCGGGTGTTCTACCGTCTCGCGAACGAGCACGCCCGGCAGCTCGTGGCCGACGCCATCTATCAGGCGGAGCACTCGCTGAGCACCGACCCCGCGCACCATCGGGGCGCACACCCCGCTCCGGAGCAGACGCGGTAGTGCTCCGGGTCCTGCGGAACACCGTCTACGCCCGCCTGTTCGCCGCGCAGGTCGTCGCGCTCCTGGGCACCGGGCTCCTCACGGTGGCTCTCGGGCTGCTCGCCTTCGACATCGCCGGCGACGCGGCCGGATCGGTGCTCGGCACCGCGCTGACGATCAAGATGGTCGCCTATGTCGGCGTCGCCCCGCTGATCGCCGCCCTGGTCGATCGTCTCCCCCGCAAGGCGGTCCTCGTCACCGCGGACATCGTGCGCTTCGCGATCGCGCTGGCGCTCCCCTCCGTCGGCGAGACCTGGCAGATCTACGTGCTCGTGTTCGTGCTGCAGTCCGCCTCCGCGACCTTCACGCCCGCGTTCCAGTCGCTGATCCCCGCGGTTCTGCCCGAGCCCAGGGACTACACGCGCGCCCTGTCGCTGTCGCGACTCGCGTACGACCTCGAGGCGCTGCTCAGCCCCCTGATCGCGGGGACGCTGCTCGTCGTGGTCACGTTCCACGATCTGTTCGCGGGCACGGCGATCGGATTCGCCCTCTCCGCGCTCCTGGTGGTGAGCACTCGCGTGCCCGGCACCGGCGACGAATCCGCCACCTCCTCCTTCTGGCAGCGCCTACCGGCCGGAGCCGCCGTGTTCGCACGGACTCCCAGCCTGCGCTTCCTGCTGCTCACGAACATGGTGGTCGCCGCCGGCACCGCGATCGTGCTGGTCGATTCCGTCGTGTACGCGCGCGCCGTGTTCGACCTCGATGACGCCGCCCTCGCCATCGCTCTCGCCTGTTACGGCATCGGATCGCTCGTGACGGCGCTGAGCATCCCCTGGCTGGTGGACCGCGCAGGGGTGATCCGCACCATGTCCATCGGGGTCGCCGTGATCGTGGCGGGGCTCCTCGCAGCAGTCGTCGTCACGGCCGTGGCCACGGCGAGCGGCGCGGGATGGGAGGCGCTCCTGGGCACCTGGGTGCTGCTGGGCATCGGCACCTCACTCGTGAACACGCCGTCATCCCGACTGCTTGCCGACGCGTCGACTCCGGCGAACCGCACGCTCGTCTACACCGCGCAGTTCGCGCTCTCCCACGCGTGCTTCCTGGTCACCTATCCGGTCGCGGGATGGCTCGGCGCACTCAGCCTGACCGGAGCAGCCGGGACGCTCTTCGGAATCGCCTTCGCCGCGGCGACCGCGGCGCTCCTGTTCTCCCGACGCCGGCTGCGCACGGCGGCCTGAGCGTCGATCAGCCGGAATACACGAGCCGGAAGCGCTCGCACAGCACCGGCATGTCCGGTGCGAAGCCGCGAGGATTCTCCGAATGCGCCCGCCAATAGCGCTCGTGCACCGTGCGCCAGTGGGCGAGCGTGCGATCACCCTCGCCTTCGGCGAAGGCGTGCTCCTCGTCGACCTCGTCGAACGGCACGGTCGCCAGCGCCGTGGTCTCGATGACGGCGCGTGGCGCTCCGGTCCCGTCGAGGATGATGCTCAGCTCACCCTCGACCGGGAGCGGGTCGCCGGTCGCGTCGTAGTCCCAGAGCGACGACGCGGTGCCGACCTTGATCCCGTCGAGGACCAGCGCGAGCAGTTCGTCGGCGTGTGCGGGCGTGGCGCCGAACGCCCACGCCTCGGGCCGGTCGGTCGGGAGCTCCGGGCAGGCCTCCCTCGCCGCACGCCAGAATCTGTCGATGTCGGTACCAGGGCTCACCTCACCAGGCTAGCCCGGAGGATCAGCGCCCCGAGACCTTGCCGAACGCCTTCGCGATCGGGGCGAGCACGAGCGGACGCGCAGCGACCCAGGCGACCGCGATCACGACGAGCGAGGCGATGAACACCCAGAATCCCGTCCACGTCGCGGCATCCTGCGCCGCGAACATGTGGTTGAGGTTCCGCAGGAAGCCGGTCAGCATCACGAGGGCGACGTGCGCGATGATGAACGCCACGAAGTAGAGCATCACCGGGAAGTGCAGGGCACGCGCCCACTCCACCGGGTACGCCTTCGACAGGCGCTCCGCCCTCTTGGGCCAGAGCCCCGACATGCGGAACCCGGTGACCGCGGCGAGCGGCGCCGCGAGGAAGACGGTGACGAAGTAGGCGAGCTGCTGCAGGCTGTTGTAGTTGTTCCAGCCGTTCTCGTGCGGCCAGTCGAACGAGATGTACTGGAGGGCCGCCGACAGCGCGTTCGGGAACACCTCCCAGCTCGTCGGCACGATCCGCACCCAGTGCCCGGTGACGAACAGCAGGACGACGAAGATCACGCCGTTGACCAACCACAGGATGTCGAGCGCCTGGTGGAACCAGAGGTTCAGGCTGATCTTGCCCTTCGGGTTGTTCCGCGGGGACCAGAACACGCTCGGCCGCTTCTCGGTGCGCACCTGCAGCCCCGAGCGGATGATCAGCACGATCAGGAACATGTTGAAGAAGTGCGCCCAGTTGACCCACGGCGCGAAGCCGGGCTCGACCGGGATCGGTGGCTCGTACTCGCCAGGGAAGGCCGCCAGGAAGTCCTGCATGAACGGGAGGCTCAGCAGCGTGCGGACGAGGGCCACGGCCGCGGCCGCGAGCACGCCGAGGGCGGCGGCGCCGAACAGCGTCGCGATCGCCTGGGTCCAGGTCGGGCGCCGGCGAGCGGTCGCGGCCGCCGAGGCGGCGGCCGGGAGATGCCGCGGTGCTCGACCGTTCCAGACCGTACGGGTCCAGGGCAGCGGCGCGCTGATGTCGGCGCCGGTGGCGAGCGCGGTCCCCGGGACAGCGGCGGGCTCGGAGACGAGGGTCGCGGACGGCGCCGCCGTCTCCGGGATCGCGGAGACATCCGCCGCCACGGCCGGGGACGGAGCGGAGGTCGGACGGGCGGGCACGGTCCCCGCGGGGGGCCAGGGCTCGCCACCCGGGACTCGGGGCAGTCCGCGGCGGACGCTCTCGCCTGCGGCGGGCGTCTCGGGAGCGGGCGCCGCAGCAGGAGTCCGGGCCGGCGCGGCGGACGACGCGGCGGCAGCGGGCGCGGCAGGAGGCGCAACGGGCGCGGCGGACGCCGCGGTGGAAGGTGCGGTCTCGCCCGGCACCACGGCGGGTGCGGACGACGCCGCGGGCGCGGCCCCGACCGTAGACGGCGGCCAGGGCTCACCGCCCGGAACGCGCGGGAGACCCCGGCGGAGCGCCCGACGCGGCGCGGCGTCCGGCTGCGCAGCCTGGACGCCGGTGGCGTCCGGCGTGACCGCGGTGGGGTCGTCCTCCCCGCCCTCCGGCGTCGCAGAGACCGGCGTCGCCACCGGCGCCTCGACGGCGACGGCCGCATCGACGGTCTCGACCGTCGCATCGGCGGGCGGCCACGGCTCGCCGCCCGGCACCCGCGGAAGCCCGCGGCGCAGCACCCGCGTCGCCATGACTACTTCTTCCGCGCCTCGAGCGCGGCGATCACCTGCGGGACGATCGCGAACACGTCGCCGACGATGCCGAAGTCGGCGACGTCGAAGATGGGCGCCTCCGGGTCCTTGTTGATCGCCACGATGTTCTTCGACGTCTGCATGCCGGCGCGGTGCTGGATCGCGCCGGAGATCCCGAGCGCGACGTAGAGCTGCGGCGACACCGAGACCCCGGTCTGCCCGACCTGGTGGGACTGCGGGATGTAGCCCGCGTCGACCGCGGCGCGCGAGGCACCGACGGCCGCGCCGAGAGCGTCGGCGAGCTCCTCGACGAGCACGAACTTCTCCTTCGACGCGAGGCCGCGGCCACCGGAGACGACGCGGGTCGCTCCGCGCAGCTCGGGACGAGACGAGGTGGCCTCGACGGTCTCGACGGGGCCCGCCGTCGCGGCGACCGCTCCGGACGGGGTGACCGCGAGCTGCTCGACCTGCGGGGAGGCGACCGCCTCGGCCCTGGCCTCCACCGCGCCCTGCCGCACCGTGACGACGAGCGTGCCGTGCGTCGCGGCCGCATCGACGAGGTACGCCCCGCCGTAGACCGAGTGGTGGGCGACGATGCCCTCGTCGTCGCGGGAGACCCCGACGGCATCCACGGCGAGAGCGCTCTTCGATCGCACCGCGAACCGGCCGGCGACATCGCGCCCGGAGATCGAGTTCGAGATGAGGATGGCCTCGGGCTGCGCCTGCACGGCGGCGGCCTGCAGCGCGTCGACGATCGGGACCGTGAGCGCCGACGGGTCGCCCTCGGCCGTGAGCACGACCGCGGCTCCGGCCGCCGCGGCCGTGGCGACCGCGGACTCGGAACCGCCGACGATCAGCGCCACCGGGGTGCCGATGCCCGCCGCCGCGCCGAGGAGTCCGGCCGCGCTGCTGACGAGCTCGCCGGACGGGTCGACGTCGAGGAGCACGAGGATCGGGTTCTCGGGGTACGCCATGTCACACCAGCCTGTTCTGCACGAGGAACTCGACGAGCTTCTCGGCGGCATCGCCCTCGTCGGTGATCTTGACACCGGCCGCCCGCGGAGGCTTCTCGGAGACGGCGGTCATGATGGTGCGCGGAGCCGCCGCGGGGTCGGCCGACACGTCGAGGTCGGCGAGGGACAGCACCTCCAGCGGCTTCTTCTTCGCCGCCATGATCCCCTTGAAGTTCGGGAACCGGGCGTCAGGGAGCGCCTCGGTGATGGAGATCACGGCGGGCAGCGGCGCGGTCACCTGCTGGTTCCCCGCGTCCGCGCCCCGCGTGCCGGAGATGCCGTCGGCCGTGATCTCGACCGCGGAGAGGGCAGTGGCCTGCGCCCAGCCGAGGTGCTCGGCGAGCATCGCGGGCAGGACGCCACCGGCGCCGTCGGTGGACAGGTTGCCGGTGATGACGAGGTCGGGGGCGCCACGGCGGATCGCGGCGGCGAGGACCTCGGCGGTGAGTCCCAGGTCGGCGCCGACGAGCTGCTCGTCGACGATGTGGATCGCGGAGGCGGCGCCGATCGCGAGGGCCCGTCGCACCGACGCGGTCGCGCTCTCCGGCGCCATCGTGAGGGCCACGACCTCGGTGCCCTCGTTCTTGTCGGCGTAGGAGAGAGCGACCTCGAGGGCCCGTTCCGTGATCTCGTCGAGGACCACATCCCCGGCGCCGCGATCGGCGAGGCCGGTCTCCAGATTCAACGTGCGATCACCATAGGTGTCCGGCACCTCTTTGACCAGGACGAAGATCTTCATCGAATGCTCCTCACGACACGCTGAGTCTATCCGCCCGCTCTTCTATGTAGCCAAAGGCAGAGGGATCCGCAGGCTGCACCCGACATTTCGGTCACGAATGTATACATAGTCGACAGTTGCCGTCCTCGGCTCGCCGCTGGCGACCGGGGGCGCCCTCCCCCGGTACCGTAGAGACGTGGTCCGACCCCGCCCGCTTCCCGTCGACCCGCTCGCCGAGGCGAAGCGGCAGTGGATCGCGCACGGCTGGACCGAGGCCGCAGACGGCATGACGGTCGTCACGTCGGTGATGCGGGCACAGCAGCTCCTCCTCGCCCGCGTCGACGCGGCCCTCAAACCCTTCGCGCTGAGCTTCGCGCGGTACGAGGTGCTCCGGCTGCTCGCCTTCAGCCGGGCCGGACGACTGCCGCTGTCGAGCGTCGTCGCGCGCCTGCAGGTCCACGCCACCACCATCACCAGCACCGCCGAGCGGCTCGTGCGCGACGGCCTCGTGATCCGAGAACCGCACCCCCACGACGGACGCGCCGCGATGCTCGCCCTGACCGACGCCGGGCGCGACCTCGTCGAGCGCGCCACGACCGCCCTGAACGCCGACGTCTTCGCCGATCCCGGCATGAGCGAGGCCGATGCCGCGGAGCTCGTCGCCATCGTCGCCCGCCTGCGCCGTGACGCCGGCGACTTCATCGATCCGCGCCCCCTCCCCGAACCGCTCTGATGCCCCGGTTCGTGCTCGACACCGTGATCGCGGCGCCCCGCCCGGTCGTCTTCGCCGCGGCACTGGACCCCGAACTGCATCTGCAGTCCATGGCGCGCTACAGCGAGACCATGATCGAGGAGCCTGCGGGCGGCGCGTTCACCGAGGGTTCCACGGTCACCTGGCGCGCGCGGCACTTCGGCATCCCGTTCCGCCTGCGCTCCGTGGTGTTCGACATCGACGCGCCGCATCGGTTCACGGACCGTCAGATCGCCGGACCGTTCCGCGAGCTCCGGCACGAGCATGTGTTCGAGGAGCACCCGCGTGGCACCCTCATGCGGGACACCGTCGTGTTCCGGTCGCCTTTCGGGCCCCTCGGCCGCCTCGTCGACGCCCTGGTCCTGGGGCGGTACATGGAGCGGCTGATCGCGGAGCGCAACACCGCCCTCGTCGCCGCGATCGAGGACGGCGGGCGTACTCTTCCTGCATGAGCGAACTGCGCGTGCACACCGTCCTCACCGGTCGCGGTCCCGCCGCGGCGATCCTCCTCACCGACGAACAGGTGGCCTCCTTCGGCGCGGGCAAGACCTTCCCGGTCGCGGTCACGATCGGCGGCCGCACCGCCCGCCTGCGCCTGGCCCGGATGGGAGGCGAGAACATGATCGGTCTCAGCAAGGCCGCCCGCGCAGACCTCGGGGTGGAGATCGACCAGGAGGTGGACGCCGTGATCCGGCTCGACACCGCAGAGCGGACGGTCGAGGTGCCGGCCGCCCTGGCCGCCGCCCTCGACGTCGACCCCGCGGTGCGCGCCGCCTTCGACGCGCTTTCCCCCTCGGCCCGCAAGGAGCACGCCAGGGCGGTCGCCGACGCCAAGCAGGACGCGACGCGCGAGCGCCGGATCGCGAAGATCGTGGAGTCCCTGCGCGACTGACCCGTTCACAACTCAGGAGAATTGCGGCCGACCGGGCCCCGACACCGCAGAACGCCGGCTCCGCGACTCGACCTCCTGAGTTGTGAACCGCGATCAGCTGTTCTGGAAGTCCGGCGTGCGCTTCTCGCGGAAGGCCGCCATGCCCTCCTTCTGGTCGTGCGTGTCGAACAGCGCCGCGAACGCCTGCTTCTCGTGGGCGAGGCCGGCGGACAGCGTCGTCTCCATCGCCGCATCGAGCGCGGCCTTGGCGGCGTAGACCGACGGCAGCGACTTCGACGCGATCGTCTCCGCCAACGTCGTCGCCTCGGCCAGGAGTTCCGCCGCCGGGACGACGCGGGACACGAGTCCGGAGCGCTCCGCTTCCTCGGCCCCCATGAAGCGGCCGGACAGCACGAGCTCCGCGGCCTTGTAGTACCCGACCGCGCGGATGAGCCGCTGCGTGCCGCCCATGCCGGGGATCACCCCGAGGTTGATCTCCGGCTGTCCGAACTTCGCGGTGTCCGCGGCGAGGATGATGTCGCACATCATCGCCAGCTCGCAGCCGCCGCCGAGCGCGAATCCGGAGACCGCCGCGATGACCGGGGTGCGCACGGCAGCGAAGTCGTGCCAGACGCCGAAGTGGTCGGTCTCGAGCATCTCCGCCGCAGACATGCCCTCCATCTCCTTGATGTCGGCACCGGCCGCGAAGGCCTTCTCGGAGCCGGTCAGGACGATCGCCCCGATCCCGTCATCCGCATCGAAGGCCTGCGCGGCCGCGGTGACCTCCTCGGCGAGCCGGCTGTTCAGCGCGTTGAGCGCCTCCGGACGGTGGAGGGTGATCCACCCCACGCGTCCGCGCTGCTCCACCAGGATCGTCTCGTACTCGGTCATCGCTGCCGCCTTCCTGTCGTTTGTCATCCACCCTCCCCTTCGAATCGCCCGATGTGCTGCATTTCGGCCGGATTCGGCGCCAATCGCGCGATTCGAAAGCCGGGGTCAGCCGCGGATGTCGGTGATGATGCCGGAGAAGTCGCGGGCGGCGCCGTCGCCGGCGGCGTAGGCGGCGTACAGCTCCTGCGCCAGACGACCCATCCGGGCATCCGTCGAGGTCTGCTCGATGGCCTGCAGCGCGAGACCGAGGTCCTTCGCCATGAGTGCCCCCGCGAACCCCGGCTGGTAGTCCCGGTTCGCGGGGCTCGTGGGCACCGGACCGGGGACGGGGCAGTTCGTGGTGAGCGCCCAGCACTGCCCGGACGCCTGGGACACCACGTCGAACAGGGCCTGATGCTCCAGCCCCAACCGCTCGCCCAGCACGAAGGCCTCGGCGACGGCGATCTGCGATACCGCGAGCACCATGTTGTTGCAGACCTTCGCCGCTTGACCGAGTCCCGGTCCGCCGCAGTGCACGATGCGCTTCCCCATGATCTCCAGCAGCGGCAGCGCCGCCGCGAAGTCGTCGTCGGAACCCCCGACCATGAACGCGAGGGTCCCCGCCTCCGCCCCGACCACGCCGCCGGAGACCGGAGCATCGATGTGCCGGTGGCCCGCGGCGAGCGCGAGCGCATGGGCGGCCCGCGCCTCGTCCACGGCGATGGTCGACGACTCGATGAACAGCGTCCCGGGGCGCGCGGCCGCCAGCAGCTCCGTGCGGTAGGCCTCGATGACGTGCTTCCCCGCCGGGAACATCGTCACCACGACCTCCGCGTCCGCCACCGCCTCCGCGCCGCTGGCCGCCACGGGGATCGCGGCCGCCCGCGCCGCCTCGACGGCCGCGGGCACGAGGTCGAAGCCGTGCACCTCGTGTCCGCCGGCGACGAGGTTCTTCGCCATCGGCAGCCCCATGTGCCCGAGCCCGAGGAAGGCGACGCGGGTCATGATGCGCTCCGCATCGACGTCGACCCCGCGGGTCGCAGCATCTCCCGGCCGACGATCAGGCGCATGATCTCGTTCGTCCCCTCGAGGATCTGGTGCACGCGGAGGTCGCGGACGATCTTCTCGATGCCGTAGTCCTGCAGGTAGCCGTAGCCGCCGTGCAGCTGGAGGGCGCGGTTGGCCACCTCGAAGCCGGCGTCGGTCGCGAAGCGCTTGGCCATCGCGCAGCGCATCGTCGCGTCCGGCGCCTTCTCGTCCACCGCCTCCGCGCCGTCGCGCACCATCAGCCTCGCGGCCTGCAGGTCGGTGCGCATGTCGGCGATCGCGAAGAGGATCGACTGCTTCTCCGCCAGCGGCTCCCCGAACGCGACGCGCTCGTGCACGTACTGCACGGCCTTGTCGAGCGCGGCCTGCGCTCCCCCGAGCGAGCACGCCGCGATGTTGAGGCGTCCGCCGTTGAGCGCCGACATCGCGATCGCGAAGCCGCGCCCCTCGTCCCCGAGCATCGCGGACGCCGGCACCCGCACGCCGTCCATGATCACGGGGCGGGTGGGCTGCGCGTGCCACCCCATCTTCTTCTCCGGGGCGCCGAAGCTCAGGTTCTCCGCGTCACCGGGGACGAGGAAGGCGCTGATGCCCCGGGCTCCCGGCTCGCCGGTCCGCGCCATGACGACGTACACCGCGGCCTCACCGGCTCCGGAGATGAACTGCTTCACGCCGGTCAGCACGTACTCGTCGCCCTCGCGGACGGCGCTGGTCGCGATGTTCGCCGCGTCGGATCCGGCTCCCGGCTCCGTGAGGCAGTAGCCGCCGAACTCCTGCATGGCGGTCAGCGACGGCAGCCAGCGCGACCGCTGCTCGTCGTCGCCGTAGGTGTCGATCATCCACACCACCATGTTGTGGATGGAGATGTAGGCGGCCACGGCGGGGTCGGCCTTGGCGAGCTCCTCGAAGATGGCGACGGTGTCGACGCGGGTGAGGCCGGTGCCGCCGAACTCCTCGCTCACATAGATCCCGCCGAGGCCGAGCTCGCCACCGCGCTGGAGCGACTCGCGCGGGAACAGGTGCTTCTCGTCGCGTTCGGCGGCGAACGGAGCGAGCTCCGCGTCGGCGAACTCCCGCACGGCGTCGAGGATCGCCTCGCGCTCCTCGTCGGTGGTGGTGACAGTGGTCATGGTCATCGCGTGTCCTTAGTGCATGGTGGGGATCACGAAGCTCGCGCCCTCGCGGATCCCCGACGGCCAGCGGCTCGTCACGGTCTTGGTCTTCGTGTAGAAGCGGAAGGCGTCTGCGCCGTGCTGGTTGAGGTCGCCGAAGCCGCTGCGCTTCCAGCCGCCGAACGTGTAGTAGGCGATCGGCACCGGGATGGGCACGTTCACGCCCACCATCCCGACCTCCACCCGAGCGGCGAAGTCGCGGGCGGCATCGCCGTCGCGCGTGAAGATGGCGACGCCGTTGCCGTATTCGTGCTCGGAGGCCATGCGCAGCGCCTCCTCGTAGTCGGCGGCGCGGGCGATCACGAGCACCGGGCCGAAGATCTCCTCACGGTAGATCGCCATGTCGGTGGTCACGTGGTCGAACAGGGTCGGTCCGAGGTAGAAGCCCTCCTCGTGCCCGGGGACCGTGAAACCGCGGCCGTCGGCGAGCAGTGTCGCCCCCTCATCGATCCCCTGCTGGATGTACCCCTCGACCCGCTCGACGGCTGCCCGCGTGACCAGGGGGCCGTAGTCGACGTCCGGCGCGAGGGACGGCCCGACGCGCAGCTGGGCGACGCGTTCGGTGAGCTTGGCGGCAAGCGCCTCCGCGGTCTCCTCGCCGACCGGCACGGCGACCGAGATGGCCATGCACCGCTCTCCCGCGGAGCCGTAGCCGGCGCCGATGAGGGCGTCGACGGCCTGGTCGAGATCCGCGTCCGGCATCACGATCATGTGGTTCTTCGCGCCGCCGAAGCACTGCGCGCGCTTGCCGTGGGCGGCCGCGGTGGCGTAGATGTACTCAGCGATGGGCGTGGAGCCGACGAAGCCGACCGCGCGGATCCGGTCGTCGGTGAGCAGCGTGTCCACCGCCTCCTTGTCGCCGTGCACCACGTTGAGGACGCCGGCCGGCAGCCCCGCTTCCAGGAACAGCTCGGCGAGACGCACGGGCACCGAGGGGTCGCGCTCACTGGGCTTGAGCACCACGGCGTTACCGGCGGCGAGCGCGGGACCCGCCTTCCACAGCGGGATCATGGCGGGGAAGTTGAAGGGCGTGATCGCGGCGACGACTCCGAGCGGCTGCCGCATCGAGTACACGTCGATGCCGGCCCCGGCCCCGGTGGAGTACTCGCCCTTGAGCAGATGCGGGGCCCCGGCGGAGAACTCGATGACCTCGAGACCCCGCTGGATGTCACCCTTGGCGTCGTCGACGGTCTTGCCGTGCTCGCTCGCGAGGAGTTCGGCGAGCGAGGTCATCTCCTGCTGAACGAGGTCGAGGAACCGCAGGAGGACGCGGGCGCGCTTCTGCGGGTTGGTCGCCGCCCACGCGGCCTGGGCCTGCTCGGCGTTCCCGATGACGCGGCGCACCTCCTCCGCGGATGCGAGCGGCACCCGGGCCTGCACGGCTCCGGTGCTCGGGTCGAAGACGTCGGCGAAGCGTCCGTCTTCCGGGGTGACAGGCGTTCCGCCCACGAAGTGCGGGATAGTACGGGTCATTGTGCGACATCCCTCCGTGCCCTCTTTGGCACATCGGCGAGTTTACTCCGACGACCGTGAAAATACGAGGACGTCCTTGTATCTCTTGTCGTCGGGCAGACGAGTGGCCGCACGGCGCCGTTCGCCCCTCGTTCACCCGCTGGCCACCTGGGCCGATTACAACTGCAGATGCACGGCACAGACTCAGACCGGATCGGGTAGTCGCGTCTCCCGTGCACACGGTGAGCACTCTCGCTCCCGAGACCCCCGCCGAATCGGGTCGGCGGGGGTCTTCTTCTTCCCTTCGAACCCAGCCCGACAGCAGCGGTGGGAGCGTGGGGGCATGGGACGACGACACGAGCTTCCGGCCCGCTTCGGGGTGGACTTCGCGGTACGGACGGCGCGGCTGCACGGCGTGAGCCGCGGTCGATTGCGCGGATCCGACCGGACACTTCTTCAGCCACGAGACCGCGGCCTCGATCTGGGGAGGCCCGCTACCGCTCGCCTTCGACGACCGCGGGGGCGTCGCGACGGCGGACGACCTCGCCCTCCACGTCAGCGCGTCCGGCGGGATCCCGTTCCCTCGCGCCCGCGGCGTGACCGGACACCGCACGCTGTCCAGCCTCACCTCGATCCGTTATCGGGACGGCCTCCGGGTGACCTCCCCCGCCGCGACCTGGGTCTCCCTCGGCACGCTGCCGCTCGCGGACCTGGTGGCGCTCGGCGACTACTTCTGCCGACGCTGGAGGCCGGGGGTCGGGCGGCCGGATGTCGCGTGGCAGCCCTGGGCGACGATCGATGAGCTGCGGGAGATGCTGGCGGCATCCGGCCCGGATCTGGAGCCAATCGCGCGACTCGAAGGAGAACTAGAATCGACCAGGCGCCGCGACCCTGGCGCCGTCGCCCCGCGTCCGCACCCTGACGCCGCTCACCCCGAGGACCGCACCATGTCCGCATCCGCCCCTGTGTCCGAACCCGTCACCGTCTCCATCCGCCGCGAGGTCGATCCGGAGCGCATCGCCGAGGCGACCGCGTGGGTGCAGACCGGAGTGAACCTCGCGACGAAGTACCCGGGCTTCCTCGGCTCCGGCTGGGTCCGTGCCGGCGAGGACTCGCAGGTCTGGCACATGCTCTACCGCTTCGCGAGCGAGGACGCGCTCACCGCGTGGGAGCAGTCCGGGGAACGCGCCTGGTGGCTGTCGATGGGCCAGGGCTTCGTCCGCAGCGAGAGGTCCAAGCGCCGCTCGGGCATCGAGGGCTGGTTCGACGAGCCGTCCACCGGCTCCATCCCCGTCGTCGACCCGGACGGCACGACGAGCACCGTGACCGTCGCCCCGGCGCCGCCGCGGTGGAAGCAGGCCGTCTCGATCTGGCTCGGCTTCTTCCCCGTGAACCTCGCGTTCACCTACGCCATGAGCCCGGTGCCGGGATGGGACGTCGTTCCGCTGTGGCTCCGCGTGCTCATCACCACCCTCGTGCTCACGCCGATCATGACGTACTGGGTGCTGCCGTTCGTCACGCGCTCCCTGCGGAACTGGCTCGCCCGCTAGCGGAACCGCCTTCTCAGGAGCCGGACTCCGACCCCGGGGTGACGCCCTTCTTCGCCGGTTCCACGAGCGACAGCGGATCGGCGATGTCCTCCAGTGACTTCCCGGCCGCACTGACGCCGAAGACACCGCACACGACACCGCCGAACATCATGATCGCCGCGCCGAGCACGTACCCCCAGAACAGCGGACCGCGGTCGCCCGACTCCGCGCTCGCGCCGATCAGCGCGCCGTAGAGAACCGGGGCGACCGCGCCGACGAGCTGCCCGATGGAGAACACGTAGGAGATCACCTGGCTGCGCAGCTCGAGTGGGAAGATCTCGCTCACGGTCAGGTACGCGGCGGACGCACCGGCCGAGGCGAAGAAAAACGACGCGCACCAGAACGCCGTGTGCGTGCCCGCGTTCAGCACACCCGCGTTGAAGAGGAAGGCGCTGACGAGCAGGATCAGACCCGCGAGCACATAGGTGCCGAACAGCATCCGCCGACGGCCCCACGTGTCGAAGAAGTGGCCGAGGATGAGGGCGCCCGCGAGGTTGCCGACCGCGAAGACGATGAAGTACTGCGATGCGGACGCCGGCGGGGTGTCGTAGAAGTTCTCCAGCACGAGCGCGTAGGTGAAGAAGATCGCGTTGTAGAGGAAGGACTGCGTCACCATCATCGTGATGCCGACGAGGGTGCGCCGCGGGTACTTCTTGAACAGCACCTTCGCTATCACGAGGAGCGGGACGCTGCCGTACTCCTTGACCGTGATGGCCTTGCTCTCGTCCACGGGCTCGATCGACTTGCCCTCCTTGCGGATGCCCTCCTCGATCTCGTCGACGTTGCGCTCGGCCTCCTCCTCGCGGCCGTGCGTCATCTGCCAGCGGGGGCTCTCCGGGATGTGCCGCCGCAGCCAGATGATGAGGATGCCGAGGATCGGACCGACGAAGAAGCTCAGCCGCCAGCCGATGTCGGCGGGGAGGAGGTCGGTGTTGAGGAAGAACATGTTGGCCACGGCGCCGAGCGCCGCACCGCCCCAGTAGGTGCCGTTGATGGCGATGTCGACGCGGCCGCGGTACTTCGCGGGGATGATCTCGTCGATGGCCGAGTTGATGGCCGCGTACTCGCCGCCGATGCCCGCGCCGGCGACGAAGCGCCAGATGTAGAAGAACCAGGGGGCGAACGCGAGACCGGCGACGGCCGATCCGACGAGGTACACCCCGAGCGAGAGCAGGAAGAGGTTCTTGCGGCCGAGGCGGTCGGCGAGGCGGCCGAACACGAGGGCGCCGAACACCTGGCCGAGCAGGTAGCAGGTGCCGGCGAGGCCGACCTCGGCGGGACCCATCCCCAGCGTCTGCGCGTAGCCGTTGGCCGCGACGATCTGCACCTCGAGGCCGTCGAGGATCCAGGAGAACCCGAGTCCGACGACGATCATCCAGTGGAAGCGCGACCAGGGGAGCCGGTCCATGCGCGCGGGGACGAGCGACCGGACCTCCTTGACGGTGACGTCGGACGCGGACATGGGGCCTCCTTCTCGCGGGACATGCTTTCGTCCCGGATCCGGTTTACTCCTCCCCGAAATCCGCCGCATCCGCTTGACCCGGGGGCCGTCGGCACGCTACTGCTCCGAATCGCGCGAATGGCTCCATCCCGCGGTGAGATGGAGCCATTCAGGCGATTCGAACGGAGGGGTCAGCCGGCCACGTGCCGCTCGTCGGGGCCGTCGTAGTGGGACAGCGGACGGATCAGGGCGTTCGCGCCGGCCTGCTCGATGACGTGGGCCGTCCATCCCGTCACCCGCGCCGCGACGAACAGCGGCGTGAAGGTGAGCGTGTCGAAGCCGATGAGGCTGTACGCGGGGCCGGACGGGTAGTCGAGGTTCGGGTGGATGCCCTTGCGCTCGACGAACTGCGACTCCAGCGCGTCGTACAGCTCGGCGACGTCCTCCCGGCCGTAGTGCGCGACGAGGGTGTCGAGCGCGGCCTTCATGGTCGGCACCCGTGAGTCGCCGTTCTTGTAGACGCGGTGTCCGAAGCCCATGATCTTGCGCTTCTCCGCGAGAGCCTTGTCGAGCCAGGTCTCGACGGCGTCCGCCGATCCGATCTCCTTGAAGATGTGCAGCACGGCCTCGTTCGCCCCGCCGTGCAGCGGGCCCTTGAGCGCACCGATGGCCCCGACCACAGCCGAGTAGATGTCGCTGAGGGTCGAGGTGATGACCCGGGCGGTGAAGGTCGAGGCGTTGAAGGAGTGCTCGGCGTAGAGGATCATCGACCGGTTGAAGGCGTCGACCACGACGTCGTCGGCCTCTTCCCCGAACGTCATCCAGAGGAAGTTCGCCGAGTAGTCGAGGTCGTCGCGCGGAGGGATGAGCTCCTGGCCACGACGGCGACGCTGACCGTAGGCGACGATGGCCGGCAGCGCCGCGAACAGGCGGATGCTGCGCGCCAGGTTCTGCTCCGGGCTGCCACCGGCGTCGAGCACCGAGCCGCCGGCCTCGGGGTCCGATGCGCCGATCAGGCTGACCGCGGTGCGCACCTCGTCCATCGGATGCGCCTCGAGCGGCACGAGATCGATCGCGGCCTTGACGTTGTCGGCCAGGGCGCGGTGCTTGCGCTCCTCCAGCCGGAACGCGGCGAGCTCGTCGCCCGTCGGCAGCTCCCCGTTCCACAGCAGGTACGCCACCGCCTCGAAGGACTGCGTGTCTGCGAGCTCCTGCACGGGATAGCCGCGGTAGAGCAGGCTGTTCGTCTCGGGGTTGACCTTCGAGATCGCGGTCGTGTCGACGACGACGCCCGCGAGGCCCTTCTTGATGTCCGGCTCGGTCATGGTCACTCCTTCGTAACGGTGAAGTTGAAGACGCCGGAGTCGAAACGGTTGTACGACTCGTAGTCGATCAGCTCGTAGAGGTCGGCGCGGTGCTGCATCTCGCCGAGCTTCGAGGTC
Source organism: Microbacterium sp. NRRL B-14842 (assembly GCF_050470785.1). NCBI lineage: Bacteria > Bacillati > Actinomycetota > Actinomycetes > Micrococcales > Microbacteriaceae > Microbacterium > Microbacterium sp. NRRL B-14842. Next base: position 156,301 of record NZ_JBFLUM010000001.1, on the reverse strand, counting down.
AGGTGCCCCTCGTCGTTCAGCGTATCGAGCGCACGGCCCGCGGCCCCCATCGAGATGCGCAGCAGCGACACCGGCCAGATCACCATCCGCACCCCGGCGTCGCGGAGACTGTCGACGGAGAACAGCTCGCTCTTGCCGAACTCGGTCATGTTCGCCAGGATCGGCACGTCCAGCGCCGCGGCCATGGCCTCGAACTCGCCGATCGTGCGCATCGCCTCGGGGAAGATCGCATCGGCTCCCGCGTCGACGAGCGCCTGGGCCCGGTCGATCGCGGCGTCCAGCCCCTCGATCGCCCGGATGTCGGTGCGCGCCATGATCAGGAAGTTCTCGTCACGGCGGGCGTCGGCGGCTGCGCGGATGCGCTTGATCGCGGTGTCCTCGTCGACCACGGCCTTGCCGTCGAGGTGTCCGCAGCGTTTCGGGTTGATCTGGTCCTCGATGTGAGTGCCGGCGAGACCGGCGTCCTCGAGCTCCTGGATCGTGCGGGCGACGTTCATCGGCTCGCCGAAACCGGTGTCGGCGTCGACGATCGCGGGGAGGTCGGTCATCCGGGCGATCTGCTTCGCGCGCCCGGCGACCTCGGTGAGCGTGGTGAGGCCGATGTCGGGCAGGCCGAGGTCGGCGGCGAGCACGGCGCCCGAGATGTAGACACCCTCGAACCCCTTCTGCTCGATCAGTCGGGCGCTCAGGGGGTTGAACGCGCCGGGGAAGCGCAGCAGCTCCCCGGAGGCGAGCCGTTCCCGGAACAGGCGCCGCTTCTCGGCCGGCGTCGTGGTGGAGTACAGCATCAGTTGCTCCCCTTCGATCGGTGTTCACAACTCAGGAGACCGGCGGGGGAGAGAGCCGTGTAGGCGGTCGGCCGACGCGTTCCGCGCCGATTCTCCTGAGTTATGAACGGCGTGGGCATCAGAACAGACCGGCGGGCGCCGCGGCGTCGTCGAGCAGACCCGGCTTCGCGACGATCGAGAGCTCGGCGACCTCGGCGGCCGTGAGCTCGGGCAGGCGCTGCACGAGCTCCAGGAACCGCTCGATCTCAGCGGCCTCGAGCACGGGCTCCGCGAGCAGGCGGAACTTGGCGATGTAGTTCTCCCGTGCGAACGGTCGGGCACCGAGCGGGTGGGCGTCGGCGACGGCGATCTCGTCGACCACGGTCGAGCCGTCGGTGAGGCGGACCTCGACGCGACCGCCGAAGGCCTTCTCGTCCGGGTCCTCCGAGTGGTAGCGGCGGGTCCATTCCGCGTCCTCGGCCGTGGTGATCTTGTGCCACAGCGCGACGGTGTCGGCACGGCCTGCGCGCTCCGGCGTGTAGGAGTCGACGTGGTGCCAGCCGCCGTCCTGCAGCGCCACCGCGAAGATGTACGGGATGGAGTGGTCGAGGGTCTCGCGGGAGGCCGTCGGGTCGTACTTCTGCGGGTCGTTCGCACCCGAGCCGATCACGTAGTGCGTGTGGTGGCTGGTGTGCAGCACGATCGAGGCGATGTTCGCGGGGTCGCGGAGCGCCGGGTTCGCCGTGCCGAGCTTGCGGGCAAGGTCGATCCACGCCTGCGCCTGATACTCCGCGGAGTGCTCCTTCGTGTACGAGTCGAGGATCGCGCGCTTGGGTTCGCCCGCAGCGGGCAGCGGCACCTCGTAGGCGGCGTCCTTGCCGTCGAGCATCCAGGCGATCACGCCGTCCTCACCTTCGTAGATCGGCGCGGGGCTGGTCTGTCCGCGCATCGCCCGGTCGACCGCCTCGACGGCCATCTTCCCGGCGAAGGCCGGGGCGTGCGCCTTCCACGTGGAGATCTCGCCCTTGCGGCTCTGCCGGGTGGCGGTCGTGGTGTGCAGCGCCTGGCCGACCGCCTGGTAGATCGTGTCGACGTCGAGGCCGAGGAGGGTGCCGATGCCGGCGGCGGCGGACGGGCCGAGGTGCGCGACGTGGTCGATCTTGTGCTTGTGCAGGCAGATCGCGCGCACCAGGTCCATCTGGATCTCGTAGCCGGTGGCGATGCCGCGCACGAGCGCGCTGCCGTCCTTGCCGGTGTGCTGCGCGACCGCGAGGATCGGCGGGATGTTGTCGCCCGGGTGCGAGTACTCCGCGGCGAGGAACGTGTCGTGGTAGTCGAGCTCGCGCACGGCCACGCCGTTCGCCCAGGCCGCCCACTCCGGGCTGGTGCGGCGGTCGAGCGGTGTTCCGAAGAGGTTGGCGCCGGCACCACCGGTGGACACGGGGTGGCTGAACGCCTGCGCGCGGGCTGCGACGATCGGCGCACGGGTGAGGGAGGCCGCGGCGACGGACGCGTTGTCGATGATGCGGTTGATGATCATGTCGACGACGGGCTGCTCGACCTCGACCTGGTCGACCGCGACCTCGGCGATCTTCCAGGCGAGCTGGTCCTCGCGGACGAGGTTCTCGGAGCTGGCGTGCACGCGGACGTGGTGGGTGACGGTCATGAGTGTCCTTCGCTGTCGGGGAGGGAGTCGAGGATGCCGGTGAGCGCGTTGTGCAGGTGCACGTGCGTGGCATGGGCGGCGAGGTCGCCGTCGCGGGCGGCGAGCGCCTCGGCGATCGTGCGGTGCTCGGCCGCGGAGGCGGCGAGCCGCGCGGGCTTGTCACGGGCCATGCGCCGCACGCGCACGAGGTGGGTGCGGACGGTGCGCAGCGCCGCGGCGATGTAGTCGTTGGCGACGGCGTCGTCGAGGGCCGCATCGAACCGCGCGATCAGCGCGTAGTAGGCGTCGCGGCCCTCCGCCCTGGTGAGGTCCACGTGCGCGAACTCCGCGGCGAGCGCGGCGAACCGGTCGGCGTCGCCCCGGACGGCCGCGAGGCGGGCGGAGGTCTCCTCCAGCGCGCGGCGGATCTCGAACAGGGACCGGATGTCGTCGGCGTCGAGGTCGGCGACCACGGTGACGCGGGGCGACTGCTGCACGACCAGGCCGTCGGCGGCCAGACGACGCAGCGCCTCCCGCAGCGGCGTCCGGCTCACGCCGAGGCGCTCGGCCTGCTCCACCTCGCCGAGCACGAAACCGGCCGGCAGCTCCCCGGACTGGATGCCGTCCAGGAGCGCCGCATAGGCGCGATCACCCATGGACGTGCGCTCGACCGGGAGAACCATATCGCCAGTGTATACATAAATGGCCCCCAGCAGGCCACCTATCTTGTTCAGGCGGTGCATTCGTATACATAGTCTCCGCCCAGCCGTTCCCCCATCCGGGCACAGCTTCGGAGATCGCCGCGGACACGCCGCACGGCGGGGCCGGGGGGCGGCGTGTCGGCCCTGGAGTCCGAAGTCGTGCCCGCGGGACGCCGCTCAGGCGGCGGGGCGGGGCTCGCCGAGCTTCACCACGACCACACCGGCGAGCACGAGCACGCCACCGACGGCCTGCAGCGGACCGGGGAGCTGGCCGAGCAGAAGCCAGCCGAAGAGGAGGGCGGCCACGACCTCGGCGAGCGCGACGAACGAGGCGAGCCGCGAGCCGAGCATCCGTGTCGAGACGATGCCGAGCACGTACGCGAGGGCCGTCGCGATCACGCCGATCGCGAGGACCGGCACGAACCACGGCACCGCGCCGAAGCGGTAGCCGACGTCGGAGGTCGTCCACGCGAAGGGCAGCACCCCGACGAGCGCGGCGAGACTCAGGCCGACGGCGCCGAGCAGCAACCCGCTCCCCGCGAGCGCGATCGGCGGGATGCCGGTGTCGGCCCGGGCGGACAGCACGAAGTAGCTCGCGGCCCCCACCATCGCACCGAGCGCCCAGAGGACACCGACGACATTCACCTGCGCGCCGGTGACGATGTCGAGCATGAGGACGAGCCCGACGAAGGCGATGCCGGCACCGAGGACGCTGGGCCGCGTGGGACGCTCTCCCCGACGCAGCCAGAGCCAGACGAGCACCGCGACCGGGGCGGTGTACTCGATGAGCAGAGCGATCCCGACGTCCATCACCGCGACCGCCTGGAAGTAGCAGAGCTGGGTGGCTGCGACGGCGAGCAGGCCGTAGGCGGCGACCATCCCCGCGTTCTGCCGGAGCGCACGCCACCGTCCCCGCAGCGCGAGAAGAGTGGGGACGAGCAGCACGAGCGCCGCGACCCACACCCGCACGGTGACGGCGGCACCTGGCGTCCACCCCGCGTCGATGAGTCCGCGCGCCCAGGCCCCGGAGGAACCGAACGCGAAAGCGGCGGCGATCGCGAGCGGGAGCCCGAGCCGCACGCCGGCCCGGGTCCGGACGGCGTCATCAGCCACAGTGCTCATGGGAGATGACGCTACGCGGACGGGAGTAAGCTGTCAACATGGTCTTCACCGATGACACCGAGGACGCACTCCGAGCCGCGGTCTGGCTCGCGAACTCGGCGGAAGAGCCGGACACCCTCGTGGATATCGACGACGAGAAGACCTTCCTCCAGGTGTTCCCGTACACGGGACGGGTCGACAGGGACGCGGTGGAGCTCGACGACCTCCGCGCTCTGCGCCCGCGGCTCCGTGCCATGCTGCTGGCTCCGCGCGACGAGATGGCCGCGCACGTGAACGCCGCTCTCGCGGAGGTGCGTCTGACCCCGCGGCTCGTCCGTCACGACGAGCTGGACTGGCACCTGCACGGCCTCGCCGATGAGCGCCCGCTGGCCGAACGCGTGCTCGTGGAGACGGCGATGGCTCTGATCGACGTCATCCGCACGGACGAAGGCTCTCGCCTCACCGTCTGCGCGGACGAGACCTGCCAGGCGATCGCGCTCGACCTCTCCCGCAACCGCTCCAAACGGTACTGCTCCACGAGCTGCGCCAACCGCAACGCCGTGGCGGCCTATCGCGCCCGGCGCGCCGCCGGCTGACCCCGTCGCCCGCCACGCTCGGAGGCCGCCCTCTCCGAGCGAGATCTGATGCTGCCCGCTCTTCACAAACGATTATCGATTAGTGTAATGTCGCGAGCGGCCCTCCCTCATGCATCAGGAAAGGATCAACGATGATCAAGGCCCGAGTCCTCCCCCTCGCCGGCATCGCGGCGGTATCCGCCCTCGCCATCGCCGGCTGCTCGACCACCGCCGGTGACGACGGCGGCGATGCCGGCGGCGACGTCACCGTCCGCATGCTCGTGAACGTCACCCCGAACCTGACCGAGGAGTTCTGGAACGACCTCGTCGCCCCGTTCGAGGACGCCAACCCGAACATCGACGTCGTCATCCAGAACCCGGGCGCCGAGGGGGTCGAAGCCGCCGTGCCGCGTCTGCTGGCCGCCGGTGACGCTCCCGACGTCGTGCAGTCCATCGCCCCGACGACCAAGCTCGCTCCCGAGCTCGTCGACCTCTCGCAGTACGAATGGGCGTCGTCCGGTCCGCTCGCCGACCAGTACTCGATCGACGGCAAGAACTACATGGCCGGCATCGGCGTGCAGCTGCAGAGCCTCTTCTTCTACAACAAGACCGCCTTCGAGGAGGCCGGGATCACGGAGCTGCCGACGACCGTCGACGAGCTCACGGACGCCCTCGGGAAACTCAAGGACGCAGGGTGGACCCCCGTCCAGACCGGCGGCGACTGGATGACCAGCCACACGCTGCAGGCGCTCGGACTGCCGACCATCATCGCCGACGACCCGGAGTGGTTCCAGGACATCTCGGCGGGCGACGTCACGTTCAGCGAGACCTACGGCGACGCGGTCGAGACCTACGCGGACTGGGTGTCCGAGGGGTACATCCCCGGCGACGCCCTGGGCATCAAGTACCCGGATGCCGAGCAGGCCTTCCTCTCCGGCAAGACCGCGGTGTACTCGATGGGCAGCTGGTTCGCCGGCACCCAGGCGAAGGCGACGGACTCGGCAGACATCGGCGTCTTCCGCGCCCCCGCGATGAGCGCCGACGAGCAGCCCGCGATGGGCGCCAACATCGCCAGTCCCTACTCGATCCTCAAGGCGAGCAAGAACCAGGATGCCGCGGCGAAGCTCATCGAGTTCCTCACCACCGACCAGACCGCCGTGAGCGACCAGCTCGCTGTCGACGGCAACTTCCGCGACGGCTACGAGTACGACATGACGCCGCTCGGCGAGGAGCTGCTGCAGATCGTCGCCGACACCCCCGCCGAGGCCTACACGCCCACCGGCGGTGGCTACGGCGAGCGCACCCTCCCCGACGGCTACGCGGGCGAGATCAACACCCAGACCCAGGCCCTCCTCGGCGGCGCGCCCGCCGACCAGGTGCTGCAGGCCATGGACGACTGGTTCGCCGCGAACGCCGGCTGACCCTCGAGGAGCCGGGGACGCACCGTCCCCGGCTCCTCCCCGGCGCTGCTCCAGCGCCCTCCCCGCTTACGCGCCACCGAGAACGAGAGTGCCGCCATGACCCCGCCCACCACAACCGCGCCACCCCCGGCCGCGGCCACCTCCCCGACAGGACCATCGACGCCGATGAGCTCGACCCCCGCCCCGCGCCGCCGCACCGCGCTGCAGCAGTGGCGGAACCGGATCCCCGGCATCCTCATGGGAGGCCCGGCCGTCGCCGTGTTCCTGGCGATGTTCGTCATCCCGATGATCCTCGCGGCGGTGCTCAGCTTCACCGACTGGAACGGGTACAGCCTCAATTTCACCTTCGTCGGCTGGGACAACTACATCAAGGCGTTCCGCAGCCCGCGCTCGATACAGGCCGCGATCTTCACGGGCATCATCGCCGTGGTCGGCACGATCCTCTGCAACGCCATCGGCCTCGCGATCGCCGCCCTCATCTCCGGGCCCGGCCGCTCGAACACGATCCTGCGGACGGTCTTCTTCTACCCGTACGTGATCAGCGCCCTCATCATCGGCTTCCTGTGGTCGGCGATGCTCTCCCCCACCGGCGCCGTCAACGGTCTGCTCAGCACGCTCGGCCTCCCGGCCATGCCGTTCCTCACGGACCCGACCTTCGCCAAGGCGAGCGTGATCTTCACGATCGTGTGGTCGCACTTCGGCTTCAATATGATCCTGTTCCTCGCCGGCATCAAGTCGGTCCCGGCGGAGTACTACGAGGCGGCGACGGTGGACGGCGCCACGCGGTGGCAGCAGTTCCGCTCCATCACGCTGCCGCTCATCGCCCCCGTCTTCACCGTGAACCTCGTGCTCACGCTCGTCGGGCTCCTCAAGGCGTATGACGTGGTGCTGTCGCTCACCGACGGCGGGCCTGCCGGCTCGACGCAGACCATCGTGTACCAGATCCTCAAGGACTCCTTCGCGAACTCGGCCCTCGGCTTCGGCGCCGCGCAGTCCATGATCCTCCTCATCGTCACCGCGGTCGTCGGCCTCGCCGTCACCCTGGTGCGACGCCGCGCCGAGCAGAAGGCGACCGACTGATGAAGCAGACCCGCAACCGCCCGGCCCTCGCCGTCAGCGCGATCCGGTGGATCGTCCTCGGCGTCGTCGCGATCACGATGCTGATCCCGATGTACACGATGCTGATCAACGCGTTCAAACCGCAGGCCGACATCATCGAGAACCCCCTGCTGATCACTCCGCAGATGTTCACGTTCGACTACCTGTGGGCCGCGATCACGAGCAGCAAGTTCAACGTGATCGCCGCGTACGGCATCACGCTGCTGTTCGTCGTGCTCGTGAACCTGTGCTGCATCGCCCTCGCCGCGCCCGTCGCCTACGTCATCGCCCGCGGGCGGTCGAAGTGGCACCTGGGACTGCTGCTGCTCTTCGTCTCCGGGCTCTTCATCCCCGGTCAGGTGACGCTGATCCCCGTCGTCTTCGTGCTGCGGGTGCTCGGGCTCATCAACACGATCCCCGGGTTCATCCTCTTCGAGACGGCGGCGACCCTGCCGGTGACGATCTTCCTGTTCACGGCCTACCTCCGCAGCGTGCCGCGTGACATCGACGAGGCGGCGTCCCTGGACGGCGCCGGGCCCATCCGCGCGTTCTGGGCGTGCATCTTCCCGATCATGAAGCCCGTCGTCGCGACGGTCGTGGTGCTCAACTCGATCGGCGTGTGGAACGACTTCGTGAGTCCGCAGATCATCCTCGGGCCGAGCTCCGGGATCTACACGGTCACCACCGGCGTCTACGCGGCGGTCGGACAGTTCTCGACCGACTACACCCAGGTGTTCCCGACCCTCCTGCTTGCCGTGCTGCCCGCGATGGTGTTCTTCATCGTGATGCAGCGCCACATCATCGGCGGCCTGGTCGCCGGAGCGACGAAGGGATGACCGTGCCGGAGACCCCGCTCACCCGTCCGTTGCGCACGATCCCGGCCTGGGCCGTGCTGCAGCGCCGGCTCTTCGCCGAGGTCGAGGAGGCCCGCCGCCTCTTCCGCGACCGCTACACGCTGCCGGACGGCCGCCTCCGCGGCGTCGCCGAGTTCATCGACCGCGACGGCGTGGACGACCTGTACGAGCCCTTCTTCAACTGGCCCGCGTTCTACCTGCTCGGTGGCTCCGACGAGGTGCTCGCCGACGCCAAGCGGCACTGGGAGGGCGTGACCGTGCAGCTCGCCGAGGCGGGCATGCTCACCGAGGAGTACGACAACGGCTACGACTGGTTCCATCAGGGCGAGTCGCTGCTGTTCCTCGCCGGCATCTGCGCCGCCGACCCGGCCGACTCCGCGTTCGCCGCGCGCGCCGCCCGGTTCGCGGCCCTCTTCACCGACCCCGCACAGGGCAACTACGACGCCGAGCGCAACATGATCCGCTCGCCGCACAACGGCGCTCTGGGTGCGCGCGAGGGTCTCGACGAGAAGATCGTGCCGTACACGGCCGACCGGGACGAGATGCGCCCTTACGGTCTGCCGCTGCACGGCCTGGACGGCATCGTCTCCTGGGACGACCTCGCCGACCCCGCCCACGCCCAGCGGATGGCGGAGGAGATGCAGCGCCGCGCGGCGGGCGACATCGCCGTGAACCTCGCCGCGACCTCCCTCGCCGCGAACCGTTGGCTCTACGACGGTGACGAGGAGGCGGCCGCGTGGATCCGCCGGTACGTCGACGGCTGGCGCGCGCGGGCGGACGGCGGGCTGCTCCCCGACAACGTCGGCCCGGACGGCACCGTCGGCTCCCTCCACGACGGCCGCTGGTGGGGCGGGCACTACGGCTGGGCCTGGCCGCACGGGCTGCACTCGGTCGGCATGAGCGCCCTGATCGGTGCCCTCAACCACGCGCTCGTCACAGGCGACGACGCCGCCCTCGACCTCGTGCGCACGATGCTCGACACCGTGCTCGCCGAGGCGCGCACGGGCAGCGTCGCGGAGTCCACCTACAGTCTGCGCGGCGGATGGATGGCCCGGCTCGGTGCCGCCGCCACCGAGCCGGGACTGCTCGTCCCGTACCGTCACGGCGCGGACGGCTGGTTCGACTACGGTCCGCTGCAACTCGACCTCCCCCTGTGGCTCTGGTGGTGGTCGCGACGGGCGTCTGACCGGGAGCGGCTGGAGACGGCGATCGCCGGTCTCCCCGACTCCACCGACCTCGTCGCGCCGTTCCGCGACAAGGAGGAGGCGGGCCACGAGGCCGGCTGGTTCGCGTATCTCTCCGGCGACCTTCCGGACTACCCGGTGCGGGCATTGGAGATGGCGCTCGGCCAGGTGGCGCGCCGTGCCGCGATGATGCTCGCCGACGACCGCGACCCCGACGCCGCGCACCTGCACTTCTGGCAGCGCGTGAACCCCGTCGTGACCGAGGTGCTGACCCAGCTCGTCAGCGGGGCTCCACAGGTGCTCTACAACGGCGGACTCGGTTTCACGGCTCTGCGCTACGAGGATGTGGACCGCGCGCGACCCGGGCTCCCGGAGGACGTCGCCGCGCTCGTGCACCGCCTCGACGACCACGGCATCGGCGTGCAGCTCGTGAACGCCTCCGCCGTGCACACCCGCACCGTGCGGCTGCGCGGCGGGCGCTTCGGGCTCGACCGGATCGTCCAGGTGACCGCCACCGGGGAGGAGCCCGGCTTCTGGCCCGGCGCCTCGGGCACCTACACGGCCCCGGACGCCCCGCTCGTCACCACGACGTTCGACGTGGACGACGACCTCGTGGTGACCTTGCCCCCGGCGCACAGCGCCGACCTCGACCTGACCATCGCGCGTGCGACCGGCTCGCCGCGCCACCTGTTCCCTGAAGGAGACGCATGAGCGCCGATCTGATCCGACCCGACTTCGCCCTGCCCGTGCGGGGTGGGGCCTACGAGCGGCCCTCGCGCGAGGTGGTCGACTCCTTCGACGCGATCTCCTCCGCCACCGCGTGCGCCAAGCTGCACGGGCTCGGGATCCGCCGCAGCTACATCGACGGGCCGGAGCCGCTGAGCCTCGGTCAGCGCGTGGTCGGCTCGGCGCTGACGCTGCAGTTCATGCCGCAGCGCGAGGACATGGCCTCCGGCGACGGTCAGGAGTACGCCGAGCGGCACACCGCCCTGTGGCACGTGCTCGAGGCCGTGCAGCCCGGCGACGTGCTGGTGATCCAGGCCTACGGCAGCCGCTTCTCCGGGTGCATCGGCGACATCCTGGCGCGTTACTTCGCACGCAAGGGCGGGGCGGGGATCGTCGTGGACGGCCGCATCCGCGACGCCGGCCGCATCCGCGAGCTCGGCATCCCGGTGTGGTCGACGGGCACGACCCCGCACTACGCCTCGCAGTCGGAGCTCGTGCCGTGGGCGTACGACGTGCCGGTCGCGGTGGGCGGTGCGCTGTGCATGCCGGGCGACCTCGTGGTCGCCGACGACGACGGCCCCGTCGTGGTGCCGCAGGCGATGGCGCCGCAGGTCGTGGACGACGCGCGCGATCATGAGGAGTGGGAGGTGTTCAGCCGCCGCCGCCTCGACGAGGGCGCGCGCCTGAGCGACTACTACCCGCTGACCCCCGACAGCCGCGAGGAGTACGAGGCATGGCGTTCCGTCCAGAGCTCCGTCCGCTGAACCCCGACGTCGCCGCGCGCGACGACGTCGGACTCGGTTGCGCGCCGATCGGCAACCTCTTCGCCCCCGTGGCGGACGCCGACGCGGTGGCCACCGTGCATGCGGCGCTCGCCCGGGACGTGCGGTTCTTCGACACCGCGCCCCTGTACGGGTCGGGTGAGAGCGAACGGAAGCTCGGCCTCGCCCTCCGCGACGTCCCGCGCGACGACTACGTGATCGCGACGAAGGTCGGCCGGGTGCTCGTCGATGCGGACGGCCGGCCGGTCTCGGGAGCCGCGAGCGGGCACGACTCCGTCGTCGATCTCAGCAGGGACGGCGTGCGGAGGAGCCTCGACGGCAGCCTCGCCCGGCTGGGCGCCGATCGCGTGGACGTGCTCCACCTGCACGACCCCCTGGACGTGGAGGCGGCGTTCGCGACAGCACTCCCGGCGCTCGTCGAGCTGCGCGACGAAGGGGTGGTGCGCGCGATCAGTGTGGGCCTCGGCCGCCTCGACCCCCTGGAGCGCTACGTCGCCGAGGCGCCGCTCGACGTGGTGATGGAGGCCGGACGACTCACTCTGCTCGACCGCACCGCCCTGGACCGGCTGCTGCCGACCGCGGCGGCCCGTGGCATCGGGGTGCTCGCGGCCGCGGTGTTCAACTCCGGCATCCTCGTCGACCCGGTCGGCTCGCCGTTCTTCGAGTACAAGCCCGCACCCCCGGAGCTCCGGGAGCGGGCGCTGCGGTTGCAGGCCGTGTCCGCGACGTACGGCGTGCGGCTCGCCGACGCCGCGGTGCAGTTCCCGCTGCGGCACGGTGCGGACGCCGTGGTCGTCGGGGCTCGGACGCCCGCGGAGGTGGACGCGTTCGTGGACGGCCTCGATGCCGAGCTGCCCGCCGCGCTGTGGGACGCCCTCGACGCGGAGGCCGCGTGACCGCGCGGCGCAGGATCTGACGTGCGGATCGTCGACGCCCACGTGCACGTCTGGGATGCGGATGCCTTGCCGATCCCCTGGTTCCGCGACGACCTCGGCCTTCCCCGCCACGCCGCGGCCACAGACCTCGGGCGGGAGCTGACGGACGCCGGCGTCTCCTCCGCCATCGCCGTGCAAGCAGCGGACTCGGTGGCCGAGGCGGAATGGCTGACGGCGACGGCCGCCCGGGACCCGTACCTGCGGCGCGTGGTGCTGCAGTACACCCCCGCGCCGGGACGGGCCGCCGGCGCCACCGCAGTCGCGTTCTCTCCCGCCGTGGTCGGCGTGCGCGCCGCGGTGCCGCAGTACGCCGCTGACCTGTCCGATGTGGACGGCCTCGACGCCCTCGCCGACCACCTGGGCGCGACCGCCCGCACCCTCGAACTGCTCATCCGCCCGGAGCAGCTTCCCGCCGCGGCCGCCCTCTCCCGACGGCACCCCGGCACCGCGATCGTCCTCTGCCACCTCGGCCTCGGAGCACGGACGGCCGATGCCGCATGGCTCTCCGCCCTCGCCGAGGCCGCGTCGGCTCCGGGAGTGTCGGCGAAGGTCTCCGGGCTCGACCTCGCGGCGCGCGGGGCGGACGAGTCGCAGGAACTGCTGCGCTCCGCATTCACCCTCTTCGGCGCGGACCGGCTGATGTTCGGCAGCGACTGGCCGATGTCCACGCGGACCACAACCTACGCGGAGGTGCTCGCCGCGACCCGGCGGGCCCTTCCTCCCCTGTCCCCTTCCGAAGCTCGAGCATTCTGGTCCGGCACCGCCGACCGCCTCTCCCCCTTCACGGCCTAGCCCCCCGTCGCAGATCCTCACCGCGTCGCAGGGACTCTGGTCACCCGTGCGACCTCGGTGCGAAACTGCGACCCCGCGCAGGGACTCCGCAGCCCCGTCGCGGATCCTCACCGTGTCGCAGGGGCTCCGGCCAGCCGTGCGACCCCGGTGCGAAACTGCGAACTCGCGCGGGGGTCAGTCGAGGAGGGTGCCGGCGGCGTGGGCGCGGAACAGGGAGGACGCGGCCTCTTCGTCACCGGCGTCCAGCGTGTCGAGCAGGCCCTTGTGCCAGTCCGCGACCTCGTGCCAGTCCCCCGTGAAGGTGGGGTCGCCGAGCACGTGCATGACGCGCAGGCTCGGCTCCAGGAGGTCCCACATGCGGGGGAGGTACACGTTGCCGCTGGCCTCGATCACCGCACGGTGGAAGGTGAAGTCGAGCTCGCGGAACCGGGCGAGGTCCTCCGCCTCGGCCGCCTCGTGCATCTGTGCGATGAGGCCGACGAGCTCGGCCCGGCGAGCCGGGTCGAGCGCTCCGCAGGCCAGCCGTCCGGCCAGCCCCTCCAGCTCGACGCGGGCGACCTTGGCCTGCGCCGCCTCCTCCGCGGAGTAGCTCGCGACGAAGTTGCCCTGATGCCGCACGTGCGACACGAGACCCTCGTGGGCGAGCCGCTTGAGGGCGTCGCGCACGGGCGCCTGGCTCACCTGCATCTGCCGGGCGAGCTGCGACTCCACGAGCTGCTCGCCGGGAGCCAGCGTGGAGTCCTTGATCATCGCCTTGATGAGCGCGTAGATCTGATCAGACAGCAGTCCGCGCTGCAGTCCGGCCGTGCCGAGAGCATCCGTCATGACCATCAGTCTACGTCCATTATCGACTATCGCTAATGGATGCGGCCGTGCGCCAGGCATCCGCGATGAGGGCGGATCCGCGGGGCGTCGGGTGCACCCCGTCCGGCGCGAGCTCGACGACCGGATGCTCCTCCGCGGCCGCCGTGAAGACATCGTGCAGGGGCACGAACGCCGCCCCGTGTTCCGCGGCGAGAGCCCGCACCGCCGCCCGTTTCCCGTCGAGGTCGTCGAGCCACGCGCGCTGTTCCTCCGTCACCGGGAGGAAGTACGGCTCCATGAGGATCAGCCGCGGGGCGTGCGTCGCCACCGCTCGGGCGAGGAGGTCGCCGAGCGTCGCTTCGAAGTCCTCGGCCGGGGTCGGGTCGTCGCTGTCGAAGCGTCGCCACATGTCGTTCACGCCGACGTACACGGTCAGCAGCTCCGGAGCGGTCGGCGTCAGCTCCGCGTCCCACCGGGCGGCGAGGTCGCGGGCGCGGTCCCCGGCGATCCCGAGGTTGCGGACCGTGGCTCCCGCCGCCTGCAGCTCGGGCGCGAGGAGCGACACGTAGCCGTCGCCGAAGGACCCGGGGTCGGAGCGATCGCGCCCCGCGTCGGTGATCGAGTCTCCGATGAAGGTCACCCGCATCGTGGCACGTCCTGTTCGTCGTTCTTGAGCTTGGGTCGCACCGAGATCGGGAGCTCGACGCTCGCGCCAGCGTACGTCACGGTGAGCGTGTGGTGCGGGCGCACCTTGCTGCTGTCGAAGCCGCTGACCATGTCCGCCGTCACCTGCTGCGTGGTGCGGGAGCCGTCGCTCCAGTCCACCCCCAGCAGCATGCCGGTCACGTCGAGCTCCTCGCCGCGCACGTAGCGGGTCTTCGGGTCGGCCTCGGGGGCCCAGCAGATGCCGGTCACCGTCGCGGGCGGTGGCGTCGGCCGCACGGCCAGGGTGTTCGTCTTGCCGTAGTGGTAGACGTTGAAGAAGCCGTCGGCACCGATGCGGAGGTTCTCCCTGGCGTCGACCATGTTCCACACGGTCACGTCGTCCACCCGGAGCACGATGCGGGTGCCACCGTCCTCGGCGACGGCCCCGAACTCGATGCGGTGCGTGGAGCCCGGCTCGATGACCGTGTTGGGGATGCTGTCGAGCATGGTCTGCCCCGGGGTCCAGCTCTGGAACTCGATCACGTCCTCCTTGATCACCGCGAGGTAGCCGGTGTTGGAGTTCTGCCAGGCGGGGAGCCCGGTCTGATCGGAGCGCGCCTGGAAGCCGTACCAGCCGCCATCGAAGGCGCCGAACTCCGCCTCGAACTGCAGCAGGGTGTCGCCGAAGCGCTCGGCCTCGTAGCCGTGCACGCCCTGGCCGCTGATCACGACGCCGGTGTCGTCCACGGCGATGTGGTCGGACTGACTCCAGTTCGCCCCGTCATTCAGCTGGCCGTCGAGGCGGGTGGTCGGGTACTCGGCATCGTCCACCGTGACGGTGACCGTGTCGCTGAGGCTCGGGTCGGCGACCGAGGTCGCGGTGATCGTCGCGGTTCCAGCCGTGACCCCCGCGATCCGGCCGCCGGAGACCGTGGCGACCTCCGGGGCATCGGTCGTCCAGGTGACCCGGGCGTCGCTGGCGTCCTCCGGGGCGACCGTGGCCGCGACCGACCGCCGCTCCCCCACGGTCAGCCCCACGGCGTCGGCGTCCAGGCTCACGCCCGTGACCGGCACACCGGAGAGCGAGAACCCGACGTCGTCGAAGTCGAGCGAGGCGTAGTTCTCCACGTAGAACCCGACCCGACCGGCCTTGCCGGGCCCGGGGTCGGCGCCTTCCAGCGCGATCGCCCCGTTCACGGAGATCCGGATCTGCCCGTCCTGCACCGCGATGCGGACGTGCGACGTCTCCCCGGGGGTCAGGCCCTGCGCCGCCGGCACGACCTTCTCGGCGACGACCTTCCAGGCGTCGTCGAAGATCGTCCAGGTCGGACCGGCCGCGGCCTGACGGAAGCGGATGTAGCCGCCGCCCTTGCCGTTGCGGTCGTAGACGATCAGTCCCGCGTTGGCGGGGGTCGTCGCCGGGGCCGTGACGTCGAAGTCGAGCACGAACTCCGTGAAGTCCCGCGGCAGGATGCTGTTGGCGCCCTTGAGGATGCGGTACACCTTGTCGCCCGATGCATCCACCTGAATGGAGCGGTTCGGGTCGGTCGGCCAGCCGTTCGCCCCCGACTCGAAGTCGGTGAAGTGCAGCACGCCGTCGCCCTCCTCGACGATCACCTCGATGGTCGCGGTCTTGGTGGCATCGGCCTTCGCCGTCGCCGTGACCGTGGTCGTGCCGGGGCCCATGCCGAGCACCACGCCCTTGTCGTTCACGGTGGCGACGGCGGCATCGGCCGAGGCGTAGGTCACCGCGGCGTCGTCGGCGTTCCACGGCAGCGGCACGGCGCGCACGCGCACCTCGTCGCCCGCGTCGATCGTGAGCGTGTCGCTGTCGAACGCGATGCCCTCGAGCGGGACGGTCTGCGGCTGCTGCGTCTGCCCGATCGTGCCGTCGACCCCGATCTCGCCGAAGGCGATGGACTCGAAGCCCGGGATCTGGTCGAACACGGCGGCATCGGCCTTCAGCGTGTAGTCGCCGTTCGCGGCGTCCACGAAGCCGGGGTCGGCGTCGGCCACCCAGTTGTCCTCGTAGTTCAAGAGGTTCTTCCCGTCCTTCGCGCCGTGTTCGTTGACGCCGGCCATCCGGGCCCGGTTCGGGTTCCACACGACGTTCTCGGCGAAGGTGCTGTGGTTCGGGAAGTAGTGGTCGTCCTCGAAGAAGTGCGCGAGCTCGGGATACTTGGTCAGGTACGGCGTGCCCACGAAGTCGTTGTTGTCGGCGAACACCTTCTCCCAGGCCGGCATGTAGTCGCGGTCGACGACGTTGCCCTCCTGGTCGCCCATCCACTGCTCGTAGTTGTCGTACGGGGCGTAGGCGTCGACGAAGACGTTGTTGCGTGCCTCGATGTAGTCGGCCGAGCCGCTCTTGATCGCGCCGTTGCCCATGTTCACGAACACGTTCTTCTCGATCGTGAGGTCCCACGTGAAGTTGTCGGCGTAGATGCCCTCGACGCCCGCCATGCCGACGCCGATGTCGTGGAAGTAGTTCTCACGGAACACGTGGCCGCGCTGCTGCGGGGTCTTACCGGAGTTCATGTAGATCGCACCGAGGTCGTGGAACTGCTTGCAGACGTCGTACACCTCGTTGCGCTCGAACAGGTGGTCGTTGCCGTGCACGATGATCCCGGGATGTGGGGCGTCGTGGATCTCGTTGTCCCTGGCGATGTTGCCGACGCCGTCGAACATCACGCCGGGGTTGTAGGCCTTGTGGTAGTAGGCGAAGTCGGCGATCTCGGAGTTCTCGACCCGGTTGCGGCCGGGTTCGAGCGTCGTCTTGTCACCGCCCTGGAGCACCACGCCGACGCCGCCCACGTGCGTGAGCCGGCTGTCGGTGACGGCGTGGTCGCGGCCGCCGCGGTTCACCGGGATGCCGTCGTAGGTGTAGCGCCCCGGCGAGTTGATGAGCACGCCGCCGTCGGTGAAGTTGCGGATGTCGCTGTGCGAGATCGTGACGTGCGAGCCGCCGAGGATGACCGCGGCCGTCGCGCGTCCGTACTCCATCACGAGGTCGTCGAAGTTCACGTAGGAGGCCCCGTCGGCGCGCAGCATCGGCTCATCGAGCGTGGTGACCGTCACGGCGCCGCGGCCGGACGTGAAGGCCGCGTTCGGGATGAGGTACAGCTTCCCGGCGTCGCGGTCGATGTAGTACTCGCCGGGGGCGTCGAGCTCCTCCAGCAGGTTCTGCGCGAAGTGGAAGTCGGGGAACCAGCTCTTCATGATCCCGGACATCTCGCCGTAGCGGAGGGTGATGGTCTTCGCCTCGGTGTCGATGCTCTCGACCTTGTTGTACGACCACTCCCAGCTGTAGCCGAAGATGCCGTCCAGCCAGACGTCCTCGGCCTGCGTCCAGTGCTTCGGGCGGTCGTAGCCGTAGCTGAACGTGCCGCCGCGCTCCTGCAGGTCGGCGTCGTTGCGGTCCGGCCCGGCGTCGATGATGTCGCCCATCTGCACGGTCGGGGTGGCCGCGTCGGCGTTGGGCCAGCGCGCGAGGGTCATGCCCTGGCCGTCGATGAACAGCTCCATGGGCGGGGTGGTGCTGACGTCGTTGGCCTTCCAGTAGCCGTGGCGGCTGAGCTGGCCGTAGTCGGTGATGCCGAGGTCGGCGAGGTCGATCCCGACGACACGGTCGCGGGCAGCTGGGTCGATGATGCGGTCGGTCACCGCCGCGTCGTCGACCGCGGCGAACTGGTCGCGCGGCAGCTCGCGACCGCCGGTGAGGGTGGCAGTCTCCCCCGGGTACGAGCGGTAGGTGATGGGGGCGTCGGCAGTGCCCGAGTCCTGCGCGCCGATCTCGAACGACGCCGAGCGGGGGTACGTGCCCTCCCGGAGGTACACCGTGAGGCCGTCGTTCGGGAGCGCGGAATCCGCCTTCAGCGCGCGGATCCGGTCGCGGGCGCCTTCCAGCGTCGCGAGGGGGTCGTCGATCGTGCCGGAGGCCGCGTCGTCACCTCCCGGCGCGAGGTAGAGGGCGTCATCGTCCGCGGCCGCAGCCGCCGACGGGACCGCCGCAGCGAGGGCGGATCCGAACACCGCCGCCAGGGTCAGGCTTGCCAGTACACGCTTCATCGCGTCTCCGAACTGTCGCTTCCCGCACGGCCGATGCGCGCGGCGCCGCGGGAGCGGCTGCTCCGACCGTAGCCAATCGATAATCGACTAGCAAGGATCGATACTGATCGTTTCAAATCGTCGATGTGTCAGAACGCCCGCCCCACACTGAGCAGTACGCCTAGTGATCCCGAGCCGCGAGGAGGGAGGTCGGGATGTGCCCGACCGCGAGGACGACCGCGGCGAGCGCGATCCACGGGTTCTGCAACCACGCCGCTGTGCCGAGGAAGGCGGCCACCGGCGCGAGAGCCATCGGCACCGGGATGCCGAAGACGGTGTCGAACAGCGCCGACCCGGGCCGGCCGCGACGCAGGTAGCGGATCCAGAGGGCCCCGTACGCGAGCACCGCCAGCGCCACCGGCACCGCCCACCCCCACGCGATTGCGCCGGTCGCCGTGATCGCCGGGACCGTCATGCAGAGCGCCTGCCCTGCCCTCTCGAACACGAGGAGCACACGGGGCACCGCCGGGCTCTCGAGCTTCGGCCTCGGCGGGAAGGGGATCAGCAGCAGGTTCGGGAGGAAGATCGCGAGACTCACCGCCAGGCCGAGCAGTGAGAACCCCATGTCGTGATCGTACCGAGGGCGCCCTCCGGGTGAATCAGTTCACAAAGCAAACATTTTCCACCACTTTCTGACTATTGCGCTCTCCAGTTGACGTCGCTGTAATCTGCCGGAAATACTGAGGAAGCCCGAGACCGCACCGCGTGAGTGCGGACACATCACCCCAGGCCAAGGATGACCTAGATGACAGAACAGACCATTTCCTCACAGATAGGAACAGGTCGCCGGCCCCGTCGCCTCTCGGACGGGATGTTCGCGCTCCTCCTCACGGCTCCCGGCCTCGCGCTCCTCGCCGCCGTCGTCGTGTACCCGCTGATCACGGCCCTCATCACCGCGTTCTACAAGCAGAGCCTCGTCGAACCAGGCCGCGAGTTCGTCGGCTTCCAGAACATCGTCGACGTGCTCACCGGCGAGTTCTTCCCCCTCCTCACCCAGACCCTCGTCTTCACCCTCGGCACGACCATCGCGCCGTTCGTGATCGGCTTCGGCCTCGCCCTCGCCCTGAACACGCGCATCCGCGGCGCCAAAGTGCTCCGCGGCCTCATGCTCATCCCGTGGCTGATCCCCGGCGTGGTCGTGTCGTTCCTGTGGATGTGGATCTTCAACGCCAACTACGGCGTGCTCAACGCCGCGCTCGAGACCGTCGGCCTCATCGACTCCCCGCAGGCGTGGCTCGCGAACCCCACCACCGCCATGATCGCCGTGATCGTCGCGAAGACCTGGCAGTCGTTCCCCTGGATGATGGTCATGCTCCTCGCCGGCCTGCAGACCGTGCCGATCGAGCTGCACGAGGCCGCCGAGATCGACGGCGCCGGCACCATCCGCCGCTTCTTCTCCATCACGGTCCCGCAGATGAGCGGCATCATCGGCCTCGTGATCCTGCTGGAGTTCATCTGGAACTTCCAGCACTTCGACATCATCTACGTCCTCACCGGCGGCGGTCCCGCCGGCTCCACCCAGACGTTCGCGACCGCCGTGTACGAGACCGCGTTCGACGGCTTCGACCTCGGCCACGCCGGGGCGATCGGCCTGCTCTGGATGATCCTGCTGATGGCGCTCGTCGTCGTCTACGTCCGCCTGTCCGAGAAGGGAGAGAAGCGATGACCGCCGTGCTGACCGAGGAGACGGTGGCCGCCGTCTCCGCCCCGCCCGCCGCACCCCGTCGTCGGCGCCACCGCGCCGACCGCCGTGCCTCCACCGTGAGCGCCTGGATCGCCGTCGTCGTGTTCGGCGGGTTCGCGCTGCTGCCGGTGTACTGGCTGCTCGCGACCTCGCTCACACCCGCGCACGGAGGTGTTCAGCTACCCGCCGAAGCTGTTCCCCACCGAGATCACCTTCGAGGCCTACGCCGCCCTCGCGAACAACCCGGCCCTGTTCGGCTACCTCCGCAACAGCATCGTCGTCTCCGTCATCACCGCGATCCTCTCGGTCCTGGTGTCGGCGTACATGGGCTACGCGTTCTCGAAGTTCCGCTACCGCGGCCGCCGCAGCCTCATGTACTTCGTGCTGGCGTCGCAGATGTTCCCGCAGGCGCTACTGCTCATCACCCTCTATGCGGTGTTCTCGGCATACAGCCTGCTCAACACCTACACGGCGCTCGTGCTGTCGTTCACGACGTTCACGCTGCCGCTGTGCGTGTGGATGTTGAAGGGCTTCTTCGACACGATTCCGGACGAGCTCATCGAGGCCGCGCGCGTCGACGGGGCCTCCCGCATGCGCATCATCCACTCCATCGTGCTGCCGCTGGCCGCGCCCGGCCTCATCGCCGCGGGGTTGTTCGCGTTCGTCCGCGGCTGGAACGACTTCATCTTCGCCCTCACGCTCGCCGGCCCCGACAAGCAGACCCTGCCGCCGGGACTCGTCAACACGTTCATCGGCGAGGCGTCCACCGCCTGGCCGGAACTCATGGCGGCTTCGCTGGTGGTCTCGCTCCCCGTGGCCATCGCGTTCATCGCCCTGCAGCGCTTCCTCGTCGGCGGGCTCACCGCCGGCGCGGTCAAGGGCTGACCCGCACCACCCCCTCATCCGCAGTCCCTCGAAGAAGAGAGAGCACCCCCATGTCCGAGAACACCACCGTCTCCCGTCGCCAGCTCCTGCAGTTCGCCGGGCTCGGCGCCGCCGGCCTCCTCCTCGCCGGTTGCATGCCGAGCGGCGGCGGCAACGGCAGTCCGTCCTCCTCCCCCGGCGCCGGACTCGGCACCGGCGGCTTCACCGCCACCGACTTCTCCTTCTCCAGCTGGTCGCTGACCGAGGAGGCCGCCGCCCCGGCGACCCGCGCGCTGCTCGACGGCTACAAGAAGACCAACGAGGTCGGCATCACCGAGGTCTCCTTCCCCTACAACGAGTACTTCAAGCAGCTCATGCTGCAGGTGCGCGGCGGGCAGTTCACCGGCGCCGCGCACGTCGACGTCGCCTGGCTCGCCTCGCTGGCCGCGCTCGGCAAGCTGGAGGACGTCTCGGCACTCACGAAGGGCCGCGGCTACACCGCGTCGAGCTTGGAGGCCACGCAGCTCGACGGGAAGCAGTACGCGTTCCCGTGGACCATCGGCGCGATCGGGCTCATCACCAACTCGGAGCTCCTGAAGAAGGCGGGGATCTCCACGTTCCCGACCACCGTCGACGACTTCGAGGCGGCGCTGAAGAAGCTCAAGGCCCTCGGCGGCGGCCTCATCCCCTACGCCGCCTCGACCAAGGCCGCCCAGCTCAAGGACGTTCTCATCTGGATGCAGACGTTCGGCAGCGACCTCGTCAAGGACGGCAAGGTCACGATCGGCGACGACGCGAGCATCGAGGCGGTCACCTGGTACAAGTCGCTGTACGACCAGGGGCTCATCGCCGCCGACGTCGACCGCTTCGACGCCCGCTCGCTGTTCTCCCAGGGCCGCGCCGCCATCTACGACGACGCCCCCGTGGGCCGCGCGTCCGTCACGAAGGACTCCCCGGATCCGGACCTCGCCTCCAAGCTCGTGCCCGAGTCCCGCCCCGTGCTGAAGAAGGGCGACACCCCGCGCGCCCTCGTCTGGGGCGGCGCGATCGCCATCGTCGGCGGCGGAGCCGGCGACAGCACGCGCACGGCCGCGGACTTCGGCCAGTGGGCCACGAGCGACCTGAAGGCGGTGCTCGGCGACTACGAGCTGCGCGGACTGCCGCCGGTGACCGAGGAGGCGCAGGCCTCGAAGGAAGTGGCGTCCGACGCGTTCGGCTCGCGCTTCGCCGAGAAGATCACGGCGACCGCGACCACCAACCCGTTCTGGCAGTACCCGCAGTACGCCCAGATCGAGACCGTGATCGCGGACCGCGTGCAGGCCGTCCTCGTGGGACAGCAGAGCGCGAAGGACGCGATGGCGCAGGCCGGCGACCAGGCGCAGAAGCTGCTGGGCTGAGGAGCATCGCCATGACCCTCCGCTGGAAGGCCGGCGCCACCGCTGCCGCCGCCCTCACCGCACTCGTCCTCGCCGCGCCGGCTCCGGCCGCCGCCGCGACCCCCGACGTCGAGACCGTGCCCGTCACGGTCGACAGCTCCAACCAGTCCGGCTGGTGGAACCCGCTCGTCGTCGACGGCGACGAGACGTACTTCGCCTACAACGTGCCCGGTTCGGTGGCGGCGAAGCACCAGGTGAACCTGGCCGTCCGCGCCGCCGACGGCACGTGGACATCGGGCTGCCTGCGCCTGGCGACCGGGGCCTGCGCGGAGTATGCGGACGACAACGGCCACAACCAGCCGTCCATCGCGATCGACGGCGACGGGTACATCCACGCGTTCGTCTCCATGCACCACGAGCCGTGGAAGTACTTCCGCTCCACCGTGCCCTACGACGCGACCTCGCTCGTCGACGTGAGCGCCGAGATGCCCGACGCCGGCGCCGCGATCTCCTACCCGGTCACCGCGCAGGGCGCCGACGGCGACATCTGGCTCATGGTGCGGGTGGGCGCCGACCCGCAGGCCCGCCGCGACGGGGTGCTGTACCACTATGACCCCGTGGCCGGGACGTGGACCCGCGAGACGACGATCGCCGCCGCCGTGAACCACTCCTTCTACCCGGACGACCTCGAGGTCGATGCCAGCGGCAAGGTGCACGTGCTGTGGGAGTGGGGCCCGTGGCCGGCCGATCCCTACCGCCACCTCGGCTCGTACGCGGTGTACGACCCGGCCGCAGGCGGCTTCCGCGACGTCGCCGGGCAGGCGCTGCCGACCCCGATCCGCCCGGACACCCCCGGCGCCGTCGTGTGGCGCGGCTACGAGCCCGGCGAGACCATCGGCGACGCCGTGCCCGCGGTGCAGACCGCGAAGATGGCCCTGGCCGACGGCGACCTCGTGGGCGTGACCTACCGGTACGCGGACGAGACCGAGAACGCCTTCGACGTGCGGTGGGCGACCTGGACCGGCTCCGCCTGGACGAGCGAGACCCTCGTGGACACGGACGCCCTCGGTGGCGGCGTGCAGACCATCGCGGCGCTCGACACCACCACCGCCGGCGGCGAGACCCGCGTCTACGCCGTGGTGTCGGTGCAGGACTGCGGCATCACCCGCAGTCAGACGGTGCTGCTGACCGCCGGAGCGTCCGGATGGACCGCCGACACCGTGGGCGATCCGGTCGTGGGCCAGCAGCGCCTCCGCGCGGCGACCCGCACGGACGGCACCGACGTCGTCTACCTCAGCGCCCCTGCTGTCCCCAACGGAGGGACGCTGCGGCATGCCGAGATCCCGCGCGACGGGCAGCCCGGCACCACCAGCCTCTCCGCCATCGTGGCCTCCCTCCGGGGCGACGCCGGCGGCGAGAACCTGGCGCTCGGCGGCACCGCGACCGCCTCGTCCCAGCTCCGCGCCGACACCGGCCCGGAGAAGGCGATCGACGGCGGCTGCACGGATGCGAGCCGGTGGATCTCGGCGGCCTCCGACACCCAGCCGACCATCACGGTCGAGTGGGACGAGGCCGCGCCGCTGGACGTCGTCCGGGTCCGCAGCGGATACACGGTCGGCCCGCCGCAGACCTCCGTGCTGCGCGACTTCACCGTCCAGCTGCGCACCGCGAGCGGCTGGGTCACGGTCGGCACCGTCACCGGCAACACGCAGACGACGGTCGTGGTCGACGCCCAGGGGCGGACGGCCGATGCCGTGCGCCTCGTCATCACCGACCCGTCCGACTCCGCCACCGACGTCGCCCGCGTCTACGAGATCGAAGCGATCGCCGCGCGCTGAGCGGCATCACCACCCCTCCCGAAAGGAACCCATCCCCATGCGCACCCAGACCGTCGAAGCCGACATCATCGTCGTCGGCGGCGGCCTCGCCGGAGTGAGCGCCGCCGTCGCGGCCGCCCGCCTCGGCCGACGTACCGTGCTGATCAACAACCGGCCGGTGCTCGGCGGCAACTCCTCCTCGGAGGTGAGGGTCTGGGTGTGCGGAGCGACCGCCCACGGCAACCAGCGGTGGGCGCGGGAGACCGGGATCATCGGCGAAATGTACCGGGAGAACCAGTTCCGCAACCCCGAGGGCAACCCCGTGTACTGGGACGACGTGGTGCTCGACATCGTGCGCCGCGAGCCCAACCTCACGCTGTTCCTCAACACGGAGGTGCTCGAGGCCGAGGCCACCGGACCCGACGACGCCCGTCGGGTCCGGTCGGTCACCGGTTGGACGATGGGCTCGGAGATCCGCACCGTCTTCCGCGGGCCGCTCTTCCTCGACTGCACCGGAGACGGCCTGGTCGGACGGCTCGTCGGCGCCCGGCACCGACTGGGCAAGGAGAGCCGCAGCGAGTTCGGCGAGGACTGGGCGCCCGAGCAGCCCGTGCGCGAGTTCCTCGGCTCGACGCTCCTCTTCTATACGAAGGATCTCGGGCACCCGGTGAAGTACGTCGCGCCGGAGAGCGCGAAGGACATCTCGACCACCCCGATCCCCTCGTCGCGCATCATCCGCAGCGGCGACAGCGGCGCGCACTACTGGTGGATCGAGTGGGGCGGCACGCTCGACATCGTCGACGACAACGAGGCCATCCGCGACGAGCTGCGGTCGGTGATCCTCGGCATCTGGGACCACATCAAGAACTCCGGCGAGTTCGACGCCGACAACCTGACCCTGGAGTGGATCGGCAACATCCCCGGCAAGCGCGAGTACCGCCGCTTCATCGGCGACTACACGCTGCGCCAGCAGGACATCCTGGAGCAGACGTCGTTCGATGACGGCATCGCGTTCGGCGGCTGGTCCATCGACCTCCATCCCGCCGAGGGCATGTACGCGACGGGGGCGGGCGCGGTGCAGCGCTTCTCGGACGGCGTCTTCGAGATCCCGTTCCGCTCGCTCTACTCCGTCAACGTCGACAACCTGCTCATGGCGGGTCGCGATATCTCGGCCACGCACATCGCCTTCGGTGCCGCCCGAGTGATGGCCACGTGCGCGGCGATGGGCGAGGCCGCGGGCACCGCCGCCGCCCTCTGCTACGCCCACGACGCCACGCCCCGGGAGCTGTACGAGAACCACCGTGCGGAACTCCGGCAGACGCTGCTGCGCGCCGACGCCTCCCTCATCGGCGTCGCGAACGAGGATCCCTCCGACCTCGCCCGCACCGCCGCCGTCACCGCGTCCAGCACCCTGCGCACGATCGGCACCCCGGAGAGCACCGTGGCCGCGGCGACCCCGCACACCCTGACGGACGACCTCGGCATCGTCGTCCCCGTGCACCCGCGCCTCGACACCACCGAGCTCCTGCTCAGCGCCGAGGCCGACACGCAGGTCATGGTGGAGGTCTGGTCCACGGGCCGTCCGCAGAACATCGTGCCCGCGGTGCTCGAGCACCGCACGGTGATCGACGTCCCCGCCGGTGGCCCGTCCTGGGTGCGGGCGGAGACGCCTTTCGCGCCGGAGGAGCCGCAGAACGCGATCGTCGTGCTCCGCGCGAACCCGCAGGTGCACGTGCAGCTCGCCTCCGAGCTGCCGCCAGGGGTGCTCACCCTCGTGCACCGCGTCGACAACGACGACCGCAACGTGCAGGTCGACCGCGACGGCCTCCTCGTGCAGTGGCCGACCAAGCCGCTGCGCGGCCGGGTGCCCGCGTTCCGCACGAGCCCGGACTCCGAGGCCGTCGCGCCGGAGCGCGCCGTCTCCGGCTACAACCGTCCGTTCGGCGGACCGCACCTGTGGGCGTCCGCCCCGGAGGCGGAGGGCCCGCAGTGGCTGCGCCTGGACTGGGAGCAGCCGGTCTCGGCCTCCGAGATCCGTCTCGTGTTCGACGACGACGTGGACCTGGAGCTCAACACCCTGCATCACCACCGCAGCCCCGACGAGGTGCTGCCCCAGCTCGTGCGCGACTATCGCGTCGAGGTGCAGCCGGAGGGCTCGGACGAGTGGCGCACCGTGGCCGAGGAGCGCGACAACCGCCATCGCCTGCGGGTGCATCCGCTGCCGGCGGACCTCGGCGCCTTCACGGCCGCCCGCCTCGTGGTGGAGCGGACGAACGGCGTCGCGGAGGCACGCGTGATCGCGTTCCGAGTGCAATCGTGACGGAGGGCGCTAACGTGAAGGGCATCCGTCGTCCCGGCGGAGACCGTCGTCCCTCCAGGAGGCCGCAGGTGACCACCTCGCCCGGCGGCCGCGTGCTCCCCGTCGCGCGGGCCACCCGCACGGGGCTCATCGCGCTCGCGGTGCCGCATCTGGAGGAGCCGTACTTCGCGGAGCTCGGCTCGCGCATCGTCCGCGGCGCCGATGACCGGGGCCTGGCTGTGCTCATCGTGCAGACCGAGGGCGACCACGGCCGCGAGATCGACGTCGCCAACGGCGTCGGCCTGCCGCCCATCGACGGGCTCATCCACATCCCGCGCTCGCTCACGGTCGCCGACCTCACGCGCCGCACCTCCCCCGGGCCGCTCGTGCTGCTGGGCGAGCACATCCAGGTGAGCCCGTTCACGCACGTGACGATCGACAACCGGGCCGCCGCCTACACCGCCACGGAGCACCTGCTCGCGGTCGGCTGCCGCCGCATCGCCTTCGTCGGTCGCCGCGATGCCCGCCCGTCGGACGCCGCCGACCGTCGGCATGCCGGATACCTGGAGGCGCTGGCCGCCGCCGGAATCCCCGCCGATCCCGCACTCACCGCGCAGGTCGACGCCTTCACGGCCGAGGAGGGTGAACGCGTGGCGGGCGCCATGGCCGCCGCGGTCCCCGACCTCGACGGCATCGTCTGCTCGAACGACTCCGTTGCCCTCGGCGCCCTGGCCGCCCTTCAGGCCCAGGGACGGAACGTGCCGGGAGACGTCGCCGTCGTCGGCATCGACGACATCCGCGCCGCACGCTTCGCCGTCCCCGCCCTCAGCACCATCGCCCCCGACCACGCGCGCCTCGTGGACGCCGCGTTCACGGAGCTGGAACGGCAGATCGCCGCACCCCCGGGAGCCGATCTCCCGGTGCGGCACGTGACGGTCGGCGCCCGGCTGATTCCGCGGGCGAGCACGGCCCGATGACGGCGGCGGACTCAGTCCGCGAGGGCCGCCGCGAGCGCACGTTCGTCGCCGCCGTCGCGCGGCGCGACGTGCAGGGTACCGACGTGGGCGGCGAGCAGCTCCCGCGCGGAGTCGTCGAGGCCGTCGTCGGTGATGAGGCGGTCGATGTCGCTGAGGTCGGCGACGGTCGTGAGTCCGACCACGCCCCAGCGGCTGTGCTCCGCGAGGACGACGACCTCCCGCCCCGCAGCCATGAGCGCCCGGTTGGTCTCGGCCTCCAGCAGGTTCATGGTCGTGATCCCGGCCTGCTCGTCGAGGCCGTGGGCGTCGAGGAACACGAGGTCGCAGTGCAGGTGCTCGAGGGCGCGGACGGCGACCGGCCCGACGAGCGCCTGGGAGGGCGTGCGCACGCCCCCGGTGAGCACGACCGTCTGCGTGTACGGGGCGTCGGCGCGGTCCGGCGGCGAGAACAGGTCGGAGACCGGCAGAGCGTTCGTGACGACCGTGAGCTCCGGGATGCGCACGAGCTCCCGCGCGAGCGCCAGCGCCGTGGGTCCGCCGGAGATGCCGACCGCCATGCCCGGCTCGACGAGGCCCGCGGCCGCCGCGACGATCGCCCGCCGTTCCGCCGAGGCCGCCGGAGCCGGAACCAGACGCTGGAGGCCCCGCGCCCGCACGCCGCCACGGATGCGCTCGACCGCGCCCTCCTCGGCCAGCTGATCGACGTCGCGCCGCACCGTCATCTCGCTCACCTGCAGCGTGGCCGCGAGCTCGCCGATGGACGCAGTGCCGCGATCGCGGGTCAGGGCGAGGATGCGCTCGCGTCGTTCCGTGACCAGCACGCGGTCTCCTTCCGATGGAGCCTCCAGTCTGCCACGCACCCCCGCCCGCCCCACTCCCGGAACAGGATCCCTCAGCCCGCATGACCTTCCCCGAGCCTTACGCCACCTGGTTCCCCGATGCCGCGTTCGACGGCAGCTACGGCCGCACCGAAGCCGACCTCCGCGCCGTCCGCCCCGTGCCCGCGCCGCCCGGTTTCGCCGACCGCTGGCGGCGCTGGCGGCGCGAGGCCGCCGCGGTGGACGCGGCCCCCGTGGTCCTCTCCACCTCCGAGGAGCAGGGCCGTCGGGTGTCCGTCGTCGAGCATGCCGGCGTCGACGGCGTGCGACTGCGGGCCTGGGTGGTCGAGCCCCTCGACGGCCCTCCCCGCGCGGGCGTCGTGCACGGCCACGGCTACGGGGGTCGCGACGCGGTCGATCTCGCCCGGGTGCCGGACGACGTCGCGGCGATCTATCCCGTGGCCCGCGGGCTCGGCGTGCTGAACGCGGGGATCGGAGCGCCCGAGCCCACCCCCGAGCACGTGCTCGCGGGCATCGACGATCCGGAGCGCTACGTGCTCGGCCTCTGCGCGCGCGACCTGTGGCTGGCGGCGGACGTCCTCGTCTCGGTCGTCGGCGCGCTTCCTCTCTACTACGTCGGGGAGAGCTTCGGCGGCGGCATCGGCGCGCTCGCCCTGCCGTGGGACGACCGGTTCGTGGGGGCCACCCTCATCGTGCCGAGCTTCGGCCAGTACGACGAACGGCTGGCGGTGCCGTGCCTGGGGAGCGGGGAGACCGTGCGTCAGCACGTCCTGCGGCATCCCGAGGCCCGCGAGGTGCTGCGCTGGTTCGACTCCTCGACGAGCATCGGCTTCGCGGAGGTACCGGTCCGGGTGGAGGCGGCTCTCTGGGACCAGTACGTGCCGCCGCAGGGGCAGTTCGCGGTCGCCGCGGGGGCCCATGATCTCGAGCTGGCGGTGCTTCCGGCCGGCCATGCGGAGTATCCCGGGTGGGACGACGTGACGGCGGCCGCGATCCGCGACGGGCGCGCACATCTCGAGCGCGCGCTTGCCCGCTGAGACCGCCGCATGCGCGGCTCCTCGCGCGCGGGAGAGCACTGGACGCAACCTGTCATAACAGGTACAGTGAGCTTGTCATTACAGGTTGCGCGACGACGCAGCACCCGTTTCGAGGAGCATGGATGCCCGAGTACCAGACCCCGCCGATCTCCCCGAGGGCGATCGCCTTCGACGCTGAGAAGCTCACCCTCTCCCCCGAAGGCCCCACGCTGACCCGGCGGATGTCCGACCTCGAGGGCCTGTTCCGCGACCGCGACGCCTGGGCGGCCGCCGCCGCGGGCGAGGACCCGATCGTCTACACGGTCGTCAGCTCCCCTGTGCCCGAGATCGAGCGCGAGCTGCCGCAGTCGATCACCACGATCATGCCCGGCGACACGGGCGGCGAGCTCTGGATGACCAAGGGTCACCAGCACCCCGACCACCAGGGCGAGATCTACCTCGCGCTGCACGGCCGCGGCGGACTGCTCATGTTCGACGGCGAGCGCACTGAATGGCTCGACATGCTCCCGGGCACCATCGGCTACATCCCGCCGGGCTGGGCGCACCGCTCCGTGAACACCGGGGACGAGCCCTACTCCTTCCTCGCCGTGTACCCCGGGGGCGCCGGCCACGACTACGGCTGGGTGCTGGAGCACGGCATGGGCTCGCGGGCGTTCCGCGCGGAGTCCGGCGTCGACCTGCGTCCCTACGCGGAATAGGCTCCGGCCATGATCATCGCCCACGACCTCGGCACGACCGGGAACAAGGCGTCCCTGCACCACGACGACGGTCGCCTGATCGCCGCGGTCACCGTGTCGTACCCGGCCCACTTCGCGGCCGGCGGGGTCGCTGAGCAGAACCCGGCGGACTGGTGGCACGCGGTCGTCACGGCGACCCGCGATCTGCTCGCGCGCACCGGTACCGCCGCCGCCGACGTCGCCGGGCTCGTGGTCAGCGGGCAGATGATGGGCGCCGTGCTCCTCGATGCCGACGGAGAGCCCGCGCGGCCGGCGATCATCTGGGCCGACACCCGCGCCGGCGCCCAGCAGCGCGAGCTCGAGGCGGCGGTCGGCGCCGAGCGCGCGTACGGCATCCTCGGTCATCGCCTCAACCCCACCTATTCGATCGAGAAGGTCATGTGGGTCCGGGACAACGAACCCGAGGTGTGGGAGCGCGTGCGCCGGGTGTGCGTGGCCAAGGACTTCATCGTGCTGCGGCTGACCGGGCGGTTGGCCACCGACCGTTCGGACGCCTCCGGCACGAACGCGTACGACCAGGTCGCCGGCACGTGGTCCCCCGAGGTCCTCGCCGCCGCGCGGCTCGATCCCGCCCTGTTCCCCGAGATCCTGGAGTCGACGCAGATCGCGGGCCCGCTCACGGCCGCCGCGGCCGAAGCGCTCGGGCTGCACACCGGCGTCCGGGTCGTCATGGGCGGCGGCGACGGACCGCTCGCCGCGGTCGGCTCCGGAATCGTGGCGCCCGAGGACGGCGCCTATGTCTGCCTCGGCACCTCGTCGTGGATCTCCTTCGCGGCGGACGCCCCGCTGCACGACGCCGCGATGCGGACCTTCACCTTCGACAACGTCGTCCCGGGCTCGTTCGTGCCGACCGCGACCATGCAGGCCGGCGGCGCCTCCGTGCAGTGGATCGCCGAAGCCCTCTCCGTCGACCCCGCGCACCCGGAGACGGGGCGCCTCGTCGCCGAGGCCGCGAGCGATGTCGACACCGACGATCTCTACTTCCTTCCCTACCTGCTCGGCGAGCGCTCCCCGCTGTGGGATCCCGACGCGCGCGGCGCGTTCGTCGGTCTCGCCCGCCACCACGGGCGCGCCCACCTCGTGCGCGCCGTGCTGGAGGGGACGGCGTTCAACCTCCTCACCTGCATCCAGGCGTTCCGGGGAGCTGGCGCGACGATCGACCGCATCGACGCGGTCGGCGGCGGGGCGCAGAGCGACGTCTACCTCGCCGTCCTCGCCGACGTCTGGGGAGTGCCGGTTCGTCGCCGCACCATCGTGGAGGAGGCGAACAGCCTCGGTGCCGCGGTCACGGGAGCCGTCGGTCTCGGCCTCACCGACTTCTCCGCCGCCCGAGCGCTCAGCGAGGTCACCGCCGAGTTCACGCCCGACCCCTCCCGGCATGCGGTCTACGCCGAGCGCCACGCGCGTTTCACCGACGCCTACACGGCCCTCGCGCCGTGGTTCGCCGGAAGGCCGCACTGATGGGCGTCATCCTCGTCACGAGCCGCTCCTTCTCGGACGGCGACCTCGACCTGGTCGGGCGCGCCGCGCAGGCCGGACACCGTATCCTCCGCGGACCCGCGCATCACGACCTCGACGAGCTGCGGGTGCTGCTGCACGGCGCCGACGCCTGGATCGCCGGCACCGGACCGGTCACCGACGCGCACCTCGCCGCCGGCCCGAAGCTCAAGGTCGTGGCGCGCTACGGGGTCGGCACCGAGGCGGTGGACCTCGCGGCGGCGCGCGAGCGCGGCATCCCGGTCACGAACACCCCCGGCGCGAACGCCGACGCGGTCGCCGACCACGCGGTCGGCCTCATGCTCGCCGCCCTGCGCACCATCCCGGACGGCGACCGCCGCGTGCGGACCGGCGACTGGACCGTGCGCCGCGGCCGGGAGCTCGGCGCCGCGACGGTCGGCATCGTCGGCTTCGGGCGGATCGGCCAGGGGGTCGCGCGGCGGCTGGGCGGATTCGGTCCGCGACTGCTCGCCTCCGACCCGTTCCTGCCCGCCGACCTCGTGCGGGACCGCGGCGCCGAACC
Organism: Microbacterium sp. NRRL B-14842; assembly: GCF_050470785.1. NCBI lineage: Bacteria > Bacillati > Actinomycetota > Actinomycetes > Micrococcales > Microbacteriaceae > Microbacterium > Microbacterium sp. NRRL B-14842. Next base: position 124,517 of record NZ_JBFLUM010000001.1, on the reverse strand, counting down.
CGTCACCCTCGACGACCTGTTCCGCACCGCCGATGTGATCACCCTGCACGCCCCCGGCGGGCAACAGCTCGTCGACGCCGACCGCCTCGCCGGGATGCGACCGGGCACCGTGCTCGTCAACACCGCCCGCGGCGACCTCGTGGACGAGCAGGCCGTGGCCGACGCCCTCCGCGACGGCATCCTCGCCGGGTACGCGGCGGACACCCTCGACGGCGACACGGCCGCGCACGACAGCCCCCTGCTCGACCCGGCGCTCGCCGACCGCGTCATCGTCACCCCGCACCTCGGTGCCCAGACCACCCAGGCCGTCGACAACATGGGGGCGCTGTCCCTCGACGACGTGATCGCGGTCCTCCGTGGCGCCGACCCCGCCCACCCCGTCCCCGTCCCCGCGTCCGCCCCCCAGGAGAACCGATGACCACCGCCGCGACGCCCTCCGCACCGCCCGCCACCGCCGACTACATGGGCTTCGTGGGCGTCACCACCGCCTCGTCGTCGATCATGAAGGTGTTCCCGCTGTGGGCCGACATCCTCGGCCTCCCCACCCGGACCCTCGTCGGCCACGACCTGCCGATGGATGCCGACCCCGCGCAGTACCGCGCCATGGTCGAACAGATCCGCGACGACCCGCACCACCGCGGCGCGCTCGTCACCACGCACAAGATGAACGTGTACGCGGCGGCGTCCGACCTGTTCGACGAGCTCGATCCGTTCGCGGTGTCCTGCGCCGAGATCTCGAGCATCGCCAAGCGCGGCTCCACGCTGTCCGGCCGCGCGAAGGACCCGATCACGGTCGACCTGGCGCTTCGCGACTTCCTGCCCGCCGATCACTTCGCGCGCACCGGTGCCGAGGTCGTCATCCTCGGGGCCGGTGGTTCCGGCACCGCCCTGAGCTGGGCCCTCGCCGAGCGGGACGACGCCCCCGCGCTCATCACCGTCACCGCGCGCACCCAGGACAAGCTCGACCACCTCCGCGAGGTGCACCGCCAGCACGGCACCCCCGAGGGACTCCTCCGCTACGTCGTCACCGAGACGCCGGAGGAGGCCGACGCCCTGGTCGCCGCTGCGCCCGCGGGATCGGTCATCGCGAACGCCACCGGGCTCGGCAAGGACCGCCCCGGCTCCCCGCTGACCGACGCCGTCGTGTTCCCCGAGGGCGCGTATGTGTGGGAGTTCAACTACCGCGGCTCGCTGGAGTTCCTGCACCAGGCCGAGGCACAGGAGGACGATCGCGCGCTGCACGTGGTCGACGGCTGGCGGTACTTCATCCACGGCTGGTCGCAGGTCGTGGCGGACGTGTTCGACCTCGACCTCACGCCCGAGACCGTCGAGCGCCTCGCGGAGGCTGCGGAGTCGGTGCGCTGATGCCCGCCGTGCGGACCGTCCTCGGCGACATCGACCCGTCGCAACTCGGGCGCGTGGACTACCACGAGCACCTGTTCCAGGCGTCGCCGCTGCTGGTCGGGGACGAGCTCGACGACGAGGACGCGTCCGGCGAGGAGGCCGGTCTGCTGCGGGCGAGCGGCTTCGAGGCCATGGTCGACGCCACGCCGTTCGGCCTGGGCCGCGACCCCGCCGCCGTCGCCCGCATCAGCGCCGCGACCGGGCTGCATGTCGTCGCGACGACCGGTCGACACCGTGAGGCCCACTACGGCCCCGACCACCCGATGCAGGTGTGGGGCGCCGACCGCCTGGCCGCCCTGTTCGTGTCCGACCTCACGCGCGGGATGCCGGCGGATGACGCCGCGGTGTTCGAGACGCCAGACGTGCCCCTCGCCGCGGGCCCTGGAGGGGAGCCCGTGCGCGCCGGGATGCTGAAGGGCGGCGCCGACTACTGGCGCATCAGCCCGTTCGAGCGGACGACCCTGGTCGCCGTCGCCCGGGCGCACCGGGAGACGGGAGCGCCCGTCATGGTGCATCTGGAGTTCGGCACCGCGGCCCACGAGGTCCTCGATCTCCTGGAGGCCGAGGGGGTGGCAGCGGATCGCGTCGTCCTGGCCCACGCCGACCGTGACCCCGACCCCGGTCTGCACGTCTCGCTCGCCGAGCGCGGTGCCCACCTCGGCTACGACGGCTTCGCCAGGCCGCGCACCCGGTCCGACGCGGAGCTGCTGGCGCTCACGGTCGCCGTGGTCGAGCGCGGGGCCGGCGACCGGATCCTGCTCGGGGGCGACGTCGCCCGTCGCACCCGGTACATCGCCTACGGCGGCATGCCGGGTCTCGCCTACCTCGGCGACCGCTACCTCCCGCGACTCCGCGAAGCCGTCGGCGATGACGCGGTGCACCGGATGCTCGTCACGACGCCGGCGCGCTTCCTGACCCTCCGCCCCTGACCACCCGAACCCGAGGAGTCGTCATGCCCGAACCCACCGTCCTCCACGCCGTCTTCACCGCGCAGCCCGGGGCCGCCGACCGCGTCGCGGCACTGCTGCGGGACTTCGCCGAGGTCGTCCGCGCCGAGGAGGGCAACATCGTCTTCGAGGCCCACCGTCTCGTCGACGACCCCGACCGCTTCTTCGTCTACGAGGTCTACCGCGACGAGGACGCCTTCCAGGCCCATCTCCACGCACCCGCCGGCGTCCCCTTCAACGCCGCACTCCAGGAACTCATCGTCGAGCCCACCTCGATCCTCACGTTCCTCCGCCCCCTCTGACCCCGTCTGACCCCTCTCCGTCTCCCCTCTCCGTCTCCCTGTTTCACCTGCACGACCTCGCCACGCCCGCACGCCCGTTCCGGCCCCCTCGTCGTGCCCCCGTCACCCCGTCGTGCATCCGCCCCTCGTCGTGCCCACGTCCGTCCTTCTGGCTGACCGTCCCTCGTGCCACACGGCTCCGCTCGGCCCTCCGGTTTCACCTGCACGCCCCTGCCACGACGGCACGACCCAACCGCCCACCCGGTCACACATCGGTCCCCGCGTCGTGCATCCGCACCTTCGGCTGACCGTCCCACGGCCGAACGGCTCCACTCGGCCATCCGGTTTCACCTGCACACCCCTGTCACGACGGCACGACCGAACCGCCCACCCGGTCACACATCGGTCCCCACGTCGTGCATCCGTCCCACCCTCGGTCCCATCCCAGGCCCAGACCCAGATTCAGTCCCCAGACCCAAGACCCAGACCCCAGACCCCAGACCCCAGACCCATCCCAGACCCAGACCCCAGGCCGACCCGACCCGACCCCGGACCCTGTTCATCTGCACGACCCCGAGACGGGTGCACGAGGAAACCGGGGGTCCGATCGTGCATCCGCCCCGGGGTCGTGCAATCGGACCGCCGATCGCCCACGGACCCACGGACCCACGGACCACGGATCACGGACCCACGGACCCGGAACACCACTGAACACGACGAAGCCCCCCGCCCGAAGGCGAGGGGCTCCGTCGTGCGGGTCACTCGTAGAGGACCGCGGCGATCTTGTCGTCGTCGATGTTGTTCTTGTCGTACCAGTAGGAACCGGTGTCGTAGAACTCCTCGACGTCGTCGCCGTTGGCCGCGTCGTAGGCCGCCTGCACGACCTGGGCGCCGATGCCGATCGGGTCCTGCGTGATGGCGCCGGCCATGGTGCCGTCCTTGATGGCGTTGATCTGGGCTGCACCGGAGTCGAAGCCGACGATGGTGATCTTGCCCTTCTCCAGGCCGAGCTCGTTCACGGCGTTCACGACGCCGATGGCCGAGCCCTCGTTGGTGCCGTAGATGCCCTTGAGGTCGGGGTGCGCCGCGATGAGCGTCTTGGCGATGTCGGCCGACTTCAGGTGGTCGCCGTCACCGTACTGGATGTCGACGATCTCGATGTCGGGGTAGTCCGCCTCGATCTTCTCGACGAAGCCGTCGCGACGCTCGACACCCGTCGAGTTGATCTGCGAGTGACCGACGATGGCGACCTCGCCCTCGCCGCCGATCAGCTCGGCCATGTGCTCGGCCGCCAGCGCGCCGGCGACCTTGCTGTCCGTCGCGGAGAGGCTGAGTCCGACGTCGCCGTTGCACGGGGCGTCGAAGTAGACGACGGGGATGTCCTTCGACTTCGCCTGCTCGAGCGGGGCGACGCACGCCTCGGGGTCGAGGGCGGCGTAGGCGATGGCGTCCGGGTTCTTGTCGATCGCGGCGGTCAGCATCTCGAGCTGCTGCGCGATCTCGGTCTCGGCGGCCGGGCCCTCGAAGGTGATCTTGACACCCAGCTCCTGGGCCTTCTCCTCCGCACCCTTCTTGACGGCCTGCCAGAACTGGTGCTGGAAGCCCTTCGAGACCATGGCGATGTACATCTCGCCGTCGCTGCTGCCGGTGTCGCCGCCCGAGCCCTCTTCGATCACGTCGCCGCCGCCGGCACAGCCGGCGAACACGAGCGCGGATGCGGCCACGAGTGCCGCGAATGCGGTCTTCTTGCCGAATTTCATGGAAACTCCGTTGTTCTGTGTGGGTGCCGGCCAGGACCGGCGGGTGGACATTCGTGGTGCCTGTGCGGAGGGTTCCGCGGGGTCCGGCCGGAGCCGGGGACGGCGGCGGGCACGGGTTTCGCCGCCGCCGTGTCTCAGGTCCGCTGGCGGTTGCGCAGCGAGTCGAGGAAGACGGCCAGCAGGACGACGACGCCGACGACGATGTTCTGCCACTCCGGCTGGATCGACATGATCCGGAGGCCGTTGACCAGGACGCTCATGATGAGCGCACCGATCACGGTGCCGAGGATCGAGCCGCGGCCGCCGAGCAGCGAGGTGCCGCCGATGATCACGGCCGCGATGGCCTGCAGCTCGTAGCCCGTGCCGATCTGCGGCTGGGCCGAGTCGAGGCGGGCGGCGATAACGATGCCGGCGATGCCGGTGAAGGCGCCCGCGAACATGTAGATGAGGATCGTCCAGCGGCGCGTGTTGACGCCGGAGAGGCGCGTGGCCTCCTCGTTCGATCCGATCGCGAACGTGTACCGCCCGAGGAGCGTCTTCGACAGCACGAGCCAGGCGACGATCGCGAGGGCCGCGGTGATGAGCACCGCGTTCGGGATGCCGGGGATGAGCACGCCGAGCGCGATCTTCTTGAAGTCGGGAGCCGAGGTCGAGAAGTAGATCGGCGCGACGTTCGAGATGACGAGGGCGAGGCCGCCGGCGATCATCATCATGGCCAGCGTCGCGATGAACGGCGGCAGCCGCAGGAAGGTGATGTTGACGCCGTTCACCAGACCCATGAGCACACCGGTCGCGATGCCGCCGAGCACGCCCACCCACACGGGCAGGCCCAGGTTGGTGATGAGCACACCCGTCATCACGGCGCAGAGCGCCATGCCGGTACCGATCGACAGATCGATGCCGCCGGTGATGATGACGAACGTCGTGCCGAGGGCGAGGATGCCGATGACCGCGGTGGACAGCAGCACCGTGGCGATGTTGCTGAAGGTGAAGAAGTTCGGGCTGGCGATCGAGAAGAAGATGACCAGGACGATCAGGGTGCCGAACGCGAGCGACTGCTGGAACTGCCGCTTGAGGAACCCGGCGACGTCGCGCTTGTCGGTGTCCTCGTTGACGGCCGTCTGGATGATCGTCGTCGTCGACGATCCGGACTGCTGTGGGGTGCTCATCAGTCTTCCTCCCCGTGGGCTGCGAGTTGCATGATCTTCTCCTGGCTGGCTTCCTCGTTGCGGAGCGTCCCGGTGATGCGGCCGTTCGCGAACACGGCGATGCGGTTCGCGACCCGGAGGATCTCGGGGAGCTCCGACGAGATGACGATGATGGACTTGCCCGCGTCGGCGAGCTGCTGCATGAGGCGGTAGATCTCCTCCTTCGCACCGACGTCGATGCCTCGCGTCGGCTCGTCGAAGATGAGGATGTCGCAGTCGCGCATCAGCCACCGGGCGATGACGACCTTCTGCTGGTTCCCTCCGGAGAGGAGCTTGACGACCTGGTTGACCGAGGGGGTCTTGACCCGCAGCTGCTGGACGTATTCCTTGGTGCGGTTCTTCGCCTTGCTGTCGCCCATCCAGCCGATGCCGTTGGCGTAGGAGCCGAGCGACGCGAGCACGGTGTTGAAGGTGACGTCCTGCTCGAGCATGAGGCCGAGCAGCTTGCGATCCTCGGAGAGGTAGCCGACGCCGTGCTTGACCGCGTCCGCGGGCTGTGCGATGCGGACGGTGCGCCCGCCGATCGTGATCGTGCCGCCGTCGCGGTGGTCGGCGCCGATCACGGCCCGGGCGGTCTCGGTGCGGCCGGCGCCCATGAGGCCGGCGAATCCGAGGATCTCGCCCTTGTGCAGCTGGAACGACACGTCCTTGAGGAGCTTCCGCGTGGAGAGCCCCTGCACGTCGAGCACGATGGGGTCGTTGAGATGCTCCCGCGCCTGCGGACGCGTGCCCTCGTCGATCACGCGGCCGACCATCATCTCGATGATCGTCGGAATCGTGATCTCGGACTTGTCGAGTGATCCGATGTATGTGCCGTCGCGGAGCACGGTCACGCGGTCGGCGAGGCGGCGCAGCTCGTCCATGCGGTGCGAGATGTAGACGATGCCGGTGCCGCGCGCCTTGAGCTGCTCGATGAGGACGAAGAGGGTCTCGACCTCGCTGTCGGTGAGGGCCGACGTCGGCTCGTCCATGATGAGGACCTTGGCGTTGAAGGACAGCGCCTTGGCGATCTCGACCATCTGCTGCTCGGCCACCGTCAGCTCTCCCACGCGCTGGCGGGGGTCGAGGTGGATGTCCAGGCGCTGCAGCAGCTCGGCCGTCTGCCGGTTGAGCTTCCGCTCCGACAGGAACGGGCCCGTCGTGGGCTCGCGGCCGACGTAGATGTTCTGCGCGACCGTGAGGTCGGGCATCAGGTTGAGCTCCTGGTGGATGATCGTGATCCCCAGCTCCTGCGCCTGCAGCGGGCTGGTGAGCTCGACCTCCTGCCCCTCGAACGTGATCGTGCCCTCGTCCTTGGTGTAGATCCCGGAGAGGATCTTCATCAGGGTGGACTTGCCGGCACCGTTCTCACCCACGAGGACGAGCACCTCGCCGGCGCGCACCTCGAGATGCACGTCCTTCAGCGCCTGGACACCGGGGAATCCCTTGCTGATCCCCTCGACCCTCAGGATGGGTCCACTCATGCGCTCACCTGCTTCCTTGAAGGTTCTGTCGCGATTTCGGCGGACCGTTCCGCCGTAAACATCGGATCAATTCTGCGTCCTGCACCCGGGTCAGTGCAAGTTGTATCTAAATGTATCTAACGATCGGCGGCGGGGGAAGACCTGTAATAACATCTTGATCTCGAAGCACCCGCGGGCCTCAGTGGAGGCGGATGGAGTCGACCGCCACGAGCTTGTCGCGGATGTAGTCGTTCGCGTGCGCCCCGAGTTCGTCGTTGTCCGTCCAGAGGTTGCGCCAGATTCCGAGCATGCGGCTGAGGTCAGGCGCGACCACGGCCGAGGAGAACGACTCGAACACGATGGGGCCGTCGTAGCCGATGCGTCCGAGCGCCTTGAAGAACGTGTCGAAGTCGACCGTCCCGGTGCCGAGATAGCCGCGGTGGCTCTCGCCGATATGCACGTACCGCAGGGCCGGGGCCGCATCGAGCACCGGCGCGAACATATCCGACTCCTCGATGTTCATGTGGTACGTGTCCAGGTGGATGCCGAGGTTCGGACGGTCGACCTCAGCGAGGTACGCCAGCGCCTGCCGCGCGGTGTTCAGCACGTTGGTCTCGTAGCGGTTGACGACCTCGAGCGAGACGGAGACTCCCCGCTCGGCGGCGTGGTCGGCCACTCGGGCGATCGTCCGACGGCTCGAGGCGAGACCCTCGGGCGTGACCGGATCCATGTACTTCTTCATGGCGCTGTAGATCACGCCGCAGAAGTGCGTGCCCCCGAGCTCGGCGAGCACGTCGACCGCGCGGAGCAGGAGCGCCTCGCCCGCGGCCACCACGGCGGGGTCACCGCTGGTGATGTCGGTCTCGTCGGAGAGCCCGAGCGAGGCGCTGACCGCGAGTCCGTGCTCCGCGAGGGCGGCCTTCGCGGCGGCGACGTCGAACGAGAACGGATCCATCAGCGGGAACTCGATGAGGTCGAAGCCCGCCTGCTTCGTCTTCTCGACCGCGAGCCGGATGCCGTCCGCGTCGAAGGTCCCCGTCCAGACGAGTCCGTGGCAGCCGATGTTCATGAGCGCTCCTCCGGCGGGTGTCCGGCACCGTCGCCGCGCGGACTTGGCACGTTACAAGTCCGGTGTGCGAGTCACGCTACGTCGCCGTCGACCGGGGTGTCAAGAACTTTCTTGGCACGTTACAAGTCCTCCGCTAGCCTGGGCCTCATCGGGCCGCACACCGACGGCCCCACCGTCGAAGGAGACCCATGTCCGCGAGCGTGAAGGACGTCGCGGCTCTCGCGGGGGTCTCGGCATCGACCGTGTCGAACTACCTCAATCACCCGCACGTCCTCGGCGCCGCCAGCCGCGAGCGGGTGCGCGCCGCGATCGCCGAGCTCGGCTTCGTGCCGAACGAGTCGGCCCGCCAGCTCCGCGCGGGATCGAGCAAGGCCCTCGCCCTCATCCTCCTCGACGCCTGGCTGCCGTACTTCAACGACCTCTCCCGCGGCGTCGACGACGTGGCGCGGGAGGGCGGCTGGTCGCTCTTCTTCAGCGACAGCGCCCGCGACGTCGCCCGCGAGGAGCAGAACATCGACATGTTCGAGGCCCACCGGGTGCAGGGCATCATCATCTATCCGCGCGGCGATGTCGTGCCGCGGCTGGAGCAACTCGCGACCCGCGGGATCCGCTCGGTGGTCGTCGGCCCCATCCGGGATTCGCCCTCCGTCGCCGCGGTCACCTTCGACGACCGCGGCGGAGGACGGCTGGCCGGTGAGCACCTGCTGTCCCTCGGCCGACGCCGCATCCTGTTCCTCGGAGCCCCGACGGTCAGCCAATCGAACGACCGCCTCGCCGGCCTGCGCGATGCGGTGGCGGGCACGGACGTCCGCGTCTCCGTCCTCGACGTCGAGCATCTGGCGACCGAGGACGGCCTCCGCGCCGGGGCAGGCCTCGTCGAGCTCCCGGCGGACGAGCGCCCGGACGCGGTCTTCGCCGCGAACGACGGGGTGGCCCTCGGTGTGCTGACGCAGCTGCTCCGCCACGGCATCCGGGTGCCGGAGGAGATCGCCCTCGTCGGCTTCGACGACGTGGCCGCCGCACACCAGGGCGTGGTGCCGCTGACGAGCGTGCGGCAGCCCGGCTACGAGATCGGCCGCGCCGCCGGGGCCGCGCTGCTGCAACTCCTCGCCGATCCGACCGCTCCCCCGCCGGCGCCGACGCCGTTCCCGGCCGAGCTCATCGTGCGGGAGTCCACCGTCGGGCGGTGAACCCGGCGTTCACAACTCAGGAGAAGAGCGCGGCTCCGCGTCGAAACGGCCCGTCCAGCCGCTTTCACCGACGCAGCTCCTGAGTTGTGAACGGAGTCAGGCCGAGGGGTGGCCGACCACGCCCTTCCGGAGCAGTGCGTTGCCGTACTTGCGCGTCTCCCCCGTGCGCACCATGAGGTACGCCTCCTTCGCGACCTCGTAGTACGCGAAGCGCTCGACGAAGCGCGTGGTGTCGAGCTCCGTACCCGCCGCGGCCATGAGCTCGCGTTGCACATCCAGCACCTCGCCGTCGGCCGAGGTCATCAGGTCGATGCCGGGCGCGTCGTCGAGTGGCAGCACGCTGCGGATCGCGGCCACGACCTCCGGCGTCGTGGTCCCGGGAAGTTCGACCACCCGTGCGCCCAGTCCCCACGCCGGGAAGTGCGCGTCGGCGACGACCACCGCGTCGGAGTGCCCCATCCGGTCGAGATGCAGCAGCAGCTCCCCGGTCAGCAGCGGGTGGATTCCTTCGAGCACGGCGGCTCCTCTCGGTGGACGGGGGTCAGGAGGTGGGGATGAGGCCCTCGGCCGCGAGGTTCTCCCACAGGGCCGACGGGATCTCCAGGGCAGCGTACTCGGCGTTCTGCCGGAGCTGCGCCGGACGGCTGCCCCCGACGACCACCGAGCGCACCACGTCAGACTGCAGCGGGAACTGGATCGCCGCGGCCGGCAGGGGCACATCGTGATCGGCGCACACCGCGGCGATGCGCACGAGGCGGTCCCACAGCTCGTCGGGGAGCTGCCCGTACTCGTAGCGGCCATCGCGTCGCGGCTCGTTCGAGGCGAGCAGGCCGGAGTTGAACACCGACGCCGCGACGATCCCGGTCCCGGTCTCGCGGCACGCGGGCAGCACGTCGACCGCGGCGGGCTGCTCCAGCAGCGTGTACCGACCGGCCACCATCACGAGGTCGAGGTCGGCCGAACGCACCGATGCCGCGAGGGCGTCCGACACCATCGAGCCGATGCCGATCGCGGTCACCTCACCGTCGGCGCGCAACTGCTCCAGGGCGGGAAGCGCCTCGGCGAGCGCGAGGTCGAGGTCGTGCCGCTCCGGGTCGTGCAGGTAGAGGAGGTCGATGCGCTCGATGCCCAGGCGCTCGCGCGACTCCTCCAGGCTCGTCCGGATGCCGTCCGCCGAGAAGTCCCACACGCGCTGGAGGTCGTCCGGTACGTGGAAGTCGTTCGCGGTGTCGAGGCCGCCGGCGTGGTCGGGGTTCGGGCGCAGCAGCCGGCCGACCTTGGTCGAGAGCACGTACTCGTCCCGCGGCTTCGTCTGCAGGAAGGCTCCGAGTCGGCGCTCGGACAGCCCGAGGCCGTAGTGCGGAGCGGTGTCGTAGAAGCGGATGCCGCTCTCCCACGCCGCGTCCAGCACCGCCCACGCGTCGTCGTCGGACAGCTCACGGAAGAGGTTGCCGACGTTCGCGGCACCGTAGCCGAGGGTCGGGACGGTCAGGCGCTCAGGCGTGGACATGCGCACCCGTCCAGGTGTACTCCGCGATGCTGTCGGCCTTCATCTCCATGCCCGTACCCGGCGCGGTCGGAGCCATGTAGGAGCCGCCCTGGATGTCGGTCGGCACGATGAAGTGCTCGTGCAGGTGGTCGACGAACTCGATCAGGCGGCCTTCGCGAGTGCCTGAGACGGCGACGAAGTCGAACATCGACAGGTGCTGCACGGCCTCGCACAGCCCCACGCCGCCGGCATGCGGACACACCGGCACGTCGAACTTCGCCGCGAGCAGCAGGTTGGCGATGTTCTCGTTCACTCCCGCGACGCGGACGGCGTCGATCTGCATGACCGAGATCGCGTCGGCCTGCAGGAGCTGCTTGAAGATCATCCGGTTCTGCGCGTGCTCACCGGTGGCGACACGGATGGGCGCGACGCCGCGGGCGATCTCCGCGTGCCCGAGGATGTCGTCGGGGCTGGTGGGCTCCTCGATCCATGCGGGGTGGAACTCGGCGAGCGCGTTCACCCACTCGATCGCCTCGGAGACCTCCCAGCGCTGGTTCGCGTCGATCGCGATGGGGAAGTCCGGGCCGCACACTTCCCGAGCCTTCCGGAAGCGGCGGATGTCGTCGTCGAGGTCGGCGCCGACCTTGAGCTTGATCTGCGTGAATCCGTCGGCCATGGCCTCGCGGGCGAGGCGCTCGAGCTTCTCGTCGGAGTAGCCGAGCCAGCCGGGGCTGGTCGTGTAGCCCGGGTAGCCGGTGGCGAGGAGCTGCTGCTCGCGCTCGGCCCGGCCGGGCTCCGCCGTGCGCAGGATCTCCAGCGCCTCCTCGCGGGTGAGGGCGTTGGTGAGGTAGCGGAAGTCGACGAGGTCGACGAGCTCCTCCGGGGTCATCCGGGCGAGGAGCTGCCAGAGCGGCAGGCCCGCGCGCTTGGCCTTGATGTCCCACAGCGCGTTGATGACCGCGCCGATGGCCATGTGCATGACGCCCTTCTCCGGCCCGAGCCAGCGGAGCTGCGAGTCGCCGATGATCTCGCGGAACGTGCCGCCCATGTCATCGAGCAGCGGTTCGATCTCCCGCCCGACGAGGTGTCCGGCGAGCGCGTCGATGGCCGCGACCTGCACGTCGTTGCCGCGGCCGATCGTGAAGACGAAGGCGTGCCCCTCGATGCCGTCGGCGGCGTCCGTGCGGACGATGACGTACGCGGCGGAGTAGTCGGGGTCCGGGTTCATCGCGTCGGAGCCGTCGAGGCTCAGCGACGTGGGGAAGCGGATGTCGGTGGTGTCGAGGGCGACGATACGGCTCACGGGGTTCCTCTCCATGCGCGGGTCGTTCTTCCGCGCGGATCTCTTGGAGTGTAAACATCCGATGTCTATACTGTCAACGAGACCGGCCGCTGAGCAGCGGCCTCCCGAACGATCAGGAGAATCATGAAGTTCGCGCGGCTCGGCACCCCGGGGGCGGAGATCCCCGTCCTCCTGGAGGGTGACCGCTACCTCGACCTCCGCCCGGTGACATCCGATGTCAACGGCGACTTCCTTGCGGGAGACTTCGTCGCCCGCGTCGCCGCCGCCCGCGACGCCGGGGAGCTCCCCGAGCTGCCGGACGCCGCGACGATGCGCATCGGCGCCCCGATCGCCCGCCCGAGCGCGGTGATCTGCATCGGGATGAACTACGCCGCGCACGCCGCGGAGTCGGGGTCGGAGCCGCCGACCATCCCCATCATCTTCCTTAAGACGCCCAACACGGTCGTCGGCCCCAACGACGCGGTGACGATCCCGCGCGGGAGCGAGAAGACCGACTGGGAGGTCGAGCTCGGCATCGTCATCGGCACCCGCACCGCCTACCTCGACTCCCCGGAGGAGTCGATGGCGCACGTGGCCGGCTTCGTCGCCGCGAACGACGTGTCGGAGCGCGACTTCCAGATGGCGGTGTCCGGCGGGCAGTGGTCGAAGGGCAAGATCGCCTTCGGCTTCAATCCCACGGGTCCCTGGATGGTCACCCCGGACGAGGTGGACCATCAGGCGCTCGGCCTCCGCAGCTTCGTGAACGGCGAGCCGCGGCAGGACTCGAACACGAGCGACATGATCTTCACGGTCGAGCAGATCGTGCACCACCTGTCGCAGTACGTCACGCTCGAGCCCGGTGACCTGATCCTCACCGGCACCCCGCAGGGCGTGGCCCTGTCCGGCACGTACCCCTACCTGGCCGCGGGCGACGTGGTGGAGATCGAGATCGACGGCCTCGGCCGCCAGCGCCAGGACTTCGTCGCATGGGAGGCAGAGAAGTGACCCTTCGAACTCAGGGAACCGACGCGGAAGGCCTCGTGGCCATCGTCACCGGAGGAGCCTCCGGCATCGGCGCGGCGATCGCCGACCGTCTGCATGCGGATGGGGTCACCGTCGCGGTCCTCGATCGTGACACCACGCACGCCGACGAGCGGTTCGCCGCGTTCACCGCCGACGTCTCCGACCGCGCGAGCGTGGACGCCGCCGTCGCCGCCGTCGCCGAGTGCTTCGGCCGCATCGACATCGTCGTCAACAACGCCGGCGTCGGCGCACAGGGCGACATCGCCGCGAACGACGACGACGAGTGGGCGCGCGTCCTCTCCATCAACGTCACGGGCATCGCTCGGGTGACGTCGGCGGCACTGCCGTGGCTGCGGAAGTCCCCCGCCGCCGCCGTATGCAACACGGCCTCGATCGCCTCGACCACCGGGCTCCCGCAGCGGGCGCTGTACTCCGCGTCGAAGGGGGCCGTGTCGGCGCTGACTCGCGCGATGGCCGCCGATCATCTGCGCGAGGGCATCCGCGTCAATGCGGTCAACCCCGGCACGGCGGACACGCCGTGGGTCGGACGACTGCTCGACTCCGCGGCCGACCCCGCCGCCGAGCGGGCCGCGTTGGAGGCACGACAGCCCCACGGACGACTCGTGAGCCCCGACGAGGTCGCCGCCGCGGTGGCCTACCTCGTGAGTCCCGCCGCGGGCTCCACCACGGGCACCTTCATCGAGGTCGACGGGGGGATGGCGCAGCTCCGCCTCCGCCCCGAGTGACCCGGTCTTCTCCGACGGCCCGGTGTCTCCCCGCGAGACCCCGGGCCGTCCCCGTCCCCGGGCCCTCCCGTCCCGTCCCCGTCCCCTCCCGTCCCGGTCCAGCCGGGATCAATCCCGCTCCCTCATCCCGCCCCGCACGCCCCTTCCTCATCCCGCACACGAGCACCCACGCGGGCGGGATCAGAATGGCTCCTCCACCGCGCCCAGCACGCCCCTTTCTCATCCCGCACACCGCACGCTGTCTGCGCGCCACGCGCTTTCTGCACGCCACGCGCTTTCTGCACGCCGTGCGCTTCTCGCCCGCCCCCGCCGTTCGGGATCAGAACCGCTCCCCCATCCCGTCCCGCAGGCTCCTTTCCCATCCCGCACACCGCCTCGCCGCGCGGACGGGATCAGAATCGCTCCTCGATGCGGCTGCCGCGGGTCGTTTCCCATCCGGCACGCCACGAGGCGCCCCGCCGGGACGACCGTGAGCGGCACGGCACCCCCCGTCCCGGGATCAGAAGCGGGCCTGGAAGGGGCTCCGGAGGTGGCATATTGCACCCGCCCGCGAAAGGGGGGCGGGGGGGGTTAGAGGGAGTAGACGGAGGTGGCGGTGGCGTGGAAGAGGGCGTCGTGATCGATGCCGCGGGACGTGGCCCAGGCCGCCACGGCGTCGGCCCAGCGGCTGCGTGCTGACGGCTGATACACCGGAGAGCCGTCGGCGGAAGCGCGGGGATCGTCCGGTACCGCGGGGCCGACCGCCGACACGGGCCAGTCGCTCCCCCACATCAGGCGCTCGGGACCGAAGACGTCGGCCGCCGTGTCGAGGAAGGGTTCGAGCTGCGCGAGGCTCCAGTCCCCTCCGGCCTCCGCGGGCAGTCCGGACACCTTGCAGAACACCCCGGGGTGTCGCGCCAGCTCGGCGAGGTCGCGCTCCCACTCCACGGAGGGCGTGCGCGGAGCAGAAGCCGTCCCGACCTCCGGCTTGCCGAGGTGATCGAGCACGATCCGCAGCTCGGGGATCGCGCCGGACAGTCGTGCGACGTCGGGGAGCTGCGCGGCACGCACGCACGCGTCGAAGGTCCACCCGTGCGCCGCGACCTCGCGGGCCCCGGAGATGAAGGCCGACGAGAGCATCATGCCGTCCGGCTCCCCCTGCAGCAGATGACGCACGCCGACCACGAGGGGCTCCGCGGTGAGGCTCTCCAGGTGCACCGTGGTGTCGGTGCCGCGATCGAGCCGAGCGCCGGCGACGATGCCGACCACCCCGAGTCGTTCCGCCTGCCCTGCCACCCACCGCACCTCCGCGAGGAAGTCGTCCTCGGCGGTCTCGGCCTGCACGAACACGGCCCGCTCGTCCGTGGCCCGCTCCACCCGCGCCTGCTCGAACTCGCCGGCAGCGAAGCGCCGCGCGAGCGGTCCCTCGAGCCACGTGTACCCGAGGGCCTCCGGGTCCCACAGGTGCAGGTGCGAGTCGAGGATGCGCATGCCCCCATCCTGCCGCAGACATCGGATGTTGTGCGAGGATGAGCGCCATGGCAGTGACGGACGAGGCGATCGAGAAGATCAAGGCGATGATCGTGTCGGGCGAACTGGCCCCCGGCGATCGCCTGCCCCCGGAGAAGGAGCTCTCCGAGCGCCTCGGCCTCTCCCGCAACTCGATGCGCGAAGCGGTCAAGGCGCTGGAGGTCATCCGCGTGCTCGACGTCCGTCGTGGTGACGGCACCTATGTCACGAGCCTGGAGCCGCACCTGCTGCTGGAGGCGATCGCGTTCGTCGTGGACATGCACGACGACGACTCGATGCTGGAGATGTTCGCCGTCCGCCGGATGCTCGAATCGCAGGCCACCGGGCTCGCGGCGACCCTGGGCACGGACGAGGCGATCGCGGCCCTGCAGGATGAGGTGGAGGCCGTCGACGCCTCCGTCGGCATCGAGGAGCTCGTCGACCACGACATCCGCTTCCACCGCGAGATCGTGGGCATGGCGGGCAACGCCTACCTCGCGAGCCTCATCGAGCACCTGAGCAGCCAGACGGTCCGGGCCCGGGTGTGGCGGGGGCTCACGGAGGGCGGCGCCGTGGAGCGCACCCTGTCGGAGCACCGCGCCATCGCCGACGCCATCGCCCAGCGCGACTCGGCACTGGCCACCTCCCTCGCCACGGCCCACATCGCGGGTGTCGAGCGGTGGTTGCGGCAGGCTGCCTCGGCCTGACCCGTCAGGCGCCGAGACGCTCCATCGCGGCGTCGAACTCGGCCGCCGAGTTGTCGCTGACCTCGTGGAACAGCACCTGGTCGAGCACGTCGGGCGCGGCGGTGAAGTAGGGGACGCCGGCAGCGCGCAGCCCGGTGATGTCATCGGCCGTCCGCAGCGACGCGGCGAGGACGTTGGAGGCGCTGCCCGCGCACATCTCCTGCATCCGTGCGATGAGGGCGTCGCCGTCCATGCCCGCGTCGCGCATGCGCCCGAGGTAGGGCGCGATGTACTGGGCACCGATCGAAGCGCACGTGAGCGCCTGCGCGACGGAGTAGACCGCCGTGACGAGGACCGTGGCCCCGTCACGGATGAGGGCGGAAGCGGCGGCGAACCCGGCTGCGGTCGCGGGCACCTTCACCGCGACGCGGTCGCCGAGCGCGCGGATGCCCTCCGCGTTCCGGAGGAAGGAGGCGGTGTCACCACCCCACGTCTGGAAGAACACCTCCCGGGCGCCCTCCTCGACCCAGCGGGCGTAGAGGTCGGGGATCTCCCCAGCCGTCCGCCCGCCACGCTCGAGGATCGTGGGGTTCGTCGTGACACCGTGCACGACCCCCGCGGAGAGCAGCCGCGCGACACGGTCGGTGTCGGCGCTGTCGACGTACAGGCGGGGCGCGATCGCGGTCATCGGGGTCTCCTCGCGGGCAACCTGTCGTTACAGGTGGGGCTTCGGCTAATGTAATGACAGCTCCCGAACCTTGTCAAAGACCGGGAGTCCCGCGCTGTCGAGGAGGATCAGGAGCGAGATGACACCCGCACACCCCGGCGACCGCTCCGGCGTCGTCATCGTCGGCAGCGTGACGGCCGACGTCACGACCTTCTCCCAGCGGCTCCCGGCCCGCGGCGAGACCATCCTCGGCGACGAGTTCACGCTGATGCTCGGCGGCAAGGGCGCGAACCAGGCCGTCGCGGCGGGACGCTCCGGCGCCCGCACGAGCTTCGTCGGCTGCGTCGGCGACGACCTGTTCCACGACCTCGTGGTGGACGGTCTCACCGCCGCCGGCGTCGACCTCGCGCACCTGCGCACCGTCCCGGGCCCCACCGGCATCGCGCACATCCGCGTCGACGCCTCCGCGCAGAACGACATCGTCATGGTGCCGCTCGCGAACGCCGCCCTGAGCACCGAGCAGATCGACGAGGCCCTCGCAGCGCTCGCCCCCACGACCTCGGTGCTGCTCACCCAGCTCGAGACCCCGTCCGCCCTGACCGCCCACATCACCGCCCGGGGACGCGAGCACGGCATGACCGTGATCCTCGATCCGGCACCGGCGGCGGAGCTGGCAGCGGAGATCTGGCGGAGCATCGACATCGTCACCCCGAACGAGACCGAGGCATCGCTCATCAGCGGCATCCAGGTGACCGACGCCGCTTCCGCCGAACGCGCCGGACACTGGTTCCTGGAGCAGGGTGTGGGCGCCGCGGTCATCACGCTGGCCGGACAGGGGTCGTGCGTCGTCACCGCCGAGGGCGCCACCGTCGTCCCGCCGTTCCCCGTGGAGGCCGTCGACACCACCGCCGCGGGCGACGCCTATGCCGGCTACCTCGGCGCCGCGCTCGCGAGCGGAGCGGCCCTCACCGATGCGGTGCGGCTGGCGACCGCCGCGGGCGCCCTCACCGTCACGAAGCAGGGGGCCTCGCCCAGCCTCCCCCACCGCGCCGACGTCGAGGCCTTCCTCGCCGCGCGCACCGCGGCCCCCGTCGCGAACTGAACCAGGAGCACACGATGCGCAAGACCTCGACCACGATCAACCCCGCGCTCTCCCGCGTCATCAGCGAGACCGGGCACACCGATCTGATCGTCGTGACCGATGCCGGGCTGCCGATCCCGCCGGGCGCCGAGCGCATCGACCTCGCCTACCGCCCCGGCGCCCCCGCCTTCCTCGACGTGCTCGACACGGTGCTCGCGGAGCTCGTCGTCGAGGGCGCGACGGTGTCGGCCGAGGTCGCCGAGAAGAGCCCGGAGGTGCTCGACGCCCTGCGCGAGCGCTTCGCCGATGCGGGGTTCGAGATCGAGCTGGTCCCGCACGTCGAGTTCAAGCGGCGCACGCACGCCGCCCGCGCCTTCGTGCGCTCCGGGGAGTTCACCCCGTACGCGAACGTGATCCTGCACGCGGGGGTGGCGTACTGATGTCCCTCATCGAGGACGCCATCGACCGCCACAGCGCGGCGCCCATGTACGACCAGCTCCGGCAGCTCATCATCGACGGCATCGCCCGCGACGGTCTGCAGCCGGGCGATCCTCTTCCCGGCGAGCACCGGCTGTGCGAGCGCTACGGCATCTCCCGCACGGTCGTTCGGCAGGCGTTGGCGCAGCTCGAGCACGAGGGACTCGTCGAGCGCGTGAAGGGCAAGGGCACGTTCGTCTCCCGCCCGCGCACGAGCGAGAGTCTCGTGCACACACTCGTCGGGCTGTACGACGACGTCGAGCGGCGCGGCGGCCATGTGCACAGCGACGTCCTCCGCCACGAGCAGACCGTCGCGGACGAGGAGGTCGCCCTGGCCCTGGAGGTGCCGGTCGGATCGCCGGTGATCGTGCTGGAGCGGCTGCGACACGTGGACGGCGAGCCCTGGTCGCTCTCGACCACGTGGATGCCCGAGGCGGTGGGGGCGGTGACGCTCGGCGCGGATCTCACCGAGGCGTCGCTGTACCGGCTGCTCGCCGACCACGGCATCATCGCCACGCACGGCGTCCGCTCGGCCGAGGCGACGGTCGCCACGCACGAGCAGGCTCAGCACCTCGGTGTGAGCGCCGGCTCCGCCCTCCTCCGCCTGCGCAGCATCAGCCGCAGTGAGGACGGCGTGCCGATCGAGTACTTCATCGCGTACCACCGCGGCGACCGCTCGCGCTTCGAGTTCCAGCTCCAGCAGGAGCAGTCCCAGGCGTCGTTGATGCACGTGGACGGATCGGGCGGCGCCTCCCCCGCGGGCACGGTGGGCTGACAGCGGCCCCGGTACGCTCGAGGCATGAGCGACTGGACCAGCACCGCGATCGCCCTGCTGGAAGCCGATGCCAACCGCAGCGCCGACACACACCTGCACCTGTTCCCGCTGCCGCCGGAGTGGGGCATCGACCTCTACCTCAAGGACGAGTCGGTGCACCCGACCGGCTCGCTCAAGCACCGCCTCGCGCGCTCCCTCCTCCTCTACGGGCTCGTCAACGGGCGCATCCGTGAGGACACGACCCTCGTGGAGTCCTCGAGCGGATCGACCGCGGTGTCGGAGGCCTACTTCGCCCGCATGCTGGGGCTGAAGTTCATCACCGTCGTGCCCCGGTCGACGGTGCAGGAGAAGATCGACCTCATCGAGTTCTACGGCGGAACCTGCCACTTCGTCGACCGCCCGGAGGACATGTCGTCGGAGGCCCAGCGCCTGGCGGCGGACTGCACCGGGCACTACCTCGACCAGTTCACCTTCGCGGAGCGCGCCACCGACTGGCGCGGCAACAACAACATCGCCGAGAGCGTGTTCAGCCAGCTCGCCCAGGAGCGGCATCCGATCCCCCGCTGGATCGTCACGGGCGCCGGCACCGGCGGCACCAGCGCCACGTTCGGCCGCTATGTGAAGTACCGCCGCCATGACACCCGGATCGCCGTCGTCGACCCCGAGGGCTCGGCCTTCTACGACGGCTGGGCGGGCACGGTCGACCCGCCGGCGGGACGCCCGAGCCGCATCGAGGGCATCGGGCGGCCGCGGGTGGAGGCCTCGTTCGTGCCGTCCGTGATCGACGAGATGATCCAGGTGCCGGACGCGGGCTCCATCGCCGCGATCCGCCTCCTCCGCGAGCGCACCCTGCACTGGGCGGGCGGCTCCACCGGCACGAACCTCTACGGCGCGTTCCAGCTCATCGCCCGGATGCGTGCCGCCGGCGAGACCGGCAGCGTCGTGACCCTCATCTGCGACAGCGGTGTGCGCTACGCCGGCACGTACTACTCCGACGAGTGGGTGGCGCAGCAGGGGTGGGACCTCGCCCCGCACCGTGCGCGGCTGGAGCGGTTCCTGGAGACCGGGGTCTGGGCGGAGTGATCCCCGGGTTACGCTGACCCCATGACCACACTCATCCTCACCGTCGCGGGTGCCGATCGTCCTGGCCTCGTGGCCGCCGTCGCCGATGTCGTCGATGCCCACGGCGGCAACTGGGAGAACAGCTCCCTCGCCGAACTCGCCGGCACGTTCGCGGGTGTCATCGAGGTGTCCGTGCCGACGGAGCGCACGGGGGAGCTCGAGACCGCGCTCCGGGCGATCCAGGGCCAGGGGCTGCTCACGCTGTCGGTGCTCACCGGCACGCCGGGGCCGTCGGAGGACGAGGAGCAGCTGATCGTGATGCAGGTGCTCGGCAACGACCGCCCCGGCATCGTGCGGGAGGTGTCGGCGGTGCTGAACGCGCACGCCCTGAGCATCGAGGAGCTCACGACCGAGACCCGGGAGGCCGCGATGGCCGGCGGGCGACTGTTCGAGGCCTCGGTGATCGCGAAGGTCCCGCCGACGGTCGACCTCGACGCCCTGCGCGCCGACCTCGAGCGCCTCGCGTCGGAGATCCAGGTCGACATCACCCTCGGCTGACCCCGTTCGAATCGCCTGAATGGCTCTATCCGGCCGCCGGATGGGACCGATCGCGCGATTCGAACGCAGTCAGAGGCCGGAGTATCGCCGCACCCAGTACTCGGTGTAGGCGACGTGGGCGGACGCGGCGGCGGAGGCTGCCACCGGATCCGCGGCGGCGAGGCCGCGCAGGATCGCGCGGTGACCGGCATCGGAGTGGATCTTGAGCTCCGCGGCGTCCTCGGGGTCGGATATCCGGTAGGCCCGGGAACGGGAGCGCAGCACGTCGATCAGGCTGGTCAGGGCCTCGTTGCCCGCGACCGAGGAGATGGCCATGTGGAACTCGTGGTCGAGGCGGGACTGCGCCTCGAAGTCCGTCGTCGACTCGATCTCCGTGAGCACCTCGTCGAGTGCGGCCACCGTGTCCTCGTCGATGCGGGCCGCGGCGAGCGCCGCCGCATGCGGCTCGAGCACCCGTCGGAGCTCCGTCAGCTCCAGCACCCCCGCCATCGGCAGCAGCCCGACCGTGAGCGAGAGACTGCCGATGAGATCGGCCGCGCGGAGCTCGCTGACGTAGCTCCCGGAGCCGTGCCGCGTCTCCAGCACGCCGAGCGCGGCGAGAGTCCGGATGGCCTCACGGAGCGATCCCCGTGAGACGCCGAGCCGTTCGCAGAGCTCTCCCTCGCTCGGCAGCCGGTCGCCGGGGCGCAGAGCGCCGTCGGCGATGAGGGCCCGCAGCCCGTGCAGCGCCGTGTCGAGTGCGCTCATCGTCATCCTCTCCGCCACTCCCCCACCCCTCGTGAAGTCTGTCGGACACACCGGCGGCCGCAAACTCGTATGACAACTATGTTTCATCTTCGCGCTTTCGTAGCCAAAACCGAAGGCGTGTGGCAAAGTTGTGCAACAACTCGCCCCCACTCACCGATGAGGTCCGATGCCCGCTCCGCAGTTCCCCGCTCCGCTCACGCTGAACTCCGGCCTGCGGGCGCGCGACGCCTGGCCGCTCGACCCGACCGTGATCCACCTCAACCACGGGTCCTTCGGGGCGGTGCCGTCGGTGGTGGTCGCCCATCAGGACGCCCTGCGCCGCCGTGCCGACCTGAGCCCCGTGGAGTGGTTCCCGCGCATCGCGGAGCGCGTGCAGGAAGCGAGGCAGCGGACGGCTCCGTTCGTCGGCGCCCGCGCGGAGGACAGCGTGTTCGTGCCCAACGCCTCCGCCGCGGCCACCGTCATCTACAACGCCCTCCAGCTCGAGAGGGGCGACGAGATCCTCGTCACCGACCAGGGCTACGGGGCCATCACCATGGGAGCCGAGCGCCTCGCCCGCCGGTTCGGCGCCGCCGTCCGCACGGTCGCCCTGCCTCTGCTCGCCGATGACGACGAGATCGTGGAGCTGTTCGCCGACGCCCTCACCCCGCGCACGCGGCTGCTCGTCGTCGACCAGATCACCTCGCCCACGGCTCGCCTGCTGCCGACCCGCCGCATCGCCGACCTCGCGGCCGAGCGCGGCGTGCGCACCCTGGTCGACGGCGCCCACGCCCCCGGCCTCATCCCGGACGCGGCGGCCGTCGCCGGCGGCGACTGGTGGTTCGGCAACATGCACAAGTGGCCCTGCGCCCCGCGCGGCTCCGCCCTCCTGGTCACCACCGCCCCCGACCGCGACGAGCTCTGGCCGCTGATCGACTCCTGGGCCGCGCGCGAGCCGTACCCCGAGCGCTTCGACACGCAAGGCACGATCGACGCCACGACGTACCTCGCCACCCCCACCGCGATCGAATTCATCGAGGCCGAGTTCGGATGGGCGGCCGCCCGCGAAGCCATGGCCGCGCGCGCCGACGCGGGGGCCGAGCTCATCGCCGAGGCCCTGCGCCCGTTCGGCGACGAGGACCCGCTGACCCCGCTCCCCTCACCGGTGCCGTCCATGCGCCTCATCCGGCTGCCGCTCGGCCTCGGCGCCACCCGCGAGGAGGCCGACGCGCTGCGCATGGACCTCCTCGACGAGGTCGGCGTGGAGACCGCGTTCACGAGCTTCCGCGGCGTCGGCTACTTCCGCCTCTCCGCGCACCTGTACACCGAGGCCGCCGACGTCGAGGCGTTCGTCGAGCGCTGCGTCCCGGCGATCCTGCGCCGCGCCGGCATCCGCCCCGCGGACGCCCTCATCCTCCCCTGACCCGCATCACCTCCCGCACGACCCACCCGAACACCCACCCACCCCCACCGAGAGGCACATCGTGAAGAACAAGATCTTGACGACCGCAGCCGGAGTCGGCACCGTCGCCGTCCTCGCACTCACCGGATGCTCCGGAGGCTCCGGCTCGTCCGGCGGCGACGGCAGCGTCACACTCCAGATGGTCGAGAGCCTGACGAACCCGGCGCGCACCGAGCTCCTCCGCGGACTGCTCGACGAGTTCGAGAAGGACAACCCCGACATCACCGTCACCCTGGTCTCCCCGCCCACCGAGCAGGCCGACCAGAAGATCCAGCAGATGCTGCAGTCCGGCAAGGGCGTCGACGTGCTCGAGGTGCGCGACATCACCGTCGGGCCGTTCGCGAACAACGGCTGGCTGTACGACCTGGGCGACGATCTGAAGAAGTGGGACGGCTGGGACGCCCTGACCGAGAACGCGCAGTCGGCATCGGTCGCGGAGGACGGCAAGAGCTACTTCGTCCCCTACGGCTTCTACGGCCTGTCGCTCTTCTACCGCACGGACCTCGTCGAGCAGGCCGGCTTCGACGGCCCGCCGCACAGCTGGAAGGACCTGCTGGAGCAGGCGTCCGCCATCCAGGACCCGTCGAACAACATCTACGGCTACGCCTTCCGCGGCGGCCAGAACGCCAACAGCAACGTCGTCGCGGCGATCGAGGCCTACACGATCGACGGCCTCGACACGGAGGACGCGTTCCTCATGGAGGACGGCTCGACGATCTTCGCCGCTCCCGAGGCCCAGGAGGCGGTCGACGACTACTTCGACCTGTTCAAAGAGGCTTCGCCGCCGTCCGCCGTCTCCTGGGGCTACCCCGAGATGGTCGCCGGGTTCACCAACGGCACCACCGCGTTCCTGCTGCAGGACCCGGAGGTCATCGCGACGGTGCAGGACTCCTCGCTGACCGAAGACCAGTGGGACACCGCCCCGCTGCTCGTCGGCCCGTCCGGCAAGGCCGCACAGCCCCTCGCCGTCGCCGGCTGGGGTGTCGCGGAGAACAGCGAGCACAAGGAGGCGGCGGTCAAGCTCGTCGAGTTCCTGTCGTCGGCCGAGCCCGCCACCGAGTTCGCGCAGGCGAACAGCCTCGTCCCGATCATCGCGGCCGCCGCGGACGACGAGTTCTACTCGACCGGCCCCTGGACGAGCTACGTCACCATGACCGAAGACCCGGAGACGTACGTCAACGTGCGTCAGCCGCGCGGGGTGAGCTGGTGGACCGAGTGGATCCAGAAGTCCGACCAGGACGTGCAGAGCGTGCTGCTCGGCAACATGTCCACGAAGGACCTCCTCGCCTCGTGGGACGCGTTCTGGACCGAGAAGTACGCCGCGGAGAAGGGTTGATCCGTGGCCCGCACCATCCGTGAAGGGGGCTCCGTCGGCACCGCCGGCGGGGCCTCCCCGGCATCGCGTCGTCGGCCGTTCCGGGGTCGCACTGCGCTCACCCTGCTGGCGTTCCTCGCGCCGGCGATCGTCTTCGTCTGCTGGTTCACGTACTGGCCGATGCTGCAGGGCGCCCGCATGGCGTTCCACGACTGGAACCTGTGGGACCTCACGTCGACCCCGTTCGTCGGCATCGACAACTTCCTCGCCGTCTTCCGGGACCCGGCGTTCCCGACCGTGGCGTGGAACTCCGTGCTCTGGGTGGTCGGCTCGCTCGTGCCGCAGCTCGTGATCGGCTTCCTCATCGCTCTCGCCCTGCGCAAGCGATTCCGCTTCCGCGGGCTCTACCAGGCGCTGGTGTTCTTCCCGTGGGCGGTGTCCGGCTTCCTGATCGGCATGCTGTTCCGCTGGATGTTCAACGCCGAGTTCGGCGTCGTCAACGACCTGCTCATGAAGGCGGGGCTGATCGACGCGCCGCTGCCGTGGCTGGCCGATCCGAAGCTCGCGATGTTCGCCGTGATCGTCGCGAACATCTGGTACGGCGTGACCTTCTTCGCGATCATGATCCTCGCGGCCCTGCAGTCGGTGCCGGACGAGATGCTGGAGGCGGCGAGCCTGGACGGCGCCGGCAAGGTGCGGCAGCTGTTCTCGATCATCATCCCGTACATCTCGATGACGCTGCTGCTGACGATCCTGCTGCGCGTGATCTGGATCTTCAACTTCCCCGACATCATCTACGCGATGACGAACGGCGGCCCGGCCAACCAGACCCACATCATCACGACGTGGATGATCAACTACACGCAGCAGGGCAACTACGGCATCGCGAGCGCCATCGGGCTCATCGTCGTGGCCTTCCTCATGGTGTTCTGCGCGTTCTACCTGATGGCGATGCGGAGAGTGCAGCGATGACCATCACCTCATCCGTCCGGACCGGCTCCTCGGTCACGGAGACCCGTCGCATCACGGTGCCCGACCCGAAGGCCGCCCCGCGCCCGAAGCCCCGCGTCACGGTGGGCGGCGTGGTGCGTGTCGTCGGCCTGGGGCTGTGGCTGCTCATCACGCTGTTCCCGCTGTACTGGATCACGCTCACCGCGTTCAAGTCGCCGGGCACGATCAACCGCTTCCCGATCGAGTACTGGCCGAGCGAGCCCTCGCTCGACAACTTCACGAGCCTGTTCGAGAAGAGCTCGTTCGGGACGTTCCTGGCGAACTCGGCCATCGTGGCGGTGTCGGCCGGCGCGGTGGCGACGCTCATCGCCCTGCTCAGTGCGTACGTGCTGGCGCGGTTCGAGTTCCGCGGCAAGGGGGCGGTGCTCATCGCGTTCCTGCTGACGCAGATGATCCCGGCGTTCATCGCCCTGGGACCGCTGTACTCGATGATGACCGACCTGGGACTCGTCGACACCAAGCCGGGGCTCATCCTCGTCTACATCGCGATCTGCATCCCGTTCTCCACGGTCATGCTGCGGGGCTTCTTCGAGAACGTCCCCGACGCGCTGGAGGAGGCGGCGATGATCGACGGCTGCTCGCGCCTGGGTGCCCTGTTCCGGGTGCTCGTGCCGGTGATGACGCCTGGCATCATCGCGGCGTTCATCTTCAACTTCGTGAACTGCTGGAACGAGCTGTTCCTGTCGGTCGTGCTGATGAACACCGACGCGAACCGCACCGTCCCATCGGCGCTGAACGGCTTCATCTCCACGTTCAACATCGACTGGGGCTCCATGAGCGCCGCGGCCGTGCTGACGATCCTCCCGACGATGGTGATGTTCGCCCTCGCCAGCCGCTGGATCGTCCAGGGCCTCACGGCCGGGGCCGTCAAGGAGTAACCCGCCCGAATCGCGCAGATGGTCCCATTCCGCGACGGAATGGGACCATCTGCGCTCTTCGAAGGCTTAGACGAGCCGGGACTTCGGCGACACCGAGTACGTGTGCTCGGCGTCGCGGTTGACCGTGTCGCCGAGAGCCTCGTCGATCGCGGTCATCGTGTCGGCGTCGAGCTTCACGCCGGAGGCCTTGACCGTGTCGGCGAGCTGCTCCGGGCGGGAGGCGCCGACGAGGGCCGCTGCGACGTTCGGGTTCTGCAGCACCCACGCGATCGCGAGCTGCGGCATCGACAGCCCCGCCTGCTCCGCGATCGGCTTGAGGCGCTGCACCGCGGTGAGGATGTCGTCCTGCAGGAAGCTCTTGATGAAGCCCGCACCCGAGTTCTGGTCGGTCGCCCGCGAGCCCTCCGGCACCGGCTGCCCCGGCAGGTACTTGCCGCTGAGCACGCCCTGCGCCATCGGCGACCAGACGATCTGCGAGATGCCGAGCTCCTCCGACGCGGGGACGACCTTGCCCTCGATGACCCGCCACAGCATCGAGTACTGCGGCTGGTTCGAGATGAGCTGGATGCCGAGCTGCTTCGCCAGCGCGTGCCCGTCGCGGAGCTGCTCCGCGGTCCACTCCGAGACGCCGATGTAGAGCGCCTTGCCCTGCCGCACGATATCGGCGAAGGCCTGGAACGTCTCCTCCAGCGGGGTCTCGTGGTCGAAGCGGTGCGCCTGGTACAGGTCGACGTAGTCGGTGCCGAGACGCTGCAGCGAGCCGTTGATCGACTCCATGATGTGCTTGCGGCTCAGGCCGGTGTCGTTCGGACCCTTGGGACCGGTCGGGAAGTAGACCTTCGTGAAGATCTCGAGGCTCTCGCGACGCTGACCCTCCAAGGCCTTGCCGAGCACGACCTCGGCGGCCGTGTTGGCGTACGTGTCCGCGGTGTCGAACGTGGTGATGCCGGCATCCAGGGCGGCGTGCACGGTCTTGACCGCGGCGTCGTCCTCGACCTGCGAGGCGTGCGTGACCCAGTTGCCGTAGGTGATCTCCGAGACCTTGAGACC
Source organism: Microbacterium sp. NRRL B-14842 (assembly GCF_050470785.1). Classification (NCBI taxonomy): domain Bacteria; kingdom Bacillati; phylum Actinomycetota; class Actinomycetes; order Micrococcales; family Microbacteriaceae; genus Microbacterium; species Microbacterium sp. NRRL B-14842. The sequence goes on along the minus strand of NZ_JBFLUM010000001.1, from coordinate 97,440 downwards.
GCTGTTGCCGAGATAGCGATAGTTGACCATGGACCAACGCTAGTCCCGCCAGGGGGACCGGCGGGCCGGATCGGCCGCGATCATCAGGCAGTGGCGGGCGAAGGCCCGCGGCGGCGGGACGTGACCGCGGCCCCGACCAGCACCCCGACCGCGGAGAGCGCGCTGACCGCGTACAGGGGCAGCGCCCACGGGGAGGCATCGGCGCCGCTGATGCCGAAGGTGTCGGCGAGCCCCATGCCGGGGCCGAACGACGCGACGAAGTAGGCCGGCGCCCCGCCCATGAGCAGCGCGAGGAAGGTCATGCCGGCCACCACCGCCGGAGCCCGCGTGAGGAGGCAGACGACCGCCGTCCCGACTCCCAGGCACACACCCGCGCCGAGGATGCCGAGGACGGTCTGCGGCATGAGGCTCTCTCCGGCGTTCGACATCGCGGCCCTGACCTCGTCGAGGGAGAGGCCGCCCGGCGCCGCGGCGAGCGGGTTCAGCACGAGAATCTGCACGGCGGCGAGCGCGGCATACGCGGTGACGGCGAGCACGCCCGCGACGCAGATCCAGAGGGTGGGGCGCGGCACCGGTGTCATGCGGTCACCCTAGGCAGGGCTGCTGAGAGTCTCCCGGTACTCGCGCCAGGCGTCGCCCAAGCGGCGCACCCCCTCGGTGAGCACGTCGTCCGGCGCGGTGAACGGCAGACGCACGTGGTCGTCCGGCGCGGCGGCCGAGACCGCGAAGGCCCCGGTGCCCGCGATCGAGACCCCGTGCGCGGCAGCGATTCGCGCGAGAGCCGCCGCAGAGCCCCGAGGCAGCCCCGCCCACAGCGAGAGTCCGCCCCGCGGAGCGTCGTAGGTCCAGTCGGAGAGGTGCGCGGCCATCAACTCCTGCAGCAGGAGGAGGCGTTCCCGGTGCACGCGACTGTTGGCGCGGCGGAGCTCCGTCGCATGGGCGATGAGGTCGAGGGCGAGGAGCTGGCCGGGCACGCTCGTGGACTGGTCGGCGAGCTGGCGCGCACCGCGCAGCCGTCGGACCAGGACGGGGTCGGCGCGCAGCCACCCGATCCGCAGCCCGGCCCAGGCCCACTTCGACACGGACTCGACGACGAGCACCGGGGCGTCCGGCCGTTCCGAGGCGAGCGTGGGCGGCACGATCCCGTCGAACGAGATGCCGGCGACGACGCGGTCCTCGATCACGGGCACCCCGTACTGCGCGGCGAGTTCGGCCACGCGATGCCGCGCCGCCCCGGGCAGACGCGTCCCCGTCGGGTTCTGGTGGTGCGGGTTGAGCGCGACGAGCACGGGACGCAGTCGTGCCATCGCCTGCTCCAGCGCATCGACGTCGAGGCCGTCCGCCCCCATCGGCACGCCGTGGACCGTCCCGCCGCGCAACCCCACGGAGTCGGTCACGCCCGGCCACGTGATCTCCTCCGCGAGGACGACGTCCCCCGGCTCCACGAGCGCGTTGACGACGAGGCTGATGGCCTGCTGCGCGCCGTGGGTCACGAGGATCTGCTCGGGCGTGGTCGGCGTCCCCTCGGCGCGGTACATGTCGGCGATGAGTTCGCGGAGGGCCGGGAGACCCGCGGGGTCGGTCTCCGGGAGCAGGGCGAGGTCGAGCCGCGGCTGGTGGTCGCGGATGAGCTGCACACCCAGATCCGGGATCTGCGGGACCGTGCGGAGCAGGTCGATCGCGTTGGGGAGTGCCGAGAACAGCGCCTCGCCACGTCCCGGACGGCGGTCGGCCGCGGGCGCCGTCCTCGCCCCCGACACCCTCGTCCCACTGCCCTGTCGGCGCTCCACGAGACCCTGCTCCGCGAGGGACGCATAGGCGGACACGACCGTGCCCCGCGAGACCGCGACCACCGCGGCGAGGGCGCGTTCGGCAGGCAGGCGGTCGGCGGGGCGCAGCTCACCACTGCCGATCAGGGCGGCGATCCCTGCAGCGAGTCGGGTGGAGAGGGTGCCGTCGCCATGGGCCCAGCGGCCGAGGCGTGCGGCGAGCGCGGCCGCGGAGACCTCCCCGCCCTGGACGAGAGGGCCGGGGGCCGATCCGTGGGCCACCGGCGTCGCATTGGCCCTGTCGAGGGTGTCCATGAGACCTGATTCTGGACCAATGACAGTTCCCACGACCAGCATCGGTCTCGATCTCGGTCCAATCGACCGGGATTGGACCATGGGCGAACTCCTCGACTGGCTCGGCGACGACGCCCGCACCCACGACCCCGCCCTCCTCGGACCGCTCGCTCTCATCGAGGCCGCCGTGACCGGCACCCCGGGGCAGACCACCCCGTCCACGGTCGCCCTGACCCGTTCCCTCGCGCTGGCGTCCCGGTCCGGGGACCTCTCCCGCGTTCGAATCGCCCACTTTGTCCCGAACCCGGCCGGGATGGAGCACAGTGAGCGATTCGAAAGGAGTCAGGTGGCCTGAGCCCCGGGGGTGGTGACGATGTCGGCGCGGTCGCGGAAGCCCTCCGCCGTCACCCTGTCCAGGGCGACCTGCTTGCGGATGGCCAGCGCCTTCTCGTAGAGGCTCGGGTCGCCGTAGCTCGTGAGCACCTTCACCAGCACCGGCAGCAGCTCGATCATGAAGAACAGCGCCGCGATGAGGATGTGCGCCCACAGGATCGTGGGCTCCTTCTCGCTCAGGCGGTTGAGGCCGCTGATCTGGCTCAGCAGTCCCACCGCCCCGGCGTTGCCCTGCGCCACGGAGTCCGCCCGGGCGTTGTAAGCCGCGAGCGCTTGCTCATACGTGTCGCGCGCGGCGGGGAGCTCGCCCTGCGCCTGCTGACGGTTCTGCGACTCCGACGCCGTGGTGTTCTCCTTGGCGGCGCTTCCGGCAGCGGCGAGCTCCTCGTTGGCCGTGCGGAGCTGGGCGGCCAGTGCATCGTAGGTCTGCTGGGCCTCGGCGAGCTGGGCCTGCGCGGCCTGCGAGCTCGCACCCTCGCCGTTCACACCGGTGCAGCCGGGAACGGTGCCCGCGCCCTCGCCGGTGAGCTCGCACTGATACAGCGTCCGCGCCTGGTCGATCACCGCCTGCTGCTCCGTGAGCTTGGCCGTCAGATCGTCGACCGTGGACTGGGCGGCCGACTCCGTGGCCGATGACGACTCGGTCCCGGCGACGATGCCCGTCGCCGCCTGGTTCTCAAGCGCCGCGACGCGCTCGGACGCCGCGTCCAGCGCCTTCTTCTCCGGACCGGTCTCGAGCGCCTCCTGGTCGGACTGCGCCTGCACGATGTTGGTCGCGGCGACCTCCCGGGAGATGTCGTTGTGGAAGATCTGCAGCACGAGCGGCTCCGCGACGACGAACCCGATGATCGCCGCCATGATGACGCGGGGGATCGCGAGGCCGATGAGCTTCCAGACGTTGCGGGTCGACGTCATGGTCGAGGTGAGGAAGCGGTCGAGGTTGAAGATGATCAGTGCCCACACGATCGCGAGCGGGATGGCCAGCCAGACCGCCGCGCGCACCCCCGTCGTCAGGGCGAAGAGCATGGAGATCGCGCTGACCAAGGCGGTCCCGGCGAGCACGAAGAACATCTGCACGAAGCGCGGGGTCTCGCCGGGGACCCTGTCGAGGATCTCGCCCTCCGCCCCGCCGAGGATCGCGAGAGCACGGAGGCGTTCGGCGGCGGTGCGTCGGCGACGCGACTTCCGGACGCGCTGCGGGCGCGCCGGACGGTCGGGGGCGGGCTCCGCGTCGACCGGGGCGTCGGGCGCCGTCACCGGCTCGGACGTCGGGTCGTCGGACGCGACGTCGGGCTGCGCGGGTGTGTCGCCGGTCGGCTCGTACTCGCGCAGGAAGTCGAGGTCATCCGTCTCGGCGTTCGGGTCGCCGTCGATGATGATCCGACCCTGCGAGTCGAAGCGACCCGGGCGGTGGGCGGAATAGGGCATCCCGACAATCTACGAAACTCCGCCTGTGCATACCGTGGAAGACCGGGGCGAGAACCCTTCGAATCGCGCAGATCGCTCCATCTCGGCCGGGAATGGAGCAAGGTGCGCGACTCGAAAGAGTCAGCGGGTGAGAGAGGCCGCGTAGGCGGACAGGGCGTCGTCGAGCGTGAAGTGGCCGGCCGCGGCGAGGGTGCCCAGGCCGTGCATCAGCCCCCACAGCGACACGACGTCCGCCGGGCGGTCGAGCCCCGCCGCGGCGGCCGCCTCCGCGAGCACGCCCTCGAGCGCCTCGATCAGCGGGGCCATGGTCTCGGTAGGAGACCCCGGTACGCACACGGTGGGGTCGTAGACGGCATCGAACGCGTGGGGATGCTCGACGGCGAAGCGGATGTAGGCCGATCCTCCGGCGACGAGGGCGTCGTGCGGCGTCGCGGCACCCTGGGCCGCCACACGCACCTGCCGGAGAAGGTCGGCCATGCTCCGCTCGGCCAGGGCCTTGAGCAGCCCGAGGCGATCGGAGAAGTGGTGATAGGGGGCGTTGTGGCTGACGTTCGCCGCGCGCGCCACTTCGCGGAGGCTGATCTCGGCGGCCGGTCTCGTCTCGAGCAGCCGCATCGCGGCGTCCTCGAGCGCACGCGCCAGATCACCGTGGTGGTAGCCGTCCTTCGAACTTGACATAAGCAACATTGTTTCCTATGTTGACACTGTCCAACCAGGTTGACACTGTCCAGATAGGAACCGCATGTCCGCACTCGTCATCGACGGCCACCCCGACGCCCGCTCGCTCACCGCCGCCCTCGCCCGTCGTTACGCGGACGGCCACGGCGATGCGCGCCTGCTCGCGCTGCGCGACCTCGACTTCGACCCGAACCTGCGATTCGGCTACCGGGAGCGCATGACGCTCGAGCCCGACCTCGTCGACGCGCGGCGCGCGCTCCACGAAGCCGATGCGCTCGTGGTCACCACCCCGCTGTGGTGGGGCTCGGTGCCCGCACTGCTCAAAGGGTTCTTCGACCGCACCCTCCTCCCCCAGCAGGAGTACCGCTACACGAAGCGCGGACTCCCCCAGGGGCTCCTCCCGGCGCGGCACGGCCGGCTGCTCCTGCTCGCGGACACGCCCTGGTACGCCGTGCCGTTCACCGGAATGCCCGCGCACACCCAGGTCGCCCGCAACACTCTGCGCTTCTGCGGCATCCGCGCCGTCCGCACAACGCGGATGCTGGGCGTGAAGCACGCCCGCCCTGCGACCATCACCGGATGGCTCGACCGGGCCGAGCGACTCGGCGCCGCGGATGCGGCTCGCGACCGCGCGCGTCAGGCCAGGGCAGCGGCAGCAGCCTCGTCCTCGGTCGTCGCCACGAGCTGACCGCAGGCGCCGTCGATCTCCTTGCCACGGGTGTCGCGGAGGGTCGTCGGGATGCCGGCGTCGTTCAGCCGCCGCACGAACTCGTCCGTGACGTCCTTCTCCGACGACGTCCAGATCGAACCCGGCGTCGGGTTCAGCGGGATCGGGTTCACGTGCACCCACCCGCGACCGCGCTGGTTGAGCTTCTCCGCCAGCAGGTCGGCCCGCCACGCATGGTCGTTCATGTCTTTGATGAGTGCGTACTCGATGGACACCCGACGACCGGTCTTGGCGTAGTAGTCGTAGGCCGCATCGAGCGCCTCGTCGACCTTCCACCGCGAGTTCACGGGGATGAGCTCGTCGCGAAGGTGGTCGTCGGGGGCGTGCAGCGACAGGGCGAACGTGACGGGGATGTTCTCGTCGGCGAGCTTCCGTATCGCGGGCACGAGACCCACGGTGGACACCGTGATGCCACGCGCGCTCATGCCGAGACCGTCGGGCTGGGGGGCGACCATGGTGCGCACCGCGTCCATGACGCGCTTGTAGTTGGCGAGCGGCTCTCCCATCCCCATGAAGACGATGTTGGAGACGCGCTCCATGCTGTGGTCGTCGCGCTTCTTGCCGCCCAGCTCACCGTTGGCGATGGCCCGGTTCGCCCGGACGATCTGCTCGATGATCTCCGCGGTGGACATGTTGCGGGTCAGTCCCGCCTGCCCGGTGGCGCAGAACGGGCAGTTCATGCCGCAGCCGGCCTGGCTCGACACGCAGAGCGTGATGCGGCCGGGATAGCGCATGAGGACGGACTCGACGAGAGCACCGTCATGCAGACGCCACAGGAACTTGATGGTGTCGCCGCGGTCGGTCTCCAGTCGTCGCACCTCGGTCATGAGGGGCGGAAGCATGCCGGCGACCAGCTCGTCGCGGATACCGGCGGGGAGGTCGGTCATCTCCGCGGGGTCGGACGTGTAGTGCCGGAAGTAGTGGGTGGCGAGCTGCTTGGCACGGAAGCCGGGGAGCCCGAGTTCCTTCACCTTCTCGATGCGCTCGGCCGGGGTGAGGTCGGCGAGGTGGACCGGCGGCTTGCCGCGCTTCGGGCTCGCGAACTGCAGCAGGGGGCGCCCTTCCGCGTCCTTCTTCTGGGTCCAGCCCTCGGTCGCGGGGCGCACCTGCGGGGTACGGGTCTCGCGGATCGCCCCCGAACGGGACGACGCGGGCGCTGTCGCGGAGCGCGTCTCGGGTGTGCGGGGGTTCTCGGCCATCCCTCCAGGGTACCGGGATGCGGGTGGGAGGCGCCTGGGCACGACCCCTCTTCCCACGCCGCTCCCCGGCTACTTGTAATGACAAGTTGCGGTGCGGAAGAATGGGCCCGTCCCCTCGATCAAGGAGCAGCATGTCCGACCGTCTCGCCCGCGCCCGCACCACCGGCATCCTCGCCGTCCTCCGCGCCCCGTCGCCGGAACTGGCCCTGGAGGCCTCGGAGGCGATCATCCGCGGCGGCGTCTCCGGCATCGAGGTGACCTTCTCGACTCCGGACGCCCCGGCCGTGATCCGCGAACTCATCGCCCGTCACGGAGACGCCGCGTACATCGGCGCCGGCACCGTCACGACGTCGGAGCAGGCGACCCAGGCCGCCGACGCGGGTGCCGCGTTCCTCGTCAGCCCGGGAACCCTTCCCGATCTCACGCGCGCCATGCTCGACACCGACCGCGTCGTGATGACCGGCGCGATGACGCCGACCGAGGTCATGGGCGCACTCGAGCTCGGCGTCGACGTCGTGAAGATCTTCCCCGCCTCGCTCGGCGGCCCCGCCTACCTCGGGGCGCTGCGCGGACCGTTCCCCGACGCCCCGCTGATGCCCACGGGCGGCGTGAAGCCCGACAACCTCGCCGACTGGTTCGCGGCGGGCGCTGTCGCCGTGGGAGCCGGTGGAGACCTCGCGAACGGCACCGCCATCGCGAACGCGGACTGGGCGGACATCGAGCAGCGGGCCTCGCGGTTCGCGGCCGCCCTCGCTGCCACGCGAGGCTGAACCGCCCACCTCCGGGATCATTTGGTATACCGGATGCATGCGGATGCGACGGGTGGCGGCGGCTGTCGCGCTCGCGGGCGCGCTGCTGCTCGCCTCGGCCTGCACGGCCGCGCCGTCGCATCCCGCACCACCGACCCCGGAGGCTCCCATGACCGACGCCACATCCGACCTGCTCGCTGCGGCCGCCGCGGGCGACGCTGACGCGGTCCGCCGCGCGCTCGACGCGGGCGCCGACATCGAGGCCCGCGGCGACGGCGGCATGACTCCCCTGGTCGCGGCCACCAAGGCGAACCGCGTCGACGCGGCACGGCTCCTGATCGAGGCCGGCGCCGACGTGAACGCGAAGGACGACATCCAGGACTCCGCCTATCTCTACGCCGGCGCCCGCGGGCATGACGAGATCCTGCGGATGACCCTGGCGCACGGGGCCGACCTCCGCAGCACGAACCGCTTCGGCGGCACGGCGCTGATCCCCGCGTCCGAACGCGGCCTGCTGCCGACGGTCGAGATCCTCCTGGAGGCGGGCGTCGATCCGGACCACATCAACAACCTCGGCTGGACCGCCCTGCACGAGGCGATCGTGCTCGGCGACGGCTCCGCCCGGTACGTCGAGGTGCTGCGCACTCTCCTCGACGGCGGCGCCGACGCGACCATCCGCGACGGCGACGGCATGCTGCCGGTCGACCTCGCGGCCGCCCGCGGGTACGACGCCATCGTCGCCGAGCTCCGGCGGTGACAGCGCTCGATCCCTGGGCCTGGGCCGCACTCGGCGTGGCCGCGGTCGTCATCGGGATCTCGAAGACCGCTCTTCCGGGCGGCAGCATCCTCGCGATCGCCCTGTTCGCCGCCGTGCTCCCGGCGCGGACCTCCACGGCGGCGACACTCCTGCTGCTCATGGTGGGCGACGTGTTCGCGCTGCTCGCCTATCGACGGCATGCGCACTGGCCCACGCTGCTGCGGCTCGCACCGGCGGTCGTGGCAGGACTCCTCTTCGGCTTCGCGTTCCTCGCGCTGACAGGAGACGGGGTCGTTCGCCGCGCCATCGGCGTGATCCTGCTGCTCATGATCGCCGTGACCCTGTGGCGCCGGTGGCGGCAGGCCAGGGCGGAGCAGGAGGCGGCGGCCAGGGGCGGTGCGGTGCTGGCCGGGGTCTACGGGACGCTGGGCGGCTTCACGACCATGGTGGCCAACGCGGGCGGGCCGGTGATGTCGATGTACTTCCTCGCCACCCGCACGCCCGTCCAGGTTTTCCTCGGCACCTCCGCCTGGTTCTTCGCGATCATCAACGTGATCAAAGTGCCGTTCCTCGCCGGGATCGGGCTGTTCACCGGCCCCGTGCTGCTCACCGATGCGATCCTCGCGCCGCTCGTGGTGCTCGGCGCGCTGCTCGGCCTGCGGGTGGCGCGGCGCCTGGACCAGCGGCTCTTCGACCGCATCGTGATCGTGCTGACGGTCCTCGGTGCCGTGTACCTGCTGCTCTAGCCCTTCGACGGGCTCAGGGACCCACCCCTTCGACAGGCTCAGGGACCCAGCCCTTCGACAGGCTCGGGGACCCAGCGGTGGGTCGCCGAGCCTGTCGAAGCGCGTCAGTCGAGGAAGATGTCGGGGAACAGCGCGCTGTCCGGAGTGCCGGGGACGGCGGCGTAGCCCGAGAAGTCGGTGACGCCGTTCGCCTCGAGCACATCCTCCACGATCAGCGACTGCCCCGTGTACGTGCGCGCCGGCTGGGTGAGCACGGCATAGGCGGCGTCGGCGTAGATGTCCGCCGTCCGGCTCGCGGCCATCACCTTGTCCCCGCCGAGGAGGTTCTGCACCGCGGCCGTCGCGATCGTCGTGCGCGGCCACAGTGTGTTGGCGGCGATGCCGTCGGCCGCGAACTCCGCCGCGAGTCCGAGCGTGACCATCGTCATGCCGTACTTCGCCAGCGTGTACCCGGTGTGGGCGCCGAGCCACTTCGGGGTGGGGTTCAGCGGCGGCGAGAGCGAGAGGATGTGCGGGTTCTCGGCGTCCTTGAGGATGGGCACCGCGGCCCGGGAGAGCATGAAGGTGCCGCGGACGTTCACGTCCTGCATCAGGTCGTACTTCTTCGCGGAGAGGTCGAGCGACCGGGAGAGGTCGATGACGCTGGCGTTGTTGAGGACGATGTCGATCCCGCCGAACTCGCCCTGCGTCTTCATGACGGCCTCGGTGATGTGGTCGTCGTCCCGCACGTCGCCCACGATCGGCAGCGCCTGGCCGCCGGCGGCGCGGATCTGCTCGGCAGCGCTGTGCACGGTGCCCTCGAGCTTCGGGTGCGGGGAGTCGGTCTTGGCGAGCATCGCGATGTTCGCGCCGTCCGCGGCCGCGCGCAGGGCGATCGCGAGGCCGATCCCGCGGCTGCCGCCCGACATGAGGATGGTCTTTCCGGCGAGTGTGCTCATGGTTCTCGTTTCTAATCGCGTGATTGGCTGGATTTCCGGCTCGAATCGGGTCATTCAGGCGATTCGAACACCGGGAGGGGTCACCGCGGGGCCATGCGGATGGCGCCGTCGAGGCGGATGGTCTCGCCGTTGAGGTAGCCGTTCTCGACGATCTGCTGCACGAGGGCGGCGTACTCGTCGGGGCGTCCGAGGCGAGCGGGGAACGGCACCTGCTGACCGAGCGAGTCCTGCGCCTCCTGCGGCAGCCCCATGAGCATCGGCGTCTCCATGATCCCGGGGGCGATGGTGCACACCCGGATGGCGTGGCGGGCGAGCTCGCGGGCGATCGGCAGGGTCATCGCGTGCACCCCGCCCTTGGAGGCCGAGTACGCCGGCTGCCCGATCTGCCCGTCGAACGCGGCGACGCTCGCCGTGTTCACGACCACGCCCCGCTCCTCGTCGTGCAGCTCGTTCGCGGCGATGACGGCGGCGGCCTGGGAGATCACGTTGAACGTGCCGACGAGGTTGATCCGGACGATCCGCTCGAAGTCGGCGAGGACGGCGGGGGTGCCGTCCCGGTCGAGCACCTTGGCGGGCGGGGCGATGCCGGCGCAGTTCACGACGACCCGTAGCGGTGCGGCGGCCTGTGCGGCGGCGACGGCGGCCTTGACCTCGTCGACGCTCGTCACGTCGGCGGGGACGAAGAGACCGCCGAGCTCCGCCGCGACCTCCTCCCCCTTCGACGAGGCGAGGTCGATGATGGTGACGTGCGCGCCCGCGGCCGTGAGCCGACGGGCGGTGGCCAGTCCGAGTCCGGAGGCGCCGCCGGTGACGAGGGCCCCCTGTCCGCTGATCTGCATCTGATGTTCTCCTTCGAACGTCGTCGTGCGACATGCATGGAACGCAGTCCCAGCCTATGCGGTTCTTGGTGTCACCGCAGGCCTGCCGCGTCGCCCCCGAGCCTACGACACCGGCGTTCCGGCAGGATGGACGGGTGAGCATCCCCGCAGCGTCCGTCGAGGTCCCCGCCCGGGTGCGCGAACTCGCCGCCGGGGCCGCACTGACCCCCGCGTGGCGCAACGCGCTCGGCGGCCTGACCTTCCGCACCGATGACGGCCGCTACATCAAATGGGGTCCCCTCGATCCCGAGGCGAACATGCGTGACGAGGCCGAGCGGATGCGCTGGGCCCGCACCTGGACCACCGTGCCCGAGGTGATCTCCCAGGGCCAGGACGAGGCGTACGAGTGGCTCGTGACGACAGCCCTCCCCGGCAGCAGTGCGGTGGATCCGCGCTGGGCGTCGTCTCCGGAGACCGCCGTGCGCGCGGTCGGGGTCGGTCTGCGCCTCCTGCACGACGCCCTCCCCGTCGCGGAGTGCCCGTGGACGTGGAGCCCTACGGAGCGCATCGCGAACGCCGCCGCCCGCGGGACGACGGTGCCGACGGACCTGCACGAGCCCCCGCCGGTCGATCGGCTCGTGGTCTGCCACGGCGACGCGTGCCTTCCCAACACCCTGCTCGACGACGACGGCCGTCCGGTCGCCCACGTCGACCTCGCCGCGCTCGGGGTCGCCGACCGGTGGGCCGACATCGCCGTGGCCGCCATGAGCACGCTGTGGAACTTCGGTCCCGGGTGGGAGGACACGCTCATCGCGGCCTACGGCGTCGACCCCGACCGCCCGAGGCTGGAGTACTACCGACGACTCTGGAACGAGTCCTGAGCCGGGCTCACGCCTCCGGGTGGGCGTCGCTGAGGAGGCTCCCGTCGGCCGGGCGCCGGTCCCACGACGGTTTCCGCAGCGCGTAGAACAGCAACGGCGGAGCGCCGAGCACGACGATCACGACACCGACGATCCACGGGTACGCGGCGGCCGGGAACGCGGTGAAGCCGTCGGGCGGGATGAAGGCGAGCAGGAACGCCGCGAGGCAGGCGAAGAACCCGACGCCGGCGACGAACGGGAGAGCCTTCACCCGGTAGGCACGGGGGACGTCCGGCGCCTTCCGCCGCAGCACCATCGCCGAGGCGAACATGAGCATGTACATGATGAGGTACAGCGCGGCGGCCATGTCGATGAGCGCCACGAAGGCGGCGCTGACGTTGGGCACGATGATGAAGATCGCCGCGAGGATCGTGACGATGGTTCCCTGGAGCATCAGGATGCCGGACTGCACACCGGCCTTGTTCCGCTTCTGCAGCAGCGGCGGGAGCAGTCCCGTCTCCGCGGCCGCCAGCACGCCCTTGGAGGGACCGGCGACCCAGGTCACGACCGAGGCGAGAGCACCGGCGGCGATGAGCGCGGACACGACGGCCGTCGCCCATCCCATGTCCCAGTGGTCGAAGTACTCCCCGAACGCGAGCATGATGCCGTTCGTCAGCCCGAGCTCCTTCTTCGGCACCGCGACCGCGATCGCGATGGTGGGCAGGATGAAGACGAGCAGGATGAGGCCGGCGGCGAGGAACACCGAGCGCGGGTAGCCCTTGCCGGGATCCTTCATCTGATTCACGTGGACCGCGTTCACCTCCATGCCGGCGTAGGCCAGCACGTTCGAGACGATCAGCACGATGGACGCGAGACCCGTGAACGGCGGGATCACCGCCGAGGCCTCGAGCGGCACCTGGCTCTTCTCCCCGCTGAAGACCCACACCGCCCCGAACACGATGAGCAGCACCGCCGGGAACAGCGTGCCGATGATGCCGCCCCACGAGCCCAGCTTGGCGAAGAGGTCGCCGCCGCGGAGCGTGACGAGCGTGGCGCCCCAGTAGCAGACGATGATGATGACGGCCGTGAAGAAGCCGGAGCTGGACAGCGAGGGGTCGAGGAAGACGAAGGCGAGGGCGCCGGCCACGAACGCGAGCTGCGTGGGGAACCAGACGACGTTCTGGATCCACTGCAGCCACACCGCGGTGAATCCCCAGCGGTTGCCGAGGGCCTCCCGCACCCAGACGTACACCCCGCCCTTCCACCCCGTCGCCAGCTCCGCGGCGACGAGGGCGGTGGGGACGAGGAACAGCACCGCGGGGATGAGGTACAGCGTGATGCTGCCGAGGCCGTAGATCGCCATCGCGGGCAGCGACCGCAGGCTCGCCACGACGACGAGGGTGAGCAGGGCGAGCTGGCCGATGCCGAGGACGGCGACGGCGGGACGGGAGACGCGCGGCGCGGGCGCGGCGCCGGTCGGACCGGACTGCGGAGCAGACATCTCGGCCCCCTAGTGGTGGAACGCCGAGTCGGGGTGGTCGGACGGCATGGGGGCCGTGAGCGCGTCGAGGTGGGCCACCTCGGCGGTGATGGCGTCGAGCAGTTCGGCGGCCAGGTCCATGCTGAGCCCGTTGCGCACGACGATGCGCTGCACTGTGAGGTCCTCCAGATCGGCGGGCATCGGGTACGCGGGGACGAGCCAGCCGCGCATCCGGAGCCGATCCTGCAGGTGGTAGAGCGTCCACTTGTCGGTGTGCCCGTCCTTCAGGCGCCAGGCGAACACCGGGATGTCGCTGCCGTCGTTCCACAACTCGAACGCGTCGAGCTTCGCGATGCCCGCGGAGAGGAACTTCGCCACGTCCTGCGAGGCCTGCTGCACCGCGCGGTAGCCCTCGAACCCGAGGCGGAGGAACAGGTAGTACTGCAGCAGCACCTGAGCACCGGGGCGGGAAAAGTTCAGGGCGAAGGTAGGCATCTCCCCGCCGAGGTAGCTCACCTGGAAGATGAGATCCTCCGGCAGCCACTGCGCGTCGCGCCAGACCACCCAGCCGAGGCCGGGGTAGACGAGACCGTACTTGTGTCCCGAGGTGCTGATCGAGTGCACACGCTCCAGCCGGAAGTCCCACACGAGGTCCGGCTGGAGGAACGGAGCGATCATGGCACCGGAGGCGCCGTCCACGTGGATCGGGATGTCGAGGCCGGTCTTCTCCTGGATCGCGTCGAGCGCCGCGGCGATCTCCGCCACCGGCTCGTACATGCCGGTGTAGGTGACGCCCATGATGGCGACGACCCCGATGGTGTTCTCGTCCACGTACTTCTCGAGATCGTGGCCGTCGAGCGTCTTGTGCTCCTCGCTGATGGGCACGTAGCGCGGCTCGACGTCGAAGTAGTTGCAGAACTTCTCCCAGCACACCTGCACCGCGCTCGACATCACGAGGTTCGGCGTGGAGGCGTCCTTGCCGGCGGCACGGCGGGCCTGCTGCCAGCGACGCTTGAACGCGAGACCGCCGAGCATGCACGCCTCGGAGGAGCCGATCGTCGACGTGCCGATGCTGCGCGCCGCATCCGGGGCCTTCCACAGGTTCGCGAGCATGTGCCAGCAGTTGTCCTCGATGGCGGCGGTCTGCGGATACTCGTCCTTGTCGATCATGTTCTTGTCGAAGGAGGCCATGTAGACCTGCTTCGCCTCGTCGTCCATCCAGGTGCTGACGAAGGTCGCGAGGTTGAGGCGTGCGTTGCCGTCGAGGATCGTCTCGTCTTCGACGATCTGCTTCGCCGTCGCGGGGAGCGACTCGGTGTCGGGGATGACGTGTCGTGGTGCGACGGTGGCCTCGCCCGGCCGCGTGAAGAGCGGCTGGTCGTCGGCGGAGGAGATGCTCATGGGACGTCCCTTTCGGTCGGTGTCGATGGCACTGTCTCCTGCGGACGCCAGCCCCGCCTCTGACCGACCTCCAGGGACCCTCGTCCGAAAGGGGTGAGGGTCAGGACGGCCCGAGGATGAAGTTCCAGGCTCCGGTCGCGACCGCGGCGGCGATCGCCGTCGCGGAGATCGCCGCCCCGACGGCGAGCAGGATCCACTCGGGCGCGCCGAAGCGCGACTCCCGCGCCCAGGTGCGACGGCCGGGGGCGCCGAAGCCCCGCGCCTCCATCGCTGTCGCGAGCTTCGCGCCCCGGCGGATCGACAGCACGAGCAGGGCGAAGGCCATGCCGAGGAAGCGCCGGATGCGCCCGCGGTCGGCCACGCCGCGCGCGCGACGGGCGAGTTCGAGAGCACGCCAGTCGTCGAGGAACAGTCCCACCATGCGCAGGCCGGCGAGCGCGCCGAGGACGAATCGGGCCGGAAGCCGCAGGATCTGCCCGAGGCCGTCGGCGAGATCCGTGGGATCGACCGTGATGAACAGGACCACGGAGGGCAGGGCGATCGCGAGCACGCGCAGCATCGTGGCGACGGCGAGCGCGAGCGACCCCTCGCTGATGCGCAGCACGAACCAGTCGACGTAGACGGTGCCGCTCGTCTCGCCGTAGAGGGCGATGGTGAGACCGGTCAGCGGCGCCGCGAGCCAGACCGGCCACGTGCGCACCCAGAACTCCCGCCAGCCGATGCCCGCGAAGAGGAACAGCACCGCTTCGAGTGCCAGGGCGACGGCCGCCGACACCGGGTCGAGCGTGAGGACCAGAGGCACGGCGATGAGCGCGCTCACGCCCAGCTTGGCGACCGGATTGATGCGGGCGACGACGCCGGTGCGGGTGGGGGCGGGGGCGAGCGCCGTCATGCCGGTGCCCCCAGGACGAACCGGGTGGCGTGCAGAGCGCGCGCCACATCGAGATCGTGGGTGATGGTGACGATCGCCGATCCCTCGTCCCGGAGGGTGGCGAGCATCGCCACGAGCTCGGCCCAGGTCCGGGCGTCCTGGCCGAAGGTCGGCTCGTCGAGGATCAGCACCCGGGGTCTCGTGGCGATCGCGGCCGCGACCGTCAGGCGGCGCTTCTCCCCGCCCGAGAGCGTGTACGGATTCGCCGCACCCAGGTGCGCGAGCCGCAGGCGGGTGAGCAGCTCGTCGACGCGGGCAGACACCTCGTCATCGGGGACGCCCAGGGCGCGGGGACCGACCGCGAGCTCGTCGCGCACGGTCTGGGCGAGGAGCTGGTGCTCCGGTTCCTGGAACACCATCCCGATCCGTGTGAGGAGCTCGCGAGACGCCCACCGGATCGGAGACGGATTGGCCCCCTGCGCGAGTGACGGCGCCGCGATCACGGCTCCCCCTGCGGGAGGGAGGAGCCCCGCGAGGGTCAGGGCCAGCGTGGACTTGCCCGCGCCGTTCGGCCCGGTGATCGCGAGGGCCTCGCCGGCACGCACGTCCAGGTCGATGTCGTGCGCCACCGGACGCCCCTTCACCCGTGCGACAGCCAGCCCGTGCGCCGAGAGCAGCACGTCCCCGGGCGCCGCGCGTGGTGCGGGGGGCTCGGCCGGCGGGCGGCCGGGTACCCACACGCCGTCCGCCGCCAGGCGCTCCCCCTCCGTGCCGAGCACCTCCGCGGGAGTGCCGTCCGCGACGACCCCGCCGGCGCCGAGCACGATGACCCGCGTGAGGAGGGGCAGCCACACCTCGAGGCGATGCTCCACGACCACGAGGGTGGCGGGACGCGCGGCGAGCATCCGCTCCACCGCATCCCTCACCTCGCGCACGCCCTCGGGATCGAGATTCGCCGTCGGCTCGTCCAGCAGCACGAGTCCGGGGCGCATCGCGAGCATGCCGGCCAGGGCGAGGCGCTGCTTCTGGCCGCCCGAGAGCGCCGCGGTCGGATGGTCGAGCGGCACGTCGAGGCCGACGGCCGCCATGGCCGCCTCGACACGAGGCCAGATCTCCGCCCGCGGCACCCCGAGGTTCTCACAGCCGAAGGCCACATCGTCGCCGGCGCGGGCGAGGATCACCTGCGAGTCGGGATCCTGGAGGACGAGCCCGGCCCGACCGCGGGTGGCCACGGCGGGGCCGCCGTCGATGAGCAGCTCCCCCTCGCTCTCCCCCTCCTCCTCGCCGCCGAGCACACCGGCGAGGCCGTGCAGCAGTGTGGATTTGCCCGCGCCAGAGGCCCCGAGCACGAGAACCCGCTCGCCGGGCTCGACGCGGAACGAGACATCGCGCAGCGCCCAGGCGAGGCGACTCGCGTGTCGCCACCCCCACCCCCGGGCCTCGACGCCGGCGGGAGCGACCTGCTCGGACGACATCAGACGCGCACGCGCGCCTCGCGCCCGGAGCCGAAACGGTCGAGAGCCCCCGTCGCCGCGATGCCGCGCGCGAGCACCCAGGACAGCGCACCGGCGATGACCGCCCCGGAGATCACGGTGCTCACGAGATAGATCGCGGTGAAGGCGGGACCGGAGCCGGCGTACCAGAGGACGAGGTTGTTGATGCCGCCCGCGAGCGCAGCGCCGGCACCGGCGAGGATCGCGACGGGCAGCGACCAGCGGCGGTAGAAGAACAGCAGGAAGATCAGCTCGGCACCGAGTCCCTGCACGAGGCCTGCCTCGAGCGTGAGGAAGCCGCCCCACTGGTTGCCGATGAGCGCCGAGACGACGGCGGCCAGCAGCTCGACGTAGATCGCGGCGCCCGCCTTGCGGATGATGAGCCCGCCGAGCACGCCCGCGAAGAGCCACGGGCCGTCGAGGAGCCCTTGGAGGCCGGGAAGCAACGGCTCGAGCAGGGCCTTCGGCCCCAGGTATCCGACGTTCCAGGCCAGGAAGATCAGACCGGCGGCGACGCCGAGGACGCTGGCGACGACGATGTCGACGACGCGCCAGCGCAGATAGCCGCGCGCCGGAACGGCCGTGCTCTTCGCAGACGCGGATGCGGACGTGGACGTACTCATGTGAACTCCTCCCTGCGCTGGCATGACCCAGATCAGGTTCGACGGTCGAAGCGCGATTCGCTCCCTCTCAGCCCGGCTCGCCGGACTCCCGTGGTTGTGCTGTCGATCCTACCCCGTTCCGCCCGCGCGTCCCGAGCCGCGCACGGCGGATTCCGGGCGGTATTCGGTACCGTAAGCGAGTGACCGCTTCCGATCCCCCTGAAGAGGCGTCCGGCGGCGTCGACGTCGACGCGCGGCCCGAAGACTCCGCACCCGTGTCCGCCGAGCCCGCGCTCGACCCTCCGGTCACGGAAGCGGTGTCGTGGGCCGATGCGTCGGCTCCGGCGACCGCGCTGACCTGGGTGGACCCGTCGCTCGTCGCCGCGGAGTCGTCGACGCCCGAGTTCGACGCCTCGGCCGGCACGGAGGACGAGACGGGATTGCTGCGCGACGCGAAACTGCGACCCGCGATCGCCGGCCCCGGACTGCTCGTCCCGCTCGGTGTGCTCGTCGGCCTCGTCGCCTCCTACGCCGGCACCACGCTGCTCTGGCCGCTGCACGAGGTCGCCCCGACCGTCCAGGCCGTCGAGTTCACCCCGGTCGCCGCCCCCACCGCCGCGCTCGCCTGGCCCGCGGTCGGCGACGGCGCTGTCGGGATCGCCGGGATGACGACCGCGGCGTCCACCACCGCTCCGGTGAGCATCGCGAGCATCACGAAGGTCGTCAGCAGCCTCATGGTGCTGGATCGTCTGCCGCTGGCCCCCGGGGAGCAGGGTCCGGAGTTCGCCTTCTCGTACGCCGACAGCATCCGCTACTGGGACTACCGGATCGCCAATCAGTCCGCACTCGATGTCCCCGTGGGTGGAGTGCTGACCGAGTACCAGCTTCTCCAGGGCACCCTGCTCGGCTCGGCCAACAACTACATCGACCGGCTGGCGTCGGAGATCTGGGGGTCCGACGGGGAGTTCGCGGCCGCGGCCGAGGTCTGGCTCGGCGAACGCGGGCTCTCCGGCATCACGGTGGTGACGCCGTCGGGATTCGATGAACGCAACGTCGCCACCCCCGAGGCCCTCGTGGCCCTGGGCGAGATGGCCATGCGCAACCCGGTGTTCGCCGAGATCGTGGGAACCCGGTCTGTCGACCTGCCCGGGGCAGGCAAGGTCGAGAACACGAACGGGATGCTCGCCGATCCGGGTGTCGTCGGCATCAAGACGGGCACCCTCGTCGGGTGGAATCTGCTGACCGCCAAGGACGTCGCCGTCGGCGACTCGACGGTCCGGCTCTACGCCGCGGCGCTGAACCAGGAGGACGACGAGGCGCGTCTCGCCCTCACCCGTGCGCTGTTCGCCCAGACGGAGGCGGCGTTGCAGGCCCAGGGCCCGGCCGTCCCGGCGGGCACGGTGGTCGGGCGCGTGGTCACCGCCTGGGGTGAGCGCGTCGACGTGGTCGCGGGCGAGGACGCCGACGTCGTGATGTGGAACGGGGCGAGCGCGACCGCATCGACGGTGTTCGACCTCGGGGAGGAACGGGAGGCGGACGGGACGGTCGGCACCCTGACCACGACCGGCCCTGTCGACAGCACGGAGACCGCGCTCGTCCTCGACGAGGACCTGGACGGTCCGAGCCCGTGGTGGCGGCTCACCCACCCGCTCGAGCTCTTCGGCATCTCCGGGGACGACTGAGTCCTGACGACGATGCCCCACTCCGGATCCGGAGTGGGGCATCGTGCGTGAAGCGGGTCAGGCGCGGGGCGTGGAGCCGTCCGCGCCGTCGTCGAGAAGCGCCTGCGCTGCTGCGGACTCGGCCGCCGGAACCTGGGCGCCGACGGCTGCTCCCGCCACGGCGTCCGCCGCCTGCTCCTCGGCACTGGCTTCCGCGTCCGCCTCGCCGGTCACGACCACCGGAGACGAGCCGGTGAGAGCCGCTTCCGCATCGAGGTCAGTCGCCGCCTGCTCGAACTGCGACTGGTACAGCCGCCAGTACGCGCCCTGCGCCGCGATGAGCTCGTCATGCGTGCCCTTCTCCACGATGTCGCCGTGCTCCATCACGAGGATGAGATCGGCGTCGCGGATGGTCGACAGACGGTGCGCGATGACGAACGAGGTCCGTCCGTGCCGGAGCGCCGCCATCGCGTTCTGCAGCAGCAGCTCGGTGCGGGTGTCGACCGCCGAGGTGGCCTCGTCCAGGATGAGGATCGACGGCTGCGCCACGAAGGCCCGCGCGATCGTGATGAGCTGGCGCTCACCGGCCGAGACGTTCGACGCGTCCTCGTCGAGCACGGTGTCGTACCCGTCCGGAAGCGCGTGCACGAAGCGGTCGACGTAGGTCGCCTTCGCCGCGGCAAGCACCTCCTCGTCCGTCGCGGTCGAACGGCCGTAGCGGATGTTCTCGCGGATGCTCCCGGCGAAGAGCCAGGGGTCCTGGAGCACCATGCCGGTGCGGGAGCGCAGTTCGTCCCGGGTGATGGTCGAGATGTCCTGACCGTCGAGCATGATCCGGCCGCCGCTGAGCTCGTAGAACCGCATGATGAGGTTCACGAGCGTCGTCTTACCCGCACCCGTGGGGCCGACGATCGCGACGGTCTGCCCCGGTTCCACCCGGAAGGACAGATCGGTGATGAGGGGACGCTCGGGCGAGTACGAGAAGGAGACGTTCTCGAACTCGATCACGCCCTCGCCCTCGCGGAGCGCGGGGGCGTCGGGGGCATCGGCCTCCTGCTCGTCGGAGTCGAGCAAGTCGAACACCCGCTCCGCCGACGCCGTGCCGGACTGCACGACCGCAGCCATGCCGCCCAGCTCGGACAGCGGCTGCGTGAACTGCTGCGAGTACTGGATGAACGCCTGCACGTCGCCGAGGCGCAGCTGCCCGCTCGCGACCATGAGGCCGCCGAGCACCGCGATGCCGACATAGGTGAGGCTGCCGACGAAGGTCATCGCGGGCATGATGATGCCCGAGAGGAACTGCGCCTTGAAGCTCGCCTGGAACAGCTCCTCGTTCTCGGCCTTGAACTTGTCCAGGGCGTCCTGCTCGCGGCCGAACACCTTGACCAGGGCATGCCCGGAGAAGGCCTCCTCGACCCGGGCGTTGAGCCGCCCGACCTTGCGCCACTGCGTGCCGAAGGCCTTCTGCGACCGCGGACCGATGACGCCGAAGATCACTCCCATGAGCGGAAGCGCCACGAGTGCCACGAGCGCGAGCTGCCACGAGATCGAGAACATCATCACGAGCACGCCGACCACCGTCAGCACGGCGGTCAGGGCACCAGACAGCGACTGCTGCATGGTCTGCGTGATGTTGTCGATGTCGTTCGTCACGCGGGAGATCAGCTCGCCGCGCTGCACCTTGTCGAAGTACGCCAGCGGCAACCGGTTGATCTTCGCCTCGACGGCCTCACGCAGGCGCCACATGGTGCGGACCATGATGACGTTGATGACGTACCCCTGCAGCCAGCTGAGGAACGCGGCCACGACGTAGATCGCGAGGACCGCCGCGATCACCCAGCGCAGGGCGTCGAAGTCGATGCCGTCGCCGACCCGGAAGTCGCCGAGCGCTCCCACCTGGTTCGCGAAGTCGGTCTGTCCGGCATCACGCAGCGCGTCGACCACCACGTCCTGCGGCGTCCCCGCCGGGAATCCGGGGAAGTCGCCGCTCGGCTGGCCGAGCTGGATGGAGATGAAGCCGCGGTAGACGATGTTCGTCGCCTCGGCGAGCACCTTCGGCGCGGCGACGGTCAGCACGACCCCGATCGCTCCGAGGATCGACACGAAGACGAACCAGACGGCAGAGGGCTTGAGCAGCCCGATCATCCGGGCGAAGCTCTTGCCGAAGTTGTCGGCCTTGCCCGGTGCGACGCTGTCCCAGTCGCCGGAGTGCTGCCGAGCCTGCTCGGCGAGCTCCGCCTCGTACTGCTCCTCGGCGGTGAGCTCCCGCTCGGCCGTGGGAGCCGGGGCCTTCCCTCGCCCGCGGCGCCGCGCCGCTGCCCCCTGGGTCCCTGAGCTTGTCGAAGGGCCCGCACCCTGGGTTCCTGAGCTTGTCGAAGGGCCCGCACCCTGGGTCCCTGAGCCTGTCGAAGGGTCCTGCTCGCTCATGCGTCCACCCCCAGCTGCGACTCGACGATCTCTCGGTAGGTCTCGCTGGTCTCCAGCAGCTCCTCGTGGGTGCCGACTCCGACCATCGTGCCGCCCTCGAGCACCACGATGCGGTCGGCGTCGGTGATCGTGGAGACGCGCTGCGCGACCACGATCTTCGTCACGTGCGGAAGCTCCCGCCACAATGCCTGCCGCAGACGGGCGTCCGTCGTGAGGTCGAGTGCGGAGAAGGAGTCGTCGAACACGAGTACCTGCGGCCGGTGCACGATGGCCCGCGCGATCGCGAGGCGCTGTCGCTGACCGCCGGACACGTTCGTTCCGCCCTGGGCGATGCGGGAGTCCAGGCCGTCCGGCATCTCCTCGACGAAGTCACGACCCTGAGCGATCTCGAGAGCGTGCCAGAGCTCCTCGTCCGTCGCGTCCTCGCGGCCGTAGCGCAGGTTGGAGGCCACGGTGCCGGTGAAGAGGAAGGGCCGCTGCGGCACGAGGCCGATGCTGTCCCACAGCGCTTCGACGTCGGCGTTCCGCACGTCCGTGCCACCGACGTGCACGGAGCCGCCGGAGACGTCGAACAGGCGCGGGATGAGCGAGACGAGCGTGGTCTTGCCCGACCCGGTGGAGCCCACGACGGCGACGGTCTCGCCCGGCTCCGCGGCGAAGCTGATGCCGGTGAGGACCGGGGCGTCGGCACCGGGGTAGGTGAACGACACGTCGTCGAAGGCGACGGCGCCCGGCGTCGGGAAGACGGTGACGCCGTCCGCCGGACGGGTCATCGTCGACTCGGTGTTCAGAACCTCGCCGATGCGCTCGGCCGAGACGGCGGCGCGCGGGATCATCATGGCCATGAAGCTCGCCATGATGACGCCGCCCATGATCTGACCGATGTACTGCATGAAGGCGAACAGGGTGCCCACCTGCACGGTGCCGTTGTTGACCTCGATGCCGCCGAACCAGATGACGGCGACGACCGTCACGTTGAGGATGAGCATGAAGAGCGGGAACAGCAGCACGAACAGCGAGCCGACCTTGCGGCCGACGACCATGATGTCGGTGTTCGCGCCGCGGAAGCGCTCTTCCTCGATGCGCTCGCGGACGAAGGCCCGCACCACGCGCACGCCGGTGAGCTGCTCGCGCATGATGCGGTTCACGTTGTCGAGCTTGCCCTGGTAGCTGCGGAACAGCGGGACCATGCGGCCGATGACGAGTGCCGCGAGGAGGAGCAGCACCGGGACGGAGACGGCGATCAGCCAGCTCAGCCCGGCGTTGGTCTGCACGGCGAAGATGATGCCGCCGATCGCGAGCAGCGGCGCGGTGACGAGCATCGTCGCGCCCATCATCGCCAGCATCTGCACCTGCTGCACGTCGTTCGTGTTGCGGGTGATGAGGGAACCGGCGCCGAACTGCGAGACCTCGCGCTCGGAGAAGCCGCTGACCTTGCCGAACACGTCGGCACGGATGTCACGACCCGCCCCCATCGCGGCGCGGGCGGCGAAGAAGGTCGCGATGACCGAGGCCACGATCTGGCCGAGCGACACGGCCAGCATGAACAGGCCGGTGCGCCAGATGTACGCGGTGTCGCCCTGGGCGACGCCCTTGTCGATGATGTCGGCGTTGAGGCGGGGCAGGTAGAGGGTCGCGGCCGCGCTGGCGAACTGGAAGACCAGCACGGCGACGAGGAGCCACTTGTAGCGAGACAGATATCGGAGGAGGAGTTTTCCCAGCACAGGCGGACTTTCTAGGAAGGAGGAGGCGGCGGGTCTCCCGGCAGACGGATGCCGACCGACGACCGGCCATAGGACAGGGTGCCACGAAGCGGCGACATTCGGATCCCCCTCCGGGAGGACCTTCGCTCACAGCGAACCACTCCCCCGTCTCGCCGCCCATTTCTGCACGCGGGCGATCAAGGACTTCCCGGTCGTGACCGGGGCCGTGATCGTCAGAACAGCGCGGGCTGCGGAACGTAGTCCCGCGCGGCCGCCCCGGCGTCGGGGCCGAGCTCGGCGAGCGTGGCGGGCTGCCACTTCGGGTTGCGGTCCTTGTCGACCACCTGGGCCCGGATGCCCTCCACCAGGTCGGGGTGCTCGTTCACGAACCACAGCACCCGGCGGTACTCGCCTTCGAGCGCGGCACGAAGCCCACTCATCCCCCGTGCCTCCCGCACGGCGTCGAGGGTCACGACGAGGCCGGTCGGGGCCAGTCCGTCGAGCAGGTCGGCGACGGCGGCCGCTTCA
Organism: Microbacterium sp. NRRL B-14842; assembly: GCF_050470785.1. NCBI lineage: Bacteria > Bacillati > Actinomycetota > Actinomycetes > Micrococcales > Microbacteriaceae > Microbacterium > Microbacterium sp. NRRL B-14842. The sequence goes on along the minus strand of NZ_JBFLUM010000001.1, from coordinate 73,918 downwards.
TCGGAGCCGAGCGCACGCAGCCGCTCCAGGATCTCGGGCACGGTCGAGGCGGCGAAGACCTCGTCGATCCACTCCCGCGCGTCGGCGAGCGCGGACGGCTCCGGCGTCTCGTCGAAGAGCAGGACGATCTCGCTCGGGCTCGTCGGATCGGCGCGGTACGCCAGAGCCTCGCGCAGCGCATCGAGGCGGTCGGAGGGGACGAAGTGGTCGGCGAAGCCCGCGTACACGGCGTCGGCACCGTTCATCGTGGCCCCGGTGAGACCGAGGTATTCGCCGAGCCGTCCCGGCGCCCGCCCCAGCAGCCACGTGCCGCCGACGTCGGGCGTGAAGCCGATCCGGGTCTCCGGCATGGCGAGCTTCGAGCGCTCGGTGACCACGCGGATCGCGGCGTGCCCCGCGAGACCGATTCCGCCGCCCATGGTGATGCCGTCGGCGAGCGCGACCACGGGCTTCGGGTACTCCGCGATCATGGCGTTCATCGCGTACTCCCGGCGGAAGAACTCTGCGGACTGCTCCGGATGACCGGACGTGATCTGGCTGTGCAGGCGGCGCACGTCGCCGCCCGCGCACATGCCGCGCTCACCCTCACCGTCGATGAGGACGATCTGCACGTCGGAATCGTCGCGCCACGCGACGAGCGCCGTCGTGATGGCCGCGATCATGTCCTCGTCGAGCGCATTGATCGCCTCAGGGCGGTTGAGCGTGAGCCGCCCGAGCGCTCCTTCGGTGCGGATGAGGACACGGGGCGCGGCGGGGGTATCGGTCACGGGTGCCAGGCTACCCCGTCGCATGCGGCCGGATTCCGCACGAAATGCGGGTTCCGGGGCGGTTTTCCGGCAGGATAGGAGGAACTGTTCATCGCAACGAGAGGTCCCGGATGCCCGAAGGACAGGTGCTCGAGTTCACGAATGTGACGAAGCGCTTCAACGAGGTGACGGCCGTCTCGGACTTCTCCGCACGTGTCGAGCCCGGCGCGGTCACCGCTTTCCTCGGCCCCAACGGCGCGGGCAAGACGACGACCCTGCGCATCCTGCTCGGCCAGGTGCGCCCCACGTCTGGCACCGCCACGATCGGCGGCGTCGCGTACGCGGAGCTGCGCCAGCCGCTGCGCACCATCGGCGCGGTCCTGGAGGAGACGGCCTACCGGCCGCGCCGCACCGCGAGTCGTCAGCTCACCATCGCCGCGAAGGCCAACGGCATCCGCCTCGCCCGCGTCGACGAGGTGATCTCCCTGGTCGGCCTGGAGGACGAAGCGGACACGCGCATCGGCGGGTTCTCGCTCGGCATGCGCCAGCGCCTCAGCGTCGCCCACGCGCTCCTCGGCGACCCCGGAGCGCTCGTGTTCGACGAGCCGGCGAACGGTCTCGACCCCGAGGGCATCCGCTGGATGCGTCTGCTGATGCGTCGCCTCGCCGACGAAGGCCGCACGGTGCTGGTCTCGTCCCACGTGCTCAGCGAGATCGAGCAGGTCGCCGACCACGTCCTCGTGCTCTCCAAGGGGCGCCTCGTGCTGTCGAGCGGCATCGAGACCCTCGCCGATCCGGCCGGCGGCTCGGTGGTCGTCGACTCCGTCGATCGCCCGGGCCTCACGACCGCACTGGTCGCCGCCGGGTTCGACATCGAGGTGCTCCGCTCCGGCCTGACCGTGCGCGGCACCGACGCGAGCCGAGTGGGTGCCGTGGCTGCGGACGCCGGTATCGCTCTGAGCACGCTCGTGCAGCGCGGCCCGACGCTGGAGGACGTCTTCATCGACCTCATGCGCGGCGGCCGGTTCGACACCGCTCCGGCGGTCGAACCGTCGGAAGACGCTTCGACCGGGACCGAGACGGTCACGACAGGCGATGCGGCCGCCGGTGCCGCCGCCTCCGCTCTCGCGGCCGGCGGTGCCGCGGCTCTCGCCGATGACCTCAGCACGGAGATCCCCGGCGATGCCGCGGCCACCGGGTCCGGCGACGATGACGAGACGGCGGGAGCCGAGGGCCCGGTCGACGACGAGACCACCCAGCTCGTGACCGTGGTCGAGACCGCTGCGGGCGACGAGACCGTCCAGGTCATCCCCGTGGTCGAGGAGACCGCGGCGCTGACGTTGAGCGATGCCGAGGAGGAGACGGATGCGGAGCCCGACACCGCGTCCGACGCGGAGTCCGACTCCTCGCGTTCGTTCGACGACATCCTCTTCGGCGCTCCCGCGCCGGTGCCCGCGACCGAGTCCCCGCGACGCTCTTTCGCCGCCCTGTTCGCGGCATCCTCCGCCGAGATGGCGGACGAAGACACGGCGGAGGCGCGCACATCGCCCGAGCAGTCGGCGGGACAGGACGCTCCCGCCCCAGGGGAGTCGGACGAGACGACACCCGCCGCGTCCGTCCCCGCAGATGGAGCCGAGATCGAGGGCCCCGAGACTCCGTCTGACATCGACGCCGCCGACGACACGACCGGCACCGAGGACGCGGAGTCCGCGGCCGACGAACCGGAGCCCGCGGGCGTGGAGTTCTTCTCCGAGCTCGACGCCGCGTCCGCCGCGAACGACGAGACCGCGACCGCCGACACGACGCAGCCGGCAGAGGCATCCGATCCCGCGACCGACGACGAGGACCCGCGATCCGCGGCCGTGAGCTCCATGCTCGCCGCCGCCGCCCGCGCCTACTACGAGGACGAGCCCAGGGACTACCCGCTCGCGTCCGCGGAGGGCGACGCCCCCGCCGAGACCGCATCGTCCGAGGAGCAGCCATCCGCGGACGACGAGTCCTCGGAGGAGCCCGGTGCGCACGCTCCAGGTCAGGAGCAGGCACCCGACGCGCAGACGGACGAGGACCACGGCGCGCGCTCCGACGAGAACCACGGCTGAACCGCACACACGAACGCCCTCCCGATCGGGAGGGCGTTCGTGTGTGAGGTCAGGCCGGACGGGGCCGGATGACGGGCCGGCGACTGCCCTTCGAGACGGGAGTCGGGGCCGTGGCGACGATCTCCTCGACCGTCGCGGGCTCCTCCGACACGGGGAGACGGAGAGCCTGCGTGAGCGCGAGGCCGTGCCGGGTGGTGAGGATCAGCCGGTTGTACTGCGGGTCGCCCTCGAGGTCGACGACCACGCTGGGGCGACGGCGACGGATCAGCACGAAGTCGAGGCTGCCCGCGGCCTTCCAGCTCCCCGCCGCCAGCACGCCCGGGATGTGGGTGCCCGGGTTCGGGACGCCGCGGAGCCAGGTCCAGGCGTCATCGGTCAGCTGGACCTTGGTGATCGTGTCGCGCACGATGCGGACGTTCTCACGGTGGAAGGTGGCGGCACGTTCGATGGGCGAGAGCACGACCTCGAGTTGCGTCTGATCCAGCAACAACGTCACCATGCCCCCAGTCTGCCAGCGCCGCCCTCCCGGTTGGCTGGAAGTTGCTCACAGGAACGCAACGATCCCTTGTCGGAATCACCCACACGCCCACCCGCACGCCCACCCGCAGCAACCACCTCCCGCGAGGACAGGCGCCCACGCCGGAACAGGCCGCTACCGGGAGCGCAAGCCTGACTCCGCGCGAGCGCCTGATCTCGCCGACCTCGCGACCGCCGCTCCCTGCGCAGGCATCCGCGCGACCTCAGGCAGCCGGGTCCAGTGGCGCCTGTTCCCGCGCGGGCGCCTGTCCTCGCGCGAAAGAGGAGCGGCGGCGGAAGTCAGGGACGCGCGGTGAGGGCGGCCCGGGCGGCGTGCGGCAGGGCTTCCTCGATGCGCTGGAGCTCGTCCTCGCCGTGCGCGGCGGTGAGGAACCAGGCCTCGAAGACGCTCGGCGGCAGCGCGACCCCGTGCTCGCGCATCGCATGGAAGAACGCGGCGTACCGGAAAGACTCCTGCGCCTGCGCCTCGGCGTAGTCGCGCGGAGCGGAGGCCCGGAAAGACGCGCTGAAGAGGTTGCCGGCGGACGCCAGAGCGTGGGTGACGCCGGCCTCGCCGAGCGCGCGGTCCAGCGCCGACGACACCCGAGCGGCCGCGGCGTCGACGGCCGCGTAGACCTCGGGCGTCGCGAGTCGCAGCGTGGCCAGGCCCGCAGCCACCGACAACGGGTTCCCGGAGAGCGTGCCCGCCTGGTAGACCGGGCCGAGCGGCGCCAGAAGGTCCATGACCTCGGCACGACCGCCGAGGGCCGCCAGCGGCATACCGCCGCCGACGACCTTCCCGAAGGTGAGGATGTCGGGCAGGTAGTCCTCCCCCGCCTCCGCCTGGAGTCCCCAGAAGCCCGCCGGGTGCACCCGGAATCCGGTGAGGACCTCGTCGAGGATCATGAGGGCGCCGTGCGCGTGGGCGGTCTCCGCGATGAGGCGGTTGAAGCCCGGCAGCGGAGGGACGACGCCCATGTTCGCCGCCGAGGCCTCGACGATGACGGCCGCGATCCGCGGGCCGTGCTCGGCGAAGACGGCGGCGAGCGCCTCCGGGTCGTTGTAGCGGATCACGAGCGTCTGCGCAGCGATCGGCGCGGGCACGCCTGCCGAGTCGGGCAGCGCGAGGGTGGCGACCCCGGAGCCGGCCTCGGCGAGCAGGCCGTCGGAGTGGCCGTGATAATGGCCGGCGAACTTCACGAGCAGATCGCGGCCGGTCGCGCCGCGAGCGAGGCGGATGGCGGTCATGGTGGCCTCGGTGCCGGTCGAGACCAACCGGACACGCTCGACGGGACGGATCTCGCCGAAGCGGACGCGGTCTGCGATGAGCGCGGCGAGCTCGACCTCCCCCTCGGTGGGAGCGCCGAACGAGAGCCCGCGGGTGGCGGCTTCCTGCACCGCGGCGACGACCTCGGGCTGTGCGTGGCCGAGCAGCGCGGGGCCCCACGACGCGACGAGGTCGACGTACTCGTTGCCCGCGGCATCGGTCACGGTCGCTCCCCGCGCCGAGGCGAGGAACCGCGGCGTCCCGCCGACCGACCCGTAGGCGCGCACCGGAGAGTTCACCCCGCCGGGGATCACCGCACGGGCGGCAGAGAAAAGGTCGTCATTGCGGTCGGTCATCGAGGCTCCTCCGTGATGCACGGAGCTCTCCCGGCATCCCTTCCAGGCTAACCCGCCGCCTGCCCTTCGAAGGCCGTCGGCGGACAGGAGGGAGGCTCAGCCGCGCAGCCAGCGGGCGGCTTCCGTGGCCCAGTAGGTCAGCACCGCGTCGGCGCCCGCGCGACGGATCGAGAGCAGCGACTCGAGCACCGCGGCACGCCGATCGATCCAGCCGTTCGCGGCGGCGGCCTCGATCATCGCGTACTCGCCCGACACCTGGTACGCCCACACCGGGACGGTCACGGCGTCGCGCACCTCGCGGAGCACGTCCAGGAAGGCCATCGCCGGCTTCACCATGACGATGTCCGCGCCCTCGTCCTCGTCGACCAGGGCCTCCCGCACGCCCTCGCGGCGGTTGCCGGGGTCGAGCTGGTACGTACGGCGGTCGCCCTGGAGCTGCGAGTCGACGGCTTCGCGGAACGGGCCGTAGAACGCGCTCGCGTACTTCGCGGCATACGCCAGGATCAGCGTGTCCGTGAACCCCTCGGCGTCGAGCGCCTGACGGATCACGGCGACCTGGCCGTCCATCATCCCGGACAGCCCGAGCAGCTGGGACCCTGCGCGCGCCTGGGCCAGGGCCATCGAGGCGTACCGCTCCAGGGTCGCGTCGTTGTCCACGGAGCCGTCGGCGGCGAGGACGCCGCAGTGACCGTGGTCGGTGAACTCGTCGAGACAGAGGTCGGTCTGCACGACGAGGGCGTCGCCGACCTCGGCCGCCAGCGCTTCGGTGGCGACGTTCAGGATGCCCTGCGGGTCGTCCGCGCCGGAGCCCCGGGCGTCGCGCACCGCGGGAACGCCGAACAGCATGACGCCGCCGACCCCGGCCTCCGCGGCCTCCACGGCCGCAGCGCGCAGCGAGTCGATCGAGTGCTGGGCGACACCGGGCATCGACCCGATGGCGACCGGTTCGCTCAGGCCCTCGCGGACGAAGAGCGGGAGCACGAGCTGCCGGGGCTCGAGAGAGGTCTCGCGCACGAGGTCGCGGACGGCGCGCGACTGGCGAAGTCGGCGCAGGCGGATGTCGGGGAAGCTCACGGCGCGAACTCGTCTGCCGCGTGCGGAAGGGTGAACTGCGAGACGGCTTCGATCAGCGCATCGATGGTCTGCCGGTCGGCGACCACCGAGACGGGGAGACCGGCGCGCTCGGCGTCCTTGGCCGTGCGGGGACCGATCGCCGCGAGCAGCGTCTCGTCCGGGATCTCGGGGAACTGTTCCCGCACCTGCTCGGCCACCGAACCGCTGGTGATGAGGATCGCGTTGATCCGGCCGTTCTCGACATCGCGGCGGATGCGCTCCGTCACCGGGACGCCGACCGTGCGATAGGCGACGACGCCGTGCACGTCGTGCCCCGCGTCGGAAAGGAGGAGGCTGAGGACGGGCTTGGCGATCTCGCTGCGCAGCGCCAGGATCCGGCGCGGCTCGTGCTCCAGGGCGATGAGCTGCTGCGCCATGCCCTGCGCGGAGTTGTCCTGTTCCGGCACCAGGGCGACCTCGTAACCCACGGCCTGCAGCGCCGTGGCCGTCGTCTCGCCGACGGCCGCGATCTTCGTGGTCTTCGGCACGACGGCGCGGTGGGCGAACAGCACGTCCACCGTGGTCGCGCTCGTGACGGTCAGCCAATCGAACTCACCGGCCGCGAGCTGCTCCAGCGCCCGGTCGAGTGTCGCCTGGTCCGTCGTGGGCGCGAAGTTGATGAGCGGGGCGACGACGGGAACGGCCCCGAGGTTCCGGAGACTCGCGGCGACGCTGTCGCCCCAGGGTCCGCCACGGGGCACGAGGATGCGCCAGCCGTCCAGCGGTCGGTCCTGCTTGCTTTCAGAAGTGGTCATGACAATTCGGATTGCTCTTGAGGGACGAGGTCGGCCGCCCCTTGATCGAGCAGCCGACGGGCAACAGCGAGCCCGAACTCACGCGCTGCGTGCATCGGGTCTGCACCATCGGCAGCATCCGCACCATTGCCACTGCCGTTCCGATGAATATACTCCCCGTTCAGGGCTTCCGTGACGTCCAGACCGATCCGGCGACCCCCGTCCGGGGCGTAGACCACTGTCCTGACGCGGATCTCGGCCCCCTGGACGACGGCGTGCGCCGCCATGGGGGCTTGACAACCGGCGTCCAGGCCCTCCAGGATGGCCCGCTCGACCGTGATCGCGAGCCGCGTCTCGCGGTGGTCCAGCGCCGACAGCGCCGCGCGCAGCTCCTCCGGGGCATCCGCCCGCGTCTCGACTGCCAGCGACCCCTGGCCCGGCGCCGTCGGCCATTCCGCGAGACCGAGCTCCTCGCGATGCAGGGGCGAATCGGTGCCCAGCCGCGAGAGCCCGGCGGCGGCGAGGATCACGGCGTCCAACTCGCCGGACGCGACGCGGGAGAGCCGGGAGTCGACGTTGCCGCGGATGTCCACGACGTGAGCGCGGGGCGCACGACGGTGGACCTGCGCGATGCGGCGGGGCGACCCGGTGCCCACCGCGCTCCCGGCCGGCAGCTCATGCAGCGGGATGCCGTGTCGGGTGAGCACCACGTCGCGGGCATCCTCCCGTCGGGGCGTCGCGGCGATGACGAGCGACTCCGGCACCGCGGTCGGGAGATCCTTGAGGGAGTGCACGAGGAAGTCGCACTCGCCGGCGAGGAGGGCCTCACGGAGACGGGTAGCGAAGATGCCGAGGCCGCCGATCTCCGACAACGAGGCGCGATTGGTGTCGCCCTCGCTGGTGATCGGGACGAGCTCGACGCGCCGGCCGGTGACCTTCTCGAGCGCTGCGGCGACGTGGCCCGACTGCGCCTGCGCGAGCGCGCTGCGACGGGTGCCGAGACGGATGGGGGTGCTCATGGCGCTTACTGCAGCACGTCCGCGATCTCGTCGAAGCGCAGGCGGCGCCCCGTGTAGAAGGGCACCTCCTCCTTCACGAACATGCGGGCGTCGGTGTAGCGGAGGTCGCGCATCATGTCGACGAGATCCGTGAGTTCATCCGCCTCCATCGGGAGCAGCCACTCGTAGTCGCCCAGCGCGAAGGCTGCGACGGTGTTCGCGATGACACCGGTGAACGCGGCGCCCTTGCGACCGTGGTCGGCGAGCATCGTGCGGCGCTCCCCCTCCGGCGCGAGGTACCACTCCGGGGTGCGGACGAACGGGTAGAGGACGAGCCAGTCCTTGGGCTCGATGCCTCGGAGGAACCCGGGGACGTGCGCGCGGTTGAACTCGGCGTCGCGGTGGACGCCCATGGCGTTCCACACCGGCAGGAGCGAGCGCAGCATCTCGGTGCGGCGCAGGCGACGGAGCGCCCGCTGCAGCTCCTCGGCCGTGGCACCGTGCAGCCACACCATGAGGTCGGCGTCGGCCTTGAGTCCGGAGACGTCGTAGAAGCCGCGGACGGTGACGCCCGAGTCCTCGATGTGCGAGACGATCGACTCGACCTCGGTCGCGTCGTTCTCGGTGACGGGAGCATCGGGGTTGCGTCGCCAGACGGCCCAGAGGGTGTAACCGGACGGGTTCTCTTCACGCAGGTCGGACATGATCCCAGTCTGCCCCCTTTGCGGAGGAGCCGCTAATCAGGGGAATACTGCCCCCAGGCGAGGGCGGTACGGGGGTCGATCAGCGGGCGATGGCGCGGGCGATGGCCCACACCGCCCCGCCGACGGCGGCGGCGATGCCCACGGTCGCGGCGATCGCTGCGGCGGGGTTGCGATCGGCGAACGCGCGCGCCTTCACGGCCGCCCGCGCCGATGCCTTCTCCACGCGCCGGGGGATGTTCCCCTTGACCTCGATGGCGGCCAGGGCCGCCTTCAACTCCGCCCGCGCCGAGGCGACGGGATCGACGATTCCCGCGGGGACCGCGGTGCGCGGCAGCGACTCAGGGGTGCTCATCGCCGGCCTCCTTCACGATTCGGATGTCCTCGGCCACGGCCTGTGCCGGGTTCTGGCGACGGAGCACCTTGCGGAACTTCAGGATGCCGAGCAGCGCGAACAGCAGCACGGCGACGATGAGGATGCCGAACACCGCCAGCGCGGACAGCCAGACCGGCCACCACGACGACAGCCCCGCGATCGCGAACACGAGGATCACGGGCACGGCCCAGAACAGGAAGAACAGCGCGACGAGGAACCAGACGGAGCCGACGCCCGCATCCTTCGCCGTGCGCGACACCCACGCCTTGGCCGCGTCGATCTCGGCCTTGACGAGGGTGGTGACGAGCTCCGGCAGGTCGCCGAGCAGCGTCAGCAGACTGTCGTCGGCGCGATCCCGATATCCGCGGGGCATGTCAGTCGTCGGACTTCCGCGGGGTGGGCTTGCTCGCGGCGGGCTTCGACGCCGCGGGCTTCTGGGCCTCGGCCGCGCGCTCCTTGACCTCGTCGACCGCGTCCTCCGCGGCGTCCGAGATCTCTTCCGCGGCGTCCTTGCCGGAGGCGATGACCGCGTCGAGCTTCTGGCCGGGCGTACCGTCGCCCTTGACCGACTTGACGATCTTGACGGCGCCGGTCCAGACCGCGCCGGGAACCGCGGCGGCCTTGTCGCCGACGAAGCCCTTGACCTTGTCGACGCGCTCCTGCACCGGGTCCGTGTTCCAGACCTTCAGCCACTGCGTCTTGATCTGCTCGTAACGCTCGCGTCCTGCGCGGGTGCCGAGCACATAGCCGACGCCGAGTCCGACGACGAGTCCGATCTTCCCCTTCATGGGGTCTCCTCACGTTGTTCCGGCTGTGGTCCGTCCCGGGGGACGCCCGATCGCCCGCGTCTCCGCCGCGATCAGGTACCCAGCGTAACGCCGTATGCCGATTTCGGCATCAATCGATGAGAGGGTTGACACGGAGCCCCGGAGCGCACTCGCGTACGCCCCGCGCGCACTCAGTCCCAGAGGAGGGCGCGACGCAGGCGCTCGGCTTCCTCCGCGGCGTCCGGCACGACCTGCGCGAGCCCGGTGCCGGCCAGCCAGGCCCCCACCGCGGCCAGACCGGGAACCGCCTGCACGGCCTGACGCGCCGCCGCGCGCCGCTCTCCCGACCCGATGATCGATGCCGGCTGCGCCTGCACGAAGCGCCCCCGGTGGCCTGCCACGACATGGTCGGCCGTCAGGGGAACCCCCAGGAGGGCCGAGGCCTCCCGGCGGGCGAGGTCGACCGCGGCCTCGTCGTCCAGCGCCGCCGTCGCCGCCGGCTCCCCCTGGGCGCCGAACGAGACGCGGACGACCTCCCGGTCGCCGGCGGCCGCCCGCACCCAGGACCACTTCGCCGTGGAATGCGTGAGCGCCTTCGCCGTGTGGCTGTGCGGCACCGTGAGCACGCCGGTGCCCCGGGGCGGGATGCGCAGCGCGGGCGCGTCGAGCAGCAGACTGATGATCTCGATCTCGGGGGCCGGTGCCGCGTCGGCGGCCGCGAGGGCGGGCACGGCGCCCGCGAGCAGCTCCCGCGCCCCGTGCTCGGAGGTCGCGACGATCACGGCGTCGGCGGCGAGTTCCGCCTCCTGCGTCGTCTCCTCGCCCTCGATCGGCTCCTCCGCGGCGGGCTCCTCGACCACGACGCGCCAGGTGGTGCCGTCGGTGGTGAGGCGACGAGCTCGGACGCGGGTGCGCACGGTCGCACCGAGTTCGTCGAGGTCGGCCGCGAGGGCGTCGACGAGTACGCTCATCCCGCCGACGAGCCCCTCGACGGCGGCACCGGGAGTCTTCGCGCCGCGCGACGCCGCCTCACCGCGGAGGGCCAGCACCGCCCCGGAGAGGGATCCGACGCGGGTCAGGGCGGCGTTGAGTCCGGGGGCGGCGACGTCGATGTCCACGTCGTCCGGGGAGGCGGAGTAGACACCCGTGGTGACGGGGGCGACGAGGCGGTCGCGCACCTTCTCCCCCATGCGCGAGGCGACGAGGCGGCCGAGGCTCAGCTGGTGGCCGATGGTGAGCGGCGGGCGCACCCGGTCGAGATAGGCCCGCCAGGCGCCCGACCAGCCGATGATGCGGCGGACGTCGTCCTGGAAGGGGTTGCCGGGGATGCCGAGGATGCCGCCGGCCGGAAGCGGAGCCGCGCCGCCGGGGAGTCCGGCGAGCCACGCGCCTCCCGCCTGCGGCGTCACGACGCGGTCGGAGAGACCGAGATCGTTCACGAGAGCCCGGACGTGCCCGCCCTTCGTCGCGTAGCTCTCCGCGCCCGCGTCGACGACGACATCGTCCAGCGCGACTCTGCGGATCACGCCACCCAGGGACTCGGACCCTTCGAGCAGCGTGACCTGCATGCCGACCTTCGCGCACTCCCGCGCGGCCACGAGTCCGCCGACGCCGCCGCCCACCACGACGACGTGCTTCCGTGCGGCACGGGCCGCCAGGTCGGCCGGTTCAGCGGGTGCGGGGTGCTCGGGGCTCATGCCTCCATCCTTTCACCGCCCCTGCGCTTCGAATCGCCCGATTGGCCGGATAATCGCCGCGGATGCCGCCAGGTGCGCGATCCGAACGGAGGTCAGGCCCGACCGCGCTTGCGCACCTCGCGGAGGACGATCTGCTCGGGACAGACCGTGGAGAGGAAGTCGCCGACGGAGAGGGCGAGGCGTTCACCGACGAGCGAGTAGAAGATGCGGTTGGCATCGCGACGTTCGGAGACGAGGCCTGCCTGCCGCAGCACGCTCAGGTGCCGGGAGATGGTCGGGCCGCTCGCGGAGAAGCGGGACGCGATCTCCCCGGCCGCGAGCTCCCCCTCCTTGAGGTCCTGCAGGATCTGCCTCCGGGTGGGATGGGCGAGCGCCGCGAAGATGTCGGATGCGCTGTCGGCCATGCTTGCAATATAGCACCTTCGCTAGATACAGTTTCGCCAGATAGCTAATTAGCGAAGGAGAACACCATGAAGGTCGCCATCACCGGAGGCAGTGGATTCGTCGGCCGCGCCCTCGCCGATCGCCTGGAGGAGCCCGTGGCGATCTCCCGACGCTCCGGCACGGACATCACCGACGTCGACGCGCTGACCGCCGCCTTCGCCGGATGCGACGCCGTCGCCCACTGCGCCGGGATCAACCGGGAGATCGGCGACCAGACCTTCCGCCGCGTGCACGTCGAGGGCACGGCCGCCGTCGTCGAGGCCGCTCGCCGCGCCGGCGTCCGGCGGCTCGTCATGGTGAGCTTCCTCCGCGCCCGGCCCGACTGCGGCTCCGCTTACCACGAGTCGAAGTGGGAGGCCGAGGAGATCATCCGCGGCTCCGGGCTCCCGCACACGATCCTGAAGTCCGGGATGATCTACGGCCCCGGCGATCACATGGTCGACCATGTGACCCGTGCCGTCCGCACCCTCCCCTTCTTCTGGACGGTCGGCTACCGCGAACGCACCGCCCGCCCGGTCCCCGTCGAGGATGCCGCGGACGTGCTGGTGGCCGCGCTCGAGGGCCGCATCCCGGAGCCGACGGTCGCCGTGATGGGGGCGGACGAGGTCACGCTCGGGGAGGCCATCCGCCGGATCGCCCGCGTCGCCGGACGTCGTCCCGCGTTCCTCCCCGTTCCGGCCTGGGTCGTGCGGGTGCTCGCGCAGCTCACCGAGTGGACCATGGTCGTGCCCCTGGTCGCGAAGGCGCAGGCGCGGATGCTCGCGGAGGGCGTCAGCGAGCCGGCACCGTGGGCGCCGGAGCCGCCGGAGGGGATCCGTCCGTCGCGGCCGTTCGACGACGACCGCATCCGCGCGGCGCTGCCCACCGGGCGCTTCGGTCTTTCGGATCTGCGGCTGGTGCGGGCGCTTCGAATCGCCTGAATGGCTGCATCTGGGCCGCAGATGCCGCAAAGCAGGCGATTCGAACGGAGGTCAGCCGGCGTGCACCAGCTCGACGATACGGGTGAGCTGGTCGGGGTCGGTCTCCGGGGGCACACCATGGCCGAGGTTGAGGATGTGCCCGCGGGCCGCGCGACCGCGTTCGAGCACGTCGCGGACATGCGCCTCGAGCACCGGCCACGGCGCGCCGAGGAACGCGGGGTCGATGTTCCCCTGCACCGAGACGTCGGGGCCGAGGATCGCGGCGGCCTCGTCGAGGGGCAGCCGCCAGTCGACCCCCACGCCGTCGGCGATGCCGTCCAGCCGCATGTCGCCGAGGAAGGGGCCGGTGCCGACGCCGAAGTGGATCGTCGGGACGCCGATGCCGTCCAGAGCGGTCCGTGAGTGCGGCGCCACGAAGGTGCGGTAGTCGGCGGGGCTGAGGGAACCCGCCCAGCTGTCGAAGAGCTGCACGACCGCGGCGCCGGCATCGCGCTGCGTCTCCAGGAACCGCCGCGAGATCTGCGCCAGCCAGCCCGCGAGACGGTGCCAGGCCTCGGGCTCCGCGTGCATCATGCCGCGCGCACGCAGGTGCTCCTTGGACGGACCGCCCTCGACGAGATACGCCGCGAGCGTGAAGGGGGCTCCCGCGAAGCCGATGACCGGGGTGTCGCCGAGCTCGGCGGCGACGATGCCGACGGCTTCCGCGATCGCGCTGCCGTCGAGGCTGTCCGGATCGATCGCCGTGATGCGGTCGACGTCGGCCAGCGTCCGCACCGGGTTCGCGAAGACCGGGCCGCGGCCGGGCTCGATCTCCACGTCCACGCCGGCGAGACGCAGCGGGATGACGATGTCGCTGAAGAACACCGCCGCGTCGACGCCGTGCCGTCGCACGGGCTGGAGGGTGATCTCGGCGGCGAGGTCGGGGGTGAGGCAGGCGTCGAGCATGCGCGTGCCGACCCGCAGCTCCCGGTACTCGGGCAGGGATCGGCCCGCCTGGCGCATGAACCAGACCGGAGCGGTGGCGGGGCGGTCGCCGGTGAGGGCGCGCAGCAGCGGGGCGTCGGAGAGTGCCATGCCCCCATCCTCCCATCCGGCGCCTAGGGAGCCGCCGAGTCCCGGCTCCGTACGCTCGGGTACAATTGAAGGGTGCTGCTGTGTGTGACGGCGAGTCACAAGACCGCCTCCTTCGAACTGCTCGAACGCCTGAGCCGCACCCCCGACGACGTCGCTCCCACCATCGTGGGCATGGCGCCGTGCGTGCAGGGTGCCGTGGTCCTGGCGACGTGCAACCGCTTCGAGGCGTACGTGGAAATGGACGAGCCCGTGACCGCGGCCGGCGCCATCGGCGTCGAAGCCGTGATCGAGGCCGTCGAGTCCGCGACCGGCATTCCCGCCGCCGACCTCGACGGTGCCTACGCCGTGCATTCCGGTCGCCGCGTCGCCGAGCACCTCTTCTCCGTGGCCTCCGGTCTCGAGTCCGTCGTCTCCGGCGAGGGCGAGATCGCCGGCCAGGTGCGGCGTGCCCTGAAGTCCGCCCGCAAGGACGGCACCACCTCCCCCGAGCTCGAGCGCCTGTTCCAGCGCGCGAGCCAGGCGCAGCGCAAGGTCAAGAACGTCACCGCCCTCGGCCGCGCCGGTCGATCTCTCGTGCGTCTCGCACTGGAACTCGCCGACAGCCGCATCGCCGACTGGTCCGCCGAGCGCGTGCTGCTGGTCGGCACCGGAGCCTACGCCGCCGTCACCCTCGCGACTCTGCGCGAGCGCGGCGCCGTCGACATCTCCGTCTACTCCCCCTCGGGCCGCGCCGAGATCTTCGCGGCCAAGCACGACATCCGCCCGGTGCCGGCCGAGGAGTATGCCCGCACGGCGGCGCACTCCACGCTGCTGATCACCTGCACCACCGCGACCGAGCCCGTGCTCGGCCCGGAGCACCTGCAGCTCCCGGTCGGCCTCGCGGCCGCGGGCTGCCCCGTCAGCGCGACCAGCGGCACCACCGGGGTCCCGAGCCGGCTGGTGGTCGACCTCGGCATGCCGCGCAACGTCGACCCTGCCGTGGCCGCACTGGAGGGCGTCGCGCTGCTGGACCTGGAGACCATCCGCCTGCACGCCCCGCTCGAGGAGCTGCAGGCGACGGACGCCGCCCGGAGCGTCGTCCGCGAGGCTGCGGAGACCTTCCACGTCGTCGGTGCCCGCCAGAGCGTGACCCCGTCGGTCGTCGCGTTCCGGTCGCACATCTTCGAGCTGCTGGAGCGCGAGATCGACCGTGCGCGCGCCCGCGGCGACGAGGACGGCAAGGTCGAGCAGGCCCTCCGGCACCTCTCCGGCGTGCTGCTGCACACGCCGACCGTGCGGGCTCATGAGCTCGCCGCCGCCGGTCGCGCGGACGAGTTCGCCGCCGCGCTCGCGACGCTGTACGGGATCGCCCCTGCCGCGGACACGGTCGAAGACGCCGCCACAGCCTGATCCCGTGTGGGCGAGATGGGAGGCGCGGCCCTCCACATCACCGGAGACACCGCCGCCGACGCTGCGGAACGAGAGCCGTGTGCTGCGCGTCGACATGCTGATGGACCAGAGGGCGGGAGCCATGGGCTGCGCGAGGATCCGCGCTGTGAGAGCGTGGGGCACGAGGAGGCGCGAATGACCCAGGATCTGTACTCGGACGCGAGGCTGTACGACCTCCTGTTTCCGACGAGCGAGGCAGCCGTGGACTTCTACCGTGCCGAAGCCGACAGCGTGGGCGGTCGCGTGCTCGAGCTCGGATGCGGAACCGGTCAGAAGCTGATCCCGATCGCGGCCGACGGGCACCCGAGCGTCGGACTCGACCTGTCGCTCGACATGCTGGCTGTGGCACGTCAGAAGGCTGAGGAGCGCGGTGTGTCTGTCGAGTGGCAGCACGGCGACATGCGCGACCTCGACCTGGGCGACGAGTTCGACCTCATCTTCATCGCGGGCAACGCTCTGCTGCACCTGCACGAGGCTGACGACATCGTGCAGTGCTTCCGCGCGGCACGGCGGCACCTCGCGCCCGGCGGACGGTTCGCTTTCGACGTCTTCCATCCCGACGTGCGGCTCCTGGCTGACGCCGACGGCGTCCGGCGCCCGCGCACGACATTCGCCGATCCCGACCGCGGCGACGTCCGCGTCGACGTCGCGGACGCCTATGATGCCGCCGCACAGGTGACGCGCGGCACCTGGTACTTCTCGACGGACTCCGAGCCCGACTTCCAGACGGTGTCCATCGAGGTGCGGAGCATCTTCCCCCAGGAACTGCCGGTGCTCCTTGCGCATGCCGGACTCCGACTGGTCAAGCGCTTCGGCGGCTGGGACGGCAGCCTCTTCGGGGCGGGCTCCTCGACCCAGCTCTGCATCTGCGAATCCGCCGCCCCGTAGTGAGAGAGGATGGGAGGCATGGCCCTTCACATCACCGGAGACACCGCCGCCGACGCCCTGCTGACCGAGAATCCGACGGCTCTGCTGATCGGCATGCTGCTGGACCAGCAGATCCCCATGGAGACCGCGTTCTCCGGTCCGCTCAAGATCGAGCAGCGCACCGGCGCCGCGGATGCCGCGGCGATCGCGGGCATGGCACCGGAGGAGTTCCTGGAGGCCTTCCGGCAGACCCCCGCCGTGCACCGGTTCCCCGGATCCATGGCGACGCGGGTGCAGACCCTGTGCCAGGCGCTCGTCGACGACTGGGACGGGGACGCCGCCGCCCTCTGGACGCGCCCGTCGACAGGCTCAGGCCCGTCGACAGGCTCAGGGACCCAACCGAGCGGCGCCGAGGTGCTCAAGAGACTCAAGGCTCTTCCCGGCTTCGGTGAGCAGAAGGCGAAGATCTTCCTCGCCCTCCTCGGCAAGCAGTACGGGTTCACCGGCGAGGGCTGGCGGGAGGCCTCCGCTCCCTACGGCGAGGACGGTTCGTACCGCAGCGTCGCCGACATCGTGTCGCCGGAGTCGCTGACGAAGGTGCGCGAGTACAAGAAGGCGATGAAGGCCGCGGCGAAGGCGGCGACGTAGTGCAGCCGACCGGGGACGACGTCGCCGGGCTGATCGCCCGTTCCTCCCCGGCCGTGCGTCGCCGTGACGCGGAGACGCTGACCGCTCTCCTGCGGGACATCTCCGGACGCGAACCGCAGACCTGGGGCTCGATCATCGGGTTCGGCTCCTGCCACTACCGCTACCCCACCGGGACGGAGGGCGACAGCGGCATTCTGAGCTTCGCCCCCCGGAAGGCCGCGACGACGATCTACCTCCTCGACGGCGTGGACGCCCACGCGGAGGCTCTCGGCGCGCTCGGCCCGCACACGACAGGGGTGGGCTGCCTTTACATCAAGGACCTCGACCAGGTCGACCTCGACGTGCTGCGCGGGATCCTCGAGCGTTCGCGCGCCTGGGTCGAGTCCGGCGGCGACGCGCGTATGCACCTGACGATCACGTCGTAACTCCCCCTCCTGTCGCCGAGACCCCGGGTTCCCGCCGAGACCCCGGCGTGGGGACGTGTGGGGCCCGGGGTCTCGGCGGGAGGGCGGGGTCTCAGGTGGTGGCCACCCCCTCCTCGACCTGCACGCGCCGCGCGTGCGCCGCGTGACGCCGCCACCGGCGGTCGTGCGTCGCTGTGACGACGGCGGCGGGGTGATCGACGAGGGCGTCCTCGAGCTGCTCCACGAGCTCGGGGTCGAGATGGTTCGTCGGCTCATCGAGCAGCAGCAGGTCGAACCGCGACGCCAGGGCGACCGCGAGATCCAGCCGGCGACGCTGCCCGACCGAGAGTGTCCGCACGTCGCGGTCCGCCTCCGGCCTGCGGAAGAGTCCATGAGCCAGGAGAGCGTCGTGCGCATCCGCCGGCGGCGTCCCCGTCCGCGCCGCGAAGACCTCGATGGCCGTGCCTCGCAAACGGGTATCGACCTCCTGCCGGAGGAACGCGATCCGCAGCCCGTCCGCGTGGCGGATCGTCCCGGACGCGGGGATCAGCTCGCCGACGAGGAGGCGGAGGAGCGTCGTCTTCCCGGCGCCGTTCGGCCCGGTCACGAGCCACCGCGAACCGGCCTCGATCGTCCACTGCGACACGTCGAGCCGTCGTCCCGGTTCACGGAGGGAGACGGCATCGAGGGTCAGGAGCGGGTCGTCGAGCGGTGCCCGATCCTCTGCTGCGACCACGAACCGCAGCCGCTCCGGTGGAGGTGGGCACGGGTCCGCCCGGAGCCGCGCCAGCCTCTCCTTCGCCATGCGGATGCGTCCGACGGCACCGTGGTCGCGGCTCCGCGCCCGGAACGCGCCATGACCGAAGCCGTCGAGCTCGAGCTTCCGCGGGATCGCCTGCAGCCGGAACGCGTTGGCGGCGAGCAGCGACTCGGCCCGGGCGACCTCGGCCTTCCACTCCTCGTGGCGCGCGACCGCCGCACGTCTCTCGGCCTCGCGCGCTCGCAGGAACCCGGCGTAACCATCGCCGTAGTGGCGGATCCGACCGTCCTCCACCTGCACGACAGCCGTCGCGAAACGGTCCAGGAAGTCGCGGTCGTGGGTCACGACCACCAGCGCTCCGCGGTGCGCCGCGAGACGGTCCTCGAGCCAGGTCAGCGCCCGATCGTCGAGGTCGTTCGTGGGCTCGTCGAGGAGCAGCAGCTCGGCTCCGGAAGAGAGGGCGACCGCGAGAGCGAGCCGCGCCCGCTCTCCGCCCGACAGCGCGGCCACCGGTCGCGCGCGGTCCACTCCGCCCAGCCCGAGCTGTTCCAGGGCGGTGTCGATGCGACGGTCGACGTCGTATCCCTCGCGGGACTCGAAACGGTCCTGCAACAGGGCCACAGCGGCCATCTGCTGCGCACGCTCGGCGGAGCCCCCGGCGGCGAGGAGCTCGTACGCGTGGCCGAGGTCGCGCTCCAGCACGCGGAGGTCGCCGAGGAGATCGTCGATGGCATCGGCCATCGACGCTCCATCCGCGAACACGGGGTTCTGCCGGGCATGAGCGATCCCGCCGGGGAGGTCGAGCCGCACCTCCCCGGATGTCGGCGCGAGAGCACCGGCGAGCAGATCGAGCAGCGTCGACTTCCCGGCGCCGTTGTCGCCGATGACGGCGAGGCGGTCGGCGGGTCCGACGGCGAGATCGATGCGGTTCAGCACGAGACGGTCGGCGAACCGGACGGAGGCGGCCTGCAGCGCGCACTCGCGATGAACGCGGGCCGGAGTGTCGGAAGGGGGCGAGGGTACAGGGAACATGAGGGGTCCTCTCCGGCGGCGCACGCGCACCGCCGGGATCTGCGTCGATGACGCGGGGAACAGGAACCTCGACCGCACCCTGCTCGGGTGCGGGTCGCTCAGGACCCACCGCGGAGAAGAGCTCTCGACGCGGCGTCCCGATCTAGCGAATCAGAGTACCCACGAGGAGCGACCATAGCAGGGTCACTCCGCGCCCGCCAGACCCCGCTTTCTCGGCGAGACCCCGACCTACCCCCACACGCGGCCCGGGGTCTCGGCGGGAACCCGGGGGCTCAGCGGGAGCGGAGGCGGGAGGAGAGGCGGGAGGAGAGGCGGGCGTGGGCGGCGGGGACGGCGAAGAGGAGGATGATCGCGAGGACGATGCCGCGGACGATCCAGAGGCCGGGCTCCCAGATCACCTCGTAGTTCCCGGGGAGACCGAGGAACGCGGCGATGATCGATCCCCACGACGCGCGGCCGCTGCTGTCCGTGTCGATCGAGAGTCCGCCCACGATGCTCAGCACGCCGAGACTCAGCAGCACGATCGGCATGATGAGGGCGCCGGCCTTCGCCTCCCCGCGCGCGATCAAGCGGATCACGGTCACGAGCGACACGAGGGGGAACACGAAGAAGAACCAGACGAGGGCGCCGAGCAGCAGCCCCACGACGATGAAGACCGGCACCCAGAGGAGCATCCAGGGGCCCTCGTCCGCGATGAAGTAGTCCGGGTCGCGGAGGATCGCCACGACGAAGCCCGCCAGGGTCCCGAGCGGCAGCACCGCGAGCACCCACCAGAACACGGCCTTCGGCACCCGCGTGCGCTCCCCCAGCCGCGCCATCACGATCTGGATGATGACCGCCGCCGCGAGCGCCGGGATGCCGAACATCGCGATGGTGGGCCCCGCGCCGTCGTTCTCGCGCAGGTCGAGCACCGTGAGGATCATCCACGACACGGCGAGCGCGCCGAGCACGATGGCCGCGACCGGACGCACGGGCGAGGACTCCCCCCGTGCGCCGGCTCCCCCCGGTGCCGTCACGTCACGCGCCGCGGAGGCGCTCCGCCAGGTAGGCGTGCAGCTCGTCGATCGGGACGCGCTCCTGCGCCATGGTGTCCCGGTCGCGCACGGTCACCGCGCGGTCGTCGAGCGAGTCGAAGTCGACCGTGACGCAGAACGGCGTGCCGATCTCGTCCTGGCGGCGGTAGCGGCGACCGATCGCACCGGCGTCGTCGAAGTCCACGGCCCACGAGCCGCGGAGCGTGTCGGCGACCTCGCGGGCGAGCGGCGACAGCTTCTCGTTGCGCGACAGCGGGAGCACCGCCGCCTTGACCGGAGCCAGGCGCGGGTCGAGCTTGAGGACGGTGCGGGTGTCGGTCCCGCCCTTGGCGTTGGGCACCTGCTCCTCGACGTACGCGTCGACGAGGAAGGCCATCATCGCGCGGGTGAGGCCGAAGGACGGCTCGATCACATACGGCGTGTAGCGCTCGCCCGTGGCCTGATCGAAGTACGTCAGGCTCTGGCCGGAGGCCTCGCTGTGGCTGGAGAGGTCGTAGTCGGTGCGGTTGGCGACGCCCATGAGCTCGCCCCACTCCTTGCCCGCGAAGCCGAAGCGGTACTCGACATCGATGGTGCCGGCCGAGTAGTGCGCGCGGTCGTCTTCCGGCACGTCGAACTGGCGCATGTTCTCGGGGTCGATCCCGAGGTCGATGAACCAGTTCCAGCACGCCTCCACCCAGTGGTCGAACCACTGCGGCGCCTCGGCGGGCGGCGTGAAGAACTCGATCTCCATCTGCTCGAACTCGCGGGTGCGGAAGATGAAGTTGCCGGGGGTGATCTCGTTGCGGAACGCCTTGCCGACCTGGCCGATGCCGAACGGCGGCTTCTTGCGGCTCGCGGTGAGCACGTTCGCGAAGTTCACGAAGATGCCCTGCGCGGTCTCCGGACGCAGGTAGTAGAGGCCGGACTCGTCGTCGACCACACCGAGGTACGTCTTCACCAGACCGGAGAAGGCCTTCGGCTCGGTGTACTGCCCCTTGGTGCCGCAGTTCGGGCAGGGGATGTCGGCGAGACCGTTCTCGGCCTTCCGCCCCTTGCGCGCCTCGAAGTCCTCGATGAGGTTGTCGGCACGGAAGCGCTTGTGGCACTGCAGGCACTCGACGAGCGGGTCGGTGAAGGTCGCGACGTGGCCGGAGGCCTCCCACACGCGCTTCGGCAGGATGATGCTGGAGTCGAGGCCGACCATGTCGCCGCGACCGCGCACGAAGGTCTGCCACCACTGCCGCCGGATGTTCTCCTTCAGCTCCGTGCCGAGGGGGCCGTAGTCCCAGGCCGACCGGGAACCGCCGTAGATCTCACCCGCCTGGAACACGAACCCGCGGTGGCGGGCGAGGGCGATGACCTTGTCAAGACGGGACTGTTCGGCCACGGTGGCTCCAATGGTCGGATGCGGAGAATGCCCGTGAGCACGGGCACCCCCAGTCTATCCGGGGCCGGAGCGCAACCCCTGGCCGCGGGACCCGCGGGAGGAGTACCGTCCCACGCATGAGCACCACCGCGCACCCGCCCGCCTCCCGCGACGAGGACACCCGCTTCTTCGGGCAGCCGTGGTCGCTCGTGCACATCTTCGGCGTGGAGATGTGGGAGCGGTTCAGCTTCTACGGCATGCAGGGCATCCTGCTCATCTACCTGTACTTCTCGGTGACCGACGGCGGCCTCGGGCTTCCGGAGGCGGTGGCGGGCGGGATCGTCGGCGCGTACGGCGGCTCCGTGTACCTGTCCACCATCCTCGGGGCCTGGCTCGCCGATCGGCTGTTCGGCTCCGAGCGGGTGCTGTTCGTCAGCGCCATCGTCATCGTCTCGGGCCACCTCGCCCTCGCGCTCCTGCCGGGGTTCGTCGGCGTCGGGGTCGGACTCGTGCTCGTGGCCCTGGGCTCGGGAGGCCTGAAGGCGAACGCCACGTCGGTCGTCGGGACGCTGTACCGTCCGGACGACGAACGACGCGACGCCGGGTTCTCGCTGTTCTACCTCGGCATCAACCTCGGCGCCTTCCTCGGACCGATCCTCACCGGGCTGCTCCAGTCGACCCTCGGCTTCCACTGGGGGTTCGGCCTCGCCGCCCTCGGCATGACGCTGGGTCTCGTGCAGTACTCGTTCGGCCGCCGCGGCCTGCCCGCCTCCTCGCGCGAGGTGCCGAACCCGCTCCCCCGCACGCGCTACCCGCTGGTCGCCGGCATCGCGGTCGGTGCGGTCGTCGTGATCGCGGTGCTCGTGCTGACCGGAGTCATCCAGGCCGACAACCTCGCCACGATCGTGATCGGGGTCACCGTGGTCGCCGCGGTCGCCTACTTCGCGGTGATCCTCGGCAGTCGCCGCATCGACGCCACCGAGCGCTCGCGGGTCTGGGGGTTCCTGCCGCTGTTCCTCACGAGCGTCGCGTTCTGGTCGCTGTACCAGCAGCAGTTCACGGTGCTGACGATCTACTCCGACAAGCGGCTCGACCGCGACCTGTTCGGGTGGGAGATGCCGGTGTCGTGGGTGCAGTCCATCAACCCGGTGTTCATCATCATCCTGTCCGGGGTCTTCGCGGCGATCTGGACGAAGCTGGGGAAGCGTCAGCCGTCGACCCCGGTCAAGTTCGGACTGGCCGCCATCATCATGGGCTCCGCGTTCCTGCTGTTCCTGCCGTTCTCCGGCGGCGGTGCGAACTCGACGCCGCTGCTCGCGATCGTCGGCATCCTGTTCGTGTTCACCGTCGCCGAGCTGCTGCTCTCGCCGGTCGGGCTGTCGGTGACGACGAAGCTCGCCCCGGCCGTCTTCCGCACGCAGATGGTCGCGCTGTTCTTCCTGTCCATCGCCCTCGGCACCGCCATCTCGGGCGAGCTCGTGAAGTTCTACGATCCGGGGAACGAGGTGCCGTACTTCTCGATCCTCGGCGGCATCGCGATCCTCGTCGGCATCGGACTGCTGCTGAGCGTGAAGCCGGTGCTGCGGCTCATGCGCGGCGTGCGGTGACGGCCGCGCCGCCGATCACGCGGTGAAGAGGTAGCCCCGACCGGCCTCGAAGCCGCCGATCGTGAGACCGCTGCCGAGCAGGCCCTCCATCTGCGCGCGCAGGCGCAGCCGCCACTCGTGCGCGGCCGCGGGGTCGGACTCCCGCATGCCCTCGATGTCGTCCGGGATCTCCAGCGTCTCGACGACCGCATCGTCCGCCGGGGGCTTGGCGATGTCCGCGAGGGCCCACTCGACGTCGAGGCGGTCGCTCTCGTCGCCCGCATCGCCGCCGCCGAAGATGCCGTAGCGGTTCACCGAGTAGCCCGTGGCGCGGGCGCCGAGGACGGTGAGGAAGAAGTGCGCGTTGCGGGCGACCAGCGGGTCGAAGGTCCACGTGATGCGGCCGACCTCGCGGGAGAAGGCCCACTGCCGCTGGTGCTCCTTGAGCTCCCGCCCCCATCCGCGCCCTCGGTACTCGGGCAGCAGGGCCGTGATGTGCGAGTGCATGGCACGGCGGGCCGGTTCGCCGAAGAAGGCGATCGAGGCGCCGACCATGCGCTCCTCGTCGCCCTCGCCGTCGAAGAAGCCGACGACGTAGTTGCCCGACTGCTGCAGGGCGCGCAGGGTCCCGGCGTCCACCACGCGCTGCGGACCCCGGATGGAGTCGAGCAGGCTCTGGGCGTCGAGGATGAGTTCAACGGTGTCGAGATCGCGGATGGTTCGCACGATCCCAGTCTGCCCCTCCTCCGCCCGTTCGCGGAAACCGACCCCGGGTCACCGGTGCGGAAAGGCCTGTCCCCCGCCCGCGGCGAGCGCCTCCGCGACGATGCGGAGGTGGTCCTCGGCCATCTCCGCCGGCAGCGGCGGCAGGATCCCGTCCCAGAACGCGAGCACCGCGCCGCGTCCCTGCATCATGCCGGCCGGACGGCCCAGCGCCCACATGTGCATGTGCGCGGAGCCGTCATTCCAGCGGCCGAAGTGACAGCGGGCGACGCCGGGGATGCTCTTGACCGCCTCCGACACGCGCTGCATCAGCGGTCCGAGAGCGGCGAGCACCTCCTGCGGGGCGTTCTCGAGGAGCCAGTGCTCACGCGGCGCGACCCCGCCGATGAACGGCAGGCCGCCGACATCCCACCCGGCACGCACCTGCCAGAGGTCGTCGTGCCAGATGGTGTGCACGCTCGGACCGCAGTGGCCGCACTCGGCCGGGTCCTGCTCGCCGGCTCGGGGTTCCTCCGGCACGAGCATCGGCTCCAGCGGTCGCATCGTGATGCTCTCGAACGCCCAGGGCAGGCCTTCCGCGAGCGCCGAGGCGTCGAGCACCTCCCCGATCGGGAGCCGGCGGTGGTACGCGGAGTCGGCGGGGCGCTGCACGGGCGCGGAGTCGTCGGTCATCCGGCCATGCAACCACATCGGCCCCTCCACTCCGGGAACGCCTATAGCCTGAGCCGGTGGGTGCGAACGACGACAGAGCCAGGAAACGCCTCTCCCGTACCCCTCCGCGGTGGGCGGTCATCGCCGTGCTCGCGTTCGCGGGCCTGTGCTCGTCGTTCATGTTCACCCTCGTCGTGCCGCTGCAGGCCGAGCTGCCGCAGCTGCTGAACTCCTCCCGCGAGGACACCACCTGGGTGGTCACGATCACCCTGCTCGTGGCCGCCGTCGCGACCCCCATCTCCGGCCGTCTCGGCGACATGTACGGCAAGCGCCGCGTCGTCATCGTGCTCCTCGCGATCCTCATCGTGGGCTCGGTCATCGCCGCGCTCTCCGGATCGATCGTCGGCGTGATCATCGGCCGCGCCCTCCAGGGGGCCGTGACCGGCGTCGTCCCCCTCGGCATCGCCATCATGCGCGACGTGCTGCCGCCTGAGCGCCTCGGCACCGCGGTGGCCCTGATGAGCGCGACCATGGGCGTCGGCGGGGCGATCGGCATGCCCGTCGCCGCACTGCTCGCCGAGAACGCCGACTGGCACATGCTGTTCTGGCTCGCCGCCGCCCTCGGAGTCCTCGGGCTGCTCCTCGTGCTCGCCGTGGTGCCGGAGGACGTGCTCCGCTCCCCCGGCCGCCTCGACGTGCTCGGGGCCATCGGACTCGCGATCGGCCTCACGGGCCTGCTGCTGTTCGTGTCGCGCGGCGCCGAGTGGGGCTGGACGGCACCGCTCACCCTCGTCTGCGTGATCGGCGGCGTCGCGGTCCTGCTGCTGTGGGGCTGGTATCAGCTCCGCGCGAAGGATCCGCTGCTCGACCTGCGGGTCGCCGCTCGGCCCGCCGTCCTCTTCACGAACATCGCCGCGATCGGCATGGGCTTCGCCCTGTTCGCCTCCAACGTCACCTTCCCGCAGATGCTGGAGATGCCGGCGGTGGGCGGCGCCGGGTTCGGGCTCGACATGGTGGCCGCCTCGCTCGTCATCATGCCGGCGGGTCTGGTCATGATGGTGATCTCGCCGCTGTCCGGATGGCTGGAGCGCACCGTGGGGCCGCGTCCGCTCTTCACCGTCGGCGCCATCGCGATCGTGCTCGCCTACGTCTTCGTGCTGCTGTGGTCGACCGAGGTGTGGCACATCTTCGTCGCCAACATCTTCATCGGCGTCGGCATCGGGTTCACCTTCGCCGCGATGCCCATGATCATCATGCGCTCCGTGCCCGCGAACGAGACCGGGGCGTCGAACGGGCTCAACGCGCTGTTCCGCTCCGTGGGCACCTCGACGGCCTCGGCCGTGATGGGCGGGGTGCTCGCGGCGATGAGCGTCGACGTCGGAGGCGTGGCCGTGCCGACGCGGACGGCGTTCGAGGTGTGCTTCTGGCTCGCGATCGCCGCCGGCATCGTGGCCGTGATCCTCTCGCTGTTCATTCCGCGGCGCCGTGCCACGGAGCAGCACCCCTCGCTCCCCGGCTGACTCGGCCCGTCGCAGATTCGCGTCGGGGTCGCAGGGATTGCCGCAGAACGTGCGACGTGCGGCGGATCTGCGACGCGGCGCCGGGTCTCAGCGGGAGATCGTTCGCGGATCCGGGTCGTCGGCACGCGGTGGCCGGAGGCGGGCGGGCAGCGGCCACGGCAGGGTGAACCGTGCGGTCGCGGGTCGGGTCATGTCTCCGAAGTCGTCGACCTTCACGACGATGCGCCCCGGAACCCCTTCTTCGTCTGGTGTCACTTCGAGGATGCGCACCCGGAGCGGGCGGTCCCCCTCGCCCTCGAGCATCCACGGATCGGCGAGCCACGCGATGCCGTGCTCCTCCAGCGCGGCCTCCGCGTCCAGCCACTCGCCGGGGGTGGAGACCCTGCGTCCGAGCACGTCGACGGCGACCCAGTCCGCGCCCTCCGGATGGATCCAGCCGAGCAGCTCCCCGTCGTCGCGGCGGTGCGGAGTCCAGGCGTGAGGCATCCCCCGATGCTAGCCGCCCCTGCCCTCGATCAGGCGCTCGCGCGAGACCAGGCTCATTGCTGTTCCAGAAGCCTGATTCTGCGCGGATGCCTGCGTTGACGCGCGGGGACAGGCGTGCGAAGTCAGTGCGTGTACTCCATGAGCTCGACCCCGAGCACGCGGAAGGCGTCGTGCGCACGGAGGCGGTGGCTGATCGAGAGGTCATCGAAGCACACGATCATCGAGTAGGCGACACCGGCCCGCGGCCCCGCGAGCACACCGGCCTCGGCGCGCACCCCCCGATCGCGGCCGGTCTTGTTCACGAACAGCAGGCCGTGGGCATCGTGCTCGTGCGCGAAGGGGTCGAGCCCCGTCGAGGCGGCCACGAGACTGAGGTCCTGGTTGAGGCTGAGCCACTCCGACACCTGGGCGCTGACCGCGGCATCCACCACCTGGGAGTTGACGAGCGCGGAGAACAAACCCGCGAGCTCGCGCGCCGACCCCACGGCGACCTGCGGGGCGTCGTCCGGACCGCGGCGGTCGCGGAACCGGTCGAGCAGGGCGGTGCGCCGCAGACCCAGTTCCTCGATGCGCTCCCGCACCCGGTCATGCCCCACCTTCTGCAGCAGGATGTTCACGGCGATCGGATCTCCGGCGGTGGCGGCCAGCACGGCGAGATCCTCCAGCGGCAGCGCCGGTGCCCGCAGATGCCGCCACAGGCCGGAGCTCTCCACGGCTTCGACGCTCGAGCGCTCGACGATCTCGAGAGGGTCGAGAGCGCCGGACTCGAACGCCGCCGCCACCTCGATGAGCAGGGGGACCACACCGAGCCCCGCGACGGGCATCGTGACGTGGTCGTCCCCCGCCAGCACGTGCACATGGGAGTCGAGGTCGACCACGTGCACCGACACCTGTGCCCCGGCGTTCGCCAGGCCTTCGAGAGCTTTCAGCGTCGAGGTGAACGACCGCCGACCGACGGCCACGCGGCGGGGCAGCCGGCGGGCTCCCGGCCGCTGCGAACGGCGACCGCTGGCCGACTCGGGCGCGCTCCCGGACGCTCCGGGAGCCGAGGCGTTCCGGAACGCGTCACCAGGGTCGGTCGCACCCACGCGTGGTCCTTCAGGAGGGGGAGGGATACTGCGCTTCCGGGAAGGGGCGCCCCGGCGGCAGGGCTATCGTAACCCCACCGCCGGGGCGCGTCTCACAGAGTGCGGAGGTTCGTCACCAGATGGTCACCCGGGAAGACTCCGGAAGCCACAGGGCGTCCTTCTCGGTGACCCCGAAGGCCTCGTAGAACGCGTCGATGTTGCGGACGATCTGGTTGCACCGGAACTCGTTGGGCGAGTGCGGGTCGATGGTCAGCAGACGCAGCGTCTCGGCGTCCCGGCTCTTCTGCTGCCAGACCTGTGCCCACGACAGGAGCAGCCGCTGCACACCGGTGTAGCCGTCGATGACCGGGCCTTCGACGGGCTCAGGGACCGCGGGATCGGCGCGCAGGGACAGCTCATACGCCTTCAGCGCGATGCCGAGCCCGCCCAGATCGCCGATGTTCTCGCCGATGGTGAGGGCGCCGTTCACGTGATGCTCGGCGTCCAGCCCCTCCGGCACGAGGGCGTCGTACTGGGCGATGAGCTCTTTCGTGCGCTCCTCGAAGGCGGCGCGGTCGGCATCGGTCCACCAGTCCTGCAGGCGCCCCTCGCCGTCGTACCGGCTGCCCTGGTCGTCGAAGCCATGGCCGATCTCATGCCCGATGACCGCGCCGATCCCGCCGTAGTTCGCCGCCGCGTCGCGCCCCGCGTCGAAGAAGGGGTACTGGAGGATGGCCGCGGGGAACACGATCTCGTTCATCGAGGGGTTGTAGTAGGCGTTCACCATCTGCGGCGGCATGTGCCACTCGGTGCGGTCGATCGGCTTCCCGACCTTGTCGATGTTGCGGTCGTGCTCGAAGATCGCCGCGCGGCGCACGTTGCCGAGGAGGTCGGCCGGGTCGATCACGAGGGCCGAGTAGTCCCGCCACACCTCCGGGTGCCCGATCTTCGGCGTGAAGGCGTCCAGCTTCGCGAGCGCACGCTGCCGGGTCTCGGCGGTCATCCACTCCAGCGTCTCGATGCTCTGCCGGTACGCCTCGACGAGGTTCGCGACGAGCTCGTCCATGGCTGCCTTCGCCGTCGGCGGGTAGTGCCGCTCGACGTAGACCTTGCCGATCGCCTCGCCGAGCGCCCCCTCGGTGACCGACACGCCCCGCTTCCAGCGCTCGCGGATCGTGGGGACGCCGGTGAGCTGGGTGCCGTAGAACGAGAAGTTCTCCTGCACGAGGTCGTCGGTGAGGTAGGGCGCCGCCGCGTGCACGACCTTCGCACGCAGCCAGGCCTTCCAGTCGTCCAGACGCTCGGGAGTGAGCAGGCCGCCCAGCCCTTCGAAGAAGCTCGGCTGCGCGACGACGACCTCGTCGAACGCCCGCGGGTTCGTCGGCGTCACGGCCTCGCGCCACGGGGTGAGGTCGACGCCGGCGAGGGCCTGGAGCTCGTCCCACGTCTTGAGGTTGTAGGTCGCCACCGCGTCACGGCTGCGCACGTTGTCCCAGTGGTGCCCGGCGAGCTCGGTCTCCAGGGCGATGGAGCGCTCGGCCTGCGCGGCGGCATCGGCGACACCGGCGAGAGCGAGCAGGCGCTCGAGGTGCTCCCGGTACGCCGCGCGGGTCTCTGCGAAGGTGTCGAGACGGAAGTAGCTCTCGTCCGGCAGCGAGAGTCCGGCCTGCACGAGCACCGGGAGGTAGCGCTCCGGGTTCCCGGGGTCGCCGTCGACGTAGAGGCCGATCACCGCCGCCCGGCCCTCCCGGTCGTAGGTCCCCACGGTGCGCAGGAAGGCCGGGATGCCGTCGATCGCGTCGATCTCGGCGAACGTCTCGGCCAGCGGGGTCACACCGGCGGCGGCGATGCGATCGGTGTCCATGAAGCTCGCGAAGAGGTCGCCGATCTTGCGGGCGAGAGTCCCCTCCTCCGCCTCCTGCGACTCCTCGACGATCGCGCGCACATCTGCCTCGGCCTGCTCGGCCAGCAGGTGGAAGGAGCCCCAGCGCGCCTTGTCTCCGGGGATCTCGGTGCGAGCGATCCAGGCGCCGTTCACGTGACGATAGAGATCGTCCTGCGGGCGGATGTCGGGGCTGAGGTCATCGAGCGCGAGGCCCGCGGGAAGCACATCGGTCATGCGCTCCAGCCTATGGCCGGGGTCCCCCACGGTGTCCAGACGGCGTCACGGATGCCCAGGGGCCCCCACGGGGAGCGAGACGTTCATGCGGAACCCGGCGGCGGTACGCTCGGCGAAGACGTCACCGCCGTGCGCACGCGCGAGGCCTCTGGCGATGGACAGCCCGAGCCCGGCACCCGACGCGACCCCGTCCTCGTCGCCGGCCGTCGCTCGCGCCGTGTCCTCGCGCCAGCCGACGTCGAACATCCGATCCAGGTCCTCCACCGCCACACCGGCCCCTTGATCCAGCACCCCCAGGACGAGTCGGTCCCGGTCGACCATCGTCGCGGACAGCACGATCTCCGTGCCCGGAGGGGCGTGCCGGACGGCGTTCGTGAGCAGGTTCACCACGATCCTGCCGAGCTGATGCGGATCGGCCCAGAGCACCGGACCGGCGATCCCGCGCTCGACGATGCGGAGGTCGCGCTTCGCCGCGGCGGCCGCGACGTCGGCCACCGCATCGGAGACGACATCCCACAGGACCACCTGCTCGGTCTGCAGTTGCACCGCGCCGGACGTGAGGCGGGACAGCTCGAAGAGGTCGTCGACCATCCGGCTCATCGTCTCCACCTGTCCCCGCACCTGACCGGCGAAACGCTCCGGAGCGACCGCAGCGCCGTCCTCCACCGCCTCGGCGAGCACACGGACCGCGGTGAGCGGGGTGCGCAGGTCGTGCGAGATCCAGGCGAAGAAGCGCCGACGGGCGGAGTCCAGCCGCACCAGCTCGGCCCTCGCCGCATCCACCTCGGCCGAGACCACCGCGAGCTGTGTCGAGAGGCCGGCGAGCTCCCGAGTGGCCGCCGCGTCCACCACCGCGTCGTCCGTCCGACCGATCCTGCCCAGCGATACCGAGAACCCCTCGACCCAGGCGCGCACCGTCCGCGCCATGCACCACGCCATGCCCAGACCGAGCACGAGCGAGACCGCGATCACGGTGAGGAGGATCGTCAGGTCGTGGGCGGAGAGGTACATCTCGAGTGCGATCGCCACCACGGCCCCCGCCATCGCGACCGTGCCCGCACTCGCCACGACCATCAGCTGTGCGCGGAGTCCGCGACGCCGAAGGGCTCGCAGGAGAAGTACGGCGGTGAGGGCGACGACGATCGCCACCAGCAGGCTCGTGACGACGATCTGCAGGACGACCGCACCGGAGGGCATCGTCATCAGCCGTCCCCTCTCGCCACGAAACGGTAGCCGACGCCCCATTCGGTGAGCAGATGGCGCGGGTCCTGCGGATCCTCC
Source organism: Microbacterium sp. NRRL B-14842 (assembly GCF_050470785.1). Lineage (NCBI taxonomy): Bacteria > Bacillati > Actinomycetota > Actinomycetes > Micrococcales > Microbacteriaceae > Microbacterium > Microbacterium sp. NRRL B-14842. The sequence continues at coordinate 43,156 of NZ_JBFLUM010000001.1, read as the reverse complement.
TCGACCTTCTCCCGCAGGCGCCTGACGTGGACCGTCACCGTCGACAGATCGCCGACGGTCCATCCCCAGACCTCGCGGAGGATCTCGTCGCGTCCCAGCGCACGGTCGTCGTTGCGCACGAGGAAGACCAGCAGTTCGTACTCCCTGCTCGTCAGGGCGATCTCGTCTCCGCGCACCCACGCGCGCCGCCGGAGCAGATCGATCGCGAAGGCGCCGGCCCTGAGCTCCCCGGACGCGGCCTGCGCGGCGTGCGCGGCGTGCGAGCGGCGGACGAGGGCCGCGATCCGCAGGGACAGCTCCCGCATCGAGAACGGCTTGGCCAGGTAGTCGTCGACACCGAACGCGAAGCCGTCGATACGGTCCTCCACCTCCCCGAGGGCGGTGAGCATCATGATCGGGACATCGGACGCGGCGCGCAGCTCACGACAGAGCTCATCGCCGCTGATGCCCGGCAGCATGCGGTCGACGATCACGACATCGGGCACGGTCTCCCGCAGCGCCGTTCGTGCCGAGACGCCGTCGCCGAAGCTCGAGACCGCATAGCCGTGCGTGCGCAGATACTCCCCCACGGCCTCGCGCACCGTGGGGTCGTCCTCCACGACCGCGACTGTGACGACGCCTTCCATGCGGTCGAGGGTAGCCGCCGCAGCCACGGCGGTCGGCGGATCCTTACAGTTCCGAAATGTCTTCCCCGTCCTGCTCCGGTGCTTCCTAGCGTGCTGTGCAGCACGCCCGTCCGGCACTCGCCGGGCGGGCTCTTCCCGCACCGGACAGGAGATCCTCATGCGCAAGACCCTTCTCGCCACGACCGCCGCCCTCGGGCTCGCCCTCGCCCTCGCCGCCTGCAGTCCCCAGGACTCCGGCGCTTCCTCCGCGCCGTCGTCCTCCTCCTCCCAGAGCACCACCAAGAGCTCGGCGAGCACGGACACCGCCGCCAGGTCCGGGGAGTTCGCCGGCCTGAACGGCAAGAAGGTGGCCGGCACCGTCTCGGTCTCCGACGGCGAAGTGATGCTGACGGAGTTCTCCTCGGACGAGGGACCCGATCTGCACGTGTACCTCGCGGACGGCACCGATGAAGCCGCGATCGCCGCCGGCATGCTCGTCGACGCGGTCTCGTACGACACCGCCACGCAGACCTTCGCTCTGGACGGGGTGAAGGCCGGGGAGTACTCGCACGTCGTCATCTACTGCGACAAGGCGAAGGCCGTCTTCGGGGCAGCCGAGCTGTCATGACCGCGCCACGATCCGCTCGCCTCGTGATCGGCTCGCTGCTGGGGGCGGCCGCCCGGGTCGCGGTCGGGGTCCTGTGGCTCATCGAGGGTGTCCTCAAGTACCGGGCGGGCTTCGGGGCCGCTGACATCGAGCTCGTGGCGCAGAGCGCGCAGGGGAACACGAGGGTGCCGGCGTTCTTCGATCCGCTCGGCGCGGCGATGGCCTCGGCGTCTCCGTTCTTCGGGGCGGTGATCCCGGCGCTGGAGGTCGGCCTCGGCATCCTCCTCGTCGCGGGTGCGCTTACCCGAACGGTCGCCTTCGTCTCGGCCGGGACCCTGGCGCTCTACTGGAGCGCGGATCAGTTGATCGCGCAGTACCCGGTGATGCTGGTGCTGTCCGCGGCCGTGCTGCTGATCGTCACCGCCGGACGATTCGGGGTGGACGGCTGGGTGCAGGCGCGGCGGGCGCGTCCGGTGGACGGACCGGAGGCCTGAGTCATCCCCGGCGTCGACGACCGAAACGTCGGCGCCGGGATGGCGTCTCGGGCGTGGCGGGCCGCGTCGCCCGGCGCTGCGCCCACGCGACGACCTCGGCGTCGACATCGCGCAGCGGCGTCACGACGGGAGGCCCACCCTGCAGCTGGCGTCGGGCCTCGCGCACACGCCGATTGAAGTCCTCGAGCACCTCGCGCACGTCGGACTCCCTGCCGAGGAGGTCGAGCTGGCTGTCGAGCTCCCGGTCCTCCGTGCGCAGCAGGATCGCGGGAGGGCCCAGCCCGGTCAGGCCCTCGGTCTCGATCTTGCGGCGGATCCACCAGTCCGGATCGTGGTGGTCACCGAGCCCCTCGAGCGGCTTCCCGGCGCCCGGCAGGTCGTCGAAGTCGCCGCGACGGATGGCGACCTGGATGGCGGACTCGACGAAGGCGGCTCGATCGACCGCCGCCGCGGACGGGGCACCGGTCTCACCGTCGTCCTCAGCACCACCACCCTGCTGCCGTCGGGCCCGATAACGCGCGGCCGCCTCCCGGGGATCCGTCATGATGCGCCTCCGTCCGCTCGGAGCTCCTCCTTCACCCTACGTCCGGTCGAGGCCGGAGGTCTCGGGGGTCGACGACAGGTCATAGGCTCGGAGGATGGCCGCCCGCACCTCCCTGAACCGCGAGATCCTGCGCCTGGCCGTCCCCGCGCTCGGCGCCCTCATCGCGGAGCCGGCCTTCCTCATCGTCGACGCCGCCCTCGTCGGCCACCTCGGCACCGTCCCCCTCGCCGGACTCGGCATCGCCGGAGCCGTGCTGCAGACGATCGTCGGCCTCATGGTGTTCCTCGCGTACTCCACCACCCCCGCGGTCGCGCGTCGGTTCGGGGCCGGGCGTCCGGGAGAGGCGGTCTCGGTCGGGATCAACGGCATGTGGCTCGCGCTCGGCCTGGGTGCCGTGCTCGCCGTCGTCGGCGCTGTCTCCTCCCCCTGGCTCGTCTCCCTGTTCGGGGCGAGCCCCGAGGTCGCGGCCCAGGCGAACGAGTACCTCGTGATCTCGATGTGGGGTCTCCCCGCGATGCTCATCGTGTTCGCGGCCACCGGTCTCCTGCGTGGGATGCAGGACACCATGACGCCGCTGTGGATCGCGGGACTCGGCTTCGCGGCGAACGCCCTGCTGAACTGGCTCTTCATCTACGGACTCGGCTGGGGCATCGCCGGCTCCGCGGCGGGCACCGTGACGGCGCAGTGGGGCATGGTCGCGGCGTACGCGCTCGTGGTCCGGCGTCTCGCGACCCGGCACAGCGCCTCGTTGCGTGCCCAGCGCGACGGTCTGCGCCACACCGCGACGTCGGGCGGCTGGCTGTTCCTCCGCACCGTGAGCCTGCGCGTCGCCCTGCTCGCGACCGTCGCCGTGGCGACGGGGATCGGCACCGAGGAGCTCGCCGGCTGGCAGATCGTGTTCACCATCTTCTCGGCGGCGGCGTTCGCGCTCGACGCGCTCGCGATCGCCGCGCAGGCGCTGATCGGCAAGGAGCTGGGCGCCGGGGACGAGGAGCAGGTGCGCCGCGTGCTGGCGCGGACGGTCGCATGGGGGGCCTGGTTCGGGGTCGTGGTCGGCGCCGTCATCGCCGCCCTCTCCGGGGTGCTCGGCATCGTCTTCACCGGCGACCGGGCCGTGGCGGAGGTGGTGCAGCCGGCCCTGCTCGTGCTCGCGGTGGCGCAGCCGATCGCGGGCGTGGTGTTCGTGCTCGACGGCGTGCTCATGGGGGCCGACGACGCCCGGTACCTGGCGATCGCGGGCGGTCTGAACCTCGTGCCGTTCCTGCCCGCTTTGGGCATCATCGCCGCGACGGGGATCGACGGCACCGCCGGCCTCGTGTGGCTGGCCGTCGCGTTCTTCGGGGTGTACCTGCTCGCACGGCTGGCGACGCTGGGGTGGCGAGTGCGCTCCGGGCGATGGCTCGCCGCGTCCGCATAAGTCCTCCACAACCGACGGAGAGGACGACTTATCCCCCGCCGCCGGGCAGAGCGGAATACAGCACCCCGCACCCCTCGCGCTTCCGACGAACATGGAGCGACACTGAAGGGATGCTGGGGATGAACGACGCACAGGTATGGACGACGATCGGAGTCCTTGCCACGGGCATGTACGCCACGATCACTCTCATGGCGACCATGTTCGTGAGGATCATCAAGACGGAGATCGGCACGGTTCGCACCGAGATCGGCGGGATCAAGGGCGAGATCGTCGGGATCAAGGGTGAGATCGGCGGGATCAAGGGCGAGATCGTCGGCGTGAAATCCGAGATCGGGGATCTCCGGAAGGAGGTGCACGGCCTGAGCCGGCGCATGGACGGCCTCGACCGCGACGTCAGCGCGATCTCGCGACACCTGTTCGGTATCGATCCGGCCTGACGGAGCCGACCGGCCGCGCTGGTCACTCCGCGTGGCGACGGCACCACTCGTACATGATGACAGCGGCGGCGGCACTCGCGTTGATCGAGCGGGTCGAGCCGTACTGCGTGATCTCGATGTGACCCGAGGCGGCCGCCAATGCCTCCGGGGACAACCCGGGCCCCTCCTGACCGAAGAGGAGGACACAGGAGCGCGGCAGGTCGGCACGATCGACCGGCACGGCCCCGTCGACGTTGTCGATCGCGATGACGGGCAGCCCTTCCGCCGCGGCCCAGGCGGCGAACGCGGCGATGTCCTCGTGGTGCACGACATGCTGATAGCGGTCGGTCACCATGGCGCCCCGCTTGTTCCAGCGACGGCGACCGATGATGTGCACCGTGTCGGCGAGGAACGCGTTGGCGCTGCGCACGATGGAACCGATGTTCATGTCGTGCTGCCAGTTCTCGATCGCGACGTGGAACGGATGACGCCGCGTGTCGAGGTCGGCGACGATCGCCTCCATGCGCCAGTAGCGGTAGCGGTCGATCACGTTTCGCGTGTCGCCCTCCGCGAGGAGTTCCGGATCGTACTGGTCTCCCCGCGGCCAGGCCGACGGTCCTCCCGACCAGGGTCCGACGCCGTATCCGGGCTGCGCCGGAGACCCACCGGGGGCGGTCGGGTCCGAGCTCTCGGGGCGCTGCGCATCCATCCCGCCAGGCTATCGCCGTGTCGGCCGTCTCCCCGTCGGCGAAGAGGTCGCCAGAATCATCTCGCAGATATTTAGGCATACCGAAAAATAGGCTACGGTTTCGGTGTGCCTAAAAGTTCCGACGCCTCGCTGACCCCCGCTCGCACCGCTTCGCCGCGCCTGCTGTGGCTGCTGGGACCGGCGCTCGTGGCGGGTGTCGCCTACCTCGACCCCGGCAACGTCGCCAGCAACATGACCGCGGGGGCGCAGTACGGCTACCTGCTCGTGTGGGTGGTCGTCGCCGGCAATGTGATGGCCTGGCTGATCCAGTACCTGTCCGCGAAGCTCGGCGTCGTCACCGGCCAGAGCCTTCCGGAGGTGCTGGGCCAGCGGCTGCGCCGCCCCTGGGCCCGCCGTGCCTACTGGCTGCAGGCCGAGCTGGTCGCGATGGCGACGGACCTCGCCGAGGTCATCGGCGGCGCCGTCGCCCTGAACCTGCTGTTCGGCGTCCCCCTGCTATGGGGCGGCCTCATCACCGGCGCGGTGTCGATGGTCCTGCTCGCCGTGCAGAGCCGTCGCGGCGCCCGGCCCTTCGAGTTCGTGATCATCGGCCTCATGTTCGTGATCACGATCGGCTTCATGGCCGGTCTCTTCCTCGCGCCGCCGGATCCGGCCGGCGTGGCGAGCGGCCTCGTGCCGCGCTTCGAGGACACGGGGTCCGTGCTCCTCGCCGCCTCGATCCTCGGCGCGACGATCATGCCGCACGCGATCTACGCGCACTCCTCCCTGGCCCGCGACCGGTTCGGTGCGACGAGCGCCGAGACGACCGAGGAGGTCGCCCGGGTCGAGACCTCGCGGATCCGCCGCCTCCTCACGGCGACGCGCTGGGATGTGACGATCGCCATGGTCATCGCGGGCTCCGTGAACCTCGGCATCCTCCTGCTCGCGGCGGCGAACCTCGCGGGGGTCGCGGGGACCGACTCGCTGGAGGGTGCGCACGCCGCCCTCGCCGCAGGCCTCGGCCCGGTCGTGGCGACCTTCTTCGCCGTGGGGCTGCTCGCCTCGGGTCTCGCCTCGACCTCCGTCGGCGCATACGCGGGCGCCGAGATCATGCACGGCCTGCTGCACGTGCGCATCCCCCTGCTGGCGCGCCGCCTGGTGACGCTCATCCCCGCGCTGGTGATCCTCGGCATCGGGGTGGATCCGACGCTCGCCCTCGTCCTCAGCCAGGTCGTGCTGTCGTTCGGCATCCCGTTCGCGCTCATCCCTCTCGTCACCCTCACCGCGCAGCGCCGGACACTGGGCGCGTGGGTCAACCGGGTGTGGACGACGGTCGCCGGCGTCGTGGCCTCGGTGCTCCTCATCGCCCTGAACGGCGCCCTGCTCTGGCTGGTGCTGACGGGGGCATGACGGCGGATAGGCTCGACACCATGTCTGCCGCCTCCGCCCGTCGCACCGTCCGCCTCCTCACCTGGAGCGGCTTCGCGACCGGCGTCATCGGCGGTCTGCTCATCGCGTTCCCGAAGGTCATCGGCCCCGCCAGCCCCTGGGTCCAGCTCGCCCTCGGGGTCGCGACCCTGGTCTTCGCCTTCCGTGCCCGCAAGGTGGGCATCGCCGAGGTGGAGGGCTTCGACGGGCGCCTGTCGCTCGCCGCCGCCCTCCTGGGGTTCCTCGTCCTGTTCTTCGCGGGGCAGGCGGCCGTGATCCTGCTCGGCTCCGCGAGCGCCTGACCCAGGCCGCGAGGCAGCCCGACCCGAACGCGTAAGGTTGACGGGTGGCATCCCCGGCAGCTGACGACTACCTGAAGACCGTCTACGCACACACCGAGTGGCAGGATGCGCCGATCACCCCCTCGGTCCTGGCCGCCAAGCTCGGCATCGCGCCGTCGTCGGTCACGGAGATGGTGAAGAAGCTCGCCGCGGCGGGGCTCGTGTCGCACGTGCCGTACGGAGCGGTCCGGCTGACGGAGGCCGGGACCACCCGCGCCCTCGCGATGGTCCGCCGCCACCGCCTCATCGAGACCTGGCTCGTGCAGGAGTTCGGGTACGGGTGGGACGAGGTGCACGACGAGGCCGAGGTGCTGGAGCACACCATCAGCGACCGGCTGCTCGAGGGCATCGACGAGCGCCTGGGGCGGCCGCGCTTCGACCCGCACGGAGACGCCATCCCGGACGCGGAGGGCCGCATCGAACGGGTGCCCTTCGTCCTGCTCGCCGATGCCCCGGAAGGACACACCGGCCGCGTGCTCCGCGTCGACGACCGCGACCCGGAGCTCCTGCGGACCCTGGAGGCCCAGGGCCTCACCGTCGGCACGACCGTGACGGTGACGCCGTTCGGCATCGCCCTCGACGGCACCGAGCCGCCGTTGCCCGCCGCCGCCCGCGACGTGGTGTGGTTGTCGGCCTGACCTCCGCTTCGAATCGCGCGCTTTGCGGCAAATCGGCCGGGGATGGGGCCAATCAGGCGATTCGAAAGGAAAGGTGGGGCCTCTAGGCTGAGCACATGGCACACCGTGACGACATCGAATGCTGGCTCACCGACATGGACGGCGTGCTCGTCCATGAGAACGACGCCATCCCCGGGGCCTCCGAACTCCTCGCCGGATGGGAGCGCAACGAGATCCCCTACCTCGTGCTCACGAACAACTCGATCTTCACCGCCCGCGACCTCTCCGCCCGCCTGCGCGCGAGCGGCCTGATCGTGCCGGAGGAGCGCATCTGGACCTCGGCGCTCGCGACCGCCGACTTCCTCGCGCAGCAGCTCCCCGGCGGCTCCGCGTTCGTCATCGGCGAGGCCGGCATCCTCACCGCGCTGCACGAGGCCGGCTTCATCATGACCGAGACGAACCCCGACTTCGTCGTCGTCGGCGAGACCCGCAACTACTCCTTCGAGGCCATCACGAAGGCCATCCGCCACATCATCAACGGCTCGCGCTTCATCGTGACCAACCCGGACGCCACCGGCCCGAGCGCCGACGGGGTGCTGCCGGCCACGGGAGCGATCGCCGCCCTCATCACCAAGGCCACCGGCAAGGAGCCCTACGTCGTCGGCAAGCCCAACCCGATGATGTTCCGCTCGGCCCTCAACAAGATCGGCGCGCACTCGAAGAAGACCGGCATGATCGGCGACCGGATGGACACGGACATCGTCGCCGGCATCGAGGCGGGTCTGCACACGGTGCTCGTGCTCACGGGCATCAGCGATCAGCGGATCATCGAGCAGTACCCCTTCCGGCCGGATGAGATCGTCGACTCGGTCGCCGACCTGCTGCCGACCATCACCGACTCGATCCCCACCCTCGACGAGGACTGACGTGGGCGCCCTCGGCGACGGCGAGCGGGTCACGGCGGCGGACGCCGCGGCCTGGCGCGCCTGGCTCGAGGCGAACCACGAACGCACGGCCGGGGTGTGGCTGCTGAGCGTCCGCGGGCGATCCGCCACCGGCGTCGGCTACGAGGACGCGGTCCGGCAGGCCCTCTGCTTCGGGTGGATCGACGGCCCGGTGCGCACGTTCGACGACGAGACCGGCGGCCAGTGGTTCTCCCCTCGACGGCCGGGGAGCGGCTGGGCGGCGACGAACAAGGCGCGCATCGCGGAGCTGGAGGCCGCGGGGCTGCTCGCCCCTGCCGGAATCCGCGCGCTGGAGACGGCGAAGGCGAACGGCTCGTGGACCGTGCTCGACGGCCCGGAGTCCGGCATCGAGCCCCCGGAGCTCACCGCCGCCCTCGACGCGGTGCCGGCGGCGAGGGCCACCTGGGATGCGTTCCCGAAGTCGGTGAAGAAGTTCGGCCTCACGCACATCGCGATGGCCAAGCGCGCGGAGACCAAGGCCGCCCGCATCGCGAAGATCGTGGCGGATGCCGCGGAGGGGAAGCGCCCATGAACCAGAGCGACCTGCTGTTCCTCGTCCTGATCCTCATCACGCTCACGTCGCTGGTCGTGTTCGTGGTGCAGTTCGTGCGCTCCCGCCGCCGCGGCGGCGAGGACGACGGCCGCGCCGGCTGGTGGGAAGGCCCCTGGGACGACGACGACCGCCGGCGCTGAGCCGACGGCCGCATCGAGGTCTCAGGAGGCGAGCGACGCCCCGGGGATCGCCGCGAGCAGCTCCCGGGTGTACGGATGCTGCGGCGTGTCGAAGATGCTCTCCGGGGTGCCGCTCTCGACCACGATGCCGCGCTGCATGACGTGCACCTCGTCGGAGATCATGCGCACGACGGCGAGGTCGTGGCTGATGAAGAGGTAGCTGAGCCCGAGGCGCTTCTGCAGGTCGGCGAGGAGGTCGAGGATCTGCGCCTGCACCAGCACGTCGAGCGCGGAGACCGCCTCGTCCAGCACGACGAGCTCGGGCTCCAGGGCCAGGGCGCGGGCGATCGCGACACGCTGCCGCTGTCCGCCGGAGAGCTCGTGCGGCAGCCGCTCGGCCATGGCCGCGGGCAGGGCGACCTGCTCCAGGAGCTCCAGGACGCGGGCGTGCCGGGAGGCCGCGGTGCCGATCCGGTGCACGCGCAGCGGCTCGGCGATCGACTGCTCCACGGTGTACCGCGGGTCGAGCGAGGCGTAGGGGTTCTGGAAGACGGGCTGGACGCGGCGGCGCAGCGCGAAGAGCGCCTTGCGGCGGAGGGTCGTCAGGTCGGTGCCGTCGAAGAGGATGGACCCGGAGGTCGCGTCCTCCAGCCCCAGCACCATGTTCGCCGTGGTGGACTTCCCGGAGCCCGACTCGCCCACGATGGAGACGGTCGTGCCGCGGCGGATCGAGAAGCTCACGCCGTCGACCGCCGTGAAGGTCTGCGGCTCCCCGGCCTTCGCGTTCCGGAGCGCGAACTCCTTGTGCAGGTCGCGGATCTCGACGAAGGGCACGGCGTCGGCGGCGATCTCGCGTGAGGGCAGGGCGTCGCGGCGGGACGCCAGGCTCGGCGCGGCCGCGAGCAGCTGCCGGGTGTACTCGTGCTGCGGGTTCCCCAGGACCTGCGCCGAGGTCCCCTCCTCGACGACACGGCCGCGGAACATCACGACGATCCGGTCGGCGCGCTCGGCGGCGAGAGCGAGGTCGTGGGTGATGAGGAACACCGCGGTGCCCAGCTCGTCGGTCAGCTGATCGAGCTGGTCGAGGATCCGCCGCTGCACGGTGACGTCGAGCGCCGAGGTGGGCTCGTCGGCGATGAGCAGCCGCGGTTTGCAGGCGAGTCCCATCGCGATGAGCACGCGCTGCCGCATGCCGCCGGAGAACTCGTGGGGATACTGGGCCGCCCGGCGGGCGGCATCGGGGATCCCGACCATCTCCAGAAGCTCGACCACGCGGGCCTTCGTCGCGTCGCCGCTGGTATGCCCGTGGACTTCGAGCGCCTCCCCGATCTGCTCGCCGACGCGCATGAGGGGATTGAGGTTCGACATCGGGTCCTGCGGCACGAGGCCGATGCCGGCCCCGCGGAGGGACACCATCGCGTTCTCGGGGAGGTCGGTGAGCTCGCGGCCGTCGAACCGGATGCTGCCCGCGGTGATGACGCCGTTCTCGGGCAGCAGACGGTTGACCGCAGCCGCCGTGGTGGATTTCCCGGAGCCGGACTCGCCGACCACGGCGACCGTCTCCCCGGCGGCGATGTCGATCGAGATGTCGCTGATGGCGGTGACCAGCTCGGAGCCGGTCCGGAAGGCGACCGCGAGGCCGTCGATGCTCAGCACGGGCGGAGTGGTGCTCATGGGGTACTCGTTCCTTCGGGGTCCAGGAGTGCGGGCAGCGCTGCGCGCCAGAGGGTCTCGGTGGGGGCGACCTCGCTCGCGAACAGCCGGTTCGCGAGCAGGACGACGGCGGTTCCGGTGGCGGGGACCACGCCCAGGGCGCAGCCGGTGTATCCGGGGTGCCAGAGCATCCGGAGCGGTCGTCCGCCCGCGGTGACGGTGTCACTGCGCCAGCCGAGCGCCTGACCGGGGTCGGGGCCGTCGCGGAACAGCTCGGCCACGAGTGCCGGGTCCCAGAGGTCCGGGTGCGCCTCGGCATCGGCGAGCGCGACGCCGAGAGTGAGCAGGTCGTCGACCGTGCCGAAGAGGCCGGCGTGCCCGGAGACGCCGCGCAGGGCGTGGAAGCAGTTGCCGTCGTTGACGACGCCGGTGATCTCCCCCTCACGCCAGGGGAAGTGCCGACGAGAGGTGAGGATCGGGTAGGGCGTGCCGGTGGCGACCATGCGTCGCTCGGCGGCATCCCCGTCGCCCGCGGATGACGCGACCGGACCGGAGACGGGCCCGTAGCCCGTGCGTGTGAGGCCGAGGGGCTCGGTCACGAGCTCGCGCACGGCGGCGTCGAGGGAGAGGCCGGTCGCGGCGGCGACGATGCGGCCGAGGATCAGGAAGCCCAGGTCGGAGTAGTGCCGTCCGTCGCCCACGCCGTAGCGGAGCGGGAGGGCATCTGCGGCGGCCGCGCCGTCGGCGTGCGTGCCGTCGAGGTACAGCGGCTGCCATTCCCACAGTCCCGCCCGGTGCAGCAGCAGATGGCGCACGGTGGTCCCTGGTGCGCAGGCGGTGCCGGGGATGAAGCGGTCGACCGGATCGTCGAGTCGGAGGTCGCCCCGGGAGGCCAGCCGGAGGATGGCGGTGGTGGTCCCGGCGACCTTGGTGACCGAGGCGAGGTCGAACGCGGTGTCCGTCGTGACCGGCGTCCCCGCGAGGTCGGCGAAACCGCCGGTGGCCGTGTCCCGGCTCGTGCGGGTGGCGACACCGGCGACGGCTCCCCGCGGCGCGGTCGGCCCGGCGAGGACGGCGGCGATCGCCTCGGCAGCGCTCATACGAGAACCCCTGTCCGGGAGCGGTCGAGCAGCACCTCGGCATCGGGGGCGATCCCGGTGATCCCCAGTCCTGCTGCCGGGGCGAGGGTGAGCCACTCCGCGTCGGCGGTGAGCCCTCCGGTCACCGGGGAGCGGCGCAGCCACGATGCCGCGTCGAGGTCGTGCACGACGTCCGGAGCGACGGCGGCGGCGAGATGCGCCGCGGCGGCCACACCCACGTGCGACTCCATCATGCAGCCCACGACGACGCCGAGGCCGGCGGAACGGGCGGCCTGCACGCAGGCGAGCGCCTCGCTGAGCCCGCCGGTCTTGGCGAGCTTGACGTTCACGAGCCCGGCAGCCCCGCGCGCGGCGATGTCGCGGACATCCTGCGCGGTGCGGACGGACTCGTCCGCCATGATCGGGGTGTCGACGGCGGCGGTCACCACCGCCAGCGCGTCGAGGTCGCGCGCGGCGACGGGCTGCTCGACGAGCTCGAGACCCACGCCGGCGTCCTCCGCCGCCCGGATGACGCGGATCGCCGTCCCGGCGTCCCACGCCTGGTTCGCGTCCACGCGCAGGGCGATGTCGCCGCCGACGGCGGCACGGACGGCCTGGAGCCCCGAGACCGTGTCGTGGTCCTGGGACGCCTTGACCTTGAGGCAGCGGAATCCCGCCGCCGCATGTTCGACGGCGGTCGCGGCCACCGCGGCCGGCTCCGCCACCGACAGCGTCATGTCGGTGCGGATGCGCGCGGACGCGTCTCCGTCCGGGGCGAGCGTCTGTGCGAGCGGCTCGTCTCGGTGCTGCGCGGTGAGGTCGGCGAGCGCGCACGCCACCGCGCTGCGTGCGGCGGCGTTGCCCCAGGCGGCCGCGGCGAGGGCGTCCGGCAGCCCGGGATCGTCGACCGAGCGCCCGAGCACGGCGTCGGCGAGGGGACCGGCGACCACAGCCGCCACGCTCTCGGGGCTCTCCCCGGTGACGCGCCAGCTCGTCGCGGCCTCCCCGTATCCGCGGCGGCCGTCGGCGTCGGTCACCTCCACGAGCACGACGTCGAGGTGGGCCGTGCGACGGACGGCCGTGACGAAGGGGCGGGCCAGCGGCGAAGGCACCCGCAGCACGCGTATCCGTTCGACGACGGTCACGATCCCGCCGCCTCCGTGAGGGTGAGGGAGTCGATGGCCGCCACCGGCTCGGGCATCTGCAGCGGGCCGGCGCCGGGCGTGATCGTGCCGAGGATGCGCGGCTCGCGCGCCCCCGTCCCGCCGGGGACGATCGCGGGGACGCCGTGCAGGGTCGACCAGCCGATGAGCGCGAGGAGGATGGCCTCCTTGCTGTCGGCGGGGGCGCCGAGCTCGTCGGCCAGCACGACCTCGGTCTGCGGCAGCGCGGTCCGCAGCCCCTCCAGGAGCAGCGGGTTGCGGCAGCCGCCGCCGGACACCGCGAGGAACCCGATCCCGGCGGCCTCGACGTCGCGGGCGACCGTGCGGACCGTGAGCTCGGTGAGCGTGCGCACGACGTCGGGGACCGCGATCTCGCGTCCCTGTGCCGCGAGGTGCTCCTGTACGTAGGTGAGGTGGAAGTGCTCCTTGCCGGTGCTCTTCGGCGGGGTGAGGGCGTAGTAGGGGTCCGCGAGCATGGCGTCCAGCAGCGCCTCGTCGACCCGTCCGGTCCGGGCGATCCCCGCATCGTCGTCATAGCCGAGCGGGTTGAGGTCGTGCGCGACGATGACCGCGTCGACCAGCGCGTTCGCGGGGCCGATGTCGTAGGCGACGAGGCCGTCCGGGCGGACGACGGTCATGTTCGAGATGCCGCCGAGGTTCAGCGCCGCCGAGACGCCGGCGCGGCCGCGGAGCAGCAGCTCGTCGAGGAACGACACGAGCGGCGCGCCGTGGCCGCCCGCGGTGATGTCGCGGATACGGATGTCGGAGACGACGGGCGCACCGGTCTTCTCGGCGATCCAGGCGGGCTGCCCGATCTGCAGGGTGCCGAGCGCGTGCGCGCCGTCGACCCAGTGGTACACGGTCTGGCCGTGCGAGCACACCGCGTCGACGCCGCCGACCTCCGCCGCGATGTCGGCCGCCACGTCGGCGAACGCCTGCCCGATGAGGGTGTCGAGTTCGGCCACCTCGGCCAGGGTGGTCTGCGCCGGGGGCAGCGCGGCGATGAGGCGTGCCCGCAGCTCGGGATCGTAGGGGATGCTCGTGGAGGCGAGCACCGTGCCCCGGAGGTCGACGCCGTGCGCCGTGAAGCCCCCGTTGGTGGCGAAGTCGACGACGGCGGCATCGATCCCGTCGTGCGAAGTGCCGGAGATCAGTCCCAGGACGCGCATCAGTTCTCCTCCAGTGCGGTGCGCAGACGGCCGCCTGCTGCCGCGAGTCGGTCGGTGGCCGCGGCGAGGTCCTCCCCGCGGCGGATCATGATCGAGGCGAGCTTCACATCCCACCCGGAGCTCTCCAGCGCGGCGGCCGCCGTGTCGCGATCGACAGCGGCGATCGTCCGCACCATGCGGATCGCCCGCTCGCGGAGCTTGTGGTTCGTGGCCTTCACGTCGACCATCAGGTTGCCGTAGGCCTTGCCGTTCCGGACCATCGCGATGGTCGAGAACATGTTCAGCACGAGCTTCTGCGCCGTGCCGGACTTCAGTCGCGTGGAGCCGGAGAGCACCTCGGGGCCGACCTCGACCTCGATGCCGTGCTCCGCGGTCGCGCTCAGCACGGTCCCGGTATTGCACGACAGGCCGATGCTGAGCGCCCCGCGCTCACGCGCCCGTCGGACGGCCGCGACGACATAGGGCGTGCGACCACTGGACGCGATGCCGATCACGGTGTCGAGCGGGCCGATGCCGGCCTCGTCGATCGCGGCGGCGCCGGCGTCGGCGTCGTCCTCCGCGCCCTCGACGGGGTTCACGATCGCGCCGGGACCGCCCGCCATGATCGCGAACACGAGCTCCGGCGGCGTGCTGAACGTGGGCGGACATTCGGAGGCGTCGAGCACCCCGATGCGTCCGGGGGTGCCGGCGCCCACGTACACCAGGCGCCCGCCCTGCGCCATGCGCGCGGCCGTCTGCTCGATCGCCGGGACGATCTGCGGGAGAGCGCGCTGCACGGCCGCGGGCACGGTGGCGTCGGCCTCGTTCATGGTCTGCGCGAGCTCGGCCACGCTCATCTGGTCGAGGCGGGCGTACCGGGGATCGCTCGCCTCGGTGGCGAGGGCGCCGAGGTCTTCCGCGATCATCGCTTGCCCCGGTTCCGCGGATCGAGGCTGTCGCGCAGCCCGTCGCCCAGCAGGTTCAGGCCGACGACGAGGAGCACGACGATCACGCCGGGGGCGATCATGGTCCACGGGGCGATGGTCACGAGGGTGCGCGCCTCGAAGATCATGGAGCCGAGCGACGGCGCGGGCGGCGGGGTGCCGAGTCCGAGGAAGCTCAGCGATGCCTCCGTCAGCACCGCCCACGAGAGCGACAGCGTGACCTGCACGATGATGATCGAGGTGATGTTCGGCAGCACGTGGCGGAACATGGTCGCCATCCGCGCCTGACCGGTGCTCTTGGCCGCCTTGACGTACTCCACCTCGCGCAGCGACAGCACGGGGCCGCGAGTGACGCGGATGAAGATCGGCACGTAGACGATGGCGATGGCCACGGCGATCGTGAACCAGTTGCGGTCGAACACCGACGCGAGCGACAGGGCGAGCAGCAGCGGCGGGAACGCGAACAGCACATTGGTGACCGCGGTGATCGCCCCGTCGGAGAAGCCGCGGTAGAAGCCGGCGATGAGTCCGCACACCGTGCCGACCACGGTCGCGAACGCCACGGCAACCACGGAGATGAGGGCCGAGTTGGCGACGCCGGCAGCCACCCGGGAGAACACGTCGCGGCCGAACTGGTCGGTCCCGAACCAGTGCACCGCGGACGGCGGCTGCAGCCGGGACGGCGGGTCCTGCGCGAGCGGGTCGAACGGCAGCAGGCCGAACGCCGAGACGAGGCTCAGCACCGCGAGCAGCACGACGATGATGAGGCCGGCGAGACCGCTGCGGCTGCGCAGCAGGAGACGCACGCGCTCCATCGTGCGCCCACCGCCGGGAGCGAGGGCCGGGGTCTGAGAGATGTCGGTCATGCGGCACGCACCCGGGGATCGATGACCCGGTAGAGCAGGTCGGTGAGCAGGTTGACGATGACGAAGGCGAGCGCGATCACCAGGACGGTGCTCTGCACGAGCGCGTACTCCTTCTGCTGGATGCCGAGCAGCACCTGGCGCCCGATGCCGGGGAGCGAGAAGATCTGCTCCACCACGACCGCCCCGCCCAGCAGGTAGCCGAACTGCAGACCGGTCATCGTGACGATCGGGACCAGGGCGTTGCCGAGCACGTGACGCACCTGCAGCCGACGCGGGGGCACGCCCTTCGCCCTGGCGGTGCGGATGAAGTCGTTGGCGCGGATCTCCAGGACCGCGGTGCGGGTGGTGCGCATGATGGGCGCGGCGATGCCGAAGCCGAGCACGATCGACGGCAGGAGCATCTGCTGGAGGTTCAGGGCCGGATCGTCGAAGAGCCGCGCGTAGCCCTGGCCGTTCGGGTTGAAGCCGAGCGACTGCGCGAGGATCGCGAGCAGCGCCGTGCCGAGCAGGAAGGCGGGGATGGAGAGGCCGGCGAGACCGACGACCTGGCCGACGCCGTCACGCAGCGAGTCGGGCTTCGAGGCGGACAGCATGCCGAGCGGGATGCCGATGGCGAGCGCGATGACGATCGAGAAGATCGCGAGCTCGAAGGTGACCGGCAGCGCGGCGGCGGTGAGCTCGAGCACGCTGGTCTGGGCCCGGGAGGAGAAGCCGAGGTTGCCGGTGAAGATGTTGCCGAGCCAGGAGAAGAACTGCACGATGAGCGGCTGGTCGAGCCCGTAGTACGCCTCGAGCGCGGCACGCTGCGCCGGGGTGAGGGCCGCCGCCTCGGTGCCGAGGCCGGAGCTGATCTGGTCGCCGGGGATGGCGCGCAGCATCAGGAAGACGAAGACGGCGACGCCGAAGAGGGTGCCGAGGGCTGCGAGGATGCGTCGCAGCACGCTGTTGCGGAGGAGCTGTCTGAACATGCGCGTGGGTGGGGTGCCTGTCGTCGGGGAGGCGAGGGGGCGCGGGTGTCCGCGCCCCCTCGTTCCACTACTGGATGGAGGTGGTCCGCAGGTACTGCAGCGAACCGTTCGCCATCGGGGTGAAGCCGTCGACGGTCGAGGCCGTCGCGGTGTAGGTGTAGCTGGTGAACAGCCAGATCCAGGCGGCGTTGTCCTCGAGGTTCTCGGAGACCTGCGCGTAGATGTCCTTGCGCTTCTCCGGGTCGGCCGTCTCGCGTCCCTCGGCGAACAGGGCGTCGAGCTCAGGCGAGGAGTACCCTGCGACCTGGTTCAGGTTGCCGGTGCTGGTGAAGTAACGGCCGTACATGCCGTCCGGGTCCGGGCGTCCGCCGTTGAGGGCGACCGCGGCGTCGAAGTCGGCCGCGATCCAGCGGTCCACGAACGCGCCGGACTCCAGCACCTCCAGGTCGAGCGTGATGTTCGCATCGGCGAGCTGGGCCTTGAGGTTCTGCGCCTCGTTGACGGAGGTGGCGTACTCGCCCTGCGACACGATCGTCTTGACGGTGACGCCGTCCTCCTTGCCGGCCTTCTTCAGGTACTCGGCCGCCTTGTCGAGGTCGCGCTCCGGGCACGGGCGCGCGTCGGGGTCGGACTTGAAGGCGGGAGAGGTGACCGGACCGGTGACCTCGCCCTCCCCGAGCGCGGCGGTGTCGAGCACCTCCTGGCGGTCGATCGCGCACTGCATCGCGAGGCGCACGTTCACGTCGGCGAGGTCGCCGCGCTGTGCGTTCAGCTGCAGGGCGTGGTAGCTGAGCTGCGGGGTGGTGGCGACCTCGACGTTCGCACCCTCGGCCGTCTGCGCGACGAGCGGGTCGTCGAACACGGCCAGCTGCACGTTGCCGGACTGCATCGCCGACACGATGGACGACTCGTCGGGGATCACGCGGAACTCGACGGTGTCGAGCAGCGCGGTGTCGCCCCAGTAGTCGTCGTTCTTGGCCAGGGTGAGCGACTGGCTCGCCTTCCTGTCCTCCAGCACGAACGGGCCGGTGCCGTTCGGAGTGGTGTTGAGCGCCTCCTCGGTGTCGTCCGACGAGAGCATCGCCATATTGATCACGGCGAGGTTCGCCGGCAGCGCGGCGTCGGGGGCGCTGAGGGTGAGGGTGACGGTGCTCTCGTCGGTGGCCTCGACCGCGGCCACCGAGGCGAGCGAGCTCGCGGCCACCGCGGCGGTCGCCTCGTCGGCGATGGCGTCGAGCGAGTACTTCACGTCAGCGGAGTCGAACGCGCTGCCGTCCGCGAACGTGACGCCCTCGCGGAGGTGGAGGGTGACCGTCAGGCCGTCCTCGGAGACGTCCCACGACTCGGCGAGACCGGGGACGACGTTGAGCTCCTCGTCGAACTCGGTCAGCGTGCCGTACAGGTTCTGCAGGACGTTGACCGCCTGGAACTGGGTGGCCTTCCACGGGAAGAGCGTGTCGGGATCGCTCGTGACGCCGATGACGAGGTCGCCGCCGGCGGCGCCCGATCCACCGTCGGACGGGTTGGATGCGGGCGCGGAACACCCGGTGATGACGAGCGCCGCGGCGAGGCCCGTGGCGGTGAGGGCGCCGAGGGACGCCCACCGTGCTGTGCTCATGCTGTTTCCTCCTGGCTGGGACCGCGTCGCCCTGGCTCGGATCAGGCGGTGCTGCCTGATACCCCGCGAACATCGTCGGTCTGGGTAAGTACCAAAAGTACACGAAAGTACCTACGCGTGTAACAGAAGTTCCTCTAGTGTTATGAACACCGATCGGAGACCCCATGCCCCACGATGCCGCCCGCGACGATGCCGGCACCCACCTCGTGCTCGTGCGGATGCGCGCCCTCCGCCCCGAACTCCGTCCGAGCGAACAGCGCATCGCCGACCTGTTCCTCGCCGACCCCGCCGGAACCGCCGGGCTCTCCGTCGCGGAGCTCGCGCACCGCTGCGACACCTCGACCACGTCCGTCGTGCGGTTCTGCAAACGACTCGGGTACGAGCATGTGCGCGAGTTGCGCAACCACGTGCTGCGGGAGGTCGAGCGCGAGACGTTCGACACCGCAGCACTCCCCGCCGTGTCCGGCGACATCGACCGCAACGACACCCTCGCCGATATCGTCGCGAAGGTGTCGCTCGCCGAGACGCTCTCGCTCGCCGACACCGCCAAGGTGCTCGACACCGACGCGCTCCGCGCCACGGTCGAGGCGATCACCTCCTCGACCCGGGTGGACATCTTCGGCGTGGGCGCGAGCTCCATCGTCGGGCTCGACCTCCAGCGCAAGCTCACCCGGATCGGGCGGACGGCGTTGGAGTGGTCTGACCCGCACGCCGCGTGGACCTCGGCCGCCACCCTCGGGCCGGGGAACGTCGCGATCGCCGTCTCGCACACGGGCGCCACGACCGACACCATCGAGTTCCTCCTGCTCGCCCGGCAGGCGGGCGCGACGACCATCGCCATCACCAACCACGCCGGCTCCCCGCTCGCCGGTCAGGCCGACATCGTGCTGACCACCGCGGCGCGCGAGACGGGCTTCCGCTCCGGGGCCCTGGGCAGCCGGATCGCCCAGCTCATGGTCGTCGACTGCATCTTCATCGGGGTCGCGCAGTCCAACTACGACCGCTCGATGGAGGCCCTCCGCGACACCTTCGCCGCCGTGCATCACGTGCGCGCGGGCGGTGCCTGAGATGAGCGCGAGCCGACTCCGCGTCGGGCTGTTCACGGCGTTCGGCGGCCTCGGCGTGACCGCGGCGTTCGTCCCTGCCGTCCTCCCCTCCGCGGAGCGCACGACGGACGCCGACCTGAGTGCCGCCGTGCCCGTCCTCTTCGCGGGACTCCTCGTGGGCGTGCTGCTGTCGGGTCCGCTCCTCGTGCGCCGCCCACCCCGGACGACGCTCGTGCTGGGCAGCCTCCTGCAGGCGGCCGCCATCGTCGGTGTCGCCCTCGCGACGGATCCGGGCGCCTTCATCGCGGCCGCCGCGCTCGCGGGGCTCGGGTTCGGTCTCGTCGAGGCAGCGGGCTCCGTGGCCGCCAAGGCCGCCAGCACCGAAAGCGCGACCGGGGTGCTGAGCGCCCTGATGGGCACGGTCGCCGTGTGCGCCGCCGTCACACCGCTCGTGGTGGCGCTCGGGGCCGGTTCCCGTCCGGCTCTGGCGCTGCTCGCGACCGTACCCCTGGCGACTGTGGCGGTGCTCGCCGGTGCCACCACTCTCGCCCGTTCGACCGAGCCCCCGGCGCGACGGGACGCCCGCTCCCTGCTCGTCCTCCTCCCCTTCGCGCTGGCTCTGCCGCTCTACGTCGGCGTGGAGACCGTCCTGTCCGGCTGGTCGGCCGTGATCCCGGAGCGGGCTCTCGCTATCGAGCCCGCCGCCGCCGCCCTCGGCACCTCCGCCTTCTGGGCGCTGATGGCCGTCGGCCGCTTCGGCGCCGCCGCGCTCCGGCGCGCGGCGGTTCCGCCGCTCGCGCTGCTGGCGACCGCGACGGGGGCTGCCGCCGTCCTCCTGGTGCTCGCCGGCGTGCTCCTCGGCGATGAGCCGGTCGCGGCGCTGATCATCCTCGCCGTCGTGGTGGTCCTGCTGGCCCCGAGCTACGGACTCATCCTCGGGCTCGCGCTCGACCGTCTCGATCCGGTCCGCAGCGCCGCGGTCACCGGGGCGCTCGTGGCCTGCGGCGCGGTCGGCGGCACGTTCGTGCCCACGCTCGTCCTGCTGATCGGGCGCGACCCGGCGTCGAGCGTCACCTTCCTCGTGTCCGCCGTGGTGTGCGCGGCCATCCCCGTGCTGATGCTCGTGACGTCGCGCTCCGGACGCCCCGTCCCGGCGCTGCGGTGACGCACTCTTCCTCCCCCATCGGGTCCGCACGCGACCTCTTCACAGATGCCGGAATTCCGACCGGCGCCCGCACGCCGACCACGTATCGTCGAAGCCACACCCGCACCGAGGAAGGGAGCACCGTGTCCGCGGACACCGTCACGATCATCGTCAGCGCGATCGGCATCGTGCTCACCCTCGGCGCGAGCCTGTTCGCGGCAGGGGCGTGGATGATCCGTCGCATCGACGAGCGTCTCGGCACCGTCGACCACCGGCTCTCCACACGCATCGGCTCCGTCGAAGGAAGGCTCGGCCCCCGCATCGACTCCGTCGAAGAGAAGCTCACCGCACGCATCGACACCGTCGAAGAGAAACTCACCGCACGCATCGACACCGTCGAAGAGAAACTCACCGCACGCATCGACACCGTCGAAGAGAAACTCACCGCACGCATCGACACCGTCGAGGAGAAGCTCGGCGCCCGCATCGATGCGGTGGCGGCGGACGTCACGGACCTGAAGATCGCCGTCGCCCGGCTCGAAGGGCCCCCGCGACGCCTGCTCGTGTCCGGAAGCTGAGCCTCCCGTCAGCGCAGGACGAGGGCGGCGGCGCCGATCAACGGCCCCTCGTCGCCCAGGCCCGAGCGGACGACGCGGGTGCGACGCGAGTATTCGTGCACGGCGCTGGCGGTGAGAGCCTGCTGGACGAGGTCGATGTAGTCCGCCGACACCTGCGAGAAGCCCCCGCCGATGGCGACGACATCGAGGTCGACGAGGGTGGCGGCATCGGCCAGCGCCTCCCCGACGGCGCGGGCCGAGCGCTCGATCGCCGCACGGGCGACGGCGACACCGGCCGCGGCATCCCGAGCCAGGTCCTCCCCGGTCGCGCCGGGCCAGCCCTGCTCCCGCGCCCAGGCGGCACTGGCAGGTCCGGAGGCGATCTCCTCGAGAGTGAGCCCGCCCTCGCGGCGCACCTGGCCGAGGTGCCCGGCGTTGCCGCTCGCCCCGGGCACATACGCACCGCCCACGACGAAACCGCCGCCGACGCCGGTGGACACGACGATCGACAACGAGGCTCCCGCCTGCTGCGTCGCCCCCAGCCACGACTCCGCGAGCGCGAGCGCGCCGCCGTCGTGGCCCAGGACCGCCGGGACCTCCCGGCCGAGTGCGGTCGAGGCCGCACGGGCGACCGCGTCGACGAGGCCGAAACCCCGCGCGAGGGGCATGTTCACCGGCAGGATCTCACCGCGGGTCCGATCCACGGGACCCGCGCTGCCGATCCCGGCGCCGACGAGCTCCGCGTCGGCGGGAAGGGCCGCGAGCGCATGCCGCACGATCGCGTCGACCGCCGCCGTCAACGACGCCGACGTCGCCTCACGGCCGGTGGGCTGCCGGCTGCGGCTGCCGGGGACGAGCGCGCCGTCGTCGGCGACGAGGGCGGCCTCCATCTTCGTGCCGCCCACATCGACGGCCAGCGCGTAGCGGGTCACTGCGGGTCGAGCCCGAGGTCGTCGAGGTCGAACGCCGCGCGCCACTCCAGACCCTGGGCCTCGATGGCGGCCTGCGCGCCGGTCTTGCGGTCGACGATCACCGCGACGGCGACGACCTCCGCGCCTTCCTTGCGGAGCGCCTCGACCGCCTTGAGCGCGGACTGCCCGGTGGTCGAGGTGTCCTCCAGCACGACCACGCGCTTGCCCTTCACGTCGGCGCCCTCGATCTGGCGACCGCGGCCGTGGTCCTTCGGCTCCTTCCGCACGACGAACGCGTCGAGCGGACGGTCGGTGCCGACCGAGGCATGCAGGACGGCGTTCGCGATCGGGTCGGCGCCGAGCGTCAGACCGCCGACGGCGACGACGTCGAGATCGGCGATCAGGTCGAGCATGATGCGGCCGATCGCCGGGGCGGCGCGGTGGTCGAGGGTGAGCTTGCGCATGTCGACGTAGTACGTCGCCTTCTTGCCGCTGGAGAGGGTGAAATCGCCGTGGAACACCGCCTCGTCCGTGATGAGGGCGAGGAGGGTCCGGCGGTCTGCGTCGAGTGCGGTCACGGCATCCAGTGTAGGAGGCACACCCTAGGCTGGACGCATGCGCTTGGCCACCTGGAACGTCAACTCCATCCGCACCCGCGTCACCCGCACCGTCGAGTTCGCCGTCCGTGAAGACATCGACGTGCTCGCGATGCAGGAGGTGAAGTGCAAGCCGGAGCAGTTCCCGTATGCACCGTTCGAGGAGGCCGGCTACCACGTCGAGGTGCACGGCCTGAATCAGTGGAACGGCGTCGCGATCGCGAGCCGGCTGCCCGTGACCGACGTGCGCACCGCCTTCGACGGCATGCCCGGGTTCGCGAAGGGCCACGAGGGCCCGGATGCCCCGCAGGAGGCGCGCGCTCTGGGCGTCATGGTCGACGGCGTGCGCGTCTGGAGCCTGTACGTGCCCAACGGCCGCTCGCTCGATGACCCGCACTATGTCTACAAACTGCATTGGCTCGAGCAGCTCAAGCGGTCCACGGCGGCCGAGCTGTCGGCGAACCCCGACCTCCCGCTCGCCCTCGTCGGCGACTTCAACATCATCCCGTTCGACCATGACAACGGCGATCCCGACATCGTGGTCGGCCGGTCCACCCACGTGTCCCCCGCCGAGCGCGACGCGTTCTTCGCCCTGACCGACGCGGGGGTGACCGATGTGGTGCGTCCGCTGCTCCCCGAGGGCTACACCTACTGGGACTACCAGCGGCTGAAGTTCCCGCGCAACGAGGGCATCCGCATCGACTTCATCCTCGGCTCGAAGACGTTCGCCGATGCCGTCACCGGCGCGTCGATCCACCGCAACGAGCGCAAGGGCGAGCAGCCCAGCGACCACGTGCCCGTGGTGGTCGATGTGGACTTCGGCGGCAACGACGCCGACGACGACCTGCCGATGATCTTCTCCTGACCCTTCGACAGGCTCAGGCCCTTCGACAGGCTCAGGGACCCATCGCATGGCAGACTCAGGGACCCATTCCGTGCGGCTGATCGCGACCGACCTCGACGGCACGCTGCTCGACAGCGCATCCGCGGTGTCGCCGCGCACCCGTGCGGCGATCGATGCCGCGCGGGACGCCGGTGTCGCGGTGGTGCCGGTCACCGCCCGCCAGCCCATCGGCCTTCGCGTGATCGCCGCCGACGCCGGATTCGACGGGTGGGCGCTGTGCGGCAACGGCGCGTACGCGACGCATCTCGCCGAGGGCCGCATGCTGTTCGCCGAGGAGCTGCCGCCCGCGACCCTTCGCACTCTCGCCGACGCGCTGCGCGCCAGCGTTCCCGGCCTGCTCTTCGCGAGCGTACGGGAGGGCGGCGAGACGTTCATCGCACAGCACGGCTACGCGGCGATCGCGCAGCTGTCCGACCACAAGCGCGACCCCGCGACGATGGGCGGCGTCCCGCTGGACGAGGTGCTGGCCGCGCCGACGCTCAAACTCGTGATCCGGCACCCCGAGCTCGCGCCCGCCGCACTCTTCGAGACCCTGCGGTCCCTCGGGCTCACCGGCTTCGAGGCTACGCTGTCCGGCGCCCCGTTCGTCGAGGTCATGGCGCAGGGCGTCACGAAGGCCACGGGACTCGCGCGCCTCTGCACCCACCTCGGCATCGATCGCTCCGACGTCGTGGCGTTCGGAGACGCCCTCAACGATGTCGAGATGCTCCGCTGGGCCGGTCACGGCGTGGCGATGGCGCACGCGGAACCCGTCGTGCAGGAGGCCGCGGACGAGACCACCGCGACCAACGACGAGGACGGCGTGGCCCGCGTGATCGAGCGCCTGCTCGGCTATCGGGCTATCGCCTCTAGGGCGAATACCTGACAAATCGATTCACCCGACATCACCATGTCAGCGTTGTGCCACCGCTACTGCAGAAGTGCGCCGACGAGAGTGAAGACGCCGAAGCCGATGAAGAATATCCCGACGATGAGCATCCTCATCGGCGTCCTCCCGGGCGGCATCGCATCATCAGCTAACGGCTCCCCGTACATCCTCTCCACGCCGTGATGGAAGATCTGGGAAACAGACCTGCGGAAGAGCATCAGGGCAAGCCCGATCACGATCAGTATCGGTCCAATCACTGACTCAGCAGACACGTGCAGTCCCGGGAGCGAAGCTCATAGGTGGTGCCATCGGAGAACTGCTACCCCGCACACGCCGTGCGGCAGCATCCTCCGCTTCATCCCGCGATGGACTGAAGTCAACGAAGGTCTCGTCACAGAACGGTTCGCGAAGCTCGGACCAGTCGGAGCCCGAGAACCGTCCTGCCCCAGGCAGGAAGACCGCTTCTCCGTCGACGCTACGAACGTGAAGTACACCGTCGTCGTCCACCTCCCAACGCGCATCGCCAGCATCTCCCTCGCTGGCGTCAGCGACACAAAGCCGGGCGTCAGCAGACGTCTCGATGTGCCCCAATGAGATTCCCGACAGCTGGGCAGTTCCGTCCTCGTAGAGCTCGATGGTTGTGTTGGCGGCATCCGGGACGTCTGGGTCCTTCGATCGCTGCCAGCTGATCGGGAACTCGAACTGATCGCCGGGCCCCGGTGTCTTCGTGAGAGCAGGAATGACCAAGACCGCGCATATCACCACGAGGAAGATGGCCACCCCCGCCCCCACTACTCCCCACAGCACGGTTTTATTCACTTGCACGCGATCTCTCCACAGTGCTTCAGAATGAAGTTGTAGTACTGAGTACTGGATCGTATTGCACTCGGCGCTCTTCATGTCGCTTCATACTTCCGACCTTCGCCGTCGTGTCCGTTCGCCCGGTTCTGGTCCGGCCGCGCGTCGACGCGCGGCAGTCGGAGACCGAGGAGCGCCACGGCCCCGGCTCCCGCCGTGAGCGCCGCGATGACGCCGATTCCGACCGCCGGCACCGTCGCCGTCGCCACGGCCCCGGCGACCAACGGGCCACCCGCGTCGCCCAGCTCCCGGCCCAGCTCCGCACTGCCCATCGTGCGTCCCATGCGTTCCGCGGGCGTCGATGCCGCCAAGTGCGAGAACGCCACCGGCGTCGCCAGGCCCACCCCGGCGCCGACCAGCACGCCCGTGACGCACAGCACGATCGGCGTCACCCACAGCGCGGTGAGCCCGATGCCGAGGCCGATCAGGAGCAGCCCGCCGACGGCCCCGAGACGGACGGAGAGCCGACCGCGGTCGTGCGCCGCGCCGACGAACGGCTGCACGATGCTCGACACGATCGCCAGCACCGTGACGATCGCCATGCTGCCCACCGTGCCGAGCCCGGCCTGTCGCCCGAGCAGCGGGAGGAATCCCACGGCCACGGCGAGCGCACCGGTCGTGGCCGCCAGCACGAGGGTCGGGACGAGGAACCCCGGGGCGAGGAGCTCCCGGCCGAGGTCGACGAGGGTCACCCGCTTCCGGGGCAGCACCGGCACGGCGGGGACGGCGAGGAGCACCCATCCGGCTGCCGCGAGTCCGAGCACGGCGAGGGCCCAGAACAGTGCAGGGATCCCTCCCACGACCACGAGCACCGCGCCGAGCAGCGGGCCGAGGGCGTAGCCGAGACTCTTCCAGGAGCCGTAGCGCCCGAAGTACCGGCCACGCGACGCCTCGTCCGTCAACCGCGCCACCGCAGCGGACGAGGCCGGCGAGAACGCGGAGGCCGCGGCTCCCTGGCCGAAGCGCGCGATCACGAGACCGACCATGCCGGGGGCCAGAGCTCCGACGACCGAGAACGCGGTGAAGGCCAGCAGCCCGCCGACGATCACCGGCCGCACGCCGACCCGGTCGCTGAGGGCACCGAAGAGCGGTTTCAGCAACACCTCGGCGAGGTCGTACAGCGCGAGCGTGAAACCGAACGCCAGCAGCGTCCAGCCGATGTCCTCGGTCTCGGCGCCGAGGGCCGCGGCGATGCCGTGCGCGCCGAACGCGGTGGTGAACCCGGCGAGGTAGAGCGGTGCCAGGCGCGGGCGCGGCGAGGAGGTCACACCTGATCCTGGCAGACGTACCGCCCGCGTCCGTCGCACGGGGGATGCCGCGCGACAGCCCCCGCCCTACGGTGGAGGGATGGCCTTCACCCGGACGCCGACCCTGCGCGACCAGCGCGGCGACCTCCTCCTCGCGCTCGTCCTCTTCGTCGGCGCGATCCTCAGCGCGGCGCTCTCCTCCATCGCCCAGGTCTACGGCGACGAGCAGGCTCCGCTGTGGACCGCGCTCGTCTACGCCGTCGTCGTGGCGGCGCCGCTCGGGTTCCGCCGACGCTGGCCCGGCACCGTGGCCGTCGTGGTGTCGCTGGCCTACTTCACGGCTGTGACGATCCGGGTGCCGGAGATCTACGTCGGCAACATCGCGATGTTCATCGCGCTCTACACGGTCGGCGCCTGGATGAACGATCGCCGGAAGGCCCTCGTCGTCCGCGTCGCCATCATCGTCGGCATGTTCGTGTGGCTCCTCATCACCATGTACCGCGACGCCATCAGCGAGGCCGACAAGGCGGACGTCGTCGCCGGGGCCATGTCGCCCTACGTGGCGTTCATGCTCATCCAGATCCTCCTCAACGCCCTGTACTTCGGCGGTGCCTATTACTTCGGCGAACGCTCCTGGGCGGCAGCCGAGCAGCGCACCGTGCTGGAAGAGCGCACCCGCGAACTGGAGCGCGAGCGCGAGGTCACGGCCGCGCAGGCAGTGGCCCTCGATCGGGTGCGGATCGCCAGGGAGCTGCACGACGTCGTCGCCCACCACGTGTCGGTGATGGGCGTGCAGGCGGGCGCCGCGCGCCTCGTGCTCGAGAGCGATCCCGCCCAGTCGGCGCGCATCCTCTCCGGGATCGAGTCCTCCGCGCGGGACGCGATCCAGGAACTGCGCCAGCTGCTGGAGACGCTGCGCACTCCCGGCGGCGATACGACCGAGTCGGCGTCGACCGTCTCCCTCGACGACATCGCGGCGCTCGCGCAGGCATCGACCGAGGCGGGTCTCCCCACCGCGTACACCGTGATCGGCGATCCGGTGCCCGTTCCCTCGCTCGTCGCCGTGAACCTGTACCGGATCGCACAGGAATCGCTGACCAACGCCCGTCGGCACGCCGGACCGGGGGCGACCGCGGACGTGCGCGTGCGCTACGACGACGACGGCGTGGAGGTCGAGGTCGTGAACACCGGCCGCGCCATCGCCCAGCTGCGACCCGGTCTCGGACAGCTCGGGATGCGCGAGCGCGCGGCGGCCTCCGGCGGCACCGTCGAGGTCACTCCGCGCGTCGCCGGGGGTCTGCGGGTCCGGGCGCGGGTGCCGCTCGGCACGGCCGTGCCGGAGGGCGCACGATGACCGCGCCGATCCGGGTGCTCCTCGTCGACGACCACGCCCTCCTCCGCGCGGGATTCCGCACGATCCTCGACACCCAGCCCGACATCGCCGTCGTGGGCGAGGCCTCGACGGGAGCCGAGGCGGTCGCGCAGGCCGCCGCGCTGCGCCCTGACGTCATCACGATGGACGTGCAGATGCCCGATATGGACGGGATCGAGGCGACGCGCCGCCTCGTCGCCGACCCGTCGGTGGGCGCCGCGATCGCGATCGTGACGACGTTCGACCGCGACGACTATCTCTATCAGGCGCTCGAAGCCGGCGCGAGCGGATTCCTCCTCAAGAACGCGGGCGCCGAGGATCTCATCTCCGCGGTGCGCGCTCTCGCGGCCGGGGACGGCATGCTGGCACCCGAGGTGACCCGCCGCGTCCTCACCCGCTTCGCCGGAGCGACCCCGGAAGCCGGCGCCGCTCCCGCCCGCGCGGTGGCGAAAGCGCCCGCGACGGCCGTACTCGCGGAGCCGCTGACCGAGCGGGAGGCCGAGGTGCTGACCCTGCTCGCCGACGCCCGCAGCAACGCCGAGATCGCTCGGGCTCTGTTCATCGGCGAGGCCACCGTGAAGACCCATGTCTCGCGCATCCTCCAGAAGCTCGGCGCCAGGGACCGCGTGCAGGCCGTCGTGCTCGCGCATCGGATGGGGCTGGCCTGACCGGAGGCGGACCGCTCCCCCGCGATACTCTCGGAGCCATGCCCGCCGCCGTCCCCGTAACCCGTCCGATCGTCGCCGGGATCGTCACGGCGCTGGTCGGGTTCACGAGCTCCTTCGCGGTGGTGCTCACGGGGCTCGACGCCGTGGGCGCGTCGGCGGCGCAGGCGGCCAGCGGACTCCTCGCCGTGAGCCTCGCGATGGGGCTCGCCTGCATCGTGCTGGCCTGGCGCTACCGGATGCCGATCACGGCCGCGTGGTCCACCCCCGGTGCTGCCCTGCTCGTGGCGACCGGCAGCGTCGAGGGCGGCTGGCCCGCCGCCGTCGGAGCCTTCCTCGTGACGGCGTCCCTCATCCTCCTCACGGCGCTCTGGCCCGCACTCGGTGCTCTGATTGCCCGGATCCCGCCGTCGATCGCCCAGGCCATGCTGGCAGGGGTGCTGCTGCCGCTCTGCCTCGCGCCGATCACCGGGATCGTCGCGAACCCGTGGGGTGTGCTCCCGGTCGTGCTGACCTGGCTGGTCTTCGCCCGTCTGGCTCACCGGTGGGCTGTGCCGCTCGCATTCGTCGCCGCGGCTGCGGTGGTCGCCGTCACGCTGGTCACTGCGGGCACACCGGTCGACCCGGCTGTCCTCCTGCCGCGGTTCGAGCTGACGATGCCGGCCTTCACGGTCGGGGCCCTGGTCGGCATCGCGCTGCCGCTGTTCATCGTGACCATGGCGTCGCAGAACGTGCCGGGTATCGCGATCATGCGCAGCTTCGGCTACGAGGTCCCGTGGCGTCCGGCGATGCTCGTGACCGGTCTCGGCACGGCGCTCGGCGCTCCGGCGGGCGGTCATGCGATCAACCTCGCCGCCATCAGCGCGGCCCTCGCCGCGTCCCCCGACGCCGACCCCGACCCCAGCCGGCGCTGGCTCGCCGGTGTCTCGACCGGAGCGTCCTACCTCGTGCTGGGCGCGTTCTCCGCCGCCTTCGCCACGCTCGTCGTGCTCGCCCCGACGGCGGTGATCCCGGCGGTCGCGGGGCTGGCGCTGTTCGGCGCCTTCGGCGCGGCCGTCCAGCAGGCGATCGACGACCCCGGTGAGCGGCTCCCCGCGGTCGTCACGTTTCTCGTCGCCGCCTCCGGCATCGCGGTGCTCGGGGTGAGTGCGGCGTTCTGGGCGTTGGTCGCCGGCCTGCTCGTGCGCACGGTGCTGCACGCCGGCCGTCCGCCCCGCGGCTGATCCGTCGCAGTCCCCCCTGCGGGGGATGCCCCGCCCCGCCCGCGCTCAATAGCGTGAAGATCATGCGGATCACCTTCGGACGGAGCACCACGACATGACAACCGGACTGCTGGAACTCTCCGGCATCACCAAGAGCTACGGCAGCCGCCGGGTGCTGGACGACGTGTCGTTCACGGTCGCGCCGGGCCGCCTCACCGGCTTCGTCGGCGGCAACGGCGCCGGCAAGACCACGACCATGCGCATCATCCTCGGCCTGCTGTCGTCGGACGGCGGACGGGTCGACCTCGACGGGGCGCCCCTCACCACCAGCGACCGCCGCCGCTTCGGCTACATGCCCGAGGAGCGCGGCCTGTATCCGAAGATGAAGGTCCTGGAGCAGATCGTCTACCTCGCGCGCCTGCACGGATTCAGCAAGCCGGAGGCGACGGAGCGGGCGACCGCGCTGCTCACGGAGCTCGGGCTCGGCGAGCGCCTCGACGACACGATCGAGTCGCTGTCGCTCGGCAACCAGCAGCGCGCGCAGATCGCCGCGTCGCTCGTGCACGACCCCGAGGTGCTGATCCTCGACGAGCCCTTCTCCGGCCTGGACCCCCTCGCGGTTGACGTCGTCGCCGGGGTCCTGCAGGCCAGCGCGGCCCGCGGCGCCTCGATCCTCTTCTCCTCGCACCAGCTCGACGTGGTCGAGCGTCTCTGCGACGATCTCGTCATCCTCGCCGGAGGCACCATCCGGGCGGCCGGATCCCGGGACGGCCTCCGCGCCGAGCACGCCCGCGATCGGTACGAGCTGGTCTCCGCGGGGGACGCCGGGTGGCTGCGCACCGAGCCCGGGGTCACGGTCGTCGACTTCGAGGGCGGCTACGCGCTCTTCGACGCGGACGGCCCCGACACCGCGCAGCGTGTGCTGCAGTCGGCGGTCGCGCGCGGCGACGTCGCGAGCTTCGCACCCAAGCACCCCTCCCTCGCCCAGATCTTCAAGGAGGTCATCCAGTGAACGCCTCGACCCCCGCACGGAACGGGATCTGGCTGGTCGCCGAGCGGGAGATCGGCTCCAAGCTCCGCAGCAAGGCGTTCCTGATCTCGACCGGCATCCTGCTGCTCATCGCCCTCGCCGGCGTGCTGTTCGGCGGCTTCGCGAGCCAGAACAACGACGCCATGCCGGTGGCCGTGACCTCGAAGACCGCGGGCGCCGTGTCCGCCCTGCCCGACGTCGAGGTGACCGAGGTCGCCTCCCGCGCCGAGGCCGAGGAGCTGGTCCGCGAGGGCGACGTCGATGCGGCGGTGCTCGCGGGCGACAACGCCGCGGGCTACACGATCGTCGCCCTGGAGGATGCCCCCGGGTCGCTCGTGTCCGGGCTGTCGCTCTCGCCCGAGGTCGTCATCCTCGAGCCGGTGACCACCAACCCGCTGCTGCGCTACTTCATCGCGATCGCGTTCGGGCTCGTCTTCATGATGGCCGCGGCCACGTTCGGCGGCACTATCGCCCAGAGCGTGGTCGAGGAGAAGCAGACCAGGGTGGTCGAGGTGCTGCTGTCGGCGATCCCCGCGCGCACCCTGCTCGCCGGCAAGGTCATCGGCAACACGGTGCTCGCGATGGGGCAGATCCTCGCCCTCGCGGCCGTCGCCACCATCGGCCTCATTGTGACGGGTCAACGCGAGGTTCTGACCACCCTCGGCGCCCCCATCATCTGGTTCGCGGTGTTCTTCCTCTTCGGGTTCATCCTGCTCGCGGCGATGTTCGCGGCGGCCGCCTCCATGGTCTCCCGTCAGGAGGACATCGGCTCGACGACGACCCCCATCACGATGCTCATCATGGCGCCGTACGTGCTGGTGATCGTGTTCAACGACAACCCGTTGGTGCTGACGATCATGTCGTACGTGCCGTTCTCGGCTCCGGTCGGAATGCCGATGCGTCTCTTCGTCGGTGAGGCGCAGTGGTGGGAGCCGCTGCTGAGCCTCGCGATCCTCCTGGCGAGCTGCGTCGCGGCGATCGTCGTCGGCGCGAAGATCTACGAGAACTCCCTGCTCCGGATGGGCTCGCGGGTGAAGCTCTCCGAGGCTCTGCGCGGCTGATCCCGAGACCCCGCTTTCGCGCCGAGACCCCCTGCTGCACGCGCGTGCAGCAGGGGGTCTCGACGTGTAGCCGGGGTCTCGGCGTCAGAGGATGCCCTCCGAGAGCGTGGTGGGGTTGCCGAAGCGGTGGTTGGTGATCGACACGGCCTGCTCGTGCAGGAACGGGAGCATCTCCACCCGGCCCGCTCCGGTCACGGCGTGCGACCAGACCGCGACGTCGGGGCTGCCGTCGAGGGCCGTGTGCAGCGCGCCGGCGTCGCCGCCCACGAGCCGCACCCGCTGCCACGACCGGGCCCCCTTTGCGTAGCGCTTGGTCCACGCGGCATCGGACTCGGTCTTCACGGTCACGCCCTGGGTCTTGAGCGCCTTCTCCACGCGGGACGGCAGCGACGCGGCCGACACGGTGAACGGGCTGCCGCTGCGCAGGGCAGCGGCGAGCACCCGGACCCCCTCGGCGAGCGGCGCGTCCTCGGCGATGCGGACGTCGACGGCCACGGGACGGTACCGGAACACGTTGCGCTCGACGCCGAGTCCGGACTTGTCGCTCACGGCGCCGAACTCGTCGGTCCACGCGCGCTCGTCGGCGGCCGCGGCACGGCGCAGCCACTCGATGCCCAGCGGGTCGAGCTCGGGTGCGGCGGCCTCCAGCAGCCCGGTCACCGCGGGGGTCACCGCCGCCCCCGGAGCCGCGGCGGGCAGCTCGCCCGCACGCCACTCGCCCAGACCGAAGAGGTAGTTCGGACCGCCGGCCTTGGCCCCGGCGCCCACGGCCGAGCGCTTCCAGCCGCCGAAGGGCTGGCGCTGCACGATGGCGCCGGTGATGCCTCGGTTCACGTACAGGTTGCCCGCTTCGACGCGGTCCAGCCAGGTCGCGACCTCGGCGGAGTCCAGCGAGTGCAGCCCCGCGGTGAGGCCGTAGTCGACCGCGTTCTGCAGCCGGATGGCCTCGTCGAGGTCCTTCGCGTGCATGATGCCGAGCACGGGTCCGAAGAACTCGGTGAGGTGGAAGTACGAGCCCTCGCGCACGCCGGTCTTCACCCCCGGTGTCCACTGCTTCCCCTCGTCATCGAGCTTCCGGGGCTCGACCAGCCAGCGCTCGCCCTTGTCGAGAGTGGTGAGCGCGGTGAGGAGCTTGCCGTTCGCGGGCTCGATGATCGGCCCCATCTGCGTGGCGGGGTCGTCGGGAAGCCCGACGCGCATCGAGGTGACCGCGTCCACGAGCTGCCGCTCGAAGCGCTTCGAGTCCGCCACCGACCCGACGAGGATCGCCAGGGACGCGGCCGAGCACTTCTGACCGGCGTGGCCGAACGCGCTGCGGGCGACGTCGGCGGCGGCGAGGTCGAGGTCGGCCGACGGCGTCACGATGATCGCGTTCTTGCCGCTGGTCTCGGCGAGCAGCGGCAGGTCGGCCCGGAAGGAGCGGAACAGCTGTGCGGTCTCGTAGGCCCCGGTGAGGATGACCCGGTCGACCTGGGGGCTCGCCACCAGGCGGGTGCCCAGGTCGCGGGAGGCGAGGTCGACGAGGGCGAGCAGATCGCGCGGGACGCCCGCGGCCCACAGCGCCTCGACCATCACGGCGCCGCACCGCTGGGTGAGCTTGGCGGGCTTGATGATCACGCCGGATCCGGAGGCGAGGCCGGCCAGCACACCGCCGGCGGGGATCGCCACGGGGAAGTTCCACGGCGGCGTGACCACGGTCACCTTCGACGGCACGAACTCGGCGCCGGGGATGGCCTTGAGATCCTTCGCGCGCTCGGCGTAGTAGTGCGCGAAGTCGATCGCCTCGCTGACCTCGGGGTCGGCCTCGGCGATGGTCTTGCCTGCTTCGTGCGCCATGATCTCCAGCAGCTCGCCGCGGCGGGCGGCGAGCTCGTCGCCCGCGCGGTGCAGGACGGCGGCGCGCTCGGCGGCGGGAAGCGCTGCCCATTTCTCTGCGGCGGACGTGGCGGCCGCGAACACGGCGTCCAGCTCGGCGTCGGTCTCGATGCGGGCCGCGGCGATCGCGTCCCGGCCGAGCGTCGAGGAGACCGAGCGCTGCAGGATCTCCCGGCCCCACGCGCGGTTCGCGGCGAGCGCGGGATCGGTGTCGGGCTCGTTCGCGAAGCCGTCCGTCGTGGCGGCGGGGCGCGGAGCCGTGCGGTCCTGCGTGCGGTTCGGGCCCGGCACCGACGGGTCGGCGACGAGCGCGGCGAGCGAGCGCTCGAAGCGCTCCCGCTCGCGGTGTGAGCAGGGTCGGGTTCGAGGCCAGCTCGAACACGGCCGACATGAAGTTCTCGGGGCTCGCGTTCTCCTCGAGGCGCCGCACGAGGTAGGCGATGGCGACGTCGAACTCCGCCGGGTTCACGACCGGCGTGTAGAGCAGGAGACGGCCGACGTCCTTGCGGACGGCCTCGGCCTGCCCGGTCGCCATGCCGAGCAGCATCTCGTACTCCACGAGGGCGCCCTTCTGCCCCTGGGTCCCTGAGGCCGCGCTCCCCTGGGTCCCTGAGCCTGTCGAAGGGCCGGTCACACCACGGGCCTTCGCCAGCAACCACGTGTACGCGATGTCGAAGAGGTTGTGACCGGCGACGCCGATACGCACGGCGTCGAGCCGCTCGGGGGTCATCGCCCAGTCGAGCACGCGCTTATAGTTCGTGTCGGAGTCCTGCTTGGCGCCGTAGGTCGCGAGCGGCCAGCCGTGCACCTTCGCGTCGACCTCCTCCATCGCGAGGTTCGCGCCCTTGACGACGCGCACCTTGATCGGCGCTCCGCCCTTGGCGCGGCGCGCGGCCGCCCACTCCTGGAGCCGCTGCATGGCGCCGAGCGCGTCGGGGAGATACGCCTGCAGCACGATGCCCGCCTCGAGGTCCTCCAGGCCCGGCTGGTCGAGGATGCTCGTGAAGGCCGCGATCGTCAGGTCGAGGTCGCGGTACTCCTCCATGTCGAGGTTGATGAACTTCTGCGTCCCGGTGCGGGCCCCCTTCGCCTCGGCCTTCGCCGCGAGCCGGTACAGCGGGTGAGCTTCTCCACGACATCGGCGACGGCCTCGTCGAACGACCACATGGAGAGCTGACTGACGACGCTCGAGACCTTGATCGAGACGTAGTCGACGTCCGGGCGGGCGAGGAAGTCGTACGTGCCCTGCAGTCGGCGGCCCGCCTCGCGCTCGCCGAGCACGGCCTCGCCGAGGAGGTTGAGGTTCAGACGGTTGCCGGTCTTGCGGAGCTTGGCGATGGCCGGGCCGAGCTTGGACGGCGTCGCGTCGAGCACGAGGTGGCCGACCATGGCCCGCAGCACGCGCCGCGAGATCGGGACGACGACGTTCGGGAGCTTCGGCGCCCAGAACCCGCCGGCCTTGATGGCGGCCCGGAGGTAGCCGGGCAGCAGCGTGGGCGTGATGTCCGACAGCTCGGCGAGCTTGCGGCCGGCGACCCGCAGGTCCTCCGGACGCATGACGCCGTCGACGAAGCCGACGGTGAAGTCCAGTCCGTTCGGGTCCTTGAGCACCTCGGAGAGGCGCTGGGCGGCCGGCTCGACCGGGTGGGTCTCGCTCTCGGCGAGCCAGCGCTGCACGAGCGCGGCGACCTCTTCGGTGCGGGGGGTGGTGTCGTCGATGACGGTCATGGGGCGGGGGTACCTTCCTCGGCCTCGCACACCCGGGTGTCGTGTGCGGCTGGATCATTGTCCAGCCGCTCGGTAGGCTCCGTCTATCAACCGATTCGAGTGGATTCTGTTCACTCATCCCGAACGATTGGGAGCCGTCGTGCTGGACGCCCACCGCCTGCGTCTGCTCGTGGAACTGTCGCGCCGCGGCACGCTCTCCGCGGTGGCCGACGCGCTGTCCTACAGCAAGGCCTCCGTGTCCCAGCAGCTCGCCGCGTTGGAGCGCGATGTCGGAGTGCCACTGCTGCGTCGGGTCGGTCGCGGGGTGCAGTTCACGCCGCAGGGGAACGTGCTGGTCGCCGAGGCCATCGGCATCCTCGATCAGCTCGAGCACGCCCAGGTCGCCGTCGCCGAGTCGCTCACCGAGGTGACCGGCACCGTGCGCCTCGCGGTGTTCCAGTCCACCGCGCACTCCTTGCTGCCCCGCGCCCTCGCGGCCCTCGGCGAGCGCCACCCCGCCCTGCGCGTCGAGGTGACCGAGCGCGACCCGGAATCCGGCCTCGTGGGCGTCTCCAGCCGCGACTACGACCTCATCCTCGCCGAGCAGTATCCGGGGCGCACACGCCCCATCCACGCCGACCTCGACCGTGTCGTGCTCGCCCACGACGCCATCGCCCTCGCCCGGCGCCCCGGAGCTGCGGGAGCTGCCGACCCCGTCGCCGCCCTGTGGGCCACCCGCGCGGAGCCGTGGGTGCTCGAGCCTGCCGGCACGGCGTCCCGCGCGTGGGCCGAGCAGCTCTGTCGCACCGCCGGGTTCGAGCCGGACGTGCGTTTCGAGCTCGCCGACCTCACCGCGCACGTCCGGCTCATCCACGCCGGGCTCGCGGTGGGGCTCCTCCCCGAGCTCGTGTGGGCGGGCGACACCCCGACGGTCGACCTCGCCCCGCTCCCGCAGGAACCGCGCCGGGAGATCTTCTCCTCCGCGCGGCGGGTGTCCGCGGACGCCCCCTCGATCCGCGCCGTCCGCGCCGCGCTCGCCGACGCCGCCTCCCGCAACCTCCTGGATTGACGCGAACCGACCTCCGGGAATATGCATGCACATGCATCGGTTCATCCCCCGTGTACGCGGACGACGGTGTCCGATCCCCTCCGTCCGAAAGGCACTTCCGTGAGCACTCCCGTCATCGACCGCACCGCCCCGACCGAGCACCCCGTCCTCGACGTCCTCGCCGGCCGCTGGAGCCCCCGCGCGTACGACGCGCAGCATCCGATCGACGAGGCCAAGCTCGCCACCGCGCTCGAGGCCGCCCGCTGGAGCCCCTCCGCCAACAACATCCAGCCGTGGCGCTTCATCGTCGCCCGCCGCGGCACCGCCCTGCACGCCCAGATCGTCGACGCGCTCATGGGCTTCAACCAGGCCTGGGCCGGCAACGCGGCCGTGCTCGTCGTCGCGATCGCCGAGACCGCGACCGCCGACGGCACGCCGATCAGCCACGCGTTCTACGACCTCGGCCAGGCCGTGGCGCACTTCTCCGTGCAGGCCCACCACGACGGCCTCGTCGTGCACCAGATGAGCGGCTTCGACCCCGAGGTCGTCCGCGAGTTCGCCGACCTGGAGGCGCGCTTCACCCCCGCCACCGTCATCGCCGTCGGCGAGTTCGGCGACATCGAGGCCCTGCCGGAGGTGCTGCAGGAGCGCGAGGTCGCCCCGCGCGTGCGTCGTCCGATCGCGGAGACGGTCGTCCTCAGCGCCTGAGCATCGACACACGAAAGGCCCGGTATGCGTCGCGCATACCGGGCCTTCTCGCTATGTGCCGGTCGGGATCAGTCGTCGAGCAGCTCCGCCTCGATCACGTCGTCGTCCTCGACCTCCGGCTCGGGGGTCGTCGCCGTGAGCACGAGGCCCGTACCGTCGGCCGCCACGTCCACGCGGACGGTGTCGCCGTCGTGCACGCCACCCGAGAGGAGGGCGGTCGCGAGCTTGTTCTGCACCTCGGTCTGGATGAGGCGACGCAGCGGGCGGGCGCCGAACACCGGGTCGTAACCGCGCTCGGCCAGCCACGACCGCGCCCCAGGAGTGACCGCCAGCGTGAGGCGACGGTCGCGCAGCCGGTCGTGAAGCTGGTCGACCGACAGCTCCACGATCTGCGCGAGGTCGTCCTCGGTGAGCGCCTGGAACATCACGATGTCATCGAGACGGTTCAGGAACTCGGGCCGGAACGCCTGGCGCACGAGCGCCATCACCTGCTCCCGCTTCTCCTCCACGGAGAGCACGGGGTCGATGAGGATCGGCGAGCCCAGGTTGGAGGTCAGGATGAGGATCACGTTCGAGAAGTCGACCGTGCGCCCCTGCCCGTCGGTCAGCCGCCCGTCGTCGAGCACCTGCAGCAGCACGTCGAACACCTCGGGGTGCGCCTTCTCGACCTCGTCGAGCAGGATCACGCTGTAGGGACGACGCCGCACGGCCTCGGTGAGCTGACCGCCCTGCTCGTAGCCGACATACCCGGGAGGGGCGCCGACGAGCCGGGAGACCGAGTGCTTCTCGCCGTATTCCGACATGTCGATGCGCACCATGGCGTGCTCGTCGTCGAAGAGGAACTGCGCGAGCGCCTTGGCCAGCTCGGTCTTGCCGACACCGGTCGGTCCGAGGAAGAGGAACGAGCCCGTGGGACGACCGGGATCGCTGATGCCCGCGCGCGAGCGGCGCACGGCGTCGGACACCGCCTTGACGGCATCCTTCTGGCCGATGAGGCGCTTGCCGAGCTCGTTCTCCAGGTGCAGCAGCTTCTCGCTCTCCCCCTGCAGCAGCCGCCCGACCGGGATGCCCGTCCAGGCCGCGATTACGGCCGCGATGTCCTCCTCGGTGACCTTCTCGTTCACCATGCGCGGCTCGCTCGAGGCGGTGGCCTCGGCCTGCTCCGCCTCCGCGATGTCGCGCTCCAGGCGCTTGATCGTCTCGTACTCGAGCTTCGACGCCTTCGTGTAGTCGGCGTTGCGCATGGCGAGGTCGCGCTGGGTGATCGCGTCGTCGAGCTGCTTCTTCAGCTCACCGACGCGGTTGAGACCCTGCCGTTCCCGCGCCCACCGGGCTTCGAGTCCGGCGAGCTCCTTCTCGAGTTCGACGAGGTTCTCGCGCAGGGTGGCCGAGACGCTCCTTGGACGCGGCGTCCTTCTCCCGCTTGAGCGCGAGCTCCTCCAGCTTCAGCCGGTCGACCTGGCGCTTGAGCTGGTCGATCTCGACCGGAGAGGAGTCGATCTCCATCTTCAGGCGCGACATCGACTCGTCGATCAGGTCGATGGCCTTGTCCGGAAGCTGCCGCGCGGGCAGGTAGCGGTTGGACAGCGACGCCGCGGCCACGAGGGCGCTGTCGGAGATGGTCACCCCGTGGTGCGCCTCGTAGCGGCCCTTGAGCCCGCGGAGGATCGCGATCGTGTCCTCGACGGTCGGTTCGCCGACGTACACCTGCTGGAAGCGGCGCTCGAGGGCGGCGTCCTTCTCGATGAACTCGCGGTACTCGTTGAGCGTGGTGGCGCCGATGAGCCGCAGCTCGCCGCGGGCCAGCATCGGCTTGAGCATGTTCGACGCCGCGACCGAGCCCTCGCCGCCGCCCGCACCCATGAGCACGTGCAGCTCGTCGATGAACGTGATGACCTGGCCGTCCGACTCGGTGATCTCCTTGAGGACCTGCTTCAGGCGCTCCTCGAACTGGCCGCGGTACATGGCGCCCGCGACGAGGGCGGAGATGTCGAGCGAGACGAGCTCCTTGTCCTTGAGGGACTCCGCGACGTCGCCCGCGACGATGCGCTGCGCGAGCCCTTCGACCACCGCCGTCTTGCCGACGCCGGGCTCGCCGATCAGCACCGGGTTGTTCTTGGTGCGACGAGTGAGCACCTGGCTGACACGCCGGATCTCACTGTCCCGTCCGATGACGGGGTCGAGCTTGCCCTCGCGGGCGCGGTCGGTCAGGTTGATGCCGAACTGCTCGAGGGCGGACTGCTGTTCCTGGTTCGGGGATCCGGTCTGCGGGGTGGTCATGCGCTCCTCCTGGAGATGCTCCTTCTGAAAGTTGAGTTTGGTTGACTCAAGTTTAGCATTCGGCGGTGCGCGACTCCACCGCCCCTCACCTCTCGCGGGCGACCTCGTCCCAGACGGCCGCCGCCACCTCGCGCTTGCTCCCCGCCGCGGTCCGCGCCACGACCCCGCCGGGCCCGAGTATGTGCACGGCGTTCTCGCCGCGCTCGAACCCCTGCTCCCAGCCGACCTCGTTCACCACCAGCAGGTCGACCCCCTTGCGCTCCTGCTTGCCGCGGGCGCGGGCGAGCATCTCCGCCTCATCCTCGGGCGTCTCCGCCGCGAACGCGACGATGAGCTGTCCCGCGCCTCGCTTCTCGGACTGAGCGCGGCGAACGATGTCCTCGTTCTCGACGAGCTCGATGGTGCCGACCCCGCCGCGGTCCTTGGTGAGCTTGCGCGCGGAGACCTCGACCGGTCGATAGTCGGCCACGGCCGCCGCCATCAGCACGACGTCGGCCGCCGCGGATTCCTCCTTCATCGCCGCGGACAGCTCCGCGGCCGTGCCGACCCGGACGATCCGGACGTGCGGGTGGCGGGCCTCCGCGAGCACGTCCCCGGAGACGTTCGCCGCGACGAGCGCCACCTCCGCGCCGCGCGCCGCCGCCTCCGCCGCGAGCGCGACCCCCTGGCGCCCGCTGCTCCGGTTGCGAGGGAAGCGCACCGGATCGATGGGCTCCCGCGTCCCGCCTGCCGAGACGACGACCCGCACGCCTGCCAGGTCGCCGGTTGTCAGCAGCGCCTGGGCCGCCGCCAGGATCTCCTCCGGCTCGACCATGCGACCGGGTCCGCTGTCACCGCCGGCCAGCTCGCCGTCGGCCGGTCCGACCACGTGCACGCCGCGTTCCCGGAGCGTCGCCATGTTCGCCTGCGTGGCCGCGTTCCGCCACATCTCCGCGTGCATCGCGGGCGCGACGAGCACGGGCGCCTCGGTCGCGAGCAGCGTCGTGCCGAGGAGGTCGTCGGCCAGCCCCGCGGCCATCTTCGCGAGCGAGTTCGCCGTCGCCGGGGCGATCACGATGAGTCCGCTCCCTGGCCCAGGGCGACGTGCCGCACACGGGCGACGTCCTCATGCACGCTCGTCGTCACCGGGTGCCGACTCAGGGCCTCCCAGGTCGGCAGGCCCACGAAGCGCAGCGCGTCCTCGGTGGGCACCACGGTCACATCATGACCGGCCTTCGTGAGCAGGCGCACGAGGTGCACCGTCTTGTACGCGGCGATGCCCGCCCGTGACTCCGACGACGATGTTCACGCCTCGATTCTGCCCCAGGGTCCGGACGCTAGGGTCATCGCGCACGGATTCGTCGCGGGTCCCGCCCGCCTCGACCGACCCTAGACTCGGAAGCGTGTGCACGGTGGTGATCGATGTCGAGGTCGCGGGATCCGCGCGGCTGCTGGCCGTCCGCGACGAGGACCCGGCTCGGGAGTGGGACGCCCTGGGCGAGTGGTGGCCCGAGGAGTATCCGGGGGTGATCGGCATCCGTGACCGGCGGGCCGGTGGGGCCTGGCTCGCCGTGAACCCCGTGGAACGACGCCTCGCCGTGCTCCTCAACCGTGCCGATGTGCAGGACCTCTCCGCGACCGCGGCGGTCTCCCGCGGCACCCTTCCGCTCGCCGCGGTCACCGGTCGCTCCCCGCAGGTGCGCCGCCGATGCACGGCTTCAACCTGCTCGAAGTGGGGCCGGACGGCGCCCGGGTGCTCTCCTGGGACGGTGCCGAGCTGCGGGAGACACCCATCGAGCCCGGGACGCACATGATCGCCCACGACGACCTCGACGACGAGGAGACCCCGCGCATCGCCGCCTGGCTCCCGGAGTTCGCGCGCTGGGTCCCGCCGCGGCGAGCGCCGACTGGGCGACCGAGTGGACCGCGCTCCTCGGAGCTTCGGCCGCCCTGCCCCCGGAAGACGACCGCGCCATCATTCGCGACAACCGCCCGCACGGCTACCCGACGCAGTCCCTCCTCTACGCGGTCGCCACGGTCACGCCCACCGGGGTCGACGTCCGCGACGTCACCCTCCCCTCCCCCGCCCACTGGGCACTGACCCCTCCTCGCTTCCCGATCCCGTCCCACCCCGCCCCGCGATCCCGCGCGGGATCAAAAACGCACCTCCCAGCCCCTTCTGCGGAGCCATTCTGATCCCGCCCGCCCGTCACTTCTCGCGCGGGATCAAAAAACGCACCCGGTCTGCCATTCCGCGGAGCCATTCTGATCCCGCGTCGATGCAGCTAGCCTGCCGGCCGCACCGACGAGATCCACTGCGGAGTGCACGACGCCCGCCCCGGGGCGGCTCGGGCCGGAGTGGGGCGCAACGGAGCGGACGGAAAGAGCTCCCGAATGCCACCCCCGCGCGCGCAGTCTTGATCCCGCTCGACAGACGCGGAAGCGGAACGGAAGCCGCTCCGGACGCGGCTCACTCCAGCGCGTTCTTGATCCCGAACGGCAGCGGAGAACGGACGCGGCTGGTGGCGGGACGGAAACGGCCCCGGGGACGGTCCACGCCCGCGCGTTCTTGATCCCGAACGGCAGCGGAGAACGGACGCGGGACGGACGCGGCTGGTTAGCGCTACGGAAAAGGCCCCGGGGACGGTCCCCGCCCCGCGCGTTCTTGATCCCGCAAGGCACCGGGGACGGACGCGGGGACGGACGTGGGGGACGGAAAACGCCCCGGACACGGTCCGCTAGCGGGCGCTATCAATCCCGCACGTTGGCGGGGGCCGTTGCGGGCCCGCGGGACGGGTCCGGCGCGGGCGCAGCGCGAGGGGACGAGGGTCAGGCAGCGGGGGCGGTGGCGCAGGAGAAGCGGGCGCGGTAGGCGGTGGGGGTCACGCCCAGCACGCGGGCGAAGTTCTGCCGCAGGACGGCCGCGGAACCGAAGCCGCAGTCGGTCGCGATGTGCTCGAGCGGAAGGTCGGTGCGCTCGAGGAGACGCTGGGCCTGGATGATCCGCTGCCGCCCGAGCCACGCGGCGGGGGTCGCCCCGTACTCGGCTTTGAAGCGGCGCGCGAAGGTCCGCGGCGACATGAGCGCCCGCGCCGCGAGCTGGTCGACCGTCAACTCGTCACGGAGGTTCTCCACCGCCCAGTCGGCCACCGCGGCGAGCGAGTCCGTGGGTGCGACCGGGATGGGCCGATCGATGAACTGCGCCTGACCCCCGTCGCGCTGCGGCGGCACGACCATCCGACGCGCGATCCGGTTGGTGATCTCCGCCCCGAGCTCCTGTCGC
The DNA here is from genome assembly GCF_050470785.1 of Microbacterium sp. NRRL B-14842. Taxonomy (NCBI): domain Bacteria; kingdom Bacillati; phylum Actinomycetota; class Actinomycetes; order Micrococcales; family Microbacteriaceae; genus Microbacterium; species Microbacterium sp. NRRL B-14842. The sequence continues at coordinate 582 of NZ_JBFLUM010000001.1, read as the reverse complement.
AGCAGGTGCAGGCAGGCGTCGATGCCCGCGGCAGTGCCCGCGCTGGTGATGATGCGGCCGTCCTGGACGAAGAGCACGTCAGGATCGATGTCGATGTCGGGGTACATGTCCGCCATCGTGTGCGCGTACATCCAGTGCGTCGTGGCGCGCCGCCCGTCCAGCACTCCGGCCGCCGCGAGGATGAACGAGCCGCTGCACACGCTCATCACCCAGGCTCCGCGCGCCACCGCTTCGCGGGCGACCTCGACGAGGAGCGGATCGATGTCGCCCCAAGTCTCCCGGGGCACCGGGCAGAACACGACGAGGTCGGCCTCCGCGGCGAAGGACAGATCATGCTCCACGTTGATGGAGAAGCCGATCTTGGAGCGCACGACCCCGGGCCGTGGGGCGACGATGCGGAAGTCGAAGTTCGGCACCCCGTCGGACGACCGGTCCAGACCGAACGCCTCGCAGGCGACCCCGAACTCGAACGGTGCGAAGCCGTCCTGCACCACGCACGCGACGGTCTTCATCACATCTCCCGGAATGGCAGTTTTCCTACGAACAGTGCCCGATCCGCCACTCGTGGCAGCATAACACCGA